>NZ_CACVAF010000001.1 GCF_902726565.1 Yersinia vastinensis
CTGCATGAGAGTGATTGTGTAGCGGGTTGATTAAAACAGAATTTGCCTGGCGGCCATAGCGCGGTGGTCCCACCTGATCCCATGCCGAACTCAGAAGTGAAACGCCGTAGCGCCGATGGTAGTGTGGGGTCTCCCCATGCGAGAGTAGGACACTGCCAGGCATCAAATTTAGCGTGGCTGATATGGCTCAGTTGGTAGAGCGCACCCTTGGTAAGGGTGAGGTCCCCAGTTCGACTCTGGGTATCAGCACCAGTTACATGGGTTAAAGTTCGGTAGTTGTAGAAAAGAATTTACCTGGCGGCAATAGCGCGGTGGTCCCACCTGACCCCATGCCGAACTCAGAAGTGAAACGCCGTAGCGCCGATGGTAGTGTGGGGTCTCCTCATGCGAGAGTAGGACACTGCCAGGTATCAAATCAAGTAAAGACCCCATGCCAAAAGCGTGGGGTTTTTGCTTTTCAACGATTCAGTAAAATGAGATTGAATCTCTGACAAACCCTCTGTGTCTTCACAGAGGGTTTTTGTATTTTTACTGTATAAAAATCAATAGCGACTACTTTCTATACGGTATATGCCAAAATTTCAACAATGAAACATTTTCAGGTTGTTGCAGATCGCTCGACTTTTTACCAAAAAACCGCTATCTTCGGGCATCTAGAAGTCTAAACGTATAAATGGATATATTGAGGATATAGGCATGCCGATTCGGGTTCCTGATGAGTTACCAGCAGTGAGTTTCTTACGTAATGAGAATGTTTTTGTTATGACCTCATCACGTGCGAAAACTCAGGAAATTCGGCCCCTGAAGGTGTTGGTTTTGAATCTAATGCCTAAAAAAATTGAGACGGAAAATCAATTCCTACGTTTACTCTCTAATTCACCATTGCAGATTGATATCCAACTGCTACGGATTGATAGCCGCGAGTCAAAAAATACGCCAGCTGAGCATCTGAACAACTTCTATTGCGACTTTGAAGATATTCAAGAGCAAAATTTTGATGGATTGATTGTGACAGGAGCCCCGCTGGGCTTGGTTGATTTCTGTGACGTTGCCTATTGGCCACAGATTGAACGTATTATCGCGTGGGCCAAAGATCACGTCACTTCAACCTTATTTGTATGCTGGGCGGTACAGGCAGCCTTAAATATCTTGTATGGCATCCCCAAAATGACGCGCGAGACCAAACTCTCTGGTATTTATCAGCACCAAACAGAAAAGCCTCTGGCGCTATTGACGCGTGGCTTTGATGAAACATTCTTGGCCCCCCACTCTCGTTATGCAGATTTCCCTATCGAGGTGCTTGAGCAATACACCGATTTGGATATTTTGGTTTCATCTGAAGAAGCGGGAGCCTACCTGTTTGCCAGTAAAGATAAGCGTGTAGCCTTTGTGACAGGCCACCCTGAATATGATGTCGACACTCTGGCGGGAGAATATCAGCGTGATCTGGCGGCCGGTCTTAATCCACAAGTTCCTCTTAATTACTTTCCAAATGATGATGCTTCTTTACCACCAAAAGCATCCTGGCGAAGCCATGGGCATCTGCTGTTTGCCAACTGGTTGAACTATTATGTTTACCAAATCACGCCATTTGATTTGCGCCACATGAACCCAACGCTCGACTGATTTTTCTCCCTTCAAATGTTAATAAAGGCGGCTGAATCGAGGCCGCCTATCTATTTTTTCCTCTTAGATACCCCATTATTTGTCAATTGAACTGGTCTGATCTCTTTATTAAACAATAGGTTACCTTGAAAAAATAAAGATAATGGAAGCCGATTCCTATCTATCAAAATCACCCATCAATGTTAACAATATGATAAATAAAGATTAAAAAATTATTTTAACTAAAAATGGAAATCGTTTTTGATTTTAATAATTAATTGATTATTCTTAGTCCTGTCGGGGTGAAAAGTGACCGTAAAATCTGACCTTCAATTTCCGGTTGGAATGCAGTACCCGATACGAATCCAAGAGTGACGCTACATTAGCGTTGATGTGAAAGTCGTGAGATTGGGAAGGGGAAGGACAATGACACAACAGTTAGTCGGCACGGAGTTAGTTTTCACCCAGCATTTTACTGCTGCAGAGCGACAGGTTTTGCCAGATGAAGCTGTCGAATTCCTCACAGAATTAGTGGCGAAATTTGCAGAGTCGCGTGGCGAACTCCTTGCTGCGCGTGCATCCTGGCAGCAGGCTATTGATCAAGGTGCATTGCCTAATTTTATTTCGGAAACCAATTCCATTCGTGAAGGCGATTGGAGAATTCAGGGGATTCCGGCAGATTTACGCGATCGTCGAGTCGAGATTACTGGGCCTGTTGAGCGCAAAATGGTCATTAACGCGCTCAATGCCAATGTAAAAGTCTTCATGGCAGATTTTGAGGATTCACTGGCACCTAGCTGGGATAAAGTGATTGATGGCCAGATTAATCTGCATGACGCGGTCAAAGGCACGATTTCATATACCAATGAGTCCGGTAAAATTTATCAGTTGAAACCGAATCCAGCGGTATTGATAGCGCGGGTTCGTGGTCTGCATTTACCAGAAAAACACGTGAAATGGCAGGGAGAGGCGATCCCCGGCGGCTTGTTCGATTTCGCTTTGTATTTCTATCATAACTATAAGCAATTACTTGCCAATGGCAGCGGCCCCTATTTCTATTTACCAAAAATGCAGTCTTATCAGGAGGCCGCTTGGTGGAGTGACGTGTTCAGTTTTACCGAGCAGCGTTTCGATTTGCCACAAGGCACCATTAAAGCCACTGTGTTAATCGAAACCTTGCCTGCAGTATTCCAGATGGACGAAATTCTGTACCACCTGCGCCATCATATTGTTGGTCTGAATTGTGGCCGTTGGGACTATATCTTCAGCTATATCAAGACATTGAAAAACCATGGGGATCGTGTCCTACCCGATCGCCAGTCAGTCACCATGACGAAGCCATTCCTGAGTGCCTATTCTCGCTTACTGATCAAAACCTGTCACAAGCGCGGCGCTTTGGCGATGGGTGGCATGGCTGCATTTATTCCCAATAAAGACCCAGTCCAAAATGCACAAGTACTCGACAAAGTTCGTGCTGACAAAGAGTTAGAAGCCAGCAATGGTCATGATGGCACATGGGTTGCTCACCCAGGTTTGGCGGATACCGTGATGGCGGTCTTTAACAAGGTTTTGGGCGACCGACCTAATCAATTAGAAGTGACTCGTGAGCAGGACAAACCTATTACTGCCGCTGAGTTACTGGAACCTTGCACCGGCGAGCGTACCGAAGAAGGAATGCGAGCCAATATCCGGGTTGCCGTGCAATACATTGAGGCTTGGATATCAGGTAATGGTTGTGTACCGATTTACGGCTTGATGGAAGATGCCGCGACGGCAGAGATTTCCCGTACTTCGATTTGGCAATGGATACATCACCAGAAAAGCCTGAGCAATGGTCAGACGGTGACGAAAGAACTGTTCCGCAGCATGTTGAGTGAAGAAATGCAGGTAGTGAAGCTTGAACTTGGCGCAGAGCGCTTTGATGGTGGGCGGTTTGAAGAAGCGGCTCGCTTGATGGAGCGTATTACAACACAAGACGAGCTTATCGACTTCCTGACGTTACCAGGCTACGCATTACTGGCCTGAGTCGACACCCTATTAAACCCTACAAAATTGAATAACAAGGAATATCGCCATGACGACCTCTCGTACTCAACAAATTCAGCAGTTAGAACAAGAATGGAAATCACCGCGTTGGGAGGGGATTACTCGTCCCTATAGTGCAGAAGAAGTGATCAAATTACGCGGTTCTGTTAATCCGGAATGCACATTGGCGCAGCACGGGGCTAAAAGATTATGGGAGTTGCTGCACGGCGAATCGCGTAAAGGCTATATCAACTGTCTGGGGGCTTTAACGGGGGGGCAGGCATTGCAGCAGGCGAAAGCCGGAGTTGAGGCTATCTATCTGTCGGGCTGGCAGGTAGCGGCAGATGCCAATACGGCGTCAAGCATGTACCCGGATCAGTCTCTGTACCCGGTCGACTCCGTTCCTGCGGTGGTTAAACGCATTAATAACAGTTTCCGTCGTGCAGATCAGATTCAGTGGTCAAATAATATTGAGCCGGGTAGCAAAGGCTACACCGACTATTTCCTGCCAATTGTAGCGGATGCTGAAGCCGGTTTTGGTGGGGTGTTAAATGCGTTTGAATTGATGAAGGCCATGATCGAGGCAGGGGCTGCTGGTGTGCACTTTGAAGACCAGTTGGCCGCCGTGAAGAAATGCGGTCACATGGGCGGTAAAGTATTGGTTCCAACCCAAGAAGCGATTCAAAAGCTGGTTGCCGCTCGTTTAGCTGCTGACGTTCTGGGAGTACCAACGTTGCTGATTGCCCGTACTGATGCAGATGCTGCTGATTTGCTGACCTCCGATTGTGACCCTTATGATAGCGAATTCATCACTGGCGAGCGCACTGCGGAAGGTTTTTTCCGCACTCATGCCGGCATTGAGCAAGCCATCAGCCGAGGTCTGGCTTATGCCCCTTATGCGGATTTGGTGTGGTGCGAAACCTCTACGCCAGACCTGACTTTGGCCAAGCGTTTCGCTGATGCGATTCACGAAAAATTCCCCGGGAAATTATTGGCCTACAACTGTTCGCCATCGTTCAACTGGAAAAAAAATCTCAGCGATGCGCAAATCGCCAGTTTCCAGGATGAGCTGTCAAAGATGGGCTACAAATATCAGTTTATTACACTGGCTGGCATCCATAGCATGTGGTTCAACATGTTCGATCTAGCCCATGCTTATGCACAGGGCGAGGGCATGAAGCACTATGTTGAGAAAGTACAGCAACCAGAGTTTGCCTCTGTTGAGCGCGGCTACACTTTTGCCTCCCATCAGCAAGAAGTGGGAACTGGCTACTTTGATAAAGTGACCAATATCATTCAGGGCGGTGAGTCATCTGTCACCGCGTTGACTGGCTCGACGGAAGAACAGCAGTTTTAGTCTGCTGACTGAGTAAAAATATCAAGTTATCAAGAGCCTGCTTATGCAGGCTCTGTTCCGTATGGTTGGGGGGCAGCATGGTGGGAAAGCTGGAACAATTAATCGCTCAGACAATTTTGCAGGGATTCGATGCGCAATATGGCCGCTTTCTAGAGGTCACTGCTGGTGCTCAACATCGCTTTGAACAGGCGGACTGGCAAGCTGTTCAGCAGGCGATGAAAAAGCGTATTCATCTCTATGATCACCATGTCGGTTTGGTGGTTGAGCAACTCCAGCACATCACAGATCAGCGTTGCTTTGATGTGGCGTTCTTAGCGCGAGTGAAAGAAATTTATACCGGATTGTTACCGGATTATCCGCGCTTTGAAATCGCCGAAAGCTTTTTTAACTCGGTTTATTGTCGGCTGTTTAAACATCGTGATTTAACACCCGATAAATTGTTTGTCTTTAGTTCTCAGCCTGAGCGGCGTTTTCGCGAAATCCCACGCCCCTTAGCACGTGATTTTTCCCCTAAAGGGAATCTGAGTGGCATGTTGCAGGTGGTGCTCAATGATTTACCGCTGCGCTTACCTTGGGAAAATCTTCCGCGCGACATTGATTATATTGTGGCGGCACTGCGGCAAAACTTTACCGACAGCCAACTCGCGGATGCACAGTTTCAAATTGCAAATGAGCTGTTTTATCGCAACAAAGCGGCTTGGCTAGTAGGGAAGCTGCGGTTGGCGGAGGAAGTCTATCCATTCTTATTGCCTATTCATCATAATGAATCCGATGCGCTATTTATTGATACCTGCCTTACCAGCAAGGCCGAGGCCAGCATCGTATTCGGCTTTGCCCGCTCTTATTTTATGGTTTATGCCCCCCTGCCAGCGGCGATGGTCGAGTGGTTGCGGGAGATTTTACCGGGTAAATCGACCGCTGAGTTGTATATGGCAATTGGTTGCCAGAAACACGGTAAAACGGAAAGCTATCGTGAATACCTAACCTTTGTTCATCAATCTAGCGAACAATTTATTATTGCGCCGGGCGTCAAAGGCATGGTGATGCTGGTGTTTACTTTGCCGTCATTTGATCGTGTTTTTAAGGTGATTAAGGACCAATTTGCACCGCAAAAAGAGGTTAGTCAGGCGCGGGTTTTAGAATGCTATCAATTAGTTAAAGAGCACGACCGCGTCGGTCGGATGGCGGATACTCAAGAATATGAGAATTTTGTCATTGATAAGCACCGTATTAGCCCTGAACTGTTGATGGAGTTACAACAGGAAGTACCTGAAAAATTGGAAGATTTAGGTGATCAAATCATCATTAAGCACCTGTATATAGAACGGAGGATGACACCACTAAACCTCTACATGGAGCAGGCAGATGATCAGCAACTGAAAGATGCCATTGAGGAGTACGGCAATGCCATTAAGCAATTAGCCGCGGCCAATATTTTCCCAGGTGACATGTTATTTAAGAATTTCGGCGTGACCCGGCATGGGCGTGTGGTGTTCTACGATTACGACGAGATTTGTTATATGACTGAGGTAAATTTCCGCGACATCCCCCCTCCGCGCTATCCGGAAGATGAGATGGCCAGCGAGCCGTGGTATAGCGTTTCCCCTAATGATGTCTTTCCGGAAGAGTTCCGGCATTTCTTATGCAGCGACCGAAAGGTCCGACATTTTTTTGAAGAGATGCACAGTGATCTTTTCCATGCCAGTTATTGGCGGGGTTTGCAGCAGCGTATCCGGAACGGGCATGTGGAGGATGTTTTCGCCTATCGGCGTAAGCAGCGTTTCTCTCAGAGGGTGATTGGTTGATGGCGACTGCGCAGGCGGATTTTGGGCTTAGGCTGTGCTCAAGCATCTCAAAATCCGCTGCCCCTTGAACCCCTATGACTCAACTAATTACGATTGCCACCACCATAAGATTGCGTAATTTCTTTCGCTGCATGAATAACTAGCGCACCCAGTTCAGTGACACGATCGTCGGTAATACGCGAAACCGGGCCGGAGATGGAGATCGCTGCAAAGGCTTCGTGATGCTCATCGAATAAACACGCGGCAATACAACGCAGACCGAGGGCATGTTCTTCATCGTCGAAGGAGTAGCCTTGCTTGCGGATCAACGCCAGATTCTCTTTCAAGCTGGCGGGGTTAGTGCGGGTGTGCTGGGTATAAGCATGCAGCCCCTTTTTATGTAAAAGTTGCACTAACTGTTCGTCTGACAAAGTAGAGAGGAAGGCTTTACCCGCGCCAGAAGCATGCATCGGCAACTTGCCGCCAATCGGTGCAGACATACGCATCAGTGCAGTACATTGTACCTGGTCAATAATAATGGCTTGATAATCACTGTGGTCAAGTACGGCCAAATTGACCGTTTCGCCAGATTCATCCATTAAGCGACGTAACATCGGGTGAACCATAGCCAGCAGATTGCGGCTTTGCAAAAAGCTGCTGCCAACAATAAAGGCGTGAGCGCCCATCGTCCAAAGACCTAAATCCCCCACTTGGCGAACAAAACCTTGCTGTTGCATCGTGGTCAACAGGCGATGAGTGGTAGAGTTTGGTAAACCCGCCTGTTGCGCTAAATCAGTCAGAGCAACACTGCCTTGAGCTTCGGAAATATATTCCAGTAATTTAAGTCCGCGAGTTAATGATTGAACCTGACCGGTTGCCGCAGGTGTTGATTGTGCGGCTGCCTTGGGTTTCTTTCCCCGTTTAATCGGAATAGGTAACGCCATAAATCAGCCTCTCAGTTATTTTTATGGAATTCATTTTCGTTTTTCAATTATGCATGCAAACGGTAAAAAATGCTCATCCGATGAGTCAACATCTCTACCTGAAAAAGTCTCAACTGGGAGCGGACTCATTACGTCGGTAACTTGTGCTAGGATGACAGACTGATTTGTGAATGGATTATTTTTCAGCATATCTGATACTAATAAAATACAAAAAATACGTCGGGCGATGGCAAGGCAATAGGGCGAAGAGGCGACAGTGGTGGATACAGTAACAAATAATAAAATTAAGGAATTACACCAGCAGCTAGCACAACGGATCTTAGTGTTGGATGGTGGTATGGGCACCATGATTCAGAGCTATCGATTGGAAGAGGCTGATTACCGGGGCGCTCGCTTTGCCGATTGGCCCAGTGATCTGAAAGGCAACAATGACTTGCTGGTGCTTTCCAAGCCGGAGGTCATTACCGCCATTCACAATGCCTACCTCGAGGCGGGTGCTGATATTCTCGAAACCAACACATTCAACTCCACCACCATTGCCATGGCGGACTATCAGATGGAGTCGTTGTCAGCGGAAATTAACTATGAAGCCGCTCGTCTGGCTCGTCTCTGTGCTGATGAATGGACCGCCCGCACGCCGGAGAAACCACGTTATGTTGCCGGGGTGCTTGGCCCGACCAACCGTACTGCCTCTATCTCGCCGAAAGTAAACGATCCTGCATTTCGTAACGTCAGTTTTGATCAATTGGTTGAGGCTTACCGGGAATCAACCCGCGCGTTGATTGAGGGCGGTGTTGATCTGATTATGATTGAAACGGTCTTCGATACCCTCAATGCCAAAGCGGCGACATTCGCTGTTGAATCTGAATTCGAAGCCATGGGCGTGCTACTGCCGGTGATGATTTCCGGCACCATTACTGATGCTTCGGGCCGCACGCTGTCTGGTCAAACGACAGAAGCTTTTTATAACTCGCTACGTCATGTTAAACCGCTCTCTTTTGGTCTGAACTGTGCTTTGGGACCAGATGAGTTGCGTCAATATGTCGCTGAGTTATCACGTATCTCTGAATATTATGTCAGTGCACACCCGAATGCCGGTTTACCGAATGCCTTCGGTGAATATGATCTGGACGCCAAAGAGATGGCCGAGCAGATTGGTGAGTGGGCGCGAGCGGGATTTTTGAATATTGTCGGTGGGTGCTGCGGCACGACACCACGGCATATCGCTGCGATGGTCAAAGCCGTTGCTGGCGTGGCACCTCGCCCACTGCCGGATATTCCGGTGGCTTGCCGTTTGGCGGGGCTGGAGCCATTGACAATTGATGCCAACACGCTGTTTGTGAACGTCGGTGAGCGCACGAACGTGACGGGTTCAGCCCGTTTCAAACGGCTGATAAAAGAAGAGAAATACGGTGAAGCGTTGGATGTGGCTCGCCAACAGGTTGAGAGTGGCGCGCAGATCATCGATATCAATATGGATGAGGGCATGCTCGACGCCGAGGCTGCCATGGTGCGCTTCCTCAACCTGATTGCCGGTGAACCGGATATCGCCCGCGTGCCAATTATGATTGACTCCTCAAAGTGGGATGTCATCGAGAAGGGCCTTAAATGCATTCAGGGCAAAGGCATTGTGAACTCCATTTCGATGAAAGAGGGCGTCGACGCCTTCATTCATCATGCCAAACTGGTTCGTCGTTATGGTGCAGCCATGGTGGTGATGGCCTTTGATGAGCAAGGGCAGGCTGATACCCGCGCGCGTAAAATCGAAATTTGCCGTCGTGCGTATAAAATTCTGACGGAAACTGTCGGCTTCCCACCAGAAGATATTATTTTCGACCCGAATATTTTTGCCGTCGCCACTGGGATCGAAGAGCATAACAACTATGCAGTCGACTTTATTGAAGCCTGTGCTGATATCAAAGCTGAACTGCCTTACGCCATGATTTCTGGCGGTGTCTCTAACGTCTCTTTCTCTTTCCGTGGCAATGATCCGGTGCGTGAAGCTATTCACGCAGTGTTCCTCTATTACGCGATTCGTAATGGAATGGACATGGGTATTGTCAACGCCGGGCAATTGGCTATCTATGACGATCTGTCGGATGAGCTTCGTGAAGCGGTGGAAGATGTCATTCTTAACCGTCGTGATGATAGCACTGAGCGCTTGTTGGAGCTGGCTGAAAAATACCGAGGCAGCAAGAGTGATGAGGTCGCGGTTCAGCAAGCTGAATGGCGTGGTTGGCCAGTGGTGAAGCGGCTGGAGTATTCGCTGGTTAAAGGGATTACCGAGTTCATCGAACTGGATACGGAAGAAGCCCGTCAGGAAGCTGACCGGCCTATTGAGGTTATCGAAGGGCCGCTGATGGCGGGGATGAATGTGGTTGGCGACCTATTTGGCGAAGGGAAAATGTTTCTGCCGCAGGTGGTGAAATCCGCACGGGTAATGAAACAGGCAGTCGCCTATCTCGAACCTTATATTGAGGCCAGCAAACAGAAAGGTAGCACTGCGGGTAAGATCCTGCTGGCGACGGTTAAAGGTGATGTGCACGATATCGGCAAAAATATTGTGGGTGTGGTATTGCAGTGCAATAACTACGAAATCATCGACTTGGGCGTGATGGTGCCAACCGAAAAAATCCTGCGCACTGCGCGGGAAGAAAAGGTGGATATTATCGGTTTATCTGGCCTGATTACTCCGTCGCTGGATGAAATGGTTAATGTCGCCAAAGAGATGGAACGGCAGGGCTTTACTTTGCCGTTGCTGATTGGCGGTGCTACAACATCCAAAGCCCATACTGCGGTAAAGATCGAGCAAAACTACAGTGGCTCTACCACTTATGTCTCGAATGCATCGCGTAGTGTGGGGGTAGTTTCAGCTCTGTTATCGGATACACAGCGCGATGAGTTTATAGCCAAAACGCGTAAAGAATATGAAACCGTTCGTATCCAACATGCTCGCAAGAAACCACGCACTCCGCCAGTCAGCTTGCAAACCGCTCGGGAAAACCAAACAGTCATTGACTGGGAAAATTATACGCCGCCAGTGGCGCATAAACTGGGAGTGCAAGCGGTAGAGGCCAGCATTGAAACACTGCGCAACTACATCGACTGGACTCCCTTCTTTATGACGTGGTCATTGGCGGGAAAATATCCACGGATTCTGGAAGATGAAGTGGTTGGCGAAGAGGCCAAGCGCCTGTTTGCTGATGCCAATGACATGCTGGATAAGCTGTCGACTGAGGGGTTATTACATCCGAAAGGGGTGGTCGGTTTGTTCCCGGCAAACAGTGTCGGGGATGATATCGAAATTTATCGTGATGAGCGGCGAGACGAGGTGCTGGCGGTCAGCCATCATCTACGTCAGCAAACTGAAAAAACTGATTTTCCGAACTATTGTCTGGCAGATTATGTAGCGCCTAAATCTAGCGGGAAAGCAGATTATTATGGTGCTTTTGCGGTTACTGGCGGGCTGGAGGAGGATGCGCTGGCTGATGCCTACGATGCCCAGCATGATGATTACAATAAAATCATGATTAAGGCGCTGTCCGATCGTCTGGCTGAAGCCTTTGCTGAATATCTGCATGAGCGGGTGCGCAAGGTGTATTGGGGCTTTGCGCCGAATGAAAATCTGAGTAACGAAGAGCTGGTGCGCGAGAACTATCAAGGAATTCGACCAGCTCCGGGGTATCCGGCGTGCCCAGAACACACAGAAAAAGGCCAAATCTGGCAGTTACTGGATGTGGAAACTCACACAGGGATGAAGCTAACCGAGTCCTACGCCATGTGGCCGGGTGCATCAGTGTCGGGCTGGTATTTTAGTCATCCAGAGAGCAAATATTTTGCAGTGGCGCAGATTCAACGTGATCAAGTTGAGGATTATGCCGCTCGCAAAGGGATGCCAGTCGCTGAGGTTGAGCGCTGGTTAGCGCCCAATCTGGGCTACGATGCGGATTAATTCTCCCTTCGTTCTTAATGTTGCAGGGAGCAGGCGCTGCTCTCTGCAACATCAATGACTTTTAACTGACTATCGGGACTGGCCGTGGGCAATTCCCGCCACTGCGTTTTTCTGCTCTGAGCCGCCATGGGCACCTATCAGCGGAGTGTCGCCTTCCATGAGATCACGGGCGCCATTGCCCAAGGTCTTGATGACGGATGATGCGCCACTCACTCTAGCCCCTCCTTCGGTGTGTTTTCCGCTAATATCCTGAAGTTCAAGGCCGTTGGTGTGTAACTCGACTTTCCCTCCCTGATTAGCAATCTTCCCGCCCGTCAGTTCAGTTTTCCCCTTCACATTCAGGGTAACGCTTTGCTTGCCAATAATGCCTGATTGCTCTTCGACGGCGCGATTATTGACGACGTCAACTTCGACCTTGGCATTCCCATTGCCGCCTTTCACTGAGTCAGTTTGCACTTTATTTTTGACCTTACTGCCTACAAATTTCGCGCCTTTCTGCCACCATTTATCCTTGGTTTCCTTCTCGTCTTTCTCGTCTTTTGCTTCATCCAGCGTCATTTTTTTACCGTCTTTGGTGTAACTAAGGACTTTGACATTATCCTCTTCTTTGGTGGTCAATCTGCTGGATATTTGGTCATACTGTTTTTTGATTTTATCGAATAGCTTGTTGGAGTTGCTATCGAGCTTTTTCTTGATCTTGTCTGAACGCAGTGGGCTGGCATCGGCCACCTGATTAATCAGACTGTCTTGTTTTTCGTTACTGTGGCTAGCGCCAAAGTGGGTAGCAATATCAACGCTATGTAACTCATCTACTCGGCTTTGGACTTTCAGATTGCCGCCAATATTGCCATTGATATTATCAGCCTCCAGTTTAGCGCCTGCTAGCACCATATCTTTGGCTGTGTTTAGAGTCATGTTGTCGCTGTTGATATGAGTATTTTGTTGTGTGACGGAATTCAATTTATTCACCGTCACATCAAGCTCAGCTCCCACATCGTGAGTTTTTTCACTGCTTTGCTTATCAAGAACCCCTTTGTCATCTTTATTAAACTTAGTATCTGAGTTGCCATTCGCGGCGACTTCAAAACCCCAATTATTCTTATGCTCTTTGTCCTGAGCGGATTCCAATAAAATACCGCCGTTATTCGCTGTCAGTGTCGTTTTCTGACTATTAATAGTGGAATTTTGCATGTGGATAGCGTCGTTATCGTGGCTGCCGGCTTGAACGATAACGTGCCCATGACTGTTGATCGCGCCGCCCTGATGAGTGACAGCAGATTCATCAGTTTTAGCGACCTTTATCTCGATATCTGCGTTGACCCCATTACCACTTTTATCTTTGTTTTTACTGATGCCGGCATTGGCGCTGGCTGACCAGGTCATATCTTGTGTTGACCCTTCAGATTTCGCCGCTTGCATATTCACTTTACCGTCAGCGATGAGCAGAATATCGCCCGTAGGTTTCTCTTCGCTACCAAAGGCTGTACCGGTGAGGGTTAAATCTTTCCCTGCGTTTAGCTCAATACCTTTTTGGCCGTCAAGGGTGCTGACTTGGGCAAGTGAGGAGTTCGTCTCGCCCTTGCTATGCCCGCCGCCTAATCCGCCCCCAAACGCTTTACTGTTGGCGTTGGTGCCGAAATTTAATTTGGCATTGGCATCCACATTGTTATGTTTTTCACTAACATGATGGGTAGCCTGATCAAAGTGAATGTTACCCCCCGCATTGACCGTGATTTTTCCATCACCTGCATTGATATTTGTGCCTTGATAAATAGCGTCTTCTTTTACATTAATATTGATGCCATTCGCTGCATTCATGTTACCAACCTGCGCGACGTCTGCAGTTGTGTGCTTATCCGTCGAGCCGCCGTTGCCTTTACCATCAACGTTAATATCTTTGCCTGTCGAAGTATAAATTCGAATATCAGCGCCACCAGATGTTTCTTGTGTTCGCTGGTCAGTACTATCTACTGCCGCCTCGGATATATGGCTGGTGGCATTCAATGTAATGGCTCCCTTATCTGCTTGATAGTCAGTCCCTTTATCGTTGACGGCACCATTTGCATTGAGGGTAATATCGCCGGCATTAATTGAGGTTACGGTAGATTGAGTATGGGCGCTGCTGGTTTCTTTCGTCCCTCCTTGGACATGAAGGTCTATTCCCACATTAGGTGTACCGATACTATCGACGGCATCAAGCATGCCGCCCATATCAAGGTCTTTGGCCTTTTCGACGATCTCTTTTATCGGACGGCTAACCTCACTGTAATCAATGTTGGCACCAATACCGACATCAACGGTGGTGGTTTTAGTGACGGTTTTCTCGCTGTTCTCGGCAGCCAGATTATGCACACTCTCAGCATTGACCTGATAGGAGCCATTGACGTTATGATTGCTTCCTTGGTTTGTCATATCCTTGGATGCGGTCATGTTCAGACTGCCTGCAATTTGGGAGTTTGAAACCACCGCAGTGGATTTATCACTGTTTGTTTGAGTGTCTTCATAACTGACATTGGCCCCGCTACCCGCTTTATCCATCCCCCCGGTGTAATGAACATCAACACCCACGGTTTCTTTCTCTTTTAGGCTGGATGTGGTGTCGTTGGCGGCAACAAAGGAGATATTTTCACCTTTAATATCAGCGTCTCCTTGGGTTGTCGTAAGGTGAGAGCCGGTGAACGTGATGTCTTTTTGGGCATCAAGTTTGATCGACCCCCCCTCAAGGGTTGCACTGTGGTTTTTAATACTATCGATTTTTTCACTTTCACTGGTGTGCTCCAGCTTCAGCCCAGCTTTATACTGATCTTCACCATTATCACTGGTGAAACCGCCAATAGTTAATTGGGTTTTTTGCTCGTCTATCTTCTGTTGTTCTACCGCTGCCTTAACATTAATGTCACCCAGCGTTTCAATTCCGAGTTCCCCGGCACTTTTGACCAGACTGCCAATCACATCAACATTATCTTTACTGATTATCTTAAGATTGGCGTCAGACACCAACTCACTGCCAGTCACCTTCTCATCACGATTATTGGCTTTGTGTGAGCTGCCAGTAATATTAAAAGCAACACCGGTACGTTCATCAATTTTGGTGGTTGTGGTGCTGATGGCATTATCAATTTTAATACCGCCATGGTCGGATTGGACATAACCGTCGCTGGCACCTTTAACTTTACTGCCGGTAATAGAAACGCCGTTATGACCACTGACAAAAATCGTCCCACCAGCCGTAATTTCAGAACGATGACTGGTTTCTGCATTCTTATCATTTCTATTGTGATCGATACCGCCTAACCCTAGATTTTGTTCATTCTTACCGTTGGTGGTTGTCTGATTTTTTGTTTTTCCTACATCAATTTTGACTTCATTAGCATTAATGAATAAATCACCTTTGGCGGAGGCTTTAACTCCACTGGCGGCCATTTTGCCTTCTGCGGTTAACCCTAAATTTCCACCCGCTTCAAGAGTTGTTTTATTCAGTGTTTGTGTGGTGGTTTTGTTATCCCACTTTTTATCCTTAATTGTGTGTGCATAATCATGGCCTTTATTATGTGTCGATTCCTGATCAATGATCCCCTCCAGTTTTAAGTCATTTTTTGCCTTAACAGAAAGGTTATTTCCTGCCTTAATAGAAGAGCCTGATAGTTTTATATCCCCTTTGGTTGATTGAATGGAGATATTATTTTCTGCATTTATTACTGTGCCAATGTTTTTTTGTTTCTGCTCTCGATTAGAGGATGATTTATTCCATTTTCCTATTCCTAAAAATCCTTCCCCCCCATCTTCTGAGTAACTGCTATTTGTATCCGTGAGTTTTTCTGTACCCAGATGAATATTGCTACCCTGCATAATAATGTTTTTGCCATCAATGATGGCAGCATCAAGGTTATTTTTCTTCTTGGCAAGGAGAGAAATATTCGCCCCTTTTATTTTGGTGCGTTCCAGTGTCTGTTTTGTTGAACCACCAGACGAAGTTTCAATAATATCACCGGAAGTCAAAATATCACCGGCGCTAATTTTTATATCGTGACCCGTTAAGTTGGCTGGTGTTGGGTTATAATTAAGGCTAGAGTCGGAATCAACGTCAAGATTCAATTTTCCTGGTGTTGAAATCTCTATTGATTTCCGTCCTTCATGGTGGCTAGACATATTGACGCCATTACCTTCAGCGGTATTAATGATCCGAATCCTATTCGCCGACATACCGCCAAATATTTTACTGTCATATGCTGACCCAATGTAACTGGCTGACTTTAATATTTTACCATCGGCACTGATTTCATTCTGCCCTAGTAAGATATTGATATCTTCTCTTGAGTCAACCACTCCTAATATATTAATTCTTGGAGCAATCAAGTCCAGAGGCCCACCAACGATAGTATAGCCTTTACCTATTTCTAATAGGTTGGTGTTATTTCTGGTATCGAAGCCTTGTAAAATTCCCTGGTCGACCAACGGATTCCCTACCACTAAAGATGTTCGGTTAGTATTAATAAAACCACAGCTATTGCAGGTAATACCATTAGGGTTCGCCAGAATATAATCAGCGGCCATGCCAAAAACTTCTTGTTTACCCAAAAGTAATGACGGGTTACGGCTAATCACTTCATTCAGAATAATATTGGCAGCTTGACCATTTAAATTCTGGTTGGCACTTAATTGACCCGCAAGTTGAGAGTGGCCTGCACTTGTCGCATTATTCAGCACGGCCCCCGAATTTCCGACGTTGAAGCTCTCATATTGGTTATGTGATAGACCTGAGGCTGAAGGGGGGACGATGTCAATGACTGACGTACCATTAACTGAATGTACATCGGGTTTGTGAGCGCTATCGCCAGCACTGACGATGCCGGTGGCATAACAGGTAGCGATTGAGACTGAAATAATGGCTACGGCTGCCACCAGCTTTCCTGCTGGGGAGAGCTTGAACTTATTTTGCTTCATTTTTACTTCTCCATCTATTTGTCATATTTCTTGGTGTTGATAAAAATGGGTGCTCACTGGAAGGAGTGAACTAAAAGGAATAGGAGAAGCGCGCCAGAATATTAATGGGATCCTTAATCTCGGACTTTCCTGATAACAGGTGACCACGACTGGCTTCAATATCCAGTTTGGCGTCGCCATAGCTGATATTCATTCCGGCGCTGAACCCCATGGCGCTGCTCCAATTTTGCGAGGCTTGCTGAATGCGGCCAACATCAGCCCCGAGTCGTGGCGTTATCGTGGTATTGCCAAGAGTGACGTTGCGCGATACGGTGTTTTGTAGATACCAGCCATTATCTGCCGATAATGTATTGCGGCTAAAACCGCGAATGGCGTTGTTATCCGTAATACTGAGCCATTCAGTACCGGGTAGGCGGTCGCGACTATATTGACCGTAGAATTGATGACTCAACAAATAAGCATCATCCAATAATCTGAAATAGTGTTTAGCGGTAATGGCTGTTTTGGCTTTAGTAAATTGGCTGTCTTGGTGGCGAGCGGAATAGCCTTGATCAGCACCTAGCCACGGTAGCCCTTGTTCAATGCTAAAATTCACATTGAATAAGCCATTTTGCAGAAGATGTAGGTGATTAACCCCTAATTCAAATACAGTGAGTGTGGGGCTACTGACCGCAATTTTTTGGTCATTAAGATAATTTTCTGCCTGTTTGTAGGTCAGTTGTGCGCTTACACCATTAATTTGGTTTTGATCACGATAGACAATATAATCAGTGCGCAAACCATGTTGCTGTGTTTTCCCACGAAGTTCGATGTGATTAAATTGTAATTTTACTGGATAAAGATATTCAGAATAGCTACCAAAACCACTAAAAGTTAATGCACCATAGGGCACAGAATAAAAGAGTGAATAGGCGCGGCTATAGTTTTTCTTCGCGTTGTCGATGGTGCTGGAAATATTAATGCTCATAGAATCTGATAATCCAAAGGGATTATCGAAAGAAAAGGTATTGCGACTTAACCATTTTCCCGTGCTTTTATTACCGAAGTTATCCAGAGAGGTTGTTAGGTGCCAAGGTTTCGAACGGATATTACTGAGTTTAAGAATTGAACCGCCGGGCTGGGTGCCGGGTAGAATATCCACAGTAATGTGATTTGAGGGTAAGCGATTAGCTTGATCTAGTCCTTGGTCAAGTTGGGTAATATTGAGTGGTTTCCCTGTTAAATTAGGAAAGATACTTTCGGCGTTTAATTGAGGGTCCTCACTTTCAATTTTTTCGATAAACCCTTCAGTGACATCTAGACCGAGCTCACCATCGGCATCAGGTGGAATAAACTGAATCCGTGCTGTGATATAACCTTTGGATAAATAAATCTGCGTTAATTCGCGCGCAAGTAAATTAACATCATCACTGCGAATACATTGCTCAGGAATCGTGCTCAGGCCATCTAATTCTTTAATGCTTAATAAGGTGATACCCTGAACATAAACCCCACTAATAGGCAGACACTGCGAAGTGTTTTTGAGTTCAGGTGCGTGACTCTTGGTTTCTGGCTGTAATTCACGGGGTCTCAAGGGGGAGGGGCGGCGCTCTTCTATAAAATGATTAATTTCATTACTGCTATTCTGTAAATTTTGACGAGATTCATTAATCGGAGAAGGGATATCCATTCCTGGTGTTGAGCTGGCATGAGCGCCAGTACTTAATAAAAACCATAATGCAGTGCGTTTTGGGATCATAATGTTTGATTGAGAAATGCACGGGCCAAATCTCGCCTCCTTGAACCAAATTCGGGCAGCACTATTACCGTCCCTGAAGAGTAAAAACGGCAGGGAATATCAGGAATTAAGGAATATTCAGAAATAGGGGCGATATAATAAATTTTTAATCTTTATTCAGCGTTAATTAAAAAGTATTCAGGCTAATAGTGGATGTTATTTAATTTAATAGAGGGGAGGCATTATGGGGAAGGAAATGCCCGGATAAGCCGGGCAGGGCAGATAGTCTGAATTATTCGTGCTCTTTTTTCACCGGCTTACCTGACCAGTAACCAGCCAGCAGTGAACCCGAGAGGTTATGCCACACAGAGAATAGGGCGCCCGGCAGTGCTGCTAATGGCGAGAAGTAAATTTTACCCAAGGTGGCCGCCAGCCCAGAGTTTTGCATCCCGACTTCAATGGCTAATGTGCGGCAGGTTGACTCATCAAAACCAAATAGCTTTCCACCCCAATAACCACTCAACAAACCGATACCGTTATGCAGAATCACGGCAATGATCACCACAAAACCGACAGAGGCAATATGACTTTGGCTGCCTGCTACCACGGCACTGATGATGGCTAAAATACAGATCATCGACATGGCGGGTAGGTAAGGTTCAATGCGTTTCACCGTTTTGGTGAAAGTATGATGAATAATCAACCCTGCGGTGATTGGAATAACCACGATTTGCAGAATACTTTTTAGCATTCCCACCACATCCACACTGATAGTGGCATCAACATATAATCGGGTCAGTAGTGGGGTGGCAAATACACCGACTAGCGTAGACACCGCTGAGATAGTGACCGACAACGCCACATCTCCTTTTGCTAAATAAATCATGACGTTGGATGCTGTCCCGCTAGCAACACTGCCAACCAGCACCATGCCCGCAGATAAATCCGGTGGCATGCGGAATAGCATAGCCAGAATCCATGCGGTGAGCGGCATAATCAGATAATGCAGGAACGTTGCCGCAGCCACGGGGGCGGGGCGAGAGAGCACCCGTTTGAAGTCATCGAGTCTTAAGGTGACGCCCATGGCAAACATAATCAGCATCAATAGCGGAGCAACATAGGGGCTGATACCGGTAAAGGTTGCTGGGCGAAAGTATGCCGCAACAGAGAGCAGCAGTGCCCATACGGGGAACAGGCGGGTGATTTTGACTAACATGAGGCGAGAATCCTTAATCGTCAGTGCCAGATATATGAAAAACCGGACGATAACGCCCGGCTTGTTAGTAAATTATTTTGCAGGTTTTGTTGTGTTTCAGACGGTATTACTCAAATAAATTGTGGTGCAGGGTTTGCACCACTTTCTCTGCGTCATCACCAGGGATCAGGAAACACAGGTTATGGCTGCTGGCCCCGTAACAAATCATACGAATATTGAATGGGTCGAGCACACCGAACACCTCTTTGCCGACGCCACAGGCTTGAGATAAGTTATTACCGATAATCGCCACCAAGGCCAGATTCTCTTCCACTTCCACTCGGCACAGCGAAGAAAGCTCTGTCAGTAGCGAAGTCGTCAACAAGCTATCACCGGTTGATGTGGAACCGGTGGTATCTAGGGTCAGTGCCACACTCACTTCTGAGGTGGTGATCAAATCAACGGAAATATTGTGGCGTGCCAAGATGTTAAACACCTCGGCCAGGAATCCGCGGGCATGCAACATATTCAGGCTATGCAGAGTGACCAGTGTTTGTTTGCGGCGTAATGCCAATGCGCGGAAAAGCGGTGGATTTTCGGTTTCATTGCACACCAATGTGCCACCGGCGGCGGGATCTTTACTTGAGCCGACAAACACTGGAATATCACTGCGCACCGCCGGTAATAAGGTGGCGGGATGCAGTACCTTAGCACCAAAGGTTGCCATTTCAGCCGCTTCTTCAAAGGCTATTTTATCAATACGTTTTGCACCCGGAACGACCCGTGGGTCCGTGGTGTAAATACCCGGAACATCTGTCCAGATATCAATGCGGCTGACATTAAGAGCTTCACCCAGTAGGGCTGCGGTGTAATCACTGCCACCACGGCCCAAAGTTGTCGTGCGGCCTTTGCTTTCACTGCCGATAAAACCTTGTGTTATCACAATGGCATGCTGGATGCGCGGTGCTAACTGAGTTTGGGCCAGTTCAGATAAGGCGAGGGTATCTGGCTCGGCTCGGCCAAAACGGTCATTAGTGCGCATAATTTTACGGACATCAAACCATTCCACCGCCACTTGGCGCTGACGCAGCAGTTCGACAAATAGCAAGGTTGACATCAATTCGCCGTGGCTGACCAATTCATCCGTCAGGGCTGCGGAAGTCGCCAAACTGGCGGCTTCAGACAACATGGCAATGTTCTCCAGCATGCGATCAATTTCTTCGCGGATAACCACCGGATCGGACAATTTAGCGAGAATATTGTATTGGATGCGGCGAATGGCATCTAAGTGCTGGTTGCGTATTTCTAATTCGCAACCCTCGGCTAGGGCGACCAACAGATTGGTAATGCCAGCTGAAGCTGACAGAATGACCAAACGAACGTCCGGGTTCGATAAAACCACATCAGCGCTGCGACTCATGGCTTCAAAGTCTGCCACGCTAGTGCCGCCAAATTTGGCGACGACAGTCGGGGAAGGCGCGTTGCGGCTCTGCTGGGATGCTACTTGAATCATGTAAAAAACCTCGTGTCAGGGATGCCATCTTTGGGTGGTCATCGGTATTAGCCTTGGCACAAGGGAAGAGCGGTAAGTCAGGGGGCAGGCGTAGAAACAACACTACGTTACACCCAGAAGCGCTCCACCTTGTTGACCGCCCTAAAAGAACGGCACTGGTGACAACCCAGGGGATTCAGCCCCTGCAGTCGACACGTTGATGGCCGAAATCAGCGTGTCTCGGCGTCGCTCCCCCTCGAATGTCTTCTGCGGATCACGGCTCCTCCGACACTTTACCTGGGCGACGCACCTCTTCTGGCTTACGCACCGGGTGCGCAAGTAGGCCTTTAGGAATAACGGGTTATCGGCTTTCTGTCAACGATATGACCATGAGGTATTTTCATATTTAATAAATTGTCACTTCATATAACTAATTTAACTGGATATCGGCTGACATTCTGGCATTTTCCCCATTGGAAGGGCCGCAAATAAAGGAAAGGAAGGAAAACAGGAAGCAGATCAAAGGTTGTTTCGAGAGATATCACCTATCGCAAGAAAAGAGATCTCAATCACAGGGTAACAGGATACAATCAATGTATTCGTTTCATTAATCCTTAAGCCTAGAAGAGCGCCGCTATGAAAAATATTAATCCTAGTCAAACCGCTGCCTGGAAAGCGTTA
The DNA here is from genome assembly GCF_902726565.1 of Yersinia vastinensis. GTDB lineage: Bacteria > Pseudomonadota > Gammaproteobacteria > Enterobacterales > Enterobacteriaceae > Yersinia > Yersinia vastinensis. Next base: position 21,697 of record NZ_CACVAF010000001.1, read on the forward strand.
CAGCAACACTTTGAACAGATGAAAGACGTCACCATCAGCAGTCTGTTTGCCAAGGACGATCAGCGTTTTGACAAGTTCTCCGCGACTTTTGATGATCAAATGCTGGTGGATTTTTCTAAAAACCGCATCACCAGCGAAACCATGGAAAAACTGCAAGCTCTAGCCAAAGAAACCTTCCTGGCAGGCGCGATCAAATCCATGTTCTCCGGTGAAAAAATCAACCGTACCGAAGACCGCGCAGTGTTACATATTGCTTTACGTAACCGCAGTAACACGCCAATTGTGGTCGATGGCAAAGATGTGATGCCAGAAGTGAATGCGGTACTGGCCAAAATGAAACAGTTCTGCGACCGCGTAATCAGCGGTGACTGGAAAGGCTATACCGGCAAAGCGATTACAGATGTTGTGAATATCGGTATCGGCGGTTCAGACCTCGGCCCTTACATGGTGACCGAAGCACTGCGTCCTTATAAAAACCATCTGAATATGCATTTTGTTTCTAACGTTGACGGCACCCATATTGCTGAAGCGTTGAAATCATTGAATCCAGAGACCACGCTGGTTCTGGTCGCCTCAAAAACCTTTACGACCCAAGAAACCATGACCAACGCCCACAGTGCGCGTGATTGGTTCTTGGCGACGGCACAAGATCCCGCTCATGTGGCTAAACACTTTGCGGCGCTGTCGACCAATGCGAAAGCGGTGGGCGAGTTTGGTATTGATACCGACAATATGTTTGAGTTCTGGGATTGGGTCGGTGGCCGCTACTCCCTGTGGTCAGCTATTGGTTTGTCTATCGCACTGTCTGTTGGCTTTGAGCATTTCGAGCAGTTGCTCAGTGGCGCGCATGCCATGGATAAACACTTTGCTAATACTCCGGCGGAGCAGAACCTGCCTATCCTATTGGCATTGATTGGTATTTGGTACAACAACTTCTTTGGTGCCGAAACCGAAGCTATCCTGCCTTATGACCAATATATGCACCGTTTCCCCGCTTACTTCCAGCAGGGCAACATGGAGTCCAACGGTAAATATGTTGATCGCAACGGTAATCCTGTTGATTACCAAACTGGCCCGATCATTTGGGGTGAGCCTGGCACCAACGGGCAGCATGCGTTCTATCAGTTGATTCATCAGGGGACAAAATTGGTTCCTTGTGACTTTATTGCTCCTGCAATTAGTCATAACCCGTTGAGCGATCACCACGCGAAACTGTTGTCGAACTTTTTCGCTCAAACTGAAGCGCTGGCCTTTGGTAAGTCACTGGCAGAAGTGGAAGCTGAATTTGCCGCGGCGGGTAAAACCCCTGAGCAAGTGGCTCACGTTGCGCCGTTTAAAGTATTCGAAGGTAATCGCCCAACCAACTCCATCTTGCTGCGCGAAATTACCCCGTTCAGCCTAGGTGCCTTGATTGCGCTGTATGAGCACAAAATCTTCACGCAAGGGATTATCCTGAATATCTACACCTTCGACCAATGGGGTGTTGAGCTGGGTAAACAGCTGGCTAACCGTATCTTGCCAGAGTTGGCGGATGACAAAGCCGTGACCAGCCATGACAGTTCAACCAATGCGTTGATTAACCGTTTCAAGAACTGGCGCTAAGCTTACGCGCTTAAGCTCCTTGATCCGTGCTTATTAGCCTCTTACTTTTAGTAAGGGGCTTTTTTTGGGTTCGACCGCAGCATTGCTGTGCTAGTCTCGGGCTGTTTCACCTACTTTTTATGGGGTATTTATGGCCAAAAATTCACGTTCTCAGTGGGTCGCTAAAAATCTGCAGCGTTTATTGAATGTGGGATTGATTATATTAGCGGCTATCTTGGTGGTCTTTCTGGTAAAAGAAACCATCCATTTGGGGCAGGTGTTATTCGTGAATAATCAGGAAACGTCTTCCTACATGCTGATTGAAGGCATTGTGATTTATTTTCTGTATTTCGAATTTATTGCCTTGATTGTTAAGTACTTTGAGTCAGGTTATCACTTCCCGTTACGCTATTTTATCTATATCGGGATCACCGCGATTATCCGACTGATTATTGTAGATCATGAAAATCCAATTGATACCTTGATCTATTCCGCATCTATCTTGTTGCTGGTGGTGACTTTGTACTTAGCCAATACCGAAAGGTTAAAACGCGAATAATGCGGTAGTTTAGAAAGAAAAATGGCGGCCATTAAGGCCGCCCTAAAGACACAGTACCAGAGGGAAAATACAGCAAGTAGAGCAGCGGCATAATCAATATCAACGACATAAACGAACGAGAAATCGTTAGCCTTTCACACCACCGGCCGTTAAACCTCCCACCAACCAGCGTTGTGCCAGCAAGAAGACCGTGGTGATAGGGATCGCAGACAGCACGGCTGCTGCGGCAAAATCACCCCACAGGTAGTTTTGCGGGTTCAGATACTGTTGCATACCGACGGCGAGGGTGTAGCTTTCCACATCGCGCAATAACAATGAGGCGACTGGCACTTCGGTGATGGCAGCAATAAACGACAGAATAAATACGACGGCTAAAATAGGCACCGACAGCGGCAACAACACCAATCTGAACGCTTGCCATGGGGTGGCTCCGTCCAAGGCGGCGGCTTCTTCCAGTGAGTTATCAATGGTTTCGAAATAGCCTTTGATGGTCCAGACGTGCAGCGCAATTCCGCCCATGTAGGCAAAAATCACCCCGCCATGGGTGTTTAAGCCAATAAACGGCATATATTGTCCAAGACGGTCGAACAACGCGTAGAGTGCCACCAGTGATAGCACCGCAGGGAACATCTGGAAAATCAGCATCCCTTTCAGCAAAGTATTTTTGCCACGAAAACGCATGCGGGCAAAGGCGTAAGCACACGTTGTGGACAGCGAAACAATACCAATGGCAGTGATCACCGCGATTTTAATTGAGTTCCATAACCACAACATCACCGGGAATGGCGGCGGTGTTACTGAGCCATCGGCATGCGTCACACTCATGCCCAGTGCCAGCCTCCAATGCTCCCAGGATATTTGATCTGGAATAAGGCTACCGGTGGCGAAGTTACCGGGCCGCAGCGAAATGGTAATGACCATTAGCAGCGGGAACATAATCAGCGCGATAAAACACAACATCAAAAAATGAGTGCCCAATAGACGCAAACGCTGGGATTTAGGTTGAACCATGGCCATCTGCATCTCCTCCTTAATCAAAATTCATTTTGCTGGCTTTCAAATTCAGTATCGCGAGTGCGCCTACCAGAATGAAAATCAGTGTGGCAATGGCTGCTGCCAAGCCAAAGTCTTGCCCACCGCCCCCTTCAAAGGCGACACGGTAGGTGTAGTTGACCAGTAAATCGGTATATCCCGCAGGGGTGCTGGTGCCAATCATATCCGGGCCGCCTCGGGTCAATAACTGAATCAATACGAAGTTATTAAAGTTAAAAGCAAAACTGGCAATCATTAACGGCGTCAGTGGCTTAATCAGTAGTGGGAACGTAATACGGAAAAAGTTCTGGAATGGTCCTGCGCCATCCATCGCTGATGCTTCATATAAATCATCTGGAATGGCTTTCAGTAGCCCCATGCACAAAATCATCATGTAGGGGTAGCCGAGCCACGTATTCACAATCAAAATCATGCTTTTGGCGGTAAGAGGATCACTGAACCACTCAGGTTTGATGCCAAATAGCTGATTGAGCATCAAGTTGATTTCGCCAAAACTTTGGTTAAATAATCCTTTGAAAATCAATATCGAGATAAACGATGGCACGGCATAAGGCAGAATCAGCAGTACCCGATAGATAGCTTTACCTTTCAGTGCATCCCATTGCACCACGCAGGCCAATACCATACCAACAGCCACCGTCAGAATGACGCTCATGACGGAGAAGATGATGGTCCAAATAAAGATGGAGACAAACGGTTTCTGGATACCCTCGTCTTGCAGTACGCGCAGGAAGTTTTTCCAGCCGATAGTAATAGTAAAGCCGGGGCTGAGTTTCTCATTTTCCCACTGGCCATTAGCATTAACAGCCTGATAAAAACCAACATCAAGGTTTGGCCGATAAATGACGCCAGTTTGCTTATTAATTAATTCATTGCCATCGTCGCCCAGTTTATAAAGAGGGCTGGTTTCGGCGAATTGGCGCAGTGAACTCATGCGCAACTCACCACCATTGGGCAGGATGGCGACCAGACCGCTCAGTGCCTGACGATTTTGGGTAATGATACGCAGTGAGGCTCGCTCACCGGTCTGTTCCGTGTTAGTCGGCACGACATTTATCTTTTGTCCCGCCACATCATTGAGGCTGAAAGGCTCTGAAATCAGTAGAGTATTAGCCTCCGGTGCGGTGAGCTGTAAGCGCCATTGATCATCACTGGGGTACAGACCAAAGGAAAAAGTTTTACCGGTCTGGAATTGTCTGTCCAGTAAGACGGATTGGGCGCGTTCAAAGGTTAATTGGTTGGTACTGCTGTAGTTGGTAAAAGCAATTGCGATGGTGCAAATCAAGGGGAACAGAACAAACAGCCCCATCCCTGCAACACCGGGATACACATAGCGCCAGGCATAAGCACGGCGATTGGCAAAAACATACAGCCCCAGACTCACCAGAATCAGCGTCACGATGGCAAAAAGATATTCACCCTGAGCATACATCAACATGATCAAATAGCAGGTGAATAGACTTAATGCGCCGATAATCAGCCATTTAAGTGCATCACTTTGCCACCAGGCAATCTTCTTTTTACGACTTTGGAATTCGGTGTGGGATAACTGCATAATGGTCCCTTTTGTATACGTTTCGTGCTTTGAGAATGATTGCTGCATGGCTATAAATTGGTCAGGGCACGGCGAACCGCGCCCCTTAGCAGGTAAATCTATTATTTGACGATACGTGCTGCTGCGTCGTTCAGCGCGGCTTCCACAGTTTGACGACCACTGATGGCATTCAGCACCGCACTGCGGGTTGCGTACCAGAAGGCGGCCATTTGTGGAATATTTGGCATGATTTCACCATTGGTGGCGTTTTCCATGGTTGCCGCAATACGTGGATCTTTTGCCAGTTGCTCTTGGTAAGATTTCAGTGCAACTGCGCCCAGAGGCTTGTCTTTATTCACTTCAGCCAGACCTTGATCGGTCAGCAGGTAGTTTTCCAAAAACTCGGTCGCCAGTTCTTTGTTTGGACTAGCGGCGTTAATACCGGCAGTCAGTACCCCAACGAACGGTTTAGACGGATGGCCATGGAAGGTTGGCAGCAGGGTCACGCCATAATTGATTTTGCTCTTATCAATATTGCTCCATGCCCACGGACCATTGATAGTCATCGCCGTTTCGCCTTTGTTAAAGGCAGCTTCTGCGATGGAATAATCGGTATCAGCATTGATGTGTTTGTTTTTCACCAGATCGACAATAAATTGTAGACCCGCTTGCGCACCGGCATTGTTCACGCCGACGTTTTTCACATCATAAACACCGTTTTCGAATTTGAAGGCATAACCGCCATCTGCGGCGATAACAGGCCAAGTGAAGTAGGGTTCTTGCAGGTTCCACATGATGGCGCTTTTGCCATTGGCACGCAGAGTTTTATCCAGTGCTGGAATTTCTTCCCAAGTCTTCGGTGCTTCTTTCAGTAGGTCTTTGTTATAAATCAGAGACAGTGCTTCGACCGCCACCGGATAGCCAATCAACTTGCCATTAAAGCGAACAGCATCCCATGTGAACGGGAACAGTTTTTCCTGGAAAGCTTTTGATGGACTGATTTCAGCCAATAAGCCCGATTGAGCATAGCCGCCAAAGCGGTCATGCGCCCAGAAGATAATGTCTGGACCATCACCGGTTGCCGCCACTTGCGGGAATTTTTCTTCCAGTTTATCTGGATGCTCGATAGTGACTTTAATGCCGGTGTCTTTTTCAAATTTCTTACCGACTTCCGCCAGCCCGTTATAGCCTTTATCACCATTGATCCAGATAACCAGTTTGCCTTCTTCAATTTTGGCAAAAGCAGAGGAAGAGAGCACCAGCGTGGTCAACGCTGAAAGGGCCAAAACACGTGCGGTCTTACCAATGCCGGATTTTGTGAAGCTGCTAGTCATAATCCAATCCTTTTATCCAATTTTGTGGGTACTGATTTTTACGTTGCCATATTGAGTCACAACGGGATACCCCATCATCCTCCCCCTCTCTACGCCCCCCCGTAGGTTATTGTGACCGAGTTAACACTGCTGCCTATTCTGTGGTGTCAGGCACGATAATGCAGGTCGAAATTTGCAGGCCAGATCACGTATTTGTATTTACAGTGGAACTTCTCCCTGTGTTGGTCGTTCCCTCATCCTCCTATCTCCTCCCCCATGAAAAACTTTGTTACGGATGATTACCTAATAGTGTCACTCCCGCACTATCACCGTCATTGAAAAGCACCACTGAAACAGCATCAGCAGCATTGAAGCAGCATTAGCAATAAAAGGGTGTTGTTCGGTTAATTATTACCCAGCCAGATTAAGGCGTTGAAGCGTTAACCAACGCGCAGCCCTATACTCAGGCCGCGACGTCGTCCGGGGCAACCTTGCGAATGCATGGCGGTACGACGCGCAGCAAGAGAGTCATCAGGGGACTGGGAGTAATCGATGGGTCATGCCGGAATTTGCTTCCGCCATTTTTCTTCAGTCAGGTTCATATGAAAAGTTGTTTGCGTAAGCAAAGGAGTAACACATGGCTAATGTAACGCTGAAGGGCGTTTATAAAGCCTTTGGTGAGGCTGTGATTTCCAAAGATATCAATTTGGAAATCGATGATGGTGAATTTGTGGTGTTTGTCGGTCCATCTGGGTGTGGAAAGTCAACGCTACTGCGGATGATTGCCGGCCTTGAGGATATTACCTCAGGTGAGTTGTTGATTGGCGGTAAGCGGATGAATGAAGTGCCGCCGTCTGAACGCGGGATCGGCATGGTGTTTCAGTCATATGCACTGTATCCCCACCTTTCCGTGGCAGAGAACATGTCCTTCGGTCTGAAGTTGGCCGGTGTGAAGAAAGCGGAAATTAACCAACGGGTGAATCAGGTAGCTGAAGTACTGCAACTGGCTCACCTGTTAGAACGGCGACCAAAGGCGTTATCTGGTGGTCAACGTCAGCGTGTTGCAATTGGCCGTACCTTGGTCGCAGAGCCAGATGTGTTTTTGCTCGATGAACCGCTTTCTAACCTAGATGCGGCACTGCGCGTACAGATGCGTATCGAGATATCGCGGCTCCATAAGCGTCTGGAACGCACCATGATTTACGTCACCCACGATCAGGTCGAAGCCATGACCTTGGCCGACAAAATTGTGGTGTTGGATGCAGGCAATGTGGCGCAAGTCGGCAAGCCACTGGAACTGTATCACTACCCCGCAAACCGCTTTGTCGCGGGCTTTATCGGCTCGCCAAAAATGAATTTTTTACCGGTTAAAGTGACCGCCGTTGAACCGAGCCAAGTACAGATAGAGCTGCCAAATCGCCAGTTAGTGTGGTTACCGGTGGAAGGGACTCGGGTTCAGGTTGGTGCAAATCTGTCTTTGGGTATTCGCCCGGAACATCTGCTGCCAAGCAGTGCCTCTGAAGTCACGCTGGAAGGCGAGATTCAGGTGGTAGAGCAACTGGGTAATGAGACTCAAATTCACATCCAAATCCCGGCAATACGTCAAAACCTGGTTTACCGCCAGAACGACGTGGTGCTGGTAGAAGAAGGTGCAACATTCGCCATCGGTCTGCCGCCATATCGCTGCCATCTGTTCCGTGAAGATGGCACGGCGTGTAAGCGGCTGTACCAAGAGCTGGGCGTTTAGTTACCGCGACGCCGAGTTTCGGAAAATGTAAAGCACGCATGCCGATAGGCAAATATAACAGGAGATTACTGATGACTACTCTGCGCAAGTTACCGATAGCACTGGCTGTTGCCGCTGGTGTCCTTTCCACTCAAGCTATGGCTGTCGATTTCCACGGGTATGCACGTTCTGGTATCGGCTGGACAGGAAGTGGTGGCGAGCAACAATGTTTCAAAACAACCGGTGCTCAAAGTAAATACCGTCTGGGTAATGAGTGTGAAACTTATGCGGAAATTAAGTTAGGCCAAGAGCTGTGGAAAGAAGGCGATAAGAGCTTCTACTTAGATACCAACGTAGCGTATTCCGTTTCACAACGTGATGACTGGGAATCCACGTCACCGGCTTTCCGTGAAGCGAACGTGCAGGGTAAAAATTTGGTTGAATGGCTGCCAGGTTCCACCATGTGGGCAGGTAAACGTTTCTACCAACGTCATGACGTTCATATGATCGACTTCTACTACTGGGACATTTCTGGCCCAGGTGCGGGTGTCGAAATGATCGATTTGGGCTTTGGTAAATTATCCCTCGCCGCAACGCGTAACTCTGAAGCGGGCGGTTCAAGTGCTTGGATTGACAATCAACGCAAAGATGCCGATCACACTGTCAACGATGTGTACGATATCCGTTTAGCCGGTTTGGAAACGAACCCAGGCGGTACACTGGAGTTTGGTGTGGACTATGGTCGCGCCAACCCTGAGGACGATTACGCGTTAGCGCCAAATGCTTCTAAAGATGGTGTGATGCTGACGGCTGAACATACTCAAAGCATGATGGGTGGCTTCAACAAATTTGTTGTTCAGTATGCCACCGACTCTATGACCTCTTATAACAGCGGCCATTCACAAGGGACCAAAGTAGATAACAATGGTCACATGCTGCGTGTTATTGACCACGGTGCTATCAACCTGGCTGAGAAGTGGGATCTGATGTACGTCGGTTTGTATCAGGATACTGACTGGGACAACAACAACGGCACCACTTGGTACAGTGTGGGCGTCCGTCCGATGTACAAATGGACCAATATCATGAGTACTTTGGTAGAAGCGGGCTACGACAATGTTAAATCACAACGTACTGGTGACCGTAATGGTCAGTACAAACTGACATTGGCACAACAATGGCAGGCAGGCGATAGCATTTGGTCTCGTCCGGCAATTCGTGTCTTCGCAACTTATGCTAACTGGGATGAGAAGTGGGGCTATGTGAAAGACGGCTCTGACATCGGTATGGCACAGAACGGCACCATCGGTACAGATAGCCGTGGTAAGAGCAATGAAGTGACTTTCGGTGCGCAATTCGAAGCTTGGTGGTAACAGCACTCTTCAGCCGCCCATGGGCGGCTGTCATGTTTGCTCAATAACGGTTTTATCGGTGTGCGGGCTGCGGTCCGCATTCTGCTGACTAACAAGACGAATTGGTTAACTATGCCGACCTTGCCTGTGCACAGTTAGCGCTGACGCTCAATGTATGAGGGTATAACAATGAAAAAGAATCTGCTGACACTCTGTCTGGCATTGGCTCTGGGGGTAACTACTCCTCTGACCGCCCTTGCTGCATCAACGGTTTCTCCGGCGAATGTGTCTATCGCACCCACTATCAACACCGCCACATTACAGCAGTTGCCGTGGCAGCCATTAGTCCCACCGGCGACGCAGGACGTTAAACTGACTGCAGCCAGCCCACAAATCTCTCAAGGGAATATTGAAGGCGCAGTTGCTGCCTTTGCCCTGCCTGCTGACCGTGGCTCAATGGAAATCACGCTCAGTAGTTTAGTGACTGATAACGAACTGTTTGCTCCTAGCGTATTGGTGCTAGACGAACAAATGCGCCCGGCCGCTTATTACCCCTCTAGCTATTTCACTTATGAAAAAGCGGGCATCATGGTCAATGATCGGCTGCAAGGGGTGATGAAATTGACCCCAGCATTGGGCCAAAAACAAATTTATCTGCTGGTTTATACCACACGTGAAGATTTGGCAAAAACCACCACACTGTTGGACCCGGCCAAGGCTTATGCCATGGGCGTAGGTAATGCTGTGCCAAATATCCCGGACCCAATAGCGAAACATACCCCGACGGGTAACTTGAAAATTAAAGTCACTGCCGAGCAGGGCATGGGCAACGTGATGATTGGCTTAATTCAGTCAACACCGCAACCGGCACCTGTTGTTGTGGGTAGTGCCGCGCAACCTGCTGCGGTAGCGGCACCTGCACCAGCAAAAGCGACTGAGCCAATGCTGAGTGAGACGGAAAACTACTTCAACCAAGCGATTAAAGATGCGGTGAAATCCGGTGATGTCGATAAGGCGCTGAAATTGTTGAACGAAGCGGAACATTTGGGCTCAACTTCAGCCCGAAAAACCTTTATTGGTAGTGTAAAAGGCAAGGGGTAAATCCCGGCACTGCCGAATATGGCTGGATGATTGGTGCGCCTCGGCGCACCTTTTTTCTTGGCGAGGGATGTAAAAGATAAATAAGACTCTACGAGACGGGGAATACAACCGGCAGCGGTATCTTGGACGAGATGCCGAAGAGCCGTGTCTACAAGCTCTTTATTGTTCAGCTAATCAATTAAAGGATTTGATTGATGTTGAAAAAGCCCCAACTTTGTTTATGGATGGCGATGCTGCCAGGATCGGCACTGTTTGCTGAAGAAGACTATTCACATCGTCCCTTAACCCCCCCCTCTATCTCCAGTCCACAGATTAATATCCGAAAAAATCAGCGGCTCCCCATAAAGGTGACGGCAAAGGATCATTGGCTGCTGGATAAGCTGGCTGAAGAGTTGCCCAATGTCCGTTCGGCTTCAGAACCGGCGTTTCGTCAGGCCATGCAGTTAATCGACAGTGCCAGAACATGGGATCAAAGACGGTGGGTACAGCAATTTCCTGATATCAGTGATGCGCGCGTGGGCCGAATTGTGGATCTTTACCTGCAACTTTATGATGTAGAAGGTATCGAGCATGTGCAGGGGCTTGATGGACTATTACACCTAAGGCCTGAATTAACCCCCGCTCAAGGCTATGAAAAAGCCCGAATTATCAGTCTGGCGCGGGATGTGCTTTTTGCGTTATCTCAAAAAGGGCTGATGCTATCAACAGAAGAAAAACTGACCCCTTTCGCAGCGTTGAAGCTGGCTTGGTGGTTACATCAAGCGAAGCCCGCGACATTAGCCGAATTATCTGCCGCCATTTATCGTCCTGAACATAGCGTCATCCGAGTTCAGGCAGCAATACTTTATAACTATTCCCATTATAGGCATCGCTACGGCGACATAGCGGATATTTCCGCGACAGAATTATCTCATTGGGGGATAGCGCAGCTGGATGACCCGGAACAGCCGGTTTTCCGTGCGATGAAAGCATTAAGGGTGCTCCATGAGGGAATGACAGCTATTCCTGCGGTAGTGCAATCGGATGAGGCTTATCTGGCCAATGGATTTGCACCTAAAAATGCCCAAGGGAGTTATCTCACCGAACAACTCGCGGAGATGATTCTAGCCGGATGCAGTGTGGTTGGGTTTGATGTTTGTAGTCAGCAGGATTTCACGCAATTTCTTGATCTCCAGTATCCGGTCGGTAGCTTGGCATTTTCACTCAAAGCGACATTCAACCTATATTACCGGTTACAGGGCAAGGCCCTCGATGAATTGGATGGCAAAGATACTGAGCAGCTCTATAACTTATTGTTTGAAGAAGAAAAACAATTACAACAAACAGGGGATGTGGGGTACAGCCCGACGGTGATCTTCTTGTCCCATTTCAGTCAATCTAATGGGGCCGAAGCGCTGACTATCAAACAAATGGCCAGTGCTTTCAGCCGTATTGCCGAGTCAATGGATGTACCTAGTCTCCCTGAGGCCGCACAAAGTACCATTAATCGACTAAAACAATTAGCTGGATATATTACGGGCGATGCAGCCATTGATGTGGAAGAAGAGCGGTTTGTGTTGGACCTCAACGCGGTGAGGCAAAGTATAGAGCGCCATCAGCCTTCACTCTACCCGCTCGCCCAGCACCGACTCTATAAAACCGAACGCGAAAAAATAGTGCGGCAACTCGATTATCTTGATACGCGCTTGGCTTATCGCCATCCCCCGGCGGTATTTAATGAAGATCAGGCGATAAAAGCCATTTTGAAAGAAAAAGGCGTCAGGAACATCGACATTCCCAGACGATACACCTACCGTCAGGATCCTCAGTTTGGCTTGCCACAGAAAGAATTCGACTCACCTTTGGGCGAATTTAAACGACGTCGGAATGCCAGTAATCGCTTTGTGGCCAATATGTCGATGCTCGGCAACAATGGCAGGCCGATTAATGTTTTTGATACGTTAGATGCAAAAAAAACGGCGTATTACGCACAAATCAAAGCTCATCCGGCAATCCGAGCGAAGGCGATTGAGGCGTTGATTGACAATGGTCAGCGGCCACAGGGCACGGTGCTACAACATAAAATAGACGACTTTGCGCAGGCCTATCAGCCGGAATCAGAGAATACACGTTTCTGGGGGCATGCTTGGACAAAATTGGAGAGTCACTGGGTGTGTAAGCTACCACTGCCTAACCCAATGTGTACTATCGCCAGAGTTGAGGGGCCGCGCTACCGTAATGAAAAGGAGAATATGGCGGCAGGTATGACAGCCATGGTGATGGAGGTTAATTTGCTTAGAGGAATGGAGCGTGGGGTAACGATGGTGGAAAATCTCCCTCGGGGTGCTGACTCTCTTCTATCGCCCACACTGTCGGCTGAAATGGAAGAAGCCATTGCGCATCAAACCAACGTGATAAAAGAGCCTAGGGTGGGCGTTAATGTACATGAAGAAACGGGTGAACTGGCATGGCAGTCAATAGAAAACGGACATGGAACACAGATTAGCGTGCAACGAGTTGAACTCAAAGACCACACTGTCTTGGAGGGCGTGCGTGAGGCTTGGGTCAGACAGGGAGGGAGCGGAGCATATTGGGAAGTGGACTTGTCAACCGGTCAAGACGTGGGGCTGGTCCTAAAGCAAGGCCCTCAATTTATTAAACCGGGCAAGTTGCTGGGAGGCGGGCCATTCCAATCACGAGCTTTACGCCCCGAATTTAACCCTGAAGTTAAATTAGGTAAAAAGATTGGCAGCGGAGGATCCGGGGATGTCTACCTTGATGCGAATAACCCAGACTTTGTCATAAAGAAATTAAAAACACAAAGCAGGGTGCTTATCACTGAGGTTCATATGAAAGAGGTTGAGTTTTTCAATCGATACTATGGGGAAGGTTCTGCTGAGTTGATTATTAATAAAAATCAATATCATATCCGAATGTACAGAGTGCCGGGGAAAGTGCTGATAGAGATTGATAGTCCTACTTTCCTACCTAATGCGAAGGAGCGATTTCTGAGCATGATGGACGATTTAGGGTATTACAATATCATCCATGAAGACCTGAATTTTAATAATGTCTTGTATGATGAAAAAACCAACACCTTTTACCCTATCGATTTCGATAATGCCTATGATGGATATTACTCAGCAAGAGAACTCAATAGTGACAGGCAATTCTGGGGCGTTAATATGAGGGTTAACAACATACTTGAGCATATTGAAGAATATAAAAAAAATTAAGCTATGGCGGAATGTTGTGGGACGTAATAAAAAAGTAACCTGATGTCGCTCACTACCCATTCTGCGCTACAATGACGGCCTATTTACTGACTATCAAACACTAATTGCGAGGATGGAAATTTTCTCCTCGGCAGGGAGCGAGCCGTATGTTGACCGGCGATGCATCAATTTTGAAACCTATCCAATGGTGTGCCATTGAGCACCCAGCTCTTCCTGCTGATATCGCTGACTGGCTGATGGAGTTGGGGTCGATGACGCGGCGTTTTGAGCAACATTGTCAGCGGGTTCATGTCGAACCGCAGCGAGAATGCTTTATCACGCGTAATGAGTTGGGAGAAGATGCCGAACATCTGCCGGCTAGTGAACGTTATTGGCTGCGAGAAATTGTCCTGTGTGGTGATAATGAACCATGGCTGCTTGGCCGTACCGTTATCCCTGAGGAAACATTGTCTGGCCCGGATAGGGCGCTGGTGGATTTAGGGACCTTACCCCTGGGTCGTTATCTATTTGGTGGCGACAATTTGACTCGGGATTATATTCAAGTAGGGCGGCAAGATACCCTTTGGGCGCGCCGTTCTTTGCTCCGCTTATCTGGTAAGCCATTGTTATTAACAGAGGTATTTTTACCTGCCTCGCCACTTTATGCTTGAGGAACGTAGCCAGCACACCCGCAATGGGAAAGCGCGCGGGGACATTAGGTTTCGGCGGTTTGATGTGGTGGTGAGATTTTGGAGATTGATAAATTGAAGGGAAGTACAGTTCAGAGCAAATGGTTGGCCTATTGCCGTTTGATGCGCATTGATAAACCCATTGGTTCACTATTACTGTTGTGGCCGACGCTATGGGCATTGTGGTTGGCAGGGAACGGTATTCCCGATATCCACATACTGATTGTCTTTGTCTTGGGTGTCTTTTTTATGCGCGCTGCCGGTTGTGTCGTCAATGATTATGCTGACAGACATATTGATGGCTTTGTGAAACGCACGGCATCTCGGCCCTTGCCAAGCGGGCTTATCAGCGAGAAAGAAAGTAAGATCCTGTTTGTCGTATTGGTGCTGATGTCATTTGGTTTGGTATTAACACTCAATAGCATGACCATCTGGCTATCGCTGGCTGCACTGGCTTTGGCTTGGGTATATCCCTTTATGAAACGGGTCACTCACTTGCCGCAGGTAGTACTGGGGGCCGCATTTGGTTGGTCAATCCCTATGGGTTTTGCCGCCGTGAGCGAGAGTTTGCCGTTGGTATGCTGGCTACTTTTGCTCGCTAATATTTGCTGGACGGTCGCTTATGACACGCAATATGCCATGGTGGATCGTGATGATGACCTGAAAATTGGTGTTAAATCCACAGCCATTTTATTTGGTCAGCGCGATAAATTAATCATCGGGTTGCTGCAATTGGCCACGTTGATTTTAATGGTCACTATTGGCTGGTTGATGAATTTGGGGGGCGCATTTTATTGGTCAGTTTTGCTGGCAGGAGCGCTGTTTGTTCATCAACAGAAGATGATTGCCCAGCGTGAACGCGATCCTTGCTTCCGTGCTTTCCTGAATAATAATTATGTGGGGCTGGTGCTGTTTCTCGGCATTTTGGTGAGTTACATATAAAAATGGCCAGATGATAAATCCGGCCATTCTGTGCTTCATTTTTCTCTTACAGGATTAATCTTCCGATTCATCCTCGGCCTCAGGGGCGGGTAACTGATTGTTGGTTTCCGCCGGCATACTGACGCTTTCGATTGTCAGCTTCACTTCCGGCGTCATCAACGCACTCAGCATATTGTAAACTTCCAGCGTATGTTCCTGAATGGCATCACCGCTGTCGCTGATGTAGCCTTCCTCTCGCAAGGTGCCGACCAGTGTCGAGAACACGGCTTTATCGAAGAATTCAGGTGCGTTAATCCCATGCAATACAGACAAACGCTGCGCCATAATCCGGCTTTCTTTTTCCAATGCACCACGGTTGATACTTGGGTTAGCACTGAGTAATGACAGTGTGATTGCGTAGCGTTGCAAGGTTTCACGCACACCAGCGGCCAGTAATTGCAGAGGACGAATACGGGCTGGGTTCAGCACCAATTCATCCCCTTTATCGCAAATCAGCTGCTGGCGAGCCAGTTCATCTATCAATGTATCCAAGGTTTGTGGCAACTGCTCCTTGCTGTAATGCAGGAATAGTTCAGCTTTCAACATCGGATAAATCATACTGATTTGGCGCAATAATTCCGCGCGGGTAATGCGACGGTGGTACATCACCATACTGGCGATCAGTGACGGTAACATCAGCAAGTGCTGGATATTATTGCGATAGTAAGTCATCAGCACGGCTTGTTCCCGTGGCAAGATGATAATGTCACCAATATTGTCTTTCTCCACCTCAAACTTATTCATATTCAAGGCGTGATTAAGTAGCTCTTCCGGTGTTTTATCCGGTACCGTGACATCTTTCGCATAAGGCGCATTGCGCATCAGTTGCAGGTAGCACTCAAGTTGCTCCAACAGTTGCTCACGGGTTAGTGAACGCTGACGTGAAGCCAACAATGCGGTCGAACACAGGTTCATGGCATTTGCTGCCGCAGCATTGTTAATTCTGACCATAATCTTGCCAGCCAAATCATTTACTGCCGGAGTCAGCCAGCTCGGGCGCTGTGCTTCAATGGGGTCAATCGCATCCCGCCATTGCGGTACATTGGTGTTTAGATAAGTGGTCAGCGGGATTGGCTCACCAAAGTTGACATAGCCCTGACCCAGATTGCGCAACTTGCGCAGGCCACGCAACATCTGCAACAGGTTTTCTTTCTCTTTGGTGGCTCCTCGCAGCTCTTTGGCGTAAGTACCCACTTCCATCACATGCTCGTAGCCAATATAAATTGGCACCAGCGTGATGGGCCGCGAACCGCCACGTAACATGGCTTGAATCGTCATCGACAGCGTGCCGGTTTTCGGTTCTAGCAGGCGGCCGGTTCGTGAGCGCCCACCTTCAACAAAATACTCTACGGAATAGCCGCGGGTGAATAATTCGCCCAGATATTCGCGGAACACAGTTGAGTAGAGTTTGTTGCCTTTGAAGGTACGACGGATAAAGAATGCACCCAAACGGCGGAAAATCGGGCCGGCAGGCCAGAAGTTAAGGTTAATACCGGCAGCAATATGTGGCGGTACAAGCCCTTGATGATAAAGCACGTAAGAGAGCAGCAGGTAATCCATATGGCTACGATGGCAAGGCACATAGACTATCTCATGACCATCTTGCGCTAGCTGGCGTACGCGCTCTGCATTATGGACGTTAATACCCTGATACAAACGGTTCCACGTCCAGCTCAATACCCTGTCAGACAGACGCACGGCTTCATAAGAGAAGTCTGCGGCGATCTCTTCCATCAGCGTAATCGCATTTTGCTGCGCTTTCTCATGGGAGATTTTCTTGGTACGTGCTTCATCTGCCACGGCTTTTTCAATCGCCTTAGAAGCCAACAGCTTTTTGAAGAGGTCTTGGCGATCTGGCAAGCTCGGGCCGACAGCGGCCAGACGTTGGCGGGAGAAGTGCATCCGCGCCACGCGCGCCAGCTTATGGGCTATCGTCTTATCGGTGCCATGCTCACTGGCCATCCGGCGCAATGAAACTGTGGTCGAGAAACGCACAAAGCTATCGCGGCCCAGCCACAATACGGCAAAGAATTTCTGCACACCATTCAGCACACGCAGATGCGGCGTACCATGGCCTTCACGCCCTGGCGAACGACCAAACATCACGGAAACCGGCAACATTTGAATGTCCAGCTCCGGATTATTGCGGTGCAGATCTAGATAATCGTGGAACAGCTTGACCGACTCTTGCTTAGGTGCGTAATAACGAAAGACTCGAGGGCCATTATCGATAAACACATGACTCGGCAGTTGCACGCCATCGATTTCCAATGGAATCAATGGGTCGGGCAGATCCTGCGCCTGACACTGCGCTCGCAAAGTCAGCAAATCAGCCTTAGAATTGTAAGGCAAAACGTACAGAATAGGACGAGAAGGGTCTAACCCTAACTCAGTCACAGGATCTGCCGGAATAACCTTGCTTTTTACCAACAGTTTAAGTGGTAAATTCAGTAACTTATAATATATTTTACGCCAACCTGACATAACTACATGAAGCCTCTTGTTAGCAATTCGTCGCAAGGATACCAGAAACTGGTTTTGAGATCTGTGGTGATAAGACAACAGAAAGCGGCAAAGATCATCATTAACTTAAGATAAAGGCAATAAAACATGGCGAATCAATCAACAGGGCTTACCCGAATCTATAAAGCGGCCGGTTATTCGATGAAAGGCCTCAGTGCTGCCTGGAAAAACGAAGCCGCATTTCGCCAAGAATCAGTAGCTGCCATCGCCGCTATCATACTGGCCTTCTGGCTAGATGTAGATGCTTTAGCGCGCATTTTATTGATTGGCAGTGTCGCGTTAGTGATCATTATTGAAGTCATTAATAGTGCCATTGAAGCAGTAGTTGATCGCATCGGCAGTGAATTCCATGAACTTTCAGGCCGTGCCAAAGATATGGGGTCTGCCGCTGTGTTTCTCGCTATCCTGCTGGCGCTTTTTATCTGGATAACGGTGCTCTGGCAACATGTGGGCTAGTTGCGTGGCTGAAATATCGTGGCTTTGGGCACGGTGAGCAACACAATAAAAATAAGCTGTGATTAATCCCTGTTTTTATTCACTCTTTGGTTCCCAATACAGGCTTACCTGTATATACTCACAGCAAGACTGTATAAACAAACAGGGGGCGAAATGAAAGCACTTACGACCAGACAGCAAGAGGTTTATGACCTGGTGCGCGATCACCTATCGCAAACTGGCATGCCGCCGACCCGTGCCGAAATTGCGCAGCGTCTGGGATTCCGCTCTCCTAACGCCGCTGAAGAGCATTTAAAAGCATTGGCCCGCAAGGGTGTTATTGAGATTGTTTCTGGCGCTTCCCGCGGTATTCGTTTACTGATGGAAGAAGAAGATGGCCTACCGTTGATTGGCCGAGTTGCAGCAGGTGAACCCTTGCTGGCACAGCAACATATTGAAGGGCACTACAAAGTCGATCCTTCCATGTTTAAGCCAAGCGCAGATTTCCTACTGCGGGTTAATGGGATGTCGATGAGAGATATCGGTATTCTGGATGGTGACCTACTGGCGGTGCATAAAACACAAGATGTGCGTAACGGACAAGTGGTTGTCGCGCGAATTGACGATGAAGTCACAGTAAAACGCTTGAAAAAACAAGGTAATATTGTGCAACTTCTTCCTGAAAATAGCGAGTTCCAGCCGATTATTGTCGATTTGCGTGAACAAAGTTTCACTATTGAAGGACTGGCCGTTGGTGTCATCCGCAATGGCGACTGGATCTGATTCTAGTTGTTGATGTATACCCTCTTTACTTAGAGGGTATATTGTTCATATAACCTTCTGTTCTGTTAATTCACTTTATATTGAGAACAATCCGATAATACGTGATTACCTGCTGTTTTAACTGAATATAATATGGTTTCGTTATTCAATTATGGTCCTCATTACGACCAGTAACATTGGTTTTCCTTCAGTTATTAATATCCTCTGCTATAGTTATTTATACGGTAAATAAAACAATCATGCTTAATTTAAATTAAGACTGTGAGTGACTAATTTAAGCAAAGATTGGTTTTATAAAGAATGTTTATCGTACCTAATTAACTTATTCCAAGATAGCGGAGTTATTATGAATAAAGATCAAGCTGACGGTAACTGGAAGCAGTTCAAAGGAAAAATTAAAGAGAAATGGGGCAAACTGACTGACGATGACCTAACCGTTATTGAAGGTAAGCGCGACCAACTAGTAGGTAAGATCCAAGAGAAATACGGCTATCAGAAAGAGCAAGCCGAGAAAGAAGTGAAAGCTTGGGAAGACCACAGCAAATACCGCTGGTAACAGCCTTAAAAAGGAATTTAATTGATGTCGATATAAATTATATTGGGTCTCTCATTTCATAGAATATACGTTATTACATAGTGATATTAATAATGAAAATATTCTATTTAGTCCTAATCTAATATCGATAAGACACAAGGAAGTGTCCTGTGGTAGCTTCTATTTATTATCATGGCAGTGTTCTTTAACGCATATTCTAATTCAACCTATTACTGTATTATTACTATATTGATAACGGGCTGACCCTTATCGCCAGATATTTATTTTTTTTTCATCACAATAGAATGGTCATGATCACAATGATCGTGGCTTTCACATGCTTCAACTTCCCCGCATTTAGTGCATAAGCCATGGGCTTCCACCACGCTATGGCGCAATGTAAAACCAGACTGTTTTGCTAACTGTGCCAGTGCTTCTTCAATACCTACAGTCGGGCGTTCAGTCACAATCTTGCAGCGATCACAGATAAAGAGTGCGGAGGTATGAGTTGGCTCTTCAAAATGATGGCACAACACATAGCTGTTAGCTGACTCTACTCGGTGAATAAACCCTTGTTCGAGCAAAAAATCTAATGCGCGGTAGACCGTTGGCGGTTTAGCTTGCGGCTCGGAAACACGGAGCAAGTCTAACAAATCATAAGCGCTGATTGCGCCGGGCTGTTGCGCCATGAGGCGTAAGACTTCAAGACGTTGCGGTGTCAGCCGGACGTTACGTTGTTGGCACAGGCTCTCAGCCTGAGCAAGCAGCTTTTCCTGGTTGGTTGAGTTCATGGTTTCATCCCGCAGCGTTTGAATGGAACAGATTTTATCATATTTACGGTTAATCGCCGATAGATGAAAAAGTGCGAAGCCGTGGAGTGTCACAATTTTGGTAACGTACAGTAAAATATCCCTTTTTATAGCACAGCTATCCCCCACGCGGTCATCGTCAGGTTCTATGGTATAATCACGCATTCCATCCCTTTGTCTTGCGTATTTAATGCGCAAGGAAAATGGGTAATTGATGCAGTAATAACCGATGAAATCACAGTAAATGCACGAAGCTCAGACTTTTTCCAGCACTCAGGTAGATATGCCCAAATACCCCCTACAACGTTTTTCCGTCGCGCCGATGCTCGATTGGACAGACCGCCATTGCCGCTATTTCCATCGTTTGTTAACTAAGCAGACGTTGCTCTATACCGAAATGGTTACTACAGGTGCGATTATCCATGGCAAAGCAGACTATCTGGCTTATAGCGAGCAAGATCATCCCGTCGCGTTACAGCTTGGGGGCAGTGATCCACAAGCGCTAGCACATTGCGCTAAATTGGCGGAGCTTCGTGGATACAATGAAATTAATCTGAATGTCGGCTGCCCTTCTGATCGGGTACAAAATGGGCGTTTTGGCGCTTGTCTAATGGCTGAGGCAGATCTGGTTGCTGATTGTATTAAAGCCATGCGTGATGTGGTTTCTATTCCTGTCACGGTGAAAACCCGTATTGGGATTGACGAATTAGATAGCTACGAGTTCTTGTGTGAATTCGTGCAGACTGTCGCAGAACGTGGTGAATGTGATATTTTCACGATCCATGCCCGTAAAGCCTGGCTTTCAGGATTAAGCCCAAAAGAAAATCGCGAAGTTCCTCCTCTGGATTATGAGCGGGTTTATCAGCTTAAACGTGATTTTCCGGCACTGACTATCGCTATTAATGGCGGTGTCAAAACCTTGGCTGAGGCTAAAGACCATCTTAAGCATCTCGATGGTGTGATGATGGGGCGTGAAGCCTATCAAAACCCCAGTATTTTAACGCAAGTGGACCGCGAACTGTTTGATCCAAATGCACCAGTGGTCGACAGTGTTAAAGCTATAGAAGCGCTTTATCCTTATATTGAACAGGAGCTGTCGCGTGGCGCTTATTTGGGCCATATCACTCGGCATATCCTTGGTATTTTCCAAGGGATCCCCGGTGCGCGCCAGTGGCGCCGTTATTTGAGTGAAAATGCGCATAAGCCCGGAGCTGATGTTTCCGTGGTAGAAAAGGCGCTAGCTCTAGTGACCCGCCCACAGCATAATTCGTTGTAGGAAATCCCACTATAAGTTAGTCAATTTGACCACGCCTGCCAGTTTTCTGGCAGGTTGTGTTTTATTTATACCCTTTAAATTCAATATGTTAATCTTATTTTCAGGTTGGCACGTTTCTTGTAATACTCCTAATAAACCCCCTGTTTGTATCCAACATAATTCAGTTGCAGGAAGGCGGCCAGCGAGATAATCCCGATGAGCATACCGTGGTAAGCGATGCGGATTATTGAGAGACGCCAACACACATACAGCTTGAAGTATGGTGGGGATAGATTTTATGCATGGGAACAAACAATGATTAAGGAGCCAGCCATGTTCGAAATTCTCTTTGTGATCGGCTTTTTTATTATGCTGATGGTGACCGGTGTTTCTCTGTTGGGCATATTCGCCGCTTTAATGGTTGCCGCTGCTTTTATGATGCTAGGTGGGTTATTTGTGATGATGATTAAGTTATTGCCATGGTTGATATTGGCGGTGGTCATTGTCTGGATCTGGCGTTCAATGCAAAAACCAGTTGTAAGACGTTACTGATTATTTTGTTTTCTTGCGGGAGTGATCACAGGCTGAAAGTTTAGTCAGGACAATTGTCGAGAAAACGTATTTTTTCCCGAATCAGCTTGCTAGGATGCTAGCCGATACGATTTGGTATCACATTTTCATCCCTGCCAGAGGTGAAAATAGCCGTATAAACGGCAATGTCATCTAAGTGAATATGCCTCTGACAGAATACTCTGCTATACCCCTACATGTGCATCAAAGAAAGCGTTAAAACAAAAGGCTCCTTATCGGAGCCTTTTGTTTTTTATCAATATTGCTGAGGCGGTGGTTTATGGGATCAGCAAACTGGAGCCAGTTGTCTGGCGGCTTTCTAATATTTCATGGGCGCGGCGCGCATCTCGCAGAGGGAATTGCTGGGCTTTTGCGACATCGACCTTAATCGCACCACTGGCTATTAATGAAAACAGCTCATGGCTGGCACTTTCCAGCTCTTGTCGATTAGTGACATAAGCATTCAGCGAGGGACGGGTCACATACAACGCGCCTTTTTGGTTCAGAATTGCAAGATCAACCCCAGTAACCGGACCTGAAGCATTACCGAAACTGACCATTAATCCCCGGCGTTTTAGGCTATTGAGTGAATCTTGCCATGTGCTTTTCCCAACCGAGTCATACACTACACCCACCTTTTCGCCATGGGTCAGTTCAGCGACGCGTTCAGCGATATTTTCCGTGCGATAGTTAATGGTAGCCCAAGCCCCATTAGCTTTTGCCAATTCGGCTTTTTCATCAGAGCCAACAGTGCCAATTAGCTTCGCGCCAAGCGCTTTTGCCCACTGACAGGCAATCAGCCCAACGCCGCCTGCTGCCGCATGGAATAAAAACACTTCGCCAGGCTTGATTTCATGGGTTTGACGTAATAAATATTGGACGGTCAATCCCTTAAGGAATGAAGCTGCTGCTTGTTCGAAGGAGATGGCCTCAGGGAGCAACGCAATTTTTTCTGCGGCGACATTATGAACTTCGCTGTATGCGCCAAGTGCTGATTGGGCATAAACCACTCGGTCACCGACCTTTATTGTATTCACCGATGAGCCGACTTTGGTGACAATGCCCGCGGCTTCAGTCCCAAGCCCGCTTGGGAAATGAGGTGGTGGATATAGGCCGCTGCGGATGTAAGTATCGATGTAGTTGATACCGATAGCTTTGTTTTCGACTTGAACTTCATGTGCCGCGGGATCCACTGGCGTAAGGTCAAGGTATTGCAGCACTTCTGGCCCGCCAGTGGTGCTAAATTGAATGTGCTTTGCCATGTTAGCTCCTTCGCAATTGGTGTATTTTGACTCTACAGCGTTCTACTCGGAGGGCCAAGATTTTGCTAATACCGATAAGTAATAGGGAATTCCTCATTACCCTTCCGATATCATCGCGTATACTGGGCCACACTATTTTTATTCATCATTTTCCTCTTCGTAACAAAGGTAAAGAACACTTTTCATGGCCGCGAAAAAACCAACCAACAGTATGACAGAGCCACGAGACCGCCAGATGGAAGGGCTGAAACTCCCGCCTCATTCGCTGGAGGCAGAGCAGTCCGTGTTGGGCGGTTTGATGCTGGATAATGAACGTTGGGATAACGTGTCAGAGCGTGTTGCCAGCAATGACTTTTTCAGTCGCCCACATCGGCGGATCTTTACTGAAATGCAGCGTTTGCTGGAAAACAGCAAGCCGATCGATTTGATCACCTTGTCTGAATCACTAGAACAAAAGGGCGATTTGGAGTCGGTAGGTGGTTTTGCTTATCTTGCTGAATTATCAAAAAACACGCCAAGTGCCGCGAATATCGGTGCTTATGCTGATATCGTGCGCGAACGTGCAGTTGTGCGAGAGATGATCTCTGTTGCTAACGAGATAGCAGATGCCGGTTATGATCCTCAAGGTCGCAGCAGTGAAGATCTGCTTGATCTCGCGGAATCCAAAGTCTTCCAGATAGCAGAAAGCCGGGCCAATAAAGATGAAGGCCCAAAAAGTGTCGATCAAATCCTCGAAGCGACAGTGGCACGTATTGAGCAGCTTTATCAGCGGCCACATGATGGTGTTACCGGTGTATCAACCGGATTTGTTGATTTGGATAAAAAGACCGCAGGATTGCAGAAATCAGATTTGATCATTGTGGCAGCGCGCCCATCGATGGGTAAAACTACCTTTGCGATGAACTTATGCGAAAACGCCGCGATGATGCAGGAAAAACCGGTATTAATCTTCAGTTTGGAGATGCCTGGCGATCAGATAATGATGCGTATGCTGGCCTCTTTGTCACATGTCGACCAAACTCGCATCCGTACCGGCCAACTAGATGATGAGGATTGGGCGCGGATCTCCAGCACCATGGGCATATTGATGGAAAAGCGCAATATGTACATCGATGACTCCTCTGGTCTAACACCGACTGAGGTGCGCTCTCGTGCGCGGCGTATTTTCCGTGAGCATGGTGGTTTGAGTCTGATAATGATCGACTACCTGCAATTGATGCGGGTGCCGTCACTGTCGGATAACCGCACATTGGAAATCGCTGAAATTTCACGCTCCCTGAAAGCCTTAGCCAAAGAGCTACAAGTACCCGTAGTGGCGCTGTCGCAGCTTAACCGTAGCTTGGAACAACGTGCTGATAAACGGCCAGTAAACTCCGACTTACGTGAGTCCGGTTCTATTGAGCAGGATGCCGATTTGATCATGTTTATTTACCGTGATGAGGTTTATCACGAGAACAGTGATGAAAAAGGGATCGCACAGATTATTTTGGGTAAACAGCGTAACGGCCCGATCGGTTCTGTTCGGCTGAAATTTAATGGTCAATGGTCGCGCTTTGATAACTACGCTGGCCCGCAATACGACGACGAATAGCGAGTAATAAATATATATCCCCTTCGAATGTGATGTTGCCCTGCGGTAACGCCACTGTCTTTGGGTATAAAATTGATAATTAAGGATAAGAAATGAAAGCGGCAACAGCAGTAATCGACCGCCGCGCTCTGCGACATAATTTGCAACAGGTACGGCGCATCGCGCCGCAAAGCCGCCTGATTGCTGTTGTGAAAGCAAACGCTTATGGCCACGGGTTATTAGAAACAGCGCATACCTTGCAGGATGCTGATTGCTACGGTGTCGCGCGGATCGGTGAAGCGCTGATGTTGCGATCTGGCGGGGTAGTCAAACCCATCTTGTTATTAGAAGGGTTCTTTGCCGCAGAAGATTTGCCCATTCTGGTCGCTAACCGCATAGAAACAGCGGTGCATAGCATCGAGCAACTCGAAGCGCTGGAAGCTGCCAATCTCTCCGCGCCGATTAATGTCTGGATGAAACTGGACACAGGCATGCATCGTCTAGGTGTTCGTCCGGAACAGGCGGAGGCTTTTTATCAGCGTTTAAGTGCATGCCGCAATGTTATCCAGCCGGTCAATATCATGAGCCACTTTAGTCGTGCAGATGAGCCACAAGTGGATACCACTCGCCAACAACTCAGTTGTTTCGATACTTTCGCGAAAGACAAACCCGGCAAGCAATCTATTGCGGCTTCTGGCGGCATTTTGCTGTGGCCCGAAGCTCACCGCGATTGGGTTCGTCCTGGCATCATATTGTATGGTGTTTCTCCTATGGATGAGCCTTATGGTAGCCATTTTGATCTGCGGCCAGCAATGGCGCTGAAGACCAGCCTGATTGCGGTTCGTGAACATAAAGCCGGTGAGCCAGTAGGCTATGGCGGTACTTGGGTGAGTGAGCGGGATACCCGTTTGGGGGTGGTCGCTATTGGTTATGGTGACGGCTATCCACGCAGTGCTCCTTCGGGGACACCTATGTGGCTCAATGGTCGTGAAGTTGGCATTGTTGGCCGGGTCTCGATGGATATGATTTCAGTCGATTTAGGGCCAGATGCCACGGATAAAGTCGGTGACGAAGTGTTGCTATGGGGCGCTGAATTACCCGTTGAAAAAATCGCGGCCCGTACCGGTATCAGTGCTTACGAATTGATTACTAAGCTGACCTCCCGTGTAGCGATGGAATATATTGGGGAATAAGGTAAGCTGCATAAGTAACCCATTTTCATCTACTCGCCGTACTGCAATTGTCAACCGTTGGCAATTCGGAGTATTCAGGGTATAGACAATTATTATCAATTTAGGAGTGCAGTGCCGTGTTCCAAAATGTTGATGCCTACGCAGGTGATCCGATCCTGTCACTGATGGAAAGTTTTAAAGCTGATAACCGTGCTCACAAAGTAAACTTGAGTATTGGGCTTTATTACAATGAACAGGGTGAGATCCCATTGATGCAGGCAGTCAAAACTGCTGAAGCACAATTGAGCACTCAGCCACATGGGACGCCGGTTTATTTGCCGATGGAAGGTTTGCAATCTTATCGTAGTGCTATTCAGCAACTACTATTTGGTGCCGATCATCCGATGCTGACTCAGCAGCGAGTAGCGACGATTCAAACCGTCGGCGGTTCTGGTGCATTAAAAGTCGGCGCTGATTTCCTAAATCACTATTTCCCTGATTCACAGGTTTGGGTCAGTGATCCAACGTGGGAAAACCATGTCGCTATTTTCAGTGGCGCAGGTTTTAAAGTGAACACCTACCCCTATTTTGATAACGACAAACTGGGTGTGAAATTTGACCAAATGCTGGCAACTTTGCAGCAGTTACCGGCCAAAAGCATCGTATTATTACACCCTTGCTGCCATAACCCGACGGGTTCTGATCTGACAAATGCACAGTGGGATCAGGTCATTCAGGTAGCGAAAGGTAGGGAGCTTATTCCGTTCTTGGATATCGCCTATCAGGGGTTTGGGGCAGGGTTGAACGAAGATGCTTATGCTATTCGAGCAATGGCGGCAGCGGAGTTGCCGTGCCTTATCAGTAACTCCTTCTCTAAAATCTTCTCCTTGTATAACGAGCGAGTCGGCGGTTTGTCCGTGGTCTGTGAAAGTGAAGACGCTGCGGGCCGTGTCTTGGGACAATTGAAAGCTACGGTGCGTCGTAACTATTCCAGCCCACCAAACTTTGGGGCGCAGGTCGTCGCGAAAGTCCTGCATGACAGCGAATTAAAAGCACAATGGCAGGCGGAAGTAGAGCAGATGCGTCTGCGTATTATTGAGATGCGCAGCACGTTAGTTCAGGCCTTAAAAGCATCGCTGCCCAATCGTAATTTTGACTACTTGCTGCAACAGCGTGGGATGTTCAGTTACACCGGTTTTAGCGCAGCGCAGGTAGACCGCTTGCGTGAAGAGTTTGGTGTGTATCTGATTGCCAGTGGCAGGATGTGCATGGCGGGCGTTAATCACAGTAACGTTCAGCGTGTCGCCGCGGCTTTTGCTGCAGTGCAGTAACCTGATTTAAATTCAGGGTGAGTTATCTGAGGCGATAGACAATATCGCCTTTTTCTTTTTTCTGCTGATTTTCCGCAAGTTACTCTTATATCCCACTTGTTTTTCCCTAAGCGGATGGCTGTAAATCGATTAGAGAATATACTAATTACTGTAGTAGATGCATGCCCAACGATCATTCATCACTCACAGTAAATCTGTTGCCATAGGCGCAAGCTAGTTCTTCAGCATATTGCTGTTCTGATGGAATGAAAACTTTATGAGGCCCTTTCGCAAGACGGCACCGGCCCATGACAGGAGATATCCCCATGAATAATTCGGCATTACTGGAGTACTGCATGTCCAAACCCGGGGCAGAGCAGAGTGACCATGAAATGTGGCAGGCCAATCAAATTAAAGTCGCAGATGTGATGTTTGCTATGGTGGGTGAGACGGGGGGACGCCCCTCTATTTCATTGAAAACCAGCCCTGAATTGGCTGAAAGTCTACGCGAGCAACATCCGGAGATCGTGCCGAGTGAACACTTGAATAAAGCGCACTGGAACACGGTGTTTCTGGATGGCAAATTACCGAATTCACAGTTCTATTCGTTAATTGACCGCTCTTATCAATTGGTATTACAGGGTTTACCCGATCAAATCCGGCAGGAACTGCACGCTTGATAGCCAGCATCAATAAGCTGGGAGGTGATGGACTCGCCCCCCAGCGCAGGATGTTATTGACTGTTTTTATGTTTCGTTAACAGTGGTTTTAGGAACCGAGCGGTATGCGATTCTGCGCACTGTGCGACAGTTTCAGGTGTACCGGAGACCAAAATCTCACCGCCACCACTGCCACCCTCTGGCCCCAAATCGACAATCCAGTCTGCTGTCTTAATCACATCCAGATTATGCTCAATCACTACAATGGTATTGCCCTGATCCCGCAACTGATGCAACACCGCTAGCAACTGCTGAATATCTGCGAAGTGTAGACCGGTAGTCGGCTCATCCAGAATATATAATGTTTGGCCGGTACCACGTTTTGACAACTCGCGCGACAGTTTGACCCGTTGCGCCTCCCCACCTGACAAGGTGGTTGCCGACTGACCTAGACAGATATAGGACAAGCCGACATCCATCAGTGTTTGCAATTTGCGGGCTAATGCCGGGACAGCATCAAAGAACTCGCGTGCTTCCTCGATGGTCATCGCCAGCACTTCGTGAATACTTTTACCTTTATACTTAACTTCCAACGTCTCGCGGTTGTAGCGCTTTCCTTTACACTGATCGCAAGGAACGTAAATATCAGGCAGGAAGTGCATTTCAACTTTGATAACCCCATCACCCTGACAAGCCTCGCAACGGCCGCCTTTCACGTTGAAGCTGAAGCGGCCCGGTGTATAACCTCGCGCGCGTGACTCCGGTACACCAGCGAATAGCTCGCGAATAGGGGTAAAGATGCCGGTATAGGTTGCAGGATTCGAACGGGGCGTTCGGCCAATAGGGCTTTGGTCAATATCGATCACTTTATCGAAATGTTCTAATCCCTGAATTTCGCGGTAAGGCGCTGGTTCAGTAATCGTCGCACCGTTAAGTTGGCGTTGAGCAATAGGGTATAAGGTGTCGTTAATCAGCGTTGATTTGCCTGAGCCGGAAACGCCGGTAATACAGGTGAACAACCCGACAGGCAGCGTCAGCGTGACGTCTTTTAGATTATTGCCACTGGCCCCCATCAGTTTTAACACTTTGCTCGGATCACCTGCGACACGTTGCGCCGGAATGGAGATTTCCCGCTTGCCGCTGAGGAACTGTCCGGTTAATGACTCTGGTGTCGCCATAATGTCATCGACAGTTCCTTCCGCGACGACTTCGCCACCATGCACACCAGCACCTGGGCCGATATCAATCACATGATCTGCGGCGCGGATAGCATCTTCATCATGCTCAACCACAATAACAGTATTGCCCAGATTACGTAGGTGAATCAGGGTCTCCAGCAAGCGCTCATTGTCACGCTGATGCAAGCCGATAGACGGTTCGTCGAGCACATACATGACGCCGACCAAACCGGCACCAATCTGGCTTGCCAGGCGGATACGCTGTGCCTCGCCACCGGATAAGGTCTCCGCTGATCGGGACAGTGACAAATAATTCAGGCCGACGTTAACCAAAAACGTTAGCCGCTCCCCGATCTCTTTTAGAATCTTATCGGCAATTTGCGCTCGTTGGCCGGTCAATGTCAGATTCCGGAAAAATTCAAGAGCATCGCCGATGCTCATATCGGAGATTTTCGGTAAAGGGGTATCTTGTACAAAGACATAGCGGGCTTCTTTGCGCAGACGAGTACCTTCACAAGATGCACAGGAACGATTGCTGATAAATTTGGCTAACTCTTCGCGCACCGCACTGGATTCCGTCTCTTTATAACGGCGTTCCATATTGTGCAGCACCCCCTCAAATGGGTGGCGGCGAACGGTAGTATCACCGCGATCATTTATATATTTGAATTCAATAGTATCTTTGCCGGAACCGTACAGCACGGCTTTCTGTATGACGGGATCCAGTGAATTAAATGGTGCTTCAATATCAAACTTATAATGATCCGCCAGTGAACGCAGCATCTGGAAATAGTAGAAATTGCGGCGATCCCAACCGCGAATAGCGCCCCCTGCCAGTGATAGCTCAGGATTTTGTAGCACGCGTTCTGGGTCAAAGAATTGCTGCACGCCCAAACCGTCGCACGTCGGGCAAGCACCCGCCGGGTTGTTAAAGGAAAACAGGCGTGGCTCCAATTCACTCATGCTATAGCCGCAAATCGGGCAGGCAAAGTTGGCGGAGAATAGCAGCTCTTCGGCGTGCGGATCGTCCATATCGGCGACCACGGCAGTACCACCGGATAGCTCCAGTGCGGTTTCAAATGATTCAGCCAAGCGCTGGGCGAGATCTTCGCGCACTTTAAAGCGATCGACGACCACTTCAATAGTGTGTTTCTTTTGTAATTCTAATTTTGGAGGATCAGACAGATCGCAGACTTCGCCGTCGATCCGCGCTCTGATATAGCCTTGCATGGCTAGATTTTCTAGGGTTTTGGTATGTTCGCCTTTGCGATCTTTGACCACCGGCGCCAATAACATTAGGCGGCGACCCTCGGGCTGGCTTATTACATTATCGACCATTTGGCTGACCGTTTGGGCCGCCAGCGTCACACCGTGATCTGGGCAGCGCGGTTCGCCGACACGGGCGAAGAGTAAACGCAGATAATCATGGATTTCAGTGATGGTCCCCACGGTAGAGCGTGGGTTATGGGAAGTCGATTTTTGCTCGATAGAGATAGCCGGGGACAGACCTTCAATATGGTCAACATCCGGTTTTTCCATCAGTGATAGAAATTGGCGCGCATAGGCGGAGAGAGACTCAACATAACGGCGTTGCCCCTCGGCATACAGGGTATCAAAAGCCAGTGAGGATTTGCCTGAACCCGATAGGCCGGTGACAACTATCAGTTTGTCGCGTGGGATAATCAGGTTGATATTCTTAAGATTATGGGTGCGAGCGCCCCGAACTTCGATATTATCCATTCAAACACTTCCCGGATTAAAACTGAGCCTCTCACCGTGTCTTTTTTAGGTTTTATCTGTGTGTTGCCGTGCCAGTTTGCCATGAAAACAAACCTAATTTGTGCACTTTGTAACACCGAAAAAGGACACAGCCAGTACGAAACGAATAATTATGACACAAAAAAACCTGAATGGATATCCAGTATCTGAGTGCAATTAAAGCAGACGCCACGATAAATCTGTAATGCATTTCGCACTTATGATCTGTTGTGCCGTTTGGCTGTTAGCGTGTTAAACTGACTCGTTTATACTGTACAAAATTTACTTCATCAGGAGAGTTCACATGGCCAGCAGAGGCGTAAACAAAGTGATTTTGGTCGGGAATTTGGGCCAAGACCCGGAAGTCCGCTACATGCCTAACGGCGGCGCTGTTGCCAACATCACCCTGGCCACTTCCGAAAGCTGGCGTGATAAAGCAACCGGCGAGCAGAAAGAAAAGACGGAATGGCACCGTGTGGTGCTATTTGGCAAACTGGCCGAAGTGGCGGGTGAATATCTGCGTAAAGGCTCTCAGGTCTATATTGAAGGCGCATTGCAAACCCGCAAATGGCAAGATCAAAGCGGTCAAGAGCGTTACACCACTGAAGTGGTTGTTAACGTAGGCGGCACCATGCAAATGCTGGGTGGCCGTCAGGGCGGCGGTGCTCCAGCAGGTGGTGCGCAACAAGATGGTGGCGCGCAAGGTGGTTGGGGTCAGCCTCAGCAACCGCAAGGCGGCAACCAGTTCAGCGGCGGCCAGACTTCACGTCCTGCGCAAGCAGCCCCTGCAGCACAGCCACAAGGCGGCAATGAGCCACCAATGGATTTTGACGACGATATTCCGTTCTGAGATTGACCTTAGAACAAAATGTAAAGATTTTATACGCAGACCCCTGTTAATACAGGGGTTTTTTATTTCTAGCACCGAGGAAAAGTGTCTTGTATTAATTGGTGATTTTTCACATATAGTGTACCTTGTAATTGTGTAATGTTTATGAGGTGTGGGTGCATGGAAAAGAACTACAGAGTTACAACATTTGTCATGGATAGTGGCGAGCGCTATTGCATGGTAGTGGATCGTGCTTCTGGCCTTCCCATGTATTACCCAACTTTGTTTTTAACAACCCAAATCCGCAATAAAGGCAATGCCTTCTCAACGACGCTAGCTGCTGCTAACAACCTAGTCTTGTTGTTACGCTTTCTAGAGAGTCGTGACATTAACCTTGAACAGCGGTTTTTGACCAAGGATTTCTTCAAGCCACATGAGCTGGACGATCTGCGAGATTTTGCTCAGCGCAAGCAAGGCAGGATGCCATCAAAAGCGCTCTCCAACCCTTGGCTGGATGATGAGTTGACCAATATCGTGGATAACGGAACACAACACTCCCGCTTAACAACGTTTGCCAACTATTTACGCTGGTATGCGATGCATATCTTAAAAATGCCTGAGCTGGACGTTGTTGAACAGATCAATGCAATGGCGGAGCAGATAAAGACGCGCCGACCGTCTAAACAGGGCAGAAACGGTGATTTGCAAGATAAGTCATTGAGTGATGTTCAATTGGATGCGTTATTTGAACTCATGCAGCCTGGATCAGCGTCAAACCCTTTTTCAATAGATGTCCAGCGTCGTAATCGGCTGATGATCTTGCTTCTGTTTTATCTTGGTATTCGAGGTGGCGAATTGTTAAACATCAGAATACAGGATATCGACTTTAGCACTAACAGGATCCATATCGTGAGGCGAGCAGATGAACGAGCTGACTCGAGAACTAATGAGCCTAATGCTAAAACTCGAGAGCGGCTATTACCGTTGGCTGAGTCCTTAGTTCAAGAACTGCATGGTTATATCACCCAAGATCGTCGTAATGTCCGAAATGCGAAGAAAAATGACTACCTGTTTGTGACTTACAAGCGTGGGCCAACTGTGGGAAACCCTATCTCCAAGGCGGGGTATCATAAAATATTTTCCGTGGTCAGAGCCGTCTCGCCGCAATTGTATGCTGCATCAGGACACTCGCTCCGTCACACTTGGAATCGCAAGTTTTCAGAGCGAATGGATGCCATGGATGAGCAAGTCAGCGAGGAACGCCAAGAGCAAGTCCGCTCGTACTTAATGGGCTGGAGGGAGGGTTCAGGAACCGCAGCGACTTACAACAAGCGTTTCATTCAGCAAAAAGGGTTTGAGGCCGCTTTGGCATTACAAAAAGCTAACGGTACTCGCTTGCCTGAGGACTTGAAGAATGATGACGAATAACATCTTACCAGCATTAGTTCCCGAGCGAATCCCAGCAAGGGCGAACGGATACTATTTTATGCTGCATGATCAAAAATGGCGGTTAGATAAAAACACCACTATTCCGGTTGGATTGCTACATGGGCTTCTGGAATCAGAGTCTCTGAAGGGGGCTCTTTATACACTGTCATTCTATGCAAGGAACATGTCTGCTGGTCACACGCATAGTATTTTCTGGTGTTTCTTAGCAATGGTTCGAGCAACTAAAGCTACTTGCATCGACGATATCATGTTGATTGGCTACAGGTCTTCTTTGGATGCGGCTCATGAATATCGGTTAGGTGTTGTTAGCACCTTCCTGCGACAGTGGCACAGGCTGGGCTATCCCGGTGTTAGCAATAACGTGGCGTGTTTGCTGGAGGGATGGAGGTTAAAGGGGGGGCGTAAGGGGGATGCGGTTAAGCGCATGGATCCTCAAGATGGGCCTCTGACGGATAATGAGCTGACAGCGTTCAACGAGGGAGCTGTTCGGGCCTATGAAAAGAGCTTAATTACCATAGCTGAGTTGGCCATGGCTCTTGGTACCAGTCATACGGGGCGTCGCTCCATCCAGATCTCACAGCTTCGTGTGGTCGATGTCCTCTGTGGTAAAAATGAAAGGGGAGAGCCCTTCTATATGTTGAATGTGCCCCGAGCCAAGCAGCGCAGTGGCTCTTTCCGAACAAAATTCAAGCCCTACGCGATGACACAGGATCTATGGGCAATCCTGAGCGCTCAGGCAAGGAATGCGGTTACTCTGGTTGAGAATAGTCTAGGGTTTGAATTGCCGGAGGCTGATCGGCAGCAGATCCCTCTGTTTCCTGATCTTGATGTGCTAGCTGCCGTCCAATCCCCTTATGAATTTCGCCAACTTCTTGCTACCGACAAACTTCATATCGCCTCTTCAGAGATCACTGTTACGCTCCAGTTCATCGTCGCAGCATCTGATATCCGCTCGGAACGTACTGGTGATCTATTGCATATCAGTTCTCGCCGCTTTCGTTATACCACGGGTACTCGGGCTGCACGCGAAGGGTTTGGCGAGTTGGTAATAGCGGAACTGCTTGACCATTCGGACACCCAAAACGCAGGTGTTTATATCAAGAATATCCCCGAACATGTGAAAAAGCTGGATGAGGCGGTTGGATTTCAATTGGCGCCATACGCTCAAGCATTTGTCGGGGTGCTTGTAGATTCAGAGAGGGATGCGCATCGAGGTGACGACCCTACCAGCCGTATTCGGACCGAAATGGGCCAGGGTGTTGGCACTTGTGGCGAGTATGGCTTTTGTGGTGCCAATGTTCCTATTCCTTGTTATACCTGCATGCACTTCCAGCCTTGGTTGAATGGCCCACATGAAGATGTCTATCAGGGCCTGCTTAATGAGCGTGAACGGCTGAAAGAGATAACTGGTGATATCCAGATTGCTGCTGTACTCGATCGTAGCATCATCGCGGTGGCAGACGTGCTCATGCGTTGTGCATCACGTTGTGAAGAGCTTAGCCAACAGAGATTAATTACCAATGGCTGAGATTTTCAAGTTCAAGTCAAAGTCTATGCTGACAGCCGCCGAAAACCTTGGAGCATTCATAGCCAAGTGCCGAGATCAACTGACTGTATTCGGAACTGAACTCAATTGGGATGATCCGGTGTGGCCAAACATAACTGTGTTTGCCAAGTTGGGCGTTACTACTCGCAAACCAAAACCCCAAGAGGTGCAAGCTCCAGAGTTCATCGGTTTCGCTAAAGCTTATTTCCGTTACCAGCAGGGGCATCGTCCCACGGGGACAAAGAATGAAAGTAAGGCCCTCCGAGCGGTTGAGGCGTCTTTGCTTCAAGTAAACGGAAACGCAAATATTGATGGCCTGTCAATTACTGTGCTTGATGAAGCAGCTGAATTGGCAAGGCAGCACTACTCAGATAGCTCAGCATATCATTGCGGCCGAGAGATTGAGCGGCTGGCTAAGTTTGTAGTTGAAAACCAGCTTGTATCAAACGCTGTACAAGATTGGGTTAATCCAATTAAGCGTGCTGAGGACAAGAACAAAACAGGCAGGGAGGCGAAGAAAAATAGGGAAGAGAAACTTCCAAGTGATATTGCCCTCAATGCGTTGGCAGAAATTTTTGCCAACGACCCAATTCATGAACGAGATATATTTACAACATCGGTATTTGCCATGTTGATGTCAGCGCCGTCACGCATTAGTGAGATGTTCGCTCTACCTGTGGATTGCGAGGTATTTGAAACTGATCGTGAAGGTATAGAGCGCTATGGTTGGCGTTTTTTTGCGGGGAAAGGCTATGAGGGTGATATCAAATGGATACCCACCGTCATGGTCAGCATCGCTAAAACAGCCGTAGCTCGAGTTAGTGTGCTCTCTGAAAATGCTCGACAACTGGCCAAGTGGATTGAGAAACACCCGGATAAATTTTACCGCCATGCTAACTGCCCTGATGTTGCTGATGATGTGCCGTTGACGATGGAGCAGACCTGCATGGCGCTCGGCTTTGCACATAACACCCCAAAGACGTGCAGGTCGTGTCTTAATAGTAGAGGTTTAGCCTCAGAAGATGGTGTGCATACGCTAAATAGCCTGTGGCAGCATACTATGGCGCGTTTGCCCGATGACTTTCCGTGGTTTGATAAAGACAAAGGGATTAAGTACAACGATGCCTTGTTTGCACTGAATGCAAATCAGCTCCACGGGAACCGAGGATGTATACCGGTTGAATTGCATAAGCCAACCAATAATTTCTTCAACAATGATTTGTCACCTCGTGAAACACTGGAAGGAAAACACAGCAGTATCTTTGATCGTCATGGTTACCGCGCAGAAAACGGAGAACGGGTCAAATTGACCTCGCATCAGGCTCGGCATCTGCTCAACACCATTGCCCAGCACGGCGGCCTGTCAAACCTGGAAATTGCTAAGTGGTCGGGGCGGGCAGATGTGAAACAGAATCGAACTTACAACCACATGACCGAATACGAGCTGGTTGGTATGGCTGAACGCCTCGATCCCACAAAAGCGCTATTTGGGCCTGTTGGCGAGGTGGCAAAGCATCTGCCCGTGACTATGCAGGAGTTCAATACCTTAGAACATGCTGCAGTCCATGTGACGGAGTATGGCTACTGTGTGCATGATTACACCATGAGTCCTTGTGAGAAGTTCCGAGATTGCGTCAATTGTACCGAACAGGTTTGCATCAAAGGCGATGATACTGAAAAGTTGGATCGCATTAAGAAACGTCTGGAGAAGTCGGAGCGACTGTGTTTGCTTGCTGACGCAGCGGTGGAAAGCGGCGAGATAGGAACTGATCGCTGGTATCAGTACCACAAGAAAACTGTTACCCGGCTTCGTGAGCTAGTGGCTATTTTAGAGAATCCAGAGATTGAAAATGGTGACCAGATTAAGCTCCGGGGCAATGATTTCAGCCAGCTTCGCCGTGTTGTCGCAAAGAAGTCTATTGAGGCCATTGAGCAAAAAGGCAAAGAAAGTGAAGAAGCTGTGATGTTAGATGATTTGACAACTTTATTAGGGGGTGGCCTTGGCTAAGCATCTTGACAATAGAGATATTAACGCCATCGTGAATCTAATTCGGGGATGGCAGGAACCAAAACTGTCCTGGTCAGCAATCTGTGAGGCGGCAGAACCATTGGTCGGAAAGTTGCCGTCAAGACAGTCCCTCAGTGCACATGACGCAATAGTGACTGCCTATCAAACAAAGAAAGAGGCGCTTAAAGGCCGTGGCCCCAAAAATCCGCGTCCAGCTAGTTTGAACATTGCAGCCGCTAGGATTGTGAATCTTGAGAGCGAAATCGAAGAGCTGAAGGAAGAGAACCGGATGTACAAACAACTGTTTGTGATCTGGCAATACAATGCATACAAACATGGAATGAAGGAACATCAACTTAATGCGCAGTTGACAAAGATTGACCGAGAGCGTTCTGACGGTGAAAAACGATAATAATCTCGGTAGTATAATTTTTCGTAATATTATTTATAAAGGAGATTGAAAATGATTGACCAGTCTTTTTCAGCGAGAAATTTTAGAAGGATATACGACCTAGATAGAAAAAATAAAGGTACTTTAGAAGTTGAATACTTTCCTGATGCTTATAAAATTAGGAAGAAAATAATAATGTTAAAAGGTTTTATTTATTGGCTTGCAAGAAGGCTGAGAAATGATAAGATTAGTACGACTAAATTTGAAGAAAGGAAAAATATAATTAATGAACATATTAAGATTAGAAAGGAACAATATAATAATGAAGTGAATAGCAAGTTGAAAATTATTGCACAGAATGTCGGTGTAAAAGGGTACACTTTACCTTTGACGTTATTACCACATCAAGTGAAGAATAAGAATGTATATTCAATTGGTAATACAGTTGAAGCATTATTTGTGTCTAGGCAAATAAAATTTATTTTAAGTTCGTTATACACAATAAAATCAAATAATAGGGATCTGATTATCAGTCGCCTAAGCGCCCTGATTAAGGAAGTTAGTCCAAAATATATAATCAGGGCCGATGTTGAAAGTTTTTATGAATCCATAAACCATAAGTCTTTATTAGATATGTTGCATTCATCACCTAAGTTATCTGTTCCGCCACGTCGAGTGATTACTCAGTTAATTAGGGAATACCAGGGTTTAACTGGGCTAGATAAAGGGGTGCCTCGTGGTGTAGGCATAAGCTCTTATTTATCTGAGTTGTATATGAGTGTTGTAGATGATAAAATAAGGGCTTTGCCAGATGTTACTTATTACGAACGATTTGTAGATGATTTAATAGTGATCTTCTCACCAGATAAAGGGAGGAATACTTGTGGCTACCTCCCTCAAATCACTAAAATTATAAATGACCGAGCCCTGTCTCTTAATAATAAAACAGAAGAGTTGGATTTATTTACACAATCTAATAAAAATTTTGAATATCTAGGCTATAAATTTCAGATAACAGCTAGAGATTACAGTATAAAGATGAGTTCTAATAAGGTTAAAAAAATTAGAAGTCGAATTGATAAAGCATTTGATGAATACAATCAGAGTGTTAGTAAAACACCAAAGAGAGCAGAAAAAAATATTTTGCTTAGAATGAAATTTCTCACCGGAAACACCCGTCTTTATAATAGTAAATCAAAAGCATTTGTTGGGATATATTTTAGCAATCGATTTATAACTGATTTATCTGATTTAAATGGATTGGATTCTTATTTGGTGAGTAAAATAAATGGTTTGCAAGACCAGAAACTTAAAAAAAGAATTAGTAGGTTTTCCTTTAGTAAAGGTTTTGAAGATAAAATTTTTAGAAAATTTAGTTTCATAGAATTTAGCGATATATCTAAGGGATGGTCACATGTCTAAAAAAGCGTTATCGATAAATTTCCCAATAGAGAGAGTAGTTCTTTCAGATTTTTTACCATATGAAGTTCCTATTACTTTTTCAAATAGACATTTTTACAATTTTATTGTTAAGCATCAAATAAAACATGATGGGTTGAATTTTATATGGTTAAAGAAAGATGACTGTTTAAATAGTTTGATTTTAATTTTATTGGGTCTTGAGCAGAATACAGAAATAGTTGAAATTCTTGATGATGGTATTAGTTATACTAAAACAAATATCAAGTATTCTAAACTACCTAGCATTGCTTTTACTTTTCCAATTTCACATAAACATAAAGAATACAGATACTTGTCTCTAATGCATCCTAAAGGACAGTTATTAGGCGTTGATTTCTATAGAAATTATAAAGATTTAATAACATACTATTCAAATGTTAGTCCATTTAGCCTCAGATCAGCAAAAAGGACCGCTGGTTGTACTTACATCGAGTCAAAGTCTCTTATTGAAAGTTTTGAGAAAGAAGATTTAAGTATTGAGGTTGAAGGTCAGGATTATGAAAATTTAAAATCTTTTTTCGTTTATAAGAAATATCGTAATATTTTTGAATTTTATGAATCTGAAGATCATCATTGGTGTGAAAAGCGTTTTAATTTCCTCTCTAAATTAGATGTGTCGAACTGTTTTGATTCAATATACACCCATTCAATTTCATGGGCTGTTTTGCAAAAAAATTACGCAAAACAACAGTTGAGTAAGACACAATCGACATTCCCATTTAAATTTGATCAATTGATGCAGAGGTCGAACTACAACGAGACAAATGGAATAATAATTGGGCCAGAATTATCCAGGATTTTTGCAGAGATAATAATGCAGTCAGTGGATAACAATATTATCAATGATCTTAATATAGATGGTTTAGTTCTTGGTGGGGATTACCAAGTATATCGCTATGTCGATGACTATTTCATTTTTTATAATGATGATGATGTTTTCAATAAAATTAGAATAAGTACGCAGAAAAATCTAAAAACCTTCAAGCTAAGTTTGAATAAATATAAAGAAGAGAGGTTTTCTCGTCCAATAATAACGCCAATAACTATAGCCAAGAAAAAAATAGCGAATTTGATATCAGAAAGAATATCTTATAACATTACTGACAATGGTTCTCTAGAGGAAGATATTAAGAAAGGGAATGTCTACATACATCAAAATAGTTTATCTACCGACTTTAAATCTATACTTTCTGTATCAGGTATAACATATTCGGATATCTTAAACTATTCATTGTCTATCATTGAAAGAAAAATAAAGGCACTTTTTAAAGATTATAAAGAGCTTTCAAAAGATGAAAGTGGCGAGCATCAACTAATTAATGCTATTGTATCGGTGGTGAATTTCACATATTTTATATATGCAGTTGCTCCTAAAGTGAATAGCACTATAAAATTATGCAGGATAATTCAGCAAGTAATTATGTTTGTCAAAGATCAAAAAATAGGCGAGGAATATCAACATATTGTATTCAAATGTGTATTCGATAATTCATGTTCTATTTTAGATAAATACTCCATTGATAAAACAACACCGATAGAAACTTTATATTTGTTAGTGCTCATTAGGCAACTTGGTAAATATTATTGGTTAGGTGAAAAAAGTTTGATGAAGTATTTCAATATTAGATTTGAAGGTGGTGTCTACTCATTTGATGATAATCTGAATTACTTTTCCATTACTTCTCTAATTTTTTATATGAGTGACAAAAAAAGATATGATGGAATCAGGAAGCATCTTTTGCTTCATGTCGAAAATATTTATAGCATGAAAGTTGACACCCTTCTAAATGAGTCTGAATTGGTTCACTTAACGTTGGATTTAATTGCTTGCCCATACATATCTGTTTCTTTTAAAAAATCCCTGCTTTCTCGGTATGATATTGAAAAATCGGATGTGAAACGAATTATTTCATTAAATAAATATTGGTTTACAAAATGGAATGACTTTGATTTTGCAAAGGAGCTGGACGCGAAACTTAGCAATGCAGTATACTGAGAGGAAGCGCATCAGGCACCCTTAATGGCTGTTGGCAGCCGCACACACCAGCGCTAACAGGTATGATTGCCCTATGCATGGGAATTATACTTGGCAAGATTCGTCTGAGTCTTTCCTTTGAGGTAGCCCCCTACTACACAGCTTTTGGCCTATGTAGTAGGGGGTTGTCGAGCCTAGAGTGCCTTAGACACCATTCTTTTCAGTTTGAAGTGGTCAACAAAAATTTGCCGCAGTTTTAGAACCTTCCCAAAATAATCGATCTGATTCATTGGGTGTTAAGACACCATTATATTGTTGAGGTCTGAGCTGGCTGTAATAACCAATGATGTAGTCAGTTATGGATCGATTTGCTTCGCTAATATTTGCGTATCCACAACTGGGCCTCCATTCTGATTTCAGGCTGCGGAAAATCGCTCTATTTGGCTATTGTCCCAAAAATCTCCACGTCGACTCATGCTTTGTTTAATTCTGTGCCGCCACAGTAACTGCCTGAATTATCTGCTTGTATAGTGACTTCCCTAGTCTGAGTGATACATCACACCAGCTGGTTTCCCCCGAACTTTCTAGGACATTTTTAAGGCTTTGCCCGTCAGCGCTGAGCCCGGAGAAAACGCTCAAGAGGGATCCTATATGACTTTTAGTCCAGTGATTCAGCTCACTGCTACACTTGCAGGATTATCGAAACTCTGTATGCGGATACCCATGAGGGGGCTATAATGGTTCTTATTATTGAAAAATGGAGGAGCAGCCCGGTGGTTAGAGTCCCGGAGCGGAGTTTGGTATGAAAAAATTTGGCTTAGGTGCAAATGATGTTATTGATATTAAAGACCAATATGGTTTCATCATCATTGGCCATACGGAACTGAAAATATATTCCTTGGATACTCTCTTGAAGGGAATTTCCGCAGTTAATCTTCACCAAAAAATTAGCTTCGGTTTACCAACAGGTAAAGAGCAGCTCTGATTTTTTCACGCTGTTCCGAAAGCTTTTTATGTTCTTCCAACTGCTGAAAATTTAGAAGGAAGGGCAGAGAATCCAGCGCTGAGTGTTGTCGGTAATTGTCATCATGCATTAATCATTTTATGTACAATAACATTGAACCGCGTTCATTCAGATGTTCGTATCGAAATCTTCGTTAAAACTCTCAATATACATATTATGTGTTGGCTTACCGGGATGCTTACAATTTAATTAACTACTTTATCTGTAATGGTATTTTTATCTCAAGACTCAATATTTTCCTTCTAATCTACAGTGAAAGTTTCTTGAAATACCTTGGGGTACGCTGGTTCATTCGAGACCCATTCGCGCTCACCTCGCGTAATGAAATCTGCGATAGCAGATTCAATGATGTCACGGCTCAAAACATCAACATCAACGATAATCTGCAAACCAATACCATTTGCATAGCCGGGTAGGATACAGATAACCACTGTGAACTATTGGTGGGTTTTCTCGGGCTATTTCCTGTTCTCGCTTCTCAAGATATTCCATCCATGTCAGCCCTGCGAATTGGGCGAGTGCTGGTTTATTGCACAAATCACAGAACCGTTCGCCATCATCCAGCATCGACCATGCTTCATTGAATGCGATTGATTCGACTCTATCACTAAATTCTACACTGGCCGTAATTATCTCCGCATTCCAGAAAATCGCAGAGTCTCTTCCCAAGAAAAGTATGTCGCTCCACTTCCAGTTTCCGCATGCAAATGCCTCATCTATATCGCACTCGTCATAGAATATACCACCACAGCGATGCCGTTCACGGTGGATAAGGTTTTTGATTTCTCGGGTTTTAGCGCGGCGTTTACGGCGCGAAAGGGAGGTGAATACCCTGTGTTTCCGCTTCATGTGTGCTAACTCCGCGTTTTTTCGCTGGAAAAAGCCCAGCCGGGTAGAATACATGTTTAATTAGGGTAACGGAAGTTTTATCCCGAAGAACGATTGTTTTATCTGTAATAGGTAATTTATTCAATACGTTAATTGAGGTGGTGCCGTAATTATGGACACTTTCTGTCCTCACGACGAGGTCTGCTCGAAGGACCTTAGGCTGACGCTACCGAGATGACTATCAAGACAAATCATGACTAATGTTAGTTAAAAAAATAGCACCTGATACCTGCACATAAAGCAAACAATTTTTCTATACACCGACAAAATTTATTGATATACAAATATCAAATATATTAATAATTGTAACATGAGGTGTCTATGTCAGGCTCTGGTGGGGGTAGCTTTGGCGGCCAGTTCGGTCAGGATGATTTTGAAGTGACCTGTGAAAAACTTACGATTGATACTCAGTTAAGTTCGCCTGATCCGCATGTCGTAGCGCAGCTGTCAATCGGCGTGATTATGGGGATTATGCAAATCAATTCAAATGGGACTCTGCTAACGGTTGCTATGCACAACGGTATGCAGGCTGGGGGTATCGCTTCTCCCTACATCCAGCGCCTCCGTGACTGTATGAGTAATGGTACTACCTATGTTGCTAAAGTGACCGCCATTAACGGTGGTCAGGTCAGGGTCAGTGTGTACGCGATATGAGCAACAGCAAAACGGTCAGTACGGAGATCATCACTATTGCAGGCGGTACCTATCATGAAATTATCCTTTATCCAGGAAATCACCAGGTTTACGGTTCAGCGGGAAGGGCGGCATCAGCACTGGCAACGCTCGGTGTAAACGTTGATTTGTACACCTACGCTGATGAAGTAGTCGATTCGGTTCTTCGAGAACGCGCCTGTTTTGAAAACTTCACGCTTCATACGAATGAAGTACGTGAATCCGTCATATTCCATTATGAGCATGGGCTGGCGGAACCTCGAATTTTCAATTACCCGGACACCCCTTACCCGGCCATTACAGTGAAAGCGCCCTGTATTCTACGCTATGGAATGCTGGAGGGATCCGCTGTAATCGACGCGGAATACGCAGTATATGATCCCCAGAATGTGACCAATCCGGAGCCATTCACAGCAAACGGATCCAGAGCAAAGCACCTCGCATTGATCCTTAATCGCTATGAGGCGAAGACCCTTAGTGGCCAGAGTGAATTATCCGACAGAGAGCATGCAGAGTTTCTCTACGAAAGTGGTCATGCCGAAGTCATCATTATCAAGCAGGGCCCAGCCGGTGCACTCATCTGCGATAAAGGGAAAATATCCTATATCCCTGCCTATGAGACAAGTCGGGTCAACAAAATTGGATCTGGTGACGCATTCGTAGCCTATTTTTCCCGTGAGTGGATGCTGAACAAAAAAACAGCCCACGATGCTGCGAATTATGCCTCACTTGCCACCGCATGCTACTGCGAAAGCGGACTTTTTCCTTCAGCAGAAGGGCTGGCTGCTTTCAGTCCCAGCCCCATCAAGCTTTCTCAGGCGTTCATTGAGGGTGGCAACAGAAAAGTCTATCTGGCTGGCCCCTTCTTTACCTTGGCACAGCTCTGGCTTGTTGAGCAAGCGCGACGGAACCTGAGCGATCTTGGGCTGGACGTT
This sequence comes from Yersinia vastinensis, assembly GCF_902726565.1. Taxonomy (GTDB): domain Bacteria; phylum Pseudomonadota; class Gammaproteobacteria; order Enterobacterales; family Enterobacteriaceae; genus Yersinia; species Yersinia vastinensis. Next base: position 65,777 of record NZ_CACVAF010000001.1, read on the forward strand.
TTTTCCCCCTACCACATGGTTGGACACGGACCCGCAGAAGAAGTAGTCGAAAAGGATCTTGATGCGATACGGCAGGCCGACATCGTTTTTGCAATAGGTGATGCACTCGACTCCGGCACCATCTATGAAGTCGGTTACGCACGGGCGCTAGGCACCCCGGTGGTGTTCTATGCCGAGAACGAATCGGAAGAGGATCAGAAAATGATGGAAGGATCAGGATGTATCTTGAGCAAAGATTACGTCACAGCAATTTATAAAACGCTCTGGGTGGCCGCTCAAAAATGAAAACCGCACTTTTACTTTCTGGCGGAATGGACTCCATTGCTATTGCCTGGTGGAAGCGCCCGGATATAGCACTGACACTCGACTACGGTCAGCAAGCCGCCAATGCCGAAATTAAAGCTGCCACTGCCACCTGTGAGGCCCTTGGAATTGAGCATCACATTATACGCATTGACTGCCGTTCGCTGGGATCAGGGGATATGGCTGGTACCACTATGGATCCGAATGCACCATCGAGCGATTGGTGGCCGTATCGTAACCAGATGCTCATCTCGCTGGCGGCCATGAAGGCAATAACGCTTGGCGTCACGCACCTGTGGATCGGCACAGTGAAGTCAGATGAAACGCATCTAGATGGTACCATAGGCTTTATCAGCAGAATCAGTGAGCTTATGTCGTTTCAGGAAGGAGGCATGGTTGTCGAAGCTCCGGCAATTACGTTATCAACCTCTGAGTTGATCAGAATTTCAGATGTTACGCCAGGTGGCCTCGCTTGGGCCCATAGCTGCCATAAGGCAAACATCCCATGCGGCAACTGCCGGGGGTGCAATAAGTATTTTCAGGTTCTGGATGATGTCGGATATGACTTGGACCGTTCCCGCTAGTCCTGTTCCTCGTGAACAGCCACTCAGCTATCAACCCGTTAACTGGCCCGCCGGAGATCCGTTTTTTCTGCCGCCTCCTTCGGAGAATGCAGTGCTTCCCGGATTGAATGATGTGATCGAAACCCGTAGAACACAGCGAAACTTCAGCCACGTCAGTCAGGCCCAGCTATCTCACTGGCTATGGCTAACCGGCAGAGTGATGGCTGTGGGACATTCAAGCTATGGCTTTCCACTAACTCAACGCCCCGTGCCCTCCGCTGGGGCCATACATCCTATTCACATTATTCTTTCCCTCCCTGAACGGGATGGGTGGCAGCTGTATCTGCCTGACATGCACGCGCTGGCACCGCTTCGGATCCCTGAGCAGACCCGATTCGAAATACGCGATGAGCTTTTGCCGGTAATTGATATCCAGAGCGGAATTATTGTCAGACTTATCGCTGAGCCGGGAAAAACGTCAGCAAAATATTCAGATGCTGATAGTCTTGTTTGGCGCGATTCTGGTGTTCTTGTTGGGCAGATGGCGCTTGTTGCCGAAGCGCTAGAATGCAATTTTTGCCCGCTGGGCATTACAGGCCATGACTGGTGCTCCGGATTAAAACTGGAAGGTCGTCTGGCTGGTACCGGACTGGCGGTTTTTGGCTCGCGATGAACGAGGGCGCAATTTCGCAAGAGGCTGGCCGCGCATGTTTTCGATGAGACTGAACACCGTACTGGAAGAGGCCTGCATTTCATACCAGATAAGCGCATCCAGCTCGGATGCTTTTACGCCCATAGCTTCACTGAACTCCAGAAATATTTGTTCCAGCTTCAGGTAGTCACGTTCAACAGTAAGGTCTCCCGGGAAAAAACCTGCAAGTAATCCCGCCCTAAGGATGTGAATGTCCAGAATAGCGACATCATCCGCACAGAGCCAGTTACGTGCTATCCATGATGCCGTTTTATGACCAATACCGGGAATGGAGGTCAGCCAGTCTCTGAGAGCACGGCCCGAATCCGTCGGCGGCATCTCTACATCCAGCCTGTTTAGTGCAACCGAGAGATAGCGCGATTTTTGCCGAGCAAAGCGGTAACGCACTGATTTGTTACCAGTTTTAATGGGCTCTGATAGCCATTCGTAAAGAGTGGCTTCAGATGGTGGCTGAGCATCAAACGCACCGCAATCCTTCAGCTTATTGAATGCGGCAAGGCCTATCGCAGCTGGTATGCCGTGTCCACCCAGCAGGCAGGCACCCACTTCCTCTTTGAGCGTTCGCCCAAGCTTGTAATTGACGGCATTGACTTCCAGACGACGGGCGAGTATTTGATAGGCCCAGTACGCTGGCGATGGGAACGCCTCAATTCTTCCCCACCGAACACCCGGCAGGATATCCTGTTCCGGAGCTGGAAAGTCAAGATTGATAATTGTCGGTCCAATGAAGACCGCTCCGCGCTGCGTCATACAGTCTCCAGACCATAAGTTGCGTTCAGCCAGTTGATCAGTTCGTTGCGCTCTGCGGGTTCCATTCGTTCTATGCGATCATAAAGCCGAGTGCGTCTGCGGGCCAGAGTCTGTCTTTCCCGATAACTGCTGCCCATGTATCGCGCGTCATGCAACCTGTCAGGAACATCAAAGTTCATCCATACGCATTCTTCACGCACGCTCGTATGAGTCTTGGCGTTAAATCGCTCGCAGCGCCATCCGCTGAGCATTTCGTCATAGATAGGATTTCCGTAACCGGATATCATGACCATGCAGGGCAACCTGGCAAGCACTTGCAGCAACCGGCGATGATCGTCATCTGAATATTCATGACGATAGATTTTGCTACGTTTACGCGTGCTATGAACATAGGGTGGGTCGGCGTAAACCAGTTCACTACCCTGATACGGAAACGTACTGAGATACGCTATAGCGTCATCCTGAATGAGTTCGCAGGGAATATCCCCGCCGCGCCATACATCAATAACCTGTTGGTCAATATCGATTCCAATATTACGGGCTGCTGGCCGTTTGTTGCGCATCACAGCTCCTCCACCAAGGTGGGTTTCAATATATGTCTCGTGCACTGGCATCAGGTTGATGAGTCTCTGATAGCACTTGCCTTTACCACCGGGATATCTCATGCGCTAATCATCGTCATTTCTGACGATGATGTCAATTACAATCGGTATTGGTGTACGCGCTCCTTTACTACAAAGTACATAATCAATAACTTGATAGTTCGTTTTTTGTAAACTCTATTGCATAGCTGTTCGCACTAACGCATAGCAACGTGATGATTTAAAAAATATATTGTCTCGTTACAGGAATAGATGCGATAGATAATTTATTCTGCTCAATGATGGATGCGACGGATGCATTTTCACTTCCAGGGTGCAGCACGGACGAGCACTCGCCCGGAACTCTTTAACGATGATAAAACCTGGGTAGTTTGCTGGCACAGAGGATTCATTCCGAATAACAGGGACGAATCTCAGCCCCGGGTTTACATTTCTCACGTCTGCGCTTAAGCAGGCTGATTGCTATATTCTGCCCACAGGAGCCTGTATGACACGCAGCAAAGAACAGCTCTGGTCTGAACGTCAGGGGAACAATACCCGTAGGCCAGATGAAATAAGGTCGGAATACGAACGTGATCTTTCCCGACTAATCCACTCTTCCGCCTTCAGGCGATTACAGTCGAAGACACAGGTGCTGGGGCTGGGCGAGAGCGACTTCTACCGCACACGGCTGACTCACTCTATGGAGGTAGCGCAGATTGGCAGCGGCATCCTGTCTCAGCTGAATATACGCTATCCCGTTGGGGTAGCGACTGAGGCGGAATTCCTGCCTCACCCAAGCCTTATGCAGGCTATCTGCCTTGCCCACGATATCGGCCATCCCCCCTTCGGTCATGGTGGTGAAGTTGCGCTTAACTACTGCATGAGAGCCTATGGAGGCTTTGAGGGTAACGGACAGACGCTGCGTATACTCACCCAATTGGATAAGTACACCGAGTCCAACGGGCTGGATCCGACGCGCAGGCTTATTCTAGGCGTGCTGAAATACCCGGCAAGCTACTCTGAGGTAGTCAACGAGAGCGCTTACGGCCAGCTACAGTCAGGAAGCCGTGAATGGCTGTTTAAATCCTCCGGCTTTAAGCCCCCGAAATGCTATCTGGACTCCGAAGCGGATACTGTCAGCTTCGCACTCCAACCTTTTGATCATGATGATGCGCTGTTATTCAGATCCGGAAGAAAGACCACCGAGCCGGTTGAGCACAGGAAAACGAAATATAAAGCGCTGGACACAACGATTATGGACTTAGCGGATGAGATATCCTACTCACTCCATGATCTTGAGGACGCGATCTCACTGAGAATGATCGACAAAAGCATGTGGATGGACTACTTCAGTGACAAGTCGCATCTGTTTGAAGCATGTCAACGTAGCTCGTTTGACCTGACCGCTGAAGACGTAGCCGATAAGCTGTTCGGCAGAAGCTACCTTCGCAAGGAATGCATCGGAACGCTGGTTCATCTGATGATCACAAGTGTCACGCTTCAGGTGCAGCATCCTGATTTCAAGTGCGGAATGCTTCGCTATAAAGTGGCACTACCTGCTGAAGTCGAAGCCTTACGTGAGGCCATTTTCAGTCTGGTTGAGGACAAGGTTATCCGGCACGAAAACGTTCAGCTACTGGAGTTCAAAGGCCAGAAGTTGATTGTAGAGCTGTTCAATGTGCTGGCAAGCGACCCCACACGTTTTCTCCCGGCAGAGACGTGCAAGAAGTATAGAGAAGCTGAAAAAGCTGACGATAAAAAAATGCGGGTCATTAGCGACTATGTTTCAGGTATGACGGACGAGTACGCGACCCGGATGTATGAGAAAATCTTTGTTCCGCGCAAAGGATCAATCTTTGACAGACTCTGATGTTCCCCCTGCACATGGCAAAACCGTGAGCATGATGAATTAGAAGTTGGCACTGGCCCTGTTTTCAGGGGGGCTCAATCCTTATCAGTATTGTCGGGTTCTATGGCTTTTTTTGGGATAGCATAAGCTCTATTGCTAACTCAGCATACTGCGCGTCACTGGGCCAGAAAGTCACGGTTACTGAATAAGTGTCAGTTACAAAAAAAGCGGGGGTAGCACCCCGCTTTGGTATTTTTGGTAAGTAGCAACCCGGAGGCGGGAAGCTTTGCTTATCCTAACCTCAACTGCGCTACGTATACAAATTTTTGAGCCTTTCTGTAAGTTTGTGTAAATTTTCATTTGTTAAATGGTGATCGAACAGGATGCAAGCCACTCCATTAAAAATCATTTTCCCACTACAGCACATCTGACTTTTTTCATCTTTTTTAACTTAAAATCATTTCTAATCAATTAGATACTATTTGATGCGGACGATGTGCTGTAGCGGGATGTATCAATTATCTATTAATAAAAGATAGTTGAATTATTTTTACTAATACTGATTAGTGCAATGATACTTACTAAATGGTTTGAAATAATGTAATGTAAGCTGTTGATATATAATCATAGTTATAGAAATGATGTATGATGGTACTAGCGGGGGAGCTCTAATGATCCAGATAATTATTGAGAAATGCGGAGATAGCCCGGTATTCAAAATACCAGAAGCAATTATGGAAAAAGTTGGCTTCAGTATCGGCGATGCTATTGATATTGAAGTCAAAAATGGCTGTATCATTATTGGCCCAGCGGAACTGGTTAAATATTCCCTTGAAAATCTTATTGAGGGCATTTCTGAGGTTAATCTTCACAACAGAGTTGACTTCAGGCTGCCAATAGGCAAAGAGTTGCTCTGATTCTCTTTTAGACTAATTCCAGAAAATTGGAATGATTGCGGTGAGCAACAACCAAGAGCGGAAAGTAAAGTTTTTAGTCGTAATAAAGGCTATTTTTTACTATAAACTTCACATAGTTAATAAATTATCATATAACAATATGAAATTATTATATTTTTTGTTTTGTTTTCCACTATCAGGTAATTAGAACCGTTCTGATTCTGGGATTCGCTAAGTACGAATAGTGCTAAAAATAATACCCTGTCTCGGCAGGGTTTTTTATTACCTTTTTACGTCAATTCTGTGGTTTGTTGCTCTGCCTCTCTAATATCGATGCTTGGCTTCTCGGAAACTGCATCCACTATGCCGTAAACCAAAATATCCTTTTATCACTATAATCAATACTCTGATATTCATCATATGGAGTTCGATCATGGTCATTGTTCACCATCTGAATAATTCACGTTCACAGCGTATCTTGTGGATGTTGGAAGAGTTGCAAGTTCCCTATGAGTTGAAGTGCTATCAGCGTGATCCCGGCAGTTTGTTGGCACCACCAGAATTGAAAAAAATCCATCCGTTGGGGAAGTCACCAGTGATAACTGATGGTGATCTGACGTTGGCTGAATCAGGTGCCATCATTGAGTATTTGCAAGAAACCTATGATGCTCAAGGGCAGTTCAAGCCTACTGGCCATTATGATCGCCAGCAATTTCGTTACTGGATGCATTATGCGGAAGGCTCATTGATGCCACTGCTGGTGATGAAGCTTATCTTCAGCCGATTGGGTGGGCCGCCAGTGCCGTGGATTATCCGCCCAGTAGCGAAAGCCTTGGGGGATGGAGTGCAGAAAAATTATCTAAATAAGCAAATTGCCACGCACCGTGATTATCTCGAGCAGCATTTAATGCAAAACCTGTGGTTTGCGGGCCGGGATTTCAGTGCCGCCGATATCCAGATGAGCTTTCCTATCGAAGCAATAAACACCCGTGGTGGCCTTGACGGGTTCCCGAAACTGAAAGACTTCTTAGTCCGCATTCATCAGCGCCCGGCCTATCAACAAGCGATTGCAAAGGGCGGTGCCTTCACATTAGAAAAATGATTATCGGGGTTTAGATATCTCAGATAAACGAGTGTGAGGCCGCTCACACTTTCGTTTCCCTCTACAATTGATGCTTCCGGACAAATTAATGTAAGAAAATGCATGAAATGTCGCTTTCTGATGTTGATTAGTCGCTGCAAATAGCTAGATAATCGTTTGCCTTAAATGACATCTGCCCTAAACTTCGATTTTTTTTCAGTCATACGCACTTCCAGCTAATCGTTTGCTATTTTCTCCGTGACTTCGGTGTTGGAGGAGTTGACGAGTTAATCGGCAGAGACGGAAACGATTACGTATGAAAGGGCGTGTGACTTGCTGACTACATTTAAAATGACACACAGGGGACATCACCATGTCTAGCACCAATCCTCAAGCGAACTCGGCGGCAAAGCCAAAAGGTTCGCTTGATGCATTTTTTAAGCTTAGTGAACGTGGCAGTAATGTACGCCAAGAAGTGCTGGCCGGTCTGACGACCTTTTTGGCCATGGTCTACTCGGTCATTGTTGTGCCTAGCATGCTGGGTAAAGCGGGCTTCCCGCCAACAGCCGTATTTGTTGCGACCTGTTTGGTTGCAGGTTTAGGCTCTTTGTTGATGGGGTTGTGGGCGAATTTGCCAATGGCGATTGGTTGCGCCATCTCTCTGACTGCGTTTACCGCATTCAGTCTGGTGTTGGGCCAACAGATTAGCATTCCTGTGGCGTTGGGCGCGGTATTCCTGATGGGGGTGCTGTTCACCATTATTTCTGTCACCGGCATCCGTTCATGGATATTGCGTAACTTGCCAATGGGCGTGGCACACGGCACCGGCATTGGTATCGGCCTGTTCCTGCTGCTGATTGCGGCAAATGGTGTCGGTCTGGTTATCAAGAACCCCATCGAGGGTTTGCCAGTAGCGCTGGGCGCATTCACCTCTTTCCCGGTAATGATGACATTATTGGGTCTGGCGGTGATTTTCGGTTTGGAAAAACTGCGTGTTCCGGGTGGGATTCTGTTGGTGATTATCGCCATCTCGGTTATTGGCCTGATTTTTGACCCAAGTGTGACGTACCAAGGGCTGTTCGCGATGCCAAGTCTGGCAGATGCTAATGGTAACTCATTGATTTTCAGCCTTGATATCATGGGCGCATTAAAACCTGTGGTGTTGCCAAGTGTGTTGGCTTTGGTGATGACTGCCGTCTTTGATGCTACCGGCACCATCCGTGCGGTAGCAGGGCAGGCAAACTTGCTGGATAAAGATGGCCAGATTATCAATGGTGGCAAAGCCCTGACCTCTGACTCCGTCAGCAGCATTTTTGCTGGTTTGGTGGGCGCGGCTCCTGCGGCTGTCTATATTGAATCTGCTGCCGGTACAGCGGCAGGCGGCAAAACCGGCCTGACGGCTACCGTCGTCGGTATCCTGTTCTTGCTGATTTTGTTCCTCTCTCCGCTTTCCTACTTGGTTCCGGCTTATGCAACGGCTCCGGCTCTGATGTATGTCGGCTTGCTGATGCTGAGTAACGTATCCAAACTGGATTTTGACGATTTCGTTGATGCGATGTCGGGTTTGCTTTGCGCCGTATTTATCGTGCTGACCTGCAATATCGTCACCGGTATTATGTTGGGCTTTAGCTCACTGGTGATTGGCCGTATTTGTTCCGGCGAATGGCGTAAATTAAATCTTGGCACGGTGATTATTGCCGTGGCGCTGGTGGCATTCTATGCCGGCGGTTGGGCGATTTAATCTCAATAATAGGGGGTATTCTGCCCCCTATTCTGTCCTTAATCTTGCCACTTTTTATATATCCCTACTTTCTTTGTATTTTCCTGCTTTCAGTAACAGGTTTTTCCCCGTTTTATAAAAAAGTGATCTACTATCAAAAGCTGTGAACCCGCCCAGCATAGGGGCGAGTGCGGTCAGGTCTTATGTTGTGTACGTCGTGTTGAGTCTAAGGAAAGCATGGAAATCTTTTTTACAATCCTCATTCTGATTCTGGTGGTATCGCTTTCTGGCGTCGTCACGAGAATGTTACCGTTTCAAGTTCCTCTCCCTTTAATGCAGATTGTCTGTGGTGCCTTGCTGGCTTGGCCTCACTTTGGTTTGCATGTCGATTTTGACCCGGAATTATTCTTAGTGCTGTTTATCCCTCCACTGCTCTTTGCCGATGGCTGGAAAACACCGACACGGGAATTTATCCACCATGGGCGGGAAATATTTGGTTTGGCCTTAGCCTTGGTGCTGGTCACTGTGGTGGGCATCGGTTACCTCATTTATTGGATGGTACCGGGTATTCCGCTGGTCGCTGCTTTTGCACTGGCGGCGGTATTATCGCCAACCGATGCCGTGGCGTTGTCCGGTATCGTAGGGAAAGGGCGAATACCTAAATCGATTATGGGTGTGTTGGAAGGGGAGGCATTGATGAATGATGCCTCTGGTCTGGTTGCGCTGAAATTCGCTATTGCGGTGGCAATGGGCACTATGGTGTTCACGGTTTCTGGTGCCACGTTGGAATTCCTGAAAGTGGCGATTGGCGGTTTGCTGGCCGGTGTGGCTGTCACGTGGTCATACAGTAAATCACTGCGCCTAATGAGCCGATGGAGCGGTGATGACCCGGCGACACAAATCGTCTTGCTGCTACTGTTACCGTTCGCCTCTTATCTGATTGCTGAACATATTGGTGTTTCCGGTATTTTAGCCGCAGTGGCCGCGGGGATGACCATCAGCCAATCGGGGGTTATTCGTAATGCTCCTCTGACCATGCGGTTGCGCGCCGATAGCGTGTGGTCGATGTTGGAGTTCGTATTTAACGGCATGGTGTTTATCCTGCTGGGCCTGCAATTGCCGGGCATTCTAGAAACGTCGATCGTGCAGGCTGAACTGGATCCAACCATTCAAACTTGGAACCTGTTTGCTGATGTTGCCATCATTTATGGCGCACTGTTGGTACTGCGTTTTGGTTGGCTATGGTCGATGAAAAAAATCAGTAAACGCTTGCTGAGTAAGCGCCCACTGGAGTTTAGTAATTACACCACACGCGAGCTGTGGGTGGCTTCATTTGCGGGGGTGCGTGGGGCGATTACCTTGGCTGGTGTGTTGTCTATTCCGTTATTCCTCAGTGATGGTTCAGCTTTCCCATCTCGCTATCAATTGGTGTTTATCGCCACTGGCGTGATTTTGTTGTCGGTCATTGTCGGGGTGATTGCATTGCCACCGTTGCTACGCGGTGTGGTTGTGGCAGATAAAAGCGCCAGCCGTGAAGAGGTTCGTTTGGCACGTGCTGCGGCAGCGGAAGTGGCGATTGTCAGTTTGAACAAGATGGAAGAGCGACTGGCTGCCAGCAGTGAAGAGAATATTGACCCAGAATTACTCAAAGAGGTTAGCTCGCGTGTCATTGGTACGCTGCGACGGCGTACCGGCAGTAAAGATGAAATCGAGAACACATTATTGATTGAAAATCTGGAGCGACGTTTTCGCTTAACGGCACTGCGGGCCGAGCGTGGTGAGCTGTATCACCTGCGCGCGACACAAAAAATCAGTAACGAAACCCTGCAAAAACTGCTGCATGATTTGGATTTACTGGAAGCACTATTGATAGAAAAAGAAGGTTAATTCTCCTCATCCGGCTGCTGCCCAGTGGCCGGTTTTATCTCCACTCACGATCCATTAGGCCAGAATTCACGGCAGCGGGTAATCCACGCCTGTGCACTGTGAGAAAGGTAACTTCCCTGACGCCAAATTAGCCCCAACTGCCACGGCATTAATGGTTCCAATGGTAGCCATAGCAGGGCATTTTTATCCAGCCGTTGGCAGATAGGTTCCGGCAAAATAGCGATGCCAATATTGGCTTGCACCATGGCGGCGAGAAAATCCCACTGTCCGCTGCGAACGGCGATTTGTGGTGTAAAACCACCCGCCGTAAAAGCGTCCATTAACTGACGATACAGAGCAAAATCTTCGTTATAAATCAAGATAGGTTGGTCAGCTAATTCAGGAATACTGATGGTTGTGCGGTTAAGCCAAAATGCGGTACGTGGCACCACGACACACAACGGATGGCTAAACAGCGGCAATGACGTTAAGGGTAAATCAGCATCGGCGGGGAGAGCGGTTAATGCTAAATCCAATTCACCGGACAGCACCGCCTGTTGCACGGTTAAACCGCCAAACTCGGCAATTTGTAACTCTACTCCAGGGTAACTGCGGCGGAATTCGCTGATAAGGACCGCCATTTGTGTACCCACCATAGGTGGAATGCCGAGTCGCAACATCCCTTTCTTCAACGAGCTAATATCTTTTAGCTCTGCTTCCAACTGCTGAAATTGGTCGAGGATCGCCAACCCGCGCTGATAGACGACTTGGCCATTATCGGTCAAATGTAAGCGGCGACCCTCGCGGGTCAGCAGGCTGCATTCCAACTCATTTTCCAAATTACGCAGCATTTTGCTGATGGTCGGCTGAGTAACAAACAGTTTCTCTGCCGCCCGAGTGAAACTTTGCTGGCGCACTACCTCGACGAAATAACGTAGTGTCCTAATATCCATCATTTTTTCCTGTCAGTGAGTGACGTCAGCGGGGAGACATCAAACTATGCCATTTAGGCATGATTGTGATGATTTTAATTCATTTTTTGCAAGGTTGCTCGCGGCCTATACTGAGCACTGACAAAATTTCCCTCCGAGGTTCCTCATGTTGTTGGCGTTACGTAGTTTCGCGCCGTCAGTTCTCACTCGCCTACAGGTGCCGGTTCAGGTGGCGCTGTATGCTGGGTTATTTATCATTGCTGATCAGTTGGTTAGTGTTTTCCATCTTCCCTTGCCCGCCAATATCGTCGGTATGTTATTGCTGTTAGCCATGATTATGTTGCGTATTTTGCCTGTGCGTTGGGTGCAGGCCGGGTCGCGTTGGTTATTGGCTGAGATGCTACTGTTTTTTGTGCCCGCAGTGGTGGCAGTGGTGAATTATGCTCAATTAATCATGGTAGATGGTTGGAAGATTTTCGCCGTCATTGCTGTGAGTACGACGCTGACACTCGCGGCAACTGGCTTGGTAGTTGACCGGGTTTACCGTTTTGAGGTGTGGCTACAACGCCGCAAATCCAATCATCATGAATGACTTGATTATCAGCATTGCATGCTTTCTGGCGACGTTGGCACTCTATTTTGCCAATAAAAAGCTCTATCGTCGTCGCCGCTCATTGTTGCTGATGCCCTTGGTATTGACGCCAATGGTATTGGTGTTGCTGCTGGTGGTCACCCATATCTCATACCAAGATTATATTGGCGAGACGCATTGGTTGCTGTGGCTACTAGGGCCAGCAACCATCGCATTTGCTGTACCCGTTTATGAAAACCTGTCGATTATTCGCCGCCATTGGCTCTCCCTCACCGCGGGTGTTATCACAGCCATTACGGTGGCGGTGGTCAGTTCGGTATGGCTGGCGAAGTTATTAACACTCTCGGAAGAAGTGCAACGTAGCTTGGCAGTGCGCTCAATTACCACGCCTTTTGCTCTGGAAGCAGCAAAACAATTGGGTGGGCAGCCTGATTTAGTCGCGCTGTTCGTAGTCATTACCGGGGTGTTCGGTATGGCGGTAGGGGATTTACTGTTTCTGCGGCTATCAGTGCGTAGTGGGTTGGCAAAAGGCGCGGGGCTAGGGGCCTCTTCTCATGGTGCCGGTACTGCTAAAGCCTACGAGATGGGGCAACAGGAGGGAGTGGTATCCAGCTTGGTAATGATGCTAGCCGGTATTATCACCGTTATTGGCGCACCTTTAATCGGCCATTTACTATGGTGATAATAGGGGTGATAAATAGAAGAAATATAAACAATGTTATAAGTATCTTATATCAATTGTTATATTAATTTATGATCCTTTCCATTCGGATATGAATGGAAAGGATCCCGAATATTCAAAGAAGCTTTGAGGAAAATAATTGTTTATATTTTTTTCATGACAGAATTCGATAATTTGTTTCTTGCTAGAAACACCGGCTTTATTGTATGTTTTTTGAATGATGTTACTCGATCTTTTAGGCGTTCAACTTTACGAACATGTTCTTGAAATTCAGTTTGAAACTCTGATTTCGATGCGGGGAGTTCACCATAAAATCGTCCCTCTATATTAAATTTATCAGGCAAAGCTAATGATTTGTGATATTTATTATTTCCATCTCTTTTTAATTTTAATGGTTTGGTATTTGAAAAGTCATAGTGGCAATAGTTTTTTGATTTTTATGGGTAATATAAAGTATTGATTTAGTTAATTAGTTAATTAGTTAATTAGTTAATTAGTTAATTAGTTAATTAGTTAATTATGTTTATTTTCTATAAATTTCTTTGTTTTTTTTAAAGGTTGTTTGTTTATTAAATAAACATTAACCTCTGTCGTCTAGAGCATTATTTGCTCTATTTACTACAAGGATACGTAGCATGATAAATTTCTCAGAATTTAGTACTAATAATGCGATAGAAGATAATATGGTTGGTATAGCATTTACAGAGATGTTTAAGAAGAATGGCTTGCGAGCCTATGGAACTCGCGTTAAACAGGGGACGCGGGTCGGTTGCCACAGCCATGTTAAAGATGAAGAGTGGTATATTATTATCTTTGGTGAAGGTGCTATTTGGACCGCTGATGTTATTGCCGGAACGTTAAAAAATAAGCGTGCCGATAAGTTTTATAAAGGTGCTGTATTTTGTATTTATCCTAATACAGCGCATCAACTTACTGCAAAGACTGACGTTGAATTTGTCTTTTTATGTCCAGAGTCACATATTACCCATGACCGAATTTTGTTTGATGATATTGCGAACGATATGGACTGAAATAAATTTCAGTGGGTTAAATTTGAAAATATAAAAAAGGGTGGGGAGAACCCCACCTAAAAATACTCAATGAAAATACCCAAAGTAATGAATATCGTTTTAAGTCCTTGTTAGTGAATAACTTGTGCCAGAAACGCCTGTGTGCGTTCAGATTTTGGATTGGAGAAGAACTCCGCCGGCGGTGCTTGTTCAACAATTTCCCCGCGATCCATAAAAATAACCCGATCCGCGACAGTGCGAGCAAAGCCCATTTCGTGAGTGACGCACAGCATGGTCATTCCCTCATGCGCCAGACTGATCATGGTATCGAGCACTTCTTTGACCATTTCGGGGTCTAGGGCCGAGGTGGGTTCGTCGAATAACATAATTTTGGGTTTCATGCACAGCGAACGGGCAATAGCCACGCGCTGCTGCTGCCCGCCGGAAAGCTGTCCGGGGAATTTATGGGCATGTTCGGCTATTCGAACTCGTTCCAGATAATGCATCGCCAACTCATCGGCTTCTTTCTTCGGCATTTTGCGCACCCAGCTTGGGGCTAACGTACAGTTCTGCATGACGGTTAAGTGCGGGAATAGATTGAAATGCTGGAATACCATGCCCACCTCCGTGCGTACGCGCTCAATATTGCGTAAATCGTCGTTAAGCTCGATACCGTCCACCGTGATTTTCCCCTGCTGATGCTCTTCCAAATGGTTGATGCAGCGAATAGTGGTGGATTTGCCAGAGCCTGAAGGGCCACATAGCACGATGCGTTCACCGGGGCGCACATGTAAATTGATATCTTTCAATACGTGGAACTGCCCGTACCACTTATTGACGTTTTCCAGCGTAATCATCATGTTATCGCCTTGAATTAGCTGATTGTCGCTCATATGGGGCCTCAATGTGTGGAACGTCCGGTGTGAAAGCGCTTCTCCAGATGCTGGCTGTAGCGCGACATGCTGAAACAGAAAATCCAGTAAACCGCCGCAGCGAAGACATAGCCCTCGGTCGACATGCCTAACCAGGCGGGGTCGACGGTGGCTTGTTGTACACTGCTGAATAGGTCAAATAGACCAATGATGATCACCAGACTGGTATCTTTAAATAGCGCGATAATGGTGTTCACTAACCCCGGAATAACCATCTTCAGGGCTTGCGGCAGAATAACTAACCCTTGCGTTTTCCAGTAGCCTAACCCCAGTGATTCGGCGGCTTCGGTTTGGCCTTTGGGTAATGCCTGTAGACCCCCGCGCACCACTTCTGCGACATAAGCGGACTGGAATAGCACTACCCCCACCAACGCACGGATCAGTTTGTCGATGCTGGTGCCTTCTGTCATAAACAGCGGCAGCATCACCGAGGACATAAACAGCACGGTGATTAACGGCACCCCACGCCAGAACTCGATAAATGCCACGGCGAGAATACGTACCACCGGCATACTTGAACGGCGTGCCAATGCCAGCAAGATGCCCAGTGGTAAAGCTCCTGCAATCCCGACGGCGGCAATGATCAGCGTCAGTGTTAGCCCACCCCACTGGCGTGTTTCAACGCGGGTTAGCCCAAAGAAACCGCCATATAACATCACCCACACGAATAATGGATAGGCCACCATCCACAGCACAAGATAGCGGCCACGACGGGGCATGGCGCGCCAAAACAGTGGGACGAGCGTGAGCAAACCAATGATTAAGGTGGTATTGATGCGCCAGCGCTGGTCAATGGGATAAAGGCCATACATAAACTGGCCAAAGCGTGCATGAATAAATACCCAGCAGGCACCTTCACGGGTGCAATCAGCGCGTGTTGTCCCTAGCCAGTTGGCGTTAAAAATAGTCCAGTTCAGTAACGGCGGGATCAACTGCCACATCAGCCATAAGCACAAAATCGTCAGTAAGCTATTGGTCCAACTGGAAAAAAGGTTTTTTCTAGCCCAGAACACCATTCGACTCAACGGGTTACCCGGCTGCACAGTGCTGGGGGGCTCGCGGCTTAATATCATCGTCATTCGCTTCCCTTAGCGCTCTACCAGCGCAATACGCCGGTTGTAGAGATTCATTAAAAATGAAATGGACAGGCTGATAACCAAATAGACTGACATGGTGATGGCGATGGTTTCTATCGCCTGACCGGTTTGGTTCAGCACCGTTCCGGCAAACAGCGACACCATATCTGGGTAGCCAATGGCAGCTGCCAGTGAGGAGTTTTTGACGATATTTAAATATTGGCTGGTCAGCGGTGGAATGATGACCCGCAATGCTTGCGGTAAAATGACCTGACGTAAGGTTACGGTATTGGGTAGTGCCAGTGACCGTGCGGCTTCATGTTGTCCATGAGGCACAGATTGGATACCAGAGCGAATAACTTCCGCAATAAAGGTCGAGGTGTAAACCGACAGCGCCAGAGTTAAGGCCGCCAGTTCAGGGATAAGCACGAGTCCACCTTTAAAGTTAAACCCTTTCAGTTCAGGGAGACTCCAATGCAGTGCCGGGCCATACAGTAAGTGAGCTAGCGTGGGCAGGGCTATCAATAGCAGCAAACCCACAGGCCAGGTACGGTGAAATTGCCCGGTATGTCGCTGGCGAAAATGGTTATAGCGATACAATGCAATGATAAAAACAACCGCCAGTAGCACGGCAATCAGTGCGGGGAGAAACCCACTGGCGAACTCAGGAGAGGGCAGATACAACCCGCGGTTACTCAGGAAAGCAACACCGAAGGCATCCAGACTCTGTCTTGGCCCCGGTAAATTGCGTAATACCGCGAAATACCAGAAGAAGATTTGCAGGAGCGGTGGAATATTACGGAATGTCTCAATGTAGATTGTTGACAGTTTGCGTAACAGCCAGTTATCTGACAGCCGTGCCAGTCCGAGAAAGAAACCCAGTATTGAGGCAAAGAAAATGCACAATACGGAGACCAGTAACGTGTTGAATAATCCAACTAAAAATACCCGGCCATAGGTATCGCCCTGCTCGTAGTCGATAAGATGCTGGACAATGCCAAAACCAGCACTGTTGTTCAGGAAAGCAAAACCGGAGGTGATGCCCCGAGTTGACAGGTTGGTGATGGTGTTATGGATGAGATACGCACCGCATCCGACCAGTATCAAGAGCGCGATAATTTGATACAGCCAGGCGCGTACCGCTGGATTAGTCAGCGAAAAGGCACCTTTGACGGTTGGGCGTTGTGACATAGTGTGGGCCTCGGTCTGGGTCATTCATCCGGCAGGCCTGGCCTGCCGGAAAAGTGGTCTTTAATCAGCGAACCGGAGGTGCGTACTGGAGGCCACCATTGTTCCACAGCGCATTTTGGCCGCGTTTGATTTTCAGCTCACTGCCCATACCGACGTTACGATCAAAACTTTCGCCGTAGTTACCCACTTGTTTGACGATTTTAACTACCCAATCATTGGGGACTTTCAAGTCTTTGCCGTAGTTACCTTCCTGGCCTAACAAGTGCGCCATATCCGGTGTGGTCGGCTTGGCTGCTAGCGCCTCAACGTTTTTCGATGTCACGCCCATCTCTTCGGCATTCAGCATGGCAAACAGTGTCCAGCGCACGATGGCGAACCAGTCTTCATCACCACGGCGCACGACTGGGCCCAAAGGTTCTTTAGATATAACTTCTGGCAAGACGATAAATTCATCCGGTTTACCTAGCTTGATACGCAATGCGTACAGCTGAGATTGGTCAGAGGCCAATGTGTCACAGCGGCCAGAGTCTAGCGCTTTGGCACTTTCATCTGATCGGTCAAAGGTGACTGGGGTGTATTGCATTTTATTGGCTTTAAAATAGTCGGCAACGTTCAGCTCTGTGTCTGTACCGGCTTGGATACACACGGTCGCACCATCCAGCTCTTTGGCGCTTTTCAGCCCCGCTTTGTTGTGAGTCAGAAAACCAATGCCGTCATAATAGTTCACACCGGTAAACAGCATTCCCATGCCCGCATCACGAGAGGATGTCCAAGTGGTATTGCGCGAGAGAATATCAACTTCGCCTGATTGCAGAGCGGTGAAGCGTTCTTTCGCTGTCAGTGGGGTGTATTTTACTTTCTCTGCATCACCAAAGATGGCGGCAGCCACACCACGGCAGAGGTCAACATCAAGGCCCGAGAATTTGCCGCTAGCATCGGCATAAGAGAATCCGGGCAATCCATCACTGATACCACATTGCACAAAACCTTTTTTCTTCACCGCATCCAAAGTAGTGCCCGCATGGGCTTGACCCGCTAATGCCACGAATGAAGCGGCAGCAACCAGCGTAGAAATCATTATTTTTTTCATGAAAGCGTCCTGTGAGGCAAAGTCGAACCTATTTTAATTTTGTAGCGCACCCGTGATGCACCGTCGCTGTCTGTCGGCGTGTAGCCAGTTTGGTATTAGCAAATGGGATGCCAGAATTGCATTTCATTGATCATCTAGATAATTACTCGGAGTTAACTCTTTATCAGTACCTCTCGGTAAGGTTGGACGCACTTTTATGGGGCTTTTGCGGTGGGATTGATGCTTTTTAGTGCAGAAAATTCTTGTTTTTTTAAGACACCCACGGTGAGGTCTTTAGACTGGGGAGGTCATCTGTATTTCGTCGATTGAGTAACATAAAAAACGGCATATGCCGGTGAATTTCGGATTTTTTAAATTCTAGAACCGTTATCTAATCCTCTTGGGAGTGTTTTCATCTAAACACATTTAAAAGGATAGACATTATGCCTCGTTATTTAATGGTATTAATTTCTGGGTTGCCGTGGTTATTCACCCTCAGTTGTCTGGCACAGACAGAGGCTGAATCGGCAAAATGCAACGAGACGGATTTTTCTCAGGTTTTGTCCTGTTATAAGGCTACATTGGCCACAGAACCGCTTATTTACAATTTACTGAGTCAAGAGAATTTGCCGGGACTAGAATGGCGTCGCTATCAACTGACTTCTCAACATTGGGCGCCGGATAATTTAGTCTCTCCTGCTGCCTGGCAGCATGAAGTTGAAGTCTTTATTCCCGAGGGTAGTACGTCGACACAAGGGTTGGTGGTTATTAATAATGGGGTCAACCACGGAACAGAGAACGCTCCGGCTTCTGGCCCGACAGATTTTTCAATTAACACATTGCAAAATATTGCCAAGATAACCCAGACCACGGTGATATCTATTAGCACTATTCCCAATCAGTATCTTGAATATCAACAAGATGGCAAACAACGCAAAGAAGATGACAGTGTTGCTCGTAGCTGGCGTTTATTTATGGATGCGCCGGAAACTCGCGCGATATTACCCCTGCATGTACCCATGTCAGCGGCGGTTTCTCAGACGATGACCATGGTGCAGCAAGCGTTGCCGGAAAAATCGTTCGACAGCTTTATTGTCACTGGACTATCCAAACGTGGTTGGGTGACTTGGCTTACAGCTATTGCTGACTTCCGTGTGAGCGCCATTGTACCTTTTGTTTTTGACCTACTGGATACCCGTGCTGCGTTAGATCATATGTATCAATCTTATGGGGGTAATTGGCCAATCGCGTTCGGCCCCTATTATCAGAACGATATTGATAAAAAATTAGATACCCCCGGTTTTGCCAAGCTGATGCAAGTGGTCGATCCCTTACAGTATTTGGGCACAGAATATGAATCTCGGCTCAGCATTCCGAAATATATTATTAATGCCAGTGGTGATGATTTTTACGTCCCTGATAATGCGGATTTTTATTACGATAAATTGCCGGGTATCAAAGCCTTGAGGGTGGCGGCGAACTCCAGCCATTATGGTATTACCGCTTTCAGCGAACAATCACTGATAACCTTTGTTAATCGCCTGCAGCAATCCACACCAATGCCACAAGTGGATACTAATATTGGGATGAAAGGCGAGGTGAAAACATTGACGGTAAATTTCTCTGAGACTCCAGAGAAAGTTGTGCAGTGGGTTGCCATAAACGCGGGTGCCCGTGATTTTCGCTATGCCTGTGATGTGCGATACACCGCATTTCCATTGGCAATCGCACCGGCAAATACTTTTGAGGTGGCGCTTATAGAACCAGAGGCGGGTTGGCAGGCTACTTTTGTGGAGGCGACATTTAATGATGGGTTTGTCGCAACCACTCAAGTCTATGTTTTACCGCAGCAGAGCTACCCGACTACTGCACCACCCACGAGTGGTGCCATATGTAAAACATTGCTGGGGCGCAAGCCTATTGCCGTCGTAGAAACTGTGCCGATAGACAGCACCGTCGAGGCAGATGCGCAGCCATAGAATAGGGTGTTTACTGATTTTAAGGAATAAAAAAACCCGGCATAGACCGGGTTTTTGCGGTTTGTATCGGCTTAATAAAGTGATGATTCCCCCGCAGGGCGGGTTTTGAAACGGCGATGCAACCAAAGGTATTGCTCTGGTGCGCGCATGATCTCTTTTTCAATCACTTTATTCATGTAGCGAGCAGCAGCTATCTCATCGTCAATGGGATAATCTTCTAGCGCCGGTTGAATCAACAGGTCATAGCCACTGCCATCGGTTTTGCGCAGTAATACAAGTGGCAGCAAGGCCGGTTTTGCCAAGCGCGCTAACATAAAGGTGCCGCTGGTGGTCGCTGCCTGATTAACGGCAAATAATGGTGCAAAAACACTGCCGCGTGGGCCGTAATCCTGGTCTGGGGCGAACCATACCGCTTCACCTTTCTTCAATGCCTGTACCATGCCACGCAGATCTTTGCGGTCCAGCATCGCTTTGTTAGAACGCATACGACCCCACGTTTGTACCAACTCCATCACTTTATTATTGTGTGGGCGGTACATCGCCATCATCGGTTGGCATTGGCCCATAACTCGGCCACCCAGTTCCAGCGACATAAAATGTACGCCAATGACTAACACTCCGCGGTTGCCTTCCTGTGCTTTTTTCAGATTGTTCAGGCCGGAGACTGTAAACCAGCGTTTCACGCGGGCATCGGGCCAAAACCATGCCATACCGGTTTCCAGCAACCCCATACCCAGAGATTCAAAATTACCGACAATCGTTCGCTCCAAGATGGCTTTATCCATCTCAGGAAAGCAAAGTTCCAGATTACGTCGAGCGATGGAAACTCGCCGTTTGAGGAAGCGCATTGAGGTGCGCCCCAGCCAAATCCCTAATTTATTCAGCACCGGGTAGGGTAACTGGACTAGCAGGAACAGTACACCAAGGCCAAACCAAGTCAGCCAATAGCGAGGGTGGAGCAGGGAAATGTGGAATTTCTGCGGCTTTATCATATGAACTCTATCGTTATGCATTAAGTGTGAACGTGTAACGCATATGGATATCACTCGATAGCGGTACATATCTTCAGACACCGTCGGTCAACTATCGTTTTCATGAATACGATAATTGACGCAATATTTACATTAAAAGCGGGGTTCGCGTAGTGAATGGTCACGAAAAGGAGGGTGATCGGGTAAGCGAGGCTAGCTTTTTTGTGATTATATCATAATTGGAGTGAATGGAATGAAAAGATCAATACCGCGCCAATGCCACAGCGCGGTATAACGACGTTTATCTGTCTAGAATGTTTACCAGAAGCCCAGCACTTTCCACCAAGCACTACCAATAATCAACCAGATAGGGATGACCACCAGACTCATCAGGAAGCCGATTTTCCACCAGGTGGCCAGTGGAATAAAGTTACAACCAAACAGAATAGGGGCAGGGCCGCCGGAGTAATGAGTGGTTGCCATATACAAGTTGCTGAACATACCGAACACCAGCACTGTCAACATGGGGGGAGCGCCCGCAGCGATAGCAATAGAAACAAAAATTGCATACATGGCGCTGATATGTGCAATAGCACTGGCCATCATGTAGTGACTGTAATAGTAAGCCAGTAGCAGGATTCCCATCATCGGCACCCAGTTCATACCCTGCACCGAGCCTGCGATGGATGAGCCAAACCAGGAGATAAAGCCTAATTTATTCAGTTGGCTGGCGAGAGTAAGCAACACCGCAAACCAGATAACGGTATGCCATGCCTCTTTCTCAGCAATCACGTCATCCCACGTCAACGCGCTGCTTAGTAGCAGAATGGCCAAGCCAATAAAGGCGGTCATGGTGGCATCAATATTCAATGCTGAACCACACACCCACAGTGTCACCAAACCGACGAAGACGGATAATACAATCCACTCATTGCGGCTCATCGGCCCCATTTCTTTCAGTTTCTCGATTGCCAGTGCACGCATTTCTGGCGTTTTTTTCAGTTCCGGCGGATAGAAGCGATACAGCAGTAGAGGGATGACGGCTAGCGAGATTAATCCGGGAACAATTGCCGCTAATGCCCAGCTGGTCCAGGTGATGGTGATGCCCATCTCTCCTGCCAGCTTACCAATCATAGGGTTACCGGCCATTGATGTCAGGAACATCGCACAAGTAATGGCATTGCATTGGAAGATACATTGCACCAGAAAAGCCCCGATTTTGCGTTCGGTTCCACGTTCTGGTGTTGATTCATAGGCTTCCGATATTGAGCGGAACAGCGGGGTGATAATGCCACCACAACGGGCTGAGGTTGAGGGCATTGCCGGTGCAAATAACAAATCGGTCAGTACCAAACCATAAGCCAGACCCAGCGAACTGTGACCTAATTTACTGATAAACAGATAACCGACTCGACGACCAAATCCGGTTTTAATGAAGCCGCGCGAGATAAAGAAAGCGCATGCGATCATCCAGATAGTGGGATCAGCAAAGCCGGTCAACACTTCTTTAATGCTTAATAAACCGGTTGCGGCGACGACGGTCAGACTGAATATGGCCATTGCACCCAATGGGTATGGCGAGAGAATGAGACCAATGACCGTTGCGGCAAAGACCGCCATGAGGTGCCAGGCGCGTGGATCAACTGATTCCGGTACTGGACTAAACCAGATACCTACCCCAATAAATAGGATAAGCAGCATTCTTCCTAAACGTGTTTTGAGTATCGACATAATTATTTACCCTGATGCTATTTTATGTGCAGTGCTAATCATCGCCAGTCAACAGGAGATAATAATTAAATTATTGAGGCAGTGATTATATGAAATAACTGTATAGACAAAATAACGTATTCATTTTGATCAAAGTCATTCTTATATTCTACGGAGTGTCGATGAGAGGAGTGAAAGATATATTGTTCTGAACAGAGTGATTCAGACTAAATTTAGCGATTACTTTACTTTTTTAATTATATGTAGCGGGATATTATCTTTTAAAACAGCATGATTTCGCCGCAATAGACAAGATAATAAAAAGGAAGGATATGGTTAGGATAATTCTTGTGAGTTAAGTGTATAAAAGAAAAATAATCGATAACGCATAAACTCCGCTTATTGAATATCTCACATGAATTTGGAAAATATTTAATATTATTATTGATAGGAACATATTTTCACTAACAAAAAACCCGCACAAAGGCGGGTTATTTTTCACGGCGTAATTTAACTGCTCAGGGCTATCACCTTCATCGCTATCGTAAATTATTCCGATTTACCCTGTACATTGAAGTTGCAACAATATTGGCTGCAACACCAATGACTTGGGTATGTATTATTGTCTCTTACAGAGCAATAACATTTACCGCTGATGGGCCTTTAGCGCCATTCTCGATAGAGAACTCAACTTTTTGGCCTTCATCTAAGGTTTTGAAATCATTGCTCTGGATAGCAGAGAAGTGTACGAACACATCTTTGCTGCCGTCAGCAGGAGTGATGAAACCGAAACCTTTATCAGCGTTAAACCATTTTACTAAACCAGTCATTTTATTAGACATAGAGAAACTTCCTTCAATTATTTTTTGATTGCCGCCATAGGCGAGCGAATAGGCTTGGGCACAACTTATGGGGCACTTAGAAGGAATTTCACGGAGAAGAGGTATCTGTCTGATAACGCTAATACGGGGAACTGCTTTACTAAAACTGCTTGGCATAAATGTTACTGTCAACCGGTACTACTTTGTTACTTGGGGAGCAGCTACTCTGCTCGGGTCTGGCCGTCATCGCTATTGGCAGCCTGCTCCCCCGAATCACACAATATTACAGTGCGATTACGTTTACCGCTGATGGGCCTTTAGCGCCATTCTCGATAGAGAACTCAACTTTTTGGCCTTCATCTAAGGTTTTGAAATCATTGCTCTGGATAGCAGAGAAGTGCACGAACACATCTTTGCTGCCGTCAGCAGGAGTGATGAAACCAAAACCTTTACCAGCGTCAAACCATTTTACTAAACCAGTCATTTTATTAGACATAGAGAAACTTCCTTCAATTATTTTTTGCCACAATTGTGTAGCGAACGTGGTCTGTCTTTCAGAGGGTAACTTACTTAGGCACTTAGGAGGAGACTCACGGAGAAGGGATATCTATGGATAACGCTTGAACTGAGGACTGCTTTACTAAAACTGCTTTCATAAGGTCTGTGTTCCAAACCGATGAAGCTATTTAACCACAACACATTCCCTGTGGCAACCTAATATTTGACTCCCATAATCAATATCAATGGTTTTTTCATCTAATTGCATGGCTTTTACCGTGTTTTTACTGTTATGAAACAGCCCATTACAGTGATAAAAACCGAGCTGAATTTTTTATCTCTTGGGTCATTCAAAGCCGGAGGAATTCCCCCGGCATTTAAATTTAACGAGGAGAAACTGTCACGGTACCGCTGCGATCACTGGCAATAATCACTCGTTGGCCTGCACTGAAACGGGTGGGACCTTGCGCCTGAACGACAACGATACTGCTGCCATCATCTCGACGAATTTCCAGTTGTACACCTTCGCTGCGATTCATTGCGCTCTGCACACCTTGGCCCGCCATACCACCAGCAACGACACCACCCGCAGTTGCTAGACTATTACCACGGCCACCACCGATGGTATTCCCCAAGAACCCACCGACCACCGCACCACCAATGGCCCCGGCGACGTTATTTTTATCGCCACCCTGAATAGTCACTGGACGTGCAGAAACCACTGTGCCATAGGTCACCGTCTGCACCTGTCTTGCTTGAGAAGCAGTGAAAGTATCACCAGAGGCTGTTCTATTGTTAGCACATCCACTTAAAACAGTAGCGGCGAGCGCTACAGCAATAATCAGTTTATTCATATTAAACCCCTATGTTCAGCACAAGTCAGACTTTAGTCATACCCTTATTACTTGATGTTGCAGCACTGCGAGTCGATGCCAACGACATTGAGTATAGATAACTGTTAATAATGACTATAGCGTGATAATGATTCGTTTGAAGAGATAATATTGAGCAGACGTAATATAGGCGAGTTCCGGCATTCTTTTCGTGTTACCGTCAGTGCCAAATATAGCTGGCCTCTCACCTCAGGAATGTTGTCGTGTCACGCTCGATTCTTTCTACCAAGATTTTTCGCCTCGACCTCGGTCGCTTAATCCTTATTTTGGCTGTGATGAGTGCTTTTGTAACGCTGGCAAACAGCTTTTATGCCAGTTATCGGGTACAGCGGCAGCTACTCATTGATAACACCTTAGAAGCTAATCGTGTTTATGCCACTAAGCTGGCATCCAGCACCGAAATTTTTCTAAAAAGTGCCGAGAAGCAACTGCACTACAGCAGCGAGATTGCAGCAAAGCATTTTGACGATCAGGCCGCTCTGCAAGCGGAAACAGCCCGACTAAAATACCAAACTGACAGTTTTAACTCAGTTGTAATAACTGACGTTCACGGCATTGTGCGCGCCACATCACCTGATAGTCTTCAGTTATTGGGCCACAGCTTGACATCACCCGGTTCAGTGGAAGCGCTAAAACTACGTCGTCCAGTAATCAGTAATCCCTATATGTCTGCCGCTAATAATCTGGTCATCAATATTTCGACACCGATTATCACGCCTGATGGGCGCTATCGCGGTTACATCGGGGGAACCATTTACTTACGTAAGCAAAGTATTTTAAACGCGTTACTGGGCGAGCATTACTATCGCGATGGTTCCTATATCGTCGTACTAGACAGTGAGCGGCGCATTCTATACCACCGAAATATGAGCCGTGTCGGGGAGATACTTGAGCCAAAGGCGCTCACCGAGATGACGAAAGCTGCCACCAATGGCAGTTTAATCGTGACTAACTCTGACGGTGAATCGATGTTGGCAGGCTATGCTGTGGTGGAGCCATCGGGGTGGCAAATTATTACTTTACGCCCAGAGGTGTCGACTTTAAAACCGCTTGAGGGGCTAATGCTAAAAGGATTGGGTCACATCACTCCACTGGCGCTGCTCACATTGCTGGGAGTCTGGCTATTGTCTCGGATGATTGCCCGCCCGCTGTGGCTGCTCGCAGGCAGTGCCAATGATATGGATAAACCAGATATTGCCAATAGCATCAAAGAGATACCGTCTTGGTATTTTGAGTCTACACAGTTGAAAAGGGCGCTACTGATCGGCATCAGTTTGTTGCAAAAGAAAATTGGCAAGCTGAGGTTTGAAGCACAAACCGACCCGATGACAGGCCTGTATAACCGTCGCGGATTGGCCACGACACTCGAGCCAATCGCACAACTTGAACAGCATTTTTCTGTTATCGCATTGGATATTGATCATTTTAAATCGATCAATGACTCTTACGGTCATGATGTCGGTGATGAAGTGATCAAGCAGTTGGCGGTACAGATCCGTGAAAGCTCTCGTGATACCGATATCCTGTGCCGCAGCGGTGGGGAAGAGTTCCTGATGTTGCTGCCCGCCACAACACCAGATGTCGCGATTCAAGTCGCCAACCGGCTGCGCCACAATGTAGAGATGATGGCGATGCCCGATATTCGGCCTATCACTATTTCAT
Organism: Yersinia vastinensis; assembly: GCF_902726565.1. GTDB lineage: Bacteria > Pseudomonadota > Gammaproteobacteria > Enterobacterales > Enterobacteriaceae > Yersinia > Yersinia vastinensis. The sequence continues at coordinate 92,119 of NZ_CACVAF010000001.1, forward strand.
TGGGGGTAGCGTACTGGAGTGGGGAAGGGATGCCAGAAGATGCGCTAAAGCGTGCGGATGAAGCGTTATACCGTGCAAAACAGCAGGGCCGTAATCGGGTAGAAATTAGCTAATAAAAAAGGCGCGCTCCGTGTGGAGTACGCCTTTTTAAACAACACCTTAACTGACTAGTATCAGTTCATGCCGTATTTTTTCAATTTCTTACGCAGCGTGCCACGGTTGATGCCCATCATCAGGGCAGCGCGGGTTTGGTTGCCACGGGTGTATTGCATCACCATGTCCAACAATGGCTGTTCAACTTCAGCCAGTACCAACTCATACAGGTCACTCACATCCTGACCATTCAGTTGAGCAAAATAGTTCTTCAGTGCTTGTTTAACCGAGTCACGCAAAGGCTTTTGAGTCACCTGATCTTGTGAATTTACGGTTGCAACGGTCAGTACGTCAGAATTTACGCGTTGTTCGAACATAGTTCTGTCAGCTCTTTTTTCTGTTTACGCAAGATTTTCGAAATATGCCTCCAACGCCTCCAGCTGTTCGCTGGCATCCTCAATGGCGTTGAATGTGCGCCGAAACTGGTCGTTAGGGGCGTGCTCCTGGAGATACCAAGAGACGTGCTTACGTGCAATACGAAATCCCTTGCCTGGACCATAAAAGTCGTGCAATTCCCGTATATGCCCGTTTAACAAGCGCTGTACCTCGCCGAGTGGCATTGGTGGCAGCAGCTCCCCAGTGTCCAGATAATGCTGGATTTCCCGGAAGATCCAAGGTCTTCCCTGAGCGGCACGTCCTATCATCAGGGCATCAGCCCCAGTGTAGTCAAGCACCGCTCTGGCTTTATGCGGGTCAGTGATGTCTCCATTCGCGATAACGGGAATGGAAACAATCTGCTTAACTGCCCGAATGCTATCGTACTCCGCCTCACCATTAAACAGACAAGAACGGGTTCGGCCATGAATTGTCAGGGCTTGTATACCACAGCTTTCAGCCAGTTGGGCAATTTCTATACAGTTACGGTGTTCGGCAGACCAACCAGTCCGGATCTTCAGCGTTACCGGCACATCTACCGCATTAACCACTGCGGAGAGGATCTGTTTGACCAGATCAGGATGCTGCAATAATGCCGATCCTGCCAGTTTGCGGTTCACTTTCTTGGCCGGACATCCCATATTGATGTCAATGATTTGGGCACCATTCGCCACATTAATTCTGGCGGCTGCTGCCATATCATCCGGGTCGTTACCGGCAATTTGCACGGTACGAATTCCAGGCTCATCACTATGAACCATGCGCAAACGCGACTTATCCGTACGCCATACCTCTGGATTTGAGGAGAGCATTTCAGATACAGCCATCCCAGCCCCCATGCCATGACATAGCGCTCTGAAGGGGCGATCTGTGATGCCCGCCATCGGGGCGGCAATCAGGCAATTTGTAAGCTGGAAGTGTCCAATACGCATAGACAAAGAATGACCACACTGTGTCCGTAAGGGCGCGTATATTACGCATTTTTGCGCTCAGATGAAAGGCCAAACTTTGACCAATTGATGAAAAAAGAGCGATAAATTACGGACGAATCTTGGTTAATTAATTATTTATCCATATATAACATGGCGTTAGTGTTAATTGGTTAATTTGTGCGCTTTAGTATTTTCTATTAAACAACATCATCATCAACTGCCGGCGTAGCATAATAGTGGTTGAAGATGCTGATTTATTCATCAAATCAACGATAAAGAATAGATATAAATGCGTCAGGCATCTCATTTCGGTTAAAAATAGTGCCTGATGGATTGCAGCCTGACGCAGGGAAATGCTAGTGCTCTTTACGTACACCGGTAATACGACACCACTCTTCTTTCTCAGCCACAGGGTCTAGGATGAATTTATCCTCGTAGGCTTGAGCAACGCCAGCAGCCTGTGTTGCCAGCACGCCAGACAAGCCGAGATGACCACCAGCAACCGGCAAGACGCTGATCAGTGGGGCCAATTCACGCAACGGGCCTGCCAGAATATTGGCAACCACCACGTCAGCAGAGAGGTCGGCTGGCTGGTCTTTTGACAGATACAGCGCCAAACGCTCTGAAACGCCATTACGCTGTGCGTTATCACGACTGGCCTGAATAGCTTGCGGATCGATATCAATGCCAATAGCGTGTGCTGCACCGAGCTTTAAGGCTGCAATTGCCAGGATGCCAGAGCCGCAGCCGAAGTCGATAACGGTTTTGCCTTCCAGATCGAGGCCATCGAGCCATTGCAGACATAATGCTGTGGTCGGGTGGGTACCTGTACCGAAGGCCAAACCTGGGTCTAGCATCACGTTCACGGCGGTTGGGTCGGGCACATCACGCCAGCTTGGGCAGATCCACAGACGCTCACCAAAACGCATCGGATGGAAGTTATCCATCCATTCACGTTCCCAATCTTTATCTTCCAACTGTTCAATTTTATGGATAAAGCCTTTGCCGAGCTGAGGATTGTATTCCAGCATAGCGATCACTGCCGCCATGTCAGTCTCGGCATCATACAGGCCAATCACATCGGTATCGCCCCACAGACGAGTTTCCCCCGGCAGCGGTTCAAATACCGGATTATCGTGGGTATCTTGAAACGTTACCGAGACAGCACCGCTTTCTATCAGCGCATCACCAAGGGATTCGGCCTGATTACCGGTCGTGTTTAACTTGAGTTGGATCCAAGGCATAGTCATTCTCTCATGACCCCATTCTGCCTGCGGCGATAAAGGGGGTCGTTTAAATTAGTTTTAATCAGCACTGACCACTGCGGGTTGTCGCGCTCGTGCTCGGTCACCAAACTGATTGCCGATGTAAAACGCCAGCAGATTAAGCACCAGCGATGGGACTATCGGGTGCAGGCCGGCTATCTTAATATCGAAACTGGCCAGCACGGTATAGCATACCGCACCCACAATCATTGAACTAAGCGCACCGTGAGCGTTGGCGCGCTCCCAGTATAGCCCCAGCACCAATGGCCAAAGGAATACCGCTTCCAAACCACCAAAGGCTAATAGATTTAGCCAGATAATCATTTCAGGTGGGCGCCAGGCGGCAAGCAGCAGTAACAGCCCAAGGATCAGTGTCGACATGCTGGAAATACGCGTCAATTTGCGTTCATTCTTCAGCTCTTGTGGTCGCAGATTAAGGTATAAATCTTTCACAATAGTGGCTGACGATTGCAACAGTTGGGCATTGATAGTCGACATAATCGCCGCCATAGGAGCGGCGAGAAAGATCCCGGCGGCAAAAGGTGGCAACACGGTGATCATCAATGTGGGGATCACCTGATCCGGGATCTTCAGATCCGGCAAGATAGCCCGACCCAGCGCACCCGCCAAATGCATACCAAACATCAAGATGGCGACGACAATGGTGCCAATGATAATGCCACGGTGTACTGCTTTGCTATCACGATACGAAATACATCGCACCGCAGTATGCGGTAGGCCAATAACCCCAAAGCACACCAAGATCCAAAAAGAGGCCATAAAGGGCAAGTCGAGGATCTGATCGCCACCTTGAGGAGAGACTAATGCGGGATCAATATGCTGTAACGTCTCGACCGCTTTGTGTATTCCACCCGCGGCATGAATCACGGCGACTAACAGCAAAATGGTGCCGACTAACATCACCAGCCCTTGTAGAGCATCGTTGAGTACACTGGCCCTGAAGCCGCCAAAAGAGGTATACAGTGCAATACTGACGCCGAAGATCAGTAAGCCAGTGTCGTAAGGGATCCCGGCGGCAGTTTCCAGCAGGCGGGCACCACCGATAAACTGTACAGTCATCGCGCCGACAAACGCCACCAGTAAGCTGAGACTGGCCAGCCACACCAATAAGCGGCTTTGATAGCGGGCATACAGCATGTCGTTAAGGGTCACGGCATTATAGCGACGCGCCAGAATCGCAAATTTTTTACCCAATACCCCCAATGATAACCACACCGCAGGCAACTGAATCATCGCCAGTAATACCCAGCCCAACCCATACTTATAGGCAGCACCCGGCCCACCGATAAATGAACTGGCGCTGATATACGTCGCAGTCAGGGTCATTGCCAGTACGAATCCCCCCATCGAACGGTTGCCGATGAAGTATTCGTTGAGAAAATTCCCGGTCTGACGGCGGGTATAAGCATAAACGGATAGGCCGAATACCATCACCAGATAACCCACTAACGGCAAGATGACATCAGTTTGCATTGTCATCCCCCAATGGGATATCACGAAATATCACGCGAACCATTAAGTAGCACAGCACAATAAACAGCAGTGGCAGTGCAATACAGGCGGCTTCAAACCAGGCGGGCAGGCCGCTTAACCCAGGAATATTGCCCGGTAAATAGGCGGTTATTATCCAGCCCGCCAGATACGCCAGCGTTAAACCAAAAGCCCAGCGTGCTTCTTTGTTTGCCTGTAGGAACCTTGTGTCCATTTTTCCCCTTCTTATTTGGCTTTGTAGCGGTGTTCGCCGCATCCATTGAAACGCCAGCTATGTCAATCAAAAGAAAAAGCCGGTCAGCATGATATTTCATAAACAGATTATTGTTTAGCTGAAATATCGTATGCCTATTTATTCAGTTGCTTAACCTAATCAGAATGACGAGGTGTCTGGCAACACTTTCAGCCGATCTCTTCTTGTCTTGTGTGTATGCGTGTGTAGAATAAATATCAGGTTAGGAGGACATATGAAATCGACTGACCTGATAAAAGAGCTAATGGCCGCGGGGTGTGAACTTAAACGGCATAATGGAGGAAGCCACCAAATATGGTGGTCGCCAATAACAGGAAAGACATTTCCTGTACCACATCCGAAAAAGGATTTACCCATTGGTACTATTAGGTCTATCAAGAAAATGGCGGGGATCTGATCCCCGCCGACGTTGGAGGCTCATATGTTATTTTCAGTAGGTGTAGAGACACCAAAAGATGAAAAAACCGCATACGGTATAATTGTTCCGGCGTTTTCTGCTTATGAATACGGATGTTTCTCAGCTGCTGATGTTCAGGAAGATATTGCCGTTATGGCTAGAGAAGCTATTTTGCTAACCGTTGAAGATATGATTCTCAGCGGGAAGTTCTCGGTTGAAGATATCAAGGATGCTGGTTTTATGGTTTATGCGGCTAATCCTGAATATTCATTTTGCGATACATGGTTTGTTATTGATGTTGATCTATCTGAGTTTGAAGGGAAACAGCAGCGGATTAATATTGCGCTGCCAGATATTTTAATAAAGCGAATTGATTATTTTGTGCGAAATAAAAAATCAATTTATCGCGATAGGAGCCATTTTTTTGCCGAGGCGGCGCGACATGAACTCACTCAAGATAATGAAATATCATCAGTCACATCAAAATAAAATATCTTTTATTTCAATTTATTAGGTAATAAAAAAGGCCGGTAATTTACCGGCCTTGATAGAAAAATCAACAGCATGAAAAACGCAATATCAGGTTTCTTGTAACCCGAGTTTTTTCTCCAGATAGTGGATATTGGTTCCACCGTGCTGGAAGTTTTCGTCGTTCATAATGCGTTGCTGCAACTCAACGTTGGTTTTGATGCCATCGATAATAAGTTCTGCCAACGCATTTTTCATACGGGCAATAGCAACGTCGCGGTTTTCACCGTAAGTGATCAGCTTGCCAATCATGGAGTCATAATACGGGGGCACAGTATAGCCGGCGTAAATATGAGACTCCCAACGCACACCAAAACCGCCTGGCGCATGGAAACGAGTAATTTTACCCGGACTTGGCAGGAAGGTATTTGGGTCTTCGGCGTTGATACGGCATTCAACCGCGTGACCGTGAACTTTCACTTCATCTTGTTTGATGGAGAGCGGTTGGCCAGCAGCAATTCGTAGCTGTTCTTTGATCAAATCGACACCGGTGATCATTTCGGTAACCGGGTGCTCAACCTGAATTCGGGTGTTCATTTCGATGAAATAGAACTCGCCGTTTTCATACAAGAACTCGAAAGTACCTGCACCACGATAGCCAATTTCCACACAGGCTTTCGCACAGCGCTCACCGATATAACGGCGCATTTCGTTGGTGATGCCAGGTGCTGGTGCTTCTTCGACGACTTTCTGGTGGCGGCGCTGCATAGAACAGTCGCGCTCTGCCAGATAGATAGCATTACCTTGACCATCAGCCAAAATCTGAATTTCGATATGGCGTGGGTTCTCAAGGTATTTTTCCATATAAACCATGTCGTTATTGAAAGCCGCTTTAGCTTCCGCACGGGTCATATTGATGGATTGCTCAAGATCTTTGTCGTGACGAACCACACGCATACCACGACCACCGCCACCACCAGATGCCTTGATAATGACCGGATAACCGATTCGTTTGGCAAAGGCTTTGTTTTTGGCAGTATCGTCGCTCAGTGGGCCGTCAGAGCCTGGTACGCAAGGTACACCGGCTTTCTTCATCGCGCTGATAGCAGAAACTTTATCACCCATCAGGCGAATAGTTTCGGCACGAGGCCCGATAAAGATGAAACCTGAACGTTCTACCTGTTCGGCAAAATCAGCATTTTCAGACAGGAAACCATAGCCGGGGTGAATAGCCACCGCGCCGGTGATCTCCGCAGCAGAAATGATTGCTGGGATGTTCAGATAGCTTTTAACAGAAGGTGCGGGACCGATACAGACAGTCTCGTCAGCCAATAACACGTGTTTAAGATCACGATCCGCTGTGGAGTGAACTGCCACAGTTTTGATCCCCAGCTCTTTACAAGCTCGCAGGATACGCAGCGCAATCTCACCGCGGTTAGCGATTACGATTTTATCAAGCATGGAACGCCTCGTTACTCGATGACGACAAGAGGCTCGTCGAATTCAACCGGTTGACCGTTTTCAACCAGAATGGCTTTTACAGTACCGGATTTATCTGCTTCGATTTGGTTCATCATTTTCATCGCTTCAACGATGCAAAGAGTGTCACCAGCAGAAACTTTCTGACCTACTTCAATGAAGGCTTTAGCATCTGGGCTCGGGGTGCGATAGAACGTACCGACCATTGGGGAGCGCACGATGTGACCACTGATGGCTGCTGGTGCAGCGGCTTCAGCAGCCGGTGCTGGAGCAACGGCGGCGGCCAGTGCTGGCTGCTGTTGTGGTGCAGCAAAAGCATATGGCTGTTGCATCATTGGGTAGTTTGGTGCGGCAGGAGCACGACTGATACGTACTGACTCTTCGCCTTCTGAGATTTCCAGCTCTGAAATGCCGGACTCTTCAACCAGTTCGATCAGTTTCTTAATCTTACGAATATCCATGAGTGTGATTCCGTACTCTTTTTGTGTTGCAATTATACCCTTCATACTTCGAGTCGTATGTGTGTTGGCTGCCTTCGTTCACCCCAGTCACTTACTGATGTAAGCTCACGGGGATTTGCTCAGTTGCCGCCTTCCCACAACTCGAATTATTTCGGGTCTAGTTGGGTTGTGACAAGCGATTTACCGCTGCCTGTAAAGCAAAGTTGTAGCCATCTGCGCCAAGTCCACAGATTACGCCAACTGCGATATCAGAGAGATATGAATGATGACGGAATGGCTCCCGAGCATGCACATTAGATAAATGGATCTCGATGAACGGGATCTCCACACCTAACAGCGCATCGCGCAGTGCTACGCTGGTGTGCGTAAACGCTGCTGGGTTGATCAGGATAAAATCGATATTACCCCGTGCCTGGTGAATTCTATCGAGCAGCACATGTTCTGCATTTGACTGCAAATTGGACAGCACCACATCCATTCCCTGAGCTTGAACCTCTAACTGGCTGATAATATCAGCCAACGTCGTGGATCCGTACTTTTCGGGTTCACGCGTTCCAAGCAGATTCAAGTTAGGGCCATTCAGAAGCAAAATGTGAAACTTATCCGACATTATGCTGGTATCTCCGGCAATTAGTACATCATCGTAAAAAATAACCTGATGTCACCGATTTGTCACCTTTTTACGACGAATTTGACACTGCGATCGGTACTAAGGTCGAGCATTATAATGATATCGTAGCAATTCGCAGCTAAATACTGGTCTTATCAGCGAAGATATTCAATAGAAAAAAATACGAATTGTGCGCTTACTACCTTATTATGCCCTCCGCCCATGATGTTGCACAGAGGTTAACTACGCCCGCTAACGCGAACCACTGACGTTAGGTATAAAGAGTGGAGAACGTGGATAAGTTCAGACTTTTAGCGGCACCATTGCCGAAATTTCTTATAACGTAGTGCCAATAATATTGCTGCGGTCACTGCGTAAATAATGGGCAGTGGCGATAACGTTTTCACCGACCAAAGATAATGAATTGGCGCAAGAATGGCGACAACATACACCAAATTATGCAGCTTTTGCCAGTTAGCTCCCATTTTTCGTTGTGCCCACAAGGTAGATGTCACGGCCAGTGACAGTAACAATAACCAACTAATAATGCCTAATGTCAGGTAGGGACGGGTGACTAATTCACGTCCTAATAGGCCAATATTGCTCAATCCTAATTCCAGCACCGAGTAACTGACTAAATGCAGTGTCCCCCAAGCAAAACACCATAACCCCAAGAGCCGACGACAGCGGATCAGTAGAGGTTGCTTGCCATATCGTGCCAGTGGCGTGACCAACAACGTAGCCAATAACAGTTTAAGGGTCATCCGGCCGGTAAAATGCTGAATATCTTTCGCGGGGTCGGCACTGAACCAACCTTGATCAACAGACAAAATTAGCCACAGCAAGGGCAGCGCTGCCGCCAGCCAGATAGCCACCTTGAGCCATTTAATTTGTCGTAAACTCAGCCGCATTAGAAATTCTCCCGAAGATCCAAACCACGATAGAGTGAAGCGACTTGATCGGCATAACCATTAAACAGCAGAGTGGGTTGGCGCTGAACATCAAGGATGCCGCCGGAGCCGATAAAACGTTCAGTCGCTTGTGACCAGCGCGGATGGTCCACATGTGGGTTCACATTGGCATAAAAACCGTATTCATTGGGTGCGCTCAGGTTCCAGGTGGTGGGGGGCTGGTCATGAGTCAGTCGAATATGTACGATGGATTTTATTCCTTTAAAGCCATATTTCCACGGGGTAATGAGGCGCAATGGCGCACCATTTTGCGGAGGCAGGGCCTTGCCATAGACACCTAGCGTCATAAAGGCCAGAGGGTGCATGGCCTCGTCCAGTCTTAACCCTTCGACATAAGGATATTTCAGGCCACCGCCAATAAAGCGATCTTCTTGCCCTGGCATCTGATCTGGCGCATAAAGTGTTTGAAACGCGACATAGCGCGCATTACTGGTCGGTTCAACCAACTTCAGTAATTTTCCTAATTCAAACCCAATCCACGGTACTACCATTGACCAAGCTTCCACGCAACGCATGCGATAGATGCGCTCTTCCAAAGGAAAGCGCTTCATCAGATCATCAATATCAAGCGTCATCGGTTTAGCGACATCACCGTCAATTTTAATCTGCCAGCCTTCAGTTTTTAGTGTGCCGGCATTGGCTGCAGGATCGGCTTTATCCTGACCAAATTCGTAGAAATTATTGTAGCCCGTCACTTTATCCTCTGGCGTCATCGCTAAATCGGGGTGATAGGCCGTTGATTTAGTGAAGTCTAATGGCTTGCCCGATGGTGCTTTCGGGCGGTTATTGCCTTTAAACCACGCCAGTAAATCTGCTTGTGCGCTGGTAGGTAATGCTAACGTGGCGGCAGTGATCCCCAATGCTTGCAATACCTTACGGCGCTGATAAAAAATGCTCTCAGGCGTCACATCCGCTTCAGTCAGTTTGCGCGGTACATTGTGTGTGCCGGAAGAATTGCTCTTGGTATTCAGGAAAAAGTTACGCATAGCATGACTCCGTCAGACTGACCTTAATGGTAATAATAATCATGACGGGTTATGGGAATAAGTGCGAGGGGACAAAGGAAAATATGATATTTCTGATTGTTACGGTAGGACGCCGGGAAGATGAATACTCCCCGGCTTTCGTTTTTCAGCAGGCGTTAACCCAGTATTAACGAACTTTCACCAAGGTTCTACCCGTGACATCGTTAGCGAGCAAGCGTTCAGCCATTGCCGGTGCATCAGCCAATGTGATGGATTGCGAAGCTTGGTGGTAGAAGCTCTCAGGTAAAATTTTCTGCAACCGTTGCCAAGCTTGTAGGCGTCTTTGTTGTGGCGTCATCACTGAATCGACCCCTTGCAAACGCACATTGCGCAGAATAAAGGGCATGACTGTTGTTGGAAGGGTATAACCCCCCGCCAAGCCGCAGGCTGCGACGGTCCCGTTATAATTCATTTGTGCCAGAATCTTAGCCAGTAATTTATCGCCAACGGTATCAATCGCGCCCGCCCAGAGCTGTTTCTCTAATGGGCGTGAAGCATCAAGATATTCATTGCGAGATAACACCCGGTGAGCACCCAGACTTTTGAGGTATTCACTGTTGCTGTCACGACCAGAAATAGCCGCAATTTGATAACCTAGTGCCGAAAGTAAGGCTATCGCGGTGCTACCCACCCCCCCACTGGCCCCACTTACAACTACTTCGCCACTGTCAGGAGTCACACCACCTTCTTCTAATGCCATGACACACAACATGGCAGTGAAGCCTGCCGTACCAATAATCATCGCCTTGCGAGGCTCTAACCCCTCAGGCATAGGAACCAACCAGTCGCCATTAACACGAGCCTGCTCTGCCAACCCTCCCCAATGGTTTTCACCGACCCCCCAACCTGTCAGCAACACGGATTGACCAACATGAAAACGCGGATCTTCGCTGCTGTGGACGGTGCCCGCAAAATCAATGCCAGGAACCATCGGGAATTCACGGATAATTTTCCCTTTGCCTGTGATGGCCAGCGCATCTTTATAATTCAGGCTAGACCAATTGACATCAACGGTGACATTACCGGCAGGCAACTGTGAAGGCGATATTTCACGCACTTCTGCAGTGGTACGGCCTTCGGTTTGCTCAAGGACAAGCGCTCGCATATGGCACTCCAAAAATTCAAAGAAAGTAAGAGTTAAGAGTGAGCCAATATAGCGACAACATCAACTTCCTAGCCTGATCAAGAACAAAAATCGGGCTGTTGAACTTTACCCTGACTATCCTTGAAGCAGGTAAACTAAGCTTTAATGTAAAAGGCTGGGTTAAAGTGTCCCAGTCGCGCTATGAAGTAAAAAATCCGTGTTATGACTCGCTTTTGTCATATAGTGTTTATTCGAGGGAACTGAGGCCTTTTTTTCACCTAATTGCGCTTCGCAAGGTTAAGGGATGAGATTTACAACCAAACTATCTGTGTTTATGACGCTGCTGATTGTCGTGGCGATGTGTCTGGTGTTACTCGGTAGCACGGCAAGTTTCTTTTATTTGTGTCAGAAAAAAATGGAGCATCGCCTTCAGGGGATTGTGACTGCTTACGATCAGTCATTACTGCTGCAACCTGCTGATAAAGAACGCGAATGGCTACCTATTATGATGCGGACTCTAGGGGTGCTGGAAGTCAGCATCCAAAACGAAAGTAGTACGCTATATCATCTCAAACTCCCCGCTATTTATGCGCCATGGAACAGTAAAAGCCGCTACCGCAGCCTAGCTGTACCCATGCTGCATCAGCCCGGGGCCTCGATGCACTTTACCTATATCGACCCCCTAAGCAGTTATGCTCGCTCCCTTTATGCGGTCGCCATTTTATCGTTGGCCGTGATTGTGATTGCCATGACGCTATTGCTGAGTTTCCGCTGGTTACGTGAACAGACGGCAGGGCAAGAGAAACTAGAATGGCGGGCGAAACGCATTCTCAATGGCGAGCGTGAACATGCCATTCGTAGTGAGGGCCACGAATGGCCACCTTGCGCCAGCCGTGCTATTGATCATTTATTGGCGGAGTTGATCGAAGTTAGGGAAGAACGCAATCATGTGGATACATTAATTCGTACTTTTGCGGCCCGAGATGCCAAAACCGGCTTTGGTAACCGTCAGTTTTTTGATAACCAACTCACCACTCAACTGGAAGAGTCAGGTGCTCATGGCGTTGTTATGATGGTACAACTACCTGATTTTGATAGTTTAATTGAAACGGATGACCATCGGCAGGTGCAGGAGTTGATGCATTCATTAATTAACCTGCTTTCTACTTTTGTCGCCCGTCACCCTTCAGCATTATTAGCCCGTTATCATCAGAGTGATATTGCGATATTACTTCCACACAAAACCTTAAAAGATGCCGATGTCATGGCCGCACAATTGGTTAATGCGGTGGGAGCATTACCCAAACCTCATGTTATTGATCGCGAGTCATTACTACATATTGGTATTGTGGCGTACCGCAACGGCGATTCCGCAGAACAGATTATGGATAATGTGGGACAGGCGACCAAAAATGCGGCAATGTATGGAGGGAATGGGTGGTACATCTACGATACTCAAGTGTCAGAAAAAGGGCGCGGAAGTGTCAAATGGCGCACGTTATTGGAGCAAACACTGGCGAATGGTGGCCCAAGGCTTTATCAAAAACCGGTGGTAACCGTTGATGGGAAAATCCATCACCGTGAGATAATCAGCCGTATATATGATGGTGAACAAGAACTCCGCGCAGCTGAATTTATGCCTCTGGTGCAACTGTTCGGCCTAGGCGAACGTTATGATCGTCAAAAAATTGATCGGATAATTCCTTTATTAGCTTTATGGCCGGACGAAACTCTGGCATTTTCTATCTGCGTTGATTCATTATTGCAGCGTCCTTTCCAGCGCTGGCTGCGGGATACACTGCTACAGTGCAGAAAATCGGATAGAGAGCGAATTATCTTTGAACTTGCGGAGGCAGATGTGTGTCAATATATCAGCCAAATCCGTCCGATGATGCGTTTGTTGCTTGGTGTTGGCTGTAAGGTCATGGTGTCGCAGGCCGGATTGACGGTGGTCAGTACCTCATATATTAAGTCTCTACGGGTTGAAATGATCAAGCTTCACCCGGGGTTAGTAAGAAGTATTAATTTACGTTACGAAAATCAGCTGTTTGTTGATAGCCTGATCGGTGCTTGTGCAGGGACACCCGCGAAAGTTTTTGCCGCAGAAGTCCTTACCCGTGAAGAATGGCAAACTCTGAAAGAGAAAGGTGTTTATGGTGGACAGGGCAATTTTTTTGCTCCACCCACGCTTTTGAACCCCGGAAAGAAAAAATATTCGTATTAGGGCCATGTTTAGCCTGATCGTTGAGCAAAAATTAACGTAGAATATGCCAGTCATTTCCGTAAATCGTTGGTGGGCACTTACTTCCAACGAGAATCAGGTTAAATGTTAGATTTTATGTGCTGTGTTACGCCGGTCGTTGCGCAGAATCGGTGTTGTGCCAAGGGTTTATTCAACCTTTTCAAACAACATGGGGTCTGAATGGAGCGAGATGTCAATAACGCAGCTACTTTTTCACCGAATCAGGACGTTTTTGCGCCTTGTCGCTGCTTCGTGTGGTTGGTAAAGTAGGCGGATTTTATTTTTCGCCCCCAGCTTGCAGGATTATCCTTTCGTTATGTTTAAGAAATTTCGTGGCATGTTTTCCAACGACTTGTCCATCGACTTGGGTACCGCCAATACCCTTATATATGTTAAAGGACAAGGCATTGTACTGAATGAACCTTCAGTGGTTGCTATTCGTCAGGATCGTGCCGGTTCACCGAAGAGCGTTGCGGCTGTGGGCCATGATGCCAAACAGATGCTGGGGCGTACCCCTGGCAATATCGCAGCGATTCGCCCGATGAAAGACGGCGTTATCGCCGACTTCTTTGTCACTGAAAAAATGCTGCAACACTTTATCAAGCAAGTTCACAGCAACAGCTTTATGCGCCCAAGTCCGCGTGTGCTGGTGTGCGTACCGGTCGGGGCAACTCAGGTTGAGCGCCGTGCGATCCGTGAATCAGCCCAAGGCGCAGGTGCGCGTGAAGTGTTCTTAATTGAAGAGCCAATGGCGGCGGCAATTGGCGCAGGTCTGCCCGTTTCTGAAGCGACCGGCTCCATGGTTGTGGACATTGGTGGTGGTACTACCGAAGTGGCGGTTATCTCTCTGAATGGCGTGGTTTATTCATCTTCCGTTCGTATCGGTGGTGACCGCTTTGATGAAGCCATCATTAATTATGTGCGTCGTAACTACGGTTCATTGATTGGTGAGGCAACAGCCGAACGTATCAAGCACAGTATTGGCTCTGCTTATCCGGGTGATGAAGTTCTGGAAATTGAAGTGCGTGGCCGTAACCTTGCTGAAGGGGTTCCACGTGGCTTTACACTGAACTCCAATGAGATCCTTGAAGCGCTGCAAGAGCCACTGACCGGTATTGTTAGCGCGGTTATGGTTGCGCTGGAACAGTGTCCACCAGAGTTGGCATCTGATATTTCAGAGCGCGGCATGGTGTTGACTGGTGGTGGCGCATTGCTACGCAATCTGGATCGTTTGCTGATGGAAGAAACCGGTATCCCAGTGGTGGTGGCAGAAGATCCATTGACCTGCGTCGCTCGCGGTGGTGGTAAAGCGCTGGAAATGATCGACATGCATGGCGGCGATTTGTTCAGCGAAGAATAGTCAGCCAAAAGGAGAAGGGCCGGTCAGATAAATCTCTACCCAGGTTAGACGTCATAGGCGTGCAGCCAGGCAATAACGCATTCGAATAAACTGGTTCAGGTCAGTTCTTCGGATGCGTTAAGGCCGTGGATGCTGCTGTAACGTCAAGTACGAAAGGGTGATTCAGATTTGGCGCTTCCTCCTTCATGCCGTCAAGGAATACCCATAATTTATGAAGCCGATTTTTAGCCGGGGTCCATCCCTGCAACTGCGGTTGTTCTTTGCCGTTCTTGCAGCCATTATTTTAGTTATAGCGGATAGCCGATTAGGTACATTTGTTAAAATACGTACTTATATGGATACCGCCGTTAGCCCTTTCTATTTTTTGGCCAATGGGCCACGCAAAGTTCTCGATAACGTTTCTGAAACTCTGGCTACCCACCAACAATTGGAGCTGGAAAATCGTGCATTACGCCAAGAACTGTTGCTGAAAAATACAGATTTGCAGTTACTTGGGCAATTTAAGCAGGAAAATAACCGCTTACGTGAATTGCTCGGCTCCCCGCTGCGTCAAGATGAACAGAAAATGGTGACGCAGGTGATGTCCAGTGGGACAGATCCATATAGTGATCAAGTGGTTATCGACAAAGGTTCTAACAATGGCGTTTACGAAGGCCAGCCGGTCATCAGTGACCGCGGTGTCGTAGGTCAGGTGGTCGCTGTGAGTAAATTAACCAGCCGAGTGCTCTTGATTTGTGATACCTCACACGCTCTCCCTATTCAGGTGCTGCGAAATGATATTCGAGTTATTGCTGCCGGGAGTGGTTGCACTGATGACTTATTATTAGAGCATTTACCAAGCAATACAGATATTCGCGTCGGTGATGTGTTAGTGACATCTGGCTTAGGGGGGCGTTTCCCTGAAGGATATCCTGTTGCTGTCGTTTCATCAGTCAAAGTTGATAACCAGCGTGCTTATACGGTGATTCAAGCTCGTCCGACGGCGGATTTGCAGCGTTTGCGTTACCTTTTGCTGTTGTGGGGCGCGGATCGTAATGGCGACATACCTTTGCCTCCAGATGAAGTTCGCCGTGTCGCAAATGAACGTTTGGCTCCCATGATGTCGCAAGTATTGCCTGCCGCAGATGAGATGGGGCCACCGGCACCACCTGCTGCTGCGACACCAACAGCAGTGACTGCGCCAGGAGTGTCACCATGAACCGCTACAGCAGTAATGGCCGTTGGGTGATTTGGTTGTCTTTCCTGATTGCCATGGTGCTGCAAATTATGCCGTGGCCAGAACAGATTTATATGTTCCGCCCTTCATGGCTGGCCCTGGTCCTTATTTATTGGGTAATGGCATTGCCACATCGTGTCAATGTTGGGACTGGCTTTATCCTCGGGCTGATTATGGATCTTATTTTAGGTTCAACTCTTGGCGTTCGGGCGCTGGCACTGAGCATTATTGCTTATCTGGTGGCATTCAAGTTTCAGCTATTTCGCAATATGGCATTGTGGCAGCAGGCGCTCATTGTGATGCTGCTTTCGCTGACAATGGATGTCGTGGTGTTCTGGTCGGAGTTTTTAGTCAGTAACGTCTCATTCCGCCCCGAAGTTTTCTGGAGTAGTGTAGTCAACGGTATTTTGTGGCCTTGGCTATTTTTGTTAATGCGCAAAATTCGCCGTCAATTTGCGGTGCAATAAGGAATTAAGACTCATGACCGCCCTGTACCTCGCTTCTGGTTCTCCACGTCGCCGTGAATTATTAACTCTGCTTGGTGTCCCTTTTGAGGTGCTCAAAACAGAGGTCGAAGAGCAACGTCGACCAGAAGAAAGTGCACAAGAATATGTCCGGCGTTTGGCGCAGGACAAAGCACAGGCAGGGGTGAAGGTCGCACCACAAGATTTACCTGTCTTAGGGGCAGATACTATTGTGGTATTAAATGGGCAAGTATTAGAAAAACCACGAGATAAAGCACACGCGCAGCAAATATTAAGTACGTTGTCAGGCCAGCAACATCAAGTGATTACTGCGGTGTCGCTGGCTGATCGACACGATTTGTTATCTGCCATGGTTGTGACAGATGTGACATTTCGCGTGTTATCCCAGTTGGAAATCAGTGATTATATTGCTACCGGTGAACCCATGGACAAAGCGGGCGCGTACGGTATTCAGGGGAAAGGTGGTTGTTTCGTCAGATCCATTACCGGCAGTTACCATGCCGTTGTAGGACTGCCGTTGGTAGAAACCCATGAATTACTAAGTAATTTCATTGCGCTACGTAATGTGAGAGGAATACATGACAGCTGAATTACTGGTCAATATTACACCGTCTGAAACGCGGGTTGCCTACATTGACGGTGGCATCCTGCAAGAAATACATATCGAACGTGAAGCGAAAAGAGGGATCGTCGGTAATATCTATAAGGGTCGTGTCAGCCGGGTGCTACCGGGCATGCAAGCGGCTTTCGTCGATATTGGTCTGGATAAGGCCGCCTTCCTCCATGCTTCCGACATCATGCCCCACACCGAATGTGTGGCTGGGGATGAGCAGAAAAATTTCAATGTGCGCGATATTGCTGAACTGGTGCGCCAGGGGCAGGATTTAATCGTGCAGGTGGTGAAAGACCCGCTTGGTACTAAAGGCGCACGTTTAACCACCGATATCACCCTACCTTCGCGCTATCTGGTTTTGATGCCAGGGGCTGCTCATGTCGGTGTTTCCCAGCGAATTGAAAGTGAAGCTGAACGCGAACGGCTGAAAAAAACCGTGACCGGCTATTGTGATGAGCAAGGCGGTTTTATTATTCGCACTGCTGCAGAAGGGATTGGTGAAGAGGAACTTTCTGCTGATGCCGCTTTCCTCAAACGCTTGTGGACGAAAGTTCAGGAGCGGAAAAAACGCAACAATACCAAATGCAAGTTATATGGCGAGATGGCTCTGGCACAACGTGTGCTGCGTGATTTTGCTGGTGCGGCATTGGATAAAATTCGTGTCGACTCCAAATTAACCTATGATTTGCTGGTGGAGTTTACCAGTGAATATATTCCAGAAATGACTGAAAAGTTGGAGCTGTATACTGGCAAACAGCCCATTTTCGACCTCTATGATGTCGAAAATGAAATACAGCGATCTCTGGAGCGTAAAGTTGAGTTAAAATCAGGAGGTTACCTGATTATTGACCAGACTGAAGCCATGACCACAGTGGATATCAATACTGGCGCTTTTGTCGGTCATCGTAATCTTGATGAGACGATTTTCAATACCAATATTGAAGCGACTCAGGCCATCGCACGCCAACTGCGGATGCGGAATCTGGGTGGGATTATCATTATTGATTTCATTGACATGAGTAATGAAGAACATCGTCGACGTGTATTGCATTCACTGGAACAGGCACTGAGTAAAGATCGAGTAAAAACCAGTATTAACGGTTTCTCTCAGCTAGGCTTAGTAGAAATGACGCGTAAGCGTACGCGGGAAAGTATTGAGCATGTGCTATGCAATGAATGCCCAACTTGCCGTGGGCGCGGCACGGTCAAATCAGTCGAAACGGTGTGCTACGAGATCTTGCGTGAAATTGTCCGTGTCCATCATGCTTATGATTCTGACCGCTTCTTGGTCTATGCTTCTCCGGCGGTAGGAGAGGCACTGAAAGGTGAAGAGTCTCATGCATTAGCGGAAGTAGAAATTTTTGTTGGTAAGCAGGTTAAAGTTCAGATTGAGCCACTGTATAACCAAGAACAGTTTGATGTGGTGATGATGTAAGAGCCTCCCGGCCTTACAGGGATGGCAAGGAGAGAAGTGTGAGGCGACTGCCCAGGATAATGTTTGCGACAGGCGCCACAATTATTGTTGTGGTGGCACTGTTAGTCAGTGGGCTACGCATGATGCTGCCTCACATCAACGACTATCGTACACAAATCGTGGCTAAGGTTCAGTCCATCAGCGGTATCCCACTGGAAGTGGGATTCATGCAAGGGACGTGGGAAACCTTTGGCCCGACGTTGGAGTTGCGTGATATTCGAGCGACATTGCCGAAAGCCGATTGGCAGGTGCAACGGGTAACTCTTGCGCTGGATGTTTGGCAATCCCTACTGCATCGGCGCTGGCAGTTCCGCGATATGACGTTCTATCAGTTGCAGCTAGATTTGCACACCACATTGGATCGGCAGCAGAACAGCAGCAGTAGCCTTGAAGCCAGCACGATTACTGATATCTTCCTGCGCCAATTAGACCATTTCGATCTGCGCAACAGCCGTATTTCATTTCTCACGCCATCAGGCCCGCGTGCCGAATTAGAGATCCCGCAACTGACGTGGCTCAACTCCCCCAGCCGGCATCGAGCGGAAGGGCAAATTAGCCTTTCGACCATTAATGGTCAGCATGGTGTCGTGATGGTGCGGATGGATCTGCATGATAATCAGGGTATTTTAAATAATGGCACTGTTTATATGCAGGCCGATAATATCGACCTGAAACCTTGGATTAGCCGCTGGTTACACAATAATACCGGGTTAGACAGTGCCGAATTTAGTCTGGCAGCGTGGTTGAGCATTAAAAGTGGCGAAATCTACAGCGGCAATGTTCTGCTCAGTCAGGGGCAAGCCAATTGGACGGTCGGTGAGCAATCTCATCAGCTCGCGGTGGATAATTTTGTTCTGGAAGGCCATCGTCAAGGCCGCGGTTGGCAAATTGATGCACCAGAATTGAGTCTCAAAACTGACGGGCAAGCGTGGCCGAAAGGGCGTCTGTCTGCGTTGTGGTTACCTGAAAATACTCAATTTATTGGCCCAGACCAATCTCAAGAATTACGTATTCGCGCTGCTAATATTCAGCTCGAACGTGTCGGACCGTTATTGCCGACAGTATCCCTTTTTACCCCTGAACTCATGAAGCGCTGGGCGGATTTACAACCACAAGGGATCGTGGACGCGCTGGCATTAGATATCCCGATCAGCCAACCACAAAGAACGCGTTTCCAAGCTAAATGGCACGATATCAGTTGGCAGCACTGGGATTTGCTTCCGGGAGTGAATAATTTTGCTGGTGCGCTGAGTGGGACTGCCGAGCTTGGGCGGTTGGATATCAATCTTAACAACAGCACATTACCTTACGGTGACATGTTCCGCGCCCCATTAGAGGTCAGCAAGGCCAGTGGTATCGTGAATTGGCAGGCCGATGATAATGGTTGGGAGTTGTGGAGCGATCAGCTAGATATTAGGGCAAAATCCTTGTGGGGCAATGGCAGTTTCCGTTATATGCAGCCGAATAAAGGGCAACCATGGCTTAAGATTCTGACAGGTATTCGTCTGTATGATGCAACCGATGCTTGGCGCTACTTCCCGGTTCCATTAATGGGCAAGAAATTGGCCGACTACCTGACCCAAGCGTTACAGGGCGGGCAGGTGGATAATGCTACGCTGATTTATAACGGCAACCCGCATTATTTCCCTTATCAACATAAAGAGGGCCAATTCCAAGTCTATGTCCCGTTGCGTAATGCGACCTTCGCGTTTCAGCCAGATTGGCCTGCATTAGAGAATTTAGCGATCGATCTCGATTTCCTTAATGAAGGTCTGTGGATGAATGCGCCTCATGCCATGCTGGGTAACGTTACCGGCAGCAATATCCGTGCGATTATTCCCGATTATCTGAAAGAAAAACTGTATGTCGATGCCGAGGTTGCCGGTGAAGGGCGCGATGTTCATGACTACTTCACCCACACTCCTCTTAATGATTCTGTGGCTCAAACGCTTGAAGAACTTCAGGTCGGAGGAGCGGTTAGTGGGCGCTTACACCTAGATATTCCCCTTGAGGAGAACCGCATCACCCATGCCAGCGGTGAAGTGACCTTGAAGAATAACAGCCTGTTGGTTAAACCACTGCAAAGCCAGTTGGAGAATATCAGCGGTAAATTCCGTTTCAATGACGGCAATCTGGACAGCGATACGTTATCCGCTAACTGGTTCGGGCAGCCACTGAGTGTGGATTTCACAACTGAAGAGCAACCTAAGAACTTTTTGGTCAATGTTGGCCTACAAGGGGACTGGCTGCCGGCCAAATTACCAGGTGTACCGGATGATGTGGCGAAATTACTCAGTGGTAGCGCGAACTGGCAAGGCAAAGTTGCAGTGCAGTTACCTAAAAATGGTCAGCCAGATTATAAAATTGATGTCACGGCTGATCTTAAAAAAGTGAGCAGTCACTTACCTCCACCGCTAGATAAAGCCAGCGGTCAATCGTTGCCATTGCAGGTTAAGGCCGTCGGCGGGCTGGACAGCTTTATTCTGTCGGGGAGCACGGGTGGTAACAATAGATTTAATAGCCAATGGTTGCTGCAAAAGGATCAAGTGGAACTGGCTCGTGCTATCTGGCAAACCGATAGCAAAAAAACACCGCCACTGCCTGATGAAAAAGGGTTAGTGCTCAAGTTGCCTAATCTCGATGGTGAACGCTGGTTGGCTTTACTGGCACCTGAGTTTTCCGCCGCAAATGCCTCTTTTACCTCCTCTGCTCAACCCAAAATGCAAGGGAGCAAATCCAATGTCATTCTCCCTCAGCGGTTGATATTACAAACACCACAACTCTTGATTGGTGGCCAAGCTTGGCATGACCTGACATTGCAGCTAGAGCCATTGCTGGCGGGCACCAAAGTCACGGCAAAAGGTCAAGAAGTGAATGGCAGTTTGTTAATGGCGGAAAGCGGACCATGGCATGCTGATATTGATTATCTTTATTACAATCCGCAATGGGCAGGAAACGAAAAGAATGATCCATTAGCGAAAGCGGCGTTGCAGGAGCCACAAAGCCCTAGCGCATTATCGTTTCATGACTGGCCAGCCCTGCAACTGCGCTGCAAAGAGTGTTGGGTTTTAGGGCAGAGTATCGGACGGGTGAATGCGGATTTAGTGCCTAAAGGCTCGGTTCTGACGCTCTCTAACGGGCTTATTGAAGCGGGTAATGGTCGAGCTAAAATTTCGGGGCAGTGGCAGCAAGACAGTTTAGGCGATAAAACGTCGCTTAACATTGCTCTGAGTGGACCCAAAATAGATGAAACTAATTCATTCTTTGGTTTGATGACGCCGATAAAGGATGCGCCATTTGATATCAGTGCAGACATCAGTTGGCGCGGGGTTCCATGGCAACCACAAATTAATACCCTGAATGGGACGATAAAAAGCCGATTGGGTCGAGGGCTACTGACGGATATGGGCGGAGGGCGAGCGGGCCAGTTATTGCGTCTGGTAAGCTTTGACGCATTATTACGTAAACTCCAACTTGATTTTAGTGATACGTTTAGTCGTGACTTCGCGTTTGATTCTATTCGAGGCACCGCCAATATCAAAAACGGTGTGATGCATACTAATGATTTAGTGATTGATGGGTTGGCGGCCGATATTGCCATGAGCGGAAATGTTGATTTGGTTAAGCGCCAGATAGCCATGGAAGCGGTCATCACTCCAGAAATTTCAGCCACTGTCGGTGTCGCAACCGCCTTTGCGATTAACCCGGTGGTGGGGGCTGCGGTATTTGCGGCCTCCAAGATTTTAGGGCCGTTATGGAGCAAGGTCTCGCTGATTCGCTATCAAATTACCGGTAGCTTGGATCAACCGGCCATCCATGAAGTATTACGCCAGCTAAAGGAGAGTAAGGCGCCATGAAAAATGCCAATGTCGCATTATTACAGTTATGCAGCGGTGAAAATACCCGTGATAATCTGGCTCAAATTGAGCAGCAGATCAAACAGTTAAACTCAGGTATTCAACTGGTGATGACGCCGGAAAATGCATTGCTATTTGCCAATGCTGCCTCCTATCGTCACCATGCAGAGCAGCACAATGACGGGCCATTGCAGCAGGAAGTCCGTGAGATGGCGCGTAAATATGGCGTGTGGATTCAGGTAGGATCAATGCCGTTGATAAGCCGTGAGTCTCCGGATCTTATTACCACCAGTAGCTTGCTTTTCGATGATCAGGGCGAGCTTAAAGCACGCTACGATAAAATTCACATGTTTGATGTGGATATCAACGATCTTCATGGCCACTACCGAGAGTCAGATACCTACCAGCCGGGGCAGCAATTGACGGTGGTGGATACCCCGGTAGGGCGTCTTGGCATGACAATTTGCTATGACTTGCGTTTCCCCGGCTTGTTCCAAGCTTTGCGGGCGCAGGGGGCTGAGATTATTTCTGTTCCTTCGGCCTTTACCAAAGTCACCGGTGAAGCGCATTGGGAGATTTTATTGCGCGCACGAGCAATTGAAAATCAGTGTGTGATATTGGCCGCCGCACAGGTGGGGCGTCACGGCGCTACCCGCCGGACTTGGGGCCATACCATGGCGGTTGATGCCTGGGGTAAAATTATTGGGCAGAACCCCGATGCGGTTTCGGCTTTAAAAGTCAAAATCGGTACCACAGGATTGAAAACGATTCGTCATCAGATGCCGGTATTGCAGCATAATCGCTTCCAGTCGTCGCTGGTGCCGCTATCGAATAAGCTATCATCTAATTCATGATAATCATCTAAATAAAGAGTGAAAACTATGAGCCTCTCGTTTGTCAGTGAGCAGTTACTCGCTGCTAACAAGCTGAACCATCAGGACTTGTTCTCAGTATTGGGGCAGTTGGCCGAGCGCCGCCTCGATTATGCTGACCTGTATTTCCAGTCCAGCTACCATGAGGCCTGGGTGTTGGAAGACAGCATCATTAAAGATGGCTCTTACAATATTGATCAGGGTGTGGGGGTGCGTGCGGTTAGCGGGGAAAAAACCGGTTTTGCCTATGCAGACCAAATCACCCTGAATGCCTTGCAGCAAAGTGCCCACGCCGCGCGCAGTATTGTGCGCGACACTGGCAACGGTAAAGTGCATACCTTGGGCGAAATCTCCCATCGGGCGCTTTACCCTTTGCTCGACCCACTGCAAAGTCTCTCTCGGGAAGACAAAATCGCCTTGTTGCATAGAGTCGACAAAGTCGCTCGTGCTGCTGATAAGCGGGTGCAAGAAGTGAGCGCCAGTCTGACGGGGGTTTATGAGCAGATTTTGGTGGCAGCCACTGACGGTACTTTGGCGGCAGATGTCCGTCCACTGGTGCGCCTGTCTGTCAGTGTTCTGGTTGAAGAGAATGGCAAGCGTGAGCGCGGCGCGAGCGGCGGCGGTGGTCGTTTTGGTTATGACTACTTCTTGGAAATTGTTGATGGTGAAGTGCGCGCCGATAATTTTGCTCATGAAGCCGTCAGAATGGCATTAGTTAATCTGTCCGCCATTGCAGCTCCTGCGGGTGCGATGCCGGTGGTGCTGGGTGCAGGTTGGCCGGGCGTGCTGCTGCACGAAGCGGTGGGACACGGGTTGGAGGGTGATTTCAATCGTCGTGGCAGTTCCGTATTCAGTGGGCAAATGGGCAAGTTGGTGGCTTCAGAATTATGTACGGTGGTGGATGACGGCACCATGCAAGGTCGCCGAGGCTCATTAGCCATTGACGATGAAGGGGTGCCAGGCCAGTACAACGTGCTGATTGAGAATGGTATTCTGAAAGGCTATATGCAGGATAAACTCAATGCTCGCTTGATGGGTGTTGCGCCGACCGGTAATGGTCGCCGTGAGTCTTATGCACATTTACCGATGCCGCGCATGACCAATACCTATATGTTAGCGGGTAAATCAACACCTGAAGAGATAATCGCTAGTGTGGAATATGGCCTTTACGCACCGAACTTTGGTGGTGGTCAGGTGGATATTACCTCCGGTAAGTTTGTCTTCTCCACTTCGGAGGCTTACTTAATCGAGAAAGGCAAAATTACTAGCGCGGTAAAAGGGGCAACTTTGATTGGCTCTGGTATTGAAGCTATGCAGCAGATTTCTATGGTCGGTAACGATCTGGCGCTGGATAAAGGTGTCGGTGTTTGTGGCAAAGAAGGTCAAAGTCTGCCTGTGGGTGTCGGTCAGCCCACTCTGAAACTGGATAACCTGACCGTAGGTGGCACAGCGTAAGAAGAGATTCAGCATTTTGGTGCTCAGTTTAGTCCTAACTGAGCACCAAATAAGTACGTTGAATTTATCGGTAACCCTGATAGACCTCAGCAACCCGTTTAAAATACTCCGTTAAATAGTCGATACAGACTTGGACTTTCAATGGCATTTTGTCTTTCTCGGTATACAGTGCATAAACCGGGCGTGGGTCAGAATGGTATTTTTTGAAAAGAACTTCCACTTCACCACGTTTGATCTCCTCAATGACCCACATTAAGGGTGCATAGGCAATACCCGCACTAGCGTTGAGCCAACGGATCATGGTTTGAGAGTCGTTGGTCACAAAACGGCCCTGCGGGGATATCTGTGTGGTAATACCTTCCGGTGCAATTAATTCAAAATTACTGTCTGGTCTGACACTGTATTCCAGCCACGAAAAGTTAGTCATGTCACTCGGTTTTTCTGGCGTGCCGTGCTGTGCCAAATAGCTTTTAGCAGCACAGACTACCATTGGCATTGAGCCAAGGCGGCGGGAAAATAGCCCTGAGTCTTGTAAAGCCCCGACACGAATAACCACATCCAACCCATCAGCAATCAGATCAGGTGCCGGTATTCCCGTCACCAAATTAACAGAAAGCCCGGGATATTCTTTCAGCATCTCAGCGGTCATGGTGGCGAGTACGTTTTGTGCCATCGTTGATGAGCAGCCAATTCGTAATGTTCCCGTCGGCGTGTTGTTAAATGCATAGAGCTGTTCATGGACTTCCTGCACCTCCTGCAACATTCGTCGGCAACCCTGATAATAAATTCGGCCCGCTTCGGTCAAACCAATACGCCGTGTACTGCGGTTAAGCAACTTAACATTCAGCTCTGTTTCCAGTTTTGATACCGTCTGGCTTATCGACGAAACACTCATTGCCAGCTGCCGTGCCGCCCCCGTAAAGGAGCCGCACTCAACGACTTTGGCAAACACTGACATGCGTTTTAATCTTTCCATTGTTTGCTCTATGTGGATTGTTAACTCTGGCTTAAAAGTGATTTAGATCACACATTGTAGATAACTTGATAATAAGCAGGCTAATATACTGCTGTCGGGAGAATAATCCGAAGTTTGAAAGCCGCGTAGCCGAAGTGTTACCTCGCCTCGTCCAAGTCGCAGTCATACTAATCAATCAAGTTTAACCTATAAGTCAGTCTAATAGCTGCTGCTTTTAGCTGTGGTTGTTGTGGTTGGAAGTCTTTCAGCTAACGATAAGATTATTCACTCAAGTGTATAACAGAGAGGATTTAAAGAATGAGTTTGCTTCCGGTGATGGTGATTTTTGGCCTCTCTTTTCCACCGATATTTGTTGAGCTGCTTCTCTCTCTGGCACTTTTTTTTGCCTTGCGTCGTGTGTTGCAACCTACAGGTATTTACGAGTTTGTCTGGCACCCGGCACTCTTTAATACCGCACTGTATGGTTGTCTTTTCTATTTAATATCTCGTCTTTTTTCCTGAGGTCGCCGTGAGTACTTTTTTATTAAAAATAATCCGCATCGGCATCACCTTATTGGTGGTTTTACTGGCTATCGTTGCTATTTTCAAGGTTTGGGCCTTTTACACTGAGTCGCCTTGGACCCGTGATGCAAAATTTACCGCAGATGTCGTTGCTATTGCACCGGACGTCAGCGGGCTACTGACGGATGTTCCCGTCAAAGACAACCAACTGGTGCAGAAAGGCCAAATTCTATTTGTCATCGACCAACCGCGCTATGAACAGGCATTGGCCGAAGCGCAAGCCGATGTTGCCTATTACCAAACATTGGCAGCTGAGAAACAGCGCGAATCGGGTCGACGCCAACGTTTGGGGGTTCAGGCACTGTCCCAAGAGGAGATTGACCAATCCAGTAATGTGCTGCAAACCGTTCGTCATCAACTGGCAAAAGCAATCGCGGTGCGCGATTTAGCTAAACTTGACCTGGAACGTACCATCGTGCGTGCTCCCGCGGAAGGTTGGGTGACCAACCTGAATGTCCATGCTGGAGAGTTTATTAACCGGGGAGCCACGGCGGTGGCTCTGGTCAAAAAAGACACTTTCTATATCTTAGCCTATTTGGAAGAAACCAAGCTGGAAGGCGTAAAACCGGGGCATAGGGCAGAAATTACGCCGCTTGGTAGTAACCGTATTTTGCATGGCACCGTCGACAGTATCTCGGCGGGGGTCACGAATAGCAGCAGTAGTGTTGATAGTAAAGGGTTGGCAACCATTGATAATAATTTGGAATGGGTACGTCTGGCACAACGTGTGCCGGTAAAAATTCGGCTGGATGATGAGGATCAGCAGCACCCTTATCCAGCAGGGACTACCGCCACTGTGGTTATCACTGGCTCGAATGATCGCGATCCGAATCAGGCATCACCCATTGTTAAGTTGATGCATCGTCTGCGCGAGTTTGGCTAAGATGAGTAGCCCGACCTTTATCCGCCTGCGCTTTGCTTTCAAGCTCAGTTTTGCCATTGTGGCAGCGCTGTTTTTGGGCTTTCATTTGCAATTGGAAACGCCACGTTGGTCAGTGTTAACCGCGGCGATAGTTGCTGCTGGTCCAGCGTTTGCGGCGGGTGGTGAACCGTTCTCTGGCGCCATTCGCCACCGTGGCTGGCTGCGTATTATCGGGACATTTATCGGTTGTATTGGCGGTCTGATTATCATTGTTCTGACCATCAGAGCGCCAGTGTTGACTCTGATGCTTTGCTGTCTATGGGCTGGGGTCTGCACTTGGATCTCATCATTGGTGCGCGTTGAAAACTCCTATGCCTTTGGTTTGGCTGGGTATACCGCACTGATCATCATTGTGACAACCGGTGAAACGCCACTCCTTACTCCTCAATTTGCGGTAGAGCGTTGTAGTGAGATAGTGCTGGGGATCGTTTGTGCGGTCATGGCTGACCTGCTGTTTTCACCACGATCTATCAAGCAAGATATTGATCGTTTAGTCGACAAGGTTTTGGTGGATCAATACAAACTTTTGCAACTGTGCATACATCAAGCAGAAAAAACAGATATCGATCGTGCATGGAATGATTTAGTCAAAAATACCACCGCCCTTAATGGGATGCGCAGTTACTTGATGATGGAGTCATCCCGCTGGCAGCGGTGTAATCGCCGTTTACGGGTGTTGCATACCGAGTCATTGGCACTGATAACCCAGGCGTGTGAAACCTATCTGGTGCTTGTCAATCACCCCGATATATTAACTGCTGAATTAAAAGCTCTGCTGAGCGAACCGGCACAAACACCGACAGAGATTCATCAGCGGATGAAAAAACTGCGCCAATTTATTGGTGCCAGCCACAGTGAGACGATTCCCCATACCATTAGCAGTTGGGTAGGGGCCGCAACCCGCTATTTATTACTGTCGAAAGGGATTCATACCAACAGCAGCATCAGCCGGATAGAAGAGGATATTCTGGCCGGAGACGTGCCGGTTAAACATGTTTCAGCCGAAGGCCATCACGCGATGATTAACGGCCTGCGCACAGGGATTGCTACCGCAATTGGTGGGCTGTTTTGGCTGTGGACAGGCTGGACTTCTGGTGCTGGTTGTATGGTGATGATTGCGGTGGTCACCTCGCTGGCAATGCGCACCCCTAATCCGCGAATGGTGGCGATAGATTTCTTGCTGGGGGTGGTTATGGCGCTGCCTATTGGGGCGCTGTATTTTATGTTTATCATTCCCGCGACTCAGCAGAGCATGTTGCTGCTGTGTATCAGTTTAGGGCTGCTGGCCTTTATTATTGGTATTGAAGTGCAGAAGCGGCGGTTGGGATCTCTTGGGACGTTAGCCAGTACCATCAATATTATGGTGCTGAGTAACCCGATGGAATTTAATGTCAGCCTATTCCTCGATAGCGCATTAGGCCAAATTGTCGGCTGCTTCGTGTCTCTGATTGTGTTGCTGCTGATACGCGACAATGCCAAGGACAGAACGGGTAGAACGCTACTAAATCGCTTTGTTTACAGCGCTGTATCTGCCCTGACGACCAATAAAGCTCGACGCAGTGAAAATCATTTACCGGCTCTATATCAGCAACTCAATCAGTTATTGATGATGTTCCCCGGTGATATTGATAAGTACCGATTGGCTTTAACGTTAATCATCGCCCATCAACGACTCCATGGCACCGAGATTCCGGAGAATGCGCAATTGAGTGCTTTCCATAAGCAAATTCGCTACACCGCTGATAGAGTAATTAATGCGAAAAATTCGCAGAAGCGGCGCTATTACTTCGCCCGGCTGTTGCAGGAACTGGACCAATATCAACAAAAACTAATTGATTATCAGTCTCCTGATTCCGTTACTCGTCCGGTGAAACGGCTGGCGGATATGCTACACCGTTATCAGAGTGCGCTGATATAATCGCGGGCTGAAGGGCGCTAAGTTGTTCCCATCGCTTTCTCAAGGGCTATACTAAATCTGGAACCATCCTTCCTCGCCCTCCATTGATGGGGGGCATCATTTCCCTCAGGAGGTCGACAAGATGTCAGCACAAAACCCATTACGCAATCCATTACAATCTCAGCAACACAGCGACGGTGTTTACCATATCGGCTATTTTGTCGGCGGTGCTTGGCATCAGGCGCAGGATACTTTTGATGTCCATAATCCCGCCACGGGTGCATTGGTGGCGAAAGTGGCGAAGTCCGGCCGAGCGGAAACAGAAGCCGCCATTAAAGCGGCCAGCGAAGCATTCCCCGCTTGGCGTAAAACCCCAGCCAAACAGCGTGCCGAGATTTTACAACGTTGGTATCTATTGATAATGGAGCACCAGCAATCATTAGCAGAGCTGATGGTGTCTGAGCAAGGTAAACCATTGAAAGAAGCTTTAGGCGAAGTCGCCTATGCCGCCAGCTTTATTCAATGGTTTAGTGAGCAAGCTAAACGTGCCAACGGTGAAATCATTCCACCCGCCAAAGAAGGTGCCCGCATTCTGGCAACCCGCGAGCCGGTTGGTGTCGTCGCTGCCATCACCCCTTGGAACTTTCCACTGGCGATGCTCACCCGTAAATTGGGGCCCGCGTTGGCAGCCGGTTGTACCGGTTTGATTAAACCTGCGAACAATACGCCGTTATCCGCCTTTGCGTTGCTGGCATTGGCAGAACAGGCCGGTGTACCTTCGGGTGTTCTTAATGGTGTGGCGGGCGATACCCATGCTATCAGCGACGCCATCATGGCCAGTCCTGAAGTACGTAAAATCTCCTTTACCGGCTCGACTGAAGTCGGTAAAACCTTGATGCGTAATGCCGCCGCTACCATGAAGAAAATCTCTATGGAACTGGGTGGAAACGCGCCTTATATCGTGTTTGATGATGCAGATTTGGATGCCGCAGTTGCCGGTGCTATGGCGTGTAAATTCCGCAATGCTGGGCAGGTGTGTGTTTGCGTCAACCGCTTCTATATTCAGGATGGTATTTACGACGAGTTTGTTAACCGCCTGGCTGCTGAAGTTAAAAAACTGAAAGTCGGCAATGGCATGGATAAAGACGTCAATATGGGGCCACTAATCAACCTTGCGGGTCTTGAAAAAGTGGAAGACCACGTGAAAGATGCGCTTGAGAAAGGTGGCCGGTTGCTAGCCGGTGGTGGCCGTCATGAACTGGGAGGGAATTTCTTCCAACCGACGGTGATTGCTGATGCAACAGAGCAAATGAAAGTGGCTTCAGAAGAGACATTTGGCCCGCTGGCAGCTTGTTTTCGTTTCAAGACAGAAGATGAGGTCATTCAACGGGCGAATAACACTCCATTCGGATTGGCGGCTTACTTCTATACTCAGAACTTACAACGGGTATTCCGAGTTTCAGATGCACTGGAAAGCGGTATGATTGGTGTCAATGAAAGCTCGGTCTCTACCGAACTGGCACCGTTTGGCGGTGTGAAAGAATCTGGTCTTGGCCGTGAAGGTTCAGTGCTGGGTTTGGATGAGTTTATGGAAGTTAAAACTCTGCATCTGGGTAATTTATAAATCAGACGATACGACGTAGGTTATCGCAATGAGCAGCACAACCGTAATGGAAAGCCTAAGGGTTAAGGAGAACCATGAATAAACGACTTATCACTATTCTGGGCGCGGTATTGCTGCTGGCTGTGGCAGCATTTCAAGGCTTTGATGGTGTCACCGCTCGTGATATTGGCCAGTCGCCGGATTTGGAGCGCCCGCGGCCATCGGCTCCTGTTTCTATTGAGCAACTTACCCAGCCCAAGCAAGTCGTAAAATACTTGCAGGCACATCATCGCCTACCTGATTTTTACATTACCAAGCAGCAAGCGCGTGAAAAGGGTTGGAATCCCAAAGAAGGCAATTTGTGCAAAGTCTTGCCGGGGAGAGCGATTGGTGGGGATAGATTTTCTAACCGTGAGCGCCAATTGCCTGAAGCTAAAGGCCGCAATTGGCGTGAAGCAGATGTCAATTACCGTTGTGGGCATCGTGGGACTGATCGTTTGCTTTACTCCAATGATGGCCTGATTTACCTGACTCAGGATCACTATAAGCATTTCATTCGGATGGAGTAAGAAGATGGTAAAAGTGGTATTCGATTTTGACCATATACCTGATCTTCCTGCATTTTACCGCGCATTTTCTCAACAGTTTGCGCTGAACGAAGGTTTTGGTGCCAATCTGGATGCGTTGTGGGATGTGGTGACCGGCGAGATAGCTTTACCGGTAGAGATTGAATTTATCCATTTCAATCACCGCCGGAAACGCCGTTTTGGGGCCATTGTGCTGTTGTTGGAAGAGGCAGAAGAAGAGCTGGCAGGTAGCTTACGATTTAATATTGCCTGATGAGAACTTTATTGAGTCGGGAGCCGAGTTAAACCCGGCCCCGCCCGATTACTGCTGCTTCTCTGCCAATTCACGCAGGTACTGGAAGATCTGGCGGAATGATTTCGGCGGCTTGTTAGCGGCTTTCTCTTTTTGTGCATTACGCACCAAACTACGCAGTTGCTGGCGATCCGCATCTGGATACAATTCCAGTACGGTTGGAATGGCATCATCACCTTCTTCAACCAAACGGTCGCGCAGTGTTTCCAGTTTATGGAACAGCGAAACTTGTTGGTTATGGCGGTTTTTCAACTTATCCAATGCTGTTTGAATCGGTTCCACATCACGAGCACGCAGCATTTTACCAATTAACTGAATTTGGCGGCGGCGGCCTTCTTTCTTGATTTTCTGCGCCAGCTCAATAGCCGCGAGCAGATCCTCATCCAATGGGATCTTCTCTAGTGCATTTTTACCTAGCTCAACCAGCTCGGTGCCCAAGTCTTTCAGCGCTTCGGCGTCACGTTTAATTTCACTTTTACTGACCCAGATAATCTCATCATCATCGTCGTTTTTATCTTCTGGGACTTCATCTAGCCAGTCTTCGGGCTGTTTGTTCATGGTCAAATTCCTTAAAAAGAGGCTAATCGTAGCAGGTTGTTGGCTTTCTGCGAAATTGTACAAAGATCTCTGATAGACTCAGAACTATGGAATCCTCTATTTTATCCGTGTAAGTCGTCGTATTACGACACTTTCCTGAACGATTATCTCATTAATTATGGCAGACTGATGAAAGTAGTCACTCAAGTTGCACAACAGCGTAACACGCTGGAACAAGCAGTTGCACAGGCTTTGGAATTGGCCCGCGCGGGTTCTGATGCGGCCGAAGTTGCCGTAAGCAAAACCACCGGAATCAGTGTCAGCACTCGCTTTGGTGAAGTGGAAAACGTGGAATTCAACAGCGATGGTGCGCTGGGGATTACTGTTTATCACCAGCAACGCAAAGGCAGCGCCTCCACCACAGACCTCAATCCAGATGCGGTCGCTCGGACGGTTCAGGCGGCACTGGATATTGCCCGCTATACCTCACCCGATCCTTATGCAGGCCCGGCTGAAAAATCATTGTTGGCTTTCGATGCTCCCGATTTGGATTTATTCCATCCGAGCGATTTGGATGCCGAACAGGGCATTTTGCTGGCTGCGCGTGCAGAGCAAGCGGCATTACAGGCAGATAAGCGGATTACCAACACGGAAGGCGGCAGTTTTAACAGCCACTATGGCATTAAGGTCTTTGGTAATAGCCACGGTATGCTGCAAAGCTACTGCTCAAGCCGCCATTCACTCTCTAGCAGTGTCATTGCTGAACACAATGGTGATATGGAGCGAGATTATGCTTACACCATTGGCCGGCGTATGGAAGATTTAGCCAGCCCGGAATGGGTGGGTGAAGAGTGCGCTCGTCGTACCTTGTCCCGCTTGTCACCACGTAAATTACCGACCATGCAGTCGCCAGTTTTGTTTGCCGCCGAAGTTGCCACCGGTCTGTTCGGTCACTTGGTTTCGGCTATCAGCGGCGGCAATATCTACCGTAAGTCCACTTTCCTGCTTGACCACCTCGGCAAGCAAATTCTACCAGAGTGGCTGACTATCGAAGAACATCCACATCTACTGCGTGGCTTGGCCTCAACGCCATTTGACAGTGAAGGTGTGCGCACCGTACAGCGAGAAATCGTGAAGGATGGGGTGCTGCAAACTTACCTGCTGACCAGTTATTCGGCCCGAAAATTGGGGCTACAAAGTACCGGGCACGCCGGTGGCATCCATAACTGGCGTATTGCTGGCCAAGGGCAAGATTTTGCGGGTATGCTCAAGCAGCTCGACAAAGGCTTGGTGGTCACTGAGCTGATGGGCCAAGGGGTGAGCACCGTGACTGGCGATTATTCGCGTGGCGCGGCCGGTTTCTGGGTTGAAAACGGTGAAATTCAGTATCCGGTGAGTGAAATAACCATCGCCGGTAACCTGAAAGATATGCTGCGCAATATCGTCAGTATTGGCAGTGATATTGAAACCCGCAGTAACATTCAATGTGGCTCTATTTTATTACCTGCGATGAAGATTGCAGGCGAATAATAACCCTCCTGTTATATTCTCGTTCCATATACCGCCGGTAGAAATACGGGCGGTTGAGTGAGAAGAACGTGATCAGGGCTTGCGCACTATTTTATGAAGTTTTCGTGCTCAAGTGCGGCGTAATTTTAATGAGCGACAATCAACAATATGAAGCTGGTTAGGCGCCGTGGCAGAAAATTGCACGGAGGTCAGATAAGTTGGCCGTATTTATATTGGATTCTGAAGTGGGTGGGTTTTACCCCTATAGCGGCGATCGAATTCCTTATAATGGTACTAGCATCCCAGAAGATAAAATCGGGAGTAAGCATCCTGATACGACTCAATGGGGTGTTATTTTAATCGCGGAGAACAGAGAAAAAATTGCTGCTTATTGCCTATCTATACGTAATAGGTTTCGAGTTGCAGGTGACGATAATTTCATTCACCCAATGAGTTGGGTGAATGATGGTAGCCCACCACTCCGTGTCTTGAAAGATAGCGGGTGTATAGCCGCTCACTTCTTTGACTTATTTTCACAATTCCTGCTTTTTTCAAATGGTAATAAAAAATCGTTGTCAGTTTTGCCGTCCATTGCCTATGTTAAGTATGAGCAATGTACTAATAATCTGATAACAATAACGTTACCCAACGTCGAAGACCAAGGGTATATAAGGAAGGAGTGTGAGCATGGGTAAGAAAATGATGGCATTAATGGCAGCAGTATTACTCAGCGCCAGTACTGTAGCGCTGGCGGCCAGCGTGGCAGATAACATGGACACTATTGCTGAGAATTATGGCAAGGTGCTCAAAGCCGACTCCACTGATGTGATGAATAAAGGTTTAGCTGCGATGCGTGCGGCTGCTTTGGACGCGCAGAAAGGTATCCCAACGAAGTTAAAAAGTCTGGGAGAAGGCAGTGCAGAGGTGAAAGACTTTCGTCACGGCTTGGATCTGTTGATTGGCGAAATTGATCAGGCGAAAGCATTAGCGGATCAAGGCAAACTGGATGAGGCTAAAAAAGCGGCGCAGGGCTTTAAAGTCACCCGCGATACCTACCATAAGAAATACCGCTAATTTCAATACTGTCCAGCCATCAAGGGTAATAGCAAGCGCGATTACCCTCTTTTAGCTTAGTTATCAATAGGAGTGTGACTCTCCTACTTATGACTTATCGGTGATATTCGCCAGCAGCTTCCGGCTGATATAACAGTTCCAGAACGATAATGCGGGCTTCATCCCCACCCGGCAATTTCCAACTGATCTCGTCATTGACGTGCAATCCGAGCAATGCAGCGCCTAAGGGAGCCATGACGGAGAGTTGCTCGTTGCTGTCTTTCAGCGACGCAGGGTAGACCAACGTGCGAGTGTGTTCTTCCTGACTGTTTAGATCGCGAAAACGCACGCGGCTGTTCATTGTCACTACATCCGCCGGAATGGCGTTAGGTGGCAGGATTTCTGCCCGATCCAGTTCTTCATTGAGCGCTGTTGCGACCACAGAACCGGCAAAGGCCGGTTGCGCCAGTAACGCATCCAAACGTTCAGCATCCAGCTCGTTAATCGTGATGGTTGGCTTGGTCATACCACTCTCCAATTCAATTTCAGCAAAACATAAAAACAACACCCCCGCGCCATAGGAGCGGGGGTGTTAGAAAATAGCTTAATATTAATCTGATATTAGGCGCTTCCGGCTAGAAAAGAAAGAGATCCGGATCACGAACTTTTTTCCACTGCGGGCTTTCACGGAACATTTATATAAAAGTTATTTTGTTGTTAATGATTAAGTTAGCTATCTAACATGGGTATTTTGCGAAAGCGATCCCACTGACACATGACATTTCCACTTTGAACTGGAAAAAATGCCGCTACACACCTATTCCACTAGCAGGTAGGGTGATGTCATAGCGCAGAGGCAAGGGACGACAGATAAATTACCGAACTTATCTTTGCAGTCAGAAAGTTGTAGCAGCAAGGAATAGAGGATTGCCAGCGTGAATGATGTAGCCGCATTGAATGCAGCCGAGAACCCTGGAATGGAAGAGGCCATTATCATCACCGAGCGGGTATTAACTGAAATTACCGCGATGTTAAATGCCGAAAATATTTTCACCAATGCCGTACAACAGCAAATGTTGACATCACATATTCGGGCCATGGTGCTGCGCTCAATAACGGGTGAGCCATTACCTGAAGTGGATAAATCATTATTTGATGAGATTTCAGCTCATTCGATGAACATGGCGCAACAAGTGGTCGATAAGTTTGCCAATTTACCCATTGAGGAAGCTTATTTACTGTCAGTGCATTTTGAAGTCGCGAAAGATAATAACCCATAAAATTCTGATCTGGAGAAGAGACTATGAGTCAAATTACCGTTGTGATTGGTGACCGTTTAGGAAAAGGCCAGAAAGTTGGGCAGGGTGTTGAATTAGCCGGTGGCCGTGTGGTGGTTATTCCCGGTGTTGCCGCAGATATGAAGTTAGGTGATGTGATGAATAGCGAAAAGGCAGACTTCGGTATTTCATTCTGTGGTAGCGGTGGTGCAGGCGCAATTACGGCGCAAAATAAATATGGTTACAAAGCAAAATATGGCATGCGTTCAATCGAAGAAGGAGTGACAGCAATAAACGAAGGCTGCAAGGTATTGGGCTTCGGATTTATGGATAAAGAAGAGCTAGGGCAGAAATTAGTGGAAGCCTATATCAAGAAATATGGTCAACCGTAATGAAAGAGCAATATACCACCCAGGTGCAGGTAAAGGGCAACGGCGATACTAAAGCTAAAGCTTTCGCCAATGCACTTGGTCATGTCCAAAATACAGTGTTGAAGTCGACACAAAATATTTTACTGCGAATTGAACCGCAGGACGTCAAAGTATTAAAAGCAGAATTATCAGTAAAAAATGAAAAGTTTTTATTCTTTTTTCTGCCTCGGGAAAGAAAGACATATAGCGTTGAACTCGATATTACCGTGAGCGTGACAATCATTAATACAGATAAGGTTGATTTCGTTTCTAAATAAAAACAGAGCAACCTTCATTCTTGAAGCCGCATTACCAAGACATTAGGTTAATGCGATTAGCGAAAAGGATATACTGATGTTTCTAATCATTCTTTTTAAGTCGATTATTATCGGCGGACTGGTTGGCGTGGGGGTTGGCGTTGGGGCCGCCCGTATGTTCCATGCGCCTACCATACAGGGAATGGGTGCGTTTCGTACCTTGGGCGAGTTGAACTCGTGCGAGGGGGATCCCGCTTCGCACTTCTCCTTTGGGCTTGGATTCTTCTTCAACGCTTGGGCTTCTTCGGTCGCCGCAGGTGCTTTTACTCAGGACGTTGACCACCGCATTATTCCTAACTGGGGTGCTGCAGCATTGATGATTAAAAATCGCAATGTGGCGGAAACCATGCATAACCCGAAAAAAATGGCGATTGCCTGCGGGATTATTGGTGTCATTGTTGTCAGCTTCTTAAATACCACAGCATCAGCCGTTCCAGCTGCATTACAGGTTACAGCAATTAAAGTATTGGTCCCCGCGGCAAATATTCTGGTTAACACCGTGATGCCCGTTATTTTCTGGTTAGCTGCAATTGATGCAGGACGACGTTCCGGTTTCTGGGCCACTATTTTTGGTGGGTTGGC
The DNA here is from genome assembly GCF_902726565.1 of Yersinia vastinensis. Taxonomy (GTDB): domain Bacteria; phylum Pseudomonadota; class Gammaproteobacteria; order Enterobacterales; family Enterobacteriaceae; genus Yersinia; species Yersinia vastinensis. The sequence goes on from NZ_CACVAF010000001.1 coordinate 129,201, forward strand.
ACAGTTAATTATGGGCAACGCCGTACCGGGTCTGGTTTTGGGTATTTTAATTGGTAAAGGTGTTGAAGAAAGCGGCTGGAATAAAGTAACTAAAATCATGATGACAGTCATTGTTCTGTTATTCGTGCTCAGTGGTTTCTTCCGCGGATTCGACATGAAATTCCTGGAGTCATTCAGTCTGAGTGCACCAGTATGGCTTGAAACTATTCATAACGCATTGAGCGGAAAATAACACAGCGAGAGGAGCTTGATGATGGATGAACAAACCAAGAATAATTTCTGGTATGCCGACTGGTCATTTCCGATCTTTGTAGGATTATTATCCTCTGGCGTATTTGCTGGTACCCATATGTATTATCTTTATGGTATCGGTGCATTTAACGAAGTGGCCTTTGTTTCGATGTTACGGGCGGGAATGGATACCGGTGTTTATGGCGCAGTGGCTGCGTTTGGTGCCAGTTTCTTATTTGCCCGTATTATTGAAGGCTCACTGGTGGGTATTTTAGATATCGGTGGTGCCATTCAGACGGGGGTTGGTCTGGGTGTGCCTGCATTATTACTGGGTGCGGGATTTGTATTCCCTGTCGCTAACTTTGCTGCCTCTTTGGTGACTGGCCTGATTATTGGTTTAGCCATCGGTTATCTGATTATTTTGGCGCGTAAATTTACGATTAACCAAAGTAATTCGACTTACGGTGCAGATGTCATGATGGGCGCAGGTAATTCATCTGGTCGTTTCTTGGGGCCATTGATTATTTTGTCAGCCATTACGGCATCAATTCCAATTGGAATTGGCTCTTTAGCTGGCGCATTACTGTTTTATCTGTGGAATAAGCCTATTACCGGTGGCGCGATCCTTGGCGCGATGATTTTAGGATCTATTTTCCCAGTCGCCATTTCTTAATCTACAGGGTAAATATCCAAATATCTGGATATTTACCCTGCCTAATTTTCGCAAATAACGTCTCGTTAACCCAGATGTTTAATGGAGAATAAAGATAATGCATGACTTTATTATCAAACGAGCAGCGTTGGTTGATGGCCGTCAGGTCGATATTGCCATTAATGATGGAAAAATAGTGTCAGTTAATGAGACTCAGTCATCTTCTGAGCTAGCCAAAAAAATCATCGATTTGGCAGGGAAATATTACCTCAGCGCAGGTTGGATTGACTCTCATGTTCACTGTTACCCAGCGTCTCCGATTTATCATGATGAAGCTGATTTGGTCGGTGTTGCCAGTGGTGTCACTACGGTCGTTGACGCAGGCAGTACCGGCTCCAATGATGTGGATGATTTTTACCGCTTAACAAGGGCAGCAAAAACCCACGTTTACGCATTTTTGAATATTGCGAAAACCGGCATTGTGACGCAAAACGAATTAGCGGATATGACGCAAATCGATAAGCAAGCGGTCAGTGAGGCAATTGCCCGCAACCCCGGTTTTATTATTGGCATTAAAGCGCGTATGAGCAGCAGTGTGGTGGGTAAAAATGGCATCAAGCCACTGGTGCGCGCTAAAGAAATTCAACAAGAAAATAATCAGTTACCTCTTATGGTGCATATTGGCAATAACCCGCCAGATCTGGATGAAATTGCCGACTTATTAACACAGGGTGACATTATTACCCATTGCTACAATGGCAAGCCAAATCGGATTCTGACGCCAGCGGGGACGTTGCGTGAGTCTATCCAACGTGCACTTAAACGTGGTGTGCGACTTGACGTTGGCCACGGCAGTGCCAGCTTCAGTTTTGATGTTGCAGAACTTGCCATCAAACAAGGCATTTACCCGCACACTATCAGCTCCGATATTTATTGTCGCAACCGTCTAAATGGGCCGGTACATAGCCTTGCAACGGTCATGTCCAAATTTTTCTCCATCGGTTTGAGCCTTGAGCAAGTTATTCGTTGTGTGACAGAAAATGCCGCTCAGGCCCTGCGTTTGACCCATAAAGGGGTATTGGGTGTGGGTTATGACGCTGACTTGACCATTTTTGAGCTGAAACAGCAGCCTCAAGTCTTCAGTGATTCAGAGGGCAAATCGGTTACTGGTGAACAATATCTGGTGCCACTGGCTGCGTTTGTTGCCGGTGACTTAGTATTAACTGACGAAGGGAAGTTAAAAGATGTCTTCAGTCTATGAAAAATACCAGTTAAAGCAGGTTATTAATGCTTCAGGTCGTATGACGATGCTGGGGGTTTCGACGCCACGGCAAGATGTGGTTGATGCTGTGGAGCTGGGCCTGAACCATTACTTTGAAATGAAAGATCTGGTGAATAAAACCGGCGCTTACATTGCTAAATTACTGAATGTTGAAAGCGCGGTAGTTGTCGCCTGTGCTTCTGCCGGTATTGCTCAATCAGTTGCGGCAGTGATCGTCAAAGACGATGCCAATTTATTGGTTAACTTGCATGCTGCCCCACGTACCGTGCCTCATGAGATTGTGCTGCCGAAAGGCCATAACGTTAACTTTGGTGCACCAGTCGATACCATGGTCACGCTGGGTGGCGGTAAAGTGGTGGAGGCCGGTTATGCCAACGAGTGTTTACCTGAGCAGTTGGAAGCGGCTATCACATCAAATACTGCGGCGATCTTGTATATAAAATCCCATCATTGTGTACAAAAAAGCATTCTCTCTGTTGAGCAGGCCGTCGTCATTGCTCGCAAGCATCAATTGCCATTAATTGTTGATGCGGCGGCGGAAGAAGACTTGCAGTGTTATTACCAAATGGGTGCTGATTTGGTGATATACAGCGGTGCTAAGGCCATTGAAGGGCCAACCAGTGGCTTGGTGTTGGGTAAGAAAACTTATGTTGAATGGGTGAAGTTGCAATCCAGCGGTATTGGTCGAGCCATGAAAGTCGGCAAAGAGGGTATTCTCGGTCTGACCCGTGCCATTGAAAGCTACATGACGCTGGAGAAAGAGACTGGCCAACAGATGGTCGCGAAAATGACACCATTTATCAGCCAGTTGAATACTATTGATGGTGTCTCAGCCAAAGTGGTGTGGGATGCGGCTGGGCGCGATATTGCTCGCACTGAAATCAGTTTTGATGAAGCTAAAATTGGCCGTTCGACACCCGATTTGGTCGATGCACTTAAAAATGGCGATATTGCAATTTATTTCCGCGCTTATAAAGCCAACGAAGGCAAGATTGAAGTCGATGTACGCAGTGTGACGTCATCACAGCTTGAAACCATTTATACCTGCATTAACCGTTTGGTTCAGGGAGCCTAAGTCATGAAATTAACGCCAAATTATTACCGTGACCGGGTATGCCTGAATGTGCTGGCCGGTTCAAAAGAGAATGCGAAAGAGATTTATCAGGCCGCGGAAGGCCATGTGCTGGTGGGCGTATTATCGAAAAATTATCCGGATGTCGACAGTGCAGTCAAAGACATGCGTGAGTACGCCGCACTTATCGATAATGCGCTGTCCGTCGGGCTGGGTGCCGGTTGTCCGAAGCAATCGGCGATGGTCAGCCAGATTTCGCAGCAGGTTCAGCCACAGCATGTGAATCAGGTATTTACTGGTGTTGGTACTAGTCGTGCCTTGCTGGGCCAAAAAGATACCGTCGTCAACGGCTTGATTTCACCTACCGGCACAGTGGGATATGTGAAAATTTCGACTGGCCCGCTCAGTTCACAACAAGAAGATGCGATTGTCCCAGTCACTACTGCCATTGCCATGTTGAAAGACATGGGCGGCAGCTCGGTGAAATTCTTCCCGATGAATGGACTGGATTCTATCGAAGAATACCGTTGTGTCGCGGAGGCGTGCGCTGCTACCGGTTTCTGGCTGGAACCCACTGGTGGCATTGATCTGGAGAATTTCGAGGAAATCCTGCAAATCGCGTTGGATGCGGGTGTAACAAAAATTATTCCGCATATTTATAGCTCAATCATTGATAGTCAGAGTGGTAATACGCGCCCAGAAGATGTGAACACTTTACTGGATATCATGAAGAGGATTGTACCGTAACTGGCTGATTTATTGACTATAAATTGAAATAAGTGTGAAAGCACCGTCAGGGCCATGCTCTGTATGCCCTGACGGTAAACGGTATGTGTCGCACTATTTTACCTGTGAGTCTGGATGTTAGGTTGGATAGCTCTCCATACCCTCTGATAGCCATTCCCTGTGAGAAAAATAATATGCCTAACCCAACACATTCCGCAGTAAAAAGCCTGTCAGCGGGCATCGCACTGGCGATGGTCACGTTGATAAACCCGCTGGCGCATGCCGAACAGATGGCCGATAAATCATTCGCTTATGTCGGCACCTATCATCCGAACGGTGAAGGCGTTTATCGCCTACAAGTCGATGCCAAGACTGGTGAGTTGACGGAGAAAACCTTGGTCAGTTCACTGGCTAATCCAGCACAATTAGTGGTGGATGCTCAGGGTAAAACGCTGTATGTCGCCAGCGAAGTGGCTGATTACAACGGCGGTAAACATGGGGCGATTGCGGCATACAGCATTAACTCTGCTGACGGCAATTTGACGCTGATAAATCAGGTGGACTCTCAAGGCGCGGGGCCAGTGTTCCTCTCATTGACGCCGTCTGGCAGCCATTTACTGGTGGCAAACTATATCAGTGGGTCGGTGGCCGTTTTCCCGGTGCAAAGTGGTGGCAAACTTTCTGATGCCAGTTCGGTACAGCAAGATGAAGGCCCCGCGGGCGCGGCTAAACCGGCGGCCGCAGTGGAGGGGAGCTTTGCTATTAGTGATCACAATGGGCCACATGCACATATGATTGCCAGTGATCCGAGCGGTAAATTTGTATTTTCTACTGATTTGGGGTTGGATCGAATTTATCAATACCGCTTTGATGCAGACAATGGCAAGTTGATACCTAATGATCCCCCCTACATCAGTGCATCCTCTGCGGGAGCAGGCCCACGTCATTTTGTATTCCATCCTAACGGCAAGACGCTATTCTTAATCAACGAAGAAGCCTCAACCTTGACCAGTTATGAGTTGGACTTGCAGAAAGGCACGTTGAAACCGCTAAATACCTTGTCGTCGTTACCGGCAGATTATCGTGGCACGAGCTTCGCTGCGGGTTTGACGCTCTCAAAGGACGGAAAATTTCTGTACGTAGCAAACCGTCTGCATAACAGTATTGGCCAGTTTGCTGTGACAGCCGATGGCAAATTTAAGCCTGTGGAAGATGTCTGGACGCGGGGAGATTATCCGCGCACGTTGGTACTTGATCCGACAGGTCACTACCTGTATGCCATGAATCAACGCAGCGATAACATAACTCGCTTTAAAGTTGATCCGCAAAGTGGCAAATTGACCTTTGTACCCGGCTATACCGCGGTTGGCAGCCCATCACAAATGGTGTTTGTACCTTCAGCACAGAAAAAGTGATGTGAGGAGCGCGCCCCGTCGGTAATGCTGGCGGGGAATGCCTCGATAACTATCTTCTAAATAACGGAGTGGAGCAGTGAGATTTCCCTATCAACGTCTGGCCTATATGTTCGATGCGCTGCAATCGGAAACGCTGCCTCAGGAGGAGTTGGCGAAACGTTTTGCGGTCTCGACACGTACAGTACGGGCAGATATTACGGCGTTGAATGAGATTCTTGAGCATTATGGTGCGCATTTTATACATAACCGTGGCTTTGGTTATCGACTGATGATTGATGATGCCGAGCGCTTTCGTGCTCTACAGCAACAAAATCGTAAAATGCACCTAACCCCGCGTACTGCCAATGAGCGGGTGCACTATCTATTAATCCGTTTTCTGACCTCTGCCTTTTCATTAAAGCTGGAAGATTTAGCTGACGAATGGTTTGTTAGCCGTGGCACATTGCAAAATGATATGGCTGAGGTGAGAGAAAGGCTAAATCGCTATCATCTGACGATTGAAACCAAACCCCGTTATGGCATGAAATTGTTTGGTACAGAACTGGCTATCCGTACTTGTCTGACGGATTTATTGTTCCAGTTACAATTGCAGGATGCCGATAACCCATTATTAAAGAATGAGTTTCTTAGCATCCAAACCATGCCGGAATTGACGGGGTTGCTGCATGAATTATTAGCGCAATATGCGGTGCGGTTGACTGATGAAGGAGAGCAATACCTGATTTTCTACTGCGCAGTGGCAATAAAACGCATCACTGATGGTTATCCATTATCTGATTTTGATGCAGAAGATGTGGATGAGGCGGTGAAGTTGGCCTCAGGCCGTTTAGCAAATGAGCTTAAGTTGTTATCAGGTAAAGATATTTCAGCAGCAGAAGAGGCTTATCTTCGTGTGAATATTGCGGCTCGCCGGGTTCAGGCCAGTCAGCCTAGCACCAGTCGGCCTAGTGAAATCAATGCTGATGACGAAGAGACGCTAGTGGACTACATCCTCTCGTATATCAATGCTCACTATAACTATAATTTGCAGAGTGATAAGCAGCTGCGGATTGATTTACTGACCCATATCAAGACCATGATAACTCGGGTGAAATATCAGATTACGATTCCTAACCCACTGTTATCTAATATTAAACAGCATTATCCCATGGCCTATGATGTGACATTGGCCGCGGTTTCCAGTTGGGGAAAATACACTCCTTATAGCTTGAGTGAAAACGAAATTGGCTATTTGGTGCTGCATATTGGGGTTGGGTTGGAGCGCCATTATAATATCGGTTATCAACGCCATCCACAGGTGATGCTGGTGTGTGACACGGGCAATTCCACTACTCGTATGATTCAGGCGCAAATTTCTCGTAAGTATCCACAGATCGTGATGACACAGACAATTTCCCTGCGTGATTACGAAAATCTTGAGCATATCGACGAAGATTTCATTATTTCTAATTCGCGATTAGCGGAAAAAAATAAGCCAGTGGTGGTGATGTCACCCTTCCCGACGGAATATCAGTTGGAGCAATTGGGTAAGCTGGTCTTGGTGGATCGCACGCGGCCTTACATGCTGGAAAAGTTTTTTGATAGCAATCACTTTATGATTATCGACCAACCGATGACTCAAGAGCAGTTGTTCAAGAAAGTGTGTACTCAGTTAGAAGAAGAGGGGTTTGTCGATGCGGATTTCTACCCGTCAGTGGTGGAGCGCGAGGCGATTGTCTCCACTATGCTGGGTGAGGGGATCGCGCTGCCGCATTCACTGGGTCTATTAGCCAAGAAAACGGTGGTCGTCACTTTACTGGCACCTAATGGAATCGCTTGGGGTGACGGTGAGGTAGCCCATGTTATTTTCTTGCTGGCTATCAGTAAAACCGATTATGAAGAAGCGATGGCCATTTATGATTTGTTCGTGACCTTTGTGCGCGAGCGCTCTATGAGCCGTTTATTGAGCAGTCAACATTTTGATAGTTTTAAGGCTATTGCGATTGATTGTTTGAGTCGCATTTAGGTTTTTGTTTTTTTTTATGGTGATGGGTTCGGTTGACAATGGATACCGAACGAGCCGTGTTTGAGCAGGAGCGAATCACGGCGGTCCATCAACGAAACGATGAGTCGAGGGTCACCCACGAAGTGGGCTAGCGATGCGTGCGCAAGCGCGGGGATTCCACAAGGGGTCACGCGCTTGTGACCCCTTTGGCGGTTGAGGTATCGGAGGAGAGGCCGTCGCTAATCTTATGTCAACCGAACCAGATAACTGAACTGAATCTCTCCCTGTAAATTTGAAATAAAACTCAAATCACTGCCATCCATATCTCCTGACAAACCACCCTTTCACTAGCTGTGTCGTCACCATGTATCCTGTCAAAATCACAATCAACCATGGGAAGTAAGAAAGTGGTAGCGCTTGTAATTGTAAGAACCCGGCCAGTGGTGAGAAGGTCAGCCCGATACCAACGATAACGACGGCTAAGGTCATCAGACACAATGGCCATGAGGCGCGGCTTTGGATAAATGGAATCTTGCGGGTACGAATCATATGCACAATCAAGGTCTGTGATAGCAGCCCCTCAATGAACCAACCAGATTGGAATAACGTCTGCATTTCTGGCGTGTTAGCCTTAAATACCCACCACATCAAACAGAACGTTAAAACATCAAAAATGGAACTTATCGGGCCAAAGAACACCATAAAACGCCCCAGATCTCCGGCGTTCCAACGTTGTGGCTTAGTCAGTTGATCTTCATCGACATTATCAAATGGGATAGCAATCTGAGAAATATCGTACAGCAAATTCTGGATCAACAGATGCAGTGGTAGCATCGGCAGGAAGGGTAAAAATGCGCTGGCAATCAGTACGCTAAAGACATTACCAAAGTTAGAACTGGCGGTCATTTTGATGTATTTCAGCATGTTGGCAAAGGTACGGCGGCCCTCAATGACCCCTTGTTCCAGTACCATCAGACTTTTTTCCAATAAAATAATATCGGCAGCTTCTTTGGCGATATCCACCGCTGAATCGACAGAAATGCCAATATCAGCCGCTCGCAGTGCTGGGGCATCGTTGATGCCATCCCCCATAAAACCGACTACATGACCCGCTTCTCGCATGTTTTGCACGATGCGTTCTTTGTGCATCGGTGTCAACTTGGCGAACACGGTCGTGGTGCGAGTAGCTTCGGTTAGCTCTGCTTCAGTCATCTGTTCAATGTCACTGCCCCGCAAGACTTGCTCGACAGACAGCCCAACATCTTTACAGACTTTACGTGCCACTAACTCATTGTCACCCGTCAGGATTTTGACGTTAACGCCATTGTTCTTCAATGCCAAAAGCGCGGGAGCTGTGCTCTCTTTCGGTGGGTCGAGGAAAGCGATATATCCTTCAAGAATGAGGTCATATTCATCAATAACAGCATAATTTCGCTGATAAACAGGCAAAATACGTGTGGCGACGGCGACTACGCGTAACCCTTGCTGATTTTGCTCATCCGTAATACGACGGATACGGGCCATCAATGCCTCCGTCATTGGAATAACGTCATCTCCTTGGCGGACATGGCGACAAATAGACAGCATCTCTTCCAGTGCGCCTTTACAGATAAGCTCGTGATAATCCGACTTGTCGCTGACGACGACCGACATGCGGCGGCGCTCAAAATCGAAGGGAATTTCATCGATTTTACGGTAACCCGCCAATGTATCAGCGGACTGAGATTCAGCCAGAGCGGAGTCCGTCATGGAGGAAAGTACCGCCACATCCAGCAGATTTTTTAGTCCGGTTTGGTAGTAACTGTTAAGCCAAGCATAGCGCAGCACGCGCTCGCAGTTGGCACCAAACACATCGGTATGGCTCTCCAACACAATCTTGTCTTGTGTCAGTGTGCCGGTCTTATCGGTGCACAGTACATCCATCGCACCAAAGTTTTGGATAGCATCCAGCCGCTTGACGATAACCTTTTGTTTCGACAGCTTGACTGCCCCTTTTGCCAATGTCGATGTGACAATCATTGGCAGCATTTCCGGGGTTAAACCCACAGCGACAGAGAGCGCGAAGAGTGCCGCTTCCCACCAGTCACCTTTAGTAAACCCGTTGATCAATAACACAATTGGTGTCATGACCAGCATAAAGCGAATCAACAACCAACTAACTTTACTGATACCACTTTGAAAAGCATTTGGTTGTTCATCCTGATGAGTTACGCGCTCGGCCAGCAAACCAAAATAGGTTTGGTTACCTGTGCCGATGACCATCGCCAGCGCAGAACCACTCACCACATTGGTGCCCATAAAACACAGCGTATCTCGCTCAAGTGGGTTTTGCTCATCACACTCACGACATTGTGCGACTTTCTCCACCGGCAGCGATTCACCCGTCAAAGCGGCTTGGCTGATAAACAGGTCTTTGGCGACCAGAATACGTAAATCCGCCGGGATCATGTCTCCCGCCGCGAGTTTGATAATGTCGCCGGGGACGAGTTGAGAGATGGGCAGTTCGAGATGTGCGCTTTTTCCGGTATGAGCATCGCTGCGAACTACAGTGGCGGTGTTGCTGACCATGGCTTTTAAAGCATCGGCAGCACGGTTGGAGCGCGCTTCCTGAATAAAATGCATCAGAGTAGAGATGAGCACCATAGCACCAATCACCAGCGCGGCAGTGAGGTCTTCGGTGGCATAGGAAATCAGTGCCAGAATAGTCAATAGTAAGTTAAACGGGTTGCGGTAGCAGTGCCATAAATGAATCCACCCACTGACAGCTTGCTGATTTTCAATCAGATTACTGCCACTGCGCTGGCGAATCGTCTCAGCTTCCTGTTCTGTCAGCCCTTCAGGATGGCTCTGAAAACGTTGGTAAAGTTGCTGTGGGGTTTCATTAGCGCATAGCAAACGCTGCCGGGCCAGATCTGCCGGGATATCTTTAGCCGTGACGCCAGTCGTCACCCCATCGAGCATGGTTTCCCGACGGATTAAACGGCGAGGCAGATTACGGCTCAACACATTGAGCAATTGCCGGGTGAAATTTTTAACTTGCATGGTTCAAACCTTACTGTCATGCCCTGAAAACGTTTATTGAACGATCTTCAGGTTGCGCCCACGGCAAACCTGCCGCAGAAATGGCAAAAACATCATCAGCAGAAACCAACGCGAGGAACGTGCGGGTGACTGCCTATCAGATTGTTATCCGATAAGGCAACCACGTCAGACGGGGAATAACCTTACCGGTCCACCCAAAGGGTGTCGGTTATGGGAACAGGGTCCACTGGGTCATTAACCTCCGGTAAGTGAAAAACAATTTGTTTGAGGCTAAAACACTCAAACAGCTATACAAACTATAAACCGCATTACTATAGTGACCACGACAGAAATCACCCTGACGGCAATATCATCCGTTAGGGTAACAATATGTTGCTGGTCATGGGGATATCATGCGCTGGGTCTGATTCTGCACATGCAAGACTTCCCAGAACTCACAACTTCCGCAAATATAAATAATCAGTTTATTATATGTATTTGAACCTAAACATTAGGTAAACCATGCAAAACCGTTTGACCATTAAGGATATTGCCCGCATGAGTGGAGTTGGAAAATCCACGGTTTCGCGGGTACTGAATAACGAAGGAAGTGTCAGCCCGCAGACGCGTGAGCGGGTCGAGGCGGTTATTCGCCAGCATGGGTTTACCCCGTCGAAATCCGCTCGTGCGATGCGAGGGCAGAGCGATAAAGTGGTGGGGATTATCGTCTCCCGCTTGGATTCTCCGTCTGAAAATCAGGCGGTACGCACCATGTTGCCGCTGTTCTACCAGCAAGGTTACGATCCTATCTTGATGGAGAGCCAGTTTGATCCCGCTCTGGTCAGTGAACATCTGCATATTCTGCAACAGCGTCATGTCGATGGTGTGATTCTGTTTGGTTTCACCGGGTTAACTGCTGAAATGCTTTCACCGTGGCAGGAAAAAATGGTGGTGTTAGCGCGAGAATATACGGGTTTCTCTTCGGTTTGTTATGACGATGAAGGAGCAGTGCGCTTATTGATGGATAAGCTGCGTCAGGCCGGGCATCGCCATATCAGCTATATCGGTGTGCAACCAACCGATGCCACGACCGGCCTACGCCGTCACCAATCTTATCTTGATTACAGCCAGAAACACGGCCTGATACCGACAGTCGCGCTGGGTGAGTTGAGCTATCAAAGTGGGTTTCAGCTTGCACCGCAAGTGATAAAACCAGATACCTCGGCGATAGTCTGTGCCTCCGACACCATCGCTCTGGGGGTAAGCAAGTATTTGCAGCAGCAAGGGCAGCAACATATTCAGGTCTGCGGCATCGGTAATACACCACTGCTGCATTTTTTGTTCCCCAATAGTCTTTCCGTTGAGCTGGGGTATGGCAGTGCCGGAGTCCAAGCGGCGCAACAGTTGCTAGGACAGCTCAATAATAATAAAGAAATTCAACAAATTATCATTCCTGGTCAGCTTGCCTAGTTCCCCTTTCTAAGCGTGATGTAACTGATGCCTCATCCTAAATGATGGGGGCGTCGATGAGCAGCGCTGCCGTTTCTGTGATGAAAAAACGTACATAAAATTGTCAAATTGTGATCTTCAACTCAAGTTGGGAACGTTCCCATTTCATAAAAATAAATACATAGCTAATCTTTAATGAGCTGAATATTTAATCGGCTATTGTTTCTAATTTGTTTTTTCATTCAAGAAAGATTGGACAGGTTTCAAAAAAAACTTACAACTCAGCACGCTATCCCACCTTTACGAAAGGTACGTTGAAATGAGCAAAGTAAAACAACAAGACATCGATCAATTGATCGTACTGGTGGGAGGCAGAGAGAATATTGCCACCGTCAGCCACTGTATTACCCGGCTACGTTTTGTATTAAATGACCCCTCTAAAGCATCACCGAAAGAGATCGAAAATTTGCCAATGGTCAAAGGCTGCTTTACCAATGCCGGGCAATTTCAAGTGGTTATCGGGCCGGAAGTCGATGATTACTACAAAGCATTAATTGCCACCATTGGCTTGAATGAAGCGGATAAAGAGCAAACCAAGCTGGCCGCACGGCAGAACATGACGTGGTTTGAGCGCGGAATTTCTCACTTTGCCGAGATCTTCTTCCCGCTGTTACCGGCACTGATAAGCGGGGGGTTAATCCTTGGCTTTCGTAATGTGATCGGTGACATTCCGATGTCTGACGGTAAAACGCTGGCGCAGATGTATCCGGCATGGAAAACCATTTACGATTTCCTTTGGTTACTGGGCGAAGCCATCTTCTTTTACCTGCCTGTTGCTATCTGTTGGTCAACCGTGAAGAAAATGGGTGGCACGCCGGTGTTGGGGATTGTATTAGGTATCACCTTGGTGTCGCCGCAGTTAATGAACTCCTATCTGCTGGGGCAACAAATTCCTGAAGTATGGAATTTTGGCTGGTTCACCATTGAAAAAGTGGGTTATCAGGCGCAGGTCATTCCTTCTATTTTGGCGGGGTTAGCACTGGGTTGGATTGAAACCAATCTGAAAAAAATCATTCCCGCTTACCTTTATTTGGTGATAGTGCCGGTCGTTTCTCTGCTGCTGGCAGTATTCCTTGCTCACACTCTGATTGGGCCCTTTGGCCGTATGATTGGTGACGGTGTGGCGTGGGGGGTGAAAGCGGTGATGACGGGCAGTTTCGCGCCAATAGGGGCGGCATTGTTTGGCTTCCTGTATGCGCCGTTAGTCATTACCGGGGTGCATCAGACCACGCTGGCTATTGATATGCAGATGATTCAGAGCATGGGGGGGACACCTGTTTGGCCCCTGATTGCGTTGTCGAACATCGCGCAGGCGTCTGCGGTACTGGGCATTATCATCATCAGCCGCAAGGTTAACGAACGTGAAATCTCCGTTCCGGCCGCTATTTCGGCTTATCTCGGTGTGACGGAGCCTGCCATGTACGGTATTAACTTGAAATACCGCTTCCCGATGCTGTGCGCCATGATTGGTTCTGCTCTGGCAGGTCTGATTTGTGGGTTGACTGGCGTGATGGCGAACGGAATTGGTGTCGGGGGCCTGCCGGGTATTTTGTCCATCAAGCCACAGTTCTGGGCGATTTATGCCGTGGCAATGTTAGTGGCCATTGTGGTGCCACTGGTGCTGACCATCTTGGTTTATAAACGTAAAGACAGTCGCGGTGAACTGCCGGTCTAAGCCATAACCGCCGCCAGCGACGAGTGCCTGGCGGCTTTATTTTTCAATTCTTTCGGTTTCTCTACAAAAAAGAGTCAGCTATGAATAATCCTATCCCTTGGTGGCAAAACGGCGTCATTTATCAGATTTACCCGAAGAGTTTTCAGGACACTACCGGCAATGGCTACGGTGACTTGGCGGGGGTGACGCTACGGCTAGATTATCTGCAAAAGCTGGGTGTTGATGCGATTTGGTTGACGCCGGTTTATGTCTCGCCACAAGTGGATAACGGCTACGACGTGGCGGACTACTGTGCTATTGATCCCGCTTATGGCACTTTGGATGATTTTAAACACTTGGTGGCACAAGCTCATCAACGTGGCATTCGTATCGTGATGGATATGGTGTTCAACCATACATCCACTGAACATGCTTGGTTTAAAGCATCGCAAGATAGCAGCAGCCCTTATCGCCAGTTCTACATTTGGCGCGATGGCAAGGGTGATAATTTACCTAATAATTGGCGCTCTAAATTTGGCGGTAATGCTTGGCAATGGCACGCCGCCAGTGGTCAGTATTATCTGCATTTATTCGCCACCGAGCAGGCTGACCTGAACTGGGAGCATCAGCCGGTACGTGATGAACTGAAAAAAGTGTGTGAATTTTGGGCGGATATCGGTGTGGATGGCCTGCGGTTGGATGTGATAAATCTGGTCTCTAAACAGCAGGATTTCCCCGATGATTTTGAAGGCGATGGCCGCCGGTTCTATACCGATGGCCCACGTATCCACGAATTTCTACAAGAAATGAGCCGCGATGTGTTTCAGCCGCGTGGCCTGATGACGGTGGGCGAAATGTCCTCTACCCGTCTTGAACATTGTCAGCGTTATGCCGCATTAGGGGGCGATGAACTGTCAATGACCTTTAATTTTCATCATTTGAAAGTGGACTATCTCAATGGCGAAAAGTGGTCATTGATGCCACCAGATCGTGTTGAGTTAAAGCAAATTTTTAAGCAGTGGCAGCAAGGTATGCATAACCGTGCCTGGAATGCGTTGTTCTGGTGTAATCATGACCAGCCGCGCATTGTGTCGCGTTTTGGTGACGAGGGGGGATTGCGCTTGCCTGCGGCCAAGATGCTGGCAATGGTGCTGCACGGTATGCAGGGCACGCCCTATATTTATCAAGGCGAAGAGATTGGGATGACCAATCCAAACTTCAGCTCTATTGATCAATATCGCGATGTTGAAAGTTTGAATATGTTTGCAGAGTTGAGTGCAGAAGGGCGTGATGCTGATGAGTTACTCACCATTTTGGCAACGAAATCACGCGATAATGGCCGCACACCAATGCAGTGGGATCACAGCCGCAATGCGGGATTTAGCCAAGGAACACCGTGGATTGAACCTTGCAGTAATTATGGTGAGATTAACGTTGATGCCGCGCTGGCAGATGCCGACTCCGTGTTTTATGCCTATCAATATCTCATCGCTCTGCGTAAACAACATGATGTATTCACTTTGGGTGACTATCAGGATCTCTGTCCACAACATCCTGATTTATGGTGCTATTTACGCCGTTGGCAAGATAAGCAGTTACTGGTGGTAGCGAATTTGAGTGGCGAACCGCAACAATGGTCACCTGAGGGAATTGAACGCGATGGTTGCTGGCAATTGTTGATGAGCAGCTATGGTGAAAGCGCTTTCCAGCCACAAGAGATGACATTGCGGGCCTATGAGGGGGTTTATTGGGTTCGCGATTAATTCCGTTTAATTCAGATCAGGTTTCGATTGATGTGGGATTTGCTTTCTTTGCGGGCTAATCGGGCCGGTCCGTCAGCGAAACGATGAGTCGAGGGTTACCCACCAAGTGAGCTCGCGATATGTGCGTAAGCGCGGGGTTGTCAAGGGTGTGTGCGCTCACACACTCTTGACCGGTTGTGGCTCGCGAAGTTAAGTAAACAGAAATGCTTTAACAACCGAACTTGATTACCATCACTAAACTCTTGTGGTCTTGCCTCCAAATCACGCCCCCAGTTTCAATGCGGGTAGCTGGGAAAAGATACTGATCAGACCTTCACCCCAGCCTTTGCGGATCATCATAAAATAAGGGTGATCTTCGGTGATCCGATACTGTTGATCGGTGCTGAAACTGTTGATTGGGTAGATCATCACATCCAGTGGTAACCCGACCGACAAATTACTACGTAAGGTCGAATCCATTGAGATCAACGCGCACTGCATCGCTTGATCCAAGGGGGTATCGTAGCCCAATACGCGATCAATAATTGGCTTACCATACTTGCTTTCGCCAATCTGAAAATAGGGCGTATCCTGTGTGGCTTCAATGAAATTACCTTGTGGGTAAATATGAAATAGCCGCGAGCCTTCGCCTTTAATCTGACCACCTAACAATAGGTTACAGTTAAAATCTGTTCCGCCACTGTTTTGCTGTGCGCCACTGTCACGGTTAATGACTTCTCTTACTGTCTCACCCAATAAAGTAGCCGCGTCGTACAGTGAATGTACATTCATCAGGTTCGTTTGTTCCGGGTCCAGACAGCGGCGCTGTAGCAGACTGATAATGCTCTGTGTGGTGGCCAGATTACCTGCGCTTTGCACGACCAGCGTCCGTTCGCCATCCTGCTGAAAGAGATGCAATTTTCGGAATGTGGAAATATGATCCACTCCGGCATTGGTCCGGGAATCTGAAGCAAACACTAACCCGGACGACAGTCGCATGGCCACACAGTAGGTCATAACACAGTATCCTTAGAGCCGAGTTATTGCGACATATCGTGTCGCGGACGAGATAACATATGCACAGCTGCAATAGTTTGCATATCTTCATAGCCACCACCACGGCGAATACCACGCACCGGGCAAGCGTCCAGATAATCGATACCCACAGCTAGCTTCAAATGCTGATTAGGTTTGCAGGTATTGTTGGTGACGTCAAAACTCTGCCAATGCCCATTTAGCCACACTTCCGCCCAAGCGTGAGTAGCGACATGGCTTGAGGACTCTGTATAAAGATAGCCGCTGACGTAACGTGCCGGGATATTTAAACTTCGACAACAGGCAAGAAAGACGTGAGTGTGATCCTGACAGACCCCTTGTTCGGCAGCAAAAGCTTGAGCAGCACTGTCTTGCACAGTCGTAGTGCCCGGGCTGTAGGGCATTTTAGCCAACAATTCCCCCATCATTTGGGTTAGGCAATCCAATTGTGTTTCCCCACAGCTCATCCCCGGATAATAACTTAAAGCAAATTGGCGAATAGCAGCATCCGGTTGCGTCAGCGGGCTATGGCGTAGAAAAACCAATGGGGAGAGTGTATCTCCACTGTCATCTTCCACGTTATCTTCAATCTCGACTACCCCTTGGGCCTGAATAGTAATGGCCTGATGCGGCTTATCCAATGTCAGTACATGCAGTACATTACCAAAGGCATCGGTGGTGCAAATGGCGTCTTCCGGCAAGGTCAGTTGCCAAGATAAAATTCGCTGATGAGCCGAGTTCTGCGGCGTTAGACGTAAATATTGAGTGCTGTGCTGCACCAATTGAGCATAGGTGTAGTGGGTGCAGTGATCGACATTCAGTCTCATTGGACCTCCAGATAGGTTTGACGAATGCTGTCAGCGATAGCATTTATCTTGCCTAAAAAATCCATCAAATAGACGTGTAAGCCATCGGCCATCACATCCGTGATGCTGCTAAAACGCAGCTCGGCAAGCAAAATACTGACCAACCGTCGGGGGTGGTTTGCGGCCCCACCAATCAATGCCAACTGCTGTTCCATATCATTGATACAAGCCAACAGAGAGCGGGGGATTTCATTGCGTAAAATCAGTAGCTCAGCAATGGCCTCTCGACTCAGTTGTTGTTTATACAAGCTGTGGTATGCCTCGCGAGCACTGACTGCTCGCAACAGGGTGTCCATTCGGTAGTATTCGCGCACCGGGTCATCATCGTTATCCAATAATTGGTTTTTCACATCAAGCAGGCGGGCGGTACTGTCAGCTCGCTCAATCAAGGTGCCGAGGCGAATAAAATAGAGCGCATCGCTACGCAGCAACGTGCCATAGACTGCACCACGAAACAGGTGTGAGCGCTCTTTAACCCAGTCAAAAAAGGCATCAATTCCAGCGGCGCTGATCCCTTGGCGACGCCGCTGTTTCATTTCAATCCAAGTGGCATTTATGCTTTCCCATACCTCGGACGATAAACTGCCTCGCACTGCATGGGCGTTATTCCAAGCCATTTGTAAGCAACTGAAAATACTGCTGGGATTATGACTATCGAATACAAAAAAATTCAGCAGGTGAGTCATCGAAACCTGCGGATAGTGCTCGGCAAATAGCGTTTGAGTATTACTCAAGCTAAGGGGCACCAGTAAATCAAAATTTACCCGCGTGCTGGTGGGCATCATCGATAGTCTGTTAGTGACATCCAGAACGCGGGTGATGTTTTCTGCCCGTTCAAGATAGCGGGCCATCCAATAAAGCTCGCTGGCAGTTCGACTTAGCATGCATCATCCTCCAATACCCAGGTGTCCTTGGTTCCGCCGCCTTGCGAGGAGTTCACCACGAGTGACCCCGCGCCCAGTGCCACGCGTGTCAGGCCACCGGGAACTAAGCGGATCTCCGCACCTGATAGGGCGAAAGGGCGTAAGTCAATGTGACGAGGGGCTAGCCTATTGTTAACAAAGGTTGGGCAGGTAGAGAGGGCGAGAGTCTCTTGTGCAATGTAGTTTTGTGGTCGAGCCAGCAATAATTGGCGGAATTGAGCTATTTCAGCTTGTGTTGCCGCAGGGCCAATCAACATGCCATAGCCTCCGGCACCATGGACTTCTTTCACCACCATCTTCTCAAGGTTGGCTAATACATAAGAAAGTTCAGCAGGTTGGCGGCATTGCCAAGTGGGAACATTAGCTAAAATAGGCTCTTCGGAAAGATAAAAACGAATCATCTCCGGTACATAAGGATAGATAGATTTATCATCTGCCACACCAGTACCAATAGCATTAGCCAATACCACCCCGCCAGCGCGATAGACCGATAACAGGCCAGGAATCCCCAGCATGGAGTCTGGTCGGAAGGCAAGTGGGTCAAGAAAGGCATCATCCACTCGCCGATAGATGACATCAATCTTGCAGGGGCCGGCGGTGGTACGCATGAATACAGCTCCCTCTTTAACGAACAAGTCCGCACTTTCGACCAGTTCGACGCCCATTTGTTGTGCCAGAAAACTGTGCTCGAAATAGGCACTGTTAAAACGACCGGGGGTGAGTACCACTACGGTAGGCGAGTTAACGGGCGTACTTTCACGCAAGGTTTGCAACAGGTGGGAAGGGTAGCGCTCAACAGGTGCAATACGCTGTTCGGCAAACAGTTCCGGGTAGAGTCGCATCATCATTTTGCGATTCTCCAGCATATAAGAGACGCCGGATGGGGTACGCAGGTTATCCTCCAACACGTAGTAGAGACCATCGCTATTACGCACCATATCGACACCAATAATATGAGCGTAGATATCTCGGTGCAGATTTACGCCTTGCATGCAGGGTTGGTATTGGTCGTTTGCTAAAACTTGTTCTGCCGGAATAATGCCCGCTTTGAGAATATGTTGTTCGTGGTAAATATCATGCAGAAAAGCATTGAGCGCCTGAACACGTTGGCGAATGCCACGGTCAAGCATTTGCCATTCGCTGGCGGGAATAATGCGCGGCACACTGTCAAACGGGATTAATCGCTCTGCGCCGTCGTCGTCTCCATACACATTAAAGGTAATGCCCACCCGGTGAAACAGCAGCGCAGCTTCTTCGCGTTTGCGTGCAATGGTGAGCTGATCGGCCTGTTGCAGCCATTGCCAGTAGGCGTCGTAATGGCCGCGATGTTTCCCCTCAGCCAATAACATTTCATCGAAAAATCTGGATACGGAAAGGTCGATGTTCAGCATTCTCACCTCGCTAACAGAACAGACTGTCTTTGAGATTACGCATAAACTGTGCCAGCTCGTAAAGCAGGCAAAATAAGGGGGATTAGAGGGATTTCAGCACTATTAGGGTGCAATAAGTGAGCAGGGTGCTTTATTACTGAGCAGAAAATTGCCACATATTGCGTATTATGATCGGCAATAGCGCATAGGGAAAGGGCGGGGGAAAGTTGGATTGAATGGCTGGCAATCATATCACCAGCCATATGACATCGAGATTAACGACGTACTGCGATAGCTTCTATTTCGATTTTGACATCTTTTGGCAAACGGGCAACTTCAACGCATGAGCGCGCAGGGAATGGCGCATTATGCTCAGTAAAGAAAGCTTCGTAAGTCGCGTTTACGGTACTGAAATCATTCAGATCTTTAACAAACACAGTTGTTTTTACGATATCGGCAACTTTCAGACCCGCAGCTTCGACAATGGCTTTCACATTTTCCAGTGACTGACGCGCCTGAGCGGAGACGTCATCGGCAACCAGACCCGTTTTTGGATCAACCGGGATCTGGCCGGAAGTGATGATCATACTGCCCAGATCGACACCCTGAACATAAGGGCCGATAGCGGCAGGGGCAAGCTCAGTGCTGATAATGCGTGACATGTAGACTCCTGGTTTACGTAATGGTAGGGGTAAGAATTATCCCCACCATTATAAAGATGGGGGGGATTACAGCAACCTACTCACTCAGTTTGCTTTAGCCCGCCACTGTAAATATTGACGGGCAGCCATATTTATCTGAGCAATGGATTAATCTGCTTGAAGAACAACTTGATGATCGAACTCTTTTTCGCAATATTTGCATTTAAGGTAGATCTCACCCTGCTTGGCAGTCACTTTGAAGCTGGAATCTACCGGCTCGTTATGGCTAATACAGTTACTGTTAGGGCAGGTGAGTACCGCATCAATATGTTCTGGTAGGCTAAGGGTTAGCTTTTTCACAACTTCATAGTTGTCGATACGGTTAACTGTCGCATCTGGTGCATACATTGCCAATTGGTTGGCTTGCTGCTCTGTCAGGAAAGTATTTTCTATTTTAATCAAATCTTTACGGCCTGAGCGTTTAGACGGTAAATTTAGCCCAATAGTGATGCGTTGATCAGTTGCGGTCAGTTTGAACAACGATAACAATTTGAACCCGATTTGCGCCGGAATATGGTCAATCACAGTGCCACATTTAATCGCTTCAACCTGTAGTTTATAATCCTGAGTCATGTTCAATTCCCCCTTACAGAGCTAATTCTTCGTTTAATACCAGTGCCAACAGCGCCTGACGTGCAAAAATCCCATTACCTGCTTGTTGGAAATAGTAGGCATAAGGGGTTTTGTCGACATCCGTGGTAATTTCATCAATACGCGGTAGCGGATGCAGCACTTTGAGATTATCTCGCGCTCCATTCAAATCAGCGGCGCGTAGGACGAACTGTGCTTTGACATTGGCGTACTCTGATGGGTCAAGGCGCTCTTTTTGTACGCGGGTCATATAGAGAATGTCCAACTCAGGCACCACTTCTTCAATGCTTTCGTGCAGGCTGTATTCAATGCCTTTTTCTTCCAGCATTTGCAGGATATAAGCCGGCATTGCCAGAGCATCTGGGGCAATAAAGAAGAAACGGTTACCATTGAATTTAGCCAGTGCTTGCGTTAACGAATGCACAGTGCGGCCATATTTCAGGTCACCGACCATGGCGATATTGATGTTATCCAGCCGCCCTTGAGTTTCTTGGATAGTGAATAAATCGAGCAGTGTTTGAGTTGGGTGCTGGTTTGCGCCGTCACCGGCATTGACGACGGGAACATGGCCAGAGAATTGAGCCGCCAGACGGGAAGCACCTTCTTGCGGGTGACGCATGACGATGGCATCAACATAAGTGCTGATAACAGACATGGTATCGGCTAGCGTTTCCCCTTTTTTCCCCAGCGAAGTATTGCTGCTGTCAGAAAAGCCGACGACTGAGGCACCGAGCCGGTGAATAGAGGTTTCAAACGACAAACGAGTGCGGGTGGAGGCTTCAAAAAAGCAACTGGCGATCACTTTATGTTTTAACAACTCAGGTTGCGGATGACTTTTCAGACTGGCGGCAGTACGCAGCACCAGTTCCAGTTCCTCGCGGCATAAGTCGTTAATTGAGATGATGTGCTTGTGATACAACGGGTTGGCCATTTTCGCTCTCCTCTGCGGCTGCCCGTGATCTCGGGCACCTTAATTTTTAATCAGTTGTAATGATGTTGAATTTGGCACCGATCAACAGACAAAAAAAAGCCCCTCAATGAGGGGCCTTACAGGATCGGTTTAGCAACAGGAGAAAGAACGGCAGTTGGCTGCCTGCTGGCAGGCCATTTTGTCGACCATCGATAGGGTCATTTTCAACAAAACGCGCTTGGCTTTTCATCATATCTCCCGGCAAATTGTGGCGAATTATACTCGCGTGTGATTTCTCTGCAAGGGGAAAAGGCCGCATTTTTTATGATTAGCAAACGATTACTTAGTATGTTTTGATTTTAAATATATTTAATGAAGGAGAGAGGGAAGACCGGATATTAGATATTGGATCAGGTTTCGGTTGATATTCGTTCTGTGATTACCTGTTTCCCGCAGCCTCAACCGAGCTAAAGGGCAGGCCGGCCCTCGTGTCCCTACAGATTGCGCGAAAGATGGCTGCTTTCGCAGTGCTCTCCGGCAGTTACAGAGGCTGTCTTGCTCCAAGCTCGACAGCGCCTTTGCCGACAAGACTTAATCCTCATCAAACCCTGAGTTGAACAACTCAATAACCGCAGCGAGCGCTTGAATTTCATCAGGCCCGGTGGCTTCCACTTCAATCTGGCGGCCTTTTGCAGAATCAAGCATCAGCAGCGCAATCACGCTGCTGGCTTCTGCTTCAGTACCACTGTCATTACGTAACATCACTTCAGCATCAAAACTCTGAACCAGCTCGAACAATTTCATCGCGGGTCTGGCATGCATTCCCAACTTGTTTTTGATCTCAACGGTCTGTTTGACGGTCATTATTTACGCTTTTCCAGGGTGCGATGGCGTGACTGGACGTTTTTGCCGCGAGCGCGGAAATAATCGGCCAGTTGTTCAGCGACATAGACTGAGCGGTGTTTACCGCCGGTACAGCCAATAGCAACAGTCAGATAACTGCGGTTATTGGTTTCCAGCATCGGTAACCACAATTCCAGATAGCTGCGGGTCTGATAAATAAAGTTATGGACTTCAGTATGGCGATCAAGGAAGGAGATGACGGGCTTATCCAAACCTGTCATTGGACGTAATTTCGGGTCCCAGTGTGGGTTTGGCAAGAAGCGAACATCAAATACATAATCTGCATCAATAGGAATGCCGTGTTTAAAGCCAAAGGATTCAAACACCATAGTCAACTCGCGCTCACGTTTACCCAGCAGACGGGTTCGCAGCATCTCCGCTAACTCATGCACTGACATTTCTGACGTATCAATAATCAGATCAGCCCGTGAGCGCAATGGCTCCAGTAGGGCACTTTCTTCATCAATGGCACTTTCTAATGACAGATTTTTGGTCGACAGTGGGTGCAGGCGACGGGTGTCACTATAGCGACGAATCAGGGTATTGCGATCAGCATCCAAAAACAGCAACTGTGGTGAAAAGCTCTCTGGCAGTTGAGTCATGGCATGTTCAAATACCTCAGGAGATTCAGGCATATTACGCACGTCAATGCTCACTGCGGCGGAGATATTCCTCTCGGCAAGTGTGCTTGCCAATTGCGGCAACAAAACCACAGGCAAGTTATCAACGCAATAAAAGCCCATATCTTCCAATGCGCGCAAAGCAACAGACTTCCCTGAACCGGAACGGCCGCTGACAATCATCAGCACCATGTGAGTGACTCCCCTATCTTATGTGCCCTGCGTACTTGAAGTGCAGGGTGTTAGCTGTGCTCTTTCACCCGAATCACTGACTTGAGTAAGCTCATCGGGACTCATTTGCTTGCTGCCTACCCGCGACTCCAATGACTTTGGGCAATATCCTGCATACTTGAAGTGCAGGGTGTTTCACGCGATTACGCTGTCTCTGGCGGTAATTCAGTCATTATTTGATAAAGCTCTTCATCACTTTGTGCTGCTCGTAGACGGCGACACACTGTTTTATCAGCTAATCTCTTGGCCACTAAAGATAAAGTGTGTAAGTGAGTTTTACATTGATCTGCTGGAACCAACAAGGCAAATAATAGGTCAACCGGTTGGTTATCAATCGCATCGAAAGCAATAGGTTGCTCCAGACGGATAAATACGCCCACAGCACGTAATGTATCTTCTTCCAACTTGCCATGAGGTATCGCGATACCACTGCCAATGCCAGTGCTGCCCATACGTTCGCGGGTTAATACAGCATCGAAAACGATCTGTGAGGGCAGGTTAAGCTGTTTGGCAGCTAACTCGCTGATAATTTCCAAAGCCCGTTTTTTACTTGAGCAATGTACGGAGCTTTTGGTGCACTCGATATTTAATACCGAGCTTAATTGCAATGCTGGATCGTTGATCATCTCATCTTTCACTTAAGCGCTGTTTTAGACCTGATGCCAGCGGGGAATTTATCTCCACCGCTGGCTCAGGCTATGTAGCGAGTGTAGAACCTTTATTGGTGAATTTCAGCTACAAGGATTCTTAATGTTGTTTCAATTTATCTTTATGTTTGTTCAACTGGCGGGCCAGTTTATCAACCAAAATATCAATGGCAGCGTACATATCCTCCTGCTCTGAACTAGCGTGCAACTCGCCTCCATTCACATGTACCGTGGCTTCTGCAATTTGTTTTACTTTTTCGACACTTAAAACCACATACACTTGGTTAATTCGATCAAAATATTGCTCAAGTTTGGCAAATTTAGTGGTAACAAACTCGCGTAATGCTTCGGTTATTTCGACATGATGTCCGGTAATATTGAGCTGCATAGTGTCTTCCTTCTCAGTTCAGGTCAAACCAACTGTTTACGCTGATTCGACGGCGGGATGGATAACGACTCTCGGTACTTTGCGACAGTTCGCCGTGCCACCATAATGCCTTGTTCACATAATAGTGTGGTCAGCTTGCTGTCACTAAGTGGTTTGGCAGGGTTTTCTGCCGCAACCAATTTTTTCACCAGTGCACGAATGGCAGTAGAGGAAGCTTCACCTCCGCTTTCTGTGTTGACGTGACTGGAGAAGAAATATTTCAGCTCGAAAATACCCCGAGGACTGTGCAGGAACTTCTGCGTGGTCACACGGGAAATTGTCGATTCATGCATATCCACGGCCTGAGCAATGTCTGCCAGTACCATAGGTTTCATAAATTCAGGCCCATTCTCAAAAAATGCGACTTGCTGCTCGACAATGCAACGCGCTACTTTCAGCAGCGTTTCATTACGGCTTTCAAGGCTTTTTATCAGCCATTTCGCCTCTTGCAGATTGCTACGGATAAACTGCCCATCGCTATCATTACGGGTGTTGCTGCCCATTGCTGCATATTGCTGATTAATTTTCAGGCGTGGAATGCTATCGGCATTCAGCTCGACCGTCCAGTGTCCTTTGTCTTTACGTACCAGAACATCCGGAATGACATACTCGGATTCCCCGGTATTGATAGATTGACCTGGGCGCGGGTCCAGTGACTGAATCAGGGCGATTGCTTCTTTAAGTGTATCTTCTTTTAGCCGACTTAAGCGGATCATCGTGCGGAAATCATGGTTACCCAGCAAGTCCAGATATTCACTGATAATTAAGC
This sequence comes from Yersinia vastinensis, assembly GCF_902726565.1. Classification (GTDB taxonomy): domain Bacteria; phylum Pseudomonadota; class Gammaproteobacteria; order Enterobacterales; family Enterobacteriaceae; genus Yersinia; species Yersinia vastinensis. Next base: position 154,482 of record NZ_CACVAF010000001.1, read on the forward strand.
GTGCTTCGGCAAGATAAGGCGTGTCTTTGGTATATTGTGATAACTGAACCAGCAAACATTCACGTAGGTTACGAGCAGCAACACCAATAGGATCAAAGTGTTGTATCCGTTTAAGCACGGCCTCGACTTCATCCAGCGCAACGTTCTCATCCCCCATGCTTTCCAGAATATCTTCCAGTGGAACAGTGAGATAGCCGGTGTCATCCACCGCATCAACAATAGAGGTTGCTATCGCGGCATCTGTTTCGGAGAAAGGGGTTAAATCCACTTGCCACATCAGATAATCTTGCAGCGTTTGGGTGGTTTCCCCCTGATAGACCGGCAGTTCGTCATCACTGTAATCATTGCCCATACCTGATGGCGTACCTGCGGTGTAAATCTCATCCCAGGTGGCATCCAACGGCAACTCTTCCGGCATATCTTTTTGTTCTAGCGCCTCGCGAGTATCAAGCGATTCACTGTCTACCGTTTCTTTAGCATCTATTTCTTCATGAAGATCAGTCTGCTCAAGCAGGGGGTTGCTCTCCAGCGCTAACTGAATCTCCTGTTGGAGTTCAAGTGTAGAGAGCTGCAGCAAGCGAATTGCCTGCTGTAGCTGCGGAGTCATTGCCAGTTGTTGGCTGAACTTGAGTTGCAAACCTTGCTTCATAATACGGTATCAATTTTCCTTAATGGATGACGAAACGTCTTTCGAGTGAAAATTAGAGCCGGAACTCTTCACCCAAATAAACACGTTTAACTTGTTCGTCAGCCAAAATTTCCTGTGGTGTGCCGTGAGCAATTAGATGCCCTTGGCTTACAATATAAGCCCGTTCACAAACGTCTAGTGTTTCACGCACGTTATGATCGGTAATCAGGACGCCGAGCCCGCTGTCACGCAGATGCTCAATAATTTTTTTAATATCAATAACAGAGATCGGATCAACCCCGGCAAAAGGCTCATCCAACAAGATAAATTTAGGATTTGCCGCCAGCGCACGGGCGATTTCTACACGGCGACGTTCACCACCGGAAAGCGACTGGCCTAGACTGTCACGTAAATGAGTAATATGGAACTCTTCCATTAACTCTTCTGCGCGCTCTTGGCGTTGCTCAGACGAAAGGTCTTTACGGATTTCCAGTACCGCCATCAGATTGTTAAACACACTCAGGCGGCGGAAGATAGAGGCTTCTTGCGGCAAGTAACCAATCCCGCGCAGGGCGCGTTCATGCAGTGGCAAGAGGCTGATATCTTCCTCATCAATCACAATACGCCCGGCGTCACGTTGGACAATGCCGACGACCATATAAAAAGTGGTGGTTTTACCCGCACCATTCGGCCCAAGCAGGCCGACAATTTCACCGGACTTCACTTTCAGGCTAACGTCTTCGACCACTTTACGGCCTTTGTACGCCTTAGCCAGTTTTTCTGCGATTAATGTTGCCATAAATGATTACTTACTCTTTTTTTGGCCTGATGCTGCTGGCCCTTTGTCTTGTAATTGGGACGGTAATAGCACGGTTGTGACGCGGTTGCCTTTATTACTGAAGGCTTCCATCTGCTGTTTTTTCACCAGATAAGTGATGCGATCACCTTTAATATTGCTATCAAGCTGCTCCAGATAAGCATCACCGGTCAAGATGACCAGATCGTTAGCGACTTCGTAACGCAGCTTCTGGCCGTGGCCTTTGACAGGTTTACCGCTATCTTGCATCTGATAGAAGGTGACGGGGTTACCGAAACCTTCGATGACCATTTTGTTTTGATCCCCTCCGGGGCGAGTCACCACAACTTTATCAGCTTTAATCTCAATGGTGCCTTGCTTGATAACCACATTATCAGTAAATGTGACGGTATTCGCGGCCATATCTAACGCTTGTTTGACCGAATCGACCAGAACAGGCTGGTCCGAATCGCCGGTCAAAGCCAATGCAGGCAAACTTGCGGCCAAAAGCGAACTGGCAAGCAAAAAATGGCGAATTTTATTTTTGGATTTCATAAGAGGTTTTAACCTTTTCAATCAGCTCGGCGGTTTTATCCCGCAAGTTCCCACGCATTTTCATGCCGTTAGATGTAAATCCAACACCAAAGAGGGTAACTTCATCGTCTGAGGATACATCCTGAGTGATCAAATTAACCTGGGCGTTATCAGTTTTAATTTTTTGTAACTGGGCATCTGGGGTCAGGCTATCAACCTCAACATGACCATACAAATAAAGCATCTTATCATTGGTCAGCTTGGCGCGGTCTGCCCGTACTGTCCAAGTGGCGACAGCATTCTCGTCAAACATGGTCATGACGGGTCTGGTGAACCATGTTAGTTCTTGCGTACTAAAGTTCTGAACCTCTTCAGCCACCAATTTATAGCTTAGTTGCCCGACCGGATTAAAAACCACCGTCACCGTATGCTGGCTTTGTGAAGAAGGTTCGTTATCATCAGCGACTATTTGGCTACTCTGCTGATTAAAGCCAGACATATTCCAGCCAATGAGTGCCAAAGCAATCAGTGCTAAGGATATCGTTATCCATAGTCTTGTTTTACTCATATCGACAATCCTTTGGCACCGTCGAGTTTACCTTGGGCCAATAATATCAAATCGCATATCTCGCGTACTGCACCGCGCCCGCCATTGATCTGCGTAACATAATGCGCCTTGGGAATGAGCAGTGGATGGGCATCCGCCACGGCGACAGATAACCCAACTTCCGCCATCACAGGCCAATCAATCAGGTCATCACCAATATAAGCCACCTGTTCAGGCGAGCATTTTAATGTTTTCAATAATTCTTTATAAGCGATCAGCTTATCAGATTGCCCTTGATAAAGGTGGGTAATCCCTAAGGTATTGGCGCGGTCTTCTACTAATTTTGCGCGGCGACCAGTAATAATAGCCACTTCAACCCCTGAGGTTATCAGGCAGCGGATACCATAGCCATCACGCACGTTGAAAGCTTTCAGCTCTTCGCCCTGATTACCCATATAAATCAGGCCATCAGACATGACGCCATCAACATCACAAATCAGTAGACGAATATTTTCCGCGCGTTGCATGACGCTGCTCGCTACTGGCCCATAGCATGTGTCCTGATAAACATTACTGCTCATAACTTACCCTTAATTAAACCACTCCGGCTCTCAGCATGTCGTGCATATGCACCACGCCCAGCAATTGATCACCGTCGGCGACTAACACCGCGGTAATATGACGTGACTCCATCAGATTAAGTGCATCGACCGCCAACATTGTTGGCCGAACCCGAATACCGCCACTGGTCATCACATCGGCGATTTTCGCATTATTCAAGTCCACACCCATATCGAATACCCGGCGTAAGTCACCGTCGGTAAAGATACCTTTAATCATCATCAAGTCGTCACAAATGACAGTTAAACCCAGATTTTTCCGAGTAATCTCCAATAAGGCATCGCGCAATGAGGCATCGGGGCTGACATGTGGAATATCTGCGCCAGTGTGCATGATATCGCTGATACGTAATAGCAGTTTACGCCCCAGTGCACCACCGGGATGAGACAGTGCAAAATCTTCTTGAGTGAAGCCCCGCGCCTGCAAGAGTGCAACGGCGAGGGCATCACCCATCACTAATGTGGCGGTAGTGCTGGTAGTGGGTGCCAGTCCTAACGGGCATGCCTCTTGTGGCACTTTAATACACAAATGAATATCGGCGGCTTTGCCCATGGTGCTTTCTGGATTATTACTCATGCAGATAAGCTGGATTTTCTGGCGTTTGAGCACCGGAATCAAGGCGAGAATTTCGTTGGACTCGCCCGAATTGGAAATGGCTAACACAATATCTTGTGGTGTGATCATGCCCAAATCGCCATGACTGGCTTCACCGGGATGGACAAAGAATGACGGCGTGCCCGTGCTAGCAAAGGTTGCGGCAATTTTGCACCCAATATGGCCCGACTTTCCCATCCCCATAACGACAACTTTGCCGTGGCAATTAAATATTGCCTCGCAGGCTTGGGTAAAATCGTCATTAATGTATTGATCGAGCTGTGCCAGACCTTCGCGCTCAATCTGTAGTACTTGTTTACCCGCCTGCTGAAAATCCACCCTTGGTTGTGAATCCACAACTGATTGTGAATTAACATCCGGCTGTAAATTAGAAGAAGACATACTTGGTTCCCGCTCAATGCTAAATTTTGATAAGCAACATGGGTTACGCTGCGCTTAAGGGCACCCAAAACAGTACCGCCAGATACGCGATAAACCCACATAATAACAGAGCGCCCGCCACATGACCGATTCTATGTTTACGCCCCAGGCAAAGAACGGTAAATATCACACTGACACCGAGCATGACCCAGTAATCACGCTGGAACGCCTCGGGGTTGATATCCCCCGGAGAGAGCAGTGCGGGAACACCAAGCACAATCACAATATTAAAAATATTTGAGCCGATGATATTGCCCACCGCCATATCATTTTCCCCTTTCATTGCGCCGGCAATGAAAGTTGCTAATTCTGGCAAACTGGTTCCGATGGCAATCACGGTCAGCCCGATAACCAATTCACTGACACCCGCGACTCGGGCAATGACAGTGGCATTGTCGATAATCATTTTGGCCGAGAGTGGCAAAATAATGAATGCCAGTACCAACCACAATAATGCAACGGTATTGCTGCTGTCCTGAGGTAATTCCGCTAGCTGTTCACGGGTCAGAATGTCATTCCCCTCCGCATGGGCCAAACGTGCAATTTTTAGCATCAGGATAATAAAAGCCGCCGCGGCAAACAGTAAAATGACCCCATCTCCACGACTGAGATGATTATCTGCCAGCAGAAGACCACACAGCACCGTCACGACCAACATTAAAGGTAACTCACGACGTAAAATCTCAGAACGCACAGTCAGTGGGCGTATCAGGGCCGCGCCGCCAATAATCAATAACAGATTAGTAATATTGGAACCCAGCACATTGCCAACAGCCATATCAGTTTGGTTATTCAGGGCCGCAGTGACCGACACAATCAGTTCTGGCAATGAGGTGCCAATGCCGACGATGGTCATCCCGATAATCAGTGGCGGAATGCCGAGAGAACGGGATAACACAGCCGCGCCATAGACTAATCGATCAGCGCCGTATACGAGGAGAACCAATCCAATGATTAATAGTGTTATCGCAAGAAACATGCAGAGTCCTTTATTAGGTATAATCCCGGTCCGTTGGCAAAAATCACTGAAAATGCTTTACGTTTACATCCTAATTTTGACTGTGAGTGCCAGAAAAGTAAAACTTATGGCAACTTTGGCTACGAAAAAGCGTTAATAAGTTGCCAAAATACTTCCCAATTGCGCTCATTGCCGCTATTTGCTGTAGCATTGGCGGGTATATGAGTCACGAAAGGCCTAAGGGACAAATGATAATGAACCAACTGGCGCCGAATTTAATCGAGATCCGCGGGATGAGTTTTACCCGTGGCGAGCGTCCGATATTTACCGATATCAACATGACCGTCCCCCGTGGCAAAGTCACTGCGATTATGGGGCCGTCAGGGATCGGTAAAACCACATTGTTGCGCCTGATTGGCGGGCAATTGGCTCCAGATAGCGGTGAAATCTGGTTCGATGGTGATAATATTCCTACGCTTTCACGCCAGCGTTTGTATGATGTTCGCAAAAAAATGAGCATGCTGTTTCAATCTGGCGCGTTATTTACCGATTTAACCGTATTTGAGAACGTTGCTTTTCCATTACGTGAGCATAGTCATTTGCCGGAAGAGTTGCTGCACAGCACCGTGATGATGAAGCTAGAAGCGGTGGGGTTGCGGGGGGCCGCCAACTTGATGCCTGCAGAGCTTTCAGGTGGTATGGCGCGTCGTGCTGCCTTGGCGCGGGCAATTGCTCTTGATCCTGAACTCATTATGTTTGATGAGCCTTTTGTCGGCCAAGATCCTATTACCATGGGAGTGCTGGTAAAACTGATTGATGAGCTAAATCATGCGCTAGGCGTCACCTGTGTGGTGGTTTCCCATGATGTGCCTGAAGTACTCAGTATTGCTGATTATGCATATATTGTTGCCGATCAGCATGTTATTGCTGAAGGAACACCTGAGCAATTACAAGTCAATGACGATAGGCGAGTGCGTCAGTTCCTCGATGGTATTGCCGACGGGCCGGTGCCTTTCCGTTTCCCCGCAGGGGATTATAAAACCGAGCTATTAGGTTGATGGAGTATTCATGTTAGTACAGGCATTAGCGTCTTTAGGTCGCCGGGGCATTAATGTCTGCGCCTCCTTTGGTCGCGCAGGTTTAATGTTGTTCAATGCGCTGGTTGGGCGACCTGAACCGCGGAAACAGTGGCCGTTGCTGGTCAAGCAACTGTATAGCGTTGGGGTGCAATCCTTACTGATCATCGTGGTTTCCGGCCTGTTTATCGGCATGGTTCTGGGATTGCAGGGCTTTTTGATTCTCACGACCTACAGTGCAGAAGCCAGTCTTGGGATGATGGTCTCTTTATCACTGTTACGTGAGCTAGGGCCGGTCGTGACGGCACTGCTATTTGCCGGTCGAGCCGGGTCTGCCTTGACGGCAGAAATTGGCCTGATGAAAGCCACTGAACAGATTTCTAGCTTAGAAATGATGGCAATTGACCCCCTTCGGCGTGTTGTTGCTCCTCGTTTTTGGGCGGGTCTTATCAGCATGCCATTGCTGACGGCTATCTTTGTCGCTGTGGGTATTTGGGGCGGCTCGGTAGTCGGTGTTGACTGGAAAGGGATAGATGGCGGGTTCTTCTGGTCGGCGATGCAAAGTGCCGTTGAATGGCGAACAGATTTACTGAATTGCCTGATTAAGAGTCTGGTATTTGCTATTACCGTGACCTGGATTGCGCTGTTCAATGGTTATGATGCGGTCCCAACATCTGAAGGGATTAGCCGGGCAACGACCCGTACTGTGGTGCATTCGTCACTGGCGGTATTGGGATTAGATTTTGTGCTGACAGCACTGATGTTTGGGAACTGAGTCGATGCAAACGAAGAAAAGTGAAGTCTGGGTCGGAGTGTTTATACTGATTGCTATTCTGGCTATCGTATTCCTCTGCCTGAAAGTTGCGGATATCAAATCAGTGGGCAACCAGCCAACTTACCGAATTTACGCAAACTTTGACAATATTGGTGGCCTGAAAACTAATTCACCGGTCAAAATTGGCGGTGTGGTGGTTGGGCGGGTGGCAGATATCACCCTCGACACTAAAAATTACAGCCCGCGTGTGGCGATAGATATACAGCAACGCTATAACCATATCCCAGACACCAGTTCATTGGCGGTACGTACTTCCGGGTTATTGGGGGAACAGTTTTTGGCGTTGAATGTCGGTTTTGAAGACCCTGATATGGGGACGAGTATTTTGAAAGATGGCGGCGTTATTCAAGACACCAAATCGGCATTAGTTCTGGAAGACTTGATCGGCCAGTTCTTGTACAAAAGCGGCGGTGATGGTAATTCTGACGCACCAGCAAGTGAGCCGGCAACACCAACAGTTGCGGCACCGGCCACTGCAACTCAACATCCTTAAGAGGGTATCTGAATGTTTAAACGCTTACTTATGATCGCCTTGTTAGTGGTTGCTCCGTTGGCAAATGCTGTCGATCAAACTAACCCATACCGTCTGATGGATGAAGCCGCGCAAAGAACTTTCACGCGCCTGAAAACCGAGCAGCCAAAGATTAAGCAGAACCCTGACTATCTGCGCACCATCGTGCGTGAAGAATTGTTGCCGTTTGTCCAGATTAAATATGCGGGGGCACTGGTGCTGGGAAGTTATTACAAAGGTGCCACACCAGCGCAGCGCGAAGCGTATTTCAATGCCTTCAGTCAATATCTGGAGCAAGCCTATGGTCAGGCATTGGCGTTGTATCACGGTCAAACTTACGACGTAGCACCCGATCAACCGCTGGGTGATGCCAATATTGTCGCCATTCGCGTTACTATCTTCGACCCTAATGGCCGCCCACCAGTGCGTTTAGATTTCCAGTGGCGTAAAAATAGCCAAACAGGTGCCTGGCAGGCCTATGACATGATAGCTGAAGGGGTCAGCATGATCAGCACCAAGCAGAATGAGTGGGCTTCCATCCTGCGCCAGAAAGGTGTTGATGGCTTGACTCAACAACTGCTGGCGGCGGCGAAGCAGCCGATCACATTAGATAAACAGTAATGATGGATATTATGGCGGACGCACTGAGCTGGCAGTCGCAGCAAGAAACGCTGGTACTGCGAGGTGAATTAGATCGTGAAACGCTGTTACCGTTGTGGCAACAGCGTGAAGCCTTGTTGGCGGATAAGACGCGTATTGATGTCAGTCAATTGCAGCGCGTCGATTCATCCGGTCTGGCGCTGCTTGTTCATTTTCGTGAATTGCGTAGCAAGCAGGGTGTTTCATTGGCGATTACTGGTGTCAGTGACCGGCTATCAACCTTGATTGATCTGTACAACCTTCGGCAAGTCATACCGGTGGAAGAGGTTAACTCAATGAAATCGGCTAGCGTATAGTCATTGAATTTAAGGCGGCCCTCTGTGGTGTCGCCAATCTCTGAAGCAAAAACACAGTTTTTTAAAAAACTAAAGTTTTCAAGCCCCTGTGCGTAATAGCAAAACAGGGGCTTTTCTTTAGTTTCAGAGAAAGCCGTATTCCACTAATATGTTCAGCTGATTACTATCCCTTTAAAATAGAATGAATCTTATGGATACCAACGAAATTAAAGACGTGCTGATGCAAGCATTAGCATTACAAGAAGCGCATGTTACTGGTGACGGCAGCCACTTTCAGGTGATTGCTGTGGGTGAGCTATTTGCCGATATGAGCCGGGTGAAAAAACAGCAAGCTGTGTATGCGCCTTTGATGGAGTATATCGCTGATAACCGTATTCATGCCTTATCCATTAAGGCCTATACGCCACAAGAGTGGCAGCGGGATCGCAAACTAAACGGCTTTTAATGCTGTTGGCTCCAAAATTGTCTAGCGGTCTGTTAGGCGGTTTCTAAAGCGGGCAGTGAATTCGAATTTGACAACAGAGAGTGGTCACAATGGATAAGTTTCGTGTGCAGGGGCGGACTCGCCTGAGCGGTGAAGTCACTATTTCCGGAGCGAAAAACGCCGCATTGCCTATATTGTTCGCGGCGTTGTTGGCTGAAGAGCCGGTAGAGTTGCAAAATGTCCCAAAGCTAAAAGACATTGATACCACCATTAAATTACTTAGCCAATTAGGGACCAAAATTGAGCGTGATGCTTCAGGCTCTGTTTTTGTTGATGCCAGCGGTGTGGATGAGTTCTGTGCACCTTATGACTTGGTGAAAACCATGCGTGCTTCTATTTGGGCATTGGGGCCACTGGTTGCTCGCTTTGGTAAAGGGCAGGTGTCTCTACCGGGTGGTTGCGCTATCGGTGCCCGTCCAGTCGACTTGCATATCACCGGTTTGGAACAACTGGGCGCAGAAATCAAACTGGAAGAAGGCTACGTTAAAGCTTCCGTCAATGGTCGTCTGAAAGCCGCGCACATCGTGATGGACAAAGTCAGCGTTGGCGCGACCGTGACTATCATGAGTGCCGCAACCTTGGCAGAAGGGACCACGGTCATTGAGAACGCCGCTCGTGAGCCAGAAATTGTCGATACAGCCAATTTCTTGAATACATTGGGCGCGAAAATCACGGGTGCTGGCACTGACCGGATTACCATCGAGGGTGTTGCCCGTTTAGGTGGTGGCGTTTATCGTGTGCTGCCTGATCGTATTGAAACCGGCACATTCTTGGTTGCTGCTGCTATTTCTGGCGGTAAAGTGGTTTGCCGTCAGACTCGCCCAGATACGCTGGATGCTGTACTGGCTAAGTTACGTGAAGCCGGTGCTGATATTGAGATTGGCGAAGACTGGATCAGTTTGGACATGCACGGTCAGCGCCCTAAAGCCGTGACACTCCGTACTGCACCACACCCTGGTTTCCCAACCGATATGCAGGCGCAATTCAGCTTATTGAATTTAGTGGCTGAAGGTACGGGGGTTATCACTGAAACTATCTTTGAAAACCGTTTTATGCACGTGCCTGAACTGATTCGTATGGGCGCACATGCAGAAATCGAGAGCAATACCGTAATTTGCTATGGTGTAGAACAACTGTCCGGTGCTCAGGTCATGGCAACTGATCTGCGTGCTTCAGCCAGCTTGGTATTAGCGGGTTGTATCGCTGACGGGGTCACAATTGTTGACCGTATCTACCATATTGATCGTGGTTATGAAGGTATCGAAGATAAATTGCGTGCTTTAGGTGCCAAGATTGAGCGCGTAAAAGGCGAGTAAGATTTCTTTACTCACTGAATATACTGCAAAAAATGCCAGCCGACATTCTCAGGCTGGCATTTTTTATGGGGGTAGTGAGCGCGTTATCGAGAGCAGTGGCTGGGATTATGGTGCTGGTTGCTGCTGACCAAGGACTTCATTCTGGTCTAACTCGGTGATGGTAATTTGCGCTGTAACTTGTTGACCATTACGCAATAGCAGTACCGGGATCGTGGTGCCGGGGCGAATTTCAGCCACCTGATCCATCGTCTCTATCACGGATGTCGCAGGTTTGTTATTGACGCTCAGAATAATATCACCCACTTGTAAATCCGCATTCGCTGCCGGGCCGTTAGGGGATATTTTATTCACTTTGATGCCATGAATCCGATCGCCACCATTACCACTGGCATTGAATGGCGGGTATTCCTCACCGGTAATGCCAATATAGCCGCGGATGACTCGGCCATCACGAATCAGTTTTTCCATCACTTTAGTCGCCAGCGCCGTCGGGATAGCAAAACCAATGCCTTCTGGGGTTTCGCCGTTACTGCTTTTGTCAAAGGAGAGGGTATTAATCCCCATCAACTCGCCCAACGTATTTACCAACGCTCCGCCAGAATTTCCTTGGTTGATTGACGCATCAGTCTGGAGAAAGTTTTGCCGCCCGGAGTCACTTAAACCAATACGCCCGGTGGCGCTGATAATCCCCTGAGTCACCGTCTGCCCAAGGTTATAAGGGTTGCCGATGGCCAGCACCACATCACCAATATGGGGGGTGCGATTAATATTGATGGGAATGACGGGGAGGTTAACTGCATCGATTTTCAGCACCGCTAAATCAGTCAGATTATCCGAGCCGACCAGAAGGGCTTCCGATATTCGACCATTTTGTAATGCCACAATGATCTGTTCGGCGTTATTGATAACGTGTTTATTCGTCAGAATATAACCTTTATCACTCATGATAACGCCAGAGCCCAATGTCCGAATGGCTAACCCATCTTGAGTCGGGCTAAGGCTACGGTTATAGACATTAACAACCGCTGGAGCGGCCCGGCGCACGGCTTGGTTATAACTGGCGGGTGTCTCTTCATCTGCACTACTAGCGCTGCCGGAAAAAAAGTGACCCGGATTACGGAGCATAGGCATTGCGACCAGCAAGATGCCAGCAACAATTAGCCCCAAAATAATAGAACGCAATAGCTTAAGAAACATGAAGTTCAAGACATGAATGAATAGATAGCGCGAGGATAGCATGAGTTTGGCGGACACAGCATTGTGCTGTGTCCGATTTTTCTGCAAATTAGCGTATTAACAGGTAAATATTCTCTTCACCGCGCACAATATTCAGCGCAATGACAGCCGGCTTAGCTTCGATAGCTTTGCGCAACTGGGCGATATCCTGGACTCGCTCACGGTTGACGGCAATAATCACATCATCTTTCTGCAAGCCAGACTGCGCCGCAGGTGAACCTTTTGTCACGCTCTCAACTTTGACCCCTTTGCTGCCACCTTTGATTTCACCATTGCTCAGGGATGCGCCTTGCAATGATGGAGATAAGGTGTCCGCGCTGGTTGACGTTGGGCTGCTGTTTTCCAGTGTGACGGTAACTTCAAGTGGTTTACCGTCACGCAGCAAGCCAACTTTAATGGCTTTGCCCGGCCCGGTAGTCCCAACTTTCGCGCGCAACTCCGCAAAGCTGCTAATGGGTTTACCATCAACGGAAACTAACACATCGCCAGCTTTTATCCCTGCTTTAGAGGCCGCAGATTTTGGCATAACTTCGCTGACAAACGCACCACGTTGAGCATCAATATTAAAGGCTTTAGCCATATCAGCGGTCATTTCGCTGCCACGAATACCCAGCAGCCCGCGTTTCACTTCACCAAACTCAATCAGTTGCTGGCTGAGGTTCTGCGCCATGTTACTTGGGATAGCGAAGCCGATACCAATGTTGCCACCACCTGGCGCGAGAATCGCGGTGTTAATTCCGATCAATTCGCCATTCAGGTTAACCAAAGCACCGCCCGAGTTCCCCCGGTTAATTGAGGCATCGGTCTGAATAAAGTTTTCTAACCCTTCCAGATTCAAGCCACTACGACCTAAGGCTGAAATAATACCTGAAGTTGCTGTCTGCCCCAGACCAAATGGGTTACCCACCGCAACGGCAAAGTCACCTACGCGGAGATTATCGGAGTCTGCCATTTTGATTGCGGTCAGATTTTTGGCATCAGTAAGTTGCAATAGCGCGATATCGGTCTGCTCATCGCGGCCAAGCAACTTGGCATCATATTCACGACCATCATTGAGCTGGACACGTATTTTATCTGCGTTATTAATCACATGGTTATTTGTTAGCACATAGCCTTTTTCAGCGTTAATGATAACGCCAGAACCCAAGCCTTCGAATGGACGATTGCTCTCTTTGCCTGTTGGCGCATTCGGGCCGAAGAAGAACTTAAACTCTTCCGGCAAACGTTGCTGTTGTGCCTGCGTACCAGAGACGTGAACGCTAACGACGGCGGGCAATACTTTTTCCAGCATGGGTGCTAGGCTCGGAACTGATTGCCCTGCCACGGCTGCTGGGAGTGCTGCTGCGTTCACCATAGGAACAGAAGCGAGACCTAAGCCGACACTCATGGCCAGCGCACTAAGAAATAATGACTTTTTCTTCATTGATTTAAACTCTCTCAATACCTAACGGTGAATGAATAGGGTGGATGGCTGTTACAGGCCCGGTGTAAATTCAGACTCTGAGTTAGCTAAAAAATTCACTTATTTCAAAAGGCTACTGCTGTTCTAAAAATAAGCATCCTAAGATATCGCTTGATATAAGGGCCGCAGTTAAGCAATTCAAGGAGAGGTAAGTATAGAAGTGTAAATGTGCTGAACACGATAGAGCAGGAGGCTCTACCGTAGTCAGCATCATAGGTCTGTGCTTAGTCGCGTGTCTGATGTTCTGGGCGTAACAAACCTGATGCGCCTTCAGAATAATCGCGAGGTGGCATTTTAACCGGTGCTTGATCATTATCCGCTTCAGATTCTGTCAGACGGTAACGGAACGGATTATCCTGCAACGGTAAGTCCGGTAATAAGTTGTTGGAGCTTTTCGCCATATGCTGATAGAGCTGGCGATAATCGCGAGCCATGTTATCAAGCAGCTCGGCACTGCGGGCAAAATGCCCAACAAGTTCCTGGCGGTACTCTTCCAAATCTGTTTTGCTCTTCTCCAGCTCGTTTTGCAGCACTTGCTGCTGACGCAATTTGCGGTTGCCAAAGCGCATAGCGACCGCGCCAATCACGATACCAACAACCAACCCAATAAGCGCATACTCCCAGGTCATGATGACTCCTTTTTTGACTTCATTGTTCAGCAGGACTTTTCACTTAATAATACCCACTATAACCGTTAACCTTGTCTGAGTGGAATCCTGATACAACTTTGCCTATGGTTATCAGGCTTTTTCCGCACAGGCAGAGTCGGTAAATGCTGCGATTAGCCTATAAATCAGCAAGAAAGTACCGTAAAAAGTAGATAACTATTTTATCAGGGATTGTTGATAAACATGCGACCGAGTTCACCTATAGCACTTTACCAGCAGGCACTTGATGCCGGCGATTACCAACCTGATGATGTGCAGCGGCGTACCGTAGCACGGCTGGACACGATTTATCAGGAACTGAATCAACGCCAAAATACTCCGCCAGCGCGTGCTGGCTTGCGCGGGCGTTTGGGCCGTTTACTGGGGCGTACCGCGGAACAGGCATCCATACGCCCAATTCAGGGCCTTTATATGTGGGGTGGTGTTGGGCGGGGTAAAACCTGGCTGATGGATATGTTTTTCCACAGTTTGCCTAGCGAACGTAAACTTCGCCTGCATTTTCACCGTTTTATGCTGCGAGTACATCAAGAGCTAACTACATTGCAAGGCCATGAAGATCCATTAGAAATCATTGCTGATGGATTTAAAGCGCAGACAGATGTGTTGTGTTTTGATGAATTCTTTGTTTCGGACATCACTGACGCCATGTTGTTGGCAACGCTATTGGATGCATTATTTGCGCGCGGCATCACATTGGTTGCCACGTCCAATATTCCACCGGATGATTTGTATCACAACGGTTTACAGCGCGCTCGCTTCCTGCCTGCCATTGCACTTATTAAGCAATATTGTGATGTGATGAATGTTGATGCCGGGATTGACTACCGCTTACGAACCCTGACTCAGGCAAATCTCTATCTGACACCATTGAATGCGCAAACGGGGCAAACGATGGAGGAGATCTTCGTCAAACTGGCTGGTAACGAAGGTGAACAGGCTCCTGTACTGGAGGTCAATCATCGGCCTTTGCCTGCGATTTGTTCAGCACAGGGCGTTCTGGCGGTTGATTTCCACACGTTGTGCGAAGAGGCACGCAGCCAACTGGATTATATTGCGCTCTCCAAGCTCTATCACACGGTATTACTGCATAATGTTCATCGGATGGAGACTAAGGATGAGAATACAGCTCGGCGTTTTCTGGCGCTAGTCGATGAGTTTTATGAGCGGCGGGTAAAATTGATTATTGCCGCAGAAGCATCGATGTTCGAGATTTATTGCGGTGAGCGCCTTAAGTTTGAATATCAGCGCTGTTTATCGCGGCTACAAGAGATGCAGAGTGAAGAATATCTCTCTTTACCGCATCTGCCGTAAGGATATCTGCACGCCTGTTATTCACTTTTTACCTGCTAAAATGCTACTCTGTCGTGGGCGATCATCCTTCGCCCTGACTTAACATGTTTAATTTATACCTTTCACGTCAAAAACAGTTCGATCTTTAACGTCGACTTCTCTATAATCTTGCGACCCCACGTTACAACAAAGTTTTTTTTTCCCAAAAACTTTGATAGTGCCAGCATTGGCTATTCGAAGGGGTAGGTTTGCTGGACTGATGGTCGTGTGAGCCTCAACTGTTTTTGAACGTTTGGGTGTTCACCAACGTGTAACTTATTAATTGGGTAAGCTTTTATAATGAAAACTTTCACAGCTAAACCAGAAACTGTAAAACGCGACTGGTATGTTGTTGACGCGAATGGTAAGACCCTTGGTCGCCTCGCTACTGAACTGGCTAGTCGCCTACGCGGCAAGCATAAAGCGGAATACACCCCGCACGTTGATACTGGTGATTACATCATCGTTCTGAACGCAGAAAAAGTTGCCGTCACCGGTAACAAGCGTACAGACAAGATTTATTACCGTCACACCGGTCACATCGGTGGTATCAAACAAGCGACCTTTGAAGAGATGATTGCCCGCAGTCCTGAGCGTGTGATTGAAATCGCGGTTAAAGGCATGCTGCCGAAGGGTCCGCTGGGCCGTGCAATGTATCGTAAACTTAAAGTTTACGCAGGTACTGAGCACAATCATGCGGCGCAGCAACCGCAAGTTCTGGACATTTAATCGGGATTATGGCAATGGCTGAAAATCAATACTACGGCACTGGTCGCCGCAAAAGTTCTGCTGCACGCGTTTTTCTTAAGCCGGGTAGCGGTAAAATCGTTATTAACCAACGTAGCCTCGAAGTTTACTTCGGTCGTGAAACTGCCCGCATGGTAGTTAACCAACCGTTGGAACTGGTAGACATGGTTACCAAGTTTGACATGTACATCACTGTTAAAGGTGGTGGTATTTCAGGTCAGGCTGGCGCTATCCGTCACGGTATCACCCGTGCACTGATGGAATATGACGAGTCTCTGCGTGGTGAACTGCGTAAAGCTGGCTTCGTAACGCGTGATGCGCGTGAAGTTGAGCGTAAGAAAGTGGGTCTGCGTAAAGCACGTCGTCGTCCACAGTTCTCCAAACGTTAATTTTTTGCCTTTATGGCAGCAGATTAATGGTAAAAACCCGGTGTCTCACCGGGTTTTTTTATGCCTAAAAAATACCCTTTCACTGTTTTATACATTATTTTTTTACCGCTAAACTGTTGTCTGATAGACAATTGTTTATGAAATCGCTGCTCCGTCCCCACAAAACATGCAAAATCTGGTAAACTATCACCCACTTTTGTGCCTGTTCGGCGAACTGTTGGCGTCCGTGTATCTCCCTGGCTGAATTATTTTCTCGACCAAGGCTTATTTACGGCAGCAGCTGCCTTGATTGCGAACCGGCGGTAAAACGACTCAGGATAGCAACGTAACCGTGGGCTATTCGCATTGTTTTCTAGATAAACTTGGAGGTTTTCATGGCTGTCGCTGCCAACAAACGTTCGGTAATGACGCTGTTTTCCGGCCCGACCGACATTTTTAGCCATCAAGTACGTATCGTACTGGCGGAAAAAGGTGTCAGTGTTGAGATTGAGCAGGTTGAAGCTGATAATCTGCCGCAGGACCTGATTGACCTCAATCCCTACCGTACCGTCCCTACTTTGGTTGATCGCGAGCTGACTCTATATGAATCCCGCATCATCATGGAATATTTGGATGAGCGTTTCCCACATCCGCCATTGATGCCGGTATACCCTGTTGCACGTGGTAGCAGCCGTTTGATGATGAACCGCATTGAGCAGGACTGGTACTCCTTGCTAAACAAAATCGAGAAAGGCAACGCGCAGGAAGCTGATGCTGCCCGTAAGCAGTTACGTGAAGAACTGCTGTCTATCGCGCCGGTTTTTAATGAAATGCCTTTCTTTATGAGCGAAGAGTTTAGCCTGGTTGATTGCTATCTGGCTCCGTTGTTGTGGCGTTTGCCAGTACTGGGCATTGAGTTCACTGGCGCGGGTTCTAAAGAGCTGAAAGGCTATATGACTCGTGTGTTTGAGCGCGATGCATTTTTGGCTTCTCTGACCGAAGCTGAACGCGAAATGCACCTGAGCACTCGGGGTTAATTGTTATGGAGATGTCTGATATGTCTCCGCGCCGCCCTTACCTGTTGCGCGCATTTTATGAGTGGTTGATTGATAATCAACTGACTCCGCATCTGGTTGTGGATGTTACCCGGCCAGGTGTTTCGGTGCCGATGGAGTTTGCTCGTGATGGGCAGATTGTCTTGAATGTGGCACCGCGCGCTGTAGGTAATCTGGAACTGGGCAATGATGGCGTCAGCTTCAATGCCCGTTTCGGTGGTGTTCCCCGTCAGGTTACCGTGCCTATGGGGGCGGTGATGGCAATCTATGCGCGTGAAAATGGTTCAGGCACTATGTTTGAGCCTGAAGAAGCTTACGATTCTGATGCTGATGGCAATTTTGTGGGCATCGAAGAAGAAGATAGCGAGACTGCGCCGACTGAGAGCCTGACACTGGTAACGGATGACACTCAGGCACCTGAGGGTGAGGGGCATTCACCTGATGACGAGCCACCGCAGCCGCCGCGCAGTGGTGGTCGTCCAGCATTACGGGTTGTTAAGTAACGACCTGTTTTTCTGACAAAAAAGTACATATCCAAAGGGCGGCATTGACCGCCCTTATCATTTCTAGCTAATTCACCATATCAACCAATCTTTTTCAATTCTGCCAGACAGCTATCACGCTGGTTCATCATGTCGCTATTTCTGATAGTCGATAGGGTATGCGTCGCGCGTTGTTGGAAACTGGCTTTGGCCGCGCTGTCTTTGGCATCGGCGGGTGCCGTGCAAATTTCTGATAACGTCAGTGTTTTACTGTCACTCACTGCTTTGAGTACTGCGGCAGGGTTATAAATTAGCGCGGAAGAGAGTGCGGACTTTATGCCTGCAGTGAAACTCGCATTTCCACCATCAGCCAGCTTAGGGGCCATAGCAATCCAGTTATCATCACCGAGTTTAATATTATTCTCTACTGCGGGCAGTTGCCCAGCTCGAGCCAGCTCTGCGACGACTGTGCGCGCGCCACGTGCTTCAATGTTATAGCCAACTTCTTGATAGTTAAGAGACATAGCAAATGTACTGCCACTTATCGCCAGCAAGCCGCCAGCAATGAAAAGTAAGTGAGATTTCATATCAGATGATCCTTTCTTTAAAACAAGGCGTAATAAACGTGCAAGAAAATCGCTGTGTGGAGCCATGTGAGTTGGCCCAAAAAACATAAGTAAAGATGAACTCGGGCTTTACTATAGCGCTTCACGTATAAAATGCTGCAAATAAGGCAGATTGAGATTGTTACAAAATTTTGAGTGGGCGTAGATAGGCGAAAAAGAAGCAATAAAAAAGGGCTGGATAACCAGCCCTGAGTAATGTGGAGTCCCTTCCCATTTCTGGTTTTTAGACTTCCAGATAATTCATGATACCTTCTGCGGCTTTACGGCCTTCAGCGATGGCTGTGACCACTAAATCAGAGCCACGGACAATATCACCACCAGCAAAGATTTTTGGATTACTGGTCTGGAACGCATTATCTGTACGCTCTGGTGCAACCACGCGACCTTGCTTATCCAACGCGACATCGTGAGCTGCTAACCATTCCATGCTGTGCGGACGGAAACCAAATGCCATAACCACGGCATCTGCTGGCAGAACATGTTCTGAGCCTGGGATCTGCTCTGCTATGCTACGGCCCTGTGCATCAGGCGCACCCAGTTGGGTACGAACCATCTTCACACCACAAACTTTACCGTTACTGTTAACTTCGATGCTCAAGGGTTGCAGATTGAATTTAAATTCGACCCCTTCCTCACGGGCGTTTTTCACTTCCCGTTTAGAGCCTGGCATGTTGGCCTCGTCACGACGGTAAGCACAGACGACATCTGTTGCCCCCTGACGGATAGAGGAACGCACACAGTCCATTGCCGTATCGCCACCGCCAAGCACCACAACGCGTTTGCCTTGCATGCTGATATAAGGCTCGTGAGCTGCGGCTTCATAGCCCATCAACTGTTTGGTATTAGCGATCAGGAACGGCAAGGCATCGTACACGCCGGATGCATCTTCGTTTTCCAGCCCACCGCGCATTGATTGGTAAGTCCCGACACCAAGGAACACGGCGTCATACTCTTTGAGCAGCGCATCCATTTGGATGTCTTTGCCAATTTCAGTATTGAGTTGAAACTCAATGCCCATCTCAGAGAAGATTTTGCGGCGCTTAATCATCACCTCTTTTTCCAGCTTAAAGGCTGGAATACCGAAGGTCAGTAAGCCACCAATTTCTGGATGGCGGTCAAAGACTACGGCTTGTACACCATTACGGGCTAAGACGTCGGCACAAGCCAACCCCGCTGGTCCAGCACCAATGACCGCAACACGTTTACCGGTTGGGTGAACATGAGACATATCAGGTTTCCAGCCCATCTCGATGGCTTTGTCACTGATATAGCGCTCAATGTTACCGATGGTGACCGCCCCGAACTCGTCGTTCAGGGTACAAGATCCTTCACACAGACGGTCTTGCGGGCACACGCGGCCACACACTTCCGGTAAGCTATTGGTCTGGTGAGCCAGATCGGCTGCTTCCATAATCCGCCCTTCATTGGCCAGTTTCAGCCAGTTAGGGATGTAGTTATGTACCGGGCATTTCCATTCACAGTAAGGGTTACCGCAAGACAGGCAGCGGTCTGCCTGTGCTTTCGCCTGTGTTTCTGAGAAAGGCTCGTAAATTTCAACAAACTCAATTTTACGGATCTTCAGCGGCTTTTTCGGCGGATCTACGCGCTGTAGGTCGATAAACTGATAAACATTCTGACTCATTTCAACCCCTTACTGCGCTTGAACCCGCAGCTCTGCTGCGGAACGGCTACGGTGGCCCAACAGTGCTTTCACATCGCTGGATTTCGGTTTAACCAAAGCAAACTTGGTCACCCACTCTGGCCAGTTAGCCAGAATTTCTTCGCCACGGCTAGAACCTGTCAACTGAAC
Organism: Yersinia vastinensis; assembly: GCF_902726565.1. Taxonomy (GTDB): domain Bacteria; phylum Pseudomonadota; class Gammaproteobacteria; order Enterobacterales; family Enterobacteriaceae; genus Yersinia; species Yersinia vastinensis. The sequence continues at coordinate 174,562 of NZ_CACVAF010000001.1, forward strand.
ATGTTCAGTGATAAGCCCACGCAGATGCTCTTCATGGATAGCCAGTTGATCGACATCCAAGACTTCTACCAGCTCAGGGTTAACACGTTTACGGAATTCACCATCTTCATCAAGGACGTAAGCAAAACCACCCGTCATGCCAGCACCGAAGTTAATCCCAGTGCGACCCAGCACGCAAACAATCCCGCCAGTCATATATTCACAACCGTTATCGCCGATACCTTCAACTACCGTGATAGCACCGGAGTTACGTACTGCGAAACGTTCACCAGCACGGCCTGCGGCGAATAATTTGCCGCCAGTTGCACCATACAGGCAGGTGTTACCGACAATGCTGGCTTCGTGGCTGCGGAAGTTAGACCCCACAGGAGGGCGCACTGCAATGCGGCCACCGGCCATACCTTTACCAACATAGTCATTGGCATCGCCCGTCAGCGTCAGCTCTACACCACCGGCATTCCAAACCCCGAAGCTCTGCCCGGCAGTACCGGAGAAGTAAGCTTTGATAGGATCGGTAGCCAAGCCTTGGTCACCATGTTTAGTGGCGATGGCACCGGACAACGCTGCCCCTACTGAACGGTCAGTGTTGCGGATATCGAAGTAAAACGTCTTGCTGTGTTTTGCTTCAATATGGGGTTCAGCTTGTGTCAGTAACTCTTTGTTCAATAAACCTTTATCGAACGGAGGGTTGCTTTCGGTGCAATACAGCGCTTTACCCGGATGCGGCGTGGCTGTTTTCAGCATTGGCGACAAGTCCAGTTTGTTTTGTTTGGCTGAGATACCGTCTAGCTCAATCAGCATGTCAGTACGGCCAATCAAATCAACCAATTGGCTAACGCCCAACTCGGCCATAATTTCACGGGTTTCACGGGCGATGAACTGGAAGTAGTTCACCACGCGTTCAGGTAGACCGTGATAATGGTCGCGCCGCAGCTTTTCATCCTGAGTTGCCACACCGGTTGCGCAGTTATTCAGGTGGCAAATACGTAGGTATTTACAACCGAGCGCCACCATAGGACCAGTACCAAAACCGAAGCTTTCAGCGCCCAGAATAGCGGCTTTAACAATATCGACGCCCGTTTTCAGGCCACCATCCACTTGCAAGCGGATTTTATGGCGCAGACCGTTGGCAACTAAAGCTTGCTGAGTTTCAACCAGCCCCAGCTCCCACGGACAACCGGCATATTTCACGGAAGACAGTGGGCTGGCGCCAGTACCGCCGTCGTAACCCGCAATGGTAATCAAGTCAGCGTAAGCTTTCGCGACACCAGTGGCAATGGTGCCCACACCCGGTTCAGAAACCAGTTTCACCGAAATCAGTGCCTTCGGATTAACTTGCTTCAAGTCGAAAATGAGCTGCGCCAAATCTTCGATGGAATAAATATCATGGTGCGGTGGTGGGGAAATCAATGTCACGCCCGGCACGGAGTAACGCAGTTTGGCAATATACGGCGTGACTTTATCACCCGGTAATTGGCCACCTTCGCCAGGTTTTGCCCCTTGCGCGACTTTGATCTGAATAACATCGGCATTGACCAGATATGCCGGTGTGACACCGAAACGACCCGAAGCGACCTGCTTGATGCGAGAGACTTTATTGGTGCCGTAACGCGCGGGGTCTTCGCCACCTTCACCGGAGTTCGAGAATCCACCGAGGCTGTTCATCGCGATAGCCAAGGATTCATGGGCTTCCGGGCTTAATGCGCCGATAGACATAGCCGCAGTATCAAAGCGGGTAAACAAGGACTCAGCCGGTTCCACCTGATCCACCGGGATCGGTGTACCTTGCGGTTTAATCGCCAGCAAGTCACGCAGAGTGGCAACCGGGCGCTCATTAACTAGCTTGGCATAAGCCTGATAATCACTGTATTCGCCGCTGTGAACCGCAGTCTGTAAAGTGCTGACCACATCCGGGTTATACGCGTGATATTCACCGTTATGGACAAATTTTAGTAAACCGCCCTGATCCAGTGGTTTGCGTTTCAGCCAAGCTCGTTTGGACAGGTTCTGTAAATCCTGTTGGAAATCACTGAAGCTGGCCCCGCCAATACGGCTGACGACCCCTTGGAAACAGAGATCAGACAGGTCACGATGCAGACCAACGGCTTCAAACAATTTAGCGCAACGGTACGAGGCCACTGTTGAGATGCCCATTTTGGACATGATCTTGTACAGCCCTTTATTGATACCGTTGCGATAATTCAGCATCACATCGCGATACTTTTTATCAATCGCTTGGGTATCAACTAATTTAGCCAATGATTCATAAGCTAAATAAGGGTAAATGGCGGTAGCACCAAAACCGAGCAACACAGCGAAGTGGTGCGGGTCACGGGCGCTGGCCGTTTCAACAATAATGTTGGCATCGCAACGCAGATTTTTTTCCACCAGACGGGTCTGAACGGCACCGACAGCCATTGGCGCAGGAACCGGTAAACGATTTGGCGCGATAGCGCGGTCTGATAGCACCAACATTACGGCACCATCACGTACTTTTCGCTCTGCTTCGTCACACAGGGCCAGCACCGCGTGCTCCAAATCAATTTCAGTTGGATCAAAGGTCAGATCCAACCTATCTGCGCGGTAATGTTCCCCCTCCAGCGTGGTGAGCTGTTGAAAGTCGGAGAACAGCAAAATAGGGGATTTAAAGCTCAGACGGTGTGCCTGACCTTCAGCTTCGCAGAACACGTTCATTTCACGGCCAATACTGGTCGCCAGTGACATGACATGCGCTTCACGCAGCGGATCGATTGGCGGGTTAGTCACCTGCGCAAATTGCTGGCGGAAGTAATCGTAAATGATACGCGGACCACTGGAGAGCACGGCAAACGGGGTATCGTCACCCATTGAACCGGTTGCTTCCTGACCAATTTCACCCAAGACACGGATAACTTGATCCAGTTCTTCACTACTGTAGCCGAACTGCTTCTGATAGGTTTCCAACTGAGAGTCGTCTAGCTGACGGCTACCCACTTGATCCTCCGGCAGATCTTCGAACGGCACCAAGCGTTTAACGTTCTTCTCCATCCACTCTTTATAAGGGTGGCGGCTTTTCAAATCGTTATCAGTTTCGGCTGAGTGCAGGATCTTGCCACTGCGGGTGTCAATCACCATCAGCTCGCCCGGCCCGACACGGCCTTTTTCTACCACTTCATCGGGCTGATAATCCCAGATACCGACTTCAGAGGCACAGGTGATCAATTTATCTTTGGTGATAACGTAGCGCGCGGGGCGCAGGCCATTACGGTCAAGGTTACAGGCAGCATAACGACCATCTGACATTACGATCCCGGCAGGGCCATCCCATGGTTCCATATGCATGGAGTTAAAGTCAAAGAAGGCTCGCAGGTCGGTGTCCATATCCGGGTTGTTCTGCCAAGCTGGTGGCACTAACAAGCGCATGGCACGAATCAGGTCCATACCGCCGCTGAGGAACAGCTCGAGCATATTATCCAGTGAACTGGAGTCAGAGCCGGTCTCATTGACGAAAGGAGCTGCATCCTGCAAATCGGGGATTAATGGCGTTTTGAATTTATACGCACGTGCACGCGCCCATTGGCGGTTACCGGCGATGGTATTGATTTCACCGTTATGTGCCAAATAGCGGAACGGCTGAGCCAGTGGCCAGCGTGGCACGGTGTTGGTTGAGAAGCGCTGGTGGAACAGGCAGATTGCCGATTCAAGGCGCAAGTCAGCTAAATCGAGATAAAAGCGTGGCAGATCCGCAGGCATACATAAGCCTTTATAGATCGTGACCAAGTTAGAGAAGCTACAAACGTAGAAATCTTTGTCGTTTGAAATGCGCTTCTCGATACGGCGACGCGCGACAAATAGGCGGCGTTCCATATCACGTGGACGCCAGCCCGCAGGGGCGTTCACAAAAATTTGTTCAATCCGAGGCAGGGAGGAGAGGGCGATTTCACCAAGAACGTCAGGATTCGTCGGCACTTCACGCCAGCCAATGATCGACAGCGTTTCGTTTTGCAATTCTTCTTCTACAATGCGGCGGCTTGCCTTGGCGAGTTCTTCATCCTGACTGAGAAACATCATGCCTACGGCGTAGTTTTTGGCCAAACGCCATCCGCGTTCTTCTGCGACCATCCGGAAAAAGCGATCCGGTTTTTGTAAAAGTAGACCACAACCATCGCCGGTTTTACCATCGGCGAGTATTGCTCCACGGTGCTGCATGCGGGCCAGTGCGTGTATCGCGGTACGCACAACTTTATGGCTTGGTTCGCCTTCTATGTGGGCGATGAGACCAAAACCGCAATTGTCCTTCTCTTGGGATTTATCGTACAACATATCAGTGAACCTCCCCAGGCTCTGCGTGACTCTCACAACCTACTGCGAGGGACAATTCACGGTGACGGGTGGGCTGACAGGCGCATATTTCGCGGCAAATCTGCTTTTCCGCCCTCCGCCAATGACCTCTCGTGACGGGTCTCACAAGTGGTATATGACTTGTTTTAAGAGGGTGTCTTAAATAACTGCATAATTATGACTAGACGTTTGCCCGTCTAGAAAGCTTCCAGCGGACCTCCAACTTAGCGAGAAAGAATACTCAGGTCAAATATAGGCTTAAGAACTATCTTTAAGGTAATAATGAGCTTTATATATATGAAAAATATAATTTTATCGGTATTTTTTCGCTGTTGGATACGCCATGCTATGCATACCAAAGTGTGAGCTGTCTCACTATAGTGCAATCGACAAATCTCTGCACCATGCTAGTGCTGGCGGGGATGTTGGAGTTACATGCTGTGTTTATTATATTTTCTGGTGTTTAAAACTATTTTTCACTGAATTGTAATAGAAGCGCTAAGAGGTTGGTAGAAATAAGAAAATTTAATCATCGGTCAAGTGATTTTATTTGCATTTATAGTGAATGGTTATGCGAATTTGCACCCAGGCTTGGGAGTTGATCTCTGTCATCGCACACAATATCGTTGGCGGGTAGGCTGAAGCTCTTTTTTGACAGGCAGCGATAAGATTATGCAGTTGCAGCAATTAGTCAATATGTTTGGTGCGGATTTACAGCGTCGCTATGGCGAAAAAATTCATAAACTCACGCTACACGGTGGGTTCAGTTGCCCTAATCGTGATGGCACCTTGGGGCGCGGTGGTTGTACATTTTGTCAGGTAGCCTCTTTTGCTGATGAACAAATGCAGCAGCAAAGTATTGCCCAGCAGCTCGCGGCGCAAGCCAAAAAAACCAATCGAGCCAAACGTTACCTCGCTTACTTTCAGGCTTATACCAGTACTTATGCAGAAGTAAATGCATTGGCGGCAATGTATGAACAAGCGCTGGCCGAAGCGGATATTGTCGGTTTGTGTGTCGGTACTCGGCCTGATTGTGTGCCCGATGCGGTGCTGGATTTACTCAGTGGTTATCATCAACAAGGGTATGAAGTCTGGCTTGAATTGGGGCTACAGACGGCGAATGATAAAACGCTCAAACGTATCAACCGTGGTCATGATTTTGCCTGCTATCAGCAAACGGCACGGCGTGCGCGTGCCAGAGGCTTGAAAGTATGCTGCCATTTAATTGTTGGCCTACCCGGAGAGGATAGGGCGCAGAGTATGGAAACGCTGGAAAAAGTGGTCACTACCGGGGTTGACGGCTTGAAACTGCATCCGCTGCATATTGTTGAAGGCAGCACCATGGCGAAAGCATGGCGAGCAGGGCGTTTGCCTGAATTGGCGCTGGATGAATATGTTGTTACTGCCGGTGAAATGATCCGCCATACCCCCCCCGAGATTGTTTATCACCGCATCTCGGCAAGTGCCCGTCGGCCAACGTTGCTTGCGCCATTATGGTGCGAGAACCGATGGACTGGTATGAATGAGTTGAATAATTATATGCTGGTTCATGGGGGACAAGCTTCCGCATTGTCAGTGGCGGCGCGCAATATGCTCTGAGTTTGGCGTAGCGCACTAAACTGTAGAATTGATACTGGGGCGATAGTATTAGCTTTATCTATCGTCTGTTGACTCATCATTGCCACAAAATACTTCTTTCCCACTCTCACACCGTGATTTGCAATCTTTTCCACACTTCTGAGTAAGCCATCTTATCTCTTGGCGGTTTTACGGTATGATTTATCAGATAAACACAGACAGGGGTTGCTATGAAGCAAATCAGGGTATTAGCCCAGTACTACGTCGATTTAATGGTTAAGTTAGGACTGATTCGCTTTTCATTGTTACTGGCGTCTGTGCTGGTGTTGCTGGCCATGGTGGTTCAGATGGCGGTGACGTTTGTATTGAGAGGTTCTGTTGAAACCCTCGATTTAGTCCGCTCTATTTTCTTTGGTTTGTTGATAACTCCATGGGCTGTGTATTTCCTGTCGGTTGTGGTTGAGCAATTGGAAGAGTCGCGTCAGCGCTTGTCGCGTTTGGTTGATAAGCTCGAAGTGATGCGTCATCGCGATTTAGAGCTAAATAAGCAACTGACTGAAAATATTGCCCAACTCAATCAGGAAATTGTTGAACGCGAGAAAGCAGAAAAAGCCCATTTGCAAGTGGTCGACAAATTGAAAGAAGAGATGGGCCACCGTGAACAGGCGCAGGTCGAATTGGGGCAGCAATCTGCTTTACTGCGCTCTTTTTTGGATGCCTCACCAGATCTGGTTTATTACCGTAATGAGGCCAATGAATTTTCTGGCTGCAATAGGGCCATGGAATTGCTCACGGGGAAAAGTGAGAAGCAATTAGTTGGTCTGACACCTAAAGACGTCTATGCGCCTGATATCGCAGAAAAAGTGATGGAAACGGACGAAAAAGTCTTCCGTCACAACGTCTCCCTGACTTATGAACAATGGTTGGTCTATCCTGATGGTCGAAAAGCCTGCTTTGAATTACGCAAAGTACCGTTTTATGACCGAGTCGGTAAGCGTCATGGTTTGATGGGCTTTGGGCGCGATATAACGGAGCGTAAGCGCTATCAAGACGCGTTGGAAAATGCCAGCAGGGATAAGACCACTTTCATCTCAACTATCAGCCACGAGCTGCGTACGCCGCTTAATGGCATTGTGGGCTTGAGCCGTATCCTGTTAGATACTGAATTAGACAGCGAACAGTTAAAATACCTGAAAACTATTCATGTCAGTGCGATCACCTTAGGAAATATTTTCAACGATATCATTGAGATGGATAAACTGGAGCGACGGAAAGTTCAGCTTGATAATCAACCGATTGATTTTACAGGTTTTATGGCGGATCTGGAAAACCTTTCTGGCTTGCTGGTCCAGCCAAAAGGGCTGAAATTTATTATGGAACCGCAACTGCCGTTGCCGGAGAAAATCATTACCGATGGCACTCGTTTACGCCAGATTTTGTGGAACTTGATTGGTAACGCGGTGAAATTTACCCAGCAAGGCAAAATTGTCGTACGGGTACGGCGTGAGGCGACTGACCGCTTGATTTTTGAGGTGGAAGACTCAGGAATGGGGATCCCTGAAGATGAGCAGGACAAGATTTTCGCCATGTATTATCAGGTCAAAGACAGCAATGGCGGCCGCCCTGCCACGGGGACGGGCATTGGTTTAGCGGTTTCTAAACGTTTGGCCCAAAGCATGGGGGGCGATATCACCGTGAAAAGCACCCAAGGCGCGGGTTCATGCTTTACCCTGACCATCAAAGCACCGGCAGTACAAGCGACCTCAACCGCACCTTCTGGTGACGATATGCCACTGCCAGCTCTTCACGTATTGCTGGTGGAAGATATTGAGTTGAACGTCATTGTCGCGCGCTCTGTACTGGAGAAACTGGGTAACAGCGTTGAAGTGGCGATGAATGGCCACGATGCATTAGCAATGTTCAAACCCGACGATTTTGATTTAGTGCTGCTGGATATTCAGTTGCCGGATATGAGTGGGCTGGATATCGCCCGTGAGATTCGGGCCAATTATGACAACCAGTCACTGCCGCCATTGGTGGCATTGACCGCTAACGTCCTGAAGGACAAGAAAGAATATTTAGATGCGGGAATGGATGACGTGCTGAGTAAGCCATTATCTGTCCCTGCGCTCACGGCGATGATTAAGCAATTCTGGGATCAGAAGCCCTCTTCCTCCGCTAAAAAACAGGAATATAAAGTGATGCAAACCCATGAATCGTTACTTGATACTGCAATGCTGGAACAATATATCGATTTGGTTGGCCCGCAATTGATTCATCAAAGCCTGGAAATGTTTGAACAAATGATGCCAGGTTATTTGGCAGTATTGGATTCAAATATGACGGCGCGGGATCAAAAGGGCATTACTGAAGAGGCACATAAGATTAAAGGGGCGGCGGGTTCCGTTGGTTTGCGCCATATTCAGCAGCTTGCACAGCAAATCCAAACTCCGACACTGCCGGCATGGTGGGATAACGTGCAAGATTGGGTCGATGAATTAAAATCAGAATGGCGTAATGATGTTCAGGTGTTGCGTGAGTGGGCAGCAGAAGCTGAAAAAAAATAACCCCGACCGAGGCCGGGGTGCGCGAATACTGCGCCAACACCAGGGAAATCGTTAACCTGCGTATTATTTCGATTTCGAATGGATTCGCAGGTTGTAAGGATTCTTCCATACATCATACAAGCAACAACATAGCAAATGTAAGCGCTCTTGTTACAAGATTCATTAAAATTTGTGATAGAGATTGGTCTTTGTCACTAGAACAGGTTAAGCGATTGACAGAGTGAGAAAAGGAGAGGTGTGATGAAAACCGTCGGTGTCGTGCTGAGTGGATGTGGTGTTTTCGATGGCGCAGAAATACATGAATCTGTCTTAACAATACTGGCATTGGATCGCGCAGGTGTTGATATTTTATTCTTCGCACCCGACAAGCCGCAACTCCATGTTATTAATCATTTTACTGGTGAAGAATCAACCGAGCAGCGGAATGTTTTAGTGGAGTCTGCACGCATTGCTCGTGGGCAAATAAAACCTCTTTCTTCAGCCAATTCAGAGCAGTTGGATGCCCTTATTGTTCCTGGTGGTTTTGGTGCTGCAAAGAACCTCAGTGATTTCGTGCTTAAGGGTTCTGAATGTATTATTGATCCAGATTTAATGATGCTAATTCAATCAATGCATAAGTCTAGTAAACCAATTGGGTTTATGTGTATTTCTCCGGTGATGCTGCCTAAGTTATTGGGCAAACCTATCCGACTGACGATTGGTAACGATCCCGATCTCATTGATGTAATTGACACTATGGGGGGCGAGCATGTGATTTGCCCAGCTGATGATGTGGTTGTGGATATTGAAAATAAAGTGGTTACCACACCCGCTTACATGACAGCAACATCAATTTCTGAAGCCGCAAAAGGCATTGATAAACTCGTGGTGAAGGTGCTGGATTTAGCCAAATGATACCTGTCAGACGTGGATTAAGTTGGCTTTGGTATTGGGGAAAACGGTGTGCTCTTGGCATTGTGGCTCTGTGGTTGGCCGGTATTTTAATTTTTGCTTTTCTGCCAGTCCCGTTTTCCATGGTCATGCTTGAAAGGCAACTCGGGGCGTGGTTTACCGGCGATTTTTCGTATGTCGCGCACTCTGACTGGGTGCCAATGGATGAAATCTCCCCTTATATGGCGCTGGCGGTGATGGCCGCTGAAGATCAAAAATTCCCAGACCATTGGGGATTTGATATGGATGCTATTGAGTCGGCCTTATCTCATAATCAGCGCAATCAAAATCGTATCCGCGGTGCATCGACACTATCGCAACAAACGGCGAAAAATCTCTTCCTTTGGGATGGACGAAGCTGGGTACGTAAAGGGTTGGAGGTGGGGCTAACCGCAGGTATTGAGTTGATATGGACCAAACGGCGAATCTTGACGGTTTATCTGAATATTGCTGAGTTTGGTGACGGTATTTTTGGTGTAGAAGCGGCAGCTCGCCATTTCTTTAATAAACCGGCTAGCAAATTGAGTGCCTCAGAAGCAGCTTTATTGGCTGCAGTGCTGCCTAATCCGCATCGTTTCAAGGTGAATGCTCCCTCTGGTTATGTTATTTCCCGCCAACAGTGGATTTTGCGCCAGATGCGTCAGTTGGGTGGGAAAGAGTTCATTCAGGAGAATTCCCTCGATTAAAAAAGGGCTTAGATTGCTCTAAGCCCTTAATAATCGGGTTCTATGCACATAATCTGGCTGATTTTACCGCCAGATTACTTCACGATAGTAAACGCGGTTGTCACGTGTTTTACGCCACTCACTTGGCTGGCAATCTGCGCTGCGGACTGCCCTTCCTGTTGTGTTACCAGCCCCAAGAGGAAGACTTCACCATTTTCGGTGGTCACCTTCACATTGGAGGATTTGACTGAATCGGCGGTCAGCAGTTGTGAGCGAACTTTGGTGGTAATCCAGGTATCCATTGACGCCGTAGCGAGATCGACAGGTTTACCTAAGCGCATCTCGTTATACACTTCCGAAGCACCATCAACACCCGCTGCAATTTGTTTGGCACGATTCGACAACTCAGCCGTTGGTGATTGCCCCGTCAGCAAAACTTTCCCCTGATAAGCGGTGACCACAAAACGTGTTTGGCTTTTGATTTGCTGATCTTTACTCAGTGCATTGACGACTCTGGCTTCGAGTGTGCCATCGTCTACCTGAGTGCCAACAGAACGTGGGTCTGTGGCGGATTTAGTGGCGACTGCTGCGCTGCCAACAACGACGGCACCAACACAGCCTTGTAATAGCAGGGCGCTGAATAGCATGGCAAAAATATAACCAACCTTCATTCGTGCTCCTTTAATCGTCCTGATGAGGAAATAGAGTGTTATCAATTAAGTCACACAAGCAATTCACTGTGAGCATGTGTAATTCTTGAACCCGGGCGCTACGGTGCGAAGGTATGCGGATTTCAACATCCTGCTGACCTAACAAGCCAGCCAGTTCTCCACCATCATAACCGGTAAGGGCAACAATGGTCATATCTCGGGTCACTGCCGCTTCGACCGCTTTCACAATATCACGGCTATTGCCGCGAGTGGAAATAGCGAGCAAAACATCGCCAGCATGACCAAGCGCACGTACCTGTTTGGCATAGACTTCATCATGCAAACGGTCATTGGCAATTGCTGTGAGAACAACATTATCCGCGTTCAAAGCTATAGCGGGCAAGCTAGGCCGTTCTGTTTCAAAACGGTTTATCATGCTGGCAGCAAAGTGCTGCGCGTTAGCGGCAGAAGTCCCATTACCGCAGCAGAGAATTTTATTGCCGTTAAGCAGTGACTGAACCAATGTCATTGCTGCACGGGATATGGCATCAGGCAGTGCCTCCGCCGCGGCAATCTGGGTTTGAATACTTTCAGTAAAGCAGCCTTTGATTCTATCCAGCACGTTGATTTAACCCACTCAGTAATAATCCGGTATCAAACCGGAGAAAATCATTAATCCGCATTGAAGGCGTTTGGCAGCCATTCTTCTTGGTTGCCCGTGATGGCAAAAACATCAAAACGGCACGGTGTTGTGGCAAAACTGGCATTCCGCTGCGCCAGCCAAAGTGCGGCGGCTCGAAGTAACCGTTGTTGCTTGCTGTAGGTGACACTGGCGGCAGCGCCACCAAATAGTGCATTACGCCGAAAGCGAACCTCAACAAAAACCCAAGTAGCGCCATCGCGCATGATAAGGTCAATTTCGCCACTTTGATAGGTGACATTGGCCGCCTGAAAAAGTAAACCAGCCCGCTCAAGATAACTGCGGGCCTGATTTTCGTAATGTGTGCCTGTGTTCCGTCGGCTCATATTTCCTTCGTCCTTGAAGTTGCAGGGGTGTTAGCTACATTCACTCACCCGAATCACTTACCTGAGTAAGCTCATCGGGATGTGTTCATTTGCTGCCTACCTGCAACACCAATGACTTTGGAAATGCCCTTCGTGCTTGAAGTTGCAGGAGATTCACTCACCCTAATCACTTTACGCCGCTGGTACCACCATACCCTGACGATATTGCAGCCAAGGTAATTTACGGGTGATAACACAATCAGCCGATGCGGTTAAGTCGCCCGTGGTGCCGCTTACCTGAAAACCAGGAATTTGGCGCATTTCAGCAAAATGATTTGATAATGTCCAAGCATCAATGCCCATGGCATATAAACGCACCAGCGAATAGTCGTTGGAATATTTGGCTGCAGCTTGCTGCATCAGCGCCGGGTTTGAGCCTGCCATCAATGGAATATCACTAAACTGAATGCCTTCCATCTCCAGACGGTAATCCGGGCCTGCACCTGCTTGATAGCTACGTGAGCTAGCAAACAGCGCCGGTTTAGTACGGGTGCTGGTAGCCATATCAATCATGGGTTTAATCAGTGTCAGCTCAGCGGGTGTTGCAATGATATACACCGCATCAATATTACCGCCGGCAGAGGTCGAAACGACTGGGGCATCAACAGGCGGAGCAGGAATGGTCAGACCGGCAATAGTCACTGATGCAGGGGCCGCCGCAGGGGTGCCTGAAACAGCAACAGGCTGACCCGTCAAGCGGATACCTGCACCACTGTTGATGGCTTGTTTCAACTCAGCAGTTGAACCGAAGTTTTGCTGCAATACGGTTTGCCCACCTTGCTTCTGCCACTCTTCTGCGAAAGCTTTGGCGACGCGGTCACCAAAAGCACCACGTGGGGTGAGTAACAGCGGCATTCTTTTTTCCTGGCTCCACAGGTGATGAGCTGCATCGCGAGCTTCATCTTCTGGCGACAGGGCAAAGTAACAGATATTTGGGTTGTTGGTGCTGACTTCGGGCTGGTTCAACGCCAGAATATTCAGTGTACTAGGAGTGGCACTCAGTTGTTCAACATCAGGTTTCAACAGTGGACCCACAACCAATGTCGCGCCATCTTGTTGGGCTTGGGCCAGTAATGCTGCAACCGGTTGAGTGGTGGTGTCATAGACTTTCACCTGTGCATTACTGGTCGCAGCAGGAGCCACCACCGGGGTTGGCGTCTCAATCGGCGCCACATCGGTGACAGGGGCTGCAGTGCCATCGGTTGCTGTGTTGGCCGTCACATCTGGTGTTACAGGTGCCGGTGGTGTCACCGGTAAACCATTCTGTGCGGCAGTGAAACCTTGCTGGATAGCATCAGCAAACACCTGTGCCGGGCCACTCAATGGTAACAACAGTGCAATTTTCGCCGTAGATGCCTGACTAAAATGACTAATTTGAGTTAACGCCGTTGGCAGGTTTTTCGCCGCTGGGTTTTGTGGATAACGATTTTGCCAGTCTTTAATCCCGGCTTTCAGCAAGTCGGGATCTTGCTTGTTATCTTGATATACATGCAGCAAATCAAGCCAGCCTTGCAGAACATTTTCGTCTGCATTAATCACCATATTATTTAATTCTTGTGGTGTGAGCTGGGCCAGTGCTTGCCAAGTGCCATCAATATTGTCTTGATGTGCCTTATCTTTCAGTAATGGCTCTTGAGCAATAAAGGCGCGGATCAGGGGTAAGGTTGCTTTACCCTGATTGGCGGCAATTTGTGCCTGATAGAAGCGAACCTGTTGATTAGCAGAGAGCTGGGTTGCGTCGAGTTTGCCTAGAATATCGGCAGCGGCAGGATTATTTTTCTGCGCAACGAGCAGTTCTGCAGTCAGCAATTGCTGTTCCTGACGCTGTGCATCGCTCAGTTCGGCCGGTAGTGTGCCGAGCTGTTCTGCTGCCTGAGGGGTTTTCCCTTCACGTAACAGGGCACGAATGGCAAGTAATTGCCAGTCAGCCTTGTTATCATCACCGCTCTGTTGCAACTGTTGCAGATAATAGTCAGAGTTAGCGCTTGCCTCGTCCTGTATATTGGTCGGTGGCGGCGTCTGTGGTGCTCTGCCTGAACAAGCTGCCAGTATCAACGCAGCCAGAACAACAGGGACAAGCCCTGCTTTGGAACGAACGAATGTTGAGGAAAGCATACTGTATCCAGTGATGTTTTTTTCAAGATGCTCAATATTAAATCGGTAATTCGGATGAAACAATGAATCAACACGATCGAGCAGTGATTTCTGCATCTACGCTTTATGTGGTACCTACCCCAATCGGCAATTTAGGGGATATTACCCACCGGGCGTTAGAGGTACTGAAAAGCGTTGATTTGATTGCGGCAGAAGATACACGTCATACAGGGTTGCTGTTACAACATTTCGCGATCAACGCCCGCCTATTTGCACTTCATGACCATAACGAACAACAAAAAGCCGATCATTTGCTGGCAAAACTGCAAGAAGGCCAGAGTATTGCACTGGTTTCTGATGCAGGTACGCCACTGATTAACGATCCGGGCTACCATTTAGTGCGCCGTTGCCGTGAAGCTGGCATCCGAGTTGTGCCATTGCCGGGTGCTTGCGCGGCGATTACTGCGCTTTCTGCCGCCGGTATTGCCTCAGATCGTTTTTGTTACGAAGGCTTCCTGCCAGCGAAAACCAAAGGACGTAAGGATACTCTGCAAGCGCTGATTGAGGAACCTCGAACACTGATCTTCTACGAATCAACACATCGCTTGTTGGAAAGTTTACAGGACATGGTAACCGTACTTGGCCCGCAACGCTATGTGGTACTGGCCAGAGAGCTAACCAAAACCTGGGAGTCTATCCACGGAGCCCCGGTGGGGGAGTTATTGGCTTGGGTGCAAGAAGAAGAAACCCGCCGCCGTGGTGAAATGGTGTTGATTGTTGAAGGGCACAAAGTACAGGCCGATGATGCATTACCTGCCGCCGCGCTACGTACCTTGTCGCTACTACAAAAAGAGTTGCCTTTGAAAAAGGCCGCGGCTCTGGCTGCTGAGATTCACGGCGTGAAAAAGAATGCGCTCTATAAGTACGCACTTGAACAGCAAGAGGGTGCTCAAGTGCAAGCGGAAGATGACATTTAGTCACAATGTGACTATAATCCGCCGCGGAGTTGACTAGACAGTCGCCGCTTCGCTGCCGTCCCTTTCGGGGGAGACAGGTGAAGGGGAGGAAAGTCCGGGCTCCATAGGGCAGGGTGCCAGGTAACGCCTGGGGGGCGCAAGCCTACGACAAGTGCAACAGAGAGCAAACCGCCGATGGCCCGCGTAAGTGGGATCAGGTAAGGGTGAAAGGGTGCGGTAAGAGCGCACCGCGCGGCTGGCAACAGTCCGTGGCAGGGTAAACTCCACCCGGAGCAAGGCCAAATAGGGGTTCACATGGTACGGCCCGTACTGAACCCGGGTAGGCTGCTTGAGCCAGTGAGCGATTGCTGGCCTAGAGGAATGACTGTCCACGACAGAACCCGGCTTACCGGTCAACTCCACTCATTCCATAAAAACCCCGCTTCGGCGGGTTTTTTTGTTTTGTACGATAGAAATCGCGAGCAATTATCATTACTTCCTCTAAAAGAACCTTTTTTTCGTGGAAAATTCATACGTTTTTGTATGAATTTTAAATTCACAGCGTGTGAATAATCTTAAATTTTATTCTGTTCAATTTTAAATAACCGTTAATGAATACTCAATATCAACGATGGTTATGAAAAAATCATTTTAAAACACAAGTTTGTATTCTCGTTATACCCTTGATACAACCAATGCCGCATTTTTGCGTTATAAACGTTTTTATGTTTTTTTAATTATCGAAATGTATAGTGCTAAAAATAGGAAATATTTCTATCTAATTAAAGATAATCTGTCTGTAACTTATTTAATTTTATGTCAGTGAATTGTCTATATTTGTCAATGAAGACTAAAAGCGCTATGTGCTTTACAAAAAAATAACAGATCAATAAATCTTATATATGAAAAATAAATAATACCATCAGTGGCGAGAAGTCATAATTTTAGTATCAGTGATTAAATATGTTTTTTTACTTAAATATTACATTCTCATATCAGGTTAATCGATTTTAAATAAAAAATAACTTTTTATTGTTTATTTCAACATTTAACTTCACCTAGGATTACTAATTTGAGCAATATTATGCCTTCTCGTCGTATAACGACCATGACGTGGTTAACAGTCATTTTTCAATGTTTCTTTCCATTGAGTATGGCTTTTAATCCGGTTATTGCTGCCCAGAAAACAGCAGCAATCCCCCCTTCCTCTCAACTTGGCGAAGACAACAGTTCAATGCTGGCGGAACAAGCCAAAATAGCAGGATCGTTGCTGAGTAGCGGCAATGCGAGTAGCAGTGCCTCTGGTTTGGTACGTTCAAAGGTTATTGGAGAAGCGAATACTTCAGCACAGCAATGGCTGAATCAATTTGGCACTGCGCGTGTGCAATTAAATCTGGATTCTAATAGCAGCCTTAATGGGAGTGCGGTTGACCTGCTCGTTCCTCTTTATGATGACAATAAGAATTTGTTATTTACGCAATTAGGATTCCGTCATCAGGATAAACGCCATACAGGTAATGTTGGAGTTGGTGTTCGTACCACACAAGGTAATTGGATGTTTGGTGGTAACACCTTCTTTGATAATGATTTGACGGGGAACAACCGCCGTATTGGGGTTGGGGCAGAAATAGCAACTGACTTTGTGAAATTATCGGCAAACAGTTATTTCGGCCTGACCGACTGGCATCAATCTCGGGATTTTGCTGACTATAATGAACGTCCTGCTAATGGTTATGACATTCGGGCTGAAGCCTATTTACCCGCACACCCACAGTTGGGGGGTAAACTGATGTTTGAGCAATATAAAGGGGACGATGTTGCATTATTTGGGAAAGATAATCGACAGAAAAACCCTCACGCCGTTACTGCTGGTTTAAATTATACCCCAATTCCCTTATTGACCGTTGGGGCGGAACATCGTGCAGGGAAAGGCAGTAAAAGTGATTCCAGTATTAATCTCCAACTGAATTATCGTCTGGGCGGTTCTTGGCAGTCTCAAATTGACTCCAGTACTGTTGCCGAATCCCGCTTGTTGGCAGGTAGCCGATATGATTTGGTTGAACGTAATAATAATATTGTGTTGGATTATCAAAAACAGCAATTGCTGAGTTTGAGCCTTCCACCACAACTGGCTGGGCAGGAAGGTCAAGTCACGTCTCTGACAGCACAAGTGACGGCCAAATATGGCGTTAGCCAACTGGATTGGGATACTGCTGCGCTGATTGCGGCTGGAGGTGTAGTGACTCAAACCTCGGTCACCGGTGTTGCAGTGACTTTCCCTCCTTACCAAACTGGGGGGAATAATACCCATGTCATCAGTGCGGTTGCACGTGATGCTCAGGGCAATATATCCAACCGGGCTGTGACCACAATTGATGTGGCTCCCGTTCTTAATCGTGCATCAACAGTGGCGTTAACATTAGTCAATGATAATGCGCTGGCGGATGGGCTTGATGCTAACCGCGTGCAGGTCAAAGTGACATCGGCTAGCGGCGCAGGGGTTGCAAACCAAACGGTGGATTTCATCGCCAGCAACGGTGCAAGTATTACCTCTTCAGTTAATACGGATGCTCAGGGAATTGCTACGGCAACCTTAACCAATTTGGTTGCAGGGATTAGCACCGTAACATCAACCGTTAATGGGAATAGTCACAGCCTCGACACTAACTTTGTCGCCAATAGCGGCAGCGCTATCATTATTGCGGCAAATATGTCAGTGACAGCTGACAATGCTATCGCGAATGGTGCAGCCACAAATGCGGTACAAGCGATTGTGACGGACAGCAATCACAATCTGTTAGCGAATGAAGCAGTGACATTCACGGCAACTAATGGTGCAATCGTGACCACGGTGATTGGCACGACAGGCGCGGATGGTATTGCTACCGCGACCTTGACCAACACTGTAGCAGGTACAACGGCGGTGATGGCGACACTAAGTAACAGTGCTAATCAGTCCGTAAACACCCACTTTATCGCTGACAGTAGTAATGCAATTATTTCCTCCGCGAATATGGTGGTGACATCCAACAATGCTATTGCCAATGGTGTCGCGACCAATGCTGTGCGGGTTGTGGTGACCGACAGTAATAACAACCCGCTGGCGGGTGAAGTCGTGACATTCGGGGCGGCGAATGGTGCTTCATTGACGACAGTGATTGGCACCACGGGGGCCGATGGTGTTGCCACCGCGACGTTGACCAACACCGTAGCAGGAATCTCATCGGTGACTGCGAGAATAAATAACAACAACTTTGGTCGCTCAGTAAACACCACCTTTGTGGCTCCAGTCGCCGCGACGTTGGCAATCTCAGTGAACCAATCCACAACCAAGATTGGAGAGACTATTCAGACGACGGTTACCGCCAGAGATGCCGACGGAGATCTTCTTCCTGGAGTGGATATCTCATTCACTATCGGCAATGTGAGAAACCGCCAAGGCACAACAGTGAGTAGTGGCACCTTGCGATTTAATGACACGAATATCACAACGGCGCGGAAATTCACCACTGGTGCGGATGGCACGGTAACCATTCCAGTGACTGATCCTTCAGGTACGGGTGTTCAGAGAACCATCACCGCAGTATCGGGTACGGCGACGGCTTCTACTGATGTGATTTACACGGTGGTTACTAGCCCAGATACGCCGCAGGCGAATATGTGGGGCCATATGGCCGAAACCATCACTGCGGGTGGGAAAACCTTTAAGCGCCCACGCCTTAACGTAGAAATTGCGGGCGACTTTACTCAGACTATCAACAATGAGACTTGGTCCACCTTTGATTTTGCCTCTGCTACTGGTCGGGTTTGCGGTAGTGCGGCGAATTTGCCAGTCCGTGCTGATTTAGTCACGCTTTACAATACTTATCCATCAAACCAAATTAAGACGGTTTTTGGCTGGCAAACAAGCGGTTCTTATATTTCATCAACAGTATATGGTGCGACCAGCCATTCCAGCATTTGGCTGATCAATGGTAACGGCACTTCTACTGATGACTCTAATAAAAATGCGTGGGTGACTTGCCTGCAATAGATTTTAAATTCTCATCATCGGCTGAACGAATAAAATACATCATTCGTTCAGCCGACCTTATCCCCATTGTTACTGGCGTACTATCTCTGAAATCTATTAAATAGAATTACTCATGCCGATAACGTAATGCTTCAATGAAAAGTGAAAACGCGGTGGTATGCTGCCTGCGGCTTGGGTAATAAAGGTAATAACCAGGAAAAGGTGCACACCACTCTGTTAACACTCTCACCAAGTTACCACCAGCAATGTCATCTCTTACGGAATCCTCTGGTACGTAGGCCAGCCCAAAACCTAGGGTTGCGGCTTCAATACGTTGACGCAAGCTGTTGAATGTTAACTGGCCATCCACTCGTACTTTTAATTCACGACCTTCTTGTTCAAACTCCCATGCATAAAGGCCACCCATCGTTGGCAGACGCATATTGATGCAACGATGGTTTTGTAACTCTGTGGGCGCAGTGGGTACACCGTATTTCGCTAAATAATCAGGTGAACCCACCACTGCCATACTCATATCTGGCCCAATGCGTACCGCGACCATATCTTTGGCAACCTGCTCTCCTAAACGGATACCCGCATCATAGCGGCCTGCGACAATGTCGGTTAAGGTGTTATCAACGGTGATTTCCACATTGATATCCGAATATTCAGCAAGGAACGATTTCAGTACTGGCCAAAGCACGGAATCAACAGCATGTTCACCGGCGGTGATACGGATATTTCCCGCAGGGCGGTCACGCATTTCACTTAACGCATCCAGTTCATTTTCAATTTCAGCAAAACGTGGTCCAAGGCTATTTGCTAACCTTTCTCCTGCTTGCGTGGGGGCGACACTGCGGGTGGTTCGAGTCAATAAGCGCAGTTTAAGACGTTCCTCCAACCCACGAATAGAGTGGCTTAAGGCGGATTGAGAAACCCCCAGTTTCGCTGCGGCTTTGGTAAAACTGCGTTCTCTGGCGACCACAAGGAACGAAATTAAATCGTTAAAATTCTCTTTTAACATTATGGTTCTCTGATTGCGTAACAGTGGATAACACGGAGTTTAACTCAATTTATGATTTAAATTCATATACCCATACGTATTTATCCATCTGATTTTTAGCTGAAGCATTTGCTATCTTTTTGAACTGTACATCCAAGGAAGCAACGCCAATACGGGCTAGATTAATGAATTTTACTCATAGCTCCTTTCGCATTTAGCTATCTAGTTCTCCCCATAAAATGGCGGTAATTTTTTCCCATCGAAACTAAGCCGATAAGGATCGGAGGGGAAAGCAATGAAATATTTAGCGACGACGGCACTTTCTTTATCGATGGCAATGTCTGGTGCGGTGATGGCCGAACCGATAGGCTCCGCGCGCGCGGGCGAAGTCTCTACCGCTGACGTGTTGGAAAAAGTTTCACCGGCATTAGCTCACTATCAGAGCCAAACCTTACAAAATGATCTCTGGCAGCGTCCCGCACTCTCACCGCGTGATCGCAGCATGATTACCGTCGCGGCCATTATTGCCCGCCACCAGACGGAATTAATGGCCGAGCAGTTCAATTTGGCATTGGATAATGGCGTGAAGGCCAGTGAGTTGTCGGAAATTATTACACATCTCGCGTTTTATTCCGGTTGGGGTAATGCCATGTCTGCGGCGACTGTGGCGCAGACCCTCTTCCAGCAGCGAGGTATCGCAGCCACTACACTACCGACAGCACAACCCGAGTTGCTACCACTCAACCAAACAGCCGAACAGTTACGCCTCAATGCAGTTGAGCAGTCGGTTGGAAGTCAGCAGTTTCCAGGACTGGTGACCTATACCACCGATGTGCTATTTCGTGATCTTTGGCTACGCCCGGCACTGGCGCCACGGGATCGCAGCCTCATTACCGTTAGTGCACTGATTGCTGCGGGGCAGGTAGCCCAAGTGACCTTCCATCTCAATAAAGCGATGGACAATGGGTTAACACAGGCACAGGCCGCAGAGGTGGTGACTCATCTGGCTTTTTATGTGGGCTGGCCTAATGCCATGTCGGCAGTACCTGTAGTGAAAAGCGTTTTTGCGCAGCGAAATGCCGATGTGCCCGTCAAATCTTAGGTAAGGAATAACGATGAAATTGCTCGCAGCGTCTACAGTTATCTTGTCCATGTTAAGTCCGGCGGCTTTCGCCGATGTGGAGGAAAAAGTGAAAATTATCCAAAGTGGTTCCCAACCCTCTCAGCCTGGCCCAGAAAATTACTTTACCGGTCAAGTGCGTATTGATGCCCCTTTTCAGGCAACCTCCCCAGCTCGTGTCGGTGGTGCTAGTGTGACCTTTGAGCCGGGTGCTCGTACTGCGTGGCACACCCATCCGCTGGGCCAGACTTTGATTATCACCCAAGGACGCGGCTGGATTCAGGAGTGGGGCAGTGAGATTAAAGAGATGAATCAGGGCGATATCATCTGGATCCCTGAAGGGGTTAAGCACTGGCATGGGGCAACCCCAGATACCGCGATGACTCACATTGCAATTGCTGAATCCCTCAACGGCAGTCCTGTTGAGTGGATGGAAAAAGTCAGCGATGCGCAGTATCAGAAGTAATTCTGGAGGGAATATGGCACAAGGTATTGAAAATAAAGTGGTGGTTATCGCCGGAGCCAGTAGTGGCCTTGGTGAAGCCTTGGCTCGCCGTTTGGCAAAGGATGGCGCAAATGTTGTGTTGGGCGCTCGCCGCCTTGACCGGCTGGAGAAATTGGCTGAAGCGTTATCATTGAATAAAGCAGCTGTCGTCAAAACCGATGTCACGCAGGCAGAGCAAGTTCAGGCGCTGGTGGATACCGCCGTCAGGCTGTACGGACGCATTGATGTGATGGTGAACAATGCGGGGTTGATGCCACACTCGCTGCTGGAACGCTGCAAGATTAGCGATTGGAATGCGATGATTGACGTGAACCTGAAAGGGGTTCTTTATGGTATCGCGGCTGCGCTGCCTTATATGAAAGATCAGAAAAGTGGACATATCATCAATACGTCCTCGGTTGCGGGCCACAAGGTTAGACCGGGCAGTGCGGTATATGCGGCAACTAAAACAGCGGTTCGGGTGATTTCCGAGGGGCTACGTCAGGAAGTGAAACCGTACAATATTCGGACGACCATTATTTCTCCCGGCGCAGTCAGCAGCGAGTTAGTGGACAGCATTACTGAAACGGATGTTGCCGCAGGTATTAAACAGTTTTATGACGAAGTCGCCATTTCTGCTGATGCCTTTGCCAGTATTGTGGCGTTTGCTATCAGCCAGCCGGAGGATGTGGATATCAATGAAGTCTTATTCCGCCCGACTAAACAAGAACTTTGATTATTGCTCTGCACATGGCAGAGGTTCCAGCGCATTACCTTCTCTCTTCTTTAAAACCCAATATACCCACTAAGGTTTATTGGGTTTAACGTACTACTGCCGGAGATACAACATGACAATGAAAGTTCTCGGTTATGCTGCCAAGTCAGCACAAGTTCCTCTTGCACCACTTGAGTTTACCCGTCGGGATCCTCGCCCAGATGATGTGGTGATGGAGGTGCTCTATTGCGGTGTTTGCCATTCTGACTTACATCAGGCTCGAAATGATTGGGGGTTCAGCACGTATCCATTGGTGCCCGGTCATGAAGTGATTGGTCGAGTTACGGCGGTTGGTCAAAATGTCACAAAATTTAAAGTAGGCGATTTTGCGGGGATTGGCTGCATGGTGGACTCCTGTCGCGTGTGCCAACCCTGTAAACAAGGCCTGGAGCAGTATTGCGAAGAGGGCAATGTGCAAACCTACAATGGCGTTGATCGCCATGACCATACGCCAACCTACGGCGGTTATTCGCAAGCTATTGTCGCCTCTCAAGATTTTGTGTTGAAAATGCCCGCGGGTCTGGATTTGAAGGCCGCCGCGCCGCTACTGTGTGCGGGTATCACTACATGGTCACCGCTGCGCCATTGGAAAGTGGGGAAAGGGAGCAAAGTTGCGGTTGTCGGCTTGGGTGGTTTAGGTCATATGGCTTTGAAGTTGGCGAATGCGTTGGGGGCTGAAGTGACACTCTTTACTCGCTCACCGAGTAAAGAGGCGGATGCTCGCCGTTTAGGAGCGCATCACATCGTATTATCCACTGATGATGCACAAATGGCCGCAGTGAAAGGGCAGTTTGATCTGATCATCGATACTGTGCCTTATGTACATGATATCAATCCCTATATGCCAACACTGAATGTGAATGGCACACTGGTATTTGTGGGCTATCTTGGGGATCTTAGCCCGATGATCAACACCATGCCGCTGATTCTGGCGCGGCGCTCAGTGGCGGGTTCCTGCATTGGTGGTATTGCGGAAACTCAGGAAATGCTGGATTTTTGTGCCAAACACGGCATTGTTTCAGATATAGAGATGATTAATATTCAGGATATTAACGAAGCATATGAACGGATGCTGAAAAGCGATGTGAAATATCGCTTTGTGATTGATATGGCGTCGTTGAAAGCGTAAGACGTTAATATTATGAAGAGAGATAAAAAAATCTATTTTATCTCTCTTCATCTAATCATTCCGGTAAGTCGATCAACAATGCCCGTAGTGGGGTTTCTGCTTTAATCACTAAATGCCGCTCTTCTTGCACAAATGCACCATCGCCGCAGGTTAGGCGCTGCGCTTCACTGACTTGTGGGCCTTCCACGGTAATCGTCCCGTGTATGGATTGCAGGTAAGCCCTAGGTCCGTGTAAATCAATGGTATATTGCTCGCCTGCTGCTAAATCCAAATGATGTATCCATACTTGTTGGCGCAATTTCAGGCTGTTTTGTTCACCGTCGGGAGAAGCCAGCAACCGCAATGGTTGGGTGCACAATGATATACGTTGGGCTGGGTGGCTTTCCTGTTCTGGACACGCATTGAGCCATAACTGAATACGGGTTAAGGGCTTATCGGTACTTAGATTATGCTCGCTATAGCTGACTCCCGGTTGTGTCGAAAATAATAGAACATCGCCGGTTTTGCCGCGAACATGGTTGCCCAAGCTGTCCCGATACTCAGCCTCACCTTGTAAAATCAGATTCAGAATATCAACGCGAGGGTAGGTACGTGGCTGGAATGATGCGCCGGGGGCCAGCACTTCCTGATTTAAAACGCGCAGCGAGGCATAGCCTAATAATTTCGGGTCAAAATAGTGACCGAAAGAGAAAGTATAACGCGCTTGAAGCCAACCAAAGTCAGCTTGCCCGCACTGTTTTGCTGTTCTGCATGTGATCATGACAATGGTCTCCTGCAACCCGAAATCTATCGGGTATATATAATAAGTGAATATATACTCTAACTAATTCGAGTTGCAGGTAGGCGGTAAGAGAGCGAACCTCTGTAGCTTACTTGAGTAAGTGACAGGGGTGAAAACTCGTAGCCAACGCCCCCGTGGCTTGAAGTATGACGAGTATAATGTGTAAACAAATGGTAAGCGTCTGGACGGCAGATTGTTAGCCAGTTAATCTGGTCGCCATATTCAAATTTCCTGATTGAGAACAAGATGGGTAAAGATCGGGCGCTAACGTTAGAAGCATTGAGAGTGATGGATGCCATTGACCGCCGTGGCAGTTTTGCTGCGGCGGCTGATGAATTGGGGAGAGTCCCTTCTGCATTGAGTTACACCATGCAAAAGCTTGAAGAAGAGCTGGACGTGGTGCTATTCGATCGCTCCGGGCACCGGACCAAATTTACCAATGTTGGTCGTATGCTATTGGATCGCGGGCGAGTCCTGCTGGAGGCCGCAGACAAGTTGACCACGGATGCCGAGGCACTGGCCCGGGGTTGGGAAACTCATATCACTATCGTGAGTGAAGCACTGTCTCCGGCGTGGAAGTTGTTCCCGTTAGTTGACAAATTGGCGTTGAAAGCCAATACGCAAGTTTCCATTTTCACTGAGGTTTTGGCGGGGGCATGGGAGCGTTTGGAGCAGGGGCGGGCTGATATTGTCATTGCCCCGGATATGCATTTTCGTGCATCTTCGGAGATTAACAGCCGTAAATTGTACAAAGTCACCAGTGTCTATGTTGCCAGCCCTGACCACCCCATCCATCTGGAGCCAGAACCTCTGTCAGAGTTGACTCGGGTGAAATACCGTGGTGTCGCCGTGGCAGATACTGCCCGCGAGCGGCCAGTATTAACGGTGCAATTGCTGGATAAACAGCAACGACTCACCGTCAGTACCATCGAAGATAAGCGGCGAGCTTTATTGGCCGGTTTAGGTGTGGCGACCATGCCTTATAACATGGTCGAAGAAGACATTGAAGCAGGGCGCTTACGAGTTGTCGGGCCAGAGTACAGCCGTGAGGCCGATATTATTATGGCGTGGCGTCGTGACAGCATGGGGGAGGCAAAGTCGTGGTGTTTGCGCGAGATCCCTAAGTTATTTGCCAATATGAATAAGTAACTGGCTACTGCCTTTGAGCAAAGCGAGTTTCTCTACCATGCGGCTCCAGCAGGTTTTGTTGCGGGCCGATGGAGATAATCCCGTAAGGGTTTATTGTGCCGTGGCTGCGGTAATAATGATGGCGGATATGTGCAAAATCCACAGTCTCAGCGATGCCGGGCATCTGATAAATATCTCGCAGGAAACCAGATAAATTGAGGTAATCACTGATCCGGCGTCGATCACATTTGAAATGCGTGACATATACGGGATCAAAACGAACTAATGTCGTCCATAAACGCAAATCGGCTTCTGTTAGTTGCTCGCCAGCCAAATAACGTTGCTGTCCCAAAATCTGTTCCAAATGAGCCAAGGCATCAAATAAGGTCGTGACAGCTTCGTCATAGGCGGCTTGTGTGGTCGCAAAACCCGCTTTATACACACCATTATTCACTTGGTCGTAAACCCACCCATTAATATCATCAATGTCGTGGCGCAATGCCGGTGGGTAATAATCGCCAGCTTTAGCCCCTACACCATCAAAAGCACTATTAAACATACGAATGATATCGGCTGACTCATTGCTAACCACTGTCTGTTGTTGCTTATCCCATAATACTGGGACCGTCACGCGCCCGCAGTAATGGGGATCCGCACGAAGATAGAGTTGGTAAAGATAATCGAGGTTATAGAGAGAATCGCCGGTAGCCGCCGGAAAATCATGGCCGAACGTCCAACCATTTTCCAACATCAGTGGATGCACAACAGAAACTGAAATCAGTGATTCCAGACCCTTCAGGGTACGCATGAGTAAAGTACGGTGCGCCCACGGGCAGGCGAGTGAGACATACAGATGGTAACGATGAGCTTCAGCTTTAAAACCTGCTTTGCCCTGCGGACCAGCCTGACCGTCAGCCGTTACCCAATTGCGAAACTGTGAGGTACTGCGCTTGAAATGACCGCCGGTAGATTTAGTGTCATACCAGATGTCTTTCCAGATGCCGTCAACGAGTTGTCCCATAAAATCCCCTTTGTACTTGAAGTTGCAGCGCGGTTAGCTGCTTTCACTAACCCGAATCACTGACCTGGATGAGGCTCATCGAAATTAATGAGCCTCATCCTTGAGGCCCACTCTGCGGGCTAGCGCTGACTGGCTAGCTGCAATTCCAATGACTTTGGGTATTTATAGTCGATATAAAGTGACTTACCACTTTTTACCCAACAGGCGGTCAATACTGAAACCACCGGGACCTGCTACTGCCAGTACGATGAAGCCGCCAGCGATGGTCAGGTTTTTCATAAACATCAGTTGGTTCACGCCTTCCGCAAAGTTAGTGTGGAAGATCAATGCGGTCAGAATGGTGAAACCGGCAGTGAATAATGCAGTGGTACGGGTCAGGAAACCGAACAAAATTGCCAAGCCGCCGCCAAACTCTAACAAAATAGTCAGTGGCAGGAAGAAACCAGGGACACCCATGGCTTGCATATATTGTTGGGTGCCCGCATAGGCATCACCCATTTTGCCGTAACCGGCAACAATAAACAGAATCGGCATCAAAATGCGCGCTACCAACAGGCCAGTATCTTGTAATTTGTTCATCGACCACTTCTCCAAAAAGTTGTTTGTATTAATGCCTGGCATCTGCTGGCGTTAATGAATAATAAAGAACATCGGTATTGGGTTATCTGCGAGGTTTCCGCAAACGCCCTGAGTTGATGAGAGAATGTTAGTAGAGAAGTAGAGAAGTTGTTAGCAAGTAAAACTGTCGTTTTTCATCAAAAAAACTGAAGTGACAGAAGATAAAAGCCTGCCTATGGCGGAAAGCCACGTTCAGCAGGCTGAGTTATCGTCTGATTTTTTTAGCGGTAGGATAATAATGGCATGGAAGTATCGCCATTATAGAAAAATCAACGTAGTAGAAAAGTATTGCGAAACAATCGGATAGCGCCCCAGACACTGACAGCTCTGCGCGACCAGCGAACGATTTTGCTGGGGTGCCGGATACCGTATAACGCCACTAAACTAGAGCCAACCATCAAATATTTTCGCATACTGACAATCTTTGCCCAGCCGCGATCATAAGGTGCGGTGACTTCAATCCAATGCGCAGTGCTGTTAGCAAGATCCAAACGTTGCTGCTCGATCTGCCGCAATAATATGGCTTTCTCTTGCGCAAGTTGGCGGTGATTCAACGCTCTTTCTCCAATAATTCGCGGTCCGTTTCCAGCTGTTTACGGGTAGAACCCAACAGTGTGGAGTGGCGCGCTTTAGCAAGGGTCCAGATAACACCGATGATTGCCAGTGCCAATAACACCGCGGTCGTCGATCCCAACGCGATTAAACGATAGGCAGGATCAATAGCCCATATCACCAATACCAGCAAACTCATTAAACCGAAAGCGGTCAACAGCAGGGTGATCCCCGCCATCATTAGCAACTGAATCAGTGTCGCTTTTTCTTCTTCCAGTTCAATCGCTGCCAGACGGACACGGGTTTCAACCATGCCAACGACAATAGTGGCAATGCGGTGAACAGTATCAAGGACCCCTTTGCCGGGGCCCTGAGTTTGAGGAAGTTCAGCCATAATCAGCGACGAGACAGCAGCACGCCTAACACCACGCCGATAGCAGCACCGATACCGACACCATGCCATGGGTTGTCATGGACATAAGTGTCAGCTTTATCAGCAATTTCTTTGGTTTGGGCCGCGATACGGTCGCCCGTTTCGCTCAGACGTTCACGAGTATCTTTCAACGCATTTTCCGCTTTCGCCCGCAGCTTATCTAACTCAGCTTTCGGCTTATCGGTCGAAGATTGCAGCACTTCTTCCAAAGTATCTGCAAGTGACTTAAGTTCAGCGCGTAAATGTTCAGAGGTTTTATCTTGTGGCATGTAATAGCTCCTTAACATAACTGAGATGAATATCTAATTTAGTGAATTTCTCTGGAAGTTGATAGGTTAAAAATCCTAATAAATTCCGAATAATTCACTATGCTTGTATTGAACCGTCTTTAAATCTGGCGACGCTACTTTTGTGTCTGAGCTTGTTTTAACTCAGCCTGCGCTTGTGCTAATTTCTTCTGTTGCTTGGCAATTTTGCTGGCATCACCTTTTTGTTGTGCCTCTTTTAGCTCTTGCTTACGCTCAGTAACTTTGTGCTGCTTTTCTTGAATCTTTTCCTGCCGCTCCGCTTCTAGGCCTTCAACTGTGCAGTTTCTTTTAACTTCTTTTAATGCAGTTTCCAGACCTGCGGCGCGGCGAGTATTGCCATGCTGTTTGGCATAATCAATCTGCTGTTGGATTTCTTTGGCTTTGGTGTCGCATTCATTAGCTTGGGCGGCACTACAAAACGCAATGATAGGTAACACCAACAGGAGAGAGGACCGTAGCGAAAAAACGGTACGTAACAACATAGTATTGCTTCCTTTTACAGCAGAATCAGGGGGAAATAGGTTGCCGTGAATGACTAAGCATAGCGCTGAATGATGCGATACCCAAGTTTACTACGGGATTTTTTATAGATTAATCATATATCAGCAGGATTAAAGGGTAATAAAGAGAAGATAATGACGGGGAGATAACTCCCCGTGATAGAAATTACCCTATTTTTTGTAGGTTACTTCTGAATGCGGGCAATAAACGCTGACGTTTCTTTGACTCACTCGAGACAATGACATAGCCGCTTGGCAGGATATCCTGCAAAACTTCAATGGCTTCTTTTTGTTGTTCTGGTGATTCCAGACTAACAACCAGGCTGTCATTCTCTGGAGTAATACTTTTGATGCGAATCCCGCGTTGATCAAGATGTTGATACAGATAAAACCCGTCAGGTAATGACAACCCCTGCTGGTTAGGCCGAATTTTCAATGCACTTTCTGTGCGCAGAATAATGGGCGTAAACAGCAGTGCAGCTAACAATAAAGCCGTCACTGGCAGGGCAAGATAGTGCCAGATCGGGCGGCCAAAACGGCCCCTGATATTGATCACTCTGGCTTACCTTTGTCTTTGTTATCTGCAACGGGAGCCGCGTTTTTTTTGCGCCACAGCACATATAAAGAGCCCACCAGACCAATCACCAAGAGTGCTAAAGGCAGCAACATCAACACGAACATGACTTCATCTTCGTATTTTAGGAATACCGGCGTTTTACCAAATGCAAAGCCCATGGTGGTCAGGATCAAGACCCAAAGCAGACCACTCATCCAGTTAAAAAATTGAAAACGGGCATTGTTCAGACCGGAAAGACCCGCAATGGTTGGCAACAAGGTGCGCACAAATGCCAAGAAGCGACCAATCAGCAAAGCGGATAACCCATGGCGGTGGAACAAATTATGGGCGCGCTGGTGGTAATGGGCGGGCAGGTGGGATAGCCACCCTTGTACAATTTTTGTATTCCCCAACCATCGTCCCTGAATATAACTGAGCCAACATCCCAAACTGGCCGCGGTGGTCAGTACCACCAGTGTTACAGGGAAACTCATCGCCCCTTTTGCAATCAGGACACCCACCAGAATCAGCAAACTATCGCCCGGTAAAAAGGCCGCTGGAAGCAAACCATTTTCCAGAAAAAGTATCATAAACAGCAGGATGTAGATGGCCCAGACCAGAGAAGGGTTCGCCAGTGTCTCATAATCTTGTGCCCATAAAGCATGTAAGAGTTCTTTAATGATATCCATCTGGTATTCCTAAAACGTCATTGTTTGTTGTAAGCATCGTTATGGATATAAACACGATAACAAAGAGATCTGATGGTTTTCGTGTTTAAGCGATGGTTTTGATAAATATGCCTAAGGGCACGTAGAACAAACCAATTCGCTGATAGCTAGAGGTAAATTGACTTCTTGCTGAGTGGTTTTAGAAACTAAGCCGACAAAGAAGTCATCACGTCAAAATGGTGGTAGGTCAGCATCCCGCTATATTGAATATTACTCTCTTTCCAGCCACCCACACGATTTTGCTGTGCCGATACATGGAATATCCAATCGGAATACTTTACTAGCGGCAGGGATTGCCGCGGTTGTTTGTAGATTTCATCCGCTCTACTACTGCGGGATATTGCCAGATATGTACCATGCCAAGCATTGTTGGCTAATGAAGGATTAGCCGAGCCGGTAAATTTGGTAGTACCTAGTCGATTTTTTATGGCTATTTTTTTGACTGGGACGCCCATTAGACGCAATTGCGAGTACAGGCTTTTCTTTTCCAGATGCAAGTACGGCGAAAGCGCGCTGACAGATGACGCTGCATTGCTGGCATAGTGGCAATCAAGCGTGGATAAGGTTACGCGTGATGGGGGATGTGTGGGCGATAGCAGACTGCCGGAGACCGAACTGGTCCAGCAAGATACTGCAATAAACAGAGCAAACAACCAGCGCATGTATTTGCGTTTCGCTCCCAAAGCATCCGAGTAAAAAAAGTGCTGTCACTTTAGCAAAATCGCGGGATTTGAAACAGGGAAATATGGGGGGTAATTGAGTGTTTTTTAAGCAATAGTTTAAAAACAAGTCTAGCACTGACGTTTGCTGACAGAAGTCGACATTTACTGACCACAAAGCGACATAATCTTGCAAGGAAGAGAAACAATTGCGTCAGTTTCTCTTCCCTGTCACTGCATCACTTATTGGATACTAGCCCTGTCACGCCAAGCTCTTTGGGGATATCGAGATGAACAACAGGGTTCTCAGTAAATAGATAGCGATCCACATTAAATTCAAAATCGTCGGTGGTAGCACGGAACAGCATTTGTTTCGTGTTTTCCAAGTGCTGCCACATAGCGAGTTTACTGGCGTAAGGATCTTTGCGCATTAGTGCTTCAAGGATCCTGTCATGATCTTCGCACCAGCTTTCGATCGATTTATCATCAATATGTTCGTGCAGCTTGATCCAGTAGGGGTTATGCACCCGCTGGCTCCACATTTTTTCGACAATAGTTGCCATGGCAGTATTTTGCGTTGCCAGCGCGACCTGCACATGAAATTTCAGATCCCACTGAGAGTCGCGAAAGCGATCTTCTTGCCGCGCATGTTTCTGGATCTCAATTAATTGCACAATATCTTGCCGGGTCACTTGAGTGGCCGCGAATTCAGCAATGTTACTTTCGATCAGTTGGCGCGCCTGTAACAGCTCAAAAGGACCTGCTGTGGCGAATTCAATGCCTTGGTTGGGCATCACCAAATGCTTTTGCTGATTCGACATGACATGGATGCCGGAACCTTTGCGCACTTCGACATAACCTTCCACTTCCAACATGATAATCGCTTCACGGACCACGGTTCGGCTGACATTCATTTCTTCGGAAATGTAGCGTTCTGCGGGCAATTTATCGCCCACCGGATAAACTCCGGCTTCGATGCGCTGCTTTAACTCTGCGGCTAACTGCTGGTACAACCGTCTGGTTTCTGTGAATTCCATGATTAAGGCTCTTGAGATCAATTGAGGCCGCAAATTTAGCGACTCATTTTGTCTGGAAGGCATGATATCCCGAAGGAGATACAATTGGACTTGTTATACCACTTATCCCTTTTAGGTTCTAGTTATTGCTATCACAGTTGTGATGGAAAACGTGCAGTTAATAAGGTGCAAAAAGGGCGCATAAAAAAGCCCGACAAATCATTGCCGGGCTATATCCCTGTTATCTTTCAAACGGTAGGCGGTAACACGATAATTAATCACCCAATATATTGAATTTACTAAATTTATTGGGTGAAATTTAGTTTCCACCTACCGATAATTTGAAAGCTAATCTATAGGGCACAGAATAAGGTGATAATTTAGCTTAATTCTGCCCGGCCGGAGATTGTTGAATCGGGTCGATAGCCGGTTCGGCTGCCGGGCGGTTTTGCAGCACCGTCCAGATAACCACGACGGCCAACACGTCAAACACAGCCAGTGCAGCAAACAGTGGGCTGAAGCCCATGGTGTCTGCCAAAGCCCCGACCACCAGTGCAAACAGGGTACTGGCAGTCCAAGCCGCCATTCCCGTCAAGCCGTTGGCGGTTGCCACTTCGTTACGACCAAAGACGTCGGATGACAAGGTGATCAGTGCGCCGGACAGTGATTGGTGCGCAAAGCCGCCAACACACAGCAATGCAATCGCAATATAAGGGCTAGTGAACAGGCCAATCGTCCCTGGAGCAATCATCAACAGGCCACCCATTGTTACCACTAACTTACGGGAAACAATCAGGTTAACTTTGAAATATTTCTGGAATAATGGCGGCAGATAACCACCCAAGATACAGCCTAAGTCGGCAAACAGCATTGGCATCCAGGCGAACATAGCAATTTCTTTCAAGTTAAAACCATAGGCTTTAAACATGAACAGTGGGATCCACGCGTTGAATGTCCCCCAAGCCGGTTCTGCCAGAAAACGTGGGATTGCAATACCCCAGAACTGACGGTTACGGATAATCTGCATTGCAGACATCTTTTTAGCGTTAGCAGTGGAGTGCTGTGCTTCCTGACCACTGAGGATGTATTCACGTTCTTCATCCGTCAGTTTTTTCTGATCTTTCGGGTGTTTGTAGAGGATTAACCAAGCAATTGCCCAAATCAGACTGAGCACACCGGTGATGATAAATGCCATCTGCCAGCTATGCATCACGATAGCCCACACCACTAATGGGGGGGCAATCATACCGCCGATAGAGGAACCGACATTGAAGTAACCCACAGCAATAGAACGTTCTTTTGCAGGGAACCATTCACTACTGGCTTTCAGGCCAGCAGGGATCATAGCAGCCTCTGCCATACCTACCGCACCACGGGCGATAGCTAAACCACCCCAGCTACTGGCCAATGCAGTACTCATACAGAATATGGCCCACATAATGGCAAACATGGCATAGCCCACTTTCGTGCCCATAACATCCAGAACATAACCGGCGACCGGTTGCATCAAGGTGTAAGCAGCAGAATAAGCGGCGATAATATAAGAATATTGCTGTGTTGTGATATGTAACTGCTCTTGCAGCGTCGGTGCGGCAACGGCAATGGCGTTACGTGTTAAGTAACCCAATATAGTACCGACAGTGACCAAAGCGATCATGTACCAGCGTAAGCCTTTAATTTTACGCATCATTTATAACTTTCTCCCAGTCTAAGATTACTGCTATGTAACGCAGTTTATCGCTACGTTTCATAGCGCAATTTGGTCCAATCCGACATTGCTGTGCATGCGGTGGTACCTGATGCTCCCTTTACGGCCGAGTGACACAGCATTCTGTTTCCCAGAGAGGGGTAATCAGAAAATTGCTGTGCCCGATATCACTTCGGTCTTAAGCCGTTTGTAGTCAGTGATATTTGTCGATGTGTTCCATCAGCGACGACCTTACCCTTGCTATCTGAGGCCGCAGTGCTGGTACGGCCTCACTTTGATGTACCCATTTGGGTCAAATCAGCGCATTTAATCGAACATGGCGGTTGAGATGACTGATGGCGACGCAACAATAACTTGTCATACAGATTTAAAAGTTGAGTGATATCACAAAAACCACTTTTCAATTAGGGAATAATAGAACCCGGCAGACTTAGTGCCGCAAGGGACTAAATAAACTATAAATGTTGAGTATTTGTTCTTTTTGTTAGGTTTTTGCGATCTCCATCTATAAAAAAATGCTGGACGATAGATGAAATTGGTGTGATAACTTCGCGATAACAGAAAGCAGTACTCTAAGATGTACTCAAGTGAGGAACCTAATATGGCGCAGTTTTTGACCGAAGACTTTTTGCTCGACACCGAATTCGCCCGTCGTCTGTATCATGACTACGCAAAAGATCAGCCGATCTTTGATTATCACTGCCATTTACCACCAGAACAGATTGCAGAAAATTACCGCTTTAAGAACCTGTATGACATCTGGTTGAAAGGTGACCATTATAAATGGCGTGCTATGCGCACTAATGGTGTTGCAGAACGTCTGTGTACTGGCGATGCCAGTGATCGCGAAAAGTTTGAAGCTTGGGCGGCCACGGTTCCACATACTATCGGTAACCCGCTGTACCACTGGACGCATCTTGAATTGCGTCGCCCATTTGGTATTACAGGTAAACTGCTATCCCCTGCAACATCAGAAGAAATCTGGCAGCGCGGTAATGAATTGCTGGCTCAGGACAATTTCTCCGCGCGTGGCATCATGCAGCAGATGAATGTAAAAATGGTTGGCACTACAGATGACCCAATCGACGACCTGCGTCATCACAAAGCCATCGCCGCTGATGGTAGCTTCAATATCAAAGTGTTGCCAAGCTGGCGTCCAGACAAAGCGTTCAATATTGAAGCCGCAGGTTTCAACGACTATATGCAACGTTTGGAAGCGGCTGCCGACACCTCTATCAGCCGCTTTGCTGATCTCTGCACGGCGCTAAATAAACGTATGGATCACTTCGCAGCACATGGTTGCAAAGTTTCTGACCATGCGTTGGACGTCGTGGTTTACGGCGAAGCTGATGAAGCCACGCTGGATGCTATTCTGGCGCGTCGCCTGGCCGGTAATCAACCAAGTACCGAAGAGATTGCTCAGTTTAAAACCGCCGTATTGTTATTCCTGTCTGGTGAATATCATCGTCGCGAATGGGTGCAGCAGTATCACATTGGCGCACTGCGTAACAACAACAGCCGCATGTTCAATCTGGTTGGGCCGGATATTGGCTTCGACTCGATTAATGACCAACCACTGGCGCAGCCTCTATCCCGCCTGCTGGATGCACAGGGCCTGCGTAATGCTCTGCCAAAAACCATCCTTTACTGCTTGAATCCACGCGATAACGAAGTGATCGGTACCATGGTAGGTAACTTCCAAGGTGAAGGTGCTGCTGGGAAAATGCAGTTCGGTTCAGGCTGGTGGTTCAACGACCAAAAAGATGGCATGCAACGCCAAATGACTCAGTTGGCACAGCTTGGTTTACTCAGCCGTTTCGTCGGCATGCTGACTGATAGCCGTAGCTTCTTGTCTTATACCCGCCATGAATACTTCCGCCGCATTCTGTGCCAGATGATTGGCCGTTGGGTCGAAGATGGTGAGGCACCGGCGGATATTGAACTGCTGGGATCCATGGTGAAAAACATCTGCTTCGATAATGCGAAACAGTACTTTGCCATTGAGCTGTGATCGTTACAGCCAAAGATAACCACAAATTAAGCTAATAACAGGGCCAGTTTCCATGGCCCTTATGACTATAACTTATTGATTATTTAGCGCCCGGCTACGCCGCGGAAGATAAACTCTCCGTCAAGCGAGGACTGTCAGTAATGATAGGCCACGGCTGTATGCGTTATAAGGTGAACCCTGATGCAAACCCTGAACCGTCGTGACTTTCCTGGCCGTAGCCATCCTGACAAAATCATTCAATTTGGTGAAGGCAACTTCCTGCGTGCTTTCGTCGATTGGCAGATTGATCTCCTCAATGAACATACTGATCTGAATGCCGGGATCGTCGTGATCCGCCCGATCGACACTGATTTCCCACCGTCACTCAGTACGCAGGATGGCCTGTACACTGCGGTGATTCGTGGTTTGAATGAGCAGGGAGAAGCGGTGCGGGAATCCCGTCTGATCCGTTCTGTTAATCGTGAAATCAATATCTACCGCCAGTTTGATGAATATCTGGCACTGGCACGTGATCCTAATATTCGCTTTATGTTCTCAAATACCACCGAAGCCGGTATTGCCTGGAATGAAGCGGATCAATTCAATGATGCACCGCCAAGTTCTTTCCCCGCCAAATTGACGCGTTTGCTGTTCGAGCGTTTTGAGCATTTTAAAGGTGCTGCGGATAAAGGCTGGGTACTGCTGCCGTGCGAACTGATTGATTATAACGGCGAAGCACTGCGTGAATTGGTGTTGCGTTATGCCAGCCATTGGCAATTGCCGGCAGCATTCACTCAGTGGCTGACTGAAAATAATACCTTCTGCTCCACATTAGTGGACCGCATTGTGACTGGTTATCCACGTGATGAAGTGGCCGCGCTGCAAGCTGAGTTGGGTTATCAAGACAGCTTCCTCGATACTGCTGAATATTTCTATCTGTTTGTTATCCAAGGGCCAAAAGAACTGGCACAAGAACTTCGTCTGGATAAATTAGATCTGAATGTGCGCATTGTTGATGACATCAAACCGTACAAAGAACGCAAAGTCGCCATTTTGAATGGCGCGCACACCGCGCTGGTACCGGTCGCTTACCTGTCGGGGTTAGATACTGTCGGGCAGACTATGGACGACGCGCAAATCAGCAGCTTTGTAGAGAAAACTATTACCGAAGAAATTGTGCCGGTATTGGATTTGCCTGAAGATGAGTTGTTGTCATTCTCTCAAGCCGTATTGAGCCGGTTCCGCAACCCGTTCATTCAGCATCAATTGTTGTCTATCGCTTTGAACGGAATGACAAAATTCCGCACTCGCATCTTGCCACAATTGCTGACTTATCAGCAGCAGCAAGGCAAGTTACCACCACGTCTGACTTTTGCACTGGCCGCGCTTATCGCCTTTTACCGTGGCGAACGTGATGGTCAAACCTATCCACTACAGGATGATGCCCACTGGCTGGAGCGTTATTCAATGCTGTGGAGTGGTGTCAAACACGGTGATATCGCGTTGGCTGAGTTGGTTAACAGCGTGCTGTCTGATACCGCCCACTGGGGACAGGATCTGACCGCTGTGCCGCAACTGGCAAATCAAGTTACAGAACAACTGCAAACTATCATTGATCGCGGTATGAGAGCTGCTGTCGCGGCATACAGCTAAAGGTTTAACTATGCAAAGTATTATAAAAATTCACCCGTTAGATAATGTTGCTGTCGCATTGCAAGACCTCGCTGCCGATGATGTCCTCGATATCGGGGAGTTTCACGTTAAGTTGGCGCAACCCGTGGCGCGTGGCCATAAATTTGCTCTGACGGCCATTGAGCCAGGGCAAATGATCGTTAAGTATGGTTTGCCGATCGGGCATGCATTAACCCTGATCCAGCCCGGCGAGCATATTCATTCGCAAAATGCTAAAACCAATCTTAGTGATCTGGATGAGTATGAATATCAGCCGGAGTTTATGGATTTACCGCCGCAAATGGCAGATCGTGAAGTCCAGATCTACCGCCGTGCGAATGGTAATGTCGGGATCCGCAATGAATTATGGATCATTCCAACGGTAGGGTGTGTTAATGGCATTGCCCGGCAGATCCAGCAACGTTTTCTGAAGGAAACACAAGATGCCGAAGGTATTGATGGCGTCTATTTGTTCAGCCACCCATTTGGTTGTTCACAGCTGGGTCAGGATCATGAAAATACTCGCACCATGCTACAAAATATGGTGCGTCACCCCAATGCCGGTGCGGTACTGGTGATTGGGCTAGGATGTGAAAATAATCAGGTCGATGTTTTCCAGACAACGTTGGGCAAGGTTGATGAAGATCGTGTGCATTTTATGGTCTGTCAGCAGCAAGATGATGAAGTGGAAGCTGGCCTTGAGCATCTGCATGCACTCTATCAAACCATGCGTAATGACAAACGGGTTCCGGGCAAGCTGAGTGAACTGAAGTTTGGTTTGGAATGTGGTGGTTCTGATGGTTTATCAGGCATTACTGCTAACCCATTACTGGGGCGTTTCTCTGATTATGTGATTGCCAATGGTGGCACATCGGTTCTGACTGAAGTACCGGAAATGTTTGGTGCCGAAAGGATCCTGATGAGCCGTTGCCGTGATGAAGCTACGTTTGAAAAGACAGTCAGCATGGTCAATGATTTCAAACAGTACTTTATTGCTCACAACCAACCTATCTATGAAAACCCATCACCGGGTAATAAAGCCGGTGGTATTACCACGCTGGAAGAGAAATCCTTGGGCTGCACCCAAAAAGCGGGTCAGAGCAAAGTGGTCGATGTGCTGAAATACGGTGAACGCTTACAACGTCCTGGTTTGAATTTGCTCAGTGCTCCGGGTAATGACGCGGTGGCAACCAGTGCCTTAGCTGGAGCGGGTTGCCATATGGTGCTGTTCAGTACTGGCCGCGGCACTCCTTATGGTGGTTTTGTGCCGACAGTGAAACTGGCAACTAACAGTGAACTGGCTGCCAAAAAACCTCATTGGATCGATTTCGATGCTGGTAAATTGATTCACGGTACGTCCATGGACACATTATTGACTGAGTTTGTTGATTTGATAGTCGACATTGCCAATGGCAAACCAGCACGTAATGAAGTGAATGATTTCCGTGAACTGGCAATCTTTAAAAGTGGCGTAACCTTGTAAAAGCTGTGCTTTTTGATTAATATGAAACGGTGTTTTATTTTTTATGAATAGAACACCGTTTACGTTTTAATCATGTAAGACTCAGTGCGGCTATCCGCACACCAGGACTCACCCACCATGACTTTCTATTGGTTTGCTCAATCTATTGGTGTACTGGCATTTTTTGTCGGCATCACCATGTTCTTCAACCGCGATGAGCGGCGTTTCAGACTTCAGCTTTCTGCTTACAGCGCCATTATTGGCTGCCATTTCTTTCTTATGGGAGCCAGTGCTGCCGGCAGCAGCGCCATGCTGAATGCACTGCGTAATCTGGTCGCCTCCAAAACCCGCAGCAATGTTGCAATGATGGTATTCATCATTCTGACGCTGGCGTTTGGGCTATGGCGTATGCAGCACGCAGTAGAGATATTGCCGATATTTGGCACGGTGATCAGTACCTGGGCGCTCTTTCGCACGACCGGGCTGACGACTCGATGTGTGATGTGGGTATCCACGGTATGTTGGGTTATCCATAATGTTTGGTTGGGTTCTATTGGTGGTTCATTGATTGAGGGCAGTTTCTTGCTGCTCAACGGCTTTAATATTATTCGTTTCCGCCGTTTGCAATTGAAAGGGATAGATCCTTTTCGGGTTGAAAAGAAAATCGTGAAAGAAGATGTTAGCCAATAAAAACGGGGGCTAGATAGCCCCCGATCATCATTTTAAGGTCCGAACTCAGACGTTTTTACGGCTTGCCAACGGATCTGGATCGGCCAGCTTGATATCTTCAGCCTGACAAACGGCAGCAGTAAAGATGACGTCAGTTGAAGAGTTCAGCGCAGTTTCAGCAGAATCTTGTAGCACCCCGATGATAAAGCCAACGGCAACGACTTGCATCGCCACTTCGTTTGGAATACCAAACATGCCGCAAGCCAGCGGAATCAACAGCAGCGAACCACCGGCGACACCCGATGCGCCACAAGCGCAGATTGAAGCAACCACACTTAACAGCAGTGCGGTTAACAGGTCCACAGGAATACCGAGGGTATGCACGGCCGCCAGTGTTAACACCGTAATAGTAATCGCCGCGCCTGCCATGTTAATGGTGGCACCCAATGGAATCGAAACGGAGTAAGTATCTTCGTGTAAGTTCAGCTTTTTGCACATTTCCATATTAACGGGAATGTTAGCGGCTGAACTGCGGGTGAAGAAGGCAGTAACGCCACTTTCACGCAGGCAAGCAAATACCA
The DNA here is from genome assembly GCF_902726565.1 of Yersinia vastinensis. Taxonomy (GTDB): domain Bacteria; phylum Pseudomonadota; class Gammaproteobacteria; order Enterobacterales; family Enterobacteriaceae; genus Yersinia; species Yersinia vastinensis. The sequence goes on from NZ_CACVAF010000001.1 coordinate 214,291, forward strand.
GCGGATAAGGGTTACGACGGATTTTCCAATAAACAATCAGTGGGTTGACCACTAATGCGACTAATAACATACAACCAATCAGTACCACCAGCAGTTGCGCATAGCCCAGCAACACACCAAAGCCAGTTTCAGCCATGGTGGATGACACCAGACCAAAAATACCCAATGGAGCAAAGCGGATAACTACACGAACGACTTTAGTGACAGCATCAGACATGTCATTAATCAATGCCTTGGTGGTATCCGCAGCATGACGCAGGGCAATACCGAGGCCGACAGCCCAAGCCAGAATCCCGATATAGTTAGCATTAAGCAGAGCATTAATCGGGTTCGCAACCACACTGTTTAGTAAACCTTTTAGTACTTCGACAATCCCGGTTGGCGGGGAGATATCTGCATTCAGGGTGGCTAATACCAAGGTTGATGGAAACATAAAGCTGACAACCACCGCAATCAGTGCCGCAGAGAAAGTCCCCAACAGATACAAGAACAGAATAGGGCGAATATTGGTTTTTTGACCTTGCTTATGGTTAGCAATAGAGGACATCACTAACATCAAAACCAGAACTGGCGCGACAGCTTTTAATGCGCCAACAAAGAGTGTGCCCAATAAACCCACGGCCAATGCGGCTTGAGTTGATACTAACGCTAAAATAATCCCGGCAATCAAGCCGACCAGAATTTGTTTAACCAAACTGCCGCGGATAATAAATCCGATAAAACCAGATTGTGTCTTTTCCATAGTTTTCCAGTGATGCCTCTTCCCAAGTTAAACTTGTTTTCTTTTTGGCCGATCAACACAAGAGCCGGAACGTGGCTCAGTGTTTAGTCTCACACCTGTAACTAGGAGCTTACCCACTAAGGCTTTATTTGCCATGTTGAACCTGTGCAGTGCTCTTAATCCTCACGTACTGTGTACGCTTCGGTTCTTGCGCGCTGTCCGTATTCAAACTGACGGCAACAATGACGCATACTGGGATAAGCTCTTTATATTATTTGTAACTGGGTGTGTTTGCTTTGACAGTATAAGGGAATCTATTGAGCTGGAAAGAGACAATCAGCAAAATCCAATGGGGATCAAATTTGCATAACATTTTGTTTACATTTGTGTGATCGTAATAACATTTGGTGAATAATCAGAATCGCGGGATAAATACGGGGTGAGAGTCACCCCGTAGGCGATATTGTCCCGTTAACCTGACTTTTTGTCTGAGGTTTTATCTGCTGCTAAACGACGGTCTGCACGATGATTTGCCCAAGCATTAATGATCAACGTCAGCGCCAAAATGCCTGCCACGACACCCAATGAAATGCCAATAGGGATATGGAACAGATCGATGAGCATCATTTTGATACCGATAAAGACCAAAATCACGGATAAACCGTACTTCAACATTGAGAAGCGTTCTGCCACGTTTGCCAACAAGAAGTACATGGCACGTAAGCCCAAAATCGCAAATAAGTTAGAAGTCAGAACGATAAAGGGATCGGTCGTCACGGCAAAAATGGCCGGAATACTGTCAACGGCGAAAATCACATCGCTCAATTCAACCAGAATTAAAACCAGCACTAATGGGGTGGCATAGAGCACGCCATTTTTGCGCACCGTAAAGCGGTCGCCATGCAACTCATCTGTCATGCGCAGATGATTACGGATCCAGCGAACCAGCGGCTTCTCACCGATGGGCGTATTGTCGTCTTTCGCCATGGCCATTTTGATACCGGTAAACAGTAAAAATGCACCGAATAAATACAGGATCCAGCTAAATTGCGATACCAGCCAACTGCCGGCGAAGATCATAATAGTACGCAGTACAATCGCGCCCAGCACACCATAGATCAGTACCCGACGCTGTAGATTGGCAGGAACAGCAAAGTAGCTAAAGAGCATTAGCCAAACAAAAACGTTATCAACAGCGAGGGCTTTTTCAATCAGGTAGCCGGTGAGGAAGGCCAGCGCTTGCTTATCGGCAATTTCGCGACCCACGGTTTCGGCCAGATACCACCAGAAACCGGCATTGAATAGCAAAGATAAACTTACCCATACCAGCGACCAACAGGCTGCTTGGCGCAGTGTCATGGTTTGTGAGCCACGGCGCCCCTGCAACAGTAAGTCGATAGCGAGCATAATGGTCACTACGACAGCAAAACCACCCCATAGTAAAGGAGTACCCACGGTATTCATCATTAAGGAACCTCATAAAAACAAAAACGGCCAACGTCGGAAGACGCTAGCCGCTATGATTGAGCTGCAAGCAAACCTCGCCTTCCGGCAAGGTCTCACTTACAACTCTATTAATGTAAAAGCCCAAGTGGGTACTCAATACATTAATGAGGTTGCCCGGTAACCGGGTGCTTTCGCACCGTAATGACGGCAAACCGGCAATGAAGTTACTCCCCTTTGCCGCGCAAAAATAATTGAAAATGGACTGCGGGTCAATCATTGAAACAAAATATTAATGATACCCTTTATTATTGAAGATGCAGGGAGCTGGCAATGCTGATGATGCTCGAATAAGTTCATCCGGATTTGCTGACTTGCCACCTACCTGCAATGCCAATGATTTGAGTTATATCGCTGGCGGCTGGGAGTCTGCCGGGAAGATAACACCAGTTTGACGACGAATCTCCGTTTGTATACGCGATGTGAGCAATGACAACTGCAAGCCATCATGTTCCACCTGTTTATTTTCCACCAGATTGGCAAAAACCTCAGCTTCATACAGCATAGTATTAATATGTTGAGGTTGCGTGAGATCTTGCGAGTGGCTGCCTCGTGGGGTAAAGGCGACGGATAGACATTCAGAGATACTTTCAATCACCAGTGAACCATCTTCTCCCTGAATCTCGCTGGGAATATCGGATTGGCTGACTTTGGAATGGATGATAACCACATCAAAATCGCCATAATTTAAGCAAACCGTGCCGTGCGCATCAACACCACTTGGCAGTAAACTGGCACTGGCAAGCACTGATTTGGGTTCCCCCCACAGGGCTAAGGCGCTAGCTAGGCAGTAGTAACCAATATCCATAATCGAGCCATTAGAAAATGCCGGATTAAATGTATTGGGATTTTCACCATTCAGATAACGTTGATAACGTGAGGAATATTGGCAGAAATTAATAAAAGCCTTACGTAATTTACCCACTCGCGGTAGAGACTGTTTTATTTGAATAAAATTAGGGAGATAGGCTGTTTTAAAGGCTTCGAATAGCACCACTTGGTGCTCGCGGGCGCAGGCAACCAAGTCTTCGGCTTCGGCAAAGTTAGAGGCCAGTGATTTTTCGCAAATAACGTGTTTTTTGTGGCTGAGAAACAGCTTAGTTTGAGGATAATGTAAGGCGTTCGGGCTGGCGATATAGACAGCATCGATCAGTTCACTTGTTGCCATTGCTTCCAGATTATCAAAGCATTCGGTAACGTTATAATCCTCACCAAACTGCTTAGCTTGTTCCAATTTGCGAGAGTAAACAGCCACCAGTTTCATTTTGCCACTCTCGTGGGCAGCATCAACAAAGCGCGCGGTGATCCAATTGGTGCCAATGACAGCGAAGCGAATCATAGTGAACTCCATTCCGACTAGAAGAAAAACACGTTGAACCGCCAGATTATCATGGCCCGCAGAACCACGGCTGAATTTCTTGGCGAATGAATACTTCAGTGACTAGATGCGGTTAGTTATAAATCAAAAGCTAATAGATACTGCCAAACAGATCCAAATGTGTCAGGTAGAGACGTGTATCAAACTCTAACTGATGATATTGCGGCTCCATATGACAGCACAAACTGTAGAATGCTTTGTTGTGATCTTTCTCTTTCAAATGAGCCAATTCATGCACCACAATCATTTTTAGGAAGGCTTCCGGGGCGTTTTTAAACACGGTAGCAACCCGAATTTCTGCTTTGGCTTTCAATTTACCGCCTTGCACTCTGGAAATCGCAGTGTGCAGGCCGAGTGCATGTTTCATCACCTGAATTTTACTGTCGTAGGCGACTTTACTTAATGGTTGGGCATTGCGCAGATATTGGTTTTTTAAATCAACCGTATATTGATACAGCATTTTATCTGTATTGTAATCATGAGGTTGTGGATAGCGCTGACGCAATACATTCCCCAATCGCTGCTCGGTAATCAACTGATGTACCTGAGACTGTAAGTGTTCGGGATAACCTTGTAGATAGGTCAGTTCCGCCATAGTAGGTATTTGCCCTAAGTAAATTGATTATCGTACTTGAAGATATATAGGGATTCAAACAAAGCCCACTGCCGGTATTGTTACCAACAGCGAGCTTTGACTTAATGGGGGAGAAAAACGGAATTTATCATCAAGTTAGAAGCGATAATTGGCGCCCACACTGGCTTGAGTATCACTGTAATTGTGGCCACCAAATTGATGACCTAAATGTGTCCACAGCCGCAGGTTGTTGTTAACGTTTGCTTCAATGCCCACTTTAAGGTCTGCAATATTGCTATTCCCTTGCGGCATCACATTGATACTTGTTAACTCTGTCTGATTTTGTAGCGGCCTCTTGATGATGTACACGTTTGATAATTGTACTCCTTGATTCATTCGGCTATGAATCCAATTTGCTTCAAAGGAGGGGCTGATTTGCAGCGTTCGAGTCGAAGATAAGGTGTCAATATCGAATTCCATTGCTGTTCGCACCCCCAGTTTGGTGGTGACTCCGCTGTTTTCCTCAACTCTAACCTGTGTACCGTTTGGTTCAACATGTAATAGCCCGCTGGTACGCTGCCATAATACTTTTGCCTTGGGTTGTACGAAGAACCGAGAGCCAGTTTTTTCGAATACTTGTACTTTGTAGCCACTCTCTAATGCTGTCGTAAACAGATAAGATCGGTAATTTGCGCTCGTGACGATATCTGCGGCTTTAATCTGATTATTGAACCAGCTATGTTGTGCCAGTAAGTCAATATAAGGCCCGAGTTTAGTTTGGTTATCGGCATACCAGATGCTGTATAAACCCAAGTTATAGCCATCAACAGAACCTTGGGCCTGATGATGAGATAATGTGGAGCGACTATGGTTAGTGGATTTACCTAACCCCGTTGTTAACCCCAAAAGCCCCTGACCATTGCCACCGCTGCTCCATGTGCCCAATGTCCCCCCAAGCTGGATAGCGTAGCGGTCACTTTTTGTATGCAATTGACCTTGTCCTGAGTTAAAACGGCTTTTTGAGCCAGTAGTATTGAGCCACATGCTAGTGACTTCTGTTTCTCCGGTGGTGGTATCAGTATAAAGTCTTTCCCCATGGCGATATTGCAAGTCATCAGCAATAAACATCTGTTGAGCGGCGAGCTGGTTTGCAATATAGCTGCCCACTTGCGGATTATGACCCGTGATCGGTGCGTATTTAATGATCTGTTTAGGCGCTGGCTTTGGTGTCGATGGAGCAGCGACTTTTTGAGTGCTAGCGAGGGCTTTTTTAACCTTTTGAGGCTCCGGTGCGGCGGTGGCCGTTTGGGTATTTTCTGGTTCCGGATCTTCAGTTATTGTCTTATCCGTATTCTCAGGTGCTGGGGAGATAATATTGGTTATTGTAGAGTAGATTGCGTTAGTAACATGACCAACTTCTGTAGCCGCAGCATCGATTTCAGTGACAATATCGGCTTTGGGTCTATTTTCCTTATAAGCCTCATAAGCTGTTTTATAGTCTGCTGGTGGCTTGCCATCCAGCATATCTTTTAAATAGTTCCCTACATACTTTCTATTAAATATTTGCTGGTCCTGCTGCTGTTTCTCCTTCTGATGTTTCTGTTTTTCTATTTTTAGTTCATTTAGATGGCTTGAAACTATGGGTAATGTCTCGGACAGGGTAGTGACTATTGTGGGGACACCAAAATCAGTTACCGGAATATGTGACTCTTCGGATATTTGTCGTTTTGGTTGGCTTATGTCCTCATAGAATTGCTTCAGACTATGAGTCTCTGCCCACACAGCAGTGCTACTGAATACCAACAACAGTGCGCTAATCGCTTTGGCGCAAGGTGCTATACGATAAGGTAATGAACATGAATTAATGGGGCGCTGAATAAAATATGATATAGACATTGTTGGTTTACCTTCCTGGTAATTGATATCCAAGCTTTATATCTTTTGTATTTAAATTTACTGGGGATGATTGCTTCCAGCGATAAAATACAGATTTGATATCAATATAATATATTGGTGACTTTGGCATTTATGATTAAAATACAAATAACAAATTATCTATATTTTATTTGTTTCACGAATGCATAAGAATAATAGATTAATGCAGATATTTATCTGGCGAGCTATTTTATGTTGAGTCAGCAGAAATAGAGGTTATTGATAATGAATCAACACAAAAATAAGACTTGGTAATGATTGATATCGTAAAGTATGGGACAATTCATTACGCTGCCTTAAGCTGTATGCCAGAGGGCCTCTCTGTTATGCCTCAGGCATGCCTCACGTTTTATCGGCTTTGGTTTAGATAAAACGGCATTTAAGTAAAAAAACATTTTACTGAAGGCCCGTTTTAGGGGATAAACAGCCCAAATTTATTATTCAGGAGCGGTGATGAGCCAACTCTTACTGGGGACACAAAGCCTTGAGCTTGAGCGTTTCCCCCCACAAGAAAATTCCAATACCTTACAGGCGTGGGAAGCAGCGGATGAATATCTGCTACAAAACATTGACTTAAGCCAAATTGATGGTCGTCCGGTACTGGTATTTAATGATCAGTTTGGAACGCTGGCCTGCGCTTTACACGCTTATCGTCCATTTAGTGTTAGTGACTCCTACATGAGCCAACTGGCAACGGCGCATAATTTGCGCTTAAACCATCTTGATGAAGACGCGGTCACCTTGCTAAGTAGTATGGATGCGTTACCGCCAGCGCCTAAGTTGGTAGTGATAAAGATCCCTAAAGCATTGGCGTTGTTAGAGCATCAATTGCGTGCTTTGCGCCGCGTCGTGGCACCTGACACAGTCATTATTGCGGGGGCGAAATCCCGTGATGTACATAACTCAACCCTGCAATTATTTGAAAAAATTCTGGGGCCAACGAAAACCACATTGGCCTGGAAAAAAGCACGCTTGATTCACTGTGAAGTGGCCGATATTCCGCAGGAAGATGTACCAGAGACAACGGATTGGCCGCTGGCAAATACCGAGTATGTCATCCATAACCACGCGAATGTTTTCTCCCGTAATAATCTGGATATTGGCGCGCGTTTCTTTATGGAAATCCTGCCTTACGATGTGACCGGTAGAATAGCGGATCTGGGCTGTGGTAACGGGGTTGTGGGTTTAATTGCACTTGAGCAAAACCCGTTGGCGGAAATGCTGTTTGTCGACGAATCATATATGGCTGTGGCATCCAGCGAGTTGAATATCACGTACAACCGCCCGCAAGATTTATCGCGTTGTGAGTTTATGGTCAGCCATGGTCTGGCCGGTGTGGAACGTGAGAGCCTGCAACTGGTGCTATGCAATCCGCCATTCCATCAGCAGCATGCCGTCAGTGATCATGTGGCTTGGCAAATGTTCTGCGATGCCAAGCGTTGCCTGCAAGTGGGCGGGGAACTGATGATCGTGGGTAACCGTCATTTGGATTATTTCCACAAACTGAAACGCCTGTTTGGTAACTGCGAGACGCTGGATTCCAATCAGAAATTCATGGTGCTGAAAGCGGTTAAAACAGCATCATCCCGTTCAGAAGGCGGTGGTTCGGGGAGTTTGGATATGTCGTACAGCGATTTCTAATGACCTTTTGGCTGTGACGTTGCAGCATAGACCTTGCTGCAACATCAATGCCTAACAGGGGGGCTTAGGCCACCCCTGTTTTTTGTTACCGGCTATATAGCCAGCGCCAGACGTGTTCCTTGATCAATCGCCCGGCGAGCATCTAGCTCGACAGCAACATCAGCTCCGCCAATCAAATGTACTGCTTTGCCCATCGCCATTAAGGGTTGGTGGAGTTCTCTGCGTGGTTCCTGACCTGCACAAATAATAATGGTATCTACCGGTAGACAACTAGCCTGTTCGCCACGGGTGATGTGCAAGCCCTCATCATCGATATGTTCATAGCTGACACTGTTGAGCATCGTGACACCGCGCATAGCCAGACTGGTGCGGTGGATCCAGCCGGTGGTTTTACCCAAGCCTTCGCCCACTTTGCTGGTTTTTCGCTGTAATAGAAAAATTTGTCGTGGTGAAGGATGAACTATAGGCCCCTGTGGGGATAAACCGCCACGATGAGTGAGGTCTTGATCAATGCCCCATTCACGACTGAATGCACGGCAATCCAGACTGCTAGAATCGCCCGACTGGCTGAGATATTCCGCCGTATCAAACCCAATTCCGCCAGCACCAATAATAGCGACTCGCTCACCAACCGGCTTTTTATCGCGCAGCACATCCAGATAAGTCAACACTTTGGGGTGGTCAATACCCGGGATGGTGGGCAAGCGCGGCTGAATACCGCAAGCGAGGATCACTTCATCAAAATCAGTTAGTTGCTGTGCGGTTACTTGAGTATTGAGCTGCTGGATGACGCCATGAAGAACTAACTGACGGCGGAAATAGCGCAATGTTTCGTAGAACTCTTCTTTGCCGGGGATCTGCTTGGCGATATTAAATTGCCCGCCAATGTCCGCTGCGGCATCAAAAAGCGTCACCTGATGACCACGGCTGGCAGCGGTCACGGCAAAAGCCAATCCGGCAGGCCCAGAACCAACCACCGCTAATCGTTTTGGTGTTTCAGTCGGTATGATGGGCATTTCAGTTTCACGACAGGCGCGCGGATTAACCAGGCACGACGTCAGCTTGCCCTCGAAAATTTGGTCCAGACAGGCCTGGTTACAACCAATGCAAGTATTGATTTCATCGGCCCGATTTTGCGCAGCCTTGTGAACAAAAGCGGCATCGGCGAGAAACGGGCGGGCCATTGACACCATATCCGCACAGCCGTCAGCGAGCACTTGCTCCGCCACGTCAGGAGCATTAATCCGATTGGTGGTGATCAGTGGAATGCGGACTTTCCCCATCAATTTGCGGGTGACCCAACTGAATCCGGCGCGCGGTACCATGGTGGCGATTGTGGGAATACGTGCCTCATGCCAACCAATACCGGTGTTAATCAAAGTGGCTCCAGCCTGTTCTATCGCCAGCGCCAACTGTTCAATTTCATCCCAACTGGAGCCTTCTTCCACCAAATCGAGCATAGAAAGGCGATAAATCAGGATGAAATCAGGCCCGGTTGCCAGCCGAACTGCGCGGACAATTTCAACGGCAAAGCGCATACGGTGAGTGAAGTTGCCGCCCCATTCGTCATCGCGCTGATTGGTTCTGGCAGCCAAAAACTGATTAATTAAATAGCCCTCGGAACCCATGACTTCGACACCATCGTAACCAGCACATTTGGCAAGTTGGGCGCAATGGGCGAAATCAGCAATAGTTTGCCGCACTTCATCACCACTTAATGCTTGTGGGGCAAAAGGATTAATGGGGGCTTGTAATGCTGATGGGGCGACAGGCTGCTTTTGATAACTGTAACGGCCTGCATGAAGAATTTGCAGCGCGATCTTTCCCCCCGCCCGATGTACGGCGTCAGTGACTATCTGATGGTGTGGTACATCCATCTCGTCGTTTAGTACGGATGCGCCTTGATACACGACACCTTTTTTATTGGGGGCAATGCCGCCAGTGACAATCAGACCGACTCCTCCGGCAGCACGTTCGGCGTAGAACGCCGCCAGACGCTGTGGCCCATCGGGTAACTCTTCTAGTCCGGTATGCATCGATCCCATTAATACGCGATTCTTCAAGGTAGTAAAGCCGAGATCAAGGGGCGCGAGCAGGTGAGGGTAAGCTAACATTGCAGTCTCCAATATCGTTATTTCTCTACCGCCATGGTGGAATTAAACCAAGTGGTCGGATGAGATTTTTTAATCAAATTTAGACGGTGCAATGCGGCTTGGGAAATTACAATGTGCTGATTGTGATAGCCGTCATGAATATGACATTGGTTGGGAGATAAGTATCAAATGAAGGGATGATGCGGGTAGAGCATATTCCCTTCATTTATCAATATGATTGCCAGTTAATCACCAAAGACCCGCAGGCGGTGACCATCAGGGTCTAATGCCACAAAAGTATAACCAAAATCCATTTGCAAAGGCATTTGCAAAATCGGTAGACCACGCTGCTGCCAGTCATCATATAAAGATTGCACTGCCGCTTTGTCTGCCAGAGCAAAAGCCACTTCAGCGCCACCTCCTGTAGCGGTCGCTGCTGGCTCAACATCATGTTTTGACCATAATCCCAGCATGACACCCGAATCCAGTGCAAACATGGCAAAAGTAGGATGTAACTCCACCGGATCTTTCGCCAATAGGTCGGTGTAAAATGCGGCACTTTGGGTCGGGCTATCAACGTATAAAATGATGAAGTTTGGATCTGTCATAATATTTCCCCAATATAATGAGATGGATACGCAGTGTGTCAGCTCAATGTCGCTTAACTGAGTTCTATCTTAGTGGGGCCTACTGACAGTTTCTGTCAGTAGTGATTATCTATTTCAAAGAGAGAGAAAAAGTCATTTTCTGGGCGGTGTAGATAGCAATGATTGTTCTTCGATTCCTTCAGCTTCACGCCACTGTTTTAATAATAGATGCCGACGTTGAGGATAACGCTGTTCGGTCAATGCAATCGCGCTGATACGATCTGCCCGGAAATTACGGATAGTTTGGCGTAACTCACACCAAGCAATCACCACACGGACTTGTTCAAAAAAGCCAATAGCAAACGGCCAGATACGGCGACTGGACTCCGCCCCTTTCAAATCTCGATAAGTCATATCGACTTTTCGCTCACCACGTATTGCGCGGCGCAATATAGGCAAGGCCAACTCGCAGTCTGGCATATGATCGACCGGGCCGATCAACAGCGTTGAAGCATCTAGCTCGTCGCGTAAGTCCGCGGGTAAAACGGCCGCAATTTTTGCTAAAGCATTATGAGCTGCCGCCCTAAGCTGTGTATCGCCACGATCACTAACCCAGCGTGACCCCAGTACCAGCGCTTCAATTTCCTCTTCAGAAAACATTAATGGCGGTAGCATAAAACCAGGGCGCAGCACATAGCCTAATCCGGGTTCACCTGTAATATCAGCACCTTGTTGTTGCAGGGTGGCGATATCGCGATAAAGTGTTCGCACGCTGATTGCCAGCTCATTTGCCAGCGCTGCCCCAGTCATCGGATAGCGATGACGGCGTAAAATTTGAATTAAATCAAGTAGGCGCTGACTACGGGACATAGTGACTCTCGTCAAAGCAGAAAAATTGACTATATACCTTTCGTCTTATTTTCAGAATAGCGGTATCGCTGTTCACGATACCGCGGAGGAAGGAAATTTATGAGTTACGTTTAAATAAGCCCGCGACCATAAAACAGCTAAATGAGCTAAACAACATTTCAATCCCGACCAATGTGGTCACCATCGTGATAGACATTAGTGGCCCAGCGCTCACCAGCAGATAGGTAATAAACAGATCAAGCACACCTAATAAGATTTGCAGCCATGCGCCAGGCAATCCCCATGTTTTAAAACCAGTTATCAGCCGCATCACCCCACCAAAAGCAAACAGCACGCCGAGTACAATGGCCAGACTTATCATCCCAATTGTAGGATTGGTAATAAATACATAACCCATCACTATGTATGCCACACCCACTAAAATACCCGTCACCATCGGCCAGAGGTTATGAGAGCGATTAGCTATCATCCCGATGATAAGCGCAATACCACTGAGCAGCAGTAGAATACCGATGATAGTACTCAAGGCCGCACCAGAGGCTAATGGGTTAATCAAGCAGAAAATCCCGCCTAATAGCAACAGGACTGCAATGATTCGCATAATAAGCCGTTGTTTTTTCAACGTTCCTTCATCAATATCCATAAGGTATTTCCGATCTATATTCAGCATGACTATGACTCCTGTAAGGTCTGAACTGAGTTATCGATAACTCCCATGAGTATAGGTCGAACAATATATATTAAAAAAATTAATGAGATTCAACTGATTATGCGGTGGAATTTTTCCTGTACATCAGCGGTAAAAATAGCCTGACAGGATATTAATGGTAGCGTTTACAAGTGTGAAAACTTCAATTTCATTTGATGAAATGCTCGATGGCCATGATCTGTAATTGTTGAATAGAAAAATAATTCTTATAAGTTTCCAAATAAATGAAAAATACAATGTAAATAATATGGTAATTATCTATCTATTAAAAAACATATTTGTATTTATAGTGGCGCATTTTTTATCTGGTGCTAACTTTTTATCATCACGTGAAATTATAATATTTCGTTGGTGATGTATTTTTTAAATAAATTCAATAATAACATCATATTTTATAGTTTTTTGATTTCATAAGCTTTTAATTGAATTCTCCTCAATTAGAATAGGGGTCGTAAATGACTAAAAAATCTGCAGATGATTATCGTTCGACATTATTGGATTCCCGCTTTGGTTCTCAAGCAATCCGTAATATGACGGAAGATAAAAATTTTCCCCAAGAAGAAATGCGCGAAGATATTGCCTTTCAAATCATTAGCGATGAGCTATTTCTTGATGGAAATGCGCGGCAAAACCTCGCAACATTTTGTCAGACGTGGGATGACGATAATGTCCACAAGCTGATGGATCTTTCGATAAATAAAAACTGGATTGATAAAGAGGAATATCCGCAATCAGCGGCGATAGATATGCGCTGTGTAAATATGATGGCGGATTTATGGAATGCACCTAAATCAAAGGATGGGCAAGGTGTTGGAACCAATACGATAGGCTCTTCAGAGGCCTGTATGCTCGGTGGTATGGCCATGAAATGGCGTTGGCGTAAAAAAATGGAGGCGGCCGGTAAACCGACGAATAAACCTAATTTTGTTTGTGGGCCAGTGCAGGTGTGTTGGCATAAATTTGCTCGTTACTGGGATGTAGAAATGCGTGAAATCCCCATGGCACCGGGGCAATTATTTATGGATCCACAACGGATGGTGGATGCCTGTGATGAAAATACCATTGGTGTAGTACCAACTTTCGGTGTGACTTATACCGGAAACTATGAGTTTCCTAAACCGCTGCATGATGCACTAGATAAGCTGCACAAAGAAAAAGGTCTCGATATAGACATGCATATCGATGCCGCAAGTGGCGGTTTCTTAGCGCCTTTTGTGGCCCCAGATATTGAGTGGGATTTCCGTTTGCCTCGAGTGAAATCGATCAGTACATCCGGGCACAAATTCGGGCTGGCTCCATTGGGTTGTGGTTGGGTTATTTGGCGTGATGCTGCGGCCTTACCTGAAGAGCTGATATTTAATGTCGATTATCTTGGTGGCCAAGTGGGTACCTTTGCTATCAACTTCTCGCGTCCGGCGGGGCAGGTTATTTCCCAATATTATGAGTTTATTCGCTTGGGGCGTGAAGGCTATACCAAGGTACAGAGCGCCTGTTATCAGGTTGCAGAGTTTCTGGCGAAAGAGATTGCTCCATTGGGGCCTTATGAATTCTATTGCAGTGGCGGCCCGTATGAGGGGATTCCTGCTATCTGTTTCCGTGTCAAAGAGGGGGCTAAACCGGGTTATACCCTCTATGATCTTTCGGAACGTTTGAGGCTACGTGGCTGGCAAGTCCCTGCATTTACACTCAGCGGTGGTATGTCCGATGTGGTCGTGATGCGTATTATGTGCCGCCGCGGATTCGAAATGGATTTTGCAGGGTTGCTATTAGACGATTTTAAATCCTCACTGAAATACCTGAGTGAACATCCATCCCTAGGTGGCGAGGCTAGTCAGAATAGTTTTAATCATACCTAAGGCTAGGCAGTTCTTATTCTGATTTGAGCCTTTAAACCAAGGTGGCGTCATGCCAGCGAATAAGGTGGATAAATTATGCCGAATAATGTCTCCAGTACTGCCAAGCCAGCCGCTCCGGTAAAAAAACTGGGTATTGCTACGCTTGCGATCATGAATATTGTGGCCGTTGTCAGTCTCAGGGGATTACCCGCTGAAGCTGAATATGGCTTGAGTTCAATATTTTATTATCTCTTTGCCGCTGTATTTTTCTTAATTCCAGTGTCATTAGTTGCTGCTGAACTAGCCACGGGTTGGCCTGAAAAAGGAGGGGTATTCCGTTGGGTTGGTGAAGCCTTTGGCCCCCGTTTAGCCTTTCTTGCCATGTTTATGTTGTGGATTGAGGTCACCGTATGGTTCCCCACTGCGCTGACATTTGCAGCTGTTTCACTGGCTTTCATTGGCCCAGAACAACGATGGGATGAGGCTCTATCTGCCAATAAATTCTTTGTCTTGGGAATAGTGCTATTTATTTATTGGCTCGCGACCTTTATTGCCTTTAAAGGGGTTGCGACGTTCGCCAAAGTATCAAAATGGGGCGGTATTATTGGCACCATTATTCCGGCGATTATTTTGATTGTATTGGGGTTCGCCTACTTACTTGGCGGAGGAGCACCACAAATTGAATTGGCTTGGGATCAGGTGGTCCCTGATTTTACCAACTTCGATAACGTGGTACTGGCAGCGAGTATTTTCTTGTTCTATGCCGGTATGGAGATGAATGCCATCCATGTTAAAGACGTGGATAATCCCAATAGAAATTACCCGATTGCCATTATGTTTTCAGCCGTGGGAACGGTGCTTATTTTCGTATTAGGGACTTTAGCTATCGCCTTTATTATCCCGCAGTCGGACATTAGCCTGACACAAAGTCTGTTAGTTGCTTATGACGCCATGTTTAAGTGGGCTGGACTAGAGTGGTTGGGGCCGATTGTCGCGTTTGCATTGGCGATTGGTGTATTGGCGGGGGTTGTGACTTGGGTCGCTGGCCCATCCTCTGGTTTACTGGTTGTGGCTAAAGCCGGATATTTGCCGCGCTGGTGGCAACATACTAATCAAAATGGCATGGCGACACATATACTGTTGCTTCAGGCATTATTGGTGACTTTACTGGCAATCCTGTTTGTCGTATTACCTTCGGTGCAAGCTGCGTATCAAATAATGAGTCAACTGACCGTTATCTTGTATCTCATCATGTACATGCTGATGTTTGGCTCCGCTATTTATCTACGCTACAGCCAGCCGAACCGGCCTCGTCCGTATCATATTCCCGGTGGGACTATCGGGATGTGGATTATTGGTGGTGCGGGGCTACTTGGCTCGATTCTGGCTTTCGTCTTCAGCTTTATTCCACCCAGCCAAATCTCGGTAGGGAGTCCTACGGAATATGTGGGCATTTTGATCGCCACGACATTGTTCTTTGTTGTATTACCATTTTTGATTTATCTCGTTCGTAAACCTCACTGGCGTGATGCCAACAGTGATTTTGCGCCATTTACGTGGGAAGCCGAGAATGGACATCCGGGCATCCCAAATTTATCGGCAACACATACCAGTGATGTGACGGCAACGGCTGCAACTAAAATACCTGCGGCAAACACGCCAAAAAGTTAGTTTCCTTCCTCTGTATAAGCAGGGCGGCTTCGGCTCCCTGCTCAATGACATTAAGCGGTGGAGTCAGTGTTATGACTATTGGCCTAGCTCATCTAAATCAAGCTGTTAAGAATGCTTATTCACAATATGCCACCCTCTCCGGAGGGGAAAATGCCAGCTATATTCCCTATCTGGCCAGTGTTCCCAGTCAACTCGCTGCAGTGGCCATTGTGACCGTTGATGGCGATATTATCTCGCAAGGCGATGCTGATTTTCGCTTTGCCCTTGAGTCGATTTCGAAAGTATGTTCCCTCGCCTTAGCTCTAGAAGATGTTGGTCCACAGGCGGTGCAAGACAAAATTGGTGCCGACCCTACCGGTTTGCCTTTTAACTCGGTTATTGCATTGGAGCTACATAATGGTAAGCCGTTGTCGCCACTGGTTAACGCCGGCGCGATGTCTACAGTGAGTCTGATTAAGGCGAGTGATCGGGAAAATCGCTGGGCGCGAATTTTAGAGATCCAACAGCAACTCGCGGGCGCACCAATTTCGATGTCGGATGAAGTGAACCATTCAGAGCAAACTACTAATTTTCATAATCGCGCCATTGCGTGGCTACTCTATTCTGCGCAAGCAATGTACTGCGATCCGATGGAGGCATGTGACGTCTACACTCGTCAATGTTCAACGTTGCTCAACACCATTGAACTGGCAACGATGGGGGCAACTTTTGCGGCAAGCGGTGTTAATCCGGTCACGAAAAAGCAGGTTCTGACAGCGTCAAACACCTCATTTATTCTAGCTGAAATGACAATGGAAGGGATGTATGGCAGCTCAGGAGATTGGGCATATACCGTGGGTTTACCGGGTAAAAGTGGTGTTGGGGGCGGTATTCTAGCGGTTGTACCCGGTGTGATGGGTATTGCCGCATTTTCGCCGCCACTTGATCCGATAGGCAATAGTGTTCGTGGGCAAAAAATGGTGGCCTCAGTAGCTCAAGAACTGGGATATAACCTGTATAAAAGCCGTTAACCACAAATTCATATTACTGAATAAAATAGAATGGCCCTGTAATACAGGGCCACATTAAGAATGTTTGGCGATAACACGCTAACTTAAATCGATATTCTTGTGTCCGAAAAACCAAGTCAGAATAAATCCAGCGATATATGAAATCAGTAGGCCGGCGATATAAACCAGCATTCCGGCAAAGATCCCTTGTCCTGATGTCATCAGCGGAATAGACACTAAACCTGATGGACCAAATACGGTATTCAAGCCTACCGGTAGCCCCATCCAAGCAACAAGACCAATAAAGAAGCCACCCGCAGCCCCCCCGACACAGGCGGTAATAAATGGCTTCAGGCGCGGCAACGTCACACCATAAATAAGTGGCTCACCAATACCCAATAGTCCAGGGAAGATAGCCCCTTTAATTTGAGTTCGCAGAACAGACCCTTTTGGTGACCGCGCATAAAGAGCTAATGCCGCCCCCACTTGGCCTGCACCCGCCATGGCTAAAATAGGAAATAGCGAGTTAAATCCTTGCGCATCCATTAAGGCAAAATAGACCGGCACAAACCCTTGATGGATACCAAAAACCACGGCAATCAGGAATAGCCCAGCGAGAATAGCCGTGCCAAAAGGGTTACCATTTAAATGCATAAACAACCAAGACATGCCTTTAAACAGCTCGCCACCTAAAGGCATAATGACCACAAAGGTAATTGCACCGGTAATCAGTAGCGTGATTGTCGAAGTGAGGATCATATCCAGATTATCAGGAATAAATCGGCGCACCTGCCGCTCAATCCATGCACCCGCCATACACGCCAGTAGAACACCAATAATATTGCCGCGGGGATCAATCACCAGCCCAAAGAAGTTTTCCATCCCAGCGTAATAGCCAACGGTCCCTTCTGGTACATAACGTAAAATAAATAACGAAGCGATAATCGCACCGTTGACGCCGGTCCCACCAAAAGCTTTCTGAGTATTAAAACCAATGAGGATACTCAGGAAAGTAAATAACCCGATGCTGAACACTTTCATGTAAGCAATAAGCCCCACCAACCATGAGGATGGGGTTACACCTTCCAAAACCAGTGTTTGTTGCAGTAGCGTTGCTATCCCCAGCAATAAGCCTGCGGCTATGAAGCCCGGGATAAGTGGGGTAAAGATGGTCGCGAATTTGGTCAGAAAGTTATGAACAGCACTTTTCTGTTTTGCTTTCATCTGTTGTTTGGTCTGGCTTGCCAGCACTTGTAGATCAACATCATCAGTGCTGCCATTGGCCTGCTGTGGTTCAGCACTTAAAACCTTGTTCATCATCTCGCTGGCCGTTTGAGCTTTGCCCGGGCCAAGAATAATTTGCAGTTGATCGTCGCCATTGACCACCCCCATGACTCCGGGGATTTTCTTCAGGTTTTCTGATTGTATGAGCTGACGATCTCGTAACGTGAGACGCAACCTTGTCATGCAGTTTCCGCAGACGGTGATATTTTGACGCCCACCAATGCAGAGTAAAATTTGTTCTATCGTCGAACCCGTTATTTTTGCCATAGTTATACTTTGATCTCCTGCCGTGCTTTACGGATAAATCCTTTATTCTTGTTAAGGATCGCTCCCGCATCTTCAGCAGACAGACCACTTAGTATCATCATAATGGCTGTTTTGCAGTGGCGGTTGCATTCATTAAGTGCGTCTTGCGCCTCATCGGTGGAACATTCCGTTGCCTGAACAACAATGTCGATCTGGCGTTGTACCAACTTGGCATTGGTTGCCTCAACATCCACCATCAGGTTGCTATAAACTTTACCACTTCGGATCATGGCGCCAGTCGTTAGCATGTTTAGAATTAATTTCTGTGCGGTTCCTGCTTTCATTCGTGAAGAGCCGGTGACAACTTCTGGCCCGACGAGGGCTTCAATGGCGATATCTGCTACTTTGCTCATTTCGCTATTCTGATTACAAGAGATGGCCACAACCGTCGCCCCAACACGATGCGCATAAGCCATCGCTCCGAGGACATAGGGTGTGCGACCACTCGCAGCAATACCGACGAGCACATCACGGGCATTAAAGTTAAGGTTGCACAAGTCTTGTTCGCCCATTTCACGACTGTCTTCGGCATTTTCAACGGCCTGTAAAATAGCGGTATTTCCGCCAGCAATGAGGCCAACGACCATCTCCCGTGGTGTACCATAAGTCGGTGGGCATTCACTGGCATCCAGAATGCCTAATCGCCCAGAAGTCCCTGCCCCACAGTAAATTAATCTGCCGCCTTGTGCGAAAGCCTCTGCAATAAGATCAACCGCCTTAGCTATTTCAGGCAGTTTTTCTTCTACCGCAAAAGGGACTTTTTTATCCTCATTATTGATAATCTCGAGCATATCCAGTGTTGAAAGAGTGTCAATTTGAGCACTAGCGGGGTTTCGGCTTTCCGTAACCATTGAGCTTAGATTAATCTTCATTGGGACTTCCTTTTATTTAAATTATCGGCGATGTTAAGGAATTATTTATTTATTAAATGTGATGTTTATCACGGCAAAATCTATTCTAAGCATGAGCAATTTGAGGAATAAGCACAGATAAAAAACCACAAATATAAAAATTATTTTCATAATATTTATGCAGTTACGCCTAGGTAATAAAGGTATTGATGCTGGAATAATCTATTGTTTTTTACAGGGAAATTTTTGATGTCGATTCTAAATGAAATAACCTGGTTACTGCCTGAGCTGGCAGAAAATCAGCAAAAAATTGCAAAATATATTCTTGATAACCCAGAGGCGATCCTCAGCATTTCTTCCTCTCAATTTGCAGAGGATGCTGGTGTGAGCCAATCAGCCATCGTAAAGTTTAGTCAGAAGATTGGAATGAAAGGGTTCCCTGCGTTGAAACTTGCCATTAGCGAGGAATTGGGACGGAATAATTTATTTAAATCTTACCCACATAAAGCGCTACATAACTCCATCTCATCAGAAGATTCACTGATGGTGATGGCGCAAAAACTGGCACACGAGAAAACGGCCTCCATTATGGAGACAACTCGCAAGATAAATTTCTCTGTTTTCCAGCATGTTGTCTCTCTGATTAATACCGCCTCACGAGTACAGATTGTGGGGATTTGGGGATCAGGGCTTACAGCAAAAGACCTGAGTTACAAATTACAGAAGATAGGTATAGTGACCCTTGTTGAAGCCGACCTTCATGTGCAGATTGCTGCTGCCCTGACACTGACCCCTAAAGATGTGCAGATAGTCCTCTCTTTCACCGGTAGAAGGAAAGATATGCGAATTGCTGCAACTGTTGCTAAAGCACAGGGGGCAACTGTAATAGCCATTACGGGCAGCAAAGTCTCTCCGCTGGCTAAAATTGCAGATTATGTCCTTGAGAGTATTTCTGATGAAAATGAGTGGAGAAGCTCTTCGATTTCTTCGCGAACGGCTCAAAATACACTCACCGATCTGATTTTTCTGGCATTAATGCAACTGCGACAAGAAATGGCTAAACCATTGATACTGAACGCAAGTATGACAATAAATAATCTGGATGATTGATATATGCGAGCCGGGACGAATAGCATTTTCAGTAATGTAGGTGATATATCCAGGCTATCTCATTGCCAGCTTTTATTTTTACAGTTTTCATTTAGTAAGAGATTTCCTACAATATGAGTCATGGATGGCTGTTAAATAGTGATATCGAGAAAAAAATAATAATAAGTATTCCTGATGTCGAAAAGTTATTCCTTGCTCCAGAGCCTTAAGTATCAGGCTTTAGGAAATAAACTTATAAAAAAGGAATAATAATATTCCTTTTAGTGAAAAATGGTGAATCAATCAACTGTGATAATTATCACTTTATTGCGTGAGCTAAAAAGTAAAATCCCCCGGCAAACGTAAATAACGGAGGAATTAATGAAAAAAATAATACCCGCGATTCTATTATTTAGCACCTGCACAAATGCAGGTGTTATTCCAGACTCACAACTTAAAGAAATGTGGTTATCACCAAAAATATCAGCTGAAAAAGTCATCTCTAAAATGAATTTTGATGAAAAACTTGGGCAAATATTGATGGTTGATATTCGTTCGTGGAGTAATGATAACAGCAGTGATAAAAAGCCCTTCACTGAAATCAATGATACTGTCAGCCAAATAATTCATGACTACCATTTAGGCTCAATTATTCTTTTTAGAGAAAATCTAATTGATACCCCGCAGACAGTTGAGCTCATTAATAATCTACAGCGTGCTCGTAGTAATTTACCGTTGTTTATTAGCACCGATCAAGAAGGGGGATATGTCACCCGTTTACGAGTCGGGACTGAAATGCCGGGAAATATGGCATTAGGGGCGACAAGATCAGCAAAACTGGCGCAACAAGCCGGGAGTGTACATGGTTATGAATTATCCAGCCTTGGTTTTAATTTTAACTTTGGTCCAGTAGTTGATGTCAATAATAACCAAAATAATCCTGTCATTGGGGTCCGTTCTTACTCAGATGATCCGGTGCTGGTGGGGGAGTTAGCACGTAGTTATATTCAGGGTATTCATAAATCCAATGTACTGACTTCGCTAAAACATTTTCCCGGCCATGGCAATGTCTCCTCGGATACTCACTTTGCGCTACCAACTGTTAATATTGATAAAGCTGCATGGCAACAAATAGAGCTAAAACCCTTTGTTGATGTTATGCCGGTGACCGATGCCATTATGACTGCTCATATTGTCGTACCGGCACTTGATAACACCCAGCTGACAAATATTAAAGGCGAGAAAATTGGTACCCCCGCGACATTATCGAAGCCGATCCTAACGGATATTTTACGCAATCAGCTTAAATATAATGGTTTAATTCTGACTGATGCCATGGATATGGGGGCTATTACCAACAATTTTGATCGCAACTGGTCTATTAAACAAGCCATTATGGCGGGGAATGACATTGTATTAATGCCGATGGAAATTAAAAATAGCGCTAGCGTTGAACAACTTAATGCACTTTATGGCTATTTGAAGGCTGAATCTGCAAAGGACCCAGCACTTAAACAACGCATTGATGATGCCGCGCAGCGGGTGATTTATACCAAACTCAATAAGCGTATTTCTCCAGATCCACATGATACTGCAATAGCGGAAAAAATTGTTGCTTCAGAAAATCATAAAAATATTGAGAACTTTATCTCTGAACAGGCTATCACACTGATTAAAAACGATAATGTTTTGCCTTATCATCTTAAACCGCAGAATGGCATAATGGTGTTTTCTGATGAAAAACCACGTAATGAGCTAATTACCAAACACCTTCATGATATTGCAAATCAATTTCATGTCACCTTTGATGTTAAAAGCCAAGTGATCAAACTGGATAAAGATGATATTAGCTCTGAGGATATAGCAAATCAGATCAAGGGACAGAACTTTATTATTTTGGCAACTTATAACCTTAAGCTTAATCCTGTTAATGCGCAGCGAATTATCGATGCTGCTAACAAAGAGAATATCCCTCTAGTGGTGATATCTAGCCGAAATCCTTACGACATAGCCTATTTATCTGGTGTTAAAGCTAATATCGCAATTTATGGTATTACTGGATTTGATGTGACCAATAACGTACGCAACAGTCTGGAAACAAACATTCGCAGCGGACTACGAACATTATTCCAAGGACCAAAGGGTAAGTTAGATGTGTTGGCAGAGCCTCGCGGAAAGTTACCTGTTGATATTAGAACACCAGATAATAGCCAAATACTCTATCCACGTGGTTATGGATTAACAATGTTATAAATATCACGGAAGGTTAAAATGAATATAGCAAAAGGATTGATGGTGCTTAGCGCCATAGCGATGTGCATGCCCGTATTTGCCGATGAATTTGAAACTGACTATGACCAAGAAATTATTAAGTTAAATAAAAGAATCCAACAAATAGAACAAGAAAAAAAAGAGGCACAAGATAAGCTAAGACAAAAAGCATGGAATTTTGATACCTATATTGGCGCAGAGCAAGAAATAGACAGTGACGAGAGTTGGAAGTTTATCAAAGGAAGTATGGCAACATCACCTTATGTCGGTGCGTATATCTATCAGAATGACTCATTATGGTTATATGACGTTCAGTTCTTAAAAACATATTTGGACAATAATCCAGAATATGACCGTACACGTTGGCAGGCTGGGGTCACCAGAACTTTTCCTTTTACTTATGATGGTAAAAGTGGCAATACAAAGTTACGTCTTGGTTATCGTAACGACAACTGGCACTTCCCTTCGATTAATAATCCAGTACTGGCAGATCCTGCCTATAAGGGAGATGTTCGTAAAGGTGAAGAACGGCACGAAATTTGGATCCGTCCACAGGCATATTATAAATATTCAGAAAGTCTAAGTTTTAACGCCAGTCTCTCATTTCGCTTGATAGATCGGAAGTTAGATTATGCACGTGCCAAAGGAAATTACGGAGTCTATAAACGAGATTGGAGTCAAATTAATGAGCATTTCGCTGGGGCTAATATCACTTTTAACCAGAAAAACTCACTTTGGCTCAACTATTTATACATTGATGAACAGTTGGTAAATACCCTTTATAACAAAGAGCATTTCTTATGGGGCCTTTACCGCTATAAATTTGATAATGGTTTACTACTGATGCCCTATACGCGCTTGGCCTTGGTCAAGGGGACACAGAGTTTTCGTGACTCGAATAATCATGAAACACTGTATAAAGAAAAAAATCGTAGCCGCTATGGTTTCCAAGTGCTTTATCCACTGACGAAGCAAACCTCAATATTTGCAGATACTTATTATCGTCCTGAGCAGACTTGGACAAATAACAATAAGACCAGTAACAATTTTTGGTTCTGGGCGGTAGAGTTGAGGCATAACTTCTGATATTAATTAAGCTATATCAGAATATTAATTCATTAATCGTGAGAGATAAGGAATGAGATATTTCCTGCAAACATTATTGTGTCTGTGTTCATTATTTATGATAAATGTTGGCTATGCCAAGGTCACTCAAGACATTATTTTAGGTATCGATCAGGAAAATGTGTATGGACCACAACTTAAAAATAAGCGCATTGGCTTAATGGTAAACCAAAGCTCGATTAATAAAGAAGGGCGTCATACCATCGACAAATTATTATCTGAGCAAAAAAAATACCATTTCACTGTGACAACATTATTCTCTGTTGAGCATGGCATACGTGGAAATGCTGAGGCTGGGTTAGGCGATGATAATCATATTGATAAACAGAGCGGTCTCCCTATTATTTCGTTGTATGGTCGAGATAAGGATGGTCGCGTGCGTGCACATCCTACCGAGGCACAATTATCTGATGTCGATATTGTTATTTATGATTTACAGGATGTGGGTGTCCGTTATTTTACCTACACCATTTCTATGCACCATATGCTGGAAAGTCTGCAAAAGTACCATAAGCAGTTTATGGTGTTCGACAGACCTAATCCGCTGGGTAATCATGTCTACGGACCAATTCTTGAAGAAGAGAATATCTCGGGTATAGGGATGCATCCTGTGCCTATGGTACATGGGCTGACGTCGGGTGAGTTTGCTAAGATGATAGTGAATGAGGGATGGCTAACGCATTTTGATGATACTCATTGGAAAGCTTTTGGTGTCAAAGCCTATCAGTTTCCTCCTCAGAATTTGACGGTCATCGCCATGGGGAATTATACACATGAGTCACCGTATTCATTGCCGGTGAGACCTTCGCCCAATTTACGCAGTGATCTGGCTATTCATCTCTATCCTTCTTTGGGAATATTTGAAGCAACCAGTGTCAATATGGGGAGAGGCTCGGATTATCCTTTTGAGCAATTAGGGTTCCCAAGTAAGGAGTTTTATATTAATACCTGTTATGACGTTGATATTAACCAGCAGAAAACAGGGTGGCCGCATGCGGGGAAAGAAGTCTGTGGCGAGAGATTTTCTGCAACAGATATAACCGATATCCAACCGACGATACGTTATTTTGTTGAATGGTGGTTCAAATTTAAAGAGGCGGGTTATTCAATGGTCATCCCACCACAAATGGAGTCCAACTATCTGGATTATCAGGAAAAATACTTTTTAATCCGTCCCCTTTGGCTCGCTAAATTAACCGGTACACGCAGTTTGGTTAAATTAATGGAAGAAGCCACAGAAAGGAAATTGACCATTGATGAAACAGTAAATTATCTAGAATCCAACTGGCAACCCGGCATTAATAATTATTTAAAGCTACGCGAGAAATATAAAATCTATCCTTAAATCCATCACTCTTCTTTGACGTTTGAGGTGCCAGTGAAAACGGCACCTCTTTTTTTGTGTTTTTTATTCTAAACAGAGCATCGTCGGTGATTCAAAACAAATAAAAAAGGAGTCAGACGATTGCTCATCTAACTCCTTTCTAAATTTGGTGGCCCCTACTGGACTTGAACCAGTGACCAAGCGATTATGAGTCGCGTGCTCTAACCAACTGAGCTAAGGGGCCAGACTTGGGCGCTGATTATACGGTAGTTTTTATCCTGCGGTCTAGAGCTGAAGAATCAGATGGGTGTTTTATGCACAAAATTAAGGTTTTTTACGGGCTTAATGGGTAGAGAGAGATGGATATCGCCAAAATACTCAGTATCAGGCTAAAAAGAAAAACCCCGGCATGCCGGGGTTTTTTGTGTGCTTGTCACTGCAATTGACGATTAATCGTCAAGGAAGCTACGCAGCACTTCAGAACGGCTTGGATGGCGCAGTTTACGCAATGCCTTAGCTTCGATCTGACGGATACGTTCACGGGTAACGTCGAACTGTTTGCCCACTTCTTCTAACGTGTGGTCAGTGTTCATATCGATACCAAAGCGCATACGCAGAACTTTCGCCTCACGCGCGGTCAGGCCAGCTAACACATCGTGAGTGGCAGAACGCAGGCTCTCAGAGGTTGCAGAGTCCAGCGGCAGTTCCAAAGTGGTATCTTCAATGAAATCGCCCAGATGTGAATCTTCATCATCACCGATTGGGGTTTCCATTGAGATTGGCTCTTTCGCAATCTTCAGCACTTTGCGAATCTTGTCTTCCGGCATCAGCATACGCTCAGCCAGCTCTTCCGGCGTTGGCTCGCGGCCCATCTCTTGCAGCATCTGGCGTGAAATACGGTTGAGTTTGTTAATTGTCTCAATCATATGCACCGGAATACGGATGGTACGCGCCTGGTCCGCGATAGAGCGGGTGATTGCCTGACGAATCCACCAAGTTGCATAAGTTGAGAACTTATAACCACGACGGTATTCAAATTTATCTACTGCTTTCATCAACCCGATATTACCTTCCTGAATTAAATCAAGGAATTGCAGGCCGCGGTTGGTGTATTTTTTTGCAATAGAGATAACCAGACGCAGGTTAGCCTCAACCATTTCTTTCTTGGCACGACGCGCTTTCGCTTCGCCGATAGACATACGGCGGTTGATGTCTTTTACTTGCTCAATTGTCAGACCGGTTTCTTCTTCGATCTGGCGTAGTTTCTGCAAGCTACGTTGAACATCATCCGATACATCTTTCAGTTTCTCAGACCATGGTTTACCCATGGCGATTGCGGCTGCAAACCAAGTGTCGCTGGTTTCATTGCTCGCAAACAGTGTCACGAAGTTTTTCTTCGGCATTTTGCACTGTTCAACACACAGTTTCATGATGATGCGTTCTTGGGTACGAACGCGGTCCATCATGGCACGCATGTTATTGACCAGATAGTCAAACTGCTTCGGTACAAGACGGAACTGTTTGAAGACTTCGGAAAGTTTTAGAATCTCGGCAGCAGCATTTGCATGGCTACGACCGTTTTTCTTGATTTCCATGCGCGCGTTCTCGTACTGCTCACGCAATTCGCTGAATTTCTGACGAGCCAGCTCTGGATCGATGCTGTTATCGTCTTCTTCTTCTTCGTCGTCTTCATCTTCGTCGTCGTCGTCATCCATCTCTTCAGAGGATAATTCAGAACCAACGTGAGTTGCTGTTGGTGCAATATCTTCTTCAGCGTTTGGATCAACAAAGCCGGTAATCAGGTCAGATAGACGAGATTCACCCGCTTCAACGCGGTCATATTGTTCCAACAGGTAAGTAATGGCTTCAGGATATTCAGCAACTGAACACTGAACCTGATTGATACCGTCTTCGATACGTTTGGCGATATCAATCTCACCTTCACGTGTCAACAGCTCAACGGTACCCATCTCGCGCATGTACATACGCACCGGGTCGGTAGTACGCCCGATTTCGGATTCAACACTGGACAACACCTGTGCAGCAGCTTCAGCCGCGTCATCGTCGGTATCAGTGGTGTTCTCGGCCAGCATTAAATCATCGGCATCAGGTGCTTCTTCCAGCACTTGTATGCCCATGTCATTAATCATCTGGATGATGTCTTCGATCTGATCGGAATCGACGATATCTTCCGGCAGATGGTCATTGACCTCAGCATAGGTCAGATAGCCTTGCTCCTTACCACGGGTGACAAGTAGCTTCAGCTGTGACTGCGGGTTTTGCTCCATAAGACGGTATCCACACTTCAGAGTATTTGGGTTGGTGTCGGTCGGCGAAACCGCCAACAATAGCATTTGGGGCTGTTTTTTTTGTCGCCGTTGCCCGCTATGACGGCATGTTATGGGGATTCGCCCCCACATTTATCGGCAATTAAGCCGTTAGGTATTTCATTTTTTTCTGGCTAACGCCAGATTCAAAGACCAAAGCTCTTTACGTTCTTCGGCGTTTAATCCATGTGTACGATCACGCGCTATAAGTGTTTCCTGACGTTGCTCCAATATGGAGTCATACAGGCTGGTTAGCGTGTCGACAAAAGTCTGTTCGACCATGTCCTCAACAATCATGTGGTTCCATGTTGCGAGAGTTTCAAGTTGTTGGCTGAATTTATTATCACGGTACAGTTCTAATAACTGTCCGGTTGTTAACCCCGGTTGGGCTAAACAAGTCTCAACCAACTCAATAAATAACGGTAAACCGGCTAACTTGGCTTGCTCAACACCCTGCAACGAGGGGATAAGTGTAGCCAGTTGTGGGTTTTGTACCAGTAGCCCTATAAGTATACGCATGGTTGTGCGTTTTAGCTGGGGCGGCTGGTAGCTATTTATGTTTTCAGACTGCTTCGGCATCAACTTGTCAAGCTGGCTATCATCAAGCAGACCTAACTTACTACCTAACTGTTGGCGCAGGTAAAGACGCAAGGTTTCACCGGGCACTTGGCTTATCAGAGGGAGTGCCAGAGTACTTAATTTGGCGCGCCCATCTGGGCTACTCAAATCAACCTGCGGCATCAATGTTTCGAACAAGAAGGTTGAGAGTGGCTGCGCCTCCTCCATCCGTTGTTCAAATGCATTTTTTCCTTCTTTACGTACCAGAGTATCGGGATCTTCGCCATCAGGTAAAAACATAAAGCGTAACTGACGTCCATCATTGAGATAGGGCAGTGCAGTCTCCAATGCGCGCCAGGCTGCATCTCTACCTGCCCGATCACCGTCATAGCAACAAATGACGTTATCCGTCGCGCGGAATAATAACTGAATATGCTCCGCGGTCGTTGCTGTACCCAGTGAGGCAACAGCGTAATCAATACCAAATTGCGCCAGTGCCACCACATCCATATAACCTTCAACCACGAGTAAGCGGGTTGGGTTGGGGTGGTTCACTTGCGCTTCATACAAGCCGTATAATTGTCGGCCCTTATGAAAAATTTCTGTTTCCGGGGAGTTGAGGTATTTCGGCACTCCGTCACCCAGAATTCGCCCACCAAAAGCGATAACACGCCCGCGTTTATCGCGGATAGGGAACATGACGCGCTCACGAAAACGATCGTAAGTTCGCCCTGTATCATTAGTCACCAACATCCCTGCATCGTTCAGCGCAGTGCGGCTTTCGCCATCACGACCAAAACGTTTTAAGGCATTGTCCCAACCTGGGGGGGCAAAACCGATAGCAAAATGTTGAATGATTTCTTCACTCAAACCGCGATGTTTAAGATATTCGCGTGCCTGATTGGCGTTCTGGCCCTTGAGTGATTGTTGATAGAATGCACTTAGGCTTTCCATCAGTTGATAAAGACTTTGTCGTTGGTGACGTTCGATCTGGGTGGTGCCGGTTCCTGCCTCGTAAGGCACTTCCAGCCCGTGCATGGTGGCTAATTCTTCAATACTTTCGACAAATTCCAGTCGATCGTAATTCATCAAAAAATCAACAGCATTACCATGAGCGCCACAGCCGAAACAGTGGTAAAACTGCTTTTCGCCGTTAACGGTAAATGAGGGTGTTTTCTCATGATGGAACGGACAGCACGCGTGATAATTTTTGCCCTGCTTCTTCAGCTTTACCCGGGCATCGATAAGATCGACGATGTCGGTACGAGCCAGCAAGTCATTGATAAATACACGTGGAATTCGTCCAGCCATAAGCCCCTATTCGGTCAGTCCATAAACGAGAACAAGCCGCGCATTCCTTTCGGAAAGCACGGCCTTCGTATGCAACTACTCGATCTGCGCATTCTTAGAACATAAAAAATGACGCGGTGGGGTTACCCCCGAAGAATTAATACAGACGAGTGCGGCGTGCGTTTTCGCGAGCCAATTTCTTCGCGTGACGTTTTACAGCAGAAGCTTTAGCGCGTTTACGTTCGGTAGTCGGTTTTTCATAGAACTCACGACGACGAACTTCAGCTAAAACACCTGCTTTTTCGCAGGAACGTTTGAAACGACGAAGAGCTACGTCGAACGGCTCGTTTTCACGTACTTTAATTACCGGCATGTGCCTCTCACCTCAATAGAAATCGGTTTGCTGCTGGCCAATCGCCAGCCTTCTCAAAATGGTGCGGAATTTTACTTCAATGGATGCTGCTTTGTAAAGCACCACAGCAAATTGAAACAGGCACGCCCCTGTGATGTCGCCCCCGTTCTTTACAAGAAAGTTGGTGCCGAGAGTGCGACGGCCGCTGATTATATACTAAACAGGGCCATTGAGCGAATTTATCAACATTCTTTTCAAATGCGACAACTATCAACAACATTCACGTTATTGGCGTGCCAAAATGCCGCTTTTCTGTTCAATTTAGGATCAGAAATCATGACGTGAGACACGGTTATGCTAAACTGTCGGCCGCACGTGAATGATGGGAAATGTAATGCGAGTTTTGGGTATAGAAACGTCCTGCGATGAAACCGGAATTGCAGTGTATGACGATGAAACCGGTCTGCTGGCTAACCAACTGTACAGTCAGGTTAAATTGCATGCTGATTATGGTGGCGTAGTGCCAGAGCTGGCTTCCCGTGATCATGTGCGCAAAACTGTGCCATTGATTCAAGCCGCGTTGAAAGAAGCCAATCTTAGCGCCAAGGACATTGATGGTGTGGCATATACCGCAGGTCCGGGTTTGGTTGGCGCATTGCTGGTAGGAGCGACCGTTGGCCGCGCATTAGCTTTTGCTTGGGGTGTCCCCGCTGTGCCCGTCCATCACATGGAAGGCCACTTGCTGGCGCCGATGTTGGAAGATAATGCACCAGAGTTCCCGTTTGTTGCGCTACTGGTATCTGGTGGTCACACACAACTAATCAGTGTGACGGGTATTGGTGAGTATCTGTTGTTGGGGGAGTCTGTCGATGATGCAGCAGGTGAAGCCTTTGATAAAACAGCTAAATTATTAGGGTTGGATTATCCTGGCGGGCCGATGTTATCGCGTATGGCACAACAGGGGATCGCTGGGCGATTTACTTTCCCGCGCCCAATGACTGATCGCCCAGGGCTGGATTTCAGTTTTTCTGGCCTGAAAACCTTTGCGGCGAATACTATTCGAGCGAATGGTGACGATGATCAGACACGCGCTGATATTGCCCGCGCGTTTGAAGATGCAGTCGTTGATACGTTGGCAATCAAATCCAAACGCGCACTGGATCAAACCGGTTTTAAACGTTTAGTGATTGCCGGCGGCGTGAGCGCTAACCGTACCTTGCGCTCAAAATTGGCAGAAATGATGCAAAAGCGTGGCGGTGAAGTCTTTTACGCACGGCCTGAATTTTGCACCGATAATGGCGCGATGATCGCTTATGCGGGGCTGATTCGGCTGAAAAGCGGTGTGAATAGCGAGTTGGCGGTGTCGGTGAGACCGCGCTGGCCGTTGAGTGAGTTACCGAAAGTCTGATCAGAAAGGCTAAGCGGGGCTGCGGCTGTGTTGCCGCAGTCATTCAAAATACTCATGGACCATAAGTCCACTGCGTTTTTTCATTCCTTTGCGCCTTGCCTCGCTCCTGCTTAGCCATTCTGACTTTGGCGGGGTGGTGAAGTAATTCAATAAATTAATCTTCTTTCTCTTCTAACTCTGCGGCTTCTTCGGCAGGGGTTTTCTGCTTTTTCTTTCTGAGTTTATCCCAGATTTTACTCTCTTTGCCGCGCCATAAACGTTGGATATTATCGTGGTGACGCATCAAAATCAGGCAGGAAAGCATGGCGACCGGGAAGGTAAATTGGGGTTTGAACCACCAGACGTAGAAGGGGGCTATCAGGGCGCTGATAATGGCCCCTAAAGATGAGTAGCCACTCAGTAACACGGTTAACAGCCAAGTGCCGGTCATTAGGCCGGTCAAATCCCAGCCGATAGGCGCAATAGCACCAAATGCCGTGGCAACACCTTTGCCACCTTTAAAGTGGAAGAATACCGGGTAAATATGACCAAGGCAGGCTGCAATGGCGGTCAGGCCAAGATAGAGTGGCGAAACGTGTAGCAGGTAAGCAATCCAAACTGGCAGCATACCTTTCAGTACATCGAAAATCAGTACTGTTGCGGCAGCAGCACGGCCACCGATGCGCAGTACGTTGGTTGCTCCGGGATTGCCGGAGCCATGCTCACGCGGATCGGGTAGCTTGGCAACCCGGCAGACCAGGATTGCACTGGAAATCGAGCCACACAAATACGCGAAGATAATCATGCCAAGCGCGATAGCACTCATAACACCGCCCTGTCGAATAATGATCGTTTTAATCGCAACATCAGTGGATAATACGCATATTCGGCTGGAAGTGGTATCCGGCAGGCACAAAAACAGAGAATGACGTGATGGATATCGTATTTATTGAGGAACTCAGTGTCATAACCACTATCGGTGTTTATGACTGGGAACAGACCATTCAGCAAAAGCTGGTGTTCGATATCGAAATGGGCTGGGATAATCGTAAGGCAGCCGTCAGTGATGATGTCAATGACTGCCTAAGCTACGCAGATATCAGTGACACCATCATAAAACACGTAGAATCGCAGCGTTTCGCGTTGGTTGAGCGAGTGGCTGAAGAGATTGCCGAGCTATTACTCCAGCAGTTTAATTCTCCATGGGTGAGAATTAAGGTCAGTAAACCGGGAGCTGTGGCGCAAGCACGCAATGTCGGCGTGGTGATTGAGCGCGGCCAACGGCCCAACTGACGCATTGCTCTGTAGATAGCATATTTTTTCGCTGTCGTGACATAAAAGTGCAACACAGCATCAATAATGTGGTCTGATTGCATCATATGGCGTGATAAATTAAGCAATATTGAATTTGAACGGCATTGTTTTGTTAACGACCGATATTGTTTTTATCGGTACAGTTTGCAGCATTGCCGTTTTTTTGTGATCTCACATGGCTTGGGTATCGTAGATGACGGATATGTATTCGCTGTTTGTGGCTTTTGTTTTGGGTGTGGTGGAAGGGCTTACTGAGTTTCTACCGGTGTCATCTACTGGGCATATGATTATTGTCGGCGAGCTTTTGGGCTTTACCGGCGATAAAGCAAAAACCTTTGAGGTTATTATTCAGTTAGGGTCGATTTTGGCTGTGGTCGTCGTGTTCTGGCGGCGCTTGTTCGGCCTGATTGGCATTCATTTCGGTAAAGTCCCTCACGAAGGGAAAACCAGTGGGCACCTGACATTGGGCCATATTTTATTGGCGATGCTCCCAGCAGTGGGTTTAGGGTTAGTTTTTCACGATGTTATCAAATCACTGTTTAACCCACACAGTGTGATGTATGCACTCGTCGCTGGCGGCATATTGTTGCTAGCGGCCGAATGGTTTAAACCGAAAAATCCTAAGGCTATTGGGCTGGATGATATTACTTATCGCCAAGCCTTTGCGATCGGTTGCTTCCAGTGTCTGGCGTTGTGGCCGGGTTTCTCTCGCTCAGGTGCCACTATTTCTGGCGGGATGCTGGTTGGCGTTAACCGTTACGCCGCTTCTGAATTCTCCTTTATTTTGGCTGTACCGATGATGCTAGGGGCGAGTGGGTTAGATTTATATAAAAGCCTGCATTTCCTGACGTGGGGTGATTTACCGATGTTTGCCGTCGGGTTCATCACTGCATTTGTCGTCGCGCTGATTGCTATCAAAACCTTCCTATCACTGATTAAGCGCATCTCTTTTGTGCCTTTCGCCATTTATCGCTTTGTGGTAGCTGCCGCAGTGTATTGGGTCTATATATCGTGATTCAGTGATTATTCCCCATAAAAAAAGCCCTGAATAATCAGGGCTTTTTTTATGTTAGTACCACCGAGAACTTAAGGCGAAACCACTTCTTGAGTTAGTTTCCATTGTGCTAATGCAAGCTGACGGCGGCGTTTTAGCTCGTCACGAATAGCCAAGCCTTGCAGCCCAGTGGCAACCACTTCCTGCACCGATACACCACTCGCCACATGGAACGCGGCTCGCAGATAATCACCCTGTGGATAAGGATTATCTTCAAAACCGGTACGGCCCCGAGCGTCAGCCTCACTGGTCATAATCATCTGCTCAAGGCGCTCAGGTTTGCGCCAAACATCAATTGCATCAAACAGCTTAAGCAGGGTTTCAGGGCGGAGCTTATTCACTGTATGGATAAGGTCGTGATATTCCGCGACCAGCTTTGCTAAGTCTCGCACCGGGTTTGGCACTCGTAAACGTTGGCATAACTGCTCAACTAACTTGACTCCCGCAGGGCCGTGTCCGTGGTGATGAGGCCAAAATTCCTTTGGTGTCAGTCCTTTGCCTAAATCATGGCACAGAGCAGCAAAGCGCACGTCAACTTCTGGACTGAGTTGAGCGGCAATGGCGAGCGTCATCAGCGTATGAATACCGGTATCAATTTCGGGATGCCATTTTTCTGGAGCAGGGACACCAAATAAGCGATCAATTTCAGGGAACAAAACTGCCAGTGCGCCACAATCACGCAGGACCTGAAAATAGATTTGTGGGCTTTGTGTTTTCAGCGCTTTCTCGGTTTCTTTCCACACTCGCTCTGGTGTCAAAGCTGAAAGCTCGCCGCTTTTGGCCATTGCCGCCATCAATGATTGAGTTTCAGGGGCGACAGTAAAGCCCAAGTGAGCAAAACGAGCAGCAAAACGGGCAACGCGTAGAACACGCAGTGGGTCTTCGCCAAACGCATCAGAGACGTGCCGTAACACGCGATGCTCTAAATCTTGTTGACCATTGTAGGGATCAAATAGCTCTCCATCATGATTACGAGCAATCGCATTGATGGTCAAATCGCGACGCAGTAAATCTTCTTCCAACGTCACATCAGGCGCGGCATAACAAGTAAAACCAGTATAGCCCTGGCCTGATTTTCGTTCAGTGCGGGCCAGAGCATATTCCTCATGACTCACAGGATGAAGGAATACAGGAAAATCTTTACCGACTTGTTGGTAACCTTGCGCCAGTAATTGTTCCGGGGTAGCGCCCACGACGACCCAATCCTGTTCAGTAACGGGGAGGTTTAATAAGCTGTCGCGGACGGCACCGCCGACCAGGTAGATTTCCATATTAACTAACCCTTCGTTTTTGACGTTATTGCGTTGTTAGCTGCTTTCATTCACCCGAATCACTTGCTGATGTAAGCTCATCGGGATTCATTCGTTTGCCGCCTAGCCATAACGCCAATAACTTTGAGTTAAACCCTTCGTTCTTGGTGTGATAGCGCTGGAGATAAAGCGGAGATGGCGACGATTCTATAACTGACCGCAAAAATTACCAGCAATCAGTTCAGTATAGTTGGGTGTGGAGAACAGATTGACCTATAGGCCGCCCTGAGTGGACAACCTATAGAGATTCTTCGTACCAAATGGGTGTCAGTTCATCCAGCGGTTATTCTTTTTACGGCTTGGGATCAAGTGTGGCAGTATCAGGCCCAGCAACAAGCCAATTCCCGCCACACCGCCGCCATACATAAACCATTGCAAGATAATGGTGCGCTGTTTGTCATCTAATTGCAGATTCACCGCGCTGACTTTCTTCTGAGCAACCACTAACTGGTTTTTCAGAGACTCATTTTCTTTTTGCAATTCAGAGATAACACTGTCGCTGGCCGCCACTTTCTGCTGCATTTCTGCGGTGCGCTGATTCCAGCTATTATCAATGTTCGCCAGTTTGTCCGTCAGTGTTTTGACCTGCTGCTCAAGATCAGGTACTCGAACACGTAAACTTGGTGTCTCACTCAGTTGATCCAGCGGGATCCATGTCGTTTTTCCCTTACTGTCGCGGATTTGGCCATAATTTGTGCCGTCATTAACGCTTATCAGGGTCACTTCATCCCCACCTTTTAGTGTGCCAACAATTCGGTATTGGTTACCGGGGCCACTATGAACGTAGGTATCTAGCTCATCAGAGATGTAGCGTTTTTCTTCAGCATAAGCGCTCAGAGAAAGAGTGAGACTTAGCATGGCGAGGCAAATTAGGCGTAATTTCTGCATTAGAGAGTCATTTATGAGTGAATATATGTGTCGATAGTAGTGTGTTCAGTTTGCCGACGCAACGCATAAACCGGAATGAGAACTATCTTACTCTCATAGCCAGCGCGGCTTTAGCCATTTTACTGCTCATTTTAACCGCGATGAAAATTTGTCTTATGAAGCCTTAGGGCAGACCCGCTAAAACAGGTTAAAATAGGGTTTGACTTGGGGCTGCCGCGTGGGCTTATCTGTGTAAAACAGGCAAATCACCACAAAAAAGGCATAATGCCCGTAATCTCGCAACATACCGGTGTGAATGAAATTATGACCGTTGAAATAGAATTGAAATTTATTGCTACTCCTGCGGCCATTGCCGCTTTGCCAGCGCAAATCGCGTCTTGGCAAAGCCAGCATTCAGCGCCGCAAACATTGACTAATATCTACTTTGAAACGGCGGATAATCGTCTGCGCCAACATGATATTGGTTTACGCATTCGTGGTTATGATGGCCGTTATGAAATGACGGTAAAGACCGGCGGTAAAGTTGTCGGTGGTTTACATCAACGTCCTGAATACAATGTTGACATTGATAGCGATGAACTCGATTTGGCCCGTTTCCCTGCCGACATTTGGCCTGAAGGTTGGGATGTAAAGGCGCTACAAGCCGAATTACAGCCTCTGTTTCGCACGGATTTCACTCGTGAGAAGTGGGTAATTACTTACGGTGAGAGCGAGATAGAGCTTGCTCTTGACCAAGGTACTATTTCGTCTAACAGCGCAGATAATGCAGTTGAACTGTCAGAGCCACTAAGTGAAATTGAGCTAGAACTCAAACACGGCCATCAGGCGGATTTACTGGCGTTAGCCACTGAATTGGCGCAAATCGGCGGTCTGCGTCAGGGCAATCTGAGTAAAGCGGCACGTGGTTATCATTTAGCACAAGGCAATCCACCACGTGAATTGCACCCGCTATTAGTGTTGCAGCCAGCACCAAAATCAACCGTTGAGCAGGGGATGGTCGCTGGGTTGGAAATGGCTCTGGATCACTGGCAATACCACGAAGAGTTATGGTTGCGTGGTGAGCCTGCGGCTAAAGCAATGATTGTTGAAGCATTGGCGATGATTCGCCAGTCACTGGCGATTTTCGGTGGATTAGTGCCACGTAAGGCTAGCACTGAGTTGCGCGCGTTATTGATTGCATTAGAGCCACAGTTAGAGCCGAAAAATGCCAATGCAGAATTACTGTGTTACAGCGCTGATTACCTTAAATGTAAGTTAGCGCTCACATCGTGGCTGGTGACTTCTGCCTGGCGGCCATTTATGGATGCCAAAGCATTGACCAAGTTCGATGGTTCATTTAAACGTTTCTGCGACATCATGCTGAGTCGGAGTGCTGCAGACTTAAAAGAGGCTTTTGCACATAATCTGGACGACGACGGTTATTTGGCACAGCTTCCGCGTTTAAATCGGCAGATTATGTCTTTCCAATTACTCTCTGGCTTTTACCCACAGAATGAATGGCATCCATATATTGATGGCTGGTTTGGCTTGCAACAGGCGATTATGGAGCGTCAAGGACATTGGCGCGATACCGCCCGTAAGGAAGCCTTATCTCAGCCCGCTTTTTGGCGCAATGGTGCTGCCCGCTAAATGATGAACAGCCTGCTTTTGCAGGCTGTTTTTATATAGGAATTCGAAATGTTGCCACTTTCATCAGAACTACAGGTGCAGGCGCAAAACATTGTACAGCGTTTTCAGGAACTGCCGGTTTGTCCGGTATTAACCGATGAAGATATTGCGGTATTGGTGTTGAGTGATTTTGTCAGTGACATGTTACTGATTCACCCTGAATGGCTGGACGAGCTGCATCAGCAACCGCCGCAAGCTGATGAATGGCAATATTACCCCCAGTGGCTAAGTCAGGCACTGGCTGAAATTCAAGACGAAGCAGCGCTGTTAGCGGCATTGCGGCTGTTTCGTCGCCGGATTATGGTGCGAATTGCGTGGTCACAGGCACAGCAAACCAGCACGACGACCGATACTTTACAGCAGCTAAGTTGGCTGGCTGAAAGTATTATTATTGCTGCACGTGATTGGTTGTATCAGGCTTGTTGTCGAGAGTTCGGTACGCCAACGAACAGTCAGGGTGAACCACAACCTTTGCTGATTTTGGGGATGGGGAAATTAGGCGGGGGCGAGTTGAATTTCTCGTCAGATATCGATCTGATTTTTGCTTACCCTGAAAATGGTCAAACACAGGGGGGACGCCGCCAATTCGATAATGCGCAGTTTTTCACGCGTTTAGGCCAAAGGCTTATTAAGGCGCTGGATCAGCAAACGATAGACGGTTTTGTCTATCGGGTGGATATGCGTTTGCGCCCGTTTGGTGACAGTGGCCCACTGGTGCTGAGTTTTGCCGCACTGGAGGATTATTACCAAGAACAGGGGCGTGACTGGGAACGCTATGCCATGGTTAAAGCTCGCCTGATGGGCGGTGCCGAAGATCATTACAGTCAAGAATTACGTCAGA
Source organism: Yersinia vastinensis (assembly GCF_902726565.1). Lineage (GTDB taxonomy): Bacteria > Pseudomonadota > Gammaproteobacteria > Enterobacterales > Enterobacteriaceae > Yersinia > Yersinia vastinensis. The sequence continues at coordinate 252,036 of NZ_CACVAF010000001.1, forward strand.
CTTTGCGGCCTTTTGTCTTTCGGCGCTATATCGATTTCAGCGTGATTCAGTCGCTGCGTAACATGAAAGGGATGATTGCTCGTGAAGTCCGACGTCGCGGCCTGAAAGATAATATCAAGCTAGGGGCCGGAGGGATCCGCGAAATTGAATTTATTACGCAGGTGTTCCAGCTTATTCGCGGAGGTCGTGAGCCGCGTTTACAGCAGCGGGCTTTACTGCCGACCTTACAGGCGGTGGCTGAACTGGGGTTATTGCCTGAGCAGCAGGTGGTTTATCTGAGTGACAGTTATCTATTTTTGCGTCGGCTAGAGAATTTACTGCAAGCCATTGGCGACGAACAAACCCAGACACTCCCCAGTGATTCACTGAATCAGGCCCGATTAGCGTGGGGCATGGGGTTTGCAAATTGGGCGGAGATGAATCGTGCACTAGAGCAGCATATGCAGAGTGTGCGCTTGGTTTTTGATGACCTAATTGGCGATGATACCCCTGATATCGGCGAAGATCCTTGCCATGGTTTATATAAAAGTTTATGGCAGGATGCGCTGGAAGAGCGTGATTTAGCACCATTGACTCCGCTTTTAGATGAAGCTGCTCGTAGCCAGTTGCTGATCACTATTCATGATTTTCGCCATGATGTCGATAAACGCACCATTGGCCCGCGTGGCCGCGAGGTACTGGATCAGCTAATGCCGAGGCTGTTTGCTGAAATCTGTCCACGCCCGGATGCCAATATTGCCCTGCGTCGTCTGATTCAATTGTTGCTGAGTATCGTCACGCGGACGACTTATCTGGAATTGCTGGTGGAGTACCATGCGGCACTAAAACATGTTATTCGCCTATGCTCTGCCTCTCCGATGGTCGCCAGCCAATTGGCGCGCTATCCGCTGTTATTAGATGAATTGCTCGATCCGCAATCGTTCTATCAGCCATTGGATCCCGGCGCTTACCGCGATGAATTACGCCAATATTTGCTGCGGGTGCCAGAAGATGATGAAGAACAGCAGTTGGAGGCGTTGCGCCAGTTTAAACAGGCCCAGCAACTACGTATCGCCGCAGGAGATATCACTGAGGCTCTGCCGGTCATGAAAGTAAGTGATCACTTAACCTATCTGGCTGAAGCTATTATTGATGCGGTTATCCAACAAGCGTGGGGCCAGATGGTCGCGCGCTATGGTCAGCCTAGCCATTTGCAGCAGCGTGAAGGCCGTGGTTTTGCTGTCATTGGTTACGGCAAACTGGGGGGGTGGGAACTGGGTTATAGCTCAGACTTGGATTTGGTCTTCTTACTGGATTGCCCGTTGGATGTGATGACTGACGGCGAGCGCAGTATCGATGGCCGCCAGTTTTATCTGCGTTTGGCGCAGCGCGTGATGCATTTGTTCAGCACTCGTACTTCATCAGGTATTTTGTATGAGGTCGATGCGCGACTGCGGCCATCCGGTGAAGCTGGCATGCTGGTGAGTACCGTTGAGGCCTTTGCTGATTATCAGCAGAATGAAGCCTGGACTTGGGAGCATCAGGCGTTGGTTCGAGCCAGAATTGTCTATGGCGATCCTGCGTTACATCAACAGTTTGATACTATCCGCCAGCAAATTCTTTGCCGCCATCGTGAAGATCCACAGTTGCAGCAAGAAGTTCGCGAAATGCGTGAGAAAATGCGTACACATTTGGGCAGTAAGCAGCGCGATGTTTTTGATATCAAAGCGGATGAGGGGGGGATTACTGATATTGAGTTTATTGCGCAATATCTGGTGTTGCGCTATGCCGCCACCGAACCACGCCTGACCCGCTGGTCTGATAATGTGCGTATTTTTGAGTTGATGGCCAATTACGACATTATGGCACCTGAGGAAGCAGCAGCACTGACGCGGGCTTATGTCACCATGCGTGATGAAATTCATCATCTAGCTTTGCAGGAGCAATCGAGCAAAGTCTCGGCTGATAGCTTTATCACAGAAAGAGAACAAGTGGCTGCAAGCTGGCACAAATGGCTGGTTGCTGCACCTGTGAACGTATAAATTCCAGTTATTAATGGGATATAAGGTGTCTGTGATATTATCCAGCACCCTATATACCCGCTATCTTTCAAGTCGTAGTATTGGGTATAACAAATACAAAATTGGAGCGAAGGGATGTGTGTTTTCGGGGTTAATAACAGCTCACTTTGGGGGGCTAACGTATGAAAGTCACGCTGCCTGATTTTCGCCGCGCGGGTGTATTAGTCGTTGGTGATGTCATGTTAGACCGTTATTGGTATGGCCCAACCAGCCGAATCTCACCAGAAGCACCGGTGCCGGTCGTGAAAGTGGATACCATCGAAGAACGTCCCGGTGGTGCTGCAAACGTTGCGATGAACATCGCCTCCCTTGGTGCAATCTCCCGGCTCGTTGGATTGACTGGTATTGATGATGCTGCGCGCGCATTGACCAGCAAACTCAATGAAGTTCAGGTTCGTTGCGATTTTGTCTCGGTGCCAACTCACCCAACGATTACCAAGCTGAGAGTGCTTTCCCGTAACCAGCAACTGATCCGCTTGGATTTTGAAGAAGGTTTTGATGGGGTTGATCCTCAGCCTATCTTTGAACGCATTCAACAAGCACTGCCGCAGATTGGCGCACTGGTACTGTCCGACTACGCGAAAGGTGCATTGAACAGCGTGCAGCCAATGATCCAACTGGCGCGTAAAGCAAAAGTGCCGGTTCTTATCGATCCTAAAGGTAGCGATTTTGAACGTTATCGCGGCGCAACCCTACTGACACCTAATTTATCTGAGTTCGAAGCGGTGGTTGGCCACTGTAAAAACGAAGAGGAGTTGGTCAGCCGGGGTATGAAGCTGGTGGCTGATTTTGAGCTTTCAGCCTTGCTGGTAACTCGCTCCGAACAAGGGATGACACTGCTACAACCCGGGAAAAAACCGCTGCATTTACCGACTCAGGCGCAGGAAGTATTTGATGTGACTGGGGCCGGCGATACGGTGATTGGGGTACTGGCTGCTGCATTGGCGGCGGGAAATACACTTGAAGAGTCATGCTTCTTGGCCAATGCTGCCGCTGGCGTTGTGGTTGGTAAGTTAGGGACTTCGACGGTCTCTCCCATTGAGTTGGAAAATGCTATCCGTGGCCGAGCTGAAACAGGTTTCGGCGTGATGGATGAGCAGCAACTGAAAAAAGCGGTGATGCAGGCCCGCCAGCGTGGTGAAAAAGTGGTCATGACCAATGGCATTTTTGACATTCTCCATGCCGGTCATGTTTCCTACTTAGCCAATGCTCGCAAATTGGGCGATCGCCTGATTGTTGCAGTTAACAGCGATGCCTCAACTAAGCGGCTGAAAGGCGAAAAACGCCCAGTGAATCCATTGGATCAGCGCATGATTGTTTTGGGCGCGTTGGAAGCAGTGGATTGGGTTGTACCATTTGAAGAAGATACGCCACAGCGCTTAATTGCTGATATTTTGCCGGACTTGCTGGTGAAAGGCGGCGATTACAAGCCAGATGAGATTGCCGGTAGTGCAGAAGTTTGGGCCGCCGGTGGTGAAGTTAAGGTGTTGAATTTTGAAGATGGTGTTTCTACCACCAATATTATTCAGTCAATCAAGAATGGCCGCGGCTAAATACCCTTCGGCCTTGAAGTTGCAGGGGTGTTAGCTGCGCGTACTTACCCGAATCACTTACTTGAGTAAGCTCATCGGGATGTGTTTGCTTGCTGCCTACCTGCCACTCCAATGACTTTGGGTATTATAGATTAGGTATAGAAAAAGGCGGTGAAGTGGGACTAAAACAGGAGTTAAGCCTGGCACAAGGAGTCGGGTTGCTATCCACCTCACTGCTGGGAACTGGCGTCTTTGCCGTCCCTGCGTTGGCCGCAATGCTGGCAGGTGACGACAGTCTGTGGGCTTGGCCGGTGCTGATTGTGCTGGTCTTTCCGATTGCTATCGCTTTTGCCGCTTTAGGCCGCCACTTTCCCAGTGCAGGGGGCGCGGCTCATTTTGTCACGATGGCATTCGGCCCTAAGCTTGGGAAAGTGACCGGCTGGCTATTTTTATCTGTCATTCCGGTTGGTTTACCTGCTGCGCTACAAATTGCTGCCGGTTTTTGGCAGGCGACTTTTGGCTGGAGCGATACCGGGCTGTTGATGGTACAACTGATGACCTTGCTGGTTATTTGGCTGCTGGGGACTCGCAGTGCTGGGTCTAGTGCCAACGTGCAAACCCTGATCGCTTTGTTGGTCATCGCGCTGGTGGTGGCTATTTGGTGGCAGGGGGATATTCACCCATCGCAAATACCCTGGCCCGCAGTGCACGATATTTCCCCGCCAAATATGTTTAGCGCACTGGCAGTGATGTTTTGGTGTTTTGTCGGGTTAGAAGCTTTCGCGCATCTGGCCACAGAGTTTCGCCATCCTGAACGTGATTTTCCTCGAGCCTTAATAGTTGGGTTACTGGTTGCTGGCGCAGTGTACTGGGGATGTACCGTCGCTGTGCTGCATTTCCATGCCTATGGTGAACAGCAGGCCGCAGCAGCTTCACTGCCCAATATTGTGGTGCAACTCTTTGGTGCACATGCGCTGTGGATTGCCTGCATTATTGGTTATTTAGCTTGCTTTGCCAGTGTCAATATCTACACCCAGAGCTTTGCTCGCATGGTCTGGTCACAAGCTCAGGTGCGCCCACAAAGTAAATTGGCGCAGCTCTCCGCTGGGAAAACACCGGTTAATGCGCTCACTGCGGTGGTCGGTAGTTGTCTGACTTTTGCCTTGCTGATTTACGGGTTATCTCTACCACTGGATCTGCTGATTGTTTACGCCAATGGTATTTTTGTACTGATTTATTTGCTGTGCATGCTGGCGGGGATTCGTTTACTAAAGGGGCGCTCGCGGGTGATGTCGGTGATTGGTAGTGTGTTGTGTTGCATATTGCTGGTTATGATTGGCTGGAAAAGCTTATACGCCTTGCTGATGTTTGCATTGTTGTGGATGCTGATGTCGAGGTTTCGTGGACAGGCTATACCGTCATAAGCATCAACGTAGGGCGCGATTAGAGCGCCCTTATCATAATCGAATGATTATTCGCCAGTTTTCTCATCACTCACGGCAGGAGCACTGTTAAATTTGGCTTCTAGCTCGCCCATACGCTGCTCCAGCAACGCTAATTTTTCTCTGGTGCGCAGCAATACCTGAGTTTGTACGTCGAACTCTTCACGATTAACCAAATCCAGACGGGTTAACTGCGATTGCAGCACCATGCGGATTTTCTTTTCGACGTCGTCCCCGAATTCGCGAATACCTTTCGGCATAGACTCATGCACCTGGCGGGCGATTTGTTCAATTTTTTTCGGGTCAATCATGGTGTTTCCCTAATTAGATGTGTAGTTACCTTCTCTAGTGTAATGCCAGATGCAAATTGTATAAACCTCCACACATCTACATTTTGGTAATTGCCCCAGCGAATCAATAGCGCTATAGTCGTAGAGCTTATTCTCAGGGCGGGGTGCAAGTCCCCACCGGCGGTAAATTGTGTTGTGGCATTCCTGTGTCGCTGTGCAAAAGCCCGCGAGCGCTCACGTTGTCTCTCTTGTTAATGAGAGCGAGGTAGAGGTCAGCAGATCCGGTGTAATTCCGGGGCCGACGGTTATAGTCCGGATGGGAGAGAGTAACGGTATTTGCCGGGCCTATGGCTCGCTTGCGTTATTTCGGCTATTTCTATTGTTTAAATCAAGATAGAAAAATGGCCATTTACTCCTCAAGACCGCCCTGATTCTGGTAATCCATAATTTTAATGAGGTTTTTTACCATGAATCAGACCCTTCTATCAGATTTTGGCACGCCTGTTGAGCGTGTAGAACGAGCTATTGATGCTCTGCGTCAAGGCCGTGGCGTTATGGTGTTGGATGACGAAAGTCGTGAAAACGAAGGCGATATAGTCTTTGCTGCCGAAGCAATGACTGTTGAGCAGATGGCGCTGACTATTCGCCATGGCAGTGGCATTGTGTGCCTGTGTATCACTGATGAACGCCGTCAACAGCTTGATTTGCCAATGATGGTCACCCACAACTCTAGCCAGTTCCAGACGGCATTTACCGTGACAATTGAAGCGGCTAAAGGTGTAACTACTGGGGTTTCTGCTGCGGACCGTTTGACGACTATCCGGGCTGCCATTGCTGATAACGCGAAACCTGCTGACCTTAATCGCCCTGGGCATGTCTTCCCGCTGCGCGGCCAACCGGGCGGTGTGTTAACTCGCCGTGGTCACACCGAAGCATCTATCGATTTGGCCACGCTGGCAGGGTACAAACCAGCTGGCGTATTGTGCGAACTGACCAATGACGATGGCAGCATGGCACATGCACCAGAAGTGATTGAGTTCGCCAAATTGCATGATATGCCTGTCGTGACAATTGATGACTTGGCTGAATATCTTCAGTCCCAAGCTAAAAAAGCCAGCTAACTTCTGATGGCAATATCAACTGATATTGCCTCTTGATCTTGTGGCTCATACACCGGGTTGCCGTTATTTTCTTGAATAGACTGCTGCCCGGTGATTTTCTACCGCCTCGGTATTTTAACGGTATTTCCTCCTCTATTTTTCCCTTCAAATTTATTGAATATCTTCATCACTGTTATCCGGCTGTGTAATGAAAAAAAAGCGCGTAATGTATTCCCTATGGTTTAGCGCCACTCTTTTTCTTAACAGTAAGGATTTTTTATGAACACCTCTCGTATGCCTGCACTGTTTCTCGGCCACGGTAGCCCGATGAACGTGCTGGAAGAAAACAGTTACACTCAGGCATGGCGTGCGTTGGGTGAGACATTACCGCGTCCTAAGGCAATTCTGGCTATTTCTGCCCACTGGTATACCCGTGGTACAGCAGTCACTGCCATGGATAAACCTCGGACTATTCATGATTTTGGTGGATTCCCACAGGCACTGTTTGATACCCAATATCCGGCCCCGGGTTCCCCTGCATTGGCGGCACAGATTCAACAATTACTAGCACCTATTGCTGTGCGAGCTGATACCAGTGAGTGGGGCTTGGACCACGGGAGTTGGGGGGTATTGATCAAAATGTATCCTGAGGCTGATATTCCTGTCGTGCAACTGAGTATTGATGGCACGCAACCGGCAGAATACCACTATGAATTAGGCCGTAAACTGGCGGTGCTACGTGATCAGGGTGTGATGATTGTTGCCAGTGGTAACGTGGTGCATAACTTGCGTATGGTCAGATGGCAGGGGGAGAGTAACCCATATCCATGGGCTGAGTCGTTCAACCAATTTGTACGTGATAACCTGAATTATCAAGGTGATAACCATCCATTGGTTAACTTTATGCAGCATGATGGGGCTGAGTTATCCAACCCATCACCAGAGCATTACTTACCATTACTGTATGTGTTGGGGAGTTGGGATGGTAAAGAGCCGATTTCGATTCCGACAGATGGGATTGAGATGGGGTCGTTGAGTATGTTGTCGGTACAGATAGGCCACTGCGCGTCGTCACTCTGAGATAGCAGAGTGCTCGGTACGTATATACTCAGGCACTCCGCGCTGGGCGCACCCAGATTGATTTAGCTCGCTACGCCTCTCGGCAGATGGGGGGAATGTACCGAATGGGTCGTAACGGCCTGAGCTGTTGGGGTGAACCATCGTTGCAGTCACCCCACGAGTCACTGAGCAATAAAAGCAACTTGTTAAAAATGGTAAGGGAAAGCCGATGCTTTCCCTTACTTTAATGGTGTGCTCTTACCCTAAAATAATATGGGGGTAAAAACGCGACAGATCTTGGGTGATCAGTTCGCGATCTTCACGCAAACCAATACCACAGGGTTGATCGTTGACCAGCCAACTGCCAATCAACGTATAGCTGTCACCAAACTTAGGCAGTGGATGGAATTGCTGAACAATCATGCCTTCCTCACCGTATGGCCCATCAACTCGAGCCACCTCTTTGCCGTTTTCTACTATCTGAATATTGGCGCCTTCCCGTGAAAATAGCGGCTTGGTGACATAATGATCCATGGCAGGATGATCATCTTCAGCAAAATAAGCAGGCAACAAGTTAGGGTGATTAGGGAACATCTCCCACAGCAAAGGAAGCAACGCTTTATTGGAGATAATGCTCTTCCAGGCCGGTTCCAACCAGCGTACGCCAGCATCTTCCAGCTTGGTAGAAAACATTTCGCGGAACATAAATTCCCACGGATAGAGCTTGAACAAATTACTGATAACCTGATTATCCAAGTCAGTAAATTGCCCTTTCTCCCCTAAGCCTATCTCTTCCATAAACATAAATTCAGTAGGCAAACCGGCTTCCAGTGCGCAATCTTGCAGATATTGCACGGTACCGCGATCTTCTTCACTGTCCTGACAGCAGGCCAGATGCAGCAAACTAAAACCATGGTTGTCGCGCAAATCAGCAAAACGCTCAATCAGCTTTTCTTGCATGCTGTTGTATTGGTCGGAATCCTGACTCAAATTACCCGCATTGATCTGGTCTTCCAGCCATAACCATTGGAAAAAGGCGGCTTCATACAATGACGTTGGCGTATCTGCATTATTTTCCAGCAATTTCGCTGGGTTAACACCGTCATAGGCCAAATCAAGGCGAGAGTAGAGCGATGGCTGATTGGTTCGCCATGAACTGCGGACAAAATCCCAGCAATGTTTTGGGATGCGGAACTTCGCCATTAGTTGGTCGCTATTCACCACTTTATCAACCACTTGCAAACACATTTGATGCAATTCAGCGGTGGTATCTTCCAACTCTTCAATTTGTGCGAGTGTGAATTCGTAATATGCATCTTCACACCAGTACGGTTCGCCATACATGGTGTGAAAACGGAAACCGAATTCGGTGGCTTTTTCGCGCCAGTCCGGGCGTTCGCTAATCGCTAAACGTTTCATTAATTAGACCTTAGCCGCCCATACTACGAGTGCTGCTTTTAGATGATGTTGCCGCACTACGTTGCATAGAAGACTGCTTGGCAACTGACTCGCCAAAACCACCACGGGTGATGGTATTCGTCACCGCAGGTTTCGGTGCCATTGCCGTTCTCGGTACTGTCATGGTGCGGCCTGTGGTGGCTGAACCAAAGTTTTTACCTGTCGCATCGACAAACTTGCCATTGGCAGGGCTATTTGGCGCTTTTGAGGTGAATAATGGCTGGCTTGCGCCGCCTCCCATCATCCGGCCCATCATATAACCGGCCATCAATGGCATCCACATGCTGCCGCTTTGTTGTGGTGCTGCCGCTGTAGTTTCAGAAGACGGTGAAGAGGTAGGAACCATGCCCGCTTGTGCTGGAGCCTGAGTACACTGTGACTCACCAAATTCTGCAACGCAGTCTTCACGGGTTGCATATTTAGGCGCAGTTTTAGCGGCTTCCTGCAATGCCGTGTTGTATGCGGTGGTGCACTCCGCACTTTTTGACGGATTCGCCTGAGAACAATCATCAGCGTTTTGGTACAAAGAGACGGTTTCATCGGTTTTTTCACAGCCTGCCAGCATAAATACGGCACTGACCGCTAAAGCTACTGGCGCGAGGCGGTAACTGCGCCAGGATTTACGGAAAGTCTCTTGATTAATGTTTTGAGTCCGTTTCATCGTTATTTATCTCATTTCCGGGCCTTCAATGCCCTTTCCCAGTTAGTGTCCTAAGAATAGGGGAAATGTGTATGAAATTAAAGCGTGAGGGCTGATGAGTAGCAGACTTTACAAAGTTATACGAAATGCTGTAGGTAACTTCACTTTTTTCATTGATAAAAAGTGCTTAGCGACAAAAGAGGGGGAAATAAAAATAAACCGGGCACAGCTTGGATACTGTGCCCGGAGAGTCCACACCAATAAAAATCAGTTACGGAATGGATTACCGTTACGTGTCGCAGCCGGTGTTGTGGTTGTTGACTGGCTAACGGTGGTCGCGCGCGGTGCTGACTGAGTGCTGGTGCCATCGGCATAAGCATTCTGATTGGCATTGTCTGGCGCTAAACTGGTGGCTGAGGTTGGAACAGGTTTATCCAATACGCCATTCAGTTCCATCAGGTCATTCATGTTCAGCGTGCCCAGTGCAGATTTTATATTTAACTGATTAATCAGATAATTATAACGTGCATTAGCGAGTTGCTGTTTGGACTGATACAAGTTAGTTGTTGCAGTCAGTACGTCCAGGATGGTACGAGTCCCCACCTGATAGCCCGCTTCCATGGCATCCAATGAGCTTTGGTTGGAAATGACCACTTGCTCATAGGCCTTAATACTGCTGATTGAGGCTGAAATGTTATTGAATGAGGAACGCACCGTTTGCACCACACTGCGGTGGGCACTTTCTAACTGCTCACTGGCACCGACGAAATTATATTGCGCTTGTTTCACCGCAGAATTCGTCGCACCACCGCTATACAGAGGTAAGCTCAGTTGTACGCCAATTTTGTTTTGACCTGCATCTGTATTCACTTGCTGGGTGCTTGGTGTGCCCCCGCTGTAACGGGTATTGGTAACGGAAGATGAAGCGGTCAAATCGATTGTTGGCATATAGCCCGTTTCTGCTGATTTAATCTGCTCACGAGCCAAGTCTTGACTCAAACGGGCAGAAAGCAAAGAAAGGTTACGTTTCTCAGCATCTTTCAACAGGTTATTGACGGCTTGTGGGCGTTCAGTCTTCAAACGATCGACATTCAGTGACGCCAGTTCAGGATAATAAACCCCCGTAATCTGCCGCAGGTTTTCCAGTGCGTTATCCAGATTATTACGCGCGGTCACTTCATCCGCTAATACGGTATCGTAGCTGGCACGGGCGTTCTGCACGTCAGTAATGGCCACTAAACCCACATTAAAGCGCTGGGTTGTTTGGTCTAACTGGCGGTAAACAGACTGCTTCTGCGCTTCGGTATAAGACAGAGTATCAATGGCGTTTAGAACAGCAAAATAAGCTGTAGCTGTATCCAGAATCAGTTGTTGTTCGCTGGTCTGGAATGTGACGTCCTGAATACCTGCGGCTTTCTCTTGTAAAGTCAGCGCGCGCCATTTAGACATATCAAAAATAGTTTGGGTCAGTTGCAGAGAACCTGACGTTGCATTGCTATCTGGATTATCAGAAGCATCGCGGAAACCATTGGTATGAGTGTAACCCGCACCTAAACCAAGCTGTGGTAACAACGGGCTGCGAGCTTCATTAATTTTTTCATATGCAGCATCGCGGTCAGCCGCTGATTTGCGTAAATCCGGGTTACTATCCCTGGCTTGCTTATAAACTTGCAGCAAGTTCTCTGCCTGGCTCATGGTACTGAAACCAGCCAGACTCAGCCCGATAAGAAGGGGGAGCAGTTTCTTCATTTGCAGTCCTTGTTGTGCAGCATTTATGCGGCAAATATTACTATGGTAGCTGTCGATAGACGAATTGTTGCCGATTCTATCAGAGTCTGCCAATGGGATAAGGTGGCTGATTGTGCCATCTCGCCTAAATTTACTTAAATCTATCACAAACCTAAATGAGTATTCAGACAACTAACCTGTATCGCACCCTGTTTATCAAACTACCGATTATCAAATCATCACTATAAAAACGTATTTATCAAACCGCTAATTTTTGTTCACCCACTCATTTCTATCTATTAACTGATTTTTATCAACTAATGATGCCTGCTATTTTAAAATCTTGTAGCCTGCGTTAAGTCTGTCAGGATATGGCTTGAAGTCCAAGGTGCGGTGATATTTTTAATAAAAAAGCATGACTAATGAAATGTATGATTGCACAGTTATCAGCCTTGTGTGATGTCATTTAGGTGTCATCAAAAATCACAATTCAGGTTAGATACTTAAGTAAGGAGATAACGCAATGACATCAAAACAACCCTCACCGGTGACCTTCGACAAGAATGATGTGGAAATTATTGCACGTGAAACACTGTACCGTGGTTTTTTTTCACTGAATTTATACCGGTTTCGTCACCGTCTGTTTAATGGCGAAATGAGTGGGGAGGTCAAACGCGAAATTTTTGAGCGTGGTCATGCTGCGGTGTTATTGGCATATGATCCTGTGCGCGACGAAGTGGTATTGGTCGAACAATTGCGAATCGCTGCGATTGACAGCAGCCCATCACCTTGGTTATTAGAAATGATAGCCGGAATGGTTGAAGAGGGCGAAAGCGTCGAAGAAGTCGCTCGTCGCGAAGCCCAAGAAGAAGCGGGAATTGATATTGGTCGTTGTAAACCCGTGCTCAGTTATTTAGCCAGCCCAGGGGGGACCAGTGAGCGTTTATCTATCATGGTCGGTGAAGTCGATGCGACAACTGCAAGCGGTATTCATGGGTTGGCAGATGAAAATGAAGATATTCGAGTGCACGTTGTCAGCCGCGAACAGGCTTGTCGTTGGGTTGAGGAAGGTGCTATTGATAACGCAGCCTCCATCATTGCATTACAATGGTTGGCGTTGCACCATCAATCCCTGAGAGCAGAATGGCAGTTGTAAAAAAAGCGAGCATAATAATGGTTAAGCGCTACACACCTGATTTTCCTGAAATGATGCGAGTATGCGAAACAAATTTCGCACAATTGCGTCGTTTGATACCGCGCATCGACGAAGTGGGCGAAAGTGTGGCTTATCAGGTGAATGGCGCCAGCTATCAACTGACAATTATTGAATCGACCCGCTACACTTCTGTAGTAGAGATAGTACAAACCAAGCCTACGGTGAGCCATTGGAGCCTGCCCTCAATGGTAGTGCGGCTTTATCATGATGCGCAGGTCGCGGAAGTGTGTGCCAGTCAGCAGATCTCCCGCTTCAAAGCAAGTTATGATTATCCGAATAAAAAGTTGCATCAGCGGGACGAAAAGCATCAAATTAACCAGTTTCTTGCTGACTGGTTGCGCTATTGTTTGGCGCATGGAGCAGTGGCAGTTCCGGTTTGTTAGACAGACTTATCGCCTTGCCTACAGATCTGATAACTCTGGTTGGGAAAGGTACAAAAACAAGGACACCATTTGGAAAGCCTGTTTAAACTGCCTATGGCGAGTGGGGCCAAGGTCAGAATTTTACAAATAACAGATACCCACCTCTTTGCGGGTGAACATGAGACCTTGCTGGGTGTAAATACTTCCCGCAGTTATCGCGCTGTGTTGGATGCGATTATTGCTGAGCAGCACCCCTTTGATCTTATTGTTGCGACTGGCGATTTGGCTCAGGATCACTCTGTTGCCGCTTATCAGAATTTTGCGAAAGGCATCTCACGTTTGTCTGCGCCTTGCGTATGGCTCCCCGGTAATCATGACTTCCAACCCGCGATGGTCGATGCTTTGGCGGATGCGGGTATTGCGCCTTCAAAGCATGTTTTGGTCGGGGATAACTGGCAAATTCTTTTGTTAGACAGCCAGGTCTTTGGCGTACCTTATGGTGAACTGAGTGACTATCAGTTGGAGTGGATGGAACGTTGCCTGGTGGCACATCCAGAACGCTATACACTGGTATTATTGCATCATCATCCTATGCCGTCGGGCTGCACTTGGCTTGATCAGCACAGTCTGCGTAATGCACATATGCTTGCAGCAGTACTGACTCGCTATCCACGTGTGACGACATTATTGTGTGGTCATATCCATCAGGATTTGGATCTCGACTGGTATGGTAAGCGCTTGCTAGCCAGCCCTTCTACTTGTGTGCAGTTCAAACCGCACTGTACTAATTTTACACTTGATACTGTGGCCCCGGGATGGCGCTACCTCGATTTACTGCCTGATGGAATACTTGAAACTGAGGTTCGTCGGTTAGCCAGTGATGAGTTCTGCCCGGACATGGACTCGGATGGTTATTGATGAGTACGCTTCTATATATTCACGGCTTTAATAGCTCCCCCAGCTCGGCGAAGGCCACCACCTTCAAAAGTTGGTTGCAAGAGCATCATCCTCATATTGAAATGCTGATACCCCAATTGCCGCCCTATCCGGCGGAGGCAGCAGAAATGCTGGAAAGTATTGTGATGGACAAAGCCGGGCAATCCATTGGCATCGTAGGTTCCTCCCTTGGTGGTTATTTTGCCACTTGGCTTTCCCAGCGTTTGAGTATTCCCGCAGTGGTTGTGAACCCGGCAGTGCGGCCATTTGAGCTGCTTAATGATTATCTGGGCGAGAATGAGAACCCCTACACCGGGCAACAATATGTGTTAGAGTCTCGACATATTTATGATCTGAAAGCTATGCAGATTGAAAAGCTGGAATCACCGGATTTACTCTGGTTATTGCAGCAAACCGGGGATGAGATCCTCGACTACCGTCAAGCGGTTGCCTATTACACCCCTTGTCGGCAAACAGTAGAATCAGGTGGGAATCACGCCTTTATTGGCTTTGATCATTACTTCTCCCCGATTGTAACTTTTTTAGGGCTAGCAACCGCTTGATATCTGGTGGTTTAAGCTTCACCCAAACAGTGGGTATTGTACCGCTGGCCATTATGGCCTGTCGGTCATGTCTAGCCTTCCAACCATTAGCCGAATATTAATCAAACCATGACTGAATCCAGCTATAACGCTGATGCCATTGAAGTACTCAGCGGTTTAGAACCAGTGCGCCGTCGTCCGGGAATGTACACGGATACCACGCGACCAAACCACCTTGGTCAAGAGGTGATTGATAACAGTGTCGATGAGGCTCTGGCAGGACATGCCCGCCGAATTGACGTGATTCTGCACGCCGATCAATCACTGGAGGTGATTGATGATGGTCGTGGGATGCCGGTTGATATCCATCCAGAAGAAGGTGTTCCTGCGGTTGAACTGATTTTGTGTCGTTTGCATGCAGGCGGCAAATTCTCTAATAAAAACTATCAGTTCTCTGGCGGTTTGCACGGTGTTGGGATTTCAGTGGTTAACGCCTTATCCAAACGCGTAGAAGTCACGGTGCGTCGGGATAGCCAAATCTACAGCATCGCCTTTGAAAATGGCGATAAAGTGCAGGATTTACAAGTTATTGGCACCTGTGGTAAGCGTAATACCGGCACCAGCGTGCATTTCTGGCCAGACGTTTCTTTCTTCGATAGTCCGCGATTCTCGGTATCTCGTTTATCGCATTTACTGAAAGCCAAAGCGGTTCTGTGCCCAGGTGTCGAAATCGTCTTTAAAGATCAGGTGAATAATACCGAGCAGCGCTGGTGTTATGCCGATGGCCTGACTGACTATCTGATGGAAGCGGTTAATGGCTTGATTACACTGCCAGAAGTGCCGTTTGTTGGCTCTTTTGCCGGTGATACCGAAGCCATCGATTGGGCGCTGTTATGGCTACCTGAAGGCGGCGAGTTGCTGACCGAAAGTTATGTTAACTTGATCCCGACCATGCAGGGCGGTACTCACGTTAATGGTTTACGTCAGGGTTTACTTGATGCCATGCGCGAGTTTTGCGAATACCGCAATATTCTACCACGCGGCGTTAAACTCTCGGCTGATGATATCTGGGAACGCTGTGCGTATGTGTTGTCCGTAAAAATGCAGGACCCACAATTTGCTGGCCAGACGAAAGAGCGGCTTTCCTCACGTCAGTGCGCGGCCTTTGTATCTGGTGTTGTAAAAGATGCTTTCAGCCTGTGGCTGAATCAGAACGTACAAGCGGCAGAACAGTTAGCTGAAATGGCTATCTCTAGTGCTCAACGCCGCATGCGTGCGGCGAAAAAAGTGGTGCGTAAGAAGTTAACCAGCGGTCCGGCCCTCCCCGGTAAACTGGCAGATTGTACTTCGCAGGACTTGAGCATGACGGAACTGTTTCTGGTAGAAGGGGATTCCGCAGGTGGTTCAGCCAAACAGGCACGTGACCGCGAATATCAAGCTATCATGCCGCTGAAAGGTAAGATCCTGAATACTTGGGAAGTCTCTTCAGATGAAGTCCTCGCTTCACAAGAAGTTCATGATATCTCGGTCGCAATTGGTATTGATCCAGACAGCGATGATTTGAGCCAGTTACGTTACGGTAAAATTTGCATTCTCGCGGATGCGGATTCTGACGGTTTGCACATTGCGACGTTGTTATGCGCGCTGTTTGTCCGCCACTTCCGCACTCTGGTGCGCAATGGGCACGTGTATGTGGCAATGCCACCGCTGTATCGTATCGACTTGGGCAAAGAAGTGTTTTATGCGCTGGATGAAGAAGAAAAAGCGGGTGTGCTGGAGCAACTGAAACGTAAACGCGGCAAGCCAAATGTTCAGCGCTTTAAAGGGTTGGGTGAAATGAACCCATTGCAGTTGCGTGAAACTACCTTGGATCCTAACACTCGCCGTTTGGTGCAGTTGACTATTGGTGATGAGGATGTGGATAAAACCATGGCAATGATGGATATGCTATTGGCGAAAAAACGCTCCGAAGATCGCCGCAATTGGCTGCAAGAGAAAGGGGATACCGCTGAAATCGAGGTTTGATCGATGAAAGTGACGTTGGAAGAGTTGCAGGCGTTTACCTCGGTAGTTGACTGTGGCTCCATTACGGCAGCAGCGGAGCAGCGCAGCCAGACAACATCGGGTATCAGCCGTGCATTGAGCCGGTTGGAACAAAAGCTTGCGACGACGCTGCTGCGTCGCACTACCCGGCGGTTGGAGCTAACCGAAGAGGGCGAACTGTTCCTCAGTCATGCGCGGCAGATTTTGGGTGCTGTGGATGATGCCGAAGAACAAATTGCCCTAAGGCGCTTAAAACCTGCTGGACGGTTACGTATCAATGCGGCGGCACCTTTTATGCAACATGTGATTGTGCCGATGATCAGCGGTTTTCGGACGTTATATCCGCAAATTATTCTTGAGCTGAATACTGACGATCTTAATATCGATTTACTTGAGCAGCGTACCGATATTGCCATTCGTATCGGCGCGCTACGTGATTCTACTATCCACGCTCGTTTGCTGGGTGCCAGTCGAGTACGCATTCTCGCTAGTCCAGACTATCTGCGACGCTACGGTACGCCCAACACCATTGATGAGTTGGCAAATCACAGCTTGCTTGGATTCACCCAACCGGAGTTTCTAAATCAGTGGTCGCTGCCCCATTTACCGGGCGGGCGCTCGTCAATCACACCTAATTTAGCCGCATCCAGTGGTGAAACACTGCGCTTACTGGCTTTACAGGGAGAGGGGATCGTCGAGTTATCTGACTTTATGACCCGAGAGGATCAATTAGCGGGGCGTTTAGTTGAGGTGATGGCGGATCAAATTCTGGAAACCTGGCAGCCAATCAATGCGGTTTATTATCGTAATACCCAACTTGCGGCGCGGATTACCTGTTTTCTGGATTACGTCAGTGAGCAGATTAAGACGAGCCATTGGCTTAAAGATAACCACTAACCCGCTGTAATCGAATCGTCGCTAAATTAATTGAAGTTGCCGCGTTTGTGCTGCAACTTCAATAAACCAGACTAAGCGTTATCTAAAATATAAATAACCACATCCAGTACATCATCTTTCACTACTTCGCGATGCTGATGCATGTGTTCCATCTGCAAATGTTGCTCCAGATGCTGAACGCTTTGCCACTTTTCCATCATGAAAATAGAATCCGGCGACACCTTTTGCCAGTCAAGTTGGGTCGGCACGTCAATCATCGGTGCGTAACCACCACAACCTTCTTCGGCGAGCACGGCAGGTTGCAACTTTTCAATGGCTTGCAATACTGCTTGACGACGGCCCGGTTTAACTTTTATTTCTGCAAAAACAGTAATCATCATTAACTCAACTTGTGATGGTGTGAAATCAAGCTGCCGGACACGTAAAGTTTTCAGCCAGATGTTGGCGGTAGCGGCTGATATCGCCTTCAATATCAGGCTGTTTAATCACGTCATTGCACATAAATGTTGGTAATGGTTCCATACCAAGGAACTGGTTTGCTTTATGGAAATGCAGATAAACGCCATCAACACCCACGCCTTCGAAAAACTGATTTGGGTCAGTAAACGCTTCCAGAGGTGCATTCCAGGTCACTGAAAGCATATAGGTTTTCCCCTGAATCAAACCACCAGAACCATAGCCTTTAGTGGCATCAGAGCGGGTACGTCCATCACTTTGATACAGGCGGCCATGGCCATAGGTGAAGACTTCATCGATATATTTTTTCAAAACCCAAGGTTCACCCATCCACCAACCTGGCATTTGATAAATAACGGTATCGGCCCACAGATAATTTTCAATTTCACTTTCAATATCATAGCCTTGGTCAACGGTCGTTATTTTAACCTGATGACCATTTTCCCGCAAAAACTCGGCAGCTACATTAGTGAGAGTGAGATTTAGCGCCCCTTTAGAGTGCGCGAACTCTTTCATTGCGTTAATAATTAATATGTTACTCATTGATATAATCCTTTTGAAACGGGGACTTAATTCTGCCCAACCGGTAATGCTGAGTATGCTAACGGTTTCGATACCAGAAAAAAATGCGCAATAATGCATAACACTGTTGCTCAATAAGCAACAAAAGAGGTGAATTTAAAATAATTTGCATCTTTTTTAGCTCAGTGAGCTAGAAATGAGTCCCACTCAGCATGAAAGATTGAGATTATCTGTGGGTTGTGACAGTCACCCCGCAGATGAGGTACTATCGCGGGCAGAAATCGACAATGAACTTGCGGTGCTGATCTGGACCTACAGTGATTGCCACCAGAGTCTGAGGATAA
This sequence comes from Yersinia vastinensis, assembly GCF_902726565.1. GTDB lineage: Bacteria > Pseudomonadota > Gammaproteobacteria > Enterobacterales > Enterobacteriaceae > Yersinia > Yersinia vastinensis. Next base: position 270,663 of record NZ_CACVAF010000001.1, read on the forward strand.
TTGAGTAATGAGTGATTTGACTCATGACGGTGCAGAACGCTTACCGCTGCACACCTTTACTGAAAACGCCTATCTGAACTATTCCATGTACGTCATCATGGATCGGGCGTTGCCGTTCATCGGCGATGGTTTGAAACCGGTGCAACGGCGCATTGTCTACGCAATGTCCGAGCTGGGGCTGAACAATAGCGCAAAATTCAAAAAGTCTGCTCGTACCGTGGGTGACGTGTTGGGTAAATATCACCCACACGGCGACAGTGCTTGTTATGAAGCCATGGTGTTGATGGCGCAGCCATTCTCTTATCGCTATCCACTTGTTGATGGGCAAGGGAACTGGGGGGCACCGGATGACCCTAAATCCTTTGCGGCGATGCGTTATACCGAATCTCGTTTATCCAAGTATGCAGAAGTATTGCTGGGAGAATTGGGGCAAGGCACGGTTGATTGGGTACCGAACTTTGATGGCACCATGCAGGAGCCGAAGATGCTACCTGCGCGGCTACCGAACATTTTGCTCAATGGGACGACCGGCATTGCCGTAGGGATGGCAACCGATATTCCTCCGCATAATGTGCGTGAAATTGCACAAGCGGTGGTTGCACTTATTGATAAACCCGCAACTTCTCTTGATGAGTTGCTGGAGTTTGTACAAGGGCCGGATTTCCCGACAGAAGCAGAAATCATCACTCCGCGTGATGAAATTCGTAAAATTTACCAGAATGGCCGTGGCTCAGTACGGATGCGGGCATTGTGGAAGAAAGAAGATGGTAGCGCGGTCATCACCGCATTACCTCATCAGGTTTCGGGTGCCAAAGTGCTAGAGCAGATTGCTAGCCAAATGCGCGCCAAGAAGTTGCCGATGGTTGAGGATTTAAGAGATGAATCTGACCATGAAAATCCTACGCGCTTGGTAATCGTTCCACGTACCAATCGCGTCGATCTGGATCAAGTGATGAACCATCTGTTCGCAACCACTGATCTGGAAAGAAGTTACCGCATTAACATGAATATGATTGGTCTGGATCATCGCCCATCCGTGAAAGGGCTATTAGAGATTCTGACCGAATGGCTGGTATTCCGTCGTCAAACAGTCCGTAACCGACTGAATTACCGGTTAGAAAAAGTCCTCAAGCGGCTGCATATTTTAGAAGGTTTATTGATTGCCTTCCTGAATATCGATGAAGTTATTCATATCATCCGCACTGAAGATGAACCCAAGCCACTGCTGATGCAGCATTTTGCTATTTCTGAAACTCAGGCTGAAGCAATCCTCGAACTGAAACTCCGCCATTTAGCCAAATTAGAAGAGATGAAGATCCGTGGTGAACAGGATGAGTTGGCCAAAGAGCGTGATCAATTACAGGCGCTGTTGGCATCAGAACGTAAATTAAATACCCTGATTAAGAAAGAAATTCAGGCAGATGCCGCCGCTTTTGGTGATGATCGCCGCTCACCATTGACTGAGCGTGGTGAAGCCAAAGCCATGAGTGATCATGACATTGTCCCTTCTGAGCCAGTGACCATTGTGTTGTCTGAAATGGGGTGGGTGCGCAGTGCCAAAGGCCATGATATTGATCCGACGGGCTTAAGTTATAAAGCAGGCGATAGCTTCCGTGCGGCTGCACGGGGCAAGAGCAATCAGCCGGTGGTGTTTATTGACTCAACGGGCCGGAGCTACGCGCTAGACCCTCTAACTCTGCCATCGGCTCGTGGACAAGGGGAGCCACTGACGGGCAAACTCACGCCACCGCCGGGGGCAACCATTGAACAGGTATTGATGGCACCAGACTCTCAGAAACTATTGATGGCATCAGATGCCGGCTATGGTTTTGTTTGTACTTTCAATGATTTAGTTGCTAAAAACCGTGCCGGTAAGACGATGATTACCTTACCGGAAAATGCCAAAGTGCTACCGCCGTTAGAAATTTATGGTCCGGATGACATGCTGTTATCCATCACTGCTGCTGGCCGTATGTTGATGTTCCCAGTTGCTGATTTACCTGAATTATCAAAAGGTAAGGGCAATAAGATAGTCTCGATTCCAGCGGCAGATGCAGCAGCGGGCAAAGATCGCCTGGTATGGCTATTTGTCTTACCGCCTCAAACGTCAATTACACTTCACTTCGGTAAACGTAAGCTAACCTTACGACCAGAAGATTTGCAGAAGTTCCGTGCTGAACGTGGCCGAAAAGGTTCACCGTTACCGCGTGGGTTGCAACGTATTGATCGCGTTGATGTTGATGCACCACCAAGACCAACAGATAGTGAAGAGTCATCTTCAACGTAATGAGGACTGCGGCCCGTAAATGTAACAGACAGCGCACGCAATTTGCGTGCGCTATCGCGTAACATCATCATGGTAAGGAATCTGCGCGGTGTTTTGCCTGGAAGCCGTTATACTAGCGCCGGTTACGTGTATTTGAGTGTTTAAGAGGTTGTTATGCTATTAATTTTGCGCACTGTGGTGGCTGTTTTATATTGTTTTCTCGTGTGTGTGTTTGGCTCTATTTATTGCCTGTTTCGTCCACGAAACCCGCGTAATCTCGCAACGTTCGCCCATCTATTTGGCCGGATGTCGGTATTGTTTGGGATTACAGTTGAACAGCGCATTCCCCCAGAAGCGGCGAATTACGGTACGTGCATTTACATCGCTAACCACCAGAATAATTACGATATGGTCACGATGTCGAATGTGGTTCAGTCTGGCACTGTTACGGTGGGCAAAAAGAGCTTGCTGTGGATACCTTTATTCGGCCCATTATATTGGCTAACTGGTAACCTGCTGATTGATCGTGATAATCGTGCCAAGGCGCATGGCACTATTGCTCAAGTGGTAGAGCAGGTACAAAAAAGAAATATCTCCATCTGGATGTTCCCAGAAGGCACGCGCAGCCGTGGTCGTGGTTTACTGCCGTTTAAAACGGGGGCTTTCCATGCCGCGATCGCCGCCGGCGTACCCATTGTGCCAATCTGTGTTTCCAGTACCAACAACATCAACTTAAACCGTTGGTCGAATGGTAAAGTCATTGTAGAAATCATGCCGCCAGTGGATACCACAGGGTATGGCAAAGATCGCGTTCGGGAGTTGTCAGAGCATTGCCGCAATTTGATGCTGGCTAAAATTGAGCAACTCGATGCGGAAATTGCCCAAGAGGCGCAGCAGACCGCAACTGAAAAATAATCTATTCGCGTCAACAGGCCTGTTACTCTGCGCGAGTTATATGGTTTGAAGTCAATATTTGGATTTTCATTTAAACGACTCTGGTCGTGAGCGTTTTGCCGTCCTTCAGCGTTATTCGCAGTCAGGCAAAATTTTGCAGTAAGTTTGATTGTGGTTTTCACGGAGAAGATATGTCACTCAGTCGTCGCCAGTTCATTCAGGCTGCGGGTTTAGCGCTAGGCGCAGGCTCGTTGCCGTTGAGGGCACAGGCTAATAGTACCCAACAACCCTCTTTACCTATTCCACCCTTACTGGAGTCGCGTCGTGGTCAACCGCTATTCTTGACCTTACAACGGGCACATTGGGCATTCAGTGGCAGGCAGAAAGCCGCTGTATGGGGTATCAATGGTATGTATCTGGGGCCGACAGTTCGGGTTTTCAGCGGTGATGACGTCAAGCTCATTTACAGCAACCGTTTGACTGAACCGGTATCAATGACAGTCAGTGGGTTGCAAATCCCCGGCACTTTAATGGGGGGAGCTGCACGCATGATTTCCCCCGGTATTGATTGGTCACCGGTCTTGCCCATACGCCAACCCGCCGCCACCTGTTGGTATCATGCCAATACTCCAAACCGCATGGCACCCCATGTCTATAATGGGTTGGCCGGGATGTGGCTGGTGGAAGATGAAGTTAGCAAGGCGATGCCGCTACCGAGCCACTACGGCGTGGATGATTTCCCGATCATTATTCAAGATAAACGGCTGGATAATTTTGGTGTCCCAGAATATGACCCGCCTGCCAAAGGGGGTTTTGTCGGGGATACATTGCTGGTTAACGGCGTACAAAGCCCATTTGTTGAAGTTTCTCGTGGTTGGGTGCGGTTACGTTTATTGAATGCTTCAAATTCCCGTCGTTACACCTTGCAGTTAAGTGATGGCCGCCCACTGCATGTCATTGCCAGCGATCAGGGTTTTCTGCCAGCACCTGTTGCAGTACAGCAACTCTCATTAGCACCGGGTGAGCGGCGTGAAGTGGTGATTGATATGTCACAGGGGAGTGAAGTGTCCATTACAGCGGGTGAATCTGCCGGGATTATGGACCGCTTGCGTGGATTATTTGAGCCATCAAGTATTTTGATTTCTACTCTGGTGCTGACATTAAAACCAACGGGTTTATTACCATTGGTCACCGACAATCTGCCAATGCGTTTGTTATCTGATCAGATTTTGGATGGCAGTGTGGTGCGTTCTCGCGAATTCCGTCTGGGGGATGATTTACCGGGGATTAATGGTGTTATTTGGGATATGAGCCGCGTGGATGCCCAAGCACAACAAGGTACTTGGGAACGCTGGACCTTGCATGCCGATATGCCACAAGCTTTCCATATTCAGGGGGTTTCATTCTTGGTGAAGAATGTAAATGGCGCACCAGCAATGGCGGAGGACCGTGGTTGGAAAGATACGGTCTGGGTTGATGGCGACGTGGAGTTGTTGGTGTATTTCAATCAAGTTTCTTCCGAACATTTCCCATTCTTGTTCTACAGCCAGACCCTTGAAATGGCCGATCGCGGCTCTGCGGGGCAGTTGGTGACGCAGGCAGCACCGATGGTTGGTTAAGGTTTGGGTGGGCGCGTTTAGTGATTGTTTTTCACTGCCCTCAACTATATCTGGTTGGGGGCAGTGAAACTTTAGCAACCGAATGAAATCACCAAACGAATATCAACCAAACCGACACACACTGTTCACCTGAATCCCGCATTCAAAACAGATATCCTTCCTCTTTCCATGGATAAATGCGTATAATCGCCGCCCGGTGATGATTTCTTAACCCGAACCACCTCAACTTTCCCCAATTCAAAGAGTGTTGCCATGAGTACCAGCCTGATCCAGCCAGAGCGTGACCTGTTTTCTTATCAGCCTTATTGGGCTGAATGCTATGGCACTGCGCCATTTTTACCGATGTCTCGCGAAGAAATGGACATATTAGGCTGGGATAGCTGTGACATTATTGTCATCACTGGTGATGCCTACGTAGACCACCCAAGTTTTGGTATGGCGATTATCGGCCGCATGTTGGAGGCTCAGGGCTTTCGCGTGGGGATTATTGCCCAGCCAGATTGGACGAATAAAAATGATTTTATGCGGTTGGGTGAGCCAAATCTGTTCTTCGGGGTCACTGCGGGCAATATGGACTCAATGATCAACCGCTATACCGCTGACCGTAAGTTGCGCCATGACGATGCTTATACGCCGGATAACCAAAGTGGTAAACGGCCAGACCGTGCCACCTTGGTGTATAGCCAACGCTGTAAAGAAGCTTATAGCCATGTGCCGGTATTGCTCGGCGGAATTGAAGCGAGTTTACGCCGCATCGCTCATTATGATTATTGGTCAGATACCGTGCGTCGCTCGGTGATTGTGGATGCGAAAGCTGACATGCTGGTGTATGGCAACGGTGAGCGGCCGTTGGTTGAAGTGGCACACCGTTTAGCTAATGGTGAGAAAATTGCTGATATTCAGGATGTGCGTAATACCGTTGTGATGCGAAAAACGGCATTGCCGGGCTGGAGTGGTGTGGATTCAACGCGTCTGGATAAACCGGGCCGTATTGAAGCTATCCCCAATCCTTATGGTGAAGACTTGCCGTGTGCTACGGACACCGTGCCTGAGCCGGAGGCCAAGCCTGTTACCGTGCGGGCTGCCAAACCAAAGCCATGGGAAAAAACCTACGTCTTGCTGCCATCTTATGAAAAAGTGAAAGCAGACAAAGTGTTATATGCCCATACATCACGGATTTTGCACCATGAAACTAACCCTGGCTGTGCACGGGCTTTGATGCAAAAACACGGTGATCGCTACATTTGGATCAACCCGCCGGCGATCCCATTGAGCACCGAAGAGATGGATAGCGTCTTCGCGCTTCCTTATCAGCGTGTACCACATCCATCCTATGGTAAATCACCGATTCCAGCCTACGACATGATTCGCTTCTCCATCAATATCATGCGTGGCTGCTATGGTGGCTGCTCATTCTGTTCGATTACTGAACACGAAGGGCGCATTATTCAGAGCCGTTCTGAAGATTCTATTATTCGCGAGATTGAAGAAATTCGCGATAAAGTCCCCGGATTTACCGGTATTATTTCCGATCTTGGTGGCCCAACGGCCAACATGTATATGCTGCGTTGTCAGTCGCCTCGAGCCGAGCAAACCTGTCGTCGCGCCTCTTGTGTCTATCCTGAAATTTGCCCGCATATGGACACCAACCATCAGCCGACTATCTCGTTGTATCGGCGCGCGCGTGATTTGAAAGGGATTAAAAAAATCCTGATTGCATCCGGTGTTCGCTATGATCTGGCGGTTGAAGATCCGCGTTATATCAAAGAATTAGCCAGTCATCATGTGGGGGGTTATTTAAAAATAGCACCAGAGCATACTGAGGAAGGGCCACTTTCTAAAATGATGAAGCCGGGGATGGGGAGCTACCAGCGCTTTAAAGAGCTGTTTGACACCTATTCCAAACAGGCCGGTAAAGAGCAATATCTGATTCCGTATTTCATCTCCGCTCATCCTGGGACTGAAGACAAAGATATGGTCAATTTAGCTCTTTGGCTGAAAAAAAACCGCTTCCGTCTGGATCAGGTACAGAATTTCTACCCCTCTCCTCTGGCGAACTCCACCACCATGTATTACACCGGCAAGAATCCGCTGGGGAAAGTGGATTATAAGAGTGAGGATGTGGTGGTTCCGAAAGGTGATCGTCAGCGACGGTTGCATAAAGCATTGCTGCGCTACCATGATCCGGCTAACTGGCCAATGATTCGTACAGCATTGGAAGACATGGGGCTACAACATTTGATTGGTAGTCGCCGCGAATGCTTGGTTCCCGCTCCGACGCTGGAAGAACAACGTGAAGCACGCCGAGCGTATCGTCAGCATACTCCAGCGCTGACCAAACATACCTCCATCACGCGCCAACGTCAGCCGAGTAGCCGCGCAAATGCAGCACCGACAGGTAAAAAATCGCAGGCAACCCATAGCGTGCCTGCGGCTAAATCGTCAGGTACAAACAAAACCGGCGCAAACAGAGCGCCGGTCAATAAGGCAGCGGGTGCTGCCAGAGGGAAAGCTAAACACCATTAAGTTGGCTTAGCTGTCAGACCCGAAAACATCCGGGTCTGGCCCTAGGCGTTTGCCACAATCCAACTTCGAAATTGCCGTCATTTCATCTTTGTGCAATTTAAAATCAAAGACTTCGAAGTTTTCTCTGATTCGGGCTGGTGTTACTGATTTCGGGATAACAATCAGCCCACTATCCAGATGCCAACGGATGACAATCTGTGCCGGTGTTTTGTTGTACTTTTGCGCTAATTGACGAATGACATCCTGATCAAACACGCCATTACCCCCTTGTGCCAGCGGGCTCCAGGATTCAGTCGCAATATGATGTGTAGCATTCCAAGCATGAATCTGGCGCTGCTGTAGCAGCGGGTGTAGCTCAATTTGATTGACGGTAGGGGCAATGCCTGTTTCATCAATGAGCCGTTGCAGATGAGGGATCGTGAAGTTACAAACCCCGACACTGCGGATCAAACCTTCTTCTTTCAACGCAATCAATTCGCGCCAAGCGCTAACATAGCGATCCTGAGTCGGATCTGGCCAATGGATTAAATAGAGATCCACATAGTCGAGCTGAAGTTTTTCCAGACTCTCTTCCAGTGCTTGTTTTGGGTTGCGTTGACTGTCATTCCACAATTTAGTGGTAATGAAGACGTCATCACGGGGAAGGTTAGCGGTTTTCAGTGCCTGACCCACCCCCTCTTCATTTTTATAAATTGCCGCAGTATCGATTGATCGATAGCCAACCTCCAGCGCTTTGCTGACAGCAAGTTGTGTCTCTTCAATACTTGCTTGCCAAACGCCAAGGCCGAGTTGTGGCATCAAATTTCCATCGTGGAGTTTGATAATGGGTTGCGTTGCCATGTTTATCTCCTTAGCTTCATACCTTTTTCTTGGCATTACAGAGGGTTAACTGCCCACCTGCAATGCCAATAATTTCGGTATAGATTTGGACTGTATCAGCCAACTTTTGCGATGCTGTAAGTTGATGATGTAAGTTTAGTCTCGACAGCTCAATTTGTTAGACCGCGGCTTCGTAGATACGTTTGCTGTCGGCTAAAGTGATATCGCCATGTTCACCCAGCGCTGTCATGCCGTGCTCTTCCAGTTTTTTGATAAGATCCGGAATTGAACTACCGTCCAGTTTGTAGGCTGACAGGCGAGTTGCAACACCCATTTCCTCAAAGAAATGACGAGTTGCGTCAATGGCAGCATCAATACGTTGGTCTTCAGTACCTTCACGTAAGCCCCAGACGCGCTCAGCATATTGCAGTAATTTAGCGCGTTTTTGCTGTTTCTTGGCGACCAGCAGGGCAGGCAATACCACTGCCAATGTTTGTGCGTGATCCAACCCATGACGTGCTGTCAGTTCATGCCCCAGCATATGGGTTGCCCAGTCTTGTGGCACACCAGCACCAATCAGGCCGTTTAATGCCATAGTGGCGCTCCACATGATATTGGCGCGGACATTGTAATTTTTTGGATCTTTCAGCGCTTTCGGGCCGTCTTCAATCAGTGTTAACAACAGGCCTTCAGCAAAGCGATCTTGTACTTTTGCATCCACCGGATAGGTCAGATACTGCTCAATAGTATGAACGAATGCATCGACCACACCATTAGCCACTTGGCGCGGTGGCAAGGTATAGGTCACTTCTGGATCCAGCACTGCGAACAGTGGTTGTACGTATGGAGAGAAGAAATGTTGTTTATCACCGGTGCTACGGCGGCTGATAACCGCACCATTGTTAGCTTCAGAGCCGGTGGCCGGTAAGGTCAGCACAGAACCCATCGGGAGGGCTTCGGTAATATCGCGCCCCATTGTTTCCAAAATATGCCATGGATCTTGTGGATAATTGACGCCAGCTGCGATGAATTTGGTGCCATCCAATACTGAACCGCCACCGACAGCGAGCAGGAAGGTGATTTTTTCTTTACGGCAAACCTCAATGGCTTTCATTAGCGTTTCGTAGGTAGGGTTTGGCTCAATGCCTCCAAACTCAAGGAAATCAAAACCTTCAAGTGCTTTATGAACTTGATCCAGCACACCATTTTGTTTGATGCTGCCGCCACCATAAGTAATTAAAATACGTGCATCAGCAGGAATTTCTTTATTCAACTGCGCTATCTGACCAGTACCAAACAGGATTTTAGTTGGGGTATGAAGGGTGAAATTTTGCATGATAATTTGTCTTCCAGCTTAAAGGGATGAATAAACAGCAATAACTGCACTGTTAATTTTATTGGTAGTCATTGTCGGTAACCTGATGGGATACCTCAATGCACATTTCTGCCTAGCTCTTGCCTATTTCTCCAAATCACTGTAGAAAAAAACCAAAATATTGCACAATTTATGTCAGATTGTTTTAGATAACAGAAGCAGGTGAAGCACCATGGTTGAGGTTACTGATATCCAGGCACAGATGGCTGGGAAGATTACTCGTCTGGCTCAGGGCAATGGCTTAACGCCCAGTGCCGTGCCAAAGGTGAAGATTCTGTACTCCACCGCTCATCAACCGCGCACGCCTGTAATGTATACCCCCAGTGTGGTGATTATATTTCAGGGGCATAAAGTCGGTTATTTGGGCAGTAAAGTATTTCAGTACGATCCCCAAAACTACCTTATTCTGACGGTGCCTTTACCGTTTGAGTGTGAAACGTTTGCCAGCCCAGAGATACCGCTAGCCGGGATCTCTATCCATATCGATAACCAGATGCTACAGGATCTCATTATAGATATTGGTGACGATGAGCTGGATAAACCTTTCGCTAATGCATCAGGTGTCAACGCCTCGGTATTAACAGAAGAGATGCTGTGTGCAACAGAGCGGTTGCTGGATGTCATGGCTAATCCGCGTGACGCCCGAGTGCTTGGCCCACAGATTGTGCGAGAAATTATCTACTACGTACTCTGCGGTCAGTGTGGTGGGGCATTGCAGGCATTGGTTAACCGCCATGGGCACTTCAATCAAATTACCAAAACACTGCGGCGTATCGAAAATCAGTTTGCCGATAATCTGAATGTGGAGCAGTTGGCCGCAGATGTGAATATGAGCGTCTCGGCGTTTCATCATAATTTTAAAGCGGTGACCAACACCTCGCCGCTGCAATATCTGAAATCTTATCGGCTGCATCGTGCGAGGATGATGATGCTGCACGATGGGCTAAAAGCCAGCACTGCAGCTAATAAAGTCGGGTATGAAAGTGCTTCACAATTTAGTCGCGAATTTAAACGCTACTTCGGCCTGACTCCTAGTGAAGAACTGGCCAAGCTACGCACCAACTGAATCAATTCCCGTTCTACACCCACAAAAAACGGCGCACAAAGCGCCGTTCAGTAGCATAACGTTAAGGCGACTACTCAGTGACGCTTTTGCGCTTACACCAGACCAAAACCAGTGTACCAATCAAACCCGCCAGTAATAAGACGATGGGTAAAATCATCAACGCCGTCATCACTTGATTTTCATAATGCTTAACCAGAGGAATATGGCTAAGGGCATAACCCAGCCCTACAACACTGCCCACCCAGAGCAGCCCACTGAGCCAGTTAAAGAATTGAAAACGTGCACTGTTCAGCCCCGAAATACCGGCCAATGTCGGTAATAAAGTTCGCACAAATGCCAAGAACCGGCCAACGATCAAGGCCGCCAGACCATGACGAACAAAGAGGTTATGGGCGCGTTGCCGATAATGAACGGGCAGTTGTAACAACCACCTTTTTACCACTTTGGTATCACCCAGCCACAACCCTTGCAGGTAGCTCAACCAACAGCCCAGACTGGCTGCGGCGGTCAGAATAATGATGGTGGGTAAGAATCCCATGACGCCCTTGGCAACCAATGCACCCGCCAATAGCAACAAACTATCACCGGGGAGGAAAGAAGCCGGTAGCAAACCATTTTCTAAAAAGAGGGTGGTAAAGAGTATGCCGTAAATGACCCAAATCACATTCGGGTCGGCAAGTTTACTAAAATCCTGCTGCCATAAGGCATGAAGGATTTCGCGTAATACATCCATTTCTATTCCTGTTTGCCTATCATGTGAGGATATTGTTGTGAGGACCTATCTAGTGTATCCGTAATGGTGCTAATCCACATTGATCTTATCCTCAATAACTAAATTTTTGAGTGGATATATACCTGTCATTGATACTATTTGTGTAAGCGAGGATTAATACGCGGCTATTGTTACCGCGTATTAACAAATCATGTTGAACATAGACGACTACTGCGTTGCTTTGATGCGCTCAAATCCTGCGGCTAAATCGTCCTGTAAATCTTGCACGTTCTCCAGGCCAATATGCAGGCGGAACAATGTCCCTTTTATCCCTTCACTCTGGTATTTACGGATGGCCTGAATATCTTTTGGCTGATAGCCGAGAATTAAAGACTCAAAACCGCCCCATGAGAAGGCCATGCTGAAATGGGTAAAGTGGTCGAGATAAGCTTCTAATTGCTGCTGAGTCAGTTCTTCCTTTAATTCAAACGAGAACAAACCATTGCAGCCGGTGAAATCTCGTTTGTAGAATTCGTGGCCTTTGCAATCGGGGAATGCGGGGTGGTAGACCGCCGCGACTTCCGGGCGCTGAGCTAACCAGTTCGCGATATCGATACTGTTTTTTTCATGCTGCTTTAAACGCACACTCAAAGTGCGTAGCCCTCGGCTGGCAAGGTAGGCGGTGTCTGCATCCACCATTTGCCCCATTAGGTAAGAGTCTTCTCTCAATTTCTCCCAACAACGAGCATTAGCAACGGCAATCCCCAGCATCGCATCGGAATGACCAATAATATATTTAGTTCCTGATTGGATAGAGATATCAATATCAAAATCCAATGCTTTAAACAGCACTCCCGCCGCCCAAGTATTATCCATCATGATAATCATTTCGGGATAAACGGCACGAATGGCTTTCACAATTGCCGGAATATCCTGTACTTCCATGGTGATAGAGCCGGGGGACTCAAGGAATACCACTTTGGTTTGTGGTGTAATCAGTGAGGCTATCTCGGCCCCCATCATAGGGTCAAAATAGGTGGTGGTGATATTCATGCGCGATAAAATTTTATCGCAGAAACTCTGTGCTGGCTCGTAAGCAGAGCCAGTCATCAGCACATGATCACCGGCACAAACAAATGACAAAATGGCATTACTGATCGCCGCAGCGCCGCAAGGGTAAAGAACACAGCCAGCACCACCTTCCAGCTCGGTCATTGCTTCTTGCAGGGAAAAATGGGTCAGCGTGCCTCTACGACCATAAAACAATTCACCATTTCCACGATTAATAGTCGCATGCTTTTTCGCTTTTACCGTATCGAATACCAGAGAAGAGGCTCGCTGGATGACAGTATTGACCGAGCCTTGAGTAAACTTCTTACTCCTACCCGCGCTCACTAAGATTGTTTCCAGTTTTTCTGTTGCTGATTTATGTGCAGACATGATTGCGTTGCCACCTTTTTTATAAGCTATGCCCATCATTCCTTGGACAGCATTCATTATTGGGATGTATTCCTTACGTTAGCATGAGGATTGTGGTGTGGAAGCAGCTTTTGCCATGAAAAAAACTCAAGAGGGTGACCCGCTGTTTTCTGTGCGTTTGTGATGGAAAAATGCTGCGTAATTGACGAAATAGGGGATTTATTAAGGAATAGTCATGAGGGATAAACCCCGTCTCATCTTTACATTTCATGTCACCCCGACTGTACAGTCAAGAATGCTGATTCGTTTGTCATGTCGCGTAGTCCCTGATATCAGGGGAATTCTTATTTTTTCTCAAAAAATAGGCTCAAATACTAATGATAATTACTATCAATCCGTCATTTGTTTGATATGATCGGCAGCTGATTTCGTCCTTAAATTGATATGCATATTGGGTGGAGGCACAGCGTGAAAACAGCTGGCAAAGAGACTAAAGATAAATCATTCGTGCAAGGCCGAATGATGAAAGGCGCGATGGCATTATTGCTGGTGGCAGGTTTAGCCGGTCATGCACTCGCCGCGCCAGGCAACAGCGGTGCAGTCGCTGCATCTGTTGCCACACCAACAACTGCAACATCAACACCATTACCTGCACCAGAAATTACACCGGTTGCTGCAACTTCTGCCAATACAGATGTTGCCCCCGCACCTAGGGTTCAGCCGCTGACGGCACCAGCACCACAAGGGCTGGCAATGGACCTTTCTGTCTGGGGTATGTATCAACATGCTGATGCGGTCGTTAAAGGCGTAATGATTGGCCTGGTACTGGCATCCATCGTGACTTGGACCATTCTGTTCTCTAAAGGTACAGAGTTATTCCGTGCTCGCCGCCGTTTGCAACAAGAGCACGAGGTTATCGGCGCGGTAACTGATCTTGATACCGCATCTGAGCGGGCAGAAGCCTTTTCAACTGAAAGTATCAGTGCACTGTTGCTCCGTGAGGCGCAAAATGAGCGCTTACTCTCAGCAGAGTCTACCGACAACAATGGTATTAAAGAGCGTACGGCTTTCCGTCTGGAACGCCGTGTAGCGGCCATTAGCCGCCAAATGGGTAAAGGCAATGGCTTCCTGGCAACTATCGGTGCAATCTCTCCGTTTGTCGGGTTGTTTGGTACGGTTTGGGGCATCATGAATAGCTTCATCGGTATTGCTCACTCACAGACCACCAATCTGGCTGTTGTTGCGCCAGGTATTGCAGAAGCCTTGCTGGCAACGGCTCTTGGCTTGGTGGCGGCAATTCCTGCGGTCGTTATCTATAATATTTTCGCTCGTCTGATTGGCTCTTATCGTGCTCAGGTGGGGGATGTCGCCGCACAAGTGCTCTTGCTGTTGAGCCGTGACCTTGATTTGAGCAGTAGCGCTGAAGCAAAGTCACCAAAACTTCCTCACCAATTGCGTGCGGGGTGATTTATGGCCATGCGGATGAACGATAATCTTGATGAAAGTGGTGAACTGCACGAAATTAACGTGACACCTTTTATCGATGTCATGCTGGTATTACTGATTATCTTTATGGTGGCCGCACCATTGGCCACTGTTGATATCAAGGTGGACTTACCAGCGTCTTCAGCAGTACCGCAGCCGCGGCCAGAGAAACCTGTGTTTCTGACCGTTAAAGCTGATAACCAGCTTTATGTGGGCGATCAGCAAGTTGACCGCGATACATTGGCGGCAGCGCTAGATAAAGTGACTCAGTCAAATAAAGAAACCACCATATTCTTCCAAGCGGATAAAGTGGTGGATTATGAAACCCTGATGAGTGTGATGGATGCACTGCGTAAATCGGGTTATCTGAAAGTTGGGTTAGTCGGCATGGAAGCGGGCGGCGCTAAGTAGTCAATCACAGGCGCGGTGAATATAACCGCGCCTGATATCAGTTCTTCGGTATATTGCGCCCCACCTCAGTATTCGTTACTAAAGCCTGCTTAATATCTATCTCTAACTCATGCGCATTATGCGCAAGGTAGAAATTTTCATTTCCTACGCATTTCTTCCAATCAATATCATCTCTTGGTTCATACCCTATGGCAATAAATGCCATTTTAATACCGTTCTCTCTAATTCGTTCGCACATCCCCATATCAATAAGCTTTTGGCTTATATTAGTTGTTAAATTACCACTATCATCATTACCGTCAGAAAGGATAATCATTAACTTTTTATTTGATGTGTAATTGAGCATATTGTTTCCTGCCAAAATACCTGAACTGACTAATGTTCCTCCTGAAGGCTCGGCCTCTAATAATTTTGAGAAATCTGTTTTTTGCATATTGAATATGTCATAAATATAAGCATCGGAGTCTCTCAGACATATGTCTTTATCAAGTACACTTGATAGTTTAATATCTAGAGTTTTATCAGGTCTGTTTATAGACTCAATTGTTTTCTTATAGTCAATGTTATCCTCAATAATTTCAACTATCGTGTCAAAATATTCAATATGACATGAGTGTTCAAGGTGATCGTGGGCCTTTTTATAGTTATCATTGTCTTCATCTATTTTATTATTAATCTCTACGTGAATTCTATCGTAATCGTTTGAGGTGCATTGACCATATTGAATGGTATCAATATCCTCTAGAGTTTTCAGTTCAGGGAATTTTTTTAATCCAGAGAGCGTATATTGACTTAAATAGTCGTTATCAATTCTGAATTTTTTTGGCACAAATGGAAAGTGGCAAACTGCGTGATATTTCAAATTGTCAGAATTGTTGCCATATGCCAGTTTACTTCCCCAAGAGAAAGGGGCAAAACCAATAAAATTAATATTGCTATTATTCTTTATAATACTTTCGAGATCTTTAAATATTCGCCTTAATGCTTCAATTTTTGTTTCTTGAATATGAGAATTATCGAAGTGATCATTCATCGAACCTGAATAGTCAGTAACAAATACTACGTTTGTTGGTTGAGAATCAATCGGAATATATTTTATAGCTGCTGAATTATCATGGGCTTCGATAGTTCGGTTTTTTCCCAAGAATGATACTTTATTTAAAAATGAAGCCGGATAATTCATTGTTATTGCGACATTATATTCAAGATGGTCTTGATATTTATTTATCTCTATTTTGGCATCGGAGAACCTTTCTGATGGCAAGTATGCACTAGCATAATTTCTAACCAGATCAGTATTTTTTTGCTGCTGATTATCATCAGGGTTATCATTGTTCTCAACAGTTAATGCTAATGTGGCTTGCTCAATAGCATCAGAGAGCTTGGCTTTTTTCTGTGTAAAATGTGAGATCTCAAAAGATAAAAAAATTAGACCGATGAAAACAGGAAGGAAAATAATAAATGGTAATAATATAGCTCCATTCTCATTTTTTATAAAAAATATAAAATTATTTATTTTTCTAAGGAAATAATTATCTCTCAGCATGAATATCCTTTATTTTATAATTAATGTGATTCTGCCCGTTTATTAATTAACGTTCGATGGTGATCGCTGATGACTTTATAGGAATAGTCGGCCATCCAAAATTGGATAATGTGACGGAGTGGGTTGATGCAGACAAACATAATGTCACTTGATAAAGGGGTATCCATCTTCCCGCATTACTGAACGAAGATAAGTTTTTCAACTCTTGTAGTGGTTTTTGGGGTTCACAAGGACCCACATTGAATGACAAACTTTTAGTATTATCAATAGCTCTCTCCCCAATATTAGAAGAATCCTCCGGCATGAAATGTAGTGTTTCTATCTTTATTGATAAATCCTGTGGCGAGAACCCTGAACTAAGGAGCATCTTATCAGCAAGCATTTTTAATTGTTCGGCTTGTGTTTGAGTTAATAAACCATCATCGTTATATAGCTTTGTTCTTTCACGTATTATTCCTGCTAGTGAATATGAAATACGATCTAGTTTTCCCATGGTTGAATAATTTTCAGCAACAAAGATCATTGCTTTTATAAAAATTGAAATTATCAAGAAAACCCAAACAAACTCAATAACAATGGCACCATGAAAATTTTTAACAAAATGACTATGGTTAATTTTCTTGTACAAAAATAACCTCACGTGATAATAGTGTTTTTGACCAGTGTGTTGAAAAAGGGAAGAAAATAGGATGGTATAAATAACTTACAGTATATTTAGCCAGTGGTGATCTAGTGTTATCTGAGGGATTATTATTGATAATATCAGATAAGTTTTGGTAAAAAAATATTCTTGCGTCAACTTGGTTATCCTTGGTGATAAAAGTCCCTAACATACCTTTCTGTTTAGTTAAATTTTGTTTTAATACAGATAAATAACTAATATTATCGTTTGATTTCTTATTCTTAGCTGACTTCGCCGCTTCAGAAATAGCTAAATCTAAACTAGAAGAGATGTAGAGTAAGCGGGAAATTTCCGCACTTGTTAGTAGCATGAATATGAATAAAGTGAATAATATAGCGTACTCTATTGTAATAGAGCCGTTATTTTGGCGAAAGAATAGGGTAATTGACCTCTTCATCACTCTATATCCATGGACGTTTTATTTTCATAAGGGCGATTAACTTGGCTAAGGGCTAAGATAAGTTCATCGGGTTCTATCGCCATTTTTTCAGCGATGATTATTTTTTTTGCGTATCGTTTATCATTAACCTTAACTAATGAAAAGACTAAATTATGCAGCATTAAACGACCTCTCTTACCTGCCAGATAGTCAGGGAGTAATATTCTCACGGCATCCGTGTAACGGTTATCAAGCATTGCAATAACAGCAAGATTATTCATCGCTATTTCATCAGAAATAAATAAGGATCGTGAGTTTTCTATGGCGTTTTCTGCTTTGCTAATTTCACCACTGCTTGCTAAAACGATACCATTTATATTATGTGCTTCAGCACTCTTAGGGGCGATTTCTAATAGATTATTAGTAACAGTTCTAGCTGAGATATTGTCATTTCTATCAATAAAATTTTTAGCTTGCAATAAATAAACAGACTCACTTTTTTTATGGACAATCGGCTGAAGATAATATAATGATGACTTAGTGTCTCCTGATTGATAATAGGCAGTAGACAACTTTAATCTGATATCCTCATTTTCTTCTATTTTTAATTCATTGCGATATAAAGTAATTAGCCCACCATAGTTCTTTGCTTTAGTCAGAATGGTTTCACGATGGGTAAACTCCTTTTTATCCATTTTTTTATTCCATGAACAACCATTTATTAGCATAATTAAAAATAAAAAAACAATAGTGATATTAATTTTTTTGAACATAGGTGAGTATCTCCAATATGCTAGGCGATATAACTAGAACGATAAACGGAATAAGAATAAAAAGAAATAATGGTAAAGTCAGTTTTGTTGATAACTTACTGATTTTTTCTTCGGTTACTAGCAATTGCATCTCTCTCATATCTTGAGATAATTTAATCAGTTGATCATAAACACTCGAACCAAAACTAATGCTGTATTGAAGTGCGCTACAGAACATTCTTATTTCTACGGTGCTAGAACACTGATGAAGCTCTTTAATTGCTGACTCTAGTCCATTTATTTCAGCGCGTTTTGTCATTTTTATCATTATCAGACTTAAATCTGAATTGATTAATTTAAATTTCTTGGCGGCATAATTTAATGAACTGTCTATTGTCATACCAGATTGAACACATGCTGCAGTAATATCAATAAAAAATGGCAATGATATCAGAATACACTCAGTTCTTTTGCGGATTATATTCTTGATGAGTATTTTTGGTAGATATAAAGTACTCATCAGAGTCATTAATCCAATAACAATAAACGTATCAAGGTTAATATTGATTGTTTTTGTCAATAACAAGAAAACCACAACGATAAAACTTATTATTACAATGAGTAATTTAGAGTAAATATTCTTACTAAGAATAAATGGAATCTCTATAAATTTAGTAATATTCTCCTCTTGGTTGTTTATTTCTTTTTTTACCTCCCTCTTCCCTTGTGATTTGTCAATATCATTTATTTTATTATAGGTTAATAACTTACTTCTCCTTTTCTTTACTTTAATTATAAAGACTAGCCCTATGATTATTAGCAAAATAAAAAATATTTTCATAGTGCTCTCCTGAGCATTTTTCTTATTAAAATAATTCCAATAACCTCGCTAATTATTATGTAATAGAATATCCCTCTCCCTGAGGGATGATTCCATATGGATTCTATACTCGTGGGGTCTATAAAATAGAGTAAAAGTGAAAATGCAATAGGCATAACAGAAATAATATTTACTGACATTCGTGTTTGAGCCGTTATAACTAATTTTTTCTGCTCAGTGGTTTTATTCTTTGATATCACTTGTGACAGTCTATTTGTTAACTCTCTTAATTGTCCTCCTTGCTGGAGGTTAAGGAGAATAATTGTTATAAGAAAATAAAATTCAGGATAATTAAAACGTTGATAGGCATCATAAAAAACAGTTTCCGGTGATTCTCCTAGATTAAGTCTGCGGCAGATAAGTTTAAACTCATTTCCTAGTGGACCGTTGATTTCTTGACCACAGCGTTCAAGCATTTGATTAATACTCGAACCACTACTGGCAGCCATATTGATCATTAAAAGAACTTCTGGAAAATCCTTTTTAAAAAGAGAGTGATGTATTTTTCTTGATGATTTTATTTGAAAATAAATAACACTAATGAAAATGAAGATGATGCTTAGTGTGATATTTACTTTAATGTAAATAAAATTGGTGACATAAATTACTATTGAGTAAACCATAGGAGTAACAATATGTATTTTATTTCTGTTACTAATAATATTTTTTATATATTGCTGCCATTCGATAAATATTTTTTTAAAAAAATAAATAAACAGAGAATCATTTAACACTCTTTTTTTATTAACATTGATGACGGATTTTTTTATTTTTCTCCATTTAAGAGTGTTAAATAAAATCAATAATATTCCAGATAGCAATATTATGTAGTAAATCATTTTCCCACCATGGAAAAAAGACTATTTAATTCATTTGATAAATTATAAATATCTGCATTGACTCGAACAGAAGAACGACTGAACAGCCCATGGTTGATAAATTCACCTTGAATCTTACCTTGTTCATCGCGTGTTTTAGCTGGTTGGAAGGAAAAAATATTCTGTAAAACAACATTATCGCCTTCCATCCCCATAATTTCGCTGATATAGCGTATTTTTCTTGAACCATCATTCATGCGAGAAACCTGCACAATAAGATTGATTGCAGATGCTATATTACGGCGGATCGTAAAAAGAGGCATATTAACAGGCCCCATCATGATCATACTTTCCAGGCGCGCAATAGCATCTCTGGGGGAGTTAGCATGGAGTGTCGACATTGAACCATTATGGCCAGTGTTCATTGCCTGAAGCATCTCAAAGGTTTCCTCACCTCGACATTCGCCAATGATAATTCTATCTGGGCGCATTCGCAGTGAGTTAATGACCAGATCACGCATAGAGATTTGCCCAGTATTTTCCAAACCAGCTAAGCGCGTTTCCATTCTGACGACATGAGGTTGCTCCAGATTTAATTCTGCAGCATCCTCTAGGGTGATCACTCTTTCATTTTTAGAAATATATTTTGATAGCGCATTAAGTAATGTTGTTTTGCCGGAGCCAGTGCCACCAGAGATAATGATATTCACTCTGCAGCTTGCCGCGATAATCAGAAAATTCGCCATATCGCTGCTCATTGCTCCCATATCAACTAAGTCTTCTAATTTTCGTTTATTATTGCTGAATTTCCTTATAGAAAGTGCAGTGCCATCTAAAGCAATCGGGCTCATCGCGACATTGATACGACTGCCATCAATCAGACGCGCATCAGCCAAAGGGCGGCCTTCATCAATGCGCCGGTTTACCTTTTGCATTAAGCGCTTGGCAATATCAGTCAGTTGGGTGTTATTAATAAAACGGTGATTAGTGAGGGTTATCAAGCCAAAACGCTCAACAAATATTTTATTTGGGCCATTAACCATAATGTCACTAATAGAGTCATCCTCCATTAATTCTCTTAATGGTCCAAAACCAGTAATTTCATCAGCAATCATAGCGATGATTTTTTTCTGATCTTGGGTTGTTAACTGATATTCATTGTCATTAAATAAATCGTAGAATGTTTGTGAGAGAAAGCCTCTGAGTTCATTGTAATCATCAACAAGATGTTCAACTTTATCTATATCAATATTCGCCAGCATTTTTTCACGGATCAACTCTTGAATACTTAATGATATTTTCATTTTATACCCTTTAGCATTGCCATTATTTTTTTTGCCCATTCGTTGTTTTTTATTGATGGGGTTACTCTTATGCCTAATGTGTTTTTTGCTAAAGAGTTTATTTTTTTTCTTCCAAAGTAATTATGATCATTTAGTGAGTCTTTTGTCTTATAGATGTAGGGTATATGTATATCAATACTCCGTCCCAATAATGTTCGTATATCAGTCGTGTCTAACATATTTTTTGTAACAGGTCGGCTTTCGTTTAAGCATAGAATTAATCTAATGGCTTGTTTATTATCACGTTTGAATCGCTCATAGAACACAATGAATTCTTTGGCGACACGAACTGACATCATACTATTGTCAAACAAGATAACTATGCAATTTGATTGCTCAATATAATCTGTTATTCTCTCTTTTTTTATATTATGTACTGGCTGATCAAACACAATGAAATTATGTTTTTTATTGGTTTGCGTATCAATGTCACTTAATTTTCGTTCTTTACAGAACATGAGATCAAGATTTTTGCTATATATTGACATCTCATCATTCATTTTTTTTTCGGTGACAAGGTCAAGATCTTGAGAGCCATGATTACCTTGTAATAATAAAGTAGGGGACTTTTTTATATGAGTGATCTCATTAGCCAAGTGGTAGCTGAGTAATGTGGTTCCTATTCCTCCTTTACACCCTAATACGCTAATACAAAATGCTTTTCTTTCTGACTCTATTTGTATTCCTTTGAGCAATAGTTGTGTGAGTTCATCTGATTGAGACTGTATGTTTAAATATAGAACTCCTCGTTCTGTGAATTGCTGCGCAATACTTATGGAGTCAATATCACCAACTAATATGCACCAGCAATCACGTGGTGTGTGGTTTTTTATTAGGTTTAGTATATTTTCTATATTTTCATCATTACCAATATCGATGATGACACCGATAGAATGTTCAGGTAAGTTGACTGATGGTACTGTGAATATATCTTTATCAATTTCCTTAATACTATTCATATCGGCGAGTCGTATTTTTTCAGACACTTTCTCTATAAGCCACTTTCTTTTAGAGATTATCACAATAGTATTCTTTGCTTTGTTTTCTTTCTTACTAATTAGATCCTTATTTAGAATTAATTGCATATGCCACCGTCTTTACTGAATTTTAACCATTTCATTTAATAAAACCGCCTTTACGTAGAAACTCCTTGGCTATTTGTTTTCTTTTTAATTCCATAATATGAGTAAAGTTAAAAAATCGCTCAAGGGTTGAGGTATGCATGAAATCGGGTAATTCTACTTCTTTCTCTGACACTGGATTCACTAAATTGACGGTGGCAATCACGATAAGCTCCGTTTGGCTTTGTTCCGTCTGAGCATTGCGGAAGAATGCACCAAATAGAGGGATATCGCCGATGAGCGGTATTTTCTTAAGTGATTCTCTTTCGTTGCGGCTAATGAGGCCGCCTAATATGAAACTTTCGCCATCCCCTAATTCTAATGTTGTCGCTGCCTTACGTGTTCTGAGGGAGGGGTATGAGTCTCCACCATTAAGACTAAATGCTTTACCTATACTGCTGACTTCCTCATTTAAGACGATACGGATACGTTTTTTATCACTCACCTTTGCACCGATATTTAATTTAATACCAAACTCTTTATAGCTGACGTCCTTGCTGTTGGGGGTCGTGCTGACAATAGGTATTTCGCCACCGACTAAAAATGATGCGTTTTCACCCGATAAAACTGATAGGTTAGGTTCAGCTAAAACACGAGCAATGGCATCATCGTTGATGGCATGAACTAATGTACTGATGCCTTTGGCATTAAATTGAAATAACTGAAAAGAACCGACTGAGTCACCTATTGTGCTCCAGTTTATTCCAATATTTTCAGTGAAATCTTTTGTGACCTCTGCGATAGTTAGTTTTACATTGACCTGATTAGACTGTGATAATTTTAGCTTATTGATGATGCCAGAATATTTCGTAGTGTTTAAAGACTCATCATGAGAGTTTGTTATCCTCTTACTACCAATAGCTTCGCCAATAATATTAGCAATGGTGTCCTTGGCCTCTTCTGATTCGACCATTCCTGTGAGAATATAGCTACCACCTATTTTATTAATATTTACATCACTTTCTGGGTATTCAACCTGTATTCTTTTATTTACATTAGTAATGATATTATTGACCATTATGGCCGATTTTATTATTGGTTTATGATTGCGGTTAAATAAAATAAATTCGGCCATTCCCTCATCTTTAGCATATACAACAACACTGGTTTTCCCTACGATCTCATAGTCGGCGATAGTGGCCGCAGATACAAAAACAGTATCTATCTCATCCTGAGTATTTATAATATATGACTCCCCAGTAGATAGATAAATAGGCTTAGCATTAGCCTTATTTATGGTTATCAGACATAGAACCATAATAAATATAAAAAATAGGCAGTTACTAATTATATAATTTAACCACGAAGTTTTCATCCTCTTAACTCTCTTATTGTGCGCAGTGTTGGAAGGATGTCATATAAATTTTTAGGTCTGATATTGTCCTTATCATGCGTGTAACTTGGTGTGAGGAATATATCGCCTGCTTTTTCTACTATATGCATAAGGTCAAGATCCTCTGTTTTCATAATGACGGAAATATACCCCGTGAACATATCTTCAGTCTTTTGATTTTTGCTGTTTTTTTCTGATAATTCGTTTTCTGAGTACTTTTTTATTCTTATTACTTTAATGTTTTGAATAATCTCACTCAGTGAGTAACTTTGTTTTTTTCTATCATTAAGATGACTTGCCATCACTGTGGTACTATTTTCAAAACCCTTACTTTTATCTGTTTCGAGCGTTCTCAATTGTATTGAGATTTCGTCACCGATATTTAATGTATCGAGTAAATATTCATTTTGTTTATTGATATTGAATTTATAAACGATATGACCATTTTTTAGATTCTGATGCATGAATTCATCACTATCAGGTGAAATAAGCATATCTTTCGTGATATATGACCCATTAATGATATTCGTTTTTAGTAAATATCCATTAATATTAGTCAGGGTAGTGAGGTCATTTTTTATCAGCTGACTTGACTCCAGAACTGTCGTTTTTTTTATGATATAGTCATTGGGAGTTAATAACATACCAGAGGATAAATCTCGTGTTGCTTTGACAAGTTTGATGGTGATTTCTTTTTCTTTATTGAGATTGATTAAATTATCCGATTTTTTATCATTATCTTCTGATCCCATTAGTATGCCAATAATTCCTATTGCAACTATAAGAATAGATGAAAATAAAATAAATTTTCTATTCATAATTATTACCTCTGATATTCTAAGAATAGCTTACCGTCTGTTTATAAAAACAGAGATAATAAAAAACCACTTGAAATTGCCACAGCATAAGGGACACCCCGCTGTTGAATATCTTTTTTATTGATCAATAAACCTATTAACATGACTACACCGCCCATAATTGCTGTGTAGATAATAAAATCAAGTGATTGCTCTATATTTAGAGCAAACAACAATGCACTGATTAACTTAACATCCCCCCCACCAATATAGTTAAAATAAAACAGAATGTAGCCGGTTAGTAGAGCCAATAGTGGAATAACAATGCTTACAGTATTGTATGTCAAAAAACCTAGAGCTAACGTATTAATGGCAGTAGTCATAACAAACCTATTGCTAATGATACGATGACGAATATCGCTATAACAGATTAGGAGCAATTGCAGTGCTAACGATACTATTAACAGTATTTGGAATGTATTCAATACTACTCCCTATGTTATGATAGGGTTAATATGACAACTTGGAGTTGCCATATTAACGTGGAAAGCTAAATTATGTCTTCTTAACCTTGTGGTTATGGATTTACAGAAGTCTTAGCTTTATCTACCAGTTCAGTCACTAATGTTGTTAAAGGCTCTTTAGCTGCAGTAATCAAAATACCTGCCAATGCAATAACCATCACGTATTCAATAATAGAACCACGCTGATTTTTCATAAATTCTTGTGCATTCAGTTGAGCAGTGACATAGCCTTTAGTGATTGAGTTCATCATGATTATTTTCCTTGTTAAATGTATTGGGAATATCCCGTTATATAGGTACTCATTAGGTATCTTGCTACTATCCGAATCGCTACGTTTTATATTCGTCTCGTTCGTAGTGGTAGCTATTAAACGGTTTTTTTTTCCGAAATTCCTTTTTGCAATCATCATTTAGTCTTTGAAAATTATATTAGCTTTATTGGGAGTATTAGTAATGTGGTTGATCGCCACCGAATAAGATAATAATGATTAAGACAGAGAGGAATGAGAGCCAACAGAAAGAAAAAAATGCCAGCAAGGAAATCAATTTTTTCCAGCGATTGCTTTGCAAAAAACTCTGTTTAGCGGATATGTCAAGAACTGATGTTGCCACACTATTGATGGGTAAAGGGAGCGTCGCTATTTGAAGAGACTCAGATGTGGCAGGCGTTGGATCAGCCTCATCGTTATTTTGCGCATTATCAACCTTTCTACCAATACTCACCTGACTTACAGACCCCGTATAGCGCACACCTTTGCGTGGAATAGTATGAATAAGAGACTCTTTCAGCCCAACCTGCAGAAATGCCTTACGCAACATATAGAGTTGTCCATAATAACTGCTTTCGCTGACTGCACCACGTTGTTCTTTCCATACCTGATTAATAATTTGTTCTTTTTCAGTCACCCCATTAAGCAACAATTGTAAAAACCTCAGGTTATTTTCAGTCAAAATGACAACTGAACCATCAGGACCATTTAAACAACGTTGTGTGGGAGAAAATAGTACCGTTCCTTCTAATTTAAACACAATCTCATTTGTCTCCATATTGATGGCTACCTATCCTGTATAAGGTGTTTTTTTATTCTTTGAGTACGTTAATATTTTATCTTGTTGTGGGTAATTCGGGTTTATGCTACGTGAATTTTTCTCATTGATATTATCGGTCTAGAAAGTGATTTTTACCATGTAATAGCAATATTAAGGTTATTAATTCATTGTTGATTTGTCTTTACTTAAAGTCTCAATCTTTTTTAATGACTACCCGATGTATTCTTGCATGATGCAATTGTTTTTAACAAGCACGTATTTAGCCTGAGTATGCTATTTGTTATTATTATTTATCAGTGTTTCTTATTCGTTTATTATCTTTTATTTATCAACACGTTGTCATTGCGACATTAATCTTCCATATTTTTAGCGATGCTTTTTGTTTTTTCACCATAAGAAATTAAATATAATATTTATTATGAGTTCAGAGGGTGAAAAAATAGATAAATGATGAAAAAGGCGAGTTAAATTGGCGAGATAGTGAGTATTAGATTGAGTTCGCTATTGGTAAATCTGTTGGATGTGCCGATCTCATGGCGATTGGGGTAAACTGCAATGGTCTTAATCATCGACTATCTTAACCATCAACGACCTTAATCTGAGGCGGCCAGTTATGACAATGGATCTCTTTTCCCAGTTACCCGCAGAGCCTTGGACAGAAGAGTTATCCCCCGGAGCTATGGTTCTCCATCACTATGTTCAGGATCAGGTGCTATCACTGTTATCTGATGTTGCCGAAATAACCCATGTTGCTCCTTTTCGCCATCTTGTGACCCCTGGCGGTTATCGGATGTCTGTCGCGATGAGTAATTGTGGATCTGTGGGTTGGGTTAGCGATAAACAGGGGTATCGCTACAGTTCGATTGATCCTTTAACCCAAAAGCGTTGGCCCGCTATGCCTGATCGATTTTTGACTTTGGCTATTTTGGCTGCCCGCGAAGCCGGTTTTACCGATTTTCAACCCGATGCTTGTTTGATAAATCGCTATGATGTTGGGGCCAAATTGTCATTACATCAGGATAAAGATGAACTGGATTTACGCCAGCCAATTGTTTCCGTTTCACTAGGATTACCCGCAATATTTCAGTTTGGTGGGTTATCTCGTGAGGCAAAGTGTCAAAGAGTTTTATTGAGTGAAGGGGATGTCGTGGTGTGGGGCGGGCCATCACGTTTAAATTATCATGGCGTGCTGCCGATTAAAGCGGGATTTTCACCAAGCACGGGCGCATATCGGGTTAATTTAACCTTCCGCCATACTGGGCATACTGAGAAGCGATGAGAACTCATAAGAAAGCCCCGAATCTTGTCTGACAAAACTCGGGGCTAGGATGATGCTTATTGAGGTTTTATGACGGCTGATGCTCTTTTTTATGCAGTAGCATGTAGACCGCCGGAATCACCAGCATTGAAAGCAGCGGTGCACTAACCATCCCACCAATCATCGGGGCAGCAATTCGCTGCATAACTTCTGAACCTGTGCCGCCTCCCCACATGATGGGAAGTAGGCCTGCCATAATGGTGGCGACGGTCATAGCTTTTGGTCGTACACGCAGCACGGCACCTTCGTGAATGGCTGCGCTCATCTCGCGGTGGCTCATGGCAACACCCGGTTGCTGATGTTTTTTCACCGCTTGATTAAGATACAGCACCATGATGACCCCGAACTCCGCCGCAACCCCCGCCAGTGCAATAAAGCCAACCGCGGCGGCAACAGAAAAGTTATATCCCAGCCCATAGAGCAACCAGACCCCACCAATCAGCGCAAAGGGCAGAGTCGTCATGATCAGGGCTGCATCACGGACACTACTGAACGTCACATACAACAGTACGAAAATAATCATCAAGGTGACAGGCAGTACAATTTTTAGTTTTGCTGTCGCCCGTTCCAGATATTCAAATTGCCCAGACCAGCTAAGTGAGACGCCCTCTGGCAAAGTAATTTGCTGGGCGACGGCTTGTTGCATCTCCGTGACGGCTGATTTCAGATCCCGTCCCCGTAAGTCGATATATACCCAGTCAGACAGGCGGGCATTTTCACTTTTCAGCATAGGCGGGCCTTCTGCCACCTTGATATCCGCCAGTTCCGATAGCGCCACTTGCCCGCCACTGGCGGTCACCACCGGCAGATCACGTAATTTCTGGAGTGAATCACGTATTTCCCGTGGATAACGTAGATTGATAGGATAACGTTCACGACCTTCAATCGTTTCGCCGATGTTCTGTCCGCCAATCACCGTTTCTACTAGTGATTGCAGTTCCTTGACCGAGACACCATAGCGGGCAGCACGCTTGCGATCGATATCAATATCGACATAGCGACCACCCGCAAGGCGTTCAGAAAGTGCTGAGGTGACGCCCGGTACTTTGCGCACCACCTGCTCAATTTGCTGTGCCACTTGCTCAATTTGCTGCACATTCTTACCGTTGACCTTTATCCCGACCGGACTTTTAATTCCCGTCGACAGCATATCCAGCCGGTTACGGATCGGGGGAACCCACAGATTAGCAATGCCGGGAACGTTAACGGTAGCATCCAACTCTTCGATCAATTTATCCATGGTCATACCGGGCCGCCACTGATCTTTGGGCTTAAAACGGATAGTCGTTTCGATCATGGTAAGGGGCGCGGGATCCGTCGCCGTCTCGGCTCGTCCGGCTTTACCAAACACGGTATCCACTTCGGGAACGGTTTTGATCAGGCGATCTGTTTGTTGCAATAAATAGCTGGCCTCACGGACAGAAATCCCCGGTAGTGTCGAGGGCATATACAGCAAATCGCCTTCATCCAGTGCCGGCATGAATTCGCTGCCTAAGCGACTGAGCGGATACAGTGTGACGAGTAACAGCATACCCGCAATGGCCAATGTGGTTTTTGGCCGAGCCAGTACGGCAGTTAACACCGGATGGTAGAGGGCGATCAACCAGCGGTTGATAGGGTTGGCATTTTCGTTAGGAATTTTTCCGCGAATAAAGTAGCCCATTAATACTGGCACCAATGTGATGGCTAACCCTGCGGAAACCGCCATGGCATAGGTTTTGGTAAAGGCTAGCGGCGAAAACATTCGCCCCTCTTGTGCCTGCAAGGTAAAGACTGGAATAAATGACAGGGTGATTATCAATAAGCTGCAAAACAGTGCTGGGCCGACTTCAATCGCCGCTTGCTCTGAAATGCGCCAATAATCTTGGCTAACGGGTGTCTGTCCTGGATTATCTCGTCGCCATTGCTCTAACACTTTGTGCATGTTTTCGATCATGACAATCGCCGCATCCACCATGGCACCAATGGCAATGGCAATGCCCCCCAAAGACATAATATTGGCATTAACACCTTGATAGTGCATGACAATAAAGGCACCAAGGATACCCAGCGGTAGGGTAATGATTGCCACTAAGGCAGAGCGGAAATGGAATAAAAATAGCGAGCAGATGACTGCTACGACCAAAAATTCCTCCAGCAATTTAAACGACAAACTGTCAATGGCTTGAGTAATGAGCTGTGAGCGGTCATAAACGGGCACGATTTCTACCCCAGCGGGTAAACTCCGCTGAATCTGTTGCAGTTTCTCTTTCACACCATTGATAGTTTCTAGGGCGTTTTTGCCATAGCGCATCACAATGATACCCCCAGCCACTTCCCCTTCGCCATTCAGTTCCGCAACCCCACGCCGCATTTCTGGCCCCATACGCACGGTGGAAACATCGGACAGTAAAATAGGGATGCCGCTACGGGCAGTTATCACGATATTTCTAAAATCATCCAGCGTTTTCAGGTAGCCGCTCGCGCGTACCATATATTCGGCAGCGCCCATTTCCAGTACAGAACCGCCGCCTTCTTGGTTGCTGTCGGCAATGGCATTGGCAATTTGCTGATGGGAGAGATTCAGCGCTCGCATTCGTTCGGGGTCGAGCACTACTTGATACTGACGTACCATGCCGCCGACACTGGCGACTTCCGAGACATTCGGCACGGTTTTCAATTCAAATTTGAGTGTCCAATCCTGCAAGGCGCGCAGATCCGCCAAACTGTGTTTGCCGGTTCGATCAATTAAGGCATATTCATAGATCCAACCGACGCCAGTTGCATCCGGCCCCAATGAGGTTTTGGCTTCGGCAGGCAGAGTGGATTGCACTTGACTGAGATATTCCAGTACGCGTGAACGCGCCCAGTAAGGGTCGGTACCATCATCAAAAAGTACGTAGACATAGGCATCGCCGAACATGGAAAAGCCGCGCACTGTTTTGGCTCCGGGTACGGATAGCATGGTGGTAGTCAATGGATAAGTGACCTGATCCTCGACCACTTGTGGTGCTTTGCCGGGATAGCTGACGCGAATGATGACTTGCGTATCTGACAGGTCCGGCAAGGCATCCAGCGGTGTCTGTTGCAGGGACCAAATCCCCCATGCTGCCATCATCACCGCCCCCAACAGCACCAATAGCCGGTTGCGCAATGACCAGCGGATAATGGCTGCAATCATAAGTGGCTCCCATGGATATCTGTGTTGTTATGGGTTTTTACTGGTTGGATCTGGCGGATCTGCGCACCTTGCTCATTTAAGGTGAAGGTAAAATTCACCTGACTGCCGACAGTAATTTCTGGCGATAAATTGCCCGGTGGCAGCAAGAAATCCATGGTCATTGCCCCCCATTTCAATGCAGCTATCGGGCCATGGGACAAGGTGATCGTTGAGCCGTTAATCGCATTGACCTCTCCTTGTACTGAGTAGACATCAACCGGCGTTTTCGCGCTGTCATCTATGACTGGCGTGGGGGTTTCAGCGGTGTCATCCATTTGCGGCAAGGCACTTTGTAAACTGGCTTCTGAATCAATCAGGAATTGCCCTGAGGTTACGACAAGCTGGCCGTCGCTCAACCCTGATTTGATCTCAACCCAGCCATCCTGAGTTTGTCCGGCACTGACCTCTACCGGTTTAAAATGACCATTACCTTGCGCCAGCAACACCCTATTGCGGTTGCCGCTCATCAGTAACGCTTCCTGCGGAATGGCGAGCACGGGTTCAAGGTTACCCGATTGCGCAGACTGCACATTCAGGTACATACCCGGTTTTAGCTTCTGCTGGGGGTTTTCCAAAACGATTCGCGCTTTTAGAGTGCGGGTGGTGAGATCCATATTGGGTAATAACTCACTCACTTTGCCGTGAAAGACATCACCTGGCCAACTGGCGGTGGTGGCGGAAATCTCACTGCCCATTTGGACTAAACTGGCTTGTGATTGTGGGTAATCCACTACGATCCACACAGGATCAAGATTGGCTAATTCAAATAACGATTGGGTTGCTGTCACTTGTGAACCTGCGCGGATATCCAGCTTATTGACGTAACCATTGGCAGGGGAGCGTAATGTCACCCGAGTTTGTGGTTGGCCACTTTTTTCTACGCTGCGAATCACCTCTTCTGGCATAAATTGCAGTTGTAGCCGCTGGCGGGCGGCGGCGGTTAATGGGCCATCACCCAACTGCCGAATGGCCAAATACTCCTGCTGCGCGGCACTCCAATCCGGTATCCATAACTGTGCTAAGGGCTGATTTTTCATCACCGGTTGCTGATCGGCTCTCACATATAATTGCTCGATAATGCCGTTCGCCCGTGCTGCGATCACTTGCACGCCACGTTCATCTGTCGCGACAGTGCCATAACCCGTAAGGCGATAGTCGAGTGTCCGCATTTCAGCCGGTGCGGTGCGCACCCCCAGATTTTGTTGTTGGCGGGCGCTGATGGTCACGCCGCCATCGTCCTCGGTTTCGCCGGCATAACGCGGCACTAACTCCATATCCATAAAGGGCGATTTTCCCGGTTTATCGAAGCGCTGGCCGGGGGACATCGGATCATACCAATAAAGTACTTTACGGCCATTCTCTACGGGGGTGTCAGCACGGGTTGCCATCGCTGACGTGGCATGGGGCGCGGGTTTCCCTAATAGATAGCCAGTGAGGCCACTGATGACGGCGACAGCCACTAAAGTCAGACTGAATAACTTTTTCATCGCGCGATCTCCTGCGGGGTCAGATAACGGATGGCAGCCCAAGTACGCGCTAATTCACGGGCGGCGTTGCTGGTATTGAGTTGGCTGTCGAGTAGGGCGCGTCTTGCTTCCAAGACACTGCTCAAATCGCTTTTATTGGCTTGATACTGCGTCATGATTAAATCAACTCGTTGTTTTTGCAGCGGTAAAACTTCATTGGTCTGCCGTTGCCATAGTTGCTGCGTGGCCTGATACTGCGCCAGCAGGGTATCGAGCTGCGCCCGATGATCACGGGTCAGTAAGGTCAGTTGGTCATTGGCTTCCATAGTGCGAGAAACATCGGCGGCATAGTCTTTATCCTGACGTTGCGAGCGGAATAGCGGGAGGTCGACAGTTATCATCACCCCCGCCATATCGTCATACTCTTGCGCTCGTTTGGCGTAATAAACTTCAATACCAATGTCTGGTGTGGCAGCAATAGCAGATTGTGCAGAACGCGCTTTGGCTACTTCGGCCTCACGGCTGGCAAGCAAGACTTCTGGATGCTGATTAATGGCATCGCGTAAGACGGCGATATCAGCGGGTAGACGAGTGAAGGAGGGCAGCGGGCCATTGATGTGTTGAACCTCAATACCAGTCAACTGAGTCAGTTGGGTTTGCGCCAATGCCACATCGCGCTGGGCAGTGGTTAATCTATCTTGCATGGCGGAAAGTGTCAGGCGGGCATCCAGCACTGAACTGGGTAACGTGCTACCGCTGGCGACGCCAGCACGTTGTAATCCCACTTGTTTTTCACTCTCTCGCACCAAGATTTTGGCATCACTCACTGCCTGTTCAGTCAGTGCTAGATCCAGCCAAGCTTGCGCGGTCTCTTTTTGTAGCCGGGTACGGATAGTTTCGCTTCCCGCCGCGGTTTTGCGGGCTTCAGCACTCAGGGTATCGGCTTTTCTCTGCCGCTTATCACTGCTGACATAATCCTGCATGATGCCAACTCGCTGCATCGTCATACCCTCACGGGTAAAACGGCGGTCATTATTGCCTCCGACTGGTAGGTTTTCTATGCCAAATTTCAGCTTGGGATCAGGCAGTTGAGTGGCAGAACTTGCCATATTTTCGAGTGCATTAACCTGATGTTGATTGGCAGACAATTCGGCAGAATAGTGCTGCGCGGAAACCAGCGCTTGTTCCAATGTGATATTCGCGCCATAGCTGAGGGTGGGCAGGCCCAATGCTACAGCCATCAACCAGCGGGCCAGTCCTAAGTTCAATGCAGCCGAAAACCGCACCTGCTGTGGGTGATTAAATTGAGGGTTCATTTTGGCTCCCGCCTTACGGCTGCTGTGCTGAGATGGCGGTGAGCTGATAACCTTGTTCAGTCTGGCGGAAGCTGAATGTGACCTGCGTCCCCACGGGGAGGGGGGCGGCCAGCAAATCATCCGGCAGGTCGAAAGTCATGGTCATAGGGGGCCAGTTTAGGGCCGCAATTGCACTGTGGGCGATGGAAACACGGGTGGCATTCCAGGCTTTGATTTGCCCACGGGAGTGGTAGTTATTGGTGTCTTTCGCCGCAGGGTTATCATGTGCAGTATCGGTCATCATCGCCCCATGGTCATGGGACATTGGCATGTTGTCAGCCATAGGCACGGTAGCCGCGAAAAGAGAAGTGGAGAACAGTGCCGCAGCACAAAACACGATACCCGCCGTAGCGGAAAGGGCGTGGGATAAGACTTTCATAGAAATAGCTCCAAAACATAAAGTAAACACAACACGCCAAAACGGCGTGAATAATGTGATTAAAAATGTCTGGATCTATTCTCTAAATCGGCAAAAAGCGATTTCAGTGGGTGGCCCGACAATGGGGGGAGTGTGCCAGTCAACATGATGCACACGTGGTGT
The DNA here is from genome assembly GCF_902726565.1 of Yersinia vastinensis. Lineage (GTDB taxonomy): Bacteria > Pseudomonadota > Gammaproteobacteria > Enterobacterales > Enterobacteriaceae > Yersinia > Yersinia vastinensis. The sequence continues at coordinate 304,359 of NZ_CACVAF010000001.1, forward strand.
TTGCTGTGCATCTGCCAACATTAGTTCCGTGTGGGTCGGCAGTACCGCGAGCACCAGTACTCCGCTATCAGACTGAATCGAGTCTGGAACACAGTGTTTTTCACACAAAGAGTTTTGCGCTTGACCATGCGACATATCCATCATTGATGGCATCGCGTGCATTGATGAGTGCTGTAAACGATCTGGCTGTAAATGCCCTTGATGCTGGGTGAATACCGGTGAAGCGGCAGGGGTAATATCACACTGATGGCCAGCAATAGCCAATTGCGCATTGAGGATCAACCAGCAGGCAACCAGCAGCATACCGCACATGCGCATTTTACTGGCGCGCATCCGGTGCATAAGCTGTGGTAATCCCTTAAATGCTGGCATGTTTACCCTGAATAAGTGGCGGTATTAAATAGCCCTGTCAGCGAGTATAGGACTATCTCCCTGTTTTTAGAATGGTTTTGTCCGGTTACGCGGAATGAAATGAAAGGTTATTAAAAGGTTAGCATGATGAATTTGTTAGATTTATTTTTAAGTCACGGGAGAAAATACAGTGAGTCGTAGCGAAAATTTACTTATCTTTAAACACTAGCCATCGTGAAACCCGCATCAGCCGAACCGACGGGGGAAATATCAATAACCCATATCAGGGAAATAGGTGGCATTTTAGAAAGGGTGTGCATCATATCATTGCAAATAATAATGCCTCTCAATATTATTTGTATTTATATAATAATCACGAATGAATTTAACTCGTTATCAGATTGCAGCCGGATAAAATTTGCACGCTAAGGGTTAATAGACTTGAGCAATGAAATGAAGAGGATGGCGTGTGGGCACGACAAATGAATACCCGGACAGTCAACGTTTGTTAGCAGACCCTTTGGTTGGCAGTGACCCATGGTGGCAGCAGATAGCGCAATGGGGAACTCCACTGGTGGAACCAGTCGCGGCTGGCAAAGTAAAACTGACCTTCCTGTGGCGTGATCGGCAAGCAAAGGCACACGACGCAGTTTATATCGATGTTAACGGCGTCACTGACCACCATAGCGTGCACCCTGAAACCCTCCAGCATTTGGGCCAGACGGATGTGTGGTATTGGCAGGCTGAGGTGGAGTCTGATTTTCGCGGCAGTTATTGCTTTATTCCTGTTACTGCCGAGCAGTGCCTAAATTTGCCCGAAGGGACAGTACAAGAACGACGTCAGGCGCAGCGTAATTGGTGGATTTCATTGCTAGATCAGGCAGAAAACGATCCGTTAAATCCCACGGCCGCCCATGGCAGTTACCGGGGAAGGCCACTGTCAGCGGTGCATTTGGCCGATGCCTTGCCCCAGCTTGCTTGGCAGCCAATTGATGCGGGCCAAGCACTGCCAACCGATCCAACGCGGTTGCAGTTGATCACTTGGCATAGCACGCGGTTAGGTAATTGTCGCAAGGTGTGGATTTACCACACAATTGATAGCCAAGGTCTTGGCGCGGAAGATAAAACCGAGCGTCCATTGGCCATCTTGCTCGATGGTCAGTATTGGGCGCAGGGGCAGACGATATTTGGTGTATTGGATAATGAAACGGCTGCCGGTCGTTTACCCGCCAGTGTCTATGTGTTGATCGATATTATCGACCAACCGCATCGCGCGCAGGAATTACCCTGCAATCAGGATTTTTGGCAGGCACTACAAACTGAACTACTGCCACAAGTGGCCTTGCTGCAACCTTTCACTGAGAAGGCTTCTCGTACTGTGGTTGCTGGGCAAAGTTTTGGTGGATTGGCGTCGTTATACGCTGGATTACATTGGCCGCAGCGTTTTGGCTGTGTACTAAGCCAGTCAGGGTCATTTTGGTGGCCAGATGTTGATAATCTTAAGGTATTGACAGCGGGAACGGCTAAATGTCGGGGCTGGCTGACCGAACAGGTTTACCAAGGTTTGGGGGCGGGCCATCCATTGGATATTTTTATGGAGGCAGGCCGTCGTGAGAATGTGATTTATCAAGTCAATGAAGCCATGAGTGAAGCGCTGCGTCAGGCGGGGCATCGGTTGCATTATCGAATTTATGCTGGTGGCCACGATGCTTTGTGCTGGCGCGGTGGCTTGATTGATGGGCTGCACTGTTTATTAGGTTCCCCAGAAGGATGATTGGGGGAAGTGTAAGCAACCAAATGCCAATAAAAAGGCTGTAAACAATGTGGTTTTTTAACCCAAGATACTCGGGCATAGCCACACCGAGGGGCGCTCTGGCGGCTTATGCCGCTATGGCCTCATCGGCATGCACTCCCCAATAACGGCGTTTGTCAGCAATCTGACATTCATCTGTTTTTATCGCCGATTTTTGCCATTTCTTTCGTGTTCGGCGATCAGAATCAACAGCAGAACTATTCAGTAAGGCCCTAAAACCGGCCCTTTGGGATCACGAGCGGGGTATGCGACACCGGATCATCAATGATCAAACATGGCATACCAAACACCTGCTCCACCAGATCGGCCGTGATCACTTCCCGAGGATTGCCCTGTGCAACAATCTGCCCATCGCGCATGGCGATAATATGGGTGGCATAGCGGCAGGCATGATTAAGATCATGCAAGACAGCAACGAGGGTATGATTATGCTGCTGATTCAATTCACTAAATAATTCAAGTAAATCAATCTGATGAGCAATATCCAAATAAGTCGTTGGCTCATCCAACAGTAATAATGGCGTTTGCTGTGCCAGCACCATGGCTATCCAAACACGCTGACGCTGCCCGCCGGATAAGGCATCTACCGGTCTGTCAGCCAGATCACTCACCCCCGTGGCTTGCATCGCATTGCTGACGGCCAGCTTGTCGGCTTGTGTCCACTGCTGTAATAATTTTTGATGAGGATAGCGACCCCGCGCGACCAAATCCAGCACGCTGATACCGTCCGGGGCCTGCGAACTTTGCGGCAATAACCCTAAATGACGTGCAACGTGCCGGGTGTCAACGCGAGCAATATTCTTGCCATCTAAAATGACCTGACCGGCTTGCGGTTTGAGTAAACGGCTTAAGGCTCGCAGCAATGTCGATTTCCCACAGGCATTTGGGCCGACAATAACCGTAAATTCCCCATCTGGAATGACAACACTCAGATTTTCACTGATTATCTTACCGTCATAACCCAGAGTCAGGGCCTGGGCCTGCAAACGAGCAGCGTGTGTGGCAGGGCTGACAATATTCATGAGCGCCCGGACTCCCGGATTAAAAGCCAAATAAGATACAAGCCGCCGATGCTGATGGTAACCACACCAACTGGCAACTGATTCGGTAAAAATAGGTGCTGGGCGCACAAATCAGCCGCAATCAATAATAGCGCCCCCATCAGCGCAGAAGCTGTTAAGGTGACGGAAGGGGTGCCTGTCAGACGTTTGGCAATCTGTGGTGCAGCTAAAGCAATAAAGGATATTGGCCCGGCAACGGCAGTGACTGCTGCCATCAAAATGACGCCAATCGCCATCAAGCTCAAACGGGTTCTTTCGACTGGAACACCTAAAGCCCCGGCGGCATCATCGCCCATTTCCAGCAATGGCATGCGCCGACTGAGTAACATAGCAGCTCCGATAGCCATAAAGATAAACATCACGGATGGCAGCCCTTTCGCCCACGTCAGCCCATTAAGCGAACCGGCTCCCCATGCGGCGGCGGTCATTGCGGCTTCCAATGATGCCGTGATGGTCAGCCAGGTATTAAATGCCGTGAGCATCGCCCCCATTGCAATACCGACAATAATTAAGCGAAATCCCTGAATTCCTTGGCGGTAAGCCAACAGATACACCGCCATGGCGGAGAGCAATCCACCGCCGAGGGCGCTACTGGCTATCTCAAAATAGTTGCCGTTAAACAACGTGATCGCCACTAGCGCTCCGGTATAAGCGCCAGCATTAAATCCAATAATATCGGGGCTGCCTAACGGGTTGCGCACCAGTGATTGAAATATTGCGCCACTGATACCCAGCGCGGCACCAAAAATCAATGCCATCAGCGCTCGGGGCAACCGCCACTGATTGACAATAATATTCGCCGCCCCTTCGGCGTGGCCGAATAAGGCAGTAATGACTTGCAGGGGAGATAACGAGAGAGTGCCAACCATTAATGCCAGCATGGCCCCCAATAGACAGGTTAGCAGCAATAAACAACCAACAATCAGGCGGCGTGGCTGAATACGTAGATTTATCGGGCCATCAGGTTGGCCCAATAACCACGGGGAAGTGACGGGTTTCATAGTGCGGTCATCCTTTTATTCCGTCGAACCAGCCAGATCAATAATGGCGCGCCAATAAACGCGGTTACGACGGAGACCCGCAATTCTCCGGGGACCAGAAAGCGGCCAACGATATCAGAGACCAATAACAAAATGGGGGTCATCACCAAAGTAAAAGGTAATACCCAACATTGATTCGGCCCGACAATCCAGCGAGCAATATGCGGCACCATTAGGCCAACAAAGGCGATAGGGCCTACTGCAGCGGTGGCAGCACCACAGAGTAAAGTGACAGTAACAACGGCCCAAAACTGAGTTTGGGCAATACGTGTCCCCATTGCTGCGGCTAAATCTTCCCCCATATGCATTGCATTGAGGGGCCGGGCCAGCAACAAAGCAATGATACAGCCGAGAACAATGGCCGGTGTGACGGCTATCACCACGGACATATTGCGGATATCCAGCGAACCGGCTTGCCAGAAGCGCACACTGTCATAGACCTGTGGGTGGGTCAGTGATATCCCGGTCGAAATCCCCAATAAGACAGCGGCGATGGCCACACCTGAGAGGGTGAGGCGTAGAGGATTCACCCGTCCGCCCCCCAGAGTGCCGACCCAATACACCACCAGTGTTGTCACCATGGCACCGATAAATGCGGAAATCATATAGCCATAAATGGCATGAACGCCGAAAACGGTAATGCCGACCACTACTGCAAAGCTGGCGCCAGCATTGACGCCTAAAATCCCCGGATCAGCCAGTGGATTGCGGGTAAGGGCTTGAATCACTGCTCCCGATAACCCCAGCGCGGCACCAGCAAGTACACCAATTAAGGTTCGCGGCAGGCGTGATTCCAAAATTAAAATACTGTCTGCGTTATTGTGATGCCCAAGTAAACTCTGCCAGACCACCGAAAAAGGGATCGCTTTAGCACCGAGCATCAGGCTAGCAGCCATAACCAATATCAATGCAATAATACTGAGTAATAGCAAAACCCCCGGATGGTAGGATGCGCTTCTCCCTATAGTCGGGACCGGTTTTGCTGATTTTAATGAAGATGAGGTTGGGGAGTCAGTTGCTGGCATTGTAACTCTTTGTTAACAAATGAGTATTCTTATCGTTTTGATTATCATTATTATTTGTTTGATGCATACTACCACGACTTATTATGGGAATGCATTGGCAATTTTTTGCCGGTTGATTTTGATGCCAAGCACCTATTTTGAGCTGCCGAGCGAAGAGATAGGGCAAGGCAGCTCGCAGATAAAAACTAAGGTTTCGCCTTAAACATGCCTTCAATCCGCGCTAACAAATTACTCGCACTATAATAATCCAACCGGAATGTATCATAGCCCGCAGCATAAACTCGGTTGTGTTCAATTGCCGGGATGTGAGCTAAAAATTTGTTGTTTTTCAATGCGTTCACCGCCGGTTGATCACCGGAAAACAGCAAAATGGTCTCGCCGTTAAGACCTTCAGCCAGCTTCTCTCCGCCGAGTTGGATGATATCCTTGCGGTGCCCCATGCTGGTATTACCTTTCACGGCAGTAGGGACTTGCGCCAGTGTGAAGCCTAGCTCCTGCAACAATTTTCCCTGCGCTGAATTCTCTGTCCACAAATTGGCTGTGCTCCCTGCCGCCTGATAGACAAATGCAGAGGTGGGTTGCGGTGGTAGCGTAATATTCTGTTTAACCTCACTAATCCGATCAGTGAATTTATCAATCACCTGTTGAGCATCGGCTTCATGTCCTGTTGCTTGCCCCAGCACGATAGCCAGCTCTTGCCAGCTCTTGTCATCGTAATTAATCACCAATGTGGGCGCGATGACCGATAACTGCTCGTACAGCTTCAGCGCTGAATCCCCGCCAGTGGCAGAGATGATGATAAGGTCTGGATCCATACCCGCAACAGCTTCTGCATTTGGTTCTGTCTGGTAGATTGGCACCAACTTTTTCGCTTGTGCAACATCTGACCATTGTGTAAAGAAGCCTTGATTATCTGCCACGGTGGTATTGGGCGCCGTGGCTCCCGTAGCTATCACGGGCGCATTAATGGCCAATAGGGTGCCGGTGATGGTGATACTGGTAGACACAATACGTTTTGGCTGATGTGTCAGTGTCACCGGGCCTTTTGTCGTTTCTACTGTGCGCGACCATGCGGAGGTATTTTCACTGGCTGATGAAGGGGCTTGCTGGCCTGTTGTTTCTTCAGCCGGTTTACAGCCGAACAAGAAGAAAATAAGGCTCACAATCCCCAGTCCAGCCAATACTGAACGGAATTCTTTGCCCTGAATGTGATGGATGCCAAGGGACATAATGGTGTTTTCTCTTTCTGTTTTAAGACGCAACGTTAAGGATGTTATACCGGTCAATATCGGCCTTGAATTGATTGACACTGTGGGTATCGCGTCATAATTTATCACGTCAAAGTGGAGTGATAGTCATTATTATTAAGATAACTATTTACATCAATACTAAGTTAGCGCCATCTGACCTGATATTGAGTGACAAGGGAAATATTTGCCGATAATTGTGCTTTAGGCAAAACATGTGAGCTTTAAGCAGTAAAACGACGTTTTATGTCCACATCCCCAGCATGTTCATTAGCCTTATTACTCTAAAAATTACTCAATAATTGAGTTAATTAACTGACTTATCATTATTACCCCATCTTTTATTGATGCAATAATACAAATTATTAGCTCAATATATAGATAGTTAAAGCTATTGCGTCTGCCAAATCATTTAGACGATAATGATTATCGTTAAGCTTTGATCGCCAAAGTTCCCTCTCACCACTTTTATACGCTGGCCTCCATGACGCATATGACCACTTTCTGGAGTAACTTCTATCTGGCTCATCAGGGCTGGTTGCGAGGATGGTTACGCAAAAAAGTGGGTTGCCACCATAGTGCTGCGGATCTGACGCATGACACCTTTATCAAATTGTTGACCATGGCCGATCCAAGTGTGATCCGCCAACCTAGAGCTTATCTAATGGTCACGGCCAATCATGTGATGATCGACCAATTTCGCAAACGTAAGCTGGAGCAGGATGCTTTGGTGGCATTAGCGCAGATGGCGGAAGATCAGTACGCGCAATCGGCAGAAGAGCGAGCGGCAGTCAATCAGTTGGTAGCACAGGCGATACAGATTCTAGTCAGTGAACTGGATGACAATGTATGCCGTGCATTCTTAATGGCGCGTGTTGAAGGGCGCAGTTACAGCGAGATTGCCGAGGCTCTCAGTATCAGCGAAAGCAGCGTAAAACAGTATCTTGCCAAGGCACTTATTCATTGTCATAGCCGCATCTTTTGTCAGGAAAACCATGCATAAAACCACTCATAACCCTGATGGCGGAGTTGCTCAAATTCAGCAAGATGCTGCGCAATGGTTATTGCATTTTTCTGAGGTAACACCGGGCAGTCCAGAGCACAATAAACTGTTAGATGCTTGGTATCACTGGTGTCAACAAAATGAGCAGCACGAAAAAATCTATCAGCAAATGAGTGGCTTATGGCAGAGCATGAGTCCTGAGCCAGTACGTCGTCGCTCAGGGCTGCGGGTCTCTATCTGGTTGGCACTGATGGTCAGTGGTTTGCTTCTTAGCCAGCTACCTTATCGTTATTGGCTGGCGGATCAACGTACCGCATTGGGCGAAATAAAACATATTTCTTTGGATGATGGCAGTGAAATCATTCTTAACAGCAATTCCGCAGTTGATATTGATTACTCATCAGGGCAACGTCTGATCACATTGCGACGGGGTGAAGTGTACGCCATTGTGGCGAAAGATGACGCGAAGCGCCCCTTTGTGGTCAGTAGCCGTGATGCACAGGCACTGGCCATGGGGACCCGTTACACGGTTGAACAGCAAGTGGCAGAAACTCACGTGGCGGTGGTGGAGTCCACTGTCGCCGTCAGCGCTAATGAAAACCCACAAGTCAGAGTGTTATTGGCAGCGGGTCAGCAAATTAGCCTAAATAAACATGCTATTACCCGCCCAATCTCAGTGAACCCTAATGCAGATAGTTGGGTGCAAAACCAACTAATTTTTGAGAATGCCTCTCTTGAGCAGGTGATTGAGCAACTAACACGTTATCGCGCAGGCCTGATGTATATCGACCCTCGTAGCCGCGAAGTATTAAGCCAATTACGCTTTACCGGTGTTTTACCGGCCACGGACAGCGATCAGGCACTCAATTTACTCGGACAATCATTGCCGCTAAATGTGAATACATCATTACCCGGCATCGTCTGGTTGTCTAAAAAATAATTTATTATTCAATGAATTAAATTTTATTTCATGAAAATGATAATTAATTTCATTATCAACTGCCCGTTTTTTTATTTGGTGCGTCTTTGATCCTGAAAACATAAAAATATTTCAGGGTAAATACATGAGCAGGAAAATTTTGCTGAATACATTGCTGGCAGTCATTCTGTCTGGCGGTACTTCAGCGTTGGCTACTGCTATTTCAGACAGTGGTAGCGTCACTAGAGTCATCAATATTACTGCGCAGCCGTTAGATAGCGCGCTAACGAAATTTTCCAAACAAACCGGGATAACATTTGGTGTCGATAGCCGCTTATTAATCGGCAAACAGGCCTCTGCAATCAGTGGTCATTACAGCACGTCGCAGGCGCTGGAATTACTGCTCAAAGGCAGTGGATTGTATGCGGAATTGTCCGCAGATGGTCGCAGCTATATTTTGCGCCCACTGGCTACCGCAACTGGGGAAAGCGCCGATGCTGACAATGAAATAGGACCAAAGACGGCTAACAGCACTCAACACCGCGGGGATGTGATGACGGTGCGTGGGCGTGCGCCAGGTCAATTACAAATAGGCAGCCAACAACTCACTGAAGCGGATATTGCCAAGCAGCCTACCGGCAATGGCAATATCACCGAATTATTACGTACCAATCCTAATGTGCAGTTTCCTGAAACGTCACGAAATAGCACCACACCAGGAGAGTTGGCCCCTGAGGTGGTCTCTTTCCATGGGGAAAAGTTTTATAACAACAATTTTATTGTTGATGGATTATCCAACAATGATCGGCTAAATCCCGGTGATAATGTTGGCGATATTGAGAAAGCGCCAAATGGTAATTCAGGGGCCGACTTTCCTGCCGGCCACCCCGAAGCCTTCTGGATTGATACCCATTTACTGGATTCAGTCTCGGTATATGACAGTAATATTTCCGCTAAATACGGGCAGTTTACCGGGGGGGTGGTAGATGCCACGCTGAAACGCCCATCATTTACCGAAGCCAGTGGCAATATTTCTTATCGCACGACGCGCTCTAGTTGGGCTAAGTACCAAATTGATGAGAAGAAACAAGCCACTTTTAATAAAGCCAGCACGCCGGATGCTCAACCAAAGTTTACCAAGAACTTTTACAGCATCACGGTTAATCAGCCCCTAAATGACCATGCCGGTTTTACTTTTTCTTATAATCGCAAAGAGTCGGCCATCCCTTATTGGCACACCTATATGCAAAAGTGGGAAGCTCAATCCCGGCTGAGCGAAACTTATTTATTACGTGGCTCTTGGGACAGCGACGAAAATAATAAATTTAATCTGACCCTACTGTATTCACCGCACAGCTCGACTTTTGTTCGCGCCAATACCATGAATGGTAAATTCACCAATGAAGGCGGCGGTTATAGCATTAATGGTGATTGGGAGAATCAGAATCAATGGGGTTCCCTCAATACCAAGTTGGCGTATCGGCAAAATGAAAACACCATTGATAACCAAGAGCAGAACTATTTTGCCTGGATGGCCAGCCCCAGTTTTGATTGGCGCAGTTCAGTCAGCTTGGCTGGTTTTGGTGGCTATGGAAAAGTAGAAACACAGCAGAAAAGCCAAATTTTACAGCAAGATATGGCATTCAATCGTTTCTCTACAGGACCGGTGAGTCACAAAGTCGATATCGGCTACCGCGCTGAGTTCTCTACGGCAAGCTATAACCGCCCGACGACCAGCTATGGTTTCACTAACCAAATTGCAGCGCCAAAAGTGGTTTGCCACGGTGATATTGGTTGTGTTGATGGTGACCAATATTTCTACCAGCGCACGGTGTATGACGCGGGCAAAACTGACGTCAATGCCAGCACTTATGGTATTTATTTGCAGGATACTGCGGCTTTTTCTCGTCTAACCATGATGCCTGGCGTGCGCGTGGACTATGACGATTACATGAAAAACCTCAATATCTCGCCACGTTTTAATGCCACTTATGACGTCTGGAACAATCATCATACCGAGCTGTTTGCCGGGGCCAACCGTTATTATGCGGGCAATATTCTGGCTTACAAATTACGCGAATCCCGCAAACAGGTTTACCTCGAATGTCGTGCAGGACATCTGTCAGCCAGTGGGAGTTGTACCAAGGGGAAAACCCCAATGGCGACACCGGATGAATGGGTTTATAGCAAAACGCAATCAACCACCAACTATAACTACAGCCAACTTAATACCCCCTACAGTGACGAGTTGAACCTCGGCTTACAACAACGCATTGGTGACACTATCTGGACAGCAAAGTGGGTACATCGGCAGGGTAAAGATCAATTTGCTGCAGAAAAACTTGAGGGTACGAAGACCTATGTCATGACCAATGGCGGGAGCACCAAGGCCGATACCTATTCTCTAACCGTGGCACCGGTTGCGCCAATTGATTGGCATTCGCTGGTTTTGTCATGGAATTTAGGGGCAAATATTCAGCGCAGCTATAGCACAAACGGCACTTATGACGATGAGGCGGATCCTGATGAACGCATTATCTATAAAGGTAAGGTGATCAGGAATATCGATAAACCTGCAGATAATTTTAACCGCCCGTGGTCTGCATTCGCGGAATTAAATACAGAAATTCCTGCATGGCGTTTGGATTGGACACAGCGGCTGAGTTATATCGCTGGCTATCGGGCTATAACAAGCCGTGAGACTGTCGCTTGTAACACAGATATACGTTGTCAGGGATATAGCGGCACAATGGATGTGTATGAAGAAGAACAATTCAGCCCGAATATTAACCTTGATTGGCGAGTTTCTTATACCCAGCCGCTAGGAAAACAAAATATTAAAGTGGGGCTGGATATATTCAACGTACTTAATCATGTCAATAAAACGGAATCAGATTATCAGATGGGCCGTCAATATTGGTTGGATGTGACATATAGCTGGTAAGCAATTTTAAATAATAAGGATAAATATGACACGCATATTGCGCTATTGGTCAGCAGGATTTTTATTGCTGCTGACTGGGGGTTCTGTTGCCTACGCACAGGAAATTAGCAGCCCAGCACCGGAAATCATTGAGGGGAAACTGGCCAATGGTTTGCGCTATTTACTGGTGCCGCTGGTGGGACAAAATGGGCGAGTAGATATTCGTCTGATCGTTGGCGCAGGCTCTTTAGATGAAGAAAATCAACAGAGTGGCGTTGCCCATATGGTGGAGCATATGGTGTTTCACAGCAGTAAAAATTATCCGCAGGGGGTCTCTGAGTTTCTACATAAACAAGGCTGGGTACGAGCGCAACACTATAATGCAATGACCAATTATGAGCGCACAGCCTATTTGTTCAGTCCACCTAAAGGGAATAAACAATTATCCGAGGCACTGGCGGTATTAAGCCAGATGGCGGGATACAGCAATATGACTCAGCCAGAATGGGATCGTGAGCGACAAATTGTTTATGAAGAGTGGCGCAGCAAACTCGGTGTAGCCGAGCGGATGAATCAGCAGCGAATCCAGGCTATTCGTTTTGCTTCCCGCTATCCCGAGCGGCCTGTTATTGGTGATGAGAAAAATATTAGAATCTTGCCCGTCAGTGAATTAAATGCTTTTTATCAGCGCTGGTATGTACCGAGTAATATGCATTTAATTATTACCGGTGATATTGATCGTGAAAAAGTTCAACAAGAGATTAACCGCTATTTTGCGCCGTTATCTGGCAATGCACTGGCAGCACGAAACTATTATGAACCGACGTTATCCACACAATTGCGTGTCGTTCGTTTACAAGATAGTCAAAGTGGCGGCAGTCAGGTTTCTTGGGTATATCGTTTTGATGAATCGGCCAGCCGCGCTACAGGCTATGACGGATTATACGCACGCTTGGTAGATCAAATTGCACTCACAGCACTTAGCCGTCAGCTCCGCCGCCAGCAAGATACTTTCCCGCCCGCAGTCAGCACCATGGTTATCAGAAAATCCTTTATCGGCCGCACGACATCCGCGTTGGGTATTTTTGCGCAAGTGACGCCAGATGGGCATCATCATGGGTTAACACAGATTCAGAGTGAAATTCAGCGTTTGCAACGTTACCCGATCGCGGCTGAAGATATTAACGACATCAAACAAGAGTTGCTGGAAACCTTGGCGAAAAGCAACGGGCGTGAAGAGCGCCGTGATTTTGCCGAATGGGTACAAAAAGTCAGTGATACGCTGGTTCAAGACAAGCCGATGACCAGCCAAAATCAAATTAACCAATGGGCAGCAACGGCGCTGAAATATATAGATGCCGATAAAGTCAATGCACGTATTCAGCGCTGGCTATCCTCTCCCGACCGTTTAGTTCAATTTACTGTACCGGGGAGTGCACCGTTTGTATTGCCAACATCTGGGGCGATTCTGCGTGCAGATCAACATCTCAACAACACCGTTATTGCCCCGTTAAAACCTAAGCCAAAGGCTATCGCTATTCCTGCATTACCTGTCATCAAGGCTTCCGGCACGGTTGTGCACCAGCAACATTATCCGCAGCAACACGTCAATATTTGGCATCTCAGTAATGGCGACCGCGTGGTTTGGCTACGCTCACCTCAGGCAGGCAAAAAAGTCTGGTTTACTGCCGTCAGCCATGCGGGATTTATGTCTCCAGACCTTAATCCGTGGCAGGCTCAGTTAGCGGCGCAACTTGTGCAGCAAAGTGGCCCGCAGGGCTGGAGTGCAGAGCAATTTTCCGACTGGAGAAAGCAGCAAGGGCTTTCACTCAGTTTTAATCAAAGTCCGACTGAATTGCAGATAAGTGGCCAGACCGATACTGCAAAACTGGATAACTTATTGCGGTTATATCATAGCCTGCATCAGCAACCACAAATTGCAGCAGACGTGATGAAAGAGAGCTTAAGCTCTCTGCTGCGGATGACGGCAAAAAGCGCAGATTCTGTTGGTGATAATAAAGAGCAATTAATCACTCAATTACGATTTGGTAAAGAAGCCTTTGCTCGGCCCACGCGCGCGCAGTTAATGGCGATAAATCAGGATGAGCTGTTGTCTCAATGGCGGCGAAGTGCGGCTGCACCAGCTACGTTCTATCTGGTGACGGACATGGAACCCACTGACTTGCAGGCAAAAGTCTCGCGCTATCTGGCGGGTATCCCTCGGCAAAAGATTGCCGCTGCGCCAGACTATTTACCACAGCCGGGTCATCGTGAAACACGCAATAAATGGAATGTAGAGCCGCGATCAGATTTAAACGTCTGGAGCTTTACCCCACTGAAATGGACACCACAACAGGCCGTTCAAGTTGCTATTGCGCAGGATCTTGCTCGGAAATACCTCAAAGCGGCCTTACGAGATGATTCGCTGGGTATCTATCGTATGAAGATTGATAGCACATTAACGGATAAAAAAAACCGGGTTGAAACTACGATGAGTTTTGGCAGTGAGCCAGCACGGATTGAGGCGTTATTACGCCAAGCTGAACAAATTTTTGCTCAGTTACCGGCGTTGATTACCGAGCAAGATATTCATGGTGCCGTGAGCCACTTCAAGCGCAATCAAGCTTCTCGCCTCAGTGACCCGGCGACTCAAATGCGATTGTTGATCCTCAGTGACGAGAATTATGGCGATCCGCATTATTTGACGGAAGTGAAGTCATTAGCAGATTCCATTACCTTACCAGGGGTTCGTGCAGCAGCAGCACAGCTATATAACCCGAATAACAGTGTGGTATCGATAGTTCAGCCACGGCAGCAAAAGGCCGAAGTGCAAGGGAACATCGTGCATTCTGGGGAGAAACAGCCGTGAAAAAGCTGTTCGCAATGCTACTCGACTTGAGCCGGCCATTCTGGGGTAAACGCCAAAATTGGCAGGCATGGCTGCTATTGGCCTCGATACTCGCTATAGGTTTTGGCGTGGTTTATCTGAATATTAGAATTAATAATTGGAGTAAGTCCTTCTATGATGCACTCGGGGCATTCGACAGCACGAAACTCTATGGTTTAGTCAAAGAATATAGCGTCTATATCGCTATTTACATTGCAATTTATGTCTATCAAGATTGGCTGATCAAGCTGCTAACCATTCGTTGGCGTGGTGCCTTGAGCGAACAATTGATCGACAGTTGGTTCGCTAAACGGGCATTTTATCGTTTATCACTCAATGGGAAAATGGATAATCCTGACCAGCGTATTGCTGAAGACATCAATTTATTTGTCACTAAAACCCTTGAGTTATTTATCTCATTTATTGTCAATTTTGCTCAGTTATCCTCATTTGTCATTATCTTGTGGAATCTCTCTGGTGTGCAGCAATTTACGCTGTGGGGAAAAAATATCACTGTTTATGGTTATTTGGTGTGGGTGGCCGTCATTTATACCTTGCTGGGCAGTTTGATAACGCACTGGATTGGTAAAAGGTTGCATGGCTTAAACTACCAACAGCAAAAAGCAGAGGCTGATTTTCGTGCCTCATTGTTGCGAAAACACGATAATGCCGAGCAAATTGCCCTATACGGTGGCGAAAATCAGGAAAAACGCCATTTAAAGCGTAATTTCTCAGCGATTGTGACCAATTGGCGTGCGTTAATGAATAGCGAGCGTAATTTGGGCTTTTTCACCGTCGGTTATGGTCGTATTAGCTTAATTGTCCCTATTTTTGCCGCGCTGCCCGCCTTCTTAAATAAAACGGTGACACTGGGTGGATTAATGCAAATCCGCAGTGCTTTTGGTCAGGTATACAGTGCTCTAAGTTGGTTTGTGCGTGCATATCGCCTGCTGGTGTCTTGGTCGGCGACACTGGAACGTTTAAGCCAGTTTAAACAGGCTATTTTGGATGAACAGCGTGAACAGCCACTGGCAACAGAGGGGCAAGATTTAGCTACCCAAGATTTATCACTGTCGACACCACAAGGTATTCCTCTGTTAGCCGATATAAAATTGCACTGTATTCAAGGTCACTGGCATCGAATCACGGGAGAAAGTGGCTTAGGAAAATCCACATTGTTACGCACCTTGAGTGGTTTATGGCCTTATTATTCAGGGCGTTGGAATGTACCGCAAGGGCGAAACCTATTGTTGCCGCAGCAGAGCTATCTGGGGCAGGGAACGTTGGCCGAATTGCTGTGTTATCCCCAAGCTGTTGTCGTGGATAATGACTATCTGCGATCGATATTACATAAAGTGGGATTATCGAATTGGCAGGACCGGCTTGATGCGCGACTCAATTGGGATCGAATATTCTCAGGTGGTGAACGCCAACGCTTGGCTTTTGCCAGAGCATTGGTTAATCGACCAGATACCCTCTACCTTGATGAAGCAACCAGCAATTTGGATACCACAACCGCCAGACAGTTATTGTCGCTGCTAAAAGAGTATCTTCCTCACTGTACGCTGGTTGCCATCACTCACCAGAACGGGCTGGATGATCTTTTCGAGTATCAACATAATTTAAGTCAATTTAGGCAACCACTTGGTGCCATCCCTACGACAAATTAAGGTATATCAGGCCAGTGAGCAAAGAAAGTCACTGGCTATTTTTCTCTTAGAGATAGCCAGTGTGGCGTAATGTATTTTCCCCTTGTGTATTGCATAAAATAGTTATTTCCTTCGTTGTACTTTCATTTTCAAAAAAATACAAAATTGCCAAAACAAATAAATAGATAAATTCTGCTGAATATCATGCCAGATGGTTTGATGTGAATTTTTGTTAGTATTTTATTTATCTCGCCTAATCTTATTTAATAGAGTGTTTAATTCTACTGACTTAAAATTAGTGAATAGTATTGCTGAAAATAAATTAATTAATCAGCTTATAGTTATAACAGTTAATAGACATGTCAATGTTGTATTTATATTCAAAATAAACACATATTACTGAAGTAAATACTGAGGATTTCTCATCATTTTACGATCAAAAAAAGCGATCGTTATTTACATTTTAATAGGTAAAATCAATCGGTTGGTTATTATTGATCGGTCATCTTGATCTTTTGTGTCGGTTTTATGCTATTTTAGTAATTAATCCTGATAATAAGACTTTTTTCTGCGGAAATTATCAGTGATAAACACCTTGAAATCTCAAGGAAATAAACTAAAAAATAAAACACAGGTGCATTCCCGTGAATTTTCTAAAACATATCACCATCAGGATGGCGTTATTATCTATTCTTGTTATATTTTTGTTGCTCTGGGGAGGCGTTTCTACCTTTACATTATATTCACTTAACCAATTAACACACTCCTTGCAGCAAAGCTCTAGCCAACAGAAAAACATTAATATTATTAACCGTGGTAATGATCAATATTTTCGGGTGGTCACACGCTTAAATCGTGCTGCCGCTTATCGCCAAAGTGGTGCCGTGGCTGATGCTGATCGTGAATTAGCTTCGGCGGGTGTCGCGCTTAAAAATACGCAAGAGGCTTTGGCGATGTTTAAACTTCAGCCCCATGAGGGTATGGACCCGCCATTAACGGATAAAACCATCGATAGCTGGTCAACATTATTAAATAAAGGGATTGAACCCATGTTTAAGGCGGTGAGTGATAATCGCTTTGAAGATTATAACAATCTGTTTAATAACAGTTACCCGCCATTGAGTCGTGAATTTGGTGCTGCAGTTGAGAAATATAATGCAACTGTTGATGCATCAACGGAAGCAGCCAGCTTGCGGGTTGAATTGTTAGTGGCTTGGTGCCAACGGGCACTGCTGGCTGCATTAATTGCGGGTGTCATTATTCTTTTCTTAACTGACCGCTATATCGTCAGCTATTTGGTGCACCCACTCGATGCGATTAAATTACACTTTAAGCGTTTGGCAGAAGGGCAATTAGGCCGCCCAATGGCCGAGTTTGGGCGTAACTGTGTTGGACAATTGATCCCCTATTTACGCGAAATGCAAAATAGCTTAGTGAACACGGTATCGACTATTCGTAATAGTACCGATGCGATTTATACCGGCGCAGGTGAAATTGCAGCAGGTAATGCTGACCTCTCTTCGCGTACTGAGCAACAAGCTGCGGCACTGGAAGAAACAGCTGCCAGCATGGAACAGTTGAATGCAACAGTAAAACAGAATGCGGAGAATGCCCATCAGGCCAGTAAGTTGGCTGAGAATGCTTCGACCACCGCACAAAATGGTGGGCGTATTGTTAGTGACGTGGTCGCGACCATGAGCAGTATTACCGAAAGTTCGCGCCGCATTGCCGATATCATTGGTGTGATCAACAGCATTGCTTTCCAGACAAATATTCTGGCATTAAACGCCGCAGTTGAAGCCGCTCGGGCAGGTGAGCAAGGCCGCGGTTTTGCCGTTGTCGCCAGCGAAGTGCGCAATTTGGCTCAACGCAGTGCACAGGCAGCTAAAGAAATTGAGGGGCTTATCAGTGAATCGGTATCTCGGGTCAATATAGGGTCTAAGCAAGTCTCTGAAGCGGGGGATACGATGAACAGTATTGTTCAGGCTGTGACAAATGTGACTGATATTATGGGGGAGATCGCCTCGGCGTCTGATGAGCAAAGCCGCGGAATTGGCCAAATTGGTCAAGCTGTTGCCGAGATGGATGGTGTGACACAGCAAAATGCCTCTTTAGTACAAGAGTCCGCTGCTGCTGCAGCTTCACTTGAAGAGCAGGCTCGCCAACTTACTGAGGCCGTTGCTGTTTTTAATCTGTCGGATAACGCGAGATCTGCATAATAGTGATTGAAATTAAGCCATAGAATTTACAGAAATTATTGTTAAAATAAATAATATCAGTGAGCCACCTGATTGTGCTGAATGTTTAGTACAATTGGGTGGCTTTTTATTATCTGTTAAAGATTTTTGATCCTAAAAAAGATATAGTAAGCACGCTTTAAATTATCTCATTAATAATAAAAAACATATTTTTCATCGGGTTAAATAATGAATATGTCTTATCGTCGCGGTATTTTCTTTCTGTTGATGATGATTATCTCATCATCATCTTTTGCTATTAACTGCCAACGTGCCGCGACACCAGTTGAGTACACGGTGTGTAGCGATGAGGATCTACACTGGCTGGATCAGACATTCAGCGATATTTATCAAGCCATGTTAGTAAAATATGACACTGAAACTGTTTATCAGCAGCGTCGGGCATGGGAAAAAGCCCTGAATAGCTGTACCAGTGATAGTTGTATCCAACGAGCTTATTTCCAAGGCATCGCTTCTATGTCTGATATCGACAAAAATTTCAACTGGGGTGGCCAGTGGTGGAATGTCACGAAAGGCAATGATCGCGGCGGTGTAATTAAAATCAATCGGGTTACAGATTGGGGATTTAGTATTGATAGTCGTGCCTGGTCGGGCGAAAATTCCGGTAATTTCAGAGCAGAAGCACGGAAAGTTGAAGGGTTAGCAGTAATTGATGTTATTGAAAACACAACTAATTGCCGCTTACTATTGATTCCGATAAAAGACGGTTCCATGCAAGTACACAGCAATGGTAGCTGGGGGTGTCGTATTTCGATGCCAAAAGATGTTTTTATTGATGGTCAATATGTAAGAGCAGAAAAAGATCCCCGCGAAACGCCAAGTCTACTCTCTATCGGTATTTTCACTGATGCAGCCGTCGATAAAGAGTTCCGTCATTTAGTGGGTGAAAATTATGACCAATTTGTTGCCTCAGCCAACGTCTATATTTATAGCCATGATCTCGATAACCGGGGTGCAAAAGTATTATCTACCTGGGTTAGAGGGGCCGCAAATAAGCGGGCATCAATCATAATGTATAATCGCACCGGCCAAATATGGGCCGCCTTCGTCGCACCAGAAAAGAACGGCAACCTGCGTATTCACTATTTTACTAATGTGCCTGAAGATAAAGAGAAAAGGCCGAAGACGATTAGTGAGTGGCAGCAGACGTTTATTGATAATTAAATCCTGCGTCCTTGAAGTTGCAGGGTTGTTAGCTGTTCTCACGCACCCGAATCACTGACTTGAGTCAGCTCATCGGGACTTGCTCGTTTGCTGCCTACCTGCAACACCAATGACTTTGGATTCCATCCTGCGACATGAAGTTGCAGGGTTGTTAGCTGTTCTCACGCACCCGAATCACTGACTTGAGTCAGCTCATCGGGACTTGCTCGTTTGCTGCCTACCTGCAACACCAATGACTTTGGATTCCATCCTGCGACATGAAGTTGCAGGGTTGTTAGCTGCTCTCACGCGCCCGAATCACTGACTTGAGTCAGCTCATCGGGACTTGCTCGTTTGTTCAGTTCTTCCATGGGAGTCACCATCTTTGGGATGGTGGCTTTTATTCCAGTGTACCAATCACATTTAGTGCCATATCATCAGGCACTTCATTATAAGACAGCACATTTAGTCCATTACAGAATAACCGAGCATAACGCGCTATCAATGGCCGTAGTTGTGGTGTTACCAGTAAAATAGGGGGATGATTCTCTGCTTTCATTTGCTCTTTAATGACGGGCATATTTTGTTGTAGCTGGGTTAGGATATTAGGGTCGACAGGGAAATTATCTAAAACTACTTTCCCTGCTTGTTGCGCCTGATTCAATGATCCCAGCAACATATTCTCTAGTTCATTATTAATGGTATAAACCGCCAGATTTTTATCATCACCATTCATGCTATTAACGATCCCGGTTCGCAATGCGTAACGCACATCAGAAGTTAATAAGAGTGAGTCCTTGGTGATATTCGCACTGTCCAATAACGTAGTTGCAATGGTCACGATATCCTTTAGGGAGACATTCTCGGTTAATAATTGGCGATACACTTTCAATAACTGGCTAAAATTAAGCGCAGTGGTCAAGTCTTCAGCCAACCTAGGGGATAATGACTCAAGGCGTTGGTGTAATTGCGTTATGTCATCATAGTTAAACAACACCGGTAAATGGTCCCGCACGACTTTATTAACATGTGTGGCAACCACACTGGCACAATCAACGATTTGGTAACCGAAGTTTAGGGCGCTCGTTTTATCTTGTGGCTCAATCCACACGACCGCCAGACCATAAGTTGGATCTATCGCCAAAATGCCATCCACTTCACCATACTGTTCTGAGGTCGGTATAGCCATCAGCTTATCAATATGAACTTCCCCTCCGGCGACTTTAATACCATTCACATTGATCGTGTACTGAGAGGGCTTTAAGCGAAAATTTTCTCGCACTTTAACTTCTGGTAATAAAATTCCGCAAGTCTCTGAAATAATTTGCCGCACACCGCGTAGACGTTGAATCAGAGGACGACCTTTTGCTTCATCGACCAATGTCACTAATTTATAACCAAGATTAAGGCCGATAGGTTCGACGACAGGAATATTATCCCAATTGATGTTCAGCGAATTATCATCAGAGATGGCTTGGTTGAGGGCCGTAAGATCGGGTTCAACATCCGCTTGCTGTATTTTTTTACTTTGCTGACGAGCGGCGAACAGGAGTAATCCGGTGAAGCTGAGAAAGGCGAGATGGGGCATCCCCGGTACAATGGCGAGAATGAACATCACGAATGCCGCAGCATACAAAATGGTAGGTTTAGCCAGCAACTGATCTTTAATTTCATCAGTCATGTCACCACCATCACTGACTCGGGTGACAATGATTGCTGCCGCAGTGGCTAATAATAATGACGGAATTTGTGCAACCAAGCCGTCACCGATGGTGAGTAATACATATTGCTGGAATGATTGACTGGCACTCAGATCATATTTAAAAATACCAATACAAATACCGCCAATAACGTTGATCACCAAAATCATAATACCGGCGATAGCATCACCACGAACAAACTTGGATGCACCATCCATTGCACCATAGAAATCGGCTTCGCTGGCAACTTCTTTACGGCGTAGGCGTGCTTGCTCTTGATTGATTAACCCTGCATTAAGATCGGCATCAATCGCCATCTGTTTGCCGGGTAATGCGTCTAGCGTAAAGCGTGCAGAGACTTCAGAAATTCGCTCGGCACCTTTTGTCACAACCACAAAGTTGATAATCATGAGGATAATAAAGACGACAAAACCCACCACGAAATTGCCGCCAATGACCACCTGACCAAAAGCCTCAATCACTTTACCTGCTGCCCCCGGCCCTTCATGCCCATCGAGCAATACCACGCGAGTTGAGGCCACATTCAGTGTTAAGCGAAGCAAGGTCGCAATTAGCAATAGGGTTGGGAATACTGCAAAATCAAGTGGCCGTTGACTATTGACGCTGACCAATAAAACCAATACAGCCAAAACGATATTAAAGGTAAATAAAATATCCAATACGATTGGCGACAATGGCAAAATAACCATTGCTAGCACACAGAGCAATAATATTGGAACAGTGATATGTATCTCTTTTAATGTATGTGCAAGATTATTTAGTTTATTTTTCATCATGGAATTTCTGCATCTCTTTGGGAATACCAAGGTGGGTATTTAACACCGGCATATTGGCCTGCCCGGAACGCCAAGACTTGACCTGCATAACATAGGTTAGTACCTGCGCTATTGCGCGATAAAGCTGGGCGGGAACCTGTTGATTAACCTTGGTTGTATGGTAAATAGCACGTGCTAAAGGAGGGAATTCAACAATTTCAACATCATGATTTTTAGCGATATTTCGGATATATAGCGCAATGTCATCCTTCCCTTTTGCGACAATATAGGGCGCGCTCGCTTTCTCTGGGGCGTATTTTAATGCAACTGAGAAATGCGTTGGGTTAGTAATAATAACGTCAGCACTAGGCACTGATTTGTTAATTTGCCCCATTGCAAATTGCCGCTGTAATTGACGGACCCTAGCTTTAATTTCTGGATTACCATCATTACTTTTGTGTTCTTGTTTGACCTCCTGTTTGGTCATTTTCATTTTCTTGGTGAAGAGATATGTACTGAGGGGAATATCTATTGCGGCAAAGATCACAATGATGGTGATGAAATACACTAAAACACCGTGATATAGGATAAAACCTTCAGTGATTGCTTCCTGCAATGGCAATGCCTGTAAGCGTAATAAATCAGCCAGTGAGTTATTAACCACCAGATATAGGGTGTAAAGTACAATGCTGCATTTCGCCAACATCTTTAGTACTTCAGTGCCGTTACTAGCAGAAAATATTTTTTTAATACCGGCCAATGGGCTGAGTTTTTTAAAATCAGGTAGCAATTTTACAGGGGTGAAATTCCAACCACCGGGTATTAACGTTGCCAATATACTGACCAGCGGAATGGGGACCAACGTAGCCAGAAATTTGCTAAAGATAAGCAAATTAGTCCGCAATAATTGCTCGAGTGCCATGGGGTCATTCGTTCTCCCCGCCATGCGGCCAACGGCCAAAAATGACTCACTAATCAGCTCTTTGTAATAGGGCAGAAACAATGTCAGAGTGATCAAGGATGTCACCAAACCCGCAGCCATGGTGACATCTTTCGAACGCGGAATATCCCCTTTCTTTCTGGCTTTTATCAGTTTTCCCGAGGTGGGTTTTTCACTTTTCTCTCCGCTACTGGCAGACATTAGCGCACCTTCATCCGTTCAAGTTGCACCAAGATCTCGTTGGTCAAATTGAGATAGTGGTCCGGCACATTAATTGCCAATAGCAGCAAGCAGAGCAAGCCGAATAACATGCCGATTGGAAATCCGAGAGAGAAAAGGTTAAGTGTTGGAGATATGCGATTGAGTAGGCCAAAAGAGCCCTGAACAATCAGCATGATAAAGGTTGTCGGCAATGCCAGCAGTGTGGCGGATGACACTATCCAACCCAGACTTAGTGCCAGTGAACGTAGTGAAAAATCATTAATTGCTTCACCTATCGGCCAACTGACAAAACTTTTGTACAGAATGGTGACGAATAACAAATGCCCATCCAGAGTGAAAAAGATCAGTGCACCGAAGACAAAAATAATCTGCGAAATCACGGTAGTAGAGGCACCACTGGTGGGATCATTCATCACTGCCATACCCAAACCCATATTCATAGATAAAATCTGACCCGCGCCCTGTAATGCGACGAAAACTAATTGCAGCATTGAGCCAAATAACCAGCCCCACAGAATTTGTTCTCCGACCAACAAGAGTGAATTCATTGACAGCAACTCATTGATAATCATCGGTTGATTGAGCATCGGGGTTATCAGCATCGCGAGCAGCAAGGCTGTGCCAATTTTCGCTTTACGCGTAAAGGCTCGATGTTGGATAACTGGGCAAAAATGCAAAAACGACAAAATCCGCACAAAGGGTAACCAGAGTGCGAATAGCGGTGCTGTTAGTGTTTGGATATCAATTCCCATCGCGGTTTATCCCACCAACTGTGCAGCTTGGTGGAAGATACTGACGGTAAAGTCACTCAGTTTGGTGAGCATCCATTTCCCTGCAAAAATCAGAACTAGCATGGTCATCACTAGTCGTGGTAGAAAGCTGAGAGTTTGCTCATTAATCTGTGTGGTGGCCTGAAAGATGCTGACCAGTAAGCCCGTCAGTAAGCTGGGAATAATGGCAACGATGGAAATAATCAAGACCAGATACAACCCTGCTGCAATGATGTCTCCGGCAATATCTGTAGTCATCATGCTATAGCCCCTGAACGCTGGCGGTCAGCGTACCGACGATCAATGTCCAGCCATCGCATAAGACAAACAACATCAATTTGAATGGCAGTGAGACAATGAGTGGCGACAACATCATCATGCCCATCGCCATTAAAATACTGGCGACAATCAGGTCGATGACCAAAAACGGAATGTAGATCATAAAGCCAATCTGGAAAGCGGTTTTCAGCTCACTGAGAATGTAGGCTGGGGTGACCACCGTCAGATCCTGCAACTGGGGTTCACCCGTGACTTGAGCGATATCCATCATCTGTTCCAACGAGCTAGTGCTGGTTTGTGCCAGCATGTAATTCTTGAGTGGAACTTCGGCTCGGCTTAGTGCCTGCGGTAATGTAATTTCGTCATTTTGGAAAGGGATAACGGCGTCTTGATGGATTTTAGTCCATACCGGGCGCATCACCAGGAGGGTTAGAGCGAGCGCAATCCCTGTCAGCACTTTATTCGGCGGGCTTTGTTGCAATCCCAACGCCTGACGCAATATTGCCAACACGATAATAAAGCGAGTGAAGCAGGTCATCATTAGCATCATGATGGGCAGCAAACCAAGCAGTGTCATCAAGATCAGGATTTCAATTTTGACGTTATAATCCTGACCGGCAGCCGTAGGGACCGTGCTAAATAGGGTAATTCCCCCGTCTTGCGCCAAAAGAAGGGGGGAATACAGCAGTCCACAAATAATCAGACCACAACTCAAGATGCTGGTAGTGGTGACGGGGAGGCGGCTTAAGATCATAAAGCGAGTTCACCCAAGCCTTGGCTGTTAAAACTGACAATACGCAAGCCGTACTTTTCATTAATAACCACGACTTCAGCCTGACCAAACATGATGCCATTGACTTTGATATCCAGCGGTTCACCCGCCAGCTTGTCCAATTCAATGACTGAATCATTATTCACCGTCATCAGTTCAGAAAGAGGGATATCTACCGAGGCGACCTCCAATGTCAGAGTGACAGGGATGCGACTGAACAGAGATATTTTGCGTTGCTGTTCATGCAGGCTGTTATCAATTACGGGTACTTCGGCGACTTCAATTGTCTGGGGAGCGAGAGTTGCGCTCTCCTCCAGTGAAAAGTTAAAGTCCATATCATTGCTGAGTTCGAGTGTTTGGTCAGTCATGGTTTATCTCATTAGTTTTGTCATTAAATTCAGATAAAAATAGCTTTCCGCGGCTTTCTGTCACCACAGCGCTAAATAAAGGCTCCGAGCCAATAAATACCGGGAAATTTTCAGGTAGTGCGGCGGGAATAATATCGCCTTCTTTTAAGTTCATTAGTTCAGCAAAAGTTAGTTCGCTGCAACTTAATTGGCTTGTTAGCCGAACAGGTAGTTTTTTTATTAACAAATCAAATTGTTTCACTGATAAGCTTTGCGCTTTTTTCTTCTCTTCTTGATATTCTTTTTTTAATGTATTGAGTAACCTATCAACATGAGGTAGGTCAATCAGTAATGTGAAACCACATTGCTCATATCCCTTTAGCCAAAAATCCATACGGTATGACCAATACACAATAGGATGAGCATTATTGTTTTTTATGACCAGTGGTTCACCGAAAGTTGGTTGGTTAAGAATAAGTTCTGCAATCTCAATACTAAGTTTGTTTTTTAACCTTTCTTCTGTCTGCGTTATGGGTGAACTTTGTATGCTTGAAGTAATGTTTTTTTCTTTAGTCAACCCATAGTAATCATTGAGGATATTGAGCAGGAGTGTCCGATCAATATCAAAGGCGATATCACCCATTTGGCTACTGAGTATCTTTGCATTCTTATACTGACAGTCGGTTTCGAATTTAATATCTAATAAACTGATATTAATGCGATATTTTTTTAAAAAATAGAGACTAATGTTATTTTCAATAACAGCAAAGTAGTCACCCACTATCTTGGGTATTTTATGATATGGACGACCTAGTTTATTAATGTCTAATGTCATCACTTTGGGGAGCGAGTCCTTGTTATGAACCTTTGCTTTAGCTTTGTTTTGCTGCATGGTTTATCCAAAATCAGAGTCAGGCTAATTTTCCTCATTTCCACCAATAGGGGTGATGAGTGAGATAGTTTTAATACCAGTAAGTCACTTTTATTGCCGAACAATAGGCTTCCATACCCATTAGTATTTATTTGAATAAAGAGTGGCAAATATATTAATGCATCCTATTCTGTGTATTTGTTGCTTAAGTTTTATCGGTGCTAATTAAACCAGTCATTACAATTCAATACAATAGTGAATACTTTATTAATTTATTTGTTTTTTATTTACAAAACAAGTAGATAAATCATTAATTGATTGATTTGTATGGGTTAATTTTTTTAATTTTTATTTAATTACTTTATTTACAATAGGGTGTTTATAGTCTCGTTCTCAATGATTTACGCCATTGCTTTATGAACCGTTATTAATAATTCGCCGTGGTCTTCGTATTTTTATTTGTTAACCATTTAAGACTGTTTTTTTTGTGTCGTATTATTAATTATTGAGCGCATTTCATCCGCTTTACTGGAGAGGAAATACATTGTGATGAATATGACTGTAGATATGTTATCGAAGAGCGAACATGGTTTTGTCGCGAATGCTCCCTCCAGTGTGAGTGTATTCTCGCTAGCTCGTCGTGTTGCAGAGTTTAATGTTCCTGTATTAATTACGGGGGAAACAGGTACGGGGAAAGAGTGTGTGGCAAAATATATCCATCAGAAAGCCATGGGCGATAATTCACCGTATGTGGCCGTAAACTGTGCAGCGATTCCTGAGAGTATGCTGGAGGCCATTCTGTTCGGCTATGAAAAAGGTGCTTTTACAGGGGCGGTAGCCAGTGTCGCAGGTAAATTTGAACAGGCCAATGGTGGAACATTATTATTAGATGAAATTGGCGATATGCCATTGGCGCTGCAAGTTAAATTACTTCGAGTATTACAAGAACAAGAAGTTGAGCGTTTGGGAAGTCATAAACGAATTCCACTCGACATCAGAATTATTGCTTCAACTAATAAAGATTTGAGTATTGAAATAGCCGAAGGGCGTTTTCGTCAGGATCTTTATTATCGTTTGTCTGTTGTGCCTATCCATATATCACCTTTGCGAGAAAGACCAGAAGATATTATGCCGCTGGTGATGGCGTTTTTTAATAAATATAAAAACTTTTTAGACGTAAAAATAAATATAACGCCACGCGCGCAAAATCAGTTACAGGCATACCCTTGGCCGGGTAATGTTCGTGAGTTAGAAAATGTTATTCAGCGAGGGATTATTATGAGTAATAACGGGCTGATAGATACACCACATTTAGGTTTATCTACGGCACATGACTTTTCATCAGTAGAAAGTGAAACGCAAGCCAATAATCTGACATCGTCAGTTGTAAATTTTCAGCCGACCGATCATGGCAGCAATATTAAATTACGTGGTCGGTTGGCCCAGTATCAATATATTGTGGATTTACTAAAACGACATCAGGGAAATAAATCCAAGACCGCTGCATTTTTAGGTATTACTCCCCGCGCTTTGCGATATCGGCTGGCCAATATGCGTGAAGATGGTATCGACATCGAGTGTTACTCGTAAGAGGAAAAAAGATGGATAAGGTCGGCGCTATCAATATGCCACGTCTGCAATTGCCTGTGATGTTGGAAATGCAGCAGATGGCTGCTCAGGCAAGTCATCGCATTGAGTTTGGCACAGTCCCGCAGGTCAATGAGAGTCACTTATGGGGTCCGGAAAAGGACGTGAATTCCCCCTCTTTTTCCTCCGTATTCAACAGTGCGATTCGCAGCGTGGATAACTTACAACATGTGGCCAGCAATAAGCAGACCGCCATGGATATGGGCATCAGTGATGATTTAACCGGCACGATGTTAGCAAGTCAGAAAGCCAGTGTGGCTTTCTCCGCGATGGTGCAAGTGCGTAACAAGCTTACCTCTGCACTGGATGAAGTCATGAATACAGCGTTGTAGGGTAAATCGGTGTTAGAGAAAATTAAGCAAAAATTATCCTTCATCCCGTTGGGTAATCATCAAAAAAACATTCTCATGGGTGCTGTGGCCATTTTGGTCACTGGCGTCATTATTTTCAGCCTATGGCGTAATGCGCAGGGATATACCGCGCTGTTTGGTTCGCAGGAAAATATTCCCGTCGCGCAGATGATTGAAGTCTTGGATCGGGAGGCCATTGCCTATCGGATTAGCCCAGACAACGGTCAGGTACTCGTCTCTGAACATCAATTAGGCAAAGCGCGTATGTTGCTGGCTGCCAAAGGGATTACCGCGACGCTACCAGTGGGTTACGAATTAATGGATAAGGAAACAATGCTGGGGAGCAGCCAGTTTATCCAAAATGTTCGTTACAAACGCAGTCTGGAAGGGGAACTGGCGCAAAGCATCATGGCATTAAGTGCCGTGGATTATGCCCGCGTTCACTTAGGGATGAGTGAAGCCAGCTCTTTTGCTATCAGTAACCGCTCAGAAAGTAGTGCCTCGGTGGTGGTTCGGCTGAAGTATGGCCAGACTCTGAAAACAGAGCAGGTGGGGGCTATTGTCCAGTTGGTTGCGGGTAGCATTCCCGGTATGAAAGCGGCCAATGTTCGAGTGGTCGATCAACATGGTGAGCTGCTATCGCAAGCTTATCAGGCCCACAGTAATGGTATGCCAAGTGTGAAAAGTGGCGCTGAATTAGCCCATTACATACAAAGCACAACCGAGAAAAGCATTGCCAACCTGCTGAGTTCCGTAGTGGGTAGCAATAACTATCGCATCAGTGTGGCAACACAGCTTGATTTAAGCCGCATTGAAGAAACACTGGAGCGATTTGGCGCGGAACCGCGTATCAGTGATGAAAATATCCAGCAGGAAAATGGCACCGATGAACTGGCGATGGGAATACCGGGTTCTTTAAGTAATCAGCCGGCCGCGCAACAGCAAACTGGGGCTTCACCTACCATCAGCCGCAGTCAGGCCCAGCGTAAATACACCTATGACCGTGATATCCGCCATGTTCGCTATCCCGGCTTTAAGCTGGAGAAGATGACGGTGGCCGTTATCTTGAATAAATCGGCCCCGGCACTGGAAAAATGGTCACCGGAACAGATGAATGAATTAAAGCGTTTAATTGAAGATGCCGCCGGTATTGATGTTAAGCGTGGAGACTCTTTGACCCTGAATATGCTGGCATTTACTGCGCCGACTTTGATGGAAGATCCTGCCATTAAGTGGTGGCAAGACCCAACAACGTTCCGCTGGGCTGAGATTCTCGGTATCGGCTTGCTGTCTCTGCTGTTCTTGTTATTTGGTCTGCGGCCATTAGTGAAGCGACTGACGCGTAAGGATGAGCAAGTTGTGGGTCTCACGCAGAGTGAGGAGGGGCAGAGTTCGGAGGTAATCAATGGTACAGCCCCAAGTCTCAGTGAGTTAGAGCGGGCATTATCAGGCTCCTCATTCCAAGAGAATGACAATCTGCCGCCGCAAGGCTCTGGTTTAGAAACCAAAATTAGCCACTTACAACAATTGGCTCAGTCAGAAACTGAACGTGTCGCCGAAGTCATTAAACAATGGATTAATAATAATGAACGAATTAAACCCCAATCAGAATGATGACGCGATCGTCAGTGATACCCCCTCAGCGGCTGCCCCCATTCGCAGCCGTCTAGAGCAAGCCGGTATTTTGTTGCTGAGTATCGGTGAAGAAGCGGCGGCGATGGTGATGCAAAAGCTGAGTCGTGAAGAGGTGGTGTGTATCAGCCAGACGATGTCTCGTCTGCATGGGGTCAAGTTGAACCATGCGCGGCAGGCTCTGGATGATTTCTTTATTGATTATCGCGAACAAAGTGGAATTAACGGCGCATCGCGCAGTTATCTTCAGGGCATCTTGAATAAAGCCTTGGGCAGTGACATTGCCAAGAGTGTGATTAATGGCATTTACGGTGACGAAATTCGCCACCGTATGACGCGCTTGCAGTGGGTAGGCACACCACAACTGGCCGCACTGATTGAGCAGGAACATCTGCAATTGCAGGCCGTATTTTTAGCCTTTTTGCCGCCAGATGTTGCCGCCGAAGTGCTGGCCTATTTGGAAAAGGGCCGCCAGGACGATGTGCTATATCGCATTGCCAAACTTGATGATGTGAACCGTGATGTGGTGGATGAGCTGGATCGCCTGATTGAGCGCGGTGTTGCCGTGCTGTCAGAACACGGTTCTAAAGTGGTGGGGATAAAACAAGCCGCCAATATCGTCAATCGAATTCCGGGTAACCAGCAACAACTGCTGGAGCAATTAGGGGAGCGTGACGAAGAGGTCTTGAATGATCTCAAAGATGAAATGTATGAGTTCTTTATTCTGAGCCGTCAGAGTGAAGTGACTTTGCAGCGCTTGATGGATGATATACCGATGAGCGACTGGGCGATTGCCCTGAAAGGCACCGAGCCGGTGTTGCGCCAAGCTATCTATGACGTGCTGCCAAAACGCCAGATACAGCAATTGCAAAATGCCACAAACCGCATGGGGGCGGTGCCGGTGAGCCGGGTAGAGCATGTGCGCAAAGAAATTATGGTGCAGGTGCGTCAGTTGGCAGAAGCGGGCGAAATCCAAGTGCAATTGTTCGCTGAACAGACCATGGAGTAAGGCAATGCTAAAGAAAAATAGCCCTCGCGCCGGCGAAATGAGCGTGCGGGTGCATCAGTTTCCGCCTTTACGCCAGCATCGTCAAAACCCCCAGGCTGCTGAAGGGGGGATTATGGATCCGGCGGAATACCAAAAACAGCTCATGGAAGGATTCCAAGAGGGGGTGAGCCAAGGATTCAGTAAGGGCCTCGGCGATGGAAAAGAGGAGGGATATCAGGAAGGCGTCCGTTTGGGCTATGACGATGGTGTGCAAAAAGGAAAAGTGGAAGGGCGGCAGTTGGAGAGCTGCCGTTTTAATGAGGCGGTGGAGCCTTTCTCCCATTATGTCGCCAAAATGCGTGACTATTTACGGACCTATGAAAACCGCCGTCGTGATGAGTTGCTGCAATTGGTGGAGAAAGTCACTCGTCAGGTCATCCGCTGTGAACTGGCGTTGCAGCCAGCGCAGTTGCTGGCGCTCGTGGAAGAAGCCTTGGCGGCCCAGCCTGCCGTCCCGACTCAACTGAAAGTGTATTTGAACCCTACTGAGCTGGGTCGCATTAATGATGTTGCACCAGAGAAAGTCCAACAATGGGGTTTGGTTGCCGATGCAGATATGGTCAGCGGTGAGTGCCGAGTGGTAACAGACACCACGGAAATTGATGTGGGTTGCCAGCATCGTCTGGATCAATGTGTTGACGCATTGAAAAACAGCTTGCTGCCGGATCAAGAACATGGGTGAACTCGCAGCACTAGATAATGCCTTAAAATCTATTGATAACATTAACTTAGCCAGAGTTTCTGGCCGTTTAGTGCGTGTTAACGGCATTCTGCTGGAAAGTGTGGGGTGCCGTTTGGCTATTGGCCAACGTTGCCGTATTGAAAGTACGGCAGAAACGTTTATCGATGCCCAAGTGGTCGGTTTTGACCGGGAGGTCACCTACTTGATGCCCTTTAAACAACCCGATGGTTTGATGGGCGGATCGAGGGTCTTCCCTTGTGAGTTGGACGGCGAATTAATGATAGGTGACAGTTGGCTCGGGCGAGTTGTTAATGGTCTGGGCGAACCCATCGATGGCAAAGGGGCACTGAGTGGCGATACGCCCTTGGCGCCGCAATTGCCGCAAATTCATCCACTGCAACGCCAGCCAG
Source organism: Yersinia vastinensis (assembly GCF_902726565.1). Classification (GTDB taxonomy): domain Bacteria; phylum Pseudomonadota; class Gammaproteobacteria; order Enterobacterales; family Enterobacteriaceae; genus Yersinia; species Yersinia vastinensis. The sequence continues at coordinate 336,124 of NZ_CACVAF010000001.1, forward strand.
TCAGTGCACCATTGGATGTCGGTGTTAAAGCCATCAATGGCCTGCTCACCATTGGAAAAGGGCAACGGGTGGGATTGATGGCTGGCAGCGGCGTAGGTAAAAGCATGCTGCTGGGCATGATGACGCGCTACACTCAGGCCGATGTCGTGGTGGTCGGGTTGATTGGCGAGCGTGGCCGAGAAGTGAAAGAGTTTATCGAACACTCATTGCAGGCCAGTGGTATGGCTAAGTCAGTGGTGATTGCTGCTCCAGCAGATGAATCCCCGCTGATGCGGATTAAGGCCACTGAGTTGTGCCATTCCGTTGCCACTTATTATCGTGATAAAGGCCAAGACGTGTTACTACTGGTGGACTCCCTGACCCGCTACGCCATGGCACAACGGGAGATCGCTCTGTCATTGGGGGAGCCTCCCGCAACCAAGGGCTACCCACCTTCTGCTTTCAGTATTATTCCCCGTCTGGCTGAAAGTGCAGGTAACAGCGATGGTGATGGCACCATGACCGCTATTTATACGGTCTTGGCGGAAGGCGACGATCAGCAGGATCCCATCGTCGATTGTGCCAGAGCGGTATTGGATGGTCACATTGTACTGACGCGAAAATTAGCAGAAGCCGGCCACTATCCTGCCATTGATATTGGCCAGTCCATCAGCCGCTGTATGAATCAAATATCGCCGCGTGAACAGATGCTCTCGGCGCGATTATTAAAACAGTGTTATGCCGATTACATGGAGATCAAGCCCTTGATCCCACTAGGAGGGTATGTGGCAGGTGCCGATCCTGCGGTGGATCGGGCGGTACAATCTTACCCAGCAATTATTGATTTTCTGCGCCAGGAAGTGAGCCAACCGGCATCACTTGCGGCCACTCTTGAGCATCTGAATGTGCTATATCCGTGTAATGAAAAGGCATGCGAATGAATATGATCAAAACGCTGCAACAATTACAGCAGCTACGCCAACGAGCATTGAACCAAGCCAGTAGCCAACTGGCACAACAAAAGCAGCTTTGTCAGCGCTATCAGAGCAATATCAACGCACTGTCTTCATTAGCGAATTTGTCGTCAAATACCGAGACCAAGGTGGCGGCCTTACAAATGGCCAATAATGCGCACTATAAGCGGCATATTCAGCGTGTTATTGATTGGCAAAAGCAGGAGCAGGTTTTGGCGACGATGGAAGTTGGCAAGTTGCAAATCCAGTTACAACAGCAAGCCCGCCAAGAAAAAACCGTGGCTATCGTGTTGGAGCAGCAGAAAGAACAGCACCAGTTGGAACAGGGGCGCAGTGAGCAAAAGGCCACAGATAGTCAAGCGGCACAATGCTGGCAACGGCGCAATACCGTAGAGAGATGACTCAATCGTTAAGCACTCAATTTGAGTGCTTTTTTATGCTTATCGTCTATTTTATACGCCACATGAATGTAACTTTATATTTTACACGTTGTAACTATAAATGATACAGTCACTCTGTCGAATGGAATGACGGAACAGAAAATGATTAAGTCTTTTCGGGATAAAAATTTAGAACTGTTCTACATGGAAAGTAAGCGAGATCGCGCAATACCGGCAACAATAGAACGTCAGTTAGCTAAAAAGCTTGATATGTTAGCTGCGGCACACAGCGAGCGAGATCTGTTTATCCCAACGAGTAATGACTACAAGCGTCTGTCTGGGCTTTTTGATGGTTGGTCCAGCATGAGAGTAAATATTCAGTGGCGGTTAATGTTTCAGTGGAAAGAGGGGTATGCTGAAAACATCTACTTTGATCCTCATCAAGACCCCTAGTAGGAGGATTTATGCTTGATACCACGACCCGTGAACCCACCACTGTGGGTGAGATTTTGCAGGAAGAGTTTTTGACTCCACTGGGGATCGGTCAGGAAGAATTGGCAGAGATCATGGGAGTTACCCGTGCTACCGTTAATCGGTTGTGCAAGGGGCGTCGTCGTTTAACGGTAGAAGAAGCGACGCTATTTTCTGAGCTTTTTGAGACAACACCCGAATTTTGGTTAAATCTCCAGGCAGCTCACGATCGTTGGGAAGCTCGTGAGGCACTCCAAAAACACAAACGCCCCCCGATGCGCCCTATTATGGAAATACTGGGGCGTCGCATCACACACGCTTAATCTTATTAAAGATAAAAACAGTCTCTGCCGCTATCAGAGCACTCAATTTGAGTGCTTTTTTTATGCTCATTTTTAGATGAATTAAGCCAATAAAAAATCGCCTTAGTGAGAAAAACTAGGGCGATTCGTTGGGGGGGAATATCACATAATGTCACTGCGATAAAAGTGGATTGGAAACCGCTATAGTCAGGCATCAACCCGCATATAGAAAATCTGACTTTGTTTCTGTCAATGAAGACAAAATGTCCATCTGCATTGTCAGCAGCAGACCATTATGGTGATTCTGCTGGCGACAAGCATCGGCTCGAAGGCGTAAATCGGCCCATAATGCATAGGCGTGTTCACGATAGTGCGCTGGCAATTTGGAGATCAGCATATGCATACCCTCTTTATGAGCAGGTAGTTGCAACTCTTGCATTAATAACCGGCGTTCAGTGGATGTTTTGTCAATAATATCATATAGTTCTGTCAGATTTGTATTGAGCTGCTTCAGCGCTTGTGTATCATGACTAATCATGAATTCTCGCTGTTTGACAAGTAACTTCTCCAGGGCGATATAACGTTTGCGATCTTCCTGAATAGACACCAACAACTGCTGAATTCTTTGCTGTTTTATTGCCAGTGCAGTTTCCATCGTGGGGTCAGCTCCTGTGGAAATTGATTATTGCCTTGGCAATATCAGCGCTATTCAGTGTTACTTTGCCCGCTTGAATATCTGCTTTGGCCGCAGCCACTCTTTGACTGTCAATCTCTGGCATTGCCTGCAATTGGGCATGCAGTTCTGCGGTTGAGGCTGAATGCTGTGTGATGTCCGCAATTGCCTTAATCGGCACTATTGCTTGAATAGCGGGCGCATTCTCCGCTTTTGCCACCTGTGCCGCTACCATCATTTGTTGTCGATGTGTATTAATTTCCATATCTAATCACCTTATGGTCAGTTATCTCGCGGTGAGCAGAGCCGCCGCTGTTGCGTTGTGGGTTTTGGCCCACAACCTGATAGATATCTTGGTTATTAAGATAAAGCGTCACAGAGTGGTCAAAACTTAACTTGTCGTGATACCCAGCATTCTCACTTTACCAATGTCATCGACAATGGCACTGACTGTGCGTTTGCTGCTGAGGTTTCTGACTTTGATAAGCTCACCTTTACGGCCATTTTTCAGCGCTTCACCTAGCATGCGTGCTTCAATGCCATCTTGCTGCGCAATCATCAAGACATGCTGCCCGCGGGTGACTAAAACAGGTTGCTCTAACTGTGTTGCGGTCACGCTTTGTAGGCCACGGATACGCCGTTTGACAGTGAATCCGACAATGTCATCCGGGTTGGTGATATAGCCTCCCTGCGCCGTCGAAATATTCTTCTTCTTCAATTCAATATCACTGGGTGCCACCACTTTGCCGCGCTCAAGCGTATTTTTTGCTACCCAAACCGGCAGATAAATATCCGGTTTTACTGTGACAGCCAATTCCCAGCCCTGACCATCAGGGCAGCAAATGTCATAACGTAAACGCGATAAATCATGATGCCCATTCATGGGGGAAGCTACGCGAAGAGCACTTTGGCAAATCTTATAGCGGCTGACTTCTGCCGGAATAAAAATATTCATTTTTACGCTATAGCCCTGCCAATTTTTATTTTTGGCTGTTTGGCTAATTTCAGCACTGGCTGCCTGCAATACCTGCGCATGAACCTGTTTTCGAGCGTGGATTTCAGCGCTGTGAGCCACGTTCACTGACAGTGACATAAGGCCAATAAAGAGGGATATCCATCGGCGGCGGTGGCGGACAGAAAAGGTCGTTACCGAGAGGAAGTCTCGCTTCCTTTTTTGCGAGTTAAATGGTGAAAAAATGTTATTAATCATGATGTTATAAACCTGGCACGTTGTTTGCATTGTTGGGTGTGAATTCGTGCAGTAACAGCGTTTAAACATCAAATCAGGACGTATTTTGTGGGCATTGATTTTCAGAAAGCATTAGGGATTCACCCTACGGCGATGCAGCTTCGACTGACCAGAGCAGAACTGCTATCCGCCAACTTGGCTAATGTGAATACGCCAAATTTTCAGGCTAAAGATATTGATTTTGTCGCTGAAATGCAACGGGCAAAACGAGGTGCGGTTGGGATGACATCACCTCAAATGGCATCACCTCAAATGAAATATCGGTTGCCCTATCAACCCTCACAGGATGGCAACACGGTGGCATTGAATGTTGAGCAGGCGGAGTTCTCAAAAAATGCCCTCGATTATCAAACCAGCTTGTCATTTCTCAATATGAAACTAACGGGTTTGAAGCAAGCGATTGAAGGGAAATAACAAATGTCGTTTAACAATATTTATCGGGTATCAGGTTCTGCGATGACGGCCCAAACCATCAGGCTCAATACTATCGCCAGCAACCTGGCGAATGCGGAGTCACCTGCAGCCACTGCGGCTGATGTTTACAAGGCGCGTAGTCCGGTCTTTTCTGCGGTGTATTCCCCCCGTAGCGCCGCAAATCTTCGCGGTATCACCGGTGCGCAGGTACAAGTGCTGGATGTAGTGGAAACCGGGGGATCGGTGCAGCGCCACGAGCCGAATCATCCGCTGGCTAACCCTCAAGGTTATGTGTTTTACCCGGCGGTAAATGTGGTCTCGGAGATGGCAGACATGATGTCGGCTTCACGCAGTTTTGAGACCAATGTTGAAGTCCTCAACAGTGTCAAAAGTATGCAACAGAGTGTGTTAAGGCTCGGAGAGCGCTAATGATGAATATTAATGAAACCAGAAATGCATCAACGAAAGCAAATAACTCGCTCTCCCCTGCGGGTGGGGAGCTTCCTATGGGAGAGCAGCTTAATAATCAGTTTATGACGCTGCTGGTGGCACAAATTCAGAATCAGGATCCACTGAACCCAACCGATGGCACAGAGTTTGTCAGCCAAATGGCCCAGCTCTCGCAAGTTCAATCCACCGAGAACATGGCAAAACTGTTGAACCGGAACACGGTGCAGATGGAGCGGATGCAGGCCATGGCGACGGCCAATTTGGTCGGACAAAAAGTGATGGTAGAAAGCAGCACTGTTGAGCTGGGTAAGCAAAGCCAAAGCGGGCGGCTGACCATTGAGCAGGCGGCATCCACGGTAGCGCTGTTTTTGACTGATGCATTAGGGCAAGAGCATCGCATCGATTTGGGTGAACAAGATGCCGGTCATGTGGATTTCACCATTGATCCTGCCAAACACAACCTTAAGCCGGGCCAATACGAACTCAGTGCCGTGAGCAGCAGTGGGGAAGAGTTGATTCCGCTGGAGTTGGCCGGGGCCGTCAACACGGTACGTATCCCGCCCAAAGGGGGGACTGCACAACTGAATGTTGCCGGTATTGGCGATGTGCCTTACAGCAAAATTAAACAATTTGGTGTGTAACCCAGCATCAACAAACCTTAAAAGTAACCCATTATTTTATAAGAGAAATATTTTATGAGTTTTAACATTGCCAATACCGGCCTGAGTGCAGTGACCGAGCAGTTGAGCACGATCAGTAACAATATTGCCAACTCTGCCACCAAAGGGTTTAAGTCTAGCCGAACTGAGTTTTCCTCGATGTATGCGCAATCTCAAGCGCTCGGTGTTGGTGTCAGCGGCGTGGCCCAAAATATCAGCAAAGATGGCTCCATTGACAATACGAACAGAGCAATGGATTTGGCTATCGCGGGTAATGGCTTTTTTGTGGTGAAAAGCAGCAACGGTGACGAGGCTTATACTCGTGCGGGCATGTTCGAAACCGATAAAAATGGCTTTCTGGTTAATGCCAGTGGCATGAAATTACAGGGCTATCCTGTTGATGCTGCGGGGAATATGCAGACCGGTAATATCGGTGATTTGAAGATAAGTACCGCAGGACTACCAGCGAAAGCCACCAGTCAACTGGATTTTACAGCGAACTTGCCTGCGGGTGACAGTGCCCCTGCGGTGGCCCCTTTCGATTCGAACAATAAAGCGACATTTAACTACACTTCAGCATCGACTGCTTATGACTCATTGGGCCGTCAACATGCGGTGACACAATACTTTGTGAAAGGTGCGACAGCGGGTGAGTGGAATGTTCATTATGCCGTTGATGGTGCAGTACAAGGGGGGGTAACTCATCAATTACAGTTTGATACCTCCGGTGTGATGACCGCTGGTAACCGCAAAAACATTACCGGAACTTATGCTCCTGCAGGTGCAGCTAACTTCACGATTGGCCTTGATTACACCGGTACAACCCAATTTCAATCTGAGTTTCTAACGACTACCAACAAAGGTGATGGTTACACTGCAGGTACCAAAAATGGCGAGCGCATTGAAAATGATGGCTCAGTCTATGCCACCTTCAGCAACGGTGAGCGGATGCTGCAAGGCAAGCTAGCCTTAGCTAACTTCGCCAATCCCAATGGCTTAACAGCGCAAAACGGCACCACTTGGACCGCGACAGGAAAATCTGGAGCGGCGCTCATTGGTGTTCCCGGTTCAGGGCTGTTGGGCACGCTTCAAGCCGGCGCATTAGAGGCTTCAAACGTTGATTTAACCGCTGAGTTGGTTGGTTTGATGACCGCGCAACGTAATTATCAGGCGAATACCAAAATCATTAGCACCAATGACAGCATGATGAATGCGCTATTCCAGGTGCTGTAATGGATAAGCTTCTCTATACCGCCGTCAGCGGGGCTAACCGCAGTCTGACGCAACAAAAAATTCATGCTAATAACCTGGCGAACGTTAACACGCAGGGATTTCGTGCCGATTTGGAGCGCGCCACGGCGGCTCAGGTGCCGGGTGGCGGCTACAGCAGCCGTGTGGCGGTACTGAGCCAAAATGGTGGGGTCGACATGACCGCAGGTAGTTTGCAAGAAACGGGTCGCGATCTGGATATTGCGCTGAAAGACCGTGGGTTGATTGCTGTACTCAATGGGGGCCGTGAGGCTTATACCCGTAATGGGCAAATGAATGTCGGCCCGGACGGTGATTTGACCATCAATGGGTTGCCAGTACTGGGAGATGGCGGTCCGATTGTGTTGCCGCCGTATTCCAGCATCTCGGTGGCCGATGATGGCACCATCGCCATTATTCCTCAAGACGGCATCATCAAAACACCCGCAGACGTTGACCGCATCAAACTGGTGGATATTCCGGCTAACCAACTTAGCAAGAATAACCGTGGCTTATTGGTCGCCCGCCGTGGTGCTGCACCCCGTGATGAAAATATTCAGGTGATTAGCCAACATCTGGAAAGCAGCAATATATCAGCCATCAGCGAAATGACTGCCAGTCTCTCTCTTAGTCGCCAATTTGAAGCACAAATCAAAATGATGAAAGTGGCCGAAGAGTTGGCGCAAACGGGTAATCGGATGATTCGCGGCAGCTAACCTCTGCCGCGACACATGCTTATTTATGGATAGTAATTTTAGGGAGCAGTCTTTATGAATCCTGCCTTATGGGTCAGTAAAACCGGCTTGGCGGCACAAGATGCCAAGATGAACGCGATTTCGAACAATCTGGCGAACGTCAACACTGACGGTTTTAAACGTGACCGTGTGGTGTTTGAAGACCTGTTTTATCAAAACCAACGCACCCCCGGTACACCGCTGGACCAAAATAATGCCACCCCCAATGGTATTCAGTTTGGTAGCGGCTCCAAGGTGGTGGGGACACAAAAACAATTTACTGTCGGCAATATTAAGGTCACCAAGGGTGAATTTGATGTGGCTATTGCCGGTCAGGGTTTTTTCCAAATTGAAACCGCCGACGGTGACCTTGCCTATACCCGTGCGGGCAATTTATCCATCAATGCTGATGGTGTGTTGACCAACGCGCAGGGCATGCCGCTTATCCCCCAAATCGAGTTGCCCGCGGGGGCACAGGATTTGGCGATAGGCAAAGACGGCACTGTTACGGCTCGCGTAGGCGGGGAGGCAGAGGCCGCAGAATTGGGGCAGATCACGCTGGTCAATTTTGTCAATCCAGCCGGTTTAGAGGCCGTTGGCGGCAATATGTACAAAGAAACCGTGGCCAGTGGCACGGCGGTGGAAGGGGTGCCGGGTGAAGAAGCATTTGGTCAGTTAGAACACGGTTCACTGGAAGGCTCCAATGTGCAAGTGGTTGAAGAGATGGTCGACATGATCACGGTACAACGTGCTTATGAGATGAACGCCAAAATGGTTTCTGCTGCTGACGACATGCTGAAGTTTGTGACTCAAAAGTTGTAACCGCCAGCATCCCCGTTGAAAAGTGAATGATGAATGAAAAGTTTTTTACTATTAACACCGCTGGTATTGGCGCTGAGTGGTTGTGAAACCCCAGCGCTGCTGGTGCATAAAGATGACGCCGCCTTCGCTCCACCGGCCAATCTGGTGCAACCGTCCGCGGTCAACGCAGGAGGCGGGCTGTTTCAGCCCGCTTATAACTGGTCGCTATTGCAGGACCGGCGTGCCTATCGGGTGGGCGACATTCTGACGGTCAAATTGGATGAGTCGACCCAATCGAGCAAGCAGGCGAAAACCAATTTTGGCAAAAAGAACGATATGAGCTTGGGCATCCCCGAAGTCTTGGGGAAAAAACTGAAAAAGTTCGGTGGTTCTATCTCCGGTAAGCGCGACTTTGACGGCAGCGCCACCTCCGCCCAGCAAAACATGCTACGAGGCTCCATTACTGTCGCAGTGCATCAAGTGTTGCCTAACGGCGTCTTGGTGATTCGTGGCGAGAAGTGGCTCACTCTCAATCAGGGGGATGAGTACATGCGTGTCACCGGTTTAGTACGGGCTGATGATGTTGAGCGAGACAACTCGGTTTCTTCTCAGCGTATCGCCAATGCGCGAATTTCCTACGCAGGCCGTGGTGCGCTTAGTGATGCCAACTCAGCCGGTTGGTTGACGCGCTTCTTTAACCACCCGTTATTCCCTATCTAGGCAGGAGCCGACATGTTACGACGTTATTTTGTGCTGGTGGGATTGTGGTTTGCGCTCCCCGCCGTAATGGCCCAGCCCCTTGGCTCTTTGGTTGATATTCAGGGCGTTCGTGGTAACCAACTGGTGGGCTACAGCTTGGTGGTGGGTTTGGACGGCACGGGCGATAAAAATCAGGTGAAATTTACTGGCCAATCTATGGCGAACATGCTGCGCCAGTTTGGTGTGCAGTTGCCGGAAAAAATGGATCCTAAGGTCAAAAACGTGGCGGCGGTGGCTATCAGTGCCACCTTACCTCCGGGTTATGCCCGTGGACAATCCATTGATATCACCGTGTCCTCGATTGGTGATGCAAAAAGCTTGCGTGGTGGCACGTTGTTACTTACCCAATTGCGCGGTGCTGATGGTGAGGTCTACGCATTGGCGCAAGGCAATGTGATTGTGGGCGGTATCAAAGCAGAAGGGAACAGCGGTTCCAGTGTCACAGTCAATACACCAACCGTGGGGCGCATCCCGAATGGTGGCAGTGTTGAGCGTGAGATATCGAGTGATTTTCAAAGCAACAGTCAGGTGGTGCTTAACCTGAAACGGCCTAGCTTTAAATCGGCCAATAATGTGGCCTTGGCCTTGAACCGTGCATTTGGTGCCAATACGGCAGTGGCGCAAAGTGCCACGAATGTGATGGTCAATGCACCACAGGATGCCGGCGCGCGCGTCTCTTTCATGTCATTGCTGGAAGATGTGCAAATCAATGCCGGTAAGCAGTCACCCCGCGTGGTGTTTAATGCTCGAACTGGCACGGTGGTGATTGGTGAGGGTGTCATTGTGCACTCTGCCGCGGTTTCTCACGGCAATCTGACGGTCAGTATTCGCGAAAAGAAAAATGTCAGCCAACCCAACGCATTAAGCGGAGGTAAAACCGTTACCACACCTGACAGTGATATCGAGGTGACCAAAGGCCGCAATCAAATGGTGGTGGTGCCCAATGGCACGAAATTACGCAGTATCGTTAACACTATCAATAGTTTAGGTGCCTCCCCTGATGACATTATGGCGATATTACAAGCTTTGCATGAAGCGGGGGCATTAGATGCCGAACTGGTCGTTATTTAAGATAATTATGTGATTTAAGGCGCGTATATGGTTGAAGCAATTAATAAATCAGCTCCGGTCATCCCGGGGAGTTTTTCTGGCGATTTATTGCCTGAAAATCTGGAACAAGCGGCAGTGCAATTTGAGGCGCTTTTTATGCGCACATTATTGGCTCAAATGCGCAAAGCGGGCGAAGCACTGGCGGCGGCGGATGACCCCTTTAACAGCAAACAACAGCGCATGATGCGTGACTTTTATGATGACAAGCTGGCTTCCACGCTGGCGTCACAGCGCAGCAGCGGTATTGCCCATTTGCTAATTCAGCAATTAGGTCATCAATAAGTTGGGCAATAAGCCACCTTCCCCGTGTCGGCTATTTAAGGATGGATATCCAATAGCCGCTTTTAACCATTAAATCGGTAATAACCGAAAATAGATAACAGGGAATACCATGAATTTTATTAAAACTGCATTTAGCGGGGCGCAAGCTGCTCAGGCGCACCTAAGTGCCACGGCAATGAATGTTGCCAACATGAAGACTGCAGGTTATTCACGTCAACGGGCAGAACAAAGTGCTATTGGTGCTCATGGTGTGGGGCCTAATGCCGGAAGCGGTGTCCGTGTCGACAGTATTAAGCGCCTGTCAGATCAATATCTGGTCAAACAAGAGTGGCGGGCTAATAGCCAGAATGCTTATTTCAATGGTAAGCAACGTTATTTGGATAAGTTGGAATCTGCGGTATCGACGGAAAGTACCAGTCTTTCTAAAGGATTGAATGAATTCTATGCAGCTTTAAATGGTGCAACATTAATTCCTGATTCTTTGCCCCAGAGACAGAATATTATCAATACTGCGGATGCTCTTGCTCTACGCATTAATAATACAAACAGAATTATCGCCGATCAGAAACAGGCTATCGCAAATCAACGGGCAAGTTGTGTGGAGCAAATTAATGTTTTGACCCATTCGATTGCTGATTACAATCAGAAAATAGTGCAATTAGAGTCAACGGGGGTCAATACCAATGCATTATTGGATAAACGTGATCAACAAATAAAAGAATTAAGCACTTTAATGGATATCCGCTCAATACAAGCGACGGATGGGAGCTTCAATATTTCTTTGAAGAATGGGCAACCGCTGGTCAATGGTTCTGTTGCTGCATCCGTCGTCGCGAATCCAAACACGAGTGTTGCAACACTGAATCTTAGCTTCTCTGGCAACCAATCTCCGATAGATATGTCATGCGGTGGCCAGTTAGGGGGCTTATATGATTATGAAACCGGTATATTGAGCAGTGTTCAGGAAACAATAAGTGATGTTGCTGAAGAACTGGCAAAAGAATTTAACGATCAGCTCGCGAGAGGTACAGATTTAGAGGGGAATGCCGGGGCTGCACTGTTTACATTTAATACCAGCAATCCCAGTAGTATGCTGCAAGTTAATGCCATCGGATTAAAACAATTGGCACTGGCGGGTAATGGCAAGGGGCCAGGCGATAATGCTAATTTGCATACACTTATTGCGATTAAAGATAAACAAATTACATTCAATGGCGGCCATCGTTCGAGCTTGAGTGATGCTTGTGTTGGGTTATTTAGTGATATTGGTGTGGCAAGTGGTCGGAATAAAACTGAGTTAAAAGCAGCAAACGATGTATTAACTCAAGCAACTCGTGAACGTGAGAGTGTTAGCGGTGTTGAGAAAGATGAAGAAGCAATGAACTTGATGGAATATCAACGTGCTTATCAATCGAATATTAAAGTTGTCTCTACCGGTGACCAACTATTCCGTGATCTATTAGCCCTGTTTTAACATTAAATAAGGATATAACAATGAGAATCACCACTTCAATGATGGCGGCCACCATGCATCAATCGGTTAGCAATAGCAACTCCGAGCGAGAGAAGCTAATGAAACAGATAGATAGCCGGCTTCGGGTTATGGTGCCGTCTGATGATCCTATTGCCAGTACATGGATGGGGCAATTAGAACAAGAACAATCAGCAATTAATCAATATAAACAAAATATCTCACGATTAAATAATAGTTTGACCAAGCAGGAAAAGAATGTCACTGCATTAAAAAGCGAACTGGATGATATTAAAGATGAATTACTGGCAGCAGTAAATGACAGCCGTGGCACTTTAGATATGGCCAGCTACGGCAATTCGATTGAAGCTCGCTTAGAAACGATTGTGACATTCTTAAATTCTAAAAGTGGTGAGGGGCGTTATCTTTTTTCGGGTACTGCGACGGATACTCAGCCTATTAGATATGATGCGGCTACCCAAGAGTATCATTACGATGGTAATAATGATTATCGCGAGACAATTACGGCCAATGGGATAAGTGTTCGTGAAAATATACATGTGCAGGACGCCTTTGGTCTGCAAGGCTCGGGTGGCACGAACACGCTAACTAAATTAAAAAAGTTATGCGATGAAATGAAAACTAACCCAGATAAAACCAGTTATTCCTCTGAGTTAAATGATATGTTGGCTTTGATTGATGATGCAACCCATTATATGGCTGCCACAGAAACTGAATTGGGTAGCCGCCAAAATCGGATTAATTTACTTTCAGATACCCATGAAAGAAATGAAGAGGCCAATAACGATATTGCGCGCAATTTGGTGGGATTAGATGAAGTTGAAACTCAGACAATGATGTTTGAAATGCAGGCTCACCAAAATGCCTTGATAAGTACTTTTAAAATGTACAATCAAGTCAATAATCTTTCTCTTTTTAACTTAATATAAGCTGAATAAATGTCATGCAGGTAGGATTTAACGCCACTCACGGGCTGCGTGGAAACAAGGCATCCAGTCATCCGCTGGCCGTTCATCAGCACCAGCCTGTTAATGGTCAGAAGCAAAGCAAGGTAATATCGAATTTTCCGGACTCGCCATTTATCTCTAGCCAGCCATTACGCTATAACGTGCAACTTAATCAGCAACTGACCGCTGTACAGCAAGCGGATCGGTATTTACATGAAACTGAACGTAAAATTGCTCAATTGCATCATGCTGTACAGCAAGGGAAAGTCAGTACTGAAGTGCAGCAATTAGCGGAGAAAACGGTCGACTGGTTACAACGTCGCAGATTAGCTTCAGCAAATACGGTTGATCGGCAATTAAATATTGCACTGGGGCAGGCGGTAAAAGTTAATTTCAACTGGCAGGATGCCAAGCAAGTATTGCAATCCCCACAAGAGGAAACGCTCCTTTTTTCTTTACAAGGTACTGAAAATAAAGTTGTTGCCATTCGCTTCCCTGCGCAGGGAAATGCCCGTCAGAATCTGTTGGTGCTGAACAAAGGGTTAGGGCGCTTAGGAATTCATGGTGAATTGATGCCCAATGGCCAAGTCCGGTTCAGTATTGACGAACAACGTTGGCAAGACGTTAACCAGCTTCGCGTACGCGGCGAGGGTTATCGCTTTAATTCTGGTGATACTCAGCCTGTAACATTGACCGCTGAAACGGCATTAGTTGATGATATTCGCCATATGACTGAGCAGCCAACAGAGGCTAAAAAACACTTGGGCAGTTTGCAGCAAGCACTAACGCAAATGACCGGTCAAATGCGAGAGCTTAATGAACATAAACAAAAAGTGCACAGAAGTATTGAAAGTATGAGCAGCTTCCCGTCATCAGATTCAGTGCAGTTATTGGCGGAATCATTGGCTGATAAATTGGCTCAAGGAAAAACGCACTATAACTTACTGTTACAGGCACTGAATGGGCAAGGAAATATACATAACTTAACCGTCAGAAATTTGCTGGGTAATTAACTTTTATCTTAGTGCCATTCATTGCCATAAATTAAATCAAAGGGGGGCTATTTCCCCTTTGATTTTTCGCCAAGAACAATCCCACTTTGACCAAATAATAATGGTTGCCCATCAATGACCATGGGGGTCATGTACACAGTGTTATGGACCAAATAATCCAAAAAGCCATCAATCATACGACCAGAGGTTGGGTTATTGAAAAATATCGGGCTGTAATTAAAACTGAGCTGACCATTTGGCGCGTTGTGTACTGTAAACTTCCCCTTAAAAATAAAGCGATTATCGTTAGGGTTAGTAATTGTGCTGATCACACCACCTTGCGTTGTTGTGATTCTGGCGTCATAAATCTCTTTTTGTTGTGACAACAAATCATAGAAACCCATCTGTAATTGGGCTTGTAGGGGTTGTTGTGGGCTAACTTCAGAAGAGACTCTGACCGCTGCTAATGAAAGGAAAAGTGCCAATATTGTCAGCATCATTCCGTTTTTAACATTGAGCCATTTCATTCACTTTTCTCTCCATCTCTCGATAAATTAAATTATTGAGTAATTGTTCACTCTGCCGCCAATGATAAATTGTCATGCCAAGTTGCTTATTCTCACATTGACTCTCGACTGAAAAATTAAAATCCAGGCGTCTTAATGACACAAAATAGTAAACAGAAATATGCATGTTTTTTGATTTAACTTGCTTATTTATCATATAGAAAGTGTCTTTCAAACGCTGATTCAGTTTTTCCTTATCCTGTAGTGATAACTGTGAGTCGACCAGTTGGAAAATACGGATGTTGCTGTACATTCCCAAGTCTTGCTCAACGGCTTGGTAGTGGGGGGTAGCAGGTTTCTGATAAAGAATGTAGCTACCACCGGCACCGATGACGATAACCAACAATACCAATAAAATTATGCTCAAACGGCTGAATGTCGGACGTTTTCTGACCGTTTGAGGGGGTGTTTTTTGTATGGGAAATGCAGGCGAGACTTCAGTAAGATCCGTCTTTTCTGATTCCACTGGCGGTGATGACTTTTCATCTGAGGCGTGTATTGAGTCGTTATCTTGGTCCTTGGCTGACAGGGGGGGCGCTAGACTGTCAGTAGAGTGACCTTCTTGAAACGTGTTATTTTTTTCGTCAGATTGATCTTCACTGTTTTCTTCAATAATTTCGCAAAATTCCGGATCCAGTAAATAACCCATTTTGGGAATTGTCTGAATAATACGTTGTTGTTTGTTCTCATCCCCGAGTGCTATGCGCAGGGTATGAATAGCATTTGGTAAACTGTTATTGCCAATAACACGGCGATGCCACACTAGGTTTGTTATCTCGTCACGAGATAATATTTCACCGACATGTTCCAGTAACACAGTGATCAATTTTAATTGATATTCACCAAGACGCTTTGTCTCACCTGTCTTTCGGTGGGTAATAAATCCAGAAATCAGGTCGATGACATAGTCGTTAACGACATAGGTTTTTTTTATCATTTTCATGTACAGGTAGCTGTAAGTTACGATAGCACCATTGCTATCCAGGCATTAAGCTGGCGAATATCCAAGAAAATATACGATGCCACCCTGCTGCTTTAAACGGTAAAAAGAAATTAAGAATTTAGACTCGTTACGAAAGTTTTCAGGATAATCGGTTACCGAATAAGATAAATTCTTAATCTTTCTATGATGAATTGATTTTAAGCTAAACTTTCGTATCCTCAATATTATTGTTCAAACAGCATAAAATAATCAACTAATTCATTGAGCTATTTTTATTGGTATGATTTTTATGGTTTTTAATTAGGGTATGAAGTAACAATTATCTTATTGTTATGGGGACACATTGAAGACCCCAAGAGTATGGTTATTCTGATAAAGCGAATAATTAATCAAAAAAATCGAATATTAATTTTATCCATAGGAATTGGGCATTTATACGGTTTTAAATAAGGCCGTTTCTATATCCTGTATCACAAGGTGATTAATAATTTTTTAGCGCCATTTAATTTTATCTCATCATGGGCCGCTTTTACTCAGTACGACGGGCGCTAATGGTTAGCCCCGAACTGAGGAGAATCTTCCCATGGCAATGTCCATCTTTACCAATGCTTCCAGCATGTCAGCTATCAACTCACTGAACCGCGCCAATGCATCACAAACCATCGCAGCAATGCGTATGACCAGCGGCAAGCGCATTAACTCGGCCTCTGATGATGCCGCAGGTATGCAGATTGCTTCCCGTCTGAATAGTCAGGTACGTGGCATGAATGTGGCGATGCGTAACATTTCAGACACCAAATCTATGCTGAAAACAGCGGAAGGGGCATTTGTTGAGTCAGACAACATCCTGAACCGTATGAAAGATTTGGCTACGCAGGCAGCCAATGACACCAACGCCAAAGGCGACCGTGATGCGCTGCAAAAAGAGTTCACACAGTTGGGTCAGGAGCTGAAAAGCATTCTGGACAATACCAGCTACAGCGGTGAAAAACTGTTTGCCACCGGTGGCAAATTGACGGGCAAGCTGAATTTCCAGACGGGCGCACAGAAAGGTGAAGGTCTGACGCTGGATGTGTCGAAGCAAATTGGTGGCCTGATTGACAGTGTGACCAAAGAAGTGAAAGCCGACGCAGCAGGTACTGCACTGGAAAAAGCTTTAGACGCAGCGCAAAAAGACGTAACCACAAAAACCACGGAAGAAACAGCGAAAAAGACCGCTTATGATAACGCGGTAGCTGCCGCTGCCGCCCCTGGTGCAGCACCTACTACTGCTGCTGCTGTTACCAGCGCTAAAACTGATTGGGATTCGGCCATTGCCGCAACCAAAACAGCGAATGAAGCGCTGGACGCTGTTTTTGAGCGTGATGATTATGAAGCCGGTGTGGCCAATATGACTATTCGTAGCGCTAAAACGGCAATGAATTCGGTGACATTGCTAGAAAACGCGGTGGCGACTTACGGTGAAATGCGCTCCACACTGGGGGCTAGCATCAACCGTCTGGATTCCAGTGCCGCTAACCTGTCGAACATGAAAGACAATACCGAACTGGCAATGAGTAGCATTATGGATACCGACTTTGCGGTAGAAATGACTAACTCTTCCCGTAACCAAATGCTGATGCAGACCAGCTCAATGATGCTCAAGCAGTCTAACGGCATGGTAAACATGATTGGCAATCTGTTGGGCTAATTCAAGTGTTCGCGGGAAGGACCGCTGATTAAAACCAGATACCGCTTTCGGGCGGTATTTTTTCCCCTATTGTTTTATTCCGCCCCTTTCCACGGAGAAGAGTTATTTCCCCTAGATAAAACATTCATTAAATATCAGTGGCTTAAAATTGGCATGGTAATTGCTATTTTAAATGGCTGAATAACGCAGATTATACCGGGAGTAATAGCATGCTTGATTTTGATCCCAGCCAGATGGCGCAAAGTGCAGCAAATAGTTTGTTCGGGGTGCGTGTAAATCGATTAAAAGGCCAACAGACACAATTTAAGAAAGAGCAAGATGCGTTAAACAAAATACAAAGTGGCCTAAATGATTTTCGTACCGCCCTGAGTGGTATGAATAAAAAAGATGAAGGGGTCTTAAAGATTAAAACGACCTCCAGTGATGACGACATTGTCACTGTGACGGCGAATCACAAAGCAGTGAAAGGCAGCTACACCCTTTTTGTTAAACAGTTGGCAAGTTCTCATCAGTTGGCATTGGAAGATCTGAAGGACAGCGATGTGACGAGTGCTACGGGTACTTTTACGCTGGAGATTGCGGGTAAAACTTTAAGCATTGATACCCGCTCATTGAACAGTGTTACCGAGCTGGCTGAGGCGATTAATAAAAATAAAGATAACAAAGACAGTGATAACAAAGAGCTAGTGACGGCTTCACTTATCCGCAATGGCGGCAAGGTTGTACTGACCTTAAGCAGCAATAACAGTGGCGCTGCCAATGAAATCACATTGCCGGGTATGGGAACGACGGTTTTTGCTGGGGTACAGCAGAAGACGCTGTCGGCCGCTGCCGATGCCGAGGTTTGGTTAGGGGAAGAGAATCACGGCATTAAAATTAACCACGCGAGCAATGTGCTGGATTCCGTGGTGGAAGGCGTCACCATCAACCTGACGAAAGTGCAGAAAACGGGCGATGTGCCATTGCATATCGGTGTTGAGATGGATACTTCCGCAACACAAGAGCAAGTTAAGAAATTTGTTGATGCATTTAATAGTGTTAAGAAACTGGTGATGCCAACACGGGATAAACCGGATGAGAGTAAAGATAAAGAGGCTTCACCAACCTATAGCAGTCACTCGAATAATGGCATTAGTGCCTTAAACAGTGTTCTTAATAGCCTGGTTCGTCAGCGTATTGATGGCAAAAGTATTCTCGATTTTGGGATTAAAACCAACCGTGATGGTGGGTTGGAGATCGACAGCAAAAAGTTTGAACAGGCCATAAAAGATGCTCCTAAAGCCTTAGTAACTTTGCTCAATGACGACACGGGATTATTGAAAAAACTGGATAACGCTATCGAGCCTTATGTCAATAAAAACAACGGATTGCTTAAAGGACGAACGGAGTCGATTGAACGTAAGAGTGCTAGCACTCGCAAGCAGCTTGATATGTTGGAAGAACAATATAACAGAGCACTTGAGCGCTACCTGTTGCAGTTTAGCAAGATAAAAGATGCTTCAGCACAGATGGCATTGAACATGCAGGCTTGGGGTTTTAACCGATGATTGGGCAGGAATAGATAATGTATATCAATCAGGAGCGCAGCTCTTATCAGGGGGCTGATATTGCCATCCAGGCGGCGGCTGCGACACCACATCAATTAGTGCTGATGCTGTTTGATGGCCTGCAAGACGAGTTGGTTCGGGCCAAAAGCCATATTGTTGCTAAACGCTATGAACACAAGGCGCAGAGCATCAATAAGTGCATTGATATTTTAAATGCACTGACCAGCTCACTGAACTTTGAACGTGGTGGCGAATTAGTTGTTAATCTCGGCAAAATTTATGACTTCTGTGTTTATCGGCTGTACGACGCCAGTAATCAGTTATCCGTTGATTTAGTCACTGAAGTAGAACAAATATTGGCCACCTTACGCAGTGGCTGGGAAGCCATAAAGGATACTGAATGAATGGTTTAGTATTAATTGAGCAATTGCAGTCAGATTTGCTTGATGTGGTACAACAGGATAATTGGGATCATATGCCACTGATAAACAAACGGATTGACCAGCTCGTCACCATTTTGCGACAGCGGGATCCCATGTCGCAGGTTGTTGAGCAGGCAATGCAGCAATTGCAAAGCCGCTATCAGTGGGTTTATCAGCAGTCTTTGCTGTATCAGACACATTTAAAAAGCAGTATGGCGCAATTACGGCAAGCTCAACCCGGCATTACCGCCTACGCGGCGATGGCCATCACGGCATACCAAAATATGTCTACGGAAGAGGGCCTGCGGTGATGACATTAAGTGGCTTTACTCAGGTGAGTAGCCCGCTGACATCTGAGCTGGGGGCGGAAAACACACCGATCGCCGGTAATGCACAAGAAGCAGGGGCTAACAATTTGGCGGCATTTGATGAGGCGCTTTCACAAGCGTGGAAGCCGCATCAACCCATTTCGTTAAGACCTTCCGTGGTGATGGATTTGATAGCGCAGGTGGAGGGGGAGGGAAGTGGAGAGAATGCGGCTCCCGCGGCACAAATGAATGAGCAGAATCAGCAATTGCTTGATGTGTTACTTCAGACTCCAGTGCAAAACAAACCAGTGTCAGGCTTATCGCCAGTTGAGACTTTCTCGCACAGCAGTGTCGAGCCAATCCAGTTGAAAGAGTCATTCCCATTGATGAGTTTTTTGGCCTCGATGGGGCCACGGCTGGATATCACACCACCGGTGGTTGCTGCTAGCGAGAGTGCTTCAGTGGGGCGCATGCTGCCAGAGGGTGTGAGTCCTTTAATGCCGTCAATCATCAATATTGTCACTCACGGACATGTCGCGAACAGTCAGTATGATGCCGCCACTCCGCGCATGGAAAACCCGTTAACACTGGCAAAAAATCAACCGGAATGGTCGCAGCAATTGCGGACTGTGTTGGGCGAGCGCCTGCAATTGCAGGTCGAAAATAAAGTACAGCATGCCACTATCCGCCTTGATCCCCCTGAGATGGGCAAAATTGATATCTCAGTGCATATGGAAGGAGGAAAACTACAAGTTCATATCAATGCGAGTCAGGGGGATGTCTATCGGGCATTGCAGCACAGTAGTGGTGAATTGCGACAGACATTAATCGGGCAAAACAGTGCTGCTGTCGATGTACAGATATCGGCAAATAGTCAGCAACAGCAACGACAACCGCAGCATCAGAAACCACATGACGATATTTTGGCTGCCCGTCATATTGAGACGCAAGTGGATATGAGTGCCGACGACGGTACACTCCTCATCACCGTATAAAGGACTATAAATGAATAGCAAGAAAAAAACATTTTCAATGAAAGTGTGGGTACTCCTATTGTTAATTATATTGGCCGCGGTCGCAGCCAATTATCATGATGCTATTTTGGCAAAGTTTAAGAGTACACCCGCTGCCATCAATCAGTCATTTGTGCGAGGAAATAAAGCGGTTCAGTTTGTTGAAATTAAGAACATTATTATTACGCTAAAAGACAATAAATCCGAACGCTACTTACAGCTTGAATTGGGTCTTGCAACGGGTGATGATAATGATGTTAAAAAAGTGATTGCAATGGTTCCAGCTATTCAATCCGCTACCGTAAATTTACTTTCTAATATGGATTATCAGGTTGTACGAAATACCTCTATTGTCGATTTACGTCGCCAATTAATGGGCGAATATAAAAAGGATTTTGAAAAATTAAATGCGCCAATGCCATTTGATGATGTGGTGATTAGCCGAATGGTCTTCCAGTAATCGCTATGTCAATAATGGAAATTAACGATAATTTAGCACTGACGCCTGTCGATGAGAGGAAATATCTGGAAGCGTATTTGCCGCTGGTAAAACGTATTGTCAGGCAACTTTCATTTCAGGCAGACAGTGTTATCGGCAAGGAGGATATGCAGCAAGTTGCACTGATGGGGTTATTAGAGGCATTGCGCCGCTATGGTCATCCTGACGGGCAATTTGCTGCCTATGCTGTTCATCGAATTCGTGGTGCGGTACTTGATCAATTGCGCGAGCATGACTGGCGTCCGCGCAGGTTAAGGCAAAAAACGCATAAAACCAATGAGGCAATTCGTAAAGTGGCGCGGCAATTGGGCCATGAACCCAGTTTTGAGGAAATTACCGCAGAGCTACAACTGACGATGGAGGAGTATCAAGAATATTTATTGCTAGAGAGTGCCGGAGCAATGGAAAGTCTGGATGATATTCTCTCATTGGAAACCCCCACCGATGCTTTACAAAGCAGGCAGTTGGAAGAGAGCATTATTATTGAAGACAATCTTCATCAGGCTATTGCTTCACTTGAAGAGCGAGAGCAAATGATTCTGCATCTTTATTACCAAAAAGAATTGAGTATGAAAGAAATTGCCCAAGTTTTAGATCTCACGGAAGCCAGAATCTGTCAACTTAATAAGAAATTAGTGCAAAAAATTAAATCATTTTTTTAAAATGTCGAGGGTGTTATGCAGAAGTTATTTGGCCTGCTGGTCATTATGGTATGTGTGATTGGCGGCTATATTATGTCAGGCGGAATATTATCTTCCTTCTGGCAGCCCGGGGAAATAATTATTATTTTAGGTTCTGGTGTCGGGGCCATGATATTGGCAAATCCTGGTTATGTATTAAAAGAAATGTGGCACCAGATTCTAGCGGTGACACGTAAAAGTGAATATACCGCTGAATTCCAGCAGCAATTATTAATGCTGTTATATGAATTATTAGAGATGGTTGATGAAGGTGGATTAAAACGCTTGGATGAGCATATTGAAATTCCGGCGAATAGCCCGTTATTTCAACGCTATCCTCTGATTTTACAAGACCAGCATCTGGTGACATTTATCTCAGATAATTTCCGTTTAATGGCGATGGGGAAAATCAATCAGCATGAGCTGGAAGGGATACTGGAGCAGGAGTTATCCGCAGTCGAAGAAGAGCTTCTGGTTCCCTCTCGCTCTTTTCATCGCACTGCTGAAGCCATGCCCGGTTTTGGTATTTGTGCCGCTGTCTTGGGCATTATTATCACCATGCAATCTATTGACGGTTCGATAGCGCTTATCGGTGTTAAAGTTGCCGCCGCTTTGATCGGGACTTTCCTCGGGGTCTTTATCTGCTATTGCCTGATGGATCCGTTGGCGAACGCCATGGAACAAGCCATGAAGAAGAAACTGACGTTCTTTGAATGTGTGCGCATGGTGCTGGTTAATCATGTGGCAGGTAAACCTTCGCTGCTGGCGGTCGATGCCGGCCGCAAAATGCTGCCGTTGGACAGTAAACCCACGTTTGCCACATTGGACTCCTGGATTAACAAGTTGATGATGGTAGGCGCGTAATGAGAAGTCATGCCAGAGGCGGACAAACTACCATCATCAAACGGGCCGCCAGAAAAAAACATGAAGGGGGGCATTCCGGCGCATGGAAAGTGGCTTTTGCCGATTTTACGCTCGCGATGATGGCGCTGTTCATGGTGTTGTGGATTGTGGGGGTGGTCCCAGAATATGAGCGACAAGAAATTGTCGCGCAACTGAATGGCAAGACCATTTTCTCACAGCAATCCTTTATTTCCATTCCCTCTCAAAGCCGGAGCGGCGGAGGGAAATTCTCTGACAGTATTGATGGTTTGGAACAAGCGAAAGAAACGAAAAGCAACTTGGCGGTGGAAGTGCCGGAACCGGAATTGTCTTTGGAAGAGGTGGTGGATAAGTCCCGTCAGGAGATGGAAGAGTTATCACGCATAATCATGCAAATAACGTCCGCTTATGACGCACAATCTAATCTACAAATGGAAGTGGTTCCTCAAGGGCTGCGTATTCTGATTCAAGATGATAAACAGCGAGATATGTTCCAGCGCAGTAGCGCGGTATTGACACCTTTTTTCAGTCGTTTACTGGCTGAGTTAGCTCCGGCGTTTAATGAAATGGACAATAAAATCATTATTACCGGGCACACCGATGCTTCCCGCTATCGTGACCAAGTACGTTACAACAACTGGAACTTATCGGGGGAAAGGGCGTTGATGGCGCATAAGGCGCTAGTCAAAGGGGGGCTAGGCAATGAGCGAGTATTGCAAATTAATGCGATGGCAGATCAGATGTTATTGGATTCCACTGACCCATTAGCGGCAAAAAATCGTCGAATTGAGATTATGGTGTTAACCAAAACAGCTTCTGACACCCTTTATCAATTCTTCGGTAATCACGGAGAGAATGTAGTGAAATCGGCAGCGAAGAAAGCCGAGTAATTACATTTATATTTTTCACCGCCCAACCTTCCCTCGAATACCCCGGGCTGGGCGGTGTTTTTTATTGATGACAACCACATATCCGCATCACGAATATGTGGCTGCCAAAATTAGCGTGGAGTGATGGTGACAGTATTGCCATGAGTGGCGATAGTGACGCGCTGACCAGCATGGAACTGTGTCACCCCTTGAGCCTGAACCACTAGGAAGGTGGTGCCATTATCCCGACGTACTTCCAGTTCAACACCGCTATTGCGGTTCATCATGCTCTGAACTTGTTGACCCACAACACCACCGGCTACGGCCCCAGCTGCAGTACCAAGACGACGTCCAGTCCCGCCACCGAGAGTATTACCCAAGAAACCCCCGACTACCGCACCGCCAATTGCGCCTGCAACATTATTTCCGTCGCCACCCTGTATTGTCACCGGGCGCACAGAAACCAGAGTACCGTAAGTTACCGCTTGGGCTTGACCCGCCTGAGAGCTGCTGAAAGTATCGCCCGAAAGGGTATTGTTATTGACGCAACCACTGAGTGTGGCGACGGCGATAGTAGCAATAATGAATGGTTTTATCATAGAGACCCTTCCTACTTGAAGTTGCAGCGTAAACGATGCCTAGCGCATAACCGGTTGAATATTGACCGGTGAATTTATAATAGCATGACTTATTTACCAATAAATTGATTCATATACAAAATATATAAATAGCGGTGATAAGGGCGGTTGCCATGTTGTGCGCCGGATGGAGCAGCGCAGCGTAAGTCAGGGAGGCGTAGCTTTGTACTGATTGTGCCAATGACCACCAAGAAGTACCTCCTATTTAGCACGGTTTAAAGTTCAATCCGCGATCAAATATACCTATAACGAGTTATGTCTGTGTTTGGTATTATCCAGCGACGTCCTACACCGATCCGTTTTGTAACAATAAGATTTATCATTAAAAAATAGCAAAATAGTACGTTGAAATCCTCAAAGCTAATCAAATTGCTAAGAATCCGAGTGCTTTTCTGATTTAACAATTCATATTTTGGATAGGGAATTAATTAATAATTAATCACGTCATGTGATTTATATTCTCCACTTTTTTCTGTTTTGTTTTTTATAAAATGACAAAAAATGAGGGATATTGTTAACAGAGTTTAGAAAAAATTGGGGTTAAGTTAAATGTTAAAAGAATCAGTTTTGGTTAATCATCAGCACAATGAGAACGGATTCTTGCCGATTTTCTGCGCAGCATTTTGCGACTCATGGAGAAGAACGCTAAAAGTGCATTCTGACAAGGTGGCAGTAGTGTCTGTGAGGATTTTTAGAACGCAATATTTCAACGTTTTCAAGGTGAAAATATCTATTTTCTATTAATTAGATTAACTTCATTGAGTCAAGTTGTACATTTCATCTCTAGGTCTGATAGAATTTTCATTTTCAGTTAAATAACTAAAGTCAGTAATTTATAATTAAAGTCATTTCATTAATTAGCTATACTCAGTTAATGATATTCAATTCCATCTAACACCTCACCTGACAGATTTTCTATTCTCAGGCAAATGAAATATTTTGCTGAAACGGTTTTAGTTCACAGATATTCCCCTCGCCTTAACTCAATCAATTATCCATTGACAAAGATCAACTTATTTAAATTTCTAAGGTTACAAAATATTAACACAAAACCATGTTTAATCTAAGGGTATACTCGTCATCTTTCAAATCACAGGTGTGCTTGCTGTTTTCCTGAAATTTGAAATTTAGTGGGTATAAGTAGAATAATAAAAATAGGGGAAAAAACATGCTTTCCCAGCATGGCGTTAACCGTCGTGATTTTATGAAGCTTTGTGCAGCGTTAGCTGCCACCATGGGTCTCAGCAGCAAGGCCGCTGCTGAAATCGCCGCTACAGTGAGTTCACCTCAGCGCCCTCCGGTTATCTGGATTGGTGCGCAGGAGTGTACCGGTTGTACCGAAGCACTGTTACGTTCAACTCATCCAACCATTGAGAATTTGCTGCTAAGTGTTATCTCGATGGAGTATCACGAGGTGCTTTCGGCTGCCTTTGGTGACCAGGCCGAAGAGAATAAACACCACGCGATTGAAAAATACAAAGGGCAATATGTCCTTGTGGTGGATGGCTCTATCCCACTGAAAGACGGTGGGATTTATTGCATGGTCGCTGGAAAACCTATTGTCGAGCATATCCGTGAAGCTGCGGAACATGCGGCAGCGATTATTGCCATTGGCTCGTGTTCTGCTTGGGGCGGTGTACCTGCCACGGGGGGGAACCCGACAGGCGCAGTCAGCTTGCAAGAGGTGTTGCCGGGCAAAACCGTTATTAATATTCCCGGTTGTCCGCCAAATCCCCACAACTTTCTGGCGACAGTCGCCCATATCATCACTTTCCAACGACCACCGGCATTGGATACCAAGAACCGTCCAACTTTTGCGTATGGCCGCTTGATCCATGAAAACTGCGAACGGCGTCCACATTTTGATGCTGGTCGTTTTGCCCGCCAGTTTGGTGATGAAGGTCATCGGCAGGGCTGGTGTCTTTACCATCTTGGCTGTAAAGGGCCGGAAACCTACGGCAACTGCCCGACACTGGAGTTTTGCGATATCGGTGGCGGTATCTGGCCGGTTGGGATTGGGCATCCTTGCTACGGCTGTAATGAAGAGGGGATCGGTTTCACCAAAGGCATCGCACAGTTGTCCAGTGTGGAACTCCCGACACCACGTGCCGAGTTACCGCGGATCAATAACACCGAAGGCGGCAAGGTCTCGACGACGGCGACGGCATTGTTGGGTGGCGTTGTGGGATTGGTCGCCGGTGTCAGCCTGATGACGGTACGTGAACTGGGGCGGCAACAGAAACAGCGCCGTAAAGATGACGATCACTCATCGCGGGAGGAGTAGCCGTGAATCGACGTCACTTTTTCAAATTAGCCTCTGGCGGTGTGTTGTTGGCGGGATTGTCGCCCAGCACCAAGGCTGAGGTACAGAACCGGCCACCGATTCCCGGTGCGTTGGGGATGTTATACGACTCGACATTATGTGTTGGCTGCCAAGCATGCGTAAGCAAATGTCAGCAGGTCAATCATAGCGAAATATACGCCAGCGGTGACGCCCTTTGGTCAGAGAACGACAAACTTAGCCCCTTTACCAACAATATTATTCAAGTCTGGACCAGTGGCGCGGGAATTAATAAAGACCAATTGGAAGATGGCTACGCCTATATCAAAAAGCAATGTATGCATTGCGTTGATCCCAATTGTGTCTCTGTCTGTCCGGTTAGTGCC
Source organism: Yersinia vastinensis (assembly GCF_902726565.1). Classification (GTDB taxonomy): domain Bacteria; phylum Pseudomonadota; class Gammaproteobacteria; order Enterobacterales; family Enterobacteriaceae; genus Yersinia; species Yersinia vastinensis. The sequence goes on from NZ_CACVAF010000001.1 coordinate 362,764, forward strand.
CTGCGTAAAGATGCCAAAACCGGCATCGTTCACTATGACCCTGATGTCTGTACCGGTTGCCGTTATTGCATGGTCGGTTGTCCGTTCAATGTGCCGAAATATGATTACGACAATCCCTTCGGCATGATTCATAAATGCGAATTGTGTAACCAAAAAGGGGTCGAGCGTCTGGATAACGGCGGCTTACCCGGCTGTGTTGAAGTGTGTCCGACCGGGGCGGTGATATTCGGTACTCGTGAAGAGCTGCTGTCAGAGGCCCAACGGCGACTGACATTGACGCCGGGTGAAAACTACCGTTTCCCACGCCAGACGTTGAGTGCCAATGACACCTATGAACATCCGGTCGCTCACTATGAGAAGCATATTTATGGTGAGAAAGAGGGCGGCGGTACGCAGGTTCTGGTGTTGACGGGGATACCGGCGGAGAAACTCGATTTGCCGCCACTGGCGGAACTGGCAACCGGCGCTCGCTCTGAGCACGTCCAGCACACTCTGTATAAAGGCATGATTTTGCCGCTGGCGGTATTGGCGGGTGTCACCGCGTTGGTGCACCGCAATACACGCGATGAGCGCAAAAACAATCATCATGAAGTCGATGATGATCATCATGACAAGCCGCAGACGCAGGATAAAAAGGAAGGTCGCGATGACGATGCATAAATCTAGCCCACTGGGTGGGCGGCTGGTCAGTTGGCCCGTCATGCTGTTAGCGCCTTTTGTGGTGCTATGTGCACTGTTGATTGTCAAACGTTTAGTGCTGGGGCTAGGGTCAGTCAGTGACTTGAATGGCGGTTTCCCATGGGGGATCTGGATTGCCTTTGACTTACTGGTCGGCACCGGTTTAGCGTGTGGTGGCTGGGCATTGGCTTGGGCCGTTTATGTATTTAACCGTGGCGAATATCACCCGCTGGTACGCCCGGCACTGCTTGCCAGTTTGTTTGGTTACGCACTCGGTGGTTTGTCGATAACCATTGATGTGGGCCGCTACTGGAATCTGCCTTACTTCTTTATCCCCGGTCACTTCAACGTGAACTCGGTGCTGTTTGAAACTGCGGTCTGTATGACGATTTACATCGGCGTCATGGCCGTGGAGTTTGCTCCGGCGCTGTTTGAACGGCTTGGCTGGAAAGTGTCACTCAAGCGGCTCAACAAAATCATGTTTTTTGTCATTGCCCTCGGTGCGCTATTACCAACTATGCACCAATCTTCAATGGGGTCATTGATGATTGCTGCCGGTGCCAAGATTCATCCACTATGGCAAAGCTATGAAATGTTGCCGTTGTTCTCTCTACTTACGGCGGTCATTCTTGGCTTCTCCATTGTTATCTTTGAAGGTTCATTGGTTCAGGCCGGATTGCGGGGGCGAGGGGCAAATGAAGCACCGTTGTTCACGCGGCTAACGACCATTATTGATGTCTTCCTACTGCTGTTTATTGTGCTACGCCTCGGTGAGATTATTGTGCGCGATAAGACCGATTATCTGTGGCACTTTGACCGCTATGCCATCGCCTTCTGGGCTGAAATCGTACTGATGGCCTTGCCATTACTGATCTTCCGCATTCCTAAAGCCAGACAAGACAGCCGCTTACTGTTTATCGGTGCGCTGTGCATGATTGGCGGTGGGGCACTTTGGCGGCTTAATTACTCGCTATTGGCCTTTAACCCCGGCGGCGGCTACAACTATTTCCCAACCACCAGTGAAATCCTGATCTCCATTGGCTTCGTTGCCATAGAGGTCTGTGCCTACATTTTATTGATTCGACTGTTGCCGGTGCTTCCTGCTCACGGGCAGTTACATAAGAATAATCAGACAGAGGTAAAGCATGAGCCAACGCATCACCATTGATCCCGTAACCCGAATTGAGGGACACCTGCGGATCGACTGCGAAATTGAGGACGGTAAGGTCATTAAAGCCTGGTCCTCCGGCACCATGTGGCGCGGCATGGAAGAAATCTTACAAGGCAATGATCCGCGTGATGCCTGGATGATTGTGCAGCGCATTTGTGGCGTGTGTACCACCATCCATGCCATTGCCTCGGTGCGAGCGGTAGAGAATGCATTGGGAATGGAAGTACCGGTTAACGCCCAACACATCCGTAACCTGATTCTGGCTGCGCACAGTATCCATGACCATATTGTTCATTTCTATCAGTTGTCAGCACTGGACTGGGTGGATGTGACCTCGGCGCTGCAAGCGTCTCCGCGAAAAGCGGCAGAAATGCTAAGAGGGTTGTCCAGTTGGCCGCTTAACAGTGAGCAAGAGTTCACCCGCGTACAGCAGAAAATCAAGGATTTGGTTGCCAGTGGGCAGCTCGGTATTTTCGCTAACGGTTATTGGGGTCATCCGGCAATGGCTCTGCCGCCGGAAGTCAATTTGATCGCCGTGGCGCATTACCTGCAAGCACTGGAATGCCAGCGTGACGCTAACCGCATCGTGGCAGTTCTGGGGGGGAAAACGCCACACATCCAGAATCTGGCGGTCGGTGGGGTGGCTAACCCGATCAATCTGGATATGCCGAGCGTGCTGAATCTGGAACGTTTGATGTTGGTGAAATCCTTTATCGATCGTTTGGGCAGCTTTATTGAGCAAGTTTACAAAGTGGATACCGCGGTGATCGCCGCTCATTACCCGGGCTGGCTCAATTTAGGCAAAGGGGCTGATTACTACCTGAGCGTGCCGGAGCTACCGGTTGATCGCAAAGGAGAAACCTTCCTGTTACCGGGGGGGTATTTGGAGAACGGCACCTTCCGTCCTATTGCCAATCATAACGATCCTTACTTGATCGGCGGCATTGCCGAAAGTGGCAAACATGCTTGGTATAAAGATGACGAACCGCTGGCACCGTGGGAGGGTAAAACCAACCCGAACTACACGGGTTGGCAGGAAGATGGCAAATATTCTTGGGTTAAAGCGCCAACATTCTATGGCAAAACTGTTGAAGTTGGGCCACTGGCTTGGCTGATGTGCGGTATGGCAGCAGGGCATGAGCCAACCAAGCAGCACTTTAACGACATTGGCGCGGCATACCAAACATTGAGTGGGCAGAGCATCACGCCTGAACAATTGCCTTCAACATTAGGTCGTATTATTGGCCGTGCGGTGCACTGCTGCGTGTTGCATGAAACGCTGGCCCAGCAATGGACTGCGCTGGTGACCAACATCGGTACTGGTGATGTCGAGACCTTTATTAAACCTGATATTCCGCTGACCGGTGAAATCCGTGGTGTGGGCTTTGAAGAAGCGCCGCGCGGCATGCTGTCGCACTGGGTGGTTATCAAAGATGGCAAGATTGCCAATTATCAGGCGGTGGTGCCCTCGACCTGGAATGCCGGGCCACGCAATTATAATGGTGAACCGGGGCCTTACGAACAAGCGCTGGTGGGGACACCCGTTGCTGATCCTGCCAAACCGCTGGAGGTGGTGCGGACCATTCACTCATTCGACCCTTGTATGTCTTGTGCTGTACATATTGTTGATACAACGGGCAACGAAGTGACCAAAGTCAAGGTGCTGTGATGGGGATTTTGGTATTAGGTATAGGTAACTTATTACTCAGTGATGAAGCTGTCGGTGTACGGATTGTCGAAGCGCTGGAGCAGCGCTTTCACATCCCGCCCGGGGTTGAGGTGCTTGATGGTGGCACTGCCGGTTTGGAGTTGATGGAAGCCATGGCGAATCGCGCGCATTTGATTATTGCCGATGCGGTGATAACCGGCCAGCCACCGGGAACGGTGGCCGTGCTGCGGGATAAAGAAATCCCAGCCATGTTTAGCCGCAAAGTGTCACCGCATCAGTTGGGGCTATGCGACGTGTTAATGGCATTGCAACTGACTGACGAATTCCCGGACAAACTCACCCTTGTGGGGGTGGTGCCCGAGTCTCTGGAACCGAAGATTGGCCTGACCCCTACGGTCTCACGGGCCATTGAACCGGCACTGGAACAGATTATTGCGGCATTGCACGTCAGCGGCATTACGCTTAAAGCACGGGAAGAAAGCCATGTCTGATGTCGTTGTGGGCCATCCAGCAAATCCTGCGCCATTATTGGAACAGGTGTTTAGTCAAATAGCCGCTGATGAAATGTGTCACTTACCTTTTTACCGTGACCACATTCCATTACGGGCCTGTGGATTTCAGTTATTTGAACAGCAATGGATTGGCGCGTTATTGACTCCATGGATGTTGAGTTTGGTGGTCTTACCGGGGCCGCAGCAACGTTGGGATCGCCGTATTGTGGGTGAGCGCCTGATGTTGGCACTGCCTTGTGGCAACATTGGTTTTACCGTCAGTGAGGTTGCCGGTTGTGGCCAATATCTAAGCCGCTCGCTGATGTCACCACTGGAAACGTCACTTGGTGCAGAACAAGCAGTGCAACTGGCTGAACAGAGTGCGCGGATGGCATTGTCACTGCCAGTAGTTGATGCTGATGCACCTGCAAATCCACGGCGACGAGCGCTGTTTAACAAAGTCAGTCAGATGAAAAATCAGCATGCATGAAATCAGCTTATGCCTCAGCACGCTGGAGCTTATTGAAAAACAGGCGCAGTCACACGGTGCTAAACGGATAACGGCAGTATGGCTGGAAATTGGCGCACTCTCTTGTATTGAAGAGAGTGCTTTGCGTTTTAGTTTTGACAGCGCCAGCCGCCAGACATTGGCCGCGGGTTGCCAATTACATTTGAGTTATTTACCGGCCAAAGCCTGGTGTTGGGAGTGTAGCGCCAGTGTTGCTATTGAACGGCATGATGCCGGGTGCCCGCATTGTGGCAGCCATGCTCTGCAAGTCGAGAGCGGCAGCAATTTGCAGGTAAAACAGATAGAAGTGGAATAATCTTGAAGGAGTGAATTCCTATGTGTACGACTTGTGGTTGCGCCAGCGGCGAGAAAAAGATCGAAGGCGACGATAATCATCGTCATGATGATCACCACCACCATGATGATCACCGCCACCATGATGATCATCACGATCATCACCACGATAACGACCATCATCATGATCACCACGAAAGTGCTGCCTGTGCGCAAAAAACTCAGCATAAACATAAAAACAAATATGTCGCTAAAGGCACACAGCCCGTCATTGTTCATCACCACTATTATTATCATCAGGGCGATGTTCACCATCACTATCACGGAAAGGGGCCAGAGCCAGCCGTAGGGGGGGAACCGGAGGACACTGACGCACCGGCGGCCGAACCTTTCGCTCCGCAGGTTCATGATGACCAACAAGGGCTGCATTATGGGCAGGGTGAGGCCGGTAGCCATGCGCCGGGGATGGGACAGCGCCGTTTACTGCAAATTGAGCAAGATGTTCTAAGCAAAAATAACCACTTAGCCAGTCACAACCGTGAGCATTTTGTTGAACAACATATTCTGGCACTGAATTTGGTCTCCAGCCCCGGTTCCGGTAAAACCACGTTGTTGACGACCACTTTGCAACTGTTGGCCGGGCAAGTACCTTGTGCCGTCATTGAGGGGGATCAGCAAACAACCCATGATGCCGAGCGTATCCGAGCCACTGGCGTACCTGCTATTCAGGTCAATACTGGCAAAGGTTGTCATCTGGATGCGCAGATGGTGCATGATGCCGCACATCGTTTAGGGCTGACCAATGGCAGCCTGCTGTTTATTGAAAACGTTGGTAATTTGGTCTGCCCGGCTAGTTTTGATCTGGGCGAGCGCCATAAAGTGGCGGTGCTCTCGGTTACCGAGGGTGAAGATAAACCGCTGAAATATCCCCATATGTTTGCCGCGTCCACCTTGATGATCATCAATAAAATCGATCTGTTGCCGTATCTGGATTTTGATGTTGAACAATGCATTGCCTATGCTCGTCAGGTGAACCCTGAGATTCAGGTAATTGCCCTGTCGGCCAGTAGCGGCGAAGGGATGGACTTGTGGCTGGAATGGCTGGAGGCGCAGCGATGTGCTTAGGCGTACCCGGTAAAATTGTGGCAGTAGGTGAAGATATCCACCAATTGGCTTGGGTGGAAGTCAATGGCGTGAAACGCGAAATCAATATTGCGTTGGTATGTGATGAGACACCGGCTGACTTGCTCGGCCAATGGGTCTTGGTGCATGTCGGGTTCGCCATGAGCTTACTTGATGAAGATGAAGCCCAACAGACACTGGCGGCGTTAGCGCACATGCAAGCAGTTGGGTTAGATCTAGATGATCACGCCAGCGAGGCCAATGATGCGCTACGTTGATGAATTCCGCTCCCCGGCATTAGTGGCGGCGTTACTGACGCGCATCGAAAACTTGCTGCCGCAGATCCCGGATCAACAGCGCTTACCGTTGCAGATCATGGAGGTCTGTGGCGGTCATACACACGCCATTTTTAAATTTGGTCTTGATCAATTGCTACCGGAGGGGTTGGAGTTTGTCCATGGGCCGGGTTGTCCGGTTTGTGTCCTACCGATGGGACGTATTGACAGTTGTCTGGAGATTGCCGCCCACCCAGAAGTGATTTTCTGCACTTACGGGGATGCCATGCGGGTGCCGGGGCGTCATGGTTCTATGCTGGATGCCAAGCGGCGCGGGGCAGATATTCGCGTTGTTTACTCGCCATTGGATGCCCTGACGCTGGCGCAGAATAACCCGTCACGCGAAGTGGTGTTTTTCGGCTTGGGTTTTGAAACGACCATGCCCGCCAGTGCCTTAACGCTACAACAAGCCAAGCGGCTTGGGCTGACCAATTTCAGTCTGTTCTGCCAGCACATCACCATCATCCCTACCCTGCGCAGTCTGCTGCAACAGCCGGATGTGCGGATCGACGGTTTTCTGGCTCCCGGCCATGTCAGCATGGTGATCGGCACCACGCCGTACAGCTTTATTTGTGATCAATTTCATAAACCGCTGGTAGTCACCGGTTTTGAGCCGTTGGATATTTTACAAGGGTTGGCGATGCTGTTGGAGCAGATGGTCAATGGCTGCTGCGCAGTAGAGAATCAATACCGGCGCATTGTGCCAGACCGCGGTAATGTATTAGCGCAGCGGGCGCTGGATGAAGTGTTTGCTGCTAAAGTCAGTAGTGAGTGGCGCGGATTGGGTGAGATAGCCGATTCTGGTGTGCAACTTAGCGCAGCCTATCAAACTTTTGATGCTGAATTGCGTTTCAAACCGCAGCAGCAGCAAGTGGCAGACGATCCGCGATCCCGTTGCGGTGATGTGCTGACCGGGCGCTGTAAGCCAGATCAATGCCCGCTATTTGGTGGTGAATGTACACCAGACAATGCCTTTGGGGCGCTGATGGTTTCCTCTGAAGGGGCGTGTTCCGCCTACTATCAATATCGATAGTTATCAAACACGATAGCTATCAAAATCAATAATCAGGCCATAATCGAATGAACAACACAGAAATCACCCTAGCCCACGGCAGTGGTGGGCGGGCAATGCAAAGCTTGATTGAGTCACTGTTCTTGGCGGCATTTTCGAACCCGGCGCTAAATGAGCGTGAAGATCAGGCGCGTATTGCGCTGGCGGACTTGACCACTTTTGGCGATCGACTGGCAATATCGACAGACAGCTATGTCATTGATCCTATTTTTTTCCCCGGCGGTGATATTGGCAAGTTGGCTGTATGTGGTACGGCTAATGATGTGGCGGTCAGCGGGGCGACACCGCGTTATCTTTCGTGCGGTTTTATTCTGGAAGAAGGGTTGGCGATGGCTGATCTTGAACGCATTGTGCAGTCAATGGCGGCTACCGCACAACAGGCGGGGATTCAGATAGTCACTGGTGATACTAAAGTGGTGCAGCGCGGTGCGGCGGATAAGATCTTTATTAACACCACCGGTATCGGTGTGATCCCAGCGGATCTGCACTGGGGGACTGCGATGATCCGTGCCGGTGATCGAATTATTGTCAGCGGCACCTTAGGGGATCATGGCGCGACGATTTTGAATCTGCGTGAAGGATTGGGGTTGGAGGCAGAACTCAGCAGTGATTGTGCTTTGCTAGCACCGCTTATTGCCCCCCTACACCATATTGCAGGGGTGCGGGCATTGCGTGATGCTACGCGCGGCGGAGTCACCGCTATTTTGCATGAGTTCGCTGCCGCCAGTGGGTGCGGTATGGAAATCAACGAAGTGGATCTACCATTGAAACCAGCGGTGCGTGGTATTTGCGAATTATTGGGGCTGGATGCGCTCAACTTCGCTAACGAAGGTAAGTTGGTACTGGTGGTCTCCCCAGAGGCACAAGAGGCTGTTTTGGCAGAGTTGCATCGCCACCCACTAGGTCAGGATGCGGCGGTTATCGGGCATGTGACTGAACGCAAGCAAGTACGTTTGTGTGGTGCATTTGGTGTCTCGCGCCGGCTGGATTTGCCTCTTGATGAGCCGTTACCGCGAATTTGTTAACCCTCTCACGCATCCTTGACGCTGCCACGCAACGTCAAGGACTTGGGGATAGATACACTGCTGTAGTGCTCAAGGCTTGGGGCTAGGAGTTTTTTGTGGATGACAACGGTCTTCGCCTGCGGGTAAAAGGCAAGGTACAAGGGGTGGGTTTTCGTCCCTATGTCTGGCAACTTGCCCATCGTTTTGGTCTGCGTGGCGATGTCAGTAACGACAGTGCCGGTGTGACGATTCATTTATGGCAATCACTCGCAGTAGACGATTTTTTACAGGCACTCCCACTCGATTGCCCACCACTGGCTCACATCGACAGCATCGTCAGTGCACCTTACCACTGGGGGCGGCCGCCGCAGGATTTTGTGATTCACCATAGCGGGGCCGGGCAGATGGACACTCAAATCGTGCCGGATGCTGCAACCTGTGATGCTTGCCTGCGTGAAATGAATGACTCCACCAATCGCCGCTATCATTATCCTTTTATCAACTGCACCCATTGTGGCCCGCGTTTTACTATTATCCACCGCATGCCTTATGACCGGCCCTACACGGCTATGGGCAAGTTCCCGCTGTGTACTGCCTGTCAGGCGGAATATGACCACCCGGCAGATCGCCGTTTTCATGCACAACCCAATGCTTGCGCCGATTGTGGCCCGCAATTGTGGCTGAGTGATGCCAGTGGTCAAACCGTCGCACAAGATTTCGCGGCGGTGCAGCAGGCTGCCACGGCACTATTGGCCGGAGAGATTGTTGCCATCAAAGGGCTGGGCGGTTTTCATCTCGCCGTTGATGCGACCAATAGCCGTGCAGTGGCGCGCTTACGCACGCGTAAACATCGCCCATCGAAACCACTGGCGGTTATGTTGCCAGATGCACGTTGGCTGAAAACGTGTGTGCAAAATACCGATAGCGAGGCTTTGCTTCGGCTATTGCGTAGCCCCGCAGCCCCAATAGTGTTAGTCGCAAAGCCGCTGATTAGCCCACTCAGTACATTAGTTGCCCCCATGCTGCCAGAAATTGGTGTGATGTTACCCGCTAATCCACTACAACATTTGTTGCTGCAACAAGCCGCTCGTCCATTGGTTATGACCTCCGGCAATGGTAGCGGCAAACCCCCGGCACTCAGTAATGAGCAAGCTCTAAGTGCGTTAAGTGATATTGCCGACCATTGGTTGCTGCACGACAGAGAAATTGTGCAGCGTGCTGACGATTCGCTGGTGCGCTTCACACCCAGTGGCGCTGAAATGCTGCGCCGTGCCAGAGGTTTTGTGCCGGATGCTTTCGAGCTACCCCCAGGCTTTAGCCGGCAACCCGCTATTCTGGCGCTAGGCGCCGACATGAAAAATACTTTTTGCCTGCTGCGTGACCGCAATGCTGTGTTGAGTCAGCATTTGGGCGACTTGGCTGATAGTGATATCGCACAACAACAGCAGCAGTTATTAACGTTATTTTGCGACATTTATCATTTCACACCACAGGCGGTGGTGGTGGATGCACACCCCGGGTATGTCAGCCATCAATTGGGTAACGCGTTGGCCTCACAGCAGAATATTCCTTGCATGGAGGTGTTGCATCATCACGCACATTTGGTGACATGTCTGGCAGAGCATGGCTGGCCGCGCGAGGGGGGAGCAGTGATTGGTCTCGCACTGGATGGGTTGGGATATGGTGCAAATGGTCAATTGTGGGGTGGTGAATGTTTACGCGTAGATTATGTGAATTGTGAATATATTGGTGGTCTGCCTGCGGTGGCATTGCCCGGAGGAGATCTGGCTTCTCGTCAGCCGTGGCGCAATTTATTGGCGCAGTTACAGCGTTTTGTTCCGGCGGGGCAAAACGTACCCGAAGCCGCCGCCATTCCACAACCGCAGGGTGAGATCCTTGCGCGGGCCATTGAGCGAGGAATTAATACTCCACTGGCTTCTTCGGCCGGTCGACTCTTTGATGCAGTAGCGGCGGCACTGAATATTGTGCCACACACCATCAGTTGGGAGGGGGAGGCGGCTTGTCAGTTAGAGGCACTGGCATGGCAAAGTACCAGAAGCGTTCCTCCTGTCACACTGCCGCTGCACGGTAATCAACTGGATTTAGCCACGTTCTGGCAGCAATGGTTGGCTTACGATGCGGCACCGGCAGAGCGCGCTTATGCTTTCCACTTTGCCTTAGCACAGGGCTTTGCCTCCTTGGCTCGTCAGGCTGCGCAAGGCTCTGGTATTGATACCATTGCTTTCTCGGGGGGGGTATTACATAACCAACTACTGCGCGAATTATTATGTGAACAACTGCATGATTTCCAGCTCTTGATACCACAGCGTTTACCTGCGGGTGATGGAGGGCTATCGCTAGGGCAGGCTCTGATTGCTGCCGCCCGTGGAATAACATAAGGTTGCTTATTATATTTGTCTCATTTATGGGCGGGAGACCACATGCATACCCTTCACTCTGACCATTCTCGTGCTCCGGCGTTATTCCCTGATGCGTTGGCGACGGCCTGTTTACAACAATTTCATACTACGCCGCCCTTGGTTCACTGCCTGACCAATGAAGTGGTGCAGTCTTTTACGGCCAATGTGCTGCTGGCGTTAGGGGCCTTTCCTGCGATGGTAGTGGAACCTGAAGAAGCAGGGCAATTCAGCACAATGGCCAATGCGTTGTTGATCAATATTGGTACTCTGCATCAATCGCGAGCAGAATCCATGTTGGCTGCTATTGCGGCGGCCAATCACGCAACCACGCCATGGGTGCTGGATCCGGTTGCCGTCGGTGGGCTGAGGTATCGTACCGATTTCGCCCGTCATTTATTGACGCTTAAACCGGCCGCCATACGCGGCAATGCATCCGAAATCATGGCATTGAGTGGCATGGCGACCATGGGGCGCGGCGTTGACAGTCTGGACACGTCATTGGCTGCTTTGCCCGCCGCTCGTCAGTTGGCGCAGCAGATTCAGACGGTGGTTGCGGTGACCGGAGAGGTGGATTACATCACCGATGGTCAACGAGATTTTGCCGTGGAGGGGGGCGATCAACTGATGACCCGCGTGGTTGGCACCGGTTGTGCTCTGTCTGCGGTAGTGGCGGCGTTTTGTGCTCTGGAGGGAGATCGATTGCATCATGTCGCGACAGCGTGCCGAATAATGTCTCATGTTGGTGGGCAGGTTTCTCAGCATGTCGCCGGGCCGGGGAGTTTTATTCCGGCATTTCTTGATGGTCTTTATCAATTGAAAACGATCGGTATTTAGTTTTTTCCTGATTTAATCCCCTTTCTGCTACGTTTTGACTCTCAGATTAAATTTAATTTATGGCCTCTGCGGAGGCTTAAATTATATCCAGCAAATAATTTGCCATGGTTTAGAATTGAAATGGAGAGCACTCTCATTCTTTGGTCTTCCCGGTCTTTTTCTGCATTCCTGTTTTTTAGGTCCCTAATAAACATAAAGGAAAAAAACAATGAATCTTCTGAAAGGTTATAAAATAGCGGTGCTTTTTGCCGTCGGGATATTAGTGGCAGGATGCGCCTCAAAAGTAACAACCAGTGCACAGTTTTCTGGTTTCTTAGCTGATTACAGTAAGTTACAAGAAACGGAATCCGCCAGTGGTCAAAAAGTACTGCGCTGGGTTGCACCTGATTTTAATGTGAATAACTATACTGGTGTTTATTATACACCGTTAGTCTATTACCCTCGTTCGACACCAACTCAGCGTGTAAGTCAGAAAACATTAGATCAAGTTTTAGCTTACGCGAATAAAAAACTTGAAGCGGCTTTTAGCCAACAATTACCTCTGGTTAATTCACCGAAAAGGCCGAATACATTAATTGTTCGTGCGGCAATTACGGCTGTTTCTGCTGAGACTAAAGATATTCAAGTGTATGAAGTGGTTCCTATCGCCGCTGTTATCGCTGGCACTATGGCGGCCACGGGGAATCGTACTCAGCATACTGCGCTCTATCTAGAAGTGCAGGTGATTGACTCGAATACGGGTAAACCGGTCATCGTGGTCGTGCGTAAAGCGTATGGTAAAGATATCAGTAACAGTAATACGCCAATTACAGCGGATGACGTGAAGAGTACCGTCGATGGATTGGTCTATGACATTGTTAACTTTAGAGCCAAGAGCTAATTAACTCGTCAATATCTTGCTACCGCCGCGCCTCTCACCGTTATTGTTCCAGAGGCGTGGCGGTATTTTCTTGTGTTATTCACCGTAATGGGCATTTCGGATAAGCACCGATAACTCATTTAATCTCATAGGCTTGCCTAAGAAATAACCTTGAACTTCATCACACATGAGCGTTTGCAACTGCCCAAGTTGTTCTGCGGTTTCTACCCCTTCGGCCGTGACCGTCATTGATAATGCATGGCCGAGGTTGATAATACCCTCCACAATCGATTGGCCCTCATGTGACTCTGCCAGTTCGTCAGTAAAACTCTTATCAATTTTCAGGCCATCGAACGGGAAGCGACGCAGATAATTCAGTGATGAATATCCCGTACCAAAATCATCCATCGACAAACGCACTCCAAGGGTTTTCAAGGCCATCATGGTTTTAAATGCGCCGTCAGCGTCTTCAATCATTATCCGTTCAGTGATTTCCAATTCCAGCCGATGGCTGGGTAACCCGGTAAGCAGCAGAACTTGTCGCACTCGCTCGATCAAACGCTGGCTGCGAAATTCAATGGCAGAAATATTGACAGAAACAATCAGCGACGGAGGCCATGTCGATGCATCTTGGCAGGCTTGTAACATGGTCCAGTCACTTATCGAGGTGATAAGCCCAGTTTCTTCAGCCAAGGCAATAAACTGATCGGGCATGAGTAACCCTAGAACGGGGTGATTCCAACGTACCAAAGCCTCGGCTCCAGTCAGTTGCGTCCCCTCGATACGATAACGCGGCTGATAATAAAGACTAAATTCATTATGTTTGACGGCTTGGCGTAAAAATCGCTCCAGTTCGCTGCGTTGCATCAAACGGTCATTCATTTCACTGGAGTAGAAGCTCCAGCGGTTGCGACCGCTATTTTTAGCGTCATACATCGCAATATCTGCGAAGCGGAGTAGCTCCTCGGCATGCATGGAATCTTGTGGTGCCAGAGCAATACCGATGCTGGCACCGATATAAATATCCTGACCATTAATAACATAAGGGCTTTCAATTCGGGCAATAACACGGGCGCAGAGCTGTTCAATTTCTTTGATTGAAGCCAGTCCGGTAATAATCAGAATGAATTCATCGCCCCCCTGACGGGCCACTAAGTCTTGGTCGCGCAAGCAACTTCTCAAACGTTCAGAGACCTGATGTAGCACCAAATCGCCTGTAACATGCCCATAGGTATCATTGACTGGCTTAAACTTATCCAAGTCAACATTAAGAATAACCAATGGGTGTGGAGATGCGGCCAGATTGCGTAATTTACTTTCCAAAAACTCCTTCATTCGTAGGCGGTTAGGTAAACCTGTCAACACATCATGCAAAGAAAGATGCTGAATACGTTCCTGTGCTTCTATTTCTCGGGTGATGTCGGATGCCGTGCCGCGAAAACCAATAATTTTGTCATCTTTGATAATCGGTTTGGCATAGATACGGCAGATGTGTTTATCCCCCTTGGCAGAGAAATAAGTGCATTGCAGTTCATTGCGGGATTCGGTCTGATGGGTGTACTGCAACCAAGAACGCAGAGGAATAACGTCACAATTCAACAAAATATCCAGGTTGCGCCCTAACCACTGCTCCACACTTAGCCCGGTGATGGTTAAAAATCGTTGGGATAAATAAGTAATTCGCAGGTCAGCATCAGTTTCCCATAACCAGTCGGTTGCAGCTTCCGCAACATGGCGAAAGCGTTCTTCACTGGCAATTAATGCTGACCTGTTTTCATCGGCCACTCGAGCCCCAGACATGGCTCGCCGCAGTACTAACCAGCCACTTAATCCCAGAATCATGGCAACCAGTGCCAAGAGCGGGAGTAATATGTTGAGAAGCTGTGCCCCCGGCATATCTTGGCTCCAATGTAAGGTTAACTTACTGTTATCACTGGAAGATAAAGGGAATGAGGGACTGGAAGAAAAATCTTTTTTGTCTCGTGGGGTGCGTAGTTGATGAATACCGTAATCTTCACCCAGAGCATTCAGCTCGGCCTGTGTCAGAAGATCGACAAACACCAAGACTGACGGCGCGCCTGACACGGATTTAACGCGCGGATCACTTCCCGTCGTTAATGCTGCCGCTGCAATGATGGCTGGTCGCCCGGCAACTTCGATAGTTTCAGTGGCGATAAACTCTGTTGCGGCTTGAGTACGCGCGGTATCAATTAAGGGCGTAATATCCTCGCTAAGCCAATCGGGTAGTGTGGTTTGTGTCAGCCGCCCATTGATGACGGAATAACGGGTTTTGTTCTGCCCATCAACGACAAACACGCCTTCGTAATTAAAATCATTATAAAGTGATGGCCCCAGATTTTGGCTGACATAAGCCCACTCAGGGTCAACTTTTACATGCAAATGTTCATACGCATCGCCCCAAAAAGCATTGTCTTTTATTCTGCTCTTGATTGCGCTTTGGTGCATTTCCCATGCTTTCTCAACGAGAAAACGGCTTTGGGAGATTGCTCGTTCGTTGAGTTGTGAGGCGATGTAGATAATACCGACCGCCGCAATAATGATGGTCGCCCCAACTAACAGGGCCATGGCTTGCAAAGTTTGCTTTGCAAAGAAAACATTTTCCCCTCTTGTCCGCGATTCTTGCGGCTTGGAGTCTGTCATAGTGAATTCCCTTAGACCTTTTGCATTTGGGTCAACTTGCAACGCCAATCACATGGGGTGTCGTTCTTACAAAATTCGGGCTGATATTAAGTATTATAGAAATATTTATTTAATCAGCAGGAAGTGAAGACTCTGAGGCAATCTAAACTAACATAACTCCGTCAAATTATAATTTGAGCTTAGGATAATTTAATGTTTTGTTGCGATTTTTTCATCAAAACAAAAAGAATAGGAATAAATTTAGCCAATGCCTACCCTATTATTGCCAATATGTGATGGATCTATTCTTGTGGTGAAACAGAGATGAGAAGTTAAGCGGAGAAATGATCGTGGGGAATGATTACCTGCCATTGCTCTGATCGGGCAATGACAGGTGAGGTGTTAGATAACTAAAGGCATCCAAATTAATCCGGTTAATAGCAGCAATACCAAGAACAGCACGCCAAATATTGCGCCTAAACGCCAATAATCGGCAGTCGGCAAATAGCCACTACCATAATAGATAGGGCTAGGACCTGTTGCATATGGTGTGGTAATACTGCTCAACCCGATGGCAGCGCCAATCATAAGACTAAATGTCAATAACGGTATTTCGGGGATCACTAATGCAGCAGCCAACATCATGGGCGCTAATGCTGAAGTATAAGCTGTTGCACTGGCAAAGAAATAACGTAAACCATAAAAGATAGTGACCAGCAAAATCATAATGGCGGTGGGTGAGAACCCTGATAGGCTGCCAGCAATGTGATGTCCAAACCAAGAGATAAAGCCGGTTTGGTTTAACCCTGTAGCCAGAGCAATCAAGGATGCCAGCCAGAAGAAGACACTCCAGGCTGATTTATTGCTAATAATATCGTCCCAAGTAATCACTTTGGTCAGTAGCATCACAGCGACAACGGAATATCCCACCATGGCGGCATCAATAAAGTCAGAGCCGAAGATCCATAACACCAGTGCCGTAATCATCAGCCCCAGCATTATTTTTTCACGCCGACACAGTGGCCCCATGATTTCTAGTTCTTTTTTGGCCCATTCAGGTACTTGATTGCCTTGCTTAATTTCTGGTGGATAAAGTACATAGGTGAGCCACGGCACGAGAATAACCAATAAGATGCTCAATGGCAGCATACCGATAAACCACGTCCCCCAAGATAGCGCCACATCTGACGAGGACTTGAGTAAACCGACTAATAGCAAGTTTGGGGCCATAGCCGTTAAAAATATGGAGCTGGTGACACAATCTGCACTGATCCCCATCCACATGATATACGACCCAATTTTTCGTATTCCGGGAGTATTGGGCTGTGAATCATAAAGTGGCGGTAAGTTACGGATAATCGGGTAGATTATCCCCGCACCTCGCGCCGAGTTAGACGGTGTAACGGGGGCCAAGAGTAGTTCTGAGAACATAATGGCATACCCTAGAAACAGGGTTTTATGTCCCATTTTCTTGACTAACAACAGAGCGATACGGCGGCCTAATCCTGTTTTTTCATAACCCGTTCCAAACATAAATGCCGCGAATATCAACCAGATAACCGAGTTTGAAAAACCGGAAACCACCCAAGAGAGTGCTTTCGACGTATATTTGAAACCGGGTTCAGCTAGTTGTTCAGGGCTGTAAAGCAACCAAGGAGAGAGCACGCCGATAATAGCCAAGCCGGTCATTGCCACAACCGCACCCGGCACAGGTTCTAAAATTAAGCCAACAATAACACCAAAGAAAATAGCGAAATAAAGCCATGCGTGTTCAGGTAATCCACTGGGTGAAGGAAATAAAGCGATAATAATCGCCACTGCTATGGGCGTTAATAATCGCCATGACAAATTTAACTTTGCCATAGTCAGATCCTTTTATGAATAAAGGAGGGGTAGCCCCTCCGGTTATCATTATTATTTAATATAATGAACATGTTCACAGATTTCATCGACAATAGCGTCGCGTTTTTCAGCAAACAATTTTTTATTGGCTTCAATAAGATTATTACCATGGGTGTCGATAGACACGATTAGTGGCCCAAAATCTTTCACTCGGCAGACCCACAGTGATTCCGGCATACCTAATTCCGTCCAATGGACTTCTTCTATTTCCTCGACTTGTGTTGCAGCTAATACTGCACATCCTGCCGGGAAAATAGCATGCAACGCTTTATGTGTTTTACAGCCTTCTTCAGTATTTGGTCCCATGCCACCTTTACCGACAATTAATTTAACCCCCGTCTGCTCAATAAACTCTTTTTCAAAACTTTCCATTCGCATACTGGTGGTTGGGCCAATTGAGATCATTTCCCATTTATCACCATTCTTTTTGACAATTGGCCCAGCATGGAAAATAGCTTTACCTCGTAAATCAAATGGGATCTCACGTTTTAATTCGATAAGGCGGCGATGACAAACATCGCGACATGTCACCAATGTGCCATTGAGATAAATAACATCGCCGGCTTTAATATCCACCAGATCTTCATCTTTAATTGGTGTTGTTAATACTTTTTTCATAATTGGTCACCTCGGGTATGGGAGATGCTCTCGAACGTTAAATCTTGCTGAACCAACAGGGTTCCGCGGCGGTGTGCCCAGCAACCAGTGGAGACGGCAACACCAATTGTCGATGGGTGACGCGCTGCTGACTCAATATGAACCCCCATAACGGAGGCCTTCCCAGTTAATCCCTGTGGCCCAATACCAAGTTTATTCAGCCCTTCTTCCAGACGGCGCTCTAAATCAGCAGCAATAGGATTTGGATGATGGCTCCCAATTGGGCGTAATACAGCTTTACGTGATAATACGGCGGCGGTTTCTACCGAGGTGGCAATACCGACGCCAACCAGCACCGGCGGGCAGGCATTGACAGCCAGTGTTGAAATATTTTCAAAGACAAATTTCACCACTCCTTCGTATCCTTCGGATGGCATAAGCACTTTAGAGCGACCGGGTAAAGTGCAGCCTCCTCCAGCCATATACACTTCGATTTCTGCGTGGGTAGCATTGGGGAGAATATCCCAGGTCACCCAAGGAACACCGCTACCGGTATTATTACCGGTATTGATCTCATCAAATATTTCGACCGCATTATGTCGCAATGGCGCTTTTATTGTGGCTTGCTGTACAGCGGCCTTTAAAATATTTTGTAATTCACTCAATAATGGGAAGTTAGTACCAACTTTGACATAAAACATTATCTCGCCTGTGTCCTGACAGGCTGGGCGATTCAGTTTTATGGCCTTTTCCATATTATCGAACATGGTATGGTAAATAATCTTTGCCATGCCCTCATTTTCTAATTCTCGAAGCTGTTTTAATTTATCAACAACATCGTCTGGCATGCGAGTAGATATCATTGCGGTAAAATCGGCAATAATATCGGTAAGTTTGGTGACTGCATCGCTTTGCTCAATTATGCTCATGAATACTCTCCAGCATAAATAATGGCTGATACGCCATTAAATGATGACTAAATAAAGGTGTGCTTTATTTATTTTTTATCGCGCTACCGGCAGTGAAAACAAACTACCACAAAAATTGTGGATTATTTCGATTTTGAAGTGTGATTATTCAATTAACAAAACGTGAATTCTCTTTTTTTCTTTATAAAGCTGGGGTTAGCAAAATATGTCATTTCCGTCAAAAATAAATAAATGACATAATGGCATCGTTGAGCAACAAATAAATAACAGAAAAACAACCAAAAGTTGCCAATCACAATAATTACGGTTATAGACATCAAAACTTTGTTGTTATTCATTGGTTGCATCAGGTCAGAAAGCGTTAAAGTAGCAATATCAATATTTCAATTCAGGAATAGCGTAATGAGTCTCGATCACTATCCCTTACCTAAAGATTTGCAGGTATTAATCGCCGTGGTTAATAGTGGTAGTTTTCAGCTTGCGGCTGAAAGTTTGGGACAAACGCCGGCATTCGTGACCAAGCGTATTCAGCAGTTGGAATTACAGCTCGGCGTCAAGTTATTGCACCGCTCCTCTCGTGGAGTGGTACTGACAGAAACCGGTACACTGACCTACCAATCCGCTCTCGATATACTGGAGCGATTAACGGCACTGAAAAATGAAGTATCCCAGATAAAGGAGCAACCCTCCGGGAAAGTGCGCATTGGGTGTAGTTTTGGTTTTGGCCGTAACTATATTGCTCCCGCTATTATTGAGTTAATGGCCCGTTATCCTGACCTGCAAATTCATTTTGAGTTATTTGATAAACAGATCGATTTGATTAAAGACCAGATTGATCTCGATATTCGGGTAAACGACGATATTTCGGAGAGTTATATCAGCCGGATGCTAACCAAAAATCAGCGAATTATTTGCGCATCACCTGAGTATTTAGCGCGGCAGGGTACTCCTACCACGCTTCATGAATTGCAGCAGCATGATTGTTTGTTTACTCAGGAGCGAGATCAGACAGTCGGCGTGTGGGAATTAGAAAGTAAGGAGGGCAAAAAGTCAGTCAAGATATCGGGACACCTCTCTTCTAACAGTGGCGAGATTGTTTTGCAGTGGGCGCTAAATGGCCGTGGCATTATGTTGCGCTCATTGTGGGATGTTGCTCCCCTATTACAGAATGGGACTTTGGTGCGAGTGATGCCTGAATATGCGCAAAGTGCCAATATCTGGGCGGTCTACCATACCCCCCTCTATTTCTCGGCCAAGCTGAGAGTTTGTGTTGAATTTTTTTCCAGTTACTTCCAGCGGGTATCATTTTAAATTAGCCATAATCTCTTGCTGTATCGACGACATTCAGTGCAATAGGAATTTTTGTCGCAAGACGTTAAAGTGACGCCAAAATATGACTAATCCCGCTAAACTTATTAATGCCATACCCAACTTATTACCCCGCCGAGAGTAAGGAACAAATGATCATGTCTACACTGAAATGGGTTCGCCGCCGGATAACCCTTAGTTTGCAGCGAATCTTAAGCACTCGGCGACCTTCTTTGACCGCCTATGCCATTATTTTATTACTGGGTATTGGGGCAAATAATGCAATGGCGGAAGCGCCACTCCCAGCGGTGACTGTAGCCGTTGTAACTTCGACGATACCAGACAGTGCGTTGCAATATCTTGGTCGGGTGGAAGCTATTCAGGCAGTGGATGTTACGACACGAACTGAGGGGTTTATTGCCGCTAGGCTATTTACCGAAGGGCAGATGGTCACACAGGGCGAGCTTTTGTATGAAATTGATCCCGCGTTACATCAGGCCTCAGTCACTCAGGCGCAGGCGCAGTTAGACAGCGCAACCGCCAGTGCTAACCATGCACAGGTGAATCTCACCCGTTTACAACGCTTGGGCAGTAACCGCTCAGTGAGCCAAGCGGAAGTCGATGAGGCACAAGCACAGCGGGATATCAACCGGGCTGCGGTGGCTCAGGCACAAGCAAACCTACAAATTCAGCAACTCCAACTCAGCTTTACGCGCATTACTGCGCCGATCTCCGGCCAGATTGGCCACAGCCGCTTTAATGTTGGTAGCTTGATTAACCCGGCCAGTGGCACGTTGGTGAGTATCGTGCAGCTCGATCCTATTCGGGTGGCAATCGCCGTTAATGAACGAGATTACATTACGGCTACCTATCAATTGTCAGCGAAAAATCCATCAACCAGCGATAATAGCGCACTGCCGTTTGGGCATTTCACTCCGCGCATCCAATTGGCAAATGGCAAGCAATACCCGGAAACTGGTGTTTTTGAATCTGTTGATAACCAAATTGATAAACAGACCGGCACAGTGATAATTCGCACCCGCTTTGCTAATCCACTGCATTTACTCTTACCCGGTGGGGTGGTGAATGTCTCGCTGGCAACAGAAACGGCAAAAGCGGTGACGGCTATACCGATCGCTGCGTTACAGCAAAATAAGCAGGGCCATTTTGTCTTGGTGGTGACGGATAACGATCAGGTTGAAGTGCGGCCAGTGACTCTTGGCGCGCAGTTTGAACAGCAATATGAAGTGAAAGAAGGTCTGAATGTCGGCGAGCGCGTTATTGTGTCTGGGCTGCAACATGTCCGGCCCGGCATGACAGTGAGCGCCAGTATTGCTGCGCCACTGACGGCGAACTAAGGGGAAGGCCAGATGCTACATTTCTTTATCCGTCGTCCCAAATTTGCCATTGTTATTGCGCTGGTGATAACCATCGTTGGCTGGGTGTCATTGCACGTTATTCCCGTGGAGCAATATCCTGATATCACACCGCCAGTGGTATCTGTCAGTGCGGTTTATCCGGGAGCGAGTGCTCGCGATGTGGCGCAAGCTATTGCCTCACCGCTAGAAGCACAGGTCAATGGCGTCAGCAATATGCTGTATATGGAGTCCACCAGCGGTAACAACGGCAGCTATCAGTTGAGCATCACGTTCTCCAGTGGGACTGATCCGGATATGGCCGCCGTTGAAGTACAAAACCGTATTTCTCAGGTGAGCGCTCAACTGCCTGCCGAGGTGAATGAAAACGGTATTTCAGTGCGCAAACGGGCATCGAACCTGTTGTTAGGGGTGAGTGTCTTTTCGCCGAAACAGACTCATAACGCGCTATTTGTCAGCAACTACACCAGCATTCAGTTGCGTGATGCTATCGCACGTATCAATGGTGTCGGTGATGTGCAGGTGTTTGGTGCGCGTGATTACAGTATGCGGGTGTGGCTGAATCCACAACGTATGGAGTCACTGAATGTCAGCGTGCAAGATATCATCGCAGCATTACAACAACAGAACGTGCAAGCCGCTGCCGGGCAGATTGGTTCGTCACCGTCGACGCCAGACCAGCAGCAAACCCTGACTATCAGTGGGCAAGGGCGGCTTGCCGATCCACAACAATTCGCCAATGTGATTATTCGCAGCAACCCGCAGGGCGGGATGATTCGGCTGGGTGATATTGCGCGTGTCGCGCTGGGGGCGCAGAACTATCAGGTTAGCGCAGCACAAAATCAAACTGAATCTGCATTCTTAGTGGTCTATCCGGTTCCGGGAGCCAATGCGTTAAATGTGGCTAATGGGGTGCGCGATGAGATGGCTCGTTTGTCGGCGGCTTTCCCACCGGATCTGACGTATGAAATCAACTACGACTCCACGTTACCTGTCACCGCAACCTTGCATGAAATTGCTCTCTCACTGACATTGACTCTCATTGTGGTATTGGCGGTGGTGTATCTGTTTTTACAAAGTATGCGGGCGACGTTTATTGTCGCGCTCACCATTCCAGTATCGCTGCTGGGCACGTTTGCAGTGCTTTATGTCTTCGGTTATTCGGCGAATACACTCAGTTTGTTCGCCATTATTCTGGCGCTGACTATTGTGGTGGATGATGCCATTGTGGTAGTCGAAAACGTTGAGCGCTTGTTATCGAATGATCCTAATCTGACACCCGCGCAAGCCACTAAGCAGGCGATGAGCCAGATTGCAGGGCCGATTATTGCCACCACGCTGGTGCTAATGGCGGTATTTGTTCCTATTGCCATTTTACCGGGCATTGTGGGCGAGCTATACCGTCAATTTGCCGTCACCCTTTCGGCGGCAGTGATCTTATCCAGTATTAATGCGTTGACTCTCAGTCCAGCGCTGTGTGCGGTCTTGCTAAAGCGGCGTACTTTGTCGAATACCGGCGTGTTTGGCGCTATTAACCGTGGATTAGACCGCGCACGTGATGGGTATGTGGGATTAACAGGCCGTATTAGTCGCCGTGCTGTGTTCAGTATTGCCGCTCTGTTACTGGTAGGGTTGGCAACTTGGTGGGGTTATACCCGTCTGCCAACTTCATTCCTGCCAGAGGAAGATCAGGGCTATTTCTTCGTCAGTTTGCAACTGCCGGATGGCGCTTCGTTGAATCGTACTCAGACGGTCATGGATCAGATGTATCAGCAGGTGACGGCCAATGACGCCGTTGAAGATGTGATAAAAATCACCGGCTTTAGTTTGCTCAGTGGTAATAACTCGCCCAATGCCGGTTTTGCCATTGTCATGCTGAAACCTTGGGGGCAACGACCTCATATTGATCAGGTGCTGGCCAATATTCAGGCCAATTTAGCCACTATTCCTTCGGCGACGATTATGGCGGTGAATCCGCCAGCCATTGCTGGGTTGGGGAATGCTTCAGGTTTTGATTTGCGTATTCAGGCTCTGTTGGGGCAATCACCACAGGAGCTGGCACAGGTGAGTCAGGGGATTATATTTGCCGCCAACCAAGACCCGAAACTCAGCCGAGTATTTACCACCTTCAGTGCCTCAGTACCTGAAGTCAATCTGAGCATTGATAGGGATCGCGCCGCATTATTACAAGTGCCTGTCAGCCGCATTTTCCAGACGTTGCAAACATCACTGGGTGGGATGAATGCGGGTGATTTCACACTGAATAACCGTATGTTCCGAGTGCAATTACAAAATGATATGGATTTCCGCCAGCGTACTGCGCAGATAAATAGTATGAATGTGCGCAGTGATAATGGAGCATTGGTCAGTTTGGCCAACTTGGTCACGCTAACACCTTCTGTTGGCGCTCCCTTTATCAGCCATTTTAACCAGTTCCCTTCGGTGACGGTTAACGGTTCTGCGGCTGATGGAGCCAGCTCCGGTCAGGCCATGGCGGCGATGGAGGCACTATTAGCACAGAATTTACCGCAGGGTTACAGCTACAGCTGGAGTGGCATGTCATGGCAAGAGCAGCAAACGGGCGGGCAGGTGGTCTTTATTTATCTGGCGGCGTTGGTGTTCGCCTACCTGTTCTTGGTGGCCCAATATGAAAGCTGGAGTATCCCGCTGGTGGTCATTCTCTCGGTCGTCTTTGCTGTGGGAGGGGCGGTTGCTGGGTTATCAGCCATGGGCTTTGCTAACGATGTCTATGCACAGATAGGCTTAGTGCTACTCATAGGGCTGGCGGCTAAGAATGCGATATTAATTGTCGAATTCGCCAAAGCACGGCGAGAAGAGGGCGCGACGATTGCACAAGCGGCCCAAGACGGCGCCAAGCAGCGTTTTCGTGCGGTAATGATGACGGCAATCTCCTTTATCCTCGGTGTGATGCCACTGGTCTTTGCCAGTGGTGCGGGGGCGATGAGCCGTCAGATCATTGGTATCACGGTGTTTGGTGGCATGTTAATGGCTACTGCCGTGGGGATTTTGTTTATTCCTGCGCTCTATTTACATGTTCAGCGGCTACGGGAATGGACCAAAACACGCAAGCCCCCTTCGGATGAAGGGCCGCAAGCGTAAATATTGGCCTACTGAGATGTCACCTCGTGATGGGGTGACATTGCTGCCGCATCTTCGTGCATTTGCCTCTAAAAAGGGCGTACTGTCAGTGCCTCCCTCTTACCACATGCTCATTTCTCATTACACAAAGTACGGCTATTACTGCCAATTTGTGGGTGCCTGCTATTTGGTACAAACCTTGCTTTAGCCATAGACCGTACTATTACTGGCAAATGGCAGGGATAAGGTATGTCACAGGCGAAACAGGCTCCGGAATTAAAACGTACATTAGGTAGTTTTCAGTTGTGGGGGATTGCTGTCGGATTGGTTATTTCCGGCGAGTATTTTGGCTGGAGTTATGGTTGGGCGCAGGCGGGAACTTTAGGATTCCTGTTTACGGCATTGGGTGTTGCGGCCATGTATACCGCATTTATTTTTAGTTTTACCGAGTTAACCACTTCTATTCCCCATGCCGGGGGGCCATTTGCTTATGCCCACCGTGCTTTTGGCCCTACTGGTGGCTTTATTGCGGGCCTCGCAACATTGATTGAGTTTGTATTTGCACCGCCTGCTATTGCGATGGCTATTGGTGCCTATATTAATGTGCAATTCCCCGCCATTGATCCCAAATGGGTCGCTGTTGGGGCTTATCTGGTGTTTATGTCACTGAATATTTTGGGCGTCAGTATTGCCGCCACATTTGAACTCTTGGTCACAATATTAGCGATTTTTGAATTACTGGTATTTATGGGCGTGGTGGCGCCGGGATTTGAGGCCAGCCATTTTGTGAAAGGGGGCTGGGCTGGTGCGGATACCTTTAGTCTGGGGGCTATGTCGGGGATTTTTGCCGCAATTCCTTTTGCTATCTGGTTTTTCCTGGCAATTGAAGGTGCGTCGATGGCGGCTGAAGAAGCTAAAGACCCACAGCGCACGATCCCGCGTGCTTTTATCTGCGGTATTCTGACATTAGTGGTACTGGCTCTCGGTGTGATGGTTTTTGCCGGCGGCGTGGGGGACTGGACGAAGTTATCCAATATTAATGACCCTCTACCACAAGCGATGAAAATTATAGTGGGCAGTGACAGTGGTTGGCTGCATATGCTGGTATGGCTTGGGTTATTTGGCCTAATAGCCTCTTTCCACGGCATAATTATGGGATATTCACGTCAGATTTTTGCTTTGGCTCGTGCTGGATATTTACCTAAACCTCTGGCAACCGTTAATCGGCGTTTCCGTACCCCGCATCTGGCGATATTAGCCGGTGGAGTGGTGGGGATTGCGGCAATTTTCTCCGATTCGCTGATTGTCATTGGTGGCATGCCGCTGACAGCCAATATCGTGACAATGTCCGTTTTTGGTGCCATCGTGATGTATATCACCTCGATGTTGTCGTTATTTAAACTCAGGCAAACCGAACCTCGGCTCACTCGTCCATTCTCGGCTCCCTTCTATCCGTTTGCCCCTGCATTAGCATTGGTTCTGGCAGTCGTCTGCTTGGTGGCAATGATCTATTACAACCCATTGTTGGCGCTGATATTCGCCGGAATGATGTTGGTTGGTTATATTTACTTCCGTCTGACCCACAGTTCACGGGCGGCGGCTGCATTCGATCCGCAACTGAGTGGTGCTGAGTGATATTGCATTCGTAATGTAGACGTCATGATGATTATTCAGGCTGCTTCGGCGGCCTGCTAAGTTAAGGGACGCGTTATGTACCAGACAACGTTGAGCCATCGTCGCTATCATTTTGGTGATTTGCGCGATTTGATGGCGAAAGCTTCACCCGCACGTTCAGGGGATTATTTGGCGGGTGTTGCGGCGCAAACGGCTGAAGAGCGCATAGCGGCACGTATGGCATTGGCCGATGTGCCGTTAAAAAACTTTCTACAGCAAATGCTGATTCCTTATGAGCAGGATGAAGTCACGCGCTTGATCATTGATACGCACTCCCAGTTGGCTTTTGCCCCGATAGCACACCTGACGGTGGGGGATTTTCGTGATTGGTTGCTCAGTGAGCAAACAGACAGTGCGACGTTGGCACAAGTCAGTGCGGGTATTACCCCGGAAATGGCAGCTGCAGTGAGCAAAATCATGCGCAACCAAGATTTGATTCTGGTAGCGAAGAAATGCTGTGTTATCACTCGGTTTCGTAACACCATTGGCCTACCGGGCCATTTAAGTGTGCGACTACAACCTAATCACCCTACGGACAGCTTGCAGGGGATTGCGGCCAGCATGCTCGATGGCCTGCTGTATGGCAGTGGCGATGCCGTGATTGGCATTAATCCTGCCAGTGACAGTTTGCCGTTGCTGGAGAAACTGAATTATATGCTGGATGATGTGATCCACCGCTTTGAGATCCCAACCCAATCTTGCGTGTTAACCCATGTTACTAACACCCTTAAACTGATAGAGCGCGGCACGCCGGTTGATCTGGTTTTTCAGTCAATTGCAGGCAGTGAAGCCGCCAATGCCGGTTTTGGTATCAATCTCGCTTTAATTGAGGAAGCGCAACTGGCGGCCCTGAGCCTTAAGCGCGGCACGGTGGGCGAAAATGTGATGTATTTTGAGACCGGGCAGGGGAGTTGCTTGTCGGCAAATGCCCATTTTGGTGTAGATCAGCAAACCTGCGAAGCCCGCGCCTACGCCATTGCCCGCCGGTTCTCTCCATTGTTGACCAATACCGTGGTCGGTTTTATCGGGCCAGAATATCTCTATGATGGAAAGCAGATTATCCGTGCGGGCTTAGAAGACCATTTTTGCGGCAAGCTGCTGGGAGTCCCGCTTGGTTGTGATGTTTGCTACACCAATCATGCCGAAGCGGATCAGGATGATATGGATACCCTCTTGACCTTACTGGGGGCGGCGGGATTGACCTTTATGATGGGGATCCCAGGTGCTGATGACATTATGCTGAATTATCAAAGTACCTCCTTCCATGATGCGCTCTATATTCGCCAATTGCTCGGTTTAAAACATGCTCCTGAGTTTGGTTTATGGTTGGAAAAAATGAATATTATGGATGCACATGGGCAGTTGCGTGACACCGCGATGAATCATCCACTTTTGGCTCAGTTGCCTCAATTGGAGGTCGCCCCATGAGTCCTAAGCATGATTTACTGCACTGTAACCCTTGGGCAGGCTTGCGGCAATTTACGGCAGCCCGTATCGCTCTAGGTCGCACCGGTGCCAGTTTACCGACCAGTGAGTTGCTCAAATTCGGCTTGGCGCATGCGCAAGCACGCGATGCGGTGCATCAGCCCTTTCTCAGCGAAGATCTTGCCAGTCAATTAGCTGGCTTAGGGTTAACCACCATTACCGTGAACAGTGCTGCACCAGAACGTTCCACTTATCTGTGTCGCCCGGATCTGGGGCGACAACTGTCGCAGCCAAGTCGTGAACAGTTGTGCGCATGGCCTGATAAGCAAGCGGATGTTTTGCTGGTAATTGGTGATGGCTTATCATCCAAGGCGGTACACCGACAGGCAATTCCTCTGGTTGAAGCCTTACTGCCTTATTTGCAGACACTTGGCTTATCACTAGCTCCGGTGGTATTGGCTCATCAATCCAGAGTGGCATTGGGCGATGATGCCGGGGAGTGTTTGCAGGCCAAAGCGGTGGTTATTTTGATTGGTGAAAGACCGGGTCTCTCTTCCCCTGATAGCTTAGGTGTCTATATGACTTGGGGGCCTAATACCCAACGGTTGGAATCGGAGCGTAACTGTATTTCGAATATTCGACCAGAGGGGCTGGATTATCCTCAAGCGGCATTTAGGTTGGCATGGTTGTTAGAGCAATCTTTCCAGCGGCGTCTATCTGGTGTGCAGCTTAAAGATGAAAGTGATAACCCTGCATTATACGGGGGCGTAAGGCCCGCTTATATAACGGGCGACTCAACTAGTATATCTAACTGATTAATCAAACTAAAATGGCGGAAAAATTCACTTTCGCCCTCTTTTATCGCTTATCAAACATGCATTTTAGATAATATTACGTTAACATATCTAATGATTGCAGGTTGAACCATCCTACACATCTCCTCGTTTACAACTATTCTTATAAATACCTCACAAAATTTGAATTTTCATCAAAATGACTGCGCGTCACTCTTTTCATGCTTTATGCAGTGGAGTTATTGGGAACATAAAGGAAGAAAAAATGGGACTACGAAGAAAAAGCGTTAAACCGATGCAAATCAATGATATTACGATCATTGATGATGCCAAACTAAAGAAAGCTATCACTGCCGCGGCGTTGGGTAATGCCATGGAGTGGTTCGATTTTGGTGTGTATGGTTTTGTCGCATTCGCACTTGGACAAGTATTTTTCCCTGGTGCTGACCCTGGTATTCAAATGATCGCGGCATTGGCGACCTTTTCTGTGCCTTTCTTGGTGCGGCCTTTGGGCGGCATATTCTTTGGGGCGCTGGGCGATAAATATGGGCGGCAGAAAGTCCTGTCAGTTACCATTATTATTATGTCGGTCAGTACCTTCTGTATTGGTCTGATTCCCTCCTATGCCTCGATAGGGATATGGGCGCCGATATTGCTGTTACTGGCGAAATTGGCGCAGGGCTTCTCTGTTGGGGGGGAATATACCGGCGCCGCGATTTTTGTTGCTGAATATTCGCCGGACAGAAAACGGGGTTTTCTCGGCAGTTGGCTGGATTTTGGTTCCATCGCCGGTTTTGTGCTTGGCGCGGGGGTCGTGCTGCTGATTTCCAGTATTGTGGGAGAAGCCAGCTTCCTTGAATGGGGATGGCGTATTCCGTTCTTTGTTGCGGCTCCATTGGGGTTAATTGGTATTTACCTGCGTCATGCACTGGAAGAGACACCTACTTTCCAGCAGCACGTAGATAAAATGGACAATGACTCGCGACACAGCATTGCCCAGCCCCCGAAAGTCTCTTTTCGTGAAATTCTCACGAAGCAATGGAAGAATCTGGCTATTTGCGTGGGTATGGTGATGGCAACGAATGTCACTTATTACATGCTGTTGACCTATATGCCAAGCTACCTGTCGCACAGCCTGCATTATTCGGAAGATCACGGTGTATTGATCATTATTGCCATTATGTTGGGGATGCTATTTGTTCAGCCGGTAATGGGATTAATGAGCGACAGAATTGGTCGCAAACCTTTTGTTATTTTCGGCAGTATCGGGTTATTTATTCTTGCCATTCCTAGCTTTATTCTGATTAACAGCGGAATTATTGGCTTGATATTTTGTGGCTTGCTGATTCTGGCCATTTTACTTAACTGCTTTACCGGTGTGGCGGCGTCGACATTGCCAGCGATGTTCCCAACGCATATTCGCTATAGCGCATTAGCCATTGCTTTTAATATCTCCGTACTGGTTGCGGGCCTGACACCTACGGCTGCAGCTTGGTTGGTGGAAACGACGCAAAACCTGTTTATGCCTGCTTATTATTTGATGATTGTGGCCATCATTGGTTTGGTGACGGGGATCTTTATGAAAGAGACAGCGAATAAACCACTGAAAGGAGCGACTCCCGCTGCATCAGACAGGGCAGAGGCAAAAGAGATATTGCAGGAACACCATGACAATATCGAACAGAATATTGAAGACATTGACCAGCAAATTGCTGAACTTGAGAAAAAGAGAAAGAACCTGATTGCCCAGCACCCAGATATTAATTAAGGCGTACTGTGGGTTACATCACGGTTTCAATTTGACTCAGATCAATAAAAGTCAATTCTATACAGTGACTTACCTTTCTTTTCAAATCTGTCTTTGACCCTCCCCTTGGGGGAGGGTTTATCTTACTTATCATTATTGCTACTTCTCTTTATACCCTTAAAGGAATCCATGACAGTGAAAAAGACATTTGCTTCAACTGCCCGACTGGCTATTGTTGCTCTAGCCGCAGTCACTTTCAGCCATTTCGCCTTGGCGCAGCCCGCATCCCCCGCAGAAACAGCGTTTTTGACTCAGCATGGTTTATCAGGAAAAACCACTGAGCAGATGATTGAAACAATTGACCAATCTAAGCAGGAGCGGCCTTTAGCCTATTCAGCTTCAGTTACCGGTACTGAATTAATGTTATCTGATGGGCAGCAACAGTATGTTTTCCCATTGGGTGATAAGTTTTACCTCTCTTTTGCACCTTATATAACCCAAACTCACCCCTGCTTTAATCACAGTTTATCGGGCTGTCGTGGGGAGCTGGCAAATACCCCGTTTGATGTGAAAATCACCGATAAAACAGGGAAAGTTATCCTGCAAGATAAACTCACCAGTTACCAAAATGGTTTTGTCGGTGTGTGGTTACCACGTAATACCGAAGGGACAATTGAAGTCAGTTATCAGGGGATGACGGCAATCTCACCGTTTACGACTCAAGCCGAAAGCCAAACTTGCATGACGACATTGCAACTGAAAAAATAAGCTGGAGATTTTGTGTTAATTTAAGCGGGGATTTTACATAAATAGCAGAGGTTGGCGTGGCCATAGAAAAGGTTGTTGTTGTCATTGATATGCAAAACGGCGTTTTTGCCCACCCCCGCTTTGATCGCCAAGGCCGTATCACGCGTATTAACCAGCTAATAGACCGGGCTGACCACGTTATTTTCATTCAGCATATTGAAAATGAAATGGCTGAAGGAAGTGAATTGTGGCAACTATTACCAGAATTGCACCGCCCGGAAAGTGCAATTTCGGTCAATAAAACCGCCTGTGACGCATTTTATCGTACTCAACTCGACAACGTGATTGCCGAGTTGAGTGCACCTCATCTAACAATCTGCGGCTGTGCCACAGATTATTGCGTTGATACCACTATCAAAATTGCTGCTAGCAAAGGTTATGCCCTAACCATCGCAGCAGATGCCCATACCACGGCAAATCGCCGACATGTGACTGCTGAACAGCTTATTGCGCATCATAATGAGGTTTGGGCTGATCTGACTGTTCCCGACAATCGCATCAGAGTAAAAACCACACAGCAAATCCTCGACGATTGGGCAAGATAAGCGGGCCACGAGCTGATTTTCTTGTCTATGGCGCAGCCCCTTTATCGGCTCAATCCAATGCTTCTTCTTGCACTTCCAACACATGATAAGCCGTTGAGCAAAATAGTGAGTTCAGGCGCTTCATATCACCCAATAGCCCCATATGCAGGCTGCTGGTTTCAATGCTCAGGACGTTTTGCTGGTGTAAGCGTTCAACGTGAGCATGAGAATAACGACGGTTCAGTAAGCGAAAGCGGTGCTTGGCGCGACGCAGGCGCTTGGCGTTATTGATATCCCGCGATAAAAACACCGACATGCCTAAATCCAGATTTGCCACTAGTCGGGCATGAAGAGTACTCAGCTCCTCAAACCCTTCAGCTGAAAACGGCTTACGTGCATTAAGCGACTTGGCGGCAACATCGGATGTCATGCGGCCAATAATATCGCCCGCCTGTTGGAGATTGACCGCCGTATCAATAATCTCAGCCCAGCGGCGCGAATCAATTTCACCTAATTCATCTTGCTGAATCTGCGCTAAATATAGTTTTATTGCGCTATAAAGCATGTCGACTTCATCTTCCAGCAAACTGACTTCATGCTTTTGCTGCTTATTACCCTCTAGCACTTCTTTAAAGCGCAAGAGCATTTGCTCCAACACATCCCCCATACGCAGGGTTTCTCGCACAGCGTTAGCCAACGCCAGTGATGGAGTATCAATCGCCGTAATATCAAGATAGCGTGGCGCGACAGGCTGTACGACACTTTGGTCATCACTGACTAACCGGCTACAGATCCGCGCCATCACGCCCACTAATGGCAGCATCAGTAAACAACGAAGTAGGTTATAGAAAACATGGAAATAAATGACCACTTCGGCTGCCGGTAAGTTATGCCCGTACAGCCACTTCCCTAGCATATTGACCCACGGGACGACCAAAATGCAGCCGATGACCTTGAACAGCAAGCTCCCCAGCACGACTTGCCGGGAAACGGCATTCTGCCCACGGCTGCTGATCAGCGCTAGCAGACCACTGCCCAGATTCGAGCCTATCACGATGCAAAGGGCGATATTCAGAGGCACCAAACCGGTAGCGGCCAGAGTTGCCGTCAACAGCACGGCAGCCAGACTGGAATAACTGATCATGGCGAACAGTGCACCAATCAAGAGTGCCAGAATGGTATCCCCAGTCAGGGAGGAGAAAATCGCTTGAACAGCGGTTGCCTGCGTAATTGGCTCGGCAGCAGTGACAATTAATTGCAGCGCCAAAATGATCAACCCAAGGCCAATACACACCCGCCCCATTTGGCCAATACGCGCTTTACGCTGCCCAAGGAAGACAATCACCCCGCCTAAAATCAGCATCGGTGACAGCCAAGAGAGATCAAAGGTGAGCACCCGTGCCATCAGCGCCGTCCCGACATCAGCACCCAGCATAATCACTAATGCGGGTGACAAGGAAATCAGCCCTTGCGACACAAACGAAATGACCAGTAGCGCCGTGGCATTACTGCTTTGTACCAGAGCTGTAACACCAATCCCGGCGATAAACGCCGTCGGTTTTTTCTGGATACTGGCACTTAGTACCCGGCGCAAATCGGCACCATAAACACGCATGATACCCGTGCGGACGATGTGTGTTCCCCACACCAGTAGGGCAACAGAGGAAAGCAGATGAAGCAGTGTCAACATATGAGTTTGGAGATCTCCTTATTATTTAAAGGTAAAAGTGGGGGGGGGGGTGCCCTCCGATGTTTGACCTCATCGATAGCGGTGAGAAGAAACCGACTTAGCCAGCAACGCGTAACCAGGCAAACAAGACCGCCACTGCAATGACAATAATGGCGGTAGCAATCACCAGCCGTTCAGCAAATAAACGCCGCATCTGTGTCCTCCTCAGGCAAAACTGTAGCGCTCAGAATGGTATTTCGACATAGGAACACCAATTTCAGCCAATGCTTTCTCAATAGCATCCATCATGATATTCGGGCCACAGATAAAATACTCATGGCTGGCATAGGGGGGCGGCAAGTACCGCTTAAAAATCTCAGCATCAATGAAGCCTTTCTCTCCCGTCCAGTCTGACGATGGGTTGGATAAGACATGCACCACTTGCAGATTTAGCCGTGATTGTAAGGCATCCAATTCTTCACGAAATGTAATGGACTCCCAATCTTTGCTACCGTAAAGCAGAAGTGCAGGGCGCTGATCACCTTGGTCAGCCAATGTCCGTAGCATGCTCATCATCGGGGTTATTCCAACACCACCGGCGACCAAAACATGCATGTCAGCTGGATTGCCCAAGGTGAATGCGCCATAGGGGCCATCCAGATAAACGCGTTGTCCGACAGGGATTTTCGCAATATTACGGGTGAAATCCCCTAAGTTACGGATCGACATTTCAACACGCCCATCACTCACTTCGGCACTGGAGGAGAAGGAAAAAGGGTGCCCAGTGATATTGAATGGGCTGCCCCAGACGGTGAGCCAACCAAATTGACCGGGGGTAAAACGAAAACCTTCGTGGCCTTGTGGTGCCATCACCAGTGTCGTGGTGTCTCCGCGCTCTTGGCGAACTTCCACCACCTGATAGGGGCGGCGTAAGATAAAGAGTGGTTTAACGATACGGACATACAGCAGCAAGCCAAACCAAAAAAGAATCAGTCCAATCCACAGCGCTTTTTTTAATGGATCGTCGAGGTAAAAGCCCCAACCCACCATATGCGCAATTCCCGCAATAACGGCAACTACAGCCAGAATGATATGAGATAAGTGCCAGATTTCATAACGGATTTTTAATTGCACTCGCCACAATGCGGTAATAACTAAAGCAATTAGCGAATAAGTAGAGAGTGCTGCAAAACGGGCGCGCCACGGAGCCTCAAAGGAGTTGAGCAAAGCCAGTAATTCCGGACGAACAACAAATAGGATAATGGGGTGCGCAATAACCAATCCAACGGCGATCAGCGAAATGCGTCGGTGGAAGTGGTAAATAATATCCTCGCCCCAAGGCTCAGTGACGTATCGAAAACGCGCCGTCAGGCCAAATTGCAACCCCATAATGGCTAAACCGGCATAACCGAGTGCGATAGAAAGTTCAGTCCAGAAATCTCGGGCTGGGGGCAATGTCCCTGTCAATAACGCCAACAGCGGAGCCAAAATAAAAAATAGGTATACCGCAATCCAAACGGTACTACGCCATGCATAGGTCGACATACTTTTCACGCCAGAATAATGAATTACATATCGATAAGTATACTAAGTGAAATCACAGATAACCATTCATTAACATATGATTAATAAATGACTTAACGCGGGTCATTCTTCACCAGCATAGCTTTTCCATAGCAAATGTCACTTCTCCATCGCGACTAAACCCATGATTGAGTTACTTAGCTTAACTATCGATTGCATTATGCAGTTTTTTAGTATGATTTTTTTGATCAACATATTCTATTTAATCATTTTTTTATTTTTACACTTTAATACTATTAGAATTTAAATGATATTCTATTTATTTAAATATATGTTTAATGTTATTTAAGATTACGTGAATTTACTATCTGCTATTTTTAATGTGAAATTAATTCTATCACCAACAATATCAATGTCTTTAGTGTTTTTTTATGTAATCCAAAAAAATAAATAATTTATTTTTTAAATAAAATCAAATAGATAAAAAGTGACATAATTATTTTTTTATTGGCGTAAATATTAATTCCCACATGTAAATAAAAAAACACATACGCTATTAAATATATTTAATACTAATGGGTAGCGCATTTTTTTTTTACAACCATTATATATCCGAGCTAACTCTCTACCTTAAATTAGATAGAAAGTTTGTTTAGTTGTCTCGATTATCAATCCTATTGAATATTATATTAGAGGCATTATAAGCATGAAAACTAATAAGACATTTACACCTGAAAGTGAAAAAGCGGCATTATTCTTAATAGATCAAATCATGAGCTATAGCTATCAGGCGGCACTTCGAGCCGCAGCACTTGTCGGGGTTGCCGACCATCTTTTAGACAAGCCAAAAACAACCAAAGAGCTTGCGCAAGAAATGGGGGTTGAGGAGCAACCTTTACATCGTGTGATGCGGTTACTGGCGACTCGTGATGTCTTTAAAGAAGTTGACGGACAACGATTTGAGTTGACTCCCGCAGCAGAGCTTCTCTGTAAATCTTCGCCTCATTCACTGCGTGGTGCTGTTTTAATGCTGACGGATGAAACCTTTTGGCGTCCTTTAGGCATCATTGCCGAAAGTGTTCAGGGTCATTCTGCCTTTAAGAAAATCTTCGGTACTTCTTTCTTCGAGTATTGGTCAAACCCAGAGAATCACACCCCTGACAGAGATTTCCACGCGGGTATGTCTTCGATGTCCTGGGTGGAAAACCCGTGTTTGGTGCGTAGTTACGATTTCCCGAAAAATGCGACGGTGGTGGATGTGGCTGGGGGGATGGGGGGCCTACTGTTGAGCGTGTTGCAAGCGAATCCCACTCTCCACGGTATTTTATTCGATCGCGAACCCGTTGTGGCAAGAACCCGTCTGGGTGAATTAGGGGATGACTCACGCTGGAAACTCCAATCGGGTAGTTTCTTCGAGTCATGCCCGCCAGCCGATATTTATATGCTGAAATATATCGTCCATGACTGGCCAGATGAAAAGTCAGCCGAGATATTGCACAACTGCCGCAAGGCCATGCAACCGAATGGCAAAGTGCTCATTATGGATACCATCATTCCAGAAGGTAACCGTCCACACTTCGGTAAAACTATGGATATTCTCATGTTGGCCAGTTTTGATGGTGGGAGAGAGCGCACTGAGACTGAATTAAAAGCGCTGCTTGCCAAGGCTGATCTGAAAATCAATCGCATCATAGAGACCGGGAGTTATCTGTCTATTATTGAAGCTGTTGCGCGTTAACGATATCACTCTCCTCGCCCCTAATAGAAAAAGGGGGCGGGGATTTAATACGGTGATGTTTTAGCCAGCACCATGATATGCCCCCCTCTTTACCGCTAACGGCGTCTTATTATTCTATTTTCCTACAGCTTGTGGGAAAAATCGTTATCTCTCCACAATAGCGCTGCCCGTGTTTTTTTTTGAAATGATTTTTTATTTATCAATGAAATACAATGAGTTAATTTTTTTGGGGGTCAATATAAAAATCTACTCAATGTGTCATGGCGGCGACTTACTCCACAGATTAATCAGAAGACTGACAATGTAATCTGTTCATCACAAGAATAGATCGGTATCATCCCATCACTAGTAATGCAAATCATTAGCGTTAGCACTCAAGGATATTTACATCCCCACTTTTCAGGAGAGAAAATGCGATTACGTTTAGCTTTATTTTCATCATTACTGGCAGTTACTGCTGTCATTACCGGATGTGATGATTCATCGAAGACCTCTGAAGAAACATCAAAAATAAGTATTGAACATGCGCAGGGAACCACTCAGGTTCCACTAAATCCGCAAAAAGTTATCATACTGAATCCATCAGTCTTGGATACCGCTGACGCTCTGCACATTAAAGTTGCTGGTGTCCCGCAGACGAGTACTCATCTCCCCGAATTCTTATCCAAGTACAGTGGCTCAGAGTATCTGAATGCCGGGACATTATTTGAACCGGATTATGAAGCATTGAGTCAGGCTAAACCTGATTTGATCATTGCTGGTGGTCGTGCTCAAGATGCTTATGACAAACTTAGCGCTATTGCACCGACTATCGCTCTTGATGTTGATACTCAGCATTTCACCCAAAGCTTGACGCATCGCACTGAGCAATTGGCGTCCATCTTTGGTAAAGAAGCAGAGGCAAAAACGCTGCTGGATAACTTCACCTCTCAGATAAATACCATCAAGCAAAAATCCGCCAACGCAGGTTCAGCTATGGTCTTAATGATCAGTGGTGGCAAGATGTCGGCTTACACGCCCGGCTCCCGTTTCGGTTTTGTTTTTGACGAATTAGGGTTTACGCCAGCGGCAACCTTCACTGAAACAGGCCGTCACGGGAATGTCGTGACCTCTGAATTTATCCTCAATGCTAACCCTGAATGGCTATTTGTTCTGGATCGCGATAATGCCATTGGACGTGCTGAAGGCCAATCTGCACAGCAGATTCTGGATAATCCGCTGATTCGTAAAACCAAAGCATGGCAAAACAATCACATTATTTATCTCGACTCAGCCTCGCTTTATATTGCCGGTGGTGTGCAGAGCTATACGCAACTGATGGATAAAATTAACACAGTGCTGGATAAACAAACCGCGGCGCAGTAATTCTCACTAATGAAAAATCTTAGCTTTATTACCGGCCTGGTTATTTTACTGGGCCTGATGGTATGCAGCCTGTTTATTGGTGCTGGGAATGTCACATTTTCCGAGGTTTGGTCTGACCCGGAGATGCGCGATATCTTTGTGATAAGCCGTGTACCGCGAACTCTGGCATTGGTTTTGGCGGGCAGCGCAATGAGTGTTGCCGGGCTTATCATGCAGATGCTGACTCAAAACCGTTTTGTCGAACCCTCTATCGCGGGGACAACGCAGTCCGCCAGCCTAGGTCTATTGTTGGTGATGGTGTTTAGCCCTGCGGCACCGGTGATGGTTAAGATGCTGGTGGCTACGGTATTTGCGATGGGTGGAACCGCACTTTTCATGCTGTTGCTCGCACGAATGAGAATGAAATCGGCGCTGATGGTACCGCTGACCGGCATTATGCTGGGCGCGGTATTCAGTGCCGTGACAACTTTCTTGGCAATGGAGTTTGATCTGCTGCAATCGCTGGGGAGTTGGGAATCGGGTGATTTCTCCGGAGTATTACAGGGTCGCTATGAACTGTTATGGATAGTCGGCGCATTAACCCTGATTGCCTGTCTCATTGCCGATCGCTTTACCGTTGCTGGGATGGGGCGTGACTTTTCTGTCAATGTTGGCCTTAACTATCAGCGCGTTATGCTCATGGGAATGTCCATTATTGCCATTATTAGTGGTGTGGTGGTGGTGGTCATAGGCGTGCTGCCTTTCTTGGGATTGATAGTGCCTAATATTGTCAGTATGGCAATGGGCGATAATCTACGCCGTACTATTCCTTGGGTGGCGTTGTGTGGCGGTGGTTTGGTGGTGTTGTGCGACATTATTGGTCGGTTAGTCAGCTATCCGTTTGAAATACCTGCCAGCGTTATTCTGGGCGCGATTGGTGCGTTCGTGTTCCTGTTATTAATTGTTAGGACAAAACGTCATGCAGGCTAATGAACATTCTTCAACAGGCGCTCTGGCCCACGAGAAAAATAAAACATTAAGCCTCCCAGCAAAGCGGCTCATGTTATTGAGTTTTATTGCTCTTGGTGCAATCGTTTTGTTTATGACAATTAATCTCAGGGGCAATATTCACTATGTACTGGTGCATCGCGGTCTTATTTTAGCCACGATGTTATTGGTCGCATTTGCTGCTGGTATTGCCACTGTCTTATTCCAAACCGTCACCAATAACCGTATTTTGACGCCCTCGGTTATGGGGCTTGAAGCACTCTTTATCCTGATACAAACCCTGTTGATATTTTTTGTCGATGCCAACGGGTTTAGGGTGTTAGGCATTACTGGTAAGTTTCTTTGCGAGTCGGCGTTGCTCCTGCTGTTCTCGGTATTTCTTTATCGTTGGTTACTGACAGGTGTTGGCATTAACCTGCATAAGGTGCTGCTGGTTGGGTTGGTGTGCGGTACGCTGTTTCGTAGTTTATCTAGCCTGATGCAGCGCCTGCTTTCCCCTGGCGAGTTTGCCATATTGCAGGGAAGGGTATTTGCGACTTTCACGCGAGCGGCACCAGAAATTATTGCCCTGTCTACTGGGATAATTATTATCGTGGGTATTGTTGTTTGGCGCATGCGCCATTGCCTCGATGTTATTGCGCTGGGCAGAAACACTGCGATTAATCTGGGCGTTGCTTACCAGAAAAAAATAACCGCAATTTTGCTGCTGGTTTCATTGCTGGTGGCTATCTCTACCGCACTTGTCGGGCCATTGACATTTTTAGGTCTACTGATCGCGAATCTGGCTTACCCCATTGTTGGCTCGTTCCGACATCAATATTTGCTACCGGGTGTTTTTTTACTGGGCGCGATTACGTTGGTTGGTGGGCAATTGATTCTCGAACGCTTACTGAATATGTCGGGAACACTGTCAGTGGTGATTGAGTTTGTGGGTGGTGCGCTATTTATTTATCTTTTAATAAAAAAGGCTCCGGTGTGATTGAAATAACTGACATATATAAAAAATACCAAGACACATTGGTACTCGATAATATAAATGAGAATATACCTTCGGGTGGAATTACCTCAATTATTGGGCCTAATGGTGCCGGAAAGTCTACATTGCTGTCGATTATGAGCCGTTTACTGACGCCAGATCTTGGCAGCGTAATGTTTAATGGGCTGGATGTGGCGAAAACCTCTGGGGATAAGCTGGCGACTATTTTGTCTGTTTTACGTCAAGAGAATCATTTTACCAGCCGGCTGACCGTTTCAGATTTAGTTGGTTTTGGTCGCTACCCCTATTCTAAAGGTCGGCTCAATGAAAACGATCGCCAACATATTGATGCAGCAATGGAATTCCTCAATCTGATGCCGCTAAAAGACCGCTATCTTGATGAGCTTTCCGGTGGGCAACGGCAGCGGGCTTATGTTGCCATGGTTCTTTGTCAGGATACGAAATATATCCTGTTGGATGAACCACTGAATAATTTGGATATGAAACATTGCGTCGCGATGATGAAACAATTACGTCGTGCGGCAGATGAGCTGAATAAAACCATCATACTGGTCATTCACGATATCAACTTCGCTTCTGCCTATTCTGACCATATTATTGCAATGAAAGACGGTGCGGTTATTTATCGTGGGGCGCCAGAAGAAATTATGAAACCTGATGTTCTTGAAGCGATCTTTGATATCAAAATCAGAATAGAAAAAGTGCAAGATCAGCACATTGCGATTTATTATCGTTAAGAGACTGAATGTGACTTTTCTGCTATTCGTGGCAAACGAATCCGCCACGAATAGCGGAGAACATTAGATTGGTGCGTATTCACCAGTGCCTTCTGGCCAAGGTGTCAGTAAATCATACCCTGTCTCTGTCACCGCAATGGTATGTTCCCACTGTGCTGAAAGAGAGCGGTCTTTGGTAACAACCGTCCAGCCATCGGAAAGGACGCTGGTTGCCGCTTTACCGGCATTAATCATCGGTTCAATGGTGAAAATCATTCCTGCCTTCAGCGGCATTCCTGCTCCCGGTGTACCGTAGTGCAGTATTTGCGGGTCGGTATGATATTCCTGCCCGACACCGTGACCACAATACTCCCTCACGACAGAAAATCCTGCGCTCTCAGCCACTTGTTGAATGGCCGCCCCGATATCTCCCAGCGTGGCTCCCGGACGTACGACCTTAATACCCGCAACCATGGATAAATAAGTAATATCGACCAATCGTTTAGCTCTGACGGATGGCTCGCCGACAAAGTACATTCTGCTAGTATCGCCATACCAGCCGTCTTTAATGATGGCGACATCAATATTAACAATATCGCCTTTTTTGAGTTTTTTATCCGATGGGATCCCGTGGCAAACCACGTGATTTACAGAAGTACAAACCGTGCGGGTATACCCGTGATAACCAATGTTGGCAGGGATAACCTTTAGCTCATCCACAATATAATCGTGACACAACCGGTCAATTTCATCCGTCGTGATGCCCGCGCGGACATATGGCGTGATCATTTCCAGTACTTTTGCTGCGGCCTGGCCTGCGGCACGGGCCATCTCAATCTCTGCTGGTGAGTGGATTTTGACATCTGTCATTGCGCGTTCTCTTCTTTATCAAACGTATGAGTTTCATTTTGGATGATTCTGGCAATGTCAGCTCCGCCTCGTAATTCAGCTTGAACCAATGCCCGCGCAAGCTCATGGTGGCTCAACTGTGGATATAGCTCGGCCAACATGCCCATTTTGAGCCAGTGTTCAGCCTGTGCATTAATTGACCGGCTCATAGCATTACTGGCAATGCGAAGGTTCTCATGCATTAGATCGGAGATTTTAACAATGCCCATAAAGCACCTATACGAAACATATATGTTATGTATATTGCCATAGAGGGAAATAAAATTCACCTATCAAAAACAAAAACGCGGCTGCCCGCTTTCTATCTCGCGAGGATAAGAGATCTATCACTATTTCTGGTTAGCTTTTGACATAAAAATAAGTTGTTACAAGAGAATATGATCTATGATCGAGTGCGCAGCCCTCTGATTATTCATTGGAGGAACAGTTCCTACAGGAGAATTCTATGTCTCATATGCCACTCATTAAGCTCCCCTCCACGCATTCTGAAGGTTGCCTCTGCCATAGCCCTGCATTTGTACGCATCAATACTGTTTTTTCCCAGAAAGCGGCTCAATCCGCCCCCATTACTGCGGCCACTGTGGCTGCTGCGGTGCCGGGCACAAAACGACAAAAAAGAGATGTGGCGGCTAATGCTGTGCGCGTGATGGCGTTTACGAATGTTCGTATTTTTGATGGTGTTTCAGACCATTTGCGGGATGGATTGCGGGTCGTGGTAGAAGGCAACAAGATCAAATCGGTAGAGCCAGTGGGTACAGCGCTACCGCCAGATGTTGAGCTGATTGATGGTGGTGGTGGTGTACTGATGCCAGGGCTGATTGATGCGCACTGGCACG
The DNA here is from genome assembly GCF_902726565.1 of Yersinia vastinensis. Taxonomy (GTDB): domain Bacteria; phylum Pseudomonadota; class Gammaproteobacteria; order Enterobacterales; family Enterobacteriaceae; genus Yersinia; species Yersinia vastinensis. Next base: position 404,784 of record NZ_CACVAF010000001.1, read on the forward strand.
CGATAATGGCTCGTCCATCCATGATGACTGCGATGACAGCCGATTTTAACTATATTCAGGCCCTGGCCATTGCCGAAGCCGACGCCACATTGATGCGTGGTTTTACCACAGTGCGTGATATGGGCGGGCCGGTTTTTGGACTAAAACGTGCGATTGATGAACATGTTGCCATCGGGCCGCGCATCTTCCCATCGGGGGCCTTTATCACCCAAACCGGTGGGCATGGCGATTTCCGCCTGATTGGTGAGTTGCCCCATACGCCATCGGACCCTCTTAGCTACGCCGAGCGCGTGGGAATGACGGCGATTGCTGACGGTGCCGATCAGGTGCTATTGCGTGCCAGAGAACAACTGATGCGAGGGGCATCGCAACTTAAATATATGGCAGGCGGGGGGGTGGCTTCCATGTATGACTCCATCAGCGTGACGGAAGGGTCGGTGCCAGAGATTCAGGCAGCAGTCACTGCCGCAGACAATTGGGGCACCTATGTCACGGTTCACGCCTATACTGCACGAGCTGTCACCATGGCTATCAAAGGCGGTGTTAAATGTATTGAGCACGGCCAATTGGTGGATGAAGAAACGGTGCAATTGATGGCTGAAAAGGGTATCTGGTGGAGTTTGCAGCCTTTCCTTGATGACGAGGATGCAGTGCCAATGGCAAGCCCGGCCTCACGTGCCAAGCAGCTCGAAATGGTTGCTGGCACTGATAATGCTTATATGCTGGCGAAAAAATATAACATCAAAACAGCGTGGGGCACCGATACGCTATTTGATGCGCGATTAGCCACAAGACAGGGTGCGCAATTGGCTAAACTGACTCGCTGGTATACACCGCTTGAAGTGCTCAAGATGGCGACCAGTGTTAATGCCGAACTTTGTGCCTTTTCTGGCCCAAGAAACCCCTATCCCGGTAAGTTGGGCGTGGTGGAGAATGGGGCGCTGGCTGACTTGATTTTGGTTGATGGTGATCCCCTCACTGATATTCAACTTCTTGCCCAACCAGAGACAGCATTCCGCGTAATAATGAAAGATGGGCAAATTTTCAAAAATACTCTGGGAGGCGGCAGTTGATTTCTTTCAAGCACTTAGGTTCCGATAATCAGCATCAATGGCGTAAGTCATGGTTGCTGTTATCGGCAATTGCCCTGAGTGGCTGCACCAGAGCAGAGGCTCCCTCTTTTGCGCTATTGGGTTCCTATTTCCCTTCTTGGCTGGCTTGCGCTTTTATTGGCATCATCGCGGCGGTGATTGCACGTGTCCTGTTTATTCGTATTGGTATTGACGAGGTGTTGCCATGGCGGTTGTTGGTCTATGTCTGTCTGGCGCTTGCCGTGGCATTCATGTGTTCCCTACTACTCTTTGCGCGATGAATGGTGAATATGAATAAGCTACAGGGGAGTGGGCGCAAGCGGCAACTGGCATTGATTGTTGCCGGGATTATCATTGTGGTGGCCGCCATCACTGGATGGCTTTCCGTGCGGCAAACCACGTTGAATCCGTTGTCTGAAGATGCGGAACTGGGGGCGAGTGTGGTGCATGTGGTCAGCTCGGTTCCTGGTCGAATTATCTCGATTAATGTCGAGGAAAATAGCAAAGTCCGGCGAGGTGACCTGCTGTTTACTATTGAGCAGGATATTTATCGTTTGCGTGTTGAACAGGCGCAAGCGGAGCTGAAAATGGCCGAGGCCGCTCGAGATACTCAACAAAGAACTGTGGTGGCTGAACAGTCCAATGCTGCGATTACGGATGAACAGATTGTCCGGGCGCGCGCCAATCTTAAATTGGCCACTCAGACACTGGCACGACTACAGCCACTGTTACCTAAAGGCTATGTAACGGCGCAGCAGGTTGATGATGCGGCGACGGCAAAACATGATGCCGAGGTCAGCCTGAAGCAAGCATTAAAACAGTCTTTTGCTGCTGAAGCTTTGGTGAGCACCACGGCTGCATCTGAGGCGCTCGTGGTTGCTCGTCGCGCGGCACTGGCTATGGCAGAGCGAGAACTGGCAAACACACAAGTTCGCGCACCTCATGATGGCCGCGTGGTGGGGTTGACGGTCTCTACCGGGGAGTTTGTCATCCCGGATCAGGCTATTTTTACCCTCATCAATACTGAGCATTGGCACGCGTCGGCATTTTTCCGTGAAACTGAGCTAAAGAATATCAAGGTCGGTGATTGTGCCACGGTGTATGTCATGGCAGACCGTCAACGGGCGATTCAGGGAAGGGTCGAGGGGATTGGATGGGGGGTCAGTTCTGAAGATTTGCTCAATATTCCTCGTGGGCTGCCTTATGTGCCGAAGTCACTGAATTGGGTTCGTGTTGTTCAACGCTTCCCTGTTCGTATCAGTCTGGATAATCCACCAGAAGATCTGATGCGTATTGGTGCGACAGCTGTGGTTATCGTGCGAAATGACGATGGTTGCTGACGGTACGCTTGGCGGCATGATCCGTCAGGCAAGAGCGGATCTGGCCTTTTTCCCTGGGCGAATTGCCATGGCTTGGCGTGTTGCGGCGCTATGTGCCCTGATGGCGATGGTCGCGATGGTTTATGGCATTCCAGAATCTGCGATTAGCTGCTATCTCATCATCTTCGTAATGAAACCGGATGGTGTTGAGAGCATGGTGATGGCTATTGCTATTACGGTGTTGGTCTCGCTGGTGGTCGGATTGGTGTTTCTGCTTATCCATTTCACGCTGGAAGCAGCACCTCTGCGTATGGCTGCTTTGATTGTTAGTTCGTTCTTATTCCTCTATCTGGGATCAGCGAGCAAACTTGGCCCTGCCGGTAGTATTATTGCGCTGGTTATCGCTTTTGTGATGACGTTACTGAGTGATATTCCTATGGGGGAAGTGGCGACGCGCGGGCTGCTCTATGCTTGGTTAATGGCGGTCGCCCCGATGTTGCTCATCATTGGATTTAATCTTTTTCTTGGCCGAGCGCCGCAGCGATTGTTACGCGCCAGTTTATCCGAGCGATTAATGACGGTGGCCGAAGCGTTGCGTGAACCCAATGCCATCAATATGTCCAAGGTGGTGGACCTACTAGAGGAAGGGCAAAATGAGCATCAGCAGCGGGCGCTCTTTGTGCGTATTTTTCATCTACGGCCCTCTGCTGAGGCGGCTTGGCTCGACAGCGCAGTAAAAAACAGTTATCGGCTGCTATTGGCGACATCTATTTTACCCGCCACCACACCTGAAAATGTACGTCTGGAGCTTGCCGCTTATTGCGCTCGCGCGGGTGAAGCGGTTGCGGCGGGGGCGTTGGGGGTTACCCCCACATTGACTACTGACGCGACAGGCGATGAAATCGCTGAAATCAGAAACGCGCTGATTGCGCTGGCTAACGGCGACAATCAACCCGATCCTGATGCACCGAAAGACACCTTCTTTGCAGCCGATGCGCTCACTAACCCTGTTCATCAACGTTTTGCACTAAAGACCACGGCAGCGGCCCTTATCTGTTATTTGGTTTACACCGCGTTGGATTGGCAGGACATCCATACTGCCATGATCACTTGTTATGTGGCTGCGCTAGGCACCACGGGTGAGACCGTACATAAGCTGGTATTGCGGATTATCGGTTGCTTGATTGGTGCATTGATGGGGGTACTGGCGATCATTTTCATCATTCCCTATATGAATGAGATTGGGCAATTGATGGCGCTTGTATTTGGTGGCGTGATTTTGGCGGCGTGGGTGTCGTGTGGTAACGAACGTATCGCTTATGCGGGGGTACAGGTCGGGTTGGCTTTTCTGCTTACGGTATTACAAGGCTTCGGGCCGAGCACTGATATGGGCGTGGCACTCGACAGGGTGATAGGTATCCTGCTGGGTAACTTAGTGGTGTATTTGATTTTCACCCGATTATGGCCGGTGGCGATTGCCGATGCGGTACGCGCTCGTATCAATAAAGCGCTAACAGGATTGACTCATTTGGCGGCTTTACCCTCCAATGCACGGCCAGCGCTGTTGCGAGAAGCCACTACAGTTGAAGCTGAGATAACCAGCGCACGAGAAGAGTTGGCTCTGGTTCCCTTTGAGCCAAGGCAATTGCGCCCCTCACGTGAAGAGTGCGCCCGTTTACAGGCAATATTGCTGGAAATAGGGAGATTATGCCCAACACTGTATCTCTCTACTGAAAAATCGTTGTCAGACGTTGAACAACTGCGCCGGCTCTCGGCAGGTGACGCCTCCTCCCCCTTAGTGAATGAACAAAAACAGAAAAGTGAATATTCACTGCAAGCGTTATCGCCAATTGAGCTGACTATTCAACAACGCATAAAGCGACTTGAGGAACTTCTGGGAAATTGATGACATGATGACGCACGCTGTACTGACGGCCCGGATAGCCAAAATAAGTCTGACTTGCACGGCAATGGGGTTGAGCATGTTAATGGCCGGTTGTGCCACTGATCGCTTGGATCTTGCTCCAACATCGTATTCTGAGCCTTGGACGCCGGATGTGAATACTGGAGCCTCAGTGGGGGCCAGTAACTTCTCCGTACCCTCTAATCCGCAAGTGGCAGAGTTACCCCCCTCCCCAGCCATAAAAAGTGAGCATATTTACTCACTACCCGAGCTTATCGATATTGCTCAGAATCAAAATCCGGATACGCGCATTGCCTGGCAGCAGGCGCGACAGGCGGCATTGGCAGTCGGGATGGGTGAGGCGATATTTTTACCGATGATTTCTGCGAGTGTCATTGGGGGTTATCAGAACACCACTACGCCGTTACCTTATGCCATCGGTGGCGAAAAGGATTTTAAAACCTCCGGGAGTGCAGTGGTTCCGGCGTTAGCACTCCAGTGGCTTATCTTTGATTTTGGGCAACGTAGTGCATTGCTTGAGGCCGCCAAACACACCTCTTATGCTGCCAATGTGAGCTTTAATGGTATGCACCAGAAGCTTATTTACGACGTCACTCGCACCTATTTTCAATATGGTGCAGCACAAACCCAGACGCAAATTGCAGAGCAGACATTGAGCAACAGCCTCAAAATTCAGGATGCGGCAGAACAACGCAGGAAAAATGGCATTGCTACATCAGTAGAAGTCGCACTGGCTCGCCAGCAAGTCGCGCAATCTAAATTACGCAGTGTGGTTGCCAAGGGCACGGAACGCGATGCTTATCAGGCGCTGCTTGGTGCGATGGGGGTTTCACCATCGCTGGCTATTAAGGTCAGTTACGCTGAGGATCGTGCACTACCCGATGTTGCCAGCCCGCCGACAGAAAAGATGATTCGATTAGCTCTTTCTCAACGGCCAGATGTTCTTGCCAGTTATGCCGCAGCACAAGCGGCTAGCGCAGGAATCAAAGCGGCCGAGGCCGATTTCCTGCCGAAGGTCTATCTGGCAGGCGCTGTTGCTGGAGGGGATGGGCGCTTCGATATTCAAGGCCTGCCGGGTATCAGCCAGCAAACTTCATCGTCCAGCATTTTAGTCGGGGTGAGTGTACCTATTTACGATGGCGGGATACGCGCCGCCAGAGTCAAAGAGGCCGAATCTCGCGCAGCTGCCGCTGCTGAAGGTTTTAAGAAAACACAGGAGTTGGCAGTACGCGAAATTGTAGTTGCGGCTGATACATTGCGTTCTGCGCTTGAATCCAATCAGGCGGCATTAGAACTAGTGAAAACCTCGTTTATTGCTTATGACGCTGCGCTGGAGTCATACCGTAATGGTGTCGGCACTATCACGGTCGCAAATGAAGCGGCGAATGGTTTATTAAATGCTCAACAAATGAGTACGGATGCTCATGCCGCTTCTTTGGTAGCGGCAGCTAATCTGGCTTTCGTGATGGGGAAAATGACTCGCGCCTCAGAACCGCTATAGGCGCAGAATCAATAGGATTTCAGTGATGGGGGTTGGAGAGCTATTTCTCGTTCTCCAACCCATCTTGTTATTTCACGAGCAGGTTTACACTTTGGGCGCAACTGACTCAAATTCAAACGGTTTTGCTGGTTGGAAATGAGATGAAACATCACCGGTATATTGCGCTGCTTGCGGAGTATTGACCTTTAGTTTTTTAACTTCACTGGATTTTGCAAAATCCATCTTATTAAAATCTACCCAAAAAGTATTTGGCATCAAGGTGGATTCAAAATAGTAAATTTTATTCTTCTGGTCGGAGAGGGTTCTCCAGCGGGTGGAAGAAATATTTGGCTCATCCGGTGTGCTGATACCATATGGGACGGATACCGAACGAATAACGCTCAGTACACTCGCTGTAGCAAGTTGCTTATCGGTATATTTTGGAATTGCGTTGATATAAAACTGTGCGCGAACAAAACGATCACTGGAACTATTGGTGCCCGGCAACATTGTTGTGCCGCCAATTCTCTGCCAATACGAATTGATGGCCAATTGTTTATCGTAGGTCGGTGAGTTAGTGACGACCTGATATTCTCGGCTGTGGTGGATATTGAGCTTACCATCAATATATTCAAAGACTGCGCTGTCACCGCTGGCATCAGACAAGGTGAGATGAATCGTACCGAGCCTCTCTTGCCCGGGGACTTTACTGGTTAATACTGTGATAGGATCATTTTTAAAATAATTAACGGCTTCATCGACGGTCGCAAAATTGTCCAGTACATACTGGCCCCATGCGGCCAGTGAGAGGTTGGGTTTGCTAGCGCTAGGTTCAGGGTATTGAGACTCTGCTAGCCACAGCATATTTGCCACTAAACCTTTCTCATTCATACCGTCAGTGGTTGCAATATTATAAGCTGCGGTGATCACGCTGCCATATTTTGAGGTCCAAACAAGGGAGTTAGGGCCAGCATTTCCGTTGCGTTCCATTCCTCGAGGAAATAACCATAAATCTGAATGAAGATCTTCTTTCCAATCCATTGAACGTGCGGTTATGACTAAATCTTCAGGCCCCAGATAAACGGCTCTAGTACAGGCGAGTGCAGTAGGAATCAGGGTAACCGTCCCGATAAAGGCTATTGCCACCGTAAAGAGTTTAGATATGCGGTTCCTATTCATGTGTGGCTTTTTCTCCTGATATTTATACTCGCCATGCTTCAAGCCGCTGGACGTGCATTGTTAGGGTGGATAACAACCTGCACATGCAATATTACAGCATATCTCACAGCAATCAATTTCCTCAGGGGTAGGGGAATCAACGCTTATATCTGTTGGTATTGATTCACTGGGGTTATTGACATCTTGATCCTGACTAAAAGTACAGAATGAGAATATCATTAATGTGAAAACTATTATGAGTTTTTTCATAAAACCTCCAAGCTATAATAATGAAAATATCATGTTAGGAATTTAATTTAAAAAGTATATTATCGATTTTTAATGCCAGTAATCGATAGCGAAAACTATTGCGGAACCGCCCTATATCTAGCGTAAGTACTCTTTTATCGATACCGTGATAATTAATTATTAAAAAATAAATAGTTTAATGACCACTAGAACATTATCGATTCACTAAAGCGCATACAATTCTAGACTGTATTTGTTGGCATGTTTAATAATTAACCCATGTTGTGTATGTAAAGAGTTATTGCCATATTGAAAGTGAAAGTTATTTGATAGCTATTTATTGTTATTGAAATGTATGCTTTTTACTAAGATGGATAAGGTGATTAAAAATACAGCTAGTCGCGATTGATGGTAAAAAAGATATATTCCTCTCCATTTTTTTTACCCTTCTTCATTTGTGCAAGTATAAATTTTAACGGGATTCACTATACATCGTAGAGGGTTATCGTGGGTGTCACCCTCCTCTGAGGGGGAGCTAATGACGGAATATTCCTTTCTAAGAATACCGCAATGATATAGCTCAATAATAAGGACGAATAAGATAAATCTCTATGATTGATCGTAAATATCGATCGATAGATCGAAAATGATAACTTTTAACTATTATGTTTTTTTCTTGTGGGCCGATTTATATAAGTACACAAGGAGAAAGGTAAAATGCTAAATAATTTTAAAATTGTTAATGTTTTAGTTGCGTTATTGATTGTATTTTGCTTACTACAAATGGGCACTGTCGCGGTATTTTTTCCGATATTGAGTAGCGATAGAGAAAATTTTTCTGATCAGCAAGATATCAGTAATCAACGGACTGAATTGACCGGAGCTTGGGCCTATTTATTACGAACCCGCCTTCAGTCTAATAGAGCCATACTCAGCTACCTTCTGGAGGATGGCAGTACAGCGGAAGGGCGTAAAGAGTTTAATGAACAATTAGCCGCAGCTAAAGAACGTTTTAATGATGCAAAAATGTATTGGGCTGCGTATGAAGCAATGCCTCATCATGATGAAAAAACTTTTCAGGAGTTAAAACAAAGTTACAGCATTTTGCATAATAGCCTTACCGACCTGATTGGGTTTGTCGATGCGGGGAATACTGACGCGGCATATCAATTAGAGGTCCAGAAAAGTCAAAATGATTTTGAAAGAGCATATAATGCCGTCATTGAGGGTATGAATACCTTTAATCAGAAAGCAATTAATGATAGCCAGAGTTCTTATAATATGGCTGTATGGGCGGTTATTTGTATTTTGGTGATTCTCCTATTGGTAATGATAGGCGTCTGGTTAGGAGTCCGTGTTACGTTACTCACTCCACTCAATAAGCTTGTTAATAGTATTCACCATATTTCTCGTGGTGACTTAATCCACAATATTGATGTTCATGGCTCCAACGAAATGGGTCAATTGGCAAAATCACTGCGCAGCATGCAGGCCGGTCTGGTAAATACGGTAGGTGAAATTCGTACCAGTGCCGATACTATTTTAGCCGGAGCCAGCGAAATATCGGTCAACAATAATAATCTCTCCTCACGTACAGAGCAGCAGGCGGCTGCACTGGAAGAGACTGCTGCGAGCATGGAGGAGCTGACGGCAACGGTTAAGCAGAATGCTGAAAATGCCTCTGAGGCGAGCCAATTGGCACTCAATACCTCTAAAACCGCCCAGCGTGGCGGAAAAGTGGTGAATGATGTTGTGCACACGATGAGCGAAATTGCGGATAGTTCGCGAAAAATTGCTCATATCACCAATGTTATCGATAACATTGCCTTCCAAACCAATATTCTGGCACTGAATGCCGCTGTGGAAGCGGCCCGCGCTGGAGAACAAGGGCGAGGATTCGCTGTTGTCGCCACCGAAGTACGTACCTTGGCTCAACGCAGTGCTGAAGCAGCAAAAGATATAAAAATGTTAATCGAAGACTCCGAGGAAAAAGTGAGTATGGGTTCAGGATTGGTGACCCATGCTGGTGAGACAATGTCTGAAATTGTAGATGCAGTTACTCACGTAACGAATATTATGAGTGAAATAGCTTCAGCATCTGACGAACAAAGCCGCGGTATTGTGCAGGTAGGGGTTGCTGTGACAGAAATGGATCAAGTTACCCAACAGAATGCTTCATTGGTCGAAGAATCTGCGTCAGCAGCAACGCTATTGGAAGCACAGGCCTGCCACTTGACTGAAGTTGTCGCTATGTTTCGTATTAAGCCCGATAGCGACACAGCAGTAAATTAGATAAAAGGACAACAACAAGATTTTCTTTGTCATGAACGTGAGTATGGCTATTTTCGCATTCAGATAAAAGACCTAATAAATACGTTGAGTATTAAACTCCTATTTAATACTCAATACGATCGATATTCACTCTTTAGTTCCTATGAGTAAAGTCGGTATAGAATAGAATGAGAATACATTATGAGTAACATCTCTTTATTAAACGCTGTCAAAATTATTATGGCATTACTGCTAGTCATGATCATTTCATTTGCGGTTCATGACATATACTCGTCAAGCCAAGGTTATGAGCAGACTCTATTTGCAGAAAAAACAAAAATGCAACGAGATGAGATCGATAATCTAAATTATAACATTGCGATAATACGAGGTATGTTCAATGAACAAGCACTCAACAGTGCACAAAAAAAACCAGTCAATGATGAATGGATTAGCTATATCAAAGAGCTTATTACGTCATCAAGAGGGTTGCTTATCTCTTATAATGAGAAGATAAAAAATGATAAAATTTACGACGAAATATCTATTGAATTTAAGAAGGATATTTCCTTTGCTCTCGATTATTATGATAATGCATTAAATGAGCTTGCCGATGGGCGATATAGTAACAGTCAAAACCAAAGTATTGGTGATCTTTTCAGAAAAATTGACCAAGATGTTAAAGCATTTTCAACAATTAACACTGATGCTTACATGCAAGTACTCGCGAATGCGAATAATGTAAAATCACAATCTTATGTTATTGCCATCATTCTTTTATCCCTTTATCTGGTCATTATGGTAGTTGCTGGAGTCTGGTTTAATAAAAATATAATCCTTAAAATCAGGCTGGCCTGTGATGTTTTTGACAAGATAAATAGAGGCGATTTAAGCTCTAAGATTTCATATAGAAGTAAAAACGAAATAGGTTTCCTGTTTTCTCGTTTAGAAGATATGCAGGTCTCTTTGAAAAAAACCATCTCTTCGGTCAAAGAGAGCACGGTTATTATTACACATGGCTCGGCAGAGATTGCTGATGCTAATTTCAATTTATCTTCCCGTATTGAACAACAAGCTAGCGCGTTACAGGAAACGGCAGCCAGTATGGAGGAGATTAAAACGACAGTTGCCAGTAATGCCCAGAACGCCCAGCAGACAAATACGCTGTCCCATACTGCAAGTCAGGCGGCCAGAAATGGTGCTGACATTATGCATAATGTTGTCTTAACAATGACCGATATCGAGGAAAGCGCTAGAAAAATTGCAGAAATTACTAGTGTTATTAACAGCATTGCCAGCCAAACTAATATTCTGGCGTTGAATGCTGCGGTTGAGGCTGCACGGGCCGGTGAACAAGGGCGTGGATTTGCAGTTGTTGCCGCTGAAGTCAGAAATTTAGCTTCACGCAGTAGTGATGCAGCCAGAGAAATACATGTGCTGATAAACGACGCTGTCGGTAATATTTCACATGGCTCTCAGCTTGTGACGAACGCAGGCAACACGATGAGTGGTATTGTTAATTCAATCACTGAGGTCAGCGATATCATGCAGGAAATTGCCATTGCTTCTGATGAGCAAAGCGCGGGTATTAATTTGATTACTGTCGCAATTAATCAGATAGATACCATGACACAGCAAAATATCTTACTGGTTGAGGAATCGGCTCAAAATACACGTACCTTGAGCAATCAAGCAAAAGAATTATCAGCGACGGTTGCTGTCTTTCACATTGATGACGATGAAGATGAACATAAAAATAAGATAATGACTTCTGCAGAATTATCCGTTTGAAAGCACGATAGAAAACAGTAAAGTTGTAGGTCCGTGATTGATGCTTTTTAGGTTTTAATAGTCATTTTTATATTATGAATAAGCCAGGCCGTTTATATACCGGCTCTGGCTTATTTTTTAAGTTAGCTGAGATTGAAAGGACTAGAATTCAGCCCATTCATCATCAGTTGCTGTCGCGAGTGAATGTTTCTTTACCCCTGATTCTTTAGCAATCATATTATGCGGCTTGGTTTTCTTACGCGTCACTTCTTTCTGGTTATTTTCGTTGGCCGTTTCAATCAGTTCAACTTTGAATACGGAAACGATATCAGCCAGTTGTTTGGCATTCTGATTCATATTTTGAGTGATAATAGAAGATTCCTCAACCATCGTCGCATTTTGCTGAGTAGCTAAGTCCATCTCATTCACAGCCATTGCTATTTGGCTAACACCGGTACTTTGTTCTTCAGAGGCTTGAGTGATCTCTTGCATAATATTACTCACGTGAGTCACAGAGGTCACAATTTCCTGCATTGCCTTACCTGCATCTTCGATTAATTTTGCCCCATCATCGACATTTTTTACCGATTCGTTAATCAGTTGATTGATCTCTTTAGCGGCATCAGCACTGCGTTTAGCCAGATTTCGGACTTCAGTTGCGACGACAGAGAAACTTCTACCTTGTTCCCCCGCTCTGGCTGCTTCCACGGCGGCATTCAGTGCCAGAATATTGGTTTGATTGGCAATACCATCGATCACTCGGTTAATTTCAGAAATTTTACGGGCACTTTGAGAAATTTTATCCATGGTATTAACCACATCGCTCATGACAGCAGAGCCACTGTTTGCCGCTGTTTTAGCCTGATGAGTCAGGGTATTGGCCTGTCTGGCGTTTTCTGCGTTATTCGACACCGTGGTTTTTATTTCTTCCATGCTCGCCGCAGTTTGTTGCAGAGCACTGGCTTGTTCTTCCGTTCGCGATGCCAGATTGTGGTTACTACTGTCAATTTCAGAAGCATCGTTTCTTATATTTTCAGCCGTGCTTCTCACCGAAGTAATGATTTTGCTGATCGATGTTTTCATCTTTTTCAGTGATTCAAACATGGTTCCTATTTCATTACGAGCTCCAATATCAAACTCATGGTAAAGTTCGCCAGTACCAATTTTTTCCAGCATAGAAGATGCAATTTGCAGGCGGCTGAACACATTTTTCTTAATAATGAAATATGAAACACACGAGATAATAATGGCCAGAGCGAGTAATAAAGCAGCAATTATCGTGAAAGAAGCACTGTCTGACTCAAACTTAGCGCTGATGTTATCTTGTAGCTCAGAAACATGAAGTTCATAAGCTAAAATCGCTTTATCTAAAGCCGTTTCGAGTGCGCCATTGTTAAAACCGTGATTGTTATGTACAGCAATTGATTTCATGTTTGCTGTGTAGGCTTCAATTAATGCTAATGCGTTGTTATAAATATCTGCTGAAAGTTTATCGCCTTCATCATCCAATGCTTTTATATTATTATAAATATCAACATGTTTTCTGGCATTATCAAGAGCGCTTTTAATGACAATCGCTTTCCTATCTAACACCTCAGGTGCAATTGTTGTGTCATTATGAACAAAGTTAATATCACCGCGAACATTTGCCAGATAACTACTCATTTGTCGTAGTTCAGTAATATCTTTCATAAGGAAATCAATATTTCCAAATGAAATGTTGGCCTGATGCATAGATTTAAATGCAAAAGATGAAATGATAATTATTGTGAAACAGAGTGTGACTAATATTAATTTTACTAATGTGGATATTTTTAATGATTTCATATTTACCTCTATAATTGATTTGCTATATGTGTAGGTAATGGTTATTAATAATTAGATTTTTATATGGCTATTTATTAGCCATTGGTTTGAAAATGGTAAATAGCACGCATGCAAATCATGCGATACTGAATAGAAATAAGACTCAGGACAGAAGAATAATCATTTGCGATACATGCTCAAAAATCTCCTTCATCATATTTTCGAAAAATGGCGCTAACGTGTACATGATCATTGACATCGCAGCCATTCCGACGCTAAGCGTTAAAGGAAAGCCCACGACAAAAATGGATAACTGAGGGGTTAGGCGATTCAGCAGCCCCAGGGTTAGATTAAGACACAGTAATAATGTAATTATCGGCAAACCTAACATTAACCCGAATCTGAAAACCAACCCTGCTATATGAGGAAAATAAATAAAACCCTCTGGGTTCAATGTATTCGTACTAATAGGGAGTAAAATAAAACTGTCAGCTAAAATACTGAGCATCCATAAATGCCCATTGAAGGTCAAAAAGAGTAATGTCACCAGAAGGTTAAGTATTCTGGCAATGACCGGCATATTTCCGCCTGCGGCAGGATCAAAGAAAGTGGCAAAGGATAGCCCCATTTGCAAACCAATAATCTCACCTGCATTTCGTACTGCCACGAATATCAGTTGTATGACCAATCCTATTGATGCGCCAATAATAAACTGTTGAGCACCAACCCATAATCCTGAAATAGAAAAAATCTCAATATGAGGGTTAGGAAGATTTTGGCCAATTAGTAATGCGATGATAGTCGCCAATCCAACTTTGGTTTTTTTACCAATTCCTTTTTCATTGAATATTGGGGCCGTACTGAACAACGCCAATACTCTCAACATTGGCCAAAAAAACTGATTAATAATTGAGTATAAACTGGCAATTGAGAGGGTTAGCATGACTATCCGACAACGTAGGGCAAATTGCTGAAGAGTGCGCGGGTGTAGTCAAGGAAAACACTCAACATCCATGGCCCTAGTGCCAAGCCAACGGCAATGATGGTCAGGATTTTAGGTATAAATGATAATGTCATTTCATTTATTTGTGTTGATGCCTGCAAAATACTCACAATAAGACCAGTAAATAGTGCGGCAAATAGCAGTGGTGCTGCAATCATCAGCCCGACCTTAATGGCCTGAAATCCCATTGCCATTACGCTTTCCGGTGTCATTTTTAAATCCTATTTAACTAAAAAAACTTTGTGCTAAAGAGCCCATTAATAATTGCCAACCATCAACCAGAACAAACAGCATCAATTTAAAGGGTAATGAAATTGTTGCGGGAGGAACCATCATCATACCCAAGGCCATTAATACGCTGGCAACCACCAAATCAATGATGAGGAAGGGAATAAATACGGTAAAACCAATCTGAAAACCGGTTTTAAGCTCACTGGTGACAAAGGCAGGCAGTAAAATTCTTAATGGGACTTCTTCTCGACTTTGGAAATTCTCTTCCTTCGCCATTCGGGTATAAAGTGCCAGATCTGTTTCTCGGGTCTGTGCGAGCATGAAAGTGCGCAACGGTTGTACGCCTCTTTCTAACGCGGTTTCCATCGAAATTTTATCTTCGGATAACGGTTGCCAAGCGTCTTTATATATTTCATTAAAAACGGGCGACATGACATAAAAGGTCAGAAATAGGGCCAGCCCCAGCAAGACTTGATTCGGCGGAGTTGAGGGAGTACCGAGTGCGTTACGCAGTAAACCCAACACAATAATCACACGGGTGAAACCGGTCATCATGAGCAGAATAGCGGGCAAAAACGTTAATGAAGTGAGTAATACTAACGTTTGCACGGGCAGTGACCAATTCTCACCATCGACCGAGCGCGTGAGCATCACATTGCTTCCCGCAGCCCAAGCCCCCTGTGACGGTAGCAAAATACCGATAATCACTAAAATGAATACAATTCGAGGGAGCCAGACGCGAATGGATGGGCGCGAAACGGTATTCATGGCTTGGGTCCTACTTTTTGCTTTTTTAACATGCCGATCAGTGTCGATTGGAAATCTGTGGATAAGGGGGGATCAGTAAACCGGTCATCACCCTCTGGTTTATCAAATGTCGCAAGGCAACTTATTTGAGCCGACGTTACGCCGAGCAGCAGTCTTTTATTCTCCATTTCGACTACGATGAGGCGCTCGCGCTGCCCCAGTGTTTGGCTGGATACGACAGACAACACCTGATTTCCCTTGGGAAAACGTTGCGCAAATCCTGCGCGACGGGCAAGCCATGCCATGGCGGCAATAATCAGTAATATCAGCACGAGCGTACCGCCGACACTGGCTAATAATGAGCCTGGGGTGGTTGCATCAATTATCGAGGGTGTTGTCTGAATTTGGGGCTGGGTATCCATCATCGACTCAGGCGATACATTCTTTCTGAAGGTGTAATAATATCGGTAATGCGGATGCCGAATTTATCGGATACAACGACAACTTCACCTTGTGCAATTAAATAACCATTGATGAGAATATCCAAAGGTTCGCCGGCCAGGCCT
The DNA here is from genome assembly GCF_902726565.1 of Yersinia vastinensis. Classification (GTDB taxonomy): domain Bacteria; phylum Pseudomonadota; class Gammaproteobacteria; order Enterobacterales; family Enterobacteriaceae; genus Yersinia; species Yersinia vastinensis. The sequence continues at coordinate 420,399 of NZ_CACVAF010000001.1, forward strand.
TCCAGAGAAACGACAGATCCCTGACTTAGACGCAGCAGTTCCTTAATCGTCATTTTAGTGCGACCTAATTCGACCGTCATTTTTACTGGAATATCGAGAATTAAATCGAGATCTTCAGAAAAGTTCGGAACAAGATTATCTTTGGCTGGGATATTATCTGCGGCCTGTTGCTCGCTCATTGCCTCACCCCAAAGATTATCAATAGATTGCTTATCAGCACCAGACGTAGGTGTGGTGTCACTCATTGGGGAATTACTCCTTTTTTAAAGATAATAGCGAGGGGTTCATCATTTTCTCGACTTTGAGAGCGAATTGCTTATTTACACAACCGTATTTACCCGAAAATACCGGAACACCATCGACACAGGCTTCAATATTCTCTTGTTTATCGAAGGGAATAACATCGCCTTCTTTCATCTTCATGACTTGTGAAAGGCGGGTTGTGATATCAGCAAAATTTGCCACTAATTCAAGTTCAGTTTCTCTAACTTGAGAGGCGAGTGTATTTCGCCATTGTTTTTCTTCTTGTCTAGAGTTTTCCATTGGCGGGCTGGTAAGCAACTCGCGTAGCGGTTCAATAATGCTAAAGGGAATACAAATATCAAATTCGCCCCGGTGTGGGCCTATTTCGACATAGAAGGGAGTGGTTACCACAATATCATTCGGTGATGAGGTAATATTGGTAAACTTGACCTGTATCTCAGCACGCACGTATTCAGTATGAAGTTTAAAAATAGAACTCCATGCAAAGTCATAGGCCTCAAGGGCCATGGTGAGCATGCGTTTAATGACTCGCTGTTCTGTCGGCGTAAATTCACGCCCGTCTGCTTTGGTCGGAAAGCGCCCATCGCCGCCAAACAAATTGTCTACTGCCATGAAAACCAGATTCGGTGAGAAGACAAAAAGTGCTGTGCCTCTCAGGGGATTCATGTGCACCAAATTAAGGTTGGTTGGTACCGGGAGATTACGTGCAAATTCATGATATGGCTGAATTTTAATATTTCCAGCGGTGACGTCTGGGCTACGGCGTAAAAGATTAAACAGCCCCATTCGAAATTGACGAGCAAAACGCTCATTAATGATTTCGAGTGAGTGCAAACGCTCACGAACAACACGGCGTTGTGTCGTGGGATCGTAAGGTTTAATACCGAGGTCTGCTGCCGAATTATTGACTACATTTTCAGTTTCAGTATTACTGCCGCCATTTAATAGACGGTCTATTTCGGCCTGAGATAATATACTGTCAGACATCATGAATTACCGTAAGATAAACGCGTTAAATAATACATCGGTAGCCACTATGTTTTGATTTGGTGCAAGAGGCTTACTGACAACGCTTTTAATTTGTTCAATTAATTGGTTTTTCCCTTCCTCGGTCGATAATCTATCCGCGGATTGATGCGCTAAAAGGATAAATAATCGGCTGCGTATTTCCGGTAAGAACTGATCTGCCAATAATTTTGAACTATCATCTTTTACCCGTAACGTCAGACCAATATACAATACACGATCACTGTCGGCTGGCGTGGGTTTTAGGCTAACGGTAAAGGTATCTAATGGTACATATAATGGCGTTATAGGCTCTGGTGTTGGCGCTGCCTTTTTACCATTATCTGATACATTATCTTTAATGTTTTTCATTTCATAAAAAGTATAACCAGCCAAGGCACAAGCCACTATAGAAATTAACATCAATAATAAAACTACCGGGGAGAATTTTTTTCCTCCCCCGTTGGCTTTCTGGTTCTTTTTTGTCATTTTTTGAAAAACCCTATTATAAAATACCCCAAAGCTCGATAATCACCGACGCCCGGATGAGCCATGCATTCTATTACAGCTAGCCTCCGGGACAATTCATTGAAGAAATTGAATTATTGTCAGTAATTCATTTGATGGGTTATTTCATCAAACAAAGGTATTTATTCCATTGGAATAATTAACAATTTTAGTTGCCACTTCGTTATTTTCTTCCCCGCCAGCTTTCAGATTCTCACTTTCATCATTAAATTGAGGCTGTTTTGCTGATCCCTCTGGTTGAGAAAATGCATTCCACGATGATGATGAATCCGCACCGACGCTACTTTGTCCCAGATTAATACCTGATTCAGCCAAGGAAGTACGCAAATGTGGCATTGCCGCTTCAAGCGCGGCGCGAACTTGATGACTTTCCGCGACAAAATGAACTTGGGCCTGATCGTTGCTCAGTCGTAGATTAATTTGTAACGATCCTAACTCTTCAGGATGCAAGCGTAATTCTGCATTATGGATGCCATTTCGTGAAAAATAGGCCAGTTGTTGGCTAACCGCTTGTTGCCATGCTGGCGTCCCCAAGGCTTGGTTTAGGACGGCAGGGGACGTGGCGGCTGCCGGTTGAGCGGCGGGTGCGTCATTAATAAGGGAAACATGTGGGCGAAGTGCCGTATCCGGTGTCAACGACAAACGGTTTTCGGGGGTTAATGGGAGCGGTGCATTCGGCTCTGATTTGACTGGAGCAGCCGGGTTTTCCTGTTGATTTTTGTCTGCATGGTTAATTTGTGCAAGGAAGGCTTCATGCTGTTCCGCTGCAACATTATCCGCTCCTTGCTTGCCATCCAATACCGGTAGAGAAATCTGAGGGGTATTTTTGGCTATATTCTGATTTGGCAATATGAGCGCATTATTTTGGCGTTCATTGTTTTGTGGCTCATTGGGATCATCAGCCAATGCCTCAACCATATCCGCAGTGATTGGCTCGTTTGCTGTTTCAATCGTGGGTGATGCAACGACGGAAACAGGGGGCAGGGTTGCACTTTGCGCTGCTTGGGTGATCAACTGTTGTAAGTGCTCGAGTTGTGGGTCTACCTGAAGAGAGGGCGGCGCGGGTTGTGGCATATCGGGTATTTCAACAGAAGCGTCCGCGAGCATATTATCGATAACTTCAGTATTTTCAGGTCGTTCAGCCTCTTTTCCTTGCCCGGTAAGTGGGTGCTTAGGTGAGGAAACGGCATGACTCGAGGTTGAGTTGGCCGTTTGCATCGAGAGTTTTTTTTCAAACGTGTTAGAAAAATCCAGCAAGTCGGTTGCAGGGGAGGCGCTATTTTTTGTTGTGGTATGGCTAACCGCGGGTATCGCCTTGACGATCATAAGGTTTTTCTTCCCATGCAGGCACGTTGTGCAAATTCATCCATCATTTTTTGTTCTTGACGGCTCTCTTTTAACATCCGCTTGCTATCAGCTCGGCTTTTAAGCGTCTCGAATGCGTTGAGGCGTTGTTTGTCGTGTTTCCATGTCAGTAATGTCTGATCGACAGACTGCTGGCACTGAGTAACATGTCCGGCATGTTGTTTAACGACACTCCCCAGCGAGTCAATAAAGGATTGGCGGTTGAGTAACTCAGCGACCGGCATACCTTTACTGGCAACATTGGTACGCAATTGTTGTTGGTATTCCAGTTCGAAACTTTCCAGTTGCTTAAGTTGAGTTGCCGCGTGGGCATAGGCTTGCTGTACTTTGCCTAGTTGAACCGTGGTATCACTTAACGTTTGTTCTGCAAGTTCGCGCAGGACATCCATCGGATTGGTGATGGCCATAATTAATTACTCTTATGAGGTTTTGCTGGGTCAGAAAATATTTCAGATAGTCTGGTGCTGGCTTCTTCATAACTGCTGCTTTCATGAATCGCTTGCTGCAAATAAGCCTCCATTTCAGGATAGAGGCGGATAGCGTTATCCAGCAGTGGGTCACTACCTGCGGCATAGGCCCCTACACTGATGAGGTCACGATTGCGTTGATAAGAAGAAAGCAACTGTTTGAAATTTTGTACTTTTCTATAATGTTGCTGCTCAATCAGTTCAGTCATTGCCCGGCTGATGGATGCTTCAATATCGATAGCCGGATAATGACCGGACTCTGCCAATCGCCGTGATAAAACGATATGCCCATCGAGAATAGCGCGGGCAGAGTCGGCAATAGGGTCTTGTTGGTCGTCGCCTTCAGTGAGGACGGTATAAAAGGCCGTAATCGACCCGCCTTCCTTAACGCCATTGCCCGCCCGTTCTACTAGTGCAGGTAATTTTGCAAACACGGAAGGGGGATAGCCTTTCGTTGCCGGTGGTTCACCAATGGCCAAGGCAATTTCACGTTGCGCCATGGCATAACGGGTCAGGGAGTCCATAATCAGCAGCACATCCATGCCCCGATCACGGAAATCCTCAGCAATACGGGTGGCGTACACCGCCCCCTGCATGCGCAAGATGGGGGACACATCGGCAGGCGCAGCTATCACCACTGAGCGGCTACGTCCTTCTTCTCCAAGAATATTCTCGATAAAGTCTTTGACTTCTCGACCACGCTCACCAATTAACCCCACAACAATGACATCGGCTTTGGTATAGCGAGCCATCATGCCAAGGAGGACACTTTTACCGACCCCGGAACCGGCAAACAGCCCCATACGTTGGCCTCGACCAACAGTTAACAGGCCATTAATCGCCCTGACCCCGACATCCAGTACATGCTTTATGGGGTCACGTAATAAGGGATTAACCGGTTGGGTAAATAAAGGGGCATATTTCGTGCAACCCGGCGGTGGTAGTCCATCAAGAGGGCGCGCACTCGCATCAAGTACGCGGCCTAACAGTTCCGGACCGAGAGGGAGTTGCTTACCTTTGGTAATCCCTGCGGCACTTTCCAGCGCGTAAACACGTGCGCCAGGTAAAATGCCATCGACATTTTCCAACGGCATGAGATAGAGAATTTCGCCATTAAAGCCAACAACTTCACTCTCGACCTTATCCGTACCTTGGCCAGTGTTACGCTCCACGATACATAACGTACCGATAGGCAATTTCAGGCCAACGGCTTCCATGACCAAACCAGTCGCTCGGGTTAACTTTCCATACTGTTGAAAAGGCGGGAGTGAGCTAATTTGTTTTTCTTTTCTATCAATGACTTCCAGCCAGTTCTTTAGGCGCATCGTCATGTGGGGTAATCCTCACGACTCAGTTCGCATAATGCTTGCCAGCGCGTATTCATGGTGGCATCGAACTCACCCTCGGCAGAGGTTATCCGGCACCCGCCCGGCAGAATGTGCGCATCTTCGCGCAGCTCCCATCCCATTGATTCAAGTGATTTACCGACATTTTGCTCAACGATGTCGATATCCGCAGGATTGACCCATAACTGTGCCTTTCCCTTGAATAACGTTTCTTGCTGTAATAATTGCTGAATTTTTTCCAGCAGAACTTCATTATCACAAACAATGTTTTTGCCCAAGATAGCGCGTGCCGCGGTGAGCGATAGCTGCACTAAACGAGACGGAATAACACTATCAAGGCTGTCTAGCGCAACATTAAATTCTTCAAGCAGGTGAGAGAAACGTTCACCGGTCTCGCGCTGTTGAGCACTGGCCTCCGTCAATCCTTGCTCAAAACCTTCTTTTTTCCCCTGACTAAATCCATCCTCATAACCCTGCTTCTTTCCTTCCTCCGCGCCCTTGAGCTGCCCTTGTGCAAATCCTTTTTTTTCTGCCTGCGCACGGATTCTGGATAGTTCGGCCTGAAGTAATTCATCGGACTGATAATCGCCTGGCACATGGATCACTTCATCTTCTGGCTGCTCATATTCATCCAGTAAATTCTGAGGCTGCCAACTCTGCCATTCGAGCTTGGGTTCGTGATCAGACATAGGCATCGTCGCTTCCTCCAATGATCACTTCACCGGACTCCGCCAAACGCCGGACAATTAGCAGAATGCTTTTCTGTTCGGCTTCGACCTGAGACATACGTACCGGGCCACGGGAGCTGAGATCTTCCATCATAATATCGGCCTGACGTCGGGACATATTGCGGAAGAATTTATCGCGCAGCGGTGCATCAGCCCCTTTAAGTGCAATGATAAGTGATTCGTTATCAATATCTTGCAGAATGCGCTGAATGCTACGATCTTCAATCTCAACCAGATTTTCAAACAGGAACATTTCATCAATAATTTTCTGTGCCAGTTCTTGATCGAACTCGCGTACCGCTTCAATTGCCGCTTCTTCTTGCTGATTTTTCATCAAGTTGAGAATTTCTGCCGCAGGGCGTACACCACCCATTTTGCTGCGTTTTAGGTTCTGGCCATGCAGTAAGTTGCTAAGGACTTCAGTCAGTTCTTGTAGTGCAGCAGGTTGAACGCCACCAAACGTGGCGATACGTAGCATGATGTCGTTACGGGCGCGATCGTCAAATTTACTCAATACATCAGCGGCTTGCCCACGTTTTAGATGTACCAAAATGGTGGCGATAATTTGCGGATGTTCATCGCGGATCAAATCGAACGCGGCTTGAGGCTCCATAAAGTTCAATGTCTCAATACCATTGGTGCCTTGTTGTGTATCGAGCAAATCCTCGAGCAAACTTGACGCACGCTCTTCACCCAGAGCTTTAACCAGGACACTACGCAAATAGTCATTGGTATTTACGCTGAGTGCAGCAAAGTCACTGGAATCGCGCTGGAACTCTTTCAGGACGGTGCTCAGTTGTTCATGGGTAAAACCGCCCATGTTGACCATGGCGCTACTAATTTGTTTGACCTCGTGGGTATTGAGGTGTTTGAACACCTCTGCCGCCAGCCCATCACCGAGTGTCAGCATGACAATCGCACTTTTCTCAGAGGCATTCATTATGACTTCAGGTCCTTATTCATCCACTGGCGAATGACCAGAGCAATAACCCGTGGTTCTTGCTCTGCCATTTCTCGCAGATTTCGCGTATTAAGTTCAGCTTCAACGCGCTGTTCCGCTTTGGCTCTTGCGCCGCTTTCTGCTTTACGTTTATGTGCATCCAGCTCCGCCTGACGGGCTTCTTTCTCCAATTCCAGGCGTGCCAATAGCAGTTCCTGATTGCGCATCCAGGCCGGTTTGATTGCCTTGCGCCAAAGGAACCATGCCACTATCGCCACTAACAAGTAGCGGCCTGCACTCATCAACAGATTGATAAAGGCCGCTTGTTTCCAGAACGCAGGCGCAGCCTCATCTTCTTCGACATGGCTAAACGGTGAATTGACGATATTGACGGTGTCACCACGCGTAGCAGAAAATCCGACGGCTTCTTTCACTAACGCGGTAATTTGCTCAATTTGCGCTTTCGGGAGTGCCGCCGGTTTACCGTCTTCAGCAGGCAGATAGTTAACGACGACGGCGACGGAGAGCCGTTCAATGCTACCGGTGCTGCGCTTAATATGGGTCAGGGTGCGGTCGAGTTCGTAGTTGGTGGTGTTATCCCGGCGATTATTGAACGGAATAGGTGCCGCAGCCGTAGTTGTTGCCCCTTGAGCCGTTGGTGTAGTGGCTTGGTTGGCCGGTGCTGTCGCAGGCGGTTGAGTGATAGGGGCAGTTGCAGGAACCGGAGGCTGATTGCTGAGTGCTCCCGGTACACCCCCTACCGTATTTTTGCCGCCTTGTTCAGAATCACTGGATTGACGACTGCGGATAGCCATTCTGTCGGTAGCAGTATTGGGCTGGAATTGTTCAGCCGTTTGTTCGTGCGTGGTGAAATCAAGCTGCGCAGTGACCTGTGATTTGACATTATTGCGCCCAACAATCGGGGCTAAAATCGATTGAATGCGCTGTTGAAAATCGGCTTCTACTTCGCTTGCAAATTTAAGTTGCGACGTTTGAATCGCCTGACCGCCCCGTTGGGTTAATAGGTGCCCATTCTGATCGACAATCGTGACACTATCTGCATTTAAGCCGGGTACGGAACTGGCGATAAGGTAGGTGATGGCGCTGACCTGTCCACTATCGAGCGAGCGCCCATGACTTAGATTAACGGTAATTGATGCTGACGCGGGTTTTTGCTCACGGACAAACATCGAGGGTTTGGGGATAGCCAAATGTACCCGAGCAGAGTTTACTGGGCCAAGGGTTTCAATGGTGCGTGATAGTTCGCCTTCCAGCGCGCGTTGGAAATTAACCTGTTCACTAAATTGGCTGATACCGAATTTATCCTGATCCAGTAATTCAAAGCCGACTGAGCCTCCCTTGGGTAATCCGAGTTGCGCTAACTTAAGACGAGCTTCATAGACTTTGTCGGCAGGAACCATAATGGCACCACCGCGATCGTCAAAACGATAAGGCACATTCATTTGCGCCAATTGCGCAACGATAGCCCCACCATCCTGATCAGATATATTGCTGTATAAAACTCGGTAATCAGGTGTTCTCGCCCAAAGTAATAGTGCAATAAGTAACGTTATTGCCGCTGAAGCACAAATGAGGAGAATAATTTTTGGACTAGCACGAATACGTTCTAATGCTGCCATTAAATTAGCTGTATTATTGTTTTTTATACCGTTTGTTGTGGCATTCATGCCGTAGTCCTGTAAAAAAATAAATGACGCAATGTAGTAGGCGTATTATTGCGAATCAGCACTCCGGTTACGGGGATAGGAAACGAAGCGGTAAATACACAGACAGAATTCCAGCTGCGTATTATCTGCTAATTATGTTTTTTTTAAGTACCAATAAGCGGAAACTTCTGTCAGCTTATTGAGTTATTTTATGTGTAGAGGCTTATGTTAGGCTGTCATTACTAAATGCGAATAGGAAAAACGGAAGAGTTTCATTGCGCCGTTTTAAAGGAAATAATAATGTCTATTCAATCGATAAGTGGTGTTTTGGAGCAAATTAATTTTCAGGCGCAACAAGCGTCTACGTTTCAAAAATCACCTTTAATTTCAGACCGTCAAAGTGTCGAGAAACCATTACAGTTTTCCGACATATTATTTAACAGTGTTAATAGCATTAATGCAATGCAATCCCAAGCTAAGACTCAGTCGCAAGATTATATGAGTGGCGCGACTGATATTGGTCTTAATGATGTTATGGTTTCTTTGCAAAAGTCATCTCTAGCGTTAAATCTTGGTGTTCAGGTACGCAATAAATTAGTCAGTGCGTATCAGGAAGTCATGAATATGTCGGTATAACTTTTAACTTAACACTCGTTTTACTCAACAAGATGACAATACGATTGATTGATGATTTTGGCTATTAATTTATTGAATATCTCTGGCTCTGACGTTTAGGAAACAACATCTTATATCGTCAGTAAATGAATACTACAGGTTTAAATATGGCAAAGTTTATCAATGTTATCTATCGCAAGGGTATTTTCAATCAGAAATATTAGCGAAGTTAAAAATTGAGCAATAAAAATTTTCGTATTCAAGAAGAACTTTCAGAGCAAGTTTTACAAAAAATCAGTGCACTGATTTATCACCGTGCAGGAATTGTGCTAACCAGCCAAAAACGTGACATGGTTTATAACCGCCTTTCACGACGATTACGTGATTTAAGACTGACGAGTTTCACTCATTACGTAAAAATGCTGGAGTCAGACCAACACAGTGATGAATGGCAACCCTTTATTAATGCGTTGACGACCAACCTAACATCATTTTTTAGGGAATCGTATCACTTCCCTCTTTTGGCGAAACATGCCCAGGCCAGAGCTGCGAATTATACCGTGTGGTGTACCGCTGCCTCTACCGGGGAAGAGGCTTGCTCTATTGCCATGACACTGGATGAGACATTGGGGCGCAGTATGGGGGGGCCGCGAGTGTTGGCCACCGATATCGATACTGAGGTTTTGCAGAAAGCAAATAATGGCGTTTATCGGTTATCTGATCTGGGAAACTTGTCTCCTGAGCAAAAAAAGAACTATTTTCTGCGCGGCACCGGAGCACAGGAAAATCTGGTGAAAGTCAGGCCAGAACTGCTCTCGAGCATTCAGTATCAGCAACTGAATCTGCTGGATTTGAATTGGGATGTGCCTGCGCCATTTGACGCTATTTTTTGTCGCAATGTCATGATCTATTTTGATCAAAAGACGCAAGAAAAGCTGATGTTACGTTTTGCCAAAATGCTAAAGCCGGGAGGGCTTTTATTTGCTGGCCATTCTGAGCATTTTAACAATATGAATGGGCCTTTCCGTCTGCGTGGTCAGTCAGTGTATTACCTAGCTCAAGAGAAATTATGAATAAGATAAGAGTACTTTGTGTTGACGATTCGGCGCTGATACGCAGCATCATGAGTGATATTGTTAATCAGCAACCTGATATGGAAATGGTCGCCACCGCGCCAGATCCAATCATTGCCCGAGATTTAATTAAACGATTTAACCCCGACGTATTGACTCTGGACGTAGAAATGCCGCGCATGGATGGTCTGGATTTTCTGGAACGTTTAATGCGTCTGCGTCCTATGCCGGTCATTATGGTCTCATCGTTAACGGGCAAGGGATCCGAAATAACACTGAGTGCTTTGGAAATAGGCGCTGTGGATTTTGTCACTAAGCCTCAAATGGGGCTTAAAGACGGAATGATGCAATACGTTGAAATTATTGCAGAAAAAATCCGTATGGCGTCAAAAGTGCAAGTTAAGCGCAGTGACCGACAAGCCCATGCCCCTAAAACCCTCTCTATTCCATTGGTGGGGAGTGAAAAAATCATTGCTATCGGCTCATCCACTGGTGGTACCGAAGCGTTACGGCAAGTATTAATCCCTATGCCTTTGACCTGCCCAGGTATTGTTATCGCCCAACATATGCCACCCGGGTTTACCCGCTCTTTTGCTGCGCGCCTGAACACGTTGTGCCAAATTGCGGTGAAAGAAGGTGAAGATGGCGATCGCGTTTTACCGGGACATGCCTACATTGCGCCGGGGGATCTGCATATGGAACTCATCCGCAGTGGCGCGAATTACCATATCAAATTGAATAAGTTACCACCGGTTAACCGCCATCGGCCCTCTGTTGATGTGTTGTTCCGGTCGGTTGCAAAGTCTGCTGGGAAAAATGCAGTAGGGGCCATTTTGACCGGAATGGGCAGTGATGGCGCACAGGGTTTATTAGAGATGCGCAAAGCGGGAGCGCATACCTTGGCTCAAAGTGAAAAAAGCTGTGTGGTATTCGGTATGCCCCGTGAAGCGATTACTGCTGGAGCGGCGTGTGAAGTTGTCGATCTTGAAGATATAAGCCAACACATACTCAGTAATGTTGTCGGGCAGGCACGTCGAATTTAATTCATTCCCTTTTCATATCATTAAGCACCCTTCATTGGGTGCATTTTACTTTCATAGGATAAAAGTATGGCAGATAAAAATTTGCGTTTCTTGGTCATCGACGACTTCGCCACCATGCGCCGCATTGTCCGAAATCTTCTTCAGGATCTTGGTTTTAAGAATGTTGATGAAGCGGAAGATGGCCAAGATGCATTAAATAAATTACGTGAATCTAAATTTGATTTTGTGATTAGCGATTGGAATATGCCTAACCTTGATGGCCTGCAATTGCTCTCTGAAATCCGCAAAGATGAAAATCTGAACAAAATTCCGGTGTTGATGGTCACCGCTGAGGCGAAAAAGGAAAATATCATTGCAGCAGCGCAGGCTGGCGCGAATGGTTATGTTGTTAAGCCTTTCACTGCGGCCACGTTGGAAGAGAAGCTCAACAAAATATTTGAAAAACTTGGATGGTGAGCCATGAATACAACACCCAACAAGCAATCGAACGATAGCGTTAAGGATATTTTCTCCCGCATTGGTCATCTCACCCGGTTATTACGGGATAGCATGGCTAACTTCGGTTTGGATCGCGCCATTATGGATGTCGCGGAAGCTATTCCTGATGCACGTGACCGCTTAAGTTATGTGGTGGGGAAAACCTCACAGGCAGCGGATTGCGCATTGACGTGCGTGGAGATTGCCCGCCCTCTTCAGGATGAATTAGGTGAGAAAGCCACGGCACTGACCGCGCGGTGGGATGCCTGGTTTGAGGACCCGATTGAATTACCGATGGCCCGAGAGTTGGTGACTGATACCCGTAATTTTTTGCATGAAACACCGAAAATTACTCGTCAAACCAATGAGCAATTAATGGAAATCATGATGGCTCAGGACTTTCAGGACCTCACTGGTCAGGTGATTCAAAACATGATGAAGCTAATTGAAAGTGTTGAGAATGAGCTGATTCAAGTATTGGTCGAGAATATGCCAGAGGCGGCATCACCCCTTGATGACAAGAACGACAATTTGAAAAATGGCCCTCAGATTAATCAATCCGGTGCAGGAGTTGTTGCCACACAGGATCAGGTTGATGATTTGCTCGAAACGCTGGGGTTTTAATTTCTCCTATGATGTCAGTTAGCCCGTGCGGCAATATGTTTAGTAAAAGTCATGTCCGAAGAAAGTGATGTAGAAAAAACAGAGGAACCCACCCCCCATAAGCTATCGAAAGCCCGTGAGGAGGGGCAGATTCCGCGATCTAAGGAATTAACCTCACTGTTAATGCTATTGGTGGGATGGCTGCTTATTTTGCTGGGCGGTAGTCATGTTATCGGCATGCTGGCTCGGTTGCTGCACAACGGACTAATGTTTGACCGGTTATTGGTACTGGATAGCAAGACGATGCTTATCCGTAGCCATGGCATTTTTAAAGCCGCCATTTTCTCGGTGTTGCCCATTTTGCTTGGCTTATTTATTACCGGTATTTCATCGCCGATGTTATTAGGTGGATTGAATTTAAGTGGTAAGTCTTTAAAGGTGGATCTCAAGCGTTTGAATCCTTTATCAGGATTCAAACGCATGTTTTCGACACAAGTTGTGTCTGAGTTATTGAAGAGCGTATTAAAAGTGACGTTGGTGGGTTCTGCCTGCGCCATTTTTATTTTGAGTAACAAAGCCAAGATGATTCAGCTGATTCATCAACCGGTCGCTATTGCATTAAAGGATACCGGAGCCATTATTTCCGGCTGCTTGTTGACGGTTATTTTAGCGCTCATTCCATTGGTGGGTTATGACGTTTTCTATCAGATCATGAGTAATCTTAAAAAATTACGCATGAGCCGCCAGGAAATACGTGATGAATTTAAGCAGCAAGAAGGCGATCCCCACGTAAAAGGGCGAATAAAACAGCTCCAACGTTCTGCTGCACGTCAGCGCATGATGTCCGATATTCCTCATGCTGATGTGATAGTTAACAACCCCACACATTACTCCATCGCTCTTAGCTACAAAGAGGGGGGCATGGTGGCCCCGACGATGCTGGCTAAAGGTGCCGGAGATATTGCATTGCGTATCAGAGAAGAAGGGTTGAAGCACGGTATTCCTATGCTTGAAGCACCGCCGTTGGCACGTGCTCTGTATCGCCATTGTGAGATAGGTGAGCAGATTCCAACGGAGTTATACGGTGCCGTCGCAGAAGTACTGGCCTGGGTCTATAGCGTCAAACGCTGGCGAAAAGGCAGTGGTGTACTGCCGAAAAAACCAGAGAATCTTCCAGTGCCTGTCGCACTGGACTTTGCACAAGAGAGTCAAGAATGATGGCAAATTTAGCCACCAAATTACGGTTACCCGATTTTAAGCAATCGCAATGGCAAATACTGGCAGGCCCGGTATTAATCATGACTATTCTGGCAATGATGATATTGCCGTTGCCCGCTTTTGTTCTGGATCTGTTATTTACTTTTAATATCGTACTTTCCCTAATGATATTAATGGTCGCCATGTTTACGCAGAATACGTTGGATTTCTCGGCATTTCCTACCGTGCTACTGTTTTCCACCTTATTACGTCTGGCACTAAATATTGCCTCGACACGTATTATTCTGATGAATGGTCATACTGGTGATGGGGCTGCCGGTCAGGTCATTGATGCTTTTGGACATTTTCTGGTTGGCGGCAATTTTGCCATCGGTATTGTCGTGTTTATCATTTTGGTCATTATCAACTTTATGGTGATAACCAAAGGGGCAGGGCGTATTGCTGAGGTGGGTGCCCGCTTTGTGCTTGATGGTATGCCGGGTAAACAGATGGCGATCGATGCTGATTTGAATGCCGGAATTATTGGCGAAGAAGAAGCCAAACGTCGCCGTAGTGAAGTTACCCAAGAAGCTGATTTCTATGGCTCAATGGACGGTGCCAGTAAGTTCGTGCGTGGTGACGCGATTGCCGGCTTAATGATTATGGCGATTAACGTCATCGGCGGTTTGATGATTGGCATCATGCAGCACGACATGTCGTTTGCAGAGGCCGGGGCAACTTATACCTTGCTGACCATTGGTGATGGTTTGGTGTCACAGATTCCAGGGCTGGTTATTTCCACGGCTGCGGGGGTCATTGTGACTCGGGTTGCCACTGATCAGGACGTGGGCGAGCAGATGGTCAGCCAGCTGTTTAATAATCCGCGGGTAATGGTCTTGGCAGCCGGTGTAACCGGGCTATTCGGTATTATCCCGGGCATGCCCAACTTTGTTTTCCTGGTGTTTACCGCCGGGTTACTGGGACTGGCATGGTGGATTCGAGGTCATCAGTTAGCCAATCCTGCCGGAACCAAGCGTGCCGCGAACAAGGACGATAAAACCGCAACAAAAGCAGAGCCACAGGTTACCGAAGCCTCTTGGTCTGATGTTCAACATGAAGATGTACTGGGTTTAGAAGTGGGTTATCGGCTGATACCGATGGTTGATAGCGAGCAAAAAGGCCAGTTATTAACCCGTATCCGTGGTATCCGTAAGAAATTTGCTCAGGAGATGGGGTTTCTTCCTCCTCCTGTCCATATCCGCGACAATCTGGATATGGCCCCTACGGATTATCGTATCTTATTGAAAGGGGTCGAAATTGGTCGCGGAGAAACGCAGCCAGAACGCTGGATGGCGATTAACCCCGGCTGTGCCGAAGGCGAACTGGCGGGAGTGGCTTGCAAGGATCCGGCGTTTGGCTTACCGGCCGTGTGGATTGATGAAGTGCTGCGCGAACAGGCGCAGGCGCAAGGCTATACCGTGGTTGATCCCAGCTCGGTTATCGCCACACACCTGAATCATTTGATCTCACTGCACACCGATGAACTGTTTGGTCGTCAGGAAACTCAGCAATTGTTGGAGCGACTGACAAAAGACATGCCGAAATTAGTCGAAGATCTTATTCCGGGCACTATCTCGCTCACCACCTTCCATAAAGTGTTGCAAAACTTGCTGGCGGAAAGCATCTCCATTCGTGACATTAGAACCATCATCGATACGCTTGCCGAATATGCCGGTATCCAAAGTGATCCTGATGAATTAACGACACAAGTACGCATCCGATTGGGGCGGGCGATTACTCAGCAATGGTTCCCGGGTGATGATGAAATTCAAGTGATCGGCTTGGATCTTAATCTTGAACGGCTACTGATTCAGGCCACACAAAGTGGCAGCGCTATCGAACCCGGTATAGCACAGAACATCATGCAGCAAACCGAGAAGGCTATCTTGCAACAAAGCGCTATTGGCGCACCATTGGTGGTGCTGGTGAATCAACCTCTCCGATTCATGCTATCACGCTTCCTACGTCGAGCATTCCCGCAACTGGCGGTGCTGTCTAATCAGGAAATCAGCAATAACCGTACCGTGCGAATGTCTTATATCATTGGGGGTAAAGAATGAAATTGTCAGCATTAATATTTTTGTCTTTGACCCTCTTTCCGCTGGTAGCCGCGGCCATCAGTGGCTCATGGAGTGGTAGTAGCGCTGGGGGCGTTATTAGTGTCGGTGGGCAAATATTGGCCAGCCGCCCTCTGACACCGATGCTACCTGCTAATGCGAAATTACAGCAAATTTCCTGGCGTATTGAGTTGCTCTCAGCGCCACCTCCGGGTTTACAGATAAAGTTGTGTAGTCAGCATAAATGTATTTTATTGGACTCATTATCTGGGCAAAAAAGAATTGATAGTGAGCTGACCTCTCGCGGGCCTTTTTATTTTATTTATTCCGTCAACAGTCAGGGACAGCTGTTACCGCCTCTTAATGTAGTAAGCAATCAACTGACGATTATTTATCGTTAGTCATCTGTCGATCAGGTTTGGATAAAAGAATAGATATTGTCGTGAGAGAGTGCGGTGAAAAGCATCGGTAGCGTTGGTGTCACCAACGCATCAGATGAGATTGAGGGCTATTTTCATGATTAAAATAGCCTGTCCTAGCATTAATGGAAAGCAGAGGTGTATTGTGACGAATATGCTCTACTGCATTTATTCCCACGATGCAGAGAGGACATATCTTTTCTCAATACGTCTAGGCGATTTTTAAGCACCCTGGTTATTTCCTCTTCATTCTCAATCAAGCTGGTTATAATCACACGTAGATTTTTTTTATCTTCTTGTATCATCTCAACAGGGCGTTTTTCGATGACATTTTGCAATGAGCTAATATAGACCTCTGCCAATTCGATAAACTCTTCCCATTTTCCTTGTTTGACCATATCGAGTAGGTTCAAATTTAGTTTATAAATATCTTCATAATCTACTGAGAGTGAATTAACCATTTTAAGTCTACTTTTCCTTAGGTTCGATTTCCTTCCATGTCGTGGTAAGATTTGTCAGTATTTCACTAACGCTTGCCAGTCCTGAAGGAGAGTTGCGTAAATTAGCTTGAAGAAGCGTACGTGACATATAGTCATATAAACTCTCAAGTTCTTGTGCGATATGTTCACCTTTTTCGTGATCCAATGATGTTCGCAAGCCATTATCAATAATATTGATAGCCTTAGAGATCATTTCACCACGCTTGGCGATATTCCCATTTTCAAAATGAATTTTTGCCCTTAATACGGCATTTAATGCGCTATCCAGCAGCATTGAAATTAATTGATGAGGTGATGCGCCTGCCAGTTGGCTCTCTAAGTCAATTCGGGCGTAGGCTTTACTTCCCGGATTTGAATACATATCGACTCCGTCATGAATGGGCTGGAGGTAAATACCTCCGGCCAGTAGTGAATAAATAAAAACTTAGATTGTTGCTAAAATGGATGCGAGCTGGTTACTCATGCTGTTTAGCTTTGACATGGTTGAGTCGAGGTTTTGAAACTGTACCCGATATCGTTCAACCTGGGCGTCAATTAACTTTTGTGTTTTTTCAATCTGGGCATCCATCAGTTTGACCTGTGAATCAAGGCCATCCGTTGATGTCTTAATGATCCCATCGGTTTTTTTATCTGTGTCACCGATATATTCGGTAATGATGCTGTTCAATGATGTTGCTAGCCCATCATTTTCGCCCCGGCCCATGAACATATCAGCGATGCTATCTGGGTTATCGGCAATGGCGGCATCCAACTTGGTACTATCGAGCGTCATTTGGCCGGTAGCGGCATCAATCTTGATACCTAAATCAGCCAGTGCGCTGTAATCCGACGCTGGGTCACCGTAAACACTGTTTACTGAAGAACGAATATCATTGACCATGCCACGTAAGGTGCTATCTCCCATCAGGGCGCCATTTTGCCCATTCTGTGTCGCGACATCAGAATCTGACAGTCCTGAGGTCTCATTGGGGACGTATTTACTGGCGGCTGATGTTATCTTGAGCAGCGCGTTGTACTTTTCAACGAAATCTTTAACACTGGATTTGATGGCTGATGTGTCTCTGGTCAGTGTCATCTGCTCTGATTTACTTTCTCCCGCGTCGTCTTTTTCCGACACTTCTTTCAGTACCAACGTCACCCCGGTAATAATATCGGAGATGTTATTGGTTGAGCGGGTATATTCGCTGCCATCAACTTTGAGTTTCGCATCTTGAGCTTCGGTCACTTCCTGCATGCCCTTACTCGAATCCAGTACGTCACTGAGGGCATCGTCGCCCTGAACACTGACGGTCATCTTGCCTTCGCTGCCCGTGCTTTTTGAGGTGAAGACCAGTTGATAGCCATCATCGGTACGCTGTACAGACGCCGCAACATTGCCATCTGACTTGTTAACTGCTTTAGCGATTTGGTTGAGTGAGGTTTCGTCATCTTTCAGCTCAACAGTGGTGCTCTTACCATCGCCAGTGCTGATGGTAATCGTACGTATGCCACCATTTTTATCACCTTGTAGCTCATCTGCACTCTCAAAACCTTCGGTCTTAATTTTATGTGCTGTGGCAAGTTGCGAAATGCTTACTGAATGACTATCAGCAGTGGCATCGCTAGTTGCCGTTGCGGTGAACGCTTTGTTGCTGCTGACCGTTAAAGTATTAAAAGCTTCAGAAGTCAGTTTTTTAACGCTGCTCTGCAATGCAGAGAGTGAACTGGATATTTGCCCCCATGCCGACACTTTTGCTTTATAGCTGGTTTGCATCAAGGTGTAGGGTTTCAGACGGGTCTGCTCACCGGCTTTGATCTGCTCAAGCATAGTGGCAGTATCCATTCCTGAACCGATACCTAATGATGATAAGGAAGCCATTTAATTCTCCTATATAGAATTTATGTAATTGTCATTACACTTCACTATTAAATATCGGTGTTAATAGTATTAAGTTTAATTTTTTGTCACTTGCTCATCAACTCCATCGCCACAAAAAAACAATCTCTACCTCTTTTCATCGAATAGGATTAAAAATAAATAGGAATATTTCTAAGATGAAATTTTCTAACCGTGCAATTGACGACACTTATGGCGCCATTTCAATTGATGGCCATTTGGATGAATTGATGACGTTATGAAGAAATTAAAGTCAGTGCGTAAACGGTTTAAATATTTTGAAAAAAAATGCATTAAGCTATTTAGAGAATTTTTCCTATGCCGATGTATTTAATATGCGAACGAAATACGCATTATCTATTGCAAAGAAATTGCAGTAATACATTATCAATATATGAGGAAGAAATTTCATGGCACAAGTCATTAATACCAACTCACTGAGCTTAGTTGCACAAAATAATCTGAATAAATCTCAGTCCTCACTGGGAACTGCAATCGAGCGTTTATCTTCTGGTGTGCGTATTAACAGCGCGAAAGATGATGCTGCAGGTCAGGCGATCAGCAACCGTTTTACTGCCAACATCAACGGTTTGACACAGGCATCACGTAATGCCAATGACGGTATCTCTATCGCTCAGACCACTGAAGGCGCACTGAACGAAGTTAACGATAACTTGCAGAATATCCGTCGTTTGACTGCACAAGCACTGAACGGTACCAACTCTGAATCTGACCGTCAGTCAATCCAGGACGAAATCAATGAGCGTCTGGCTGAGATCAACCGTATCTCTGAACAGACTGAATTTAACGGTGTAAAAGTACTGAGCAAAGATCAGACTTTGAGCATTCAAGTCGGCTCTAACGATGGCCAAACCATTGATATCCAACTGTCTCAGATGAATGCAGAAACCTTAGGCATGGATGGTTTTGCGATCACTAATGATAGTGGTTTTACGGTGGGTAGTGTTAAAGCGGGTATGACCGTTAGTGGCCTAGATGGCGCTAATGAAGTTAGCGTCACTTTAGATGCAGCTGCTATTACTGCTATGGAAACTGAAGCTTTCGGTGCTGGTGGCAAAGGGACTATCTCTACACTGACCGACGAAGATGGCAAGGTTACTTACATCGCTATCGGTGAAGAAGCAGATGGTACTGCGGTTGCCATCCAACTGGATGCGGCCTTCACAGCTGAAGATGCAGGTCCACCAGTTGTACCTGCGAGTGTTGCATTTACTCAAGGCGCTGCGGCAACTGACGACCAAATCGCTGCGGCAACCAGCGCGCCATTAAAAACTATCGATGATGCATTGGCAAACGTAGATAAACTGCGCTCTAGTTTAGGTGCTGCTCAAAACCGTTTTGATTCTGTTATCAGTAACTTGAACAGCACAGTAAATAACCTGAGCGAGTCTCGCTCACGTATTTTGGATGCTGACTTTGCTTCTGAAGTCTCTAATATGAGCCGTGCAAATATCCTGCAATCAGCCGGTATCACCGTGTTGGCTCAGGCGAACCAGGTTCCACAAAACGTATTATCCCTGCTACGTTAATTGTCCTGAAGTCCCCTTAGCTCACCGTATTTTTTGGGCTTAAATCCCCCCAGCTTTTATAGGCTGGGGGGATTTTTTTATTATCTATAATATCCGTCTGATTATATATTGGAGCAATGATATTAATTATCTCTTGGATTCAGTGTTATTTTACTGTGTTGATTTGTTAGGGGGTAATTGATAAGTTTTAAATATATATCACGAAATCTATATTATTAAGGTGGTAATATATAAAGTAAAGAACACCCAATATTATTGACATGGCTTATTCTGGCTGGTCACTCAAGAGGATATGTAATGAAAGTCATTAATGATGAGAGCAATGTATTACTTGATGATGTGATGAATCAAATAAAACAAGAGATTAGAAGTGTCGTGGGTCACTATACGGGAGAAATACCCTGTATTGAATTGATAATGAACCAAGAGTCTGCGGAATTCTATTTCTCCCTCGATAATAAGATTGAAATGAAAGTGATTCTCTCCCCGACTCCCGTTATCTTACCCTTGAATCAATAGACCCATAATATTCGGTTTATGTTTATTCCACAAAATAATCCCAACGAACTCATTATCAGTTAAAGGCCAAATGTACCGTAGTGAAAAAACCATAAAAAAAGCGGCAGAAAATTCTGCCGCTTTTTTGGAACGATTGATTGATAAAAATTATGCGTGGTGCTGCTCACTTTCAACTTGGAAAACCGACACCATATCTTCTAGTATTGTGGTCTGTTCATTCATTAAACTAGTGATAGCGGCAGACTCTTCAACCAAGGCTGAGTTTTGCTGCGTTACAATATCCATTTCATTAATAGCGACTGCCACCTGACGGATACCCATCGCCTGTTCTTCAGATGCTTGGGTAATGTCCTGCATAATCTCACTGACTTTACTGACCATTGCCACCATTTCAGACATGGTATTTTTTGCACTGTCTACGCGCTTACTACCTGCTTGAGTATCCTGTACTGAGCGCTCGATTAAGCCGCGGATCTCTTTTGCGGCATCAGCACTACGTTGCGCCAAGTTGCGCACCTCGGTTGCCACGACGGCAAACCCACGACCCTGTTCACCGGCTCGAGCGGCTTCAACAGCGGCATTGAGTGCCAAAATATTGGTCTGGCTCGCGATACCGTCGATCACTTTAATTATATTGGAAATTTGATTGGCGTGGCTGGCAATGGTATCCATTGAATGCACCACATCAACCATAACAATGGAGCCACTATCAGCCATCTCTTTGGTATCTGTTGCCAGTTTATTTGCTTCATGGGCATGCGCGGTATTATTCTCAACCGTGGTTTTGATTTGTTCCATGCTGGCCGCAGTTTCTTGTAAGGCGCTGGCTTGCTCTTCGGTACGCGAAGATAAATCATTATTGCCTTCTGCAATTTCCACCGAGTTATGTTTGATATTAATGACAGCTTCTTTTACGCCACTCATTATTTTAGCCAGTGACTCGCGCATAGCTTCAATGTTGGCAAAGAGTTTACCAATCTCGTTAGTGCCACACTGGGGGACTTTCTTCGACAACACACCGATACTTATTTCAGCAAAAATCTGTGAGGCTTCGGAGAGACGATTAAGTATGTTTCGGGTGATGTATCTCAACAGAGAGAAATAGAGCACGACAAAGAATAGGCTAATTGTACCTAGCGTGATCAACAGCGTATTATGTAAATAATCGGCATAGATATCATATTCATTCATCACGCTGCCACTGAGATCTAAATATTCAGTGAGTAGTGGTTCAAGTTGTACCATCAGCGCATTAGTATCATTGATAATCGCGGCACTTATCTGCTGACTATTAATTTGTAGCATAAAATTGTCGAGAATCTTCAGAAAGAGTACGCTGCTTTTCTCTGATAATTCTTGTGCATAAGGTGATGATTTTGGCTCACTTACCCATTGGCTAACAATTGTCCGCACTGCTTTGTTATTGTTTGTCACTACATTGATCAAGCGCTGATTCGGCCCTTCACCTGTCATATTCTCCATTTTCATCGTGAGAATATCGCCTCGCATATCCATCAGTTTATACATTGCCTGATCTAATAACTTCACCCGCCTATGTTGACTGAGGGTATTGTCAAAATTTTCTCGCGAGATATTCGATGATCTTACACTCAATACGGCAATGACAATAAAAAGAAAGGCAATGATATAAAGATAGAACCTCACCATCTTTTTAACGCTAATATTAGATAACACGATGACGATCCTTATTGATTTGTAATTCTGCTGTTAATAGTAATTATTTAATAATGACTCTAATACTCAATGAGTTATCGTTGATAATACAATGAAATAAAATAGGTTATTCTGTGCCGCTCTATTATTTAGGTTGCGACATTTTTAGAGTTCCGTAACAGGATAAGCGTCTCTGGCATTATTTTATGGGTAGCTGGCATCAGCAACTTGCTCAACGATTTCCATTTCCTCACTGTTAAGCAGTTTCTCTATATCAACCAAAATAAGCATGCGATCATCAAGTGCGCCTAAACCCAATAAATATTTTGTTGAGAGGGTGACAGAGAAGTCCGGTGCGGGCTTTACTTGTTCAGTATTTAATGCCAGAACATCAGAAACCCCATCGACTACAATACCGACAATGCGATTGGCCAAGTTTAAAACGATGATGACGGTGTTATCATTTACTTCTGCTGATTGCAGTTGAAATTTGATTCGTAGATCAATGATAGGAACGATAACGCCGCGAAGATTCATTACCCCAGTAATAAAATCAGGCGTATTAGCAATACGGGTAACACGATCAACCCCTCGAATCTCCTGAACCTTAAGGATTTCGATACCGTACTCTTCTTTTCCTAGGGCGAATATTAGATATTCGTGACCGGCATTTTGATCGCCAAAATGTTTTTCTGCTCCAGATAAATGCATTGAATTACCTCATTTAATCAATAAACGTTAATTTTATTTTTCTGTGACTGTTTTGTTTTTGCACAGTGTCGCCAAAGCCGCAACATCTAGAATTAATGCTACGCTGCCGTCACCCAAAATGGTTGCCGCAGATATTCCAGGGACTTTACGATAGTTAAGTTCAAGGTTTTTCACGACGACTTGATGTTGCCCAATGAGCTGATCGACCAACAATGCATAGCGGCAACCGGCACTTTGTAAAATCACCGCAATACCGTCATTAGGCAGTGTTGAATCACTCTCAATATCGAAAATTTGATGCAATTCGATCAGCGGTAAATATTCTCCTCGTACTTGCAGCATCATTTCATCGCCTGCCATACGGTACAGCGCATTTTCAGAGGGTTTGAGTGATTCCATCACCGTTCCCAGTGGCAAGACATAGATTTCAGCTCCGACGCGTACCGACATACCGTCCAGTATTGCCAATGTTAGCGGCAAAATAATCCGAATGGTGGTGCCTTTATTCTGAACTGAATGGATCTCGACATGTCCCCCCATGGCTAGGATATTTCTGCGTACCACATCCATGCCAACACCACGCCCTGAAACATCTGTGACTGTTTCGGCCGTAGAAAAACCGGCGGCAAAAATCAGCATCCAAATTTCTTCATCACTCCAGTTATCACTGATCGCTAATCCTTGCGATTGCGCGCGAGCCAAGATTTTTTCACGGTTAAGCCCCGCGCCGTCATCAATAACCTCAATGACGATGCTGCCACCATGATGCTCCGCAGAGAGTGTCAGGTTACCTTTGGCCGGCTTTCCTTTAGCTTGACGGATATCTACCGACTCAATGCCATGGTCTAGACTGTTACGGACTAAATGGGTTAGGGGATCAATAATCCGTTCAATCAGGCTCTTATCTAATTCAGCAGACCCCCCTCTTAAGGTCAGCTCAACTTCTTTACCCAGTTTTCCCCCTAGGTCATGGACCAGACGTGGGAAACGGCTGAAAACATATTCCATTGGCATCATGCGGATAGACATCACTGATTCTTGCAGGTCGCGGGCGTTACGCTCCATCTGACCAATGCTGCTAATCAACGTGTCATACAGGGCAGGGTCCAAAGAGCTTGAAAGCTGTGAAAGCATCGCCTGAGTAATAATCAGCTCACCAACCTGATTAATGATTTGGTCAACTTTTTCGACAGCGACTCGCAAACTTCCTGACTCTGTCGCCGGAGCTTTAGGTGTGGGTTTGGGCCGAGAAGCAGGCGAGTTAACGGGAGTCTCTGAAGCCTGTTCGTCTGACGTTGCTACACTATTTTCAGGCGAGGGGGTTGCCGCAATGATAGGTAACGCAGTGGCAGTATTTTGTTCTGGCTGGGACACCGTAATCGTAATTTGCTCGGGTTCGAGTACAAAACATAATACAGCGAGAATATCGTCAGCCGATGTTGTGGTCTGCAATTCAACCTGCAATACATCGCCTTGCTGCTGCTGACTAATAACTTCACCCAGATTGGCTAATTCCTCAAGCAAGACTGTTTTGTCTGCTTCAGGGATAGCACTGAGTAATACCGTCAGTGTATTACAGTCTAGCGCGGTAGGAAGGGGAGGGTGTTGTATCGGTGGTGGTGGTGCCTCCGCCGGAGTGCTATTTTGCTTATCTTCCATAGCGATTTGATGCAATGCAGTACAAATATAATGGAAACTGTCTTGGTCAGGTTCCTGCGAGGATTTATACGCATCAAGCTGATCTTGCATAATGTCTTTACTCTCCAGAAACAGATTAATGATGTCGCTGTTTAACCTCAGTTCACCACGTCGCGCATCGTCCAGCAGGTTTTCCAGTATGTGTGTCGTTTCTTGCAATACGGTAAAACCAAAGGTGCCGGCCCCTCCTTTTATTGAATGAGCTGCGCGAAATATGGCATTCAGCATTTCTTTATCAGGTGAAACGAAATCAAGCTCCAGAAGATGCATTTCCATATCGGCGAGCAATTCATCAGCTTCATCAAAAAAGGTTTGGTAAAAATCACTTATGTCCATCTTGCTCAACCTTTTCCTGTGTAGGATTAGCTAAAACTTCGGCTATCGGCGCGACTTTTGCCGGAGTGGCTTCGCCGGTAGACATCATTTTCAATTCATTTTTTATCTTTTCACTGCCTTGATTATCTGCCACGCTCTGCAATACGGTATCCTCTTCCAGAATGTCTTTTTCCTTACTTTTACTCAGAACTAAAATGCTGATCCGTCGGTTGATAGGATCATTTGGATTCATATTTTCCAAATTCATCATGTCGGCAGTACCAATGACCCGCAAAAACTTATTATCAGCTAATCCGCCGGACACCAGCGCGCGTCGCGAGGCATTGGCGCGGTCGGATGATAATTCCCAATTGCTATATCCCATTTCGCCACTGGCGTAAGGTAATGAGTCTGTGTGGCCTGTTACGCTAATTTTATTTGGCAGGTCATTCAGTACCGGAACTAATGCCAGCAGAATATCCCGCATATAAGGTTCCAGTTCTTTACTGCCAATTTTGAACATCGGACGTTCTTGACTATCAATGATCTGGATAAGCAGCCCGTCATCGGTCAGAGACAGTCGTAGATTTGATTGGAAATCACTTAGCCGCGGATCGTTATGAATTAAGTTTTCCAGTTTCTGATGTGCTCGCAGTAAATTCATTGCACTTTTTTGCTTATCAATTTTGTTTAACGTTTGCTTAAATACTTCACCATCTTGCTTAATTAAGTCATCTCCCCCACCGGGAATAGGGCTATCGCTTAAACTGGATCGATCCCCATTTGATATCGCGACCCTCAGCGGCATTCTAAAATAGTCAGCAATTTGTTCACGTTGCAAAGGGGTAGAAGAAGAGAGCAGCCACATAACCAAAAAGAAGGCCATCATGGCTGTCATAAAGTCGGCATAGGCAATTTTCCAGGTCCCACCGTGGTGGCCATGTTTTGCACGTTTGCGTTTACGGACAATAATGACTGGCTGTGACTGTTTGTTCATGATGCGCTATCCGGCGCGCTGCTATTTGCCGAGGATTTCACCTCGCGTACATGATCTTCCAGTTCAATAAACGTTGGACGTTCTGACGATAACAAGGTTTTACGGCCAAATTCGACAGCAATTTGTGGCGCATAGCCATTCATGCTGGAAAGCAACGTAACCCGAATGCATTGCAACATTTTGATTTGCTCGCTGCCCTTTTGACGTAACAGCGTGGCCAGAGGTAAAACAAAGCCATAAGCCAGCAAAATACCTAAAAATGTGCCTACCATGGCATGCGCGATGAGTTCGCCCAATTCGGCAGCTGGCCTGTCTGCTGCGGCCAAGGCATTAACCACCCCCATAACAGCGGCTACGATACCGAAAGCAGGGAGAGCATCGCCGACGACATTGAGACTATTGGCAGGAACATCATGTTCATGTTCGCAAGTTTCGATTTCCTCATCCATTAATGCTTCTATTTCATGCGCATTCATACTGCCGCTGACCATCAGACGTAAATAATCGACGATGAAATTCATCAACATGGGATCAGCAAGTAAGCGTGGATAAGCCGAGAAAATAGCACTGTTCTGCGGATCTTCAATATCACTTTCCAGTGTCATCAACCCATTCTGCCGACCTTTGGTCAGCAGTAAGTACATCATAGCCATCAGGTCCATATAAAGTGCTTTGGTATAATGTGAACCTTTGAATAAATGGGGGAAGGCTTTAATCGTCGCTTTTATCGATTTACCGTTATTACCGACAATAAAAGCCCCTACGGCCGCCCCGCCAATAATCAAAAGTTCTGTTGGCTGATAAAGCGCGCCTAATTCCCCCCCCGAGAGACTGAATCCGCCAAAAACAGTCAAAATGACTACCATATAACCAATAATGACTAGCACATATACTCCTTAATAATTTAATGCCCTGATCTCACCTAAATATTTGGTTTTTATAAATTTCACGCACGGGGTGGCCGTATCATATTTAACCGATACTATTATTTACGATAAGAATATTTAACTGCCCAATTAGTTAGACTGTGGAAGTATTCTCCAATGGTAAGTCAGGTGTTTTACATTTCTTAATTGCACGAGAAGGTGGGCTACATAAACTGCACGTAAATGGGTTCTTTGAATGTTCACTTGTTACAACAAAACCACCACCACAAATACAGCATTCTGTATGTTCTATAATTCCACAATTAATGAACCGCAATAATGTCCATGCACGGGTTAATCCAAGAACTTGTTTTTCACCTGGTTGAGGTGGGCATTGTTCCAGATATAAACGATAAGCTTTTACAGTTGCTTCAATCGGCCGACAGGGTTCGGTTTTTTGCAAATAAAGGTGAATATTATAAAACATAGATGAATGAATATTTTGTTCCCATGCCATAAACCAGTCCTCCGAGAAAGGCAACATACCTTTAGGGGGAGGGCATCCTCTGAGTTCTTTATAAAGGCGTAATAATCTTCTGCGGCTGAGACTCGTTTCGCTTTCCAACATTTGCATACGAGCACCAAAAGAAATCAACTCCATGGCTATTTGTACTTCTTTGATTTCCTGCAATATACTTTTTTCACTCATAATCACAAATTCCTTTAAGTTGGTGTAAGATTTTGCTCAGAAAGCGAGTTCAGCAGATTGGTTGATAGAATGATGCCGGTATGAATTTGTTGTAATGCTTCAATACGGGAGTCTTTAGTCAAATTATCAATCACAATTTCATTATCAACACGAAGGCGACAAATGAGCTGGTTGGTTGATGCTAGTTTTATCAACTGAGGGAGGGAGAGTTCCTTTAAAGTATCAATGGTTGCTTCAGTCAATCCCAGGCGAAAACCTGCGGCAAACTTATCTTCTCTAATTAATTGTTGGGCGAGTAGCAAATAGGACAAGTTGATGTCATGAATCCGTTGCAGCTGTTCGTCAATATTTTTTTCAATCATATTTCGTTACCATATTCATCTCACTGACTACATGAGAGAATAAATTAATGTTAATTAATTTGTTGACATGTGATCATTATAATTAAAGCAATGATATTGAAGTGGTGAAAATTAGCACTTTTTCCATAGGGATATTTTTACCAACGTATTGGTTGTAACGTTATGAAAAATAGCTGATTAATCATACTTACTCAGCATAAATAAAATACTCCTTCACCAACCTCAGTCTCATTTGACACAATACAGTAGCAAGCGGAGACGACTTATCTTACCTAATATTTCAAAGTAATTGGAAGTGTGTGGAACATTTTCTATATACTAACTGCTTTATTCTGTAAGCTCAACTTTTAATCTCATTAACTATTAATAATCTGTGCTATTTTTTAATTAAGAATTACTAGTAACACTAAAGTTAATAAATATATTTATTTACATAAAATTTTCATTGTCTACTATAATTTTATTTATGCCGAGAATCTAATCTGGCACGCAGACGTTTAATGGCTTGACTATGTAACTGACTGACTCTTGTTTCCGTAATCTTCAGCAAGATGCCAACCTCTTTCATGTTGAGATCTTGCTGATAATAAAGATTCAATAATAGTTGATCCCTTTCCGGCAGTGCTTTTATTTCCTGACTGATATGCTTGGTTAAGTTTTCTTTCATCAATTCATGCAGAGGATTTAGCATTTCATGTTCAGTATCTGGCTGTTCAACACTGTCTGCCAACTCTTCTTGTAGCTCATCAAGAGAATAAAGTTGGCTGGTGTTGGTCTCGGCCAAAATTTGCTGATATTCACGTAATGTAATGCCCATCCCTGCTGCAACATCAGCTTCTGTTGCGACTGTGCCACTTTCTTGCTCAATGCGTTGAATGACTAATGCCACTTCGCGTGCATTACTGCGAATTCTGCGCGGAACCCAGTCTCGCTCCCGTAGTTCATCTATCATTGCCCAGCGTACTTTCTGGGTAATATACATATTTAGTGCAATACCTTTCTTCGGTTCAAAATGTTCAATTGCGGTCAGTAGCCCTATTGCACCGGCCTGAATAAGATCGTCCAATTCCACGCTGGCGGGTAATCTGGCATGTAAACGCAGAGCCTCGTGCCGAACTATAAAGCCATATTTCGGCCATAGCTCATCTTTCTCTACTACGCCGTTATGGGTATAAATACCATTCACAATTACATTATCCAGCCGACAAAAAATTTACGACATTATTAAGGATTAATGCGAGATCAAATAGCCTGATAAGGCGATACAATAATGCGCAATCCGGAACTTCAATTTTATCCTTAGAACAAACCAATCACGGAAAAAAATTATAACCCAAGGTACTTGTTAGTGCCGTTAATGCTTTTTTGACCCCTTTTTAGAAGGTTTCCCACTGCGCCTCAACTGCATTTTTATTCACTTCTGAGTCTTTTTTATGCATCTCTTGGTTAGGGCGAACCGGCTTTAGAGTATTGCTTAGTTCGCTATTTTTATGCAGAGATGGATTGAGAACGAACTCAGAAATGATGTTATCCAGCGCTTCTGTTTGTGTTTCCAGGCTGCTGGCTGCGGTTGCTGCCTCTTCTACCATGACAGCATTTTGTTGAGTAACTTGATCCATTTCGTTAACGGCTTGCGCAATTTGATTGATGCCCGCGCTTTGTTCATCTGAAGCTGAGGTGATTTCCCCCATAATGTCTGTCACTTGGGTCACAGAATTAACAATATCCTTCATAACTGTTCCCGCTACATTAACCTGCTGAGAACCAGTATTCATATTTGCAACACAAGTGGTTATTAGCTGGCTAATCTCTTTGGCGGCATCAGCACTGCGCTTGGCCAGATTGCGGACTTCACCGGCAACAACGGCAAAGCCACGTCCTTGTTCGCCTGCTCGGGCCGCTTCTACTGCGGCATTCAGGGCTAAGATATTGGTCTGATTAGCGATACTGTCGATGACACCGTTGATATCAGCAATCTGGCGTGAGCTTTGCGTAATCTGTTGCATAATTTCTTCGAGATTACTCATCACATCGCCACCATTACGAGCATTAAGGCTGGCACTTTCTGCTAATTGGCGTGCGGTGTGGGCGTTATCCGCGTTCTGACGAACAGTGGTTTTTAGCTCTTCCATGCTAGCTGCGGTTTGCTGTAAGGCTGAAGCCTGTTCTTCGGTACGTGCAGAAAGGTCATTATTACCCAGTGATATTTCTTGAGCATTGCCATAAATATGGCTCACACCATCACGGATACCAGAGATAACTTCGGTTAGTGACGTGCGCATTTTTTCCAGCTCAATCAACATCAGGCCCAGTTCATTTTCATCCCCAGTTTGTATTTCTTCACTCAAATCGCCCGCAGCAATCTTTTTGATCGATTGAGATGTTTGCGCCATTCGTGATATCAAAACACGTTTTAGCCAGATACGAACCAAGAACATCATCACGATTGAACAGCCCAACACGATAGCGGCCATCGTAACCATCGAGTAATAATCGTTTTCGGCTTGTTGAATATATTCGTTATTAAGCTGGTTGATAATTTGACTGTGACGCTGTATTTGCTCTCTTAAGGACGCACGTTCTTGCATTTCATTGTCAATGTTATCGGGGGAACTTGCCGGGTCAAGGATGTAGTTAACTTTTGCTAGAGATAAATTCAGTACCCGATCAAACTGTTTACTCAAATCTATCGCGACTTGTTTTTCCTCTGGTGAGCTAAACGGCATTGACATAAAGGTTTTCATATCAATATTAGCTTGGGAGAGAATATCTTTGGCGCGATCAATAGATTCTTGCTTAACAGGGCGATTAAGACTTGTGCGTGACATCAGCCCATTAACATGCGCCAGCCCACTATTAAGGTTAAAGATGGCATCACTCATGACCTCTATATTTTTAGAGACGACGATAGCACGATTAAAGTTATCCTTATTCGCAATGGCATGTAACACACTGAACGCTGTTATCAGCATGAGGAACAGTGCAAAAATAGCAATCACGATAGATAAAGCTGTGGATATTTTTAATTTTTTAAACATGACGATCCTTAATCACCAACAGTGAACTGTTGTAGATGTACCTCAGAAATATAATGAGAATGATTATTAAATATTCAGGTTGATAATCCTGCTAATGCGAAATATTGCAATGTTGATACTACATATTAAATATCGACATTGTCTGCATACTCTGGAAAACCATCATTGAAGCGCTGAGTGCAAATTCCGACATTTTCGATTGAGATGTTAATGTAATAAATGTATCTATATCTGAGCCGACAGTTTGTTGTAACAGCGTCTGAATATTGATTTTTTGCACATCCGAGCGTAGCCCCAGCGATTCTATCTGCTGTAAGCTGGTTCCAACCTCAGCCTGTATTTTTCCGAGGTTATCAATGCCTTTCTTGATGGCAATATTGGTGCTATCGAGTGTTTTTTGCAGTGCTTCACGGTCAGCATCATCGACAATAGGTTCATTTAGCGCTGCAATAGCGTTATCCAATGCAGCGAAAATATCGTCGCTGCTCCCACTTAAAAAGATATCGCTACCCAGATGGCTCACTTGAATTTCGGTGCTGTCTGCAACTAAATGGGTTATTGGCGTATCTCCGCCCACGTAGGTGCCATCTTTTTGGAAAGGCTCTGCTCCCGTTTTAAAACCACCGAAAATATAGCGGCCACTGCCATTAGTGGTGTTGCCTAAATTCAACAAGTTATCGCGGATACCTTGTAATTCAGTCGCCAATGCTTCTCTATCTGCGTCTGAAAAGGCACCGTTGCCGCCAGCAACAATTTTCGCACTTAACTCTTTGGTTAAGATGTTACCAATGGAGGTGAGCGTGTTGTCTTCCTGTTGCAGTGCATCTTGGGCGTACAAGCGCGCAGTATCAAATTGCTGCATATTTGCCAGCGCATTTTGATAAATGATCGCTTGTGAAGCACCACCAGGATCATCAGAAGGTGTTAGCAAGGTTCTCTGGGCTGACATCCGGGTATAAATATCATTTCCAGCGGTCATGGCCTTCGACATGCTATTGATATTATTCTGATACATATACTGGGTACTGAGACGCATCGCTATTTCCTTAATCTTTTATCAAACTGCTGGTGGCACCATAGAATGGGACGTTATCTAATACTGAGTAGTGCATCAAAGAGGGTGGTTGCTGTCTGAAGCACTTGTGCATTAGCTTGATAATATTGGGTATACATTTGTAAGTTCATGTACTCCTCATTCATATCAACCCCAGAAATACTCTGTTGTTGATATAGCGCAGCCTCAAGTACCTTTGTTGTGGTGGTCGCTTCGGCTTTTAGCGCTGTCATGGATGAACCGACAGAACTGACTAGGCTGGCATAAGCTTCCGTCAAGGTTGCATTACCGACTAACGTCATATTTTGAATGCCTAACATGGCTTCAAGATTTTCATTATTACTTTCATCGGACGGATCAGATGAACTTGAAGCTGCTATTTTATCGCCGTCAGTAATTGCAACGCTGAGCCCTGATGCAACCCCCGCTGTTGGGTTGAAGACAAAGCTGTCATTCGGTTGTGGCGTGCCCTGTGGTTGAATAGAAATACCATCAAATTCAAGTTCACCAGCGCTACCAATGGTGGGCGTAATCGTTCTGCCATCGCGAGTTTGTACTTCCCAGTCATTTTGACCAGGGCCTTTATAGGTGAGGGTATAATCTTCAGCTTTGACGTTACTAATATCTGAATAGCTAATATCCAGAGTGGCATCACTGGTATTATTGCGGTTAGCTAAGGCTACAGGATTCGCGATGTTGAATAGATCTCCCCCGGCATTGCCTTCTCGGTCATAACCGTTAGCGTTAACCTCATTAAACTTATTCGCCATTTGCAAAGCGAGTTGGTTTAACTGATTACGGGCATCGACTAAATCTTCGTTACGGAATTTAAATAACCCACCTAGTTTCCCACCGGTCATTTTCGATTCATCCAACGGCATTTTATTGCCTGCGGCATCGATGTAGGACACAACCGTCTTAGAAGGGTCTTCAGAAGAAACGGAGGCTTCCAGTTGGTAGGCGCGGTCCCCATTAACCAATGGCATACCATTCGCTAATGTGACATCGACTCGACCCGTCGTGGTGTTTTCATTGACCCGGATCCCCACTTGCTCACTAAGCGCACTGAGCAGTGAGTCGCGCTGATCAAGTAAATCAGCAGGCAGGTCACCCGTTTGACCATGAATTTTTTCAATCTCTTGATTCAGTTTTGCCAGTTGCTTGGCGCTGGCGTTGATATCTGCAACACTCTGGGTAATTTGTGTATTGGTACTTTTTTCCAATCCATTGAGTGTGTTGCTGTTGCTATTAAATTGATTGGAAATAGCCTTGAACTGGCCTAATGCGCCTTGGCGAGCGGCTGCACTGACAGGATCACTACTCACTTTTTTAAGTGATTCGAAGATATTACCCATGGTGACTGAAATATTATCGGTATCGTCACCCAGCATATTATCTATCTGACTAAGTTGTTGGGCACGGCTGCTTAACCCCATAAACTCAGTCATTGAGCCACGCACTTGATTATTAATAAAGCCATCGTAAGCGCGCTGTACGCCATTAACTTGAACACCGTAGCCAAAGAAACCAACGTTCGTGGTTTTCCCCCCGGCTTGGCCTAACATAATATTTTGCCGGCTGTATCCTGGCGTCACGGCGTTATTTAAATTGTTACCAACGACGTTGAGTGCAGATTGTGCCGAACTCAGTCCACTCTGAGCCAAATTAATCAGATTCATAAATCACCGACATTGTATTATTCGTAAAATTTACTGACGAACCTCTTCAAGAAAATTCTGTAGGAAAATTCGCACCATATATAAACTATCGGTTGTCAAAAAATTAACTAAACAGTGATTGGCTAAAATAATGAAGAAAGATCCGTTTTATAGGCATTCACGCCCTGATGGATGTTCCCTTTGACCTGCTGAATGATGTTAATTAATTTTTTGGCGTAGCTCGGATCGGTAGCATAACCGCCGGACTGTAATGCATGTGCTGCACGCTCTGGTGAATTAGCTTTCGCAACATTCTGGTAACGCGGATTGTTTGTTAGCAACGCAGTATAATCTGACAGTGCATCTGAATATGATGGATAGACTTTAAATGCGGCTTTCACTTTTTGTGCCGTGCCATTGATATATTCAGTTGTCATTATTTCCGTTGTATCGCCTTTCCAATCTGACGTCGCCTTTATGCCAAATAAGTTATGGCTTGGTTTACCATTTGTTGTCGTGATTTCTTTATTTCCCCAACCCGATTCAAGTGCCGCTTGAGCAATAATCAGTTGATGTGGAATACCGCTTTTTTGCGCAGCAGTGATAGCGGGTTGCAGCATGCGGGAAATAAAATCAGCGCTTTTTTCTACACCCCCGCTAAAGCGCGACAATAGACTGGCTTCATTTGTCTGGGATACTTGTTGAGTCGTTGTTTCTCGCCGCTTTACGGCGTCCATATTCAAGCTATACGGGGCGGGGGCCACCCCCACAGTATTTTGTGTCATTGAGGGCTGCCCACCCATTTGTCTGACCATCAAGTCGGCAAATCCCATTTTGCTTTGCTCAGCAATATCCTGAGATATTTGCTGATCGTACATTGAGGTAAACATATCCGCTTCCTGACTGTGCAGCAGACCGTCTTTAAATGAAGCGTCACGCATACTCTTGAGCATCATTTGAATAAACATGCCCTCCATCTGCTTTGCCGCTTCTTTCACCCCTTCTTGAGAGTTACTTTTAACTTCACGTTTCAATGCATCGAGGCTGCGAACATCAAAGGCTGCGCCAGTAGAAAAGAGTGCGTTACTCATCAGTTGGTCTCCAACTTAGCGCGTAGGCAACCGGCACTTTTCATTGATTGCATTATCGACATCAGATCATTCGGTGTTGCCCCTAAACTGTTCAGTGCCCGCACCACGCTATTGAGATCAGCGCTAGTCTTCACCTGTTGCAAAGAGCCATTCTGATCGCGAATCGATATTTGTGTATTCGGCGTCACTACCGTTTGTCCACCTGCCAGCGGGGTGTCTGGTTGGCTCACTTCGTTGGTTTGCGTGACTTCAACGGTTAAATCGCCTTGCGCAATAGCACAAGCATCCAAGGCAACATAGCGGTTCATGACGACGGAGCCGGTTCGGGAGTTAACAATCACTTTGGCGTCCATGACACCAACGCGAATGGGAATATTTTGTACATCCGCTAGGAATCGCACTTTCCCCGCGCTGTCGGCAGGGGCGAAAAGCTTAATCGTGCGGGAATCTTCCGCCATGGCTGTTGCACCACCAAAGCGGCGATTTATCTCATCACTGACTTGTTGAGCCAGCGAGAAATCTTCGTCATTGAGTTGCAGCCGCAGGACATTTTGGTTTGCAAAGTTGAGCGGTACTTCGCGTTCAACCGTGGCCCCACCACTGATTCGCCCACCATTTAACTGATTGACTTGTACCCGGCTACCGCCACTTTGCGCACCCGCACCGGATACCAGCAAGTTGCCTTGTGCCAAGGCATAAACCTGATTATCGACACCTTTTAGCGGCGTCATCAGCAACGTGCCACCGCGCAGGCTTTTCGCATTGCCCAGAGAAGAAACCACCACATCTATCTTTTCGCCGGGTCGTGAAAAGGGAGGCAAATCAGCGGTCACCATCACGGCGGCCACATTTTTGAGCTGCATGTTCGTGCCCGCCGGAACGGTTATCCCTAGCTGAGATAGCATGTTATTAAGGCTTTGGGTGGTGAAGGGCGTTTGCATCGTTTGGTCCCCGGTGCCATCCAACCCGACAATCAACCCATACCCCATCAGGGAGTTACTGCGAATCCCCTGAATGGTGGTGAGATCACGAATTCGTTCGGCCTGAGCGCCTTTCGATGTAAAAAAAATCAAGCCAGTACAAAGTAGGCTCAGACACAACGTGAGAAATGAAGTTTTCATTGGCTGTTCATTACAAAGGAGAAAGATTAAGGAACAGACGCTGTAACCAGCCCATCTGCTGTGCTTCGTTGATATATCCGTTCCCGACATATTCAATACGTGCATCGGAAACTTGGGTAGATATCACTGAGTTGTTGCTACTGATCGTGCGTGGATTGACGACGCCGGAGAAACGAATAAATTCGGTACCCTGATTAATCGCGATCTGTTTTTCGCCGACGACCCTCAGGTTGCCGTTCTCTAACAATTGTTGAACTGTAACGGTAATCGTACCGCTGAACGTGTTTTTCGCCGCCGCGCCACCTTTGCCTGAAAAATCATTGGAGCCGCTGATGGAGGTATTCGCACGGTCGCCGCCTAACAATCCAGAGAGTGCGCTGGGGACAGTATCAAGGGATAACCCGGTTGAACCGCCTCGATTGGCATTAGCTGATGAGCTTTTGCTGGCGCTGACATTCTCTTGCAACACAATGGTTAAGGTGTCGCCAACGTTCCTTGGTCTGCGATCTTCAAACATCGGCTGATAGCCATAACTCATCGCCTGTCCGGTTTGAAAAATGGACCCATTTGCGACGGTCATTGCCGGTGACGCCGGGCTGGCCGTTGTTACACCATCGACTAAAGGCTTATGAGGGATATAGGCGCATCCGGTCAGAAACAACGCCAGCACCGCTGACACTGAAGACAACCGTATGATGCGTTGAGTCTTTGGGATTAAAGTCTTTGGGAATATCTGGCAAGCATTCATGTCGGATAGGGTGGAACAAGGCTGGTTTTTCATTTCATCCACTGCGGTCAAAAACAGCCATAAATCGGCCCCCATTTTTACAACAGAGGCCGGACTTATGGGTGCTATCAAAGTTGTGTCAGGCGTTGCAACATCTGGTCTGATGTTGATACGGCTTTGCTATTAATTTCATAGGCGCGCTGAGTCTGGATCATGTTGACCAGTTCCTCCGCAACGTTGACGTTGGAGGTCTCGATATACCCTTGTCGAAGGGATCCACCTCCATTCAGGCCCGGTGTCGTTTCATTGGGAGCACCGGAAGATTGCGTTTCCCGATAGAGATTCTCACCAATGCTTTCGAGGCCGGAATCATTAATGAAGGTGCTGAGTGTGAGCTGCCCTATCTGCTGTGGTGCGGTTTGCCCTGGCACAGTGACGCTGACAATGCCATCTTTCCCTACCGTTAAGGTATCCGCATCCTGCGGGATGGTAATAGCGGGCTGAACGGGATAACCACTGGAGGTCACCAATTGACCATTCTGATCAAACTGGAAAGAGCCATCGCGGGTATAAGCTGTTGTGCCGTCAGTCATCTGTATCTGAAAGAAGCCGTGGCCTTCAATCGCCAAGTCTTTGCTGTTATTCGTTTGAGTCAGGTTACCTTGGCTATGAATACGCTCGGTGGCTACAGGGCGCACACCTGTACCCAGTTGCAGCCCCGTAGGGATCGTGGTCTGCTCTGAAGATTGGGCGCCAGGTTGACGCAGCGTCTGGTAAAGCAAATCTTCAAACACCGCCCGCTGACGCTTAAAGCCATTGGTACTGACGTTTGCCAAGTTATTGGATATCACATCCATATTGGTTTGCTGCGCTTCAAGACCTGTTTTGGCAATCCATAAAGAACGGATCATACTGAAATTCCTCTTTGCCGGGGGTTACCCCATAGCCAGTAGCTGGTTGGCTTTCTTATCGTTATCATCCACAGCGCTGATGACTCTCATGTTCATATCGAAGCCGCGTGCGGTGGCAATCATGTCCACCATTGACTTCACTGGGCTGACATTGCTGCTTTCCAGTGCGCCGGGAACTAACTGTAAATCCTGATCCGCAGGCAACTGAGCCTGTCCGGCATTGGGTGACGTCGATGCGATATGAAACAGACCATCGTCGCCGTGGTACAGATCCTGAAGCTTGGCATTGACCAGTTTCAGTCTCCCAACCTGAGCCAGCGCGGAAGGTTCCTCTCCAGCACCGCGTGCAGTAATGGTGCCATCGGGGGCGATGGTCAACTCTGCCTGTGGCGGTGCATTGATTGGACCACCATCACCCAGCACTGGTAGTCCTCTGACTGTCAGGAGACCTTCACTGTCAATTTCGATGTTGCCAGCACGGGTGTAGCCCTCTGCGCCATCTGGCAGTTCGACTGCCAACCAACCTTCTTGCGGTAGTGCAACATCCAGATTGCGGCCCGTTTGGTTGATGGTCCCCATCGAGTCATCGTGATAGGGCGTCGATTCCGTCACTAATGTGCGAGTTGCAACTGACGGCCCGTCAACTGGCACGGCACGAAAAGCAGAAAGTTGTGCACGAAATCCGGTCGTGGAGGCATTCGCCAGGTTGTTTGACACCACACCCTGACGATTAAGGGCGGCGTTAGCCGCACCCATTGCGGTATAGATTGCGCGATCCATAGAAGTCAGCCGTTAACCGAGGTTAGCCAGAATCTGAAGGAGTTCAGACTGGGTTTTAATGGTCTGTGAGTTGGACTGATAGTTGCGCTGATAAACGATCATGTTGACCATCTCTTTGCTCAGATCAACGTTGGATGCTTCGAGGCGATTGCCATATAAATTGCCTAAGTTTCCAGTGCCAGCAATACCGGTGACGGGCTGCCCTGATTCTGGTGTTTCAGACCAGCAGTTATCGCCTTGAGAAGACAATCCACCAGGGTTGGTGAAGTTCGACAGTACCACCTGACCCAATAATTGCTTCTGACCGTTACTGTAGCTGGCAATAATCTGTCCATTGTCACCGACCACATAGCCATTCATCAGGCCGGGGGCATAACCGGTGGTGGTGGGGCTATCCATGGCCGTATCCGATGCTTGTTGGGTCATACCCGCCATATCCAAATCAAAATCCAGTGGCTCGCCGCCATTAAAGGCTGCACCTCTTACATTCAACTTTGCTGGATTCGTGGTCAGTTGTCCCGAAGTGTCAAAATTCAGTGCTAGCTCCTGATAAACCGGATCACCACTAGCATCTAGCTCTGGAGCGGTGACATTGCTGGAATAGGCTTTCCATTCGTTATCACCGGTTTTAACGTAGTAAATATTGATGGTGTGCTTATTCCCCAAGCTGTCGTAAGCATCTACCTGACTAATGGAGCTATAACTTTTATTGTCTGAAGGATCGAATGGATTGGCAGTTTGGTCTATTGCTTCAGTACCTGAGTTCAGATTACCGCTCAGTGTGCCGCCATCAGAGGCACGAGCAGGCATTTGTCCTGATGGAATCTGAATTTGACCGATGGCCGCTCCCGGCTGAATAGCAGGCGGGGTGCCGGTAGCTTGAAAACCGGTTAAAAACATACCTTGGTTATTGACAATATAGCCGTTTTCATCGGATTTAAATTGTCCATTTCGGCTATAAAATACGCGCCCGGCTTCATTGGTTAAACGGAAGAAACCATTCCCTTGAATACCCATATCAAGGCTGCTGCTGCCCGCACCTAAAACACCATCACTGAAGTTTTGATTAACCGACGATACCTGTACGCCCATACCGACTTGTGAACCGGCAAATACGTCGGCAAAGGCGATAGAACCCGATTTAAACCCGACAGTTTGGGAGTTCGCAATATTGTTACCAACCACATCAAGTGCTTGTGAAGCTGCACTCAGTCCACTAAGACCTTGTGAAAAACTCATAATTAATTTTCCTGAATACTAGAATGAAATATTGAAATCTGATTACTCAATGGAATAAACCTCACCTAATGTGGCGCTGCCATTTAAGCCCAACTGCAATACAGCACCCGTCGCTGAGAATGAAACACTCTCTACTTTGGCTTTCTTCAGGGACTCAATATTGGGAGTATTGCCATCACTATTTGATGCGGAGAACGAGACTTTATACCCACCACCGTCAGCAGGTGGTTCGGCAGGTTGGAAACCACTGAGATCATCAAGCGTAAATTTATTAACACCGGCTTTGATGTCTTTTAATTCGGCAGAATAAGCATTGCCTTGCGCGTCGGTTAGAGTGACAGTGACTTTGTCGGCGTCAGAATCCATATTGAAGCCAAATTCTTTATTGCCATTTTCTTCAAAGGAAACGGACGTATTACCTTCAACCCATACACTTCGACCGACCCAATCCGCAGCATTCATCTGTTGCATACTGGTGACAAGGGTGCCCACCTGACTCAGCGTCGAATTAAGCTGTTGAACGCCTGATGCTGTACTGAACTGTGCCAGTTGGGAAGTTAACTGGTTATTATCCATCGGGTTGGTTGGATCTTGGTTTTGCATCTGCGCAACGAGGAGCGTCATAAAGTTATTGGTTAAATCCTCGGCAGTGTTTCCACTACTTGCCGCACTTGCGTTGCTTCCATTCATTACCGGTGAAACAGCCATTTTTCCGTTCCTTATTGACCCAGAGTCAATGTTTTTAACATCATAGATTTGGCCGTATTAATGACTTCAGCATTGGCCTGATAACTACGTGAAGCGGAAATGGTATTGACCATTTCATTCACAACATTGACGTTTGGCATACGCACATAGCCCTTATCGTCAGCGAGCGGATTGGCTGGCTCATAGAGCATGCGGTCTGGTTCAGTGCTTTCCACGACATCACTCACTTGGACGCCGCCAATTTCCTGCCCTGGTGCGCTATTGACTTGAAAAATAACTTGTCGGGCGCGGTATGGCTGGCCATCAGGCCCGGCAATGCTGTCTGCATTGGCCATGTTGCTGGCACTGACGTTAAGCCGTTTTGATTGCGCTGCCAGAGCCGAACCCGATATTTCAAAGATGCTGAATGTTGACATGGCGATAATTAACCTTGATTGATGACACTCATCATGCCTTTAATTTGTGAAGTGAGAATTGTTAGGCTGGATTGGTATTTCATGCTGTTATCAGCAAAGCTGACACGTTCACGATCCATATCCACCGTATTACCATCGGCACTAGGTTGATCTGGAATTCGATAAAGTAATTGGCTGTTATCAATGGCCGGAGCCACGCCAGCAATATGTGTTCCAGACGTTAATGCCAGAGTTAATGGGCCATGTTCAGGTGCATTTCTATCCACTGCATTTTTTAATTGCTGTGAGAAATCAATATCTCTGGCTAAATACCCTGGTGTATCGACATTAGCGATATTAGACGCCAATATGTCCTGACGTTGGGTTAATAAGCTTAGAGCGTCTTGCTGGAAGCGGAATGCATTATCGAGCTTATCAAGCATGAAAAAAATGACCTCTACCCTATGAATATTAATGCCGTGCATTCTAGGGTTGAATGATTCAATTTTATACTGCGAAGATAAGACAAAAATAACCTTATTTAAAAGGATGAATTTTTTTGTGGTAATTAAAATCATCTATGAATGGAATTGTCGT
Source organism: Yersinia vastinensis (assembly GCF_902726565.1). Lineage (GTDB taxonomy): Bacteria > Pseudomonadota > Gammaproteobacteria > Enterobacterales > Enterobacteriaceae > Yersinia > Yersinia vastinensis. Next base: position 461,349 of record NZ_CACVAF010000001.1, read on the forward strand.
CATAAATTGCAGCATTTAGAACGTTAATAAACTTAATGACTGACATATACTGCTCACTGGCGAAAACGGATAATAAATAGTTTCATCCCAGATTGTATAATATTAAGGTTAGTGAACTTCATGTTTCTCTTGCGCGGTTTCTTCATTTTATCATTAGTATTTCTTTGCTGTTTCAAGGTACTCGCTGCCTCTGCGGAAAACGAGTCATTGACTGCAAAAATAACAGCATTAGTGAGTTCTCAAAATGGAATACCTGCGGATACGTCGGTTCTTCAGACCATAAAAATTCTTACACCTCCAGAGCAGTTGGACTCTCTTTGTCCGAATCCTGAACTTTCTCTTGCGGGTAATAATACGCGCCTGACAGGAAAGAGAAGCGTCATAGCCCAATGCGGGAACAAGCGTAAATTTGTTCAGATCTCTGTTCAGGCGCAAGGGACTTGGTGGTCTGCACGCCACGCGATAAAGCCCGGTGTCGTTATTCAATCTGAAGATATTGAATCCCGAACTGGCTCGCTAGAGCGTCTACCTGCAGGTCTGATTTTTAACAAAGAACATATTATTGGTCAGACAACGACTCGCTCTATCTCGCCGGGAAATCCCGTGCTTCAAAATCAGTTACGGGCGCGCTGGGCTATCATGTCAGGGCAGGCGGTCGAAGTTATCGCCACCGGGCCGGGGTTTCGTATCCGAGCGAAAGGCAAAGCATTGGACAATGCAGCACTAGGGGAATCTTTAAGAATAACAATGCGTTCAGGTAAAATAATGACGGGTGTCGTGTCTTCGGAAGGCAAAGTCGATATGAACCTTGAAGAATAAATTTTAGTTTTTTTGATAACCACCGATAGTATATTTATACCGCGAGGTCGCAATACAAACGAATTGTTGAGGATGATGATGAGTATAGACCGAACACAACCCCCACTATCAGTAACACCTGTTAATGTTCAGCAGGATTTTAAAATGCGCGCAAAAACAGGAGAGCTAAACTCACAGAATATTGAGAGTGGTGAAAGCTCCGGTACGCAAATTAAATTAAGTAAGCTGACCCAGCAGATACAACTCGATGACTCTCGTGATATCGACTACGATCGTTTAGCTAAAATTCAGGCATCGATGGACGCGGGTGAACTTGACCTCGACAGTGACCAAATTGCTCAGGCTTTGGTACAAGACATCTTTCAACTCTCATAAGCTGCAATAAACAAATGAAAATGGAAAACTTACGCTCCATTCTGCTCAAATTGGAGGGATCTCTCGAAGAACTAGAAGCTATTCTTATCGAGGAGGCGAATCAGTTAAGGCGGACACAAATAAACCCGGTGTCACTGCAAATTGTGTCTGATAGCAAAAGCCAATTATTGTCGACAATCAGTCATTACGATGAACTGCGTAAGCAGCAGGAAATAATACTACAACAGGCTGCACCTTATCATCAGAATACAAGATTGTCCTCTTACTGGAATCATATTATCCAGAAAGTTAAAGTGGCCAATGAGCTGAATGAGAAAATTTATATATTGCTCGATATGCATATGCAGAAAACAAATAACCTGAGCAAAGTGGTTGTTAAAGCCGGTTCGGATTCATCTTTGTATAGCCCAGAAGGACAGTCGAATGTTGCTTCTGCGGGAAAAGTTTATAATTTTAGCGTGTAGATTTCTTTCAGTCATTCCTTCCTATTTAAACTTCCTTTATTAAGGAAGTTTATTTCTGTCAATCAATCGCTTTATTACCTGACACTTTCGTTCACTCTTCGGGCGTTCTCTTTACCGTTTTTTTGCTGCTAAAGCCGTTAAAATAGACAACTCAGAATGAATGAGTGAATAAGTCTAAAAGGCAAGGTTGATGAAGTGGCAAAAATAATATTGCGCAGCGGTTATCTGGATGATTTTATCGCATTGGGTGAAAACGGGCAGACAATATTTGATGCGGCATTACAGATTCGCGAAACATTGCGTCTGCGCAATCAGCACATGCTTCTCGATTGCCTGGCAATACCGCAGAGCAATGATGCGGAAGATAAAGTGGACTGGTATACCCCCCGGGAAGGAACTATCACGCCGTGGGCATGTGCCAGTGAACAGCAATGTGAAGATGCACTGGTTTATCTGGAAAACTGTCTGGTGGCGGCTTATGAGATAAGCCAGCGCTGCCTACAAGCAGAGAAAATAGCTGTTCAGTTATTTGGTTCCTTAATGATAAAGGTTCTCCAATTTCCGGCCAGCCAACATGTATATCTAATTGATAATAAACCCGTTATCACTTTTTGGGGTTTTGTTAACCTGAATGCCTCAGCACGTGAAGATGTGTTTGATTGCCTGCGAGTTTGTCCTCAAGTAGACGATGAGATTCCACCCGTGTTAGAGCAACCTTCGTCAGAGCAACCTTTGGCTGTGGCAGAGGAGGATATCGTTGATCCCGAGGCGGTTATCGTCACGTTAAGCCAGCGGGAAGCGCCACTTTTACCGCCACCCGCGGCCAAGATAGTGGATGAATTACCACCATCCATCCCCCCACAGTCTAAAATACGCTCTATTTGGCAGCGTACCCTACTGAAAATCACGGTATTGATCATCGTGCTTGTGACTATTTTTCTGGCATCCTCTTATTTAACCAAAGAGACAATATTGCCAGAGTCCCCAGAGACAGTGAGTGAGGCGGTCATTCCCGTACCCACACAAGATATCGTCATTCCAGTTAATAAATTGCCATTGCAGTACGCTACAGTTGCCACTCCAGCCATCATCGCCCCGGTCAAAGTGGCAGAAACGGCCCAAGTTGAACCTGCCAACAATGCTCTTACCAATCATGTTCCCGCCAAAAATGCATTAGTGCTTCCAGCGAATGCCGTCAAAGCAGGGTCAACTAAATTTCTGACAGGGACGTGGCGAGCGACCATTGATATTAAAAGCCCGGTAACAGGCCGCCCGGCGAGTCTGCGTTATCAGATAAACAACAAGACCGGCACCGTGCGTACTGTTCATGGCGACAACGTGACCTGTAAATCAGACATTGAATTAGGGTTGATGCAATCCGGCAATTTGGTCATCAAAAGTCGGGGCCAAGCTAAATGCAGTGATGGGACACGTTACTCGTTCCCAGAGGTAACTTGTACACAGGGGCTTACCGGTGCGGCGCAATGCACCGCGCGCTACGCCGATGACACCCTGGTCCCCATCACGTTTATTAAAGTGAGTAAATAATCCCATGCTGGCAAACCTCATCGACTATAAATCGAGTGTCACTCTGGTCAAAAACAGCAGCATCCAGTTTTTGGACTTTGGCCTGACGCCGGTGGAAGTTCATCCCCACAGCGGACGTTTTGTCCGCCAAAGTGTCAATGGCCCACTGCTGCGCCTCGACTATGACCCGCAGTTAAGCCGATTTGTCCTACCCGGTGAAAATGGTGGCACACCTGAGATTGTTAAGCCTGAGAGCACTTTCCCACTTGAACACTCTCTTAAGGTGTTAAATAACCTCTGGTTGCCGCTGCCTTTTATGCGTTTTAGCCCTGGACATGCATTTAGCAATAGCCCGGCTAACTGGGCGCGAGTGCATATTCGGCGTTTGGTCGAACCGGATACGGCGGGAAATACCTTCCGGATCTGTATCGCTTTTGATACCAAAGTTCATACCGATGAAACGGCAAGCCAACTGATGCCCACCACCAGTGATGTTTGCAACGGCACCCGTTTTGCTCTCGCATGGCACGATAACGAAATCAGTGAATTTCTCGATCAAACATGGGTAGACGGTTGGTTGCGTGAAGTGTTTATTCACTATGCCACTGAGCAAGAGGGGCGCAATAAACACGAGCTTCTCAGCGCGATGAAAGCATTTGAGTATCAGGCCCATTTCCTTAATCTACTTGAGATGCTTGGCACTCAAGTCTCAGTGCCAGAAATTCAATTAGTGGGGCAGGCACTGACTGCACCAGCGGTGCCCGTTGACCTGATACTTGATGTCGGGAATACCCATACTTGTGGGGTATTACTGGAAGATCATGGTGAAAAGAATACCGGTTTGCAGCAGAGTGCGGCGCTACATATTCGTTCACTTAGCGAACCTCAATATCTCAGTGAGCCTCTGTTCAGCAGCCGGCTTGAATTCCATGAAGCAAAGTTTGGTAAACACTGTTTTTCAATGGAGGGAGGGCGTGATGATGCTTTTGTCTGGCCATCAATGGTGCGCGTGGGGGATGAAGCACAAAAGTTAGCCATGCAGCGCCAAGGAACTGATGGGGCCAGCGGGATTTCAAGCCCGCGACGTTATCTCTGGGATGATACACCCGCCCCTCAGGCATGGCGCTTCAGCCAATTTAACCACAAGAAACAGAGTGATCCTCGCGCTATTGCGCTGCCGCTAATGAATTTGATCAATGACGATGGGCAGCCGTTATCGGATCTGTCCCCGGAAGAGCGGCTGCCCGTCTTCTCATCAAATTATAGTCGTAGCTCTTTGATGACAATGTTGCTGTGTGAATTGCTGACGCAAGCCTTGGTGCAAATCAACAGCATCAGCCATCGGCAAAGTATGGGACTGGCATCGGCTCCTCGTCAGTTGCGCAATCTCATCCTGACCCTGCCTTCGGCCATGCCGAAACAAGAGCGCGCCATTTTTCGGCATCGGATGCAAGAGGCGATAAAGTTAGTCTGGGAGGCTCTAGGGTGGGTATCAAAATATGATGACCTACCTTCTTTATCTTCAGAAATCAATGTATTGCCACTTCCCGATGTGCATATGGAATGGGATGAGGCCATCTGCGGTCAACTGGTGTGGTTATATAATGAAGCGATGAACAATTATGCGGGGCATTCCCGTGTATTTTTCCAGAATTTGATTCGTCCCGAACGCCTACAGGACAAGGATACTTCTGCTGGCAGCACTCTGCGCGTCGCCTCTATTGATATTGGTGGGGGCACGACTGACATGGCAATTGCTCAATATCAGTTGGATGATGGCATTGGCAGCAATGTGAAAATCACGCCACAATTGCTGTTCAGAGAAGGATTTAAAGTGGCGGGTGATGACATTCTGTTGGATGTAATTCAGCAGAGTGTTTTGCCTGCATTGCAACAGGCTTTGCATCTGGCGGGTGTGAATGATCCCGAAGGGATTATGGCCAAATTGTTTGGCACATCGCCGCTTGATGGTGCGCGCGCTACACTGCGTCAGCAAACAACGTTACAGTTATTTATTCCGCTGGCTAACGCTCTTTTGACACACTGGGAGAACAGCGATCCCCATGATCATTTTGCCCAATTCGACGGGCAATTTGGCGAGCTATTAAGTCAGCGACCGACAGACAATGTGATGAATTACATTCATCAGGCCATTCAGCCTCTATTGCCCGCTGGCGCGCCACATTTTGATGTGTTGGAAACCCCGCTATTGGTGGAGTTGGCAACCCTGAAAGAGGCTTTGTTGGCGGGGCGATTTAGCCTCACTGCGCCCTTGCAGTCGCTGTGCGAAGTTATTAGCCATTACTGCTGTGATGTTTTGTTGGTGACAGGGCGTCCGTCATGCTTACCGGGAATTCAGGCATTATTAAGTGACCTGCAAGCGGTCCCGGTCAATCGTATTGTTTGGTTAGATAGCTATCCTATTCACCAGCAGTTTCCTTTTGGCCGCCAAGGGCGTGTTGATAACCCTAAATCAACGGCAGCACTCGGTGCCATGATCTGTAGTTTAGCGATGGATTTGCGTCTGCCGGGGTTCAATTTTAAAGCAGCAGATATCCAGGCTTATTCCACCATTAGCCACCTCGGCACACTTGATGGCCGTCATGTTTTACATCAGGAGAATGTCTGGTATTCCGACATTGATCTAGACAATCCGGACTCGCGCTTAGATGAAACGAGCTATTTTCCGATGAGGGGAGAGACGTGTCTGGGCTTTCGCCAACTCGCTGATGCACGTTGGCCCGCAACGCCGCTGTATTTGCTGAAAATTAACTCCTCAGAACTGGCCAAACGTATTGCCGGTGATGGTGTGTTATTCGTCCGCCTGCAATACGATGCGAAAAATGAAGGATTTTCACTGGCGCAAGCCAAAATGCAAGATGGCACTCCAGTGGCGCTCGATGGGTTGAAACTAAAACTGAATACCCTGACTCACAGTTATAACGGTGTTGATCACTACTGGATCGACAGCGGGAGTGTCTACCCGAAATGAATCAGTCTAATACCATGCTAAATCAATTGATGAATTGGGTGCAGAGCACCCGGGAACACTCTCCGTTACTGCACCTTGAAGCCGACGGACTGTTGGCACGTTTAACGCATCTGCATTATCGTCAGCAGCAAATTGATGCACTGAATACCTTGCCGATGACACTTGGGTTGTATGGCGAATCCGTAGAGGGAAAACATCATTTACTGAAAATGCTCGCGGCGAAGGGCAGGGATGAGGTTTATGTCCAGTTAGGGGCTACGATGATCAACTATCTGACGCTGATCAACCCCAGCAATACCGCGGCATCCATAGCAGTTCGCTTCACAAACACGCCACCATCCGTGGTGGATGAGGCTTATCCACTGTTGCTCACACTTTTGACTGAAAGTGACTTGGCGCAGCGATTGATACATCAACATCAGACGGATAATCCACACCATCGGGTACCGAACAGTGTCATTGCCGCAACACTCTCGGAGCTGCAGGCACGTCGTCAGATTGAACCGAACGCGGGTATGACGCCTGAACAGTTCTCATCAGTCACTTGTTGTTATCATCGTTATCTCCGTGGCTCCTATCAGCTTGATGACCATCTCCTGCACCAGATGGCAGAATTGGCTCCTTGGTTGAGCCTTAGTGATCGCGCTGAGTTATTGGCACTATTGTGGGGGAAAGACTCTGCACTCACAGCGCAATGGCAACAGCAAGCTCAGACCTTGCAATACCTGGGGGGCGTCACTGAACTGCTGGCCCCCTCTAGCCTCATAACTGAGGGGTTCTTGTTTTATGGGCATTCAGAAGCGCCATTACAAAATGCCGATATTATCGTTTGCCCACTTTATCGTGGAAGAAAACTGACCTGCCAGAGCCTAACCCAACAGGCATTGGCAAGTGTTTGTGCTGAGGTGACCTTTGTTCTCAGCCACTCGTCATCCCTCACAGAGGTCGAGTTGGTGGATATTCCGGCCCATCAGTTAAGTTATTATCAGGACAGATTACAACCCGACATGCTCTTGATATGTGACCCGGTGGCAGAACGCTCGCCGATGATATCAGCCGCCAAGAGTCTTATGCAGTGGGCAACACAGACACAGTCCCAGAGCCAAAACACTATGCCACGGCTTGCCTGGGCGATTACTCCGTTTGATATACGTTTTACTCAACCTCACCATAGGGATGATTCTGTTCAGCGCTTTATGACTCAATCAGGTATTCGTTGGGGGACATTGCAGGCCTTGGATCAGCGCAATATGGCGAGCTTGCAGGAGTGGCTAGCAGCTGCCTTAAGCAGCACTTCTCGGCACTCTCGGTTAGTGTCATTGCAGACGGAACTGACTGAACGGGTGATTAATCAATTTCACAGTATTCACCTCGACATGAGCGCCAATGCTGTTAGTGCTAAACAGCAAGGTGAAGCACTCATTCGCACTTTGCAATCTAAGGCTGCCAGACAGGGGGAGATTATTGGTAAGTTTATGCTCCCTCGAGAAACTCTTTATCAATGTTGGCTGCAATATCAGCAGATATCATTCAGCAAACCGGCAGAGTTGGTACTCAATATCGACTTATTTGATGAGCGTGAGCCGCTTTCCCAAAGTGTTTGTGATCAACGCAGCTTTGCCTCCGCAGTTTATGAGTTGTGGGTAAATCATTTACGCCAGCTCAGCTATCGGCTGTTGTTGATGCCCTCGCTAGATTTGGACCGGAAGCAACTGCAAACACTGTGTGACATGCTGATCAGAATCAGTCATCAACGTGGTCTTCAGCAAACCTTAGAAAGGGTGCTGGCGCGGCATGATAACAGCGCAGCAACGGCTATCACTCATGCGGCCAATGTGCTAAACGATTTTGTCAGTTGGCTGGGTTACAACCATCAAGCCGCAGGAGAAGAACGGCCGATGAGTCGAGTGAATAAATCATCGACCATCTTTGCTTCATCACCACAGGCGAGTGCGACGACCCGTTTAAGGAGTCTGGGTGAACAAACTCAGCATGGCAATGCCGGATACATTTATGACTGGCTGGTCGCCTTATTGACTCGAATAAATGAGAATGTTGACCATGTCTACCCTGATGATATTTCTGTTGATCAACGAGAGATCCTGCATAGTCTTATTATCAGGCAGAAAAATCACAATGGCTCCTTACCTGCCGTCTCTTGAGTCACGCAATGATGAAATGGCGTGAAGCTGTCGGAAAGATTGAAGGACATAACTGAATATCGATAGAAATAGTCGGCTAGCGAAAAGAACTCAACCCAGGTTGCACAATGTTTTCCAGAGTTAAATAACGATCAGGGTTGAGTTATATCTAATTTATAAATATACATATAGAAAATTAATTTTTTAAAGTGTTAAGTTTATCTCTGTTGGTTATTTCTGTTTTGAGGCATAGTTAATGGGGGTGCTAACTGACGCTATGCCACAAACATCACCACCGGTAGAACTATTAAGATGAGATTTCATTGTCATATTTCCCACTTTTTTTGATATATCAACCTTGGCACTGTTATATAGGTTGCGAAATATTGATTGGATTTTTTCTTTATCTGTGATTTCGCCGCCATTATAAATATCAATATTGGCTCGATTGTCCTTACTATAAGGAACTGCGAATTGATATGAAAAACCACTATCTGAACCATAACCAGGATAAGGAATAAATACGTATACTCCCTCAGCTCCGCGAAATCCTGCTTTTCTATCTGCAAAAAATAATCCAATGGCAACCATTGTTTCTGAGTCATTAACATCAACAAATCGAGATTTAAGTTGTATTTCAGGAGAATCAAGGTCTTGGTTCAGAGTCACTGACATATAGTTGACAGTTGTGCCATGCTCCATGTATAGGTTACCTTTCTTATAGCCATCGATACTGGTACGCCAATTAGGGGTATAATAATTAGTATCACTGTCATTGATAATGACGCCTAAAATCTTCTGTTCAATACCCCAAATAAGCCAGTATAAAATGGCCGCTAGAGCGAGCACAACGGCCACAATCGCTGATTTTAACCCAACACCTTTGATTGCGATCATGAGTGCATTTTTTAATGTCTCCCCGCCAATTAACTGTGCCGCGACTTTAATTGCGACGGGAACACCAACGGCGATAATAGTTCCTCCTAGCGTTTGTACCACAAACTGTGTAGTACTTGTAGATTCAGCCAATGCTCTAAGATTTTTGTTAGTTGTTTTTACCCAATCGGTTACTTTAGTACCGGTGTAATCACTGGCAATTAATGCATTTTTGCGTGAAATAAAAATATTAGGTTCAAGTTCTACACTTGCTTCAGAAAGAATTCTATCATCCCCTTCATCTGTGAAGCCTTTGAAATTATTTACTCCTTCGATAACTCTACGACGATACTCTTTGATTGACTCCTGAAGTGTATATTTATCATGGTCGAAAAGACTTTTAAGTTCTATGTTAAATTTATCCTCTATATTTGATATGGAGGCTAATACTTCATTATGCAATGAATTGTCTTTAGTCATATTTTATCCTTATTAATATCGTTAAGCAGGTATGAAAGTAATAAATAATAAATCCCGTCATAACGTTAAATTTATGACTAAGATTATCTTTATTTATAAAATCCAACAAAATAAATTCTGTGTCTAAAGTGTATTTTTGTCAAATGCATAAAATGATTAAAACCAATAAATCCATTTAACATATTGATGTTGATTAAAAAAATAATAAACTGACAACGTTACTGTTCGTAAATAAAAACTTAATTATTATGATAAATAATAGTGGTTAATATGCACTAACACACTGACATTATTTGGTTAATTAGACTTATGAGATAGACTTGATTTCAATAATGGGTTGATGATTATTTCTCGACTAAAAAGATGGGCTGTTATTTCTCTTTAGGGGCGTTTCATACAAGCAACGTAACAGCCTTGGATAAAACAGAATATTACGCTTGCGGGGTCTATCATGAACATCTTTTCGGTTAGTTATTCAAAGGAAAATCAGGCAATCTATTTGTGTCGCTTGTTCCATTGTTCTGAGGCCACCATCTTAAGCCGTTCATCTTTGTGCTATGTGTGGTTGAGACTTTGGTATTTGATGAAGAGTCTAAACGCCAGAAAGCAAAAAACCAGCCGTTAAGCTGGTTTCTCTAAAGATGGTGCCCGGACTCGGACAACCCGCGCAGCGGTGTTGAACGTCGCTTGCGACGGCCCCGTAGGGGTGAGCGCTGCTTGCAGGGCGAATAATCGAACGTGTTCGATGAAGAGTCGAAACGCCAGAAAGCAAAAAACCAGCTGTTAAGCTGGTTTCTCTAAAGATGGTGCCCGGACTCGGAATCGAACCAAGGACACGGGGATTTTCAATCCCCTGCTCTACCGACTGAGCTATCCGGGCAACGGGGCGCATTAAACCGTATTGGCGTTAAATCGTCAATGAGTTTCTCATATATTGGCGATCGGTTGCTCTCTTTTCACGCAAAAATAGCTAAAAATCGGTTGGCGTGGTTATTTTTGTCGCAAAATTCAAAGTTTCATCTACTTGATTTATCGATTTTTTATTTTTTAGCACGTTAGATAACAATAGCTTAGATATTCACTAAATATGCATTTTTATTGAATTCTAAGGGTTGAATCACCTTCGGAAACATGTAATTATTGCGCAAATTTAGCGTTACTATTCATTCCTCTAGTCCATATTATTTCGAGAATTTAAGCAGGAGGCGGTTATGACAGTTTTACACTATTCAATGCATATCAAGCGCTTCTGGTGTCATTTCCTCAGTGTTATTTCTGCTAAGTCTCTTATCCCCTCCATGCGGTAAGGCTATCTGTTGCTCACTGTTAGGCATTATTAAAAATAGAGCCAATTCTCTGATTTTACTGATGTCTATTGGTTGATGCTGAAACCAATTCACTCATTAATTCTGGCTTTTCTTTTGCCCCGAGAAAGTGCGCGTTAAAGATATCAATTTGCCGGCATCACATAAGTTTTCCAATATTGTGTGATGTCATCTATATGCCAAAGTGGCAGCCTCATACCTGACCGTTTGAGAGTAAGTGATATGACACAGTTAAAAATTGCAACGAGTGCTCGTTTGGCTTCTTATGTAGAAAGTCAGCGAGGGATGGTATACCTCAATCAGACCGATTTTACTGACGTTGCCGCCGTGGTTATGTCGGTTGAAGATGCGAATGCCGGTCTATTGGCAAAACTGAATGATTTAGGCTTTGCTATTCCTACTTTTGTTGCTGTCACCGCAGAACAGACAGTATCTGCGGATTTTTTGCCCCTGATTAAAGGTGTCATCACTCTCGGCGAAGCCAATAAAGCTTTTTACAATGCACAGGTAGAAGCCGCTGCTAGTGAATATCAAAAGAATCTATTACCGCCTTTTTTCTCAACATTGAAAAAATATGTTGAGATGCAAAATTCGACTTTTGCATGCCCGGGGCACCAAGGCGGTGAGTTTTTCCGTAAACATCCGGCCGGTCGTCAATTTTTTGAATTCTATGGCGAGACTATTTTCCGTTCAGATATGTGCAACGCCGATGTCAAATTGGGTGATTTGCTGATTCATGAAGGGGCAGCGAAAGAGGCACAAAAATATGCAGCAAAGGTCTTCAATGCGGATAAAACCTATTTTGTTCTGAATGGAACTTCATCGGCCAACAAAGTTGTCACCAACGCCTTATTAACCCGCGGTGATTTGGTATTGTTCGATCGTAATAACCATAAATCCAACCATCATGGTGCGCTGATTCAAGCTGGCGCAACCCCTGTCTATCTAGAAACAGCCCGCAATCCGTTTGGTTTTATTGGTGGGATTGATGCTCATTGTTTTGATGAGCGTTATTTGCGTCAACAGTTGCGAGAAGTTGCACCTGAACGTGCAGATGATGTTCGACCATTTCGGCTGGCTATCATCCAATTAGGCACCTATGACGGTACGGTATATAACGCCCGTCAGGTGGTTGATAGTATTGGTCATTTATGTGACTACATTTTGTTTGATTCTGCATGGGTAGGTTACGAGCAATTTATTCCTATGATGAAGGATTTCTCGCCACTACTATTGGAATTGAATGAAAATGATCCTGGGATTATTGTGACTCAGTCAGTGCATAAGCAGCAGGCTGGTTTTTCACAGACCTCACAGGTACACAAAAAAGATAATCACATTAAAGGGCAAAAACGTCACTGTAACCATAAGCGCTTTAATAATGCGTTTATGTTGCATGCGTCGACCAGTCCATTTTATCCATTATTTGCGGCACTGGATGTTAATGCCAAAATACATTCCGGTGACAGTGGACGCCGCATGTGGATGGACTGCGTAAAATTGGGTATCGAGACTCGGAAGTTATTATTAGAGCGCTGTTCAATGTTACGGCCATTTATTCCACCGCTCGTGGATGGTCAGAATTGGCAAGACTACGATACTGAGATTATTGCTAATGATGCTCGTTTCTTTAATTTTGTACCTAATGAGCGTTGGCACGGATTTGAAGGGTATAACCAAGATCAGTATTTGGTCGATCCTTGTAAGTTGTTGCTGACGACGCCGGGCATCGATGCCAGCAGTGGCCAATATACTGAGTTTGGCGTGCCGGCGGCAATATTGGCGACCTTCTTGCGTGAGAATGGTATTGTGCCGGAAAAATGCGATCTTAATTCGATCCTGTTCCTACTGACTCCGGCAGAAAATCCAGCCAAAATGACTCATCTGGTTGATATGTTAGTGCAATTTGAGCGCTATCTTGAGCAAGACGCACTGTTGTGTGATGTATTGCCGACAATATATCGGAAGAATGAAGAGCGTTATCGTGGCTATACCCTGCGTCAGTTATGCCAAGAAATGCATGACTTATATGTCAGCTATGATGTTAAGCAATTACAAAAGGATATGTTCCGCAAAGCCAGCTTCCCGAAAATTGTTATGAACCCGCAGGATGCCAATATCCAGTTTGTCCGCGACAATATTGAATTAATTCCTATTGCTGAAGCGGAAGGGCGCATTGCTGCCGAAGGAGCATTGCCTTATCCACCAGGAGTGCTGTGTGTGGTGCCAGGTGAAGTATGGGGCGGGGCGGTGCAACGATACTTTCTGGCGTTGGAAGAAGGCATAAACTTATTACCGGGCTTCTCTCCTGAATTACAGGGCGTTTATATCGAAAAAGGCGATGTGGAGTGGCGTCGTATCTTTGGTTATGTCATTACTCAGTGATCCGAGTTCTGAATTAATGAGAAGCAGCCGATGAAAGTGGTCGGCTGCCTAAAAATGAATCGATTATTATAATTTAAGCAAAATGTTAGGCTGGTTAGTAGCCGAAATAGCGCGCTAACAAAACAGTGCCGGAAACCAGCAATAAGATATTTATTAGGCGGATGAGTTGGTCGCGGTTGATCCCCAAACTGATTTTATTAGCAATAATCAATCCGATTAACATCCCCGGCGCCAGCAGTAGCACCATCCATAAAATCGAAAGGTCCATATAGACCCCTGCCAGAGCAAATAAAATGACTCTAGTTAATGTGCTTAGACCAATAAGTGTTGTTTGAGTAATCCGTAGATTATCTTTACTGGCAATCCGCCCAGATAAATAAATGGCATAGATAAACCCACCACTGCCAAATAATGCACTGAAAATACCACCAACTAAACCGAAAGGAATGGCAGCAATTGGCTTGAATTGCCCTTGGGGTTTGCGCCGACTCAGTGCGTAAATTGCATACAGGATGACAAATATACCCAATGCTAAGAGCAAAATATCGGGCCGGGTACGTAGCAATACTGTTGCACCAATCAGACTTCCTATAATCATCAAGGGCACCAGCCGCTTAAGTTCAGCCATCTCCGCATGGCGACTATGGCGTGCCACATTGGTAATTGCGGCAAACATATCGACAATTGCCAGCAATGGGACAATTTTAGCCACGGGAATAAATAGTGCTAACACCGGGCTAGCAATCAATGCAGAGCCAAATCCAGTGAGGCCAAAAATAGTATAGGCGATGACCATGGTAGAGAAGATGGCCGCCATTTCAAAAACGGTAAGTCCAAAGTCCATTTATTCAGTCTGCCAGAGATTGGGAGATAATGAGCGTTACTATAAGAGTTTTATTGAGAATGGCTGTTATTTAAATGAGCTAATAACAAAAAATGGCACAGCGAACTGTGCCATTTTAATTTTGCTCATCCAATGCTAATAAATCTAGTGGCGACGGTAACTCTTCTGTGCACTGTTCACTTTCACCAAATAACGGCGAGATTCACCGGATGGGTGTTTAGTGGTGAGTGTCTGGAAGACATCTCCTGGCGCCATATTATTAATAATATTTACTGCCTGATTTTTATCATTGGAGAAGACCCGCAATACGCTACCTGCTCCACCATTATAAGACGTAATAACGGCATAACGCCGTGAGGTCGCATTTTGAATGCCGCCTAAATAGGTGTTTTGCAAGATAGCCAGATACGCCGTGCCAGCATCGATATTATTTGCAGGATCAAACAGATAGCTGCGGCTTGGTTGGCCACTTTTACCTTTGAGTTTAAAGACATCTCGCCCGGCAGTATGCTGAACAACCTGCATCAGACCCAGTGCATCCGAGCCACTTACAGCATATGGGTTGAAGCTTGATTCTGTTTGCATAATTGCCAGAATTAATGACTCTTCCACGCCATATCTTTCGGCAGATTGACGAACCAATGGTAGATATTTGTGAGCACGTTTATCCAAATGGTTCGGCACTAATTGCAACGTAACCGACCAGATAACATGCAAACCAGATGTGCGTTTTTGCATTTTGGTTTGCAATAAATAATCGGCAAAATGCGCTGCGCGCCATTCCCAACGAATGGGTTGGCCGTTGTTATCCAGTACCTGTCCGTAAAGGAACGGTTCTTTACTGATCTGGATATCGTTAGCATCAGAATAGAGGTCGATTGAGCCGGGGTCATCGCCCATCAATAATGTGGTAATAATTGCCTGACGTAAGTGAGCTGCCGGATCGGTCGTGGCAATGGTTTCAACTGTAATCGTACCGGCATCAAAGTTGATATGACTGCGGGTTTGATATTGGTCCGTATACTTAACGTAATCCTTTGGACCCGCAATTAAGACTTCTTTTAATCCCCAAATATTCTCAATGTTATGGGCAAATTGGCCCATTAAAATCTCAAAACCGTTAGTGTCTTTGATAAAGGCTTCGTTTTCTGCCTGATTTTTATTGCCTGAGCAAGACACTAATAAGGGTGCGATTACCAGCAAAGCTAAAATTTTCTTCATCTTACAAGCCATATATTGATGAAAAATATCCCCGCTATACTTCAAGTCGCCAGCCTTCCTGCGATTTGAAGTATTTAGGGGATAACAGTGGGGTCAATAGATCCCAAGTGGTTACTGACTTGGAGGTGTGTAACCTTCAATATGAACATCCTGCCCCTCGAACAAGAAATTAACCATCTCTTGTTCTAGCAATTTACGGTCTTCGACATTCATCATGCTGAGTTTTTTCTCATTAATCAGCATGGTTTGTTTCGCTATCCATTGTGACCAAGCTTCTTTTGAGATTTCGTTATAAATACGTTTGCCAATCTCACCCGGATACAACTGAAAATCTTGCCCTTCAGCATCCTTCTTTAAAAACGTGCAAAAAATCGTTCTGCTCATGCTAAATCCTCTCCAAATAAAGCTGTTTGGGTAGATGGTTGGGTGTGCCCCGTTGATTACTTTGCTAGCTGCTGTTTTGCTAATTGATGTAATAAACGCTCAACTGGGGCGGCCAATCCTACCGACTGTGGCTGTGCTAAGTTATACCAGAGACCCGCGCCATCATCCATGCATCCACGGTTTGATGCAGTATCCAACCACATAGGGACAATATCCAAATGGAAGTGACTGAAGGTGTGACGAAAAGCGGTTAGCTGCTGCAAACTGTCTGACGCGATACCCCGTTGCTGTATCCAATTATTCAGTTCTTCTTGTTCCGCAAATTGCGGAAAACAAAATAGCCCACCCCATAACCCTACGGGAGGGCGCTGTTCCAGCCATACTTGAGCATCATTTTGCAGCAAAAGAAAATAGGCTGTTTTCTCTGGTATCGTCTGCTTGGGCTTTTTCCCAGGATAGCGCGCCCAGCTATGATTGGCATAAGCAACACAGCCAGTATTCAAGGGACAAAGTTCGCATTTAGGTTTCGAACGGGTACAAACAATCGCGCCTAAATCCATCATCGCCTGATTAAATTGGCCCACACCTTTGGCGGGAGTGACATCTTCACTGATTTGCCACAAGCGGCTTTCGACCTCTTTTTTACCGGGCCACCCTTCAACGGCATAGCAACGTGCTAATACTCGCTTCACATTGCCGTCTAAAATAGGAAAATGTTGCCCCAAAGAGAGCGATAAAATCGCCCCAGCGGTAGAGCGGCCAATTCCGGGGAGCGCAAGTATTTCGTCAAACGTAGTCGGGAATTCCCCCTGATGGCGTTCAACCACGGTTTGGGCTGCTTTATGCAGGTTTCTGGCACGAGCGTAGTAGCCTAATCCCGTCCATAAATGCAAAACTTCATCCAGCGATGCGGCGGCCAGAGCACGAATATCAGGGAAATGCTGCATAAAACGCTGGAAATAGGGAATGACTGTCGCAACCTGTGTTTGTTGCAACATCACTTCTGATAGCCAGACTTGGTAAGGCGTTTTATCCAACTGCCATGGCAGTGTTTTGCGACCAAAGCGTTGGTACCACTCCAGTACCACGTGCGCGAATTGTTGCGCTTGCATCATAAGCAGGTATCGATATCCGGCAGATAAATAAATGAGGGCTGGATTGCAGCATAGAGTTTAGTGGCTGTAAACCGGAACTTTCCGCCTTTCCCCTTTGTATTTGGCACCACAGCGGTGTTAGCGGCGCTCACTCGCCCGAATCACTTACCTCAGTAAGCTCATCGGGACTCATTCGTTTGCTGCCTTGCTGTGATACCAACTACTTCGGGGAATTTTTGTATTTGGCACCACAGCGGTGTTAGCGGCGCTCACTCGCCCGAATCACTTACCTCAGTAAGCTCATCGGCGCTCACTCGCCTGAATCGCTAATATTAGGGATATATAGGATATTTACAGCTTAATTTTGTACTTATGACGTCCATAGTTGATAAACTGGCGTATCTTTGCATAATGCGCGTTCACATCCGCAACCAACAGACAGAAAGCACCATGATAAATGACGTCATATCCCCGGAATTTGATGAAAATGGCCGTGCCATGCGGCGTATTCGTAGTTTTGTTCGCCGTCAGGGGCGCCTGACCAAGGGCCAACAACAGGCGCTCGATAACTACTGGCCGGTGATGGGCGTAGAATATCAGGCGACCCCTGTTGATTTAACTGCATTATTTGGCCGTGAAGCGCCGGTTGTATTAGAGATCGGATTTGGTATGGGAACTTCGCTGGTGGCTATGGCCGCCAATAATCCACAGCAGAACTTTCTGGGAATAGAAGTTCACTCTCCAGGTGTCGGCGCTTGTCTTGGCTCGGCCCATGAAGCGGGGCTGAGTAACTTGAGAGTGATGTGCCATGATGCGGTCGAAGTGTTGGAAAATATGATCCCGGATGCATCGTTGGACATGGTTCAGCTGTTTTTCCCTGACCCATGGCACAAAGCACGCCATAATAAACGTCGTATCGTTCAGGCTCCTTTTGTCGAATTAGTAAAAAGTAAATTAAAAGTGGGTGGCGTGTTCCATATGGCGACCGACTGGCAGCATTATGCGGAACATATGTTGGAGGTGATGTCAGGTGCGAACGGATACCGCAACCTGTCTGAACAGAATGATTATGTTCCTCGTCCGGACTCACGTCCGCTGACAAAATTTGAATTACGTGGCCAGCGTCTGGGACATGGCGTTTGGGATCTGATGTTTGAGAGGAAAGAATAATGGCTAAGAATCGTAGTCGTCGTTTACGCAAAAAGATGCATATCGATGAGTTTCAGGAGTTAGGTTTTTCTGTGCAGTGGACCTTCCCTGAAGGGACCAGCGTTGAAGTGATTGATAAAACTGTCGATGATTTTATCGATGAAGTTATTGAAGCAAACGGTCTGGCATTTGATGGCAGTGGCTATATGCAGTGGGAAGGTCTGATTTGTCTGCAAGAGATCGGCCATTGTACCGATGAACACCGTGAGTTGGTGACCAAATGGCTGGAAGCCCGCAAAATGAAAAATGTAGAAACCACTGAGCTATTTGATATTTGGTGGGATTGATCTTCCGTTATGACGGCAGATAATGAATAAGGGCGCCTAAGCAGGCGCCTTTGTTTTTATCAGGCGCAGTTAGCGAAAGCAGTTACTGGCAATTTATTGGGAGCATCGCTGTGGCAACAGATTTAGATAATGCCTTGTTGGCGGATATCTTGCAGCAAGTTCGGCCGTTGATTGGTCAGGGAAAAGTGGCTGATTATATTCCCGCTTTGGCTGAGGTTTCCCCGGGCAAGCTGGGTATTGCGGTCTGCACGCTGGATGGCACCCTATTTCAGGCTGGAGATGCTGATGAACGCTTCTCTATTCAGTCGATTTCGAAAGTATTAAGTCTGACTTTGGCTTTATCTCGTTATCCTGAGCAAGATGTGTGGCAACGGGTGGGCAAAGAACCCTCCGGCCAACCTTTTAACTCTTTGGTTCAGTTAGAATTAGAAAAGGGTAAACCGCGCAATCCTTTTATTAATCCAGGGGCGCTAGTGGTATGCGATATGCTGCAAAGCCGCCTAAGTGCTCCGAAGCAGCGGATGTTGGAAGTGGTGCGCCAACTCGTTAATGACGATAGCATCAGTTACGATTCTCGTGTGGCTCGATCGGAATTTGAACATTCCGATCGTAATGCTGCCATCGCCTATCTGATGAAGTCTTTTGGCAATTTCAACAATGATGTGCTGACGGTGCTTCAAACCTATTTCCACTACTGTGCTATACGCATGAGCTGTGTCGAGCTGGCTCGCTGTTTTGTCTATCTGGCGAATCAGGGGCGCAGTATTGGTGAGCATGAATCATTGATTACACCAATGCAGGCGCGACAAATCAATGCGCTGATGATTACCAGTGGCATGTATGATGGGGCGGGTGAGTTTGCCTTCCGTGTGGGTATGCCCGGCAAGTCCGGTGTCGGTGGTGGGATTATTGCCATCGTGCCCGATGAGTTGTGTATTGCGGTTTGGTCACCGGAACTAGACCGTGCAGGGAACTCTCTTGCCGGAACGGCTGCCTTAGAACTATTGGCGCAGCGGATTGGCCGCTCCATTTTTTAGGACTGCTCCCCTACGTCGGGTGGGGACTAGTACGTTATAACTAGCGATAAAGCCATAGGAATATTGTATGGCACAGTTTCTTAGGAGTCTTATGTTACCTAAAATGAAAGTATGGCGAACTGTGGGTCTGGCGGTATTAATGTTCACCGCTTGGCAGGCGCAAGCTGACTATCAATGCAGCGTAAAACCGCAGGATGATGTGATTATCAGCCCGCAATCCGTACAGGTGGTTGGGGCCAGTGGTAATTTACAGATTTCGCCTGACGGTGATGTTATCCGCAATGGCAAGACATTAACGTTGACCGATGTGCAGCGCCAACAAGCTTTTCGCTATCAGACGGCATTGCGTAAAGATTTACCTTGGATAGATCAGGGCGCTCAACAGCATCTCGAAAAAGCGCGGGTTTCGCTGGATAAAGTGATTGTTCAGCAGTTGGGGAGCAACAGTAATGTGCGCAACCGGCTGACCACCTTGAATGACCAGCTCAAGCAACAAATGAGCCGCATTATTGAAAAACGCAGTGATGGCTTAACCTTCCACCATCAGGCCATTGATCAAGTAGAAAAAGATGGCCGTCAGTTGGTACAGCAAAGTATGGGGGGGGTATTGCAAGATAGCTTGAATGAGATGGGTGTCAAGCAAGCTACCAGTGGCAGTGGGGGAAATAATCCATTGCAGGCCATTATGGGTAATTTGGGTGGGCTACAGCAGGCTATCCAAAACGAATGGAACAATCAGGAACAGGACTTCCAGCAGTTCGGACACGAAGTGTGTGGGCGCGTGACGGCACTGGAGCAGCAGCGGAAGGATTTACTCAAATCTCTTAATTGATAGAGTAAGCAGGCTCGGGCCGAAAATACCGCCTGAGCCTGCTTTTATCCATCAGACTTACAAAAACAGCTCTAACAGCGAGTTAAGGAATAACTTACCTTTCTCGGTAATCTGCCAGTACTCCTCTGTCTCAATTAAGTATTCTTTTGCTAATGCGGCGTCTAACTGTGGGCGAATGGTGCTTTCGGGCAACCCGGTAAAATGGGTAAAATCTGCACGCGGTGCGGCCTCCAGCAAGCGGAAACGGTTCATAAAGAACTCAAAAGGCCGATCCGCAGCCTCTACTTCGTATTGCTTATCCAGATAGTTACCCTGCATAAAACCACGGGGATGCTTGGTTTTTATCGTGCGTAAAATACGCCCGTCGCTGAAGGTGACTTTGCCGTGCGCACCACAGCCAATCCCCAGATAATCACCAAAGCGCCAGTAGTTAAGATTGTGCTGACATTGGTAACCCGGTTTAGCATAGGCAGAAGTTTCATATTGCTGATAGCCAGCGGCGCTAAGTAACTGATGCCCTTGTTGGAAAATATCCCACAGCGCGTCGTCATCCGGCAGTGTCGGTGGGCGCGAACTGAAACCGGTGTTTGGCTCAATAGTGAGCTGATACCAAGACAGATGAGGAGGGTTCAATGCGATGGCTTGGCGCAAATCGTCCAGCGCTTCCTCCAGCGATTGATCCGGCAAGCCGTGCATCAAGTCCAGATTAAAACTGCGCAGGTTCAATGAGGTTGCCAGTTCTGCGGCGCGTTTCGCTTCATTTGGCCCGTGTATCCGCCCCAAACGCGTTAACTTCTGGGCACTAAAACTTTGCACACCAATAGAGATGCGATTGATACCGGCGCGTTGATAGCCACTAAAGCGATCTGCTTCAACCGCCCCGGGATTGGCTTCCATGGTAATTTCAGCGTCAACAGCAACAGATAATCTGGCACGAACACCATCAAGCAACTGCTGCATGGCTTCAGCACTGAGTAAACTGGGGGTGCCTCCACCAATAAAAATAGTGCTGATTTCACGGTCACCGACCAATGGCACGTCGGCATCCAAGTCCGCTAGCACGTGCTCTACATATTCCTGATGGGGCACATCGCCTTTTAGTGCATGGGAATTAAAGTCACAGTAAGGGCACTTTTGCACACACCAAGGGATGTGAATGTAGAGACTCAGCGGTGGTAATTTAAGCATTGCGCAGAGCATCCAACATCAGTTTTAGGGCCTGACCACGATGCGAAACCGCATGCTTCTCTTCGCGGGTTAATTCCGCAGCGGTCTTACCTAATTCGGGGACATAGAAAATAGGATCATAGCCAAATCCAGCCGTACCGGCAGGCTGATGAGCAATCTCACCTGGCCATTGGCCGTGAAACACCAATGGGGTTGGATCTTCAGCATGGCGCATATAGACCAGCACGCAGTGGAATTGTGCTCCGCGCTGCCCATCTGGAATATCTTTTAATGCAACAAGTAGCTTCTCAAGATTCTCTTGATCACTGGCATCAGGGCCGGCATAGCGAGCAGAATAGATCCCCGGCGCACCGCCTAAAGCATCAACAGCCAAACCTGAGTCATCGGCGATAGCGGGTAAACCGGTGGTCAGTGCCGCGTGACGCGCTTTTAATATGGCGTTCTCGATAAAGGTTAAGCCTGTCTCTTCGGCAGACTCGACACCCAGTTCGGTTTGCGCGACAACATCCAAACCAAAATCGGCCAGCAAGTTTGCCAGTTCACGCACTTTACCGGGGTTACCGGTAGCTAATACTACTTTTTGCATGGAAGGGTCCTGAATTTCATTTGGGCTGACTGTCAGCCGCCCAATTCTAGCGGAAAGTCTCTGCTATTCGAGCAGTGCCGCAACTTCTGGCGGGATCTGTTGCGGGTTAACGATTTTGATCTGTTTATGCCGCCCCAATTCACCTTTTTCGATAATCACTTGGCTTTTCGCAACTTTGAACTGTTTCGCGATAAATTTAACCAAATGGGCATTAGCCTGACCATCAACGGGTGGGGCGGTAATGGCGACTTTGAGTTCATCGCCATGTAAACCGACTATCTGATCACGGCTGGCTTTCGGCTGAATATATAGCCTGAGTATCAGCCCGTCCAGCAAGGGGGTGACTACACTCACAGCACGAACCAAAGCTCGCCTAGCAAATCCATACCTAAATAATTGATCAGATACAGGATAAGGATGACCACCATCGCGGAGAAATCGATACCGCCCATAGCAGGTAAGATACGACGAATCGGTGCCATTAATGGTTCAGTTAACTGATACAGCAGGTAGTCCATCGGGCTGCGGCCCTGACTGACCCAGCTCATTAATGCTCGAATAATCATTACCCAGAAAATCAGATAACCGGCTGCTTTCACCAGCGAAATCACACCGAACAGCAGATTGTACAGGCTAACTGACATTGAGCCGCTCTGAATTAGTACCAGCAGCGGGTATTTAATGGTCATCAACAGGAATGCCAGCAGCAACGAGGCACTGTCGATAGGCCCCAGAGAGGGGATAATCCGGCGCAATGGGCCAACAATTGGCTGGGTTATTTTCACTACAAATTGCGAGAATGGGTTGTAAAAATCGCTGTGAACCCACTGCATCCAGATGCGCAACAGCAGTACCATCACATATAGGTCAATGACCGTTTTGGCCAGAAAAGTCAGCGTTAGCATGAGTTGCCTTAGTCCTTAATATTGGAATATACGTACAAACGGAAATGTACTCGCATACTTATAGACCCCTATCTTAACGAGAAAGTGACAGGGGCAGTGTCGGATTTTGTAAATTTTTACTGCCGCTAGAACAACTTTTCCATCTCTTTTGCGCGTGCGATGGCTGCTTGCATCGCGCTGGCAACAGTTTCTGTTAAATGTTGTTCATTAAATACCCGTATTGCCTCCGCCGTGGTTCCTCCTTTAGAGGTGACCTGTTCGCGTAATGTCGCAAGAGGCAATTGCGGGTTGGCTTCCACCAGTGCGGTGGCGCCTGAAGCGGCCTGTTGTACCAGCAGGCGGGCGGTTTCACTGTCAAAACCTAGCCGTTCAGTTTCTTGCTGCATGGCTTCCATAAACAGGAAGAAATAAGCAGGTGCACTGCCTGCGGCAGCAATCACGCTATTGATGCCACTTTCATCATTCACCCAGCAGACTTTTCCGACCGAACTCATCAGTGAAGCTGTAAAATCACGGTCGGCAATAGACACCTGTTCTGGTGCATAAAGACCGCTCATCCCTTTGCCTACCAGCGACGGAGTATTTGGCATAATACGTACCAGATTGAGTTTTTTATTCCCCAATAACGCATAGAAACGTTCAACTTGCACACCAGCGGCAATGGAGAGCACCAGTTTACCGGTGAAATCGATATTTTCTTGCAATGGCTGACATACCGTCGCCATTAATTGAGGCTTGACCGCCAAAACCACCACCTCGGCTTTTTGTGCTGCGGCGATATTATCATCAGTGCTGATAACACCAAATTCAGTGGCCAAAGCATCGCGATTTTTACCTGAAGGTGCGCAAACGCTGATCATTTGGGCAGGGTAACCACCGGCAATCAAACCTGCGATAATTGCGCGTGCCATATTGCCCGCGCCAATGAATGTAATATTGCGATGCTGCATTGAGTCAGTTCTCCTTTACCCGTCGTACTTGAAGCCGCTGCGGCGTTAGCGCCTCAACCGTGGCCCGATGATATCGAATGTTTACGCGCGAGAGCCGAATATGGCGGTGCCAATACGCACTAACGTGCTACCCGCCGCAATGGCGGCTGCCATGTCATCTGTCATCCCCATGGAAAGCGTATCCATCTGAGGGTAGCTGGCTTTTAAAGTCAAGAATGCCTGATTCATTTGCTCAAATACGGCCAGTTGGCGTTGATAATCTGTTTCTGGCGCAGGAATAGCCATCAGCCCACGTAAATGTAGGTTAGGTAAATCGCTAATACTGGCCGCTAATGCAGGTAATTCTGCCAAGGTAATACCGGATTTACTTTGCTCATCACTGATATTGACTTGAATCAGTATGTTCAGCGCGGGCATCTCGCCCGGGCGTTGGGCACTGAGTCGTTGTGCAATTTTGAGCCTGTCGACGGTATGGCACCAAGCAAAATTTTCTGCCACTAATTTGCTTTTATTGGATTGAAGTGGGCCGATAAAGTGCCATTCAAGATTAGCTGTATGGGAGCTATCAGCAAAATAGTGGATTTTATCCACCCCTTCCTGCACATAGTTTTCGCCAAAGGCATATTGCCCAGCGGCGATGGCTTCTTCGATAGCGGTCACAGGCTTAGTTTTACTGACCGCAAGTAATGTCACTTCTTCTGGAGAACGTGCGCAATTGCGTGCAGCGGTTGCGATTCTCGCTCTGACATCCTGTAGATTTCGCTCAATTGTACTCATATGGCCCCAGGAGTTTGATATGGATTTCACTGAACAGGATTTCGAAAATAAGGTGGCGGCTAGTGTAAATCATAATGCATCGGATCTGCACCTTTGTACCGGTTATCACCCAGTATTACGCATAGCGGGAGAATTGAAGACCTTGACGCATTGGCCACAAATCAGTGCTTCATGGCTCAATGGGCTTAGTCGGCATTTGCTGAGTGAGGCGCAGCAACATCAGTTACTGCACATGGGGCAGGTAGATTGTGCTTACACCACGTCCATAGGCCAACGGTTGCGGGCGAATATTTTTCAGCAACGGCAAGGGGTGTCGGTAGCTTTTCGTTTAATTTCAGCCAATTGTCCGGTATTGGAGGAATTAGATGCCCCGCAGATTATTAATCAACTTATTGAACAAGAGAATGGTTTGATTCTGGTTACTGGTGCCACAGGCAGTGGCAAATCCACTACATTGAACGCGATGGTCAATGCCATGAATCAGCAGCAAGCACGTCACATTATCACGTTGGAGGATCCGATCGAGTTTATCCATAACAGTAAATTATGTTTGATCCAGCAGCGGGAGTTAGGCTGTCATACCCATTCTTTTAGCAGTGCTTTAAGTGGGGCGCTACGGCAGGATCCAGATATTATTTTGCTAGGGGAGTTACGGGATCAAGAAACGATTAGGTTGGCGCTGACCGCAGCTGAAACCGGGCATCTGGTATTGGCAACATTGCATACCCGTACGGCAACTCAGGCGGTGGATCGGTTAGTGGATGTTTTTCCTGCTGTAGAGAAAATGGTCATTCAGGCGCAGTTAGCCGCCAGTTTACGCGGGGTTATCGCGCAAAAGTTGTGCTCGAAAGTGGGGGGAGGGCGAATTGCTATATTTGAAGTGCTGACACAAACAACCGCAGCCAGCCATTTGATTCGTGAAGGTAAAACCTACCAATTACCTACGGTGATACAAGCTGGTGGGCAATGGGGAATGCAAACTTTTGAGCAGAGCATTGTGCAGCGGCAAAAGCAGGGGATGCTGGGTAACCGTAAAAGATCACCCGAATTAGAAGATTCAGGTGATCTTTAAGAAAATTATGCTGCTGGGATCTGTTGGGTAATACAGTGAATATTACCCCCGCCCAATAGGATCTCACGGGCAGGGACACCGACAATCGCATAATCGGGGAACATCTGCTGCAATAGATCCTGCGCAAGCCCATCTGTACGGCTATCGAGCAGTGGATAAATAATCTGCTGATTACTGATCAGAAAGTTGACATAAGATCCTGCCAACCGCTCACCGGCGGTACGGGGTACTGCATCACTGGACAATACATCGAATGTTTCGGCTTCAGTGTTATACAGCGGCCCAGGGGCTGGTAGCTTCCAGATCTTCAGCTTACGGCCTTGGGCATCGACGGCATTGGATAACACCTCAAAAGCAGCCACTGAACGTGCGTATTGAGGATCTTGCTGATCGTCAGTCCAATGCAGTGCAACTTCTCCTGGACGTACAAAGCAGCACATATTATCGATGTGACCATCAGTCTCATCGTTATACACGCCGTCCTGTAACCAGATGAAATGCGTGACACCAAGATATTCACGCAACAACTGTTCAATTTGCGCCTGATTCAAATGCGGATTGCGGTTGGGGTTCAGTAAACATTCAGCGGTGGTGAGTAAGGTGCCTTCACCATCAGTATGAATGGAGCCACCTTCGAGCACCAATGGGGCGCTGTAATGAGCATTATTTAGATAGTCACTGACTTGAACGGCAACTTTTTCATCTTGCTGCCAGTCACTATACAAGCCGCCGTTAAGACCACCCCAAGCATTAAATTGCCAGTCAACTGCGCGGCGCTCGCCAGCACCATTAATGACCATGGTTGGCCCGGTATCACGCATCCAGGCATCATCACTGGCCATTTCTACCAGTGTGACACTGGCAGGTAGAGTGGCTTTTGCCTGTGCCATAAACTCAGCGGGCACGCCCATAAAAACAGGAGTTGTGCGGCTGATGGCTTGCGCAACTTTAGCAAATGTTTGCTGTGCAGGAATGCCTTTGCCGCGCCAGTTATCTTGACGATATGGCCATAACATCCAGACGGCATCCTGCTTGGCCCATTCTGCAGGCATAAAGAAACCATCCTGCAATGGAGTACCCGACAATGCGGATGAACCTTGTAAAATCTTGTCCTGTGCAGACATAAGTTATCTCCGGGTCTTACCGTCAGAAGTGGCTAATGCCTGATACATTTCCGGGCGGCGATCGCGGAACAAACCCCATGATGCGCGTTGGGCGGCGATTTCCTGCAAATCAAATTCATGCACTAAAACCGCTTCATCCGTTTTGTTGGCTTGAGCCAGCAGAGCGCCAGTTTGGTCAGCAATAAATGATGAGCCGTAGAAGGTCATCTCCAAGCCGTCGATGAATTTACTTTTCTCAGTACCGATACGGTTAGAGGCAATCACTGGCACCAGATTTGCTGCGGCATGGCCCTGCTGGACACGGGTCCAGTGCGGCTGGCTGTCGATGTCAGGGAAAGCAGGTTCTGAACCAATGGCCGTTGGGTAGAAAATGACTTCAGCCCCAAGGAGTGCCAGACTGCGGGCCGTTTCCGGGAACCACTGATCCCAACAAATACCGACACCAACCTTAGCGTAGCGAGTCTGCCAGACTTTAAAGCCAGTATCGCCGGGGATAAAGAACTGTTTTTCTTGATAAGCCGGGCCATTAGGAATGTGCGTTTTACGGTAGACATCCATAACGGTGCCATCGGCATCAATCATCACCAGCGAGTTATAATAAGCATTGTTGGCTTTCTCAAAGAAACTCAATGGCAACACGACTTCCAGCTCTGCCGCTAGCTTGGAAAAGTGTTGAATTAACGGGCTATTGTCCAGCTCTTGGGCCAGAGCATAGTGTTCTGGGCTTTGATCAATACAGAAATAAGGTGCGGCAAACAGCTCCTGAATCAGGATTATCTGTGCGCCTTTGGCGTGTGCCTGGCGTACCAGCTTTTCGGCATTTTCAATGTTCTTAGGCAGG
Organism: Yersinia vastinensis; assembly: GCF_902726565.1. GTDB lineage: Bacteria > Pseudomonadota > Gammaproteobacteria > Enterobacterales > Enterobacteriaceae > Yersinia > Yersinia vastinensis. The sequence continues at coordinate 489,084 of NZ_CACVAF010000001.1, forward strand.
TCCCAAGAACAGGCCATTTGAGTCGCAGCAACAGTTACTTTTGTCATGAGAAAACCTCAATAAATGTAAAAAACACCCGCGAGGGGTGTGCAATATTTTAAGCCGCTGATTGGCGCATACCTAAATAATTTAGCGGCGCGGGTAGGCGGTGAGCAACCCGCGCGTTAAGCAAGAAAGGTATAAAGGTAGTATACAATTCCACGGGCTTGGGTGCCATGCTATGCAGGAGGGGCCGGGTCAGACCATAAAAATGGAAAGTGGAAAACAGTGGGTGATAAAGTCACGGGAATTCACTCAGCTAGCCTGTTCATCAAACCAACTTTCCAGAATGATGACTGCTGAAGCCGCGTCAACACTGCCCTTGTCCAGCGCACGATAGCCCCCACTGTCAAACAAATTAGCGCGAGCCTCAACGGTACTGAGGCGTTCATCTTGTAAGGCTATCTGTACACCAAAACGCCCATGCAGGCGGTTGGCAAACCGGCGCGCCCGGGCTGTCAGTGGCTGTTCGGTGCCATCCATATTCAGCGGCAACCCGACAACCACTAAGTCTGGTTGCCACTCTTTCAGCAGTTTTTCAACTTTTTGCCAGTCTGGTGTGCCGTCCTGCGCTTTAAATGAGGTCAGCGCTCTGGCGGTGCCAGTAACTTCCTGCCCGATAGCCACACCGATACTTTTAGTCCCAAAATCAAAGGCGATAATCGTGCGATTAGCCATTAAGCGTGCCCTGCTTGCGGAGCAATATTAAAGATATTAATGCCCAACTTATTTGCCGCCGCTTGCCAGCGTTCAGAGATGGGGGTGTGAAATAGAATGTCAGTATCTGCTTCAATGGTCAGCCAAGCATTATCCAGCAATTCCTGTTCTAATTGCCCCTGCTGCCAGCCCGCATAACCCAGAGCGACCAGCAGATTTTTAGGTTGCTCCGATGTGCCTAACGTCTCCAATACGTCTTTGGAGGTGGTTATCATGGTCTCTGCTGAAATCGGGATACTGGAACCAAAACCTTCCCGCGGCGAATGCAGGATAAACCCACGATCTTCTGCCAGTGGGCCACCCGACAATACCGGCTTATCCAATCGGATTGCCGGATCACGCGGTGATGGGGTGATTTTCAGTTTTTTCAGCACCGTCTCTACGGTGAACTGCTCCAGGGGTTTGTTAATCACCAGACCCATTGCACCCTCTTCGTTATGCTCGCAGATATAGATTACCGAGCGCATAAATTGAGGATCCTGCAATGAAGGCATAGCGATAAGAAAGTGATGCTGTAAATTCATTATGTTATATAGGGGATTCGCTGAGTTAAGGGGTGAACTGATGTCAGTATGCGGATAAATGCCGGTAAAGTCACGGGGGCAGCGCTCAGAAAAACGCCACCCCCGCATTTGTTGTTAATGATTTAGCTTGTTTTCATTAGAAGCTATAGCTGATGCCAACATTCGCTGTCACCGGAGAAGAGATGTTCTTACCCTTGGCAAATTTCACTTCAGAAGTCAGCGAAACATTTTTGGTTAACTGAGCATTCATCCCCAGACCAACATTCCCACGAGTACCGGATAAATCATTGCTGAACTGCTCGTTGTTAATCATCATCTTGTTGCCTTTAGCAAACTCCTGATCTACCGACAACATGGCATAGGGCTTGATAGTCGCGCCATTTTTCAATTTGATCTGATAACCAGTGTTCACGCCAAGGGTGCCAATAACCGACTGGTTACTTTTGCTTTGGGCTTGCATACCATTAGATAACTTATAGTTATCGTTAAATCCATTGAAGCCGCTGATGCCGACATAAGGCGTGACAGATAGCGCACCCCGCTGAATATTCTTACCCGCTTTTACGGCCAGACCAAGGCCTGCAAATTTTGATGTCCCTTTTGCTGCCTCCGCTCCGCGCATGGCGATATTGACATCCTGACTGAACTGGTTAGTTTTCAACACGCCATTAACGAAGTAACCCGTATGATGTTGATATAATGCGTAAGCACCTAGCGCGTAACTATCCACTTTGCCACTGCTTTGATAATCCGTTTTAACTGATGAATGACTGTGACTGGCAAAGCCACCGAATGTGAAACTGCCATTATCCATCTCTGCGGTTTTATCTGCCCCCAATGTCAGACCATTTAAGGTTTGATCGAAGTTGGTCGCAGTGCCATTAACCTTGAAATTGTTGTTCAAGTAAGTCAGCCAGACACCATCATCATGCGAAAAAGTAGCCAGTCGGTCTAAGCGGTTATTGACTGAGCTCAGTTCGGCATTAAAAATCACCGGGCTGGTATTTGCCACTGCCAGGATACCCGCGGTACTGGCGGTCAGTTTGCTGGTATTAGCGACTAACTTGAAGGTGCCATTGCCAGCATCAACCAGGTCATATTGATAGTTCCCCTGACTGATCGTGCTGTTTAGCTTAAAGTGGGCGCTGCTGCCGCTACCGACTTGGACGACATTCAAGTTAGTTGGCGTGGTACCACTGTCCTTCACTTCAATATCAAAGCTACCGTCAGCTTTGCCAATGACCTGAATCGGTGCACCGGTGGCATTACTCAAGGTGTTCAGTTTAAAAGTACCTTTACCACTCAATGTCCCCATTTGCAGTTGGGTATTATTGGTTACTTGAGTTAAGTCCACGACACCGCCATCCAGTACCACAGACTTAAAGCGATGTTGTGTGCCCTGTGGTGCGGCAAGGGTACGGACAGCACTGCGTTTAGTGCGCAGGCCACGAGCTTCTTCCGGCTCGCTCGCCAAGAAATTCATCTGCCCCGCTAAGTATAAATCCGTTTTTGCTGTATTAGCGCGGGCAAATATATCGATAATGCTGTCTTTATCCGCATTCAGTGCACCAGATACTGTGGCAGTATTGCTGATATTTATCGTGGAACTATGAAGTACAGCCCCGTTTAAAGCACCTTGCGCGGTAATGGTACTGCGAGTTGCGTTAAGGCCATTAACTTGAGCGCCTTCCTGCAAGTCGAAGTTACCGCCGCTCATGGTTAAGGTATTTATGATACCGCCATTAGCAGCCGTGACATTACCGGCACTGACCATATTGCTGGCTGTCCCGCCATTAACCACTACTGCCTCGCCACCTTTGGCGATATTGGCACTAACGGAAAGGGCATCAGTGCCGTTGACGATAAGTACACCGCCCGCAACGATATTTGTCCCGGTGTCAGTGCCGGCTTCGTTGTACAACATGCCCGATACCTGAGTGTTACTCATGTTAGCGTCTTTACTGTTCAGCATCGCCATGGCACGGAGGTTAATCGCCATGTCTTTGGTCTGAGCTTGGTCAGTGATCAGCACCTCTGGATTCAGAGTGTATGGATCGACGGTGTGATCACCATGATAAAGGGTGGCTTCATTACCATTAATCACGGCATTTTTAGAGAGGGCGGTACCGGTCAGAATATACTTGCCGTCAGCCATGACAACAGTACCGATATCCGTGCCCGAGTCATTGGTTAGGGTACCATTTTCAACGACAGTATTTTCCGCCAGAGAATCAGTTTCCAGAACTACTTTGCCGTCGTCAGTGATAATACTGCCTTTGGCTACACCACCGGCGAGCACCTTTTGAATGCCACCGTTAATTTTGGCATCCAGCGTGCTGGCATCTTTACTAACGGTAATATATGTGCCTGCTTTCGCGGTTAAGTTACTTTTGTTAACTTTAGTAACAATGATTGTCATTTTCTCTTTGTTAGCTTGTTGTTGGGCTTCATTTGCTTGTTTTTCTGTCTCTATTTTTAATTCATTCTTAATTTGTTGTTGCTTCTCAGCCTCTTCTTTTTCAGCTGTAGCTTTAGCTTCTTGGGTTTCAGCTAACTCTTTCTTTTCTTTTAACTCTTTAACTTCATTTTCTATTTTTTTGATGAAGTCATTAGTATTGTTCAGACTGCTTTCTGCACTTTTAATGTCCTGCTTCGCCTCATTGATCAATATTTCTGCGTCAGCAGCTTTATTTTGCTCGATCGCTATATTCCCACTCATATTTTTTATCATTTCATTGGATAAGTTAATTAACTCATTTGTCTGATCAATCTCTTTTAAAACATCTTTTAATTCTTGCTCACCAATGTTTATGAAACCAGGGGGAGTCTTGGACTCTTCATTTTCTTTTTTTAATTTAGCCGCTTTTTCTTCTAATGTTTTAAGCTCACTATTTGCTGAAGCTAGGGCTTGCTGCTGTTTTTCTACAATATTATTTAGAATAGTAAGTCGTTGTTCTGCAAAATTTTTTTCTTTAGTTTTTTCTTCGAGTTTTTTTTGTGCGTTAGCATTATTTTCTTTAATTTTTTCAGCTATATGTAATGTTTCTTGTCTTTCCTTTTCAGCTTGGCGTTTTTTAGCCACTATTAGGCTTTTTTCTATCTGAGCTTGTTGCGCTATTTTCGCTTTATCTGCGGCATGCTTGGCCGCTAGATCAGCATCTTGTTGTGCTTGTTTTGCTAACTGTGCTTTGTCTTCCGCTAATTTTTCAAGCAATGTTTTAGTTTCGGTTATTGTCGCTGTCTCTTTCTTTGTATCAATAACTAAAGTACTCGAGCTGGAGGTAGCATTACCAGATACTAACGCAGAGACAATAAGTGATAATGGCAATACACGTGTACGTAATACAATTTGCTTTTTCATGGTTTCGTTTAATCCTGATTTAAATATATCAAATAGAATAGAGAGGATTGCTTAACAATCGATGCGGCAAAGATATAGATGAAAAATAATCCAATCAACACGTTACTTTCGTGCTACAAGATCTGTTTTTTGTATTTAATATTTTTTTAATATTTTTTTCAGGATTAATTCTAGATTATAGCATCATGGTTATTAGTTTTCATGTTGATTAAGATGTTGATTTTGTTGGTTTATTTTAATGGCTTGCAGGTGGTTACTATATCAGAGGGGAAAAGTGTTCTTTCATTTAAGTTTTGTGTCTATATGGGATTAAAAGAACATTAAAATTGAGTTTTAAAATAAACTTAATGAAGTGTTATTGTTGGTTTGGACATTACTCTAAGTAAACCGAGAATATTTCCTAGAAAATAATCATGATGAATTAGTCTTTTTATTTATTAAGAATTACAATGAGAGTATTAGTAGACTATTTTTCTTAATTAAATATAGAATATTTCCTAGAAAGAAATTTTAGCTCTGTGTTTATATTTAGATGCTTGTGATGCTGCAAATTACAGAGGGAGAGGGAAGTACCCGAATCACTTACCGGAGTAAGCTCATCGGGATTGACTGCAACTTTAATTTTTTTGGGGAGGCGAATTACGCTTTTTTATCCGCTAAACGAACTTCAATCGCATCCATCAGCATACCTGTGATAGAAACGTCCGGGAAGGCAGCTTCAATTTCGCGAATGCATGTTGGGCTGGTGACGTTAATTTCAGTCAAACGATCACCGATGATATCCAAACCGACAAAAACTAAGCCCTTCTGCTTTAGAACGGGGGCCACGGCACGAGCAATTTTCCAATCGCTTTCGCTCAGTGGACGAGCTTCACCACGACCACCAGCGGCCAGATTACCCCGGGTTTCACCTTGAGCTGGGATACGTGCCAAGCAATATGGGACTGGCTCGCCGTCAACCACTAACACACGCTTGTCGCCTTCTTTAATAGCAGGCAGGAAGTTTTGCGCCATACAGAAGCGGCTACCCAGTTCAGTCAGAGTTTCAATAATGACGGATAGGTTTGGATCATCTTGTTTCACGCGGAATATAGATGTACCGCCCATACCATCCAGAGGTTTAAGGATGATATCGCCGTGTTCCTGATGGAATTTGCGGATATGGTCTTTACTGCGGCTAACCAATGTATCTGGGGTCAGTTCTGGGAACCATGCAGTAAACAGTTTCTCATTACAGTCGCGCAGGCTCTGTGGCTTATTTACCACCAATGTACCTTTATCTTCTGCGCGCTCCAGAATATAGGTGGCGTAGATGAATTCAGTATCAAATGGAGGGTCTTTACGCATCAAAATGACATCAAGTTCATGCAGTGGCAGGTCTTGTTCTGTGCCAAAGCTGAACCAACTTTCTTTGTCTTGCTTCACACTCAGCAGGCGGGTTCGGGCGCGACCATCGCCACCACGCAGATAAAGGTCACCCATCTCCATGTAATGCAGTTCCCAACCACGCTTTTGTGCTTCTAATAACATGGCGAAGCTGGAGTCTTTCTTAATATTAATGGACGAGATTGGGTCCATTACGATGCCGAGCTTGATCATTCTTCTCTCCTAATGGGAACAAAATTTATCCCAGATCGCCAAACCGCACCTGCAAAGCAGTGATGGCGGTAAGGGCGGTAGTTTCGGTACGCAGGACGCGTGGTCCTAGCAGGATATCAGTAAATCCAAGGCGCGAGGTCATAGCAATTTCATCACCAGAGAGACCGCCTTCCGGGCCTATCAATAGACGTACTTTGTTAAGTGACGAGGGGAGGGTATTGATGCTGTTGCTGGCGCGTGGGTGCAGGTTAAGTTTCAGACTGTCATCTTGCTCTGCACACCAGTCAGATAGCTGCATGGCTTCGCGAATTTTCGGGACAGTATTGCGCCCGCATTGTTCGCAGGCGGCGATAGCAATTTTCTGCCACTGCTGAATTTTCTTCGCCAAGCGTTCGCCATCAAGTTTTACGCCGCAGCGCTCAGAGAACAGTGGTGTGATGACATTGACACCCAGTTCAATAGATTTTTGAACCGTAAACTCCATTTTCTCCCCACGGGAGATAACCTGGCCTAAATGCAGATTTAAAGGGGATTCACGATCTTCTACCTGCCCCTCTGCCAGCCGGACAATCAGGTTTTTTTTATCAACCCGGATAATTTCAGCCGCAAAAACCTGATTACTGCCATCAAATAATTGCAGACTTTGCCCTTCGCCCATTCGCAGAACGCGGCCGACATGATTCGCCGCCTCATCGCTGAGTGCCAGTTCAGTATTGGCCTGCAAAGGCTGCGGATGATAGATGCGGGGTATTCGCATGAGTGACGTCCTGAAACGAAAATATTGACCAGTATACTAGATTAGCCTTTTTGCTGCTGGCAAGCCTGTTGTACATAAGGGTTATGATTCCCTTGCGCTTTTGCTACTCGTTCATCGCGTTGGCATTCCCAACGAGTGACTGGGTACTGGCGATCCCAGATTTCAAATAGCTTGCTTTGCTGCTTGGACAGACGCAATTGATATTGATCGCGCATATAAAAATAAGTCCGTGCTATAGCCCCACGCGCACGTGCTGGAGGTTCTGCCTGCTTATTTTTGAAATCGACTTTCATATCACATTGGCCATATTGACCATTGCCACCATTCCATTGGGAATACATGAAGTTATTGCGATCACCATTTACTTCACCAATAGCGGGTTGCAGATTATGCAAGTCAGTCTCTATCTGGCGATAGACGGGATCTTTAGCGCAATTCTTGCGCCCGCCTTGTTGCCAGCATTGACGCTGGTGGCCAAATTGCCAAGCCGGAACCACATGTTCCCATTCAATCCGTGCCGCACGTTGTGCATTTTTTCTCGGTTGATAGCCGCAACTCTTTAGATCGGGTATGCCTTTTTTACCTTGCCAGTTAATCTTGCATCCACAATAAAAGCTACCGGGTGCATCGCGATTAATTTTTGCGGCGACGGCCTTGGCTTGGGAAAAGTTATTGATGCTCTGGCTGTAGCTTGTGGGGGTAAATAGTGGGGAGGATAAAACCAGCAGGAATAGAAGTTTGCGTAACATGTCTCAAAACAGCCCGATAATGAAAAGCAGGCAGGTTATAGACAATGGCAATAAATGGCAAGTTAACATGCTGTTTTATAACAAATAACATTAATATCTAACAGCTTTTCACGACCACGAACTGTAGTTTTTCACCACAATGACGGCAACGGTATTCACTCTCACCGCGTTGCACTTTATTGTGGCGACGAATAGTCAGAGCGTGTTGCTGACACTTGCATTGATAATTAAAGGTTTTGCTACGCACAGAGGCGACTTCAAACTGATGGGTACGGCTAGCCGGGACTTGCAGTACTTGTTCCATCATCCAACGCCACTCTTTACCGTGGGGAGCCACGCGACCAAACTGACGATAAACCAGCAAGTGCGCCAGCTCATGGGGTACAACTTCATCAATAAAAGACTGTTGATTTTCCAGCAGTAAAACCGGATTGAGGCGAATTTCAAAGGATTGCAGATAGGCGCTACCCGCGCTGGTGCCACGTTGATGATAGTTGATTTTTGGCTCAGGGTAGTCGGTGCCAAGATGCTGGTTTGCCAGCTGTAATTTATGGCGCAGACAGCGCATAACTGCTTGCTGTAACGCGATGGGGATTCTTCGTGAACTCATATTGCGGAAGAATAAAACGGCAGATATCCAGATGCAAGCCAGCAGAGAGAACTATTTTTAGTTGATCATTATATTAAAATATATAATATAAATATATATATTGAATATAAATGTCAGGGATACTTATGGATGGCGATAAAGAAATCAGTGTAGACCTGATGCGGCAAGCGGCCGGGCAAGCTTGTGATGTGCTACGCATATTGGCAAATGAGGATCGGTTGCTATTGCTATGCCAACTGAGCCAGGGAGAAAAAGCGGTGGGTGAATTGGAAGCGGCATTAGGTATTCACCAGCCAACACTGTCACAGCAGCTTGGTGTACTACGCAGTGATGGGCTGGTAAACACTCGCCGCGAGGGAAAACGAATTTTTTATTCAATAGCTGATAATAACATTCTGGCTCTGCTTGAAGTGCTTTATCGGCTTTACTGCCCGCAAGAGAAGGAGGGCGTATGACTATCGATTGGGCTAACTTTACCCCTTATAGTGCACTGGCAGGTGGGGCAATATTGGGGATCGCAGTGACCCTCTTATTACTCTGGAATGGCAGAATTGCCGGTATTAGTGGCATTTTAGGCGGCTTGTTACCACCAAAATCCGAGGATATCTCTTGGCGCGTCACTTTCATCATCGGCCTGATTATTTCTCCTTTTATCTATTCACTTTTCACCGTGCTACCCGCAATCCAGATTGAGGCTGATTTCCCTACTTTGATAGTGGCAGGATTATTGGTGGGGATCGGAACCCGCTATGGCGCAGGCTGCACCAGCGGACATGGCGTTTGTGGCTTGGCGCGTTTTTCATTGCGTTCACTGGTAGCAACACTCAGTTTTATGTTTACCGGCTTTCTCACTGTATGGCTTGTTCGCCATTTATTCGCTTAGTCGATAGGCTAACGTAGGAAGGGAATATGAATTTACTTTTCTCATTGGTCTCTGGGCTGATTTTTGGGCTAGGTTTGATTATTGCGGGTATGGCAAATCCGGCGAAAGTGCTCGGTTTTCTGGATATTGGAGGTCTGTGGGATCCTTCGCTGGCATTGGTGATGGCTGCTGCGGTCGGGGTGGCAACCATAGGTTTTACTTGGGCCAAAAAGCGTCAAACCAGTTTGCTGGGGCAGCCTCTCCAGTTACCCACTGCGACTCATATTGATAGGCGGTTAATCTCGGGGAGTTTACTGTTCGGTATCGGTTGGGGACTGGCGGGGATATGCCCAGGGCCGGCCTTGGTGTTAGTGGGGGCAGGGATGTTCAAAGGCATTATCTTTGTCGCAGCAATGCTGACAGGGATGGGAATATTCAGTGCGATTGAGCGCTATCGTCGATATCGCTAACGTAACTCATCAACTATGTGAGTGATAAAAAAACCCCGCAGAGCGGGGTTTTTGCACGTTTAATGGTGGTGCGAAAACTTATTTCAGGCCAGCAGCATCACGCAACAGTGCGGCTTTGTCGGTTTTTTCCCAAGGGAAGTTTTCACGACCAAAGTGACCATAGGCTGCGGTTTCGCGATAGATCGGGTGCAGCAGATCCAGCATTTCAATTAAACCATATGGACGCAGATCGAAGAATTCACGTACCAGCGCAGTGAGTTGATCTGCTGGGATCTTCTCAGTACCAAATGCTTCCACCATGATGGAGGTTGGCTCTGCCACGCCGATGGCGTAAGACACTTGAATCTCACAACGATCCGCCAGCCCTGCGGCGACAATATTCTTGGCAACATAACGAGCAGCATAGGCGGCTGAACGGTCAACTTTGGATGGATCTTTACCTGAGAATGCACCGCCACCATGACGAGCCATACCGCCGTATGTATCAACGATAATTTTACGGCCTGTCAGACCACAGTCACCCATTGGGCCGCCGATAACAAAACGACCAGTTGGGTTAATAAAGTATTTGGTCGATGCAGTAATCCACTCAGCAGGCAGAACCGGCTTGATGATTTCTTCCATTACCGCTTCATGTAAATCTTTCTGATTGATATCTTCTGAGTGCTGAGTTGACAGCACTACCGCGTCGATACCAACAATTTTTCCGTCGTCATACTGGAAAGTCACCTGACTTTTGGCATCCGGGCGCAACCATGGCAATGTCCCGTTTTTACGCACTTTAGCCTGACGTTCAACCAAACGGTGAGCATAAGTAATAGGCGCAGGCATTAACACGCTGGTTTCGTTGGTGGCGTAACCGAACATCAAACCTTGGTCACCCGCACCTTGTTCCCGTGGGTCTGCACGGTCAACACCTTGGTTGATGTCAGGAGACTGCTTACCAATTGCGCTCAACACAGCACAAGAGTTCGCATCAAAACCCATCTCAGAATTTACATAACCGATTTCGCGCACGGTACGACGGGTGATCTCTTCGATATCAACCCATGCGTTAGTGGTGACTTCGCCACCAACCAATACCATACCCGTTTTGACATAGGTCTCGCAGGCAACACGTGCTTTTGGGTCTTGTTCAAGAATTGCGTCAAGTACCGCATCTGAAATTTGGTCCGCGATTTTATCAGGATGCCCTTCAGAAACGGATTCTGACGTAAATAGGTGTTTAGCCATTATTTTCTTTACCTTGAATACAAGTGAAAAGTCACTGCATAGCATTGAAGCCAGGCAACAGAAACCCAAGTCTGAGCAGGTTATTGCTGCATTGCGCTTTACAATGCCCCTTTAGGCAAAGCCTTTAGCAGTCTATCTATATTAAGAAACCTGATGTGTTTATGGCACAAGAGGCATTCTAGCAATTAAAATGTATGGATGTATTAACATCTGGACGTCTATTTTAGGTCAGCTTTCCCCATTAATGCCAGCCCTTTTTGCATCAAGATATTTCTCACTTTGGTTGTCGCTTGATTTATTTACCGCTTGATACAGTTACGGGTCATTTTCATTTTGCATTTTGCCCGCGTTATAGGTATAAACTGCGCGCGCAGCTTATTTGATATGCAATGATGAAGATGGCAGAAGATGACATTCGCTCATTGTGAGGTTTTCGGTGTTTTGCGCTGAGTGATGGGGCCATCAACAATGGGCCAGGATCGCAGGTAAACACTGATACGGCAGCGTCATCGAACTGTTACCTAAATTGTCTATTCTATTAAGTCTTGTCCGTTCATCATGAGCGGCTTGCGTGGAGGTGGTTGGATTAATGATCCGTTGTCTACTGGTTGCTGCACATCAACAGCTACGTCGTTCTGACGTTCAATCTCCCCTTGCAACCTTCCTTTCTTGTACGCCATCAACCCGATGTTATACCCACATGGGTGCAACTCAGGATTCGCGGGCGGGTTAATTACTGCCTGAAGCACTGAATCTGGCTGGCCTGGCGACTTTGCGGCTAATCTGATTCACAAAATCTCAATACGTATTTACAGTCCAACGTATTCTTCATTTAAACGTGTTTTACCCTGTTTGGGTAATGAATAGCTGAGTGATAACTGCTTGTGGAGTGCGCTTTTCAGCGCAATATCCTGCCATTTTGGCATTCACGCGGGTTGTCCTTGCTGGTTGTAGCTGCGATAGTAGCTGACTTTATCGTCAGTATCGCAATAGAGGCGAATTATGTCTGATGATAACTTGATTGACCGTCCGTCAGCTGCGGGCGCACATATTTCTTTACGCTCCATGCAGGAGGTTGCCATGAATGATCGTAATGCCAGCAAGATGCTGAGCACGTATAACGTCGCCCATTGGGGTAACTACTATTATGACATCAATGAACTGGGTCATATCAGTGTTTGCCCTGATCCGGATGTCCGTGAGGCACGTGTCGATCTGGCGCAACTGGTCAAAGATATGCAGAAGGATCGCGGGCAGCGCTTGCCAGCGTTATTCTGTTTCCCGCAAATTTTGCAACACCGTCTGCGCTCAATTAATGGTGCGTTTAAACGTGCGCGTGAGTCGTTTGGTTATGAAGGTGATTACTTTTTAGTTTATCCCATTAAAGTTAACCAACATCGGCGGGTTATTGAGTCATTAGTTAATTCTGGTGAGCCGTTAGGGTTGGAGGCGGGCTCTAAAGCGGAAATGATGGCCGTTCTAGCGCATGCCGGTATGACTCGCTCAGTTATCGTTTGTAATGGTTATAAAGACCGTGAATATATCCGTCTGGCGTTGATCGGCGAAAAACTGGGCCACAAGGTTTATCTGGTCATCGAAAAGATGTCAGAAATCAAAATGGTACTGGAAGAGGCCGAGCGTTTGAATGTTGTACCACGCTTGGGGGTTCGCGCACGTCTGGCGTCACAAGGTTCTGGTAAATGGCAGGCCAGTGGTGGCGAAAAATCCAAATTTGGTTTATCAGCCACTCAAGTATTGCAGCTAGTTGATATGCTGCGTGAAGCTAACAGCCTCGAAAGTCTGCAATTATTGCATTTCCATTTGGGTTCACAGCTCTCGAACATTCGTGATATTTCCACCGGTGTGCGTGAATCTGCCCGTTTCTATGTGGAACTGCATAAACTGGGTGTCAATATTCAGTGTTTCGATGTGGGCGGTGGTTTAGGTGTGGATTACGAAGGGACACGCTCACAATCCGATTGCTCAGTTAACTATGGCTTGAATGAATATGCCAACAACGTTATCTGGGGGATTGGTGATGCTTGTAATGAGCACGGTTTACCGCATCCAACCGTCATTACGGAATCGGGCCGCGCAGTCACCGCGCACCATACGGTGCTGGTTTCCAACGTGATTGGGGTGGAACGTAACGAATTCACTGAACCTCAACCACCCGCTACTGATGCGCCACGTGCGCTGGAAAGCCTGTGGGATACTTGGCTGGAAATGCAAGAGCCAGAAAATCGTCGCTCGCTACGCGAATGGCTGCATGATAGCCAGATGGATTTGCACGATGTTCATACTCAATATGCTCATGGCATGTTGGAACTGACCCAACGCGCTTGGGCTGAAGAACTGTATTTGAGCATTTGTAATGAGATTCAAAAGCAACTGGATCCAAGCAATCGTGCACACCGGCCAATCATTGATGAGCTGCAAGAACGTATGGCTGATAAGCTGTATGTCAATTTCTCGCTGTTCCAGTCAATGCCGGATGCATGGGGTATCGACCAACTCTTCCCGGTCTTGCCACTGGAAGGGTTAGATAAGCCACCAGAGCGTCGCGCCGTCTTGCTGGATATCACTTGTGATTCCGATGGCACCATTGACCATTATATTGATGGTGATGGGGTGGCAACCACTATGCCAATGCCGCCGTACGATGCAGAAAATCCGCCACTTTTGGGCTTCTTTATGGTTGGGGCTTATCAGGAAATCTTGGGCAACATGCACAACTTATTCGGTGATACCGCCGCAGTAGATGTGTATGTCTTCCCTGATGGCACTGTTGAGTTTGAACAGACAGACGAAGGCGATACCGTCGCGGATATGCTGGAATATGTTCAACTGAACCCAGAGAAACTGCTGAAACAGTTCCATGATCAAGTGAAAGAAACGGATCTGGATACTGAGCTGCAAGCCCAGTTTATGGAAGAGTTCGAATCTGGCTTGTACGGTTACACTTATCTTGAAGATGAGTAACCCTTAGCGTCTGACTCAATATCAATAAAAGGGCAAACTTCGGTTTGCCCTTTTTGTTTATGCCACCGCTGGCGATTAGCTGAATTTGGCACACACTCATAGTAGTGAGTTCAATTTTGGCATGCTGCATGTGGGGAGTGTTTCTATGGGGTGGGTCAACGTATGCAAAGCATCGTATGTTAAACCGGATTCGCCTTTTTCAGCGAGTGTCGGCGATAAACGTATTGGAATTTATATTATTGATGGTGAATATTTTGCGATGGATGATGTTTGTCCTCATGCTAATGCGTTACTCAGCCCCGGTTTTTTTGATGAGGGCACTATTGAATGCTTATTGCATGGTGCGGTGTTTGATGTGCGAACAGGCAAGTGTTTGCGAGAGCCAGGTGATCGCGATTTGCAAACCTACCCAGTACGCGTAGACACCGGACAGATTCAGGTTGATGTCGCTGAAAGTGAGTGAAGCAGGGAAATGAAAATGCCTGCACTGAGCAGGCACAGTGAATCAATACTAATGAAGTTTACTGGCCACTGGCAATGCGCTGACGGATATGGTCGGCCCGAGCTTGTGAGGATGGATGATCATCGAACATGCTACTGGAGCGTCCTGCTTCCATAGTCGCCAGTTTTTCGAAGCTGGTGACCAAGCCGTTTGGATCAATGCCCTGTTTTTTCAGTAAATCGAATGAGTAGTCATCCGCTTCGCTCTCTTGCTTCTGGGAGAATTGAGCATTTACCAATTTCTCACCAATATCAGCCAACTGAGATTGCGAAAGTTGGCCTGCAACGCCACCTGCGGATGCAGCGGCAGTGCGTAGGGCGGTAGTCCCATAGGCTACTTGCATCGCTTTACGGGTGTGACCTAATGCCACATGGCCCATTTCATGGCCGAGCACCCCTTCCACTTCATTATCTGTCATCATATCCATTAGGCCGCTATAGACACGGATGCAGCCATTGGCCATTGCCCACGCATTGACATCTTTTGTGACGTAAACTTTATAGTTGGCTGGCGTACCATTGATATTGTCACCTAAGGCCGCTGAGATTTTTGCCAAACGTTGACCGTAGGCACTATCTGCGGAGGCTATTTGAGCTTTTTGATCCATTTCCGCGCAAGATTTCTCACTGAGGTTTTTTACATCAGCATCACTCAGTGTTGCCGCCTGAAATGCTTGCGCACCAGATTGCATCAAGCCATCAGTATTCATGTTTTGGCAGCCACTCAGTAAGGCTGTGAGGCTCAGTGCAATCATGGAAGTACGAATTTTCATAACACTTTCATCCTGTGGTTATGCGATTTTTATCATGGGATAGGGTCGTTCGACCTGTGACGACAACGTATTAATTGCTGTTATCTATTCATGGCTAGGGCTTAAAACCACTATTACATTCTCCTCAACTATTGCATTAATAGCTGTTGAAACGCCTGCGGTTGTTCTACTCTGTCGGCAATAGGTCTTGCCCGAAATCGTTGTTGCAACGTAGGATTTATACTGGTTTGTTTGCAAAAACGAGCACTTGTGGCCCAGCGTGAGTTTAACTCGCTCATCTGCGGCTAAAAACGCAGCGAGGTTAACGCGCCTTGGGCGTTACAGCTATAGCTTTTGTCTGAAAATCAGCAGATTCCATTAGCCATTAATATGGAAGTTATAGCTCATTTGGTTTTAGTGATTGCCGTTTCAATGCTGAGTCTGAGAAAATGGTAAACTTGAACGCTTTTTTTAATCCGACCTGGAGTAAAACATGTCCTCTCGTAAAGAGCTTGCCAACGCGATCCGCGCACTAAGCATGGACGCCGTGCAAAAAGCGAATTCCGGCCACCCCGGCGCCCCTATGGGCATGGCAGATATTGCCGAAGTTCTGTGGCGTGATTACCTGAACCATAATCCGACCAATCCACACTGGGCAGATCGCGACCGTTTCGTCTTGTCGAATGGTCACGGCTCCATGTTGATCTATAGCTTGCTGCACCTCACTGGCTATGATCTGCCAATGGAAGAACTGAAAAACTTCCGCCAGTTGCACTCTAAAACGCCAGGTCACCCTGAATATGGTTATACCGCAGGCGTAGAAACAACCACTGGCCCATTGGGTCAGGGCATTGCTAACGCAGTAGGTTTTGCCATTGCAGAACGTACTTTGGGCGCGCAGTTTAACCGTCCAGGTTTTGATATTGTCAATCACCGCACCTATGCCTTTATGGGTGACGGCTGCATGATGGAAGGTATCTCCCACGAGGTGTGCTCTCTGGCGGGTACCATGAAGCTGGGTAAACTGACCGCTTTCTATGATGACAATGGTATCTCCATCGACGGTCACGTTGAGGGGTGGTTTACTGATGATACCGCTGCCCGTTTCGAAGCATACGGTTGGCATGTTGTTCGTGGTGTTGATGGCCATAACGCTGATGCTATCAAAGCCGCTATCGAAGAAGCCCGCAGAGTTACCGACAAACCATCATTGCTGATGTGCAAAACCATTATTGGTTTTGGTTCGCCGAAAAAAGCCGGTACTCATGACTCTCATGGCGCACCATTAGGTGCTGATGAAGTTGCAGCAACTCGTGAAGCATTAGGCTGGAAATACCCAGCGTTTGAAATTCCACAAGATATTTATGCTGCGTGGGATGCCAAAGAAGCAGGCAAGGCTAAAGAAGCCGCTTGGAACGAGAAGTTCGCCGCTTATGCTAAAGCACATCCAGAACTGGCTGCTGAATTCAAACGCCGCGTGAGTGGTGAGCTGCCAGCTAACTGGGCAGCTGAATCCAAGAAATTCATCGAAGAGTTACAAGCCAACCCAGCCAAGATTGCTAGCCGTAAAGCATCACAAAATGCGCTGGAGGCTTTCGGTAAAGTCTTGCCAGAATTCTTGGGTGGCTCTGCTGACTTGGCACCCAGTAACTTGACTATCTGGTCTGGCTCTAAATCACTGAGCGATGATCTGGCAGGTAACTACATTCACTACGGTGTCCGTGAATTTGGTATGTCTGCCATCATGAACGGTATCGCATTGCACGGTGGTTTTATTCCTTACGGTGCAACCTTCCTGATGTTTGTGGAATATGCCCGTAACGCAGTACGCATGGCTGCACTGATGAAAATCCGCAGCATCTTTGTTTACACTCATGACTCAATCGGTCTGGGCGAAGACGGCCCAACCCATCAGCCAGTTGAGCAGATGGCGAGCCTGCGCGTCACACCAAATATGAGCACTTGGCGTCCATGTGACCAAGTTGAGTCTGCGGTAGCGTGGCAGTACGCGTTGGAACGTAAAGACGGCCCAAGTGCCCTGATCTTCTCCCGTCAGAATCTGGCACAACAGCCACGTACTGCTGAACAGTTAGCCAACATTTCTAAAGGCGCTTACGTGCTGAAAGATTGTGCAGGCCAGCCAGAATTGATCTTTATTGCGACCGGTTCTGAAGTAGAACTGGCGGTTGCAGCTGCAGACCAACTGACTGCCGCAGGTCGTAAAGTTCGTGTTGTCTCTATGCCATCAACTGATGCATTCGACAAGCAAGACGCGGCTTACCGTGAATCTGTATTGCCATCTGCAGTGAGCGCTCGCGTTGCGGTAGAAGCGGGTATTGCTGATTATTGGTACAAATATGTTGGCCTGAATGGCGCGGTTGTGGGCATGACCACCTTCGGTGAATCTGCTCCTGCGGAATTGCTGTTCAAAGAGTTTGGGTTCACCGTAGAAAATGTGGTGGCAAAAGCTCAAGCGTTGTTGAAATAAGCCACAACGTGACCAACACATGCTGTAGCTTTACGTAAGAAGCTATAGTCGGGTGTAAATGGTGATGATAATCCCGGTAATACACCTGTTAAAAGACTGCTTCGGCAGTCTTTTTTTTCGCCAATTGATGGATGAATTGTGCCCTTTATCAGGGATATATTCCTTTTATGATTAGTTTGGTTTATTCTGGCTGAAGCGTTTCAGTCATAATTCAATTTCTATTTCAGCACATTTCGCTGAGGAAAAAGCCGGATGTATTCTGGCTGAATTGTGATAAGACGATTAACATCTTAGGGTGCGCTGAAGTACGCTATGGGGTTGCATGATAATAACCAGAAACAGGAAGTAACATGACAATCCGTATAGCGATAAATGGCTTTGGCCGAATTGGCCGTAGCGTTTTACGCGCATTGTATGAATCAGGTCGCCGGGCAGAGATTTCAGTCGTTGCTATTAATGAGTTGGCTAATGCAGAAGGAATGGCCCATCTGTTGAAGTATGACTCTAGCCATGGGCGATTTGCTTGGGATGTTCGTCAGGAATGCGACAAATTATACGTCGGGGACGATATTATCCGGCTGATACATCAGCCAGAAATTGGGCAGTTACCCTGGGGTGAGTTAGGAATTGATGTCGTTCTGGATTGTAGCGGCGTGTATGGTAGCCGTGCTGATGGTGAGGTGCATTTAACCTCCGGTGCCAAAAAGGTACTGTTTGCCCATCCCGGTGGCCATGATTTAGACGCTACAGTGGTTTATGGTGTTAATCATCAAGATTTACAGGCAGAGCATCGAATTGTTTCCAACGCTTCCTGTACCACGAACTGTATTATTCCTATTATTCAGTTGTTGGATGTGGCTTATGGCATCGAGTCCGGCACTGTCACCACCATTCATTCATCAATGAATGACCAGCCCGTTATTGATGCTTATCATCAGGATTTACGCCGTACCCGGGCAGCCAGTCAGTCAATTATTCCGGTTGATACTAAACTGGCGGCAGGGATTACCCGCATATTTCCGAAGTTTTGCGACAGGTTTGAAGCAATCTCGGTGCGGGTACCAACCATCAACGTCACCGCGATCGATTTAAGTGTCAGCGTGACAAGCCCGGTTGGCGTGGCTGAGGTTAACCAGCTTTTGCAAAAGGCAGCAAGAGGTTCATTTCGTGGTATAGTTGACTATACGGAATTACCATTGGTGTCGACCGATTTTAACCATGATCCGCACAGTGCGATTGTTGATTGCACCCAGACGCGGGTGAGTGGGCAGCACCTAATTAAGACGCTGGTATGGTGCGATAACGAATGGGGTTTCGCCAATAGAATGTTGGATACGACATTGGCGATGGCCAGAAGTGGTTTCTAGTATGGCATGCTAACACATTGTTTTTCCGTGATTTATTGCGGTTTCATCAACGGTTGGTGTGCAGCTTATGCAACTTTAAAGAGAATCAACAAGAGGATTCACCATGTCTGTAATTAAGATGACCGATCTGGATCTGGCTGGCAAACGCGTGCTGATCCGTGCGGACCTCAATGTTCCGGTAAAAGAGGGCAAAGTGACTTCAGATGCGCGTATCCGTGCATCTCTGCCGACAATTGAGGCAGCACTGAAGCAAGGCGCTAAAGTAATGGTTACTTCTCACTTGGGTCGCCCGACCGAAGGCGAGTACAACGAAGAGTTCTCCTTGCTGCCAGTCGTTAACTACCTGAAAGACAAATTGTCTGCTCCGGTACGTCTGGCGAAAGATTATCTGGATGGCATTGAAATTGCAGCTGGCGAGTTGGTTGTTCTGGAAAACGTTCGCTTTAACAAAGGCGAAAAGAAAGACGACGAAACTCTGTCCAAGAAATATGCCGCACTGTGTGATGTGTATGTGATGGATGCTTTTGGTACAGCTCACCGTGCTCAGGCTTCTACTCACGGTGTGGGTAAATTTGCGCCTATCGCCTGTGCCGGCCCGCTGTTGTCTGCCGAGTTGGAAGCATTAGGTAAAGCACTGGGTAACCCAGCGCGTCCAATGGTCGCCATCGTTGGTGGTTCTAAAGTTTCGACCAAACTGACTGTACTGGGTTCACTGTCTAAAATTGCAGACCAGCTGATTGTCGGTGGCGGTATCGCCAATACCTTTGTTGCCGCGCAAGGCAACAACGTAGGTAAATCTCTGTATGAAGCAGACCTGATTCCAGAAGCTAAACGCCTGCTGGAAACTTGCAATATCCCAGTTCCTACCGATGTTCGTGTTGCTACCGAGTTCTCTGAAACAGCCACTGCGACACTGAAACCAGCTAACCAAATCAAAGATGACGAGCAAATTCTGGATCTGGGCGACGAGTCTGCGGAACGTCTGGCTGAGATCCTGAAAAACGCCAAAACCATTCTGTGGAATGGCCCGGTTGGTGTGTTCGAGTTCCCTAACTTCCGTAAAGGGACCGAGATTGTGGCGCGCGCCATCGCAGAGAGCGAAGCATTCTCTATCGCAGGCGGCGGTGACACTCTGGCAGCAATCGACTTGTTCGGCATTGCTGACCAAATCTCTTACATCTCTACCGGCGGCGGCGCTTTCCTTGAGTTCGTAGAAGGGAAAAAACTGCCAGCGGTTGTGATGCTGGAAGAGCGCGCTAAGCAGTAATTTAGATAACGGGGGGCGAAAGCCGCCCGTTTCGCTTTTAACTCACCGCCTGCTGGCGTGAGTAGTGTAAAAACCGATTTACATTTAGGGCCTATCCTCCCGGATAGCTGCTATCTTCAGTCGACGAAACAGGACAACTTACATGTCTAAAATTTTTGATTTCGTAAAACCAGGTGTCATCACAGGTGATGACGTACAGAAAGTCTTCGCAGTAGCAAAAGAAAACAAATTTGCTCTGCCTGCGGTTAACTGTGTCGGCACCGACTCTATCAACGCAGTGCTGGAAACAGCAGCCAAAGTGGGCGCACCCGTTATCGTTCAGTTCTCTAACGGTGGTGCAGCATTCATCGCAGGTAAAGGCGTGAAGACTGACGTGCCACAAGGTGCTGCAATTCTGGGCGCTATCTCTGGCGCACACCATGTACATCAGATGGCTGAGCATTACGGTGTTCCTGTTATTCTGCATACCGACCATTGCGCCAAGAAATTGCTGCCATGGTTAGACGGCTTGTTGGATGCGGGTGAAAAACACTTTGCTGCCACTGGCAAACCACTGTTCTCTTCTCACATGATTGACCTGTCCGAAGAGTCTCTGGAAGAAAACATTGAAATCTGTAGCAAATACCTGACTCGTATGTCAAAAATCGGTATGACGCTGGAAATCGAACTGGGTTGTACTGGTGGTGAAGAAGATGGCGTGGATAACAGCCATATGGACGCATCTTCTCTGTATACTCAACCACAAGACGTTGATTATGCGTACGAAAAACTGAACGCTATCAGCCCACGGTTCACCATCGCTGCCTCTTTCGGCAACGTACACGGTGTTTACAAACCAGGTAACGTGAAACTGACCCCAACGATTCTGCGTGACTCTCAGGATTATGTTTCTAAGAAACACAATCTGCCGCATAACAGCCTGAACTTCGTGTTCCACGGCGGTTCAGGTTCTACTGCTGCTGAAATCAAAGAAGCAGTAAGCTACGGCGTAGTGAAAATGAATATCGACACCGATACCCAGTGGGCAACATGGGAAGGTATTCTGAACTACTACAAGAAGAACGAAGGCTATCTGCAAGGCCAACTGGGTAACCCAGAAGGTGCTGACAAGCCGAACAAAAAGCATTACGACCCACGTGTGTGGTTACGTGCTGCTCAGGTAAGCATGATCGCTCGCCTAGAATTGGCATTTAAAGAACTGAACGCAATCAACGTACTGTAATTCAGTTTTTTGCCATACGCTTAAAGGCCCCTCTGGGGCCTTTTTACATTATTATCGGATACATCGATTAAGTCACATTCACAATATTCATCTTTAAATATGATTCAATCATTCTCTTTCTAAGTGCTATTGACATATAAAACACAAGGAGGTGTTGATGGATTTCATATATTCATGATTATTCTGTTGTTTTGAATTATGAACCGGAACAAACAAGAATAATCCTATAATTCCTTCTTTTTAAGTGCTAAGGCAATAATTAACGTGCTGAGATAGATAACCTATTACATGGTTTCTTTTTTTATCGATTTAAGAGGAATAACTATATGGAAGAGCTGAATGTTGTTGACGGTATTAATGAAGCGACAGTTTGGTTGGTGGATAATAAGGATTTATTAATCATATATATAGTTAATATTCTGATGGCATTGCTTATTCTGATTATTGGTGTCATTGTCGCAAAAGTTGTTTCAAATTCAGTTCAAAGAATGATGAGTGCCCGTGGTATCGATTCTACCGTTGCTGATTTTATTGCTGCAATTGTTCGATACAGTATTCTGGTCTTTACCTTTGTTGCAGTATTAGGCCGCCTCGGTGTTCAAACCACCTCAGTTATTGCTGTTATTGGTGCCGCAGGTTTAGCGGTCGCACTCGCTTTGCAGGGATCACTCTCCAACCTTGCTGCCGGGGTATTATTAGTGACATTCCGGCCATTAAAGGCAGGAGAACAAGTCGATCTGGGCGGTGCTGCCGGGACAGTTGTTCAAGTACAAATACTATCGACAACATTGCGTGCTCCCGATGATAAAATTATAGTCGTGCCAAATAGTAAAATAATCGCCAATAATATAATTAATATCAGCAGGGAGCCTAATCGTCGTACCGATATGATGATTGGAGTAGCCTATAATGCAGATATAGATCTGGTGAAAAAAGTGCTGGGAGATATTATCTCTGCAGATGTTCGAATTATACATCAGCGTGGCGTTATTGTTAGATTACATGAAATGGCAGCTTCATCACTTAATTTCACTGTCAGAGTTTGGACGGCCAATGTGGATGCTATGCCGGTTTACTGGGATCTGATGGAAAATTTCAAACGTGCATTGGATGCCAATAATATTGGCATTCCTTATCCGCAGATGGATGTACATTTACATTCAGTAACATCGACGGCGCCGGAATAAACTTCAGTCTGTTATTGCTCAGTTGTTGATATCTGAATAACACGGGAAATTCAGTGGTTAGCCATATTCAAATTTATTTTTGAATTGGCTTTTTTGTTTTCATGCCTTGGGGATACTACCGTTAATCCCCTATTAATTATCATGATATAAAATATTATTCGTTACCCTCGCCAGATTGTTCGCTAAACTAACCTACGACTTATTGTTATTTTATGTGTAATTTTCTCCAGTCATGGGGACTTTTTTGTAGGATGGTTTAAATGGAAGAGTTAAACGTAGTTGATAGTATCAATGAAGCCAGTAGCTGGTTTATTAATAATCAGGATTTGCTGATTCAATATGCTGTCAATCTTGTTGCGGCGCTGCTAATCCTGATTGTCGGTTCAATTATTGCCAAAGTGGTCTCACGGATGCTTGGCCGGGTAATGAAGCTACGGGGCATTGATGTCACGGTGGCAGATTTTCTGGCAGCAATGGTGCGTTACAGCATTCTGGCCTTCACTATCGTTGCTGTACTGGGCCGTCTTGGAGTACAAACTGCCTCGGTGATTGCCGTTATCGGTGCTGCCGGTTTAGCCGTCGGTTTGGCGTTGCAAGGCTCACTGTCCAACTTTGCCGCTGGTGTACTACTGGTGGCCTTCCGTCCGTTTAAAGCGGGTGAATATGTCGATCTGGGTGGTGTCGCTGGTACCGTGGTACAGGTACAGATTTTTTCAACCACGCTGCGCACCGTAGACGATAAGATCATCGTAGTGCCAAATGGCAAAATCATTGCCAACAATATCATCAATACTAGCCGTGAACCGAACCGTCGTACTGATATGGTTATTGGCGTAGCTTATGATGCTGATATTGAT
The DNA here is from genome assembly GCF_902726565.1 of Yersinia vastinensis. GTDB lineage: Bacteria > Pseudomonadota > Gammaproteobacteria > Enterobacterales > Enterobacteriaceae > Yersinia > Yersinia vastinensis. The sequence continues at coordinate 512,628 of NZ_CACVAF010000001.1, forward strand.
GTGGTGAAGAAAGTTCTGGGCGATATCATTGCCGCTGATTCACGTATTATGCATGACAAAGGCGTGACCGTACGCCTCAATGAAATGGCAGCGTCCTCACTAAACTTCACTGTGCGAGTCTGGACTACCAACGGCGATGCAATGGACGTATATTGGGATTTGATGGAAAACTTCAAACGTGCGTTGGATGCCAATAAAATTGGCATTCCTTACCCGCAGATGGATGTGCATTTGCATCAGGTCGCCACTGCAGAATCGACTCCGTCAGCATAAAAGCAGTGAATGATGTTAATACGGGCTGCTATCGGCCCGTTTTTTCTTATTTTCCCGTTTATCCTCGATACCCATTTAATCGCCATTAGCTTTACTTATAGTTGATAAGAAATATCAATTTCCTCTGATGATTTTCTCCCCGTAATATGCTGCTAATTGCTTTCCTCTTTTCTCAGTGAATTCTGATGATTATTTAAAGGTAACAGTATGTTAGCTGTGTTTTTACAAGGTTTTGCTCTTAGCGCCGCCATGATTTTGCCTTTGGGGCCACAAAATGCGTTTGTGATGAATCAGGGAATTAAGCGGCAGCATCATTTAATGAGTGCTGGGCTTTGTGCGCTCAGTGACATCATCTTGATTTGTGCTGGTATTTTTGGCGGCAGTGCTTTATTAAGCCGCTCACCACTGTTGCTGGCTCTGGTGACTTGGGGTGGTGTGGTTTTCCTGCTGTGGTATGGCTGGGGAGCACTGCTAGCAGCCTGGCGGGGGGAGAATACCTCATCCTCTGCTGTCGCCGGTACACAGGGGCGCTGGCGCATCATCGTGACGCTATTGGCGGTGACTTGGCTTAATCCACATGTTTATCTGGATACCTTTGTGGTGCTGGGGAGTTTGGGGGGGCAACTCTTACCTGATGTCCGGCCTTGGTTTGCATTTGGCGCCGTAAGCGCCTCTGTTACTTGGTTTTTTGCCTTGGCGCTATTAGCTGCATGGTTATCACCGTGGCTAAACCGTTCGACCTCGCAGCGGGTGATTAATCTGTTGGTCGGAGGCGTGATGTGGTTTATTGCTTTTCAGTTGGCGTGTCAGGGGTTAAATCTGTGATTTTTTATCACTAATCTGAATCCCATGACCCCTAAGATATGCTACGGTTGATGTGTTAATCAGATTACCGACAGCAAATGAATCATCTTGCCAATGAGATACATGTGAGTGTAATTAACTGCAAATGTGTTTGTGACTAATTAAATTCACTGGTTATCTAGCTGCAGCTAATTTATTTGTTATGCATATTTTAGGAGGCTTCCGTGAAGTTGAAGACATTGGCTTTGGCCGCAATGATGGGATTAGGGACGTTACCTTTGGCGCTACAAGCTCAAGCCGCCGAAGTGCCAGAAGGGCCGCATGTTGTCACCTCCGGTACTGCCAGTGTGGATGCGACTCCAGATATTGCCACAATCGCTATTGAAGTCAGTGTGTCTGCCAAAGATGCCGCAGATGCCAAAAAACAAGCGGATACCCGCGTCTCACAATATTTTGATTTCCTACGTAAAAGTGGCATCGATAAGAAAGATATTAACGCTGCCAATATCCGCACCCAGCCTGAATATGATTACCAGAAAACCGGTGAAGCAGTATTGAAAGGCTACCGTGCCGTGCGTCAGGTTCAAGTCACACTGCGCCAGCTTGAAAAATTAGACGACCTGCTGGATGGCGCACTCAAGTCTGGCCTTAATGAGATTCGTGCAGTCGAACTGGGTGTCGCTAATCCAGAGACTTACCGTGAACAAGCGCGCAAAAAAGCCATTGAGAATGCCATTAGCCAGGCCGGTTCTTTAGCGGAAGGGTTTAAGGTCAAATTAGGGCCGGTTTATAGCATTCGCTATCATGTTGCGAACTACCAGCCAATGCCGGTAGCGCGTATGTTTAAGAGCGCTGAAGCCGCGCCCGCGACAGATGCAGCTCAAACTTACGAGCAACAAACCATCCACTTTGATGATCAGGTCGATGTCGTGTTTGAGCTAAAAACCGCTGCCAGCACACCAGCAGCGGCGGCTAAATAAAAGCTAGTCTTGCCGTAATACCTGACGCCCGTAAGATAACAGGGCGTCAGTGACTTTTCTCATCGTCCGGCTTTCTGGCGCAAATCGATGCCAGAACAACATCCGCCGTTGCAATAATCCCGGGGTCAAATCAATCAGCTCACCGGACGCCAATTCTTTTTCGATTTGCAAATGCGGGATCATACAGCAAGTAGTGCCTTGCCTCGCTAGTTGCACAAAGGCTTCTGAGGAGTTAACGATATGGCAGGGGACACTCCCCGGCGATAAATCGAAATTCTGCTGCAAAAACGCCTGATGCATATCATCCAAATGGTCAAAAGCTACCGCTGGCGCTTTCAGCAAGGCTGAACGAGTGACGCCATTGGGAAAATAACGCTCTGCGAAAGGTTTCGACGCAACAAACAGATAATCCAGCGCCCCCAATTGATCGACCAAACAACTTGGTAGTGGTTGCGGTTGGATACTGACCGCGCCCACGACTTCACCACGGCGCAAGCGTTCTTGTGTTCGGGTTTCATCTTCGACTTGTAAATTAAGCCGAATCGGGGAGTCAGCCAACACCGGTTTCAATGCTGGAAGTAACCAGGTTGCCAGACTGTCGGCGTTGACCGCCAGCGACAGTAGCAAAGGGGTATCCCCGCCATTGTCATTGCCTAGCCACTCCTCTTCCAGCAGTTCAACCTGATGCAGTAATGCGAGCAACTTCTGCCCTTGTTCCGTTGGGCGAGGGGGGACTGTGCGCACCAATAGAGGCTGACCGAACAGGTTCTCTAACTGCTTAATGCGTTGAGATACCGCCGATTGGGTGATACAGAGTTTTTGTGCCGCGCGTTCAAAACCGCGTTCACGGATCACCGCGTCCAGCGCTTGTAGCGTACGGTAGTCTGGGCGTTTCATCGGAGTCATCTCTCCAAATATTAAGTTGATATCGCACTATGCCACATTTTGATCATTTTTCTATGTCGGAATGCCTGAGTGCTCGCCACAAATAAACGGACATAACTGTGAGCTTGCTAGAATTAACCGTATCCTAAACGGGCTTTATTGCGGCGATTTCTGGTGTATATGCTCTATAATGACCTCAGGTTTTCTTTCATATCAAGGCGCGAATTTACCATGACTCAGGATGAACTTAAAAAGGCAGTGGGCTGGGCAGCATTAGATTATGTCAAACCTGGCACTATTGTTGGGGTCGGGACCGGCTCAACTGCGGCACATTTCATTGATGCTCTCGCTTCCATCAAAGGCCAAATTGAAGGGGCGGTTTCCAGCTCTGACGCATCTACAGCCAAGCTGAAAAGTTACGGTATTCAGGTATTTGATTGCAACGAAGTAGATACGCTGGATATTTATGTCGATGGTGCAGATGAAATTAACGGCCAGATGCAGATGATTAAAGGGGGCGGTGCCGCCCTGACGCGTGAGAAAATTATTGCCGCTATAGCGCGTAAATTCATCTGTATTGCCGATGCATCTAAGCAGGTTGACGTGTTGGGTAAGTTCCCGCTGCCAGTAGAAGTTATTCCGATGGCTCGCTCTTATGTTGCCCGTGAGCTGGTTAAATTGGGTGGGTTACCGGAATATCGCCAAAATGTTCTGACCGATAACGGCAACGTTATTCTGGATGTCCATAACCTGACTATTTTAGATGCAGTCGCGTTAGAAAATAAAATTAATGGCATTGCTGGCGTTGTCACTGTGGGGTTATTTGCCAACCGGGGTGCTGATGTGGCTCTGATTGGCACCGCTGACGGTGTGAAGACTGTGCTTCTAAAGTGATCAGTTAAACCTTGCTCAGGGTGTGGTTTATTGACTTCACCCTGATAATTATTGTCTTTAAATATCTTTTCTTTAAATGGTTAAATTTGGTGATATATATCACAATTTTGCATTTCATTTTATTAACCTGCCATTAACTCTCCCTCAGCCAGTTTTTTATTCCATAAATTAACATCCGCACTGATTGTTATGCTGATAGACAGGCAATCGTTTGTATTGCCGCCCGCGTAATATTTGTTATGTTGGCAGGGTGCTGACCGGATTCATTCGATATCGGCAGCCACATCTGAAGTCTGAAAATAGGGTCGGGGACATGGCAAAAGTATCACTGGAGAAAGACAGAATTAAGTTTCTGTTAGTGGAAGGGGTGCACCAGAGCACGGTTGATAATCTGCGTGCGGCCGGTTATAGCAATATTGAATATCATAAAGGTGCCTTAGACACCGAATCACTGAAAGAATCTATTCGTGATGCTCACTTCGTCGGGATTCGATCGCGCACGCATCTGTCCGAAGAAGTTTTTGCTGCAGCAGAAAAATTAGTTGCAGTAGGTTGTTTCTGTATCGGGACTAATCAGGTTGATTTAAATGCGGCAACCAAACGCGGTGTGCCGGTATTCAATGCACCTTTCTCCAATACCCGTTCGGTCGCCGAAATGGTACTGGGCGAGTTACTGTTGATGTTCCGTGGTATTCCCTCAGCTAATGCCAAAGCGCATCGTGGCGAGTGGAATAAGTTGGCGGTTGGCTCCTATGAAGCCCGTGGCAAAAAGCTGGGTATCATCGGGTATGGTCATATCGGTACTCAGTTGGGTATTTTGGCTGAAAGTGTCGGCATGAAAGTCTTCTTCTACGATATCGAGAATAAGCTGTCGTTGGGGAATGCGCAGCAGGTTCGCCATCTGTCTGATTTATTGAACATGAGTGACGTGATAAGCCTGCATGTGCCAGAAAATCACTCCACTAAAAATATGATTGGCCCAGAGCAATTAGCACTGATGAAGCCCGGTGCGATGTTGATTAACGCCTCACGCGGTACCGTGGTTGATATTCCGGCGCTGTGTGATGCATTGGCTAGTAATCATCTGGCCGGTGCGGCAATTGACGTTTTCCCTGAAGAGCCAGCAACCAATAAAGACCCGTTCAATTCACCATTGTGCGAGTTTGATAATGTGTTATTGACTCCGCATATCGGTGGCTCCACTCAGGAAGCGCAGGAAAATATCGGTGACGAAGTGGCCGGTAAACTGGCGAAGTACTCTGACAACGGTTCAACGCTGTCTGCGGTTAACTTCCCAGAAGTTTCTCTGCCAGCCCACGGCGACAATACCCGCCGTCTGCTGCATATCCATGAAAACCGTCCTGGCATTCTGACCAGCATTAACAAAATTTTTGCTGAACAGAACGTCAATATCGCGGCGCAATATTTGCAAACCAGCGCTGAAATCGGTTACGTCGTTATCGACGTAGAAACTGATGATGCGGAAAATGCAGAAAAAGCATTGTTAGCCATGAAGGCGATTCCAGGGACTATACGCGCGCGTTTATTGTACTAACATATTCTTCGTCTTGGCATTGCTGCCTAGCGGCAACGTCAATGTCTTTGGGTATGGTTATGTGATGTCCGCGTGAGTAAAAAATGACTGAACACCCGCTATCACGAGATTTCGGGTGTTTTTTTATGCGGAAAGTCTTGGTTCACCACCGCCAGACTTTTTCCGGTGTGACTATCTCGGGTAGTGGCACATCCCAATGTTCACTGGGTAAATATTCTACGCGCTGACAATCATGAGCAAGACCAATAGGATAGGGGCCGCCATGCTGCCAGTGTTGTAGTGTGCGGTCATAAAAACCACCCCCCATCCCTAAGCGCTGCCCGTGTTGATCGAATGCCACCAGCGGGGTTATCACCACGTCTAGCTGGTTTAAGGGCAGAACATCGCGCACATCTAACTGAGGTTCAAAGATTTTCAGCCGGTTACGTATAAGCTGGCTATCAGGCCGATAGCTGAGAAAGAGTAAATTCCCGGGGCTGAAGGGGTGGAGAACAGGGAGATAAACTTGCTTTTTCTGCTGCCACAGCAACTCGATAACCGGGTCAGTATTCAGCTCGCCATCAAAAGAGAGAAATATCGCGACCGTATTCGCTTGTTGAATTTTATGGTGGGAGGCGAGATGACTGGCGGCGAGATGAGCTGATTGCTGCTGTTGCTCCGGAGTGAGCAAGCGCCGGCGCTCACGAATTTCACTGCGAATTTTTTGCCGCTCAAGGGCATGTTGCGGATTCAAGGGCATTTTATTGACTTAAAAAACAAGTTGTTAACTAAGTAAGGAGGAAATTGCCTGTATCACAACGAACGTGATAACCAAAAAGTGCCGGTTACACGATAAGAAAGGGATCTCCGAGATGCCGCCGCAGGCTGTAACCCTTGAACCCATGGTTCAAGGTGAACGCAGCGTCGCAACCTTAAGGCTTCTCGGCGGACCGAGCATGCGCACCGGTTACGGAGGCACTACATTCTGTTGGTATTAAATATCGGCTCAGGGGACTGACCCGCTGACAAACACCTCAGAGAAATTCTTTACTCACTGCTGAATCTATCATTCAACAGAGATTTATTCAAATTGTGCATCCTGACGTTCAGAGATGCGACCCTGTTCAAGCAATGCCTGTTCAATGGTCTGTTGTAGCATTCGTATACGTTGCTCCATATTGGAAGCATAGTCACGGGTTTTTAATCTTTCCTGAGCTAATTCGTGACATACGTTCAATGCCGCGATAAAAACTAACTGCTCAGTATTGGTGACTCTAGTGCGAACTTTCAGATCTTGCAACCGTTGGTTAAGATCTTCTGCTGCCATGTTCAACGCATCTTGTTGTTCTGGCGGACAATTAACTCTTAACGAGCGACCAAAAATTTGAATATCTACCGGTTGTGCAGACATGCGACCTTCCTGACTAATTTCGCGCCAGCCCTGAAAACCAGAGGCAAATTGCTCGTAGCTGCAAAGCGGGCGTCACTATATATACCTCGATACCAAGATACAACCCCTTTATCCCCCATCTTTCAAATTGCAAATCTGTTTGCTGCCTTCCTGCATATTGAAATCTATAGGGTATATAGCGTTGCGTTTTCTGGTATAGCGACCTTTCTTGGTGGTAGCATAACACGAACTTATCCTGCCAACGATGACCAATACGCATGTCTATAGAGAATACATTACCGACTTACCAATCACTTGCCCTGGCATTGAACCAGCAAGCAGTGGCATTAACCCCCGCTGAAATGCATGGTTTGATCAGCGGAATGCTCTGTGGTGGCAGTAAAGACAACGGTTGGCGCACCTTGGTGCATGACCTGACCAATGAAGGTGTCGCGTTTTCACAATCACTGGATTTACCGTTACAACAGTTACATGAAGCAACACAAGAAGCGCTGGAAAACGAAGGTTTTATGTTCCAGTTATTGATTCCTGAAGGGGAAGAGATCACGGTTTTTGACCGTGCTGATGCATTATCAGGCTGGGTTAACCATTTCCTGCTAGGGCTTGGGATGCTGCAACCGAAGCTGGCGCAAGTGAAAGATGAAGTCGGCGAAGCGATCGATGATTTGCGTAATATCGCTCAGTTAGGGTATGACGAAGATGAAGATCAAGAAGAACTGGCTCAGTCATTGGAAGAAGTGATTGAGTATGTGCGTGTCGCGGCAATCTTGTGCCATATCGAATTTACGCAAGAAAAGCCGACAGCTCCGGAAATACGTAAGCCGACATTACACTAAACAAATCCATGTTGTGTTTTGAATGATGAAAACCGGATATTTCAGGAGGGTGTGATGACTCAGCAAGAATACCAGAACCGCCGTCAGGCGTTGTTAGCGAAGATGGCTCCAGGCAGTGCAGCCATTATTTTTGCCGCACCAGAGGCCACACGCAGCGCGGATTCCGAATATCCTTATCGGCAGAATAGCGATTTTAGTTACCTGACGGGTTTCAATGAGCCGGAAGCGGTATTGATTCTGGTGAAAAGTGATGAGACACACAACCACAGCGTATTGTTTAACCGGGTACGGGATTTAACTGCTGAAATCTGGTTTGGTCGTCGTTTGGGGCAAGAGGCTGCGCCTACAAAGTTAGGGGTCGATCGCGCATTATCTTTTAACGAAATCGACGAACATCTCTATTTGCTGCTTAATCGCCTTGATGTGGTCTATCACGCGCAGGGCCAATATGACTATGCCGATAAAATTGTGTTTGCCGCGTTGGAGCGATTACGCAATGGTTTTCGTAAAAATCTGCGTGCACCAGCAACTTTAACGGACTGGCGTCCATGGCTGCATGAAATGCGTCTGTTTAAGTCAGAAGAAGAAATTGCGGTGATGCGCCGCGCTGGTGAAATCAGTGCGTTGGCCCACACTCGCGCGATGGAAAGATGCCGTCCGGGGATGTTTGAGTACCAGTTGGAAGGGGAAATTCTGCATGAGTTTACTCGCCATGGTGCGCGTTATCCGGCATATAACACGATCGTTGGTGGCGGTGAAAACGGCTGCATTTTGCATTACACCGAAAATGAGTGTGAGCTGCGTGATGGCGAACTGGTACTGATTGACGCGGGTTGTGAATATCAGGGTTATGCGGGCGACATCACGCGTACCTTCCCGGTGAATGGCAAGTTTACCCCGGCGCAGCGTGAGATTTATGACATCGTATTGGCATCCATCAACAAATCACTCGAACTATACCGGCCCGGCACCAGTATTCGTGAAGTTACAGAACAGGTCGTGAGGATTATGATTACCGGCTTGGTCAATTTGGGCATCCTGAAAGGTGATGTTGAACAACTCATTACTGAGCAGGCGCATCGGCCATTCTTTATGCATGGTTTGAGCCACTGGCTGGGGATGGATGTGCATGATGTTGGCGATTATGCTAACAGTGATCGTGGGCGTATTCTTGAACCTGGCATGGTGCTAACCATTGAGCCTGGGCTGTATATCGCGCCGGATGCCGACGTGCCGCCACAATATCGCGGTATTGGTATCCGAATTGAGGATGACATCGTGATTACTGCCGACGGTAACGAAAATCTTACCGCCAGTGTAGTAAAAGATCCCGATGCAATTGAAGCTCTTATGGCGGCAGCGAGATAACTGATGAGCGTGATAATTGTCGGCGGCGGTATGGCTGGTGCAACATTGGCGCTGGCTATTTCATCCCTTACGCAAGGGGCAGTGCCGGTGGCACTGATTGAAGCCCAACTGCCGGATAATCGTCAGCACCCGGGTTTTGATGCCAGAGCCATCGCACTGGCGCAGGGAACATGCCAGCAGCTCGAGAATATCGGTGTTTGGTCGGCATTGGCCGATTGTGCCACCGCCATTGAACATGTTCACGTCAGTGATAATGGGCATTCTGGCTTTGTGAATTTACGGGCGCAAGATTATCGTGTACCGGCGTTGGGTCAAGTGATTGAGCTGCACGATGCGGGGCAACGGTTATTTGCTTTATTACAGACAGCGCCGGGCGTCACTTTGTATTGCCCGGCAAAAGTAGTGGACGTGACCCGCACGACAGAGTCAGCTAATGTGATGCTGAATAACGGCCAGCAGCTGAGTGCAAAATTGCTGGTGGCGGCGGATGGCTCTTATTCTGCATTAGCTCAGGCGTGCAATATTCAGTGGCAGCAGCAGGATTACCAACAAATTGCAGTGATTGCTAATGTTACTACCTCTGAACTGCCCAATGGCCGCGCCTTTGAGCGGTTTACCCGTAATGGCCCATTGGCATTATTACCTATGTCGCAAGGGCGCAGTTCGCTGGTTTGGTGTCATGCCAAAGATGATAAACAACACGTCGATAGCTGGGATGATGCCCGTTTTCTGGCAGAGTTACAGCGGGCTTTTGGTTGGCGTCTAGGGAGATTTCTTCATGCGGGCAAGCGTCATAGCTATCCATTGCAGTTGTTGACCGCCTCACGGCATATTAGCCATCGTTTGGCATTGGTCGGTAATGCGGCCCAAACACTGCATCCGATAGCGGGTCAGGGTTTTAATCTGGGTTTGCGCGATGTGATGTCGTTGGCTGAAACCATCGCACAAGCAGGTGAAGATCCCGGCGACTATGGTGTACTAAGCCAATACCAACAACGGCGACAGCAAGATCAACAGGCGACTATCGGGGTGACTGATGGCTTAATTCACCTGTTTGCCAATCGCTATGGGCCACTCGTGGTTGGACGTAACCTTGCTTTGATGTCAATGGAATGTATCCCTACCATTCGAGATGCTTTTGCGAGGCGGACGCTGGGCTGGGTTAAGCGCTAGCGTTGTCTTCTCTTCATCTTTCAAGTGGCGGGCGTGTTGGCTGCTCTTGGTCACCTGAACGACTGACGGGTATATGCTCATCGGAATGATCTCGTTTGCCAGCCTCTCGCATCCTGAAATCTATTGGGTAGGCAAAGTGAGTATTTATTAAGGAATACTTTTTAATGCAATCATATGACGTAGTGATCGCCGGTGGCGGAATGGTCGGTCTCGCACTGGCTTGCGGCTTACAAGGCAGTGGTCTGCGTATTGCCATTCTGGAACATCAGCCAGCGCAGGAACCACTATCTGCTCCTGTGACCGGTGAATTGGCGCTGCGAGTCTCGGCGATTAATGCGGCCAGTGAGCGCTTACTGCAAAAAATTGGCGTGTGGGACAGTATCTTAGCGCTACGCGCCAGCCCCTATCGTGGTATGGAGGTTTGGGATCAGGACAGCTTTGGGAAAATTGCATTCCACGCGAATGAATACGGCTTCAGTCACCTCGGTCATATTATCGAAAATAGCGTCATCCAGCAGGCTTTGTGGCAGCGGGCCAGCCAATTGGCCGATGTTACTCTATTGGCCCCAGCGAGCCTAAAACAGGTCGCTTGGGGGGAAAGTGAGGCTTTTATCACGTTGACTGACGATCGAATGCTCAGTGCCAAGTTAGTGGTTGGGGCTGATGGTGCGAACTCTTGGTTGCGTCAGCATGCGGATATCCCGCTGACATTTTGGGATTATGCCCATCATGCACTCGTGGCGACTATTCGCACTGAAGAGGCCCATCAAGCGACTGCGCGCCAAGTGTTTCATGGTGATGGTATTCTGGCTTTCCTGCCTTTTAGCGACGCTCATCTTAGTTCTATTGTCTGGTCATTACCGCCTGAACGAGCCGCCGAATTGGCTGTGTTACCCTCCGAGCAATTTAATCATGAGCTGGGGATCGCCTTTGATATGCGGCTGGGGCAATGCCAGCTTGAGAGTGAACGCCAGACTTTTCCTCTGACGGGGCGCTATGCTCGTAGCTTTGCTGGCCACCGTTTGGCGCTGGTGGGCGATGCCGCTCACACGGTCCACCCATTGGCTGGGCAGGGGGTAAACCTCGGCTTTATGGACGCCGCCGAGTTGGTTTCTGAGCTTCGACGTTTACAACATCAAGGGAAAGATATCGGCCAACATCTCTATCTGCGCCGTTATGAACGTCGCCGCAAACACAGTGCTGCGGTGATGCTCGCCAGCATGCAAGGTTTTCGTGACTTATTTGACGGCCGGCACCCTGCAAAGAAATTGCTACGCGATATCGGGTTAACATTGGCAGATAACTTACCGGGTGTAAAACCACAGCTCGTGCGTCAGGCGATGGGGTTAAATAGTTTACCCGATTGGCTAGAGCAGCCCCAATAAGGCTATTTTATTTGTCATTTTGAATTTGGGTCGTGCTCGAAATCTTCACGTGCTGCTTGTACGTTCTGGCTAATTCACGGTACTCACCCTGATGAGCCCCTTAAAAGGGGCCTGCAAAATGCATCCATTTCGTCTGTACGCTGTCTGTATCCATTATTTATTCGCAAACAGTTGGCAGCAACAATTACGCCTATTGGGAGTGATGACTCGGATATCGTCCTCTCAGTTGAAATAATCTAATTTCAGTGTGGTTTTCGCATTAGTTTTTTTCACGCATAACTAAAACCTGAAAAGTTGAATACGACAGAGTTTTGGTTGTTTAGTTATATAACATCGTAATTTTTACTGTTTAATTGTTAATTGTGTGCCTAAGTACGCAGTTTTGTAGTGGAAAACTCTGCACAATACCCCCGCCTTTTGCTTTCTTACCGCCTGTTATTGCCTATTTTAGCTTATGGTTACCTGATGAATTCGGTGATAACGTTGGGTAAAAGGTATCGTTTGCGTCGTGTGACTCATGCCTGTTTTTCTGGGGTTTATAGTACCGATACCAGACACTCATTACATGTGACCCAAAGTGAAGGGAATAAAGATGGCTAAGCAGACCCCTCTGTATGATCAGCACGTGGCATGCGGTGCACGCATGGTAGATTTTCATGGCTGGATGATGCCATTGCATTATGGTTCCCAAATCGACGAACACCATATCGTGCGTACCGATGCTGGTATGTTCGATGTCTCGCATATGACTATTGTCGACCTGCACGGTGCCCGCACCCGTGAGTTCTTACGTTATTTATTGGCCAATGATGTTGCCAAACTGACCCAGCCGGGCAAAGCCCTTTACACTGGGATGCTGAATGCTTCCGGTGGTGTCATCGATGATTTAATTGTCTACTTCCTGCGCGAAGACTATTTCCGTTTAGTGGTTAACTCTGCCACCCGCGATAAAGACTTGGACTGGATAATTCAGCATGCGCAGCCTTATCAGGTTGATGTCACTGTACGTGATGACTTGGCGCTGGTTGCGGTACAAGGCCCCACAGCACAGCAGAAAGTGGCTACTTTACTGACCCCTGAACAGCAACAAGCCATTTCGGGCATGAAGCCGTTTTTTGGTATTCAAGTTGACGATTTGTTTATCGCCACTACGGGTTATACCGGTGAAGCCGGTTATGAAATCGCGTTGCCAAAAGATCGGGTAGTTGAATTCTGGCAGCAATTGTTGGCAGCGGGTGTGAAACCTGCTGGGCTGGGCGCGCGCGATACTTTGCGTTTGGAAGCCGGGATGAACCTCTACGGTCAGGAAATGGATGAGGGTATTTCACCACTCGCCGCCAATATGGGGTGGACTGTAGCTTGGCTGCCAGAGGACCGTCAGTTTATTGGCCGTGAAGCACTGGAACAGCAACGTGCCAACGGCACAGAGCAACTGGTCGGCTTGATCATGACCGAAAAAGGCGTATTACGTAATGAGTTGCCAGTGCATTTCTCTGATGCTTCGGGCAATCAGCATGTAGGGGTGATAACCAGCGGTTCTTTCTCACCCACACTGGGCTTCAGTATTGCGTTAGCGCGTGTTCCTGCGGGTATCGGTGAAAGCGCAGTGGTACAAATCCGTAACCGTGAAATGCCGGTACGGGTCACAAAACCGGGTTTTGTGCGGGCGGGTAAACCGGTCGCGCTGTAAATTTGTCTGTCATTATTCCGAATTAAACGAGCCAACATTTTTCGGCTCAACCCTTTTTAAGGAGCAGCAATGAGCAATGTACCAGCAGAATTGAAATATGCGTCATCTCACGAGTGGGTTCGTGCCGATGGTGATGGCGTCTATAGCGTCGGGATCACTGAGCATGCACAAGAACTTCTGGGCGACATGGTGTTTGTTGATTTGCCTGAAGTGGGCAGCGAAGTTTCTGCTGGCAGCGATTGCGCTGTTGCCGAGTCAGTTAAAGCGGCCTCAGACATTTATGCTCCTATTAGCGGTGAAATCATCGCCGTGAATACCGAACTGGAAAGTTCACCAGAACTGGTCAACAGCGCACCCTATACCGATGGCTGGTTGTTCAGCATCAAAGCCTCTGATGAAGGTGAGCTGGCAAATCTGTTAGATGCCGAGGCTTATTTAGCGTCTATCGAAGAGTAAATGAAGTTAGGGCTATTTTATTTGCCATTTTGAGTCTGGGCGGTGCTCAGAATCCTTACCTACTCATGATTTACAAGGTCATGGTGTAGGTTCTGGTTCTGGTGCACTGTCTGAGTCCAAATTGCCTGCAACAATGACGCCCTATGAGAAAGCCCAGCTTCCCGTCCCATGCTCTATTCAGGAATTTGTAGCAAATGACTCAAAATCTCAGCCAGCTCGAACATAACGATGCTTTTATTCAGCGCCATATTGGCTCCTCCGCTGAACAGCAGCAACAGATGTTGGCCGCCGTTGGCGCCAGCTCGTTAAGTACCTTAATCCAGCAGATTGTCCCGGCAGATATCCAATTGCCAAGCCCGCCACCAGTCGGTGATGCTGCGACGGAACATCAAGCATTGGCGGAACTTAAAGGGATTGCCAGCCAGAATCAGCGCTATAAATCTTATATTGGTATGGGTTACAGCCCGGTGCTGACGCCACCGGTTATTCTGCGTAATATGCTGGAAAACCCAGGTTGGTACACAGCCTATACTCCTTATCAGCCTGAAGTTTCTCAAGGTCGCCTCGAAGCACTGTTGAATTTCCAGCAATTGACTCAAGACTTGACCGGTCTGGACTTGGCATCTGCCTCTTTATTGGATGAAGCGACTGCTGCGGCTGAATCTATGGCGTTGGCCAAACGCGCCAGTAAGCTAAAAGATGCGAATCGTTTCTTTGTTGCCGATGATGTGCACCCGCAAACGTTAGATGTAGTCAAAACCCGTGCAGAAACTTTTGGGTTTGAAGTCATTGTTGATAGCGCAGACAAAGTGCTGGAGTTGGAGGGCGTTTTTGGTGTGCTGCTGCAACAAGTGGGCACGACCGGCGAATTGCATGATTACTCAGCACTGCTATCTGAACTGAAAAAACGTAAGATTATTACCAGTGTTGCCGCCGATATTATGGCATTAGTGCTGCTCACTGCTCCGGGTAAACAGGGCGCTGATGTGGCCTTTGGTTCGGCACAGCGCTTCGGTGTGCCGATGGGCTACGGTGGCCCACATGCCGCTTTCTTCGCTTGTCGTGACGAATTTAAACGTTCGATGCCGGGCCGGATTATCGGGGTATCCCGTGATGCAGCCGGCAATACCGCGTTGCGTATGGCGATGCAAACCCGTGAGCAACATATTCGCCGCGAAAAAGCCAATTCCAATATTTGTACTTCTCAGGTGCTATTGGCGAATATCGCCAGCTTGTATGCGGTATATCATGGCCCGCAGGGCTTGCAGCGTATCGCTGGCCGCATTCATCGCATGACCGATATTTTGGCTGCTGGCTTGCAGCAGGCCGGTTTGACTCTGCGCTTCCAGCACTGGTTCGATACCTTAACTGTTGAGGTTAAAGACAAAGCGGCAGTGCTGGCTCGAGCATTGAGCTTCGGGATTAACTTGCGCACTGATATTCATGGCGCGGTAGGTGTCACATTGGATGAAACCACCTCCCGTGAAGATATCCAGACACTGTTTGCTTTATTGGTGGGCGATGACCACGGTTTAGATATTGACCAACTTGATGCCAAAGTGAGTCAGGATAGTCAGTCAATTCAGCCATCTATGTTACGTCAAGATCCTATTTTGACTCATCCGGTGTTTAACCGTTACCACAGTGAAACCGAAATGATGCGTTATATGCATCGTTTGGAACGCAAGGATTTGGCGCTGAATCAGGCGATGATTCCGCTGGGTTCTTGCACCATGAAGCTAAATGCGGCGGCTGAAATGATCCCGATCACTTGGCCAGAATTTGCGGAATTGCACCCATTCTGCCCGCCAGAGCAAGCTGCCGGTTATCAGCAGATGATTGGTCAACTATCACAATGGTTGGTGCAACTGACAGGCTACGATGCCGTGTGCATGCAGCCAAACTCCGGTGCGCAAGGTGAATATGCCGGATTGCTGGCTATCCGCCGTTACCATGAGAGTCGTAATCAGGCGAGTCGTCATATCTGTTTGATCCCAAGTTCTGCTCACGGTACGAACCCCGCATCTGCACAAATGGCTGGAATGTCTGTGGTGGTCGTGGCTTGTGATAAACAAGGCAATATTGATTTGCATGATTTGCGCCAAAAAGCGGGCGAGGCGGGGGATGAACTGTCTTGTATTATGGTGACTTACCCGTCAACACACGGGGTGTATGAAGAAACCATCCGTGAAGTTTGCCAGATTGTTCATCAGTTTGGCGGTCAAGTTTACCTTGATGGTGCGAACATGAATGCGCAGGTGGGGATTACGACTCCGGGCTATATCGGCGCGGATGTCTCTCACCTTAACTTGCACAAAACGTTCTGTATCCCACACGGTGGTGGCGGCCCAGGCATGGGGCCAATTGGTGTTAAAGCGCATTTAGCACCTTTTGTTCCCGGCCACAGCGTGGTGCAAATTGACGGCATGACCACTCAGCAAGGGGCGGTTTCTGCGGCTCCTTTCGGCAGCGCGTCAATCTTACCCATCAGTTGGATGTATATTCGCATGATGGGGGCCGATGGCTTAAAACAAGCCAGTCAGGTTGCTATTTTGAATGCCAACTACATTGCCACTCGCCTGAAAGGGGCCTATCCGGTGCTGTATACCGGGCACGATGGCCGTGTAGCGCATGAATGTATTTTGGATATTCGCCCGCTGAAAGAAACAACCGGAATCAGTGAGATGGACATCGCCAAGCGCTTGATAGACTTCGGTTTCCATGCGCCAACCATGTCCTTCCCAGTGGCCGGCACTTTGATGGTGGAGCCGACTGAATCTGAAAGTAAAGTCGAGCTAGACCGCTTTATCGATGCCATGTTGGCTATCCGCGCTGAAATCGAGAAGGTAGCCCGCGGTGAATGGCCATTGGAAGATAACCCATTAGTCAATGCACCTCATACTCAGGGTGAGTTAGTCGGTGACTGGCGGCATCCCTACAGCCGCGAGTTGGCGGTATTCCCTATTGCAGGTGTGATGGAGAACAAATACTGGCCGACTGTGAAACGTCTGGATGATGTCTACGGTGACCGTAATCTGTTCTGCTCATGTGTGCCAATGGCTGATTACGAATAGTTTGATACATTTCCCTGCTATATCATTTAGAGGGTCGCGCAAGCGGCCCTTTTGTTTTATTGGTATTCCCGCTATCAATGATTACTCTTACTCTGCAAACGTGAAAACAGACTCAGGATCCAATAAGGAGCAAGGATATGCATAAAAAAGTCGCATTAGTGACAGGGGGTAGTCGGGGAATAGGTCGTGCCACCGCATTACTATTGGCAAAACACGGCTACCGAGTGGCGGTGAATTACATTAATGATGAGCAGGCAGCCCGACAGGTGGTAGCTGAAATTGCGGCGGCAGGTGGGTTGGCGGTGGCATTGCAGGCCGATATTGCCGATGAATTACAGGTGATTGCGCTATTTGAAAAACTTGAAGCGCAACTGGGGCCTATCACGGCATTGGTTAATAATGCTGGGATTTTATTCACACAAACCACCATTGAAGGGCTAACTGCCGAGCGCATTAATCGGGTGTTGGCCACTAACGTGACGGGCTATTTTTTATGCAGTCGAGAGGCGGTCAAACGCATGGCATTGCGCCACGGCGGCAATGGCGGCGCGATTGTTAATGTCTCTTCTGCTGCTGCCCGTTTGGGGGCTCCTGGCGAATATCTGGATTATGCCGCCTCCAAAGGCGCGATTGATACATTGACCATTGGCTTGTCACTAGAAGTCGCGGCTCAAGGTATCAGAGTCAATGGCGTTCGACCGGGTTTAATCTATACCGACATACATGCCAGTGGCGGTGAACCGGGGCGAGTGGATCGCGTACAAAGTTCGCTGCCAATGAAACGTGGTGGCTATCCGCAAGAAGTGGCAGAAGCCATTGTCTGGTTGTTGTCAGACAATGCCTCTTATGTCACTGGCAGTGTTCTGGATTTAGCGGGTGGGAAATAAACTGCCGTACTATTTTGTTACTTTAGCCAGCCTTTTTGCTGCGCGGCCTGTAACTGTGGCAATAAATATCGCCAGATTTCAGGGTAGTATTCAGCCACCATTTGGTTGCGATCAAGGACTTGTTGCAACCGAATGCCATTTTCTATCCAACTTTGTCCCTCAGTATGCAGGTTAATCAGCATCGGCAAAATGCGGTCTAGTACAGTGGCAAAACGTGCATCGGCAGTTTCTTCGGCTTCGTACTCATCCCACAATTGAGTAAATTGCGCGCCTAATGCTGATGGCAACATGCCAAATAGTCGTTTGGCGGCGGCGACTTCTTGCTCATGAATAGCGGCTCTGGCCGCGAGGTCATAAACAATGATGTCGCCAGCATCGATTTCAACAATATCGTGCAGCAGCGCCATTTTTATCACGCGATTGATATCGACATCTGGGCCGGTATAAGGGGCAAGGCTCATGGCGGCTACCGCAAAATGCCAACTGTGTTCGGCGGAGTTTTCCTGACGCAAGCTGGCAATCACTTTGGTTCGCCGCTGTATATCTTTTAGCTTATCGATTTCCATCAGAAACTGGATAGTCTCTGTCAGTGGGCCAAAATCCAGAACTGATGACATAGTTAACCTCAAAATAAGATGGCAAATAAGCCAATAATAAGTGAACTGATTATCCGCTATTGTTCTCCTTTTTTCGACTTATGAGTCGAAGACACGGAGGGTTACATGTGCTGACAGATTATTTAAGCTTACACGTGTACACTGGAATCATTCTCAGTTAACCTGAGTACGGTATTTTTGTGTGGTCATTGTACTTATGGATGAGATAACTATTTCATATTTCAGGGTAATCAGTATTGAAGAATAAATCAGCAACACCGACAGCGTCGGCGACTCCCGTAACGACTACCACGCCCGCTTATCCATGGGCAGAAGAAATCGCCAATAGCATTAGCCACGGTATTGGGGTGGTATTTGGCATTATTGGTTTGGTTATGCTCTTGGTACAAGCATTAGACAGTGGGGCCGATACTAAGGCGCTGACCAGCTATAGCCTGTATGGTGGAAGCATCATTTTGCTGTTTCTGGCCTCCACGCTGTATCACGCAGTTCCACATCGTAAGGCAAAACTCTGGCTCCAGAAGTTTGACCATTGCGCCATTTATATTTTGATTGCCGGGACCTACACCCCTTTTCTTCTGGTGGGATTAGATTCCCCATTAGCACGTGGATTGATGGCCGTTATATGGGGGCTGGCGCTGGTTGGCGTCATATTTAAATTGGCTTTTGCTCACCGCTTTGAGGTGCTTTCACTGGTGACCTACCTGACGATGGGCTGGTTGTCTTTAATTGTGATTTATCAGTTGGCCGTCAAACTTGAGGTAGGTGGGTTGGCGCTGCTAGCCATCGGCGGTTTGTTATATACGCTGGGCGTGATTTTCTATGCCTCTAAACGCATTCGCTTTGGCCATGCTATTTGGCACGGTTTTGTCCTTGGCGGCAGTGTTTGCCATTTTATGGCGATTTATCTGTATGTCTGAAATAGCCTTCGTCCTTGAATTCACAGGGGTGTTAGCTGCGCTCACTTACCCGAATCACTTACTTGAGTAAGCTCATCGGGATAAGTTCACTGGCTGCCTACCTGTGACTCCAATGACTTTGGCTATACCTTGATGCTTGAATTCACAGGGGTGTTAGCTGCGCTCACTTACCCGAATCACTGACTTGAGTAAGCTCATCGGGATAAGTTCACTGGCTGCCTACCTGTGACTCCAATGACTTTGGCTATACCTTGATGCTTGAATTCACAGGGGTGTTAGCTGCGCTCACTTACCCGAATCACTGACTTGAGTAAGCTTATCGGGATAACTTCCTTGGCTGCCTACCAGTGACTTTGGCTACACTTTGATGCTGGATATCGCGAAGGGAGCTAGAGTTATTCGGAGGCCGAATTGTCAGCCTCCTGGTGTTTAATCCAACGATTACTTATCTTCTACCAGCGAATAAGGCAGTGGCTGAATACTGAGCACACTTTCTACATCATCGCGCACACGTAATACGCTGTCTGATGCCAGATCATTATTCAATACCGCCTGGACCCACACAGTACCGTCACTGAGCTGAACTGCGGCCAGAACGGTGCCGGTGCGCCGCCAGTTTTCACCTAATTGCCACTCTAAATCTTCACCGGCTGCCGGGACACGATGAGCATTGCCCGCTAACCAGTAGAGTGCGCGCTTATTAGCGCCACGGTATTTTGCTC
This sequence comes from Yersinia vastinensis, assembly GCF_902726565.1. GTDB lineage: Bacteria > Pseudomonadota > Gammaproteobacteria > Enterobacterales > Enterobacteriaceae > Yersinia > Yersinia vastinensis. The sequence continues at coordinate 532,537 of NZ_CACVAF010000001.1, forward strand.
TGGCAACCATTTCTTGCCCGGTGTAACAGCCTTTACTGAAGCTGATGCCATTCAACGCCTGAATATTTGTTGCTTGTGGAATAAATTGCGCGCTGTTATCTGTATCAATGATTGGGAAACCGGCTTCAATATCCAACGCCAGCCACTGCTTGCTGTTATTCAGCTTGGCGCGGTCAGCCAGTTTTTCTACAATTTGTTGCGCTTGTTCGGTATCGGTCACCAAAAGGAAGCGCTCGGCGGGCAGCGAGAAATGCAGCAAAGTGCAAGTGTCTTGCTGAATAACAGGATGCTCCGCATTAGGCAGTTCGGCAAAGATTTGTGCTAATGCGTCTTTTGCCTGAGCGCCGGCCACGCCTAACAAAACAGCGTCAGGTTGTGCAGTGATCGCTACTTTGGAGAACACTGCATATTTCTTCAGCTCACTTAATTGGCTTTCAAGCACACTGCGACGCTCGATAAATGCCAACCCTTCACCTCGGTAAAATAACCGCAGGTTGCTCCACATCTTTCCTTTAGCATCGCAATGGGCGCAAAGTATGTGCTGGTCAGTGGGAAGGGCATCAATATCTGCTGTCACTTGCCCTTGCAGATACTTAACGCGATCGGCACCGGTTAACGTCACCAGTGCCCAGTCATCAAGTGAAATCAAGGTTAATGGCAGCTCGGAAGCAGCGAGCAGTGGTTGTGCAGCAAATGGAGTGTTATAGGCCATGGGTTACCCGCATATCAAAAAAGTGCTGTGACTGATGCCCCAATGGTAAAATAGCCGGGTAGCTTTGCAAGCAGTTATTCGACGGATTTACCATTATTATCCCAATATCTTAATTAACCATTATTCTGAGGTACAATAACCCCATACACCGAATTGGGCGGTTGCCAGCTTCGGACAATATCCTTCATTGAGGAGTCAATCAGGACATGGAAATCGATAATAAAGCTCGTATTCATTGGGCGTGCCGTCGGGGTATGCGTGAACTGGATATCTCTATCATGCCGTTTTTCGAATATGAATATGATGGCTTGAGTGACAATGAGAAGCGGGTTTTTATCCGCTTGCTTGAATGCGATGATCCAGACTTATTTAACTGGCTGATGAATCACGGGGAACCGCAGGACAGCGAACTGCGCCAAATGGTTAAACTGATTCAAGCACGAAATAAAGCCCGTGGCCCAGTGGCGATGTGACCTGCGGGTATCCTGGCACACTCAACTCTTCTCTTTATTGGCACATGGTGTCTTGGTGATATTAACGCTAGTTGCGCCTTGGCCTCAGGGCTATACCGCGCTTTGGTTGGTATTACTGACGCTAGTGGTGTTTGAGTGTATCCGCAGCCAGAAAAATATTACGTCCTGTCAGGGCGAGATCCGGCTAAAACCCGGCAATGTGGTGCTATGGAAAAGACACGAATGGATTGTCGTTAAACAGCCGTGGATCACCCGCTATGGCGTGTTATTAAGTTTGCAACAGACGGGAACGCGTTCAATCCACAAACGGTTATGGCTAGCCGCGGATAGCATGTCCGAAGAGGAGTGGCGGCAATTGTGCCTGCTGCTGCGCCATTCATTTGGTTCGGATGAGAGTCTTCATTAATGAAACCCTTAATCTGGTTAGTAGAAGATGAACCGAGCATCGCCGATACCTTGATTTATACCTTGGAAAGCGAAGGTTTTACCCTCCGGTGGTTTGACCGGGGGGAGCCTGCGCTTGCCGCATTGGCTAATGGCGTACCCGCTCTGGCAATAGTGGATATTGGCTTGCCTGATATCAATGGTTTTGACCTCTGTCGCCGCCTGCTATCACAGGTTCCAGATTTGCCCGTGGTTTTTTTAACTGCCCGTAGCGAAGAGCTAGACCGGATTGTCGGTCTGGAAATGGGGGCTGACGACTATATTGCTAAACCTTTTTCGCCTCGTGAAGTGAGTGCCCGAGTGCGCTCGGTGCTACGGCGTTTACAAAAATCGCAAACACCGGCGGCTTCTGCCGCTTTACACCAATTTGGTCATTTCACACTGGATGAGGCAGGGGCGCGAGTCACTTATCATCAACAGGTTTTGTGGTTAACTCGCTATGAATATCTGCTACTAAAGACTCTATTACTGGCACCTGAACGTGTATTCTCACGCCAACAACTGATGGATATCGTTTGGGCGCAGGCAGAAGAGAGCCAAGACCGCACGGTTGATACTCACATTAAAACCCTGCGCTCAAAGTTGCGGGTAGCTTGTGATGAAGAGTCGCCAATTCGCACGCATCGCGGGTTGGGCTATAGCCTGACATATCGAACATGAGCGATGACACATGAAGATAGGCGTGCGTTTGTTGCTGGGATATTTTTTGATAGTCGCCATTGCCGGTTACTTTGTCATTCGTATTTTCGTACAAGAAGTTAAGCCCGGTGTACGACGAGCCACTGAGGGGACTTTGGTGGATACGGCGACGCTGCTGGCACAATTTGCTCGCCAAGATATGTTGCAGAATAAAGTGGCTGGCGGTCAGTTGGCTCAAGCTTTTGCCTCACTGAATCTGCGCCCAATTGGTGCGAATATTGAAGGTATCCGCAAGGACCGTAATGAGTATCGTGTTTATCTCACGGATGCCGATGGGCGGGTGATTTTTGATTCATCGGGTAAAGCTGTAGGGCAAGATTATTCACGTTGGAATGATGTGTGGTTAACATTGCGGGGTGAGTATGGCGCTCGTAGTAGCCGCACAGACCCCAATGATGAGCAAAGCTCGGTGATGTATGTGGCAGCCCCGGTTATCGGGGAGAATCAAATTATTGGCGTGCTGAGTGTGGGCAAACCCAATATTTCTATGGCCCCTGTTATCAAGCGTAGTGAACGTAAAATCTTATTGGCCGGCGGAGTGCTACTGGGCATTGCTTTACTGATCGGCTTGGGATTTGTTTGGTGGATTAATCGAGCTATCGGTAAGTTAGTGGATTATGCCGAGCGTGTTTCCGAAGGACAGGCCGTGGCCCTGCCCATGATGGGGAGCAGTGAACTGAATGATTTAGCTCGAGCATTAGAAAGCATGCGCCTTAAATTGGACGGTAAAGCCTACATCGAACAATATGTTCATACGCTGACCCATGAATTGAAAAGTCCATTGGCGGCAATTACCGGCGCTGCCGAGCTATTGAGAGAGTCGCCCCCTCCCGCCACTGCGCAGCGTTTCCTGATCAATATTGAACAGCAAAGCGCGCGCATCCAACAATTGGTCGATAAAATGTTGATACAGGCTCGACTAGAGAGCCGGGTTGATTTTCAACTCACATCATTGGAAATCAGCCACATCATCAAGCAAGCGGTCAATGGCAAAGAAGCTCAGGCTACCCGTCGTGGAATTCGCTTGCAGCTCACCGGTGTTGATAGTGCGACATTAACTGGCGACGCTCTGTTGTTGAGTCAGGCGCTGACTAATCTGATTGATAATGCACTGGATTTCACCGCACCCGAAGGGGTGGTTACCGTGAGTGGTCAACGCCAAGATGATGAATACTGGATAACCGTTGAAGATAATGGCAGCGGTATTCCTGATTATGCTCAAGAGAAGATTTTTGACCGTTTTTATTCGCTACCGAGAGCTAATAGCCCAAAAAGTACTGGGCTGGGGTTAAATTTTGTGCACGAGGTTGCTGCTATTCACCGAGGGCGTATCGCCCTTGAAAATCGCCAGCCGCGCGGGGTTCGTGCTCGCCTGACTCTGCCACTAGATATCACTTAATCTGTCGACTTCACTTTCACTTCACATAACCTCATTCTCCTTTCACTTCACCCGCTTAAGCTGCTCCCCTGACCTTAAAAGGAGTGCAAGTTATGTTCAAATCGGTACTGTTTTGGAAAATAGCCACGTTGTTGGGATTAATTCTTTTGATGATGATTCCAAAAGAAATGTTGTTGAACGTTATCAATGAACGCAGTGGCTATCGTGAGAGCGTGGTTGATAAAGTGAGCGACAGTACCAGCCGGGCGCAAAAGATCCTTGGTCCACTGATTGTGGTGCCTTACAGCGAGTGGGTAGAAACTGAAGTTGATGGCAAAAAGCAAGGGCAGCGCATCAACCGCCACCGCTACATACTGCCAGAAGTTATGACAGTCACTGGCTCACCTGATGTTGAAGTGCGTCAATTGGGCATTTATAAAGCACAGGTCTATCAGGGGGAACTCTATTTTCATGGGCAATTTGAATCTTCTTCATTAGAGGATTTAAACCATGAGGGTATTACTATCGGTACACCATCACTGGTGTTGGCGCTGAGTGACTCCAGAGGGATCCAGCAGATTTCGCCACTAAGTTTGGGTAGCTCAAAAATTAATTTCGAGCCGGGGGCTTTTTTGGGGCGCACGGGGCAAGGTGTTCATGCACCACTGACACTCGCGCAGATTCAACAGGGTAAATTCAATGTTGGTTTTAAACTGACGCTGATGGGCACCAACAGCCTCTCTATCATCCCAGTAGGGCGTAGCAGCGAGCTGACCTTACAGAGTAATTGGCCACATCCGAATTTTGTTGGTGAGTTTCTCCCCTTGCAGCGCAAAGTGGACGACAGTGGTTTTCGTGCGCATTGGAGCAGTAACTGGTTGGCGAACAACATGAACATTAATTTCGCCAGTGATGATGCGCGCTTTAATTTTGACAGGTTACCGGCTTTCACCACCAGCTTGATTGAGCCAGTCGATCACTATCAGCTAACTGAACGCGCCATTAAATATGCAATTTTATTTATCGGCCTGACATTTTTTAGCTTCTTCCTGTTTGAGAGCCTGACCTCGCTTCGTGTGCATCCTATTCAATATTTGCTGGTGGGCGCTGCACTGGTCTTGTTCTACTTGATGTTATTGGCTTTCTCTGAACATCTTGGCTTCACACTGGCCTATCTTATCGCCAGCTTAAGTTGCAGCCTGTTAATTGCTGTTTATCTGAGTGCGGTATTGGGTGGGTGGTTGCGCGGTGCGTTATTTGCCGGTGGCCTGTTATTGTTGTACGGCGTGTTGTTTGGCTTACTGCAATCAGAGGACAATGCGCTGCTATTGGGGGCGGCTCTACTGTTTATCATTCTGGCGGCGGTCATGTTACTGACAAGGCGGTTGGATTGGTATCAAGTGGCTAATCCGCAGCGTTTTGCTGGGCAGAAAAACAGGGAATCGACCCGCGGTGAACCTAAAGCGGAAGAGATGGCAATGGATGTAGTTCCTGCGGGAAACGGTGCTCAAGATTCATTTCGCTTGTGGAAGTAAATCGGTAACAGACATCAATTAATATCAATAAAAACGGGCATAATATGCCCGTTTGGTTGACTAAAGTAGGGCATCCATTTCAAGCAGAATTTGCTCACACCACTGTTCGATGCGCTCTTCACTTAAATCGTATTGGTTGACTTCATCTAACGCTAGACCCACAAAGTTTTTACCATCAGCACTTAGCGGTTTGGGGCTGGTAAACTCAAACCCGTCGGTTGGCCAAAAACCAATAAACTTCACACCTAATGGCGCAATATGGTCATGTAGCATGCCCAGCGCATCCAGAAACCATTCGCTATAACCGAATTGATCGCCCATACCATACATAGCGACAATCTTTCCCTTGAGATTAAGCTGTGTTAACTGTGGCCAAATGGTCTCCCAGTCTTCCTGTAGCTCACCGAAATCCCAAGTAGGAATGCCTAGAATTAAAACGGAGTAATCTTCCATCAGGCGGGGGCTGACATCTTTCAGATTGTGTAAATCAACCAAATCTTCGCCGAGAATATCGCGGATTTTTTCTGCCACCATTTCGGTATAGCAGGTGCTGGAGCCGTAAAAGAGACCAATCTTCATGATGTATAGCCATAGCATTACTAATAAGGAATAGCATCGAGTGTACCAGATTTGTCACGTCATCAGGCATAATGGCCACTGAGTTCAATCAAAGAGAGAAACAGTCATGCAACAGCAAAATAACCCGCTGATTGAACAGTTTCTTGATGCCTTGTGGCTGGAGCGGAATCTGGCGGAGAATACACTGGCCTCATACCGTCTGGATCTACATGCACTGAGTGGATGGCTAGAGCATCATGGCAGTGATTTATTGCGTGCCGGTTCGCAGGACTTGCAGTCCTTCCTTGCCGAGCGCATTGAGGGCGGTTATAAAGCCACCAGTTCTGCTCGTTTACTCAGCGCCATGCGGCGATTGTTCCAATATCTATACCGCGAAAAATTACGCGAAGATGATCCAACGGCGCTGCTTTCATCGCCTAAATTACCGCAGCGCCTACCCAAAGATTTAAGCGAAGCACAGGTTGATGCACTGCTTAATTCCCCCAACGTTGATATTCCGCTGGAGTTGCGTGATAAGGCCATGCTGGAAGTGCTTTATGCCACGGGATTACGGGTATCAGAGCTGGTTGGGTTGACTATCAGTGATGTCAGCTTACGCCAAGGCGTCGTGCGAGTTATCGGCAAAGGTAACAAAGAGCGACTGGTTCCCTTGGGCGAAGAGGCGGTGTACTGGATTGAAAATTATATGGAGCACGGGCGCCCGTGGCTGATTAATGGGGCATCACTGGATGTGCTGTTCCCCAGCAATCGCAGCCAACAAATGACCCGACAGACTTTCTGGCATCGAATCAAACACTATGCGATCCTTGCCGGTATTGATAGTGAACGGCTATCACCCCACGTATTACGGCATGCTTTTGCCACGCATCTGCTAAATCACGGTGCGGATCTGCGTGTGGTACAAATGTTGCTGGGCCACAGTGACCTGTCGACAACTCAGATTTATACCCATGTAGCCACTGAACGTTTGAAGCAGCTACATCAACAGCATCACCCACGCGCATAGTCGCGGTGTGGAAAGAGATAGGATTTATAAATGAAAAAAAGTTTATTGCTGCTGCCGATACTCATCGCTGCATTCACGGGGCTGGCTCATGCTGATGATGCCGCTATCCAACAAACACTGAAGAAATTAGATATTCAGCAAGCTGATATCCAACCGTCACCCATCCCGGGGTTGAGCACGGTGATGACAGAAAGCGGCGTGCTTTATATCTCAGCAGACGGTAAACATCTGTTGCAAGGCCCGCTGTATGACGTCAGTGGTAACCAGCCTATCAATGTGACCAACCAAATGTTGGTGAAAAAATTGGAAGCATTAAGCGGCGAAATGATTGTGTATAAAGCGCCACAGGAAAAACATGTTGTGACCGTGTTTACCGATATCACCTGCGGCTATTGCCACAAGTTACATGAACAAATGAAAGACTATAATGCGCTGGGCATTACCGTGCGTTATCTGGCATTCCCGCGTCAAGGTTTAAGCTCTCAGGCAGAAAAAGACATGCGCTCTATCTGGTGCATGGCGGATCGCAATAAAGCTTTCGATGATGTAATGAAAGGCGTCGATATTTCTCCTGCAACCTGTAAAACAGATATCAGTAAGCATTATCAGCTCGGTGTGCAGTTTGGTATTCAGGGAACGCCAGCCATTGTGCTGCAAGATGGCACCATCGTTCCTGGTTATCTGAAACCAGAAGAGATGTTACAGATGCTCAATAAGCATCAGGCATCAGTAAAAGCGGCGGGTTAATCATCCGTGACATTGAAAACTCAACTCCGTCGCCGTGAGGTGGCGGATGATAGCTATTTGCCCGCACAGCTACACCCATTGTTGCGCCGTCTTTATGCTAGCCGAGGGGTAAAAAACGCCGAGGAGCTGGAGCGTGGCGTAAAAGGTTTATTGCCTTGGCAGCAGCTTGATGGCATTGATGCCGGAGTCACATTGTTGCAGCAAGCGTTGGCCGATCGGCAGCGCATTGTGATTGTCGGTGACTTTGATGCTGATGGTGCCACCAGTACCGCATTGGCGGTACTTGCCCTGCGCAGCATGGGCGGCAGCAATATTGATTATCTGGTGCCAAATCGTTTTGAGGATGGTTACGGACTTAGCCCTGAAGTTGTCGAGCAAGTTGCTGCGCGTGGTGCGGAATTAATCGTCACTGTCGATAACGGTATCTCCTCCCATGCTGGAGTGGACTTGGCACATGCCAAGGGTATCCAAGTGCTGGTGACTGACCACCATCTGCCAGGTGAAACCCTGCCAGCGGCCGAAGCTATCATTAACCCGAATTTGACCGGGTGCAATTTTCTCTCCAAAGCACTGGCGGGGGTAGGGGTGACCTTTTATCTGATGTTGGCGTTACGTGCCCGACTCAGAGAATGCGGTTGGTTTGAACAACGCACTTTGGCCGTACCTAATCTGGCTGAGTTACTCGATTTAGTCGCATTAGGTACAGTTGCTGATGTGGTGCCGCTAGATGCAAATAATCGGATTTTAGTGCATCAGGGCCTAAGCCGTATTCGTGCGGGGAAATGTCGTCCAGGTATTCGTGCACTACTGGAAGTTGCCAACCGCGATGCACGCCAATTGGCGGCAAATGACCTTGGTTTCTCTCTTGGCCCACGGCTAAATGCTGCCGGGCGTTTGGATGATATGTCCATTGGGGTGGCGCTACTGCTCAGTGATGACATTGCTCAGGCCAGAGCTTTGGCAATTGATCTTGATGCACTAAACCAAACACGCCGCGAGATAGAACAGGGGATGCAGGTTGAAGCTCTGCAACTGTGTGACCAACTAGAGCGCACTAGTACTGAATTACCTTATGGTATCGCGATGTTCCACCCAGAGTGGCATCAAGGTGTCGTGGGGATTTTAGCGTCGCGCATTAAAGAGCGTTTTCATCGGCCTGTGATTGCTTTTGCCCCAGCGGGTGATGGGCTACTGAAAGGTTCAGGTCGTAGCGTCGCAGGTTTACACATGCGGGATGCTCTTGAGCGTTTGGACACCTTAAACCCAGGGTTGATGCTGAAGTTTGGTGGTCATGCCATGGCCGCGGGGTTATCACTGGAGCAGGATAAATTCGATGAGTTTCGCCAGCGCTTTGCCGAGCTAGTCGGTGAATGGATGGACGCCTCGCAGCTAGAGGGCGTTATCTGGTCCGATGGTGAACTGAAAGGCAACGAATTGTCGCTGGAAACCGCAGAGTTACTGCGTGATGGTGGCCCGTGGGGGCAATCTTTTCCAGAACCGACATTTGATGGTAAATTCCGCATTTTGCAACAACGGCTGGTGGGTGAGCGTCATTTGAAGCTGATGGTTGAGCCAATGAACGGCGGGCCTTTGCTGGATGGTATTGCCTTTAATATCGATACTACCTTATGGCCGGACAGCAGCGTGCGTGAAGTTAAACTGGCTTATAAACTCGATATTAATGAATTCCGTGGTAATCGTAGCGTTCAACTACTGATTCAGCATATCTGGCCCTATTAACCAGCATGCTAAAACTGTATCAAATGGCATGATTTGCCGAGATAGCGCCATAAATACGGTCAACTTGCTATAAACCGTCGTTGAGATCCGCTAGAATTATCGGTTCGAATGGCATTCCGCCATCAACGACTCAACCTAAGACATCAAAAAAATGTTTGAAATTAACCCGGTAAAAAACCGAATTCAGGACCTGTCTGATCGGACAGCCGTTCTCAGGGGGTATCTTTGACTATGATGCCAAGAAAGAGCGACTGGAAGAAGTAAACGCCGAGCTGGAACAGCCCGACGTCTGGAATGAACCTGAGCGCGCCCAAGCGCTGGGTAAAGAGCGTTCTGCGCTGGAAGAGATTGTCACCACCATTGATCAACTGGATCAAGGTATGGAAGATGTTTCTGGTTTGCTGGAATTAGCCATTGAAGCGGATGATGAAGAGACGTTTAACGAAGCTGTTGCCGAGTTAGATATCCTTGATGGCAAGTTAGGCCAGCTTGAATTCCGCCGCATGTTCTCTGGTGAATACGACAGCGCCAACTGCTATCTGGATCTGCAAGCCGGTTCTGGTGGTACTGAAGCTCAGGACTGGGCCAGTATGTTGCTGCGGATGTATCTGCGCTGGGCTGAAGCAAAAGGCTTCAAAACCGAAATCATTGAAGAATCTGATGGTGATGTTGCTGGCCTTAAGTCTGCCACCATTAAGGTCATTGGCGATTATGCGTTTGGTTGGTTACGTACTGAAACTGGCGTACATCGTCTGGTACGTAAAAGCCCGTTTGACTCCGGTGGCCGTCGCCACACCTCTTTCAGCTCTGCCTTTGTCTACCCAGAAGTTGATGACGATATTGATATCGAAATCAACCCGGCGGACCTGCGTATTGACGTATACCGTGCATCGGGTGCGGGTGGCCAGCACGTCAATAAAACGGAATCTGCGGTACGTATTACCCATATTCCAACCAATATTGTGACTCAGTGCCAGAATGACCGTTCACAGCATAAAAATAAAGATCAAGCGATGAAGCAGCTGAAGGCAAAGCTGTATGAGTTTGAGATGCAAAAGAAAAATGCTGATAAACAGGTTCTGGAAGACAACAAGTCTGACATTGGTTGGGGTAGTCAGATCCGTTCTTATGTACTGGATGACTCCCGTATCAAAGATTTGCGCACTGGTGTGGAAACACGCAACACGCAAGCGGTATTGGACGGTGATCTAGACAAATTCATTGAAGCAAGTTTGAAAGCCGGGCTATAAGGAACTGAGATGTCAGAGCAAAAACCACAAGTCGCAGAGCAAGCGCAAGAGCTCAATAGTGAGTTGCAAGCTCGTCGGGAGAAGCTGGCTGCATTACGGGAGAAGGGGATTGCTTTCCCTAATGATTTCCGTCGTGAGCACCTCTCTGACCAGCTGCATGCTGAGTACGACAGTAAAGAAAATGAAGAATTAGAAGCGCTGAATATCGAAGTCACTGTTGCTGGCCGAATGATGACCCGCCGTATCATGGGTAAAGCCTCATTCGTCACGTTGCAAGATGTCGGCGGTCGTATTCAGTTATACGTTTCCCGTGATGACTTGCCGGAAGGCGTTTATAACGAAGAATTTAAAAAGTGGGATCTGGGCGATATCCTAGGTGCTCGCGGTAAGTTGTTTAAGACCAAAACAGGCGAACTTTCTATCCATTGTAGCGAGCTGCGTTTGTTGACCAAAGCGCTGCGCCCACTGCCGGATAAATTCCATGGTTTGGCTGATCAGGAAACCCGTTACCGCCAACGTTATCTAGATCTGATCGCTAATGACGAATCTCGCCATACGTTCAAAGTGCGTTCTCAGGTGATGTCCGGTATCCGTCAGTTCATGGTGGAAAAAGGCTTCATGGAAGTCGAAACGCCAATGATGCAAGTGATCCCTGGCGGCGCTTCTGCGCGCCCATTTGTGACACACCACAATGCGCTGGATATCGATATGTATTTACGTATCGCGCCAGAACTGTATCTGAAACGTCTGGTTGTGGGGGGCTTCGAGCGTGTGTTCGAAATCAACCGTAACTTCCGTAACGAAGGTGTTTCACCGCGTCATAACCCAGAGTTCACCATGATGGAACTCTATATGGCCTATGCGGATTACAAAGATTTGATCGTATTGACTGAAGAGCTATTCCGTACACTGACTGAAACCATTCTGGGTAGCAGCGTTGTACAGTATGGCGAACAGGAATTCGATTTTGGCAAGCCGTTTGCCAAACTGACCATGAAAGAAGCTATTTGCAAATATCGTCCTGAAACCAATGTGGCCGATTTAGACGATATGGACAAAGCGATTGCGATTGCTGAGTCATTGGGTATCAAAGTCGAGAAGAGCTGGGGCTTGGGCCGTGTTCAATGTGAAATCTTTGAGGAGACCGCAGAGAGCCACCTGATCCAGCCAACCTTCATCACTGAATACCCGGCAGAAGTTTCTCCGCTGGCACGCCGTAATGATGATAATCCGTTTATCACTGACCGTTTTGAGTTCTTCATCGGTGGTCGTGAAATTGGTAACGGCTTCTCCGAGTTGAATGATGCTGAAGATCAGGCCCAACGTTTTGCTGATCAAGTTAGCGCCAAAGAAGCCGGTGATGACGAAGCGATGTTCTACGATGAAGACTATGTGACGGCACTGGAGCACGGTCTACCGCCAACCGCAGGTCTGGGTATTGGTATCGACCGTATGGTGATGCTGTTTACCAACAGCCATACTATCCGCGATGTTATCCTGTTCCCGGCTATGCGCCCGGTAAAATAAGATAATCCGGTCAGCGGTAATCGATTAGGGCGCTACGGCGCCCTTTTTACTGAGCAAAATATTTCCATAAAAACAGCGGCTGTTATGCCTTATTTAATCTAACCGCTTAAAATACCGGCGCTTAGGCTATATCTTCGCTTGCCCATGTCAAAGAACCGGTTATAATGCAAACCGCACACCGAAGCGGGTGTAGTTCAATGGTAGAACGAGAGCTTCCCAAGCTCTATACGAGGGTTCGATTCCCTTCACCCGCTCCAATCTAACGTCTCGCAGTATCTCTCGAAGTCTTTAAAACCCCAGTAAATTCGTACTTCTCAGGTTAATCTAGTTATTCCTATATACCTGTTCGTCTATTGAAATCTACTTATAGCGGGGGGTATGTATGGGGGTATCAAATTGTACCCACCTAAAAGGCACCCCCAGATGAAGCTAAATGCCCGGCAGATTGAAACAGCCAAACCCAAAGACAAAGCCTATAAGCTCGCGGATGGGGGCGGTTTGTACTTATTGGTCAATACCAATGGCTCGCGTTATTGGCGTTTAAAGTACCGCTTTGCGGGGAAAGAGAAGTTGTTGGCCGTGGGGGGTGTATCCAGATGCGTCGTTAGCGGTTGCCAGAGTGAAACGTGACGAGGCTAAGAAGATTGTCGCTGGTGGCGGTGATCCCAGCCAGAACAAACAACAGGAAAAACTAGCCCGACAAGGTGAAGCGACGAATACCTTTGAAGCTATTACCCGAGAGTGGTATCTGCGTCGTTATGATAGATGGTCTGAATCCTATCGTTTAGAAATGATGAGCACGTTTGAAAGAGATGTTTTTCCATATATCGGTTACCGGCCAATCAAAGAAATTAAACCACTTGAGCTAATGGTCGTGCTGTCCAAGTTAGAAAAACGGGGTGCCACTGAGAAAATGCGTAAGGTTCGGCAACGATGTGGTGAGGTTTGGAAATACGCCATCATCACTGGCCGAGCCGAATATAATCCCACCCCTGACCTTGCCAGTGCTTTTGCTCCCCATAAACGCGAGCACTATCCACATCTTACGATTAATGAAATCCCTGAATTTCTTTCCAGCCTTGCCAGTTATAGCGGCAGCATGTTGGTTAAATTAGCGACGCGGTTGCTGATCCTCACCGGTACCCGCCCGGGTGAATTGCGGCAGGCCGAATGGGCAGAGTTTGATTTTCATAATGCCTTATGGGAGATACCCGCGGTGCGAATGAAAATGCGTCGGCCACATATGATTCCATTATCCCGACAGGCTATAGCTATTCTGGAAGAGCAACGGGTCATGGCTTTCGCCACACAATGAGTACTATCCTGCACGAGAAAGGCTATAACACAGCGTGGATCGAGTTACAGCTTGCTCATGTGGATAAGAACTCAATTCGTGGCACATACAACCATGTACAATATCTGGATGGACGACGGGATATGATGCAGTGGTATTCAGATTACCTTGAGAACCTTGCTGATGACGGAACCATTGTTCATGGGACTTTTGGTAAAACAGCATAACTAGGGTTTAAGTCACCCAGTTATAACCTCGGCTGAGTGTATTTTATCTTCGTAATTCATTCTACGTGAGTAGAAGTCATGAGCTGATTTTTATTGGTGATTATGAACTACTAAACCAATGAGTGAAAATACGGTAAACAAAGGCCTACGAGTTATGGGATATGATACGAAGGTTGAAGTATGTGGCTACGGTTTCAGAACCATGGCTTGTAGTTCATTGATTGAGTCGGGATTATGGTCGAAGGATGCCGTTGAGCGGCAGATGAGCCATATGGAACGCAACTCTGTTCGCGCTGCTTATATCCATAAGGCTGAGCATCTGGATGAACGCAAGCTGATGCTGCAGTGGTGGGCTGACTTCTTGGATGCAAATCGGGAGAAGGGGGTTAGTCCATTTGATTTTGCTAAACTACACGGATTGAAATAATATCATCTGGTTATTACCCATCAGTCTAGGAATAACCCAAAAAAGACATCCAGGCATAAAGATGTCTGTATGTCATTTTGTTTGTAGCTCACATGGAACAGTATTGATTGCATGGGATGCAATAGTAAAAACTCTGGCTAGACTTGGGCACCTGTACGCGGGTTTACCATTGAGGACTTCGGAAGGAGCACTGGTAATGGTGAAAAAAGAAATACCCCCAGGTGCGCGGGGAAGACTCTATCACCTTCGAACTGTGCCTATCTGCTCAGGATTCCACTTCCACTCCGGTGCAAACTCAATAAAATCAATTGCACTCTGACTTATGGACCGCTTTGCCGACATAGCACGCCGTTGCTCACACAAGCGCTGAGCATTTTCTGGGGCATAGCCTTCTGCTGTGCTGTTACGCCTGAGTTCACGGGAAACCGTCGACGGGCTGACCAATCTCACGATAACTACAATTTTCTTTAAAAAACAGGGCAATCTGGTATCGTTGCTCTTCAGTTAGCTGCTGTACTTCATGGTTACTCGCTCATCTTTCGCTGGAAGAGGGAAAGCTTATCAGCTGTTAACCCCTTCCTCACCATAATGACCTAACGTTGTACTTATTATCTGAATTCGCGGCATGCTAAAACTTGGGGAAACCCGTCGACATCTTGCCTGAAAAATCACGTATGGAAGATGTTATAGCTGAAAATAGGGATGTTGCCCTTCCATGAATAATCCATTCTCGCCCTCCGATATGAAAACCATTCTGCATTCAAAACGCGCCAATCTCTATTATCTTCAACATTGTCGAATTCTGGTCAATGGCGGGCGGGTTGAATATGTCACAGACGAAGGTAAGCAATCTTTGTACTGGAACATTCCTATTGCCAACACTACGGCGGTGATGTTGGGAACAGGAACTTCAGTCACTCAGGCAGCCATGCGTGAGTTTGCTAAAGCGGGAGTTTTGGTTGGATTTTGTGGCGGTGGGGGCACGCCTTTGTTTACTGCTAATGAAGTTGAAGTGGATGTTTCCTGGTTAACGCCACAAAGCGAATACCGGCCAACGGAATATCTACAGCATTGGGTGAGTTTCTGGTTTAACGATGATAAGCGTCTGGCTGCAGCCATTGCTTTTCAGCAACAGCGCATTGCTCAAATTCGTACTCATTGGCTCTCGGCGCGTATGCAGCGTGAACAGGCTTTCGATGTCGATGCTGCTCAACTTAATTCCGTGCTGGACAATTTTATCCAGCGCTTATCCGCTTGTCAGAATAGCAACGATGTTCTGGCACAAGAGGCGGTCATGACTAAAGCGCTCTATAAATTGGCGGCTAATGGTGTGAAGTATGGCGAGTTCCTCCGTGCCAAACGCGGCAGCGGTATCGACATCGCTAATCGATTTTTAGATCACGGTAACTATCTGGCTTATGGCCTTGGTGCTACTGCGGCTTGGGTTATTGGCCTGCCGCATGGTTTGTCGATACTTCATGGAAAAACCCGACGCGGTGGTTTGGTGTTTGATATTGCTGATTTGATTAAAGATGCTTTGATTCTGCCACAAGCCTTTATTGCTGCGATGGCCGGGGAGGATGAACAGCAGTTTCGCCAGCGTTGCCTCACTGGATTTCAGCAGGCGGATGCACTGGATGTGATGATTGATACCCTTAAGGACACCGCAGAAAGTCTGTCACAGGTGGGTAAATGAATATATTGCTGGTTGCTCAGTGCAGTAAAAAGGCATTGATAGAAACGCGTCGTATTCTTGACCAGTTTGCCGAGCGTAAAGGGGATCGTACTTGGCAAACACCGGTTACCCAAGAGGGTTTGAATACGTTGAGGAAACTGCTGCGTAAAACCGCCAAGCGTAATACGGCAGTGGCTTGTCATTGGGTCCGGGGAGCTAACAACACAGAACTGCTGTGGATTGTGGGCAATCTACGCCGTTTTAATGCGCAGGGCACGGTACCGACGAACAGCACGCAGCGCGATATCTTGCGTAGTAGGGATGAGAATCAATGGCACAATGCGGAGGTTATCGCGCTGTTAGCGGGAATTGCCGGGCTGTTTCACGATTTCGGTAAAGCTAACCGATTGTTTCAAAACAAACTATTGAAAAAAGGGGCTTCTTTTGAGCCTTGCCGGCATGAATGGGTCTCATTGCGGTTATTTACTGCTTTTGTCGCTGAGCGGGAGGATGCACTGTGGCTGCAAGCATTGGCAACCGTGAGTACTGAGGATGAGTCAACGCTGCTGGCTCATTTGATTGCTGATGATGTACAAACACTACAGAATCCATTCACCGCACTGCCGCCGTTGGCGAAAGTTGTTGCCTGGTTGATTGTCTCTCATCATCGGTTACCTGTTTATCCTGCGTCATCCCGCTGGCCGGAATATAAAAATCCACCAAAGCTTGAATACCATGATCGTTGGCTCAGCGAATGCTTTTCACCCGGCTGGAATTCCCCGCAGTTTATGAATGACTATGCGGAGTCGGTACGTGAACATAACTGGCAGTTTCCGAAGGGGACACCGTTCAAGAGCGCAATTTGGTGCATGAAGGCGCAGGAAATTGCTCGGCGTGCCCTGCAAAGTAATGTGCTCTATAACGGGGAAGGGTGGTTTGAACAGCGCTTTACGTTACATCTTTCTCGTCTGGTTCTGATGCTGGCAGATCACTTTTATTCAGCTCAACCCTCGACGGGAAAGTGGCAAGATCGCAACTATACCGCTTTTGCCAACACCGACCGTATCACCCACGAATGTAAACAGCGACTGGATGAACATAACATCGGCGTTGCTCATAATGCGTTCCTGCTGGCCCGTAGTCTACCGGCACTGAGAGACTCTCTTCCTGCGATAACTCGGCATAAAGGCTTTAAAAAGCGAGCAACCGAAAGCCAGTTTCGTTGGCAGGATAAGGCATATGATCTCGCTTGCTCGTTAAGAGAACAAACTCGGCAGCAAGGTTTTTTTGGCGTCAATATGGCTTCTACCGGCTGTGGAAAGACGTTTGCCAATGCTCGGATTATGTATGGTTTGGCGGATGAGACGCTGGGCTGCCGTTTTAGCGTGGCGTTAGGTTTACGGACATTGACATTGCAGACTGGTGAGGCGTTGCGCGATAGGTTGCACTTACAGGATGATGATCTGGCCGTTATGATCGGCTCTGCCGCCGTCAAGGAGTTGAACGAGCAGGTGCAACAGCGAGAACAACAGGCTTCAGGCAGCGAGTCGGCAGACGATCTGTTTGCCGAGCATATGTATGTAAAATACGACGGTAGTCTTGAAGATGGCCGCTTAAGCCGTTGGTTGAAGGCAAGCCCAAAACTACAGCAATTGCTGAGTGCCCCGATCCTCGTCAGTACTATCGACCATTTGATACCCGCGACTGAAGGTGTCCGAGGGGGTAAGCAGATTGCGCCTATGCTGCGCTTGCTAACGTCGGATCTGGTGTTGGACGAACCTGATGATTTTGACCAAGCAGACCTTCATGCATTATGTCGGTTGGTCAACTGGGCGGGGATGCTGGGTAGCAGAGTATTACTCTCGTCGGCAACATTACCACCGGCCCTGATTGTGGCGTTATTTGAAGCCTACCAACAAGGGTGGATGGATTATACCCGCGTCAACGGCGAACCTAATCCACATGGCGAGATTTGTTGTGCCTGGGTAGATGAATATGATACCGGCAATGGTAGTATCGCAGACCGAGAAAGCTTCAAGCAAAAGCATCAGGCTTTTGTTCTGCAACGTGCGAAGAATTTGCTGAGCCGGCAACAGGTGTTACGTAAGGTTAGGCTGGCGGCAGTCAGTGGCAATCATGGTGGCAAGCTGGAAGCGGTGCGTTCAATAGCTAGCGTGATCCAGCAGCAGATGTCGATTTTGCATCAAGCCCACCACCAGTGTCACACACCGGGTAAAAAACGGGTTTCTATCGGTCTGGTGCGGATAGCCAATATCAACCCATTAGTGGCGCTCGCTTCAGAATTGATGGCGACGGCACCACAAACAAATTACCGGATTCACTACTGTGTTTATCACAGCCAACACCCTTTGGCACAGCGCTCCCATATTGAAACACGGCTTGATGCGGCGTTGACGCGTCACGATCCTGACGCGCTCTGGCATCAGCCAGAAATTCAGGCCGCGATACAAAAGGCACCGGAGGAGAATCAGTTGTTTGTGGTGCTGGCAACCTCGGTAGCAGAGGTTGGGCGCGATCATGACTATGACTGGGCAATTGTCGAACCCAGCTCTATGCGCTCACTGGTCCAACTGGCAGGGCGGGTACAACGGCATCGGCAGTGTCCACCTGCAACTGAGAATATCGTCATTCTTACGCACAACATTAATGCGTTGGCCGGGCAGGAAATTGCTTACCGCCACCCAGGTTTTGAAAGCCAGGGGCGCCGCTTTTCCAGTCACGATTTATCCGTATTGCTGCGAGACATCAAGTACCAGGAAATTAATGCATTACCCCGTATTTTGTCACCAGAGCCGCTTAAGCTCAAAACGCAATACGACAACTTTGCCGAGCTGGAACATGCTCAACTGCTGTGTGCCTTATTCCAACAAAAAAGTGGTGAGAAGCCTCTGCTCAGTGCTTCTCGCTGGTGGTTGAACCAGCCCACCTGGCACGCTGAATTTCAACGTTGCACCCCGTTTCGTCAATCTGCGGCGGATGAACAGTATTTTCTTTATCTGGAAGAGATCGGCGAGGTTGCCGATTTTCGCCTGTATGACATGAATGCCAGGCCACCTTGTTATGTGCCGGTGAGTGTGATTGAACCGGTAGCGCTAACACTCGCTGTAGGTAATCAGCCTTGGTTCAATCTAGATGCCGACTATGTTTACCCACTCTTGGCTGAACGTTTTGATCTGGAGCTCAACGAAATCAGCGCTCGCTACGGTGAGATCCGCTTGCGGAAGACGGATCATTCCTCTGTGACATGGCGCTATCATCCTGTGTTAGGTGTGTTCCGCACCCTTGAGTAAGGGCGCGGGTTACCTGCACGATAGTGAGGTCATAAGTACTTACTTCTAAGCTACCTATTCGGTAGGAGTGCAATCGTATTGGTTGATGAATGTTAAGTCCTTTTTGGCATTTTAAATATATAAATACGTAGGTTTAAATAAACTTATCGGAAGGTTAATATTTGAACGCTATTAGTTGTTCTATGTCGTACTCGCTACATTAATGTGAGGATCAATTTATGGAATATACGGGGCTCTCAGCTGCAATTGCTGGCTATATCGATGAGCGACGAAGAGTTAAAAAGGAACCTGTAGAGAAGAGTTGCGAAAAGGCGTTAAAGGAGGAGCCGGAGGCAGCCAGACGTGTGGCAATCAGTACGGAATATCAGGCACAACTTCAGGCACTGGATAATCAGTTTGCCTATATACCTTGGTTAACCGATGCGGCTAAACGAGCCAAACAGATCAGCCTGGTGACTCACGCACCGAAATTTACCCATGGCGATGCGAAAGGCAGTGGTGTGCTCGATGACAGAGAGCCAACCGTTGCCAAGGGGTACTTATCCACATTGGTACTAAGCCAACCGGAAATAGATACCATTGGTAACGCAGCAGCTGCGAATTCGGCTACGTTGTTACTGCTCACCGTGGATGGTATCAGCGTGGCGGATTGCATCGCGCAAGACGATATCTCTCCTTTTACCTCTTTTACTGACGATCCGCAGTTGTTGGGGGAGTGGTTAGCGGGTTTTAAGCTGGCATTGGTGGATAAAGATCCCAGTTCGCACCCTCTTGCCAAGCAGATCTTTTTTCCTGTTGCAGAACAGAAATATCACCTGTTAAGCCCGTTGTTTCCCTCTTCTCTGGCGCATGAGATTTATGCCCGTATCGGGCAGAGCCGTTTTGGTGAACAGGCCAAAGAGATCCGTGAAGCAAAAAAGGCCGGGAAATATCATGCTGAACTTCAGGTGAGTTATCCCGGAACGGCAATCCAGATCTACGGTGGCTCCAAGCCATTGAACATATCCAGCCTGAATGTCTCACGCGGGGGCAAAATGCTATTGCTCTCTTGTGCGCCGCCCAGTTGGCGTGGCCGCTTAACCCCTCCCAGCGGTAAAGACATTTTGTATAGCAGTGAATTTAACCGCCGTACCTGGCAACAGGTCAATCAACTGAAAAACTATCTGCTCAGTGTGGCGGAAAAAGAGAGTACGTTGGAGATACGACAACGGCGTGGGCGCTATGTAGTGGCGCTGGTGGATACCTTATTAAACTACGCTACAGAGATACAGTCTCTGACCGAATTAGCAGGTTGGAGCTCGCATCCTGACTGTAAATTACTTGATGCGCAGAAAATATGGCTAGACCCTCATCATCCTTCCGCAGAGTTTCAGCAACAACGCAGTAAAAATAATTGGCCGGGCGAGATAGCCAAGCAGTTTGCTTCTTGGTTGAATGAGAAACTGGAGCATAAGCGGATGACGTTTGCCCTAGCTGAAAACCATGCCTGGCAGAAAGTCTTCAGTCAACGCCTCTGGGAGTTTGACCTTGGGCGGAGGGAGGATGTATGAGTACATTAATTACCCTACGCCACCTTCAGGTTAGCAATGTAAACACCATTGCCGGACTGACTTACGGTTTTCCTGCCATCACTCAACTTTTGGGTTATACCCATGCGTTATCGCGCAAGCTCCAGCAGAGCCACGGTATCGAGTTAAAGGGCTGCGCAGTGGTGTGCCATCATCATCAGATTCATACCTATCAGCCTTCGGGATGGGGAGATTATGTGTTTGCATTAACGCGTAATCCGCTGACTAAAGAGGGAAATACGGCCCCTATTGTTGAAGAGGGGCGTATGCAGATGGAGATC
Organism: Yersinia vastinensis; assembly: GCF_902726565.1. GTDB lineage: Bacteria > Pseudomonadota > Gammaproteobacteria > Enterobacterales > Enterobacteriaceae > Yersinia > Yersinia vastinensis. The sequence continues at coordinate 553,410 of NZ_CACVAF010000001.1, forward strand.
TCCCTGGTTCTGGAATGTCAGGGGCTGATTTCTGGCGGTGAAGCTGGTATTGCGGCGCTACGTGAGTATTTATTTCCGTTGTGCCAGAGCCAGCGATTGGCTGGAGGGACGATCAGCAGGCTACAGGATATCGACATTGTTGCTTTTCCAATGACGGCACAGGAGCGATCACGTTTTACCCGGCGTCTTCTGCCCGGTTTTGTCTTGCTCGATCGTTCCTCCCTGTTGCAGCAGCATCTATTACGCCTGCAGCAAGACCAACCTGAAGCCGATCTCTTGGATGCCTGGCTCGATTTTTCTGCGCTGAAATATCAGGCAATACCTTTGCAAGATGAGAACGGCGTGCAAGATGATAACAACAAAGCGCAATGGGCTTATCAACCCAAGCCAGAAAGCGGTTGGTTGGTGCCGATCATGACAGGATTCCGCGCTATTTCGCCTTGCTACGAGCCAGGCATCGTAAACAACAGCCGCGATTGGGCTACGCCTTTCCGTTTCGCAGAGGCGGTATACGGTATTGGTGAATGGAAAAGCCCACACAATATTGACGACTTGCGACAGATGTTTTGGCAATACAGTCATGACCAAGACTGGTATCTCTGCCAGGCACAACCTAACACCGTTACAGGCAGCGCTTTTCAACTCGAAGAAGATTTCGACTTTTTCTAATAAAAAAGGAATTGGATCATGGCAACGATTACATTAAAAACGGCATCCGTGCTGGCATTTGAAAGCAAGTTGGCTTGTTCTGACGCGATTATGGCGGCGGGCAATTGGGAAGAGAGAACGGATGTAACCTGCTGGCAGGCTATTCTGGTGCAGGAAAAGGCGGTACGCGGTACGATTTCCAACCGTTTAAAGGCCGCTATTAGTAGTGATTCAACGAAACTAGATGCAGAGATACAAAAAGCCAACCTGCAAACCGTGGATGTAGCGGCATTACCCTTTGACTGTGACACATTGAAAGTGAGCTTTACTCTGCGTGTGCTTGGCGATTTAGCAACGCCTTCCACCTGTAACGATCCCGATTATCAGGCCGCTCTGGCTGCAGTGATCCAGGGCTATGTTGCCCGTCAAGGATTTGGTGAACTTGCCAGACGTTATGCAACCAATATTGCCAGTGGTCGTTTCCTATGGCGTAACCGAGTGGGTGCTGAGCAGGTCGAGGTGCGGGTGAGTTGTGGTGGCCGCACTTGGGTGTTTGATGGCTACGCACACGGTTTGCATGAATTTCCTCCGGTGACTGGCGATCTGCTGGAGTTAAGCAAAGCAATAGAAGCGGATCTGCAAGGGCAGCAGTATACCTTTATTGAGGTTCAAGCTTTTGTTCGACTGGGACAAGGGCAGGCGGTTTACCCTTCGCAGGAATTGGTGATGGGGGGCGGTAAAGGAGATAAGAGCAAATTCTTGTTCCAACTGAACCAAGTGGCCGCCATGCACTCGCAAAAAATTGGTAATGCTCTGCGTACGATTGATACCTGGCACCCAGAGTCAGCTGAGGTAGGGGCGATTGCGGTAGAGCCTTATGGCTCCGTCACCAATCGCGGCAAGGCTTACCGGCAACCTCGAGAAAAGTTGGATTTTTATAACCTGCTGGACGCTTGGGTACTGAAAGGTAAAGAGCCTGATTTGGCACAGCAGAATTATGTCATTGCTATGTTGATTCGCGGTGGCGTCTTTGGTGATGCAAGCTAAACGAGGTGATTATGGATCACTATTTGGATATTAAGGTTCAACCCGATCTGGAAACCTCAGCACAGGATTTGCTCAATAATCTGTTTGCTAAATTACACCGCGCGTTAGGGCATTATGCAGCAGGGAGAATAGGCGTGAGTTTTCCCTGTAGTGATAAGACGTTGGGCAGCGTGTTGCGTTTACACGGCTCGGCGCAAGACATCGCTAATCTGATGCAGCAAAACTGGTTACAAGGTCTGCGTGACTACGTTCGATGCAGTGCGGTATTGCCAGTGCCTAAGGCAGTACAATACCGAACGGTGAGGCGAGTACAGGCAAAAAGCGCCCATAACAAGCGGCAGAGATCGATTGCTAAAGGGTGGCTAACTGAACAGCAGGCATTTGAACAAATTCCTGACACCCAACAGAAATCTCTTAGGTTGCCTTTTATTCAACTGCGTAGCCTTTCGAACGGCAATACGATGCGAATTTATATTCAGCATGGTGAATTGCGGGAACAAGCTCAGTTGGGAAGTTTTTCTGCCTACGGTCTAAGTAGCAGTACCACCATACCCTGGTTTTAACCCTTTTTTTTCGACTATTTCTAAGTCATTGTTTTATCATGGTGTAATTAAAGGGGGAGAAAAAAGGGTTTTCCTGTCACTATCCTGCTTTATGTTTAATAAACAGGGTGATGGCATATTTTTATTACGGTTTGCTGCCGTACAGGCAGCTTAGAAAAACACATTGCTAAAGGCGACCCGCTCGATGTGGTTTGCTGCCGTACAGGCAGCTTAGAAATGTACCACCAGAATCTTTAGAGCATTGAGATCGTTTGCTGCCGTACAGGCAGCTTAGAAAAAAGGTTGGAACACTACTAGCCGGACTACGGTGTTTGCTGCCGTACAGGCAGCTTAGAAAGAGATGAGAACCAACGGTCTGTAAATGCGGTGGTTTGCTGCCGTACAGGCAGCTTAGAAAAGAATCGGACGATGTTTGGGTTAGCTTCGCGAGTTTGCTGCCGTACAGGCAGCTTAGAAAGGCACATTGCGGCCTCTAATCCCGCAACTGAAGTTTGCTGCCGTACAGGCAGCTTAGAAAAAAAACGGCAAAGCTGGTCACTGAATTTGCTAGTTTGCTGCCGTACAGGCAGCTTAGAAAGTTACTTTTTCATCCAGCATCTTGCCGATGGTGTTTGCTGCCGTACAGGCAGCTTAGAAATGATATGTACACTCATATGTACACAACTCATTGTTTGCTGCCGTACAGGCAGCTTAGAAATGTATTAATAGGCAATCATCAGGGTTGAGATTGTTTGCTGCCGTACAGGCAGCTTAGAAATCCTGCATACCATCCGCGCAGTAATGCCATAAGTTTGCTGCCGTACAGGCAGCTTAGAAAGAAAGGAAATTAAAATGGCTACTCAATACTTTGTTTGCTGCCGTACAGGCAGCTTAGAAAATTCACTGCAACAACGGTAAACGATGCATCGTGTTTGCTGCCGTACAGGCAGCTTAGAAAAGAGAAACAAATCACCATTAATAGTTATAGACGTTTGCTGCCGTACAGGCAGCTTAGAAAATTCATTCCGTGGCGGTGATGGTCTGGACATAGTTTGCTGCCGTACAGGCAGCTTAGAAAATAGCCATCATGGTGTTTAGGGTGATAATCATGTTTGCTGCCGTACAGGCAGCTTAGAAAATGCCGGTTCATCGCACCATTTGATACAGTAAGTTTGCTGCCGTACAGGCAGCTTAGAAAACTGACGGCCTCAGCAAGGTAAGTAAGTTGCTGTTTGCTGCCGTACAGGCAGCTTAGAAAAACAAGCTCTTTCGAGGTGGAGGAGTGAAGCTGTTTGCTGCCGTACAGGCAGCTTAGAAAATGACCAACGCATCCAGATTGACGTAATCACCGTTTGCTGCCGTACAGGCAGCTTAGAAAGGCGGCCAGTGACCCCAACTAGCAGTCGGTCAGTTTGCTGCCGTACAGGCAGCTTAGAAAAACTCGTCTGGCTTTGCAGAGCGCTGCTGAGTGTTTGCTGCCGTACAGGCAGCTTAGAAAATAACGCAATATTGTGAGATTGCGGTCATGAGGTTTGCTGCCGTACAGGCAGCTTAGAAAAGAGGGCCACCAGCTAACCGCGCCGGAATTATGTTTGCTGCCGTACAGGCAGCTTAGAAATGGATGATTATTTCTTTTGGGGAGTTATTATCGTTTGCTGCCGTACAGGCAGCTTAGAAATTGCATGTCGGTTATGAATTTGACGCCATGATGTTTGCTGCCGTACAGGCAGCTTAGAAATGGTAGGCCTGTCGATTAATCTCGATGTGACCGTTTGCTGCCGTACAGGCAGCTTAGAAAAGCACGCTTACACATGGCTTCGGTAATATCGGGTTTGCTGCCGTACAGGCAGCTTAGAAAAATGCGAACGTGAAAACGCTTCAATAGAAATGGTTTGCTGCCGTACAGGCAGCTTAGAAAAAGCAGTAAACGCATACTGATTGAGGTAACTCGTTTGCTGCCGTACAGGCAGCTTAGAAATTTCCACACGTTGCGTTGAGCTGCAACCGCTTGTTTGCTGCCGTACAGGCAGCTTAGAAACTGAGTTCAAGCGTAACGAGAACACAATCTACGTTTGCTGCCGTACAGGCAGCTTAGAAAAGCAATAGCAACCAAAGCAAAAGTAGTGACATGTTTGCTGCCGTACAGGCAGCTTAGAAAATTAGATTTACGGATTGATACCCTCTCGTTGTGTTTGCTGCCGTACAGGCAGCTTAGAAATATAACTGGATAGTGAGCAAGTTAAATAAAATGTTTGCTGCCGTACAGGCAGCTTAGAAAACAAAATATTCCTGAAATTATTCCGGTACCGGGTTTGCTGCCGTACAGGCAGCTTAGAAAAATTTGGCTCAATCGGAACAAGCTTCCACCCTGTTTGCTGCCGTACAGGCAGCTTAGAAAGTTAATGGAAACGGACAAACAACTAGCGTTTATGTTTGCTGCCGTACAGGCAGCTTAGAAATAAACCGTCACTAATAACTTTCATGTTGCCGAGTTTGCTGCCGTACAGGCAGCTTAGAAACTAAGCCAGAATGACGACTCACTAGCATCTACGTTTGCTGCCGTACAGGCAGCTTAGAAAAACAATCGAAACAACACGTGTAGCCGAACCGCGTTTGCTGCCGTACAGGCAGCTTAGAAAATTGATATCAAGCCCCAAGACTTCACAGCATTGTTTGCTGCCGTACAGGCAGCTTAGAAATTGCGAGTAACACAACAACGAAAGACGTTACGGTTTGCTGCCGTACAGGCAGCTTAGAAATTACTCTAAATTTGATTGGAAAACGCATGTATGTTTGCTGCCGTACAGGCAGCTTAGAAAGATAGCGTGCGCCAAATTTACCAGTACAGGAAGTTTGCTGCCGTACAGGCAGCTTAGAAAATTCATCCAGCAAGAACTTGGCGTTGTGATCCGTTTGCTGCCGTACAGGCAGCTTAGAAAAAATCACCCAAGCGCCCTACCAACTCTGCCAAGTTTGCTGCCGTACAGGCAGCTTAGAAAAGATCGGCGCGTCAGGGATATGGATAACTATCGTTTGCTGCCGTACAGGCAGCTTAGAAATAAAAGTAAATTGTAATTCTGTATATTATCGTGTTTGCTGCCGTACAGGCAGCTTAGAAACACGCCAATTCCACCGCCGTAACCATAGCCATGTTTGCTGCCGTACAGGCAGCTTAGAAAGGCAATGTTGCGAATGCTAATCCGCGCATCACGTTTGCTGCCGTACAGGCAGCTTAGAAATGCGTTATATATAGCCTCTGCCACATCAACAGGTTTGCTGCCGTACAGGCAGCTTAGAAAAAGGAAGCATCGGATAAAGCCAAGCGTGAGATGTTTGCTGCCGTACAGGCAGCTTAGAAAAACCGGTCACGAACCGTCTTTCGGCTGGCGTCGTTTGCTGCCGTACAGGCAGCTTAGAAACGGATAAGATGGTGTCGCGAGATTTTCAAAGCGTTTGCTGCCGTACAGGCAGCTTAGAAAATAGATAGCTTCGCGCAAGCTACCCACACCGAGTTTGCTGCCGTACAGGCAGCTTAGAAAAGCTAAGCGAGAGGCGTTCAGCGTGACTCGATGTTTGCTGCCGTACAGGCAGCTTAGAAAACTGGCAGCGCGATTAATCAAGTTAATCAGTAGTTTGCTGCCGTACAGGCAGCTTAGAAAAGCGCGGCCAGTGCAGCAATAATCAAGGTGATGTTTGCTGCCGTACAGGCAGCTTAGAAATTGAGTCATATTTCCGCGCAACTGCATCGCGAGTTTGCTGCCGTACAGGCAGCTTAGAAATGCGACTATGAGATTGTCGGCCTGGGTGCATTGTTTGCTGCCGTACAGGCAGCTTAGAAAGGTTTCGTCGGATATTCCAGCGAACACATTCGGTTTGCTGCCGTACAGGCAGCTTAGAAAAATGTTTAAAGCAGACAATGCTAGGGTGTTCGGTTTGCTGCCGTACAGGCAGCTTAGAAAAATGACGCGCGCGCATTTGCGGAGTATCAGCTGTTTGCTGCCGTACAGGCAGCTTAGAAATGATAGAACCGGATATTAATCAGGAGCTTTACGTTTGCTGCCGTACAGGCAGCTTAGAAACCAGTGTCGGCGTCAACTACGGTAGTTACGCCTTGTTTGCTGCCGTACAGGCAGCTTAGAAAGGTAGATGCTTTCGGCAGACTTACCCTAATTGGTTTGCTGCCGTACAGGCAGCTTAGAAAAAAGACCTGGCTTGTTGATATAGAGGGATGGTTTGCTGCCGTACAAGCAGGGAGAGCAAGAAGTTATTCTCCACAACAACTAACTACGACGTGCATATCAGACCCGAAAGCGTATTTTCCTTGTACTTTCCATAACTTACAACCACTCTTAGCGGACGTGCCTTTACCCGCCGGGGATTTTTTCCCAACGTGCGTTTTTGGCCTGAAAGCGCTAGACGAAAATCAATTGGAATGTGAGTTGGCCGGGAGCTTATACAGCTAATCGATATTGAGTTTAACTATAAATATATAAATCAATAGAACTTTCAGCCCCAATACTACCTAAGAACCGATTCGTTTCTGCTGACCAATAGATAGATGGTTTTTCCCCATTCTCTACTTCGATTAAAAGAGAAAAAATGAACGTAACACCATATTTCTCTTTTATTTCTTCCAATACATTAATTTTACATTTTAATAGCGACAATAACTTTCTTGTTTGCTCATCTACATCATAGGACTCTTCCTTCTCCGTACAGATTGACCAACTAGTCTCTGTACTCGGTCTTTTTCTCGTTCCGCTGATGATACCTTTGAGATGAACCTCCATAGGTTCTATCTGTAGCAAAGCAGTTATCTCATTGGGATCAAAGACATCCCCGCAAATGGAAAATTCTGCTTTTACTGTTGTTTTATCCATATAACTGCCCTACTTATTAATAAATTCGCCAGTTGGGATATCTTCACCTTTCCCACCTTTTCTGAAAATCCACAACTGCCCACTATCTTTATCAACATAAATGTCATAAAGCTTTATTTCTGCTTTAGCACCAAGGAAATCCTTTTTGATCTGATGAGCATCCACGCCATTATTTTTCAGGAACTTATCGTCAGCAACTTTTATATTAGATGGTTTTTCTGCCCCATTATCATAACCATCACTTGTCATATGATTTGGTAAATCAGGTATAGCTTCGGTATTACCCGTGTTGTTTGGCGATGTGTCTACAGTTTGGTTTCCACCAGTATTATTTGGCTCCGAGTCAGTCTGACCATTATTGTTACCTGTATGATTTACGCTCTGGTCTGGTAGTTGGTTTCCACCCGTGTTGGTTGGGCCAGTCTCAGCCATCTGGTCACCACCAGTATTAGAAGGACCAGTTTCACTTCGCCCCATCATTGTCTGAATGGCCAAAATCGCAACTTGCGCGGCCATTGGACAATCACCACCGGAGAGGCATTTTGTCACAGCATCTTTGCCAAACTCTTTCACCGCCACATCCAGCTTTTGCGCTATCGCAGCATTAGCTTCGCTTTGTGGCGTTTGTCCTGCTACAGGCGACGGAGGAGCAATCATTTGTAGCAGGAAGTTATTCTCGACCGCGTTCTTCCCGGCCTGCGCACCGGCAACGGCACTGCCCGTGCTATCGCCTACTAGGCCACCGGATAGTCCCGCCGCTAGGGAGCTGAGGTTAACAATAACCTGCTTTTGTGCTTCGGTCAGGTCTTTGGTCTCGATATTTGGGTACAGGCTGTTTTTGATGTAGATGGCGGCCAGTTCACCGCTTAACGCACCGATACCACCGGCGGCGGCGCTGTTGCCTTGCAGGTGAGAGAGCACCGCACCCAGCACCGCATGTGCGCCAATGCGTGCCGCTTCATTATCTTCACCGGCGACATCTTTAATCATCTGTGCCAGATACGGGGCGGATGCACCGGCCAGTGCTTTGGTCATATCACCACCCGCCAACCCTTGCAGGGCGGCGGTGGCGGCTTGCGCAATTTTCTGGTAAGTGCCACCGATGCCGTAATCTTTCATGGCATCTTTATAGACTTGCGACGCTTCTATCTCTTTCTGGGTCGGGTTGAGATTACCACCTTTCGCCAGTGCATCTTTCGCGGCTGTGGTGGCCTGTATCTGTCCTCACATATATGTAAAAAGTATCTGTATGGCCATCATTGGGTGTCAATAAAGTCAGGTCGTTAAATAATTTTTAGCATCAATTTCTCTTTGGTTAGATATTCATATTTGTTTTTTCATATATATTGTTGATTTTATTTCTCTGCAGAGTATCCTGTCTCAAAATGAACAGGAGGAACGATGCGACTAACTTCCTTACAACTCTTCAAAAACCTATCCGATGAGACCCGCCTGGGTATCGTGTTGCTGCTCAGGGAGATGGGGGAGCTGTGTGTGTGTGATCTTTGCACGGCGCTGGAACAATCGCAGCCCAAGATTTCCCGTCATCTGGCAATGCTACGAGAAAGTGGTCTATTGCTGGATCGCAAACAGGGGAAGTGGGTTCATTACCGCTTATCTCCGCATATTCCTTCATGGGCAGCTCAGGTTATTGAACAAGCTTGGTTAAGTCAGCAGGAGGATATACAGGCTATCGCCCGTAAGCTGGCATCGGCTCACGGCTCTGGTAGCGGTAAGGCTGTCTGCACCTAAAAATTTTCCTTTAATATATATGTTTTTTCGAATGTATAGTGCATAAGATAACGCGTTAATAGTGTTCTATTCGGTTACGTGCTGTCGTATTGGCGGTACATAACCAGTATCAGCAACTCAAACAACTTGCGGGTTAATTTGTTACACGCACAGGGTGGTTCTGCCGCTCTGTCTGGAGGATTTATGTTACTGGCCGGCGCTATTTTTGTCCTGACCATTGTTTTGGTTATCTGGCAGCCGAAGGGATTAGGGATCGGTTGGAGTGCGGCGCTGGGTGCGACGCTGGCATTGATTTCCGGTGTGGTACACATTGCAGATATTCCTGTGGTGTGGAATATCGTCTGGAATGCTACCGCAACTTTTATCGCCGTTATTATCATCAGTCTGCTGCTGGATGAGTCCGGCTTTTTCGAGTGGGCGGCGCTGCACGTGTCACGTTGGGGCAATGGTCGTGGTCGTTTGCTGTTTACCTATATCGTCCTGCTCGGTGCAGCGGTGGCGGCGCTGTTCGCCAATGATGGTGCAGCTCTTATTCTGACGCCGATTGTTATTGCCATGCTGCTGGCATTAGGATTCAGCAAAGGGGCTACACTGGCATTCGTCATGGCAGCCGGATTTATTGCCGATACGGCCAGTCTGCCGCTTATCGTGTCAAACCTGGTTAACATCGTTTCTGCTGATTTCTTCCATCTGGGATTCACGGAATATGCATCAGTGATGATACCCGTGGATATCGCCGCTATTATTGCCACGCTAGTGATGCTGCATTTGTTCTTTCGAAAAGATATTCCGCCGACTTACGATTTAGCTCTCCTGAAAGCACCAGAAAAAGCGATAAAAGATCTGGCAACGTTCAGAACCGGCTGGGTTGTATTGCTCCTTCTACTGATCGGTTTTTTTGTGCTTGAGCCGATGGGGATACCCGTTAGTGCTATTGCGGCGGTGGGGGCAGTCATCCTCTTTATTGTGGCGAAACGAGGTCATGCTATTAATACCGGTAAGGTGCTGCGCGGTGCGCCGTGGCAGATTGTGGTCTTCTCACTGGGGATGTATCTGGTGGTCTATGGCCTGCGCAATGCTGGATTAACAGAATATCTCTCTGGTGTACTGAACGAGCTGGCAGATAAAGGCCTCTGGGCCGCGACCTTTGGTACTGGCTTCCTGACGGCTTTCCTGTCTTCCATCATGAACAACATGCCTACTGTGCTGGTTGGCGCTCTCTCAATCGATGGCAGTAACGCAACAGGCGTTATCAAAGAAGCGATGATCTATGCCAACGTGATTGGCTGCGATCTGGGGCCGAAAATTACACCTATTGGTAGCCTGGCAACGCTGCTCTGGCTGCATGTCCTTTCACAGAAGAATATGACCATCACCTGGGGATACTATTTCCGCACCGGGATCGTCATGACTCTGCCTGTGCTGTTTGTAACGCTGGCCGCGCTGGCGCTACGTCTCTCTTTCACTTTGTCATGAGATACTGAGATGAGCAATATCACTATTTATCACAATCCGGCCTGCGGAACGTCGCGTAATACGCTGGAGATAATCCGCAACAGCGGTACTGAGCCGACCATTATTCATTATCTTGAGACTCCACCGTCACGCCATGAACTGGTTAAACTCATTGCGGATATGGGAATCACTGTGCGGGCGCTGCTGCGTAAAAACGTTGAGTTTTATGAAGCGTTAGGGCTTGCCGAAGACTGCTTTACTGACAATCAGTTAATCGATTTTATGTTGCAACATCCTATCCTGATTAATCGTCCGATCGTAGTGACGTCGTTGGGGACCCGCCTGTGTCGTCCTTCTGAAGTGGTTCTGGATATCCTTCCAGATTCACAAAAAGGGGCGTTCGCGAAAGAAGATGGTGAAAAAATCATAGATGAAACAGGGACACGGATTAAATAATAGTGAGGAAAAGAATACGTTACACCGTATTAGTTCTTTGTCATTGGCGTCATATTCTTACCGGTATAAGACCTAAAATGCTTTTGCGATAATAACTACAGCTGTCAGATAATCCTTTCATATTGGCAGCCCCTATCTGATTTCTCTTTTTATGCTTACTAAATATGATGGCGGTATTCCAAAAAACTGTTAAAAATGAGGTAAGTATGAAACGTTTAATTATGGCTACTATGGTTGCAGCAACTCTGGCATCGTCATCAGTATGGGCTAGCGGTGAGGTGCCAACAGCAACAGAAAAACAGACTCAGCAATCTGTGGCGGCTGAGCGGATTTCTGAGCAAGGCTTATATGCGATGCGTAACATTCAGGTTGCGCGTTTAGCTCTATTCCATGGCGACCCTGAAAAGGCAAAAGAACTGACAAATGAAGCCTCGGCTTTGTTAGCAGATGATAGTACTGAATGGGAAAAATTTGCCAAATCGGGTAAGAAAACCAATTTGAGTGATGATCAGTATATTGTCATTAATGCTACGGTTGGGATATCTGAGAGCTATATTGCGACACCTGAAAAAAAGGCTGCAATAAAAATTGCTAATGAAAAAATGGCAAAAGGAGATAAAAAGGGGGCATTGGAGGAACTTCGCCTGGTTGGTGTCGGAGTGATGGAAAATCAGTATCTGATGCCGTTGAAACAAACACGGAATGCACTTGCAGAAGCCCAGAAACTACTTGATAAAAAACAATACTATGAAGCAAACCTTGCTCTCAAAGGTGCTGAAGATGGAATCATCGTTGAAAGCGAAGCATTACTGGTTGATTAAGCCTGATATTCATTTTATTTAAGGTGTGGGCGTCATACCTGCAAGTTTCTTTTTATGACCACAATATGATTGTTTGTGGTCATAAAACTCTCTGTAGTACTCTTCAGTTTTATATCAATTAATACCTTTCTTTTATTTCTCATCTCCAATGAAACCCTATTTCTAGTAGACGATTAAAATAATTCTATAGTTGGGGGATTATGCCACCAATTCTGGTTATTATTTTCGCCTCTGTGTAACTTAACCCCCAATTCTTACACGCGTAAGAATAACATCACAAATCTCGCGAATCTCTCTGATTACACCTTATACATATTTCTTTTATTATTATTTCCGTCCTCACCACTCATCTCACAAAAATCCATTGTGAGCCTAGAGTAGAGATGAACTCATTAACTCTATATATGATATGTGGCTAATTTAATTTACGGTGATAACCCATGTTTCTGAGTTATTCAGTGATGGGCTATTTCTTAAATAAACGCCAAATAGATAAAGTCAATTTTTTATTAACCAATAGGTAATGCTATGTCAACTCCACTTCAAGGAATTAAAGTTCTCGATTTTACGGGTGTACAATCCGGCCCATCCTGTACCCAGATGCTGGCGTGGTTTGGTGCCGATGTTATTAAAATTGAACGTCCCGGCGTTGGTGATGTAACTCGCCATCAACTGCGTGATATTCCTGATATAGATGCACTTTATTTCACCATGCTCAATAGTAATAAACGTTCTATTGAGCTGAACACCAAAACTGCGGAAGGCAAAGAAGTTATGGAAAAGCTTATCCGTGAAGCCGATGTTTTAGTTGAAAACTTTCACCCAGGCGCCATTGATCATATGGGTTTTACTTGGGAGCGTATTCAGCAGATCAATCCACGTTTGATTTTTGGTTCCATCAAAGGGTTTGATGAGTGTTCTCCTTACGTAAATGTGAAAGCTTATGAAAACGTTGCTCAGGCTGCTGGTGGCGCAGCGTCCACTACCGGCTTCTGGGATGGCCCACCGCTAGTTAGTGCCGCAGCCTTGGGTGACAGCAATACTGGGATGCATTTGCTGATTGGCTTACTGGCCGCATTGCTGCACCGTGAAAAAACGGGGCGTGGTCAACGGGTAACAATGTCTATGCAGGATGCGGTTTTGAATCTCTGTCGAGTGAAATTACGTGACCAGCAGCGTCTTGATAAACTTGGCTTTCTGGAAGAATACCCGCAGTACCCAAATGGTACTTTTGGTGATGCCGTCCCGCGCGGTGGTAATGCTGGTGGCGGTGGTCAACCTGGCTGGATATTAAAATGTAAGGGTTGGGAAACAGATCCCAATGCTTATATCTATTTTACCATTCAGGAGCAAAACTGGGAAAATACATGTAAAGCTATTGGTAAAACAGAGTGGATTACCGATCCGGCATATAATACTGCTCATGCTCGCCAGCCACATATTTTCGATATATTTTCCGAAATAGAAAAATATACGGTTACGATTGATAAGCATGAAGCTGTAGCTTATTTGACCCAGTTTGATATTCCTTGTGCGCCAGTATTAAGTATGAAAGAAATCGCACTCGACCCGTCTTTACGCAAAAGTGGAAGTGTAGTGGAAGTTGAACAACCACTGCGTGGAAAATATCTGACGGTTGGATGCCCAATGAAATTCTCAGCATTTACGCCTGATATTAAAGCTGCGCCGCTATTAGGTGAGCATACCGCTGATATTTTGCAGGAATTAGGTTATAGCAAAGATCAAATCGCTGCGATGAAGTGAAACCATGTCATCTGATATTTAAGGGGGCCTCTCGTGCCCACTTTTTTAGACAAGAAATTCGAGGTTATTAAACATGCCGGATAAACTTCAAATGACGGATGGTATGCATATCATCGTTGAAGCATTAAAACAGAATAATATTGACACTATATATGGTGTCGTGGGAATTCCTGTAACGGATATGGCGCGTCACGCTCAGGCAGAAGGAATTCGCTATATTGGTTTTCGCCATGAGCAGTCTGCAGGATATGCCGCTGCAGCCAGCGGTTTTCTCACTCAGAAACCGGGGATCTGTCTAACGGTTTCTGCGCCTGGTTTTCTGAATGGTTTAACAGCATTAGCCAATGCGACGGTAAATGGCTTTCCTATGATCATGATCAGTGGCTCCAGCGATCGTGCGATTGTGGACCTGCAGCAAGGGGACTATGAAGAGCTGGATCAAATGAATGCAGCTAAACCCTATGCAAAAGGCGCTTTTCGCGTTAACCAACCTCAGGATCTCGGTATTGCATTGGCGCGCGCTATTCGGGTATCTGTTTCTGGTCGTCCTGGTGGTGTCTACCTTGATTTACCCGCCAATGTACTGGCCGCGACGATGGAAAAAAATACCGCTGTAAACACCATTGTGAAGGTTGAAAACCCTGCACCAGCACTGCTGCCATGCCCGGAGTCAATAAGTAAAGCGATATCGCTTCTGGCAAAGGCAGAACGGCCATTAATTATTCTTGGTAAAGGTGCTGCATATTCGCAGGCTGAAGAGCAGATCCGTGATTTTATTGAAAGCACGCAGACCCCTTATCTTCCGATGTCTATGGCTAAAGGTATTCTCGAAGATACCCATCCACTTTGTACTTCAGCAGCCCGTTCGTTTGCTCTGGCAAATGCGGATGTGGTGATACTTGTAGGGGCTCGTCTCAATTGGCTATTGGCTCATGGTAAAAAAGGGTGGGCAAGCGATACACAATTTATCCAATTGGATATTGAGCCTCAGGAAATTGACAGCAACCGCCCAATTGCTGCGCCGGTAGTTGGTGATATAGCCTCCAGTATGAAACTTATGTTGGCGGAACTGAAGCGCAGCCCCTTTACCACCTCTTTGGAATGGCGCGATATTTTAAATATTCACAAGCAGCAAAATGCGCAGAAAATGCAGGAAAAATTAAATACTGATACCCAACCATTAAATTATTTTAATGCATTAAGTGCCGTACGCGATGTCCTCAGTGAAAACCATGATGTCTATTTGGTTAATGAGGGAGCAAATACACTGGATAATGCGCGAAATATTATTGATATGTATAAGCCTCGCCACCGACTGGACAGCGGCACATGGGGTGTCATGGGTATTGGGATGGGGTATGCCATCGGCGCAAGTGTGACATCAGGTTCGCCAGTGGTGGCAATTGAGGGTGACAGTGCATTCGGTTTCAGTGGAATGGAAGTCGAAACTATCTGTCGTTATAACCTGCCGGTGACCATTGTCATTTTCAATAATGGTGGCATCTACAGGGGAGATGGAGTCGATCTCAGTGGAGCTGGCGCGCCGTCGCCAACTGATCTGCTGCATCACGCACGGTACGACAGGTTAATGGATGCATTTCGTGGCGTTGGTTATAACGTCTCAACATCAGATGAGCTTCGTCATGCATTGGCGGCCAGCATCTTGTCGCGGAAACCGACCATTATTAATGTGGCCATCGATCCAGCCGCTGGAACTGAAAGCGGCCATATTACCAAACTTAATCCTAAAAAAGTTTCTGGTAATTAAATACTGACACCATCTCCTCTCACCGTTTAATTATATTTTGGTGAGGGGGACTCTTATCGGAAAAATATTATGTTAACTTTTTTTATTGGCGATTTATTGCCTATTATTGTGATCATGCTGTTGGGTTATGTGGGCGGCAAACGTCAAACATTCTCAGAAGATCAAACTCGGGCATTTAATAAACTGGTATTGAATTACGCCCTTCCCGCGGCTTTATTTGTCTCTATTACTCGGGCGAATCGGGATATGATATTTGCAGACGCCCGTCTAACCCTCGTTTCACTTGTGGTTGTCGTCGGATGTTTCTTTTTCTCCTGGTTCGGGTGCTATAAATTCTTTAAGCGTACTCGTGCTGAAGCCGCTGTATGCGCATTAATTGCAGGTTCACCAACTATTGGATTCTTGGGTTTTGCGGTCCTTGATCCTATTTATGGTGACTCGGTATCAACGGGTTTAGTCGTAGCGATTATATCTATTATTGTTAATGCTATTACTATTCCTATTGGCCTATATTTGCTGAATCCAGCATCAGGACCGGATGGCAAAAAGAATAGTAATCTGAGCGCGTTATTATCGGCGGCAAAGGAACCGGTAGTATGGGCACCTGTCCTCGCGACGGTACTGGTACTTGTTGGGGTTAAAATTCCTTTAGCATGGGCTCCAACATTCGACCTGATTGCTAAAGCCAACTCTGGGGTTGCTGTATTTGCTGCGGGTCTGACTCTGGCAGTACATAAATTCGAGTTCAGTGCGGAAATTGCCTATAACACATTCCTGAAATTAATCTTAATGCCATTGGCCCTGCTTCTTGTTGGTCTGGCTTGTCATCTTAACAGCGAACAACTCCAGATGATGGTTCTGGCAGGTGCGTTACCTCCGGCATTCTCAGGGATCATTATTGCCAGCCGTTTTAATGTTTATACCCGTACTGGTACTGCTTCTTTAGCCGTCAGTGTGCTTGGGTTTATCGTCACGGCACCATTGTGGATATATATCAGCCGACTGGTTTCATAATAAATAATGTTATTTATTCATTTAATAATGCCACCGAAGTACATATTTTACTTCGGTATTTTTTTTGCGAGGCACCAGTCAGTGAAATATATAGAAAATAAAGGGCCGTTTGACGGACTATTGGTTATCGATTTAACACATGTTTTAAATGGCCCTTTTGGTACGCAACTTCTTTGCAATATGGGCGCCAGGGTAATTAAAATTGAACCCCCAGGTCATGGAGACGACACACGAACTTTCGGACCCTATGTTGATGGTCAGTCACTTTATTATAGTTTTATTAATCACGGAAAGGAGAGTGTTGTTCTTGATTTAAAAAATGAGCAAGATAAAAGCATTTTTATTAATATGCTCAAACAAGCAGATGTATTAGCTGAAAACTTCCGCCCAGGCACCATGACAAAATTAGGTTTTTCATGGGAAACGCTTCAGCAAATTAATCCGCGACTCATTTATGCTTCTTCTTCAGGTTTCGGCCATACCGGTCCCTTAAAGGATTTTTCTGCCTACGATACGATAATTCAGGCTATGAGCGGCATAATGATGGAGACCGGTTATCCTGATGCTCCACCGGTGCGTGTTGGGACATCGCTTTCTGATCTCTGCGCGGGGGTGTATCTGTTCAGTGGTATTGTCAGCGCTCTTTATGGACGTGAAAAGAGTCAACGGGGCGCTCATGTGGATATAGCCATGTTTGATTCAACCTTGAGCTTTTTGGAGCATGGCCTTATGGCATATATCGCTACGGGTCAGGCACCACAACGGCTTGGTAATCGCCACCCCTATATGGCACCTTTTGACGTCTTCGAAACTCAGGATAAACCCATTACTATTTGTTGTGGTAATGACAAGCTTTTTTCTGCTTTGTGCGAGGCTATGGGGCTTCCTGAACTCGTAAGTGATTTGCGCTTTGTTAGCAATATTTTGCGCGTACAAAATCAAGCGGTACTAAAGCAGTACATTGAAAGCGTATTAAAGACGCAGCCAGCAGATGTCTGGTTAGCGCGCATTCATCAGGTAGGTGTACCTGTGGCCCCACTTTTGAATGTGGCGCAAGCAATGCAATTGCCACAAACACAGGCAAGAAATATGTTGGTCGAAGCGGGGGGAATAATGATGCCGGGCAATCCCATAAAGATTAGTGGCTGCCCGGATCCGCAAGTTTTACCCGGAGCGGCAACGCTCGATCAACATGGTGTGCAGATTCGGCGGGAGTTTTCATAGGCCAATTTAAGTTTTATTACTGAATGCAGTTGTCAGTGAGCTCCCACATTTAAGTATTGTGGGAGCATCAATTTCATGGATGCTGCTGACAAAAAAGATTAATCTCCTGACCTAACTCTCCTATATGTTCACTCAAGGAATTTAACAGTTGAATAATGTCAGGCTTACTAGCAGGTGATATTGGCTGTATTTCTAACTGATGACTGATATCAATCAATCGCTGTAAATTTAAGATATCCGCAGCGCCATGGATACGGTGTATACACAGATGGAAGGTCCTATTATCTCCAGTATCTAAGGCTTTGTGCGCAGCGATAAGATCTTTATGTGTCTCATTTTGAAAGGTGAGCAGCATTTCCTGCATCAGTTCAGGATCGTTTGCAGTATTATTTTTAAGCGCATCGATATCAAGATGTGCATACCGGGGGGGGATTACCTCAATTTGGGGTAATTGACTTAAGTGAGTTTTTAAAACGTCCTGGGTTAGCGGCTTAAATAGGCATAAATTCATGCCACAACTTAACCCCTTATCACGCTCGTTAACTTGTGCATTGGCAGTAAGCCCCCAAATGGGTAGTGAATAATGTTGCTCACGCAGAGTATGTGTGAGTTCGAACCCATCCATATTCGGCATATTAACGTCAGTTATTAGCAGGTCGTAATGTTGCATACCAATTTTGTGCAAAACCGCCGCACCATCACAGGCTTCATCAACATCATATCCCAGTAGCTTGAGCTGGCGTTTTAATAATAATCGGTTTGTCGGATGGTCATCAGCAATTAAAATACTCAGCTGCCTTGGGAGAACGAGGGTTTGTTCAGGTTTTTCATTGGCAATATTTTTTTGTTGAGTAAATTCTACTGGGAGTGTGATTGTAAATGTCGTTCCCTCACCGGGCTGACTAACCAGCGTAAGATCGCCTTTCATTTTATCAATCAACTGTTTGCATATCATTAAACCTAAACCTAAACCAGAGCCAGTTTGCTGACGTCCTGCGCTAGTTTGGCTATAACGTTTAAACAGTTGTTGTTGCTCTTCCTGTGAAATTCCGCTTCCAGAGTCGGCAATAATCAACTTAATGACCGCACGGTTTTCGTCTAGCTGATCCATTGTAGTACTGATCTTTACTGTACCCTCTGTTGTAAATTTGAGAGCGTTACAGAGCAAATTTGATAGAACCTGCTTAAACGCCTGAGGGTCTATGTTAATCAGATAATGCTCGGGAAGCGTATTGATACAGGTTAATGCGATTTTTTTTCGCGCTGCAATCGCATCAAAAGAGTGGCAAGTGAGCTGGACAATAGAAGAAATGTTCACCCATTGTGGTTGAAGCAGATAGTTACCGGATTCAATTTTATCGACATCCAGAATCTCACCAATCAAGCCAAGTAGTGACTGCCCAGTGGAATAGGCAAGCGCGATGGCCTCAACGCGTTGCTCTTGGTTAAGGCCAGTACCGGAAAGGAGTTCAAGGAACCCCATGATTGAGCTGATAGGCGTTCTTATTTCGTGGCTCATCGTAGCCAGAAACTGACTTTTAGCAACTGTTGCGCTTATTGCTTTATTTTTTTCTACTTCGAGTTCGCGAATTAAGTTACGCGTCTCCGTAATATCTTCCCAACCGCAAATATAGACAGCATGTTCGCTTGCGGGCAGATTACATAATGTATGCCAGTGATTAATACATCTTTTTTCTAAGCCATTATTAATTTCAAAGACTTGCTTACATATTTTTCTATTTTCTTTCGTATCAACTTTTACTTCATTTAAGTCAGAGAAGATATCTTTAAATGGGGAACCGCTATCCGCTAAGGGTAATAAAGCAATTTTGTAAAAATCATCAGTAAAAAAATGTTCAAAGGCACGACTGTGACTAATGATAACGCCTTGCCAGTTCACAACATAACTTGGATTGGGTAATGAATCAGATAATGCTTTACGGAATGATATTTGATTCTCTAAGTCTCCCTGGATAGCTTTACGACGACGAACAGACCGCAGCAGATAGAAGCCCCACAAAAGGCTACTGACAACCAATAAAACCGATAATGTCGTGACAATATAGAACTGCTTACTATAGAGATCCCATGTGTCAATTGTCACATTAGGCATTTTGATCCATTTTTCTGTCAGACGCAGAACTTCACTAGGAGGAATTGCATTTAACGCTTTGTTAATAATATTCTTTAGTTCAGGTTCTCCACGGGGAAAAGCAAATGAAAGAGATGCATATGGCACTCCTGGGATGAGAAAATGAAAGAGTTCATTAGGATAGTAATGATCAATCATGTAACGAGAGTTTAGTTGTGTGGCAACTAAAGCATCGAGTTTTCCTTCCTTGACCTGATGAAATGCAGCACTTGCGTTATCAACCTGTATCCACTCAATATCTGGATACATCTCTTCTAATTGTAAATGAAGGTCGTAATAGTTAGGAATAGCAACCTTCATCCCTTTTTTAAGGGCTTGTTCACTGTCAGGGGCATTTTTCATGACAAAAACGTAAGGTGTCGTAATAAATGTTTCGGCAAAGGAAACAGATTGCTCACGTTTTTCACTATAAATTGCCCCGGGTAAAATATCCCATCCGCCCGTGGCGAGTTGCGTCCCTGCATGAATATCATGCGAGATAGTAATAGGGGAGAAGTTTAACCCGGTTTGCAAAGTGATAATATTAAGAATATCACCCATTACTCCTCGTACAGAGCCATTTTCGTCTGTCATTGAAAATGGCGGTGAATAAGGGTTCTCAAGCACTTTTAAATTGGGATGCTGTTTAATCCACTGCTTTTCATGTTCTGTTAACGCTAATGGTTTATTGAGGAAAGCAAGGTTCCCAGTATCAAGCCAATTTTGTGAAACTTCATATCGAACTTCATTTGTTAACGCATCAACAAAGCGATTGAGTACTTCGTGAAGAGTGACTGATTCTTTTCTGGTCAAGAAAAAGTTAAACTGACGTGGAGCGTCATAGTATTTCACAACATTTAATGAATGCGTGAAATAACGTGAAATCATACTGCTGGCAATGATATTGCTACCAATAAAGTAATCATTCTTGCCTGAAGATACTGATGCTAGTGCTTGGTAAGTTTTTGAAAAAGAAATTATTTTTGCTTTTGGAAACGATTTTCTAATCTCTTCATCGGAGGGATAATTAGCAACCCGTGCAATATTGACTGGTTTGGGGGTGGTCAGCGGCTGCATAGAATCGTGGACGGTGGTTACCAGAGCGGGGAAGGTAATGATCAGTGGTTTTGAAGCAACAATGTCCTTATTTTCAGGGGCTGACTCAGTTAAATGCGACAGCACTACGTCGACCTCTCCCTCCTCCAATGCATCCATAGCTTTTTTATGATCAGAGTACTCACGAAGTATTAATTTGATATTCAGAGCTCTTTTCAAAAGATTTAAATAGTCTGCATTAATACCACGAGTTCGTTGTTGTGAGTCTTTATGCAGCAATGTTGCTGTTTGCGAAGGATGGACTGCAATGACAAGATTCTTTTTATTAGCCAACCAACGTAACTCTGTATTACTTAAACGTAAAGAGTCAAGCGTAACACTGCTATTGCTACTGATTCCACGATAGTCAATATAATCTGAGTTGGCAAGGCCATATGCCGACCACAGATAAGCATAAAGGAAAAAAATATACGGTATAAACTTCATAATATTAGCCGATTTTGTTGCGTTGGGCGAATGTGTAGAGATCCATGAGTGATTTACATTCTAACTTTTCCATCAGGCGACTTTTATAAGTACTGACTGTTTTATTGCTGATAAACATTTTCTCGGCAATATAGTTATTATCTTTGCTGTCCAGAATATAACGCATAACACTGATTTCTTGTTTGGATAAGGCATCTAATTTTTGCTGATCAGAAGTTAAGCTTCCAATAAATCGATTAAGAGAAAAAGGAAAATAACTGTAACCATTTTTAGCTGCTTCAATAGCAGCAATAATATTGTTCATTCCTTCTTTTTTACTCACGAATCCATTAGCACCAACATCAGCACAATGTTTACCGTAAAAATGATCATTTTTGGCAGAAACAATAATGATAATCCCAGCGTAATGACGTTTTCTGAGCGTTTCTAACACCTGGATACCATTTAGCCCGGGTATATCGACGTCAATTATGATGATATCGGGCTTGAGTGTTTCAACACGTTGAACGGCACTTCCCCCTTCCACCAATTCGGCTAAAATTTCAATATCGTTTTTAGTCAGTAAATTACGAATGGCGGCGATCGCAAGAGGATGGTCATCAATAATTATTGCTTTCATGCATTATTCCCTTCGAAATGAAGCATCTTCCTTCTTTCTGTAGCAAAACAGACATAAGGCTTCATCTCATTATTCTTGATAAAAAACAGAAATTTTGAGCTTTTAAATAGACGTCAAAGATAAGATATCAATAATAAAAAGAGGGACTATACCGTTAAATTATAGTTTCGTTTCTATACTATTTTTATCTCATTGTGCCTACACGTGTAAGAATTGTATTTCAAAAGGTGAGGCATTGTCTTCTATTATTTGGTTATCACTATTGTAGAATTATTACTCTAAAGTTCCTGAGAAGATTTGTGCTGTAGTAAACAGGTCGGGTACTTATGGTGAATGAATTTTCATATTCACGTCATGACTTTAATCATATACGATATGAGAGATAATAGTGGAACAGATTAATTTAAATAAAAAACAGACTAGTAGAAAGAAGTATTTTTCAATATTAGCCGTGGTTTTATTTATTGTGTTCACTTTTGCATATGCATATTGGTCAATGGTATTACAAGATACTATTAGCACTGATGATGCGTATGTTGTAGGAAATGCAAATCCAATTTCAGCACAAGTATCAGGTAGTGTTATTGTTGTAAATAATAAAGATACGAGCTTTGTTCGTCAAGGGAATATTTTAGTTTCATTGGATAAGACAGATGCAACAATAGCACTTAATAAAGCTAAAAATAATCTGGCAAATATCGTTCGTGAGACTCATAAACTGTATTTACAGGATAAGCAATACAATGCAGAAGTCGCTTCGGCTCGTATTCAGTATCAACAATCGCTAGAAGATTACCAGCGCCGCCTTCCATTAGCAAAGAATGGTGTCATCTCAAAAGAAACGTTAGAACATGCCAAAGATACGTTAGTTAGCAATAAAGCTGGCCTTAATGCTGCCATTCTGGCTTATAACGCAAATAAGGCATTAGTAATGGACACGCCATTAAACCGCCAACCCCAAGTCATACAGGCTGCAGACGCGGCAAAAGAAGCGTGGCTGGCGCTTCAACGTACAGATATCAGAAGTCCTGTAACAGGTTATATCTCTCAGAGATCCGTGCAAGTAGGTCAAACAATTAGTCCGGGTCAGTCTTTAATGGCTGTCGTACCTGCGCACCAAATGTGGGTGAATGCCAATTTCAAAGAGACGCAATTAACGAATATACGAATTGGTCAGCCTGTAAACATTATCAGCGATTTGTATGGCGAAGATATCGTCTTTCATGGGCATATTGTCGGCATAAAAATGGGGACCGGGAATGCCTTCTCATTACTGCCTGCACAAAATGCCACAGGTAACTGGATTAAAGTTGTCCAGCGTGTACCTGTTGATGTTTCTCTCGACCCAAAGGAATTACAACAACACCCATTACGTATTGGTTTATCTATGACGGCGACGATTGATACAAAAAATGAGGATATTGGTGATATGCCAGTTCTTGCTTCGGCTGTTACTGCTATGCCTGCTTATGTCAGTAAAGCGCTAGTGATAGATACCAGTCCGATAGAGAAAGAAATTAAAACAATTATATCTCGTAATGGACAAATGTAATGGTAATTACTCAACAAACGCCAGCGCCATTAACCGGTGGGAAGCTATGGTGCATAACTATCGCCCTCTCATTGGCAACCTTCATGCAGATGTTGGACTCGACTATTTCCAATGTCGCGATACCCACTATTTCTGGCTTCTTAGGGGCATCGACTGATGAAGGCACATGGGTGATAACATCATTTGGTGTTGCTAATGCAATTGCGATACCTGTCACCGGAAAATTAGCACAACGAATAGGTGAGCTAAGGTTATTTTTGCTGTCAGTAACCTTTTTTTCATTGGCCTCGTTAATGTGCAGTTTATCGACCAGTCTTGATGTTCTTATATTCTTTAGAGTCGTGCAAGGAGTGATGGCTGGGCCGTTAATTCCGCTGTCTCAGAGTTTATTACTAAGAAACTATCCGCCAGAAAAACGAACATTTGCATTAGCGTTATGGTCAATGACTATAATTATTGCACCGATATGTGGGCCTATTCTTGGTGGTTATATTTGTGATAATTATAGTTGGGGATGGATATTTTTGATAAATGTTCCGATGGGGATTATAGTTATACTATCCTGTTTAACACTATTAAAAGGAAGAGAAACTGAAACCTCACCGGTAAAAATGAATATTCCCGGGTTAGTCCTATTAGTTCTTGGCGTCGGTGGATTACAAATTATGCTCGACAAAGGTCGGGATCTGGACTGGTTCAACTCCAGTACTATCATCATATTAGCAATAGTATCAGTCATCTCACTGATCTCTTTAGTTATATGGGAGTCTACTGCCGAGAATCCAATTCTTGATCTTAGTTTGTTTAAATCGCGTAATTTTACGATTGGTATTGTCTGTATTACATGTGCTTATTTTTTTTATTCTGGCGCGATAGTACTTATGCCACAATTGCTCCAAGAAACGATGGGTTATAATGCTATTTGGGCAGGTCTTGCGTATGCGCCAATTGGTATTATGCCCTTATTGATATCTCCTCTAATCGGTCATTATGGTAACAAAATTGATATGCGGATTCTGGTTACATTTAGTTTTATAATGTATGCGGTATGTTATTATTGGCGTTCTGTTACATTTATGCCGACTATAGGTTTTATGGGCGTTGTTCTACCTCAGTTTTTCCAAGGGTTCGCTGTTGCGTGTTTCTTTTTACCTCTTACAACAATTTCTCTATCCGGCTTGTCTGACAATAAATTCGCTAGTGCGTCAAGTATGAGTAATTTCTTTCGCACACTGTCAGGATCTATTGGTACGTCACTTATGATGACGCTTTGGGGACGCAGAGAATCGTTACATCATAGCCAATTGACTGGAGCAATCGATAGTTTTAATCCTGAGTTTAATACATCATCACAGATTTTGAGTAAGTACTATGGTTCTTTATCACAGGTTCTAGATAATATAAATAATCAGATTACTCAGCAGTCATTACTCATTTCTGCTAATGAGATTTTCCGTCTGGCGGCTATTGCTTTTATCTTACTAACAATTCTGGTTTGGTTTGCTAAACCACCGTTTACAGCCGAAAGAACGGACTAATGATATGGCCCAATCAACGCACCAGACTTTATTAGGCTCTGTTACAGCACACTGGCGTTCCAGATAATTGGGGGGCTCAATATGTTCCTTGAGCGCTTTTTTATATCGGTAGCCAGATTGCTGATAGCGAATAATATTGAACAATTTCCTCCGCCTTGCTGCTGCCAACGGCTCAGTTTTATGCCTTTAGTTGTGACTCTCGCTGCAATATTGCATTCACAATATGCGTCACTAAAGGCTGAGTAATGCCACTTGCAGTGTTAAAGGCAGCCGCAAACGCTCATCAAAAATGATTCTTTCACAGTGAATCAGGCACGATGAATTTAAATCACGGCCAAAATCGTCTCTAATGATCGAGGTAGAGATAATGCATCCAACTGGTCATCCGTAGCAGTACTTTCCGCATGACTGAAACATGGGTGAAATGGTCGGAGTAAACTGCCACTTGAGCGAAGATACCGTCCGGTAAAGAGTCAATATCACTATTGGGATCCAGCTCAATAATCACCTGCACACCATCTGTACCGGGAATAATACTGAGTGATTGTAGTGTACCTTGAGCTTGATATGAGCCACCCGGTACGACAGGGATAATGGTTGTCAGCTTGCCAGGAAATACTTGCCCGGGTAATGCATTGAAAACCACTTCAGCTTCATCGCCAGCTTCGAGCCGCAGCAGCGAGTTTTGTCTAAACTGGGCAATAATTTGTCGTTTTTGTTCTGGAATAAAAACCATCACTGGGCGCAGCGGTATGGCTGCTGCGTAGGTTCCTGGGCGAATCAATACCTGAGTGACATAGCCATTGCTGGGTGCACGGACGACGGTTTGATCAAGATTGTATTTTGCTTCGGCCAATTGTGCTCTGAGGCTAACAATTTGAGATTGCTCTCCATTGAGCACGCTATCTACCTGACTTTTAATCTGAGCCTGCTCAGCGACTGATGCTTTGACTAATGCATCCTGCGCCAAATAGTTCTGCCGGGCATTATCAATATCACTTTCAGAGAACGGATTTACCAGCGCTTTACTGCCTTTCAGGTAGCGTTGGTAGTCTTTGGATAACCGGTCGCGTTCTGCACTGAGATGAGATGTGTTTGCTATTGCTTCGTCTAATTGCCCTTTAAGCATTTGAGCATTATGAACGGCGGTCACCAAATCAGCCTGTAATCTATCAACACGAGCCTGATAACGGATAGGATCGAGTTTAAAAAGGATGTCACCTTTTTTCATTAATGTATTTTGCTTATTTGTTACCTCAGTAACTATACCGGTGACCTGCGGTGTAATTGGAATAGAAATAACAGCTTTTTGTGCCAGAAAAGTATAAGGATGGTTGTAATTCATTAATAAAATGAGTGTGGCGACTAAAACAACGCCACCTAATGCCGCTGTGGGAACCGTCCATTTATTTACCGGTATTTTGAAGATCTTAAATATAGCCCAAGCAAACGCGACATAAGTCAGGATAATGAGCAAATCCATGATGTTACTCCAATGGAGGGATAGTAGTACCGCTCTGTTTTTGCTCCAGTTCTGTCACGCGTTGTTGCAACTGTGCAAATGATGCTTCCTGATTTTGCATACCCCAGCCGCGCTCCTCGCGGTACAACGTGGCCCATATCCATAAAAATGGCCAGATAACATGTAGAGTAAATAGACTCACCCATCCTGCGACATGAATAGCATCGGCATGCGGATGATTTCGTGATTTGGCAATTAAATACGGAATATCATGAAGAATAATAATCCCATAGAAGATGATAAGAGCGACAACAATAAGTACACCCAGTGCAAAATAATTTAGAAACATAGCTGCCTCTACTTAAAAAGGTGGTGCTCAATAACAAAGATAGACGTTAATTATTCTCGCTGTAATAATACTAGTGGAGTTTATGCAGGATGATTGCAATTTTGATCCATTCTTGCAGGTGAAGTGGGGTATACATCGAAATGTAGTGAATCCAGGGTAATTAACTGTATTCTGTTCTCATGCCAAATATCTATCGGTATTCCTATGTTGATAGCCTACTTAGATGCATTAAATATTTTGAGTACGCCGGTTTGGGTTGTGTTACCCAAAAATCAGGAAGTACTTTTTGCTAACAAGGAAGCCCGAAAGATGGCTGGTGATACCCCACTAGCGTTTATGCGCAATGGGCAGTTTTCAGCGCATGCGCAGCAACAGTTGGAAGCTTATCTTCCTGCGTTAGCTGACAATGACCAAATTGTCGAGATTTGGACTCTTGCAGCAGAAAAAAACACCTCCCCCTTGAGCTGTCGGCTCTCCTTAACTCAGTTAGAGCCTTACGGTGATGTAATTGTTTTTGAAGGACTCTATATTTCAGCGTCGGTACTCGCTCAACCGCATGCTGAACAATTATGCTCAAAATCCTATCGTCGTGATGAACGAGGATTTTATGAGCAATTTTTTAATACCAATACCGCGCCGATGTTACTTATTGATCCATCAAAAGAAGGGCAAATTGTTGATGCCAATCAGGCAGCAACACGTTTCTATGGTTATTCGCGGGATGAAATGTGCATGAAGCATACTTGGGAAATTAACACCATGGGAAAGGATGTGTTACCCGTCATGAATGAGGTTGCCAAATTACCCGGTGGTCATAAACCCCTGAACTTTATTCATAAACTCGCGGATGGAAATACCCGCCATGTACAAACTTATGCCGGGCCGGTCGAGTTGGATGGGATGCGGTTAATGCTGTGTATTATCCATGACATTACTGAGCAAAAGCGCCTTGAACAGGCATTAGAGCGGGCAGCGTTGCGGGATCCTCTGACTGATTTAGGTAATCGGCGTCAGTTTTTTCCCTTGGTTGAGCATGCACATGCTCAAAGCCAACGTTATGGCCAGAATTTCAGTTTAATTTTATTGGATGTTGATCACTTCAAATCCATTAATGATCAGCTCGGGCATCACAAAGGTGATGAAGTTCTGATTTTATTGGCACGAACCTTAGAGTCTATTATTCGCGAGTGCGATATTGTTTTCCGTTGGGGGGGTGAGGAGTTTGCCATTCTTTTACCCTTAACTGATCTGAATGGTGCATTGCAATTGGCTGAATCTATTAGAGAAACAATTCAAATGATATGTCAGCCTAATTTGCCACCACTCACCGTCAGTATTGGTGTCGCCCAGCATCAAGTGGGCGAAGATACCGATAATCTATTTAAACGCATGGATGAGGCACTTTATCGTGCCAAAGCATTGGGCCGAAATAGAGTCTTGGCGGCGTAAAATGAGGCTTTTTACTCCGTGACTGATTACAGAGGTAAATGATCCAGTGGTTTTACCTCGCGCAGCACGAATGTCGTTTGCATCTCTTTAATGCCCGATAGCCGACGAATGACTGACATCGCAAAGGTGGAAAAACTGTCGAGATCGTCGGCGACCACTTGCAGTAAAAAGTCAGCATCTCCCGCCACGGCGTAGCAAGCAATGACCGGCTTTAGCGCTCCGACCTGCATTTCAAACAGCTTTGATTCCTCTTCACTGTGACTGTCAATTTTCACCCGAATAAAGGCCAAAATCCCTAGTCCGACTTTGCGTCGGTCAATATTAGCCTGATAACCGGTGATAATGCCGCTCTCTTCAAGTTGTTTAACCCGTCGCCAGCACGGGGAGGTTGCCATCCCCACTTTATCGGCCAGCTCTTGGTTAGTCATACGTCCAGAGTGCTGCAATTGCTTCAAGATTTTTATATCTGCCGGAGTTAGAGAGGTTGAGGGCATTTTCTACCTACTTATTATTAAATTTGGGTATAGATTACCAATATTAGTGGAATATGGGTGATAAAAGAAAGCACTTACCGGCGGCGGAGGGATATTCTATTTTGTACATATTAGCGGCAAAAGGGTACTGGCTGTGGCAGAACAAATGCGGATCGCGATTATTGTTAACCCTGAACTTCCTGTTGGTTTAATTGCTAATACCACCAGTGCGGTGGGGATTGGTTTGGCGGCAAAATTTCCACAATTGGCGGGGACGACATTATCCGATTCAGTTGGAAAAGAGATTGATGTCAGTTCAAAATTGCCGGTTCCTGTTTTACAGGCGAATGCTTCACAGATAAGAGAGGTACTGCTGAAAGCATTAGCAGCCCCTCATGAGCGGGCCATTGTCCCATTCCCGGCATTTGCGCGCTCAATGCACAGTTTTCAAGACTATGAAGAGACTTTTCCGTCACGTTCGCTCAGTGATGAGCCGTTGGATGGCTTGGGATTGGCGGGGCCTGAGAAATGGGTGCGTTCATTGACTGGGGCATTAAAATTACTGCGCTAACCTGTTTAGATAAAAAATAAGCGGGCTTTAGAAAGCCCGCAACATTCGCTCATTAAACTAATGTATTTAAATGTAATTTATGGCTTTCGACACCGTTGATATATAGCTCGCGATGCTCATTTTCGGGCAGATTTACCATTAATTCCTGCCATGCCGGCTGATAGCTTCCGGTGCGGCTAAAGGTAATATCAATTCGATGATTATCAGTTGTTACCTGCCAGTTTAGCCACAATGCATGGCCTTGCTGCCAGCGATGGCTCTCGCCGTCATCTTCAAACAGCATTCCACTGGATTGCCCAGCCCCTTTGGTCGGGTAAAGCGCCAACTCGCGTTGAGCATCCAGTTCGACATTCACAAAGGCGATGCGCCGTGACAATGGCAATGCCGCACCCGCTCGCACCAAAAGTGGTAAACGCTCAAGTGGTGCATCTAACACGACCGTCTGTCCGCCGCTGTACCATTGGCCGGTATGGAAACAATACCAACCGACATTATTATCCGGTAAATAGACCTCGCGCTGACGCTGTGCGGGTTCGACCACGCTAGCAACCAGTAAGTCACGGCCTAGCATAAAGTCATCATTTTCTTTAAACGTGCTGCTATCGTGTTCATGATCAAGGAAAGTCGGGCGTAGCATTGGCTCATCATCATGTGTGGCTTGCCATTGTAACGTATAGAAATAAGGTAATAGTCGGTAACGCAGAACCATGGCATCGCGGATCATTGGTGTTGCGGCAGGATACATCCATGGCTCGTTGACCGTGTTATCGTCATTCCATGAGTGAATAGTAAACCGTGGGTGCATCACGCCGTTTTGTACCCAGCGGATAAACAGTTCGGCTTCAGGTTTATCACCAGAAAAACCGCCAACATCATGGCCAAGGTTATACAACCCAGATAGGCTCATGCCCAGCCCCATACGGATGTTATAGCGCAGAGTCTGCCAACTGGTGCGGTTATCGCCACTCCAGGTTTGGGCATAGCGCTGCATCCCGGCACAACCAGAACGTGATATTAGATATGGACGTATGTCTGGTGCAAATGCTTGTTGAGCCTCCATTGACGCACGCATCATCAGTAACGGCATTACCGGCCTGATATGTTTGATAGCGATGGATTCACCAAACCCATTGCAACGCGCTTCGCCGTCCCACACTTCGTATTCGTTATTGTCATTCCAGGTTGAACCGATCCCCATTTCCAATAACTGCTTAGTGACATTTTCCTGCCACCAAACCACCGTCTCAGGGTGGGTGAAATCAAGATGAGAACCTTCGTCATCCCAAAATGAGGAACGCTCAGGTAACCCGGTTTCACCATCGAGAATAAACAGGCCACGTTCTGCAACTTGCTGATACTGCGGGTGATCTTGTAATAGACACGGTTTGATATTAGCGGCCAGTTTGATGCCAGCCTGCAAGAAAGCCTGACTCATCACTTTTGGCTGCGGCACTTTGTCGTAGTTCCAATTAAAGACATAGCGCTTGTTGTTTATCGAGGTATAGCCAGACGACAGTTGGAAAGAGTCACAGGGAATATCATGTTGTTGGCATAGCGTAATGAATTTTTGCAGTTGCACCTGTGCATCCGGGGCATCGGTATAATGCATGGTAGAACCGCTGTAGCCCAAGCTCCATTTAGGACCAAACTTCGTTTTACCCGTTAGGCGAACAAAGGCTTTGGTGACATCCAACACTTTCGGGCCGAGGAACATATAGTAATCAAGATCACCCGCTTCAGCCTGATAGCGGCGGTAAGCTAGATGGTAATTATCAATCTCGTTACCCAAATCCAGCCAGCAACTGCTTAAGTTGTCATAAAACAAACCAAAGCTAACATCATCGCGGCGAGTGATAGTAAATGGAATATGTTTATAGAGCGGGTCGGTGCTGGCAGCGTTGTAACCCATGGCATCTAAATTGCGCATTTCAAAACGACGACCCGCGCGATTAAGATCCCCGGCTTTTTCGCCCAATCCGTAATATTGCTCATTAGGATAGCGGCGCTGGTAGTGAGCAATTGTTTCGCCTTGCGGGCTGAGTAGATAAGCGCTGGTAGGGCGGTCTGCGGCCAGTGGGTGCCATTCCCCCTGCTGATTTTTATATTCCCACTCCAGATATAGCGGTTGGTGAATAGTTATCCGCAAGCAATCCGTGGTCACGATCAATTGCTGTTCGTGGCGTTCTAGTTGATAGCCCGGCACCGAAAAGCCTTCCAGACTCAGCCGGTCACGGCCTGACCACGGCACATCACCTTGTGGCGCGATGCTCCAGGTGCGGTTCAGTGCCAACTCGCCGTTGCGTTTAATCAGTACCCGACAAAGGTTTGGCTCTAATACATACAAACAGAAACTATGTTGGTCATCGACCCGCAATTCCACATGGTCGGGATATTCATTTACTAACTGCCAGTTTTTTAATGTTTTCATCACAGCTCATCTTTTTTTCTGGCAACAGCGCGAGTGGTGCGCTGTTGCTGGGTTAATAGCATTAGGCAGCCGACTGTTTTTTATTGCGGCGTTCAGCAAACAGGGCAATTAGGAACACGGCACCAATCAAATCGAAGAAGCCCATGGCGATAAACAGGGGGTTAAAGCCGATAGTGTCGGAAACCGCCCCAATCAATAGGGTGAATAGGAAGCTGGCGATCCAAGCGGAGGAACCGCGCAACCCGTTAACCGTCGCCACTTGGTTTTTATCAAAAGATTCAACGACTAATGCACTTAACATGCAGGAGATAACCTGATGACCGAAGCCGCCGATAGAGATCAATGCAATCGCCAGATAGGGATCTTTAGTGATGGCCACGAAGGCCAGTGAGACCATCATAAAAGCGCCGGTCACTGAACTGGCAACCACAGAGTTGATGCGGCTGCAACCGAACCATTTTTGGTAAAGTTTGGTTAAGTAACCACTGGCAACACTGCCGATATCTGCCGCGAGGAAGGGCAGCCAAGCAAACATAGCAATCTGTTTCAGGTCCATGCCGCGTTCGGTCGCCAGATAAAGCGGGACCCAGAAGCTAAAAACTGCCCATGCCGGTTCTGCCAAAAAAGCGGGAATAGCGATGCCGTAAAACTTCTTGTTTTTACTAAGGATGGACAGTGATTTCAGGAAAGGCAGCCGTGGCAGTACGGGTTCATTATCCTGATGAATCAGTTCAAATTCTTCTTTGCTTAGATTGGGGTGAGTATCCGGTGAGTGGTAAAAACGCCACCACAACAATACCCACACCATGGCTAAAGCACCGGAGAATAAAAACGCGCCTTGCCAGCCGAGAGCCACATGCGCCAGTACAATAATGGGAGGGGCCAACATCGCACCGATAGAGAAGCCAACGCCAGCCCAACCCGCCGCAATCGGACGCTCTTTTTTCGGGAACCAGTCAGAAATGGCTTTGGCATTTGCTGGTGTTGCGGCGGCCTCGGCACTGCCCATAAAGAAGCGCAGCACCGCTAATTGGAACCAGGTTCCTGCCCCGGCGTGCATCATACACACCACGGCCCAAACACTGGCGCAAATCAGGAACCCCATCTTTAAACCGATGACGTCAATTAGCCAACCACACAGTGGCTGGAACACGGTATAAGCCAATTGAAATGACGCCACAATCCAGGAGTATTGCTCGGTGGTCATATTCAAACTGGTTTTTAGTTCGGGGGCGAGAATACCCAGAGAGTTGCGGGTAATATAGTTAACGGTGACCCCAAGCAGAAATAGCGCCAGCATCCACCAACGTAGTGATTTTATTTTTCGCCGCCCAACAACTTTAGCGGATTGATTAATCTCAACACTCATCCCAGCCTCCTGGAGTTAGTCGGCAGTTAATTAACCGGACCAACTTATTGTTTTGGTATGATCCATTTTCGGTTATTAAGATTATGCTGAGTTTTAATGTGACCCTGCTCACAGTAAAACAAGCTAATAAAACATACTAAATTGATATTGTTAGTTTTTTTATATTTAATCAAAAATAACCGGACTGATAAGTTTTTAAAATTGGTTTACCAAAACAAGGTAGCTAGCTTAAATTGGTATTAATACGCGTTTTTTTGAAAAAATTTTCATACGCTGAGTAATATTCCAGCATTTATATTGAGTAATGCTGTGAATAAGCTATTTTCTGGCTATGAAAATTTTTTCATTTGCTAATTTGAGAGAGATCACAAAATGAATGGAAAGCTAAAAATACAAGAAATAGCCAATCAGACGGGTCTTTCAATTAGCACGGTATCCCGAGTATTAGCCGGTAAATCTAACACCAGCGCGAAAGCAAAACAGCAGGTCATGGCTTGCGCGCAATCACAAGGAATCTTGCAGAATTTATCCAGTGGGCGGCTCATGCTTAACAATATTATGGTATTTGCGCCGCACCGAGCCTTTGATGTTCGTACCGATATTTTTTACTACAAAGTCATTCAGGGAATTACCGAAGCGGTCAGTCAACATGAAGTAATGATTCGCTACTGTGGATTATCTGAAACCCACAGTGACATCTCGCTGTTTCTGGAAAAAATAACCCACCCGCAAACGGAGGCGGCAATCATCATTGGTATTGATGATCCACGTGTTCATACCTTGGCAGCAGGGGTCCATAAACCGTCGATATTGATCAATTGCCGTGATAAAGAGATGTCATTGGATAGTGTTTCTCCAGACCACCAATTGATCGGAGAATTCTCAGCCAACTATCTGATACAACAGGGGCACCGGCGTATCCTGACATTGCAATGTTTACGACGTAATACCATGGAACTGCGGCTGGTGGGAATTAAAGAGGCTTTTGTCAGCAATAATATGAGTTTTGATGATGACCAGCATTTAGTCACCACCCATGGCTTTGGTGCTGAAGAAGCAGAGCAAGCCATTACTGCTTATATCGCCGCCTGCGAGGATAAAAGCCAGCTGCCTACAGCCATTTTAGCCGGTGGGGACTACATGGCAGTAGGGGCAGTTAATGCACTGAATAAGTTAAAAATCAATGTGCCTGATAACATGTCAGTGATGAGTATGGATGGCTTTAATCTAGCCGAGATCCATGACGTGCCACTGACGGCGGTACATGTTCCGCGTGATGAGTTGGGTGCAGAGGCGATTTCGTTGTTACAACGACGTTTACTGCGTCCGGATGCCCCTTTCAGTAATACTCTCTTGCAAGGCAAGCTGGTGGTGCGCTCCTCTGTAAAACAGGTAAACCAGAAAAGGGCGGCGCCTGTTGCCAATAAAACCAGCGACCAGTTATATGATTAACATCAGTGATTCGGTCACAAATGCGGCTGTAACATGAAATGAAAAGGGTAAGCTATAGTTTAGGGTTATGGATCCCCGAGTTAAAAGTGAAGAGAAGTATGTATTAATAGGTTTTATATAAATCAGATGGGGATATCTTATAGACGCCCGTCATTTTCAACTGCAGGTCTATTGGTGGCGCTCAATGACCCGAAGCACTTGACCGCGTAAGTTCATCGGGATTTTTTACTCGCCGCCTTTCTGCACCTTGAAATTTATTGTGTGTAACACATTGAATTTAAGGATATTATTGCATGGAATTTAAAGACTATTACGCCATCATGGGAGTGGAGCCTACCGCTTCCCTAAAAGAGATTAAAACCGCTTATCGTCGGCTAGCCCGCAAATACCACCCAGATGTCAGCTCTGAAGCCGATGCTGAAAGTAAGTTTAAGGAAGTGGCTGAAGCTTATGAAGTTTTAAAAGACACTGAGCGGCGGGCTGAATATGACGAATTAAGATTACATCGTAATGATCCCCATTTTGGCCAACAGCAAGCAGCCTACAACACAGGAGGTCAGCAATGGCATAGTGGTGCTGGGGGCGGTGCGCATGATTTTTCCGATTTCTTCGAATCTTTCTTCGCCCATCGTGGCTCTGCAACTGGGCATGCATCTCATCGCACCTCTCAAGGGATTCGCGGGCAAGATCTGGAGATGGAGTTACCCCTCTTTTTAGAAGAGACCTTAGCTGAACAAACTCGTTCGATCTCTTACAAAATACCGACCATTGATGCATCGGGTCGAGCTGGTGCTGAAACCTCTAAGACTCTGAAAGTTAAAATACCGGCAGGTGTGGGCGATGGTGAGCGGATTCGTCTTAAAGGGCAGGGCGCGCCGGGCTTTGCGGGGGGAGCTAATGGCGATTTATTCCTGATCATTCGTATTGCCCCACATCCACTGTTTGATATTGATGGCCAAAACTTACAAATAGTGGTGCCGCTAGCGCCATGGGAAGCGGCACTGGGTGCCAGTGTCGAGGTCCCGACGTTGACAGGGAAAATATCTTTAACGATTCCGGCAGGAAGTCAGAGTGGTCAGCGGTTGCGCATTAAAGGCAAAGGTCTGGTCAGCAAAAAAGGAACGGGTGATTTGTATGCGGCCCTCAAGGTGGTTATGCCGCCGAAACCAGACGAGAAAACGCGAGCACTTTGGCAACAATTGTCAGAGCAAGCGGCATTTAATCCTCGGACTGAATGGGAGTAACAGATTATGGCTGAAATAGAAATCACTTACACCGTGACTGAATTATGCCAGTCAACAGGGATTATGCAGGACGAACTGGTTGAGGTGGTCGGGCTGGGTGTGATTGTACCGTTAGAGCCGGCAGATACTGTCTGGGTTTTTGACGCAGATGCACTGAGCTGCCTTAAACGTGCCTGTCGCTTGCAAAATGAGTTGGATCTGGACTGGTCTGGTGTAGCAATGACCTTAACGTTGCTTGAAAGAATTGAGCAGCTAAAGAAAGAGAACGAGCAACTACGTCGGCAGCTTGATCGTTTTATACAGACATCATAATGCAAATCACCCGGGTTGGTGCTCACTGTGGCCCAACCCGGTGCCACTTTTATTTGATAGACAGCACAGACCGAATATCACTGTTTTTATTTACATTCCAGACTTCACTAACCTCTTCTAGCCGATGAAGCTGAGTTTCAATACTGAGCTTTTGTTGGGCAGCAAGGCTAAAAATGTCAGCAACAATGCGCTTCAATTCAGCAATCGGTGGGAAATTCCCGGTGCCACTTCCCAGAATATGTAGATTAGCGCTCCGCAGAACGGCGGAAGGAAGCTGTAGAGTAGGGGATGCCATCGAGCCAACATTCACTAGCCGAATGCCTTGCTCATTAGCATGGGCAGTCAGATCGTGGCGGGTCAGTGCAGCGAAAAGTGCCTCGGTTGCTGGCCCCCAAATATAATCCACAATGACGTCATAACCGGTTGGTCCGGCAGCTTGAGTAAATGCTTCAGTTAACTCCGCGCCCTGCAACGTTAGATTCACCGTGGCATCGGCTCCTAATGTTGCCAACACTTCTTGACGCCGACCGGCAGCAATCACGCGGCCAGCCCCTAGATGACGTGCAGCGGCAATAGCCAACTTACCTGACGTGCCGGTAGCTCCGATGATGAGCACGGTCTCTCCAGGTTGAATCCTAGCCCGCCAGACTAGTGGTAACCAAGCGGCCAATGCAGGGTTGATTAATGCCGCTGCTGTAGCATCATTAATTTCGGGTGGTACTGGAACAGACCAAGAGGCTGCAGCCCGCTCGGCCATCGCCCCAAATGGTTGGCGAAATGAGGCAAAGTAAACACGGGATCCATCCTCAAGATACCCGACACCATCAGTCCCCGGGATGATGGGCAGTGTTTTTGGGCTTGAATAATGCGTACCTCGCACGATGGCGCGATCAAGTTGTTTGATACCCGCGGCTACCACATTAATCACTGTTTCACCGGGTAAGGGCATCGGCTCAGAAAACTGCCCAAAAACAGGCGGGGCATCAAGCGTTTTAACGATTGCAGCTTTCATTATTTCACCTCACTTTCGTGTGCTAATCAGTAAAGCAACCAATCTGAACCGAATTCATTTTGAAGACAATACATCCTGTAAGTGATTAGTTTATTGCCAATAATACCGGTTAAAGACAGATAATTTTGTTATTAATCCATCATTAACTTATGAGTTGCAACATAATGCAAATTGCATGTACTACATTTAAATAGCTGCTTGCTTATTGAGCAGTATCAAAATCACAACAATAGCTTTGAGGAGAGAGTATGAGCAAAATACCGAGTTGCTGTTCAGAAGAGAACCATCCGAATAGTCGGCGAAACATGCTCAAAGCTGCTTTGGGTATTACCGCTGCAGGGGTAATAGGCGGGATTGGATTGGGAATGCCTCAAATATCCTATGCTGCGGCGCTGACGCAA
>NZ_CACVAF010000002.1 GCF_902726565.1 Yersinia vastinensis
CGCTTTGTATCTCACCCCCGGCAATCTGCCGTTGTAGCTGCTCCTGTGCCTGACGTTGTGACTCAGCGGCGCTGCGGAAAGGGTCTGACGCAATCGCTGCATTGTGATCTTCCCAACGCTGCTTTGACTCTGCGAGGGTTTTATTCAGCCGCTCCAGTTCAGCGCGCTGACCATCAGTATATTTCGCACCAGTTTCAATTGATGCGGCAAATAATGATGCAGCAGCCTCACCCTGCGCCAATCGAACAGACTCAATCTGTATTTCTTTATTCAGGTTAGCAACAGCTTGCTCATAAGCCTTGGTTGCGCTTTCAGCCGCTTTAGTTGCACTGGCCGCCTTACTCTTTGCTTGCTCATTCGCCTTATTCTGCTCGGACTGATCGTAGTTCCTGAGTTCACCGCTTACGAACTTTGATACCTCGGTGGGATCGGTGATTTTGAGCCGTTCAGCTTCCTGCCTGGCGATTTCAGTCGCCTGCGCCCTGCCCGACAGTTTCAATATAGCAAGCTTATCATCCTGCACCTTTTGCGCGTTTTTAAGCTCTTCACTGACAGGCAGAATCAGACTAGTTGAGTTAAAGGCGGTTTTGGCTTGGGTAGCAATATTCAGAGAGTTGGTAAAATTAGCCATCATTCCGGCTGCAATGCCCACCTCAACTTGTTCCAGCTTGAGGATGCCTACGCCCTCCTGAAGCGTCCCATTTAACTGAGCACTCAGAACATTGGCACCATTTACCGCCCTGCTTTTATTGTCCTGCGCATCAGTCAGTTCATTGAGTGCTATCGCCTGATTATTGAGAGAGATATTCAATTCTTCATTGGCTTGCTTCCCAATGGTTGAACCTTCCCCCCACAAATAAATCTGCCGGCGGTTTCGCTCAACGGCTTCAGTCGCTTTGTCGTAATTTTTTTGTGCATCAGCGACAACAGACGAAAGTGCCGGTAATGAGTTATTCAGCTTGCCGATTTCAGCCGCTAACTGAACATTCCCCATTTCCCGCATTTTATCAATCAGCCCACCGACTCCACCCGCCAGCTCTGTCGCTGACCGTTTTGCCTGTTCTGATTTTTCGTAGAAATAATAGATTGCACCGGCTGCCAGCATTGCGGCCCCGACTGGGCCACCCACCAGACCCAGCGCCTTACTTGCCAGCCCGGAAGCAATATTTAAGCGGCTCTGTGCTGCTGCAAGAGCATCGGTTGCAGCAACTTCGGCGCGGGATGCCGCCGCAACAGCAGCAGAGTTAACTGCAAGTTGCGCACGAATACTCGCGCGG
This sequence comes from Yersinia vastinensis, assembly GCF_902726565.1. Taxonomy (GTDB): domain Bacteria; phylum Pseudomonadota; class Gammaproteobacteria; order Enterobacterales; family Enterobacteriaceae; genus Yersinia; species Yersinia vastinensis. The sequence goes on from NZ_CACVAF010000002.1 coordinate 1,278, forward strand.
GCCTTTTCTGTTTGTGCCAACTGTAATTGAGCGACCAATGAACGTTGCGCCGCAACCGCCGACTCTCGTTCTGTCCGGATCTGTAACAATGATGCCTGAACACCTTCTACCTGCGCTGCTGCAAGAGCAAGTTGTGAGCGAGTGGCATTAATGACTTCTTTGGTGGCTGTAGTGACATTATCAGCCATGCCGCCAAAGTATCGCGCTAATCCAAGTCCCACTAAGCCGGTACCGGCTGCAACAAGCACATCGATATTATCCGCAGCGGTACCAATCACGCCGGAGATCGCCGCCGTCACACCCATTGCACTATTGGCATCACCAATATAGGCTTTCCAATGGTTTGACAGCTTAGTGATGGCATCCCCGACCGTGGTCGGCATAGCCTCGGCAAGTTCGGCATTACGGTCTTTTGCAGCGATCACTGCCTTGGAAAAGGTATCCATTGATAACTTTCCAGCCGCGCCAAGTTTTTTCACTTCAAGCTCAGTGGTCCCCAAATAACGGGCAATATCACCGATAACGGTCGGCATAATCTCCATGACGGCATGCCACTGATCACCTGCCACCTTGCCATTTACCATGGATTTAGACAGTGCATTAATCGCGCTTTCGCCCTTTTCAGCGCTGGCGGCGTTAATGGTTAATGCGCTGGAAATTGAATCGATAAAATCAATCGTACTGGCCGTGGAGAAACCCAGCTCTTTCATCGAGTTGGCGCTGCGAATATACAGCTCGGATTGTTCCTCAATGCTTTTATAAGTGCGGTCGCTGATCTCCATCAGGCGTTGCTGAACGCTGTTATATTCCTCTTGTGAGCCGGTTGCCATTTTGATACGGGATGATATTTGCCCGTATTGGTCAGCCGTGCTGATCAGGCTACCCACCGCAAATGCCCCGGCAAACATGCCCACCATGCCACTGGCCGACTCTTTCACCGTGACCAATTCGTTATTCAGTTCTGCTAATGCACGTTTGCTCTGGCGTGTCGCCGCTTCTGCCTTACGCGAACCGCCCTCCATGGTTTTATAATATTCAGCCCCCATACGTGAGGCTCGGGCCATCTCCGTTTGATAAGAGGACGAGTTAGCCGTGATTTTGACGATGAGTTCACGTAAGGTTGCCATATCAGTACCAATAAAAAACCCGCCGAAGCGGGTTATGTCATGAGGGATTCAAAGAAAGATTCCAAAGCAGCGGTATCTTCTTCTGTCTCTTCCGGTTCTTTCCATTGCAGCAATAAATCTTCAAGGCCGACATTACTGCCCTGCGACCGATATACCGCACTGGCTATTTGTGCGGCATGGATATCCCCACGCCGATCCCCAATTGGGCTACCCGCATCAAACTCAATCCACAGCGCCAACTCACGCGCGGTCATGGTGGTTTCAAGTTCATGCAGGGTTCGCCCCAGCCGCAATGCCAACGACATGAGAAAAGACATACCCGGCGCATTTACTTTTTTTCGGCAGTTTCAATATCCTGCTTACTGAGACTTAGCGCTTCTTTAAGCAAGCGAGCATGCACCGGCCCATAACTTTCAGCGACAAGGGGAATATCTTCATTAGAAAACGCCTGAAGACCACTCTCATCAAGCAACACATCAACAAACAATGTGACATCTGAGAGAATATTGTTGGTGATCTGGTCCTCAATCGAGGCTTTTACCGCTTCATCTGGGTTCGCCTCGCCTTTTACCGCCACCTCTCGCCAACGTAGCCAAGCACCCGAAGAGGGTTCTCGCAGTATCACCGTGGTGCCATCCCATTCAGGAACGACCACCGTTTTATGTCGAAACCCTGCGCGGGGCGCAATAGCCAGCGCTCGTAAATCCTTTTTAGCCATGATTATCCGGCCTCAGTCACAGTAAAGTTACAGGTTGCAGTAAAGCCGCCATCCGCAGTGGTAAAGGTAACAATGGCCGCGCCATCATCCAGCCCTTCATACTGACCCGTTACCGGATCAACGCTCACAATCGCAGGCGCAGATGAAATAAAGGTGCCGGTTTTGTTGGTGGCATTAGCCGGTAAGAATGTCGGGATTAACACGCCGGTATCACCCACCTCAACAGCGGCGGTCGATTTGTTTAAGGTGACGCTGGTCACAGGAACCTCAGTGGCAGCAATGCGAACCGGTTTACCTTTAATGCGCAGGGTGAATGACGCAGACACCACGCCGGATGTGCCAGCACTCCAACTGTTCTGACGCACTTCGGCAAGATAGGCATAACCATTGCCGCTGGGGAAGACGACCTTGATAGAGCGAAGTGTGTCGGTTTCGTAGGCTTCATAGAGCGAATATTGGGCCTCTTCGTCCGGACTCCAGTTGCGCGAAATGGTCATTTCTGATGGTGCAGGTAAACCATTCGTCATTTCCTGTTCTTCAGAACACAGCGTGGTGACGTCGATATCCGCTTTTTGTCCACCAGTGAAACTGATCTCTTTGGTAGCACAAGCCGCAGACAACCACACAACAGATCCTGTTGGTAAAGGCTGAGTCGTCACGCCAGCCGAAACATAAATTTTCGTGCCCTGCGTTTTTTCATAAATACTGGTCATATTTTTCTCCAGACATAAAAAAACCGCCCGTAGGCGGCTGGTGACTTTCTTGGGGGTTATTCCCACACCTGAACTTCAAGCAGGGCGCGGAAAAGGGAGGTGTCTGATTCAAAGTGGGTGATTTCATTCATCTGAACCGGTGAAAGTGGCCTAATAAGCGCCCTCACTTCGTGACGAATGGCGCGAGCATCGTCAATGGTTCTGGCGTAGACATCAATTTGAAGCATCGATGCGGTGGCTGATTGTCCGTCTATCACATCATCAGTCACATCTGATGGAAGCGAAAACACCACCCAAGGCGGTAATATGGCCGGACCGCTGCCATCAGGTTTCTGAGGGGCAATATAGGGGTATACCTGCCCACCTGCCAAGTGCTTGATTAAGGGGTAAACATCAGCTTCGGTCATTTTGCCAATACCTCATCAATGGCCTGAATTGCTCGGTCAATCGTAACCCGTGCCGCCTCATCGGTTTTGGCATCAAAAGCCGGACGCATAAACGGAATAGCGGCCATATTAGAGGTGCCCAACTCCACAAAGCGCCAATAAAACGAGTTATTACTGCGGATCGCTTTCTTGGTGTTGTCACTGTTGGTACCGGATGGGTTAGTTCCCCTGACGCGGATACCGGCACTGGCCTGTGTCGCATCCCCTTTACCATTGGCGATAATGATGTTGCGTTTCAGTTTGCCGGTACGCTCTGGTGCACGGTTTCGTGCTTCAGCCTGAATAACAGCCGCACCGGCCCGAACAGCCTGCCGCAAAACCGTGCGACTCTCGGCCTTACTGAGCAACTCCAGCTCTCTATCCAGATCCAGCATGCCGGAGAAGTCGAGATGGGCATCAATCACGTTTTCACCCCTCTTTTGCATAGCAGTTCAAGTCGTGTGTTATTTTCGCCGCCAATCACCGATACAATGTCATAAATTTCACCGGTTCCGGTCGGTGGCTCATGCAAGATTCGATTAGCTGACGTCACAGGAAAGGCGGGATAACGGCGCATCCAGATCCTGACGGTGGTTTCCGACAGTTCAGCGCCGGAGGACACAAGCTCCCGACCCGAGATATCAGTAATATCCGCTCTGACAGACAATAATGTCTCCCAGTCAGTCACCGGTTGACCAGAGGGAAGTGTACCTGATGCTCGTTTTTGAATAGTCACACGGTATCGAAGTTTGCCTGCTTTCATACGCCGTAAATCCTATAAGGCTGCAACAGAGAATCGACCGTAAACTCAAGCTGCTTTGATGTAACACCAATGACCGTGGCCTCTCGGTTGGTGTACCAGTGTCCGATCAGTAGCAGCATGGCGGTTTCAATATCTTCGCCATAAAGCAACCCATCCTCTTCTGAATACCCCTCATCGCTGGCTTGATCGAACAACATGCGGCGGGTGTAGTTCTCGACAAAGCGTTTACTGGCTTTGATTCTGGCTTCTAGCCAATCATCATCCTCTGTGAACTCCGGTTCAATGTTGCAGTGATGCTTCACCTGATCCAGTTCCAGCATGGGTTCGCCTTATTTAGCTTTAGTTTTCTTACCACCAGCGTTAGCTTCTGGCGTTGGCTCCGTTGGCTCCGTTGGCTCCGTTGGCTCCGCAGGTTGTGATTCATCCAGCCGCTTTGCATAGCCTTTTTTCAGGAGTTCCCGCCCATGCTGCTCACCCGTTTCAAATTCCTGACCGTGATCAAGAACGCTACCACCGAAATAAATCTGCTTTAGTGCTATCAGTTTCATGATGTTATCTCTGATAAAGCGGCCCGTAGGCCGCTCAGTGAAGGGAGTCATTAGCCGCCGACAGGTGCAGGGACCGTAAACGCACCAGTAACAAACGCTTCAGGACGATACACCGCCAGTGCAAGACGTTCCTCGCAACGGATGGTGATCATGTTTTTCTCGAAGTCGTCGGAGTTCTCAGTACTGATCACCACGTTTGCATCTTCTCGGTCGAAGATTTGAGCACCCGCATTAAATGCACCGGTCAGGAACTTACCTTTGAATGCCGCCGCTTCTGTAGCGACAACAGGCAAGCCCCATAAGGTCGGTGTAGTCAATGCTGACGGATTACCCAAGATGTAACGGCCCAATGTGTCTTTGGTCAGTTCGATCTTGGCCCAATCAATAAAGTGCAACACATGACCGGAAGCAGAGAAACGAGCTAATTGAGACTGCAGCATAGCCAGACGCAAATCATCAATGCCGTTCTGTTGGGCAACTTCAAATGATGGGTCGAATACTGATGCCTGCGGCATAATCCCTTCAAGATGAACACCGGTACCATCACCAAACAAGATTTCTTGCTCTTCGGCATATTTCAGACCAAAGCGCATTTCAGTATCAATCGTTGATTGTAACTGTGAGAAATCATCAAGGATCTGTTTCGCGGCTTTGAACAAGTGGGCAATCGTGCGAACTGGCGTGATTTTTTCACCGAACTGAATATCGCTGTAAGGCTTTTGCGTACCCTCAGCAACGACCCGTGCATTATTGGTGAATCCGGTCTGCTGAACCCAATAAATGGTGCTGGATTCAGTACGACCCGGCGCAAGTAAATCACGAATAAACAGGCGCTGTTTAGGCGCGACATCGATACCCGGCAAACGATGCGGTGCCACAATTTGCCCCGGCACATCGACTGACAAGAGTGCCGCTTTCACCGGAATACTGATCCGCTGACTAGCTGCCAACCCTGAGACAAAACCTTTTAACGCCTCGGCTGACACAACTTGCTGGCCAATCGTCTCAACAGTCTGTACGGCATTATTCAATGGCATTTGGGCGACATGCTGCTCGAGTTCGCCCAAGGCCACTTTGAGGGTTTTCTCTGCGGCGGTCAGCGCGTTAAATTCTAACGCCATTTTGTCTACAGCGTCTTTAGTCGAGGCAGAGAGCTGGCCCGCGCTTTTAGCTTCTTTCAGTGCTTCTTCTGCCTTGGCGTTAAACTTGCCAGTGGCCTCTTCCAGTGCTGCGGAAACCTTTTTCAGTACATCGTTTACATCAGACATATATTCTCCAGATTATTGGCACGCCGCTTTCAGTCCGCTTAATGCAGACTCGAAGCTAGCTAAAGTTTCAGTATTAATTTCATTGGTAGCGCTTGGCGTACCGGGAGGAGTAACAGCAGCGCCCGGCATGCTGTCGGTTAAGGCTTTAAGTAATTTTCGACGCTCAGAGCGCGGGGTATTGGCTTTTGCCAGCAGCGCATCGAGTTTGCGAATGGCTGCTGACGGGCTTTGGTCGTCATTGGTAATCTCATCAGCCGATAACAAACTATCCGCAAAACCTTTTTCGACGGCATCACTACCCGCAATGTAGGTTTCATTGTCCATCATGGCCGCAATGTCTGCCGCTGGCAGGCCGGTACGAGCTGAATAGATATCACCCATTGCCCGATCAAAAGGCTCTATATCGATGGCTGCTTTCGCCAGATCGTGGCGGTTGCCCATCATCACAATCCAACAGTTGTGGATCATCAGAAACGCCCCGCGCCCGACCTGAATCTCATCACCGGCCATGGCAATAATGGAAGCTGCTGAGGCGGCAATACCCAGTACTTTCACCGTGACTTTGCCGCTGTATTCGCGCAGCAGGTTATAGATAGCCAATCCCTCGAACATGTCCCCACCGGGCGAGTTAATGTTAACCGTCACATCCTCGCCGCCCATCGACCGCAACGCGGCGGCAATGCGTTTGGTGCTAACTCCCTCGCCCCAGTAGTCCTGCCCGATCACGTCAAAGATTGAAATGCTGTTCTCGCCTGTCGCAGCGGCTTTTAACCCACCGTTCCAGCGCTCTACCGCACTTGGCGAAACCTCACAGGAAACACCCGCGCACGGGCGTCCCACCGGCGCTGCCGGAAGGCTTTTAATTGTCATTAGGCTTTACTCCTAGGCGGCTTGTTTTAGCGGTGACTGTTCAAGCGGGATGTCAGGGAACAGATATCCGTGAAGCTCAGTAATGGCTTTCGCTTTAACAACAGCGTTATGTGATTTCAGGTCTTCAAGTGCAACAAGGTTAAGTTGCACGGTATAGATATCGCCGCCCGGTATCGGAGGCAGATTTTCAAGGCGGCGAACATCGTTGCGGTTCATCCAGCCATTTTGCAATGCTGTGGTGTAGTATGCAGAGCGTCCTGCACTGTCGGCACGCAATAGACCTTCAACAGAAAACTCCGCAAAGTAATCCTCATCACCCGCCAGCAGGCAGCGCACAATCTCTTGCTCAATATTAACCAGTAGTGGACGAAGCGTATTGCTCAGGAAAAGAAGGTTCATTCCCTCAACGCTAGAAGCCCAACTGCTTTGTTTGGTCATGTGTCCCACCATGAATGGCGGCACCCTAAACCAGCGGCAAATCTCTTCGATACTGAATGCCCGACTCTCCAACATCTGAGCGTCTTCTGGATTCATGGTCACGCTTTGATAGGTCAAATCAGCCTCGAGCACCATGACTTTACCGGCATTTTTTGAGCCAGTGAATGCAGAAATACTCTTGCGTAATGCTTCTCGCTGATTTTCTTTCAGTGCTGTTTTACTGGAAAGAAAACCCGAATTTTGCATACCATTTTCGAAAACTTTCGCGGCTGACTCTTCGATAGCCATGGCTGAACCAAACACATCTCGACCAGTATTCATCGGCATTAACCCACACATACCATCCAGACCAAACCCTCGGATGTGCATCATGGTTTTAACCGGAATAACCCGCTTCTTGCCGTTCTCGGTATAGGTATATTCGAGCTGTCCGCTATCAAGGCGCTTAACGACCATATTCTGTGGCAGTAACGGAATAAGAGAGACTACGCGATCGCCGATCATTCTCTTTTCTATGAACGCATTGCCCCGTAAACAGATACTGGCCACCAGCATCAACATAAAGCGCGAGGGCGTCATTTCTGAATTGGGGCTTCGACATAACACGGGATACAGTGGGTGATCGGTTGCTGTACCTCGGGAGCCGTCCGGCATTCTCTTATACAATTTCAGTGGGAGAGTTGAAACTGACTCACTGATAAGCCGGACACATGCCCAAGCTGCGGCTAGCTGAATCACTTTATCCGCCGTGACCACTTTACCGCTGCTGCTGGTGCCGAACCATTCCTGAAAGAATGTGCCAGTGGTAAGGCTAATTGGCACACCAAGCCAGTTTAGGAGCGCACTTTTGACGCGCCCCGGATGTTTATTTTGTGCCATTAGATACCTACTATGATTGGGTTATCAAAGAAACCGTCCAGATCGCCCTCTTCCTCAATATCGGCATCTTCAGCAGCGCCGATGGCCATTGCAGAAGCAACCACGCCATCAATACGGCCGGTGCTCTTCTTCTTGGCAAAGATGCGATTATCTTTCTGGTCTGCCTCGAGTACTGCCGAGGCTGCATTCCAACGCAGGCAAGGGTTACGTTTGATAACCAACTCTTTGTTATTGAGTTTTTCCTCAAACAGTTCAATTGAGCGCGGCATCCATAAGCCGGATTCCTGCGCTTTGTAATAGCCCTGCCCATGAGGTACCAAAACGACACTGACCGAATTGCTTTCCAGTTCAGGCTCAAGGTACTTGATGCGGTATTGGTCAAAAGCGATGCATTGAATATCGAACAAGGCTGTCAGCTCACCGATTCGGTGGGCCACAAAACCATAGTTCACAGCCATGCCCGGTGGCGCGTGGATAAAGCCAGCCTTTAACCATTTGTCGTAAGGCACCCGATCGGTTTTGGCGCGCTCGAGCAGACTGTCTTTAGGTGTCCAGAATTCGACAAACAAGCGGTTACGCTTGGGGAAATAGAGCGCCAGCGAGGTTAAATCGCGAGATCCCGACAAATCAAGACCGCCGTAACATACCTCGCCGGCGAGTTCCTCAATATCGAACTCTTCTTCGCAATCCATCCACGTATCGCCACTGATCCACGGCGTGGCAGACTCCACCCATTCACAGAAGTTAAGACGGCGCACGATACTTTCTTTCGACGGGATACCCCGCGCAGAAGTCACTTGCTCACGAAGGTATTTGAGCTCAAAGGTTTGGCCCAGCGAGGGGTTAGCTTTACCCCAGCAAGACTCGTCTTTAAATGGATCGTCACCCTCATCCAGTGAACAAATGAAGCTAAAGAAGCTGTCATCCTCCAAATCACCGTTAGCCACTTTTCTGCCATATTCGTGATAGTCATAGCAAACGCTGGTCTTATCATGGCCGCTATTGGTGATCAGGAATATCAGAGCCTGACGCCGCCCTTTCGTACCCGCGCGCATCATTTCAACGACGGTGTTGTTCTTGTGTTCGTGCACTTCGTCAATTAGCGCACAGTGGGGACGTGGACCTGATTGCCCATCATCAGAACTAATAGGCCGGAAGAATGAGCCGTTTTGCAAAAAAGCGAGATTCCACTCTTTCCCTGCCCCACCTGATGGCTCTATTCGTTGAGATAACGCTGGTGACTGCTTAACCATCGCCACGGCATCACGAAACAGGATCATGGCCTGGTCTTTTTTGGTCGCTGCTGCATAGACCTCTGCGCGAGGCTCTTTATCAGCAACCATGCAGTACAAACCAACACCACCCGCTAAAGGTGATTTACCCGAACCCTTGCCAGACTCGACATACACCATGCGAAAGCGACGGGTGCCATCGCTGGATTTCCAGCCGAATATCGACCCCACAACAAAGCATTGCCACGACAGCAAAATGAAGGGTTTCCCCTCATGCTCACCGCCATTCAATTTCAAGACTCTTGCAAAAAAGTCTATCGCTCTACTCGCTGACTCCACATCCCACACCAAACCTCTTGCGGGACCAAACTCCAGATCACGCAAATGTCGGGCGCAAGCATGACGAATATCGGGGCCAGCAAGAATTATTCCCGCTGTTACATCCATCGCATATTGAGTTGCAGGGTCAACCGAAGAACTGGGCGAGCGGGTCTTCTTCTTTTTCTCCGCCATTCACATTCACCTTTGATCTTGCGGCTGGGGTAAGTCCGAATTCAATTAAGTAACCTTTGAAGCGGCGATCCGCATCGGCAAGCTGCCCTACGGCGGGATGCCCTTTGATAAGGAAATCACCCATTTGGGTTTTGGTCGTGTAGGTGTTGCCCTCATCAAGAACCTGCTGGCGCAACCGTAGAATTTCCGCATACAGATCACAAAGGCGTTCCAGCGCCATAGTATCGGCAACGGTCAACACGCCCATCTGATCTAGCAGTAAAGTAAGACGCCCCCAAGCCGCCTTGCCCCAGTCAGTTAAATGAGCTGGAGGGCTTGGAATTTCTCGGGCTGGCTGAGGTTCTTTTTTGTTCAGTGGGCGCTTGCCCGGATTGCCGGTGACCACCTTCAAGTGGGTCGGTTTTGGTCGGCGTCCAGCCATGGAAAACCTCCCAAAAAAAAGTTTTCAATTCGCGGTTGTGCACAGAAATGACGATGATAGGTCTTTGGGGATCAAAGCCCTGAACTTTCACCCCACCCTCCCCCTTGAGAGTCATTCTCATTTGAGGTGATGGGATTCATTATCATTTGTTCCAGTGTGAGTTAGGGTCAATCGGCATGCCATCATCGGTACACCCCGTTACACGACCGCTCTTCTCTTGCCGTTGCTTCGTTGAGCTATGGTGTGGAGTGCATAATGATTGCCAGTTCTTTCTGTTCCAGAATAGTTTCTGAGCCTTGGCTATCTGGACTAAGTTGCCAGACATCAAGGCTTCTTTGAGTCGATGCGGCTCGATGTGGTCAACGACTGTTGCGGCTTCTATCCGTCCCTGTTGTTGGCACATCACACACAGGGGATTAACACGTAGGAAAGAGGCCCGAGCCTTAGCCCATCGGCTACCGTATACCCTTGGCTCTTTCATGGGTTACCTGATGAATGAGTCGCGTGAGCTGAGTCGGCTGATACTTTCCTCTAATGCCCGAATATTCTTATACAAAACAGCAAAGTCTTGTTCACGCTGATAGTTAACCTGCTCAACCAGATGCCGAGTATCAGTGGCATTAGTGATGATGGCAGCAACGTTATCCTGAAGCTCCTTGATAGAAGCTAGAGAGGGGCCAATCCCTGCCTCTATCTTTCCACTGAATACACATCCATCAATATTAATGCCATCATTGAAAACAACAGATGATGGCGTGTGGGTTAGCTGCTTTTGCAACTCAACAGCCCGCTCTAACTTGGTAATCAAGCTATCTAATGGTGCCGTATCAACGTTAACTTTAATCTCAATCGTATTCATTTAGAGTTTCCTGCTGGTGGGTAAAATATAGACCGGCATATTTCGAAGCCCACTCGATACCAATACAGCGTGTTTGTGCTGTTTTTCTCGCTGGCCAATCGCCGATTTCAGAATTAAATAAAATGCCACCAGCCTGTTAATGCTCAGGGTGAGCGGCGGGAAACAGGTGGTAGCATTACTTATCGTGTATTGTCGCAATCACTCATTGAATGACTGCTGCAATACAGGTCGTCTCTCCGACTGTCACATCGCTTCGCCTACAACGGCTGATGTTGCCGCCAATGCCCGACTACAGGGTGTATTGGTTGTTTTTGATTCCAAGGGTACGCTCGATAGAGAGGTACTACGTCAGGGCTAATACCTTTGGACTGCGACAACCCAGCGCTATTGATGTGGGGTGCTGTTGATGATTAACCGGTCGTCAGTGACTACCTTCTGCAGTGCGGTGACCTTCTCAACTAGCTTGTCGGCTCGTTCAGCGATTGAAATAAGAAATCCGACATCTGCGTCTGAAAATCCGCAATCTCTGGCTGCATCAGTGAGCTGTCCACTGGCGGGAGTAACGGACATATCCCCAACTGAAGCGGAGAGACACTCGAAGCGCTTTTGCAGCTTGATATTGCCAGCACGGTAAGCAGCAATAGTGCCTTTTGCTTTATTCTCAGCATCTACTACCCCTTGTTGATATGCCTTTAATCCTGCTGATTGGGCAGCCTGAAGTTGATCCTCTTTTTCGGTGGCGCTCTTTCTGGCGGCTATTTCTGCCTCTAGGTCTGATTTATCGCGCTTAGTCCACTTGAGTAACCATTCCGAATCTTTACTATCGCTACCCCACCAGTACCCGCCACCGACTAAAACTGAAATCGTCAGTACGATGGCTATCAATCTCAATAGGGTTTCTTTCATGCGGGTATCTCAATATGAGGCGCATCCAGAAACTTAGCGGGCTTATCATTCGGGCTATCTGTCCACGTAATACCGAAACGCAGCTTAACGCCTAACTCTTTACCAGCGCGGTGCATGGCATCCAATACCGGCAACCAGCATTTATAATCATTCCAGTCGGCACCAGTGGGGAGCAGATCAACCGCATTGCCGGAGATATGACGGCTATTCATGGTCTGGCTTTTACCAGTGGCCACCAGCTCTTTTTGCCGTTCTACCGTGCGGACTCCTTCGATAACGCCGAAATCAACAGCCGAAAGCTCAAGGGCGCGGCGAACCACTCTCACCAGGCTAGCGTTAACGCCTTTCAGGTTATTCTCGCTTCGCTGGCTAAATCGAAAATTAGTTGTTTGCATTCTTAAACCCCGTAATCCGCTCCCAGAAGAATGAGAGAGCCACACTACCCATAGTTCCGCTCATGCCAGCAACAACCAGAACGTAGTAAATACTGAGTCCTGACTCGATGCTGATCAGTCCGCCGATTAACCCAGCGAACCCGGACACAGCAACCTGAGCGAATGCCGCCACCCAGCTCCATGTGGTTTTATTCGTTCTGGTATCGATGATGTATTTAACAAAGCCGCCATAAATTGACATGGCAGCAATAAGCACCCAAACGATAAGACCGTATGAGCCAGGGTCATTTTTTGGCATTTTCATATCTCCCCCTCCCATACGGGCTGGGCGTGTAGTGGAAATAAAAAAAGGCCCACCGGAGTGAGCCTTAAAATTGGTGCCAGAGTAAGCATCTGGTTGCACATTCCCACATCTGGTATTGTTAAATCGCCAGAAATAACCACATCAAATATGGAGAATTAAATGAGTGAATCAAACAAACCCACGAATGAAAGCAAGCCTCAACCACCAGCGCCACAAAAACCCACGCCAGCTAAAGATGGTTTTTCTGTTGGGCGAACGATAGTTGGCGATTCTGCTGACGGTCTCAGGAAAAAAAGTAAGTAATTACTGAGACGAAAATAGCACAAGCAGGGGTGAGGATGGTTGCTATCCTCGCCCTTGTTAATCTGGTTCTTATTTTTATATTATCGCAAAGCAACTCATCAGCGGTCATACACAGCGCCTTTAGTCTGAATCGCCTCATTACGGCCAAGCGGTTACATTCACCAACGAACCCATTACTTTTTAGTTCGTCAAATCCATCATTGCTGAGGGATTTATAACTTTCTGTGTAAAGTGTGTTCGGGGGAGCAGAGGCAAGCCCATGCATACTGACAGATAGCACTCTCGTAACTAAATATATTGCGCATGCAGACCAGTACAGAGTGAAAACTATTAGTCCTGCACTTAAAAAGTCTATATTCGGCCTTTGCGTTAACAGCAAAAAAGAAGAACCAACACCTACAATTAGAATACTTAACAGCTTGTATCCGTTTTCTTTATTAACGGTGTTTGACTGGTAGACATCCTTTATACACTCTTCGCCCTGCGCCTCTAGAAACCCGAGCAGGTCATCATCAGCATCCAGAAAATAATCATCAGGTAGATTCTTCATTTAATCCCCTCTCTTATGCTGTTTTATAGCAGTTGGATTTTCCAACCTAGGCATCCATGCAAATACAGACTTATTTTCTTTTGGATGATTTTACATAAGGGATTATCACACATGTAAAAAAGCCCCGCGATATGCGAGGCCTTAATTGTTTCGAGTGAGGCTTGTATGTAAGTACCCCACTATTTAAAGAAATTACGCCAGGTTCGGACAAAATGCAAGTTAATAATCAAACTTTGTCGCTAATGGCACCAATCATGACGCTATCGTGTTATTCGCTGAAACTCATCCTCAGCATAACTCTCTTCAATGTCGCATTTAGCCACCAGCGACTCATAGAATGGTTTCCAATTACGCCGCCATGTCCTTTCGTTGAGTTCTGGAAGCAACGCTGTAATCGCTCTGTAAGCTGTTGTTGAGGGTGTCCGTTTGTATCCAATTCCTGAGCAGCGTTCACACTCTTTCTCTACTGGCGCGCCAAGCCGTTTGGATTTCTCAAGGTCACGCACTTTACCGGTACCATTACAGCGGCAGCGAATAGAAATAGCACCCTTACCGTTACAGGATTGGCACAACTCCCGCACTTGTTCATTTTTGATGGCCGGGGATATCTTTTCTTCGCCATCTGCACCGATGTAACCAGAGTAAGTAACAACATCCCGAGTGACAGTGATAAATCGACGCCCACCGCAACATTTGCATGGGATGGTTGCCGCTGCTGAACTGCTGTATTCCTCGTAGGCAAATTTAGCCAGAATGACCATGCATTGAGCCATTCGGCGACCCGATGCTTTGCCGACATGTTTCGGGGCATTCTTCATTGCAAACTTGGTAAGCTGTTCGACGGTTCTGATCCGGTCCTCTTTGCTGATGCCAACCTTGCCAAGATATGCAGCCATTCCGAAACTGGCCCGAGCCTCAACCATTCCCATTGCAGCAGCTAAATCCGGTCCCTTAAGTGAATCGGAAGAGGTCGCGCGGGAAGAATCGGTAATCATCTGGCTCTTGGCGCTGAACTGTTTCATTGCTGATTCTAGTTTCACTGTGCCGCCCTCTCTTTAAATTTTGTGCATGGTTGAGTATTTTCGGGTCTTTTGTTCCGGTTGTTGCTGGCTGCGCTGTGCGGCTTCTTCCTGATTGATTGGCATAAAATGACCGTAACGGAATTGACGATAAATTACCCCCTGTGGGCCGTTGCGGTTTTTGGTCAGGTTAATTTCTGCAATACCTTTGGCGAGGCTGTTCTCGTCATAAAGTTCGTCGCGATATAACATCATGATCAAATCAGCGTCGGCCTCAATGCTGCCTGAGTCTTTCAAGTCGGCATTCACAGGGCGCTTGTTCATGCGCTGCTCCACACCTCGGGATAACTGGCTTAATGCTATTACGGGGGTTTTATTGCGCTTGGCTAATGCCTTAAGACCACTGGATACCTCACCCACGGCGATATCATGGCGCTGGCGCTCGTTAACAGATATCAGCCCAAGGTAATCAACAAAGACAGCGGCCAATTCAGGGTGCTTGCGCTTATGGGCAATTGCTGATTGCTTGATTTGTTCAAGGGTTAACTCGCTAGCGTCAATAACCCAAATAGGCCGATTGATCATGCGACCGATACCGGCTGATATTCTGGCCCAATCCTCATCTTCCAATTGTCCTGGTGATTTAAGTTTGGAAGTGGATAAGCCACCTGCGCCAGCAACTTGCCGTTCCGCTATCTGGATGCCGGACATTTCCATACTGAATAGCAGTACACCGCCGCCCAGTTCGGTAATTTTATCAATCAGGTTAAGCGCAAACTCTGTCTTGCCTACCGATGGCCGTGCCGCTATCAACACTAAATCCGTCAGATCAAAGCCACCGGTTAAAGCGTCTAACTCATCAATACCCGTCAGCAGTGTGCGCCCTTCGCCTACGCCAGCCATTCTCTCTTCTAGCCGAGTTTCTACCCCCGCCAGCAGATCATTAATATGAACGGCCACCAGTTCACCCGAGTTCAGTTCCATGTGTTGGAGGCTTTCACGTAACTCAGCAATGGCAGTCATAGACTCGTCGCCAGTTCGTGCGCCGTCTAACGCCGTTATCGCATTGGCTACCACCTCTTCAGCACTGCGAATGAAATGATTCTTCACCACCAGCGAGGCGTACTGCTCCAGATTGGCGATCGCCCATGAGAGTTTTACCGATGCGGACATGATCGCCTGATACTCGCCGCCCAAGGCTTCACCCACCAGCACTGGATCAATCACATTCTTGCTCAGTGCCTGCCGCATAATTTCACGATAAATATCGCGATATTGTCGGGTACCGAATGCCTCCACCGGTAGCGTAGAAAACACGTCGAACGTCTGTGGATATGCATCCAAATTACGCAACAACAGCGCCCCAATCACCGCGCCTTCAATCTCTTCGTGTGTCATGCCGCGCCATCCTTGCGGAAACTGTCCCAGTTAAATACCAGCGTTGCCCCACCACCTTCACTCATCCGGTCAACGATGCGCTCCCCGATAACGTCGGTAAGCTCACTAACGGTTAAGTTGCTTATCAGAATGGTTGGCCTGAAATTCTCATACCGTGTGTTGATGATTTCGAACAGGATCAGCTTTTCTGCTTCGCTTCCGAACTGAACACCGACCTCATCAATAATCAGCAAGTCCAACGAGCTGTACAGGTGATAAATATCATCTTCTGTGTTCTCAGAGTCCTTTTGCCATGTACGCTTGATGGCGCGGGTGATGCGCATTACGGAGGTCAGTAAAACGCTATCCTGGTGCTCGTTGATGATTTGCTTGGTCATGGCAACCGCCAGATGGTTCTTACCTGTTCCGCACGAACCACACAGTAGCAAGCTGGTACCCGATTCTTTCACCTGAGGCCAGTGCGTAGCGTAGCTCTTGCAAACCTCAAGGTTGCTGGCGGCTTTCTCGTTGACGGGCTGATAGTTATCAAAATTACAATGCTCAAACCGTGGGCTGATATGGGCCTCGGCGGTCAGTCGCTTGATCCGAATATCTTGGATTTGCCCGCCCACCTGATTAATTTCATCCGAAATACAGTCAGGGCAACGAGAACGGCGCTCAACAACACGATCCGAAAACTGGCAGGTCAGGCCAATACTGGTGTAATTACCGTGTGTAGGACAATTTTGGGCTTCATCAAAACCTCGGGTGAAGTGGCGATCCTCAGTGGCAATAACGCCAGAGGAAAAACTCAGTTCGGCTTCAAGGTCGCGGGCTTTATTGTTCAGTTCCCGCATGGATTGCTCCCAGATAGTGGGCATGCCGTTGATCATTTGTTAAACCTCGCCATGAATGGGGCTGTAGTTGCGCCGTAATCGCGATTGGCGAACCCGGCATGCGTGTTTTGTTTGTGGTTGCTGGCTGACTGTGGCGCCATAGCTGACCATGTATTTTCATACTCACAACCAGGGCCAAAGAAACGTGTAGCCTGCATGACATATGCGGTGTTGGTCTGGCCTTTGGCTTGGCAGAACTTGGCGTAGCGCTCTACCCCTGCCAATAAAACCTTACTGGCTACCCCCTCTTTGATTCGGGCATTCCAGCACTTGAACGCAGCGGGTTTAGAATTGCTCCCCTCGCGTTTTGGGTAATTGGCCCACGCTGTTTCGAATTCTGCTGAATAATCGTTTTTAATTCGCTTAGCAGGGGCATCATCGCCAGATGGTGCAAGTGTGTTTGTATTCTCTGTAGTGATCTCTGTATGTGTAGTCTCTGTAGTAATCTCTGTATACGTCTCACTTTTCAACGTAGGAGGGGTTACGTCAGAACGTAAGGGGGTGTTCCGTTTCAACGTAGGAGGGGTTACGTCAGAACGTAATACCTGTTCCGCTTCTACGTGGGTAGTAATCTCAGCGATACGCTCCGCCACAGGCTCAACGAACAGGACATTACTTAGCGTTACGCCGGTTTGAGTCTGAACCGTGCGCAACTCAAGATTAATCAGACCTGCGCCACGTAAGCGCTTTAGTGCGTCAGTAGTTTCACGCTTGGAAAAACCAAACTGATCAGCAAATGCCTGGTAACTTCGCTGCAATTTGTCCCCATGAAAACGCTTGCGCTGCCCAACAAGGACGCCGCTATTTTCATCCCGAACATCTACAGGTCGATACCAGTAAACGATGTCAGAAAGCAGCATGATGGCGGTACTGTCTGGCTTCCCACTTGGCAGCACAACATGACGCCACCAATTGGCGGGGATAACGTTCCCGCTGATGTTTATGCTGCCAATTGCCGTTACGGTTGGTGTGGGGGTGGTGATACTCATACTAAGCCCCCACTTTCGGAGTGATGGTGTAACCACGCGCTGACTCAAGGCGAACCTTTAGATCAGTGGTGAGCGCTCCAATTTTTCGGACTTTCAGACACCCTGCTCGCTCAAGATTTTTTACTTCTTTGAACATCGCCTGCTTGGTACAGCAGCAGAATTGGCTAAGAACATCATTATCGAAAATTCGTTCACCCTCACCATCACAACTGCCATTAGACAAGATACGCATCATAATCAGGCGCTGTAGCGGGTTATCGAACGGGTATTCGAAAACGAAACTTGATGGGGAAAAATAGATTTTACCGTTCATGCGGCACCTGCCCAGCCAATAGCTTGGAATATCCCCATTTTCGGGTGATACCAACGTGTGCCGCGTGGTTCCGCTTCGGACATCATCTTGCGAAATGCAGCCATGAAATCAGCTTCCAAGACGATAGCCATCGGGCGTGGCTGTCCGTCAGGTGTCATGATGGTGATGGTGTCTGTGGGGATGCGGCACGCATTAACAAGATTCTTGCACTTGGGAACGGTCATGCCGGATTTGGTCTTAAGCAGTGAATAACCCGCCCAACCAACCGGAATGGAACCACGTTTGATTTTCTCGATGGTTTCGGTAACAGCTACCACCCGATCCTCAACATGATTCAGGCGGCGCTCTTGTTCGAGGTTAGCCATTGCCATTGCCGCGATAAGTTCAGCTTGTGATTTTGGGCGACAACGTTCTTCTTCCAGTTCACGCCAGCGATCAACTAAACTTGCTGTGAACTCTGGGCAGAGTTGAGCTACTACTACAATGCTGTCACGCTTGCCTTGGTCGCCTTCAAATACGTACATCCATTCTTGCTGCTCTAATCCTAACCCATTGATTCTTGCACAAACCTTTGTCTCAGGGCGGTGGATAACACCGCGATCTGCTAATCGCTCAATAGATACTTTGACGTTATCAGGGCGAGAGCCAACCAGGTCAGCGATCTCTTTATGGGTCATTGATGGCTTATTGTTAATCAACTGATTCATACCGCTACCTCTTGGCTGATTGCTTGAAGGAAAGTGATTTTTGCACCATGGTAAGGCGGTAATTTCGGTGTGAATTCTTTGCACAATCGAGCAAGAACCACGGCAATATCATGCTGCGCACCAGCACCCTCAAAAAAATAAACAGTACGCTTAACTGTAAAACCCAAGTTGTTGACATACCCAACGAGGCGGATGGCTGGGGCTTGAATAGCGCCTCGACTCGCCAATCGCTCAATGCTTCTCTTGGCATCATAGTGACGAGCATCTGCCAGTTCTGCGATTGCGAGACTGTCCATAGGGAGTTTATTAATCAGGTTATTCATCACTGCCTCCTGTTGTGAGTTAGTCTTGGGTAGGAGCTGAACGGTAGAGAGATTCGTCGTATGCCAACTTTCCATCGGTAAGCTGACTCAAACGGAGGGCGTTCTTTTCAGGGATGATGTTTCCCCACTGACAAACCGCCTGCTCTGATATGCCAAGCTTTTCAGCCGTGCTACGCTGTGTTCCGAAAAACGTGATGACATCATTTTTTTTCATTGCAGAATTCGCCTCATTAAAGTTTAATTTAATTCTGCATTTAAATTTAAATTAAGTCAAACGGGGTTAGAATACTTTCATGAAAAAAGAAACCGATAAAATCAGCGTAGGACTCAGGATCAAGCAGCGTCGTACTGCCCTTGGGTTTACTCAAAGTGATGTCTCGCGCTTAATGGGTGTGTCCCATGTAGCCATATCCCTATGGGAGAGAGGTGATGCCGAACCTAGCGGAGCAAAATTACATAGTCTTGCGGATGTTCTAACTTGCGATCCTGCATGGTTGCTATATGGAGAATCCTCAGCACCAGCTCCAACATCAAATGAGCAAGGGTTAAGCCAATACGAGAGGGAATTGCTGGATCTAGTGTCCCAACTTCCAGCTACAGAAAAAGATAAATTGATTGATTACATTAAGGATAAGGTTGTTTTTTATGACAATCTATTCATGGAACTCAAAGATTCAAGAAAGCGCAAAGGTAAAGAGTAAACCCTCCAATCAGCTTACCTAGGGGTACGCAATTAACCGCTTACCCCTAGCTTCATTATACGACCACCTCCAATTCACTTAAAAATCATAAACTTGAAAATTAATTAAATTAAAATTAAATTTAACCTTGAATTTAAGTTTAATTTAATTAGAATCAACTCTATCACTTAAGCACAAAACGATAGAGGGGTTGGGAAATGTTAAACTTCAGCGAAGAGATTGAAAGAGCCATGTTCATGGCTCGTCAAATTAATATCCTGCAATCATTAAGCATCACTCAGTCACAGGATGATCGTCCATTCCTCGATGAGTTAATTATTGATAAATCATCAGAACTCAACTCTAAATTACTTTACATACTTGAGTCGTCAAAAACCACCACCCAGCCACGCACCTAATAACGAGGTAGATATGATCAGAGCTCAAGACTTGTTTATTGACTCAAGCCACATCAAGAAACAACAAGAGGACTTAAAAGATATTTCAAGTATTGCCGGTTCAACAAGAGAATGTTTCATTGATGGATTCAAGGCTATTGGCAATCTAATGTTTTGGGCCTGTGATAATGAAAAATACCCCGATAATGAAATGCGCGGTGATATGGCTAATATAGGTCTTTTATTAACTCGCGGCTCAGAAGTTATCGAAGCAATTATAGAGATTGAAGATATAACTGAATTTTATTCAAAAAAAGAAACCGGTGAGGCTAAATCATGAATAACGTGACATGTCACAGCAATGCGGCTCTGGTAATGACGCCAATCGAATACCAGAGCCTAGCCTTAAATAACTTCAGCGATGACATTAATAAGGTTGAAGCGGATTCTATCTTAACGGTATTCATCTTTGCAACCATTAAGCGCTCTGACGTTAAAGCTAAGCCAGTCATGATGCGAGTAACTGCCCGAAGCTATAAAGAAGCTCGGCAACAATTGATTCGCGATTACGTTATTTCATTCGCGGGTAAAGTTCCAGTTCGGGAGGTGAATCATGGCGCATGAAATCACATTAGAAAAAGCGGAAGAAATGGCGTATCAGGCTGAGTTAGTTTGTCTCTTGCTTGAGAGTCACCCCCGTGAATTACAGAGTGGTGATGTCTCAGCCATTGCAAGCCTATTAGCAAAACTAACGGGTCATGTTGGCGGGTGGTTACGGGAAGAAATGGCACAGAGGGCAGCTAATCGTGAATAAGGTAGATAATCCATGCACCGACCAAGCATTGACTGATGTACTGAGTGATATCGCGGTGTATCTGGAAGCGGCGCAAAGGCTAACTCAAGACCCCGGGCAAGGCGTTCAACTGGCAGATTGCATCATTAGCTACTGTGCTGATTACGCTAAAACTATGGCTGGACGTGCTGCGCTGGAAGGAACTGACCATGAAATCTAATCAATTGGAAGATGTCACCCATCAGGTAAAGCAAGCGCAAGCGGTCTTGGCAATGTGGCTTGAACTTGCCACTAGCAACAAGAACGATGTATCTGACAAGATCGGCGCAATCATAACGTTATTAGACGGCGTTCCAGAAGTGATGATCGCAGCTAATAGTAAACTAGCCGATTACGATTATGAGAAATATAAAGAAGGCAAAAAATGAAACCTGAAAAAATTGATTACGAACGAATGGGTGATAATTTCATTGTCGATGATGGCGGTATAAATCGTGCATTAATAAAAGTGCTCGCACAAATATATATTGTTAATCGCCACGGTGTTTATAAGCGCTATCTAAGCCGTAGTGCTGCAATTAATAAATTAGCTCAAGTTATGGCAACCTCTGTTTATCAGCGCCTTGGATTGCCTATACGTGAAGATGATGTTTATGACACTGAGCGCAAGGCATGGATTCGCGGTGACTTACTTCATGATTATATCCACTGCCGTGAAAGAGCAGTTCATCATCTTCGTCGCCTGTTAGCTAAACAGCGCAAAATCGATAAATGGAACAAAGAATATCAGCGATGGGTTGAAACACGTGACGAGTTATATAAACGCAAACCTTATTAATTAAGTAATCGTAAAAAATATTAACTATGGCCTTCGGGTTAGGACTACCTACACCTAAAGGCCGAAAAGTAAGGTAATTCAAATATGAGCAACATTGAATTAATTAATAAGAGACGCAAGCACATTGTTGACGCAAAGCTCGAATCCATGATGCGCAAAACAAATAGCCATTGCGTCATTGTCAGCTTGAAAGATGGCGGCATGTACACCGTGGAATTATCCGAGAGAGTACTGATCGAAGCCTTAATAGATTTCGAAGCGGAAATTTACGGGGAATACAAACGGCTCGAAGCTGGGGAATTCATTATTAACACCTATGACAGCTTCTTATCTAAAAGCAGCGATCACCTTACCGAGGTGGGAAAAGATTTCATGAATTCACTCGTTAAAAATATTGCCGAAATGGCTAAAGCAAAAGGAAAGGCAAAGTGAACCTATCAGGAAACCGAATCCCGCTTCGGATCTACATCGGGGCCACTCAGATTTTAAACCGGTACCGCCGTGGAGCCGTTCGCCCTCGCCGCACGTATCAGTATGGCTATCTGTCTTTACGCATTACCCACCGCTGGCGGTTGTTATCGAAAGACGGTGGGCAGCACTGGGAGGCCATGAGCCACCAGCGATACAACAAAGAATTGGGGGTGTAGGTGATGGGAATAAGCAAAGCAAACAACCAGGAGCGCATTGATGTTGGGTCGCTACTGACGATTACAGACCACCTTGAGGCATTGAATGTTGCTAACGCCACTCTGGACAGAATTGAGTCACAACTAACTAAAGCCAGTGATAAGGCCAGTGATTGGTATATCCGAGCCACTACCGCACATAAAACGTGGCATTGGATCAGGACTCAGATTTGCGGGCAGCTATCTGTTTTAAGGCAGAAGGAAAAAGAAAGGAATATCAATCTGCATATTTCGAAAGACCACTTTTTGATTCAAGCATTACGGCAACGGGTAACAGCGGAAGAATTTGAACAGTGCGTTCTGATTGCTAATGAAAAGGCCACTTCGGTGCATAGCGGGTTTATTCAGGATAATGAGGACTAACAAAATGAGTCAGTTAATTAGCACCAATAGCAATAATCCAATGATGGGAAGCCGTGAAATAGCGGTGGTAGTCCTTAAAGAACACAAAGAAGTCTGTCGTGATATTCGCGTCATGCTTGTGCAGCTTTACGGGGGCGAAGAGAAGGACTACATCCGTAGCGCAAATCTGCTCAACCTTACGAATCAAGGGGTTAGTTGCGTTCATTACGATATGAATAATCCTAATGCCTGGGAATACTTTCTTGACTTTGAACACTCGCAATGCCTTGCGACTGGCTATGACGCCCTCCGTCGTATGTCGATGGTTAAACAATGGCGAACTATGAAGGAAGAACTGGAGCAACCACGCATCGCAGTACAGTCAGCACCCCAGGAAAACAGCATGAACAATGACATTCTTTCCCTGGCTCGCGTTGTGGCAGAAGCAACCGCATCGGCAACCATGAAGGCGGTGATCGATATTGTTGGTATTCAAAAGTATCAGCCAGTAGCTGAACCAATTGTAGCTATCGCGCCACCAGCACCAGAAGCCTTGCAGGTCAGCCACCACACGCCAGATAGCGGACAATCTGAATATGCCCTTGTGTCTGATCTGTCGTGGGCTTGTGGGTTATCAGATGATGCCTGCCGCCGATTGACTACGTTCTCGAAGCTACCTACCCGCCTGACCAATGGTGAGCGAGGCCATTTACTGATTCACCGTGATTCGTTTATGTCGGCAGCTCAAACCTTGCTTGATGAGTCCACACCACCCACCGGCAAACTTAAGCGCTGGCAGCATCCAGAGTTCGGCGGCTTCACCTTGCGCCTGAAATCTGGAAATAACGATGGGGAGAAGGCTCAATGAATATCAGCTATATCGATCATGGCGTAACCGCATCACTGACACTTACTAGCTGGTTGCCTCATGTTCGCCAGCATAACCGCTGCGTGGATGTTGTTTTGCTGCGTATCGGCAGTGTTCAGGCAAAAAATAAAGGCTTCATTCGTCGCACAACCGTTATTACCGGACGTACGCCGCTGATCATGCATGCCTATAAGGTGGTTCTGGCTGAGGTGAAACGATGATTTGGGATGAAAATTTAACTACTGAAGAAAGTCATCAATATGCCCTCTGCTGGATTAGCGAAGCATTCATTATTCATCAAACGGCAATTCACAGGCGGCCTGTTTATCGCCATAAATTTGGAGATATATCTCTAACTTTTA
This sequence comes from Yersinia vastinensis, assembly GCF_902726565.1. Lineage (GTDB taxonomy): Bacteria > Pseudomonadota > Gammaproteobacteria > Enterobacterales > Enterobacteriaceae > Yersinia > Yersinia vastinensis. The sequence continues at coordinate 25,101 of NZ_CACVAF010000002.1, forward strand.
TTGGTTTGCGCGGTTTGATTGATGGGTATCTAGAGCAGGCTGGAAAATCACTTTTCCAGCGAGGTGCTTATTACGTGTCACTTATCGATTGGGAAGCCAAAGAAAAACCACAGCATGGACTTCTGTTTGATCAGGGCAATATACCGCCGCTTACAGAGTTTGGTTTGAAGTGGATTACCTGTCAGCTCGACCAATTCGGAGACATGGTGCAGGACCTCGGGGTAGATAAAGCCGCTCAATTGATGGGGGTAACAATCGATGACTGATAGCAACATTTTCCAACTGGCTAACATCATCAAATCAGCCGGCAGTGATCCAGGTGATATCACAACCGCTATCTGGGTAGCTCACTACCGTAAGCCAGAACGCGGTGCGGATGAAATTACTGATTTGACGATGAACATTATCGGTAACCACTGCATGGATTTTCTACCTCCAGATGTCTGGCCGGAAACGTTGGATGGAGTGCTTAAATTTGAACTTGGTGTGTTGGTTGATGAATTCTACTCGGTAAACCCACTTCCGGGCAAAATCGCTAAAGCAGTATTGGCAGCCGGTTACCGTCTGAATGAAAACATTGCAGCACAGGAAGCTACCGAAAGAGATATAGCGGTCGATGAAATGCACGTCATGTATGTCAATGCGCCTGATACCACCAGCGTTCGACAGTACCTTGAAATGCTATATGACGCCGGGTATCGCAAGGGGGCTACCAATGGGTAAGCAAGCCGATATTCATGACACCGAAGTGCGGGCCACTGTGATTGTTGACGATGGGTGCGACTGGACTAAATACCTTAACTGGTTAGCCAAAGCAAAGTACCGCATCCGAAACGGGATAAATGAAGCGCCACCAGCTAGACCACAAGTAGCACCGGTAAGTTTCAAGTCGATTAATCAGCCCCGTAAAAAGGGCTATCGAGTGGTTCAGAAAGCGATAGGGGCGGTGTGAAAATGGGAATGATTAAAACCAATAATCCAACGATGCTACAGCTCAAAAGTTTAATGACTGTCACATACGGATTTTCCCGTTGGCATGTTGCCTGTGCTGTTGAAGCGTACCGAGATGAGCCATCGATTGACCCCACATCAGCCTCGTATATCTATGCTGGACGGGCCATGAAGCAAGGCATCAAAGATGGTGAGATTGATAAATTGCATAACGGTGGCCGCTATTATTGCTTCGTGGAGGTGAAACCGTGAAATTTAAATGTACAGGCAAGTGGAACGGTGAACCATTCGAGCGCATTACCGAAGCGGAAGATGAAGCTGATTGCTACGGGCATTGGCACTGGTGGGCGGCAATGGGTGAAGCCACTATTACTGATTTTGTTATGGAGGTATGCGCCAATGACTAACAAAAAATCATTCGAAGAATGGGCCATAACCGATCGCGATATGTGGATCACTTTCCAGCATGACGGCACCGCTAAATATTATGCCAAGTCAGCATGGCAAGCGGCCACCAAAACACCGGTTATCCTCCCTCCAATGATTGATATCACTGGTCTGGAGGGTGAACACCTGAACGCCGCGAACCATTTCAACGCCGCCATTGCTATGTGCTCTATAGCGATCCGGCAGGCGGGCTATCCGTCAGAGTGTTCAACAATGTTTTACCCACCTAACAAAGAGGTGTCAGATGGCTAGAACACAGACACTTAAGGACTGGGCCGCTGATGAGTTCGATGAACCCATCCCCAGCTATCCCACATTACTAAAATATGCACAACATGGCATGATATCGCCGCCACCTTTTAAAGCTGGCAGGTGCTGGCGGGTTGACAAGAATGCCCGATTCGTCGGTGTGACCGTCAAGCCGGTAGTGAGAAAAGATGATGACCCACGCTTGAAGAGGATAATGGAAGATGGCCAGACCTCGTAAGTACAACATAAATGTACCAGGTCTATCGTGCTACACAGACGCCAGAACCAAAAAGGTCTACTGGCGTTATAAGCACCCTGTATCAGGGAAATTTCATGGGTTAGGTGATGATGAGGCAGCGGCAAAGGCTATCGCTATTGAAGCTAATAGTCGCTTTGCTAGTCAGCAAATGGGGCAATTACTAAAGGCGCGAGATGAAATCAGTCTCAAAACCGGTAAGGCCATAACGGTAACAACTTGGTTAGATCGTTATCTCGCAATCCAGCAAGAACGTTACGATAGTGAGGAAATAAAACTCAACACACTTAAGCAAAAAAGTGCGCCTGTTGAGGCATTCAGGCGTCATTGTGGAATGTTGCTCCTTCCTGATGTTGGGGCTAGAGATATAGCTTCTGTAATTGAAGAATATAAAGACAAAGGACAAAAACGGATGGCGCAGGTTGTCCGGATGGTTCTTATCGATGTGTACAAGGAGGCCCAGCACGCCGGGGAAGTTCCACCTGGTTACAATCCGGCGTTGGCCACCAAGCAGCCAGCAAACAAAGTTACCCGTGTTCGTTTGAATTTTGATGAATGGGAATCAATTTTTAATGCCGCCGCTAATATGCAAGGTTATATCCAAAATGCAATGCTCCTTGCTTTGGTTACTGGTCAGCGTTTAGGGGATATCGCTGACATGAAATTTAGCGATGTTTGGGATAATCACCTCCATATCGTGCAAGGAAAAACTGGCACCAGAATAGCAATACCAATAAGCCTGAAGTGTGAGTCTGTTGGTTATACGCTGCAAGATGTTATCGCACGATGCCGTGACATGATAGTCAGCCCATACATGCTTCACTATCACCATACAACATCAATGGCTAAGCGCGGGGGGCAAGTATCAAGTAATGCGATCACTACGGGCTTCTCATCAGCAAGGGATAAAAGTGATTTGGATTGGAAAGACGGCACCCCACCAACATTTCACGAACAACGATCATTATCTGAGAGGCTATATCGCGAACAAGGGGTAGACACTAAGACATTGCTTGGACATAAAAACCAAGCGATGACCGACAAATATAATGATGACAGAGGCAAAGAATGGATAGTTTTAGCTGTGTAATTTGGGTTGTTTTTTGTACGGTTTTGCAGAAGGGTTTTGCAGGAGTTTTGCAGAAGAAACATAAGAAGGTTGAAAAAATCACGGAAGCCGAAGCCTCCGTGAGATATTGCACTAATCGTGCAATTACATGTGCTGAATAATGGCGTCGCCAAATTCACTGCATTTCAATAGTTTAGCGCCATCCATTAAGCGCTCGAAATCATAAGTCACAGTCTTGGCCTGAATTGCGCCTTCGGTGCCTTTGATAATCAAGTCGGCCGCTTCGAACCAGCCCATATGACGCAGCATCATTTCTGCGGACAGAATAATTGAGCCAGGGTTCACTTTATCCTGACCCGCATATTTTGGCGCAGTGCCGTGTGTGGCTTCAAACAAAGCACACTCGTCACCAATGTTGGCACCTGGGGCAATACCAATACCGCCGACTTGTGCAGCTAATGCATCAGAAATGTAATCGCCGTTCAGGTTCATACAGGCAATAACATCATATTCAGCAGGACGCAGCAGGATCTGTTGCAAGAAAGCATCAGCAATGACGTCTTTCACAATGATATCTTTGCCATTGTTTGGGTTTTTGATTTTAACCCAAGGACCACCATCGATCAGCTCACCACCAAATTCCTCGCGCGCTAACTGGTAACCCCAGTCTTTGAATGCGCCTTCGGTGAATTTCATAATGTTGCCTTTATGAACCAGAGTGACTGATTCACGATCATTGGTAATAGCGTACTCAATCGCTGCACGTACCAAACGTTTAGTCCCTTCTTCCGAGCAAGGTTTTACACCAATACCACATTGCTCAGGGAAGCGAATTTTCTTCACGCCCATCTCTTCACGCAGGAACTTGATGACTTTCTCAGCTTCTGGTGAACCGGCTTTCCATTCAATGCCCGCATAGATATCTTCTGCGTTTTCGCGGAAAATCACCATGTTAGTCAATTCAGGATGTTTTACCGGGCTAGGAGTCCCTTCGTAATAACGAACTGGGCGCAGGCACACATACAGGTCGAGTTGTTGACGCAAAGCCACATTCAGAGAACGAATACCACCACCCACTGGCGTGGTTAGCGGGCCTTTAATTGCCACACGGTAATCACGAATCAGATCCAATGTTTCTTCTGGCAACCAAACATCTTTACCATAAACATGTGTTGATTTCTCGCCGGTGTAGATTTCCATCCAGGAGATTTTACGCTCACCTTTATAGGCTTTCTTAACCGCAGCATCCACCACGTTGATCATGGCTGGAGTCACATCAACACCAATGCCGTCACCTTCAATAAATGGAATGATCGGATTATGCGGAACAACCAGTTTACCCTGAGCATCGACAGTAATTTTCTTACCTTCTGCCGGAACAACTACTTTGCTTTCCATCAACCTCTCCTTCAGCGCAATTTTGTTAATGCCTTGTAAGATTCGTGTCAATACTACTTGAATATTCGTTCCACGCCAATCCGAAACGGATTGAGGTATAATGCGCTAATCATTCGGAATCGCAATAATCATGAATAAATTCTCTGTTAAAAATCACAACGTTAACCGATTCAGCACCAAGACGCCGGCTAAGTCGGGGAAGCCTATCGCCCCGCGGAGAGTACTGTTATTCAACAAGCCTTTTGACGTATTACCTCAATTTACTGATGAGTCCGGGCGCACAACATTGAAGGAATTTATCCCCTTTAATGATGTTTATGCCGCTGGTCGGCTTGATCGTGATAGTGAAGGTTTGCTGGTATTAACCAACGATGGAAAATTACAAGCCAAACTCACCCAGCCCGCGCAGAAAACCGGGAAAGTCTATTTCGTCCAAGTAGAAGGCGTACCTGGAGATGATGCGTTGGCTCAACTCCGACGGGGAATAACCCTAAAAGATGGCCCTACTTTACCTGCCGGGGCTGAGTTGGTTGATGAGCCAGAGTGGTTGTGGCCACGAAATCCACCTATCCGGGAGCGTAAAAATATTCCGACAACTTGGGTAAAGATCACACTTTTTGAAGGCCGTAACCGACAAGTTCGCAGAATGACAGCCCATGTTGGCTTCCCAACTCTGCGCCTGATACGTTTTAGTATGGGAAATTTGAGCCTTGGCAACCTACAGCCCGGCGAATGGAAGGAGATAAACCATGTTTAAGCCGCACGTAACTGTCGCTTGTGTTGTACATGCTCAAGGGAAGTTTTTAGTGGTCGAAGAGACGATTAATGGGAAAAAATTATGGAATCAGCCTGCTGGTCATTTGGAAGCAGATGAGACTTTACTGCAAGCCGCAGAGAGAGAACTGTGGGAAGAAACTGGCATTCGTGCTATCCCACAATCTTTTCTGCGCATGCATCAATGGTTAGCGCCGGACAAAACACCATTTTTACGTTTCGCTTTTGTCGTAGAATTGGCAGATCAATTGCCGACCGAACCGCATGACAGCGATATTGATTGTTGTCTGTGGCTCACCGCCGATGAAATATTACAGGCGCCTAACTTACGCTCCCCTTTGGTTGCGGAAAGTATCCGCTGTTACCAGCAACCAGAGCGTTATTCCCTTGATCTGGTTGGCACATTTAATTGGCCTTTATAAAAGACAGATTTGATTTACTCAGGTAATTTGGCCAAAGCACCGATTCTGCGATGCGCGCAGACAACCAACGTGATAAAATCCGGCGCTTGTTTTTATAATGCTTTGTTTGCCGCGCAATGTAATACGGATAATCCGTATTTGGCACACCCGGCGTTTAAGTTAGTGAGACTCCCATGTCAGATAACAGCCAGAAAAAAGTCATCGTCGGTATGTCCGGCGGTGTTGATTCTTCCGTTTCCGCCTACCTGCTCCAGCAACAGGGTTACCAAGTTGCTGGTTTGTTCATGAAGAACTGGGAAGAGGATGATGACGAAGAGTATTGTTCAGCAGCGACCGATCTGGCCGATGCTCAAGCAGTATGTGACAAACTGGGCATGGAGTTGCACACCGTCAATTTTGCAGCAGAATACTGGGATAATGTGTTTGAACTGTTCCTGGCAGAATATAAAGCTGGGCGCACTCCCAACCCCGATATTCTGTGCAATAAAGAAATTAAATTTAAAGCTTTCCTTGAGTTTGCAGCCGAAGACTTGGGCGCAGACTACATTGCTACCGGCCATTATGTTCGTCGCCAAGACGTGAATGGTAAAAGCCGCTTGTTGCGCGGTTTAGATGGCAATAAAGATCAAAGTTACTTCCTTTATACTTTGAGCCACGAACAACTCGCCCAAAGTTTGTTCCCTGTGGGCGAGTTAGAGAAACCAGAAGTTCGCCGCATCGCTGAACAATTAGAACTCGTTACCGCGAAGAAAAAAGATTCCACCGGCATCTGCTTTATTGGTGAGCGCAAATTCCGGGATTTCCTGGGGCGCTATCTGCCAGCTCAACCCGGCCCAATTATGACTGTAGATGGTCAGCATATGGGTGAACATCAGGGCTTGATGTACCACACGCTAGGCCAGCGTAAAGGTTTAGGCATCGGTGGTACTAAAGACGGTGGTGATGACCCGTGGTATGTCGTAGACAAAGACGTGGCTAATAACATTTTGTTGGTTGCTCAAGGGCATGAACATCCACGTTTAATGTCTGTTGGCCTAATTGCCCAACAGCTACATTGGGTTGACAGAGAACCGGTCACGGCGGCTTTCCGCTGTGTAGTGAAAACCCGTTATCGTCAACAAGACATTCCTTGCACCGTGACGCCACTGGATGACGATCGCGTTGAGGTTCGGTTTGATGACCCCGTTGCGGCGGTCACGCCGGGACAGTCTGCGGTCTTCTACCAAGGTGAGGTCTGTCTTGGTGGTGGTATCATTGAAGCGCGTTATCCACTGACCGACTCGGTAATCAACTAAATCAGTCATCAGAACGTTTACAGGAGTGATCGTGGCGAAAAATTATTACGATATTACGTTAGCACTGGCGGGGATCTGCCAGTCTGCTCGCTTAGTACAGCAATTGGCTCATGAAGGCCAATGCGATAATGATGCATTGAACACGGTACTGGGCGGGCTGCTACAAACCAATCCGCCTTCAACCTTGGCGGTATATGGTGGAAACGAACAGTCTCTGAAAATGGGATTGGAAACATTGCAAAGTGTCTTAAACGCCAACCGTCAGGGGCCGGCTGCTGAACTCACTCGCTATACCCTAAGTTTGATGGTGCTGGAAAGAAAGCTCCATGCCAACAAGTCAGCCATGAATACCTTAGGAGATCGTATTAGTCAGCTTGATCGCCAGTTGGCACATTTCGATCTTGAATCCGAAACCATGATGAGTTCGCTGGCGGCGATTTATACTGATGTCATCAGCCCGCTTGGCCCGCGCATTCAGGTGACAGGTTCACCTGCTATTTTACAAAGCACATTGGTGCAGGCAAAAGTCCGTGCTGCCCTGCTGGCGGGTATCCGTTCTGCCGTGCTTTGGCAACAAGTCGGCGGAAGCCGTTTGCAGTTAATGTTCTCGCGAAATCGTCTGTTTAAACAGGCGCAGAGTATTCTTGCTCATAATTGAAATCTGATCTCAGGAGTTGCCACCGATGGAATTATCCTCACTGACCGCCGTTTCCCCGATTGATGGACGCTACGGCGACAAAGTCAGCGCACTGCGCCCAATCTTCAGCGAATTTGGTTTGCTGAAATTCCGTGTGCAGGTCGAAGTACGTTGGCTGCAAAAACTGGCCGCCTGTGCAGAAATCAAAGAAGTTCCCGCTTTTGATGCAAACGCAAACGCTTACCTTGATAAGATCGTGCAAGAATTCAATGAGCAAGATGCGCAACGCATTAAAACCATTGAACGCACCACTAATCACGATGTGAAAGCGGTTGAATACTTCTTAAAAGAAAAAGTAGAAAGCATCCCGGCACTGCACGCCGTATCAGAATTTATTCACTTCGCATGTACGTCAGAAGATATCAATAACCTGTCCCACGCCCTCATGTTGCAAACCGCGCGTCAGGATGTGGTATTACCGATGTGGCGTCAGATTATTGATTCAATTAAAGCGCTGGCACATCAGTACCGCGACTTACCACTGCTGTCCCGAACTCACGGTCAACCCGCAACACCATCCACTATTGGTAAAGAACTGGCGAACGTCGCTTACCGCATGGAACGCCAGTTCAGCCAGTTGTCGCAAGTAGAAATCTTAGGGAAAATCAACGGCGCTGTAGGTAACTATAACGCTCATATTGTTGCTTATCCTGAAGTTGATTGGCATCAGTTCAGTGAAAGTTTTGTGACATCACTTGGGATCAACTGGAACCCATACACGACACAAATCGAACCTCACGACTACATAGCTGAATTGTTTGATTGTGTTGCTCGTTTCAATACCATTTTGATCGATTTTGATCGTGATATCTGGGGCTACATTGCACTGAATCACTTTAAGCAAAAAACTATCGCTGGTGAAATTGGTTCAAGTACTATGCCGCACAAAGTAAACCCAATCGACTTCGAAAACTCCGAGGGCAATCTTGGGTTATCAAATGCAGTACTCGGTCATTTGGCCAGTAAATTGCCGGTTTCACGCTGGCAGCGTGATCTGACTGACTCCACTGTGCTGCGTAATTTAGGTGTGGGTCTGGGTTATGCCGTGATTGCCTATCAGGCAACCATGAAAGGTATTAGCAAGCTGGAAGTCAACGAAGCGCACCTGTTGGAAGAATTGGATCATAACTGGGAAGTTCTGGCTGAACCAATCCAAACAGTAATGCGTCGCTATGGCATTGAAAAACCTTATGAAAAACTGAAGGAGTTGACGCGTGGAAAACGTGTCGATGCCGCAGGTATGCAGGCATTTATCGATAGCTTGGCTTTGCCAGAAGTAGAGAAGACTCGCTTAAAGGCAATGACCCCAGCCAATTATATTGGTCGTGCCACAACGATGGTCGATGAACTGAAGTAATGTTGTAATCTTAAACACAGGTGGCAGATCAATGTCACCTGTGTATCCCCTCTCTTTTCTTATTCCTTTACGTACTGCCCCTGTTTAGCCCCGGTTTAGCCGTTATCATTGATAATATCGGCAATGTCAAAAGGACGTTACAACCGCAGGAGCTATTATTTTTATGTTGAAGCAAACACTACTTTCCGTTGCCCTGATGGGTACCTGTACTGCCACAATGGCGGCTGATTACAACTACGTAGCAGGTGGGTTGCAATACGGTTCCATCAGCAGCAATTCGCGTTTCGACAAGCAATTTGACCAAAGTAATTACAGCCATATCGGCAAACGCGACATGGGTGGGCTTTACCTGAACGGCGGTTATGGTTTTGATAATGATCTATTTATTGATGCTCGCATCAGCAGCATTGCCAATAATGATCGTGGGCTTGCCGAAGCCGTCCTTGGCCTGGGCTACCATTTTGCTTTCTCTCCTAATGTTGATTTTTATACCTTAGTGGGTGGCAGTCGCCACGCAATGGTATTTGATGCCAGCAAAGATGGTAAAAAGACTAATACGTATAATAGCGCTACCGGTGAAGTCGGAATTAAAAGCAAGTTATCACAGGATATTGGTCTGGATGTTGCCTACCGTTTAGCGAACTATGATGGCCGTGCATTCCATGAAGCACGAGTCATGACAGATTATTCGCTAACACAAAATCTTGCTGCTGAAGTCGGTTATACCTACCATAATTGGAAAGTGAACGATCAGGCAATGCAAGTAGGTTTACGTTATAACTTCTAAGTCACTGTTTTAATTTTGACTTGTCGGGTAATATTAAATTACCCGACTAACGAATATCGAGGAATGTGGTATGCGGGTTCTGGTTGTTGAAGATAATGCTTTGTTGCGTCACCATCTTACGGTGCAAATGCGTGAAATGGGCCATCAAGTTGATGCTGCAGAAGATGCCAAAGAGGCAGACTATTTCTTGCAGGAACATGCTCCTGATATCGCAATTATCGATCTTGGCTTACCGGGTGAGGATGGATTGAGTCTTATCCGCCGCTGGCGTAGCCATCAGACAAACCTACCCATTCTAGTGTTGACCGCAAGGGAAAGTTGGCAAGATAAAGTCGCGGTACTAGAAGCCGGTGCAGATGATTACGTGACCAAGCCTTTTCATCTGGAGGAAGTCATCGCACGGATACAGGCTTTGATGCGACGTAATATTGGCCTCGCATCACAAGTTATTGAATTCCCTCCTTTTCAGATTGATCTCTCTCGCAGAGAACTGTGCGTTAATCAGCAACAAATTAAACTGACAGCTTTCGAGTACACCATTATTGAAACGCTTATTCGCAATGCTGGTAAAGTGGTCAGCAAAGATACATTAATGCTGCAACTGTATCCGGATGCCGAGCTGCGTGAAAGTCATACTATTGATGTATTAATGGGCCGTTTGCGTAAAAAACTGCAAGCAGAACATGAAGGCGAAGTGATTATGACCATCCGTGGTCAGGGATACCGTTTTGACGCCAACTAGACACCATGTTCAGAAAAAATAGCAAACCATTCTCCCTTCGTGCACGTTTTCTTATGGCGACAGCCGGTGTCATTTTAGCGCTGTCGCTATCTTATGGTATGGTCGCTGTAGTGGGTTATATTGTCAGCTTTCAAAAAAATACTTTTAGTGCGCATCGCAGTGAAAGTAATCTGTTTTTCAGTCTGGCTCAGTGGCATAACAATAAACTCAGCATCTCGGTCCCCCCAGAACTCGAACTGAACATTCCCACACAGGTTCTGATTTACGATAAAGATGGCAATATCCTATGGCGTCAACGCCATGTACCTGAACTTGAATCTCACATCGAAAAAAGCTGGTTGCAAAAACCGGGCATTCACGAGCTTGATACTGGAACTCATATCAGCAGTATGATGCTAGGGGATAATCCCAAGGCCCAAGATCAGCTAAAAAAATACGATGACACCGACAGCAGCGCATTAACCCACACTGTTTCGGTTAATACTTATCCAGCAACGTCCCGCTTACCACAACTGACTATTGTGGTCGTCGATACCATTCCACAGGAATTACAACGTTCAGACTTGGTTTGGAACTGGTTCAGCTACGTCCTACTGGCTAACTTATTGTTAGTATTACCATTACTGTGGTTAGCCGCATATTGGAGCCTCAGGCCAATTAAAGCTCTCGTCAGTCAGATAAGTCAGTTAGAAAAAGGCGAGCGTGAACAGTTAGATGAGAATCCACCGCGTGAATTGCAAAGTTTAGTGCGAAATCTCAATATTTTGCTCACAAATGAACGCCAACGTTATACCAAGTACCGCACAACACTATCAGACCTAACTCATAGCCTCAAAACCCCACTAGCAGTGTTACAAACAACGCTTCGCTCTTTACGTACCGGTAAACAGACCACCATTGAAGAAGTAGAACCTATCATGCTTGAGCAGATAAGCCGTATTTCTCAGCAGATTGGCTATTACCTACACCGTGCTAGTATGCGTTCCGAACATAATGTCCTCATTCGTGAAATTCACTCTGTGCCCGCGCTGCTAGACAGCCTATGCAGTGCACTAAATAAGGTTTATCAGCGCAAAGGCGTAGTACTTACACTGGATATCTCACCCGAGGTGACTTTCCTTGGTGAGCAAAATGACTTCATGGAAGTCATGGGAAATGTACTGGAAAATGCTTGCAAGTACTGCCTCGAATTCGTCGAGATAACCGCCCTGCACTCTGAAAAACAACTTACCATTGTCGTTGACGACGATGGACCGGGTATTCCCGAAAGTAAACGACAGTTAATCTTTCAACGAGGCCAGCGCGTCGATACTTTACGTCCAGGGCAAGGGCTTGGGCTATCTGTTGCCGCAGAAATTATTGAACAGTATCAAGGTAAGATAACCATCACTGAAAGTCCTTTGGGCGGTGCCAGAATGATGGTGACTTTTGGCCAGCAACATGATTATCACACTGATTAATAAAATTTGCCTGTCAGCCCCTGATACTGTTGGCTGGCATCCGTTATAATCACTGGCAAGCTCACCCCTATCTGGAATAAACATGGATTACCAACTCGATCTCGACTGGCCTGATTTTCTGCAACGCTATTGGCAGAAACGCCCTGTTATCCTCAAACGTGGCTTTAAAAACTTTATTGACCCACTTTCGCCTGATGAACTGGCTGGCTTGGCGATGGAGAATGAAGTAGATAGCCGTCTGGTTAGTCATGAGGAGGGTCGCTGGCAAGTCAGTCATGGTCCATTTGAGAGCTTTGATCATTTAGGTGAAACCAACTGGTCTCTTCTCGTGCAAGCAGTTGATCACTGGCATGAGCCTGCCGCCGCATTAATGCGCCCATTCCGCCCTCTGTCAGACTGGCGCATGGATGATTTAATGGTCTCCTTCTCAGTACCTGGTGGTGGTGTTGGCCCACACTTTGACCAGTATGATGTCTTTATTATTCAAGGTACTGGCCGTCGTCGCTGGCGAGTCGGCGAAAAAACAGAAATGAAGCAGCATTGTCCACACCCCGATTTGCTGCAAGTAGGGCCTTTCGATGCCATTATTGATGAAGAAATGGAGCCGGGTGACATTCTCTATATCCCACCAGGTTTTCCACATGAAGGCTATGCGCTTGAAAATGCGTTGAATTATTCGGTTGGTTTCCGTGCACCTAATGCACGAGAACTGGTCAGTGGTTTTGCCGACTATGTGCTTTCTCGTGAGCTAGGCAGCTACCGCTACAGCGATCCTGATTTGCAATTGCGGGAACACCCAGCAGAAATTAAGTCACAAGAGGTCGATAAACTACGGACGATGATGTTGGAGTTAGTCCAACAACCAGAAGATTTCCAAAGCTGGTTTGGTGAATTTATTTCTCAATCTCGCCATGAATTGGACCTTGCACCACCTGAGCCACCATATCCGGCTGGAGATGTATATCAATTACTCTTGCAAGGTGAAGAATTACAACGACTTAGTGGTCTTCGTGTGCTGCGCATTGGCAACCAATGCTTCGTTAACGGTGAGTTAATTGACACACCACATTTCCAGGCAGCAGATGCACTGTGCCAGCACTTCAGTGTTGATGCAGAAAAACTCGGTGACGCGCTGGAAGACCCTTCATTCTTGGCAATGTTAACTGCGTTAGTGAATAGTGGTTATTGGTATTTTAACGACTAATATCTCCAGCTTACGATGCAAAACGCCCCGATAAACGGGGCGTTTTTAATTACACAACTAATCTCATGCCTCTTTGGCTCGTCTAGCGGTCAGTTCGGCAATTCGCATGATAACCGCAACTGCTTTCTCCATCCCCTCCAGCGTAATAAACTCATGTTTACCATGGTAGTTATAACCGCCAGTAAAGATATTCGGGCAAGGTAGCCCCATGAAAGACAACTGTGCACCATCAGTGCCACCGCGGATCGGCTTCATAATTGGCGTAATATCACAATCGCGCATCGCCTGCTGCGCCAGTTCAATAATATGCGGGTGCTTAATGATATGCTCACGCATATTGTAATAACTATCATCCATAACGATTTCGATATAGCAGTCTCGGTGTAAACCTTTACCTACCCGCTTGGCGATATCGACCATATTTTTCTTGCGTGCTTCAAAACCATCACGGCTAAAATCTCGCACAATGTAGTGCATTTCTGCACGCTCAACGGTACCTTTAATACTTTGTAGATGATAAAAACCGTCATAGCCTTCGGTACATTCTGGGGTTTCATCTACCGGTAATTCCTGATGGAAACGGGTTGCCAATGATAACGCATTCACCATAACCCCTTTGGCTGTGCCGGGATGAACATTATTCCCCACAATTTTTATTGTCACTGATGCCGCATTAAAGTTTTCAAATTCCAGCTCACCGACGCCACCGCCATCTACGGTATAGGCCCACTGAGCATCAAACTCCTCCACATTGAAGAAACGCGCACCTTTCCCCACTTCTTCATCTGGCGTAAATGCAATGCGGATATTCCCATGAGGGACATGACTGTGCTTTAGGCGCACCATCGCGGTAATAATCTCGGCAATACCGGCTTTATCATCGGCACCCAGTAACGTTTTACCGTCAGTGGTAATTAAAGTGTGTCCAAGTAACTGATGTAGCACTGGGAACATGACTGGAGACAGCACTTCATCCCCCATTCCCAAGGCAATGTCGCCACCACGATAGTTTTCAACAATCTGTGGATTAACATTTTTACCCGAGAAATCGGGAGAGGTATCAAGATGGGCAATAAAGCCAATGGTGGGGACCGGCCAGGCAACATTGGCAGGCAAAGTTGCCATTACGCAGCCATGGTCGCTCAAGCTAACCTGAGAAAAGCCCAACGCCTGTAACTCATGTTGTAACGCCTGAGCAAGCTTACGCTGCCCTTCAGTGCTCGGCACGGATTTTACATTGGCTTTTGCTTGTGTATCAAAAGAAACATAGTTGAAAAAGCGGTCGAGTAATTTGTCCATGGTTCCCACCCTCATAATAGTGAATATCATTATGGGGAAGTGATCATGATCAAATATTGCGTCAGGTCAGCTTTAGACAAACTTAAGCCAGAATAATAAGGTGCAATGCAGAAAACTCTGCCGGGTGATTTATTCATCAACCGACAGAGGATATTGCTTATTTATACATCAACCTGACTTAAATATGCCAATTAAGCAGGATAAATTAATCGCCCTGACGATTCTCCCCCCGCGTGGTGAGAAACTCACGCACATATTCCGGCACCACTTTACTGGCTAAACCATAATGTTTTTCATCAAACTGACTTTCCACCTGACTGGGTTCCAGATTCAACTCGACAGTATGAGCGCCATGCAAACTTGACTCATGAACAAACCCAGCAGCAGGATAAACGTGGCCGGAGGTTCCAATCGAAATAAAGAAGTCAGCCTCAGCCAGTGCCTTGTAAATTTCATCCATTCCCATTGGCATCTCACCAAACCACACAATATGTGGCCGAAGCGGCGAAGGGAATTGACAACAATGGCAACGTTCCTCAGGACTGAGGTCGCCAGGCCAGTCCAACACTTGACCAGACTGCGTGCAACGCACTTTCAGTAACTCACCATGCATGTGAATAACTCGCTTACTACCGGCTCTTTCATGCAAGTTATCAATGTTTTGTGTCACTAGCACAAAATTATCACCTAGCACTGCTTCCAAATCAGCCAGTGCGAAATGGGCAGCATTTGGTGCAATCTCCGGCTGCTGTAGCTGGCGGCGGCGCGCATTATAAAAAGACTGAACTAGCTCAGGATCCCGACGATACCCTTCAGGCGTGGCCACATCTTCCACCTGATGCTCTTCCCACAAACCATCAGCAGCACGAAAAGTTCGAATACCGGATTCTGCCGAAATACCGGCACCAGTAAGAACCACCACAAACGGTTTCTTCATTTCAGATGTTACCGCACTGTCTCGATGAAAAATGCGGGAGCGAAAACGTTGATGCCGCAAATGCTTATTCTTGCGAAACCGACATAGCCGATGGCGAATGCGCATAACTTTTTCCTTTTTTGATACCCTTTCAACTCAACGTTTGGATATTGTCATTATATTATTTAGATAGATGCAAAAACGCAGCGCCACGCACGCCACCTGCATCACCATAACGCGCTTTTTCAATGCGTGGCAATCGGGCTACACGTAATAAATGCTGCGGCAAACGTTTTGGCAGTTCCTGATAGATCTGTTCGAAGTTTGATAACCCACCGCCAATCACCACTAAATGGGGATCAAGCATTGTCAGCAAATTGCCCAGACACACCGCCAGCACATCCATAAAGCGTTCGACATGCGCCACAGCCTTAGATTCACCCGCATTATAGTGAGCAATAATCTCTACGGCTGGCAAGGATTGTTGATTGAAATGTTTGTACATCCATTCAAAACCACGCCCAGAAATATAATTTTCAATGCAGCCATGATGACCACAACCGCAGGGCACTCGCGGAATATCAGCCCCCAAAATATCCAGTGCATCTACCGGTAGACGAAAATGGCCGAATTCACCCGTAATATGATTACGTCCACCAACAATACTGCCATTGACAATAAGCCCACCGCCAACACCCGTACCCAGAATCAAACCCAAGACGGTGGGATAGTGGCGAAACTCAGGATCCCAAGCTTCAGATAGTGCAAAGCAGTTAGCGTCATTATCAATTTTAACTTCACGCCCAATCCGTTGCGAAAGATCGCCCTGCAACGATTGCCCCATTGCCGCAGGAACATTGGCGGTGAACACCGTTCCATCATCTGCGTTGGGTAAGCCGGGAATGCCAATACCTACACTGCCCTGCACTTTACAATATCCGTCTGCTTCCAGCGTCAAGTCCTGTAATGTTTGGAGTAATTGCTGATAATCTTCACGCGGTGTAGGGACTCGCTTATGCCAGATTCTTTGCAGGTTGGCATCAAAAACACCTAGCTCAATTTTGGTGCCGCCCATATCAAAACCGTAATACATAAGTTTGCCCTTATTAAAGATGAAATCTATTGCCCACTCAGTACCCGTGCCGGATCAATACGGCTGGCTCGGCGAGCAGGATACCAACTGGCAATCAAACTCAATACCAGCGCAGTTGCCAACACGCAGGCCACATCAAACCAGTGCAATTCTGACGGTAAAAAGTCAATGAAGTAGATATCGCCTGATAAAAATTGATGCCCGATCAACTTTTCTAACCCACGAATAATGTTGGTCAATTGCAAAGAGACTATCACGCCCACCACCGCCCCACTGACACTACCGATAAGACCGGCCAGCAAGCCATACCAGATAAAAATCGCGCGGATCAGGCCATCTTTGGCCCCGAGCGTACGAAGTACCGCAATATCGCTACTTTTATCTTTAACCGCCATGACCAGCGTGGACACAATATTAAAACTGGCGACGCCAATCACGAGTATCATAGCTAAGTACATGATTGTACGGATCATTTGGATATCTCGGTACATATAGCCATAAGTACCAATCCAGCTACTGATGTACACATAGGCATTCGTGACTTCACCAGCACTGCGTACCAGTTTGTTCGCGTTGTAGACGTCATCAACTTTTATGGCTATACCAGTGACACTGTCACCCATATCTAAATATTGTTGAGCATCTGCTAATGGCACTAATGCCAGACTATGATCTAACTGCCCACTCAATTCAAAAATGCCAGCAACCTGTAAACGAATGCGCTTAGCTTGCAGCAATTTATTCTCAGGATCGCTATTGGGAATCATCACTGTCAGCCATGATCCCTGCTTGACCCCCAAAGCCTCTGCCAGACCTTTACCCAAAATAATCTGCTGCTGACCCGCTTTGAAATTATCCCAAGCATGGTCAAGCACAAAACCTGGCAATGCACTCAGACGCGACTCTGCCTGTGGGTCAACACCTTTGACTGATACTGCACGCAATTGCGTCGCGTTTTCAATCAAGCCCGTAAAATTGATATAAGGTGCCGCTGCCACAATGCCGGGAACTTTTTCAATGCGCTGCAAGGTTTGGGGCCAGCCGCTGAACGGTTGATTAACCACAGCAATCTCACCGTGGGGTACGACGGCCAAAATACGGTTTTTTAGCTCACGTTCGAAACCATTCATTGCACTTAAACCGACGATCAATACCGCAACACCCAAAGCAATACCCAATGTTGAAATGACCGAGATTAACGACACCATACCGCCGCGGCGGCGGCCACGGCTAAAACGCAAACCGATTAACAGTGACAGTGGCGAAACGCCCATTACTCTGCCCCCACCAACGTCAAGTGCTGCTGTAGCTGACCATCACGCATTTCTAACTGGCGACTCATTCGCTTAGCCAAATGTAAATCATGAGTCACCACTAAAAATGCTGTCCCTTGGCGAACATTCAGTTCACCCAGCAAATTAAAGATGCTATCGGCATTACGCTGATCGAGGTTGCCCGTCGGTTCATCAGCCAGAACCAAAGAGGGGTCATTGACTAATGAACGCGCGATAGCGACTCGTTGACGTTCCCCGCCCGATAATTCTGATGGACGGTGTTTACTGCGTTTTTCCAAACCAACCGCCGCTAACATAGCGCGCGCTTTTTCTTGCGCTTCACTCGGTTTAGCGCCACCAATTAACAGTGGCATGGCGACATTTTCCAACGCGGTAAAATCGGGCAGTAAATGGTGGAATTGATAGATAAAACCTAATTCTCGATTACGTAACTCTGCCTTTGCAGTAGAAGAAAGCTGGTTTAGTGAGCGCCCTTGATAAATAACCTCGCCAGAGGTAGGGGAATCCAACCCCCCCAGCAGGTGCAATAAGGTACTTTTGCCCGAACCAGAACTACCAACAATCGCCATCAGCTCGCCAGCTTCGATAGTAAACGACACATTGCGCAATACATCGGTATGTAGTTGGCCTTCCTGATAGCGTTTGCACAGGTTTAAACACTGTAATAAAGGATGGTTACTCATAGCGTAAAGCCTCAGCAGGTTGTGCGGCGGCAGCGCGCCAGGAAGGGTAAAGCGTAGACAGCAAAGCTATCGCCATTGCTACCAGAGCAATAACAATGACCTGAACAGGGTTAATCTCAACCGGTAATGTGGCACCATCAATCAATATACCGAGAACCGGAATTAGGGTATTCAATTGGCTGGCCAGTAAAATACCTAACCCAGCACCAAGCAACGCGCCAATGACCCCAGCAGTAGCCCCCTGCACCATAAACACCAACATGATTTGGCGGCGACTTAACCCCTGAGTTTGCAAAATAGCGACTTCGCCCTGTTTTTCCATGACTAACAGGCCTAGCGAGGTAATAATATTAAAGGCCGCGACAGCGATGATAAGACTCAGCAGCAGCCCCATCATATTTTTCTCCATCCTCACGGCTTGGAAAAGCTCGCCTTTGCGCTCACGCCAATCTTTCCACACCGTGCCTTCCGGCAAAGTCTGCTGGCTCAAGCTATCAACGCTCAGTGGTTGAGAAAGGAATAAACGCCAACCGGTAATATTACCTGCGGGATAGCGCATCAGCCGCGACGCATCCTGTTGATTAACCAACATTTGGTAACCATCAACTTCACTGTCTGCGGCAAATGTCCCGATAATATTAAACAGGCGCTGACTGGGAATGCGGCCCATCGGAGTAAACTGGCTGGCACTCGGCACCATTAAGCGCAATGTCTCACCCCGTTTAACCCCCAATTGACCCGCCAGTTTCTCACCGAGAATCATATTGTAGCTTCCCGGCTGCAAATCCTTTAGTTTCACATTGACCAAATAGTCTGCTAGCGGTTCATGCTGTTCTGGATCAACGCCCAGCATGACGCCAGCGGCTAAATTATGTGCACTTTGTAACACCACATCCGCCGTGGTCAAGGGCACAACATCAGTGACTCCCGCCAATGATTTCAATGTTGAAGCAGGAATTTTGTTTGGGTCGAGAGAACCTTGTGGCGTGGTGATCAGCGCCTGTGGCATCAGCCCCAAAATATTATTCTGCAAATCGCGCTCAAAACCATTCATCACAGACAACACTGTAATTAATGCCATCACGCCCAGCGTAATGCCAATGGTAGAAAGCCACGAGACAAACCGACCAAAACGGTCAGATGCACGCCCGCGCATATAACGCAGGCCAATAAATAGTGCGACAGGTTGATACATGAAATCTGTTTAGATCCTGTTGCTAAAGCAAAGTGATCGAGGATAATAAAGGGTACAACCGCTTTATGGAACCATTAACCGTCTATATCTCCGGCTTTTATTCCAAATCAGAGCACCAATCTGTGGCTATCCCCTCGCACGTGCTAGGATAGCCGCCGAGAATTATGCTGATATTGAAACTCGGGTCAATGATACCCCAGTGATTGGTGTTGCAGGTTGGTCGCTATCAAGCATCCCTGCGGCGTCAAGGACGAAAGGTAAACCACATAGAAGAGACTGTTTAACTGCTTATGTCCCAACAACATCGTTATTCATTACCGACACGGCGTGGCGATACACGTCAGTTAGGCCAGTTGACCGGATCGGCTTGTGCAGTCGAATGCGCAGAAATCATTGAGCGCCATGATGGCCCGGTAATGTTAATTACCCCTGACATGCAAACGGCACTGCGCCTGCGTGATGAGATTCAACAATTCTCTCCGCGCCCAGTGAGCACCCTCTCTGATTGGGAAACTCTGCCTTACGACAGCTTCTCGCCTCATCAGGATATCATCTCAGCCCGTCTTTCTTGCTTGTATCATCTTCCATCGATGGAACGCGGCGTTATTATTCTTCCAATTAATACCCTGATGCAACGGGTTTGCCCGCATGAATTCCTGCATGGTCACGCGTTGGTCATGAAAAAGGGCCAGCATCTGTCACGCGATAAGTTGCGTGCACAACTTGAGCAAGCAGGATACCGCAGTGTTGATCAGGTGATGGAACACGGTGAGTTTGCCACTCGTGGGGCACTGCTAGATCTCTACCCGATGGGCAGCGAAGAACCGTATCGAATTGATTTTTTTGATGATGATATTGATAGCCTGCGTGTATTCGATGTTGATTCACAGCGCACACTGTCGGAAGTTGAGCAGATAAACTTACTGCCCGCCCATGAATTCCCGATAGACAAAACTGCGATAGAGCTGTTCCGTAGCCAGTGGCGCGAGCAATTTGACGTTCGTCGCGATGCTGAACATATTTATCAGCAAGTGAGTAAAGGCATCTGGCCTGCGGGTATTGAATACTGGCAGCCATTGTTTTTCAGCAAGCCATTGCCGACACTCTTTAGCTATTTACCTGAAAATACCTTACTGATTAATACCGGCGATCTGGAGCACTCAGCAGAACGTTTTTGGCTGGATGTTAACCAACGTTTTGAAAGCCGCCGCATTGACCCAATGCGGCCATTACTTGCACCTGAAACTCTGTGGTTGCGCGTTGATTCACTCTTTAGTGAGCTAAAATCTTGGCCACGCGTGCAGTTTAAGACGGATGTATTGCCAGCCAAAACCGCTAATACCAACTTGGATTATCAGGCATTACCTGATTTAGCCGTGCAGGCCCAGCAAAAGTCCCCGTTGGATAATCTGCGGCGTTTTATTGAGTCATTCAGCGGCAGTATTGTGTTCTCGGTTGAAAGTGAAGGCCGGCGTGAAACACTGCAAGACCTACTGGCACGAATAAAAATCAGCCCAACGCTGATAGCCCAGCTATCTCAAGCCAAGGCTCCTGGTCATTATCTGATGATTGGTGCTGCTGAACGCGGTTTTCTTGATACCGATAAACAGTTAGCGCTGATTTGTGAAAGTGATTTATTGGGCGAGCGCGTCAGCCGCCGCCGTCAGGATAATCGCCGGACGATTAATACTGACACGCTGATCCGCAACTTGGCAGAGCTGCGCCCCGGTCAGCCAGTGGTTCATCTAGAACACGGTGTTGGCCGCTATTTGGGTTTGACCACACTTGAAGCTGGCGGCATCAAAGCTGAATACCTAATATTGACCTATGCTGGCGAAGATAAGCTGTATGTCCCAGTATCCTCATTACATCTGATTAGCCGTTATTCTGGCGGGGCCGATGAGAATGCGCCACTGCATAAACTAGGCGGCGATGCCTGGAGTCGAGCACGCCAAAAAGCGGCAGAAAAAGTACGCGACGTGGCAGCAGAGCTGCTGGACATCTATGCGCAACGTGCGGCTAAATCTGGTTTTAAATTTAAACTCGATCGTGAGCAATACCAGTTATTCTGCCAAAGTTTCCCTTTTGAGACGACCCCGGATCAAGAACAGGCAATTAATGCCGTTATCAGCGATATGTGTCAACCATTAGCGATGGATCGCTTGGTGTGTGGCGATGTGGGCTTTGGTAAAACCGAAGTCGCCATGCGAGCGGCCTTCCTTGCAGTGGCGAATAATAAACAAGTTGCGGTATTGGTACCGACCACCCTGCTCGCCCAACAGCATTTTGACAACTTCCGTGACCGCTTTGCAACCTGGCCGGTACGGATAGAAATGATGTCCCGTTTCCGTAGCGCCAAAGAGCAACAAGTGATTCTGGAGCAAGCCGCCGAAGGGAAAGTCGATATTATTATCGGCACTCATAAATTGCTGCAAAGTGACCTTCGTTGGCAAGATCTTGGCCTATTGATTGTTGATGAAGAACACCGCTTCGGGGTTCGCCATAAAGAACGAATCAAAGCCATGCGCGCCGATGTGGATATCTTGACGCTGACTGCCACGCCTATCCCGCGCACACTGAATATGGCGATGAGCGGCATGCGCGACTTGTCGATTATTGCCACGCCACCGGCACGCCGCCTGGCAGTAAAAACCTTTGTTCGTGAGTACGACAGCTTAGTGGTGCGAGAGGCAATTCTGCGTGAGGTTCTGCGTGGCGGGCAAGTTTATTATCTCTATAATGATGTGGAAAATATCGAAAAAGCCGCACAACGGCTGGCAGAGTTAGTCCCCGAGGCGCGCATTGCCATCGGCCACGGCCAGATGCGTGAGCGAGACCTTGAACGAGTGATGAATGATTTCCATCATCAGCGCTTTAACGTTCTGGTCTGCACTACGATTATCGAAACTGGGATTGATATTCCTAGTGCCAATACCATTATCATCGAACGAGCTGATCATTTTGGTCTGGCGCAGTTACATCAATTACGAGGCCGAGTTGGGCGCTCTCATCATCAAGCCTATGCTTACCTGCTCACTCCGAACCCAAAAGCGATGACCACCGATGCCAAAAAACGGTTAGAGGCCATTGCATCACTGGAAGATCTTGGTGCCGGCTTTGCATTAGCGACCCATGATTTGGAGATTCGTGGTGCCGGCGAGCTATTAGGCGAAGATCAAAGTGGCCAGATGACCACTATTGGTTTCTCACTGTATATGGAGCTACTGGAAAGCGCGGTTGACGCACTGAAAGAAGGCCGGGAGCCATCGCTGGAAGATTTGACCAGCAATCAAACCGAAATTGAAATGCGCATGCCGGTTTTACTGCCAGAAGACTTTATTCCAGATGTGAATGTCCGTCTTTCGTTCTATAAGCGTATTGCTAGTGCACGTAATGAAACCGAGCTTGATGAGTTAAAAGTTGAGCTTATCGACCGCTTTGGCAAACTGCCGGATGCGGCCCGTTACCTACTCCATACTGCACAGTTGCGCCAACAAGCTCAGTCGTTAGGTATCAAGCGCATTGAAGGTAATGAGCGCGGTGGTTTCATCGAGTTTGGTGACAAAAACAAAGTGGATCCGGTTTATTTGATTGGTTTGTTACAGCGCCAACCACAGATATACCGATTAGAAGGGCCAACCAAACTGAAGTTTATGCAGGACTTGAGTGATCGGACACAGCGGCTGAAATTTATCAGTGAACTGTTAGCCGCTTTTGCTCAACATCGCGTGGCTCAATAAGCTCATTAACACGGGTTTCAGCAAGGAGAAACCCGTGTTAATGCTAATGCCACTCGCTTATCAAGCACGTTAAACGATCAGAATTAACACTAAACACGGGTTCTTAATTCAAGGTTTTGGACAACAGATTTTGTATTATGCTCGGTTATTCAGTATCAGTTGACCATTTTTATCGATTGGAATCTGCGTGCCTGGATCACGATCCATGCGAATTTTTCCCTGCTGATCACCAATTTTGTAGGTTACGTCATATCCCAACATTTTCTGTGACTTATCGTAAACAGTTTGGCAACGTTGCTGAGTTGTTGTGTAAGTATCACCCTCTTGCATATTACTTTGGACGCGATTACCGGCGTATCCGCCCGCCAATGCGCCAGCAACCGTAGCAATATCTTTACCTCGACCTCCGCCAACCTGATGGCCCAGCACCCCACCAGCCACGGCACCCAAAACCGAACCGGCTATCTGATGCTCATCCTGAACCGGCTTACGGTGCGTGACGGTCACATTACGACATTCCTGACGAGGTGTTTTAATCGTCTCTTTAATCGGTGTCGCAGTAAGAACTTGTGCATATTGCGGTGCGCCAGAGAAGACATTCATACTCGCGACAGCGGCAATTCCCAGAGCAGCCGCAATACCGATACCCACACCTGCTAACATTGATTTGTTCACAGGAAATCCTCCTGAAAGTGTTACCACGCATCTTATGCCCCAGAATTCCAAGGTAAAAAATGAAAATCTGACAGCGTCCGGCAGTTGAGGGATTGCCTCTTATTTCCGGAATACGGCGTGCATGACTTGCCGTCTGTAAACACATGTGAGTCTGCACAATCTACTTTGACCTAGCAATAAGACGAATGGACTAAACACCCAGATAATAGGTGTGAATGAATGTGTTTAGGAGTAATCCGACTGCTGAGATTTGTTATTGCGGAGTTTTATGCTGAAAATTTAGCATTACGTGCGAATGACTTTAGCTTTCCGTGCGCTGATAAACGTAAAAGCCGCCACCATCAACAATGGTAGCGGCTTGTTTACCTGTCATACTTCAAGTTGCATGTGCGTTAGTTACGCTCAATAACCCGAATCACTGACCACCGTCAACCCATCGGGCTTCTCTTGTTTACCGCCTTCCAGTAACTCGAATTATTTGGGTATCGAATAATAAAAGTCATTAATGGAGCTTTAATCGTGGCCGAATAACCCGATTAATCCCGCCCACTAACATCATCAAGCCGGTCTTAGTATAACCATGCAATGCCACCTGATGCATACGATACAGTGAGATATAGACAACACGGGCGACACGCCCTTCTACCATCATTGAACCGCGCATCAGGTTACCCATCAAGCTACCGACGGTACTGAATTTCGACAGTGAAACCAGTGAACCGTGATCCTTATAAATATAAGGTTTCAGCGGCTGATCATTGAGCAAGGCCAGAATGTTGCTGTAGCAGCGGCTAGCCATCTGATGTGCAGATTGCGCACGCGGTGGTACGAAACCACCACTTGGTTGTGGGCAAGAAGCACAATCACCAATCGCAAAAATATTCGGATCACGGGTTGTTTGCAGGGTCGGCTCAACCACCAATTGATTAATGCGGTTGGTTTCCAGCCCAGCGATATCTTTCATAAAGTCTGGCGCTTTGATACCCGCCGCCCACACCATCAGATCAGCATTGATGAACTCACCCTCTTTGGTATTCAGGCCTTTCTCATCTGCGCTGGTCACCATGGTTTTGGTCAATACACGAACACCCAGTTTAATCAGTTCCTGATGAGCAGCCGCTGAAATACGCGGTGGCAAGGCTGGCAAAATACGTTCACCGGCCTCAACTAGCGTGACATTCAGCGCCTGATTGTCCAAGCCCTCAAAACCGTAGCTATGCAACTGTTTCACTGCATTGTGCAGTTCAGCAGACAGCTCAACACCAGTGGCCCCACCGCCGACGATGGCGATATTAACTTTGCCCTTTTCACCCGGTTGCGCTGAATATTTCAGGAATAGGTTAAGCATCTCATTATGGAAGCGGTGCGCCTGATGTGGGTTATCAAGGAAGATACAGTGCTCTTTTACACCTGGCGTCCCAAAATCATTCGAGGTACTGCCCAACGCCATCACCAGAATGTCATAGGTCAATTCACGTTGCGTCACCAGCACATCGCCATGTTCGTCGCAAATTTCAGCCAAACTAAGGGTTTTGGTTTCACGATTAATATCGGTCAAAGAACCCAATTGGAAATTAAAATAGTGGTTACGGGCATGAGCAAGATAGCTCAGTGCATCAACACCATCATCCAGAGAGCCGGTGGCCACTTCATGTAACAACGGCTTCCACAAGTGACTATGGTTACGATCCACTAAAACGATCTCGGCTTTTTTGCTACGGCCCAGCTTGTGACCCAGACTGGTTGCCAGCTCAAGACCGCCAGCACCACCACCAATAATAACGATTTTTTTCTTCGGCGTTGTCAAAATGACCCCCTAAATGTGAACCAATTGTTAGCTAAGGGTAAACTAATAATATCCTTAGATAACATAGGGTTCGCTGATGCTAATTCAATAATCTGCTGTCAGAATATCATGCAGGGTTATTTGGTCATACCAAAATTGATATATATCAACTTTTTTTGATTAAAGTGGCAGCAGAGAGAATTTTTCTGGAAGAGGATTCAAATAGTTAGCACTTAGTCACAGTTTGCGATTTTTCTATTTGATGTGGAATAAAAAACCATTCTAGCGCTTTAAGTCATAAAAATGGCCTGAAAAAAGTCTATTGCTACCTTTTTTCAAGCCAAGTCATAAAGTCTACGCCGCACTACAATTAACCAATCATTAACAAAAAGTCCGTTTGATTGTGAATTGTTGACCCACTCTGCGTTGACTAACCGAGTGTTTTAAACGCCTTGATTCGCTGCAGATGAGGAGAAAGATCCTTAAACTTGTGTGTCTGTTTATCATCCCAGACAATTTCATAATAAGGATGCAAATCACCGGCTGTCCGTTGGCTATCGAGCATTTCATCATGACGTGAGAGTACAACCAAACAGCGATCGCGATTTTTCTCACGAAAATCAGTAATACACTTACTGGCGATATCGACATACTCTTCGGGGCGATCAATTTTACCGCTCATATTGTCCTGCGGATAAAGGTTTGGATTGAAAGCCACCTGACGGATCCCACACAGGAAACCAATACGTTCAGCCCAAAAACCACCTAAACCCACACCGCAAATCAGCGACTTAGCATCGCCACCCTGCTGGATGGCTTTATCAACTTCTTTCAGTAAATGCTGCATGTCATGGCGCGGATGCAATGTGCTGTAACTGATAAAACGCACATCCGGGTCGATAAATTGCAGTTGCAGGACTTTCTCATGATTACCCGGGCTGTTGGAATCAAAACCATGTAAATAGACGATCATATTTATCCTCGCTACGACATTTGTTTATGCGCATCCCAACGCTCACTGAGTGCTGTTAATGCCTTATTCGCCTGCTGCCAACGCGATGATGCCATCAACACTTGGCGGCTGAACTGCCCAGAATGATACAAGCGCGCCACTTGGTCTGCTTTGACCGGAGACAGGTTATCTAGCACACTTACCGCGCCCTTGCGGTTATTACACACCAGAATCATATCGCAGCCCGCATCCAAAGAGGCTTGCCCACGCTCGGCATAACTGCCCATGATTGCAGCACCTTCCATCGATAAATCATCGGAGAAAATGATGCCATCGAATCCTAACTCTTGACGCAGTATGTTTTGCAGCCAGTAGGATGAACCACTGGCAGGCCGCGCATCTGCTTCAGTATAAATCACATGCGCCGGCATAATGGCATCAAGTAATCCTCGTGCAATCAGTTCGCGAAATATAACCATATCATGAGTACGGATTTCTGCCAGTGGTCGATTATCACGTGGCGTTTCTTTATGTGAGTCTGCCGTCACTGCACCATGACCTGGGAAGTGTTTGCCTGTGGTTTTCATGCCAGCACTGTGCATCCCTCGGATAAAACACTCAGCCATATTCAGCGCCTGCTGCGGGTCACTGTGAAATGAACGCTCACCGATGGCTGCACTGACATGACCAATATCCAATACCGGGGCAAAACTAATGTCGATATCCATAGATATCATTTCAGCCGCCATCAACCACCCCGCCTCTTGCGCCAATTGAGCCGCCGTCGCTGCATCATTAATAGCTGCAAACGACTGAGCCGCGGGTAGGCGAGTAAAACCCTCACGAAAACGTTGGACTCTGCCACCTTCCTGATCAACGGCCACCACCAGACGCTCATGAGATGCCGCCCTAATTTGGCGAACTAACTCACATAGCTGTTCGGCATCATGAAAATTACGGCTAAATAAAATCAAACCGCCCACCAGCGGGTGTTTTAAAATTTCGCGTTCTTCAGCATCCAGCTCGTAGCTGGCAACGTCTAACATCACTGGACCCACGGCAACTCCATAAATTTTATTTTTAACATCAGAAAGACAGATTAAATCGCTGACGCAGCGGCGCAGCCCATTGTAAAAATTCACTGTTCCCAGTCTGCTGCCAGCGCACTTCAAACCACATCAGCATCAGATAATCAATCCATGACATCCAGCGCAGTATCTGGCGCGATAGGCGCTCAATGTCATGATAACCCTGCTCACAACGGCAATAGTGCTGTAAAAAAGTTTGCTGCTGTTGCACTGACCAACCATTCCCACAAAACAACGCGGCAATATCAAGTGCAATATCACCATCCGCGGCGTATTCCCAATCAATTAATTTCAGCCCCGTTGGGGTGTCTAAGAGATTACCGGGATGAATGTCCATATGCAGAGGTGCGAGTTTCACCGGTTGTGGTAATGGACTGCGGATAAAATGATGGTGAAGGCGCAGCCATTCCGGCGAACGACGCCGCGAATCAATCAGGCAACCATAACGCATGAGCTGGGTGCGCAAATCCAGACGATAGCCACTAGCGGGCAAATGGTGCAAGCGAGCCAGTAATAGCGACAACTGACCATTGTCTGATAATTCAATGAATTGCTCTTGAGTGACAACGTCACCTTCAAGCCAATTGACCACCAACCAACGTGGGTTGGCTGCAATAACTGTTGGTGATACATGGCAATTGGCCACATGTCGCAGCAACTTACGCTCTTGTCTCCGGTTCACACCCAACTGCGTTTTCTGCACTGACTGTTCGCGCGCCAGCCAGTCAATATTCGGGGCGGTATTTGACCGGTGAGAAATACGCCAACTCTCGCCGGTCAGGCCAGACACCGGACTAATTTGACAATCGGCGATTTTCACCGCCGGATGAATGCTTTCTATCAACGCATACAGCGAGGGATCAACGCTTGACTGGGCCATTACCTGACCAGATGATTTCGCCAGTTTGCACTTGCATCAATTGCATTTCGATAGTCGGTGATTTCACATCACCACTCACATCGCTGTACAGCACATATTGAGCGCTGACATAACGAGCCAGACCAATCGCTTTGCTACGCGAACCTAGGCTATCTTCTTCCGATAATCCCAATGTTTGTTTGGCAACTGCCAACTGCTGTGGCGAGATCAAGACAAACTTTTTATTGGATGTCAGCACTTGGTGCAATGCTGAGGTGGCCTTTGCCGTTTGTAGCGCACCATTGGTGTTATTTTTGACGCTATCAAGCAGCAATATGCTGCCATTGGCCACATCATTGCTATTAACCATTTGGGCAACTAAAGGCTCGACACTGGCAGTCCAGTCAATCGACTGCTGCATCTTGGGTGGCTGTGGCACAGTGTCTACAGGGGGGGGTGTCTCAATGACGGGCGGAGTCACCGGTTCGATAGTGACAGGTGGCGTTGTTGGCTCAACAGGGGGGCGCGTGATACACCCCGTCAGCACTAAGGCTGCCAGAGCCACAGATAAATACCTTTTCATTGTTTCACTCCAACGGCACGATTATATCCCCTTCTTCCTGACATTGCAGGGCGTTCACTTACTGGCTATCTGCAACGCCAATTCTTCGGGTATAAAAATCTAGCGGTTATAAAAATAGATGTAGGCGCGCACTCTGCGCATTAAAATTATTATTAACTGATTGAATATTAACATCATTATCTGGTGCAATAACAATCGAGCGCGGCGCTTCCAGCGGCGGAACATCCAAGCCCTGCGCATCATACCAATAAAAGCGGTAGTTTATTTTTATCGGCTTATTCTGACTGTTGGTAAGAACCGAACGTGCAACATTATCACCTGAGGATGTTGAAACTGCTGGCTGAGAGGCCAAAATGCCCGCAGTCAGTACCGACGAATCCATTACTACAGTTTGCTGTTTATTCACCGCAATCCCTTTCGGGCTGCTACACCCCAGCAACGTTGCTATGCCCACGCACGCAATCACCGGTAATAAAAACGCCTTTGTGCGGCGCATAGGCTTACCTCAGTTAAATGTCGTTATTCATGAGACAACAAAGTGCCTAGCTCACGACCACCAACCAAATGCATATGGATATGGTAGACCACCTGCCCAGCATGGCGATTGCAGTTGATAATGAGGCGATAGCCATCTTCAGCAATACCTTCTTGCTCTGCAAGTTTAGCAGCCACGGTGATCATTCGGCCTAGTGTTGCCTCGTGTTCTACCGTGACATCATTCACAGTTGGAATAAGAATGTTGGGAATGATTAAGATATGGGTGGGTGCCTGCGGGGCGATATCACGAAACGCGGTGACCAGCTCATCTTGGTAAACCACGTCGGCAGGAATTTCACGGCGGATAATTTTGCTGAAAATCGTTTCTTCGGCCATAACGCATTTCCTTGATCATGATAAAAATAGGGAATGCGTAGTATGAGCGACAATTTCTATTGATTTCAACCTCAATCATCAGCCACGGGCATAAGCCGCTGCTTTTTCAAACAAAGCCTGATCCGGACGAATACCGGTATACAACACAAATTGCTCAACTGCCTGAATAGCAAAGACTTCAGCACCAGTAATTACCGTTTTATTTTGTGCTTTGGCATCGCTTATTAATGGCGTAATGGCGGGCAGTGCCACAACATCAAAAATAACCTCCGCTTGATTGACTTCGCTCTGGGTAAAAGCCATGTTGTCGGCATCTTTGCCACCAGCCATGCCCACAGGGGTAGCGTTAATAAGCATATCGGCCTGCACACCTTGCATATCAGGCTGATAGATGTAGCCAGATTGTTCAGCAAGTTGCTTACCGGTCTTTTCATTGGTCGCGATAATAAATCCCTGTTTAAAACCGGCATTTTTCAGCGCAAAAGCCACCGCCTTCGCCATTCCACCACTGCCGCGCAAAGCAAAAACTTTGTTGGGTGATACCTGATAGGTCTGGAGCAGTTTCGCAATAGCGATATAGTCGGTGTTGTACGCTTTCAGATATCCATCCGTATTAACCAAGGTATTAACTGAATTAATTGCTGCGGCTGATGGATCCATCTCATCCACCATCGGGATAACCGCCTCTTTGAATGGCATTGAGATGGCACAACCACGAAATCCTAGCGCCCTCACCCCACCAATTGCCGCTGTCAGATCTGTCGTGGTAAAGGCTTTATACAGATAGTCGAGATCCAGGGCATCGTACAAAAAATTGTGGAAACGAGTGCCAAAATTACTGGGTCTGGCAGCCAAAGAAATACACACCTTGGTGTCTTTGTTTAAATATCGGGTCATCATCTCACCTTAAATAATTAAGCTTGCTGTGATAAAAATTATCGGCTAAAAAGATGATATTAAAAACTGCTGACTTTTCGTCAATTGAGTTCCTTTTTTATGACCAGCCGACGTCTTGAACAACAATATTTACGATTATTGAACCTGGTCGGTAGACAGCCGGTTGAGATTACATTGCAAGAACTCGCCGATAAACTCAGTTGTTCCAAGCGCCACATGCGGACATTATTAGTTCAGATGCAGCAAGCTGGCTGGTTAATCTGGCAGGCGGAAGCTGGTCGTGGCCGTCGGTCACATCTGCAACTATTGCGGAACACTCATCAATTATTGATCGAAAAAGCGGAACAGTTGCTTGATGCGGGTGATTTTAATGGCGCTATTGCACTACTCGGAAAAGATAAACAGCTTATCACTCCGTTGCTGCGAACTAAGCTGGGATATCGGGTGCGGGATGACTATCAAGCATTACGTATTCCTTACTATCGAACCATGCCAAACCTTTGTCCCGGCACGCCACTGCGTCGCTCCGAACGGCATTTAGTACGGCAGATTTTTAATGGGCTGACGCGAATAGACGAGGAAACCGGTGAGGTAACGACAGATTTAGCTCATCGTTGGCGTAGATTAGACCCTCTGCACTGGCGCTTTTATTTACGCCCTGCGGTGCAGTTCCACGATGGAAGAGAGCTTTCCAGCCGTGATGTCGTCAGCTCATTAACCCGCTGCGCCAAGCTGCCTCTGTTTTCACATATCCGCCAAGTTAGTCAACATGGGTTGCTGGGGGTGGTTATTGAGCTTAATCAGCCAGATTCTCAGCTTCCCTTATTGCTGGCCCATCATAGCGCACTGATTTTGCCTGAAGACTCTGTTTCACAACCAGATTTTGCCAAGCACCCTGTAGGAACCGGCCCCTATCGGGTCGCCGAAAACGATGACTGGCATTTGCAGATGAAATCTTTTGACCACTATTTTGGTTTTCGTGGTCTGTTAGACGAAGTTGAAGTCCTTATCTTTCCTGATCTAGCCCGTCAGCCAAGTACCTCCCCACAGGCATTATCCGAGCAACTGAGCATAGCGAATATCCAAAGTGCGACTTGGCTGAGTTCCAGTATCAGTGATATTGATTATGTCTCTGGTTTTGCTGCTGGCCTGACCGGTAAACCATCCGATGCAACGCAAGAAATGTTTCTGGAGCGAGGCGGATACTTTTTACTGTGTGATAGCCGCTCGCCACACTGGCGTAGCATTAAGCAGCGCTGCTGGTTACGAGAAACCCTCAATCCCTATAATCTCATTCAACGTTTAATTGACCCTATTCGTCCTTTCTGGGTCCCTGCGAGTAGTGTGTTACCCACATGGTTTCACGGCATTGATTCCGGGGATAAATGCTCTCCTTTCACTACTCCTCCCGTTACTCCCGATGAAATGCCGGTACTGACGCTGGCTTATCATGCACAACACCCAGAATATGCCATGTTAGTGACGGAAATGACGCACATTCTGGCGACACAAGGCATCCGTCTGGAAGCATCCGAGCTTGATTACACCACTTGGGCCAGCGGTGATGCGAATATTGATTTGTGGTTGGGGACAGTCAATTTTGCTATTCCCGAAGAGTGGAATGTCACGGCTTGGTTATTGGGTTCCCCATTACTGCGCCAATCCATCACTGGTGGTGATGAAGATCGTTTACAAGCCTACCTCAATGATTGGCGCAACCAATCCCTCAACGCCGAACAATTGATCAGAGATGTCATTGCCACTGGCTGGTTGCAGCCATTATTCCACCACTGGATGCGCCTCAAAGCCCCCGAGCAAGCCCAAGGTGCTCACTTGAATAACCTCGGTTGGTTTGATTTCCAAACCACTTGGCTAGAGCCAGAATAACAATGACTGATATTAACAAGGTAGAATCAATTAAGAGCAAATATTAATATTGCAGAAAATAGCGAGTGGTTTTATATAAATATTTAATTTAAGTTCCATTTAAAAATATCATTTAAACTAACGCGTAAAATTAACTTCATGATTTAACAACGACCTTTAGCAACAGCCGTTAACCAGGGCGAAATCTCGTTATTATTTCTTGACGGCGATCATGGTTGAATGGTATTTACTCTTCAAGGGAAGTAAGAGTATTGGTTATTAAATTACAACATTAAACATACATAATTAAAATAAATTCATAGCTTAAAATAAATAATAACAAGAAATACTTTCCTTAATGGACTAAACCAAGAAATGATTTCTTGGCATAAGTAATCAATGGAGGAGTACACTATGTCTCGTTTAAAAAAAGAAATCACTGAAACTAAAACTGCAATTGGCACCAATAAAGCTAAAAAAAATCAACCTCAACATCTCGCTGATGATCTCCTTGATCAGATCGCTGGTGGCTGGGTAAATGCGTTCTTAAACTGGTCTAGAAGCTTTTAGATTTAAATGCTAAACGACGGGGCTACCAATTGGTGGCCCCTATTTAACTTGCTTTACAGTCCAGAATTTCAATTTCTGGAAGGAGTGTAGAGGTATGGGTCATTTACTAACAAAAAAAAGGATTAAACATTTTGAAATAATCTTAAAAATAAGTGAGCGCTGTAATATAAATTGTGATTATTGCTATGTATTTAACAAAGGAAACTCAGATGCTGATAACAATCCAGCTAGAATTTCCAATAAAAACATTGGTCATCTAGCCAATTTTTTACAACGAGCCTGTTTGGAGTATGAGATTGATACTTTACAAATTGATTTTCATGGTGGAGAACCACTACTAATGAAAAAAGAACACTTCGCCAATATGTGTATTCAATTAATTTCAGGTAACTATTGTGGCTCAAATATCAGGCTCGCATTGCAAACCAACGGCATACTTATTGACGATGAATGGATATCGTTATTCGAAAAGTATTCAGTGAATGTCAGTCTCTCAATTGACGGCCCTAAACATATTAATGATCGTCATCGCCTAGACACCAAAGGGCGTAGCACTTATGAAGGCACTGTTCGTGGCCTCCGTCTGCTTCAAAGTGCTTATCAACAAGGTAGGCTCCCCTCCGCCCCTGGAATTTTGTGTGTCGCTAATGCTCAGGCAAACGGCGCTGAAATCTATCGACACTTCGTTGACGATTTGGGTGTTTACGGTTTTGATTTTCTAATACCTGATGACTCTTACAACGATGTGAATATTGATCCTATCGGAATTGGTCGATTTCTCAATGAGGCGTTGGATGAGTGGGTGAAGGACAATAATCCCAAGATGTTTGTTCGCCACTTCCAAACGCACTTTGCCAGCCTACTCGGTGTAAAAAATATTGGTATTTTAGGGCAGTCATCAAATATCACTGGGATATATGCCTTTACTGTCGGCTCAGATGGCTCTATACGTGTGGATGATACCTTACGATCAACATCAGACCGAATATTCAATACTATTGGCCATATTTCTGAAATCAATCTGTCTGATGTATTAAATAGTCCACAAGCCCAAGAATATTCTTCCATTGGACAATGCCTGCCAAACGAATGTAAAGGTTGTATTTGGGAAAACATCTGTACCGGTGGGCGTTTAGTCAATCGATTTTCATCTGAAGAGCGCTTTAAGCACAAGTCCGTTTATTGTTATTCCATAAGAAGTTTTCTAAGCCGCGCATCTGCCCATCTACTGAATATGGGCATCAAGGAAGAACGTATTATGACATCAATTTGCCAATAACTGGATACATGGTGAAGGAGCGCCTTCAAATTGATTAATAGACACCCTATTTTCAGACCGGAAGCTATAGAACATAGTTTTCATCATTGGCTAGGTAGCCCGCAAGTCATTACCCCTGTTGGCGCGTCTATTTGGGTCATGCTCGCACTGGCGCTTATTATCGGCCTCATTGCATTTTTGGTCGTAGGTGATTACACGCAAAGAGTCACTCTGACCGGTACCGTTATTCACCACCCTGCCGTGGCGCGAATAACCCCCTCTCATGATGGAGTTATTGTCAGCAGCTTCGCTGCGGAGGGGAAAATGGTTCGTGCAGGGGAGGTGATTTTTATCGTGAACATGGAAACGCAAACAGCGAATGGCGGCACAAAACATCAAATAACTTCATCATTAAAATCTCAGAAAGCCACCATTGAGCGAGAAATAAAACTCAAATCAGCGGCAGCAGATACCGAGAAAAGCTTTCTTGCCCAGAACCTAAAAAATAAAGAAGTTGAACTGCAAAAAATGAATGGTTTGCTTACTCAATCAGCACAACAAACATCATGGTTACTGAAAAAAGCAGAGCACTTCAAGAGATTAGTTCACAAAGGGATAGCCCTTGAAACAGAACATATGAGCCGCCGCTCCGAGTATTACAATGCCTCAATTCAGCTTGCTGCCTTCCAACGAGAAAAGGTGAAACTACAGGGGGAAATTATCAGCATCAAAGCTAGGCTAGCAGTAATTCGCAACGAGGTTGAGTCCTCACTAGAGATGTTACTCCGGCAGACTGCACGGTTGGACCAAGATTTAGTATCGGTTGAAGAGCGACGAGAATTGCATGTAACATCGCCTATTACTGGCACATTAACCGGTATTACAGGATTAACCGGCCACACTGTTCAGGCAACCCAAGAATTGGCAAGTGTTGTACCAGCATCGGGGCACGCCGAAGTGGAGATTTTTGCCACTGCCGAAGCTATCGGTGAATTACGTGAGGGCCAGTCAGTAAGATTGCGCTTCGACGCCTACCCCTACCAATGGTTTGGGCAATATAGCGGCACAGTAAAGTCAATTTCGGCTACCTCAATCGAGCAAAACTTAGATGTAAATAGAGGGCAGGCTCGTCAGTTGCCACTGCGGTATTTCCAAGTGCGAGTGAGTCCTAAAAATAACGGGGTACTTCTGGCAGGGAAAACCTATCCTCTACGTCCAGGAATCGGTGTTGAAACTGATATCTTCATCAGGAAACGACCACTCTACCAATGGTTACTTTTTCCCCTCAAAAATAGTCATATCACCACTCAAAGTAAGCCGAGAGATGCCGCATGAAAAGTTACTTTTCTCCTCTCCGACAACGCTTGCCACTAGTGATGCAAACCGAGGCAACAGAGTGCGGGCTGGCCTGTATGGCGATGATTGCAAGCTATTATGGTCTTAACATGGATCTCCATGCCCTGCGTAAACACTTTCAAGTGTCGCTGAAAGGGATGAGTTTGCGGAATCTTATCGTGCTTGCCGATCGCTTATCCTTAGGTTCGCGTCCCGTGCAGGCTGATATGGACAGCGCTCATCAGCTAAGAACCCCCTGTATCCTGCATTGGTCATTTAACCACTTTGTGGTACTGAAAAAATTTTCTCGCCACGGAGCCATCATCCTAGACCCAGCCAAAGGTGAACGCCGAATTTCTTTTACTGAGTTATCCCAGCATTTTACCGGTATCGCACTTGAAGTTTGGCCTAATCAGAATTTTCAGCGCCGGACTGAAAAAAAAACCATTCGGCTGCTGGATATGTTCAAAAATGTATCAGGGTTGCCACGGGCTTTAACCCAAGTATTAACCCTTTCGCTATGCATCGAACTTCTTGCTATGGTCGTACCGATGGCAGCTCAATTCACTATCGATATGGTGTTAAAGTCTGGCGATATTGATTTGGTATCACTGATAACTTGGGGAATTATTGCTTTATTGCTCTTTAGAGCCTTGTTCAGCCTAGTTCGAGCTTGGGCGGTTATCTCTGTTAAATACACATTGGGCATCCAATGGAACTCTGGACTTTTTAGTCATTTGATCCGATTACCTGTGTCCTATTTCGAAAAGCGCCATATTGGTGATGTCAGTTCACGCTTTAACTCGCTGTCAGTTGTGCAAGATGCTTTTACCGCGGAAATGGTGGCATCGCTGCTGGATATTGTGGTGATCATTGGGCTGTTCTTTCTGATGTGGGCCTATAATGGCCAGCTCGTAGTCATTGTTGTATTGATATCCGTTCTCTATGCTGCCATCAAATTCTTTCTTTTTGGTGCCTATCGTTCTGCCAATCTGGAAGCTATTGCTCACGAAGCTAAACAACAGTCGCATTTCCTCGAAACCATTCGCGGAATCGCGTGCGTCAAAATCTTTGATCTAGTTGAACGTCGGCGATCTGATTGGCTCAATTTAGTTATCGATGAAGCTAATGCCAAAGCCTACCTTTTTAAAATAGATCTGGCGACACAGACTATAGGTCTTTTGTTAATCGGCTTGTCCTCGGCGATAACATTATGGTTAGGAGCTAAACTGATCGGTGAAGGCACAGCGACTACAGGCATGCTGTTTGCTTTCTTGATTTATTCGGATATGTACATCACTCGAACCATACGAGTCATTGATTCTATTATCAAACTACGTTTGATTGATATGCACAGTGAGCATCTCTCCGACGTCGCGCTTGCCCTTCCAGAGCTTGAAATAGGTGAGAAAAATGTGGCTACGCCCAATACCATTGCTGGCGACATTGAAGTTAAGGGCCTGAGTTATCGCTATGGCGACGGTGAACCCGCCGTATTTGAAAATGTGTTTCTGTCTATCAAGGCCGGGGAAAGCATTGCCATAATCGGGCCATCGGGTTGCGGTAAATCAACCCTCCTTAAAATAATGGGGGGTTTAGCGCCTCAGGAAAGTGGCTCTATTTTATTAGATGGCGTAGATGTACAACGATTGGGTTTAGGCGTCTACCGTAAAAGCATTGCCTATGTATTACAAGAGGATAGGCTCTTTGCCGGATCCTTGCTTGATAACATCAGTTCATTTGATATTCATCCTGAAAATGAATGGGTATTTGAATGTGCTCGCATGGCATCAATTCATTCTGAGATTGAAGCCATGCCAATGAAGTATGAAACGATGGTCGGCGACATGGGGAACACTCTATCCGGTGGGCAGCGCCAACGTATCTCTCTGGCTCGAGCTTTATATAAACGCCCACGAATATTATTTCTTGACGAAGCAACCAGTGACTTGGATATCGACAACGAAACTCGAATTAATGATTCGATACGTGCGTTGAACATAACCCGGGTTTTTATCGCCCACCGCCCAACAATGATTGCCATGGCGGATAGGGTATTTGATCTCAGCAAAAATGTTGAAATGGAAAAGGATAATCCTCATGCTTTTTTTATCCAATAAATATATCAGAACGATGATAATTAGCCTCTTATTCTCCGTATTTTCACTGGCGGCTCCCGCAGCTCACACTGCCGACTCGGTCATGCATATGCCTTTTGAATGGGATGACACTTCAGTACCAGTGGTCAATGTTGAAATCAACGGCATGCGACAAACTTTTATGATCGATACTGGCGCCACCATTGCCCTACATTTATTCAAGGATGTCATGGCGCAACTTCCCGGCTTAATACCAGAACCCGGTAAACAGCGCACGACTGACTTGACAGGGAAAATATTTTTAAACGATAAATTCCATATTCCACAACTTTCGATTAATGGCATGACATTTAAGGATGTGAAAGGAATATCATTGGCTACCCCTCGAGGAATGCCTCTCACATCAGATAGCATCATTCCTCATACCATGATGATTGGGTTGGATTTATTCAAGGAAAAGGCGGTGCTTATTGATTACAAAAATCAGCGGCTGTCGGTTGCTGATACTACCCAAGCGTTAGGCATTAATATGGCTGATGGATGGATCTCACTGCCGTTACGAATGACGCAAGAAGGGATTGCAATCAACGTGTTGAAGAATTTAAAAGAATACAACATGGTGGTTGATACTGGCGCAACCGTCTCTGTATTTTGGAAAGAAAGAATTAAAAACCCGTTTGTTAGCATATCCTGCCAAGAAGTCATGACGGGGATGAAACATGAAGGATGTGTCGCATCAGATTTCCAACTTAATGAAATGGGCACCAAGGAAATTAATTTTAAAGCAGTTCTGTTAGACGGAACATTTAATCAGATGGATACAGATGGGCTAATCGGGAAAAACTTTCTTGATAAATTTGCCTTACTAATCGATTTTCCCGCACAAAAAATATTCATCAAGAAATTTAAGAACTCGTAGAGAAATATAGCGTTCTTAAGAATTATTGAAATTTTCTGAGCACAAAAAAAGGGAGGCTTTCGCCTCCCTTTTGCACTCCCCTGACCTGAATTAATGGTTACGGATGTACTCGTCCATATCTGTTTTCAGGTTATCAGATTTAGTCCCGAAGATGGCTTGAACGCCTGAGCCTGCAACCACAACACCCGCAGCACCCAATTTCTTCAGACCCGCTTGGTCAACCTTGGAAACATCCGCCACGCTGACGCGCAGACGAGTGATACAAGCATCCAGGTTAGTGATGTTTTCTTTACCGCCGAACGCTTCGACCAGTGCAGCTGACATTTCGGTGCCGCCCTGTACCGTTTGTTCAGTCGCGTTGTCTTCACGGCCTGGTGTTTTCAGATCCAGTTTAGCAATCAGCACACGGAAGATAGTGTAGTACACCAGACCGTAGCAGATACCCACCAGAGGGAACAGCCAAATACGGCTGCTATTGCCGCTCAGGACGACGAAGTCAATCAAGCCGTGGGAGAAGCTGGTACCGTCACGCATCCCAAGCAGGATACAGATTGGGAATGCCAGACCAGCCAGAATTGCATGGATAACATACAAGATTGGTGCCACGAACATGAAGGAGAATTCGATTGGCTCGGTAATACCGGTTAAGAATGAGGTCAGTGCTGCGGAGATCATGATCCCGCCCACTTTTGCCCGGTTTTCCGGTTTAGCGGAGTGCCAAATTGCAATCGCAGCTGCAGGTAAGCCGTACATTTTGAACAGGAAGCCGCCAGACAATTTACCCGCAGTTGGGTCACCCGCCATATAGCGT
This sequence comes from Yersinia vastinensis, assembly GCF_902726565.1. Classification (GTDB taxonomy): domain Bacteria; phylum Pseudomonadota; class Gammaproteobacteria; order Enterobacterales; family Enterobacteriaceae; genus Yersinia; species Yersinia vastinensis. The sequence continues at coordinate 65,001 of NZ_CACVAF010000002.1, forward strand.
GGAATATCGCCGTGGAATACCTGACCTGCCGCATTGGTGTATTCACCAATTTGCATTTGGAATGGTACGTTCCAGATATGGTGCAGACCGAATGGAACTAGCGCACGTTCAACAACGCCGTAAATACCAAAGGCAACGACTGAGTTCTGATAAGCAGCCCACTGAGAGAATGTCTGGATCGCAGTACCGATAGGTGGCCATACGAATGACAGAATCACGCCCACAAAGATCGCGGTAAAACCAGAGATAATCGGAACGAAGCGTTTACCCGCAAAGAAGCCCAAATATTCAGGTAGCTGAATACGGTAGAAGCGGTTAAACATATAAGCGGCTATTGCACCTGCAATAATCCCGCCCAGTACCCCGGTATCCGCTAAATGCTTGGCAGCAATTTCTTCTGCTGGCAAATGCAAGACCAGCGGTGCGACAACAGCCATGGTTTTCACCATGATGCCATAAGCAACAACTGCCGCTAACGCGGACACACCGTCGTTATTGGTAAAGCCAAGTGCAACGCCAATAGCAAAGATTAATGCCATGTTAGCAAAAACGGAACCGCCCGCTTCTGCCATTACGTGAGAGACTACCGATGGTAGCCAGCTAAAATTCGCGGAACCGACACCCAGCAGAATACCTGCGATGGGTAAAACGGATACCGGTAGCATTAGCGATTTACCTACCTTTTGTAGGTTTGCAAATGCGTTCTTAAACATAGTTGAGTGAGCTCCTGAGTAATAGTGCTTTTTTCTGCTTTTTCTCGCGTTTATTGGCGTTACAAAGGGGGGAGTAAGCCTTTGCGAATAAGGGTGTCTAAAGCACCCTTTTAATTTTTACGAAGAGTAAAATAAATAGCCTGCTTAATGTTTGATGGCAGTCACGTTTCTTTCAAGAAAGCGCCTAATTTGGTTCAAATCGCGCATTTTTTGTAAAAAAACGTCAACAAGACCTGCCCTCACCCAATAAATCGGGTGAGAACATTACTCGTTTCGGCGATTAATTACGAGCTTAAAAAAAAGTATTATTAAGGAAGTTGGGGCAAACCACTGGAGAGGTTCGATGATTCCAGATGAAACAACCGGCAGAAGTTATCTGTGGTGGCCTGAGCCAATGATGCCAAACTCACGCCTTTCAGTACCGCCATATACTCTGCAACATCACGGACATAGGCTGGCTGATTCTCTTTACCACGATGAGGGACCGGAGCCAGATAAGGTGAATCCGTTTCAACAAGTAATCTGTCCAGCGGCACATAACGGGCAACATCGCGCAATTGTTCGGCATTGCGAAATGTGAGGATCCCTGAGAAAGAGATATAGAAACCTAAGTCTAACAAGGTAGCTGCAGTCGCTTTATCCTCTGTAAAGCAATGTAAAACGCCACCGCAGTCTTGCGCCTGCTCTTCGCGCAAAATGGCCAATGTGTCTTCACGAGCATCACGGGTGTGCACAATCACTGGCTTATTTAATTTACGACCAATACGTATGTGCTCGCGAAAAGAGGCTTGTTGTAGCGGGATATTGTCTTTCTGATAGAAGTAATCCAGCCCAGTCTCGCCCATTGCAACCACATTATCTGCTGCCGCCAAATGTTCAAGTTGCTGAAAATCATAGCCACCATCAAGGTTCAGCGGGTGAACACCACAGGAAAATGCGACATTCTTCCGCTCTCCGATGAGGGATGTCATGGCCGAAAAGCCCGGCAATGTCGTGGCAACCGCCAGCACAAAACCGACACCTCGCGCATTCGCTTTGGCCAATACATCATCAACACTGCTGTGCAGCGTTTGGTAATCAAGGCTATCAAGATGACAATGAGAATCGACTAACAACATAATAATCCAAGTTTTCTAGATATCTAATGAGGATGAGGAGGAATAAGCGCCTGTCGTCAGGGCCGTTTCCCAATTGAGCAGTAGCTCGGTGAGTAATAATTCACGATTAACACCGACCACAGATAATAATTGATGGCGGCAATGACTCAGCGCTTTTGCTGATTGAAGCAATACCGGTGTGGTCGCCATTTGCGCCAACTGTTGCACCAGCGGCAATTGATCCTGATTGACGGCAAACTCCCCTGCACCTTGTTGCCACTTCAAAGCATCCAACACCAACGAGGAGAGCCATTGTAAACGTTCTGGCGCGTCATCATGATTAAGTGGTGGTAACAACGACAGTAAATCCGTATTGTGCAGTGCGTTGCTCAGTACGCTGCACAGAGAAGTTCTGATAGCCCAGTTATCCGGTTGCAACAAACGTTCTGCCGCCAACGGCGCACCTTCACTCAATTTTAGAGCGGCGAGCATTGAGACTGGTTCAGCCTGAATCTGTCGATTAAGCCATTGCAGACTCAACACGGTATCAGGGCAAGCCAAGTGCCAGTAAAAGCAACGGCTGCGCAAGGTAGCTAATAAACTGGCGGGCTGATGACAATCCAGCAGGAAATAGGTTTTCTCTGGTGGTTCTTCTAACGTTTTCAGCAAAGCATTCGCTGCTGCATCGGTCAGCAATTCAGCATGAGGGAGCCAGACGACTTTTGCGCCGCCTTGCTGGGCATGAGAATAAAGTTTTTCAATTTGCTGGCGTACCAGTTCAACGCCGATGCTACTTTTGCCTTTTTCGGGTGCCAGCACATGCCAGTCAGGATGATTACCCGCCAACATCAACCGGCAACTGTGGCATTCACCGCAGCTTTTCTCGCCCTGACGTTGTTGACACATCAACCAGCGGCTAATGCCATAAATCAACGCCTCTTCACCATTTCCGGGCAAAGAATGTAGCAATAATGCATGATGACCACGCTCGGCAATCTGCTGCCCTACCCATTGACGATAAGGCGCGGTCAGCCATGGATACCATTTCATTATGCCGTTTCCAGATGTGCCAACCATTGCTTAAGTGCCTGGCTGATAGCGTCACTAACCTGCTCCAGAGGTTGGGAGGCATCAATAGTTTTGATGCTGGAGTCTGCGGCAGCTAATTCAAGATAGCGTGCACGAGTACGCTCAAAAAAAGCCAATGACTCTTGTTCAATACGATCTAACTCACCACGGGCACGGGCACGCGCTAGGCCAACAACCGGTGGTAGATCCAAATACAGAGTCAAATCGGGGCGAAACTCACCCAATACTGTGTCACGTAATGAGGCCATGAGTTGACTATCAATCCCTCGACCTCCCCCCTGATAAGCCTGTGATGATAAATCATGGCGGTCACCGACCACCCAACACCCTTGAGCCAGTGCCGGTTTAATCACATTTTCAACCAATTGTACGCGGGCTGCATACAACATCAGTACTTCAGCTTTATCCGTCAGGACTTCACCATCAATGCCTTGCTTAATTAAATCACGTAGCTTTTCCGCCAGTGGCGTCCCCCCCGGCTCGCGGGTAAAGACAATATCGTTAATCCCTTGGGCACGTAATGTGGCAACCACTGTATCTCTGGCGGTGGTTTTCCCTGCCCCTTCAAGCCCTTCAATAACGATAAATTTACTGTTCATTTTTATCCTTTAGCGATTGGCGATAAACCCGTACCGCTTGGTTATGACTGGCTAAATTAGTGGTAAAGGTATGACCGCCCTTGCCGTCGGCTACAAAGTACAGATAAGGCGTTTTGGCCGGATGCGCAGCCGCAGTTAACGATGCCAGCCCCGGCATAGCAATCGGCGTCGGCGGTAAGCCGGAAATAGTGTAAGTATTATAAGGCGTCGGGGTATCTAAGTCTTTACGACTAATGTTGCCATTATACTTGTCACCCATACCATAAATTACCGTCGGATCGGTCTGCAGGCGCATCCCAATGCGCAAGCGGTTGATAAAGACCGAGGCGACTTTGGTTCTTTCTTCATTTACCGCTGTTTCTTTTTCAATGATTGACGCCATGGTAACCAGCTCGCTGGGGGTCTTGTACGGCAACGACTTGTCTCGCCCTTGCCAAATTTCATCAACCGTTTTTTCCATTTTTGCATGGGCGCGTTTGAGCAATGCCAAATCGGTGGTGCCAGCAGTGTATGAGTAAGTATCAGGGTAGAGCCACCCTTCAGGGTGTTCAGTGTCGTTCAATCCCAGCAAGACTGCGATTTCAGCATCACTTTTACCGTCTAACACATGCTTTATATATTTTGATTGCTGTAATTCATCCAGCCAATCGCGTAGCCGCTTGCCTTCAACAAAGCGTACTGTAAATTGTGCTTCCTTACCGCTGGCGAGCAGTTCTAGCATACCGCGCACGGTCATACCGGGGGTAAAGCGGTAAGTTCCGGCTTTAAACTGAGCCAGCTCAGGCTCCAGGCGCAGAAGCCACGGGAACCAGCGAGTGCTTTTAATCAGATGGTCGCGTTGCAGTAAATTCTCCAATCCAACCCGCCCCGTTCCCGCTGGCAGTTTAAAAAGGGTTTCTTGCTGAATAGCCAACGGCTGGTCCGCGAACTCTTGTACTCTCTGGTAACCCAATAGCAGCAACCCTAAACAGATAACAACAAACAGGATTAACGCTCTGGTGCTTTTTATTTTCATCGGGCGGCCATCTTCACATTAAAGGTCGTCATAAACACTGTCATTCATACATCACAGCAATGTTGATTGAGAAAATCAAACAACTGCCGCGAGTGATAAACCCACTCATTGGCACGGCTCACCGGCAGTAGCGGCATCAGTGCGTTACACACAATGACCTCATCGACATCAGCCAGCACACTCACCGGTTGCGCCACAATTGCGACGTGCCTGCCCCGCGCAGCCAAACACGCTATAATGTTTTGGCGCATAATGCCATCAACACCTGATTGGCTCAGGTCCGGAGTAAAAATCTTATCACCTTTACGCCAGAATAAATTAGCCGCACAGCATTCCACCAGCATGCCTTCAGTGTCAAGCACCAGCGCCTCATCCGCATCTGTCTGTTCAAGATGCGCACGAATCAAGACTTGTTCTAGTCGATTCAGATGCTTAACACCTGCCAGCAATTGACTTCGCGCCAAGCATATCGGGCTCAGTGTCAGCGAGATCCCGCGCTCACGCCAACTATCATATTGAACCGGATAGTCGCTGAGAGACATAATTCGTGTCGGGTGTTGGCATGCGGTACCACTGTAACCACGCCCTCCAGTTCCCCGGCTGATAATCACCTTCAGCACACCATCTTCAGTATGACTTGCCGCTTCAACCATTTCCTTGGTCAGGGCACTCCAATTTACAGTGGGCATGAATAGCCGCTTAGTGGCCTGCTGTAAGCGCGATATGTGTTTATCAAGCCAGACAACACGACCATCAGAGACTCTTGCGGTGGTAAAGCAGCCATCACCAAACTGAACAGAGCGGTCTGAAGCTGAAATCAAACTTTGTTCAATGCCATTAATCCAGAACATTCAGATTCTCTTTAAATGGAATGGGTACAGTATCAGATTTAAGCCAATAGCTATTTTAAGACAATTTTTATGGCGGGATGTTATGAATAATGCGTAGCGCACTTAATAAAAGACCCGGAGAACCGGGTCTTTTTAGCCGTTGGCATTACACAGTACAGGTTATACCTTGCGGAAAACCAAAGAACCGTTAGTACCACCGAAGCCAAAGGAGTTACACAGGGTGTATTCCATATCTTTTACCTGCCGAGCGTCATGCGGAACAAAGTCCAAATCACAACCTTCATCTGGATTATCCAGATTGATAGTTGCAGGAATGGCCTGATCTCGCAGAGCTAACACAGTAAAGATAGACTCGACTGCACCTGCTGCACCTAACAAATGCCCAGTCATGGATTTGGTGGAACTGACCATCACTTTATAGGCATCTTCACCAAATACAGACTTAACTGCCTGCGTTTCGGCTTTATCGCCAGCAGGAGTTGATGTGCCATGGGCATTGATATAGCCGATTTGCGATGTGCTCACACCCGCGTCACGTAATGCATTTACCATTGCCAGAGCTGCGCCAGAACCATCTTCCGGTGGCGAGGTCATGTGATAAGCATCGCTGCTCATACCGAACCCAACAACTTCAGCATAGATTTTTGCACCACGTTTTTTCGCGTGTTCGTACTCTTCCAGCACCATCATACCTGCGCCATCACCCAGCACGAAACCGTCACGGTCTTTATCCCAAGGGCGACTTGCCGCCTGTGGATTCTCGTTGCGAGTCGATAATGCGCGAGCAGCACCAAAACCGCCGACACCGAGTGGCGTACTGGCCTTTTCAGCCCCACCCGCCACCATAACATCAGCATCATTGTAAGCAATGATACGAGCTGCGTGACCGATGTTGTGCACACCAGAAGTACATGCCGTGGCAATAGAGATGCTTGGCCCACGCAGACCATACATAATGGTCAGATGGCCGGCAATCATGTTAACAATGGTTGAAGGCACGAAGAATGGGCTGATTTTGCGTGGCCCACCGTTCACCAGCGAGGTGTGGTTTTCTTCAATCAGACCCAAGCCACCAATACCGGAACCAATCGCGGCACCGATACGTGAAGCATTGGCTTCTGTTACTTCAAGCCCGGAGTCTTGCATAGCTTGCATGCCCGCAGCGACACCGTACTGTATGAAAGCATCCATTTTGCGTGCATCTTTACGCGAAATGTACTCTTCACAATTAAAATCTTTTACTAAGCCAGCAAATCGCGTTGCATAGGCACTAGTATCGAAATGGTCGATCAGGCTGATGCCACTCTGCCCGGCAAGAACAGCTTTCCATGTGGATTCGACTGTATTACCGACAGGAGACAACATGCCCAGTCCAGTCACAACAACTCGACGCTTAGACACGGTTGTCCTCCAAGGAGGGAAAATAACACTTAGGACAAAAAAAACTTAGGCGGTCGAGTGACCGCCTAACTATCTAAACTTAAAGCATGTACGCTTACTGCTGGTTAGCGTTGATAAAATCAATAGCTGCCTGAACAGTAGTGATTTTCTCTGCTTCTTCGTCTGGAATCTCAGTATCAAATTCTTCTTCCAGAGCCATTACCAGCTCAACGGTGTCCAGAGAATCCGCGCCAAGATCTTCAACGAAAGAAGCGCTGTTCTTCACTTCGTCTTCTTTAACACCCAGTTGTTCAACGATGATTTTCTTAACGCGTTCTTCGATAGTGCTCATACTCTTAAATTTCCTATCAAAACTCGCTTTCGCGATGGTTTTCGTAGTGTATAAAATGTTGAAAAAGATGCAACTAAATCTAGGCTGGTCAAACCACGATTTTACGCTATTTTGCGGTTTTCACCTCAAATAACGCAAATACTTTCGTGATTTTTAAATCATATACATGCCGCCATTGACATGTAATGTTTCACCAGAGATGTAGCTGGCCTCGTCAGAGGCTAAAAATGCAACAGCGCTGGCGATTTCTTTTGCTTGCCCAAGCCGGTTAGCTGGAACCTGGGCTAAAATGCCTGCGCGTTGATCATCTGTCAACGCCGTCGTCATGTCCGTCTCAATAAAGCCAGGTGCCACAACGTTGACAGTAATGCCACGTGAAGCAACCTCACGCGCCAAAGACTTGCTAAAACCAATCAGACCCGCTTTAGCTGCCGCGTAGTTAACCTGCCCTGCATTGCCCATTGTCCCAACTACAGACCCAATGGTGATGATACGCCCAAACCGCTTTTTCATCATAGCGCGCATTACCGCTTTTGACAGGCGGAATACGGAAGTCAGATCAGTGTCAATAATATCTTGCCACTCTTCATCCTTCATACGCATCAGCAGGTTATCACGCGTAATACCTGCATTATTCACTAAAATGTCGACTTCTCCAAATTCCGCACGAATCGTTGCCAAAACTGACTCGATTGACGCGGGATCTACGACATTCAGCATTAAACCTTTGCCCTGCTCACCCAGATAGGCGCTAATCGCTTCTGCGCCCTTTTCACTGGTCGCCGTACCAATAACACGGGCACCACGTTCAGCCAATAATTCTGCAATCGCACGACCAATACCGCGGCTAGCGCCTGTGACTAGCGCAATTTTTCCTTCGAAGCTCATGTTACCCTCTTTCTTAGTTTTCAAGCGCGTTGGTCAGTGTGGCAACATCGTTTACCGGTGCCGCAGCTAACGTATCAACAATACGCTTGGTTAAGCCAGTCAAGACTTTACCTGGCCCAACCTCTAACAGCAGCTCAACGCCTTCTGCTGCGATAAATTCTACACTCTCAGTCCAACGTACCGGATTATATAACTGACGCACCAGTGCGCTGCGGATAGCGTCTGGTGACACTTCAGTTTTCACATCTACGTTGTTAACAACAGGGAATAATGGTGCCTGGAATTCGATCTCTTCCAGTGCAATGGCCAATTTGTCCGCTGCGGGCTTCATCAGCGCACAATGGGATGGCACACTGACCGGTAAAGGCAATGCACGTTTGGCACCGGCGGCTTTACAGGCAGCACCCGCGCGTTCTACCGCATCCTTATTACCCGCAATGACCACCTGACCCGGTGAATTAAAGTTTACTGGCGAGACCACCTGCCCTTGAGCTGACTCTTCACAAGCTTTAGCAATGGATTCATTATCCAAACCGATAATGGCGTACATTGCGCCAGTACCTTCAGGTACCGCTTCCTGCATCAGCTTGCCACGTAACTCAACCAGACGAACTGCCTGTTTGAAATCCAGAACGCCAGCACAAACTAGAGCCGAGTACTCACCCAGACTGTGACCTGCCATCATCGCTGGCAGTTTGCCGCCCTGATGTTGCCAAACACGCCAGATAGCCACAGAGGCTGTCAGCAATGCTGGCTGTGTCTGCCAGGTTTTATTCAATTCTTCAACTGGGCCTTGTTGCACCAATTGCCAGAGTGAGTAACCCAGAACCGAGGAGGCTTCATTGAAGGTCTCTTCTACAATCGGGAATTGCGCAGCTAAATCAGCCAGCATGCCAAGGGATTGAGAACCCTGGCCTGGAAAAACAAAAGCAAATTTTGACATTCTACTTTCCTGTTAAACCAAAATAGGTTTGTTAAATCAAAAACGAACCAGCGCAGAGCCCCAGGTAAAGCCGCCGCCAAACGCTTCCAGCAGCACTAACTGCCCACGTTGAATACGCCCATCTCTTACCGCTTCGTCTAACGCCGCAGGTACAGATGCCGCAGAGGTGTTGCCATGGCGATCAAGTGTGATCACCACTTTATCCATCCCCATGCCTAATTTTTTAGCCGTTGCGCTGATAATACGCAGGTTAGCCTGATGCGGCACCAGCCAATCTAGCGCCGAGCGATCCAGATTATTGGCCTGCAATGTCTCGTCCACGATGTGGGCAAGTTCCGTCACCGCAACTTTAAACACTTCATTACCCGCCATCGTGACATAGGCTGGTTGGTCTTGCTGTTGGCGATCCTGATACGGTAACGCCAGCAATTCGCCATAACGACCATCAGCATGCAAATGGGTCGAAATAATCCCCTGCTCTTCAGATGCGCCCAATACGACTGCACCCGCCCCATCACCAAACAGAATAATTGTGCCACGGTCTTCTGGATTCAGCGCACGGGAAAGCACATCTGAGCCAATGACGATTGCATGCTTAACCGCACCATTTTTAACGTACTGATCAGCAACACTCAGTGCGTAGGTAAAACCGGCACAAGCTGCAGCTAAATCAAAAGAAGCTGCATCTTTTATGCCCAGCATTTGCTGCACCTGACAAGCCGAGCTTGGGAAAGCATGACTTGAAGAGGTGGTCGCAACGATAATCAACCCGATATCGTTCTTATCAATACCGGCCATTTCCAGCGCTTTTTCAGCTGCGTGGAAACCCATGGTAGCAACGGTTTCATCCAAGCCAGCAATACGACGCTCACGAATACCTGTCCGAGTCACAATCCACTCGTCTGAGGTATCCACCATTTTTTCTAAATCAGCATTACTGCGCACTTGTACGGGCAGATAACTCCCCGTACCGAGAATCTTAGTATACATGTACGATCAGTCACTCTTGGGTAATACCGCTTCAAGGCGCGCGGCAATCCGCTGAGGGACTTGCCGCTGCACCGCCTGCACAGCCTGTTCGATTGCGACGGCAAATGCACGTTGATTTGCCGCGCCGTGGCTCTTGATTACGATGCCCCGTAATCCTAACAGACATGCGCCATTATACTGGTCGGGGTTCAAATGACCGAACCGCTTCGCCACGCGTTTTTGCAGCCAACGCCCAATGAGTTTAAGCCACCAGGATTGTTTACCGCCATCGCTCGATGATTTGAGCAATGACAAGAACATTCTTATCACACCTTCCATGGTCTTTAGAGTGACGTTACCCACGAAGCCGTCACAAACCATGACGTCAGTTTTGCCAGTCAGCAAATCATTGCCTTCCAGATAACCAATATAGTTGATCGCCGGTGTATTTTTTAATACTGCGGCGGCTTCGCGGATATTATCCAGCCCCTTGGTTTCCTCTTCACCGATATTCAGCAAAGCAACACGGGGGTTTGTTATCCCAACAACTTCTTCTGCCATCACCGAACCCATGACGGCAAATTGCACCAACATCGTGCTATCACATTCAACGTTGGCCCCTAAATCCAGTACCACAGTCTTACTGCGTTGCTGATTTGGGATAACGGTCATCAACGCTGGGCGCTCTATTCCATCCAGTGGCTTGATCATCAACTTCGCCAACCCCATCAGTGCTCCGGTATTTCCTGCGCTGACACAGGCTGCGGCATCACCGTTTTTAACCAGCTCCAATGCTATACGCATGGACGTACCACGGCTGGCACGAATAGCTTGTGAAGGTTTAGCATCGCTAGCAATAACATGCTCAGCGGGGATTACCTGTAACCTTTCCAGCAACAAAGGATCGGCATTAACAAGTAACGGAGTGATGGTGTCGGGGTTCCCGACCAGCAGGAGTTTAAGCTTTGGATTAGAGGCCAGTGCCTGCAATGAAGCAGGCACTGTGACGCAGGGACCGAAGTCCCCACCCATTGCATCTAACACTAGGGTTAGACAAGTCAAGGTATCGCCTTGCTAAAGATTAGCAAGTACTACTCAGCCGATAACCTTGCGGCCGCGGTAGAAACCGTCGGCTGTGATGTGGTGACGCAGGTGAGTTTCACCGGAAGTTTTGTCCACAGACAGAGTGGCAGTGGTCAGCGCATCGTGTGAACGGCGCATGCCACGTTTGGAACGAGTTGGTTTGTTCTGTTGTACGGCCATTGACCTTACTCCTTAATTACTTTCTTTAAACTGGCTAATACGGCAAATGGATTAGGTTTCTCCGCCTCTTCAGGCAGTTTGCCAAATACCATGTCCGCCTCGGACACTTCACAGTGTTCAGAATCATGTACCGGAACGACAGGCAGTGAAAGAATAATTTCGTCTTCAATCATTGCCAGCAGATCAACTTCGCCAAATTCGTCGACTTCGATCGGCTCGTACGCTTCCGGTAATGCTTCAGCCTGCTCATCATTGACGATCGGGCTAAAACAATACGTTGTATGAACATGGTGTGCAAACGTGTTACCACAGCGCTGACACATCAACGTTACATCGACGTCCGCATGACCTGTAATAACCGCCAGACGCTGATTATCGATATTAAACGATAATGAGGCCACGACATCGCTGTCCACACTGACCACTGAGTCGGCTACACGTGTAACCTGCTCAGGTGAATAGATACCTGCGTAATCTAAACGTTTCTGAGCGGTACGAACCGCATCAATGGTTAGGGGTAATTTTACCTTTTGCATAGGGCGCGCATATTAACTTTGTAACGACATAGAGTCAAAGAAAAAGGCCATTTTACCGCACCTTTCACCAATATTCGCTTCCGAAGCGGAACACAGTTTAAAATGCCTGATTAAATTACGCTACGATTTATGGAAAATATTATGCAGCAACTGGTTCTTGCCTCAACCTCATCATACCGTCGTGCACTACTTGAAAAGTTGCAATTACCCTTTATTGCTGATGCACCGCAGACCGATGAAACGCCATTGCCGGCAGAAGCTGCTAGTGATCTGGTACAACGGTTAGCACGAGCAAAAGCCGAGGCACTGGCCACTCGTTACCCACAGCATCTCATTATTGGCTCCGACCAAGTCTGCGTAATCAATGGGAACATCGTTGGAAAACCGCACAATCATGCCAACGCAGTAGCGCAATTAGCACAAGCCAGTGGTCAATGCGTCACTTTTTATACTGGGCTGGCGCTGCTAAATACGGCAACAAAGACCCATGATTGCCTTTGCGAAACATTTGATGTTTATTTCCGCACGCTAAGTAAAGAAGAAATAGAAAATTATTTAGTGCGGGAACAGCCGTGGAATTGTGCGGGCAGTTTTAAAAGTGAAGGTTTGGGTATTACATTATTTGACAGGTTATCAGGCCGCGACCCAAATACACTCATCGGCCTGCCATTAATCGCCCTCACCCAAATGTTAATCGAGCAAGGGGTGAATCCATTACTTTTGAAATAAAAGCGTTACACTGCCGCTTTCTTACGCAAAACCTGCAAACAATGGCGTAGCTGATTATCTAATGGGGCTTCGATACGCATGGTTTCACCCGTGTTCGGGTGTTCAAAACGTAAGGCCGCGGCATGCAGGAACAAACGATGTAATCCCGTTCCTTGTAACAGCTGGTCAAACTCGCGATCTCCGTAGCGATCATCGAAAGCAATAGGGTGACCGGCATGCAGTGCGTGAACACGAATCTGGTGCGTTCGCCCCGTAATCGGGCTGGCTTTAACCAGAGTTGCGTGCTCAAAGCGCTCTTCAATTTTAAAGCGCGTTTCTGATGGTTTACCTTCACTGCTGACTTTCACCATGCGCTCGCCACTTTGCATAATATTTTTCAGCAAAGGTGCTTGCACCGCTTTGCAATGGGACTGCCACTGACCCCGTACTAACGCTAAATAATCTTTCTGCATCCCTTTCAGTCGCAGCTGCTCATGCAAAGAACGCAATGCCGAACGTTTTTTGGCAACCAACAAGACGCCGGAAGTATCACGGTCAAGGCGATGCACCAACTCGAGGAAACGCGCTTCAGGTCGCAGCGCCCGCAACGCTTCAATAACACCAAAACTCAAACCACTGCCGCCATGCACCGCAGTGCCTGAAGGTTTATTCAGCACTAACAGATAATCATCTTCAAATAAAATACACTCGGCCAGCGCTGCAACTTTATCAAGTTTAGCTGATACCTGAACCTCTTCACGTTCTGCAACACGTACCGGGGGCACGCGTACCACATCACCGTCAGCCAATTTATATTCTGGCTTAATACGCCCTTTATTAACGCGAACCTCACCTTTGCGAACGATTCGGTAGATCATACTCTTTGGCACACCTTTCAATTTAGTGAGCAAAAAGTTATCGATCCGCTGACCGGCTTCGTCGGCAGAAATGGTGATTAATTGTACTGCTGGATTATTCGTTTTCATGGGGCGCGATTCTAAATACACCGAGGAATTAGCGCCACCCCTTTTTATGTGCTTAACTGTCAATCTGGCTATTTAAAGATAACGTTTGCGCGCATTTATTGTTTAATAAGACAACGATAGCCGCCAACACTGTGAAAACAGTAAAAGAATCTTTACGTAGACAGCTAAAGTCATCTTGCTATATCAGTGTCAGCAATGGAATAATGTGATTAATTCTGCGTTGATTCTCGTTAGACCAAGAGACTTGTGGAATAATAAAACTTTGCCTGATCACACAAAAACGCAGCAATGGCGTAAGACGTAATGTGAAATCAAGCAATTAGCGGGCTGCGGGTTGCAGCTTGGCCGGCAAATGGGTAAGGCTCTGTTGTCTTATATTCAGAAGCTACCCTTTATATAAAAGCGCTGTTTTTCAGAAAGAAACACAGGCTTACCGAAATAATGCGCCCCTATGCAGGCGACAACCGTGAGGTTGACGACTTTGCTAGAAGACTCGGGGCCATCGGTCTACCCGGCCATGAGGTTATTTTGCCCGCAGTTCTAATGACAATGTAAAAATAACGAGTAAGTTAAAGATGAAAAGAATGTTGATTAACGCAACTCAGCAAGAAGAGTTGCGTGTTGCCCTTGTAGATGGACAGCGGCTGTATGATTTGGATATTGAAAGCCCAGGTCATGAACAGAAAAAAGCGAATATTTACAAAGGCAAAATCACCCGAATCGAACCCAGTCTGGAAGCCGCTTTTGTTGATTACGGCGCTGAACGACATGGTTTCCTCCCATTAAAAGAAATTTCTCGCGAATATTTCCCTAGTAATTATTCCTCTCATGGCCGCCCGAACATCAAAGATGTCCTGCGGGAAGGCCAAGAAGTTATTGTTCAGGTTGATAAAGAAGAACGCGGTAATAAAGGTGCCGCACTAACGACGTTTATCAGTCTGGCCGGTAGTTATTTAGTTCTGATGCCAAACAACCCACGTGCCGGTGGTATTTCACGCCGTATCGAAGGTGATGACCGTACTGAACTGAAAGAAGCGCTATCCTCCCTGCAATTACCTGATGGTATGGGTCTGATTGTGCGTACCGCGGGTGTTGGTAAATCTGCTGATGCGCTGCAATGGGACTTATCGTTCCGTCTTAAGCACTGGGATGCGATTAAAAAAGCCGCTGAAGGTCGCCCTGCGCCATTCTTGATTCATCAGGAAAGTAACGTGATTGTCCGTGCTTTCCGTGATTATCTGCGCCCAGACATTGGCGAAATCCTGATCGATAACCCTAAAGTTCTCGAACTGGCTAAAGAGCATATCGCAGCACTTGGTCGTCCGGATTTCAGTAGCAAAATCAAATTGTATAGTGGTGAAATTCCATTATTCAGCCACTACCAGATTGAGTCACAGATAGAATCTGCATTCCAACGTGAAGTGCGTCTACCTTCCGGTGGCTCCATCGTTATCGACACCACTGAAGCCTTGACCGCGATTGATATCAACTCCGCGCGAGCAACTCGTGGTGGTGATATCGAAGAAACCGCGTTCAATACTAACCTTGAAGCCGCTGATGAAATTGCCCGTCAGTTACGTTTACGTGACTTGGGTGGTTTGATTGTCATCGACTTTATCGATATGACACCAGTGCGCCATCAGCGTGAAGTCGAAAACCGCTTACGTGATGCCGTTCGCCAAGACCGGGCGCGTATTCAAATTGGTCGTATTTCTCGCTTCGGTTTACTGGAGATGTCCCGCCAGCGCCTCAGCCCATCACTGGGCGAGTCAAGCCACCATGTGTGCCCACGCTGTAGCGGTACAGGGACTGTACGTGACAACGAATCCCTGTCACTTTCTATTCTGCGTTTGATTGAAGAAGAAGCGCTGAAAGAAAACACCCATGAAGTTCACGCGATTGTGCCGGTACAGATTGCCTCGTACTTGTTGAACGAGAAACGTGAATCCGTTAATGCTATCGAAAAACGCCAAGGTGGTGTGCGTGCGGTGATCGTACCAAACGATCAGATGCAAACGCCGCATTACTCGGTGCTTCGTGTACGTAAAGGTGAAGAGGTTCCTTCCCTCAGTTACTTGCTGCCACAACTGCATGAAGCAGAAATGGCACAGCCACTGGAAGAAGCCACCATTGAGCGCAAACGCCCAGAACAACCTGCGTTGGCGACATTCTCTCTGCCGACTGAAGTGCCGCCAGAAACAGCACCTGCTGCGGCGGTTAAGCCAACAGTTGCCCCGCAAACCGCGACACCAACGACAACGGCTCAACCCGGCTTCTTTAGCCGCCTGTTCAGTGGTCTGAAAAGTATTTTCGGCGGTTCTGAAGAAGTGGAAGTTAAGCCGGTTGAAGTTGAAAAAACTGAAACTAACGAAAATCGTCGTAACGATCGTCGTAATCCTCGTCGCCAGAACAATGGCCGTAAAGATCGCAATGACCGCACTCCACGTGAAGGTCGCGATAATAATGGTCGTGATAACAGCACCCGTGATAACTCTAACTCTGGCCGTGACAATACCAATCGCGAAGGCCGTGAAGATCAACGCCGGAACAAGCGCCCGACTCAGCAAGCAGCTGCGCCACAAGCGCAATCTGATGTTGTTGACGCGGATAAAGAGCAGCGTGAAGAGCAGCCGCAACGTCGTGGCGATCGCCAGCGTCGTCGTCAAGATGATAAACGCCAGGCACCACAGGATGTTAAAGCTAAGGTTGATGCAGCACCAGTCAGTGTTGTAGAAGAAGCGCAGCCAGAGCAAGAAGAACGTCAACAGGTCATGCAACGCCGTCAACGTCGCCAGTTGAATCAGAAAGTGCGTATTCAATCTGCCAATGATGAGCTGAATGTCTTGGAAAATCCTGCCAGCGAACCGGCGGTTAACATTGCCGTTCCAGTAGTGCAGGAAGAAGTGAAATTATTACCGCAGGCCAGCAGTGTTCAGGCTGATGAGGAAGCAACGAATGACCGTAATGCCAGCAATGAAAATGGCATGCCACGTCGCTCTCGTCGTTCACCTCGCCACCTGCGCGTCAGTGGTCAGCGCCGTCGTCGCTATCGTGATGAGCGTTATCCAACACAATCTGCCATGCCTCTGGCCGGTGCTTTTGCCTCTCCAGAAATGGCATCAGGCAAAGTGTGGGTGCGTTATCCGGTGGCTCAACCGATGGAACAAGCCTTTGTGGAAAATCCGGTTGAAGAGCAACTGCCAGTAAACGTTGAACACGAGCAAGAAGTGGCTGTCGTCGCTGAAGCACCTGCCGCCGTTGTTGCAGCGCCGCTGATTGCTGCCCCTGTTGTTGCACCGGTTGTTACGGTGGCTGAAGTGCCGGCACCGACACCAGCACCACAGCATAGGCCTGGTGGTTCTTCATCTTCAGCTGCAGCCGTTCCTGGCCGTGCGCCAGTGATTGCTCCGACACCTGTTGTTATCACCGAACCGGCGGTAGAGCCAGTAGCGCAAGCCATTGCGGTTGAAGATACTATTGCTACAGAAACTGTCGCTGAAACAGTGGCTCCGGTTGCCGATATTGCACCTGAGGCTGAAACCGCCGTCACCGTTGAACCAGCGCCTGCCGCTGACGTTACTGAGGCTGTCGTTGAAGAAGCTGTAACTGAAGAGACTGTCGTTGAAAATACGGTACTTGAAGAAGCCGTAGTTGAAGAGACCACAGTTGAAGAGCCAGTCATCACTCCTGCTGCTGAAGAAAACACGGTTGAAGAAGCACCGGCAATCACTGAAGCTGTCGTTGAAGAAACGACCGTGGCTGAACCTGTTGCTGCACCTCAACAACCGATAGTTGCTCATCCTGAAGGCGTAGTATTCAAACACTATGCTTCAGCACCAATGACTAAAGCACCAGCACCTGATTATGCTCCTGCAGCACCAAGTCAAGGCCATTGGGAACGCCCAGCCTTTGATTTCGCAGGTAAAGGTTCGGCCGGTGGTCATGCTGCTGCTACTCAGGCAACGGCTCCAGCAACAAAACCGCAATCGGTCGAATAATAGCGATATTGTTCACCCCCTAAAGTGCAAAAACCCGCCATATGGCGGGTTTTTTATTTCGTATTTATCAGGCAATCTGCTTAACTTTTTTTATATCAAGGCTTTCCAGCTTGCCCTCTATCGATTTAACAAACTCCTTAAAATGCTCAGTTTTATTGTGTTTTTCCAATGCATCATCAGATGCCCAGCGCTCGAAAAACACAAAAGAACCCTGCTGATCACTTTCAGCATGGAGATCATATTGCAGATTCCCCTTTTCCTCACGGCTTGGTTCTATCACTTGATGAACTGCCGCTTTAACTTCAGCGATAAATTCTGGTTTTGCCACTAAGCTGGCGATGACACGGACTTCCATAGTTATTCTCCCATGTTATACATTCAATCAGCACATTTGCATGCTAATCAATCGCTCACCCTATCGGGCAATTTTATCCCGAGCCTCTCTATAAGATGCCCTTTTTGCATTGTTTTCAACTTAACCCTAACAATCAGATGCATCCTGAGCACTTTCCGCTTATCCTTAGACCCCGCCAGTAACAGCATAAAAATCCCAATACCTCATCATGACTGCGGAGCTAGTTGAATGACTGCACAACCTAACATCCTGAAAATTCGCCGCCCAGATGACTGGCATATTCACTTGCGTGATGACGAAATGCTCAGTACCGTGCTCCCCTATACTTCCGAGGTATTCGCTCGCGCCATCGTGATGCCCAATCTGACGCCACCGATTACGACAGTTGAGAGCGCGATTGCTTACCGGGAACGTATTTTGGCGGCAACACCTAAAGGCCATAAATTCACGCCTTTGATGACGTGCTATTTAACCAATACACTGGATGTCAACGAACTAACTCGTGGTTTTGCCGAAGGCGTATTTACTGCCGCCAAACTATACCCCGCCAATGCCACCACTAACTCAACTCACGGTGTATCAGACATTCCAGCCATTTATCCTCTGTTTGAACAAATGCAGAAGATAGGTATGCCACTATTAATTCACGGTGAAGTCACAGACGCCGCCGTCGATATCTTTGATCGTGAAGCTCGCTTTATTGATCAAATTCTGGAACCGATTCGTCGCCATTTCCCAGAACTGAAAATTGTCTTTGAACATATTACGACCAAAGACGCGGCTGAGTATGTGTTGGCAGGCAATCGTTTCCTTGGGGCGACAATTACCCCACAGCATCTGATGTTTAACCGTAACCATATGCTGGTCGGTGGCATCCGCCCTCACCTATTTTGCCTACCAATACTGAAACGCAGTACTCATCAGGAAGCTTTGCGCCAAGCAGTCGCTAGCGGGTCTGACCGTTTCTTCCTTGGTACAGACTCAGCCCCTCATGCCAAACATCGCAAAGAGTCATCATGCGGCTGTGCTGGCGTCTTCAACGCACCATCTGCACTCCCTGCTTACGCAACGGTGTTTGAAGAGATGAAAGCATTACAGCATCTGGAAGCATTCTGTTCCTTAAATGGTCCACACTTCTATAACTTGCCTGTTAACGAAGACTTCGTTGAGCTAGTCCGGGCTCCGTTCCAACAGCCAGAAGACATCCCATTAGGAAATGAATCTGTTATTCCTTTCCTTGCGGGCCAAACCATCAATTGGTCTGTTAAAGCGTGATAACACACTGTAGAGAAGCCTTTTCTCTACAGTCAAAACTTTTTCTCTCGTCTAGTTGCGGCCTGAATATTTATACTGTATAAATAAACAGTATAAATATTCGGAGGGCCAAATATGCGTGTTGAAGTCAGTATTGATAAAAAAAATCCATTACCCGCTGGTGCTATCGAAGCACTAACCCATGAATTGAGCAAACGGCTGAATAATAAATTCCCGGACACAACCACCGCAGTACAAGTTCGTTATGCTGGTGCCAATAATCTTTCTGTTTTAGGCGGAGCTAAAACAGATAAAGATCTGATCTCTGAAATATTACAAGAAATATGGGAAAGCGCTGACGACTGGTTCGATGCGGAGTAACCCACGGTAATGCTGTTTTTGCCGGGGAGTCGCTCCTCGGCTTTTTTATATGTACCTTTAAATTGTTTATCTCCATCCCCATATTAGTCTTTGTCGATACTTGATTAATTAATCATCGATAAATAAATAATTTGTAAAGATCTGTGGATAATCTCCACATTCATCAGCGGTTGCGTATACTAAAAAAGCTCACTCAGTAATGAGCCGCATTGATCCTCGTTAGTCACTCCAGTCAGTAACTACTATATAAGGGGTCTTTATGGACAGAAATGATGAAGTTATCCAGACTCACCCGCTCGTAGGTTGGGATATCAGCACAGTAGATGCATATGACGCGATGATGATACGTCTTCATTACCTGTCTTCCATGGATCAACCGCCAGAAGATGCACTCGTTGATAGAACACTCTGGCTGACGACTGATGTTGCACGCCAATTAATAAATATCTTAGAAGCAGGCATTGCTAAAATTGAGTCATCAGAATATCAAGATCTTGATCATCGTAAGCATTAATTTTTTCTACTTATTAATTCCCAGCGTTGTAAAAAGGCACCCGTGAATATCACTTGGTGCCTTTTTATTAAGCGCTCCTCTCCTAATAGGGATAACATCGCTTTTTCTCCTCTAACTCCCGTGCTATTACTAGCGTTTTAATTTTTATTGCGACTTGCTAGCTTTAATTTAAATCATTTTGGTTATTGTTAGGTTCAAAATGACCTACTAACCAGAGAGAGTTATATTAGGTCAACGGTGATAGTCCCCAAGGTGCAAAATATGGATTACGACTTAATTGTTATTGGTAGCGGCTCTGTTGGCTCTGCCGCTGGATATTACGCCTCACAAGCAGGGTTAAAGGTGTTGATGGTTGATAGTGCCATGCCTCCACACCAGACGGGGAGCCACCATGGTGATACCAGAATCATTCGCCATGCATATGGCGAGGGTGAGAAATATGTTCCCTTAGTATTACGTGCTCAAGCACTGTGGAACCAACTCTCAGTCCAAACAGACGAAAAATTATTTCAAGCCTGTGGTGTACTGAATTTAGGGCCTGATGATTCAACTTTCCTGCAAAATGCGCAGCACAGCGCTCAACAATATAATTTGCCAGTAGAAACATTAAATGCGGCGCAGGTCCGTGAAAAATGGCCCGTTTTTACCCTACCGGATAATTATATTGGTGTGTTCGAACCCCAAGCTGGTTTTTTGCGCTCCGAGCTGGCGATAAAAACACTGATAAAAGCGGTGACTGAAGCGGGTTGCGGCATTCTATTCAACTGCCCCGTCACGGCGATTGAGCCATTCGATGGCGGTGTTGATGTGGTGACCATAGACGGGACTTACAGTGCCCATAAGGTCGTTGTCACCGCGGGAACTTGGGTCAAGGAATTGCTACCAGAACTGCCAGTGACTGCCGTCCGAAAAGTCTTTTCTTGGTATCATGCCGATGGCCGCTACAGTGAGAACAACCATTTCCCGGCATTCACGGTAGAAACACCGGACCATATCCATTACTACGGTTTTCCCTCACAAAATGATGAACTGAAACTCGGTAAACATAATGGTGGACAGCCTATTGAGTCTGCCGCACAACGAAAACCTTTCGGCAGTTATACTGAGGATGGCACCGAAGTCTTTAGCTTTTTACGTAATTTCTTGCCTGGTGTGGGGGTTTGTCTACACGGTGCTGCATGCAGCTATGACATGAGCCCTGACGAAGATTTTATTATCGATACCTTGCCTGACAACGCCAACATTATGGTTGTGACAGGGTTAAGTGGTCATGGGTTTAAATTTGCGACCGCTCTTGGTGAAATCGCGGCGCTATTCGCACAAAATAAACCGTCACCTATCGACATTTCGGCTTTTTCATTATCTCGTTTTGCTGATTAGTCGCATTAGAAAGTACCTGTAATCCGCCATAATGTTTGCCGATGATTATTTATACTTTAAATAAGTCATCGGCATTTCATTCATTATGCTGACATTTCCTCTTTAGTATGAAATACTTAAACTACAGTCATTGTCAGTTCTTTATTCGTAAAATCCGTAAAAAAACTTCGTAAATCCCGAATTGACGTCTTAGTCATCAGAGGATTAACTTACTCCTTGTATGCAATCAGGTATGGTTGCTGTTAGACAAGGATGTATGTCACATGAAAATACTAATTATCGACGAATGCTTTTATACCCGCTCTGGGGTAAATACCTATTTAAACAACTCAATATCTCTTAATTTAATGGATGTGCCTACTGTTAAACAGGCAACATTGGCTATTCATGATTTTAATCCCGAGATAATCATTGTTAATCTAACGCAATATTGTCGATTCGGTGGACATTGTCCCTTATTAGAGCAATTTCTCAGTTGCTGTAGTCAGGCAAAAGTTTATATTTATCTTGATGCATCATACCCATTTAGTGAAACGCCTATCCCTTTAACTGACTCAGTATCAATCTTGGCGAAGAGGCATTTACCTAAACTATTAAAAATGCTATCTGACTTTTCAGATGATATAGATAATCTCAATCCTGCGTGCGCTTCATCGTTGTTTAGTCCACAAGAACACAAAGTCATGTGCTATTGGATGACTGAGATGCCCAATTATCGCATAGCCAGAAAGTTGAACATCAGTGACAGCACTGTTTATTCGCATAAACGTCATATTACTGAGAAAATAAAAGTCAGAAACCGCCTAGAGCTATGTTTTATTTATAATGTTTTTAAATATTTATATTAGCCGACACTCTAGTCTAGATAACACATTGTCTAGCAGCATTAGTTTTCATAAAAAAATAGAGTGTGAATTTTAGCTATAAATAATGTAACCGGAAAAATAGCGTTAAATGTTTTTTCGTTAAAGGATCGGTTACATTTCACTTATTTCTTAAGTATGACCTCGCAGCCAATTTTTTCACTCCCCTGCCAACATATATTATCTCATGCGTTATTTTATCATTTTAAAATGTGATCATTTCATCTGTCAGCTTATTGTTTACAATATTAAAACCCCTTATAATGAGTGACATTTTTAACCACAGGCAGTGAGTATGTTAAATAAATTGCTCTCAATAGTTATCAATAATGTACGGGAGCATCTGATACTCTATATCTGCTTATGGTTGATTCTGTTAGCACTCGATATTTATTTCTTTTTCTATTAATTTCCATTCATAGCTTCCGACGTTTTAGGTCGGGCCAGCAGATATAAGATTCTGTGGCCCTCTTCAGTTTTAAATCACGCCATCAACCAGCCTTATCAGACTCAATTTTGGTCGGTTTGCCATCACTCAACAGCACCGCAAATTTATAACCCGCAGGCGTTAACTCAAGGGCAATTTTAGCAATAATGGTTAGCGGCACTGAAAGCAACATGCCGATAGGTCCCAATAACCAGCCCCAGAAAATTAATGACAAAAACACCACCAGCGTTGATAAGCCCAAGCCTCGCCCCATCATTCGAGGGTCAATGATATTGCCACCGATCAGGTTAATCAAAATATAACCACCGGTTACAGCAAAAGCATCGGCAAAGCCGTTAAACAATAAAGCCTGAATAATCGGTGGTATGGCCGCCAAGACTGAGCCAATGTTGGGAATGTAATTCAGGACAAAAGCCAATAACCCCCACAAGAAAGCAAACCTTACCCCCATTGCCGCCAGAAATAACCAAATAACAATCCCCGTCGCGATACTTATAATGGTTTTAATCACCAGATAATGCGTTACGCCATTCAGTGCTTTTTTAAGAACCGCATTCCCTTGTTCGGGGTTATCAAACATCAACTGCATTTTATAAGGCAGGCGCTCCACTTCAAATAACATGAAGACGACAGTCATCAACAACAGGAAAGTACTGGCCATCGCGCCAGACAAGTGGCTCAGTAGGCGGGTAATAAAGTTCATAGCCATACTGGGATCGACATGCTTCATAATGTCATCCACAGAAAACTCAATATTAAAACGCATCGCGAATTCTTGTAGGTCGCGCATTTTCTCGAGCATCATGCCGCGGTATTGCGGTATTGAACGGGCAAATTCATTTAATGAAGAACCTAAGCGGCTAAAGAGTAATGCCATGAGTAAAACAATAATGGTGACCAGTAAAACAATAGCCAAGGTTCGAGGGATTTTTATTTTCTCTAGTAATTTAACTAGAGGGTTCAATACGATAGCGAGAAAAATTGCCAATAAAAATGGAACGACAATAGGTGATGCGGCCTTAATCCCAGCCATAATCACGACCAGCATTGCCAACATTGCAACTAACCGTAAACCTTGGCTACTTACCCCAGGTGTTGTCATTATTAATCCTTGTATTAGAACTGCCACCGCTCAAAATGGCAAAAAAAAGACGCTACCGGATAAAATAACCGACAACGTCTTATTTTAATAGCACCACCAGCAGGTTAAGTGATGTATTTCTTTTCAACCTGAAGTTGTAGCAGTGTTCGCTGCAATACCAAAAACTTTAGGTATGATTACTTCTTATCTGGGCTATTACCCGGCACTGGAATATGCATCGTTGTTTGCAGTAATCCCTTCGACTTATTAAAAATCTTAATGCCATTTTCACGCCCTGCCCGCCGAGAACGTTGTTCTTCCTGCGGCAATTTCAATTCTTCCTGGCAAATCTGGCTACAACAACCTTCGAATTTTTCCGCACAACTCGGGCACTGGATAAACAGCAAATGACAACCATCATTTTTACAGTTGGTATGAGTATCACTTGGCGTTCCACACTGATGGCAATGTGCAATGACATCCTCAGAGATCCGCTCCCCCATACGCTCATCAAAAACAAAGTTTTTACCGATAAATTTCAGCGGTAACCCTTGCTCTTTGGCTTTGCGAGCATATTCGATAATTCCACCTTCAACGTGGTAAACGTTTTTAAAGCCATTGTGCAGCATATAGGCGCTGGCTTTCTCACAGCGAATCCCGCCAGTGCAATACATAACAATATTCTTATCTTTGTCATGTTGCAGCATATCAACCGCCATCGGCAGTTGCTCGCGGAAAGTATCTGAAGGCACTTCTATCGCGTTTTCAAAATGGCCCACTTCGTATTCATAGTGATTGCGCATATCGACAAATAAAGTATCAGGGTCATCAATCATCTGATTAACCTGATCCGCTTTCAGGTAATGCCCGACATTGCTGGGGTCAAAACTGTCATCATCGATACCGTCAGCCACGATACGCTCGCGAACTTTCATCCGCAGTACCCAAAATGACTTACCATCATCTTCATGTGCCACGTTCAGCCGCACTTGATCCAACGCCGGATGAGAGGCAAATAGCGCGACTTTAAATTCGTCATAGCGATTGGCTGGCACACTGATTTGCGCGTTTATCCCCTCTTTAGCCACATAAACCCGGCCAAATACTCCGAGTTTGACAAATTGGCTATAGAGGCTGTCGCGGAAGGCTTTCGCATCTTCCAAGGTAAAATATTTATAAAAAGAAACTGTGGTACGCGGTTCGGTTTCAGCCAACATGCGCGCTTTAAGTTCCTCATTAGAAATTCGGTTATGTAACACTGGCATGGTGTACTTTCCTGTTTTTCAGAGAGGTTACTGTAAAATAGTTATTTACTGCTCAATGGGTTACGTCAGCCATTCGATAGCTAACCATAGCAAGTCATCGCGCAATAGAACTGATATTTTGGCACCGGTCACCCCGTGCGGCGCATATCATACCCGAAACACCGCCACGGCACATCTTTAGCGCTTTTGACCGTGGCGTAAGACTTGACGCCAACGGCAATTATCGATATTCCTGTTTTATTCCTTTCAGCGCTAATGAGTGAAGATAATGCGCGCGATTTGTTATGGTCTGGCAGCCTCTTTCTTTTTTGCTTTTACTTTTATTCTTAATCGCGCCATGGATCTCGGTGGGGGAAACTGGGTTTGGAGCGCCACACTGCGTTTTATTTTTATGGCACCGATGCTGTTGTTATTGGTATTGCTGCGCGGCCAGTTAGCGCAAAGTTTGCGCCACTTACGCCAATATTGGTCCGGCTATCTGCTGTGGAGTACGGTGGGTTTCGGTCTGTTTTATGCCCCACTCAGTCTGGCAGGGGCTTATGGCGAGGGTTGGCTGGTCGCCGGTTCATGGCAAATTACCATCATTGCGGGTTCTTTGCTGATCCCTCTATTTAAACAACCAATATCAACGCCTGATGGCACTCAGCAGGTACGGGGGAAGATACCCTTTAAAGGGTTGCGCTGGTCATTATTAATTTTACTTGGTGTGGTACTGATGCAGTGGCAGCATGCGCAAGCTCTGAGCCTACAGCAAGCTTTATGGTGTATTTTGCCCGTCACATTGGCAGCGTTTATGTATCCATTAGGTAACCGCAAAATGATGGATATCTGCCAAGGCGATGTGGATACCTTGCAACGGGTGCTCAATATGACACTCGCCAGCTTGCCTTTTTGGTTGCTGCTATCGTACTACGGCTGGTCACAGACCGGCTGGCCATCACAGATGCAAATCAATCAATCCTTGTTAGTAGCCTTATTTTCCGGCGTTATTGCCACATTGCTGTTTTTTGCAGCGACTAATCTGGTGAAAAAAGACTACTCAAAACTGGCAGCGGTGGAAGCAACCCAATCCGGTGAGGTGCTGTTTGCTTTGCTCGGCGAGATGCTGTGGCTGGCTGCACCGTTACCAACGGGGTTATCATTGTTGGGAATAGGTTTGGTGGTGGTAGGAATGATTGTACATAGTGTGGCCCCCTTTATTGGCCGCCACAGCACCTTTAAATCACCGGCGGCGACAACTATTGCCAGCGATGTCGCGATCGGTAAAACCGGATGCCACAATACCGGCCAACAGGGCAATGGCAGCCGTAATCAGTAATAATTTACTCTGCCAATAGGCACCAACGTAGCCCAACAGGCCACCAGCAAGCAGTAAACTCGCACTGAGTTTCGCGACTGACATCGTTTGTTTTTCCGTAATGATTTATATCCCTAATTTATACACTGAAAATATCCCAATTCAGAAATAATAAATCCCTCTTAAATAACGAGGGATTTATTCATTAGCTTGATAGGTGCTTTTGCGTGTTAACTTATCAATTGCAGTTTCGCCGGTAATCCCTGCCGGACAGCCGCACCACTTACCCAATCCAACCACGTATTGGGGATTTCTCGCGTAGGATCAGTAAAACCTAAATCATTCAGATTAGTACCTTCGCCGATTCGCGGGTCTGCCGCCATCATAATGCCATCCAGTGAATGTGTTCTGGCCCCCATCTCACGATGTCCATAACCATGCTCAATAGCCACTACCCCCGGCATCACACCATCCAAAAGGCTAACCTGCACCGCCATCTGGCCTCCCGGCGTCGTCAACTGCACAATATCACCGTGTTGGACACCATAGCGATGAGCGTCGATGGGGTTAATCGCCACCAGATTGGTTGATTTAACTGCCCGCAAGCGTTCAATCATCGCTGTAGAACTGCTCATCAGATGGGATTTAAATGACATCAAGCGCAGTGGCCAATCCGCTGCCGGATAATGTTCAAAGACATCCGATCCATCAGCCAGACGTGGGGGATACCACGTCGGGCAACCGCTATAACGCTCACCCGTAATGGCATGGTGATGTTTCGCTACATCCTCATTCCAAATTTGTAGCGGCTTTTTCCACTGTGGCCCAGTCGCCTCGCCATTCCAACTTTTCTCGTAAGGGGCAAAACGCCCGCCGCGCGCCAATAAGTAGGCCACGCGACGCTGTTCATCAGCGTGTAAACTCTGTTGTAAAGCAGGCCATAAACGATCAACGCCGGTTAATCTCAGCTCGTCATCTTCTGCCGGAGGCAGCGGCTTTTCGCCACCATAAGCAATATTGGCTGCGGCCCGTAAGTAATAGTCTTCCGCTCGGTCCAGCGGTAAATCATTGCCCTGACTATCTTGCATCGCATTGGGGCCAAACCCCGGCAGTTGTAATGCCTTAGCAACAGCAATTAGGAAGCTTTCCATGGCGACCGGTTCGCCCTGCGCAGTGCGGGCAGTGCGTGATTCCACCACCGGCCAGCGAGCGGTACTGGCTTTCACTAGCACTCCAGCCCAAGGTGCGCTGAATCCCCAACTCTCAAAATTGTGAGTATCCGGGACAATATAATCAGCCAGGGCTGTTGTTTCATTCATAAAAGCATCGATGGCGATGAACAGGGGTAACTGATGTGGATCTTGTAGTTTTTCTTCGATCAAATGACGTAGCCCCGCGACCCCGTACAGTGGATTAGTCATGTGGCTTATCCAGGCTTTTAACGGATACGGATAACCGGCCAGAGCGGGAGCTAATTGCTCAGTTAACTGCCCACCGACAAAGGGATACCATGGTCCACGAGCGGGATAGCCCGGTTGGCCCTGCTGAATTTTTTGCTGATACTCTTCCGACTGTTCATAAGGCTGCTTGCTGCGCGATAATGGTAACCCCTTTGGCTTCACCATCCCGCTGAAGGTGGCTAGCTGATAACGCGGCCCATCAGCAAAACCATCAAATTTACCACCGCCAACTGAGACTCCGCCCTTCAGGTTCAAGTTGCCAATCATCGCGTTCAGCATCATGACAGCCCAAGTGGTATAAAACCCATTGCCGCCCATCATCCCACCATGAGAAATCACCGCAGCCTGACGCTGATAGGCGGTGAATTCGCGCGCCAAACCAATAATGGTGGCCTCCGGCACGCCACATTGCTGGCTGTATTGCGCCAGTGAGAAACGTGTAGCAGCTTGCTGGAGGCACGTCATACCCGATTGAACTTGAACCTGCTGCCCATCATGCAAAGTGACCTGCCGAGTCACAAATAGCTCCGCCTCAAGCGCCTGCGGGGCTGGCTGCAATGAGCCATCCGCCACTTGCACTAACACCGGACTTTCTTCTTCCTGTGCCACTGGCTGACCATTTAACTGGCTAGCACGCAGAAACTGCCCTGCTAACGGATGAGATTCAGTGGTGATGACCAAGTGGCTGGCATTCGTCCAACTGCGCTCGCTGGCGGCTTTCATGGCCGTTTCACCGGGCACCGCCAAATAATCGTGATTAAAACGTTTTTGTTCGATAATCCAGTGGATCATCCCCATCGCCAGAGCAGCATCCGTACCAGGCAATACTGGCACCCAGCGATTATGCTGATTGGCTAGTGTGGTGGTGAGTGGTAAAGCGGGTGCAACCACCACATAATTAAAGTCATCACGCTGACGAGCATTGGCTAACTGGCGGCCCTGACGTTTAAACGGATTGCCCGATTGTGCCGGGGACGTGCCGAGAAACAGCGCAAAACGTACGTTATCCCAATCCGGTTTAACATGGGCGTTTTTATCTAAATCCCCCATCAGTGCGCCAGAGCCAGCACGATATGCCAGCCCACAATATGCCCCGTGGCTACCCAAATTTTTCGTGCCAAAGGCCTGATTGGCAAAGCGCCGGATAAAAGCATCGCGCCCATCATCACCGGCATTGGTAACCAACAACTGATTGGCTTTCGGCCCAAGTGACGGTTGTTTGGCATCAATGGGGGTGACTAAATCGCGAATTGCCCGCAGCCCTTCCACAGGCCCTTCGCCGAATAAATCACCGCCTTCCGTCACCTCGGTGACGAGTTGCTCAAAGCTGATTCTCTGCCATTGACCACTGCCTCGTGGCCCAACTCGCTTCATCGGTTCAGTAATACGATAAGGGCTATCGACACCTTCCAACAGGGTTGCGCCACGAGCACAAGCAGTCGAACGTCCAGCCAACCCCTGCTCGCCACCTAAACGCTGTAAGGCTTCACTTAGCGGCAACTGATAAGGAAAGTGATGATCATGGGATAATGGATGATAAGGATTGCCAGCAATACGCAAGATCTTATTTTGTTGGATATCGACCCGCACTCGTAAGCCGCACAGTGTCCAGCAACCAAAACATTGCGTCATCGATACCGCCTGTTGTGGATTGGCCCGCCACTGTGGCCCAACTTGCCCTTCAGGTGGCAACGCATTCCCACTGATAGGGTCGAGAGTGAGTTTTCCGGCACTGCCATCCACCAGCCCGGCCAGTGTTTTACGCGCCACGTCGTGGTAGCTGGCTCCGAATGCCAACACGCCCCCCAAGGCCAGACCGCCTTTTAACCATTGACGCCGCGTAGACTTAGCCATGATGTCTTTCCCCTTCAACTCTGTTTGCGCCTGATACTTTCAGTTCAAGCCATCTGACACTTTCGCGGATTGTAATGATTGCTGCTATCCATAATCCGAAAGTACCAATAATTGCCAGCAATCCCTCGCTGCCAAGAGGCAGGGAATAAGGGTTGGCGAGCACGTTGTATTTAGGCAATGTTTGTGTCTGCATCAGTAATAACCACCGTACTGACCAGCACAGTGTCAGGGCTACCGCCACCTGTAGCACCACAACACTAATGGGTAATGTTTTCTTCCACATAAAGAGGGACAATCCCAACAACATCAGCCACAGCACCACAGGGAAAGCCGCCATAGTCACAGACTGGGCAGCCCATTGGCGCAAAGCCTGTGCCGACAGGTTATCTCCGCTGGCCCACAACAAAGTGACCAAGGCCAGCAGGACTAAATTGATGAACTGCCAACGTGCCAATAACGGTTGATATTGCGGCTCACGCCATAGCCATATAGCCAATAAAGAAGGGATGGCCTGACATGCCGTGAGGAAAATAAACAGTGGCAACCATAGACTGAACCACAGCGGCTGGGCGCGTAACACCGACACCTCACGACCGGTGTAAAGCAAAATGCTGATGGCGGAAAGCGCACAAAGGAAGGCTAACCCTTTCAATAACCGCGGCAAGGGTTTGGCTTTCAAGCGGCTATAAATTAGCGCAAAAAAATAGCCTACAACACAGAGACTAAACAGCGGTAAAAAGAGAGAACCCCATGACATCCACGACCACGGCGTAAAGTGTGCATAAAAATGCCAAACTCGGGCCGGTTGATGAAGATCCGCATTAAGCGCCAGTGGAGCAACGACAACTGCTGTCACTGCCAGCATCAGCGCGGAAAACTCCAATTGGCTTTGTTGCGGAGATAATCCCTTGCGGCGGGAAAACATTCGTTGCCCGCCGGCAAATAACACCGCACCACACGCCAATCCAATAAAGAAAAAATACTGCACGGCCCAAGGCAGCCAAGCAACGTCCTGTGGTCGGGCTAACATTTCGCGGATCATGCATGTACCTCCTGCCAAAGTGCGGGTTGGCCCTGTAATGGCCGGGTAAATATCTCGTCTAATCCGAGATAAAACACCTGTGGGTGAGTACCTTGCTCCGGTTTTAACACCTTGATATCGACAGCATGCTCTAGCAGCATTTTGCGCAATGTGCTGTTGCCATCACGTAAATCACCAATAATTCGCGCACCGCCAACACAAGACTCTACGCAAGCTGGCAATAAACCAGCATCAAGACGATGAACACAGAATGTGCATTTGTCCGCTGTTTGGGTGCTGTGATTGATAAATCGGGCCTCATAAGGGCAAGCCTGCACACAATAGGCGCAACCGACACAACGTGTATTATCGATGACCACTATGCCGTCTTGGCGCTGATAGGTTGCTTGCACTGGGCAAACGGGCACACAAGGCGGGTTATCACAGTGGTTACACAGGCGAGGCAGTAACACGTTAGTCACACTGTCAGCCCCAGATAGGGCAATTTGGTATTGATTGACCGTGGTACGGAACTGGCCTTGCGGCAGTTGATTTTCAATAGCGCAACTGACGGTGCAAGCCTGGCAGCCAATGCAGCGTCGTAAATCAATTAACATGGCATAACGCCGGTTAATATCGCCGTGTTTTCGCACCGGCTCCATCTGCCAGCCAGCATCTGCCAGTGGTACCAGTGCAGCGCCTGCGGTTAAAACACCCAGCCGCTGTAAAAATGCTCTTTTCCCTTGATCCATTTTTCTTCTCATCTTTTTAATAAGAATCTTCTTGGTGATAAGGATTGTAGAAATTGACAAACAGAAGCCCTATTGTGGTTTTCCACATTCCCTTTAGGGACTTGATCCAGGACAATTGAGCACTGCGATCGGGATCATAAAAAGGAACATCATGAACTTCAGGGTACTGGCGATAATGCTGTGGTTGTGTGTTTCTAATGCCCATGCCCGAGATTGGACGATTGGCGTGTTGGCATTACGTGGCGATGCCCAAGCACAGACGCATTGGCAACCCTTGGTTGATAGCCTGAATCAGCAATTGCCGGAGCAGCATTTTCAATTATTACCGCTGGATTTACCGGCAATGAAAAACGCCGTGGCGCAGAATCGTATTGATTTTTTGCTCACCAATCCGGCGCAATATGTACAAATTGATAATCACTATCCTCTGCGTTGGTTAGTGTCTTTACGTTCAAGTCATGAACCGGATGGCACCAGTCGCAATGTGATTGGCAGTGTGATTTTAGTGCGCGCAGACAGTGATATTCACTCGCCGCAGGCGCTTATCGACAAACGCGTTGGCGCAGTTTCCGCCGAAGCCTTTGGCGGTTACTTATTGGGATACAAAGCGTTGCGTGATATGGGGCTACAGCCTGAACAAGATTTTCAATTGCATTTCACCGGTTTCCCCGTTGATGCGTTAATTTATCTCCTGCGCGACCATGCCATTTCTGCCGCCATCGTTCCCACCTGTTTGTTGGAAGATATGCAAGCAGAAGGGTTGGTTCATGCCCGCGATTTTCGGCCATTATTAGCAAAGCAATCGACCATTCCCTGCCTGACCAGTACTGAGCTATACCCAAACTGGTCATTTGCTGCGTTAGCGCACGTCCCTGATGAACTCGCTGATAATGTGACACGCACGTTGCTCACCCCGGCAAACAATAAAGCCCCACAGTGGGGAGCGCCCTCGTCAACCAATCAGGTAGAAAACCTGTTGCGCGCGGTGAATCAACACCCACAACAACCGCATTTTGGGCAGCAAATTCTAGATTGGGCGCAGCAGCACCGATTATTGCTTGCCGCTATTGCCGTGGTTTTACTGTTGCTGGGTGCCAATCATATTTGGGTCGCCTTTTTAGTCCGTCGCCGCAGTCGCCAGTTAGAGCAGTTGCACCAGCAACTTCGCATCAGAGAAAGCGCTCTGGAGCAAGCCCAACGGTTGAGTATTTTGGGGGAAATGGCGTCAGGATTTGCCCATGAGCTGAATCAGCCCCTCAGTGCCATTCAACACTACGCCGATGGCTGCGCCATTCGCCTGCAACGAGAGCAAGATGACCATCCGTTACTACCCATTTTGGGGCACATCAGCCAACAGGCCCTGCGCGGGGCCGGTACTATTACCAATTTGCGTCTATGGGTGGGGAAAAAACCCACACAGGTGCAGGTGACCAATAACATCACGACAAACCAGCCGCTGGATCAACTGCTGATGCACCTGTGGCAATTATTGCAGGCCGAACAGCACCAACCTCCCTGTCAACTTCACACCGATATCGATCCACATATCGACTTACGCTTGCCCCCCACATTACTGGAGCAAGTGTTGTGTAACCTGATAACTAACAGCTTACAAGCTGGGGCCAGCCAGTTATGGTTAAATGCCCATCAACAAACAGACCGGGTGACACTGACATTACAAGATGATGCCGGGGGCTTAACCGCGGAACAGCTCAATCAGCCCTTTGCCCCTTTCCGCTCGACCAAAAGTGATGGCCTTGGCCTGGGATTGGTCATTTGCCAACGGCTGATAAACAGTCAGGGCGGAAGTCTTTCATTGCGTAACCACCAATCCCCCAATGGCCACCTGGGGGTGCTAGTCACCCTGACATTACCTATAAACCCAAGCAAGGAGCTTACTTTTGTCACTGATTCATCTGGTTGATGACGATATCGCTGTCACTGATGCCTGCCGTTTTTTACTGGAGAGCCTCGGCTACAAAGTCAAAGTGTGGCATGGCGGTGAAGAATTTCTGGCACAAGCTGATTTATATTTATCGGGCGTATTATTGCTAGATATTCGCATGCCGTTGCTTGATGGCACTCAGGTTTATGCCCAGATGCGTCAGCTAAACAGCACGTTGGCGGTGATATTCCTTACCGCCCATGGCGATGTGCCACAGGCTGTTGAACAAATGAAGTGGGGGGCGGTTGATTTCTTACAAAAACCCGTGGCCACGACACCCTTAATGGCAGCACTGCAACGGGGTTTTGTGCAATCGGATCAACTGATGAACAATCGACAGGTGCAACAACGCTATGCTTCTTTGACGCCCAGAGAACAGATGATTGCTCAGTGGGTTATGCAAGGATTGATTAATCGCGAAATTGCCGACAAAGCCTGTGTTTCGGTCAGAACAGTGGAAGTCCACCGGGCTAAAGTGATGGAAAAAATGGCAGCCAATAGTTTAGCTGAGTTAGTCTGCATGCTAAATCCGATAAAATAGCCCAATCAGCACGGGTTAAAGAATAATCACACCCTTGAGTTGACTGATGAAATATTCAACAAAAAAGAGTGAAAATGGTTTTTTGGTGCGGTCTTTTTTCCTGTAAGCCCCTAAAAATGCCACAATAGTCTACCTTAAAACGACAGATGAACAGATTGGTACAGGACTGAATCTTCGGAAATAAATAGTCACCTGTCTAAATGAATTACAATGACGCTGAGAACAGATATGCAAGTTCCTTCTTTTGATCGTTCACTACTGCACCCACGTTATTGGCTGACTTGGCTCGGCCTCGGTATTCTCTACTTGCTGGTGCTACTCCCCTATCCGGTTATTTACACCATGGGAACTTCTCTTGGGCGTTTTTCCATGCGTTTTCTCAAACGACGCAAGCGAATTACCCAACGTAATCTCGAGTTGTGCTTTCCCGATATGCCTCAAACTGAGCGTGATGAACTGCTGGTTAAGAATTTTGAATCGGTCGGTATGGGGCTATTTGAAACGGGCATGGCATGGTTTTGGCCAGATTGGCGCATTCAGCGCTGGTGCAGTGTTAGTGGGCTGGAGCATATCCAACGAGCGCGTGATGAGGGTAAAGGGGTATTGTTGATTGGCTTGCATTTCCTGACGCTGGAACTGGGCGCCCGTATTTTTGGCATCTATAACCCCGGCATTGGAGTCTATCGCCCGCACGATAATAAAGCCATGGATTGGATGCAGACATGGGGCCGGATGCGGTCAAATAAAGCCATGCTAGACCGCAGGGATCTGAAAGGGATGATCCGCAGCCTTAAGCAAGGCGAGATTATCTGGTATGCACCGGATCATGACTACGGTCCACGCAGCAGTGTATTTGTGCCATTGTTCGCCGTTGAGCAAGCGGCCACCACCACCGGGACTTATCTGCTGGTACGTATGGGGAAACCCGCGATTATTCCTTTTACTCCCCGTCGATTACCTGATGGCAAAGGTTACCAACTGATTTTACAGCCCGCGGTGGAGAACTTCCCACTGGATAATGAAGTTGAAGCCGCAGCCTTTATGAATAAAGTGGTGGAAAAAGAGATTGTTCGTGCTACGGATCAATATATGTGGCTACACCGTCGCTTTAAAACTCGGCCCGAAGGTGCGCCTTCGCTGTATGAGTAACTATCCTAATGCCCAGAAGTCATGGGCATAATATAGTCGAAAAAGATATTACAGATGATAATGAGAATTAGTTTATATCAATTTTTTTGATACAATCTGTCAGTTTTATCCGCTAGAAACATAGTATTTATCTGACTGATAATGCAAATAATTAATCCTAGTTATTATCTGGTTATTTTTTTCTTGATAAGGATATACACATGCTAGCAACACTTAATCTCTGGTTCACGCGGTTAACTAACCATCCGGACGGCGGCAAACTGTTATTACGTCTTACGTTTGGTATTTTGATGTTATTCCATGGTGTGGCAAAAATTCAGCACGGCACCAGTTGGATAGCGGAGTCTTTACAGGCTCAGGGAATTCCTGGTTTTGTCGCTTATGGCGTTTACATTGGCGAGATTATTACCCCACTTCTGATTATTCTTGGTCTGTTTACCCGCCCTGCCGCTTTTATTTACGCAGTCAATCTGTTGGTTGCCGTTTTAATGGTTGGTACGGGTAAATTCTTTACCCTGACTCAGGTGGGGGCTTGGGGTTTGGAAAACGAAGCCATGTACTTCTTGGGTGGCGTCGCCATTATGTTGCTGGGCAGTGGTCGTTATTCCGTGACCAAAAATGAAGCCTATCGCTAAGAATCCGCGTTAAGAATTGATATGATACTGAGCCACTCCAACTAGCGGGTGGCTTTTTTCTGCCTTTCATCTGCATCAAATATAACATTCAGATTGCCGCGCCAAATTCTGTTATTCCCCAACTGAATAAGCATATTTCACCTTTTCAAACCTTCATTCCACTTTAATAAAAACTCATATTCATCTCATTGATGTAAATGCATTATGGGCGCATACTTATCAAGCTAACTGTTTTTTCTTGTGCTTTGTTGCCCCTTCAAACGCCCCTATCGACGAATAAAGAGACACAAAGCAATCACTTGCTTAATCGGTAATTTATGACCTCGGCCCCACAACCTGTTAACTGGAAAAGAAACCTTTTTGTCACCTGGTTAGGCTGTTTTCTCACCGGCGCGGCATTTAGTTTGATCATGCCTTTCTTGCCACTGTATGTGGAAGAGTTGGGTGTGAGCGGTCACCAGTCACTCAACATGTGGTCCGGTTTAGTTTTCAGTATCACGTTCCTGTTTTCTGCCATTGCAGCGCCGTTTTGGGGCAGCCTTGCTGACCGTAAAGGCCGTAAAATCATGCTGCTGCGCTCTGCACTCGGCATGGGGATTGTGATGGTGCTGATGGGGATGGCACAGAATATCTGGCAGTTTTTGGCGCTACGCGCACTGTTGGGATTGTTGGGTGGTTTTATTCCTAATGCCAATGCGCTTATTGCCACTCAAGTCCCACGTAATAGAAGTGGCTGGGCATTGGGTACACTTTCCACTGGCGGGGTCAGTGGTGCATTAATTGGGCCGTTGATTGGCGGGTTACTGGCAGATAGTTATGGTTTGCGGCCCGTCTTCTTTATTACTGCGGGAGTTTTGTTCGCCTGCTTCGCCATGACTTGGCTGTGTGTCAAAGAGCAATTTGCCCCAGTGTTGAAAAAAGATATGCTCAACGGGCGGCAGGTGTTTAACTCGCTAAAAAATCCCAAGTTAATTCTCAGCCTGTTTGTCACAACCATGATTATCCAGATTGCGACCGGGTCTATTGCGCCGATTCTTACGCTGTATGTCCGGGAACTCGCAGGCGATATTCATAATCTGGCGTTTGTCAGCGGCATGATTGCCTCGGTGCCCGGTGTCGCCGCGCTAATGAGTGCACCTCGTTTAGGGAAACTCGGCGATAAAATTGGCCCGGAGCGAATCCTGATTGCCATGTTGGCACTGTCAGTGCTAATTCTGATCCCAATGGCTTTTGTTCAGACCCCGCTGCAATTGGGTATTTTGCGCTTTTTATTAGGTGCAACAGATGGCGCATTACTTCCCGCAGTACAAACATTATTAATTTATAATTGTACTAATCAGGTCGCCGGTAGAATCTTTAGCTATAACCAATCATTTCGCGATGTCGGGAATGTCAGTGGACCACTTTTGGGTGCTGCCGTTTCTGCCAGCTATGGCTTTCGCGCCGTCTTTTGTGTCACGGCGGTCGTTGTGCTATTTAACGCCATATACTCTTACTGGTGTTTACAACGTCAGCCCTCAAAAGCGCGCCAACGAGAGGTTCAACAACCGTAAGACAGCTAAAAATTTTCAGTATAATCAGTAAAACCATCAGTATTTATTTTAACTTATTGATAAATATAATTAATAAGTCACTCATCACAAAGAAATTAGGCCACTTTTTGTGCCAAAATTCACCTTAAGACAGAAACAT
Organism: Yersinia vastinensis; assembly: GCF_902726565.1. Classification (GTDB taxonomy): domain Bacteria; phylum Pseudomonadota; class Gammaproteobacteria; order Enterobacterales; family Enterobacteriaceae; genus Yersinia; species Yersinia vastinensis. The sequence goes on from NZ_CACVAF010000002.1 coordinate 102,275, forward strand.
AACCCTGAGATATGCGTGACGTATCGACATTTCATCTAAAAATACGCTATAACCCCGATGTAAATTAAAAAATGACGTTATTATTGCGTTAAATTCTACTATAACGAGTGTTAAGCCTAAGAGTTGGTCGCAACACCAAAAAGGTAACATTCGACGATGGCTTATTCGCTCATTTTACAGCGATTCTATGGGAAGACTTTATGCAAACCACGATTAACAACCAAGGCGGTCGAACGTTCTTTGGCCATCCTTACCCGCTCAGCGGATTGTTTCTTTCTGAAATGTGGGAACGCTTCTCGTTTTACGGCATTCGTCCCCTCTTAATTTTATTTATGGCCGCCACTGTTTTTGATGGCGGTATGGGCCTGCCCCGTGAACAAGCGTCGGCTATTGTCGGGATTTTTGCCGGGAGTATGTATCTGGCTGCATTACCGGGCGGCTGGCTGGCTGACAACTGGCTTGGGCAACAACGCGCAGTTTGGTATGGTTCCATCCTGATTGCCTTGGGCCATTTGTCGATTGCCCTATCCGCCTTCTTTGGTAACAATCTATTCTTTATTGGTTTAGTGTTTATTGTTCTCGGTACGGGTTTATTCAAAACCTGTATCTCAGTCATGGTCGGTACTCTCTACAAACCGGGCGATGCCCGTCGTGACGGTGGCTTTTCACTGTTTTATATGGGTATCAATATGGGGTCGTTTATTGCGCCACTGATCTCGGGTTGGCTGCTACGCTCCCATGGCTGGCACTGGGGTTTTGGTATCGGCGGGATAGGTATGTTGGTGGCCCTGCTTATCTTCCGTGGTTTTGCTATCCCGGCAATGAAGCGTTATGACGCTGAAGTCGGTCTAGATTCAAGTTGGAATAAACCGACAGTCCAACGCCAAGGTGTTGGCAAGTGGGTTACCGCTATTTTAGCGGGCATCGTGGTGATAATTGCTTTAATTTCACAAGGTATTATTCCGATTAACCCGGTGTTAGTTGCTAGTTTACTGGTGTATGTTATCGCCGCCTCGGTGACTCTCTATTTCATCTATTTGTTCGCTTTTGCCAATATGAACCGTAAAGACCGCGCCCGTCTGCTGGTGTGCTTTATTCTGTTGGTGTCAGCGGCATTCTTCTGGTCTGCGTTTGAACAGAAACCAACGTCATTTAACCTGTTTGCTAATGACTATACCAACCGTACTGTTATGAACTTTGAAATTCCAACAGTCTGGTTCCAATCCATAAATGCCCTGTTTATCATTCTATTAGCGCCGGTATTCAGCTGGGCATGGCCTGCATTGGCGAAGAAAAACATTCAACCGAGCAGTATTACTAAATTCGTCATCGGTATCTTATGTGCCGCTGCCGGTTTTGGCGTGATGATGGTTGCTGCACAGCATGTGCTTAGCAGTGGTGGTGAAGGGGTTTCACCGTTGTGGCTAGTGATGAGTATTTTGCTGCTGACGCTGGGTGAATTGTGCTTAAGCCCTATTGGGCTGGCGACGATGACATTACTGGCTCCAGACAGAATGCGTGGTCAGGTCATGGGGCTGTGGTTCTGTGCCAGTTCACTGGGTAATCTGGCTGCAGGCTTAATTGGTGGTCAGGTTAAAGCTGATCAACTTGATATGCTGCCAACCTTGTTTGCACGCTGCTCAATTGCCTTGGTTATCTGTGCTGCAGTGCTTATCTTGCTTATCGTGCCTATTCGCCGCTTGATGAACAATACTCAGGGCCAACAGACCGCCTGAGACTCATTGATCAACCAAGCTTGATTCAAAAACCCGCCCCTTGTTTGGCGGGTTTTTGATTAATACGCTATAACGGCCATTCCCGTTGTTGCAATACAACCCGATAGCCATCGACGTCTTCAAAAGTTTTGCCGTTCACATCCCAATAAGGATTGTAGGACGCTACAGTGCTAAAACCTGCGCATAACATTTGTTGACACTGACGAGTCCACACATCCTCATCAGGGATATAAAAAACCAATAAGTTATCCGCCGTGGGGGCTCGCCCAACCTCTACCCCACGATGATGCGTAAACTCTAAATGATAAGCGTGGTGTGGATGGCCGAGAATGATGCCATCGAATCCTTGATGGTCATAAAAACTACCAAGCCGGGTAAACCCCAAACCACTGCAATACATCTCACTGATAACATCAAGATTATCTGTCGGTCTGGCAACACGCATTACTGCATTTTGTGGTAATACCGGCAAATCAGTTACAGGCGGCATGGCGGGTATCATATATCACCTATTTTTATTCGTATGGGCCGTGGTGGGCATCGATGGGGAGCATAAAAGTATCAACAATCATTGATAAGGGCACATCAATCACCGTGACATATTTCCATGGCCCGTCGCGCATATCCCATTGCACGCCGGGATAATATTGATGTCCATGCCCCTGCCCCGGCACCGTACGGCTGATAATGCTGCCACAGCCAGATAGCAGCATGATACCGGCCCCCAGCATGAAAACTCGTATCATAGCGACTAAGGTATTTGTTGGTTTGGGCATGGAATTTACACTATTGGCGATCGAGCAATAAGCTCTTTGAAATTCAGGGCGGAATGCAGTTTATCATAGCGGCATGTTAAGATACCGTGCGGAAAGTGTTAAAAAACCACTTAATAAGCCTTAAAAAAACGGGCAATACAAAATGTATGCCCGCTTTATATTTAAGATTACGAAGATTTCGCGACAGGGAATGCCCGCATATTGTGCGCCAGTTGGCGATAATATCCGTTCCAGACTCGATACTGTTTCGGCTGTTGCCAGACTTGCTGGTGTAGGCGAGACATCAGGACAGGATCACTGAGCAGCTCCAGACGTTGCAGTTTACCCAGTTTTTCCGGTCCGGCTTCCAGTGCGGCAGTCACCCGCTCGACACGAACTTGCTCAATAATTGCACGAGTATGATGCCGTGCAGTTGCCATGGCACTGACCAATGCGTTATACGATGGGTTCATCACGGCGTGGAAGAAACCCTGACTGAGCGCGCGCTGATGATTTAGCTTCAGATACTCTTCCGTCGCCACCAACTCCCGTGGCGGACTGTATTCTTCCGGGATCAAGAACAACTTAACCCGTTTACTGGCCAGCCCCAAAGTACGGCGGCTAGAGAGCACCGAGACCACTGGTGAGAGAATCAGCGAGAAGACAATCGGCGATAACCACCACAGGAAACGCAGATCCAACCACGCCACACCGCCCGCCCAAATTAACCCCAGTAACAGTTGTGGCCCGTGACGCACCATGGCTTCACTCCAGGAGGTCGCATCATCATCACGTTGTGGTGAATTCCATTGCACCGACCAGCCCAGGAAAGCGCTGACCACAAATACCGTATGGAATAGCATCCGTACCGGTGCCAATAGCACGGAGAACAGCATTTCAGACAACATCGACAGCAACAGACGTATTGCCCCACCGTACTCTTTCGAACCTTTGGCCCAGATCAAAATGATACTGAGTAACTTGGGCAAGAACAGCAAGACCAAGGTGGTAGAGAATAAACCAATTGCCAGCTCTGGCCGCCATTGAGGCCAAACCGGGAAGAGTTGGCGCGGTTGCAGGAAATATTGCGGCTCCATCAAGGTATGCACCGCTTGCAGCGCGGTACACAGCACCAAGAACATAAACCACAGCGGTGCAGACAAATAAGACATGACGCCGGTGAGGAACACCGCCCGATGAACCGGATGCATGCCTTTAACCAAAAACAACCTGAAGTTCATCAAGTTACCGTGGCACCAGCGGCGATCACGTTTTAATTCATCGAGCAAGTTAGGTGGCAATTCCTCATAGCTGCCCGGTAAGTCATAAGCTATCCAGACTCCCCATCCAGCACGGCGCATTAAGGCTGCTTCGACAAAATCATGAGACAAAATAGCACCGGCGAACGAGCCTTCCCCCGGCAATGGCGCTAATGCACAATGCTCAATGAAAGGTTTGACTCTGATAATGGCGTTATGGCCCCAATAATGAGACTCGCCTAACTGCCAATAATGCAAGCCAGCAGTAAACAGTGGGCCATAAACTCGGGTCGCAAATTGTTGGATACGGGCATACAGCGTATCCATTCCGGATGCTTTCGGAGCAGACTGAATGATCCCGGCATTAGGATTGGCTTCCATTAAACGCACCAATCCCGTTAGGCATCCACCGCTCATCACGCTGTCAGCATCCAGAATCACCATATAGCTATATTGACCGCCCCAACGGCGGCAGAAGTCATCAATATTGCCACTTTTACGTTTAACCCGACGCCGACGACGGCGATAGAAAATACGGCCATGACCATCAACATCTCGGCACAATTCCAGCCAGGCTTTCTGTTCTGCCACACAGATATCAGGGTCATAACTGTCACTTAAGACATAAATATCGAAGTGCTCAAGTTGCCCGGTCGCAGCCACTGACTCATAGGTTGCCCGCAGCCCAGCGAAGACGCGTTCCACGTCTTCATTACAAATAGGCATAATCAGCGCCGTTCGGTGCGCCGGATTTAACGCCTCATCCCCTTTAATGGTGGAAGAGATGCTGTATTTATCTTTGCCAATCAGTAATTGCAGGAACCCCATCAGCGCGGTCCAGAAACCCGCAGAAACCCAGCAGAACAGCACAGCGAACAGAATAAGAATGCCCGTTTGCAGTAAATAAGGGAGTAATTGCATCACCGAAACCTGCCAGTTCTGTTGCCAGATCTCAAAAGGATCGATTAATGCCCAGCCCTGATACGGCAAAATAGTCTTCATATAGCTGGTGGCGATGGTGGTTTGCAGCACAATCAGTATCAGCAAGATATAGCGCCGCAATGAACCTACACTACGCCATTTTTTCTCAGCGGCGGCTTCTTCGTGAGTTTGTGCTCGTGAAACAGGACTGCGGCCCAGCAACGAATCCCAAAAACGCCCAACCGGATTGGTGCGCCATGCCTGCGGCGCCATACTGGTACGTTTAATGGGCGGCATGGCATGAATAACCGTGCGCCCTTCTGCGTCTCGCGCCAATAATTTGCCATCATTCAGTGCATCTGGCCATGCGGCCTGCAAGCGCGCATTGACAGAGGCCAACGCACTGTCTTGCTCACTGAAAGCCACCGGATCAGAGATGTTGGCGGCCAATTGTTGATGCACACGTGGTATAGCATCTGGCGTGCTGGCCAGTAGCACATCCTCAGGTAAAGCATCACGCAACGCCCCCAGCTGCTGCGCAGTCAGGGGCAAGTCCGCAATGTAATCCTGTACGGGGGATTGATTTGACTTATTCATCGGCAGGTAGCTGATAGCTCCAGGTTTCAGTCAGGGTTTTATCGCCGTTAACCAGCGCTGCGCGCATCTCTATCGGTTTTTTGGCATCCTTAACTTTCAGCCGCAGTGTCAAACGCCAGCCTTTAGTAACAGGATTATAACGGACTGAATTTTCAATTAATTCACCGTTCTCATCAATACTGACCTGCGAAGACAGCGGTGCATTTTCATCAAGTGATTTCAACACTGGGCCGACAAAATCAACCAAGAAAGCGACGCTACCATCAGGTTGACGAATCAGATTTGACTGTTTCACATCCCCCGTTGAGCGCAGAGTCTGTTTCACGTAGGCAATATCCGATGAATGTAATTTCTCTTCATCACGAGTAAAATGCAGACGGTAATTCAGATCCAGCGATGTTTTGGCATCAGGCAACACATCAGGGGTCCAGAACGCCACGATGTTATCGTTGGTTTCATCCGCTGTAGGGATTTCCACCAGTTCCACTTTCCCTTTGCCCCAATCGCCACGCGGTTCCACCCAAGCACTTGGGCGTAAATCATAACGATCGTCTAAATCCTCATATTGTGAGAATTCACGACCACGTTGCAGCAGACCAAATCCTTTAGGATTCTCTACCGTATAGGTACTGACCGACAAATGCTTAGGATTGTTCAGTGGTCGCCAAATCCATTCACCATTGCCAGCATGAATAGAAAGACCATTGGAGTCATGCAATGCCGGGCGATAGTTCAATACCGCAGACGGTTGGCTTGGGCCAAACAGGAACATACTGGTTAAGGGGGCAATCCCCAGCTTCTCGACTTTATCGCGCAAGAAGACTTTAGCCTGCACATCAATGGTGGTATCGCGACCCGGATAAATGACAAAACGGTAAGCGCCGGTAGCTCGTGGTGAGTCCAGTAACGCGAAGATAACCAAATGTTTATCATTCGGTTTAGGTCTCTCAATCCAGAACTCACGAAAACGTGGGAATTCCTCGCCAGAGGCCAATGCGGTATCAATCGCCAACCCGCGAGCAGAAAGACCATATACCTGACCTTTACCAATCACACGAAAATAGCTGGCACCCAGCATACTGACGATTTCATCTTTTTTATCCGCTTTATTAATGGGATAAAGCACTTTAAACCCAGCAAAACCCAAATTCTTCACGGACTCAGGATCATGTTTGACTGAGCCGAAGTTAAAATAATCGGGACTATAACTGATGGGCTTAACACTGGTTGCCGTGACTTCATTAATCTGCACCGGGGTGTCGAAATACATCCCCTGATGATAAAACTCTAACTTAAATGGCGTATCCAGTTTGGTCCAATATGACTTGTCATGGTTAAACTGAATCTGCTGATAATCGGCAAATTTCATTTCACGAAATTGCGATGGAAGATTACTTTTTGGTGCTTCGAAACTTTTACCCGCCAGAGCCTGAGCTTGTTTAGCGACATCATCTAACGAGAAAGCCATTGCCTGAGAAGTGAATAATGACAGCAGGAGAGTCACTCCCAACCATCTGGCGCTGTTCGCGCGTAACCCTTTTGACATTCTATTTGCGTCCGACAAAATATTAACTCCCACATCTCCCCCTAAATCACAATAGCCAAATTATTGACGGTTTATCCCGCAGACTAGGTAGATAAATCCAGATTATTGTTATGTCTGGAGTTATACTGCCCGCTCATTGTGTAAACCTGTGGCTAAGCCATAAGCCTAACAAGCTAGGCTAAAATACGCTATGGAAAATTATTAACCCTTATAGTAGTGTTTCTCGTCGTCCTGATCCATTGATAACGTATATAGTTAACAATGAATATTTACTATAAAGAAAAAGTCTGGGCAAAATCAGATAGGTTATTCTAATTCAGATAACAACTAGCGAATAAGTATGAAAAAAAATACTAACCAACGGGAGTACTTTTTAGACGCCATTCGCGCCTATTTGATGTTACTCGGCATTCCTTTTCATCTTTCTCTTATATACTCCAGCAATCATTGGGCCGTTAACAGCGGTCATCCCTCGCTGACATTTACCTTCCTGAACGATTTCATTCACGCCTTTCGTATGCAGGTATTTTTTGTTATTTCAGGCTATTTTTCGTTCATGCTATATCAGCGCTATGAGCGCCAGCGCTGGCTTCAGGTCCGCCTAGAACGTGTGGTTATTCCGTTAGTTACCGCTATTCCGTTGATTACTATACCGCAGTTTTTCTTACTCAAGAATTACACTAATAAATTACAAGATTGGAACTCATTTACAATTTATCAAAAAATAAATATTGCTATTTGGGAAGTTGTTTCACACTTATGGTTTTTGTTAACTCTCGCATTACTCACGGGGCTGTGCTTTTATCTGTTTCAGAAAATGAAGAATAAAAAACACGCAATTCCTGCTTTGATAAAAGGAATGAATAATATAGGAAAAATCTCACTATCATTGTTTCTATTTGTGTTTGTTTATTCAGTAGTGCGGAGAATAATATTTCTTCTTAACCCTGAAATTCTCTTTAATAGTGTTTTCAATTTCGTTGTTATGGAGACACTTTTTTATCTGCCTTTCTTTCTTCTGGGTGCCTACAGTTTTATCTATCCCCCACTTAAACAGGTATTTCTCACGTTTTCGCCCGGCGCATTAGTCGCCTCCGTGCTATTGTTTGGTGCCTACTATCTAAACCAACATATTAATACTTCTGAGTTTTTTGCCTTTGAGCTGGATCTTATTATTAAGGCATTAATGGGGGTTACCATGACCAACGTTGTCTATTCTCTTGGGCATCGGTTGCTCAACTACCCTTCCCCCCGTATCACTTATCTGGTTAACGCCTCCCTCTTCATTTATCTGGTGCATCACCCATTAACCTTGGTTTATGGAGCATTTATCACGCCACAAATTGACAATAACGCTCTGGGTTTCATACTTGGTATGGTCTTTGTTTGCCTAATTTCGTTTGCTTTATATGAGGTTCATCGCCGTATTCCATTGCTGAAATTCTTGTTTTCTGGCAAGCCCCAGCAGCAAACGGCGTAATCAAAGTATTATTCAAACGAATAATGTTATTGCTAAGTGATTGAGTTATCTGCATACCGTTTTGGTCATAAAACCGCTACACTGTCAGGCCATCATGTTGATGCGGGATGGCAAATGCCTCACTGTGCGCTCTGTTTTTAGAGCAGTTATCCTGTTGATTCCTAGCAGGATTTGTTTCACTTGCAGTGACAACAAAAAGAGGAATTGTGATGAATAAGCAAGAATCTATTGAGAATAATCCCACATCGGATACTGCGCAGTTCGGTACTCTACTGGCCCTCATTAGCCGTCTTAGCGGTGCACTGGATAGCGCGATCACCGGTAAAGATCGCAGTGTCTTAATTACAGAACTCTCACAATTTTCAACCGATAATCTTCCTGAACAGGAAAAACTCGTGACGGCTGAAGCCCTGCGAAGAGCTTTGGCAACGATCAAGCGCGACTAGTTGTTATACAACGCTCACCCTTGATTCCCCGCGGGCGATTAAAGGTGAGCGACCTGCCTCTTATTTGTACAGTTTTGTTTTTTTCTCGTCCTATGACCAAAATCATTGCTGTTTCTGCCTCAATAACCCATTGAATTGGGTCATATCTACCCATAGATTCCAGCAAATCTGTGTATAATAATTTCGCCCCCTTTCATTTCGTTATATTTATCTCAGGAGACCTCCCACCTTGGACGCCATCACTATCAATAGCCTTTTTTTGATCGGCGCAGTGCTGGTGGGAGCCAGTATTTTATTAAGCTCACTCTCTTCCCGGTTAGGTATTCCTATTTTGGTTATCTTCCTCGGTATTGGCATGTTGGCGGGCACCGACGGCATTGGCGGTATTGCTTTTAATAATTATCCTGCCGCCTATCTGGTCAGTAACTTGGCGTTAGCCGTTATCCTGCTGGATGGCGGAATGCGCACTCGAGCGTCATCATTCCGTGTTGCACTGTGGCCCGCCCTTTCGTTGGCAACCGTCGGTGTGTTAATTACGGCGGGGCTGACCGGTTTAGCCGCCGCGTGGTTATTTGATTTAGATATTATTCAGGGTTTATTAATTGGTGCGATTATAGGTTCCACTGATGCCGCCGCAGTCTTCTCGCTATTAGGGGGTAAAGGTCTGAATGAGCGCGTCAGTGCAACGCTGGAGATTGAATCGGGTAGCAACGATCCGATGGCAGTCTTTTTAACCATTACTCTGATCGCCATGATCTCCGCCGGTGAAACCAGCCTCAGTTGGATGTTCCTGGTCCACTTAATACAGCAATTTGGCTTGGGGATTTTTATTGGGCTAGGCGGCGGTGGGCTGCTGCTGTTGCTCATTAATCGTATTGAGCTGCCAAGTGGCTTATACCCATTATTGGCCGTCAGCGGCGGGATTTTAGTCTTCTCACTCGCCACGGCCATGAATGGTAGTGGCATTTTGGCGGTCTACCTCTGTGGCTTGTTGTTAGGTAACCGCCCAATTCGCAACCGCGCAGGCATTTTGCAAACCTTCGATGGGTTGGCATGGCTCAGTCAAATTGGAATGTTCGTCGTATTGGGGTTGTTACTTAACCCAAGTGAATTGCTGCCAATTGCCATCCCGGCGCTGATCCTTTCATTGTGGATGATTCTGTTCGCCCGCCCCCTGTCGGTGTTTATCGGCTTACTGCCCTTCCCAAGTTTTAATCTGCGGGAACGCATCTTTATTTCATGGGTTGGCCTACGTGGTGCAGTACCGGTTATTTTGGCCGTATTCCCGATGATGGCGGGTATTCCCAATGCGAATTTATTCTTCAATGTCGCCTTTTTTGTCGTGTTGGTCTCGCTATTATTGCAAGGTACCAGCCTGTCGTTCGCTGCGCGTAAGACAAAATTGGTGGTCCCCCCAGCCCTGGCTCCGGTGGCGCGTATTGGTTTAGACATTGATAAGAATAATCAGTGGGAGCAATTTATTTACCAACTCAGCTCCGACAAGTGGTGCATTGGTGCTGCCTTGCGTGATTTAAAAATGCCGGAGGAAACCCGAATTGCCGCACTATTTCGAGGAAAGGATCTGTTACACCCAAATGGCAGTACCCGCCTGAAAGAAGGCGATATCTTGTGTGTCATTGGTCAGGAGCATCATCTACCTGCTCTGGGGAAACTGTTTAGCCAATCCCCCAGCATTCAATTGGACGAGCGCTTCTTTGGTGATTTTATTCTCGATGCTGATGCAAAGCTTCATGACATCTCTCAGATTTATGGCCTCAATCTGGAGCCCGGTGTCGATAAGCAACAAACCCTCGGCCAATTTGTGCTTTATCTCTTTGGCGGCGAACCGGTTATCGGTGATCAGATTGAGTGGGATGGATTAACTTGGACCATTGCCGAAATGGAGTCTGATCGCGTCAGTCGGGTTGGGGTGAAGATAGTGACGGATAAAGCCTGATTCTCACACTGCGACTCTGGCATGCCGTAGCTGATTACACGGCATGCCAGCATAATCTGTCACTCAACATTAATCATCCAGCCGACCCCAAATTTATCCGTCAGCATCCCAAAGCCCTTAGCCCAGAATGTTGCGCCAAATGGCATAATCACTTGCCCTCCTTCAGATAAACCGTTGAATAGCGCTTCGCCTTTATCCATATCGGTCACATTAATTGAGAGTGAATAGCCCTTATGTGGGCTGTCACCGTCACTTGCACAACCATCAGACGCCATGATCACATTACTACCCACTTGTAAGCGGGCATGCATGATGGACTCAGGATTAGTACCGGGTGGGCAACTTTCGGGATCAGGAATATCTTTATAACGCATCATCGCAACTACATCGCCGCCCAATTGCTCGGCATAAAACTTAACGGCGTTTTCACAGTCACCATTAAAAAATAAATAAGGCTGAATCAACATGATTTTGCCCTCGTTAAAGCCCCTGAACACAATCATTGTGATGCAGAGGCCAGATAGTTATCACTAGCAATAATTGCTGGCAGTGACTTATTAGTGTAGTGCTGTAGTGACAAAAATGGTGAGGAATGCTCTCATTTTAAACAATCGTTTTGTGGCAAAAAGTTACACTCTGCTCGGCTTAATGCGGTTAACCAAAATAATCCCCACACAGACCAATACCAAGGCGATAGCATTTTTCCACTCGAGAATACTTTCGTTCAGGAAAATGGCCGACAGTACAGCTCCGGATACGGGGATAAGGAAGTTGAATGGGGCAACCATACCAACTCGGTTATATTTGAGCAGTAGACTCCATAATGCAAAAGCCGCTGACGATAACAGCACCAGATATGCCAGTAACAATAATGCCTGCCATCCAAATCCACTTAAGTTACCGCCAAAGAGATAACCGCCAACCGTCAATACCAGCCCGCCAATCGCCAATTGATAGCCTGTCATCACAGTCGTATCCATGGTTTGCGAAATACGTTTACCGTAGATACTGGCTGCTGAAAGAATGAATGCGGCCAAGACCACACTGCCTTCCCCCATCAGCGAAAAATTGAAGTCCATCAAGTCGGAGCCGAAATTAACCACCATGACACCGGCAAAACCTAATGCGCACCCAATAATTTTATTGAATGTCAGTCGGTCATTTTTATAAATGTAATGAGCTAATAGCACACTGAAAAATGTGCCAGTTGCATTCATAATTGACCCTTTTACACCCGTGGTGTATGCCAAGCCAATATAGAAAAAAACATACTGCAAAGCTGTCTGAGTTAACCCCAAAATAGCAATCTGCTTATACTGGCCTTTTCTAAGGCGCCCAATTGCCTTACCACTGGCAATTGCAAAAATGAGCAGCACAATCCCGGCCAATAAAAAACGATAACCCGCGAAAACCATTTTGCTTGGAATATCATCTGGAGCAATATGAAATAGCGCATAACCATTTTTAATGGCCGGATAGGCGCTCCCCCAAAGCAAGCAACAGAATGTTGCGACGAGAAAAACAAATTTTTTATTCGTAAAAAGCGGAGGACTACTGTCCACGTCAACATCCTTTTCAATCATGAAATGAAACATTGTTTCGTTATAACCATTTCTCATTAAAAAGTCCTGTCTGATGTCACCTTTTCCCTAAAAAGATCACAACCCTACCGTTGCTTCGCATCAATTGCCCATGATTAGCCTAAAACCCTCACAGGTCTCAGTGCGGTTTGCACAATATGTGTACAGCCATGTGGACATTTATTTACCATTTAGGCGGGCAGGTCGCGTAGCGCAATGTTTGCACTAACAATCAAAGATCGTGTACGATGTTGTTTTAACTAAATAACTTTGGTTTTTATTATGTTAAAACTCTTTAACGTAAACTTTAATAATATGCCGGAAAGAAAGCTGGACGAGGTCTTTTCACTCAGAAAAATAACATTCAAAGATCGGCTCGATTGGAAAGTGACCTGCATTGATGGCAAAGAAAGCGACCAATATGATGATGAGAATACCAACTATATATTGGGAACAATAGATAACACCATTGTTTGTAGTGTTCGATTTATTGAAATGAAACACCCAACAATGATAACAGGGCCATTCTCTCCTTATTTTTCGGATGTCGATCTGCCTATTGATGGGTTTATCGAGTCCAGTCGTTTTTTTGTGGAGAAAGCATTAGCCAGAGATATGGTGGGTAATAATAGTTCTCTGAGTACGATACTTTTTTTAGCCATGGTCAATTATGCAAAAGATCATGGATATAAAGGGATTCTCACTGTCGTCAGTCGAGGAATGTTTGTCTTGCTGAAACGCTCTGGCTGGAATATCACAGTGCTAAACCAAGGTGAATCGGAGAAGAATGAGGTTATTTACCTTTTACACCTTGGTGTTGATATTGATAGTCAACAAAAGCTAATAAATAAAATACGGAGAATTCATAAAATAGAACCCCGTACTCTTGAAAATTGGCCTCTGGTCGTGCCCGACATTGTTAAATAGATTTAATTAGCTTTAACTCAATGCCAAGTCTTATTGCATGCTTGGCATTTAAAACACCTAGTTTTCTGACCACATTGCCAATGTGGAACTTAACTGTACTTCTTTTTATACCTAATATTATTGAGATTTCAGAGTAAGTTTTACCCACGCTAGCCCAATACAGAATTTCATTTTCTCTAGGGGAAAATATGTCTCTCTCAATTTTATTATTACACGGCTGATTCTTTTCATCATTATTATGATAAAGACCTAACATTTTTTCATGTGTAAAAATGAGCAGCATTTGAATTTTTTCTTTATTTATTTCAATAAGTTCATCAAAGAATATGCTGTCATCACTGCCATTAGAAATGTTTAATGTTGCCATATTATTACTATTGTCGTGAAGCACAAAAGTATAGCCATTAACAATATTATACTCTCTAGCCAACTTAAACACGGCTGAGTCTGTTGATTTTTTATTAATAACGGAGTTGTCATCCCATGCAAAAGGGGAAATTTTGTCTTTCGCGGTCAAGATAACAGGATCAATAAGATGATAACTATTCTTTTTGTATTTTTTCACCCAATCTAATGGGTAGTTAGAAATAATAGTAGGATGCAAAGGTGTTTTCTTATTTATAACTAAATAAGAGTAGCGGAGATCACCATAAGACTTTATTCTTCTTTGAATATAGTTTTTTATGTCTTCATTAATACTTTCATTATCAAAATAATCAATTATCATAACAGACCAAATTCACCCAATGCATAATGTAACAATACATTTTTATCACATTGTTTTCAATAGAAAATACAGTATAGAATCCCCACACAGACATTTCTTATATAAAATTCGCTTATTCGATAAACTAAAAAAAACCTAGACCAAAGGTTAGTTTTGTAAGCTGGACTTAAGGCTAGCTATTATTATAGCCCTATGTTAATTAAACTGTTTTTGCTTTACAGAATTAGTTTTCAATATAATAGAACTAATATCTTAGCGCACTGGCGCTCAGAAAGTTAGTCTGCAAAGAATATATTTTCGCCAATACCAGGTTTTACCCCGCCATCTGGATGCTTTTACATTCAGATGGCGACCATCTCCTCCTAAAGTGCTCCCCCCATACCGGTGAAAATTCCGTCAATTCATCGCCACAAAACTCACCAATGTGTACGACTTTTCAACAATTATTTTACCGTTTTCATCACGCGCATGCGTATTAGCAACCCATCTTATGGCTTCAACTGCACCTGTTCGTAAAAAATATTCTTTAATGACATATAAACATTAAACATATTAATGTAATCTAGATAAAGTTGACTTAAGTCATGTCACTAACACAAATTAATCGTATGATAAATAAACGGTTATAATGTTTCCCTGGTGTTGGCCGAATTGGCATCCCTTACCAAATGAGATTGGTAAGGGTTTTTTTTGCCTATTATTTGGGTTAAATGCGAGGAGGAACTAAGGTGTTTGCTGCATGATCTGCGCTAAGGTGATGGCACGGATTATCATCGCGCGGTCAATCTCTGGGTTATCACTCTCAAGGAGCCGCTGCCAAATAGCGATGGCTTCACCATAACGGGCATGGGTAAAACCGTCGTTGGCTTGCAGCATCAGCGCGGTATATTGCAAAGGATCTTTTGCCAACGCCCGCTCTAACCAATAGGCCACATCGCCAGTCATTCTCTGCCCTGACTGGTAATAAAATATGGTCGCCCGCGCCGCATCTAATGCCGCACTGGCTCCCTGCAAACGTTCAGCTTGTTGCAGCGCAATCAGCGCATCCTCAAACTCATTACGATATAAATAATATTGCGCCAAACTGAACCACAACTCTCCCTTATCGGGTTCCTGACGGATGCGTTGCTGTAACCGAAATAGCGCTGGGTCATTGCTCTGTTTGTCCAGCATCGTATTCAGCCGCTTGGCTTCTTGTTGACGCAAAGCCTCCTGCTGTACCGCCGTGTAATGTCCTAACTGTTGATATCCCAGCAGAATAAGCAGGAGTACCAACAGACTAAAGCCTAAAGGCCAGCGCCAACTCAAACGACCATATTGCACCAACCAAGGCCACCAAAGGCCCATCAGAATGAGAAGTAAAAATATTGCCAGACCGGCAGCCAGTATCATTAGTGTGCCCCTCGCGAAGGTGAGCGAGCTCGGCGCCTGACTCGCCACACGACACCCCCCAAGACACAGATTAGTAGCACGCCAGGCCCAAACCACAGCACCAGCGTTGCCCCTCTCAGTGGAGGTCGATAAAGAACAAAATCACCATAGCGCTGAGTCATCTGGGCCACTATCTCTTCAGAACTGTGCCCGGCCTCTACCAGTTGATAAACCTCTACGCGCAAATCTTGTGCAATCGGTGAGGTTGACTCCAGCAAGTTCTGATTTTGACACTGCGGGCAGCGCAGTTCTTTGGCCAACGCTAATGCCCGCTGTTGATTTTGTGGCGAGCTAAAATGATAAGTGTCCACTAAATCTGCCGAAACCCCGGCTGAAAATAGCAGAGATAGCATCAGCAAAAAGGTTTTCATGGTGCTCCTGTCGTTGCTGATTGCGCCAATAGCGGCATAAACTGCTGCTGCCATATCTCTTGCGTCATCACTCCTGCATAGCGCTGGCGAATAAGGCCATTGGCATCAATTAGCCAGGTTTCAGGCGTACCATAGACCCCCATTGCCAAGGCTAACGTCCCTTGCGGGTCATACAAGCTCTTTTGGTAAGGATTGCCATAGCGCTGAAGAGTATTCAATGCTGCTTGACGAGAGTCGCGGTAGTTCAATCCATAGAACTGCACGCCATGTAGCCTGCTGGAAATCTGGGCCAATGCCGCCATTTCTTGCTGACAGCTAGGGCACCAACTGGCCCAGACATTAATCACGGTCACCTTACCCAGCAGTTGCTCCCGGGTGAGTTTTTGTGTTGGCTGCTCTAATTCAGATAATGAAAAAGCCGGGAAAGGCAGATTTTGCTCTGCTAACTCAATGCGATGCGGATCTCGGCTTAAGCCACTGTAAAGCACAATACCTAAAATCAAACCCAGCAGAGGAACAATCAACCAAGGCCACCGTTGTTTCATTTGACCTCCTTACTTTCATGGGAGCCGCGGGTTCGATGCCATAGCGCCAGTAATCCCCCGAAGACCATCATCAAAGTGCCCCCCCAAATCCAACTCACCAGCGGTTTATGATACAAACGCACGCTGTACTCCCCACGCCCGAGGCTGTCGCCTAAAACCGCATAAAAATCAGCCAATGGGCCACTGACAATAGCAGGTTCAATCATCAACATTTCTCGTACACTGTAGTGTCGCCGTTCAGGGCGTAGCGTCGCTATGGGTTGTCCTTCATGGCTTACCGTGATGAGCGCCCGTTCACTGGTATAGTTTGGGCCAACTAATAGCTCCGTTTCATGATATGTAAATTGATATCCCGCCAACGTAGCCTGACGACCAGGAGAAAGGCGACTGCCCTGCTCCACCGAGTAATATGCGGCAAACAGCATCCCCAACAAACTGACGGCAACGCCACCATGTATCAGCCATGAACGCCAACGTATCTGAGGTGCAAAAAGAGGGGCGGACAATGCCCAGAGAGCTAAGGCTACACCCGGAATCATTCCCGGATGCCAAGTTTGGCTCAACAACCCCGAACTGAGTAATCCACCACTGAGCGCTAATAATGCAGGAACCATAAGACGCCAGTAGTCTGTTTTGGGGCTTTGCTGCCAATGAGCAAAAGGTACACACCCCATCAATAACAGCATTAGCAGGACAAAAGGTGTCAGTGTCTGGTTAAAATATGGCGCACCAACGGATAATGTCCCCAGCCCTAATGCACTGAAAATCAACGGATATAGTGTACCAATCAGCACAGTGATAGCCGCAATCCCCAATAACACCAGCGCTGCCAGTAACAGTGTTTCCAATGAGAACACGTTAAAATCGGCACGACGAGGATTTCCGCGCACGCGCAAGGCAAATAATGTCAATGAAATCAGTGTTACAGTGCCAAATAATGCCAGTAAAGCCTCCCCTCGAGCAGCATCAACAGCAAAAGCATGCACTGAGGTCAACACCCCTGAGCGAACGATAAAAGTTCCTAACAAACAGAGTTGGAAAGTCACCAATGACAGCAAAATTCCCCACTGATGATACAAACCACGACGCGCGCTGATAGCTAACACATGCAGTAATGCCGAGGCGGTCAGCCAAGGTAATAGCGAAGCATTTTCGACCGGATCCCAGAACCACCAGCCGCCCCAGCCCAATTCACTGTACGCCCACCACGCACCTAACAAAATGCCCGCAGTCAGTAAGCACCAAGACGCCAGTACCCACGGGCGACTATAGTGCGCCGTATTTTGACCATAACTCCCCTCCAGCAAAGTCGCCATAGCAAAAGCAAAACTGATAGCAAAGCCGCTATAGCCCAGATACAACAAGGGGGGATGAAATATTAGCGCGAGATCTTGCAACATGGGGTTCAAGTCGCGCCCCTCGGCCAGAGTGGGAAACAATCGCTCAAATGGATTAGAGAAAAAGAGGATAAACAGGCTCAAAATAACCAGCAGCCAACCCATAACACCGAGGGCGCGGGCCACAAAACGCAGTGGATAGTGGCGACGAAACACCGTCAGTACACTGCTCCACACACTCAATACAAACAACAAAAACAACATGGAGCCTTCATGCCCACCCCAAATGGCTGCAATCTTATAAAACAACGGAAGCTGACTATTATTATGCTGCGCAACATACAGCACCGAAAAGTCATCAGTGACAAAACACCACCCCAGTGCCAATAAGGTTAGTGCGATAAATAAAGTGATGCCATAGCTGAGCGACGGCAACCAACACAGCAAAGGTAGCCGCCGCCCATGTAAAGCAATAAAGGGCACACAACCGAGCAATAGCGCCAATGACGTCGCTGCCAGCAGTGACAACAGCCCCAACTCACCTATCATGCCATTTTACTCGCCACTGAATTTTTCCTATCACATCACACGACCGTCATCTGACCGGCATAAAGAATGAAAAATCGTAATATAAAGACCCCGAACAAACTCAGGCCAGAAACGGCGAGTAAGAATGAAACCCGATGTCGTACGTTATGGCTGCAATAGCGGTTTAACGCCATTGGCAGCACCATGCCGCAACCTATCACCCCAAACCAGAACATCAATGCCCAGAAACCGCCACCGAGTGCCACCGTCACAGCCACTTCTTTTTGACCGCCACCGAACCAAAGCCCCGTGAAGAATGCCAGCAACAGAAACAGCTCCAGCCAGACCACCGGTTTCTCCAACCGATGCACAAAAGCCAAGGCTGGGCTGTGGGGAGGCTCTTTGAAAAAAGTGACCGAGCACAGCACCATTGCGGCGATACCAGAAGAGACACCCGAGAATAGAAATAACACCGGCAAGACCGGATTATTCAGTAATGGATAGCTCTTCAATGCGGATAGCAGAAAACCGGTATAAGCACCCAGCGCTACGGCCAGAAACATCATCACCGGTTCGAGTTTGCGTTCAATCGGGGCCAACCGGTGAAGCAACGTACCGACCCACACTAATTTTCGATAAGGCTGTAGTAAAGCCGTTAACCAATGACGAAATATCACCGCCAGCCAGACCAAAAGCACCACCATATAAAGCTGAAACAGCATGACCCCCAGCGACATCACTGAACTGGTGCTGTAGAAAAACATCAGTTTCCAGAACGTCCAAGGTCGAGTGAGGTGCAGAATCAAGATAAATAGGCCCAAGATAACCGCCAGTGGCGCGATAATCGCCGTGGACTTAAGCAGCCCGCTCTGTGGAGCATCGTCCCCCAATACACGCTGCTTAACCAGCAGGCTTACCACAACCATGCCAGCAGAAACGCCTATCAAAAACAGATAGATGGCGATCGGCCAATCCCAGACGAGTGAGTCAAAATGAAATGGCGTATTCAGTTCAGGATTCATCCGGTTATCTCCCCGTACTGGAAAGGAACTCGATATAGCTTCGGTTGTGTTCCCAGATGTAGCTTGGCGCGATAGACGGTGCGTTGATGTAACAGCTTCACCAACTCACTGTTAGGGTCATCCAGATTGCCAAAAATCAGTGCTTTGGTTGGGCACGACAGCACGCAAGCCGGTTGCTTGCCTTGCTTGAGATTGGTTTTCCGGCAAAAATCACATTTGTCGGCGGTCTTCGTCACTGGATGGATAAAACGCACCCGATACGGGCAAGCCGCAATACAGTACTGGCACCCGACACAAAGATCAGGATCAACATCGACAATCCCGGTCTCCTTGTCACGGTATGATGCACCTGTTGGGCACACGTCCACGCACGGTGCTTTATCACAATGTTGGCAAGAGTGGCGATAGAATTGATATTTCACCGCCGGAAACTCGCCAATGGGTTGGCTGCGAATAATGCTTAAGCGCGAGACTCCGTCCGGCACATGATTAACTTCACGGCAGGCATCCATACATGCCGTGCAACCAATACAGAGGGTTTCGTCATGCAACATGCCGTAGCGGACGCCATCAAGAGTGCCACTGACAGCCAGCGAACGCCGGGATGAACCCGTCATGAAAATCAGCGCCCCCATACCAACGATAAAATGACGACGATTCGTATTCATGGCGCGTCCTTCGGTATCAACTCCTGCTGGCGGCGGTGACAATCCACACAGATTTTGACCCGCCCTTTATCATCCAAACCATGCATTGGATCGGTTTTCGGGTGCAACTGATGACAACTGACACAGGAAAGCTTCAGCATATGCACATCATGTGGCCAGAAAGCTTCACGCAATTTCTCAGGTTGGTGACAACTCATACAAACACTGTTTTGTTGCGATACGCTGTACATTGCCTTATCCGCATTCAACATATCGCTGTTAAAGCGCATCACATCTTTGACGCCATTACGGTGCAAAATCGATGCTTTACCATGGCAGTTAGTACAGGTAACCGCTAATTGTGTGTTCGGATTTATGGCGCTGGCATGCTTGCCGTGCAGCTCATCTTTTTGCTCTTTATGGCATTGGACGCAAGCAGCATCCGGATTACGCTGCGGCTCAACAACATGACGCGAGTCGGTTGCTTTCAGCGTATCAGCCTGTGTTGTGGCAAGTGCCGGCAACTGATACAAGGCCAACACTGTCAGCAACACTGCGTGACAGAATGAACGTAAAACGCGCATAGTTATTCCACCTTTGCTATGGCCCCACACTGGAGCCAGTTTGTCCCTGGAATAGCTCCGGCTGGCGTTCTCGCCACACCGGAACGCCTCTTACTGGCTCAAACGGCCCGCTTTTTTGGCTTGCTCATCCCAAGCAGGCACCACTTTTTGCAGAAACTCCTGCTTCTCACTGTTCAACTTGTCCATATCCATCCCCAAGGCTTTTTGCGCATTGAGTTTGGTGGAAATGTCTGGCAGTGGAATTTCGTGGCTAATCCCTTTGGTGGCAAGTAAACGTGCTAGCTTGGTGCGGGCATCGGCCGCTTTATTCAACGCCCCGCCGAGCACCCTCAGGCCAACATCTGGTGCATGCATATGGATGCCGTGAGAGGCGATGGCATAATCCCAACGCCATTGCGCGTGACGAATATCTTGCATAATCGGCTGCATTTCCTGCTCAGTCGCCCCAGCATCCCAAGCCGCTTTCGCTTCGTAATGCGCATGAACCAACTGCTTCTCAACATTCAGTTTCAGCTCCTGAATGCTGGCTTTACGTTCGGCCACAATATCCTGCAAGGTTTTTTTGTCTTGGGTATGGCAGTTAACACAAGTGGTCTCGAAGCTATCAAATGGATTGCGGATTTGATGGTCGGTATACATTTTGCCTGCTGCGTTTTGGATTTTCGGCATGTGACAATCGATGCAAGTAACATTATTTTTACCGTGGATACCCGCACGTCAAGTTTCATACTCTGGATGCTGGGCTTTTAACATCGGTGTTTTCGAGAGTGGATGAATCCAATCGGAGAACGCAATTTCATCGTAATATTTCTCCATGGACTCCACATCGGTGCCTTTATCCCATGGGAATTTCACTGCTTTATCTTTACCGGCAAAGTGATATTCAACATGGCACTGGCTACAGACCATGGATTGCTGGTCTAAACGGCTGGCATGCTCAAACGGTTTATTGATAGATTGCAGGGCGCGCTCGGTATAAGGGCGTGATAACACCAATGCCGGTTTCCCCGCAGCAAAATCAGCCGACGCGGTATCATGACAATCAGCACAACCGAGTTGGTTGACCACTTCCGGCCCCCCTCTAGCCCACGTCCCTTTAAAATACCCGTCCTCGCCTTGTTCATTGATCAAGCGTGCAACATCTGGGCTTTTACAGCTCCAACATGCCATGGGTAATGGGCCATCTTCTGCAGTTTTTGGCGCAGCGGTTCGCAAGGTTTCGCGCACATCGGTGACGGCAAAAGCATGCCCACGAGGTTTGTTATAGTCTTTCGCGAAAGGATAACCCGCCCATAGAATGACCAGATTGGGATCTTCCGCCAAAGCATCTTCTCGTGGTCCACTCTCTTTGGTTTTCAGCCAAGAGGTGAATTGATCCACATGTTGCTCGGCGAATTTATCATTACGGGCCTCAATCGGCGGCGTTGGCGCAGCCGACAAAGTCCATACCCCGCCCAGAACGAAAAAAGCCAATATCCCTACCGACATCTGCCTTATAAATTTGCTCACAATATGTACTCCAGTGTATTTTTCCATACCGGACGCTACCAATGTCCGCACCAGACAGTTATTTTTATATTTTTAGACCCGCAATAGGATGAAACGCATTCGGTCAATAGACCCCCATGACGGATATCACCCTGTGGGGTTGTGGAGATAGTAAGGGGGATTTTCTGCAAATTATTTGTAGTAATGAGAATGCTTGTTTTAGATCAAACAATTATTGTGTGGGTATTCGCTTTTATGAACTAGCTCAAAAAAAACTCACTCCATCGATCAAATATTTCATAAAATCAACAATATACCTCTTTAGAGGTAGGTGATGACAATACTGTCTGATGGGGTCGCCCAACCCTAAAAAAAATATCTCCCTTAACGGATATCGATAAGGGAGATATTTCAAGAGGGTGTGGCGGGAAAAACTTATTTTCCTTGTTGGCGGAATTGCGTCACGGTATCCCAAGCAACCTGTTGTAAAGCACGAGCGGTCTGTTCTGTCATGTCGCTGTCTACCGGCAGCGCGCCCCCCACTGGAGATTGATCATAAATGGTGGCAAACAGCACACTGGCAGCCAGATAAGTGCCCGCCAAAGAGGGGTGATTACCATCACTGTGGTACAAATCTATCTCTGGATGAAGTTCGATTGCACGGCTAAACGCTAAACCGATTGGAGCAACGTAACCTCCTGTTTTACTGGCAATATCAATATAGGCTTTCGCCAACTTGTCCGTTTGCTCCTTTTTATCCTTATTGGCCCATGTCATGAAATAGACAACTTTAGATCCGGCTTGATGGGCGGTATCCGCCATTGTTTGGGCTGAATCAGTAAAATACTGGCGTGACTCGGCTTTGGCTGAAATAGGCTCCATAGAGTTACCCTGTAGAATAACCACATCCCATTTGCGAAGAGAATTCTGGAAATTCAGGTTAGGAACATGCCACCCTAATTGCCCACTGGAAATGGTAATTCCTCGGAACATATAGTCTTTCGCTTGATCAGGCAGTAATGAACGGCTTAAATCACGCAACCGGGTATTCACATGGTTGTTGTAATGCATGTATGAATTACCGTAGAGCGCGAATGTTTTTCTTTCTCCGTCCATTTTAGCTTGAGGCTGTGGCGCAATAAGCGTATCAGCCTGAGCACTGGCCATCGTGATTAATCCACATGCCAGCAACAACATTATTTTCTTCATTATTTTTATCCTCAGAAGTCGTAGCGTAACCCAAGAATAACGGCGTCATCGTTAATTTTGAGGTTGTTATTGGCCAGTACTCTGTCATAGGTCAGCGATAGATAAGCATTTTTAGCCACGGTTAACTGTGCTTCTGCTCTCCAGCCCTCTTTTTCGTAAATATCTTTGCCGTCTTCATCCAAGAAGCTATATCCCCCCAGAATTTTAATATGTTTAAACTGATATGAGGCCACTGAATCAAAACTGAAATAATCGTTGTCTGGCTTGTCATCACGTTCGATGGAGAGCTTACCAGCCGTTATCGCTAAAGACATGGCATCGTAATCAAGCTGTAATCCGCCCATTATTTGTTGATGTTTCTTACGGCCATCGGTGGTTTTTTTCTGCGGGTTTTCTTTACGTGTAAACTCACTGACAGCGACGGCTGGTGTTATTTTTAGATCACCCACCTTAATCATTTTGCGATAACTAATCATCATGCCGTTATCAAGCCCTTCATTGTCGCTGTTACCGTTACCTGCGACGTAGGCGGCCTGAATTTGGTGCCCGTCAAATTGACCATTCCACTGAAGAGTGGCGTCCTGACGGTTATATTGGAATGAAGTATCAATTGTGCTAATACCGTAGTTATAAACATTTGGCGTAAAGTTTTTATATTTGTCAGTCATTCTCATCACCTGATACAGCGGGTTCTGAGTACGTCCACCAATTAAGTCACCATAGCGCGCATGAGACACACCGAGCCAGGCATAACGAGCATCCAGATCTTTATCCTTGGTTTTATTATCGTTTTTCTCGGTTCTCACCTGCCATTCCAGACGACCAATAATTTTAGTATCTTCAAGCAATGGAAGATCACGAGTAACATAGATACCTAAGCGCCCGCCCAGTTGATTTCGCACATCATCTCCAGCGAATGAAGTATCACCATGTGCAAACTGATATTCCAAACGCCCATATATATCCAGCGTCGTTTCATTATTTTTATAGACGTTCATCGCTAATGCAGATGAACTCATACAGGTTAAAACAATAATCGGCATTATTTTAATTTTCATATTTTACCTATAATTAAAAACGTGTAGAGCACCCCAGTCAGAAAATTCAACTGATAAGAAGATAAAAATATTTTTTATCGTGGAAATTATTAATATCAAAAAGCAATGTGGGGTATGGGAATATTTCTTTCTCATTTTAAAACGTGATATTCCGCCCAAAACATTAATCAAATCTAATTCAAAACATAATTTCACCGTCAAATTTAATAAGTGATAAATAAAAGTTAAGTAATTAACCATTCTTTGTATTATACAAAAAGTTAGCAATATTACTTTTGTGTTAAGTTTGTCACGTTTTCAGTAATAAAATGGAGGTAACAGAAGGGAAATTCATATTCTCATTTTTATCATCAAGAAATTAGACCAGACTTTCAGCCAGTAAACAGATATAAATAGAACCAACTCACTGATATCGTTCATCTACTTATTTTGGAGTCAATAATGCGAGGTAGTCATAGTTCAGTATTTGATTCGGAACTGTATTCGTCCTTGTTTACTCACCCGGAAATGAAACAGATTTGGTCTGATGAGAATTTAATTCGCTGCTGGCTGGCATTTGAAATGGCGGTAGCCCGCGTACAAGCAGAATTAGAGATAATTCCGACACCAGCGGCTGAAGAGATCGTCGCGACTTGCCAATCGTTAGAGATTGATTGGCCGCGATTAGCAGCAGAAACCCGTTCAGTTGGAATGGCGATAAAACCGCTGGTTGACCAAATCACTGATGCTGGCACACCGCTGGTAAAAAAATATCTCCATTGGGGATGTACCACGCAGGATTTATTAGATTCTGCGCTAGCCATGCGTATGAAAGAGACATTGCTATTGCTGCGCCGTCAGTTGATTGAGCTGGGAGAGTGCCTGAAAACCATGGCGCTGGAACATAAAAACACGGTCATGGTCGCCAGAACCAATTCTGTGGATGCCTCTGCCACCACTTGGGGATTGCAGGTCAGCAGTTATCTGAGTGAGCTAACTCGCCACATTCATCGCCTTGATAATCTCTATCCAACTGCCATTACCGGTCTATTTGGTGGCGCAGTAGGAAACCTTGCCTCCGTAGGTCATCACGGGATGGAGACTCGAGATAATCTAATGAAATCGCTGGGATTATCTTCACCAGTGGGCATGATGAATGCCAGCCAAGATAATGTGGTCCAAGTCGTGCAGTTTTTTGCCTTGGTACACGGCACCCTGTGCCGAATAGCCAATGATGTGGAAACGATGGGCAGGCCCGCTTTTGGCGAAGTCAGAGAAGGTGAAGGTGGTGGTGGCTCCAGTACCATGCCGCACAAAACAAACCCTCGGGCCAGTAATATGATCCAAACCTTGTCCCGTATGGGTTGGATGTATGCCTCAGGTGCGACCAACTTGCTTGACCAGCAAGATGTGCGAGCCGCCTCAATGCGGGTACTCAATTGGACGCTGCTACCTGAATCGGCGCTCAGTCTTTCCACCAGCCTTGATCGCGCTTGTCGCCTTATCACTCATCTGGTGGTTGATAAGCAAAAAATGAATGACAATTTCAATACATCGAAATATTTCATTATGTCAGAGTCCGTATCAATGAAACTGGCTGATAAAATTGGCCGGGATCAGGGATACAACATAATGAAAGCGTTATTAAAAGAGGCAGATGGCACCCAAGACTTGCTGCAATTAGTGCTCGGTAATGCTCAAATTCGCGAGTTCTTAACAGAAGAAGAGATTATTGCCGCTTGTGATCCATCTTCTTATCTTGGCTGTAATGACGCGCTGATAGAAGAGACGGTGGCATTTTTTGATGCCACGAATAAAGAAATACCGTCAACCAATTGATTTAATACTAAAGATGCCCCTGAGAATATCCCTCGGGGGAATCTTAACCCCCTTACTTAGGTAAGGGTGAAAAGAGTTCAAAAAAGACAAATAGCTCTTCCAACTGCTCAAAATTTCCTTCACCCTCCCCTTTTTCATATGCCAAATGCAGAACTAACTCGACAAAAAAGAAACTGATAATTCTGCTTTTAAACACCGACTGTACATCGCTTGGCAACACAAACTGTAGATTACAGAATTTACCATAAGGATTTGATTCTGAATTAGTTATCAGTACCACTACTGCATCTTTCTTACGAAACCACTCTGTCACGCGAATGACAACACGGTTAAATCGATAATAGGAGAAAGTGATCAAAACATCTTTACTGGATATATTCAGCAAAGCTTTCGGTAAATCACCGACATCGACAGAGAGAAGTGTCACCTTATCCCTAAAATATTTAACCAGTGTGGTGAAATGTTTCGCCATCGCATGAGACGAAGAAGGACCAATAACATAGAGATGCCTATCGGTGTCCAAAATAAGGCTGATAAACTGATCCAGACTCTCAATATCAATATTATCCTTGAAGCTATCAAACAACATGGTCACATTTTTATTAAACTCAGAAACAATCTCTGCTGTGGTGATGTTGGTTTTCTCTTGAGCACGAGAAACCAGCTCAAAGGGGGGGACCAGTTTCTGCTGTGACAGAGCCTTTTCCAGCTCGCGCCTGAAAGATGAATACCCTGTGAACCCCAACTTATTTAAAAAACGCCCGACCGTGGCTTTACTCACCATTGCATTACGCGCGAGATCGACAATGCCATGAAAAGGTAATTCATTAAAATGCCCTTGAATATAAGCATCTAGGCGACATTCCGATTCTGTTAATGAATTTAATTGTATTGTTTGTGAAATATATTTCTCAAGTGTCAACAAATTATTAATTTTCATCCATTATTGCCTCTTGACATCCAATTTGACTCACTGACATATAAATATATTTCTGAAAGAATATCATTGTTAATGATCATGCAAACTACAGGTAAAATGAAATCATTAATCGATGTAACAAAGAATTTCAAGTTATGAGACACTGCGCACAAATTACTGTGAGAAAACTATTTTCTCATTCTGCCAACGGTTGCTTACTTCTACTATGACAACATTATAAGCAGGCATACAGATTAACCGTTCCCGCCTGAGATATATCTGTAAAGTTTTATTTAACAGTGGTTTTTCCACTCGGGAAAACAAATAAAAAGGGCTCATCTCATGATTGCATTTATAATCGCAATAGTGATTACTATCATTGCTGCATGGTTAATCATTAAGAATTATCAACCTCAAACGGTGTTGCTGCTGGCCGGTATTTCTTTACTGACTATCACCGCTATTTTTTACCCAGACCATAGCATTTTATACGATAAAGCGAAGTCAACAGGTTCTGTTTGGGTTGATATTTTTGCCTTTGCAAAAAATTCACTCTCCACTCAAGTGGCTGGTATCGGTTTGATTATCATGGCAGCCGGCGGTTTTGCTAGCTATATGGACCATATTAAAGCCTCAAATGCCATGGTAAATGTCTGCATTCGCCCTCTGCAGCTGATTAAAGCACCTTACCTCATTCTGGCTCTGGGTTATATTTGCGCACAGCTGCTACACGTGGCTATCTCCAGTGCCGCCGGATTAGCCATGTTATTGTTGGTGACTTTCTTCCCGGTGCTAGTGCGCTTAGGTGTCAGTAAAGCTGCGGCAGCATCCATGATTGGTCTTTGTGCCTTTATGGATCTCGGCCCTGCAGTGGGTACAGCTAACCTCGCAGCAAAACATGCAGGTATGGAAACGGCCATCTACTTTGCCCATTATCAGATGCCGGTGGCGGTTGGCGTTATGATAGTCGTGTCAGTCTTAGTCTTCTTTACTGCTAAATACTATGACAAGAAAGATGGCCACACGGTCGTCGTTCAAGAGGTGAATAACGTCGAAACGGCCGACGAGGAGAAAGTGCCTACTTTCTACGCACTATTACCTATTTTCCCGGTTGCACTAGTGCTGATATTCAGCCCACTGTTCGTTGATACCATAAAAATAGACGTGGTCACTGCCATGATTATCGGTACGTTGACAGCGTTTGTTTGTGACCTTCTGGTGAAACGTGATTTCCGCGCCTGTTGTAAAGGGGTTCAGGTCTTCTTCAAAGGTATGGGGGGCATGTTTACCAGCATCGTTTCGTTACTGGTTTGTGCAGATATCTACGCACAAGGGATGCAGAAAATCGGTGCGATAGACTACTTGCTGGTGTCAGTACAAAACGCCGGCTTTGGCTTCGCCAGTATGACCGTTCTGATGACACTGTTGGTGGGTGTGACCGCAGTATTAACCGGCTCTGGTGTCGCCGCCTTCTTCTCTTTCTCCGGGATGGCCCCTTCTATCGCCAGCAAGTTTGGTCAAGAAGCTGTCAGCATGATTCTGCCGATGCAGTTAATGGCAGGAATGGGGCGCTCTATCTCCCCAGTTGCCGGTATCATCATCGCGGTCAGCAAGGCGGGTGAATGTTCTCCGTTTATGATTGTGAGGCGAACACTTATTCCGGCACTCGGCGGTATCATCACCATGATGGTAACTAACTACCTGCTGTTCTAGACCTAAGACTCTTCATCATCGTTGGTATTTGGATATTTAATATGTTCCATGAAGAAAGCAAAGATTCACTCTATATTCCGTACACGGGCACATTATTGATGGATTCTCCCCTTTTAAATAAGGGGAGTGGATTCACCCGCCATGAACGGGAAACGTTTAATTTGCATGGGCTGCTACCCGCCGCGGTAGAAACCATCGAAGAACAGTCGCAGCGGGCCTACCAGCAATTTCTCGACATCAAGTCCGATATTGCTCGCCATATATATCTGCGCAATATCCAAGATACCAACGAGACGCTATTTTATCATCTGGTCGGCAAACATATTTCTGAAATGATGCCGATCATTTATACCCCAGTTGTTGGCCATGCCTGTGAGCATTTCTCTGATATTTACCGCCGAGCCAGAGGGCTTTTTATCTCTTGGCCTGACAGGCATATGCTCGATGATATTTTGCATAATGCAACTAAGCAGAATATTAAAGTTATTGTGGTAACTGACGGTGAACGTATTCTTGGCCTTGGAGATCAAGGCATTGGTGGGATGGGGATCCCCATTGGCAAATTGTCTTTATATACCGTATGTGGTGGCATCAGCCCGGCTCAGACATTGCCTATTTTACTTGATGTGGGAACCAACAATTCCCAATTACTCAATGACCCGCTGTATATGGGCTGGCGTCATCCACGAATTACCGCCGATGAGTATTTTGAATTTGTCGATATGTTTATCAGCGCCGTTAAGCGCCGCTGGCCCAACGTATTATTACAGTTTGAAGATTTTGCCCAACACACGGCTATTCCCCTGCTAAACCGCTATCGGGATGAGATCTGCTGTTTTAATGATGATATTCAGGGGACAGCAGCTGTCACACTTGGCACCTTGATAGCCGCCTGCCGCGCAGCTCAACATCAGCTACGGGATCAGCGAGTGGTCTTCCTTGGTGCAGGCTCTGCCGGATGCGGTATTGCTGAGCATATCGTGGCACAAATGGTGTCAGAAGGTTTAACCGACGCACAAGCGCGCGCCAATATCTATATGGTCGACCGTTTTGGCCTGTTAACCGACGATCAGACCCATCTTGCGCCTTTTCAGCACCATTTGGCACAACCACGTTCAAACTTGGCAAGTTGGGACAATCAAGGCGAAAACTGCACATTCCTTGATGTTATCCAGAACGTCAAACCTACCGTGCTCATTGGGGTTACGGGTCAACCGGGATTATTTAGCGAAGAAGTTATTCGAGCGATGTATTGCCACTGCCACAAGCCGATCATTATGCCGCTGTCTAACCCTACCTCGCGCATGGAAGCGCGCCCGGAAGATATTCTCCGCTGGACGGACGGTAATGCCATTATCGCGACTGGCAGCCCGTTCGAACCCGTCAACTATAAAGAGAAGCTCTACCCTATTGCCCAGTGTAATAACGTCTATATTTTCCCTGGCATAGGGCTTGGTGTCATTGCCAGTCAGGCGCGGCGTGTAACAGAGAGTATGTTGATGGCAGCAAGCCGAACGCTGGCGGAGTTCTCACCACGGGCACGAGATGGCGATGGTCCATTGCTACCGGACATTAAAGATATCCAACAAGTTACACAGGCTATTGCTTATCGCGTTGCTAAAGAGGCACAACTCGCACAAGTTGCTGTTGAAATTCCGGATGAAATGTTGAAAACGGCTATCACCAAGCATTTCTGGCATCCGCAATACCGTCTCTATAAACGGACGTCGTTTTAATTATGTGTGAGGGGAGTGGTGCTGAGAAAACAGAAGGATAAAGAGAAGTGATGGCGGAGGAGGAGAGATTCGAACTCTCGAACGGTTTCCCGTCGACGGTTTTCAAGACCGTTGCCTTCAGCCACTCGGCCACCCCTCCGCAACGAGCCGAACTATAAACAGAGCACCGCCGCTTGTAAAGCCTGTTTGTGATTAATTGCCCAAAAAGCCGCCACCTGATTATCAAATGCTGAATTAATCGTCATCACTGGTGATTCACTGTACAACACCCCTACCTTTCGATGGCATCAATAAAATCTCACACAGGAAAAGCACAGACTCCTTTGGGGAATCGCCCATTTTTTGCTAAATTAGCCACCGTTCCCTTCATTGAATCACCGAGGTCGTATGTTGGAGTTTGAAGGTCGGGTAATTGAAACCGACGCACAAGGGTATCTAAAAAACAGTGCGGACTGGAGCGAGGCTTTAGCCCCCCTACTCGCTGAACAAGAAGGTATTGCACTCACTGAGCCACATTGGGAAGTGGTGCGTTTTGTGCGTGCTTTTTATCAAGAGTTCAATACATCTCCGGCCATACGTATGCTGGTTAAAGCTATGGCACAAAAATATGGCGAAGAAAAAGGTAACAGCCGGTATCTATACCGCTTATTCCCTAAAGGGCCAGCAAAACAAGCAACAAAAATTGCAGGCTTACCAAAACCAGTGAAATGCATTTAACTGGCCACAAGTGGCAATTCTTGCTCTGGCATTGCACTCAAGTTAATAACGAATTTTAAATGTCTCAAACTGCGTGGGAGGATACGGCTCAGTCAGCAAACGCTCCACGCGCGCACCTCGCGGCCCGCCCTGCTTAATCCATTCCATCAAACGTTCAACGGCTTGCTGCTCGCCACAAGCCACGACTTCCACGCTGCCATCATCACAATTTTTAGCATACCCCGTTACTCCCAGTTCCAGTGCCTGTCGTTGAGTGCTATAGCGAAAACCGACACCTTGAACGATTCCGTAAACATAGGCCGCAGTACATACTTTTGGCATATCGATTCCTTATCTACGTGATAATTTGCATTTTCCGGCTCATACTCCGACAATACCGCTCTTTTTTACCTAGCTGGCAGCAACCTAATTATGACCGTACGCCTGATTCTTGCCAAAGGACGTGAAAAATCCTTACTTCGTCGCCATCCATGGATCTTCTCTGGGGCGGTTCAACGCATTGAAGGCAATGCGCTTCCCGGTGAAACCATCGATATTCTTGATAGCCAAGGAAAATGGCTGGCCCGTGCCGCCTACTCGCCTGAATCACAAATTCTGGCACGAGTTTGGACGTTCCAACAAGATGAAGTTATCGATAGCGAATTCTTTGTTCGCCGTCTACAGCAAGCACAAAATTGGCGGGATTGGTTGGCACAACGTGATGGTTTGAATGGCTATCGCTTAATTGCAGGTGAATCAGATGGCTTGCCGGGTATCACCATTGACCGCTTCCAGAACTTTCTGGTGCTGCAATTATTGTCAGCAGGCGCTGAATATCAACGTGCAGCGCTGGTCAGCGCATTGCAAAAATGCTACCCAGAATGCTCTATTTACGACCGCTCAGATGTTTCGGTGCGTAAAAAAGAAGGCTTACCACTGACGCAAGGCACCGTTTATGGTGAAATGCCTCCGGCACTGCTGCCAATTACCGAAAATGGCATGCAATTGCTGGTTGATATTCAGCAGGGGCATAAAACTGGTTTTTATTTGGACCAACGAGATAGCCGCCTTGCGGCGCGTAATTACGCTGATGGCCGCCGCGTTCTTAACTGTTTCTCCTACACCGGCGCCTTTGCGGTCGCTGCACTCATGGGGAATTGCAAACAAGTTATCAGTGTTGATACTTCACAATCGGTACTGGATATTGCCCAGCAAAACGTTGAACTAAACCAATTAGATTTAAGCAAAGCCGAATTTATTCGTGATGATGTCTTCCAATTGCTGCGCAATTACCGCGCACAAGGGGAAAAGTTTGACATGATTATCATGGATCCACCGAAATTTGTGGAAAACAAAAGCCAGTTGGCCAGTGCTTGTCGCGGCTATAAAGATATCAATATGCTCGCAATACAACTGTTACGCCCTGGTGGGATCTTGTTAAGTTTCTCCTGCTCAGGCTTAATGCCAACTGATTTGTTCCAGAAAATTTTGGCTGACGCTGCGTTAGATGCAGGCCATGATATACAATTTATAGAGCAGTTCCGTCAGGCAGCGGATCACCCTGTTATCGCGACATATCCAGAAGGTTTATACCTGAAAGGGTTTGCGTGTCGGATAATGTGACTTGAAATGCCCTACACTGCCCTCATATAGAAGGCAGAGTAATGTTTCTCAGGAGGTTATCATGATCGCCAGCAAATTCGGTATTGGGCAGCAGGTTCGCCATAGCCTACATGGCTATTTGGGTGTGGTGATTGATATCGATCCTGAATATTCTCTTGAGCCACCGGAACCTGATGAGGTAGCAAACAACGATATGTTGCGTTCATCACCTTGGTATCATGTGGTCATTGAGGATGATGAGGGGCAACCGGTACACACCTATCTGGCTGAAGCACAACTGACTTACGAAGATATGGATGCTCATCCGGAGCAGCCTTCATTGGATGAATTGGCCGCGTCTATTCGTCATCAACTACAGGCTCCGCGTCTGCGCAACTAAGTCTGAGACTCATCAATCAAACCCGGCTATCGTGCCGGGTTTTTTATCACCAAAATTTAGCTTATCGAGAGTAGAAAATATTACGCTTTCTCTAACCCCAGCCGTGGGATTTCAATTTTAGGGCAACGGTCCATAACCACCTTTAGCCCAGCATCTGCTGCCAATGTGGCTGCCAATTCGTTAATAACCCCAATTTGTAGCCAAAGTACCTTGGCTCCTATCGCAATCGCATCCTGTGCAACACCATATGCCGCCTCCGCATTACGAAAGACATCTACCATATCAATGGGATGTGGAATATCGGCTAACTCAGCATATACTTGCTGACCCAGCAACGACGTTCCCGCCAGTTTAGGGCTAACGGGTATCACCTGATATCCCTGTTGTAACAAATAAGCCATCACACCATAACTAGGCCGGGATGGTTTATCACTCGCCCCCACCAGTGCGATTGTTTTTACCTGTTGGAGTATGTCGGCAATGTCTTTATCGTGCATTTTTCAGTTCCTCTGATGCGCTAAAAGAAGGTTTTTAGTCCATTTGCATCCGGATGGATTTACAAATATTAGGCGACTCCCTAGCATCATGCGAAAAAACGATGATAAATGCTGCCTAATTGATTTGGTTTAATAGATAGAGAAGTAATCGCTGTTAGATTATCCTTTTTATCTTTAGAATTCATTAGGATAAAAGCGACTTCTTTATACTGAATATTTCAAAACGTAAATAAATATGGGCAGCCGGAAAGACTTTGACACATAATCTAGCTGATCTGACAATGTATGCAGATAACACCTTCAGGAGTAACACATGAAATTTGGTCTGGTGGTCGCAGGGATTTTGGCCGTTTGCTGTAGTGCTTCAGCTCTAGCCACGACCTTAAAACTCGCGCCGGAAATTGACCTGTTGGTGGTCGATGGAAAGAATATGTCGGGTTCTTTGCTCAAAGGTGCTGATAGCCTAGAGCTTAACAGTGGTCAGCACCAAATCTTGTTTAAAGTTGCAAAACCACTGCCAGCGGATCCGAAGATACTGTATGCCTCCCCACCATTAGTCGTGGCATTCAATACCCGTAATGTGCGTTCCGTGGCCATAAAATTACCGACGATTGAAACAGAACACGATGGACATAAATTCTCCAAAAACCCGGTATATCAGCTTATCGGCGATAATGGTCGCCCACTATCTGTACGCCACGACATATTGCATCAGGATAATCTCAATACTGCCACAACACTTGAAACAGCGATGGCAACCTATAATGTCGGGCAATTCAGTGCTTCAGTCCCCTCTTTTGCCACCATCCCGCCCTCGCCAGTGAGTGCCGTGCCAGGAACCACTATTCCCGTGGCCGGGACGAATGCTGCGCAAAAAACTAATCTGCAGGGTGAGAATGTCGCAGAGCAGATGTTGCAATACTGGTTCCTACAAGCAGACAAAGAAACTCAAAAACGTTTCCTTTTATGGGCCAAAAACCCACCCACGAAATAGCCTTACAACATCAAGGTCGTTCTTAAACATCAGGTTATGCTTGTTTCTTCGCATTTCTTTGCGCTACTACTATGCACAAAATTGCCATTTCAGTAATCTGTCAGTAAACCGCTGGCATTTATTGAAGGATATCTTGATGGAACTCACTACCCGCACTATTGCGGCACGTAAGCATATTGCCCTTGTTTCCCATGATCACTGCAAAAAATCACTGCTCGAATGGGTGATGGAGAACAGAGATCTATTATCTCAGCACGAACTTTATGCAACTGGCACAACGGGGAATCTGGTGCAGAATGCAACAGGTATTGATGTTCACTGTTTACTCAGTGGTCCGATGGGCGGAGACCAAGAAGTGGGCGCTCTGATATCTGAGAAGAAAATTGATATTTTGATTTTCTTCTGGGATCCACTTAATGCCGTTCCACATGACCCTGATGTCAAAGCCTTACTGCGTCTGGCAACGGTTTGGAACATTCCCGTCGCGACTAACCGCTCTACTGCCGATTTCTTAATCGGTTCAGCTTTGTTTAGCGGTGAAGTGACTATTGCCATCCCTGATTATGATCGCTATTTACAGCAACGACTGAAATAAATATGAAGCCCGGTGTTTATGGCACCGGGTTTCATTATCGATGTGTAACAGTTAAGTCTATTACGGTTTACGCAGAGTCGGTACACCTAGCTCACTAAGCTGGCGCACGAAAATAGAGGGGTTGGCTGTGTCTTGCAGTAACCAGACTTGATTTTTTGCTCGCGTCATTGCCACATAAAGTAACCGCCGTTCCTCTGCATCAGGGAAATCCTCTGGAGCGGGCAGCAAAACATCTTCCAAAATTGACTCGCGCGCTACCGCGGGAAAACCGTCATTTCCCTCGTGCAAGCCAACAATAATCACATAGTCAGCCTGTTGTCCTTTGCTGGCATGAATCGTCATAAAATCAATGGATAATTTTGGCCAGCGAGTCTCCGCTTTTTGTAAGATTTCTGGCCGCAAATGGTGATATCGCGCCAAAATAAGTACACGCTCATCATCTTTAACAAAACCACTAAATTTATCCAGCAGAGCTTCTAGCTGCTCGCTTGGCAGAATAACGACTGACTTTTTATTTCCTTTACTCAAGCTGTTTAGCGGCTTTTTCAGTTGATAGGGATTCTGCTGAATAAACTGGTTAGCCACTTCACCAATACGATCATTAAAACGGTAAGTCGTATCCAGTGCGCATTCCGCACCCTCACCAAAATTATGGTTAAAGGCGGTCGTGAGAGAAAGTTCTGCGCCACTGAAGCGGTAAATAGCCTGCCAATCATCACCAACGGCAAATAAGCAGGTTTGTTTATTTTGTTTGCGTAAAGCCGTAAGTAACATCGCGCGTTGTGGTGAAATATCTTGAAACTCGTCAACCAAAATATGCTTCCACGGGCTAACAAAACGCCCTTTATCCAGCAAATTAACGGCCTGATGAATCAATCCGGAAAAATCAACAGCCCCTTCTTCTTTCAGGGCTGTTTTCCATGCTTTCAATAAAGGTGCCATTAGCCGTATACGCTTTTGGAAAAGATCACGCACTTCTTCATCAGCCTGCTCTATCATTTCAGCCTGACTCCCTCCATGCATGCGCATCAACCCTAACCAGCGCTCAAGCCGCCCTGCTAGCCGGGCCGCCAATCGTTTATCCTGCCAAAAATTGCCCTCATCAACATCCCATTCCAGCTCATCAGTTAACCACTCGCGCCACCCTTTCGCTTGGGCTTTTTTCTCACTGCACTGTTGTTGCCAATTTTTGATCAACAATGCTCTTCTGGCCTGACTATCAGACTCAAGCTTACTGATCACGGGTGTTTTACGGCTGCCTTGTTGGATTATCTGCAAAGCAAGAGCATGGAAAGTTTTGGCCTGAATATCCTCTACCGCCAGACGTTGTTTGATACGGCTATTCATTTCATCAGCCGCCTGACGACCAAAAGCCAGCAGTAAAATTTGTTCTGGCAATGCTTCATTACGGCGCAATAGCCAACCGGCACGAGCAACGAGCACTGATGTTTTGCCACTTCCCGCCCCCGCCAAGACTAATACTGAATCTTCACCATTCACTACAGCGCGGCTTTGCGACTCATTCAGCGGAGAAGTTTCTACACTTTGGAAGAAATCTTGATACTCCTCCAACATGCGGAGGGTCCATTGTTGATTGCGGCTATCAACACTGCGGTTACCCTGCTGCAACCAGCGCAAACAGAGTTCGTAATCGGCGCGACAAGACTCGAATTCAGTTAAACGCTGAACCGGCATGGGTAGTGATGCAAAAGCCTCGCGAATGGATGCTTGTACCTGACCTAATTCACTGCGTTTAAACCATTTATCCTGATGTTCAATTCGCTTGATTGATTCGACTTGTTTATGCAAAACGTCAACACAAACCTGGCTCATCTCCTCACTCCATTGCTGCCAGATGCCCAGTAAGTGATGGTAAAAACGCTGAGTTTCCTGCCATTCAGTGCCATGTAAACGGACTACTTGCTGGTTTGGTAATTCAAATTCCATCTCGCCCCAGACGATACCGCGTTTACATTGGATACTGACCAACTGATTAAAAGGAATCAGGTATTGATGTTTATCACCGCATACTTCGATGCCAGCATTGAGCAGACGCACCCGATTATAGGGGTGTTGAGCCAAATGCTTGCCAAAAGATGTCGCTTTAAGTTCCATATCTGCGCGCCATAACTCGTATTAAGTGAATTGAAATAACATATAGGAGTGTAAATATAATAATTGAGTTTAAACAACAGGTATCCGATAGTTGTTTAAAGAAACTAACTTGCGCTATCTCTATAGAATAGATAGCACCTGTTATTATTCATCCGCATTGCGGTTTTTTTATTCAGCTAGGCAGATTAATCACTATGCGTACTGTACTCAATATTCTTAACTTTGTTTTAGGTGGTTTCTTCACCACATTAGGCTGGCTATTAGCAACAGTGGTCAGTGTTATCCTGATTTTCACCTTACCATTAACCCGCTCTTGCTGGGAGATTACTAAGTTATCATTTCTGCCTTATGGTAATGAGGCGATCCATGTCAATGAATTATACCCAGAAAAAAGTAATCCTCTGTTATCCGCAGGCGGTTCTCTACTGAATATCGTTTGGTTTATTTTATTTGGTTGGTGGCTGTGTTTATCACATATTGCAACCGGGATTGTGCAATGTATAACCATCATTGGCATTCCGGTCGGTATCGCCAATTTTAAAATCGCAGCTATTGCGTTATGGCCGGTGGGTCGACGTGTCGTTTCTGTAGAAATGGCACAACAGGCAAGAATAGCCAACGCCCAGCGCCAGTATCAGCAACGCTGAATTTTCTGTTTTTAGAGGTTTTTTTGTGCTCACTTTCGTTACTGGTTTACGCCGTTATGTCTACAACAGCAGCCTGCTCTATCATGTTCGGATTTTTATCGCATTAGCAGGAGTAACGGCGGTGCCATGGTGGATTGATCAGCCTAAACTGACCATTCCCTTAACGTTGGGTGTTGTCGCTGCAGCACTGACTGATCTCGATGACCGCCTAGCTGGGCGGTTACGTAATTTATTCATCACCTTAATTTGCTTTTTTGTTGCATCAGCCTCTATTGAGCTGTTGTTCCCTTACCCATGGTTCTTTGCCCTTGGGCTCACCCTATCGACCTGCGGTTTTATCCTGTTGGGAGCCTTAGGGCAACGTTATGCAACAATCGCCTTTGGTGCATTATTAATTGCCATTTACACCATGTTGGGTACTTCGATGTACCATATCTGGTATCAGCAGCCTCTGTTACTGATACTGGGGGCTGTTTGGTATAATCTTCTGACCTTGTGCGGGCATCTTATTTTCCCCATTCGCCCCTTGCAAGATAACCTCGCTCGTTGCTATCAGCAGCTCTCTCACTATCTGGAAGCCAAAGCCAACCTATTTGATCCTGATATTGAATCTGATGTGGATCAGCCACTGATTGATGTAGCAATGGCAAACGGCATTCTGCTATCAACATTGAATCAGGCCAGAATATCTCTGGTTTCACGTCTGAAAGGTGACCGCGGGCAACGCGAAACCAGGCGAACTCTTCATTATTATTTTGTTGCGCAAGATATTCATGAGCGCGCCAGTTCATCGCATGTTCAATATCAGCTACTCCGGGAAAAATTCCGCTATAGCGATGTTTTGTTCCGCTTTCAGCGCCTCCTCAGCATGCAAGCCAGAGCGTGTATGCAGCTGTCCCAATCCATTTTGATGCGCCAAAAATACCAGCATGACCCGCGTTTTGAGCGTGCTTTTACATTCTTAGATGCTGCGT
The DNA here is from genome assembly GCF_902726565.1 of Yersinia vastinensis. Taxonomy (GTDB): domain Bacteria; phylum Pseudomonadota; class Gammaproteobacteria; order Enterobacterales; family Enterobacteriaceae; genus Yersinia; species Yersinia vastinensis. The sequence continues at coordinate 141,132 of NZ_CACVAF010000002.1, forward strand.
TAGCCAGAGAGTTGGCTCAAAATGAGAATGTGCCACAAGTGAAGGCTTTATCACTGTTACTAAAAAACTTACGCGCCATTGATGCGCAACTGGCAGGGATTGAATCGGAGCAAGTATTAGCTGAAGGCCCGCAGTCTGAGAGTCGCTTATCTGATGATCGTCTCACCGGGTGGAGTGATATTAAGCTGCGTATCAGCCGCCATCTGACGCCACAATCTGCGCTTTTCCGTCATGCCATACGCATGTCAGTCGTGCTTTGTGTCGGATACGCATTTATTCAACTGACTGGTATGCGCCATGGCTACTGGATCCTATTAACCAGTCTTTTTGTCTGCCAACCAAACTACAACGCAACACGTAGCCGCCTAACCCGGCGTATTGTTGGCACCCTCGCAGGCATACTTATCGGGTTACCTATCCTTTATTTTGTGCCTTCAATTGAGGGGCAATTAATCTTGATAGTTATCAGTGGGGTGCTGTTTTTTGCTTTTCGCAATGTTCAGTATGCCCATGCAACGATGTTTATTACTTTGCTGGTCTTATTGTGTTTTAACCTTTTAGGAGAAGGATTCGAGGTCGCCGCTCCACGTGTGTTTGACACGCTGCTCGGCTGTGCAATCGCATGGGTCGCCGTAAGCTATATCTGGCCGGACTGGAAATTCCGCCATCTCCCTGCGGTTGTGCATAAAACACTGAATGCAAACTGCCGTTACCTCGATGCTATTTTAGTGCAATATCATCAAGGCAAAGATAATAGCCTTACCTACCGTATCGCCCGTCGTGACGCACACAATTGTGATGCAGAACTCGCATCCGTTATTTCAAATATGTCAGCGGAGCCGCAAAACGACAAAGAGACTCATGAAGCAGCATTTCGGTTGCTTTGCCTAAACCACACCATGCTAAGTTATATATCGGCTTTGGGTGCTCATCGTGAAAAGCTGAGTAACGCCGACACACTGAACCTACTCAATGATGCGATTTGCTATATCGAAGGTTCACTGGAGCAAGAACAACCTGACAGCACCCAAATGGCGCGAGTGCTGACGGGTTTATCTACCCGGCTACAAAATTGCAATCCTGAGCCGGAAAGCATAGACCAATTGGTTTTACAACAAATTGGCCTATTGCTGGAACTGTTGCCTGAACTTAGCGAGCTTAATAAACGTATTGGTCAACCACCAACACACTAACATCTCGGGCCATTTTCTATCTATGGACCATCGCTATGCTGCCTCGTATTGTGCCGCCTTGGGGGAACGAATATGTATCTCAAACCATTCGATAAGCTCACTGCGCATCATCAGTGGCAGCACAGCAGAGTGATGGCCACTGATTGCCCCCGCTAAAGCCAGCAAAACATTCACCCCGAGTGAGCGCCTTAAAGTACGCAATTTAAGGTAACAGCGTTTAGCCCCCTCAAGGCGCAACTCATCCGCACTTGTAATCCCAGCTTTCCATAAGAGCCGTTCGAGGCTAGCACTGATATTGGGCAAGTCTTTCAAACGAATAGAGGAACTATTCTTACTGAGAACCTCGGTTTTGGCGCCTTGATGGGCCTGCCAGACAAAATTACGCAGAACGAGGTCATCATCCCACAATATTGTATCTACCCAATAATAACGCAGTAAAACAGGAAGCCCACGTTTGGCATACACAAGATTGGCCATTCCTCTGAGGCGAAAGCGGTATTCAATCTGGTCATTCGCTCGTAAATAAAGTTCCCCCTCCGAGACCACAGCAAACATAATACCGTTGGCTAGTAGGCCATAACCGCCAAATTGTGAGCGAGCAGCGATTTGACCTAAAAAATCAAAACGAGATTGCGCCCGCCTTATCATGTTTTCTGATACGTATTTCATTACTACTCCTTTAGTAAAAATCTGACCTATCGTCCCTGTTTTGTTGCAATAAGTGTAAGAGGAACAACTAATTAAAAAATACGCAATATAGCTAACCGAGCCAAACACAAAATGGTTTTGCGCCCATTTACATCGCAATAATGCGAAGCGCCTTGTAAAAATTTAGTTGATCTTCGAACAAACAGTGACTACTGTATATACATACAGCACACTACAGGCGAGGTTCATAATGCGTACTCAATCACTAAAACCTTATCATGCTAATTATCATTCTCTTCTTACCGGAAATACGCAGGAGCGAGTTGATGCACCAACAGATAGTGGCCTTATCAGTGAACTTGTGTACAGTGAAAACCAGCCTGCGGTAACCCAGCTATTGCTTCCTCTATTACAGCAATTAGGCAAGCAATCACGGTGGCTCCTATGGTTAACACCACAACAAAAATTAAGCCGCTCATGGATACAGCAATCTGGTTTGCCCGTGAGTAAAATCGTTCAGGTAAGGCAGATAAATCCATTATCAACCGTCGATGCGATGGAAAAAGCCTTGTTGACAGGAAATTATAGTGTCGTTCTTGGTTGGCTACCGGAGTTGTCAGAAAATGATCGTATCCGATTACGTTTGGCAGCAAAGTTAGGGAATGCTTATGGGTTTGTGATGCATCCTTTGGATGACACAAAATCGAATCAAGGACAGTGCGCAACGTTAAAAATTCATTCTTCTTTGTATCATTAAGTAAATTTAGGATTTATCCCATGAATTTTTACAATATTTAGCGCTTACTCCTGCAAAATCGGCATAAAGCGAGTCAGAATGCGGCTTACAGCAAAAAATAACGTCTAGAAAAAGCTGCCTTTTACCGCTAAATCGTTAAAGATTATGCACAATTTCGTTTTTTTTTCAGGCGGTTTATCACATCACACTTGTAACTTTCTCGCCACGTTGTAGACTTTACATCGCCAAGGTTGCTCTAAAACGCCAAATTATACTGGCAGCGTGATTAACGGGAGCGCGAATACCTTGACGAAGAATTTTAACCAAGGGCTTAGCTTTTAAAGCTCATTGCCTATTTGGATGATAACGAGGCGTAAAATGAAAAAGACAGCTATCGCATTAGCAGTGGCACTGGCTGGTTTCGCTACAGTAGCGCAAGCCGCACCGAAAGATAACACCTGGTACACCGGTGGTAAACTGGGCTGGTCCCAGTATCAAGATACTGGCACTGGCGGTATCTATGGCGACCTTGGCAACGACGGTCCTACCCATAAAGACCAATTAGGTGCTGGTGCGTTCTTGGGTTACCAAGCCAACCAATACCTGGGCTTTGAAATGGGATACGACTGGCTTGGCCGTATGCCTTACAAAGGCGACGTTCGTAACGGCGACTTTAAAGCACAAGGCGTTCAGCTGGCTGCTAAACTGAGCTACCCAATTGCTCAGGACTTGGACCTGTACACCCGTCTGGGTGGCCTGGTTTGGCGTGTAGACTCAAGCGCGTTTGACGCGACTTCTGGCGCACGTTCTAGCAACCATGACACCGGTGTATCTCCACTGGTAGCTCTGGGTGCTGAATACGCGTGGACCAAAAACTGGGCTACTCGTATGGAATACCAATGGGTTAGCAACATCGGTGATAAAGGTACCGTTGGTGCTCGTCCAGACAACGGCATGCTGAGCGTAGGTGTTTCTTACCGTTTCGGTCAGGACGATGCAGTAGCTCCAGTAGCTCCAGCTCCAGCTCCAGCTCCAGTTGTTGACACTAAGCGCTTCACTCTGAAATCAGACGTGCTGTTCGCTTTCAACAAGTCAACTCTGAAACCAGAAGGCCAGCAAGCTCTGGACCAACTGTATTCACAGCTGAGCTCTATCGATCCTAAAGACGGTTCTGTAGTTGTTCTGGGCTTTGCTGACCGTATCGGTCAACCAGCTCCTAACTTAGCTCTGTCTCAACGTCGTGCTGACAGCGTGCGTGACTACCTGGTTTCTAAAGGTATCCCTGCTGACAAAATCACCGCACGCGGTGAAGGTCAAGCAAACCCAGTTACAGGCAACACCTGTGACAACGTGAAACCACGTGCTGCTCTGATCGAGTGCTTGGCACCAGATCGTCGCGTAGAGATCGAAGTTAAAGGCTACAAAGAAGTTGTAACTCAGCCACAGGCTTAAGTTTACGGCTTTCATAAAAAACCCCGCTTTGCGGGGTTTTTTTTTATCATCTAATTCTAAAAAAATTATTCAGCTAAATTCGATCATGCCGGATTTTTTAATCTCTTAATCGTGGTGTCTCAATGATCTTAATATTCAGTCATACCGAAACGGATTAAATCTCCTTACCAAGAATATCCTGTAAGTCCTGTTTCAAGGATGACATTTTACTTTCATACTTCTCTTTGCGTTCAGCATCTTCAATTAGCTGAACTACCGTCTCTGACAGAGTGATACCGCGACGTCGGGCAAGGGCCGCTAAACGTTGCCATACCAAAAACTCTAAATCGATTGATTTCTTGCGGGTATGCTGATGTTCTGCATTAAAATGTCGCTTGCGTCTGGCACGGATCGTCTGCTTCATCCTATTGGCCAGTTGCATATTCATGTGGGTTTCAATCCATTCCAGCACTTTTACCGGCTCATTTTCAAGCTTCAGCAGCTGGTCGACAGCTTCCTGCGCTGCACTATTTTCGATATGGCGGGTAATGGCCTCACCTTCACGGTGTTTTTTTACCAAATATGCCCATTTCCAACCGCTTTCCAGATTTTCCAGTTGTTGATATTTCATCGTGAGCTCTTTAGTGACCGTGTAACTTAACGCAAGCATAACAGCTTTACACAGAATTTCACCCTACTAAAAGCACATGATTCGTTTATTTTTTGTACGGAACACTGTCGATATCTTACTCCTTACCATCAACTACCACTCTACGTATATGCAGTCTGCTTTATTCTTGTATAATCGCACTTTCCCTTTTTGACGATTGCATCTATCACTTTGACCAATAACAGACTTGAATGGCAGTCACTGCTGCCGAACACAACGCCATATGAAGCGTTATTTGCTACTGCCTCCCAGTTGGAACCTGTTCCTTTCGCGGCAATTCAACCCCGGTTAGAAAATGGCATGACATTATTCTGTCATCCACAATTTAAACCGCGTTTTATGCTGATCAAAGCACAGGAAAGTACTGAGTACTTGGCATTGATCGCCCAAGCTGTTAAAGAGCTGCAACCTGAGGCCGCTGCCCTGTTTGGCGGTGATTATCAGGTGCATGGTCACCAAGTCACTTGGCAACCAGCACAGCGTGGTGACGAGCCGTTTGCGGCTATCTCACGCTGTCTCTATCAGGAGTGGGTCGAGCCAGAACAGCTATTTGGTTGTGTCAGGTGGCATAAAGATCAAATCAGTCTACAACCCGGTTTGGTTCACCAGGCTAATGGCGGCATATTGATCTTGTCGGTGCGTTCACTGCAGGCGCAGCCATTAATGTGGCTACGGCTAAAGCAGATGATTGTTCAGCAACGCTTTGACTGGCTGTCACCGGATGAAACCCGCCCTCTGCCTGTGCATATTCCCTCTATGCCACTCGATTTACGCCTGATCCTTGTGGGTGACCGCTTAGGACTAGGCGACTTCCATGACATGGAACCCGAGTTGGGTGAGTTGGCCATTTATGGCGAGTTCGAAGTTGAACTACCGCTGGTCGATATTGATGGCATGACTTTATGGTGTGGTTACATCAATACACTGTTGCAGCAAAAACAGTTGCCGTCATTATCTGCCGATGCTTGGCCTGTGCTCTTTCGGCAAGCGGTACGTTATAGCGGTGACCAGGGTAGCCTGCCATTGTGTCCACAATGGCTAACTCGCATACTTGCTGAAGCAGCGCTTTATACTGAAGAAAACATCATCACTGCTAATGCGCTCGAGACTGCACAGAATGCCCGCGATTGGCGCAATAGCTACCTTGCCGAACGGATGCAAGATGAGATTGAGCTGGGGCAAATACTGGTCGAGACCGAAGGGCAAGTTGTTGGTCAAATTAATGGTCTGTCAGTATTGGAATATCCTGGGCATCCTTATGCCTTTGGCGAACCCGCACGTATCAGTTGCGTCGTCCATTTAGGTGACGGCGAATTCGTTGATGTGGAGCGGAAAGCAGAACTGGGCGGCAATATTCATGCTAAAGGCATGATGATTATGCAAGCCTTCTTGATTTCAGAATTGGAGCTTGATCAGCCGCTCCCCTTCTCAGCCTCTATTGTTTTTGAACAATCCTATGGTGAGGTTGATGGCGATAGTGCATCGCTGGCAGAGCTTTGTGCCCTGATCAGTGCCCTTTCACAGCAGCCAATCAATCAACAAATCGCCGTGACAGGTTCGGTCGACCAATTTGGTAATGTACAACCTATTGGTGGTGTGAATGAAAAGATCGAAGGTTTCTTCGAGGCTTGCCAACGCCGTGGACTAACGGGTAATCAAGGGGTTATCTTACCCACAACGAATGTCCGTCATTTGTGTTTGAATCAAGCAGTGGTTGATGCGGTGCAGAACGGTCAATTCCATTTGTGGGCTGTGGATACAGCCGCTGAAGCATTACCGTTGTTAACGGGTGTGATTTATGCCGATGAGCAACAACCCAGCTTGTTAGGTATAATTCAAGAGCGAATCTCACAAGTAAATCCGCAGGACAGGCACCGTTGGCCATGGCCACTACGTTGGCTGAACTGGTTCAACCAGGGCTGATCGGACTTGCTCGGCGTACAGCTGTACGCTATTCTGCGCACTTCATTAAAATAAGGCTTACTGAGAACATGGTAGATAAACGCGAATCCTATACGAAAGAAGACCTTGAAGCATCAGGCCGTGGCGAACTGTTTGGTGCTGGCGGGCCACCATTGCCGGCAGGCAATATGTTAATGATGGACCGTGTCGTTAAAATGACAGAAGACGGCGGCCTCTATAACAAAGGTTATGTGGAAGCGGAACTGGATATTAATCCAGATCTATGGTTCTTCGGTTGCCATTTTATCGGCGATCCAGTAATGCCCGGCTGTCTGGGCCTTGATGCCATGTGGCAGTTAGTTGGTTTCTATCTTGGCTGGCTGGGTGGCGAAGGCAAAGGCCGCGCCTTGGGTGTCGGTGAAGTGAAGTTTACTGGTCAGGTACTGCCTGACGCCAAGAAAGTGACATATCGTATTAATTTTAAACGCGTGATTATGCGTAAATTGATTATGGGTGTTGCTGATGGCGAAGTATTAGTGGATGGCAAAGTGATTTATACCGCTACCGACTTGAAAGTAGGCCTGTTTAAAGACACTAACGCTTTCTAATCTTTTTATCCGTTATTCTGATGCAGGGGCAGTTAAATCCCCTGCATTGTTATCATGATGCCAATGGCATTTTTTTTACCGCAAGTGACTACAATAAATGTAGTGACTTGTTGGTAGCAGCCCGTGATATGCCATCATTCGAGGAGTGGTATGCAAAGAACTCGCCTACAAGACATGCCCTGTCCAGTTGCCCGTGCACTAGAACGAGTGGGAGAGTGGTGGAGCATACTGATCATTCGAGATGCCTTTCAGGGACTAACTCGATTTGATGAATTCCAGCAAAGTTTACAACTTTCTCCGACCATCCTAACTCGTCGCTTAAAGTATTTGGTGGAAAGCGGCATCCTTGAAAAACGCCTCTACCATACTCGCCCTGTTCGTTATGAGTATCTGCTGACTGAACGTGGTAATGATTTCTTCCCGGTCATTGCCGCATTATTTCACTGGGGGAATCAGCATTTTGCCCCAGAAGGAACTGTGGCGATGCTCGCAGATAGCCGCACAGGTGTTCCTGTGGAACCTATCCTGCTGGACAACGCGAGCCGACAACCTATCCACGCACAAAATGTCACCCTCGCGGCAGGCTCCGTCAGGAGCGATATAATTAATAAACGGTTGGCACTGATGCAGGACAAACGATCAGCGGATGCCAGATACCCCTCTCATTCAATTAAGTCTCAAAAGGAAAAATGATGAATACACGTCGTGTAGTAATTACAGGCATGGGAGTAGTTTCCCCATTAGGCTGTGGTACTGAGATAGTTTGGCAACGTCTGCTGGCGGGGCAATCAGGTATCCGTGTTCTACCAGATGAAATTGTTGACGATTTGCCGGCAAAAATTGGTGGGCAAGTCCCTACCCTTGCAGAAGATCCTGATGCTGGCTTCGATCCCGATAAAGCTGTTGCACCAAAAGACCAGAAGAAAATGGATCGTTTCATTGAGTTTGCAATGGCTGCGGCAGATGAGGCTATTGCTCATGCGGGTTGGCAAGCCGATGATTTAGAGAAGCAAGAGCGCACGGCGACAGTCATTGGCTCGGGTATTGGTGGATTTCCTTCCATCGCACATGCGGTTCGCACCACTGATAGCCGCGGGCCAAAACGGCTATCGCCTTTCACTGTGCCCTCATTTCTGGTGAATTTGGCCGCTGGCCATGTCTCTATCAAGCATCATTTTAAAGGGCCGATTGGTGCCCCAGTGACGGCCTGTGCGGCAGGTGTTCAAGCGATTGGCGATGCGGTGCGGATGATTCGCAATAATGAAGCAGATATTGCGCTATGTGGTGGTGCTGAAGCCGCGATTGATAAGGTCAGTCTGGCCGGTTTTGCCGCGGCTCGAGCCTTATCAACAGGCTCTAATGACGCACCAGAGAAAGCCTCTCGCCCCTTTGATAGTGCGCGTGATGGATTTGTAATGGGCGAAGGTGCTGGCCTGCTGATTATTGAAGCACTAGAGCATGCTTTGGCTCGTGGTGCACAACCGTTGGCCGAAATTGTCGGTTACGGTACCAGTGCCGATGCTTACCATATGACTTCGGGCGCAGAAGATGGTGATGGTGCCTATCGTGCGATGAAAATTGCATTGCGTCAGGCAGGCATTGAACCAGCACAGGTTCAGCATCTCAATGCACATGCAACGTCAACCCCGGTTGGTGATCTTGGCGAAATCAATGCGATTAAGCACTTGTTTGGCGAGAATGCGACTTTAGCGATTACATCTACAAAATCAGCGACAGGACATTTACTGGGGGCGGCAGGCGGGCTGGAAACTATTTTTACAGTCTTGGCATTACGGGATCAAATTGTTCCAGCAACGCTGAATTTGGAAAATCTGGATCCTGCGGCTCATGGACTCAATGTGGTGTCGGGCCACGCTCAAGCCCGTGAAATCACTTATGCGCTTTCCAATGGTTTTGGTTTCGGTGGGGTCAATGCGAGCATACTACTGAAACGCTGGTAAGTACGATTAACAACCTCCGCGATATGCGCATAAAGCGGAGGTGTTCCCTCAGTCTGACAGAGAGCCGCTTAAGCGGTCACAGCCCTGTCCTCCATGGCTTGTCGCCAACCTCCTAACCAATGTGATCTGGCGTCTAAAGCTTGGTAAGGGCAAATTTCCCTTGAACGCCCAGAAATACCTGCTTGATACCCACGTGACAACGCCCTTTCCAAGCGATCTCTTTTCTGTCTCTTCATGCCTCGTTTCCCTCATCTTTCTGTCTGGTGGAAAGAAAACAGTGACCACTTTATGTGCAGTCACAATTAAGTGATAGACCTTAGGAAACAGAAAAGCAATGCGCAATATTCACGCCAATGTCACATTTGTGAGCTAGGCACGCAGAATTAGCTAAGTGATTGATTTGAGATGAACGAAGGTAACTACTTGATATTTATTGACAACCCTCTTTCACGATAAATTCATTATTATCAATGAAAGAGGGTTAGACCGATTTAGAACAAAATATTATTTAACTTGTTGTAAACGAGCGGCAATCGTCTTAGCTTCCTGTTGCCACCCCTGAGCCAGAGTGCGAATAAGCGCATCATAACCGTCTTCGCTCTGTTTTAGCTCTAAATCGAATGGCTGCTTAATCAGTTGGCCCTGATGTTTTAGTATCCAGACACCGCGGATGATAGCGCGCCCATCGTAGCGGCCATGAAAACCAGTGACAGTCACATTGAGAACATCCTGATCGCTATCAAGGGGTTGTGAAGACACCAACCACCCCGGCAACGCACTGCTCAGATTTGTCACCAACGTTTGCTGCAATTGCTGATCCAGTGGGCTGGCCCAAAGGTTGTTACTGGCTATCACATACTGCACATCGTTGGTTTGATACACCACTCCCGCTGCAGCAAGATAATCAGCAACACCGACATGCTCAATCCATAATTGCCGTGATGCAACACTGCTACTTGCTGTTGCGGGTGCACTCAGCGCGGGCAATTGATAGTACGTCTTGCTCGGTTCGCTGCTGCATGCGCTAAGTAATAGCGCGGCGATAACTGCCATCCATTTCATCATTTTTTGGCCTTCTTAGGCTGAGGATCCTGACTTCCCGCCGCTTCAAATACTAGCGCGTTGCTCTTTTCATTCAACGTCCGTAATACCGGTTGTAATTCACGCAGGACCTGATCTAGCCGCTGCATATCACCCACCATTTTATTGTATGCCGGTGATCCTGGTTGGAAGCCTTTCATGCTGCGATTCAACTCATTCAACGTCTTTTGCAGATCTTTTGGTAGGTCTTGCATGGCCGGACTGGAGGTAATCGCAGTCAGTGACTCTAGCGTTTTCTGAGTTTCATGCATCGTTTTCTGACTTTCGACCAGTGTTTTGGTGACTTCATTAAGCATTGGCGTCAACGGCAAATTATTGATTTTATCTAACGTTTGCGTCAGTTTCTGCTGAATTTGCGCTAAACCACCGCTGACGGTTGGCAGTAATGGATAACCCACGACTTCCAAAGGCCCTTTCCACGGTTTAGCATCTGGGTAGAAATCCAGATCGATGAACAACGCGCCAGTCAGCAAGTTTCCTGATTTCAAGGATGCACGCAGGCCACGCTCTTTCGCTGCTTTCAATGTTTGTTCGAAATTGGCATCCGGTCCTAAATCATTACGGAAACGGCCTGGCTCAATACGAATAAGCACTGGGATACGGAAGTCATTATCAACACGCTGCCTCATCCCCTCGGCAAAGAAGGGAACTTCACCCACAGTACCGACGCGGATCCCTCGGAACTCAACGGGTGCGCCCGCCTGCAAGCCACGAACAGAATCAGAAAAGAATAACAAGAAATCTTCATGTTCAGTGTACAGAGAGTTTTGAATACTGCTGCGGTCATCAAACAGTTTAAATTCCGGTTTTTCTTGAGTGATAGGCTTACCGAGCTCCAGACCATCCGGGACATCAAAACTGACACCACCGCTGAATAATGTTGCCAGCGATGCCATTTCTACCCGCATTCCTTGCGAGGAGAGGTCGACGGCCACGCCACTGTCTTTCCAAAAGCGAACATTGGTCGTCACTAAGCTGTCATAAGGCGCGCCAATAAAGAGCTGATAACGCATCAGGCGCAATTTAGCATCAAAAGTACTGGTTTCCACTGAACCGACTCGATAACCACGGAACAGTACCGGATCACCGGCATTCAACTGCCCCGCTTGTTCGCTGTCGAGTATGATGCGCAGCCCTTTTGCATCAGGAGCTGCAAGTGGGGGGGAGTCAAGTAATGTGAATTTATCTAATGCCTTGCCTTTACCACCCGGCTGCAGTTCGATATAGGCACCAGAGAGCAGCGTCCCTAAACCAGAAATACCTTCACGGCCAATTTGTGGTTTAACCACCCAGAAAACGGTGTCGCTGTGCAGCAAATTCTTCATGCCTGAATTCAGCCGCGCTTGTACGATAACATGGTTAAGATCTTCGCTCAGAGTGACCTGTTCAACGATACCAATATCCACACTACGGCTTTTTATTTTTGTTTTACCCGCTTCGATGCCTTCAGCATTCAACGTGGTCATTACCACCTGAGGTCCCTGATGGCTAAAATGATAAAACAGTATCCATGCACCAATCAGCACAGTCACAATAGGGATTATCCACACCGGGGACCATCGCTTGATTTTTTCTATTTCTGCCACACCTTGGCTGGGATTATTGTCCGTCACCTTGCGGCTCCTTCTTGGGTTGTTTCACTTATTCGATCCCAGGTTAACCGGGGATCAAAGGTTAATGCAGCAAACATGGTCAGGATCACTACCATTGCAAATAGTAGTGCACCAATCGCCGGGTAGATACTCATCAGTTGCCCGATACGAACTAATGATGAAAGCACAGCAATAACAAAGACATCAATCATTGACCAACGGCCAACAAATTCGACGACTTCATAAATAAAATGCATTCGTTCAGTGTCTGTTTTGCCTTTACCTTTTGCATCCCAGCATAGCCAACCGATCGCGAGCATTTTCAAGGACGGTACCATGATACTGGCAATAAAAATCACCAACGCCACCGGATAAGAGCCCTCACTCCATAGGAAAATCACCCCAGACATAATGGTGGATCCCATCTGGCTGCCTAAACTTTCTGTGATCATGATGGGCATTAGATTGGCAGGAATATATAGCAATATTGATGTGGTCAATAATGCCATTGTCCATTGCAAGCTATTGCGACGACGGACATGCCCATGACTATGGCAACGTGGGCACTGTTCTTGGGATTGCGGCAAGATGGCCGTGCAGCACGAACAGGAGCGTAAACCTTGACGTAGCCCGGTACGCCCCGCAATAAGAGGGTAAGGTAATGCAGGTGCGGGCGCGATATCCTGCCACATCCAATGTCGGTCGATACATTGAAAAGCACGAACTTGCAACACGCAGAATATACAGTAAGGGATAAAACTGCTGCCAACGCCAATATCGCCATAGGCCATCAATTTAACAAAACTCACTAATACACCGGCGAGGAAAATCTCAACCATGCACCAAGCTTTAAATTGAAATAATATTTTTGCTATGAATGTTTTCCAACGCGTCGGCATACGCACCCGTAGGCAAAGCAGAATTATGGCCACCATACAAAAAGCCGGTATTAACTGCACCAACACCATAAATAGCGTCGCCATGCTGGCATAATCATCTGCCACCATCACTTTGGGTATTTGGATCAAAGTGATTTCGCTGGTGATCCCCGCCACTCGCATGCTGACAAAGGGAAACATATTTGCCAGCAGTAGCATAAATAATGCACTGAAAGCATAACCGACGGGGCGCTTACGTGGCTCATCCCACCTCGCCGTTAGTGTCGTTTTGCAACGCGGACATACCGCTTTAGTACCATAAGGCAGTGAGGGTAAGACCACTGACATATCACACTGCCGGCACAGGATCACATTCCCTGTCTGCCCGGAGTGTTCAGGCTGAATTACAGAACACAATATCTCATTCCTCAATACCCTTTAACTTTCCAAGCACAGGTGTATTTGCTGCACTCACTGACCCGAATCGCTCACCTCAGCCAGCTTATCGGTACTTTTTTGCTTGCCGCCTTCCTGTACTTGGAAATCTTATTGGGTAGTACTCATATCGCTGAGTGCCGTTTTGTCAGGGGGCCTAATATAACAATAGACATAATATTGCACAGCACCTCATCAGACAGAACGGCTATTACAGATTTTTAACCGTTTTTCTGAGCTTCCAGCTCTTCCCAACGACTAAATGCGATCTCTAATGCCTGTTCAGCATCCGCGAGTGCCTTTAAAACCTGCTGTGTTTCTTCATGTGGGCGAGAGAAGAAATCAGTATGACTGACCTGAGCCTGTAACTCACTGATTTCATTTTCCAGCTTTTCCAATTGCTGAGGCAATTGATCCAACTCACGTTGCAGGTTATAGCTCAACTTGCCAGGGCGTTTTGCCGCTGGTGTCGTATTTTTTACCGGCGCAGTCGCTTTGGTCTCTTCAGCTTTAGCGGCAACCTGACGAATAGGTTTTGCTTCAGCGCGTTGTTGATGAGCATCATAATAGCCCCCGACAAAGCTGTTGATTTGACCATTCCCTTCAAAGATCCAGCATTCAGTTACTGAGTTATCAACGAATTGGCGATCATGGCTGACCAGCAATACAGTGCCCTGATAGCTATCGACCATCTCTTCCAACAGTTCCAGTGTTTCTACATCCAGATCGTTGGTCGGTTCATCGAGGATCAATAAGTTGCTTGGCTTAAGGAATAATTTTGCCAATAACAGGCGGTTACGCTCACCGCCAGATAACGCTTTCACTGGGGTCATCGCGCGTTTCGGGTGGAACAAGAAATCTTGCAGATAGCCCAACACATGGCGTGAACGGCCATTGACCATCACTTCCTGCTTACCTTCCGCTAGGTTATCCATCACTGTGCGTTCTGGATCAAGTTCTGCGCGATGCTGGTCAAAATAGGCGACTTCCAGCTTAGTACCGCAATGCACTTTACCGCTATCTGCTTTAAGCTGACCGAGCATCAGTTTCAGCAAGGTGGTTTTACCGCAACCGTTTGGACCCACCAGCGCAATTTTATCGCCACGCTGTACTTGAGCAGTAAAATCTTTCACCAGCACTTTGCCATCGACCTGATAATTAACATTTTCCAGATCAAAGACGATTTTGCCTGAGCGCACGGTCTCTTCCACTTGCATCTTGGCCGTACCCATCACTTCACGGCGCTGTGAACGCTCCATCCGCAATGCTTTCAGGGCGCGAACACGACCCTCGTTACGCGTGCGTCGTGCTTTGATGCCTTGGCGAATCCATACTTCTTCTTGCGCCAATTTGCGGTCAAATTCGGCATTTTGCAGCTCTTCAACCCGCAACGCTTCTTCTTTGCTAGCCAGATACAATTCGTAGTTACCCGGCCATGACACTAATTTGCCACGATCCAGATCGACAATGCGAGTGGCCATTGCGCGGATAAAGGAGCGGTCATGGGAGATAAAGACGATGCTGCCTTGGAATTCTTTCAAGAAGCCTTCCAACCAGTTGATAGTTTCAATATCCAAATGGTTAGTCGGTTCGTCCAGCAGTAACACTTTCGGTGAGCTGACCAACGCGCGACCTAATGCCGCTTTACGCAACCAACCCCCTGACAGAGAAGAAAGTTCTGCATCAGCCGACAAGCCTAACTGAACCAGTACTTCCTGAATACGGCTGTCTAGCTGCCATAATCCCTGATGATCCAAAATTTCCTGCAAGGCCGCCAGCCGATTAAGGTTTTTTTCGCTCGGGTCAAGTTCAACCTGATGCAGTGTTGCATGATACGCTTTCAGATGCTCTGCCTGTTCTTGCACGCCTTCAGCCACAAAATCAAACACTGTGCCCGCGACATTGCGCGGTGGATCTTGCTGTAAACGGGCAACAATCAAATCCTGTTCATAAATGATGCGACCATCATCCAAAGGCACTTCTTTGCTCAGAATTTTCAGCAAGGTGGATTTGCCCGCGCCATTACGGCCCACCAGACAAACGCGTTCGTTTGCCTCAATATGCAATTCAGTATTATCTAATAAAGGTGCATCGCTGAACGACAGCCAAGCACCGGACATGCTAATTAACGACATAGTTTTTACTTTTCCTCGCGGCTGTGAGTGACCAGCCAGCAGTTGTGGATCTGACGATTACGGGCAAAGTCTTCAGATTGCGTCTGTGCTGTTATTTCTTTCGCTTCCAGCCCTAACGCCTCTATAGCGGCCAAATCCATCTGGAAACCGCGCTTGTTGTTAGAGAACATGATGGTCCCCTGACGACGCAGTAACCGTTTAAGTTCTTTCATCAGCACGACATGATCGCGCTGCACATCAAAGGTGGTTTCCATACGCTTGGAGTTGGAGAACGTCGGCGGATCGATAAAGATCACATCGAATTGCTCATCCGTGTTACTGAGCCAAGACAGGCAATCAGCTTGGATCAAACGGTGTTGCTGGCCCGTTAAGCCATTCACCCGCAGATTTTTCTCTGCCCACTCCAAATAAGTCCGTGACATATCGACCGTGGTCGTACTGCGCGCGCCTCCCAGCCCTGCATGAACACTTGCAGTTCCGGTATAAGCAAACAGGTTAAGGAAATCTTTACCCTTACTCATTTTGCCCAACATTTGACGCGCAATGCGGTGATCGAGGAATAAGCCTGTATCAAGATAATCAGTCAGGTTGACCCACAGTTTGGCGTTATATTCATTCACCAACAGGAATTCACCCTTCTGAGCCAATTTTTCATATTGGCTTTTACCCTTTTGGCGTTCTCGTGTTTTCAGTACCAATTGATTTGACGGCAGATTCAACACCGCCAGAGTGGCATTAATCACATCAAACAAGCGTTGACGTGCTTTTTGCGCGTCAATGGTTTTCGGCGGGGCATATTCCTGTACCACGACTTTGCTGCCATAACGATCGACGGCGACGTTATAGTCTGGTAAATCAGCATCATATAAGCGATAACATTCGATACCCTGCTGTTTCGCCCACTTATCCAGCTTTTTCACATTCTTGCGCAGACGGTTAGCATAATCTTCAGCGACCTGAACCCCCGCGGCACCTTGTGGGTTCGCGGCCAACTGATAGTTTTTCTGCACACAATCAAGCGGGCCATTTTTGGCTTTGAATTCGCGCTCTGCACGTAATTGCAAACAACTTAGCAATTCAGGTGACGCACTGAACAGTGATAAACGCCAGCCACCGAATGCACTTTTCATGATGCGGCCCAGCATATTATGCAGGGCAATCAATGCCGGTTCACTTTCCAACCGTTCACCGTAAGGTGGGTTACTGATAACCGTACCTACCGGCCCTTCTGGTAATGGATTAACTAGTTTACTGACATCGTTCGCATTAAAGGTAATCAGTTCTGACACCCCAGCACGGCGGGCATTGGCCCGAGCCATTTCAATGACTCGCCGGTCAATATCTGAGCCAAAGAAACGCGATGTAGTCTCTTGTAAACCGCGGCGAGCGCGCACTTGTGCTTCAGTAGTCAATTCACGCCAGAGTTCCTCGTTAAAGGCGCTCCAAGCCGTAAAGCCCCAATGTTCCCGATGCAGGCCCGGCGCACGATCAGAAGCCATCATTGCCGCTTCAATTAGTAACGTGCCGGAGCCACACATTGGGTCAACCATTGGCGTGCCTGACTGCCAGCCAGAACGCAAAATAATGGCCGCTGCCAGATTCTCTTTCAATGGTGCCTGCCCTGTCAGATCACGGTAACCGCGCTGATGCAGGCCTTCGCCACTCAGATCGAGTGCCACACTGGCCATTTCTCGTTGCAGGAATACGTTGACCCGAATATCAGGTTGCTGTTTGGCCACTGTTGGGCGCTGTTCCAATTTACGAGTAAAGCTATCGACGATGGCATCTTTGACTTTTAATGCCCCGTACTGACTGTTGCGGATCTCGTCATTGACGCCACTAAAATGCACGGCAAATGTTTTATCCACACCAAAAATTGACGGCCAATCAATTGCCTGTACACCAAGGTACAAGTCTAAATCACTGTAAACTTTGAATTCGTTAAGCGGTAACAAGATGCGCGAAGCCAAACGGCTCCACAACAGGCTTTGGTACATGAGTCGATCGTCGCCCTGAAAATGTACCCCACCCTGTACTATTTTACAGTCGTGAGCGCCCAGCGCTTCGAGTTCGCTTTTTAACAGTTCTTCCAGTCCACGCGCCGTGCTGGCAAACAGAGAGTTCATATCGCACTATCACCAAAAAGAAAATTGTTGCGCATTATAGCTAATCCCAGCAGCTTGTCATAAAGTTGCTCCCTCTAATTTAATACTCGCACGGAGATAATGGTGATTACCCTCTCCCGACTTTATGTTCATCCAGTGAAATCCATGCGCGGCTTGCAGCTTTCTCATGCTCAAGTTTGCAGTAGTGGGCTGGCTTTTGACCGCGCATTTATGATTACCGAACCGGATGGCACTTTCATTACTGCGCGCCAATATCCGAAGATGGTCATGTTTACCCCGGCATTAATGCCAGATGGTTTATATCTCACTGCCCCCGATGGCGAGAGTGCCAGTATCCGCTTTAGTGATTTTTTAGCCAATGCGGAACCGACTGAAGTATGGGGGAACCATTTTACCGCGCTCATCGCTCCAGCCGCTATCAACAACTGGCTCAGTGACTATTTTCAGCGCGAAGTCCAATTACGCTGGCTTGGACCAGAATTAACCCGCCGGGTAAAACCGATGCCGGAAATTCCACTCACCTTTGCTGATGGCTTCCCTTATTTACTGATCAATGAAGCATCGTTTAAAGAATTACAGCAACGTTGCCCTGGCAGTATTAAGCTGGAACAGTTTCGGCCCAATTTAGTGGTGACGGGTGCTACGGCATTTGCCGAAGACGGTTGGCAGGTCATCCGAGTGGGTGATATTACCTTTGATTTGGTTAAACCGTGCAGCCGCTGTGTATTAACGACCGTCAGTGTTGAACGCGGACGAAAACACCCTACCGGCGAACCTTTGCAGACTTTACAGACATTCCGAACCGCTGAAAATGGTGATATTGATTTTGGTCAGAATATGGTGGCCAGAAACAGCGGTATTATTCGGGTTGGAGATGAGGTCGAAATTCTGTCAACCAAACTGCCACGTCCATACCGTGCCGGTGCCGTGGTTGAAAGCCTTGCAGCACCACAAGATCAATCGAAAACTGTCTCTATTGAATATAACGGTATCCGTTTTAACGGTAATAACCAGCAAGTATTGTTGGAACAATTAGAACAGCAAAATATTCGTATACCCTATTCTTGTCGGGCGGGGATATGCGGTAGTTGCAGAATTACCTTGGTCAATGGCGAGGTCGCACCTTTAAAACAGAGTGCTATCGGTAATGATGGGACGATTCTTTGCTGTAGCTGTATACCCAAAGGGGATATTACCCTCGGCGGCAAATAAACTGCTTAATAACACAATCAGCCAACGCCACTGGGCTTGAAAGATGAAAGGAATTACATCGCCCGGTCATAGGCTGGTGCGATGTAGCTGGTTTCAATCACTAGCGGCAACAAACGGTCATTCATTATCTTTATTGCATCACCCAATATTAGCTGACGCCCAGCTAATATTACCTGAGGCTGTGCTAATAAGCACAAACTGGCAGAGTCGCCAGATTCAACCACCAACAAACTAATTTCTTCACCACTGTCCAAAACTTTGACTGCGGCCAGTTCAGCATTTTGCGGCACCCAGTTTTTTGTCTGTTGTGCAAAATACCAGCTTTTAGGCATTAATGGTTTTAAAAAGCGAAATGCAACCAGAGCATTTAATATCAATTCTGAACGTTGTTCATGGCCCATTTTAATTTGGCGACATTGATCTTCGAATTCAAAATAGAGCGCAGCATCATCAACACAGAATGCAGCTTCACCAAAAGCATCAGGAGTGAGCATTTTTGACGGGAAACGCGAACGAAATATCATACCATTAGCTAAATCCAACATAAGTCGGTCATGTTCGGTATCAAAATACCAACGCCATTTATCGTCTGGTTTAATCCGCATATTTTATCCTTCCCGCCATACTGCCAACATCATTGATTCAATGACTGGGTTTTCACCCATCAAATGAGACTAAATTCATATAAGGTTTTTGGTGTATATTTAATCTATGGAACAAAATATAGACGAGCTGGGGGAATAAATAAACCCCCAGACAAGTAAAGAAGATAAATAATTAGATATGAGTAACGATATTCTTAATCAAACCTGGTCCGCGGAAGATAAATCCGGAATAAATTTGAATCAATGAAGCACCGGCAGCCATTTTTTCACGGGCGGCAATAACAGAGTCAATTCCACCCACACCGATAATAGGCAAACGCCCTTGCAGTTCTTGTGATAAGCGACGAATCACTTCAGTACTGTGTAATTGTAATGGACGGCCGCTTAAACCACCGGCTTGTTCGCAATAATTTAAACCTTGAATGAGAGAACGGTCTAAAGTTGTATTCGTAGCAATTACACCATCTATATTATGACGAACCAAACTATCGGCTATTTGGATCAATTCTTCTTCAGTAAGATCCGGGGCGATCTTTACTGCTACTGGAACATACTTATGATGTCGTTGGTGTAATTCAGTTTGTTTATTTTTAATTGCGGCTAACAAATCATCCAGAGCTTCACCATACTGTAAGGAGCGTAACCCCGGTGTATTAGGTGAGGAGATATTAATCGCAATATATCCAGCGTAAGGATATATTTTGTCCATACAAATCAAGTAATCGTCTTTACCTTGTTCTACCGGAGTATCTTTATTCTTACCAATATTAATGCCTAAAATACCGCCGAAATGTGATTTCTTGACGTTTTCAATTAAGTTATCAACCCCGTGGTTATTAAATCCCATACGGTTGATCAAGCCTTCGGCTTCAACGATCCTAAAGAGTCTTGGCTTGTCATTACCTGATTGTGGCCGTGGTGTCACAGTCCCCACTTCGATAAAACCAAATCCCATAGCGCCTAAAGCATCAATACACTCGCCGTCTTTATCCAGACCCGCAGCCAGGCCCACTGGGTTTTTAAATGACAATCCCATACAGCTTACCGTTTTGGTTGGCACTGACTGGCGAACCAGAAACTCAAGCGGAGTGCCAGTGACTCGTTTTAACTGACGGAAAGTGAACTCATGGGCACGTTCTGGATCAAGCTGAAACAGTGCTTTTTTGACGAGAGGATAGTACATGTAATCTCCTGAGCGAGCGATGACAAGCCGTTGATGCGGGAATGGTAAATTCATCTTTCAGGAAAGTAAACGTTTGCGAGGTAAAGCCATGCAAAGAGTATTGATATCAACTGCCGTGGTAATCATAAAATAGAGGGCATCACTGCCCTCTATTTTTTTATGTGCCTACATCTTATGCCGCTAAGGCTTTGGTGATCTTCTCGAACAAATCACCGGATAGATTTTCCAGTACTTTGAGTTGTTCCAATGCCTGGCGCATCAAAGCTTGACGCCCTGCGTCGTAGCGTTTCAAGCGAATCAGTGGCTCAATTAAGCGAGCAGCAACTTGCGGATTACGGGTATTCAAGTCACTGAGTATTTCCACCAGGAATTGATAACCGCTGCCATCTGTTGCGTGGAAAGCTGCTGGATTACCGGAGGCAAAACTACCTACCAGTGAACGAGTACGGTTTGGATTACTCAAACTAAAGGCGGGATGTTTCAGCAACCCACGCACCTGCGCCAATACATCCACGGCAGGACTCATTGCTTGCAGTGCGAACCATTTATCCATCACCAAGCCATCATGGTTCCAGCGGACATCAAAGGCCGCCAGTAATTCGTCCCGGCATGGCAACTGCGCAGCAACAGCCGCGGCCAAGGCTGCCAGAGAGTCCGTCATATTATCAGCCTGATGATATTGTGAAGAGACCAGCTTGTTAGCAAAGTCTTCATCACCAAACGCCAAATAATTCAAGCACGTATTGCGCAGTGCTCGCTTGGCAATATCGCCATGTTCAATACGATAGACCGGCGTTATATTCGCCACGTAAACAGCCAACAGCTCATCAGACAATTCATTCGCCAGACAGCGGGTTATCGCTTCATGTACTGCGCTGATCGCCTGCGGATCAATAATGGTAAACAGCTCCGCAATTTCATTTTCCGATGGCAATGTCAGGATCTGTGCAGCTAAAGCCGGATCAAGATTTTCATCAAGTAATATTGCGCGGAAAGCATCTGCCACGTGACTCGGTAAGCTCAATGGTTGTTTCTGTTGGTATTTGGCAACATTGAGTTTGATATAGGTTGCCAGCAAACTTTGTGCCGCATCCCAACGAGAAAATTCATTGCGCGCATGCTGCATCAGGAACGTCAGTTGCTGGTCACTGTAGGTATAATCCAATTTGACCGGCGCGGAAAACTCACGCAATAAAGAAGGAATCGGTGGGTGCTCAACATTATCAAAGGTAAAGGTCTGTTCAGCTTCCGTCACATTCAACACATGATGCACCGGCAAACCATTTCGCTGTAGTGCAATCACATTACCTTTGCTGTCATATAACTCAATATCCAATGGAATATGCAGTGGCAACTTTTCCGGCTGATCAGCGGTTGGTAATGTTTTTTGACTCACGTGTAAATGATATTGCTGCTTTTCGGCATCATAATCATCACGAACGGTCAGTATTGGCGTGCCCGATTGGCTATACCAGCGACGGAATAGAGACAGGTCAACATTCGAAGCATCCTCCATTGCCTGCACAAAATCATCACAGGTGGCCGCGCTGCCGTCATGGCGTTCAAAATAGAGCTGCATACCCGCTTGGAATTGCTGCTCACCCAATAATGTATGCATCATGCGGATAACTTCTGAACCCTTCTCATACACCGTTAAAGTGTAGAAGTTGTTCATTTCAATCACTTTATCCGGGCGAATGGCATGAGCCATCGGGCTGGCATCTTCTGCAAACTGTGCTGCACGCATGACCCGCACATTCTCAATGCGGTTAACAGAGCGTGAACCTAAATCAGAACTAAACTCCTGATCACGAAATACGGTTAACCCTTCTTTCAGACTTAACTGGAACCAATCTCGGCAAGTCACACGGTTACCAGTCCAATTATGGAAATACTCATGACCAATAACAGCTTCGATATTCAGATAATCTTTATCTGTCGCTGTTTCAGCCTTTGCCAAAACATATTTTGAATTAAATACATTCAGCCCTTTATTTTCCATTGCACCCATATTGAAGAAATCAACCGCCACAATCATATAGATGTCGAGGTCGTATTCTAGGCCAAAACGGGTTTCATCCCATTTCATGGCATTCTTCAACGAGGTCATTGCCCAATCGGCACGATCCAAATTACCACGGTCAACAAAAAGCTCCAGAGCAACTTCGCGGCCAGAACGAGTAATAAATTTATCACGTAGGACATCAAAATCACCGGCCACTAGCGCAAATAGATAGCAAGGTTTTGGGAATGGGTCTTCCCACTTAATCCAATGGCGACCATCGTCTAAAATGCCTTTCCCCACCGGGTTACCGTTAGAGAGTAAATATGGATAAAGCGATTTATCCGCAACGATGCGTGTCGTAAAACGAGCCAGCACATCTGGGCGGTCTAAATAATAGGTAATATGACGGAAACCTTCAGCTTCGCATTGTGTACACAATGCCTCACCGGATAAATATAACCCTTCCAACGCACTGTTTTTCGCCGGATGAATATCATTAATAATTGTCAGTGTGAAATGCGCTGGCAGCTGTTCAATCACTAGCGAATTATCTTGTAGCTGATAATGAGGCCATGCTTGCCCATCTACGCTGATACTGATTAACGTGAGATCTTCACCATTGAGGACCAGCGGTGCTCCGTCTACTCCCTGACGTTTAACTTTACTGACCGCCGTTACTGTCGTTTTCTGCGCATCTAGCGCGAAGTCCAGATCGATATCGGTAATGGTGTAATCCGGCGATTTATAATCGTGACGGTATTTAGCTTGCGGCTGTTGTGTCATAAAAACCCTTTTGACGTCATCAGTGAATATGGTTATCCAGTCTGCCGTTATGATTGTTTAGGCTCAGAAGCGCGGAATGACAGAGAATATCGCTCAGTAAAAAACCATGCAGTTAGCGGCTTTGCCCCAGACTCAGATAGTTTTTCAATGTATCACAACTGTGAAAAAAACCTAGTTGATAACCCATGCGGATCAAGTTAATAACCCTATATTTTTTAAGACAATATATTTCTTTGCATCATCTAACTGCCTAAAAAATTAGCTTTTATCGCACTGCTCATTTAAGAAAAGAGTCACTTGGCGGATAATGGCACGTTTAATCCTAGACCTCTGATTAGCATTTATGGTGTGATGAGGCTTCAATAACAGGATAATACCGGTATACTCCTGCGACTTTTAGATTATGCCGACTGTGGAAAATGCTCCTACGAGGATGCTGTATAGCGCCATGACCCAAGACGCCTCACCGATTTTGACTTCATTGCTTGATACAGATGCTTATAAGCTTCATATGCAACAAGCAGTGTTCCATCGTTATCGCCATATTACCGTTGCCGCGGAATTTCGCTGCCGTGGTGATGAGTTGCTGGGCGAATATGCCGACGAGATACGCCATCAAATAACGCTGATGAGCCAATTGGCGCTGTCTGATGACGAGTTTACCTATCTCTCGGGCTTACCTTTCTTCCAAGATGACTACCTGAGCTGGTTACGGGATTTCCGTTTTAACCCTGAGCAAGTCACCGTATCGGATAAAGAAGGAAAATTAGATATTCGTATTACCGGGCTATGGTGTGAAACGATTCTATGGGAAGTACCATTACTGGCGGTTATCAGCGAAATAGTACATCGCCGTCGCTCTGTGCATGTCACGCCAGCCCAGGCTGTCGAGCAATTACGCCACAAATTGCAGCAATTTAAAGCACTCAGTGCCGATATCGACATTACTCATTTTAAGTTGATGGATTTTGGTACTCGCCGTCGTTTCTCTCGCGAGATACAAAATGCGATTGTCAGCAGCTTGAAAGATGAGTTCCCCTATCTGGTCGGAACCAGTAATTATGATTTAGCACGCGAGTTGGCTTTAGCGCCGGTTGGCACTCAGGCCCATGAATGGTTTCAGGCTCACCAACAGATAAGCCCGGTTCTGGCTAACAGCCAGCGCGTCGCGCTACAAGTTTGGTTAGATGAGTATCCCAGTCAACTTGGGGTCGCATTAACCGACTGCATAACCATGGATGCATTTCTGCGCGATTTTGGTGAAGAGTTCGCTAATCGTTATCAGGGTTTGCGACACGATTCAGGTGATCCTG
This sequence comes from Yersinia vastinensis, assembly GCF_902726565.1. GTDB lineage: Bacteria > Pseudomonadota > Gammaproteobacteria > Enterobacterales > Enterobacteriaceae > Yersinia > Yersinia vastinensis. Next base: position 165,649 of record NZ_CACVAF010000002.1, read on the forward strand.
TTGAGTGGGGTGAAAAAGCCATTGCTCATTATGAAAAACTGGGCATTGACCCTATGAGCAAAACATTGGTGTTCTCGGATAATTTGGACTTGGAAAAGGCACTATCGCTGTATCGCCATTTCTACCAGCGGATTAAATTAGTCTTTGGGATTGGCACGCGGCTCACCTGTGATATCCCAGGAGTGAAACCACTTAATATTGTGATTAAGTTGGTTGAGTGCAACGATAAGCCAGTCGCTAAACTTTCTGACAGCCCAGGTAAAACTATTTGTCAGGATCCCGCTTTTGTAGCTGAATTGCGTGAAGCCTTTGCCCTGCCCTTGGTTAAAAAAGCCAGCTAATATACTGCCAATACGTTGAGGGATAGTCGGGTTAATATTATCCGACTATCCCAAATACAGACACTTTCCACCCGCAACTTTCCCTTCGATTAAACTTCACTTCGATTTATGCCGTCTTTATTTAAGCTAACGACAGAAATGTTGCACTGATCTGGTGATTTCTACTTGTGTCCTGCCCTGCCACAAGTAACATAGCAATATCCCCATTTTGTTGGGTTATTCACTATTTTTATACCCAAAGTCATTGGCGCAACAGGTAGGCTGCTAACCCTCCCTGTCGCTTCAAGTGCAAAGGGCTAACTATTAAAGAGAGAAATCTATGAGCGTAGTGCCTGTAGTCGACGTACTGCAAGGCCGTGCTGCGGTTGACAGTGAAGTCACCGTACGCGGTTGGGTGCGTACCCGGAGAGATTCTAAAGCGGGTATCTCCTTCGTTGCCGTTTATGACGGTTCCTGCTTTGACCCGTTACAGGCCGTCGTGAATAATACTTTGCCGAATTATCAGGATGAAGTGCTGCACCTGACTACTGGCTGTTCCGTTGAAGTGACCGGAACCGTGGTTGCATCACCGGGTGAAGGCCAAAGTTTTGAGATTCAGGCAACGGCTATCAAAGTGGTCGGTTGGGTGGATGATCCCGATACCTACCCTATGGCCGCTAAACGTCACAGCATCGAATATTTACGTGAAGTTGCACATTTGCGCCCACGTACCAACCTGATCGGTGCCGTTGCACGTGTTCGCCATACTTTGGCGCAAGCCATCCATCGTTTCTTCGATGAGAATGGTTATTTCTGGGTTTCTACCCCATTGATCACCGCTTCAGACACTGAAGGGGCTGGTGAAATGTTCCGTGTATCTACATTGGATCTGGAAAACTTGCCACGCACAGAGTCGGGTGCAGTTGATTTCAGCGAGGATTTCTTCGGTAAAGAAGCCTTCCTGACCGTATCTGGCCAGTTGAACGGCGAAACTTACGCCAGCGCGTTATCAAAAGTTTACACTTTTGGCCCAACTTTCCGTGCGGAAAACTCCAACACCAGTCGTCATTTGGCTGAATTCTGGATGGTCGAACCTGAAGTTGCTTTCGCTTCATTAGATGACGTTGCCGGTTTGGCCGAGAAAATGCTGAAGTACGTTTTCCAGGCTGTGCTAAACGAACGTGCTGATGATATGAAATTCTTTGCCGAGCGCGTCGATAAAGATGCTGTCGATCGCTTGCAGCGCTTTGTCACCTCTGACTTTGCTCAAGTTGACTATACCGACGCCATTGAAATCTTGCTGGCATCCGGCCAGAAATTTGAGAACGACGTGTCTTGGGGCATTGATTTGTCCTCTGAACATGAGCGCTATTTGGCTGAGAAACACTTTAAAGCACCGGTGGTGGTTAAAAACTACCCGAAAGACATTAAAGCTTTCTATATGCGTATGAATGAAGATGGTAAAACCGTGGCAGCAATGGATGTTCTTGCTCCAGGTATTGGTGAAATCATCGGTGGTTCACAGCGTGAAGAACGTTTAGATGTGTTGGATGCCCGTCTGGCGGAAATGGGCCTCAATAAAGAAGATTATTGGTGGTATCGTGATCTGCGTCGCTACGGCACTGTGCCACATTCGGGTTTTGGCCTTGGATTTGAGCGCTTGCTCTCATATGTAACAGGGGTTCAAAACGTTCGGGATGTCATTCCATTCCCACGCACACCAAGAAATGCCAGTTTCTAAGTTTGTCATTTAGAAAATAATTGTCTTTTTGTATAAAAAAAAGCCAGCCCTGCTGGCTTTTTTCATTTTTCAAAGTTCGATCCAAGTCACAAAGTTCCCTGATATTTACATCTTGTAACACATAGTATCCCAATGAAACATATTCTGGTAATTGGTAGCATTTTCGGTGTGGATTATAGGGCCTGTGAATGGAACACTGCGTTCAGACACAGACGACACCAAACTCTCAACAATAGTTCCAAAAAAATTATTGGCGGCAGTGGCAGGTGTCCGAATAACACCAATGAGGGTAATAATAATGATGAAGCGCAATATTCTTGCAGTAGTAATCCCAGCATTGTTAGTGGCTGGCGCGGCTAATGCAGCAGAAATCTACAACAAAGACGGCAACAAACTTGACCTGTACGGTAAAGTTGACGCGCGTCACCAGTTCTCTGATAACGCTAAACAAGACGGCGACGAATCTTATGTTCGTTTCGGCTTCAAAGGTGAAACCCAAATTACTGACCAACTGACCGGTTACGGCCAGTGGGAATACAACATTCAGGCTAACAATGCTGAATCTCAAGGCGCTGATGGCAACAAAACTCGTCTGGGCTTCGCTGGTCTGAAATTTGCTGAGTTCGGTTCATTCGACTACGGCCGTAACTACGGCGTTATCTATGATGTCAACGCATGGACTGACATGCTGCCAGTGTTCGGTGGTGATTCAATCTCCAACTCTGACAACTACATGACTGGTCGTTCTACTGGTCTGGCGACTTACCGTAACACCAACTTCTTCGGTCTGGTTGACGGCCTGAACTTTGCCCTGCAATACCAAGGCAAAAACGAAAATGGCCGTGATGGTCTGTTGACTACTCAGAACGGCGATGGCTTCGGTCTGTCTTCTACTTATGACATCGGTTACGGCGTAAGCTTCGGTGCTGGTTACTCTACAGCTAACCGTACCACTGCTCAGAAAAATGCTCACCTGAGTAATCTGTATGTTGCTGAAGGTGATAAAGCTCAAGCATGGAACGTTGGTGCTAAATACGACGCTAACAACGTATACTTGGCAGCAATGTATGCAGAAACTCAGAACTTGACTCCGTTCGGTAACGACGCTATCGCGAACAAAACTCGTGATATTGAAATCACTGCACAGTACCAGTTCGACTTCGGTCTGCGTCCATCTCTGGGCTACGTTCAGTCCAAAGGTAAGGATCTGAACAACAACACAGATACTAACCATGACCTGTTGAAATATGTTTCTGTTGGTACTTACTACTACTTCAACAAAAACATGTCTACCTATGTTGATTACAAAATCAACTTGCTGGACGAAGACAAGTTTACCGTTGCTAACGGTCTGAACACTGATGACGTTGTTGGTGTTGGCTTGGTTTACCAGTTCTAAGTCAGACTTAATCATGCAGTTTACCTGCTGAAGTAAGTTAAAAAAGACAGAGCCTCGGCTCTGTCTTTTTGTTTTATCCCATCGCCAATATAGGGATATTCCGCTGTAGATTGGCCTATTGTGCCGATTTTTCACCCTGAATCCTCCTGCCTCACAACATTCATTTCTTTTTCTCGCAAACGGTTGGCAAAGACCGCAACTGGCGCTACCCTGAGGGTTCTGTTTGCTTAACGCTAAGCCATGGAAGCCTCTGACATGTTTGAAAAAATCACTGCTGCACCTGCGGACCCAATTCTGGGCCTGACCGATATTTTCCGCGCGGATGACCGCCCTAATAAAATCAACCTGGGGATCGGTGTCTACAAAGACGAAACCGGGAAGACGCCGGTGCTGACCAGCGTAAAAAAAGCTGAGCAGTATTTGCTGGAAAATGAAGTTACTAAAAACTATCTGGGTATTGATGGCCTGCCCGTTTTCGCTAGCTGCACTCAGGAACTGTTATTCGGTGCTAATAGCGCCATCATTACTGATAAACGTGCGCGTACGGCTCAAACCCCGGGTGGGACTGGCGGATTACGTATCGCTGCTGACTTTATTGCCCACCAAACCAGCGCCAAACGTGTCTGGGTCAGCAATCCAAGCTGGCCAAACCATAAAAACATCTTCGCTGCAGCCGGATTAGAAGTGGTTGAATATGCCTATTATGACGCAGCAAACCATGCACTGGACTTCGATGGCTTATTAAATAGCCTGTCAGAAGCGCAAGCAGGCGACGTAGTGTTGTTCCATGGCTGCTGCCATAACCCAACAGGGATAGACCCGACAGAGGCCCAGTGGAGCCAATTGGCTGAACTGTCTGTGGCGAAAGGTTGGTTGCCACTGTTTGACTTTGCCTATCAAGGTTTTGCCAAAGGTTTAGAAGAAGATGCTCAGGGCCTACGTATTTTTGCCGCCAAACATCAAGAACTGATCGTGTGCAGTTCTTATTCTAAAAACTTCGGCCTGTACAATGAGCGTGTTGGGGCATGTACCGTCGTTGCCGCGAACAGCGAAGTGGCAGATATTGCTTTTAGTCAGGTTAAAGCCGTTATCCGTGCTAACTATTCCAACCCACCAGCCCATGGTGCTTCTGTGGTTGCGACTATACTCAGCACCCCTGCGCTACGCGCAATTTGGGAACAAGAACTGACTGATATGCGCCAGCGTATTCACCGCATGCGTCAGTTGTTTGTTAATACCTTGCAGGAAAAAGGCGCTCAGCAAGATTTTAGCTTTATCATTAACCAGAACGGCATGTTCTCGTTCAGCGGTCTAACCAAAGAACAAGTTCTGCGTCTGCGCAATGAGTTTGCTGTTTACGCCGTAAACTCTGGCCGTGTTAACGTTGCCGGCATGACACCAGACAATATGGCTCCACTGTGTGAAGCTATCGTTGCTGTGCTCTAATAAAACTCCGTGACTGATTGTAAAAAGGGTGCCTTAGGCACCCTTTGTTTTATATATCAGTACAAAAAATCTTAATGGAACATATATTTGGCAAATTCTGCCATTGGCATTGGTCGTCCGTACATATAACCTTGTAGATAATCCACCTTATGGGCTTGCAAGTAACGCATTTGGGTATCGTTTTCCACTCCTTCGGCAATGGTTTGCAACCCCAGCCGAGTAGCTAGATCGATAACATTTCCCACAATGTGGCTCGACAGAGCATCTGAACCAATCATCCCAACAAAACTTTGGTCAATTTTTATAAAATCGACTTTAAATTTTTGCAAATAAGTCAGACTCGAATGCCCAGTACCAAAATCATCAATGGCAATAAAAACCCCTAAAGCATGCAATTCTGCAAATAATCTGTCAGTGGTTTCATCTGCAATAATCAATTTACGCTCAGTTAATTCCAGCGTGATATTAATCTTATTGCCACCAAAAGCCTGAATAAAGTTTCGACAATCATCTACCAAACTTAAATCGCGGCAATGACTAGCACTAATATTAAAGCCAAAGTGGAAACCTTCAGGTAATTGATTCACATAAGGTGCAAATTTTGCACTCACTTGCTGCATAATTGAGCGAGTCATCGGCACAATGAGTCCATTGTCTTCAGCCATCGGAATAAACTTATTCGGCTGAATAAGCCCCTGACGTGGGTGTTGCCAACGCATTAATACTTCACAGCCCACCCAGCATTGGTCTTTGCCGGAAACAATCGGCTGCATATAGGGAATAAATTCGTTATTTTCTAATGCGTGCCTTAATACCAATGTAGGTGATGCAGCTCTACCGGATAACCAAAAAGTAAGCACCGCGGAACCAACGCTCACTAGCACAAAGAAAATTAAACTGCCTCGTGCATATTGCCAAGCATAATTTAAATATTGTTGATGTGAGAGTGTCGTACTTAATGAGTAGGCATATTTTTCTGAAGCCAGATATAGAGGCTCGCCTCCATTTGTCGGGTTACTTGAATGGACCACCCCAGCAGAATCCATCCATTTATTGCCGACTTTCAGTCGCAACTCAATATCGTTACTTAAGAGATTCAAAATACTTCGCAAGTAATAACCATCAACTGCAACCAAAATGCTGTAATCACCCCGCTCTTGTCGGTAAACCATCAAAGCGCGATCAGGGGTAACATCATTACCCGACATTAATTCTAATTGCCCATCAATAAACACATCTAAATGAAAAGATGTCGCGAGCGGGCCATATATAGATGAACAATAAATCGTAGTGCCTTTCGCTAAAGAAACAGAACGAACATCCGGAATCATTACGACTTGATCGCGTAAATTCTGCACAACTTGTAAGCAGGGTTTCCCTAATCCAGTTTCGACCTGAATAGCGGCATGCTGTAAGTTATTAAATATCTGATCAAAGCGCGCTCTACCCTGCAATAACTTAGCCTCAGCATCCTGATGCATATTGGCTTTTGTCTGCCCGTAAATCACGACAGCGCCTAACAGTAGAAATAGTAATAAAACCATGCAAGAAAAGCCGAGCCGGGACAGTAACTTATTAGGTCTGAAACGACGAAATGGCATAGTAGGTTCCATTGAAAGCACTCGTAATACGACGAACTCAAAGCGGCAACAACAAACGATGCCGAGTTAATATCAGTTATTTCTTTTATGTTGTTGTGTTACGCCTTGCTGTGGATAGGCATCATATTGACCTAATGGTAATCGCCATTATGTTCGTAGCGCCAACGAATAGCTGATCATTGGTTCACAAAATACTGTAATCGCTAACATTAAATATAACGCAAAAAAGGCACCTGACGGTGCCCTTCTACTCTTCAATAACGTTGAGTATAAAATTAACTCTGCGTATCACCAAATTGCGGGTTCTTCACGTATAAATGGATTGGTCTGCCGTTCGTGACCTAATGTAGACATCGGGCCATGCCCCGGAATAAAGGCCATGTCATCTCCCAAAGGTAACAATTTGGTCCGGATAGAGTTAATCAGTTGTTGATGATCGCCACGTGGAAAATCACTGCGCCCAACACCACCATTAAAAATAACATCTCCCACCAATGCAAGCCGGTCTTGTTGATCAACAAAAACGATATGTCCTGGCGTATGTCCAGGGCAATGCAACACTGATAATTCGATGTTACCCACCGTGATTTTATCACCCTCTTCCAGCCAGCGAGTCGGAGTGAAAGCTTCACATTCGCTTAAACCAAACATTCGGCTCTGTGCAGGTAGGCCTTCTAGCCAAAAAGTGTCTTCTTTCTCTGGACCATAAATAGGGGCTTGGAAATGTGCGGCTAATTCAGCAGCAGCGCCCACATGATCCAGATGACCGTGAGTCAGTAGAATCTGACTCACCTTAACACCCTGACGCTCAACCTCAGCAATGATTTTAGTCGCCTCACCACCAGGATCCACAAGTGCAGCCTGCCCTGTTGCTTCACACCAGATGAGAGTGCAATTTTGGCTAAAAGCCGTCACCGGAATAATTTGATATTTCATAAAGCTCCAACCCCAATGCCATAACCCATAAACTCAAAGCATTGGCAGAAAAATGCGTCTTACCAGGTTCGTGTCGGCCCAGTATCAATATGCACAAAATTACTGCGAGGGTAATATCCTACACCACCTGCGCGCATTTTTAATGCCGCTTTGCGGATATTACTCAATTGAATACCTTCAATATGAAAATCCATCGCTCGCCCTTGAGTATGGAAACTGTGTTTAGCCACTCCCCGGCTACGTTCGCGCAGTTCATTATTCGTATCAAGTGAGCGATAGCCTGAAATAAGCTGTACCGGTTTAGTTGTTCCGAGAAGACCTTGCAAACGGTAGAGTTGGTCGAACAAGCGAGGATCGATAGTTTTAACTTTATTGGCCCGATAGTCGCGGAATAGATGGTTTAAGCGGGAAAGTTCATCTTTGTTATAGCTTCGACCGTCAAAAAATTCGGCTTTTATGGACTCACCTGTATTCAGGTTATTCAGGGTCAAGATACGTGGACGAGGAGTAGAGAGGGTAGCGAATGCTTGCCCCGGAAGCAGCGATATACCCAACGCCGCCCCGCCTAACGTTAGCCATTTACGGCGATAATTATCAATTTTATCCATGATCTCTGTTAATACCCGGCAAGAATGTCAAAAGTAAGCACTATATAATGTGCCGTCCCGAACCATAACCGCCTACGGAAAACCAGTCAACCCGCATTCGGCACGCATTCACTGTGCGTTTAGTTTAGGGAAGAGGACGCTCACTGTTGAGCGCCCACAAGACAACCCGATATTGAGACCATTAGTTATTGAGTTTTACTGCATTTATTGCAGCAAAAGTTCAGCCTGTTGGGAGATTTGTGAACCTGATCTCACCGTCATATCATAATTGTAAATATCTGTTCTAAACTGCGGTTTACCATCATCAGCAACCCACGCCGTTAGGTAATACAATTGCACCGGGATACGCTGGCGAATGTTGACATAAGTGGTATCTCCCTGTTTTAAGGTCGATGAAACTCGCGCATCATTCCAGCCCGCATCTTGCAACAGCATATTGGCTAAATCAGAAGCTTTATTCACTCGCACACAACCTGAACTCAGTGCACGGATATCTTTCTGGAACAGACCATGGTTCGGTGTATCATGCAGATAGATAGCATCAGAGCTTGGCATATTGAACTTGAATCGCCCCAATGAATTGCTAGCACCTGGCGCCTGACGCAGACGATATGGGAAGTTGTTCGGTGAAATCATGCTCCAGTCAATCATTGACGGGTCAACAACTTCAGCATCATTACTCCAACCAGACAACACGGTATAGCCATGGCGCTGGAAATAACTGGAATCATAACGCGCTTTCGGCACGATATCCTGACGCACCAAAGACGTCGGCACGTTCCACGGCGGATTAACCACTACATTATTCAATGCGCTACTCATCAGCGGTGTTTTGCGGCTTGGGCGGCCAACAATCACGCGGGATGAAAGCACCTCTGTACCATTCTTATAATAATTCAGAGAATAATTTGGGATGTTAACCATAATGCCGTTATCCACTCGTCCCGGCAAAATGCGTAAGCGCTGAATATTCAGTGCCAATAACGTGGCTCGCATTTGTGGAGAAACATTCAGCCATTCGCGAGTACGGACGCCGATAACACCATCATCACTCAGCCCATGCCATCGTTGAAAACGTTTAACGGCTTCCATCAACTCTGGTGTGTAGACATTATCAGTCACTGTGGCAGTAGATGTCAGAGCTGTCGATGCAGGAGCAACCACGCCCTCAGTCACCGGAACGTCAGCGACAGGAGCTGCCGATGGGCTAACCACCAGACTATGCGCTTGGGCGCGACTTTTCTCTTCATCAACCGAGAGATCATCATTGACTGCCGCAACCGCAGGATTATCGGCCGGGATAACTTCTGGGGATTTCACTGGCGCTGATGCCACAGGATTCAGCATGCCAGTTCGGTCAAGAATTTCTCGCAAAGCAGGAATATCGTCACTGAGCTGACCTGGGCGCAAACTCGGACCATTGGTCATTTGTGGCCATGGGCGGCGGTCAGCCAGCATCTGCTTCAATGCCTGATGCATTTTTTCATATTGCGGATGTTGGGGAGCCAGTGACGCCAGATAAGGTGCAGTGGTTCCTTCGTGTACTGCTTGTTGCCAACGATTTAAAATTGTGGCCGGCGGCATCGCCATTTTGTACGGCACATTGCTATATAGCCAGACACTGCCGTTGGCCCCGACGCCTGAGATAAAGTGTAAATATCCCAACATCGCATCGGAGAGAATGACATCACGAGCCATGCCAGTAATATCAGGATCACTGAGCCATTTCACCCATTGCATAAATTGCGGTTGAATACCGGAGAGCGCCACTTCCGCCAATTGTTGCTGAAAATGCTGAACAGCCGTTCTATCTTGCCACATGGGTTGCATTTGATTAGCGGCATAAAGTACCGCTAACTCAGAAAAATAGTGCGGAGTGACGTTTTTCGGCAGCGTCGCCAAAAGCTGAGAACGGCTTTGTGCGACCGTCATACTTTGCGGCGACGTTGACAATGCTGAAGATGAATCTATAGACATGACTGGCGCAGTCGCTGATGCAGTCAATATTGGCATCACGCTACAAATTAAAGCGCAATATAACGCGAATGTACGTTGCGTATTTCTTTTCTTTAGCGACATTCTATGCCCCCGGTATGCTTGTCTAAGTACGTCATAGTCTGTCGTTACCTTTCTTCCCTGAAGTCGCAGCATGCTAGCGGCTTTCTTGCCCGAGTGGCTGACGGGTACCCACCCAGCACGATTTGTTCGTTGACGGCAATACCTCCTATTTTTGGGTATTAACCATATTATACAAACAGAAATGCCACTGAGTGACCAATATTATAAATTTAGCCATTTACGTTACGCTAACAGATTTCCTCTGGTTATAAAATATAACCCTCAAATGTGATAGCAAATAAAAAATGGCCGCTTAGCGGCCATTAAAGGGAATAAATTATTATTACGTCTTTGCTGATTAATAATTAACCAGGCTGCTGTTGCTCAACGGGCTTCGATGGCAGTGTTGGTATTTCGTTCGCAAAACCACGTAAACCGACCACATGTACATGCTCATGATTTTGGAAGACTTTTCGCACCAACTTGTAGGTTGTCCCTTTTTCCGGACTAATATTTTCCGGCGCAGCAATAATTAATTGCATTTCCAACCGCTCGCACAGCTCAAATAATGTCGCGATAGACTTCGCATCCAGACGCGCCGCTTCATCGAGGAACAGTAAGCGGCAAGGAGAAATATCTTTGCCACGTAAACGACGAGACTCTTCTTCCCAACTCTGAACAACCATCACCAGAATAGACATCCCCGTACCGATAGCTTCACCAGTTGATAATGCCCCACTCTCAGCTCGCAACCAACCATCTGCACCCCGGTAAACCTCAACCTCCAGCTCCAGATAGTTACGATAATCCAATAACTCTTCACCGATGGTTTGTGGCAAACGTTGCCCCATATCCATTTGTGGATTCAGGCGCTGATACAGTTTTGCAAGTGCTTCAGAGAAGGTCAGCCGATTACTGTTAAACAAATCCTGATGCTGTTCTTGTTGCTCAGATAACACATCAAGCAGGGTGGCGTGGGCTTCGCGCACATTCACATTCAACCGCACACTCTTCACCTGACCGAATGACACCGCTTGTAAGCCCTGATTGAGCATACGGATGCGGTTCTGTTCGCGCTGAATGGTTTTACGGATGATATTCGACACACTTTTTGAACTGATCGCCAGTTTCTGCTCACGGGCGGTCAATTCTTCCGTCAGACGACCCAGCTCAATTTCCATCTGTTCAATGGCTTCAACCGGATCATCGGTGCGGATAATATCCTGCCGAATTCGCTCACGCAGATGCTGATACACCGCGATATAGAACTGAATTTTCCGTTCAGGTCGTTTAGGGTCTTCCGACAACCGCAGCACATCACGCAGATGTTCGTTATCGGCCACAGCCAAACGCAGTGCCCCCAACGCCTTATCCGACATCGAACGTAGCTCGTCACCATCCATATAAGCCAATTCGCGGCGATGTAAACGGCGCTCAACACCATTATCTTTCACCATCCGCATCACGGCACACCAGCCTGCTTTAGCATTCACCACTTGCTCGCGAATCTGATGATAATCTCGCTCCAACTTACGCAGTTTTTTCTGCAAGCTGTCCATCTCGGCTTCACAGAACGTCAGTTGTTTTTCCAACTGATTACGACGCGAACGGTTGGTACTCAATGCGGCATGTAATTCATCACGGCGAGCACGGGCGCGGGCTTCCGCATTCGCATCAGCCTGAACACCAATATCCACCAGCTCTTGACTCAACTCTTTGAGCATGTCGCGCTTGGCGTCATAGGAACTTTTCAATGACGCTAACACTTGATTGTACTGAGTGAACTGAGCCTGATACTGACGTAACTGCTCGCGGGCGCGAGTACGCTCGGCTTCAGCCTGCTCTAAACGCTGTCGCAATTTATCGTTAAGATCAGAGTTCTCCGTCAGCATGCCCGCAGAGTCGGTATAGCTAAAGTGCGCGCGGCGCTGAACCACCTCCGTCAGGGCAAAAGCTTGCTGTTTCGCCTGACGTTGGCTGTTTTGTGCCAGCACATAGTTTTCTTGTAATTGTTCATGTTGCTGCGGATCACTTTGCAGCACCGCCAACAAGGGTTCCAGTTTGGTCAGAGAAGCGCCGTGTTTCTGAATATGCCGAGCCGCTTCTTGTGCTTCGGTTAACTCTTCCGTAATTTCTTCAACACGGTCGGCTAACGTATCATCAAGCAGCAATGAAACCAGCGGTATCAATCGGTTAAGGGCTGAAATCCCCTCTTTGGCCTGTTCGAACTGTTGACGTTGCTGCTGATTTTGGTCTTCGTGCGCACTCAGCGCTCGCTCAATTTCACCACGGCGAGTATTCAGCAAGCGAATTTCAGCTTCGGGATCTGAATCAAATGCCACCGCCAGATGGGAACCTATAAAACGGCTGAATGCTTGATGTAAACGCTGCGTTTTTTGCACATCAAATGACAACGTCGCGTAACGTTCTGCCAAGCTATCGCGCTCTTGATACAGCGACTCCAGGCGATTTTCACGGGCCGCACGGCCAAACAGGGGCACTTCCGGGTAGCGGGAATATCGCCATTGGCGATCCGCAATTTTCACCACGACCGCTTTTTCATGCTCTTCAACGGCAAAAACACTGTCATCAAATGACTGTGGATCCCCTTCGATGAGATAGAGATCTTCTGGACAATCTTCCAACCCCAGCAATTGGTCACGTACCAATGACAGGTCTGGTACTACAATACCGTGGCGTGATGGACCATATAATGCGGAGAAGTATGGCGCATCATCGATAGTCACATCGTCATAAATCTCAGAGAGCAATACCCCGCCAAAACGCTCGGCTAACGCAATCATCCGTGGATCTTCAGCACCACTTGGTTGACTCAAACGCTCGATCTGCGCATCAATGGCGCGCTTGGTTGCCGCTACTTCATCACGTTCAACCGTGGTTTCGCGTTCGCGCTCCAGCAACTGCTGCATGTATTCGGTGACCTGACGGCTGTCTTCCAGCGCTTCACCGCTTTGCTCACTCAGTTGGCTCAAGGCATCCTGCGCTGCCAGCCAAACGGGGGCTCGCGCCGTCAGTTCCTGAATTTTCAGTTTCAGCTGTTCCAGTTCCTGACGCATTTCCATGCGCCGTTCGCCGGCATCGCTGACGCTAAGAGAAAGCTCTTCAACCTGTGATTCCAGCTCACGCTGTAACTCTTCCAACTCTTCTGGTTGATAGTTCTGCCCTTGACGCTTGCAAAACTCTTGCAATAAACGCTCAGCATCCTGCTGGGCACGCAAGCGCTGTTCCAGCTCGGATAGGCGCATGCGCAATGGTTGGACACGTTCGGCCAAATGTTGCTGGGATGGCCAGTCACGTAATAATTCACGGGCGGTCTGCCAAGCTTCGCTACGACTGACCTGACCGGCAATCGCAACCACCAACTGATAAGCTTGCTCAAATTGGCTGTGTGCGGCATCGGCAACACTCAGTTTCTGTTCGAGCTGCAATAAAGACTCGGTCGCTTCCTGCTCTTTGGCCTGGAAAGTTTCCAGCCACTCTTCAGCATTATCTGCGGTTAACTCCGGCAACTGACACAACGCGCGCGCGCGATCCAAAGCCTGCAATGCTTGCTGATATTGAATAGCTCGCGTCTGTTGCACATCCAGCGCTTGCTGATAATCAGCCAACTGACTTTTCAGTTCATCCACTTCCAGCTCGGCAGCTTCGGCCCGCGCTTCATTATCAGCTTGCTGCTCACTTGACTCGGCAACGACTTCGTTTTGCTCTTCCAGTCGGTAAGTCAACTCTTCCAAATCACTTTGATAGCGTTCGATTTTTTCCTGCTGGCGCATCGCGGTTTGCACCAGACTCAAGTGATCACTGGCAGCTTGGTAGTCGGTCTCAAGATCAGATTCTGCCCCACTTTGCTCCGCCAACTCACGGGACATTTCGACATGCCGATACTGCTCGGTCACCAGTTGCTTGCGGCTCGCCAGCAAATCACGACGCAGTACTAAAGCATCATCAAGGTGAATACGCCGCTCATTAGCATGGCGCATATAGTCAGCCGCAACATAAGACGTCGCCTCTGAGATCAGGTGCTTAAACAGGTCACGGTCAGATTGGGTGACACGAATAGCCTCAAGGGTCATGCGGTTTTCACGCAGTGCCGCTTCCATGTCTTGGAAGGCTTTTCGTACTCCGCTATTTTCTGGCAATAAATAATCGCGCAATGAGCGGGTAATGGCGCTGGAGATACCGCCGTACAATGACGCTTCAATCAAACGGTAGAACTTGCTGCGATCAGCCGAAGAGCGCAAACGCTTCGGAATCACCCCTAAATCAAACATCAGCGAGTGGTAATCAGTGATGGAGTTAAACTGCTTAAACTGCACCCCTTCCATCTCTTCAACGCGCTCTTTCAGCTCTTGTAAAGACAACACGCGCGCCTGACGTTCACCCACAACTTCAGTAAGAATTTCAGTCGGCTGAATCGCGGTTGGCAATCCTTGAATGGTGAACGGCTTGATATCAACTTTTCGATCACGCCCGGCAACTTGTTGCAGGCGCACGCCAACTACCACGCGCTGATGGCGAGAATTGACCACATCGAGTGTTGAGTAGCACACCCCTGCACGCAACTTACCGTGCAAACCTTTATCGCGGGAACCACTGGTGGCTCCGGCTTCTGTGGTGTTACGAAAATGCAGCAACGTCAGGTCAGGAATTAATGCCGTGACGAAAGCGGCCATGGTGGTGGATTTACCCGCACCATTACCGCCAGATAAAGTGGTGACTAACTCATCAAGATCGAATGTCCGGGCGAAAAAGCCATTCCAGTTAACCAAGGTCAGTGAGCGAAACTTTCCGCGTTCAATCATTCCTGTTCATCCTCTGCACTGTCCGCTGCATTGCCCATGGTGATATCGTTTTCATCACTTTCATCATGGAGTGACAGACTGTTCTCTACCGCCATGGCTTCTCCATCACGGATCATACGTAACTGGGCTTCACGTGGATCATCACCGCTGCGTACATCAGCACCAAAGCGGAACACCGCCTCAGTGATGCGAAATTTGCTACTGTCATTGCCCATAAAATAGATCATCCCCAAGCGCCGTAGCCGGTTGAGTGACGTTCGTACTTTTTCCTGCAACTTCTGCTTATCCAAATCTGAACCGGTTGAGCGCTGGTTAACGAACTTCAGCAATTTGCTCTCATCGGCCAGACTCAACAGCTCTTCGTATAGCTCATGCTGCGCGAAAATCCCTTCATGGGCCAAGCGCTCTGGGCTGAGATACAGATAACAGAGAATTTTGCCAACCATCATATCCAGCTCAGATAACACCGAGCGTGGGATAAGAGTGGTAGAGCGCGGACGCAGATAGAAGAAACCCTCCGGAGCACGGATTAATTCCACGTTATAGCGGGTATAAAATTCTTCCAGTTGCTCCTGAAAATCCATCAGGAAAGCATGATTATCCAGCTCATCAATACCAATATGGCGGCCAGCACGCAATTGACTGTCGAGCGCCGGAAACAGTGAGTTGGCCAATGCCTGAGCCAGTTTAACCGGCATTACTACTTCAATATTTGTTGATGACATGTGCCTGCACCTTGGCTCCGTAATCATTGATTGCCAACCATTCGGCTGGTAACCCTGAGAAATCGGCTTCGGCCACACCAAGGCGAACTGCCTGGTCGACCAGGATACGAGCCACGTCAAAATGACGAGCACGCGGATATTG
This sequence comes from Yersinia vastinensis, assembly GCF_902726565.1. Taxonomy (GTDB): domain Bacteria; phylum Pseudomonadota; class Gammaproteobacteria; order Enterobacterales; family Enterobacteriaceae; genus Yersinia; species Yersinia vastinensis. The sequence continues at coordinate 181,448 of NZ_CACVAF010000002.1, forward strand.
CGCGAGGTAATCGCGCATCACTTCCCCCAGATTAAGCGGCAATTTCTGCTCTTGATAAACCAGCAATGCCTGCTCAATCATGGCGGCTAACTGCTCACGGATTTCATTAAACTCTTCAAATTCCAGATCCGGTGGCAGCTCCCCTGTGACCTCTTCACTGCGCAGCGCCAGCTCTTCATCGCGCATATCTAGCAAGCGATCGGCGTTAGCGTAGGTGAGGGTCCAAGGGCTATCAAAATAGTTCTGTACTGATTGGCGCAAGCGCTGGGCAAATACCCGATTTTTATCCATATCAATTGCAGTACGGATAAACTTGTGTACGTGGCGGTCATAGCCAATCCACAGATCAATCGCCTGCTGACCCCAACTGATAATACGGTCAAGTTTGCTTTGCAGGTCAAACACCAGTTTATCAACCAGATCCAGCCCCGCATTGCCGATGGTGGCTTCCTGAATGCGCAATAAATTCGCCTGAAGTTTATCACCCGCCGCTTCTAACGTGTCTTGCAGCTCTCGCAGAGTGCCGGAGGTTTCTGATAGCAACATTTCGCAGCTGGCAATGGCAGCACGCCAGTCTTGATTAAGCAGCGCGGCAATATCTTCTTTCACGCTATGTTGCTGCTCATCCATCAAACGCTGCGTCATATCAATGCTGTCAAAAATTTCAGCAACTGAATATTTCAGTGGGGCGAAGACGTTGCGATGCCAGTGGAATTCATCGCCGCCCTCTTCTGCTGCCTCTGCTGCGCGTTGCAGCTCTTGTGCCACAATCGATAACTGCATTGATAGCCGTAGAGTCGAGAATTCACGCTGGCGGATATAATAATCTGTAATACCAATGCCCAATGGCGTCAGGCGGTAAATAGCATTACCGTCGGCCATTTCACTGGTAAAGCGGTTCAGTAAACGCTGGCGCACCATGTCATTGATGGCATTATTGGCACGCACTGCCACGGTTTCGGTCGTCTGTTCAAAACCTTTACTGACGTGACGAAATGCATCAACCAACTCCCCTTCGCTCATTTCGCCGTCCAACCGCTCACCGTTTAAGGTGGCAATCGCCATAAGAAAGGCCAGACGCTCCGTTGGCAGAGTAATCGAAAAATCATTTTTTCGCGCCCAGGCGACCAGTTCGGGTACTGTCTGGGAAAATTCACTCATAATGGGTCCTTCAGATTCGGCTTGAACGCAGAGACATGCACATAGCGCCCCAAACTGATAAAGGGCTCCTGCCGGCAATAGCGCTGTTCCAGCTCCAATAATTCAGCAAACTCATCAACTTGTTGCTGTTTATTCTTCATGTAATCGTGAAACACCCGGACTCCTGTCTTACCACTAATGGATAAACCCATTTGCTCAAGCCAGCCATATACAACCGGTGGGTCCAGAGGATATTGCGGTGACAGCGAGCGCTGTCGGCGCCTTTTGACGCCCGGTATTGCCAACTGAAAGTTACCTAATACCGCATTACGCATCACCAGCCCATTGGCATTGAAAAACATTAATGAAAGCGCGCCACCTGGATTTAATACATTACAAAGTATTTGCAGAACTTGTTGAGGCTCTGCAATCCATTCTAAAACCGCATGAAACAATATCAGATCAACTGGCTGTTCTAAATGTTGTGTGATGTCTTGTGCCGCACTTTGTACAAATTGCATGTTGTGGCTCACACCTTTTTCCTCGGCGGCCACTTTTGCTCGCTGAATCATCTCAGCGGACAAGTCACATAATAGAACCTGATGGCCCAATGCCGCTAATTGGCAAGCCATATGCCCTTCACCGCCACCCGCATCTAAAATCCGTAACGGCCGTTGCGGTAACTGCGCTAACAGCCCGGTGATATCTTGCCAAACTACCGCCTGACGAATCATTCCTTTCGTCGTGCCGTAGATATTGCGGGAGAACTTCTCGGCAATATCATCGAAATTGCGATCCTGCATGGATAACTGTTCCACCATCATCAATATAACTATTGATTTACCGGCCTTGATAGAGACGTGCAAATCAATGGCTACAGCAAAAAGAATAACTACCAACCTGCTATTTTGGCACAGCCTGACTTAGAATAAATCTTCTTGGCCCGTAATCATCACCAAATGCCGTTTTTTCAGCCAAAAGGTCTCTGTTTTTATGCTTTTTACCCTAAAAAAGTTTGTTGGCGGCTTATTAATGCCCCTACCCTTAGTGCTTATACTTATGGGGCTGGCATTAATCTTATTGTGGTTTACCCGTTGGCAGAAAAGCGGCAAAACGCTTTTTGCATTAAGTTGGCTGGTATTATTGCTTATTAGCCTGCAACCTGTCGCAGATCGCCTGCTATTGCCATTAGAAAAACACTACGCCACTTATCACGGCAACAACCCCGTAGATTACATTGTTGTCCTCGGTGGCGGCTACACGTTTAATCCGAATTGGGCACCCAGTGCCAATTTATTCTCGAATAGTTTGCCGCGGGTAACAGAAGGCATCAGGCTTTATCGCGCACACCCCAATACGAAAATGATATTTACCGGCGGTGCAGGCCCCAACAGCCAAAGTAGTGCCAAAACAGCAGCGCAGGTGGCAGAAAGTTTGGGCGTTCCGATGGAGGATATTATTGCGTTAGAGCAGCCGAAAGACACAGCGGAAGAAGCCTCCGCTGTTGCCAACGTGGTCGGTGATAAGCCATTTTTATTAGTCACTTCTGCCAGTCACCTGCCGCGAGCCATAAAATTCTTTGAAGCCAAAGGTTTACACCCAATCCCGGCGCCCGCCAATCAATTGGCCATTACTACGCCACTGCATAGTTGGGAGCGTGCCATTCCAGCCGCTATTTATTTAGGGCATTCAGAACGGGCCTGGTATGAGACATTGGGATTGATATGGCAAAAATTAACTGAAAATCATGCTCCGGAAAATTGAGCATAGAGGCAGAGCTATACCCAATAGATTTCAGATGACAAGTTCAGGGGTATTTAATCTAACCAAGGTAAAAGTTGCCGGGCCGCACTATCAAATAAAGTCCGATCCAAATTGCCCGTATGAATAAAGCGAGAAACCAATTCCCAAAGGGTATAAAGCCAACGACGGGCAACAAAGGATTCAGAAACCGGTGCTTTATTGAGATAACGGTAAAATAACTGACTCGGCATCCCTTCTTCACTGAGGCGGAAAAGATCATATTCACGCGGTGCCCAAAGAATGGGGCCAGGATTAAGCATCGCCAGTAACTGGTCGCTGCGCGCATCTTTCAGCATACTGCGTAATGTCAAATTGCCATGAACCAACACAGAGCTGTCGTCAAAACCAACAAAAAGTGAACTTAAGGACGCTCGAGCACGATAAAGCACCGCGCGGTCTTCTAGGGTCATGACTGGGGAATTCATATTAGACAGCGTGGCCCACAGCACTTCGACTCGCTGCTGATACCAACTGAACCAATCATTTTCCTGTGTGCTATCAACATTGCCAACGCAACCATGGCTGTCAATTCGGTGCCAGGCTAATACCCCTTCCACTATCTGATCCATCAGAGCATCCCAACGTTCTCCCGTCCGAGTTGGTGCTTCCACTGAAACGCCACGCAAGCGCTCCATTAGAAGAATTTCTTTATATGGGGATTGATGGGTCATGACCAAGCCGTACACGGTCGGTAAGCGGATATCGCCCTCACGCGACAGCATCGACAATTTATAAGCCTCTTGCTGTGCAATCCCCTGACAGACATAACTTTTTGCTAATAATGGGATAGCCTGCCCCTGTTGGTTATACATCGCATACAAGTGGGCATAAGGTTGTTCGCTGATGCGTTCAAGGCGAGTGATCGATTCCCCAATCACTACACTTAATTCAGCTTTCAGCTGTTCCATAAGGCTTTGTCCGATTATCTGGAAATGATTCTTTATAATGGGATGCTGGGCGGGATATTTCTAGAATGCAGATCAAATAACATCCACAATAAAAATCGAACGATCGGCGGAAAATGACAATGCCAGCCTCAATTAAGACTGGCGTGTGTCGCTCTCGCTAGGATGGCTGGTTGAGCATAATCGCCCGAACGCGGTCCAAATCTTCTTGAGTATCAACCCCCACTGCGGGTACAGCTTTTGCCACTGCAACGTGGATTTTTTCACCGTACCACAGCACACGAAGTTGCTCTAATAACTCTATTTGCTCAAGTTTACTGGGTGCCCAATTAACATAACGGCGAATAAAACCGGCGCGATAAGCATAGATGCCAATGTGGCGTAAGAAACAATCACCAATGGTTTCTTTGGATTGAGCAAAACGCTCTCTTTCCCATGGGATGGTCGCGCGCGAGAAATAGAGCGCATAACCCTGAGCATCCATTACCACTTTGACTGCATTAGGATTAAAGGCTTCTTCACTGCTTTCAATTGGCACAGCTAAAGTGGCCATACCCGCGCTAGAGGCCGCCAGATTATCAGCGACCTGACGAATAATCACTGGAGGAACCAGTGGCTCATCACCCTGCACATTGACAATAATGTCATCATCGGCAAAACCATAACGCTCAATGACTTCCGCTAAACGCTCGGTACCAGACTGATGATCAGCACGGGTCAGACAGACTTCGCCCCCGGCAGCCTCAACCGCTTTCACGACATCTGGATGGTCTGTTGCCACAATCACCCGAGTGGCACCTGACGCCAACGCTTGCTCCATCACATGAACAACCATCGGTTTGCCAGCAATATCAGCCAGTGGCTTACCGGGTAGACGGGTTGAGGCATAGCGGGCGGGAATTATAGCAATGAAACTCATGCGTGCTTCTCATCAATTGACAGTGGGCGAGCTTCGTTCTCTAGCAAGACCGGAATACCATCACGCACTGGGTAAGCCAGGTTATCTGCTTTACACACCAGTTCAAGATTTTCTTTATTGAAGTATAACTTGCCGTTGCAGACCGGGCAGGCAACGATTTCGAGTAAACGGTGATCCATACATCCTCCAAAATGGAGTTTAGCCAGCGGGAAAGTGGTCGAGGATACCATAACTGCTGTTGCAGGGTAACAACGCCGACGCCGTCATGAGCATCAGCGATTAATAACAAGCAGTTATGTTAATCAGCATTAATATAAGTAAATACTCTCTGCAATTGGAGTGATAAATGTTGGTTTTGTTATTGATATGTTGAATATCGAAGAGTATTATTTTGTGACTGACATCACACAATTATGTACATCGAGTAAGAAATGAAAGTATTCCATAAAATTATTGCGCTGTTTGCTAACTTCAGCAACTAAGCCGCAAAAATACAAATAGAAGCACCTGCAAAACAGCCCAGCGACGAAAATAAGTCGAATAGAGGCGAAACAACTCAAAATAATTGGCGCTACGACGTCAAGTAAGAAGAGTAAAAACGGCTACCCTTGGGTAGCCGTTTTCTTAGAAAGCGATCACATCAGCGGCTGACGGCCCATGAATACTACGATAAGTAGAGAATTCAACGTGCTGCCCTTCACTCAGTGATTTATTTTTGGTGTTGGCAATGGCTGTCTTGCTGACATACACATCCAAGCTACCATCATGCGGAGAAATGAAACCGTAGCCTTCGGACTGGTTGAACCATTTCACTCGACCCATTTTTAACGTCATAATAAATTTCCTTTTACTGGGCATCCTAACAACTCATTTTTATTTATTGTTTAGATGCAGTTGCCCATCCTAAAGTTTTCTGATTAAACCTCTATGAGCTTGATTTTATGAAAAAACCCGCATATATGCGGGTTTTAGAATTTTGTTATCCGGATAGATGATTAACACATCAGTATCATCATCGGTTTCCAAGATTATTCAAACATTATCGTTCTGAATTACAGAGCAACAACGTTTGCAGCAGCCGGCCCGCGCGGGCTGTCTTGGATGGTGTACTCAACACGTTGGCCTTCAGCCAAAGTTTTGAAACCATCAGTTGCGATTGCAGAGAAGTGAACAAACACATCTTTACCGCCATCATGTTGCTCAATAAAACCAAAACCTTTAGCTTCGTTGAACCACTTAACCTGACCAGTTTTCTTAGACATAACTTTTACCTTTACTATCAAATACAAATACTAATAAATCTGCCATAAGGCACTCTACGCTATCAAGATAGCGGGTCTGCATCAGAAACATTACTTATGGGAGTTACTTATCGGAGATACTAGGAGGTTCGTCTTTGAAGCGGCATCAGAAGATAACGTCTTGGGAGGAACTGCTTTGCTTTACTCTCGTACACTCTTACACATAAATAGGTCTGTATCACAGGCCGACGGCTATTTACTCATAAAACATACCATCATGCAACCATTTTATCTGGGAATATGTATCACAGGGCAGCATCAATGAGATGCTACGCATAAAAATTCAATATTCTCCGCTGCTTACCCTCCAATTTACCAATATCAACCTAAAATAAAATTTGAATATGCACGTTTAACAGACGCGATAACCAGGCTACAGGAGCAATCTGATTATGACTCACCAACCATTTGTTCATCCCGATGAAATCCGTGCCAGATTCTCTCGTGCCATGTCCGACATGTATCAGACCGAAGTCCCACTGTACGGCACCTTATTGCAATTGGTTGCTGACATTAACAATCACAACATGGAGCAACAACCCGAACTGACTCGCCATTTACGCCAAACCGGGGAAATCGAGCGGCTTGGTATGGAGCGGCATGGTGCTATCCGGGTAGGAACGGCTGCCGAACTTGCCACCTTACGTCGCTTGTTTGCTGTCATGGGTATGGTCCCCGTGGGCTATTATGATCTGGCCCCCGCAGGTGTGCCTGTTCACTCCACAGCATTTCGCGCCATACATGAGGCCTCACTGCAAGCCTGTCCATTTAGAATTTTCACCTCACTGTTGCGCCTAGAGTTAATAGAACAATCTGAACTGAGGCAGCAAGCTGCTGATATTCTTGCTAAACGAAACATTTTCACCTCGCGTGTTATCGAATTAATTGTCAAAAATGAAACAGCAGGTGGGCTAACTGATGATGACGCGACTGATTTTATCACCCAAGCGTTGGAGATATTCCGCTGGCATAATCAGGCTACAGTCAGTGTCGAGGTTTATCAGCAACTGCATGATCAACATCGCCTAATTGCTGATGTCGTCGCTTTTAAGGGGCCACATATTAATCACCTGACCCCACGGACACTGAATATAGATGCCGTGCAAACGGCGATGCCGGAACATAACATTACTCCAAAAGCCGTGATCGAAGGCCCACCGCCACGTCATTGCCCAATACTGTTGCGACAAACCAGTTTTAAGGCATTGGAAGAAAAAGTCGCCTTCGTCTCTACCGATGGGCTGTTAGTTCAAGGGCACCACACCGCCCGTTTCGGAGAGATAGAACAGCGTGGTGCCGCACTGACGGCGAAAGGACGTGCTCTATATGACTGTTTATTGCAGGCCGCACAGGATCAACTACAGGTTCCAGCGAATGAGAAAAATGCTGAGCAATATAGCGCTATTCTCAGCGAACAGTTTCGCCAGTTTCCTGATGATTATCCGACGATGCGAGCAGAAAAACTCGCCTTTTTCCGTTATTTTCCCACAGAGAAAAGTCTCAGTGTTGCTGCGGTATCCATCCAAAATTTAACCTTGGATGAATTAATCCACGCCGAGTTCATTCGATATGAGCCTTTGGTTTACGAGGATTTTTTACCAGTCAGTGCTGCGGGGATTTTCCAATCCAATTTAGGGGATAAAGGGCAAAGTCACTTTGCTGGACATTCCAACCAGCAGGATTTTCAACGTGATTTGGGCGTTGAAGTCATTGATGAACTGCAATTGTACGAACAAACTCAGCAGCGCTCGCTAGCAGCATGTGCAAAAGCGCTGAAACGTGCGTCACTGGGTTTATAAATTGAATTACGACGAATGACGGGAGAGAGCCTGAATTTTCAGTAGCAATTGTTCAGCCTGATCCAGTGGCAACTGTGCATCTACAGGTAGATACCACCAATTAGGTTGAGCAAAAGCACGGCATTTGACAGCATCTTTTTCGGTCATCAGCAAAATTTGTGGCCCTGATGTGAGTGGGCTAAGTTGAGCTAATGAATAATCTTGATGATCTGCAAAGGCATATTCATTTTTTGGCTCAATGCCCAACTGCTTCAACGTGGCAAAAAAACGCGGCGGGTGGCCAATTCCGGCCATAGCAACGACATGCCGTAACTGCTGTGCCGAAAGGCGCTCGCCTGTGACCAAATTGACAGCCTCCCGTGCGACTAACTGCATGGGTATTTCGCCGGTGGCTGCAACACCGCCATTGGTTATCACCGCATCCACGCTGTGCAATCGCCCGGCCCGTTCCCGCATTGGCCCCGCAGGAAGCCACCAGCCGTTACCAAAGCGGCGCACACCATCAATCACCACTAGCTCAAAATCACGCTGTAGCGCGTAATGTTGTAAACCATCATCGGTAATAATGAAATCCAGCTTGTGATTTTTCAGTAAGGCTTTGACCGCTTCAGAACGTGTTGGCGAGACAGCAACTGGCGCACCGGTGCGCTGAAAAATCAACACGGGTTCATCACCGGCCTGTGCAGTGGTTATTTCATTGGAGAGCAACAACGGGTACACATCTGACTTGCCACCATAACCGCGAGACACTACACCAACATGGTAGCCCCGTGATTGTAAGTGTTCCACCAACCAGATAACCACCGGAGTTTTACCATTCCCCCCAGCAGTAAGATTGCCCACAATGATAACTGGCACTGGAGCGCGCCAACTTGAGCGCAGCCCCAGTGTATAGCTGGTTCGGATTAGCCAAGTGATTGCACCATATAGCCAGGATAGCGGTAGCAGCAATAAATACAGCCACGATTTCCCAGACCAGATACGTTCAATCATTGGCCAAACTGCATACGGTTAAGTTGGGCATAAGCGCCCTTTTTCGCCAACAATTCGGCATGCACACCACGTTCAACAATACGGCCATCTTCAATAACCAGAATCTCATCGGCTTTTTCAATAGTGGATAAGCGATGGGCAATAACCAATGAAGTTCGGTTCTTTTGTAACTCATCCAATGCGGATTGAATTGCCCGCTCAGATTCAGTATCCAACGCCGAAGTGGCTTCATCCAGGATCAATATTGGGCAATCACGCAATAAAGCACGCGCAATGGCAATACGCTGGCGCTGACCACCAGAAAGCATGACACCATTCTCACCAATGACTGTGTCCAAGCCATTTTCCATTTTATTGATAAAGTCCATCGCATAAGCCATTCGGGCAGCTTCTTCGATTTCTGCACGGCTGTAATGCTCATCGCGTGCATAAGCGATGTTATTGGCAACTGTATCGTTGAATAGATGAACATTTTGCGAAACCAACGCGACCTGATTACGTAACGAACCCAACCGATACTCACGCAAGTCATGACCATCCATCAAAATACTGCCTTCACTTACATCATAAAAACGCGTCAGTAGATTGGCGATTGTCGATTTCCCAGAACCAGAACGCCCGACCAATGCTACGGTTTTACCCGCTTCGAGGTGCATATTGATATCGTTCAATGCAGGGGTATCTTTGCCAGGGTAGTAGAACGTCACGTGACGGAATTCTATATCGCCTTTAGCGCGTTCCACTTCCAATTTGCCATCATCTTTTTCCTGCTCCATATCCAGAATAGTAAATAGCGTCTGGCAAGCCGCCATACCACGCTGGAATTGCGCGTTCACGTTGGTCAATGACTTCAATGGACGCATCAGAGCAATCATGGCTGAGAACACGACAGTAATCGTCCCCGCCGTTAGCGTTTCCATTACGCTGGGGAAACTTGCCGCATAGAGCACAAATGCCAAGGCAAAAGAGGCAATCAACTGAATGATCGGGTCTGAGATGGAAGAGGCAGAAACCAGTTTCATTCCTTGCTGACGCATACGATTACTGACCGCTTCAAAGCGCTCGGTTTCAACTTTCTGCCCACCAAAGATCAAAACTTCTTTGTGCCCTTTCAGCATTTGCTCTGCACTGGTCGTCACTTCCCCCATGGTGCTTTGCATGTTTTTACTGATATTACGAAAACGCTTAGAAACCAATCGGATAGAGACCGACACAATCGGCGCGATGACAATTAAAATCAGCGACAGCTGCCAGCTGTAATAAAACATCATGATGAACAAGCCGATAATCGAGGCCCCTTCCCGCACGACGGTGACCAGTGCACCAGAAGAAGATGCTGCAACTTGCTCCGAGTCATAAGTAATACGTGATAACAGAGTACCGGTCGATTGCTGGTCAAAAAAGGACACCGGCATTCCCATCATATGGCTGAATAGGCGGCGACGAATATGCATCACGACCTTGCCAGAGACCCATGAGATGCAATAGCTTGAAATAAAGCCGGTCACACCACGAACAACCATCAGACCAATTACGGCCAGAGGCATCCATTTTAAAATTGAGCTGTTAGCTTTACCAAAACCATCGTCTAACAATGGTTTCAGTAATGACAGCATAAACGTGTCACTGGCGGCATTAAGGATTAATGCTATCGCCGCAACTACAAGACCGGTCTTAAAAGGAGAGATCATTGGCCAGAGGCGACGGAACGTCTGCCAAGTGGATAGATCTTTATCATTCATCATGCAAATACCAGCACCAGAAGAAATAGCGGCCCATTCTACTCATTATGACCTCCAACGCCAAATTGCTGGTGATACCAACGTGGCATTAATTGTTCTCGATAGCCATTAATTTGCCAACTATCGCTGTAAAAATGCACACTTAGTTGCCCTGAGACCGCAGTATCACGCCAGATAATGCTATTTTTTTGATAACGTTTCAGGACTTTTCTGGCGGGCAGGTGCCATTGGTTATAGCGTGCAACAGAAGTAAATGCCAATTCTGGTTTCACCGCCCGTAGAAAGGGCGCAGTTGAAGATGAGTTGCTGCCATGGTGGGGAACCTGTAGCACTGTGGATGCTAATTTTCCCCGAAAAAGTTTAACTAATTCATGTTCACCCTTCATTTCCAGATCCCCCGTCAGCAATAAACTGTACTGACCATCATCAATGCGAATAACACATGAATAATCATTTTGTGCATTAGCCACTTGTGTCATAGGCCATAAAACCTCGAAATTTAAGCCTTGCCACTGCCATACTTCTCCTTTCTTGCAAGGCAATGCATTGATGACATTCTTTAAAGGGAATGAAGCTCGGACTGTAGCCAGAGGAAAAGCAGACTGAAGCTCGATCAACCCGCCAGTATGATCCTGATGGTCATGGCTAAGGATAATTTGCTCGACGGTAATACCACGCCAACGTAAATAAGGTAGAACAACCATTGATGCCATGCTGCCGGTAGCCCAGCGGTTGCCTGTATCAAATATGATTGCCTTTCCTCCTCGCTCAATCACCACCGCCAGACCGTGTCCAACATCCAGCATATCAACGCGCCAGAGATATTCATCACGCCGCTGAATGAACAGTGCCACATTTACGCAAAGGACTATTATCCCAATGGGATAGCTACGCCACCATTGAAAGCGCCAAATAAACATTGCTAGCCAGCCGCCAGCCCCCAAAGCGACAAATGCGGCACCAGTATAAAACCACCCTGAACTCAAATAATTAAGAGGTAAAAATACAGCAGTTAGCGATACATTGGCCAAAGACCAAAACACAGTAGCAATAGCCGGAAATAGTGCAAAAGCCAATGCCAACAAGACACAAGGGACTGTAACCAAAGAAACCAGAGGAACTGCCCAGAGATTCGCGGGTATTGAAAATAAGCTGATGCCATGAAAAAGAACGATTTGTATCGGCATCAACAATAACATCATGCCCAATTGCAAATGTAAGCAGCGGATAACCCCTCCACGCCAGCCTCTTTTAAAACAGGGTGAAAGCGGCATCCAATAGAACCAACATATCAAGCTAAAGACCGCCAGACAGGAGAGCCAGAAACTGTCGGAAAGGACGGCAAGTGGGTCACTCAGTAAAATGAGTGCCAACGCCCACAACCACACTTGCCATGCACTACACGATATCCCCATCAATCTGAGCAACAGCCATAGTGTTAAGGCAATAGCAGCTCTAACCGCAGGTGGATTCGCGCCCGCCAGCCAGACATAGACCATTGCAATAAGCCAGCCAACCAACAGAGGGAACAATGGTCGGATCCAACTCACAGGAAGGAAAAATTGTACACAGCGCGCCACTGCCCCACCGAATAACGCAGCCATGGCAATGTGCAAACCAGAAATGGCCATGAGGTGTGCCGTACCCGTATCACGTAATAGCGCCCAGAATTGAGTCTCTGTTTGCCGCCGCTCCCCAAAAGCCAGCGCCAGCAATACTTTTCGTTGCTCATAGGGTTCAAGCTGTTGTTCAATCGTCTGAATTGCCTGTTGGCGAAGATTACAGCGTGCGTCAAGTAATTGAGCATGAATCATTCGTCCTTGTAATGGGCGACGATTAGCTACCGCCCAGCGCTGGCTATCAAAGCCACCCTCATTAAGTAAACTGTGCACGCCCCGCATCTTTAGCTGCAAGTTCCACCGCTGACCGGCACAATATGCGAGGTTCTTTTGCCACTTAATCATCACAGTCATCGGTGGAAAGACTCGCTGCCCATTAACTTGCTGAATATCTAATAGCACCTGATTGCTTTCTATTTCTGCCAAGTGCGGGCTTTTTATTATTCCAACAACGTGTAACTCCCTTTGAGTCAACTGAGCAATTTGCCTCAATACCTTGTCTCCGTGCCAACTGCCCCAAACGAAGCTAATTAAGGCCAGCGTAAGGCACTGACAATAGAGATGACTGCGGGTCCATAGCAATGCAGCCAAGAGCAGGAGTGTGCTAATGGTGATAGTCCCTGGCAGTTGAGGCAAAAACATGAGAGGGAGTAACCCGACAACTATCGCCGTAGCGGCATGATCAATTGATAAAGTGATATGAGACCGTCCATTTTATTATTACCAGATAGCATCATTGCCATCCGTTACTTCGTAAGTAAGATGCTGATTTTCTATGGAGCGAGGGAATACAGCCAGCATTAAAAACAGGCATTTAGAGTGGGTTCGCGAACCGCTTTATCTTGTTGCAAAATTAATCATGGAAATGCGGGATGCCTCTAAAACGAGCGGGCATTATTGAAAGGAAAGTACGTTCTGGAGTGGTGGATACATAAAAAATGAAGAAATGATGTGCAAAATAAAAACGGTGCCGTTAAAGGCACCGTTTCGTATCAGCGTTATACCTATTTTACTTGGAACAATCGCTCCAAGCACTTTGGGTATAAATAATAACGCGGTAAGCCGTAAACAGCTTAACCGTAGATATTAGCGCGATCGCGCAGTTCTTTACCTGGCTTAAAGTGCGGAACGTACTTACCATCCAAATCAACTTTATCGCCAGTCTTTGGATTGCGGCCAACACGCGGAGCACGGTAGTGAAGAGAAAAACTGCCAAATCCTCGGATCTCAATGCGCTCACCTTCAGCTAGTGTTCCAGCCATATGTTCAAGCATTTCTTTCACTGCATCCTCAACGACTTTCGCCGGTATGTGAGATTGCTGGCCAGCAAGTCTTTCAATAAGTTCAGACTTGGTCATATTACCTCCAAGCTTTGCAGCTAAACTACCGTATAGGGGCGGAAAGACCGCCCCCCGTTATTACTCGCCTTTTGCAGCTTTGAACGCTTCTGCCATTGCGCTAGAGAAGTTACCTTCTTCTGGCTTGTTGTTAACTGTAGCAATAGCATCTTTCTCATCAGCTTCGTCTTTAGCACGAACAGACAGGCTGATTACGCGGTTTTTACGGTCAACGCCAGTATATTTGGCTTCAACTTCATCACCGACGTTCAGAACCAACGTTGCATCTTCAACGCGATCGCGAGTTGCTTCGGAAGCACGCAGATAACCTTCTACGCCGCCTGCCAATTCAACTGTAGCACCTTTGGCGTCAACTGCAGTGACTTTACCAGTAACAATAGCACCTTTCTTGTTTACAGACAGGTAGTTATTGAATGGATCTTCTGCAAGTTGTTTCACACCCAGAGAGATACGCTCACGTTCTGCATCTACTTGCAGAACCACAGCTGCGATTTCGTCGCCTTTCTTATATTCACGAACTGCTTCTTCGCCTGCAACGTTCCAGGAGATGTCAGACAGGTGAACCAGGCCGTCGATACCGCCGTCCAGGCCGATGAAGATACCGAAGTCAGTGATAGACTTGATTTTACCTTCAACGCGGTCGTTTTTGTTGTGGGTTTCTGCAAACAGCTGCCATGGGTTAGATTTGCACTGTTTCAGGCCCAGAGAAATACGACGACGTTCTTCATCGATGTCCAGAACCATAACTTCCACTACGTCGCCAACGTTAACAACTTTAGACGGGTGAATGTTTTTGTTGGTCCAATCCATTTCTGAAACGTGTACCAGACCTTCAACGCCTTCTTCGATTTCTACGAAGCAACCGTAATCAGTCAGGTTAGTTACACGACCAGTCAGCTTAGTGCCTTCTGGGTAACGTTTAGCGATAGCAACCCATGGATCTTCGCCCAGCTGTTTCAAGCCAAGGGATACACGAGTACGTTCGCGGTCGAATTTCAGAACTTTAACAGTGATTTCGTCGCCCACATTGACGATTTCGCTTGGGTGTTTAACACGTTTCCAAGCCATGTCAGTAATGTGCAGCAAGCCATCAACGCCACCCAGATCAACGAATGCACCGTAGTCAGTCAGGTTCTTAACGATACCCTTAACTTCCATGCCTTCTTGCAGGTTTTCCAGCAATTGATCACGCTCAGCGCTGTTCTCGGATTCGATAACTGCACGACGAGAAACAACGACGTTGTTGCGTTTCTGATCCAGCTTGATGACTTTGAACTCAAGCTCTTTGCCTTCCAGATGCAGAGTATCGCGAACTGGACGCACATCAACCAGTGAACCAGGCAAGAACGCACGGATGCCGTTCAGTTCGACTGTAAAGCCGCCCTTCACTTTGCCGTTGATCACACCAGTAACGGTTTCAGCTTCTTCGTAAGCTTTTTCCAGCGTGATCCAAGCTTCGTGACGCTTAGCTTTTTCACGGGACAGCAGAGTTTCACCGAAGCCGTCTTCAACAGCGTCCAGAGCAACGTCAACTTCGTCACCAACTTGAATTTCCAGTTCACCTTGCGCGTTCTTGAACTGTTCTGCTGGAATTGCTGACTCAGATTTCAGACCGGCGTCAACCAGTACGATATCTTTATCGATAGAAACAACAACACCACGGACGATAGAGCCCGGACGTGTTTCAATTGTTTTCAGGGATTCTTCAAAGAGTTGAGCAAAAGATTCTGTCATGTTAATAATCTTCAGGATTCTTAAGTTTAACGTCCATCTAGCATCCCGCCGGATGGGGTTGTTTCACATGCCTCGCCACACATCCTTGCAGCAAGGTTAAAGTGCTCATCAAAAATAATTTTAATTAAAAAATAAATCGTTGAGAGCTCAGAACGGACGGCATTGTCGTTATTTTTTTAACGGCAACGCTAGAATTCTTTGGGCGTAAACCAGTGCTTGTTCAATCACCTGCTCGATGGACATACTGGTTGAATCCAGTACCAATGCATCTGCCGCAGGGACTAAAGGAGCAATAGCCCGATTACGATCACGGTCATCCCGCTCCTGTATCTCGGACAAAAGACGTTCAAAGTTAACACTAAACCCCTTTTCCTGCAACTGTAGCATGCGCCTGTGTGCACGTTCTTGCGAACTTGCATCAAGAAATATTTTCACTGGTGCATCAGGAAAGACCACTGTACCCATATCGCGGCCATCAGCAATCAAGCCTGGCGCCTCGCGAAATGCTCGCTGCCGGCGCAATAATGCTTCACGCACTCGCGGGAAAGCTGCAGCCTGCGACGCTGTGTTACCTACAGTTTCAGTGCGGATTTCATTACTGACATCCTCACCTTCCAAAATCACTTTTAACTGCCCATTCTGTGAGACAAAACGAACATCGAGATGTGCAGCTAGTGGAACGAGTGCCTCTTCGGTGCTGATATCAACGTGGTGATGCAGCGCTGCCAAAGCCAAAACACGGTAAATCGCACCAGAATCAAGCAAATTCCAGCCCAGCGATTCAGCCAGTGCTTTACAAAGCGTCCCTTTACCTGCACCACTTGGTCCATCAACGGTTATCACCGGGGCTGACGCCGTCATTTATCTCTCCTTTCGGTAGGCAAAACCTCTTGTCTACCCGACAGGGCAAACACAGGAGCAGTATTATACGCTGCATCGGAGTGAACTGTTACCCTACCGTGGTTTAGTTGCTGAAAATAAAACCATAGGCTGTAGCGAAAGTGTAGAGGAGATGGGGAAGATAGACAGTAAAAATATTTATCTTTTGTTAATTTGCGAGCCAACACGTCAGGGGCAAAGACCAGCGATTACTTGTTTGCAGCTGACCTTTATCACATAAAAATGGGCGCCGATTGGCACCCATTTCCACAACTAAATTATGTTAGTAGCAAATTTGCATTACTGGCTCAAACGGCCCAGTTGTTCAAAATAATCTGGGAAAGTTTTGGCGGTACATTTAGGATCCAGAATCGTGACCGGAGTATCGGACAACGCCACCAAAGAGAAACACATCGCCATACGGTGATCATTGTAAGTCCCTATTTCTGCTGCAATTAACTGCGCAGGAGGGACAACGCGAATATAATCCTGCCCCTCTTCCACTTCGGCACCGACTTTTCTTAACTCTGTCGCCATCGCGGATAAACGGTCCGTTTCTTTGACTCGCCAGTTATAAATATTGCGAATCACTGTCGGGCCGTCGGCAAATAATGCGGTGGTTGCAATGGTCATCGCTGCATCAGGGATATGGTTCATGTCCATATCAATGCCGTGTAATTCACCACGGCTACATTCGATATAGTCATCGCCCCAGCTCACTTTAGCCCCCATTTTTTCCAGCACATCGGCAAATTTGGTATCACCCTGCACACTTTTCTTACCAATACCGGTAACTCGCACAGTGCCGCCTTTAATCGCCGCCGCCGCCAAGAAGTAGGAGGCAGATGATGCGTCCCCCTCGACGAGATAAGTCCCCGGCGTACGATAAGTCTGGCCGCCTTTAATATGGAAGACTTGGTAATTTTCGTGCACGACATCAACACCAAAAGCTTTCATCAAATGCAGGGTAATGTCGATATAAGGTTTGGAAACTAACTCCCCTTGAATCTGAATATCAGTATCTTGTTCAGCAAGTGGAGCCGTCATCAATAATGCCGTCAGGAATTGGCTGGAAACACTGCCATCTACCGTCAGCTTGCCACCACGGAAACCACCGCGTAAGCGTAATGGCGGGTAGTTTTCTTGTTCAAGATAATCAATTTGTGCACCGCCCTGACGTAATGCATCGACTAAATGACCAATTGGTCGCTCTTTCATTCGCGGCTCACCGGTCAAAATAATATCGCTATGCCCCAAACACAAAGCTGCCGCCAAGGGGCGCATTGCCGTTCCAGCATTGCCCAAAAACAGCTCCAATGGCTGCTCAGCGACCAATTTGCCGCCAAGGCCATCCACTTCACAACGGGTACGGTCAGCAGAAAGGCGGAATTTTACGCCTAATGCTTCAAGGGCATTGAGCATATGGCGGATGTCATCACTGTCTAATAAGTTGCTTAGCTGGGTCGTCCCCTCAGCCAACGCTGCCAGAAGAAGTGCACGGTTAGAAACACTTTTAGAACCAGGTAAATTAACGGTGCCATTAATCAGGGCAATGGGTTGTAAAGTCAGGGATTCCAGCATGGGAAAAACACTCTCCAGTCTTTTATGAGCAACAGCCCCGCACAGGACGGGGCTGTTGTTACTGATACATTATTGTTACTGAAAAAAATAATTATTTAAATCATGGCGATGAATAAACTGGTGCAGATAAATATCCGCGTACAGAGATCAACCATGGCGGCGTTCAAAATCAGCCATAAAATCTGTTAATGCTTTAACACCTTCAATTGGCATAGCGTTATAAATAGAAGCGCGCATTCCCCCCGCTACCCGGTGGCCTTTTAATGCTTGCAGCCCTTGAGCTTCAGCTTCACTTAAGAAGAGTTTGTCTAGCGAAGCATCTTTCATTTGGAACGGCACATTCATTCGCGAGCGGTTAGCAGCAGCAATCTGATTGCGGTAGAAACCGGTGCGGTCAATAGCGCTGTACAGTAACTCTGCTTTGGCCTGATTGCGTTTTTCCATTTCAGCCAAACCACCCTGCTCTTTCAGCCATTTAAAGACCAAGCCTGAGAGATACCAAGCGAAAGTTGGTGGGGTGTTGAACATCGAATCGTTGTCTGCCAAAACCTTATAATCAAGAATTGATGGCAGTTCCTTACGGGCCTTGCCCAGCAAATCTTCACGCACGATAACCACTGTCAGCCCTGCTGGGCCGATATTTTTCTGGGCGCCGGCATAAATAACACCATAACGGCTAACATCAATCGGGCGAGAAAGGATAGATGATGAGTAGTCAGCAACCACGACTTTGTTCCCAAAGTCAGGTTCTTCATCGATAGCAAGACCATCAATGGTTTCATTTGGGCAATAATGCACAAAGGCCGCATTCTCACTCAACTTCCATTGTTTCATTGATTGAATGCCAACCACGCCATTATCATCAGTTTTCACATTAATGACATTTGGTGTGCAATATTTTTGTGCTTCGTTAATGGCACTGTGCGCCCAATAACCGCCGTCAATATAATCAGCGGTATTGTTGTCACCGAGCAAGTTCAGTGGAACCGCCGCAAACTGTGCGCGTGCACCGCCGTGGCAAAATAACACTTTATAATTAGCAGGGATCTGCATCAAATCGCGCAGATCTTTTTCTGCCTCTTCAGCCACCTGCATAAACTCTTTGCTACGATGACTAATTTCCATGACCGACGTACCCAGCCCATGCCAGTTACGTAATTCCTGTTCTGCACGACGTAAAACTTCAACCGGCAGCATTGCAGGCCCTGCACTAAAATTATAAACCTGTGTCATTTCCCCTCACCACACTTAACTAAGATTGCCATCGTCATAACCCATCCCTCGGTTTTATCATCCGAGTCAGCCTGCTGCAACGGTTATTCACTGGTGAGGGAGAAACTCTCAGCATCGGCCTCAGCATGCTGTGCGTTATCTTGTCATTAATTTGAAATTATTCACCAAAAGTAGCCCCACCATACTCTTACAGCACAATAGATAACTCATTTTGCCCGTTGATGGTGCAAAGCCTCTACCCAGTGGTGGTGACCGCACCGTTGGCAGGTGGCGTGTGAACCCGCTGATAATGTAATAATGAGGCTACATTGGCTACAGGCATATTCACCACTTTTCTTTATGGTATTAAATGACTTAACACAACATTTTGGTAGAACAGGCAACCCGGGTTTAACCTGTTCATTAGTGAAGAAAAAGACGCTAATAGCACCATTGACTTCTAGAATCGCCAACCGCACCTGACCCAAGTGTTCTACGCCTTGATGGCGCAATTCCATAAAAAACTCATCATGAGTAATATTTTCCTGCTGCATACTTTCCCAAGCAAACACACCGTCATTTACAATAATCAATGGTTTACCTTCCATCCATTGTTGTATTTTTTCGCTGCGTGACATCAAGAAAGTGGATAAGCGGTACATAATCATAATGCTGATAAAGACCATAACAACCGGCAGCATAGGGACATCTTCATAAAAGGTGACGTCACCTGCCGCGGAACCGAGTGTCAGAATAATCACGACTTCAAATAGTGACATCTGCCGCACACCCCGGCGGCCGCTCAATTTAAGAAATAAGAATACTAAGACAAAGGTAAATAAACATCGGATACCCACCTCGGCTAAAAATTCGATAGGGAATTTATCCAAAGCCATCCGGTTGAAATCGAACGTTTTCATTTATTGTTTTCCTGCTGTCTAAAAAGATCCACAAATCCTTGCCTGATATTTATTAAAGGTAGCTGGCAGAAAGTATTTGCGTTTTTAATTTCAGATTACAGGTAATAAAAAATAGACGGAGGCCGAAGCCTCCGCTAAAGATGAATTAAATCAGTATGTATGGAATAACTTTTGGATTTCTTGTGGTTTTTGCGTTTGTGTTAATGCCAGTTGTAACAATACCCGTGCTTTTTGTGGATTGAGTGAACCGGAAGCAACAAAGCCATATTTGGTATCGTCAATTTCGGCATCTTCCGTGGTAGAGCCTGTTGGTACTCGAGATGATCGCACCACGGTAACGCCGTTATGTGCCGCCGTTGCTAATGTATCAAACACAGTATGGTAAAGGTTTCCGTTGCCGACACCGGCACTGACAATTCCCTGATATCCATCGCTAATCAATGCCTTAGCAGGTAAATCAGATGCATTGGCATAGTTATAGATAATGCCGACTTTCGGTAAGGTATCCAACTTGCTGATATCAAAAGCAGGTTGTCTTGGTGTTGGCTGATACAAATAATTGACCTTGCCATCATAGATATAGCCCTGCGGGCCAGTGTTCGGGGATTGGAAGGTTTGTACCGAGGTGGTATTGGTTTTCATCACATCACGGCCAGTCAGCACTTGGTCATTCATGGCAACCAGCACACCGCGTTTAGCCGAATTGGTATCACTGGCGACAACGACAGCATTGTAGAGATTCAACGGGCCATCAGCGCCAAGAGCGGTTGCCGGGCGCATCGCCCCAACCATCACCACAGGTTTATCACAATTGACGGTTAAATCGAGAAAATACGCAGTTTCTTCAAGTGTATCAGTACCATGAGTAATTACGAATCCGTCAGTTTTGGCACAGTCTGTATTAATTTTTTTCGCCAACTTCAGCCAGACTTCATCATTCATATCTTGAGAACCGATATTCACCACTTGCTCACCTTGAATATTGGCGAGTTTTTTCATTTCTGGCACGGCATTGACCAGAGCATCAACCCCCAGTTTTCCGGCAGTATAGTTAGATTTGGTCGCTGAATCACCGCCACCGGCAATAGTTCCCCCAGTTGCCAACAAGGTTATATTAGGTAGAGCAAAGGCCGAACCGCTGATCCCTGCTAAGATTCCGGCTAAGACAGTTAGCTTTATAGATTTCATATTATGACTCCATTATTTATAAGCTAGTGAATTATCCGGAATATCCATATAAAAACTGTGACATTTACTGTGCTTTAGGAATACGTGGAGCTATTAACCAAAACCCCGTATGATTGCGCGTTTTTAGTACCGCCAAAAAGTGAAGACAATGACTCAAACCTTTATTCCCGGCAAAGACGCCGCGCTGGAAGACTCCATCTCCCGCTTTCAGCAAAAACTGAGCGACCTCGGTTTTAATATTGAAGAAGCCTCCTGGCTGAACCCGGTTCCTCACGTTTGGTCGGTACATATCCGCGATCGTGACTGCCCGCTGTGTTTTACCAATGGCAAAGGTGCCAGCAAGAAAGCGGCACTGGCTTCGGCCTTGGGGGAATATTTCGAGCGTTTATCAACAAACTATTTCTTCGCCGATTTCTATCTGGGCAAAGGCATTGCAGAGGGCGATTTCGTTCATTATCCGAACGAGAAATGGTTCCCAATCCCTGAAGATGACTTACTGCCAGAAGGTATTTTGGATGAGCGCCTGTTGGCGTTTTACGATCCAGAGCAAGAGTTGCTTGCCAGTGATCTGGTGGATTTGCAGTCGGGTAATGCCAAACGAGGAATCTGCTCACTGCCTTTCACTCGCCAGTCAGATTTAGAAACCGTCTATATTCCTATGAATATTATCGGCAATCTGTATGTATCAAACGGCATGTCTGCCGGGAATACCGCCAATGAGGCTCGCGTGCAGGCATTATCAGAAGTGTTTGAACGCTCGGTAAAAAATCGCATTATCGCGGAATCAATCAGCTTGCCAGAAATCCCAGTTGAGGTGCTCAATCGCTATCCAGACGTCGTAGAGGCCATTGCCAAACTGGAAGAAGAAGGTTTCCCAATCCTCTCTTACGATGCGTCATTAGGTGGTGCTTACCCAGTCATTTGTGTGGTGCTGTTTAACCCATCAAATGGCACCTGTTTTGCTTCATTCGGCGCACACCCTGACTTTGGTGTTGCCCTTGAACGTACCGTGACTGAGTTATTACAAGGCCGCAGCCTGAAAGATTTGGATGTCTTTACTGCACCAACCTTTGACGATGAAGAAGTCGCTGAACATACCAATCTGGAAACGCATTTTATTGATTCAAGCGGCCTGATCAGTTGGGATATGTTTAAAGAAGAGGCTGACTATCCGTTTGTTGATTGGAGCTTTAAAGGCACTACCGAAGAAGAGTTCGCAACGTTGATGGACATCTTTAAGCAAGAAGACGCTGAGGTGTATATCGCTGATTATGAACATCTTGGTGTTTATGCTTGCCGAATTCTGGTACCGGGGATGTCAGATATTTATCCTGCCGAAGACTTGTTAATGGCAAACAACACTATGGGTGTACATCTGCGCGACACAATTCTAGCGCTACCGGACAGTGACTGGCAGCCAGAGCAGTATCTGGAACTCATTCAGAAATTGGACGACGACGGTTTGGATGATTTCGCGCGGGTGCGTGAACTGCTCGGCATCGCCTCTGGCAAAGATAACGGCTGGTATACCCTGCGTGTCGGTGAACTGAAATCTATGCTGGCACTGGCGGGCGGTGATTTGGAACAAGCGCTGATTTGGGTAGAATGGACACAAGATTTCAACTCTTCGGTCTTCACTGCAAAACAGGCCAATTATTACCGTTGCCTGCAAACCTTACTGTTGCTGACCCAAGAGCCAGATCGTGATCCTGTGCAATATCACAGCGCCTTTGTGAAGATGTATGGTCAGGAAGCTGTAGAGACAGCCTCAGCAGCACTCGTCGGTGAAGTGCGCTTTAATGGTTTATTCAGTGTTGATGAAGAGCTGAAAGCCCTCCCTGCGCATCAAGCCCTGTTGGGTGCCTATGCCAAATTACAAGCTGCTAAACGCCGCTATTGGTCTAAAGGCGAATAAACACCCTTCAAGTAAAGCGGCAATTGTCGCTTTACTTTTCCCTTTCACGGCACGTTCCCCCTCTATTTAATTTTTGCAATTATTCCTGATGAAAATAAATACAAATAACCAAAAGCAATAATTGTTTTTGTCATAAAAAAACGTTATTTTCTGACGCCACGTTGAGTGGAAATAGCACCTTTAAACAAACATTATTTGTCATTCAGATAAAATAGCTGCAAAGGTGAATAAAGCGTTAATTTTTAATGATGGCGAAAAATAAAAATAGCTACAAATACTCCTTTTAATTAACGTTTCCAACGGCTTTAAAACAGAGCAATCAAAATTTTTTGTAAATCTTAAAATATTTTTTCACTTTAAAAATCAACAACTTAACTTCATTAGACACACATTTTGTAGTGTTTTATAGCGAACTAAACTCGCGCAATATGATCCATATCAATTTTCACGCTATACTGCTTTGCTAGTATCTCGTTGTGCTTTATTAACCCTTAAGAGAGAGTTAGTGTGAAAGCTGACAACCCCTTCGATGCATTATTACCTGCGGCAATGGCTAAAGTAGCCGAAGATGCCGGTGTCTATAAAGCCACCAAGCATCCGCTAAAAACCTTTTATTTAGCGATTACTGCTGGTGTGTTTATTTCAATTGCGTTTGTTTTTTATATTACTGCGACTACCGGTACTGCGGGCGTGCCTTTCGGCTTTGCCAAGTTAGTGGGTGGTATTTGTTTCTCCCTGGGGCTAATGTTAGTAGTGGTATGTGGTGGTGATCTTTTCACTTCGACTGTACTCACAACTGTCGCCAAAGCCAGTGGCCGAATTACTTGGCGCCAACTGGGATGCAACTGGGTTAATGTCTATATTGGGAACCTAGTCGGTGCACTATTCTTTGTGTGCCTTATTTGGTTTGCAGGTCAATATATGGTGGCCAATGGTCAATGGGGTTTGAATGTTTTACAAACCGCCGACCATAAATTGCACCATACTTTTATTGAAGCCATCTGCTTGGGTATTTTGGCTAATTTGATGGTCTGCCTTGCGGTGTGGATGAGTTACTCCGGCCGTACCATAATGGACAAGATGTTCGCGATGATTTTACCGGTGGGAATGTTTGTTGCCAGCGGCTTTGAGCATAGCATCGCAAATATGTTTATGATTCCTATGGGTATTGTGATTAAAAACTTCGCTTCGCCTGAATTTTGGCAATCCATAGGAGCTGCACCTGAGCAATTTGCTCACTTAACCGTAAGTAACTTTATTATTGATAACCTGATCCCCGTCACTATCGGTAACATCATTGGCGGCGGATTATTGGTAGGTTTGACTTACTGGGTAATTTATCTGCGCGGTGACCAGCAACACTGAGTGGCCGCACACGGTTTTCGAAGAAATTCACATTAAAAGGTAGATGCATTATGACCGAACTTAATGAAAAATTGGCCAAAGCATGGCAGGGTTTTACCAAAGGCGATTGGCAGAATGAAGTCAACGTTCGTGACTTCATCCAGAAAAACTACACTCCTTATGAAGGCGATGAGTCATTCCTTGCCGGCCCTACCGAAGCGACCACCAAGTTGTGGGACATGGTTATGGAAGGTATCAAACTGGAAAACCGCACCCATGCGCCAGTTGATTTTGATACCGACGTAGCTTCAACCATCATTTCCCATGATGCTGGCTACATCAACAAAGATCTGGAAACCATCGTTGGTTTGCAGACTGAAAAACCATTGAAACGTGCCCTGATTCCATTCGGCGGCATCAAAATGGTAGAAGGCTCTTGCAAAGTTTACGGCCGTGAACTTGACCCGCAACTGAAAAAAGTCTTCACCGAATACCGTAAAACGCACAACCAAGGTGTGTTCGACGTTTATACCAAAGATATCCTGAACTGCCGTAAGTCTGGTGTACTGACTGGTCTGCCAGATGCTTATGGCCGTGGCCGTATCATCGGTGACTATCGTCGCGTAGCCGTTTACGGTATCGACTTCCTGATGAAAGACAAACTGGCTCAGTTCAACTCTTTACAGGATGACCTGGAAAACGGTAAAGATCTGGAAATGACTATCCAGCTGCGCGAAGAAA
The DNA here is from genome assembly GCF_902726565.1 of Yersinia vastinensis. Lineage (GTDB taxonomy): Bacteria > Pseudomonadota > Gammaproteobacteria > Enterobacterales > Enterobacteriaceae > Yersinia > Yersinia vastinensis. The sequence goes on from NZ_CACVAF010000002.1 coordinate 206,541, forward strand.
TTGCTGAACAGCATCGTGCTCTGGCTCAGATCAAAGAAATGGCAGCCAAATATGGTTGTGATATCTCCGGTCCTGCGACTAACGCACGTGAAGCTGTACAGTGGACTTACTTCGGCTATCTGGCTGCGGTTAAATCTCAGAACGGTGCTGCAATGTCCTTCGGTCGCGTGTCTACTTTCCTTGACGTGTACATTGAACGCGACATGAAAGAAGGCAAACTGACTGAAGAAGAAGCGCAAGAACTGATTGACCATTTGGTTATGAAACTGCGTATGGTTCGCTTCCTGCGTACGCCTGAGTATGATGAGCTGTTCTCTGGTGACCCAATCTGGGCAACTGAGTCTCTGGCAGGTATGGGCGTTGATGGCCGTACTCTGGTGACTAAAACCAGCTTCCGCTTCCTGAATACCCTGTACACCATGGGGCCTTCTCCAGAGCCGAATATGACCATCCTGTGGTCAGAAAAACTGCCACTGAATTTCAAAAAATTTGCCGCTAAAGTGTCTATCGATACTTCATCTGTACAGTATGAAAACGATGACCTGATGCGCCCTGACTTCAACAACGATGACTATGCCATCGCGTGTTGTGTTAGCCCGATGATTGTCGGTAAACAAATGCAGTTCTTCGGTGCTCGTGCAAACTTGGCGAAAACCATGTTGTACGCAATCAACGGTGGCGTTGACGAAAAACTGAAAATTCAGGTTGGTCCGAAAGAAGCGCCAATGATGGACGACGTGCTGGACTATGACAAAGTCATGGACCGCATGGACCACTTTATGGATTGGCTGGCTAAACAATACGTTACCTCGCTGAACATCATTCACTACATGCATGACAAGTACAGCTATGAAGCTGCGCTGATGGCACTGCATGACCGTGATGTTTACCGTACTATGGCGTGTGGTATTGCAGGTCTGTCTGTTGCTGCTGACTCCCTGTCTGCTATCAAATATGCCAAAGTAAGCACCATCCGTGATGCTGATGGCTTGGCTATCGACTTCAACATCGAAGGCGAGTATCCACAGTTTGGTAACAACGACTCACGCGTTGATGATATTGCTTGTGACCTGGTTGAGCGCTTCATGAAGAAAATTCAGAAGCTGCGTACTTACCGTGGTGCCGTAGCAACTCAGTCTGTGCTGACCATCACCTCTAACGTGGTTTATGGTAAGAAAACAGGTAACACCCCAGATGGTCGCCGTGCTGGTGCTCCATTCGGTCCAGGTGCTAACCCAATGCACGGCCGTGACCAGAAAGGTGCTGTTGCCTCTCTGACCTCTGTTGCTAAACTGCCGTTTGCTTATGCGAAAGATGGTATTTCTTATACCTTCTCTATCGTGCCAAACGCGCTGGGTAAAGACGATGAAGTTCGTAAAGCTAACCTGGCAGGTCTGATGGATGGTTACTTCCATCACGAGTCGTCCATTGAAGGTGGTCAACACCTGAACGTGAACGTAATGAACCGCGAAATGCTGTTAGACGCGATGGAAAACCCGGAAAAATATCCGCAGTTGACAATCCGTGTATCAGGTTACGCTGTTCGTTTTAACTCACTGACCAAAGAACAACAGCAGGATGTGATTACTCGTACCTTTACACAGTCGATATAATTCCCTGCTGCAGTAAAATGGCATAAACTTAAAGGCTCCACTTTAGTGGGGCCTTTATTCATCCAGCATTGGAGAAATCCTGCTATGTCAGTACTTGGTGACTTTTAAACAAGGTTAACAAGTTGAAATTAAAGGATTAATTTCAGGTCTCGTCCACATATTGACCATGTCGACAAAAGAAGTCCCGCTTGCGGGACTTTTTTAATTTAAGGACATTCGCTATTTTCTCGGAATGTCGTAATTTGCGGATATCGGGTATTTTCTTGGAATGTCGTAATCTGTGGATATTGGATGTTTTCTCGGAATATCATAATCCGCGGATATTGGATGCTCTCTTGGAATATCGTAATCTGTGGAAATTACTAATTTCTTACTAGAAGAGTCATCTGGCTCTTTAAATGAGACTTTTTTTTCCTGCAGACACCCCAAATTTTTCATCATTTCTTTGTACTCTAAATACTCACTCTCACTCATTCTTGTTTTGGGATGGATGCTCGAAACCAATGGCTTAATTTCTGATGCTCGAACTGTGCTACTAGTCGTAACATAACCGCCTGAGGAAATATTGTGTTCAGGTAATTTTTGCTGTTTATATGGTTTATCAACATCTGATACCAAACTTTGAGTTGAAGTACAGAGACATGAATTAACGCCAAAATGCATATAGAGTTCCTTAAATTAAAGCCCAGAATCTAACTATAGCCACAAGCTAAACTTCTCATATCAGTCTTTTACCTGATAACTTCCCTTCTCTTAACGACGTGATTCACGCCAGTGACCGTTGTAAATTTCGTACTCATTTTTACAGTATGAAAATTTCCCAGCCATTTGGCGCAAACCCTTGCGGCGTCTGGCTTTGCGCGTCGTTGCGTTTATTCTTCTAGAGAAACCCGCAGACCGTAGAAAATTAACTGAGTTACTTGATCTGTGGTGGATATATCACGGTAAGAGCCATACACGCGGGGAGGTTGAGAAAGGCCGGCTAATTGCCACGATGAAAAAATTAGCCGCAATGGGGGTTATCAGGGCCGACCAACTGACAAAAAAAAACCATCACAGACTATCGGGTTCACTTGCTAAATACAGGGCTTAAGACATCGAGCATTGACCGTGAGTGTTCTGTCTTGATGGGGCTATTCACCAAGCTAATTAACGCGGGTGAATATCACTGTCAAAACCCATTTAGCGGGATTAAGAAGCTGAAAGAACCTGAATCAGAAATGGCGTTTCTGTCATCCGATGAATTACCCAAACTGCTGGGGTTATTAGAGGATGATGATCGGAAAGTGGCTTTAGTTTGCCTGGCTACTGGTGCGCGGTAGGGTGAGGTTTCAGCTCTGAAAGGTGAACATGTATTTAATAACATGGTTACTTTTATGAAAACTAAGAACGGCAAGCGGCGATCTGTTCCTATTTCTGAGGAACTATTCAAGTCAAACTATACTAAAACCCGTAGAATACTAAGGGAAATGAAACCTGACATCCCTGACGGTCAGGCATTGCACATATTGAGGCACACTTTCGCAACGCATTTTATGATGAATGGAGGTAATATTATTACACTACAACGAATTTTAGGACACTCCACAATACAACAAACGATGACGTATGCGCACTTTGCACCTGACTTTTTGCAAGATGCGGTAGCACTGAATCCCATAAATGGAATGTCCATATAATGTCCACCATTCAGAACCAAATGGCACTAACTGGAACTTTATGAACAAGATAATAGATTGTATTACAACGGAAACCCCCGCCACAGAGGGGGCTACCAAACCAGTACTTGGTCGTATTCACTCATTCGAATCCTGTGGCACCGTTGACGGCCCTGGCATCCGATTTATCGTATTCTTCCAGGGCTGCTTGATGCGTTGCCTGTATTGCCATAACCGTGATACTTGGGACACCCACGGCGGTAAAGAAGTTACCGTTGAAGAATTAGTCAAAGAAGCCATCACCTATCGCCACTTTATGAATGCTTCCGGTGGTGGTGTAACGGCTTCTGGTGGCGAAGCTATCTTGCAGGCCGAATTTGTACGTGATTGGTTCCGCGCCTGTCATGAAGAAGGCATTCATACTTGCCTAGATACCAATGGCTTCGTGCGTCGTTATGACCCAGTTATTGATGAATTATTGGATGCCACAGATTTAGTCATGCTGGATTTAAAACAGATGGATGACAGCGTGCATCAAAATCTGGTCGGCGTCTCCAATCACCGGACACTGGAATTTGCTCGTTATTTGGCAAAGCGTAACCAGAAAACCTGGATTCGTTATGTGGTTGTACCGGGGTGGTCAGATGATGACAAATCAGCCCATATGCTGGGTGAGTTTACCCAGAACATGACCAATATTGAGAAAATCGAATTACTGCCTTACCACGAACTGGGTAAGCATAAATGGGTTGCCATGGGCGAAGAATACAAGTTGGATGGTGTTAAACCGCCTTCCAAGGAAATCATGGATAGAGTAAAAGGTATTCTGGAAAGTTATGGTCACAAAGTGATCTATTGATACTCAATTAAAGATATCATTGAAGTTATGCCGCCGCTGGATTAACCCGCAGGCGGCATTTTTTTTCCACTACACTGCCGCAAAAGGCGTGTGTTGTTGGTCAGGTTTGCGCAGTAACATCATTAAGTACACTAGCGCCACACCCGCAATCATCACAAACAATAAATTATCTGAATAGCGCTGCATCAGCAGTGAGGTCATAGTCGGCCCGGCCAAGCTGCCGATGGTATAACTCATCAGTAAAGCCTGATTCATCGCCACCAACTCATCAGCGCTGGCTTTTTCACACGCCCACGCCATTGCCACGGGATAAAGCGTAAAACCAGCGCACCCTAGAATAAACAGTGCTGGCGCCAGTGCGTAGTTACCCAAAATAGCGACACTGCCAAGAATGACGACAAACACTTGAATCCGCAGCACCAATAAACGGCCATAGCGATCCGCCATTTTGCCTATTGGCCACTGCCCGATAATGCCAGAGCTGACCAGCAGTGCCATCCACCACCCGACGCTCGCATCACTCATTCCCTGATGTGATAAATACAGCGGGAGCAGCCCATAGAGGGACCCCAACAACACACCTGAGATAATGCAGCCATTAATGCCCAGACGCGCGCTACGGCGTTTTAGCATTGGCCAAACGGCAACATGCGATGACTCACTACTACCTTGATGCGAGAAATGGGCAAATAACAGTGGCAGCATTGCCGTGATGACCAACGCACTGACCCAAGGAATAACATTCAGCAATTGTGTTGAAACCACACCCAAGAGTAGTTGCCCGGTCACAGTCCCCAAATAATAAACCATCATGTAAGCTGCTAGCAGTTGGCCACGATTGGTTAATGTACCGCTGCGCAGCAATGCACTTTCGACAATCACCCAAATCAGCGCGCAGGCAACACCAGCAAAAAAGCGCCATCCTAACCAGCTCCAAAAATCGACTGACAACATCAGCCCGCAGGTCGCGACAGCAAATAAAATGCAGGAGTAGTGATAGCTGCGATTAAATCCGAGCTGTTGAATCAACCGCCCAGCAATCAATGTCCCAACAAGATTTCCGGTAAAATATGATGAGCTAACCATCCCCACTTGCCAGGTTGGCAACTGTTGATGAGATAACCAGAGGGGAACCAATGTATTTAAAACCGCGATAGAAATCGTAAACAGCAAAAGCCCACAGAGCAAAAGCAGCACCGGGCGAGAATATGCGGACATAATAAGACAGAAACCGTCGGGATGATGGAAGTGAGCGCATCATGCCACTGGCGATAAAAAAGTCAATTACCTCTCAATAGGGGATAGCACAATATGTTGTTCCATCGATATCAATCCTCCTGAATCAGCACGCTGACAGCTATCCAAAAAGAAAAAGCGCCCGAAGGCGCTTTTAGCGTGGTAACAAAAACCGGGCAAAATACCCTCTGTTTTTATTAACCAATAAATTCTAACCCACCCATATAAGGGCGTAAAACGTCGGGAACTTGGATACGGCCATCAGCCTGCTGGTAGTTTTCCAGCACGGCAACCAACGTACGCCCTACTGCCAAGCCAGAACCATTCAGTGTATGAACCAAACGGGTTTTTCTATCCGTTTTATTACGGCAGCGAGCTTGCATACGGCGCGCTTGGAAATCCCACATGTTGGAACATGAAGAGATTTCGCGGTACGTATTTTGCGCGGGTAACCATACTTCCAAATCGTAAGTTTTGCTGGAGCCAAAGCCCATATCGCCAGTACACAGCAATACTTTACGGTAAGGTAATTCCAACAATTGCAGAACTTTCTCGGCATGACCCGTCAGTTCTTCCAGTGCCGCCATTGAATCTTCTGGGCGCGTGATTTGTACCATTTCGACTTTGTCGAACTGATGCATACGAATTAAGCCACGAGTATCACGGCCATAGGAACCGGCTTCAGAACGGAAGCACGGTGTATGAGCGGTCATTTTCAATGGCAGAGATTCCTCTTCCAGAATCTCATCACGCACCAAGTTGGTCACAGGTACTTCAGCCGTAGGAATCAATGCATAGTTGCTGCTATCTGACTCTTCTTCCAATGGTTTGGTGTGGAATAAATCACCACCAAACTTAGGCAACTGACCTGTTCCGTACAACGTCGCATGGTTAACCAAATAAGGGACATAGGTTTCGAGATAACCGTGTTTTTCAGTGTGCAGATCCAGCATGAATTGTGCTAACGCGCGGTGCATGCGAGCAATTTGCCCTTTCATCACCACAAAACGGGCACCTGTCAGCTTCACGGCAGCAGCGAAATCAAGACCACCGGCCATTTCACCCAGAGAAACATGATCTCTCACTTCAAAATCATACTTGCGTGGTTCACCCCAGCGGCTGACTTCAACGTTGTCATTTTCATCTCTGCCCATAGGAACAGAATCATCTGGCAGGTTAGGAATAGACAATGCCAAATCGCGAATTTCGTTTTGTAATTTATCTAGCTCAGCCTTAGCTGCATCGAGCTTTTCACCCAACGCATTCACTTCCAGGCGTAATGGCTCGATATCTTCGCCACGTGCTTTGGCCGCGCCAATCATTTTCGATCGGGAGTTACGTTCTGCCTGCAGACTTTCTGTTTCAACCTGTAAAACTTTGCGGCGCTCTTCTTGTTGGCGCAACATCTCAACATCAAGTTTAAAACCTCTGCGAGCCAGTTTTTCGGCAACTGCGTCTAGCTCATTGCGCAGCATATTGGGATCGAGCATGCTAGTCCTGTGCTTGTAGTTATTGATAAATAGTTATGAAAGGAGAAATTAACGACGTAAGCGGTATAAACAGTCGCTTACAAAGTACTTATAGCGCTAACCTTACCGCAACAGCAAGGCTAGCGGTAGCGTTTTATCGGGCTATTTTGATCCTGTTCAGCCAACCATGCCAGCTTTTCACCAATTTTACCTTCCAGACCTCGGGATGACGGTAAGTAGTAGCGAGTGGCAGCCATTTCTGGAGGGAAGTAGTTCTCACCCGCAGCATAAGCGTGCTGTTCATCATGGGCATAACGGTACTCGGCACCCAGACCCATTTCTTTCATTAACTTAGTTGGGGCATTGCGCAGATGTTCTGGCACATCGAAGTCAGGTTTATCACGCGCATCCTGCATGGCTGCTTTAAATGCGGTATAAACAGCGTTACTTTTCGGCGCACACGCCAGATAAACAATCGCTTGAGCAATTGCTCGTTCACCTTCTGCCGGACCGACACGAGTAAAACAATCCCAAGCAGAGATAGCCACTTGCATAGCACGAGGGTCTGCATTGCCAATATCTTCCGAAGCAATCGCCAACAAACGTCGCGCAACATAGAGTGGGTCACCACCGGCTGTGATAATGCGCGCATACCAATATAGGGCCGCGTCCGGGGCTGAACCACGAATAGATTTGTGCACTGCCGAGATAAGATCGTAATACCGATCACCTTTATTATCAAAGCGGGCACTACGCTCACCAGAAACCTCTTTTAGCAAATCAGGGGTTAACACTCGCACCCCATTGGCATCTATTTCTGCCATATCTGCCATCATCTCAAGGCTGTTTAATGCTCGGCGAGCATCCCCTCCCACCAGTTCAGACATCATACGGCGAGTTTCAGCGGGTAACTTTATATTTTGTCCGCCATAACCACGGCTGCTATCGGACATTGCCTGATCGATAACCTTTTCGATATCGGCGGCAGTTAATGCTTTGAGTAAATAGACTCGCGCTCTGGAGAGTAAAGCCGAGTTCAGTTCAAACGAAGGGTTTTCCGTGGTGGCACCAATAAAGGTGATAGTGCCGTCTTCAATGTGGGGTAAAAAGGCATCTTGCTGGCTTTTATTGAAGCGATGGACTTCATCGACAAACAAAATAGTTCGCCGACCCGCATCCCGATTTTGCCGTGCACGTTCAATCGCTTCACGAATTTCTTTAATACCGGAGGTCACCGCAGAAATACGCTCAACATCTGCCTGACCGTAACGACCAATAATTTCGGCCAATGTCGTTTTGCCGGTTCCTGGCGGCCCCCAGAGGATCATCGAGTGTAATTGCCCGGCAACGATTGCCCGCGGTAACGGTTTACCCGGGGCCAGCAAATGTTGCTGACCAATATATTGTTCTAGCGTCAAAGGCCGCATACGCGCGGCCAGTGGCTGAAACTCATTCTGGGAAAAGTCGAGGGACATATTACTCACGCAAACCTCACTGCCGCTGGTCGTCCAGCGTCACGCCTTTTGGTAGGGTAAATTTAAATTTGCTGGCATCCGCTGAACTGTTTTGCTGACCTTTTAGTGTATACGCACTGCGTTGCCCGTCTTGTTCAACCGCCGTAAAACTTTTGATGGTGCCTGTTGGTGTCACCGTGATAGCAAATTGCTTGAGATTGCCGCTAGCACTCTTTGGCGTCAGTTCGAAATCATCACCTTTCTGTTTCACATTGTATTGCTTCCAATCATCCGGGTTATTGCGGGTGATCAGCATGAAAGGTGTATTTCCTGTCGCATTTTTCAGCCAAGTCGCCGTCGCCTGCTCAACAAACGGGTTGTAGAACCACAGTGTTTCACCATCAGAAATCAGGACGCTCTCGTCTGGAGACGTCATGTGCCAGTTAAACAGATTTGGTCGTTTTACCCACAACTCTCCCTCACCTTCTTGTACCGCAGTACCATCTGCGCTGGTGACATTCTGTGAGAAATTAGCATGGAAACTGTTCACTTTGCTCAAGCGACTTTGCAAATCGGTACTGGCATCGGCCAGAACCGAACCCGAAATTAAACCCGACAACAGACAGCAAGCAACAAGCAGTTTTTTCATTATTCTACATACCTTATAAGATTCATTGCCCCCTTACAGGGCTGCCACAAAGGCGAATTCAGTAAGCAAGTATATTCTCACGCTATGCGCCATTTAAGTCTATGGCGAGCAAACTGAATACATACTACAAACCTATTTCGACAGACCTATGCACTTTAGCTGAAGCATTGCTTTCGCGTTAGCATATTAATCTGATAAATACGGGGTTTACGCTTCTTTGCACAAGGGCCGCAAAGCGGCCCTGTTTATGTTCACTGCTTCAAAACCAGATATTACTCATGTGGCGGTGGCGCCAGAACCTCACGATTACCATTATGACCCGGCGTACTCACAATCTGTTGAGCCTCCATCTGCTCAATGATACGTGCAGCACGGTTGTAACCGATACGGAATTGGCGCTGAACACCAGAGATTGACGCACGGCGTTTCTCCAGTACAAAACTGACGGCTTGGTCAAATAGCGGATCCAACTCTTCATCGCTATCCAGCCCAAGGCTACCGCCTTCGCCCTCATCCCCCCCACTGAGAATACTTTCGATATATTGAGGACGACCGCGCGCTTTCCAATCATTAACTACGGCATGAACTTCCTGATCCCGGACAAAGGCACCATGGACACGCACTGGAATCGACGAGTTAGGTGCCATATAGAGCATATCCCCCATTCCCAGTAGTGACTCGGCGCCGCCTTGATCGAGGATAGTCCGTGAGTCAATTTTACTGGACACGGTGAAGGCAATACGGGTCGGAATATTAGCTTTAATCAATCCCGTAATGACGTCTACTGATGGACGCTGAGTTGCCAATACCAGATGAATACCAGCAGCACGAGCTTTCTGCGCCAAACGCGCAATAAGCTCTTCAACTTTTTTGCCCACTGTCATCATCAAGTCAGCAAACTCATCCACCATCACCACGATGTAAGGCAGTTTTACCAACATTGGCGGAGAGATATCCATACTATCGGATGGCTTCCAGAATGGGTCTGGAATTGGCCGCCCCATCGCTTCAGCTTGAGCAACTCGTTCGTTATATCCCGCAAGATTACGTACGCCCAATGCAGACATCAGTTTATAGCGCCGTTCCATTTCACCGACACACCAGCGCAATGCATTCGCCGCATCCTTCATATCTGTTACAACTTCGGTTAACAGATGAGGAATACCCTCATACACAGACAGTTCCAGCATTTTCGGGTCAATCATGATAAAGCGCACATCGTCTGGGGTGGCTTTATACAAGATGCTGAGGATCATGGCGTTCACCCCAACCGATTTCCCAGAGCCAGTCGTACCCGCCACTAGCAAATGAGGCATTTTAGCCAGATCGGCTACCACAGGTTGCCCGGCAATATCTTTGCCTAACACGATAGCTAAAGGTGAAGGGTTATCGCGGAATTTGGCGCAATCCAGCACTTCGCGTAGGTACACGGTCTGACGGTGTTTGTTTGGCAGTTCAAGGCCAACATAAGGTTTACCCGGAATAACTTCGACTACTCGTACGGCAATAGCAGATAGAGAACGTGCTAAATCGCGGGACAGGTTAGAAATGCGCGAAGCTTTAACACCTGGTGCCAAATCCAGCTCAAAACGGGTAATAACTGGCCCCGGAGAAATGCCAACGACTTCGGCTTTTACCCGATAATCTCCTAACCGCGCCTCAACCAAACGAGCAGTTTGCTCCAATGCGAACATATCGACTGGCTCTTCCTCCGCTGGAGGAGAAGAAAGAAGATCAAGAGTAGGCAATGGCGTCGTAGGTTTAATCAACGGTTGGTCATTACGCATCAGGAATGGATGAATCAAACTATCCATCGCTGGTGCGGGTTGTACTGGTGAAACCGGCTGTACTGGTGCAGTCGACTGAGCCGGTATTGATTGTCCTGAATGAGATTGATGCCCTGCTGACGACTGGTAGGCGGGCGCCTGCTTAACATCATGAGGTGCAAAAGCGCCTTGAGTTGCTGCTGGCGACGTGGCTTCCTCAACATAAGGCGAAAGCGTAAACAGTGGCTCACGCGGGCTATCATTCACAAGATCAGCCACTGGTGAAAAAGTGAAAGCACTATTCGTATCAACCAACTGCATCTCTTCAGCTTGCGTATTTTCAATTACCGTACTTTGAGCGCTGTTATTTCCGCTATGAATAGCGTCATAACGATGTTGCTGTTGTGCAGCAAAAGCCTCACGCAATGCTGCTTCTTGCAACGCTTGTTCATCTTCAGGTTCAGGTGCTGAGACCGTGTTAACGCCCGAGTCTGAAACTTGCCCATAGCGCTCAGATTGTTGTTCTGCAAAGGCTTTGCGTAAGATTGCCTGCTGCAATGCATCATCATCTTCAGATACAACACCTGCATCAAATTGAGAACCAGTAACTGAAGACGGATTTTGAGTACCCTCTTCGCGCTGTTCACGCTGTTCCTGCTCGGCCATCCGTTGAGATGGCAATTTTATACCGTAGGATGCCAGTTCACGTCGCGTTGGAATACGAACAGGATTAGGCCGAGGCAACTCAGGTCCTATGCCTTGTTTAATCTGAGAACTGCTATCACTGGTTGCCGTAAATGCGGGCATAAATGTCGCGGCAGCAGCACTTGCCGCCACGATTTCAGAGGTAGACACAGGACGATTTATTGATCCTAAGGAGGTTAGCTCATCATCAGTAGCCAGCCCTGGATTAATATGAGGTGTACTTTCTACCTGATCGCTATGCCGTTGTGCCGCTGAAAAATCAAATGGTGAATGGCTGGTAGAACTTGCAGGCTTATCCCATTCCCCCAATTGTGGCTCCAGACGCTCTGCTGGTGCAACATGGGTGGGTACTGGAGATATCGCTTCTGCTGGAATTTCAAAAGAATAGAGTGGTGGTGTCGGTATCTCATTATCAGTCGCTGGCACTGTATTATGACTATGCCCCACGCTAGTGCTGATAACTGGCTCAACTGGCCCCTCTGTAGATGCCGCAGACAGAGGAGGTAGGTCACCATGATCTGTCGCACGTAATGAACTCAATAAAGGATCATAATTATCTTCAATTTTGGCCGGCGCGCCACCATCAATCGGCTGTGTATCAGCCAATTTGTCTGTAACCGACGGAGCTGAGAATAAAACGTCATCATCATCTGCCAGAGCAGGATTTGCAGCCAGTACTGTTGACGCCACACCTGCCGCCACGGTTTTATTCGATACTGCATCCGTATTTTGTTCTGCAGTATTGGCTTCATCAGCTGGATAATCATCCTCATCGTCGTAGCGTTCTTCACGACGTGAGCGATTTGTCATAAAGGTCAATGACCCTAAAACTACCCCGCCAATTTTTTCAGCAATAACCAACCATGACCAACCAGTGAAGAGTGTCAAACCAACAGCCCAAATACAGAGCAACGTCAGCGTCGCACCAACACCGTTGAACCAAGGCAGCATCGCATTACTGAATAAACTGCCGATGACTCCACCTGAGGCAAAGTAATAAAGATCATCAATATTTAATGCCGCCAATCCGCATGACGTTAAGATCAACGCCAATGTACCGATTAGACGTAATGAAAGCGCAAAGTAATCGACATGTTCACTGGTATCACGCTGGCGGAATGCCGCCCAACACAACATCACCATAATGGCAGGAATGGCGTAAGCCAGAACGCCAAAAGTGAAGAATAGCGTATCAGCCATCCAGGCACCCACACTCCCGCCAAGGTTATGGATTGGTTCGTGCCATGAGGTTTGGGACCAACTCGGGTCCGAAGGATTAAAACTGAGCAGCGCGGCCATCAGGTAGGCTGCCAATAGCGTTACTACAATCAAAACAGCTTCAAGCAAGCGGCGCCCGCTGCTGAGTTTTTTCAGAGTAACTTCTTTATCTTCTGTATATTCCTGGCTCAAGAAAGGCTCTCCAGGTTCCTGTTGATTAGTATGAGTGACAACGCCGAGAACCCTCCCGGCGTTGAAACTGTATGAATAAACAGGAGTGTAACCAAATTACTCAGGTTTTGCACCTGCCTGTTTACCGCGTTTGAATAACTAAACGGTTACTCTGCTTCACTTCTTCCATGACCACGTAGGTACGGGTGTCGTTAACGCCCGGTAGGCGAAGCAAGGTCTCACCGAGTAATTTACGGTAAGCAGACATATCAGGTACTCGGGTTTTCAACAAATAGTCGAAATCACCGGAAACCAGGTGACACTCTTGAATTTCCTCAAGATTTTTTACAGCGACGTTAAATTGCTCAAACACATCCGGAGCGCCACGATTCAGAGTAATCTCAACGATAACCAGCAATGATGCATCCAAATACTGTGGATTAAGCAGTGCGGTGTAGCCATGAATGAAGCCCTGACGCTCTAAGCGGCGAACCCGTTCCAAACATGGTGTTGGTGACAACCCTACTCGTTTTGAAAGCTCGACGTTAGAAATGCGCCCATCCTTTTGTAATTCATTCAGGATGTTACGATCTATACGATCAAGCTCTTTCCCCGGGCGTTTTTTATTATCTATCATCTTATAGTCTCTCTTAATTTCCTTGAGTCTGCGACATACTCTAACGTCAATAAATTCAGAGCATGCTGCAAACAACGACCCGCAGCCTGTTTTATGCAAATATATCAATACGTTGTTATCTCACACCCTGTCTGTCCAACTGTATGCGAGGTACTCGATGATTATTAGCGTTGAGGAAGAGATAGCGCATCACAACCAACTGCAAAAAATCCCCCTGCAGTTATTCGTGAATATACTCCACATGCCATCCAGTATTAATCGAAAACATTCCAGGGTTTTCGCTTGGCATCACTGACACCAAATCTGAAACTATGGCGCGCAGATAATTTCTTCTTCCTATGATGTTTTCGCAAATGCACAGCCGATTGTCAAAGTAAAAGAAGTTAAATCAGTGGAACGTGCCAGAATTAAAATCGCAGTCCCCTCCCCCAACCTATTTTTTCACCGTTTATTTGCTATAAAATGGTGCAATTAGACAGATCGTAATTCCGAGTGTTTTAAGGTTCTATTGGCTTGCAAGCCACATCTTTTATGGGGTTAAGGGCTTTTAGTCCTTTTTTACCCATAACGTAAAAATCAATTTTGGTCGAATTTGGGACCCACTCTAATTCTTTTACTGGCTAACTGCCGATTCTTAATACATTTAGTTTATTAAATAGGCATTACCTATTAAACAAATCGCTAACAACATTTTTGTCTGCTTTTTTTAATGATCAATTTTCCCTACAATCGCTAACATTGTCCGCCATTGTGGGAAAGAGGTATTCATGAGCACGGCTAAACATAGCAAATTGATTATTTTAGGTTCTGGCCCTGCGGGTTATACCGCAGCTGTTTATGCAGCACGCGCCAATCTGAAACCTGTATTGATTACCGGAATGGAGAAAGGCGGTCAATTGACCACCACCACCGACGTAGAAAACTGGCCGGGTGATCCTGAAGGTCTTACTGGTCCAGCACTGATGGAACGGATGCATGCGCATGCAGAAAAATTCGATACAGAAATCGTATTCGACCATATCAACAAAGTTGACTTGCAAAATCGCCCATTCCGCCTGTTTGGTGATGGCGCGGAATACACCTGTGATGCACTGATTATTGCAACAGGTGCATCTGCACGCTATTTGGGCATGGAATCAGAGGAAGCGTTCAAAGGGAAAGGGGTTTCCGCCTGCGCAACTTGTGATGGTTTCTTCTACCGTAACCAGAAAGTAGCCGTTGTTGGTGGGGGTAATACCGCCGTTGAAGAAGCTCTGTATTTGGCAAATATCGCTGCTGAAGTTCATCTAATTCACCGTCGTGATAGCTTCCGTTCAGAAAAAATTCTGATTGACCGTCTAATGGAAAAAGTAAAAAACGGTAACATCGTACTGCACACTGACCGTACGTTAGATGAAGTGCTGGGTGATGAAATGGGTGTAACCGGTGTGCGTTTGAAATCAACCAAAGGTAACGAGACCGAAGAGTTGGCGGTTGCCGGTGTGTTCATTGCGATTGGCCATAGCCCTAATACTGCTATTTTTGGCGATCAATTAGCACTGGAAAATGGCTACATCAAAGTGCAGTCCGGCATTCAAGGTAATGCTACACAGACCTCTATTCCAGGGGTCTTCGCTGCTGGCGATGTCATGGACCATATTTACCGTCAGGCCATCACCTCTGCTGGGACAGGCTGTATGGCCGCACTAGATGCCGAGCGCTATCTGGATGGGTTAGTCAACGATAAATAACACTATTGGCATCACTGTTTAGCCAAATACAAGCGGGCAGCTGACAGATATGTGAGCTGCCCGTTTTACTTTCTGTTTTTACCCTTTATTTTTGTACGTGCTCATGTCAATGAAAAACAGCAAATTATTGTTATTCGCTAATGCGGCAACTATCACGACCATTATGGTTTCACCTCATGACATGACGAGGTAATATTGCCCCTCGCTGGTGTACCACCTTCAATGGTGACAAACACTTTTTGATATTTTCCAGTACTCTGTGCAGAAAAAATTGCCCGATGAATAAAACACGACAGTATGAGTTGATTCGTTGGCTGAAAAGACAAAGCGCCCCCGCGCAACGTTGGCTCCGCCTGTCCATGTTACTTGGCCTCTTCAGCGGGTTATTGATCATCGCCCAAGCATGGTTACTCGCCACCTTGCTACAATCTTTGATTATTGACAAAGTACCCCGTGCAGCTTTAACTGCCGATTTTGGGATGCTGGCAGGAACTTTTGCCGTACGTGCCGTGATCAGTTGGTTACGCGAACGAGTAGGGTTTATTTGTGGCATGAAAGTGCGGCAACAAATCCGCAAAATAGTACTAGACCGCTTAGAACAACTCGGCCCTGCTTGGGTTAAAGGCAAACCCGCTGGCAGCTGGGCGACAATTATTTTGGAACAAATTGAAGATATGCAAGATTACTATTCTCGCTATCTGCCGCAGATGTATTTAGCTGTTTTTATTCCAGTGCTCATTCTGATCGCTGTCTTCCCAATTAACTGGGCAGCAGGTTTAATCTTATTTGTCACCGCCCCCCTGATCCCACTATTTATGGCGCTGGTCGGTATGGGCGCGGCAGATGCCAACCGACGTAACTTTGTCGCACTGGCTCGCCTAAGTGGCAACTTCCTTGACCGCTTACGTGGCTTAGACACTCTGCGACTATTTAACCGCGCTAAAGCAGAAACCGATCAAATCCGTGACTCTTCAGAAGATTTCCGTCGTCGTACGATGGAAGTGTTGCGGATGGCATTCCTCTCCTCCGCCGTCTTGGAGTTTTTCGCCGCCATATCCATTGCTGTCGTCGCCGTTTATTTTGGTTTTTCTTATTTGGGGGAATTGAATTTCGGTAGTTATGGTCTTGGCGTGACTCTGTTTGCCGGTTTTCTGGTACTGATATTAGCGCCTGAATTCTTCCAGCCTTTGCGAGATTTAGGCACGTTTTATCATGCTAAAGCACAAGCCGTTGGGGCTGCTGAATCCCTAGTGACGTTTTTGAGCAGTGAGAGCGAAGCTATCGGCCAAGGTGACAAAGTGCTAAATGGCACCGATGCCATCGCTCTTGAAGCTGATGAATTAGAGATATTGGCACCAACAGGTGCTCATTTGGCCGGGCCACTCACCTTCTCTCTACCTGCGGGCAAGCGCGTTGCTATTGTTGGCCTAAGTGGCGCCGGCAAAAGCTCATTACTAAATCTGCTTCTGGGTTTTTTACCCTACCGTGGCTCGCTAAAAGTCAACGGAGTAGAACTACGCGAACTGAATCCACAAGCTTGGCGAAACCAATTGAGTTGGGTCGGCCAAAACCCGCACTTACCTGAACAAACGCTAATGACCAATATTTTGCTGGGCCAGCCTGATGCTGATAGCCGTCAATTACAGTCAGCGGTTGAACGTGCGTACATCAATGAGTTTCTCAATGAATTGCCGCAAGGATTGGATACGGAAGTAGGCGACCACTCTGCTCGACTTTCTGTTGGGCAAGCCCAACGGGTTGCCGTTGCCAGAGCACTGCTCAATCCATGCCGTTTATTGTTACTGGACGAACCTACTGCCAGTCTGGATGCCCACAGTGAACAATTGGTCATGAAAGCATTAGAGGAAGCTTCACGCCAGCAAACCACGCTGTTGGTCACCCATCAGTTGGAAGATACAGTGGGATATGATCAAATCTGGGTCATGGATAGTGGCCTTTTGGTTCAACAAGGTGATTACTCCAGTTTAAGTCAATCTGCCGGTTCGTTTGCCAATCTGTTGTCCCATCGCAGTGAGGAGCTTTAATTATGCGCGTACTTCTTCCTTTTTTGGCGCTGTATCGTCGTCATTGGTTCCTGATTTGTCTGGGTATAGTGCTGGCTATTATTACCCTGCTCGCCAGTATAGGTTTACTCACGCTATCGGGTTGGTTTCTAGCGGGAACAGCCATTGCAGGTCCCGCAGGGTTATATACGTTTAACTATCTACTACCAGCAGCTGGCGTGCGTGGGGCGGCAATAACTCGCACTGCGGGCCGTTATGCCGAGCGAGTTGTCAGCCATGACGCCACATTCCGTGTATTGGCGCATCTACGGGTATTTGCATTCCAGAAGATCCTACCGCTATCCCCTGCCGGTATTGCTCGTTTTCGCCAAAGTGAGCTACTGAATCGCTTAGTCGCCGATGTTGATACACTCGATCATCTCTATCTGCGGGTGATATCACCGCTGGTTGCCGCCATTGTCATCATCGCTGCTGTGACTTTTGGTCTGAGTTATCTGGATGTCAATCTGGCCCTGACTCTGGGTACCATTCTTCTTGGGTTATTATTGTTAGTTCCGCTGGTTTTCTATCGTGCAGGTCGGCCTATTGGCCACGATTTGACTGATTTACGCGGGCTTTATCGTTCACAACTGACCTCGTGGCTACAGGGTCAGGCTGAGTTGTTAGTTTTTGGTGCATTACATCGCTTTCGTGTTTCATTAGAAGATATTGAACAACGTTGGATGGGCCGCCAAAAGCAGCAGGCTTCTCTGGCAGGTTTAGCACAAGCATTAATGATTCTGGCCTCAGGTCTGACAGTAACACTGATGTTATGGTTGGCTGCGGCAGGGATCGGTGGAAATAGCCAACCAGATGCATTGCTGGCCTTATTTGTCTTTACTTCTTTAGCGGCATTTGAAGCTCTACTACCCGTAGCGGGTGCGTTCCAACACTTGGGGCAAGTCATTGCCTCCGCAACTCGTGTTGGTCAATTAATGGAACAAAAACCAGAAGTGACATTCCCTACTCGTGGTCCTGAGCCAGGCTCACAGGTGGCGCTAGAAGTGACAGGGTTGAGTTTTACCTATCCACAGCAACCCTTAGCTGTTTTACAGAACATATCGCTGTCAGTGACCGCAGGAGAGCATATTGCACTATTAGGCCGTACGGGTTGCGGTAAGTCCACATTATTACAGCTATTAACACGGGCTTGGGATGCCAATGAGGGCAAAATTACACTGAATGGGAAACCTTTAGCCAGCTATGATGAAGCTACACTGCGTCGGATGATGACGGTCGTCAGTCAACGGGTGCATATATTCAGCAGCACCTTGCGCGAAAACCTACTACTGGCCTGCCCAGATGCGTCTGATGCGCAACTAAAGGTGGTATTGCAGCAAGTTGGTTTAGCGAACTTGCTGGATAACAGCGAGGGGCTAAATGCCTGGATGGGTGATGGCGGACGTCCATTGTCTGGTGGTGAACAGCGGAGGCTAGGTATTGCCCGTGCACTGCTCCATCCAGCGCCACTTTTACTACTTGACGAGCCAACTGAAGGTTTGGATGCGGAAACCGAGCAACAGATTTTGTCGCTATTGCGTCAGCATTGTCAGGAAAAAAGCCTAATCATTGTAACTCATCGCTTACACGGTCTGGAGTATATGGATCGAATCTGCGTGATGGATGGTGGAAAAATCGTTGAGCAAGGTGATCATCAAAGCTTGTTGCAGAACAAAGGGCGCTATTACCAATTCCATCAACGGCACTGAGACAAAGGTGATGTGTGATCACCAATGGAACACAGGCAGATAATCAACAAATTTGTAGCTAATATTAAGTAAAGCTGCTGAAACCAAAGCAGTATTGTCTGTCATTGATGATTAAATCCAACCTTATGACGTGGCAGATAGCAAGCTAATATCTGCCACGCCAAACGCGAAGGATATGGGCCTGTAAACGTCACCAAGGGGATTTATGCGCATCACACAGCTTTCATCTCAATCATTCGTGTTCCCCTCCCCTGAGCTGGCTCTGCGCGAACCCAACGGGCTATTAGCTCTTGGCGGGGATTTATCTGCACCTCGCTTACTGGCAGCGTACCAACGAGGGATTTTCCCTTGGTTCAGTCCAGGTGAGATGATTTTATGGTGGTCGCCTGACCCTCGGGCGGTGTTGTTTCCTGAAGATTTACATATTAGTCGAAGCATGAGGCGCTTTCTGCGCCGTTGTCCTTATCGTTTTACACTCAATCATGCTTTTGAAGATGTCATCCGCGCCTGTGCTTCTCAACGCGATGAGGGAACTTGGATTGGTGAGGATGTACAGCGAGCTTATAGTCAACTGCATGCTTTGGGTCATGCCCATTCAGTTGAGGTTTGGTTGGAAAATGAACTGGTTGGCGGTTTGTATGGGATTGCTGTCGGTTCTCTGTTTTGCGGTGAATCCATGTTTAGCCGGGCTGACAATGCGTCAAAAAGCGCATTAATGGTTTTTTGTCATCATTTTACCCATCATGGTGGAGAACTGATTGACTGTCAGGTCCTCAACGCTCACACTGCGTCGCTGGGTGCGATTGAGATCCCACGCAACTTTTTTTTGCAGCAGTTGAGTCAACTCCAGTTTAGTCCACTACCGGCTGAATGCTGGTTACCGCAATCGTTGAATGTTTCATCCGCGATGCAGTAAAGCTCAACCACTGATAAAGAACCCCACATTAGGCTTTATCCCCCTCTTACCGGCAGACTAATTTTGCGGAAATGGTGCGATGACCGCCAACACTTCTTTACATAATGTGGGTTTTTCGGCATTATCTTGCCGGTTAAAAACTAAGGTAGTTACACCTAGAGGATTCGATGGCCAAAGAAGACAATATTGAAATGCAGGGCACCGTTCTTGATACGCTGCCGAACACCATGTTCCGTGTTGAATTGGAAAACGGGCACGTGGTAACCGCTCATATCTCCGGTAAAATGCGTAAAAACTATATCCGCATCCTGACGGGTGACAAAGTCACTGTAGAGCTGACCCCGTACGACCTGAGCAAAGGCCGCATTGTCTTCCGTAGCCGTTAATCGGCTAATCTGTCGCAAGTCGCCGACTCGCGAGCTCTGAGGATGTAGTCCCCCTCCGGCGCCCTTCCTATCATGGCAAGGGCGTTTTGCGTTTTCTTTTATTTGTCGGTTTGATGCGATCCATTCATCGCAAAACTTATTTATCGAACAAACAAAAGCAAAATGTGCAAAAAAATAAAAAGGGCGATAGCTAAATTAGCTTATCGCCCTTTATTTTTCTGAATATCAAACTATTACAGTATTAGCTACTGACTGACCTTAGTGAACCGCACCTTCAGTTTTGCGTTTCTGTGCGCTCTGAAACTCATAAGCCAGTTGCTGTTTCTCTTTATCCAGCCCAACGGTGACCGAACCACCATCAACTAGAGAACCAAACAGTAACTCGTTTGCCAGCGGTTTTTTCAGGTTTTCCTGAATGACCCGCGCCATTGGTCGTGCGCCCATTGCCTTGTCATAACCTTTATCAGACAGCCAATTGCGTGCTTCTTCGCTGACTTCCAGCGACACACCTTTAGCATCTAATTGCGCCTGCAATTCAACGATAAATTTATCGACGACTTGCTGGATTACGGCCGGTGACAAGTGGTTGAACCAAATAATGTTATCCAACCGGTTACGGAACTCCGGCGTAAACACTTTTTTGATCTCTTCCAGCGCGTCAGTGCTGTTGTCCTGTTGTTTAAAACCAATAGAGGTGCGCTGTGTTTCCCGCACACCGGCATTGGTGGTCATTACCAGAATGACATTACGGAAATCAGCTTTACGACCATTGTTATCCGTCAGTGTGCCGTTATCCATCACCTGCAATAACAGATTAAACACATCTGGATGCGCTTTCTCAATTTCATCCAACAACAGAACAGCATGCGGATGTTTTATGACCGCATCGGTTAATAGACCGCCTTGGTCGTAGCCAACATAGCCTGGAGGTGCACCAATCAGGCGGCTAACCGTATGACGCTCCATATATTCTGACATATCAAAGCGCAGCAGTTCGATATCCAGTGCTTTCGCCAATTGCACCGTGACTTCCGTTTTACCGACCCCAGTTGGACCAGCAAACAGGAAAGAACCAACAGGCTTATGCTCATGGCCCAACCCTGCACGACTCATCTTGATGGCCTCTGACAGTGCCTCAATGGCCTTGTCCTGACCGAATACCAACATATTCAGACGGTCGCTCAGATTTTTCAGTACATCGCGATCACTCGCAGATACCGTTTTTTCCGGTATACGGGCGATACGGGCAACCACGGATTCAATATCCGACACATTGACCGTTTTCTTACGCTTATTTACCGGCATCAGACGGCTACGCGCCCCTGCCTCATCAATTACGTCAATTGCTTTATCTGGTAGGTGGCGGTCATTGATATATTTAACCGACAGCTCCACCGCTGCACGTATTGCTTTCGCGGTATAACGCACATCATGATGCGCTTCATATTTTGGTTTCAAGCCATTGATAATCTGAACAGTTTCTTCCGGTGTTGGTTCAGTAATGTCAATTTTCTGGAAACGTCGCGCCAACGCACGATCTTTTTCGAAGATATTGCTGAACTCCTGGTAGGTCGTAGAGCCAATAACCCGGATCTTGCCACTGGATAACAGTGGTTTGATTAAGTTAGCAGCATCGACCTGCCCACCTGAAGCAGCACCCGCCCCGATAATGGTGTGAATTTCATCGATAAATAGGATGCTATCTTTGTCATTTTCCAACTGCTTCAGCAGCGCCTTAAAGCGTTTTTCAAAATCACCACGATATTTAGTACCGGCGAGCAGAGAACCTATATCTAATGAATATAATGTGCACTCTGACATGACTTCAGGAACATCGCCCTGCACTATTCGCCAGGCTAGACCTTCCGCAATAGCCGTTTTACCGACGCCAGACTCCCCCACCAACAGCGGATTATTTTTACGACGACGGCACAATACCTGAATGGTGCGTTCTAGTTCTTTGTCGCGACCAATAAGCGGGTCAATGCCGCCAACGCGGGCCAGTTGATTCAGATTGGTGGTGAAGTTTTCCATACGGTCTTCCCCTCCTGCCTGTTCTTCATTCACCGGATTTTCTGCATTCGGTGCTTGACCCGGTTCGTCCTTACGGGCGCCGTGGGAAATAAAGTTCACTACATCCAGACGGCTGACATCATGCTTACGTAGCAGATAGGCCGCCTGAGACTCTTGTTCACTGAAGATGGCGACCAGCACGTTGGCACCAGAGACTTCATTGCGCCCTGATGACTGGACGTGGAAAACCGCACGCTGTAACACGCGCTGGAAACTGAGCGTCGGCTGGGTGTCGCGCTCTTCTTCACTCACAGGTAATGTCGGTGTGGTTTGTTCGATAAACGCTTCCAGTTCTTGGCGTAATGCCACCAAGTCAACTGAACACGCTTCCAACGCTTCCCGCGCGGCTGGATTGCTTAGCAATGCCAGCAGTAGGTGCTCCACGGTCATAAACTCGTGTCTGTGCTCGCGCGCTCTGGCGAAAGCCATATTGAGACTGAGTTCAAGTTCTTGATTGAGCATAGGCACCTCCCAATAATTGCCTTAATCAGGCTTTTTCCAGCGTACAAAGCAACGGATGCTCGTTCTCCCTGGCGTATTGATTTACATGTGCGACTTTGGTCTCTGCCACCTCGGCAGTAAAAACACCACAAATCGCCTTTCCTTGGTAATGCACATTGAGCATCAGTTGTGTTGCACGTTCAATATCATAAGAAAAGAACTTTTGCAGAACGTCAATCACAAATTCCATCGGTGTGTAATCGTCGTTGTTTAGTATAACTTTATACATAGACGGCGGTTTGAGCGCCTCGATTTGTTTATCTTTGACTAAATGTTCAAAATTCAGCCAGTCGTTGTTCTTGCCCATTGCCTGCCCATCATTTCACTGAACCATACAGGAGCAACATCTCACTCCGGTTATAAGACCATTTCATGCAGATATCTATTATTATTTTAACATCACTTATGCCATAACGCCGCCAGAGAAAGAAGTTGGTGTATTCGCATTAAAAACGGTTAAATTGTATCCAAATAAGTACAATAGCGTTAGCTACATCAAACTTTGAAGAACTGCCTCAGTAAGACAAAAGCCGCCCCCTTGACGTTAAGGCCATTTCCACTAGAGTGTATTTTCGTGAGCTGTTGGAGTTTTAACCAATTCGCGCTCACTTTAACCAGTGATTACCTCATCTCGAACTAGAATAGCCTTGCGAGGAACGTAGAAGTATGGAGACGGGTACTGTTAAATGGTTCAACAATGCCAAAGGTTTTGGCTTTATTTGCCCTGAGGGCGGCGGCGAAGATATCTTCGCTCACTATTCAACTATCCAGATGGATGGCTACCGAACGTTAAAAGCGGGTCAGATGGTTAACTTTGATGTCCATCAGGGACCAAAAGGAAACCATGCCAGCCTCATTGTTCCAATCGGGTTAGAGGTGGTATTGCAAGAAGCTGTACCGCAGGAACTCGCTGCATTGGCCTGACACCGCGCACTTCTCTGCCTGTTTATCTCAAGCATACCATCACCTAAAACACGCTGGTGCCAAAGGTATTGCCAAGGCGATTTGTTGCTATCTTACATCGATAACCATTCAAACATCTGTTCAAAATGCCAGCCAACAATGACTGGCATTTTTCTTTATTACTTTCCTATTATGCGGCCAACGTCGCTAATATCAACCCTTGACTCAATGTCAATTATTCACGTGCTAATGCATCAATAGGATTTAACCGTGCAGCACTGCGGGCCGGTAGATAGCCAAACACTACCCCTATTACCGTTGAGCACAGGAAAGCACTGAATAATGCCATTGGAGGGAAAGCAATTTGCCAGTTAGGTAAAAACATTTCCACAACCAAACCAATAGCAAAGGAGAGTGAAATACCGAGCGCCCCACCGACCAGACAAACCAAGATCGCCTCAATTAAAAATTGCTGCATAACATCACTGGAACGCGCGCCTACGGCCATACGAATACCTATTTCACGGGTACGCTCCGTTACCGACACTAGCATAATATTCATGACACCAATCCCACCAACCACCAGCGAAATCACTGCCACCAATGTCAGAAACAGTTGCATGGTTCGAGTGGTTTTCTCCGCGGTTTGCAGCAAGCTATCCATGTTGTAGGTGAAGATATCTTTCTTACCATGGCGCATAGTCAATAACCTGACCAACTGCTGTTCGGCCTCTTTGCTGCTATAGCCCTCTTTGATGCGAATAGTGATCGAGTCAAAATAGGAACGGCCCATCAAGCGACTCGCCATGGTGCTATAAGGAACCCATACTCTCAGCGCTTTACTGCTACCAAACATGGATTGCTTTTCCTCCACCACCCCCACAACCGTTGCAGGCATATTGCCAATCAATATGACCTGTCCGACCACCTCTTTAAGATGCGGAAACAAGCGGCGCTGAGTATTACGGTCAATGACCACGACTTGCGATTGGCGTTCAACCTGCTCACGGGTGATGGCCGTTCCTTGTTCGAGTTTCATACCATACACTCGAAAATACTGTTCGCTAACCCCGGAGACGCTGGCCGCCACATCAATATTGCCATACCGCAGCCGCATACTACCGGCGATAGTCGGGGATACGGCACTGACATAAGCTTGCGCTTTCAATGCGGTCATATCATCGTGGACCAGCGCTTGCCGGGTACTGGGGTCGTCATCACCAAAATCTTTGCCCGGATAGACATCAATCGTATTAGTGCCAATTGCCCGAATATCTGCCAATACCAACTGTTTCGCCGCATCACCAACGACCAAGATGGAGACGACAGATGCAATCCCGATAATGATGCCCAGCATCGTCAGCGCAGTACGCATTTTGTTGGCTGACATTGCACGCCAGGCCATCAATAGCGCCTCACGGAAACGACCGGCTAATTGTTGCCATGATGGTGCTGGTGGCGTCAGGCTGATAGCTTCCGACGTGGTGACTGTTTGCGCTGCTTTCGAACCAGAGTCGGCCATAATGCGGCCATCTTTGATTTCAATAATCCGCTCCGCCTGAGCAGCAACATTCGGATCATGGGTCACGATAATTACCGTGTGCCCTTGCTGTTGTAGCTGTTTCAGGATAGCCATGACTTCGACACTGGAATGGCTATCCAGTGCCCCAGTCGGTTCATCAGCCAAAATCACCTGCCCGCCGTTCATCAATGCACGGGCAATACTGACTCGCTGCTGTTGCCCACCAGAGAGTTGATTAGGCTGATAACCAACACGTTCGCCTAACCCCAAGCGGGTTAATAACATGGTCGCCCGTTCACGGCGTTCACTTTTGCCCAAACCAGCATAAACAGCAGGGACTTCCACATTATGAGCGGCACTCAAGTGAGGCAGCAGATGGTAGCGCTGGAAAATAAAACCAAAATGCTCACGACGCAATGCCGCCAGCGCATCATTATCTAATGCCGCAACATCTTGGCCGGCGACACGGTAAACACCGGCACTCGGCTTATCCAAACAGCCAAGAATGTTCATCAGTGTCGATTTACCTGAACCGGAAGCACCAATGATAGCTACCAGCTCGCCAGCATGGATAGTAAGTGAGACATCCTGTAAAACATCAACGGTTTCTTCGCCGGACTGATAGCTACGACGGATGCCTTTTAGTTCAAGCAATGCCGACATTATGCTTCCTCCGCCCCGCCGCGGCTCACAATGACATCCTCACCCACTTTCAAGCCCGAAACCACCTGCGCATCGACGTTATTACGGATGCCAATGGTCACTTCGCGTTTTTCTTCCTTGCCATCTTTCAGTACCGCGACCTGATAGCGATTAGTCCCCAACTCATCCCCTAGCGCTGACAACGGGATAACCATCGCTTGCGGAATATTCGCTAACTGAATTGATACCTGCGCAGTCATTTGCAGGCGCAATAATCGATCCGGATTCGGTACTTCAAAACGCGCTGAATAGAAAATGGCATCATTCACTTTTTCTGGTGTAGGTTGAATGTCTTTTAATACCCCATCAAAGCGTTTCCCAGGATCGCCCAGTACGGTGAAAGACGCTTTCATTCCCGGTTTGAGGTGAATAACGTCAGCCTCTGAAACTTGTGCATTCACTAGCATAGTGCTCATATCTGCCAGCGTCAGAATATTGGGTGCTTGTTGCGCGGCAATCACAGTTTGGCCTTGTAAGGTTGTGATTTGCACCACATCACCATCCATTGGAGCCGAAATCTTGGTGTAGTCCAGATTAATGTTGGCGGTATCCAGACTGGCCTTAGCTTTGTTAATCTGCGCATTGATAGTCTCAACTTGCGCCTTTTTCACCGCCAGAGTCGTGGTTGCTTGATCCAAGTCTTGACGTGAAACCACCTGTAATTTCGCTAAGTCTTGTTGGCGACGCAGTGTCACTGCAGCCAGTTGCATCTCGGCTTTCGCCTGCCCTAACTGTGCATTCAAATCCTGCAATGTGGCTTCCACTTCTTTAATTTGGTTTTGCGCCTGCTGTGGGTCAATCATCGCTAGCAATTGCCCTTGCTTAACTTGATCGCCAATTTCCACATACAGTTTTTCTAACTGTCCGCTGACCTGCGCACCAACATCGACTTTACGCACAGCATCAAGTTTACCGGTTGCCAGTACATTTTGTTGCAGGTCACGATTAGCCACTTTTACGGTTTGAAATTGAACCGGTGCAGGCGCCATTAGGTGCCTAATAATGAAAAAGCCACCGATAACTAACGCAGCAATTGCGATAAACCATCGGCGCTGACTTCTACTTAACTGCATCAAAGCAATTACCTTCCTTAAATTGAAATAACTAATCCGCTGAAAATAGCATCGGAAATTCTCATTTAGCTAAACCAGATATCAATGCCCATAGAGCAACAGGTGAAATCTAAGATGCATTGAGACTCCGTTTAGTTCCTGTTTGTTTCAATGTCGCTGGAAATATATTGATATAACGGATTTCATCATGCATAACATTAACAATACCGCATTAATCCCTAACAATATTAACCGTTGGGGGTTAATTACATTGCTATTCAAAGGTCATCAAGCACTCGGTGGTTCATGGAAAGAATTACAGTTTCGGCTTAAATTTATTGCTCGGGCCTTAATCTGCCCAAGGTTGACCTTTAACTTCCTCGGTGTTTTGGTGAAGCAGCCTCTTCTCAACAGCATACTACGCGCTCAACCTGATTTGCCTTGTAAATTACATCGTCCGTATCTGGCCAATACACTTAATAACCGCCAGAAACTTGGGGTACTACAGGATCATTTCCAGCTGATGAATCAATGTATGCCTGAATCATTACGTCATAACTATTTGCATTACTTGCCTTATAAACTGGCAGAGTTAACGGGCAAAAATGATGAAAAGTATTCTCTTTATTTGGGCTGTTTTCCGAAACTCAATAAAGAAGGCGAAATTACGCTGATGCTCGCCAATGAGCAACAGCAAACACTGGCACTGCTGACGTTCAGTCTCTTTTATTATCAAAATCAAAAAACTTTATTTATTGGTGGGTTACAGGGCGCAGATAATGGAACCCCGCACAGCGAAATTCAAACCAGCACTAAAGCTTGTTACGGCTTATTCCCTAAACGTTTAGTTTTGGAGGCCACTGGCTGTTTGGCTGAATTGATGGGAATAACTAATATTATCGCTGTAGGAAATGCCACTCATATTTATCAAAACTGGCGTTACCGGGCGAAGAAAAAAGATAAATTGCACGCAGATTACGATAATTTCTGGATTTCTCTGGGTGGAACACAGTGCACGGATGGTCATTTCCGCTTACCGGCCAGAATTGCACGTAAGCCGATTGAAGATATTGCCAGTAAAAAACGTGCCGAATATCGCCGCCGTTATCAGTTGCTTGAACAGCTTGAGAGCGGTCTGAGCGCGCATTTTACCCGCGACTAAACTCAGACCGCCTACATTCCCGCTAATCAGCACGTCCGCGCGCTAACCACACCACACGAGAAAACATTTTTTTCAGTAACGGGGGGATCGACTCTACCCCCCAGTCCCGCGCTTGGCTGGCAACCTCAATGGCTAAATCTGGCTTGGACGTGCGATGAATCGCTTTCTCAATCACCCTACGTGGCTGCATTTTGGCATTATCCGGAATGCCGGAGATCCGGTGATACACCCCGTCAAAACCTTCGCGATACAAAAAGTGCTCCATATCGGGTGCCGGTAATATCGTCAAGCGATCACGTTCATGGTCACGGCCATCATCCGCCATATTCCGTACCGTCGCGGCATACTTTTTACCCGCATCATCACCATCAGTCAGAACATGCCACTGTATTCCCATCCTGTTGGCAAATTTCAACAATGGGCGCAAACCACTCTGTGCAAATTCAATAACTTTGACCCCCTCAGCTTCAAAGTGATAACCACACTGGCGTGCTAATTCATTGAGTAACCAAATTTCTGTTTCACCTTCAACCAGTAGCCAACAACGAGCAAACAGTGCTGAAGGGCGGTTAAAACGAATATGGAAAGCGATGCGGCGGCTATCTTCAGAACTCATTCCTCGTGGGCCAAGACGGTAAGTGGCAACTTTAGAAGACTCACGGACCAACCGACAAATACTCTCGATTGGCACTAATGAGATTAACTCACCTGAGTTGGTGGTGGTGATGCGTTGCAGAGGAAGTTGACTGAGCAGCCCCCAAGCAACAGACAGCATAATCGGATGTAAACGGGTTTCAGGGTCTTCTACCAGCAGCAGTGGTCGAGCATGTGGGTCAAGGCTTAACGGCCCCTTTGCTTGCAGCAATGTTGAAAACATTCCCAGTAGAATTAATCGCATACTGCGGCTATTTGGCTCCGCGACCATGCGATTAATACTATCGAGAGCGAGCCAAGCCTCACGCTCCGGCTGCGGACGATAGCGATGATTACGCAAATTTGCTGACTGCGACCCCTGCTCGGCAAAGTAGTGCTCCAGCAGCTGGCGCATCGCTTCCAACCCTTGGCGCAGCTCAGAATTCGTCAGTTTCTGTGGATTACGCACTAACTCGCGACTCAACTGATCCAATTGTTGATTCAATGCGGCCTTATCAGGTTCACGATTATTTTCAGCAGCGGTATTGCGTAGACGACGGATAAAACGCGCATCCCGCAATCGCAATACGGGATGAATACGAATCACTCCCCGCGCCAATTTTTCAATATCGTGCAAAGCGAGTGGTTGCCCTTCTAAGTCGAGGAAACTACGCCAAGTGCACACCGTGTCGTCGTCCGCCAACTCTCCCTCGATACGATAATAAATACGATGTAAACCATCGTCGTTTTTTATCCATAGCGGCGCTAACTGGCGATAACGGGGGGCTCGCCAGTGACCAATATCTTTTTCGCAAAACGTGAAGATAATTTGTAAATGGCGTTCTTTGGCACTTTCATCGCCCGCTGGGTGATAAAAATCCTGCGAGGTGAAATGATAAAGTTGAGGTTCGGGGGACAACAGTAATGTTAAGGCGTCTAATAAGCTGGATTTGCCCCAGGCATTCTCACCGATGAGCACTGTATTATCATCAAGATTCAATGAAATGCGATTAATTCCGCGAAAACCAACAATATCGACACGTTCAAGATACATGCTACGCCTCCGGTGCGAATGTATTCATACTGATATTATCAGATAGCGGGCTTAATCTATTACCTGATTATCTGAAACAAAAAAACCTTATAGGTCAAGTACCACGGCAACCGGTGTTGCTTTACTCTTTCCCTGATTTTAGATAGCTTATTGCGCCACAGCCCATTATTCATCTGCAAATAATACCCAAAGTCATTGGCATTTCAGTAAGCCTCAATGAAAAGCGGTATAGGACGGTATAACTCGTGTATTCAGGATTGCTAATCATTCTTTTGCCGTTAATTATTGGTTATCTGATCCCACTTAGCCGCAAATCATTAATTCAGTTGATCAACCGCTTATTGAGCTGGATGGTCTACGTTATTTTATTTTTTATGGGCATCAGCCTGGCATTTCTGGAAAATCTCAGCGCTAACTTGCTGCTTATTTTCCAATATACCAGCGTCTTTTTTCTGTGTATTTTTTGCGCCAATTTATTCGCCCTGTTTTTACTTGAACGCAAAACTCCTTGGAAAAACACGCATCGTCAGGAAGCGTTACCGTCACGTCTGCATATGGCGTTGGAATCATTAAAACTGTGCGGTGTGGTCATTGTTGGTTTTCTGCTGGGGTTGACCCAATGGGCATGGTTGCAGTTTGCCGCGCAGGGTAGCGAATTGGCGTTGATCTTCCTGCTCTTTTTAGTGGGCATTCAATTACGTAACAGTGGCATGACTTTACGCCAAATTGTCTTAAACCGCCGAGGCACCATTGTAGCGTTTGTGGTGGCGGTCAGTGCATTAGCTGGCGGTGTACTCGCCGCAGTCTTGATGGGGTTACCAATTAAAACTGGATTGGCTATGGCTTCTGGCTTTGGCTGGTATTCATTGTCAGGTATTTTATTAACCGACACATTCGGCCCAGTAATTGGAAGTGCCGCATTCTTCAACGATTTGGCCCGCGAATTAGTGGCTATTATGCTGATTCCAACCTTGGTACGCCGTAGTCGCTCCACAGCACTGGGCTTGTGTGGTGCGACCTCAATGGACTTTACTCTGCCGGTATTACAGCGCAGTGGTGGTATAGAAATGGTTCCCGCAGCTATCGTACACGGCTTCTTACTGAGTTTGCTGGCTCCTGTCTTGATTGCTTTCTTTTCCTCTTAATCTTCCTGTTGCGCAGAGGGTCTCTTGGCTCACTGCGCTACATTCCCATCAAAACTGAATAAATTCTCATTCGCAGCAAAAGTTGCGCCAAATCAAAACAAGTTAAAGTTGCATAAGAAAAGCCTTTTTAAACCTCCATAGCGCATCTATGCTTTTAAACACGCATTACAAATGCAACTTTAAAAGGAAAAACAATTATGTTCTGTGTGCAATGTGAACAAACCATCCGAACACCTGCGGGCAATGGCTGCTCTTATGCGCAGGGTATGTGCGGAAAAACCGCCGAAACCTCTGATTTACAAGATTTATTGGTTGCCGTACTACAAGGGCTTTCAGCGTGGGCACTGACAGCCCGCGAGCTTGGTATTGTTGACCATCAAATTGATAGCTTTGCACCCAGAGCCTTTTTCTCAACCTTAACCAATGTAAACTTTGATTCTGACCGCATCATCGGTTATGCCAAAGAAGCCATTCTATTACGCCAGTCACTGGCTATCCGTTGCCGCCTGCTCGACAGCACCATCACTGTCGATCATCCGCTGGCCGAACTGCAATTGCAGTCAGACGACATTCCTACCCTGCTACAACAATCACAACAATTTGCGCTGAACAGTGACAAAGCCGATGTTGGTGATGATATTCATGGTTTGCGGATGCTGTGTTTGTATGGTCTGAAGGGAGCGGCGGCCTACATGGAGCACGCACATGTGCTGGGCCAGTATGATGAACAAATTTATGCCCAATACCATGCCTATATGGCGTGGTTGGGCACACAGCCACGTGATGTCGATACCCTGCTCAATAACGCCATGGGTATTGGCAAAATGAACTTCAATGTCATGGCTATTTTAGACCGTGGTGAAACCCAAGCTTACGGTGATCCACAGCCAACGTCTGTTAACGTGCGCCCAGTTGCCGGTAAAGCCATTCTGATTTCCGGCCATGACCTCAAAGACTTACAAATGCTACTGGAGCAGACACAGGGAACCGGAGTGAATATTTACACCCACGGTGAAATGTTGCCCGCCCACGGTTATCCAGAATTGAAGCGCTACCCGCATTTAGTGGGTAACTACGGCAGCGGTTGGCAGAATCAGCAGACGGAATTTGCCAAATTCCCCGGCCCTATCTTGATGACATCCAACTGTATCATTGACCCGAATGTGGGCCATTATGGCGACCGCATCTGGACACGTAGTATCGTTGGCTGGCCAGGTGTCAATCATTTGGAAGGTGAGGATTTTGCACCCGTGATTGAACAAGCACAAAGCATGGCGGGTTTCCCATACAATGAGCTAGAACATCTGATTACGGTGGGCTTTGGTCGCCAAACACTACTGAATGCTGCCGACACTGTCATTGATTTGGTTGCGAGTAAAAAATTACGCCACGTGTTTTTGGTCGGCGGATGTGATGGTAGTCGCACAGAGCGCAGTTACTTCACTGACTTTGCCCGCAGTGTGCCGCAAGACTGCATCATCATGACTCTGGCTTGTGGCAAATATCGCTTCAACAAACTGGATTTTGGGACGTTGGAAGGATTGCCGCGCTTACTGGATGTCGGTCAATGTAACGATGCCTATTCAGCGATTATGCTGGCAGTGAAGCTGTCAGAAAAACTAGGTTGTACCGTCAATGACCTGCCACTAAGCTTGGTGCTGTCTTGGTTTGAACAAAAAGCCATTGTTATTCTACTGACCTTATTGTCATTGGGCGTAAAAAATATCTATACCGGTCCAACTGCGCCGGGATTCCTGACCGACAATCTGATGGCCATTCTCTATGAGAAATTTGGTATGCGGCCAATCACTACCGTAGAACAGGATATGAACGAGATTTTGGGCCAGTAAGCCGAAAACAACCTGCCCGGTTAATGCATTTCTTATCTCTGACCGGGCTTTTACTCATGGTTTTTTACTGTTTTTTTTGCCTATTATCCAGATTCGTTGTGAGGCCCCGATGACCGATTTTATCCCAACCGATTGCCCAACGCCCCTCTGCCCAAATCGCATGCAAGTCCATTCTATCGTGCAAGAAACCCCCGATGTCTGGAGCTTGCACTTAATTAATCATGATTTTTACCCCTATTTGCCGGGGCAGTATGCCTTAGTCAGCATCTGTAACAGTGATGAGACTCTGCGGGCTTATACGCTTTCTTCTACTCCCGGTTTAAGTCCCTTTATCCAATTAACAGTGCGCTGTCTGGCCGACGGAAAAGGTTCCCGCTGGCTGACTCAACAGGTCAATGAGGGGGATTATCTGTGGCTGTCAGATGCTCAAGGTGAATTTACTTACGCCCATTTTGATGACGACCATTATCTGATGCTCGCCGCTGGGTGCGGTGTCACTCCTGTCATGTCGATGTGTCGCGACTTGTTAGCCCGACGCGCGCAAGCTGATATCCGGGTGATTTTTAATGTCCGAACACCTGCGGATGTCATTTTTGCAGATGAATGGCAAAGACTATTGCAACACTATCCACAGCAATTACAACTCACATTAATGGCTGAGTCAGAAGCCACTGCTGGGTTTATTGCCGGGCGAATCAATGCGCAGGTTATGCAACAAGTTGCCCCAGACATTGCCCGCCGTCGCGTCATGACATGCGGGCCTGCTCCCTATATGGATTGGGTCGAGCAATATTGTCGCGAACAGTCGGTTCCCAGTGATCATTTTCAGAAAGAGCAATTCCGCCCCACTGATGAGGCGATTGATTCCAGCAATGAATTGACAATGACCATCAGCCACCCGCTGCGCAGCGTGAAAGTTCCAGTCGGCGCGTCGCTCCTATTTGCGCTGGAGCAGCACAAAGTCCCAGTGATGGCA
Organism: Yersinia vastinensis; assembly: GCF_902726565.1. Classification (GTDB taxonomy): domain Bacteria; phylum Pseudomonadota; class Gammaproteobacteria; order Enterobacterales; family Enterobacteriaceae; genus Yersinia; species Yersinia vastinensis. Next base: position 240,353 of record NZ_CACVAF010000002.1, read on the forward strand.
GCTTGCCGTGCCGGTGTTTGTGGTTCGTGCAAAACGCGCATTCTACATGGCGAATATACCACGACCAGCACCATGACATTAACGCCAGAAGAGATTTCCCAAGGCTATGTTTTGGCTTGCAGTTGTCAGTTACAAGGGGATATTCAACTGGCCTAAAGTCTATTTTTAACTGCCCCATCGCGGTCTCTCTCTACCATTAATGGGGCAAATATTGTTAAACGCGCCATACTTTGACCTCATAGAATAATGACTCGCCATTAATCCTTGAGGGAACAACAATGAAGCAAACTGTGGCAACACTGGTCGCAAAAACGTTGGAACAAGCTGGCGTTAAGCGAATTTGGGGGGTAACCGGGGATTCACTCAATGGCTTGAGTGATAGCCTGCACCGCATGGGCACGATTGAATGGCTGGGCACTCGCCATGAAGAAGTTGCTGCTTTCGCTGCTGGCGCTGAAGCGCAACTCACCGGACAACTGGCCGTATGTGCGGGGTCCTGTGGCCCTGGCAACCTGCATCTGATTAATGGCTTGTTTGATTGCCATCGCAACCATGTCCCGGTTCTGGCTATCGCCGCACACATTCCCTCCAGCGAAATTGGTAGCGGCTATTTTCAAGAAACCCACCCGCAAGAACTGTTCCGTGAATGCAGTCACTACTGTGAATTAGTCTCCAACCCAGAACAATTACCCCGAGTGCTGGAAATTGCCATGCGTAAAGCCATCCTTAATCGAGGGGTTTCAGTGATTGTGTTACCCGGTGATGTAGCGTTGCAAGCTGCACCAGAGGATGCCGCCGTGGTGTGGCAAACACCTAAATTACCGCTAGTTCAGCCGCCAATGAGCGAGTTGAATATTTTGGCACAGACATTGAACAAGGCGAAAAACATCACTTTGATGTGCGGCAGTGGTTGTGCCGATGCCCACGATGAAGTGGTGAAATTAGCTGAAATGCTTCAAGCGCCTGTGGTGCATGCCCTGCGCGGCAAAGAACATATTGAATGGGATAATCCCTACAGCGTGGGTATGACCGGCCTGATTGGTTTCTCCTCTGGCTATCACGCCATGATCAATGCCGAGACCTTGGTGTTGCTGGGAACACAATTCCCCTATCGCGCATTTTACCCAACCAACGCAAATATCATCCAGATTGACATCAACCCGGGGAGTATCGGGGCTCACTGCCCGGTCAATATGGCTCTGGTTGGTGACATCAAAACGACGCTGGGTGCCCTATTGCCCCAGTTGGAAGCTAAAAGTGATAACACATTTTTGACCAAAGCGCTGGAGCACTATCGCACCACCCGTAAAGATCTCGATGGGCTGGCAACAGCTAATGACAATCAACCCATTCACCCACAATATCTGGCACAACAAATCAGCCGCCATGCCACTGATGATGCCATTTTTACTTGCGATGTTGGCACTCCCACGGTGTGGGCTGCCCGTTATCTGGAAATGAACGGCAAACGGCGCTTACTCGGATCGTTTAATCACGGTTCAATGGCCAATGCCATGCCACAAGCTATTGGAGCACAAGCCACCGACCTCAATAGACAAGTGGTTGCTCTGTGTGGTGATGGCGGATTCACCATGCTGATGGGGGATTTCCTCACCTTGGCGCAACTAAAATTGCCGGTAAAAATTGTGGTATTTAATAACAGTGTACTGGGCTTTGTAGCAATGGAGATGAAAGCCGGGGGCTATCTAACCGATGGCACTGACTTACATAACCCAGACTTTGCCGCCATTGCTAATGCTGCGGGCATCAAAGGGATCCGGGTAGAAAAAGCCTCTGAATTAGATGCCGCACTGGAGAGCGCTTTTGCCCATCCGGGGCCAGTCTTAGTGGACGTTGTCACCGCCAAGCAAGAGCTATCAATGCCACCACAAATCAAATTTGAGCAAGCCAAAGGATTCAGCCTTTACATGCTTAGGGCAATCATTAATGGCCGAGGTGATGAGGTGGTCGAGTTGGCAAAAACTAACTGGCTGCGTTAAGTGCCGACACGTCAATTCATAAAATATCTTCTTTGTCTTTCCGGCCAATGATATCGGCTTTATACCGGTATCATTGGCAAATAATGATTGTATTTTTCTCCCTCAGCTAACAGTTTTCATATTGCATACAGATGAAAATTGAGCTGGTGCATGAGGCTGTTTTATATCAATCATGTGCGGCGTAAAATCACAATACAATCGAATCTTTCTCGGGGATAAATAAAATGGCAAAAAACACTATGTCAGATTTCTCGCCCTCCGCGGAGCTAATTTGCATACTCAGAGCAAAATCTTATGGCGAAAAAAGGGAAGGATACAAAACAGATGACTATATATCATTATTAATCTCACACTCCTTAACCTCATTTTTTTCAATGACACAAAAATCATTCTTGATGCCAGGCAATATTCTTTCGCCACAGATACCGGCAGGCAGTTATGAATTTTTAATTAGCCGAACAAAATATATAGATGAATTTTTTCAATTACATGCCAGTGAGTTTGCCAATATCTTTATTCTTGGTGCCGGTTTTGATTCCAGAGCGATCAGATTTCAGAACCAGCTACAACAAAGCTGTGTTTATGAATTTGACCATCCAGTATCGCAAAAGAATAAAATAGCAAAGTTACAAGAGCTTAGTATCCCCACTCCACCAAACCTGCGCTATATCCCCACTGATTTTAATCAGAGAAATTTGGCTGAAATTTTGCAGGAATTTCCAACTCGAGCAGGAGAAAAACACCTGTTTCTTCTTGAGGGGTTAATCATGTATTTACCCCCTGACACTGTGGAGAGTATTTTCTCTGCGATTAGCTCATATGCCCCCACTGGCAGTGAAATTATCTTCGACTATGTTTATTCCGATGTCCTCACCGGAGATAACACCTCATATGGTTCAATAGAAGTCTTTGAAGGGTTAAGAAATATTGGTGAACATTGGATTTTTGGTATAGAGAAAGAACATCTGGAGACTTTCCTAAATAGCCATCATCTAAAACTGCTTGATGAGATGGATGCCAACGCGCTGGAACAGCAATTTTTTACGAATAAAGAAGGCAAGCCGCTAGGGCGACTGAATACAGCGCTGGCTATCGCACACGCAATTAAATAAAAAACAGAATAAAATCAGCAAATAAACCGGACTCTCAGACGTAATCTGTTATTTAAAACAAATAACGTGTGAGTAGGCTTTTTTGTTTCAATATTCTCGCTATGATGAAACAACTCTTTTCTTTATCTATCCCGTGAGAAAATTATGCTGATTGATTTACGTAGTGACACAGTAACGCAACCAAGCGCTGAGATGCGCAATGCTATGGCCAATGCCGAAGTGGGTGATGATGTATATGGTGATGACCCAACGGTGAATGCTTTGGAGGCAGAAGCTGCGCGGTTATCCGGTAAAGAAGCGGCATTATTTTTGCCGACCGGCACCCAAGCAAATCTGGTGGCGCTGCTCACTCATTGTCAGCGCGGAGAAGAGTATATTGTTGGCCAAAAGGCGCATAACTACTTATATGAAGCGGGTGGAGCTGCAGTTCTCGGCAGCATCCAGCCGCAACCTATTGATGCCAATGATGACGGCACACTGCCTTTGGACAAGGTTCTGGCAGCTATCAAACCCGATGATATTCATTTTGCCCAAACTCGGCTGTTAAGTTTGGAAAATACCCACAGTGGTAAAGTCTTGCCACTCAGTTATTTGCAGCAAGCTTGGGCATTGACTCGTGAAAAGAAACTCGCGCTGCACATTGATGGCGCACGTATATTTAATGCTGCTGTAGCATTGAATGTTCCACTGAGTGAAATCAGCCAATATTGCGACACGCTAACCATTTGTCTTTCCAAGGGCTTGGGAACACCTGTTGGTTCCCTGCTGTGCGGCAGTGCTGAATATATTCATCGTGCCCGTCGCTGGCGCAAAATGACCGGCGGTGGCATGCGGCAGGCCGGCATTCTAGCGGCTGCGGGGTTATACGCATTGGAACATAACGTCGCCCGGCTCAAAGATGACCACGATAATGCGCTCTGGCTAGAGCAGCAATTGCGCGCATTGGATGTCGAAATTGTGGCCCCCGGAGCACAAACTAACGTGCTGTATATTAAGCAATCTGCCGATTTCGCTACCAAACTTGGCCCTTGGATGCGCGAACGTGGCGTATTAATCAGCGCAGCCCCTATCACTCGGATGATTACTCACATCAATATCAGCCGTGCAGATCTGGAAAAAGTGATTGCATTGTGGCGCGAATTTTTGGCCGAGCAGCGCTCATGACGCCACAACGGATATTAGTGCTAGGTGCTAGTGGCTATATCGGCCAACATCTGGTGCCCAGACTCAGTCAGCAAGGGCACCATGTCGTTGCTGCTGCACGCCGTATTGAGTGGCTGAAAGAGCAACCATGGCTAGGTGTTGATTGCCGCTTTGTTGACCTTTATCAACCCGCAACCCTCAGTGCCGCCTTGCAAGATATTGATGTTATTTACTATCTAGTGCATGGCATGGGAGACGGACAAGATTTGATTGAGCAGGAACGTATTGCTGCCAACAATGTGAAAACAGCGCTTCAACAACATCTAGCCGACGCATCCTCTTCGGTAAAGCAGATCATTTATTTGGGCGCATTGCAGCCGGATGATAATAGCTCCGCTCATCTGATTGCCCGTAAACTGACCGGCGACTTGCTGCGTCAAAGCGGCATCCCCGTGACAGAACTGCGCGCCAGTATCATCGTCGGCCCTGGCTCTGCCGCCTTTGAGGTGATGCGCGATATGGTTTACAACTTGCCCATCCTGACGCCTCCGCGCTGGGTACGTTCAAAATCATCCCCAGTTGCGCTGGAAAACTTGCTGGTGTACTTAACCGAATTACTCAATCATCCGGCTCCCGAAAACCGTATTTTTGATGTTGCTGGGCCGGAATATATTAGCTATCAGACCCTATTTGAGCGCTTTATTGCCATCAGTGGTAAACGGCGCTGGCTGGTCCCTATTCCATTGCCAACCCGTTTTATCTCAGTCTACTTCATCAGCATGATCACCTCTGTACCCACCTCGATTGCCAGTGCATTGATTGAAGGACTGAACCACGATTTACCGGCTGACGGCCAAGCGTTACAGGCGCTTATCCCCCAACAACTCATCCGGTTTGACGATGCAGTCAAAGAGACATTGCGTCGTGAGGATGAAGTCGTAGATTCACCTGATTGGGGATATGACCCTGAGGCGCGTGCTCGCTGGCGGCCGGGTTATGGTTTTTATCCTAAACAGGCCGGCTGCCAACTCTATACCACCGCATCCAGTGAAGCACTGTGGCATGTGGTACAACAAATTGGCGGCAAAGAGGGCTATTTCTATGGTAATCCACTCTGGAAAATCCGAGCCTGGATGGATGATATTGCTGGCGGCGGCGTTGTCTATGGCCGCCCGGATCGAGAAACACTGGAATTGGGTGACCTGATTGATGGCTGGAAAGTGATTACGCTAAAACCCTTACGTCAATTAGCGATGATGTTCGGCATGAAAGCACCGGGTTTAGGGCGTTTGACATTTACTATCAAAGAATTGGGTGGGCGTCGGAGTTTTGATGTCCGGGCATGGTGGCATCCGGCCGGTTTTAACGGATTACTGTATTGGTTTGTGATGATGCCAGCGCACCTATTTATTTTCCGGGGTATGGCCAAACGAATCACGACCTTAGCCGAACAATATGACCGCGAAAAAAACCAAGAAAGTCGCGCTCTGCCCAGTTCAAAGAATGACAAGCATACCCAATAGATTCCAAGATACAGGTAGGCGGCAAAGGAGAAACAAATCGGTCGGGAACCGATTTGAGCAGCGCCTGCGCGAGTCAGCAGGATGCGCCTCAAGGATGAGGTTCATTAATCCCGATGAGTTTACATCAGTCAGTGATTCGGGTGAGCGAGAGCAGCCAACCCCCCCCGGTGACTTGAAAGATGAAAGGTATAAGTCGTTTCTGATTGCATAGCGCATCATTTCACGGAAGAATGGCATCTTATTTGCTGGGCGAATAATTCGAAGCTCTAGCATTCTGATTTTTGGTGGGAACCGAATTCGTTATGAAGGTATTGGTTACCGGTGCAACCTGCGGGTTAGGCCGAAATGCCGTTGAATATCTCCGTCGTCAGGGCATCAAAGTCATCGCCACCGGCAACAACTCGGCGATGGGCGCATTATTGACAAAAATGGGCGCTGAATTTATTCACGCAGACCTGACGAATTTGGTTTCTTCACAGGCAAAAGCCATGTTGGCGGGTGTCGATACATTATGGCACTGTTCCAGTTTCACCTCACCGTGGGGCACAGAGCAGGCTTTTGAATTGGCAAACGTCCGCGCTACACGCCGCTTGGGTGAATGGGCTGCGGCTTATGGTGTCGAGAATTTCATTCATGTTTCCTCGCCAGCCATTTATTTCGATTACCATCATCATCGTAATATTCTGGAAGATTTCCGTCCGGCGCGTTTTGCCAATGATTTTGCACGCAGTAAAGCGGCCGGAGAAGAAGTTATTCAGCAATTGGCGCTGTCCAATCCGCAGACCCATTTCACTATTTTGCGTCCGCAAGGTTTGTTCGGCCCCCATGACACCGTGATGCTCCCACGCTTGCTACAAATGATTAAGTATTATGGCACTCTGCTGCTGCCCCGTGGTGGCGATGCATTGGTGGATATGACTTATCTGGAAAATGCAGTACATGCCATGTGGCGAGCAACCCAAAGCCAAGAGACCTTGTCCGGTCGAGCCTATAATATTACCAATCAACAACCCCGACCTCTACGCACTATCGTGCAACATCTGCTGGAAGAGTTACAGATGACCTGCCGTATCCGGTCCGTGCCTTATCCTATGATGGATATCATGGCCAGAGCGATGGAGAAGCTGGGAAACAAAGCAGAAAAAGAGCCGATACTGACACATTATGGTGTCGCCAAACTCAATTTTGATCTGACACTGGACACCCACCGTGCGGAGTTGGAATTAGGTTATCGCCCAATAGTATCGTTAGACGAAGGCATTATTCGCACTGCCCGCTGGCTAAGAGAACACGGTAAATTGCGCGGTTGATAGCAACCATCGTTACTGAAGTTGATGCTGATTTGCCATTCATGCTGCCGGGCTGCAACTCCACATTCTTTGGGTATATACTACAATCACTTTCATAATAGATTCTTTCACTTAAGGTCCTTATATGAAAAAGAAAAGTATTGCCCTAATTCTTCCCCTCGCTGTTTTACTTAGCGCCTGTACCAACACCGTCTCTCCGGCATTTAAGGATATCAGCAGCCGCAGCGCACCTTGCGTTGAAGGCGGACCCGATCAGGTAGCACAAAAATTCTATGATCTACGCATTCAGCAAATTGGGCATCTAAATGGTTTACCTGATGATAATTTATCTGCTCAATTCCGCCCTTATCTGAGTCAAGCACTCTACGAAAGAATTCAAACGGTCAGAAAACAAGCGAGTCATCGCACATCCGGCCAAGCGAATCCAACACAAACCATTAATGGCGATATATTTACCAGCCTGCGTGAAGGTAGCACCAGCGCTGAGGTTGCCAGCGCCTCAACCATTCCCAATACCGATGCCCGGAATATTCCGTTACGCGTCAATTTGACCCATCAAACCGCAGGCGGGAAATCGGTAGCATGGCAGGATGAAGTGTTGATGATCCGCGAAGGAACATGCTGGGTTGTTGATGATATCCGCTTTATGGGCGTCTCTGCCCCAGCCAGCAGCTTGCGCCAACTTTTGGGTGATCGATAAACCTCCGCCGCTTAAAAGATAACGAACATAAAATTGTACCGGTTTTATTCCATCAAACCGGTACGTATTGATTTATAAGAATAAACTTATTTTGGTTATTTTTTAGCCCACACTGCGGATACTCTGTCAGATTTATTCATCGCATGACAAATTCCCTTGGATAGCATTCAAATCCAAATGTTATGCTGCTATACCGCTGTAACACGGGTTATTAATAAATTTTAACGCACAAAGATTGCATAAGTATGCCGCGGAAGTTACCATTCACCGCATCATTGGCTATTCAGATTTGGCGCATGAGTATTCAACTTAACGGAATTAACTGTTACTACGGCGTGCATCAGGCGCTGTTCGACATTACATTGGATTGCCCTGCGGGCGAGACCTTAGTGCTATTAGGGCCAAGTGGCGCCGGTAAAAGCTCATTGCTGCGAGTCCTTAATCTGCTGGAAATGCCTCGTTCAGGCACCTTGCAGATCGCTGGAAATCACTTCGACTTTACTCAAGCTCCGGGCGCAAAAGCTATTCGCGAATTGCGTCAGAATGTAGGTATGGTCTTCCAGCAATATAATCTTTGGCCGCATCTGTCAGTGGTACAAAATCTGATTGAAGCCCCCTGCCGTGTGCTGGGTTTGTCAAAAGATGAAGCCATGGCACGTGCGCAAAAGTTACTGACGCGTCTGCGTTTGACTGATTTTGCCGATCGCTTCCCCTTGCACCTTTCTGGTGGTCAGCAACAGCGTGTGGCGATTGCCCGTGCATTGATGATGGAGCCACAGGTTTTGCTTTTTGACGAACCCACCGCGGCACTTGACCCAGAAATTACCGCGCAAATCGTCAGTATCATCCGTGAATTGGCCGGAACGGGCATCACTCAGGTGATTGTTACCCATGAGGTGGAAGTAGCCCGCAAAACGGCCAGCCGCGTGGTTTATATGGAAAATGGTCACGTAGTGGAACAAGGCGATGCCAGCCACTTTACACAACCAACAACTGAAGCTTTTGCCAGCTATCTGTCACATTGATATCTATTTGGGAATTTGCGATGAAAAAATTAATAATTGCTGCAGTCCTCGCCAGTATCAGTTTGTCTGCCTCTGCCGCTGAAACTATCCGTTTCGCTGCTGAAGCAACTTACCCGCCATTCGAATTTATTGATGCTAATAATAAAATGCAGGGCTTTGATATCGATCTGGCTAATGCGCTGTGTAAAGAGATGCAAGCCGAATGTACTTTTACCAATCAAGCCTTTGACAGCTTGATCCCAAGCCTGAAATTCAAACGTTTTGATGCGGTTATCTCTGGGATGGACATCACCCCAGAGCGCCAAAAACAAGTGGCTTTCACCCAACCTTACTATGAAAACTCCGCACTGTTTATTGCAGAGAAAGGCAAAGTTGCTGACATGGCTGCGCTGAAAGGCAAGCGCGTAGGTATGCAAAATGGTTCCACTCATCAGAAATTCTTGATGGAGAAACACCCTGAAATTACCGCAGTGCCTTATGACAGCTATCAGAATGCCATTCTTGATCTGAAAAATGGCCGTCTGGATGCTGTGTTTGGTGATACTGCCGTGGTCAATGAGTGGCTTAAGCAGAATGACCAACTGGTTGCGGTGGGTGACAAAGTGACTGACGCTAACTATTTCGGTACTGGTTTAGGTATTGCGGTTCGTCAAAACAACACCGAATTACAGGGTAAGTTAGATGCTGCACTGGCGAAAGTTAAAGCAGATGGCACCTATCAGACAATCTACAAAAAATGGTTCCAGCAGTAATTTAAGCACCCATGAATGAATTTCAACCTTTAGCAAGCGCCGCCGGCATGACCGTCGGCCTTGCCGTTTGTGCCCTAGCCCTCGGTCTGGTTCTGGCGATGCTGTTTGCCGTCTGTGAATCATCGCGTTGGAAAGTGGTCAGCTACCTGACCACCGGCTGGGTTACCATTTTGCGCGGGCTACCAGAGATACTGGTGGTCCTGTTTATCTATTTTGGCTCCTCTCAGCTCTTGATGATGCTATCTGACGGCTTCACTCTAAATCTCTACCTGTTTGAGCTACCTATTAAGCTCAATATCGATGATTTCGAGGTCAGTCCGTTCTTGTGCGGTGTTATCGCCTTAGCCCTGCTTTATTCGGCTTATGCTTCACAAACCTTACGCGGCGCTCTGAAAGCGGTGCCCGTTGGGCAATGGGAATCAGGCCAGGCGCTGGGATTAGGTCAGGCGGCTATTTTCTTCCGTCTGATCATGCCGCAGATGTGGCGTCATGCCTTACCCGGCTTAGGCAACCAATGGCTGGTGCTGCTCAAAGATACCGCATTAGTGTCGCTGATCAGTGTCAATGACTTAATGCTGCAAACCAAAAGCATTGCCACCCGAACTCAGGAACCTTTCACTTGGTATATGATTGCCGCGGCGATCTATCTGGTGGTGACCCTGCTGAGTCAGTATGTGCTCAAATGGATTGAGCTTCGTACCACCCGTTTCGAACGGAGCGCATCCTGATGTTGGAATATTTACCCGAGATCCTCAAAGGGCTGCACACCAGTCTGACGTTGACCATCGCCTCCTTGTTGGTGGCTTTAGTGTTGTCGCTGCTATTTACCATTGTGCTGACACTAAAAACCCCCATCATCACACCGCTGGTCAAAATTTATATCACGCTGTTCACTGGCACTCCGTTGCTGGTGCAGATCTTTTTGATCTACTACGGACCAGGGCAATTCCCCGCTATCCGTGAATATCCGTGGTTATGGAGTCTGCTATCGCAACCATGGCTGTGTGCAATGATTGCGTTGGCATTGAACAGCGCGGCCTATACAACTCAGTTGTTCTATGGTGCTGTCCGAGCCATTCCTGCGGGTCAGTGGCAATCCTGCGAAGCACTGGGGATGTCGAAGGCACAATCATTGCGTATTTTGCTGCCCTTCGCCTTTAAGCGCGCATTATCCTCCTATTCCAACGAAGTGGTCTTGGTGTTCAAAAGTACCTCACTGGCTTACACCATCACATTGATGGAAGTTATGGGTTACAGCCAATTGATGTATGGCCGGACCTATGACGTGATGGTATTTGGCGCGGCGGGGATAGTTTACCTGTGTGTAAATGGTTTACTGACCTTGTTGATGCGGTTGGTGGAGCGCAGAGCATTGGCATTTGAGCGGCGTAATTAGTGGGGCGCTTTTCCTCATGGTTTTGCTTGAACTAGGTGCTCAGCTCGGTTGTTAAAGTTTTACTGCTCACCTAATCTCCATCGCCTCAACCGGTTAAGGGTGTGTTGGCGCACACCCTTGACAATCCTGCGCCTACGCACGTATCGCTAACCCACTCCGTGGGTCCTCTCATTCATCGTTTCGGCTGGCAGACGGCTTTACGCGGGCCCCTCCGCGCGGCGCCTAAAACGGGCGTCCTGCCCATTTTCCTTGCCTGATCTCGTCACTCGGCTGCTCAAATGTGCTTTTAACATCGAAACCTACAAACCAGGGTTTTTGGACTTTGTTGTTAAGCGCAATCAGGAATATTGCCGACAAGGATAGCGGGTAGAGTGAGCGGGCCATGATGCCCATCGCGCTGGCTCGTTAAGCCCGAGAGACGCCGGAGGTTTACCCGCAGGGCAATATTCGCGCAAGCGTGGGATTCCACAAGGGTGTGCGCTCACACCCTTTGGCGGTTGGTTCATCCGAGATTAAGTGAGCAGTAGAGCTTTAACAACCGAACCGAACACCTAAATGAATATCCATCAAAATATCTCCCTCTTCTTTTATCACAAAAATAAAAACTAAATTTTTAATCACATTACTTGCATATAAATTCATAAAATGGCAATGTAAATACCATCAATCATCCGAATAAATCGCGATAAAGCATCACCAGAAATAATAAAATCAATAACTAACAGCATATTCTATTAAAAAAATTCAGACAGGAGTTTAAGCATGAAAAAGTTACTATTGGCATCAATCTTAAGTGGTATGGTTTTTAGCGCAACTGCCGCAGACACCATCCGTTTTGCCGCGTCAGCAACCTACCCTCCTTTCGAATCTATCGGTGCCGATAACGAAATTGTCGGATTCGATATGGATTTGGCAAAAGCATTATGCAAACAGATGGAAGCCAACTGTACTTTCACCAATCAGGCTTTTGATAGTTTGATTCCGGCGCTTAAATTCAAACGTTACGATGCCGTGATTTCCGGTATGGACATCACGCCTGAACGTAGCAAGCAAGTGGCATTTACCCAGCCTTACTATGCTAACTCTGCCATTGTCATCGCTACGAAAGGTAAATTCAGTTCTATTGCTGACCTGAAAGGTAAAAAGATCGGTATGGAAAATGGCACCACGCATCAGAAATACTTGCAAGATAAGCACCCTGAAATTCAAACAGTGGCTTATGACAGCTACCAAAATGCGATTATCGATCTGAAAAATGGCCGTATTGATGGGGTGTTCGGTGACACAGCCGTTGTAAATGAGTGGCTGAAAACCAACCCGAATCTGGCATCCGTGGGTGAGCATGTGACGGATCCGCAATACTTCGGTACTGGCTTGGGTATCGCCGTGCGCCCTGATAACACCGTGTTGTTAGAAAAATTGAATAAAGCAATTGATGCAGTGAAAGCAGATGGGACGTATAAAGCCATCAATGATAAATGGTTCCCTAACTGATTCCTCTTTTGAAACACTTATCCAACGTCATTGGTGTTGCAGGTAGGTGGCCAGCGAACTTATCCCGTAAAACTTACTCAGGTAAGTGATTCGGGTAAGTGAGCACAGCTCCTCCTGCGGCTTTAAGGGCGAAAGGCCAGTAGGGTCAGCACTTCATAATGGCTGGTGTGCGGGAACATATCGAACAACTGAACCCGTTCAATACGATAATCCGTTAACTGGCCAATATCTTTTACCATCGTTTGTGCATTACAGCTTGAATAGAGAATAAATTTAGGCGCCATCTGGCTGAGATAACAGCACAATTCAGTACCAATTCCTCGGCGCGGCGGGTTGACCAAAACCAACTGGGGCACTTGAGCCTCACTGGTTGCAAAACGGGTTGAATCGAGCGCGGCAAAATTGACATTCTTTAGCCCCAAATGATTCGCTGACTGCTGTGCACAGGCAATGGCCTCGGCACTAATTTCGATGCCCGTCAACCGAGTGTTGGCATCGGCACAGTGCAAACCAAAGCCTCCTACCCCACAGAATAAATCCCACATGCTCTCAATATTTAGCTCACGCACCCATTGACGCGCTGTGGCATACAGTGAGGCAGCCATCTGCGGATTGGTCTGGAAAAAACTTTGTGGGCGGATAAATAGCGGCACTTGATTGAATAACTCCGGTAGCGCCTGCTGCTCCGTTAATGCAATCTCTTGCTCTCCTTCCAAAATTGCCATATGGACTGGCTGAATATTGGCCGAGATAACCGCCAGTTGAGGCAATTGTTGCTGCAACCACGGCAAAGCCGCCCGCAGTTGCGCCAATTTCGTTTCAGAGCGCAACACAAAGCGCAGCATTAACTCACCGCTATACGTACTTTCAGTCAATAGCAGGAATTTCAGCTCACCGCGCTTACGGGCAACGTTATAGGGCGTCAACCCCGCGCGGGCGATAAAGGTTTTAAGCACCGTAAAAACGGGGGCGAAACTGGCTGGATAAAGTGGACAATCGCATAAATCAACGGCACTACCGTCACGATGCAACATCCCCAATAGCGGGCGCTCGACACTGCCACTGACCACCATTTTCGCTTTATTACGAAAAGCACTTTCACGACCAAAAACCGGCTCAAGCCATTGAGCTACGGCGTGACCGGATAATAAGCTGTCCAAATGATGTTGTTTGTCGGCCAGTTGCTGAGAATAAGGTTTCTCCAGCCACTGACAGGAACGGCAGCGACCCGCCGTATACTGTGCGCAATGCATTAATAATTAACCGTTATAATCTGAGACGTTGAATAATTTTCAGCCGAGGCTGTTGGTGGGGACGGATTGTAGCACTGTGTAACGCTAAACACTCATTTTGACGCGCGGGAATAGCGGTGCCAAGGGAAAAATAACAAACCGATAATCACTGCATCCGGGATTTTCTGTAACAGCAGACTATGCAAAATTTCAGCGCTGGTATCCCCATCAACGCGGAAAACATCCACATCCAACGTTAACCAATCCAGTGAGACCATTAACAAATAGATAATGACAAGTAATTGGCAAACCAGATAAAACCAACGCGCCCAGTTTTGCCGCAGACACACCGCAACGCCACACACAATTTCCAGTAGCAGCAGTAATATACTGATAACAAAGACCAGACCAGAATCCCAGCTTTGCAGGCTTTCATGAATAAAGCTGCCAGTACCACGCCAACCCAGTTCGGCAACTAACAACAATACCCCGAGAATACGGGTAGCAATAATGGCCGTTCCGGCAATTAATACCGGCACAGGAGTGGTGGCTGCAGATGAAAACGCTGGGGATGAAAATAACGATCTCATATTGCCCTGTCTGTCTCCCTGTTAGGGTTTTGCAACCTAATGTTATCCCTGACAATAACGCCGTTTTTACACGGCGTCAGAAGATGATGAAAGACTAACAGTTTTCAGGCTAATCAGCTACGGGCAGCTTTACGTAATTCGCGTAACCGCTGTTTTTCCGAACGAGACATAAACCACCACGCAATTAAGCCGATAATCCCAACCACCAGTAAGATAAGCGTCGCCAGCGCATTTATTTCTGGGTTAACCCCCATACGGACACTGGAGAACACCAGCATCGGCAAGGTTGTCGCCCCCGGCCCGGCCACGAAACTGGCGATGACCAAATCATCCAGTGATAAAGTAAAGGCTAACAACCAACCGGAAATTAACGCCGGCGCTATCATCGGTACAGTAATCACAAAAAAGACTTTCAATGGTGTCGCCCCTAGATCCATTGCGGCTTCTTCAATTGAGCGGTCCAACTCGCGCAAACGAGAGCTAATCACCACCGTCACATAGGCGGTACAGAAAGTCACATGAGCCAACCAGATAGTGAACATCCCGCGTTCCGCTGGCCAGCCAATCGCGTGGCCCATCGCCACGAACAGCAATAATAGAGACAAGCCGGTGATAACATCGGGCATCACCAGTGGGGCTGTCAGCATAAAAGCAAAACCAGTGGATCCTCGAAAACGCCCGAAACGCACCATAACGACTGCGGCTATCGTCCCCAGTACCACCGCCATCGTGGCAGAGGCCGCTGCGATAGTTAGACTTAATCCGACGGCTGATATCATCGCCGAGTCATTAAAAAGCTCGGTATACCAACGTGTTGACCATCCCGCCCATACAGTGACTAGCTTTGAACTGTTAAATGAGTAGATAACCAACATCAGCATTGGTGCATACAAGAATGTATAGCCGACAATCAAAATAGCCCGGCGCCAAACCGAACGCACTTCCGGCAGGTTATTCATACCGAGCCTCCTATCTCTTTATTCTGGTGCTTATGGAACCAGAGTATTGGCGCAATCAGCAATACCAGCATGACAGTCGCGACCGCAGAGGCCACCGGCCAGTCGCGGTTATTGAAGAATTCCTGCCACAAAATACGGCCAATCATGATGCTATCTGGCCCTCCGAGCAGTTCAGGAATAACAAACTCACCGACGGCTGGAATAAAGACCAGCATAGATCCGGCCACTATCCCACCTTTGGTCAACGGCACAATCACACTGACAAAGGTTTTAAATGGTTTGGCCCCTAAGTCCAGCGCGGCTTCAACCAATGAGTAATCCAGCCGGGTCAATGCGGTATAGATAGGCAATACCATAAAAGGCAGATAGGAATAGACCACACCAATGTATACCGCCAAATTGGTATGCAGAATGACCAATGGTTGATCAATAACTCCAGCCCACATCAGGAAGTTGTTTAGAATGCCGTTATTTTTCAAAATGCCCATCCAGGCATAAACCCGAATCAGGAATGATGTCCATGATGGCAGGATAACCAGCAACAATAAGATATTGCGTGTGGATGATTTACTGTGGGCGATCGCCCAAGCCAATGGATAACCAATAATCAAACAGCACAGCGTCGACACCGCCGCCACTTGGAGTGATTGCAAGTAGGCATCGATGTACAGTGGATCATCAAGCAGTTGCAGATAGTTGCCCAAATTGAGCGAGATATCCAACTTACCGTCAAGCCAGGTCACCAGATCAGTATAAGGAGGAACTGCACGCGCCATTTCCGCTAGACTGATTTTAAACACAATCAGAAATGGCAACATAAACAGCAGGAATAGCCACAAATAAGGCATCGCAATGACCACCTTGCGGCCATGCAACATCTGGAAACGTTGTATCAGCGCCTTGAGTGGCCCGACGGTTCGGGCCGGTGGCTCTGCGGCTCCACGGGTAGATTCTGGTATCACAATATTAAGCTCCCAACACCACGCAGCTATCAGCATCCCAGCAAAGTTGCACTTCATCACCCCAGGTTGGCATCCCTTTACGGTAACGGTGGCCATTCTGGAGTTGCGCGCTGAGCATCTGCCCACTGTGTAGTTTTACGTGGTAGATAGACAAATCACCCAGATAGGCAATATGCACCACTTCACCCACCGCAAAGTTACACCCATCTTCCGGCACCTGCTCACACAGCATGACCTTTTCAGGGCGCAGTGCAACGAAGACCGGGACACCGTCAACCACCGAAGCATCAGAATCCACTTTTAACGGATGGCGTAAACCGGGGCTATCAATGATCAGCGCCTCATCCATACGTTCTTTTAGCACGCCTTCAAACACATTCACCGAGCCGATAAATTCAGCACTGAATCTGCTGTTTGGATGCTCATAAATCTCTTCAGGTTCGCCAATTTGTACAAACTTGCCACGATTCATAATGGCAATGCGCCCAGCCATGGTCATCGCTTCTTCCTGATCATGGGTCACCATGACGCAAGTCGCGCCTACCCGCTCCAGAATATCCACAACTTCCAGTTGCATGCGGTCGCGCAGCTTTTTATCTAATGCCCCCATTGGCTCATCCAACAGCAGCAGCTTTGGCCGTTTGGCCAGACTGCGCGCCAAAGCCACTCGCTGGCGCTGACCACCAGATAACTGGTGCGGTTTACGTTTGGCAAACTCTTGCATGTGCACCAGTGTTAGCATCTCTGCTACCCGGCTTTTAATTTCATCAGTCGGTAATTTATCCTGCTTCAAACCAAACGCGATATTTTGCTCAACAGTCATATGTGGGAATAGTGCATAAGACTGAAACATCATGTTGATTGGGCGCTGATAAGGCGGTACGTGCGATAAATCCTGCCCATCAAGAACTATTTGCCCCTGAGTCGGCTGCTCAAAACCGGCCAGCATACGCAACAGGGTGGATTTCCCACAGCCTGACGCCCCCAACAGCGCAAAAATCTCACCTTTATAGATGGTCAAATTGACATCATCTACCGCAGCCTGACCATCAAATGATTTGGTTAAATTACGAATCTCCAGCAAGGGGGTAAACACCTTCTGAGATTTTGGCTGCGGGCGGGGAATTACATCATTCACTCAGCGTGCTCTCCGTAAAAGCAGAACAGGCCGCATTCAAGGTGCGGCACAATAAAAAACAGGAACAGGAAGATATACTCCCTGTTCCTACCATGGTCTATTTTACTTTTTATCAATGGGTTAACAGCCATCGCCAGATGACTGATTCACACCATCGGCTTATTTACCGCTTTTCACTTTGGTCCAAGCCCGGGTGATTACACGATCAATCTTCGGCTCTTGTACTTTTAGTGTAAACATTTTCGCGCGCACATCTGCTGGCGGGTAAATGCCCGGATTATCACGCACTTCTGCGTTCACCAACGGAGTCGCCGCTTTGTTGGCATTGGCATAGAATACGTGGTTACTGATATTCGCAATCACATCAGGGCGCATCAGATAATTCAAGAACTGATAAGCTTCATCCTGATTTTTAGCATCCGATGGCATCGCAAACACATCAAAGAAAGCCAATGCCCCTTCCTTTGGAATGCTGTAAGCCACATTGACCCCATTTTTAGCTTCTTTAGCGCGGTTAGAGGCTTGCATAACATCACCTGCCCAACCTACCGCAACACAGATATCACCATTGGCCAAATCATTAATATATTGTGACGAGTGGAAATAGCGGATATTCGGTCGCAACTTCAGCAGTAAATCAGTGGCAGGGCCGGTGTAATCCGCAGCTTGAATACTGTTTGGATCTTTGCCCAGATAATTGAGTACCGTAGCAAAAATCTCACTCGGGGCATCAAGGAAAGAGACGCCACAACTTTTCAGTTTTTCAAGATTTTCAGGTTTCAGTACCAAATCCCAACTGTTTACCGGCGCATCAGTCCCCAGTGCTGCTTTTACTTTTTCTACGTTATAGCCAATACCTGTCGTTGCCCACAAATAAGGGATAGCGAATTTGTTCTCAGGATCATGCTTGCTGACCAGAGCCAACAGTTCGGGATCGAGATTTTTGTCATTAGGTAATTTACTTTTATCGAGCGGCTTAAATACACCAGCAGACAATTGGCGTTCAAGGAAACTGGCTGATGGCACCACCAAGTCAAACCCGGTACTCCCTGCCATCAACTTACCTTCCAACACCTCGTTGGAGTCAAACACATCATAGACAACCTTAATGCCGGTCTCTTTTTGGAAATTAGCCAGCGTGTCCGGCGCGATATAATCAGACCAGTTGTAAACGTGCAGTGTTTTTTCCTCAGCGGATGCTGAGACGGACGCGGCCATTAACAGGCCAGCAGCAACACCCGATAACCACTTTTTACGTTGGGTGAACATCCGTTAACTCCTCCAAAATAGGGGGTGAGGTCGTACGCTAAATTTGTACCCGAGGGGATACAACACCGTTGTCCTGCCGAGCGCGATTACCACAAATACCGATGCATGACTATGCACGGTGAGTGATTATGAACCTAACAACAACAATCACAAATTTTGTGGGAAATATTATGCCCTTTGCAGAAACAGCAGCATAACCGCACTTCGCAATCTGCACCAGACTCTAGGGTAAAAAACGCCTTTTATCGATTTTTTATGCATATTTTATCTATGTAATGCGCCACTAACGGCATAAACGGCGATAAATATCTGGCAAAGGAGGGTAAAAAGCAGAATATCTTATGGTTTACAGGGAGAATGGCAGTGTGCCACTGGTTACCAGCAGCACTCTGAATATTGATATGGGGATAAATTAATGAATAACGGGGTATGCTGTAGCGGTTTGTGGCTGCTCATCATCATCACCGTTCCCAATGAACAGTAAATCATTGCTACGCGCTTCCAGAATAATCATGGAAATCTGCTCTTCGCTCTGTTGCATAAAATAGCCAAATTGAGCGAGAGTTACGCCAACTTCAACGGTCAATGACTGGCAGACAATCAGTTTCGGCAGATTATCATCTTGAATATCAATAAAGGCTTTCACAGTCAGCGAACTGGCGTTGATTTGGCTAAGATCCGCCACGAGTGGAATCAATGCAGTTGGCCGGACTTCAGCCAATGCCGAGAACAAAATGACGTTATCAACCAAATCGATTTTGGCATCAAACACGCCATCAAAATTTTGCATATGCGGCAAATGCAGCGCCTGGCAGGAATCGCACTCAAAAAATGAGATACCGAGTTGATCCAGCCAACGCCGTAATAAGGCTAAATCCGGGACGATGAGTGAATCCATAACTACCTACCTCACGATTCTCACAATACGAAAAGTGCCATAGCTTACGGAATATTGACCGACAGCGCTACTTCAATCCCGACTAATTTGCTCCCCACTACAGACCAATATGGCCTTACTCTGATTTGTTTTCCTTTTTGATTCGTGCTTCATCTAACTCTTTCTTGGATTGCGGCTTTGATATTCTATCCGCACTGCCTAATAGCGGGCCAAAACCACTGGCAACGCGCCAAACAATATAAGCGGCAGCCGGCAGCATTAGGCCAATTCCGATAAAAATCATCGCCACGGCAACCGCCGGTGTTCCCATTGAGCCTGGTAATGACAAATAGTCATTAATACTCAAATAGGCCACAACCAGTAACAGCATCCCCAATGCTTCTGAAATAATCACAATCCGGGGCATATCTCCTAACGAGCGCATCTTTACCTCCGATAAGCTCTGTACCAACTTTTATCCAGTGTATTGAATACCCACTATTTGTAACAGTATCGAGATGCAAATAGGTAGGATTAATCAGAATAACAGGCAATTCCTGCTTTTTTTTCACTGCGCCAAAGGGCATAGTAGACCCCAGTGAGAGTGAGTAATACGCTAGAAGTCATTTAACAGTTGAATATATCAGTAACTGTTGGCGAAGTGATTATCTCAATTTAATCAAGGAGTTTTACATGTTTGCTGTGATTTTCGGGCGTCCTGGATGTCCTTACTGTGTTCGTGCCAAAGAACTGGCAGAGAAACTGGAAACTGAACGTGACGATTTTAAATTCCGCTATATCGATATTCATGCGGAAGGTATCACTAAAGCGGATCTGGAAAAGACTGTGGGTAAACCAGTAGAAACCGTGCCACAAATCTTTATTGATGAAAAACACATTGGCGGTTGTACTGATTTTGAAGCCTATGCTAAACAAAATCTGAGCCTATTCCAGTAATCTGACGGGCAAAAAGCCGAAATTATCTATACCCATATTAGGGTTATCGTCAATTTTGGCGAGTCTGAACCGATAAAGGGTGTTTTTACACCCTTTTTTATTGCGGCCATGACAGCCGATACAGTAAAACATTTCCCCACTATTGCCCCCCTACCCTTTATTGACAGCATATCTGCCCGCGGCGGTTAAATAGCCAAGCATAATTATCTGGCTGTGCCAAACTTTCTGCTTACTACTGGCTGTCTCGTAACAGACCGATTAGAATAACCCCGCTGTCGCCTATATTTGTCTCTTGGTTGGCGATAAAACTTTTGAATTTAAAGATATGTGTCGCTCTGGCATTCACTCAGGGGCGTGTGCATCGTAAATCATCATCCGGGCAAAATAGAAAGTCATACTCGTGAATATAAACGTCGCAAATTTGTTAAACGGCAACTACATCTTGCTGTTATTCGTAGTTTTAGCGCTGGGATTATGCCTAGGAAAACTGCGGCTCGGCCCTATCCAATTAGGCAACGCCATCGGTGTGCTGGTGGTATCACTGTTGCTTGGACAACAGCATTTCACCATTAATACAGAAGCACTGAATCTGGGCTTTATGCTGTTTATTTTTTGTGTCGGCGTTGAAGCCGGTCCAAACTTTTTCTCCATTTTCTTCCGTGACGGCAAAAACTACCTGATGCTTGCTTTAGTCATGGTTGGCAGCGCCATGATTTTGGCCCTCGGTCTGGGCAAACTATTTGGCTGGGATATCGGTCTAACCGCCGGGATGCTCGCAGGCTCCATGACATCAACCCCGGTGTTGGTGGGGGCGGGTGATACTTTGCGCCATACCATCGCCAATAACCCAGCACTGCAACATGCTCAAGACAATCTGAGTTTGGGTTATGCCCTGACTTATCTTATCGGGCTGGTCAGCCTGATTTTAGGTGCGCGTTATCTGCCAAAACTTCAGCACCAAGACTTACCCACCAGCGCCCAGCAAATTGCTCGTGAGCGTGGTCTTGATACCGATAGCCAACGTAAAGTTTATTTACCCGTTATTCGCGCCTACCGGGTTGGCCCGGAATTAGTGGCTTGGGCTGATGGCAAAAACCTCCGTGAATTAGGGATCTATCGTCAAACGGGTTGCTATATAGAACGTATTCGCCGCAATGGCATTCTGGCAAACCCCGATGGTGATGCGGTACTGCAAGTGGGTGATGAAATCTCGCTGGTTGGTTATCCAGATGCCCACTCACGCCTTGATCCGAGCTTTCGCAATGGTAAAGAAGTCTTTGACCGTGACCTGTTGGACATGCGCATTGTGACCGAAGAAATTGTGGTCAAAAACAGTAATGCCGTCGGTAAAAGACTTAGCCATTTAAAACTGACTGACCACGGTTGCTTCCTTAACCGTGTGATCCGCAGCCAGATTGAAATGCCGATTGATGACAATGTGGTGTTGAATAAAGGCGATGTATTACAAGTCAGTGGTGACGCTCGCCGGGTAAAAAGTGTGGCGGAAAAAATCGGCTTCATCTCCATTCACAGCCAAGTTACCGACTTGCTGGCCTTCTGCGCATTTTTTATTTTGGGATTAATGATTGGCCTGATTACCTTCCAATTCAGTAATTTCAGTTTCGGTATTGGTAACGCGGCTGGCCTGCTCATGGCCGGTATCATGCTTGGATTTTTACGTGCTAATCACCCCACTTTTGGCTATATCCCGCAAGGGGCGCTTAATATGGTGAAAGAATTCGGGCTAATGGTCTTTATGGCGGGAGTCGGGCTAAGTGCGGGTGGCGGTATAAACAGCAGCTTGGGCGCTGTCGGTGGGCAAATGTTGATTTCCGGCCTGATAGTCAGCTTAGTGCCGGTGGTTATCTGCTTCATCTTTGGTGCTTATGTATTGCGCATGAACCGCGCCCTGCTTTTTGGCGCAATCATGGGCGCACGTACCTGTGCCCCGGCGATGGATATCATCAGCGACACCGCCCGCAGTAATATCCCAGCTCTGGGTTACGCAGGAACTTATGCCATCGCGAACGTACTGTTGACATTAGCAGGCTCGTTAATCGTGATTGTCTGGCCGGGCATATTGGGCTAACACATAAAAAGGTGCATTTAGGGGAAAGCTAAACATTATTTTATACTTTTTTCATTTGACCAGAACTTTCTTACCAGGTTGGGGTCTGAATTAATGCCACTGCTTTTCTTTGATGTCCCCATATTGAGGAGCCCGATAGTCCCGCCTTCTTAGGTTCAAGACTAATCGGGTTTTTTCTTGTCTGAAATTCAAGCGCCCCCACTTTCCCTTTCCCTATCCGCTCTTAAGGCTTTCTTAAGGCAACATTATTACAGTACCCACATCATTACTTCTGCTTCAGGTTATTTCGTGAAGACCAACAAATCCACCGCCCAATCTGACGTAGTGACGTCGATATTAAATAATACCTCAACGGCACCAATAATTAGGACAAACTCCCTTTACTCATTGCCGTTATCCTTTTATTTTTGGCAGGTTTTTGGTCTGTTGATCAGTGGATTGCTGTTTCTCTGGCTTTCCCGCAATGAGCAGTTGGATTGGCTTATTAGCAATTACTGGTTTGATCCGGTTGGTCAGAATTTTCCATGGGAGAATAATGTCTGGCTCGATTTGCTGAATCACCGGTTACTGAAGCAGGCCATTATCAGCGCGGCTATTGTCACATTGCTATGGGGAATTTATCGTCGCAATGGGCGTTTGATAACCACCATGTTGCTACTCGGTGTTGGCCCGTTAGTCGTCGGCATCTTAAAAGCCACCAGTGCACACTCTTGCCCTTGGGATTTAGTGGAATATGGCGGTAAATCTTTCAGTTATGTACTGATGGGAACAGCCCCGGTCGGTGCAGGCCCCGGTCATTGCTTCCCCGGTGGTCACGCATCTAGCGGTTTTGCAGTCATGGCATTGTTTTTCTTGTTTTACCCTGAGCGACCACGTCTGGCCACACTGTGTTGGTTTGTCGGTGTCGGTCTTGGCATGCTGATGGGGTTTGGTCAGATCATGCGAGGGGCACATTTTCTAACGCACAACCTGTGGGCTGGTTGGTGGGTATGGCTCAGTCAGTTAACAGGGTTTTGGATAATTAGCGGTTATTACAACCGTGATAAAGGTACAAAATGATAGAACAGATGAATTATTTTTTCTTTTCCATGATAAATGCAACCCCTGCATCCCCAGCATGGCTAATTTCTATGGCGACTTTTATCGCGCGTGACGTCATTATGATTATCCCCGTTTTATTGGTAGGACTTTGGTTGTGGGGGCCGAAAGAGACTATGGATATACAGCGTACTATGGTTACCAAAGCCGCCATTGCACTTGCATTCTCTATGCTCTCAGCCGCATGCATTGGCATGTTGATCCCTCATGACAGACCTTTTGTCGTCGGTTTCGGCTACAACTTCATGCCACACGCTCCGGACAGTTCTTTTCCCAGTGACCACGGCACCGCTATTTTTACCTTTGCCTTAGCTTTTGTTTTTTGGCACAAACTCTGGTCTGCCATCACGATGATGAGTGTGGCTATCGCAATTGCTTGGTCACGAGTTTATCTGGGTGTCCATTGGCCACTAGATATGGTCGGGGCCTTTTTACTCGGGATCGTCGGCTGCCTGTTCGCCCAGTTGGTGTGGAATTTATTCGGAGAAGCTATCTCAAATGGCATGAAACGCCTTTATCACATGAGCTTTTCCTTACCTATCAGCCGCGGGTGGGTCAGAAGCTAGCGTCCTCTCAAGTTATTTATTTTACATTGTCGGTCAACTAAAGGACCGGCAATGTCTTTTCTCATCGCTCGACAGACATTTAAAATACCTTAAAATCAATTAATTACATTTAAATCTGAATGTATGCTTGGCTCATTTTATCAAAATAAATGTTATTAAAATAACAAAATAAAATCTAAAACAGCTTAAATTGTGATAATTATCTTTGTTTTTCATTCAAAATGTTATTATTATAACAACAGAACTAACTTACAGATGAACAAAGGATAATAATCATGACGATCAATTACGCGACTTACATTGACCATACTCTACTGGCAATGGACGCCACTGAAGCACAAATTATTAAGCTATGTGACGAAGCAAAACAGCATCATTTTTATACTGTGTGCGTTAACTCGGGATACGTTCCATTGGCGGTACAGCAATTAGCGGGTAGCCCGGTAAAAGTCTGCTCAGTTATTGGTTTCCCTCTGGGGGCGGGGCTGACCGAAGCCAAAGCCTTTGAAGCACAGGCAGCTATCAAAGCCGGTGCGCAAGAGATTGATATGGTTATCAATGTTGGTTGGTTAAAAAGCGGTAAGATTGATGCTGTTAAAGCTGACATCAAGGCCGTGCGCGATAATTGCGCCTCCACACCGTTGAAGGTAATATTAGAAACTTGCTTGCTTAGCGACGAACAAATCGTGCAAGTTTGTGAAATATGTCGTGAACTTGACGTTGCCTTTGTTAAAACCTCAACAGGTTTTAGTACCGGTGGCGCTAAAGAAGAACATGTAAAATTGATGCGTGCCGCAGTAGGCCCAGTGATGGGGGTTAAGGCATCGGGTGCTGTTCGTGACCGAGCAACAGCTGAAACTATGATTAAGGCTGGGGCGACACGAATTGGTACCAGTTCTGGCGTGGCTATCGTTTCAGGCCAATCAGTGTCCGCATCAAGTTACTAAATTATTGTCAGCCCGGTGATTACCGGGCTGACTTATTGCTGTGTCTATTTTGCATTATTTTGTTTTGCAACCACGCATCAAAACTGCATTTCAAAAAATCGCTTATAATACATGGCGTTGAAAATAACTTGTCAGGGATAGCTTATGGAAACTCGCCGTGCTGAACGAATCAATAAACTAACTCAGGCCCTTAAGCGTTCCGACAAAATCCATCTAAAAGACGCAGCCAATTTGTTGCGTGTTTCTGAAATGACAATTCGGCGAGATCTCAGCGCCGAGCCTACTGCCGTTATTTTACTGGGCGGTTATGTGGTGATGGATCCCAAAAGCAATAACGCCAATAACTATTTTGTTTCGGATCAACAGGCCAAACAGGTGGAAGAAAAACGCCGAATCGGCCAACTGGCAGCCCGTCTTATTGCGGAAAATGATACGGTTTTTTTTGACTGCGGCACCACCATTCCTTCTATTATTGATGAAATAGACGAAGAACTGTCATTTACTGCCATTTGTTACTCCCTTAACACGTTCCTTTCACTACAAGATAAACCCAATTGCAAAGTTATCTTGTGCGGTGGTGAGTTCAAGCCCAATAACTATATTTTCACCCCGATTAGCCAGCACAATGAGCTGGACAATGTCTGCCCGAACAAGGCTTTTATCTCCGCTGCGGGTGTTTCTGTTGAGTATGGTGCCACCTGTTTCAACTTCGACGAACTACCATTGAAGCAGAAAGCCATAGCCAAATCCCAATATAAAATCCTGGTCGCTGACCACAGTAAATTTGGCAAGATGAAACCCGCCAGAATTGGTGATTTAACACTCTTTGATGAGTTAGTCACTGACCGCCAACCGGACGATGAATTCAGTCAGTTCTTTTCACAGCACGGTATTATAACTCACCGTTAAGCTCGCCCCCTCCCCACTGACGACTCCCATTACTGATAGAGATGCGTGTTTTATGCGCATCTTACTTCACTACACGGATATATTGCCTATGATGCAGCCCTATGCCCGTTATGCAGTTAATCAAGCGTGTTAGCCTTGATTACATAGCAAAAATCTTAGCGCAGTAAATTATGAGTGGGTAATGTTAACCGCGCATTATCTAAAAACTGTATTATATCTAAGCAAGATAAGTCATAGCTAATAACCTTATATTAATTGAGGCTAAATGCCATTTGTAATCTATAAAAATTTTAAAACACAATTTCATTATGAAATTAGCTTTTCAGCGCAGCCCGAACATAAAGTAAATTAATTTAACATTTTGTATTCTTTTAATGCATTCGAGTAAAAGAATAGCGTTATTTTATTGTCAGACAAATTACCAACAGCAAAAATTTATATGACAAATAAAGTATAAGCTGCCAATAATCACGCGCTGACTTATTTTTATTTCATAGCAAAACTTTCATTTTAGGTCTTATTTAACGGTTTCTACCCCTCTCCAACCTTAGTTTCATCAATAAGCAGACAAAAATAAAAAACAGATAGATATCAATAAGTTAAATTTAAATCATTATTCTATATTAATGATATTCATCAATAAATCAGTGAAAAAACTGATTTTCACTAGATTCATTCGTATGGTTAAAATATATTGCCCCGCAAGAAGTCGGGGGGATAAAAAATGAATTGTTTATTTATTAATCACTATAGAGATGGATATTTTTATTATTTTTAGTGATGAATTATAAACATTCACATAACAATCAGCCATAAATTCGCAACAAGTGATCAAGAACGATTTTATTGAGCATTTGAGAGCAGGATCACGGTAGTTTTCACTACAAATCGCTATCTTGCCGCCAGCAAAAACTAGAGTTCTCATTAGAACAACAAAAATATCCGATAAAGCGAATTGACGCTCTTAATATCGGTTAAATTTTGCACTTTTACTTTTAGATATAATGCACGGCTACGGCACCAACGCAATAACCAGGGCACACATTTTAAACAAATCGTTTTGACTGAATTTTTCGCCTGATGATGTCGCCAAATAAGGCATTACAGGCACCTAACTTTCGGCTCTTAATTTTAAATTAACGTGTTCACTATGGAGATTTTTCATGGACACTACTCAAACAGGCACTATTGCCTCAACGGGAAAAGTTTCAACAAGCACATGGCGCAAAAGTGACACCATGTGGATGTTGGGTTTGTACGGCACAGCAATCGGGGCAGGTGTCTTGTTCCTGCCAATCAATGCGGGTATCGGCGGTCTTCTGCCGCTTATCGTTATGGCGATTATTGCCTTCCCGATGACTTTCTACGCACACCGTGGTCTATGTCGCTTTGTGCTGTCAGGGAAAAATCCTGGCGAAGACATCACTGAAGTGGTTGAAGAACATTTTGGTAAAGGCGCGGGCAAACTGATTACGCTGCTTTACTTCTTCGCTATCTACCCTATTTTGCTGGTCTACAGTGTGGCTATTACCAACACTGTTGATAGCTTCATCACGCACCAGATGCATCTCCCCTCTCCGCCGCGTGCCATTCTGTCGCTGATCTTGATTATCGGCTTGATGACAATCGTGCGTTTTGGTGAGCATGCCATTGTGAAAGCAATGAGTATTCTGGTCTTCCCGTTTGTTGCTGTATTGATGTTGTTGGCGGTCTACCTGATCCCTAACTGGTCAGGCGCAATATTCGAACATGTATCAATGGACGGCAACGGTACGGGCAGTGGCCTGTGGATGACATTGTGGCTAGTCATTCCAGTGATGGTGTTCTCATTCAACCACTCCCCAATCATCTCTGCTTTTGCGGTAGCAAAACGTGAAGAATACGGCGTTGATGCTGAGAAAAAATGCTCTCGCATTTTAGCCTTTGCTCACATCATGATGGTTGTTACGGTGATGTTCTTCGTATTCAGCTGCGTATTGAGCCTGTCTCCAGCCGATTTGGCTGAAGCAAAAAGCCAGAACATCTCTATTCTGTCTTACTTGGCTAACCACTTTAACACCCCAATGATTGCCTACATGGCGCCAGTGATTGCCTTTATCGCCATCACTAAATCTTTCCTGGGCCACTATCTGGGCGCCCGTGAAGGCTTTAACGGCATGATGATCAAGTCTCTGCGTAGCAAAGGCAAAACCATCAATCATGACAAACTAAACCGCATTACTGCGCTGTTCATGCTAGTAACAACCTGGATTGTTGCTACCTTAAACCCAAGTATTCTGGGCATGATTGAAACACTGGGTGGCCCAATCATCGCGATGCTGCTGTTCCTGATGCCAATGTATGCCATCCATAAAGTTCCAGCGATGCGTAAGTACAGCGGTCACATCAGCAACGTATTCGTGGTTATTATGGGTCTCATTGCTATCTCAGCAATCTTGTACAGCCTGTTCGGTTAATGATGCTGACGCTGGCCAACTTCCACGGCCAGCTTGTTATCGTCATCCGTTGTTGTCATTCGTTTCAAAAGCCGGTGCGTCCGCGCCGGCTTTCTACTCCACGGCAATGTAAGCATTTTAATAATATTACCCAATACGGGTATAACGCCTTTAACACGAAGGAGGCGAATATATGGTCAGCGTTTTTGACATTTTTAAGATTGGTATTGGTCCTTCCAGCTCCCATACCGTCGGCCCCATGAAGGCCGGGAAGTTGTTCACCGATGATTTAATCGCTTTAGGGCATCTTTCCGCTGTCACCCGAATCACTGTTGATGTTTATGGTTCTTTGTCCCTTACCGGTAAAGGTCACCATACCGATATTGCCATTATCATGGGGCTGGCAGGGAATCTGCCCGATACTGTTGATATTGATGCAATCCCCGGATTTATCCGCGATGTAGAATCGCGCGAGCGCCTGTTACTCGCCAATGGTGCTCATGAAGTTGATTTCCCTGCAAAGGGCGGAATGAATTTCCATGAAACCAACTTGCCGTTACATGAAAATGGCATGACCATCAGCGCACATGCAGGTGATGAGTGTATTTTCAGTAAAACTTACTACTCCATCGGCGGCGGGTTTATTGTCGATGAGGCGCATTTTGGCCAGCAAGATACCCATGCGGTTTCTGTGCCCTACCCATTCAATTCTGCCCGTGACTTACAAAAACACTGTAAAGATACTGGGTTGTCACTATCCGGTTTAGTGATGCAAAATGAGCTGGCTTTACACAGTAAAGCCGAGATAAGTGCTCACTTTGCGGCGATTTGGGATGTGATGCGTGCAGGTATTGAGCGCGGTATTAATACTGAGGGCCTCTTACCCGGCCCAATGAAAGTTCCTCGCCGTGCTGCGGCACTGCGCCGTATGTTGGTCACGACAGATAAACATAATGCCGATCCGATGATGGTGGTGGATTGGATCAATATGTACGCTTTGGCCGTTAACGAAGAAAATGCCGCAGGCGGGCGAGTCGTGACGGCACCAACAAATGGGGCTTGCGGTATTATCCCGGCTGTTTTGGCTTACTACGATAAATTCATTCGCCCAGTGAATGAGAATTCCTACAGTCGCTATTTCTTGGTGTCTGGGGTTATTGGTGCACTGTATAAAATGAATGCATCCATTTCTGGCGCAGAGGTGGGATGTCAGGGAGAAGTAGGGGTTGCCTGTTCAATGGCCGCAGCTGGACTGGCTGAATTAATGGGTGGCAGCCCTGCTCAGGTCTGCATTGCCGCTGAAATCGCCATGGAACATAACCTCGGCCTGACCTGCGATCCGGTGGCAGGGCAAGTTCAGGTTCCATGCATTGAACGAAATGCCATTTCTGCCGTACAAGCCGTCAACTCAGCCCGTATGGCGCTGCGCCGGACCAGTGAACCGAGTGTTTGTCTGGATAAAGTCATCGAAACCATGTATGAAACCGGCAAAGACATGAATTCAAAATACCGCGAGACGTCTCGTGGTGGCTTGGCAATCAAGATAGTGGCGTGTAACTAACTCTCTGCGGCTTCAACAATAAAGGGCGACAACTATGTCGCCCCTTTTTGAGTCATCAATGGGTAAAACTAACCTAATACTGCACCGAACCACTGACTGAGTTTCATCATCACGAAGTCCCAAATACGGCTAAAGAAGCCTCCCTCTTTGACTTCGTTCAATACCACCAGCGGGCGCTGATCAATCGTTTTGCCATTCAGCTGAAAATCGATGGTACCGACTACCTGATGTTTCGCCAATGGTGCGCGCAGTTCAGTTTGATCCAACTTATAACTGGCCTTCAGGTTTTTCATCTGCCCTTTGGGGATAGTGATCGCTGCGTCTTGCGCAACACCCAGCTCTGCTTGCCCCGTATCGCCAAACCAGACTTTCTGCGTTACGAAAGGCTTGGTGGCTTTAATGGGTACCACGGTTTCATAGAAACGAAATCCCCAAGTCAGGAGTTTTTCACTTTCACTGAAACGGACTCTATCGCTGGGAGCACCCAGCACGACGGAGATTAACCGCATCGGCCCGTCGGTTGCTGAAGCCACTAGATTGTGCCCTGCCCCAGACGTGAAACCGGTTTTCATCCCATCAACGTTGAGATTAGTGCTCCATAACAGACGGTTACGGTTAATTTGGCGAATCTTGTTGAAGGTGAATTCTTTCTCTTTGTGCAACGCATATTCTTCAGGCACATCGCGAATCAAGGCTTGCCCCAGCACGGCCATGTCACGCGCGGTACTGTACTGCCCCGGCGCATCAAGGCCATGAACAGTCATAAAATGGGTATTAGTCAAACCCAGCGCTTTGGCGTAATTATTCATCAAGCCAACAAAACTATCCTGACTCCCGGCAATATAATCGGCCAACGCGATGCTGGCATCGTTACCTGACTGAATCACAATGCCTTTGTTCAAATCAGACAATTTCACCTGATCGCCCGGTTTCAAAAACATCAGCGAAGAACCGCGCAACGCCGGGTTACCTGTAGCCCAGGCATCTTTCCCAACCGTCACTAAATCATCCGGATGCACTTTACCGGCTTTAATCGCCTGCCCAATCACATAGCTGGACATAATTTTCGTCAAGCTGGCCGGATCGAGACGCTGATCACTGTTACCCTCAGCCAGCACTTTGCCGCTGTTGTAATCCATCAACACATACGCTTTGGCATCTACCGCAGGAGGTGCCGGGTCATCAGCCGCATGGGCCGCAGGCAGTACCAAAAGCAATAATCCGGCACTGAAAGTAAACTTTTTTATCTTAAACGGGAGGGTAAATTTCATCATGAGATCGCCAGAGTATCCTTGCAAATAATCGGAAATATGTGGTGCCCACAGAACAAACCACAGTCCAATTAGCGAAAAAGTAACGTCTTTTCACTGATACTGAAATATTAGCTTAGTCATACTTCAGCACCTTTTCTAAATTTATCCCATTGCTGAGTCAATTGGGCGTAGTTTTACGTTTTGTTTTGTAAAGATGCACTTTTTCACCACCTAGTGATGGCCATACGGCTAACCATCTCCCTATCTAAACGTCTTTACGTTTAAGCACCTAAACATCTAAAAACAAACAAATATATTCCAAAAAGGAATATAAGAGGGTTATTTGTTCTTTTTAGTGCCTAAGCTGCCAGCGCTATTATCCCGCCATAGGTTGTTAATCGAACTCACTCTGTTAACTCATATTTTTGCTGGAGAAAATCATGGCTATCCCTCGCTCGGTGCTTGACCTTATCGGCCACACCCCTCTTCTGGAGCTGACTCGCTTTGATACCGGCCCGTGCCAACTGTTTGTCAAATTGGAAAATCAAAACCCAGGAGGTTCGATTAAAGACCGGGTCGCCCTCTCGATGATTGAACAAGCGGAACGAGATGGCCTGCTGCAATCTGGTGGCACCATTATTGAAGCGACTGCGGGCAATACCGGTCTTGGGCTAGCACTGGTTGCGGCACTCAAAGGCTATAAACTGGTCTTGGTGGTGCCGGATAAGATGAGCCAGGAGAAAATTTTCCATTTACGGGCATTAGGCGCGCAAGTGCTGCTAACCCGCTCAGATGTCGGTAAAGGTCACCCAGCTTATTATCAGGATTATGCTCTACGCCTGGCTCAAGAGACTCCCGGCGCTTTCTACATCGATCAATTCAATAATCCGGCAAACCCAGCGGCCCACCGGACATCCACTGGTCCAGAGCTATGGCAGCAGATGGGGGAAGATATTGACGCCATTGTGGTGGGCGTAGGCTCAAGCGGCACATTGAGTGGGCTAAGCCAATACTTTGCCGATATTTCACCCACGACAGAGTTTGT
This sequence comes from Yersinia vastinensis, assembly GCF_902726565.1. GTDB lineage: Bacteria > Pseudomonadota > Gammaproteobacteria > Enterobacterales > Enterobacteriaceae > Yersinia > Yersinia vastinensis. The sequence continues at coordinate 272,695 of NZ_CACVAF010000002.1, forward strand.
ATTAGCTGACCCCGCGGGTTCTATTCTGGCTGATTATGTCGGCAGCTCACAGATTAATGATGCCGGAAGCTGGTTGGTTGAAGGTATTGGCGAGGATTTCATCCCACCGCTCAGTAATTTCTCTCAGGTGAAAAAAGCTTATCAAATTGATGATGCTGAGGCATTCAGCACCGCGAGAACTTTACTGCGTGAAGAAGGGGTACTAGCAGGATCGTCAACCGGCACTTTGCTGGCTGCAGCATTACGCTATTGCCGTGAACAAACTACACCAAAACGGGTAGTGACCTTTGTCTGCGATAGCGGGAATAAATATCTGTCGAAAATGTTCAACGATTACTGGCTACTGGAACAGGGATTATTAAGCAAACCTCAGCATGGAGATTTGCGCGATTACATCACTTATAGCCATCAAGATGGGGCGACCGTCTCGGTCACACCAGAAGACACTCTGGCCATCGCCCATGCCCGAATGCGCCTCTATGACATCTCACAGTTACCGGTATTAGACGGTGAAAAAGTCGTTGGGCTGATTGATGAGTGGGATCTGCTGAATGCAGTTCAAGCCGATGCCGACCACTTTAAATTACCTGTCAGTACCGCGATGACACGTCAGGTTAACACGCTACAAAAAGAGGCGGATTACCACTCGCTCCTGACCACCTTCAATGATGGGCATGTCGCGGTAGTGCTTGATGGCAACCGTTTCCTTGGTCTGATTACTCGTACCGATGTTCTGAATACCTGGCGCCAAAAGCTGGCTTAATCTTCTCTTATTAAGGATTTTTACTATGGCAAAGTTCGACACATTAACCGTCCACGCCGGTTATACCCCTGACAGCACGGGTGCGGTGATGCCCGCCATTTATGCGACATCCACTTTTGCGCAACCCGCCCCCGGCGAACACACCGGATATGAATATTCTCGTAGTGGTAATCCCACGCGAACTGCGCTGGAACAAGCCATTGCAGAATTGGAGGGTGGCACGCGAGGTTACGCTTTCGCCTCAGGGCTGGCTGCGTGTTCAACTGTTCTGGAACTACTGGATCAAGGCAGTCATATCATTGCCGTTGATGACTTATATGGTGGGACTTATCGCCTACTGGAGAAAGTCCGCAGCCGCACCGCGGGTTTGCGGGTAACCTATGTTTCTCCAGCGGATACAGCAGCACTGGAGCAAGCCATTTTACCTGATACCAAAATGATCTGGGTGGAGACCCCAACCAATCCATTATTAAAACTGGCGGATTTGGCCGCCATTGCTGCAATTGCCCAAAAACATCGCCTGATCAGTGTCGCGGATAATACCTTTGCCTCACCATACATTCAGCGCCCGCTAGAGTTGGGCTTTGATATTGTGGTGCATTCAGCCACCAAATACCTTAATGGTCATTCTGATGTGGTTGCAGGTGTTGCTGCGGTAGGAAATAACCCTGAACTGGCAGAACAATTGGGCTTTTTACACAATGCCGTGGGAGGCATTCTAGACCCCTTCAGTAGCTTCCTGACCTTGCGCGGCTTACGCACGCTGGCTTTACGAATGGCGCGACACAATCAGAGTGCTCAACGCATCGCTGAGTGGCTTGAACAACAACCACAAGTGGAAAATGTGTATTATCCGGGATTGAAAAGTCACCCACAACATGCGCTGGCCACCAAACAGATGGCCGGTTTTGGTGGCATGATTTCAGTCCGGTTGAAAGGCGATGATACTTTTGCTCGTGCAGTGATTAAGCGCTCACATCTGTTTACGCTGGCTGAAAGTCTGGGTGGTGTCGAGAGCTTAATCAGCCAGCCCTACAGTATGACGCATGCTTCAATTCCATTAGAAACTCGACTCAAACACGGCATTACTCCGCAGTTACTGCGCTTATCTATTGGCATTGAAGATACAGAAGATTTGATTACCGATTTGGCACAGGCATTAAACAGCTAATTTTCAATCGGGTAGGAGAGCGCACTCCTACCCAAAAACCACGGTGATGCACACAACACCGTCCGTTGCCAAACATGTCCGCCCTCTTCGAAAACTAATTTCCCCCTTGATTGTTGTGTTTCAGAATCTGCCAATATACGTAAGAAATGGCCCGTATCTCGGAACTCATCGAGAGACGCCACATACAGCGTTCGAATAGGCGTGGGGTAAATCAATAATATAAGGTGAGAACCTTAGCGCCGATGGGCCAGTGACCTGACCCACTTATCCCCCAAACTTTGGACACCCTGAACAAGAATCACCAATATGATTAACGTCGCGACCATCACTTCATTATTAAATCGCTGATAACCATAACGAATCGCCAAATCACCCAAACCACCACCACCAATGACTCCCGCCATTGACGAGAACCCCACCAGCATGACGACAGTTAAGGTTATCCCGGCTAACAGCGCCGGTAACGCCTCTGGTAATAAAACTTTTTGGATCACATGCCGCGCCGATCCGCCCATGGATAGAATGGCCTCAATACGCCCTTTATCCACTTCATCCAGCGCGGCTTCAACCACACGGGCAAAAAAGGGAATCGCCCCCAACGTGATGGGGACAATGGCGGCGGTGCTGCCTAATGTCGTGCCGATAATCCATCGCGTAATAGGAATTAATGCAATGAGTAACACCACAAACGGCATCGATCGTCCTAAATTGACGATGGCACCTATCAAGGTATTTAGCCGGGGCGCTGGCAACACGCCATTAGGGCGCGAGACAAATAATAAAACGCCCAAGGGTAAACCAATCAATACAGTGAAAAAGGTAGCAATGACCACCATATATAGGGTTTCCCCCGTTGCATTGGCCACCAGTGCTAGCAGATCCTGCCAACTCATTGTGTTGTTCATATCAGTTCAGCCCTCACACCCCGTTCATTAAGAAATTGCAGGACTTCCGTCAAGTTCAACCCGCCGTCTGGGTGGCTGAAATCAACTTGCAAGCGCCCTACCCGCTGACCGCCAATCGATTCCACGCCACCACCAAGCAAAGTCACCCCCACAGCATGTTGCTGAGCCAATTCACTGAGGACTGGCGAAGCCGATAGCGTATCGAAAAAAGTCAGTTCTGCCACTGGCAAACCAGAGACTGACACCGGGCCACGTGCCGGTAGTAATGAGCGCCCTAAACGGGAGTGAGGCGATGCCAACAAATCTGCGATGACACCGGTTTCAGCCACCCGCCCACGCTCAAGTAACGCTGCGTTATCGCAGATGGATTTCACCACATCCAATTCATGGGTGATCAGCACAATGGTTAACCCCAACTGGCGGTTAATATCACTGAGCAACGCCAGTATCGAGGCGGTAGTTTCTGGATCCAGTGCACTGGTCGCTTCATCGGATAACAAATAAGAGGGTTTGGCCGCCAACGCTCTGGCAATGCCGACTCGCTGCTTTTGCCCACCGGATAATTGCGAAGGGAAGGCGCGAGCTTTGTCACTCAACCCCACTAGGTCTAATAACTCAGCCACTCGTTTTTGCCGCTGTGCTTTCGGCATGCCAATAATTTCTAAGCCAACAGCGACGTTATCCCATACGTTACGTGAATGAAGTAAGTGGAAATTCTGGAAAATCATACCGATATTCTGTCGCTGCAAACGCAATTGGCTATCAGACAATGTGGTTAGCTCACGGCCATCAACCTGAATACGGCCCGAAGTGGGCCGTTCCAGTAGATTAAGGCAACGGATCAAGGTGCTTTTCCCTGCCCCACTGCGGCCAATAATACCGAACACCGAGCCGGTCGGGATCTCAAGTGAGACCTCCTCCAAGGCCACCATCGGTAGCCCTCCTTGTGGATAGGTTTTACTCAGGCGTTCGATGCTAATCATGATTTAATGCCTGCCACTGGAATGACCGAGCCGGCGTACTTATCCGTGATAAATTTTGCCACTTCCGGAGATTGCAAATCTTTTGCCAATTGTTTGATTCGCGGATCATTGGCCAACGATGGCGTAGTCACCAAAATATTGGCGTATGGATTTCCTGCCGCCTTCTCCAACCCCAATGCATCTTTTGCCGGATTCAAACCTGCTTCCAGTGCATAGTTGCCATTAATTACAGCTAAATCAACATCATCGAGTGAGCGTGGAATCTGCGGTGATTCAATTTCCAGAATTTTTAACTGCTTCGGATTACTGGCGATATCTTTGGGTGTTGCCTGGTTTTTCGCCGGATCGGTAAAGCCCGGTTTCAAGGTAATCAGCCCCTGATCTTGCAATAAATAGAGTGCACGGCTGAGGTTAGTGACGTTATTGGGCACCGCTACGGTGCCATTTTCTGGTACATCCGCAAAAGTTTTATGTTTATGGGAATAGACCCCAAGTGGCTCAATATGCACCGTCGCGGCAACAGCAAATTTTTGTCCTAGCGCTTGCTCTTGAGAGTGCAGATAAGGGACATGCTGAAAGTAGTTGGCGTCCACATCACCGTGCGCTAACAATTCATTAGAGTTCACCCCATTTGGGATCTCTATGACTTTCAGATTTAACGACGGATCCAGTTTTTGGATAAATTGCAGAATTTCTGCATGAGGAACCGGATCAGCGGCAACCCGCAGTGCTTCAGCAGCCTGCGCTGATAATGTCAATGTTGATACCAATGCAGTCAGTAGTGCAGTACGTACCCAGCCGGAAACAGGTGTTTTAGTCATCATCATCATCCCAACAATAAATTTTTTATCATTAATTAACCTAAGGTCATTAGGTTAGTGTTAAGAACCAAGGGTTTCAGGGTAATAGCGCGCGGCAACATCTGGATGCGAGCGCAAACGCCCTTTGAGATAATTAAACCCGACGTCACGAAACAGTGGATTTTGTGGGTCACTGGCAGGCCCACGAGCTTGTGCCGCCAACGATGCAGGCAACTGATATAGCGGCACCACCGCATCGAGACGCGCCCCAAGGAAAAAAGCGATAGACAAACGGTCCGTCCCTGCGGGTGGGGTTTCTACGCGGTGGACTGTGGCGCGCAAATAGCCGTCACTGGCCAATTCCAATAACTCGCCAATATTGACAACAAAAGTCCCTTCTTGCGGAACAGCATCAATCCAATGCCCCTCTTCGACTTCAACCTGTAAACCGCGTTGTTGGTCTTGCAATAAGAAACTGAGGAAACCCGAGTCTTTATGCGCGCCAACACCTTGCCCACTTTGAGTGGTTTCTCGCCCTGGATAACGAATAAGTTTGATGTGTTCATTCGGCTTGTCGCCATACAACTCGTCAAAGGCGTTTTCATCCAAGTCCAAAGCCAAAGCGAAAGCGCGTAATAGCCGCAGTGCCATACCGGTCATCTCTCTCTGCCATTGCAGTAATGCGGGCTTTAACGCAGGCAACGCCTCAGGCCACTGGTTTGGCCCTTGTAGTCGCGCCCAACTTGGGGTGCTTGAGTTGTGGGGTAATGGGGTTCGTTCAGCACCAATATCAAACTGTTCGCGCCAATCGGGTTGGCCACGAGTGAGTTCAGATGCCGCACGGTTGTAGCCGCGGAAATGGGGGGAGTGCACCATCGCCACCGCCAATTTTTCTTCATCTGGCAACGCAAAGAATTCACGTGAGAGGGTTTGAATTTGCTGTAATAACGCGGGGTCAATTCCATGCCCGGTAAGATAAAAGAATCCAATATCTCGAGCGGCATGGCGTAGAGCCGTTAAAAATTCCTGACGTTCAGTTTCGCTGCCGTTGAGTAATGAAATATCCAATAACGGTAATGCGTTAGTGGCTGCCGTACTCGTTGCTGATTGATTAACAAATAGTGGATTGCTTAAGGGTTGGTGGCTCATTTTTGACTCCAGAATGTTCGGTTGGCTGCTTTTTTTGCTCAGAACCAATGAAAACTGGACAACCATACAAACGAATAATCAGCATAATTAGCTCCTGAGCTGTGGCGGTAAAAAGTCATTTTAAGAGCGTTTCAGACTAGATATTTAACAATCTATACCCAAACGATATAAAACAATTAACACCGAAATTTATCGACGCACCAATATCAATCCGTTCTATGTTATTTCTTTCATCATTATCCGCATTAACATCAGCTCGTTCACAATGTTGTCTTAATGATTCACTAACCTGCTTAACTTCCCTATTTAGGGAGAAAGTATTAGGTTAATCATTGATGCTCGTTATTCCGGTGAGGAATTTACTGATGTCCAGCACAAGCACTGTTAGGTTTCACTTCATTCGATTTATCAACCCAGAGGTGGCTTAATGGATTTGGCCCTGTTTGATCTTGATGAAACGCTGATCAGCGATGACAGCTCTGGCCTATGGTTGCGCTGGCTGGTTAATGAGGGGCTTGCTCCCGTAGCGCTGGCAGAACAAGAACAATATTTAATGAAACAGTATTATCAGGGGAGCCTGTCGATGTCCTGTTATATGGAATCGACCTTGTCGCCCTTGGTGGGGAAGCACCAATTGGAAGTAGCGGGTTGGGTTGAGCGTTTTATTGAGCGCGATATCCTGCCCCGTATTTATCCTCAAGCCAGAAAATTACTGAGCTGGCACCGTGATCGTGGCGATTATATTGTGATTATTTCAGCCACAGGTGAGCATTTAGTCACCCCCATTGCACGGCATTTTTCCGCCAATGCAGCACTGTCTATCGGCGTGGAAGTGGAAAACAGCCGTTACACGGGTAAGACCTATGGCACCCTGACGTATCGCGAAGGTAAAGTCGAGCGGCTGAAACAGTGGCTTGCAGAGTCGCCCCAATTAGCTTTCCAACGCACTTATGGTTACAGCGATTCAATCAATGACAAACCGTTGCTGGAATATGTCGATCGCGCCACCGTCATCAATCCGGGAACAGAATTGGTGGACTTAGCCATTTTACATGACTGGGAAATTCATCATTGGCAACGGCGCTAAATTAACTCAAGGGGATTTATATGCTGAAGGTGTGGGGTCGGAATAATTCGACCAATGTCAAAAAAGTGTTGTGGTGTCTGGAAGAGTTGGGCCTTAGCTATGAGCGTACGGATGCTGGCGGTCAATATAGCGACCTTAGCTCACCAGAGTACCGCGCATTGAACCCAAATGGTCTGATTCCCTGCCTGCAAGATGATAACTTCATTCTGTGGGAGTCCAATACCATTGTGCGCTATCTGGCGGCGCAATATGGGGAAAATGCCCTTTACTTAGCAGATGCGCAAGTACGTGCCAGCGCAGAGAAATGGATGGATTGGGCGTCGACCAGTGTCGTGGAGCCGTTTAAAGCCGTGTTTATTGGATTAGTACGCACGGCACCAGAACGACAAGATAAAGCAAAAATCGCTCAAGGCATTAAGCAGCTCAATACCTTAATGGCAATTGCGGATGCAGCCCTTAGCCAACAGAATTTTCTTTCTGGTGATAAGTTCGGGATTGGCGATATTCCGTTGGGATGTCTGGCTTATGCTTGGTTTAATCTGGCTATCGAGCGCCCAGAATTACCCCATTTACAGCGCTGGTATTATGATCTGACCCAAAGAGCAGCATTCAAGAAAGTCATTGATATTGGCCTGAGCTAATCAAGAAAACAGGGGTCAACTAATATAGCTAACCCCTGACATTTCAAAGAAAAACTCCATTCCCGATGAGCTGACTCAAGTCAGTGATTCGGGTGAGTAAGCGCAGCTAACACCCCTGCGGCGCCAAGGACAAAACCCATCCCCGACGTCATTGGTGTTGCAGGAAGGCAGCCAGCGAACGCATCCCGATGAGCTGACTCAAGTCAGTGATTCGGGTGAGTAAGCGCAGCTAACACCCCTGCGGCGCCAAGGACAAAGGGGATTTAGAAATCATAGCTCGCCCCAACCATATAACGACGCCCATCCAGAACTTTATCGTTAACTTCAATATCCACACGTTTATCTAACACGTTGTAGACGCCGCCCATGAGACGGAACTCTTTTGTCAGTCGGTAGTTTGCCCCGATATCAACAAATGTATAAGACGGGGTTTGGGTGCCCATGCTGGTACGGTCAAGATATTCCGAGGTTTTGCCGCGATAGTTAGCCCGAATCCAGGTGGCCAGTTCTTCACTGGCTTGCCAGTTCAGTGTGCCGTTCAACATATGCTTTGGCATCTGGTTCAATGGCTGGCCAGAGAACTGCCCACTCTTCTGTTCAGATTGAGTGAAGGTGTAGTTGGAGGTCAGGGACCACTCTTTATTGATATCCCAGCCGAAAGTTGCTTCCACGCCGCGGGTCATGGCTTTATCGACGTTGGTGCGATCACTGATAAACTTATACGGTGTACCGTTGATCATGCACTGACCAGACGCGTTACCGGTAGTATCTGTACAACGACGAACTTCGGTGATTTTATCTTTAAAATCAGTATTAAATAGTGTTACGCCCGCATTCATACCTTCCTGATCATCCCAGAGAATGCCAATTTCTTGGCTAAGGCTTCTTTCTGGTTTCAGGTTAGCATTACCGACAATGATTGCCGGATCACCACGGCCACCACCGGTGATTTGCCCCCAGTTTTCAGTTGCCTGACGTAAATCAGGTGAACGATAACCGCCGGAGACACCACCTTTTAATGTCCATTGCTCTGCCAGATGCCAAACGCCGTATAAACGCGGTGTCCAGTGAGTGCCATAGTTTTCATCCTGATCCATACGGATACCGCCGGTCAGGGCAAAATCATTGGTCATCTGCCATTCATCTTCGGCAAACAAGGCCCAACTCCAGCGTGTTAATTTAGTCAAATCACTGGCGGAGGCAAGTTGATTGCCCTCATCATATAATTCCTCGTAGCGATATTGGCCGCCCAGAATTAATGTGTGGCTATCAAATAAGAATGAGGTTTGGCTATTAAAGACATTATCGACGCTTTTCATTTCACGCGATGGGTTACGAGTTTCGTCACGCTGAACATAGCTGGTTGAATTACCGAAATCATAATAACCGTGATGAGTCACAGCATAATTATTGCGGTCATATTGCACATCACTGCTTTTACCGTTTAATGCCACTGAACGTCCGGCAGTTGAATTTCGGTCTTGCACATAATGGCCAATATCAAAATCAAATTCGTTCTTATCATCGGGGGTCAGAGTAAATGTCGCCGCACCATTTCTTAAGCGCTGTTCATTATAACCATCGACAATTCTATCTTCACTACGATGAGAAAGTAGGCCGCTGACTTTTAATCCCAGTAAACCGTCAATTAATGGGCCAGAGGCATAAGCATTGGTCTGATAAATATCACCAGATTTAGAATCTTCCTGCAATGTGGCATCAGCACGCACCGTACCGTGCCACTCTTTACCCACTTTACGGGTAATAACGTTAATCACCCCGCCCATCGCATCTGAGCCGTATAAAGAGGACATTGGGCCACGGACGACTTCAATGCGTTCAATCGCTGCTAGTGGTGGCAACCAGCCCTGTTCGATACCGGAACCATCGCTGTTTGGTCGTGTACCACGAGTATCAACGCGTTTGCCATCCACCAGAATCAGCGTGTATTTCGCCGCCATACCACGGATGCTGATATCACTGTGGCTCCCACCACCAGTGACTACTACACCCGGAACATCTTTCAGCGCATCGGTAATATCACGATATGCTTTATTCTCAATTTGTTCGCGAGTCACAACAGAAATAGACGCCGCTGAATCTTGAATACGTTGTTGGAAGCCCGACGCAGTTACTACCATGGTGTCTGTTGTCGTGGTATTGGTTTCAGCTGCATATGCCTGAGATGAAACAATTGTCGCTATCACCCATGCCGCAGCATTAGTTTTCCTAAAACTCTTATTGGCCTTCGCCATTGTACGTTCTCCATGAGATATAATTTACTCAGAGCCTTTCCATCAGGTTCTTTTTGCCTGTGGCGATGCCGCCTGACGGGCAGGTGATAAATATTATTTTTATAAAAACCGGCAATAGCTCACCAAAGCAGAAATAGCGCTTCCAACGATTTCTGCTTAATACATAATTATTGTTTTATTAAACCAATGACTTCTCAAATATATGCCTTACATCACGATGCTATTACCCACCGTAAGAATAAGGCATCAAAATAACTGACTTATATTGTGGGTTCAGTCACTAACCCATCAATTAATACTTGTGATGTTCCTTGTGAACACCGCTCAATACGCCCTTTCACGCCATACACTTTGGCCAAACTTTGTGGCGTAATCACCTCTTCCGGTAAACCATCGGCAATCAGTGTGCCGTTTTGCAGCATCAGTACATGGTCACCGTGGCGTAGAGCAATATTGATGTCATGAACCACAACCACGGTAATAATATTGCGTTTACGGGTTTCCTTACGCACCAGATCCATCACATGAAATTGATAGTTAAGATCCAGCGCACTGAGCGGTTCATCAAGCAATAGCAGCGATGGTTGGCGAATAAGGGATTGTGCTAACCCCACTAACTGCTTCTGACCACCAGAAAGTTGATCCAGATAGCTGAGTGCCAGATGAGCAATACCCAATTGCTCCAGCAGTGCCATCACTTCGGCTTCGCTACTGGCATTGCTGCGCCCACCAGAGGCGCGCTGGGCCACGATAATCGACTCCAGCACATGCAGATGGACTCCGGCTGGCAAGGATTGCGGCAAATACACCACTTTTTCTGCCCGCTGGGCAAACGGCATCTGCATCAGATCATCACCCTCTAGCCACAATTGGCCTTGGGCGCGATTTAAACCCGCTAATGCACGCAGTAAGGTGGACTTGCCACTGCCATTCGGTCCGAGCAATACCGTGATTTTGCCGCGCGGTAACAATGGCACGGTTAAATCTTGAATCACCGGGCGTTTCGGGTAACCCGCATTAAAGTGTTCAATACATAAGCCAACAGTCATACATTCCCCCTATGGCGCAAAATAATACTTAGGAAGAACGGCACCCCCACCAGCGAGGTTACAATCCCAACCGGAATAATGACGCCGGGGATCAGGTTTTTCGACGCAATCGATGCCATGGACAGCACCAGTGCGCCAATCAAAGCACTGGCAGGCAGATAAAAACGGTGATCTTCGCCAAACATCATGCGGGCAATATGCGGGGCGACCAGACCGATAAAACCAATCGGCCCGACAAACGCCACGGCCAGTGCTGATAACATGCTGATACGCAGCAAAGTTCCCAAGCGCAAGCGACGAACATCGATACCAAAACTGATGGCTCGGTCTTCACCTAAACGCAATGCGGTTAGTTTCCACGAACTCATCATCGACAATGGCAGCATCAGGGCGAACACCACCAACATGATACCAAGTTTGGCCCATGATGCCCGCGCCAGACTGCCCATCGTCCAAAATACCAAGCCTTGCAGCGTATCTTCACTGGCAATGAACTGCATCATCGAGACCAGCGCATTGAAAGTAAAGACCAGTGCGATGCCGAACAGCACCACACCAGAGGTCGCGACCCGCGTCCAGCGCGTAATCCCATCGAGCATCAGTGCGGCAAACAGGGCAAAAATAAACGCATTTACAGAGATAAACCACTGATCAGGCACACCCGGAATGCCAATCCCTGACACAATCGCTAGCGCCGCACCAAAGGCCGCCGCAGAGGAAACACCCAAAGTAAAGGGGCTCGCCAGCGGGTTATTCAAGATGGTCTGCATTTCCGCCCCAGCAAGCCCGAGCGATAAACCAATCACCACGGCCATCAAGGCATAAGGTAAGCGAATATCCCAAACAATCACCCGAGTTCCTGCATCGGCACTGGCCGGATCAATAAGTGTCTGCCACAACGACGACAATGTGAGGCCCGACGGCCCCATAGTGAAGTCCAGCAACAAACAACCGACAATTGCCAACACCAAAACACCCATAATGAGCAAACGGTGACGTACAATATTCTTATAACTTCCCATAACGCTGACATCAGTTTGCTGCGGTGTTTTTGCCATGGGTTCAGTGGTTATACTCATTTATGTCTGCTACCTGCTGCGGGCGTCATAGAGATGATGGGGTTATCGGCAGAACCTTTTGCAGATTCAGGATATCCAGCGCCCTTACACTTTCTTATCAATTGCCGCTAACAATAAAGCAAACGATAATACTTATCAATAAGATTACTATAACTGATTTGCTGTAATTCTATGTAACTGCTTATTTTGTAAAATCATTTAATCAATGAGGCGCATTTTACCCACGATGTTATGAGGGGAATATGGCAAAATCAGCGAAATTTTTTGCGGAAGAAGATGAAGAAAACACCTATTTGGGGCATAAAAAAAGGGCGATAAGATTATCGCCCTACTCTTTATTGGTTCTTTATGTTAGTCAGAAATCAGTACCGCTTTTTTCGGTTCTTGATCATCATGACTTTCATCACGCCATTTCGGGAATTCCATCTCTTTGTATTTAATGACCTTAGTACCACGAGTCAGCTTATAGCCGAACCAAATCACCAAGAACAATGGAATACCGATATAAGTTGCAGTCACCCCATACCAGTCGATGCGATCTTGCAGGAATGCTTGATAGTTCTGACCCAAAGTAATGATCAAACACAGCACAAAAGCAAAAATCGGCCCTAACGGGAAGAAACCCGACTGATAGGGTAAGTCATTCAAATCACGGCCTTGCATCATATAACCACGACGGAAACGGTAGTGGCTGATAGCAATACCCAACCAAGCAATAAAGCCCGTCATCCCTGAGGTATTCAGCAACCACAGATAGACTGTTTGATTACCAAACATGGAACTTAAGAAGCACAACCCTGCTACAACAGTCGTCGCATATAGCGCATTGCGCGGTACGCCGCCGCTAGAAAGTTTGGCGAAAATACGCGGAGCTTTACCTTCTGACGCCAGCGTAAACAGCATACGGGTCGAAGCATACATTCCGGAGTTACCCGCCGATAATACTGCTGTCAGAATAACCGCATTCATCACTGCTGCCGCTGACAACAGACCTGCATTCTGGAAGACCAAAGTGAACGGGCTGACGCTGATGTCTTTAACATCGTTACGCAACAGACTTGGGTCGGTATAAGGAATGATCAGGCTGATAATCAGGATAGCGAAGATATAGAACAGCAAAATACGCCAGAACACCTTACGCACTGCACGGGGAATATTTTTGCCCGGATCTTTTGACTCACCTGCCGCAATCCCGATGAGTTCCGTCCCTTGGAAAGAGAACCCGACAATCATTGCCACACCAATCATTGCGGAGAATCCCCCTGCAAACGGTGCGTCACCGATAGTCCAGTTGTGCCAACCTGCGCTCTCGCCGCCTTTCATGATGCCGCTTATCATCATCACACCCACGATGATAAAGATGATAACGGTGGTTACTTTAATCAGTGAGAACCAGTATTCCGCTTCACCAAAACCTTTAACTGATATCCAGTTCAGTAAAAACATCAGGCCGAGGAATAACGCACTCCAAATCCAGCCGGGAGTCTCAGGGAACCAGTAATTCATCACTAGCTGTGCAGCAACCAAGTCAACGGCAATAGTTACCGCCCAGTTGTACCAGTAGTTCCAGCCGAGGGCGAAGCCAAATCCTTCCTCAACGTATTTTGAACCGTAAGTCGAGAATGAACCCGATACCGGCATGAACGCCGCCAATTCACCGAGGCTGGTCATCAAGAAATAGACCATCAGGCCAATCAATGCATAGGAGAGCAATGCTCCACCTGGGCCTGCCTGTGATACTGTCGCCCCTGAGGCCACAAATAGACCAGTACCAATTGAACCACCGATTGCAATCATGGCTAAATGCCGTGATTTAAGCTCTCGGCGTAAGCGCTGTGCACCCTGCTGCGCTGGGATTTTAGTATGTTGCTGAGTCATTCTTACCCTAATCCGCCCTTAAAAATGAGGCGGGATTGTAACAAATCCCACCGGCTCTGTGAGTAACAATGCGCTGATATAAGATACCTTCATGATCCCAACCCTATTATTAGCAAAAGCTCGATTGTCAGAAGAATCTCATGGCAACAGGGTATTCAAGCCACAATCCCCCTTTTAACTGGTGTAAAACACTTAAAACTCTCTCTATGATGCGGCTAATACGCTTGTACGAAAACCCGCCAATTCACGTCTCTTCTTGGCAATAACTGAGGAAACGTTGCAAGGCGTTGGAGATATGTTTTTGCCGATGATGAATCAGGTATAGCGTGCGAAAAAGTGGCGGCAAAGGAATGTTAAGCACGACCAGTTCCCCACTGGCGAGTTGATCGGCAATGACCCGACGTGACAAACAGCTGATCCCCATGCCGTAACGCACCGCCCGTTTAATGGCCTCTGAGTTACCCAGCTCCATGACGAGTTTAAAATGGGGTAATTTCGCCAGTAGTAAATGGTCAAGCACTTCACGTGTACCTGATCCCCGCTCACGTAGGATCCACGCGGCATTGGCTAACTCATCCAAAGTCAGCATCCTGTGGCATAACGGATTGTCCGGTGCTGCAAACACCACCAATTCATCTCGCTGCCAAGCCTGTGTCAATAATTCAGGCATATGGCACGGCCCTTCAATCAGACCAAGATCACCGCGAAAATCAGCAACCGCTTCAATCACATCCTGAGTGTTGCCGATATTCAGCTCCAGCGGCGTGCCGGGGAAATCACGTCGGTATTTGGCAATCATGCCCGGCAACATATAATTGCCAATAGTGCTACTGGCAGCAATACGTAAGGCACCTAAATCCTGTAGGAAAAGTTGTTCTATTTCAATGGATTGATCAAGAAGCGCCCGCGCTTTGGGGTAAAGCAGCCGCCCATGTTCATTGGTCACTAAACGCTTACCGACCCTATCGAAAAGTTGCACCCCTAATTGCCCTTCCAAATCCGCCAACGCTGCGCTGACTGCCGATTGTGAAAGCGCGAGCACAACCGATGCTTGGGTTGTGGAGCCGCTTTTTAGCACCTCAGTAAAGACTTCAAGTTGACGTAAGGTTATGTGCATAACGGTCTCTGTCGTAAAAAATGGAGGACGCTATTATCACTCTGTTCGTCAGTGACTATGGAGTTGACGAACAGATTATATAGTCTCAATTACCGTATAAGACTAACACCTTTGAGTAAAATCGGGAGGTTATCAGGGATGAAATTAAACAGTAAAAATACTAGTCATCGTCATCTGAGTGAAAGAAGATACGATAAATAATCCCAAAAATCACACTAATAACCACGTTAAAAATCAACCACATAATTAAAAGATAACTAAATACATACGAGAGTGGAATACCGCGCTCAGTCTTAAACGGATTAAAATGTGGTAGCAACGCAATATGGAAAGGGTTCAAGTTATATAATTTGAAAAAATAAGCGACTATATAAGGTGGAATCAATAAATAAATAAGTGGTGCAATGACTAATATCACCCAAAGCGACTTTTCTGGTTTTCCTTTTTTCATACTAAAACCTTATATCGCCTATTTAATGTTACCACTGTAGCATAATTACCCGTTTTCCCCGCAAGTCTCATCCACCACCTGCAGGTTATTCCGATGCTTTAGTCCCATTAATACCAGTATTAGTTCATTGCGCTGTGAGCTTTATCGTCATATTCTTTCTTTGATGTGGTAACTCATTGTATATATTAGGTATAAACATTATTAATTAACATGGAAATGAGTATTCCTCTTGAATTTATCACATCTTCATTCTGTGGATATATTTAATTTATTGAGGTGTTTCTCATGAATAATCCTATTAAATACTTACTGCTTTCATTAATTATTCCGCTGTCTGCAAATGCTTGTATAGAAGATGGAGGAGAGCCGAGTGAATGTGCTATTGCCTGCACACTTCCATCCGGAGATATAGATGAGGGTTGTTATTTCGGTGACTCGCCCCCGTATACCTATGACCAGCCCGTCCCTGAGGTGACTGAGGCGACAGGACAATAACGCCAACACTAAGCGGACATATTGGGTCCTGGCCTGCATCATCAATAGCATCACCCGTTTTTCTTATCGTTTTCAAATAGACTTACCACTTATATAGATTGATTATAAAGATATAATGAATTTATCTATTATATCGTGAGCAGGTAAACTGTGCGCAATCTTTACGGGACACAGGAGATAACATGGCGACTTCTCAAACTAAAGGACTCTCCCAACCACAGCAGTTTGCCCTAACCCGCTATATACCGGGCTTGGTGTTGACCGGTGTGATTACTGGGGCAGCACTTAAAGTGGGTGATATGCCGTGGTTTATCAACATGGGGCTGGGGGCACTGACTCTGGCTATTTTATTCGGCATCGTGGTGGGTAACACGCTGTATCCGTGGGCACAACCGGTCTGTGCTGATGGGGTGCTGCTCGCCAAACAGCATTTGCTGCGGCTGGGGATCATTTTGTACGGTTTCCGGCTGACTTTTCAGCAAGTTGCTGATGTCGGAGCTACTGGCATGATTATCGACCTTTTAACCTTAAGCTCGACTTTCGTGCTGGCGTGCTGGTTGGGTAAACGCCTATTTGGTCTGGACCAGCAAACCGTCATGCTGATTGGTGCTGGTAGCAGTATTTGTGGTGCGGCGGCCATTATGGCCACTGAGCCAGTACTGAAAGCCGATGCCAGTAAAGTGGCGGTTGCTGTCGCGACAGTGGTCATTTTCGGGACGCTGGCTATTTTTATCTACCCGTGGCTGTATCAGTTGAACCTGCATTATCAATGGTTGCCATTGACTCAGGAAACCTTTGGTATTTTTGCTGGTTCGACTATTCATGAAGTAGCACAGGTGGTAGCGGCAGGTCACGCGATGGGGCCTGATGCTGAAAATGCGGCGGTTATCACCAAAATGATCCGCGTGATGATGCTGGCTCCGTTTTTGCTGTTGCTTTCAGCTTATTTAGGCCGTAATGGCACGAAGGCCCCCGGAGAAAAACGTGAGAAAAGTGCCATCACCATTCCGTGGTTTGCGGTGATATTTATTCTGATGGCCGGTTTCAACTCACTTAACTTGTTGCCAGCGGCATGGGTCAACCACCTGATTGTACTGGATACCATCTTGCTGGCGATGGCGATGGCGGCGCTGGGATTAACCACTCATATCGGCTCCATACGTCAGGCGGGGATCAAACCACTGTTGCTGGCTTTCATGCTATTTGCTTGGTTGCTGATCGGCGGTACTGGCATCAACTTGCTGGTTCAGCATCTCGCGGCATAGCGCATTGATTCAAGGGCTGCATTGGCAGCCCTTTTCTTTCTCCGCAGTTTATCCCATTCAATCATGCCGCTATCAATGCCATAATGACCGGGTTATCAAAGGAGAATGGAATGAAATTTGTCGGTGCACATGTTAGCGCAGCAGGGGGGGTCGATCAGGCTGTTATTCGGGCGCACGAACTTGAGGCCTCTGCCTTTGCCCTGTTTACCAAAAATCAGCGTCAATGGCGCGCCGCGCCGCTCGCAGATGATGTTATTGAGAAATTCAAGCAGGCTTGCGAACAGTACGGTTATACCTCAGCCCAGATCCTGCCTCATGACAGTTATCTGATTAACCTTGGTCACCCGGTGACCGAAGCACTGGAAAAATCCCGTGACGCTTTTATCGATGAAATGGCACGTTGCCAGCAACTGGGGTTGTCATTACTGAACTTCCACCCTGGTAGCCACTTGCTACAAATTGATGAAGACAAATGTCTGGCCCGCATCGCTGAATCTATCAATATTGCGCTGGACGCAACTGAAGGGGTAACGGCCGTCATTGAGAACACCGCGGGTCAGGGCAGTAATCTCGGTTTTAAGTTTGAGCATCTGGCCGCCATCATTGCCGGTGTAGAAGATAAAAGCCGCGTTGGCGTTTGTATTGACACCTGCCATGCTTTTGCTGCCGGTTATGATTTACGGACCGAAGCCGATTGTCAGCATACTTTTGCTGAACTGGGCGATATCGTCGGTTTCCAATATCTACGTGGCATGCATCTTAATGATGCCAAAAGTGAATTTAACAGCCGTGTTGACCGCCACCACAGCTTAGGTGAAGGCAATATTGGTAAAACAGTGTTCAGCTATATTATGCGCGACTCGCGTTTTGACAATATTCCGCTGATTCTGGAAACCGTGAATCCAGATATCTGGGCAGAAGAGATAGCTTGGCTGAAATCACAAGCTGAAGCTTAACCGTATCATCTTGAGTCAGCATAAAAAAACCGGCACTTGAGGCCGGTTTTTATTGGGTAATACAACTTGAGCACGTGATTAAGCGATTTTCGCAACCGCAGCATCAGGGCGTTTTAGCAGCGCATACAGACCACCGGCCAATACTGTACCGGCGATAATGGCCACGAGATACAGCAGGACTGGGTGAATTGCGCCCGGGATCAGCAGCACGAACAGACCACCGTGTGGTGCCATCAGTTGTGCACCGAATGCCATAGACAGAGCACCCGTCAGTGCGCCACCGGCGATGCAGCACGGCAAGACACGCATTGGATCACGAGCCGCGAATGGAATCGCCCCTTCAGAGATAAAGCACAGGCCCAGTACCAGCGCCGCTTTGCCCCCTTCTTGCTCGCCTTTGTCGAACTTATTACGCGCCAGCAGTGTTGCCAGCCCCATCGCCAACGGTGGAACCATCCCCGCCGCCATGATGGCCGCCATCGGTGCATAAACTGACGAACTCAGCAGTGCCACACCAAAAGCATAAGCAGCTTTGTTCACCGGCCCACCCATATCGGTACACATCATTGCGCCCAAAATGGCCCCCAGCAGTACCGCATTCGCAGTACCCATAGATTGCAGCCAGTTAGTCAGGCCTGTCATGATTTTTGCCACCGGCGTACCGACTACATAAATCATCACCAAACCAACAATCAAGCTAGCGACCAGCGGGATAATCAGTATCGGCTTAAGCGCTTCCATACTTTGCGGTAAGTGCAGCTTGGTGCTGATAGCTTTTGCTACATAACCGGCAAGGAAACCGGCAATAATGCCCCCAAGGAAGCCCGCCCCAGTGCTAACAGCGAGCATACCGCCAATTAAACCTGGAGTCAGACCCGGACGGTCAGCAATGGAGAAGGCGATAAAACCTGCCAATACCGGCACCATCAAGGCAAAGGCTGAACCGCCACCGATTTGCATCAAGGCCGCAGCTAAAGTGCCTTTCACTTCAAACGCTTTGATACCAAACACGAATGACAGTGCAATACACAAGCCACCAGCAACCACCATCGGCAACATATAAGACACACCCGTCAGCAAGTGGCGATACGGGCCGCCAGTCTCTGCTTTCTTCACCCCAGTACTACTGCCGGTTTTTGGCTGATAGACTTCAGCTTCTACCAAGGATTTATCCAGCTCTTGCGCGGTCTTCTTCAGTGCCAGACCTGTAGTAGTACGATACATCGGTTTACCAGCGAACTTATCCAGATCCACTTCGATATCCGCGGCCACAATCACTAAATCTGCGGCTGCCACTTCTTCCGGAGTGATAGCATTGCCCGCACCAACGGAACCGCGTGTTTCAACTTTCACCCACCAGCCACGTTTTTTTGCTTCACTTTCAATGGCTTCTGCCGCCATAAAAGTATGCGCCACGCCGGTTGGGCAGGCGGTAATCGCCACAATCCGTTTAGGGCCAGTTGTCACTGAGGCCGCAGGTGCTGCTGTTGCAGTCGCCTGATAAGGTTTTGCCTGCGCAATCGCGTGCGCCAGAAAACCTTCCGGGTCACGAACCGCTTTTTCCACATCACCGAGATACACTTTTTTGCCGTTCAGCGCAGCGTCAGCTGGGATTGATTGCCCTGCGACAATCACCAACTCGGCATCAGCGGCTTTGTCTACCCAGCTCAGTCCTGCTTTTGCCGCCGCAGCACCCAACATCAGTGTCGCAAGGTGGCCTCTGGCCTGCCCGAGCGAACTGTCTATTATTAGTAGCGTTTTCATTTCGCCTCCGGAGATCAATTAAAGGGTTTCAGGTCAACTTTCGCCATCATGGCTGCCAACTGCGGGCGATCCGTAATACCCACATTGCTCTGACTGACAGCCAAAGCGGCGACAGCGGTTGCCAAACGCAGCGTATGTTCGCTGGATTCGCGCATCAGCAACCCATAGATCAAGCCCCCCACCATGGAGTCGCCGGCACCCACGGTGCTGACCACTTCACAAGCAGGCGGTTTTGCTAACCATGCCCCAGAGGCATTGACCCAGAGTGCCCCTTCCGCGCCAAGAGAAATCACCACATGGGCAATTCCCTGATCACGCAGTGCGTGCGCGGCATCCACCACATCACCCAATTCAGGTAATGGGCGACCGGCCCAGATTTCCAGCTCACGGCGATTGGGTTTTACCAACCATGGTGATGCTTTCAGCCCCGCAACCAGCGCTTCACGGCTGCTGTCGAAAATAATGCATGGACAATGGGAACGTAACCGCGTCATCCAATCAGTAAATGCATCAGGATCAACGCCCGCAGGCAGACTGCCACTAACGGCAACCATGTCGAATTGCCCCAACCAGCTCAATGAGTCGGTTACAAAGCGATCCCAATCCGGCTTAGTGACTTCAAAACCAGAGAAGTTAAAGTCAGTCACTTCGCCATCTTTTTCAGTCAGTTTGACGTTTATGCGAGTGCGGCCCGGCACCACTTGAAAACGGTTGGCAATACCCAGCTCGCTAAACAACAGTTGGAAGCCATCTTGGTTATCTTTACCGAGGAAACCGCCGACCGTGACATCAATACCAAGGTCTTTCAGTACTTTGGCGACATTGATGCCTTTACCCGCGGCATGCAGACCGGCCGTTTTCACCAAATTCACTTCGCCACGTTCAATTTCCGGGCAAAAACCGACCAGATCGTAAGCCGGGTTTAGTGTGATAGTTGCAACTCTTCTGCTCATGCTGCCCCCTCACCTAAACCGGCGGCGATAGCTTCACCAATCGCATCCAGTGCTGCTTGTGCGTCTTCACCGCTCGCGGTAAAGCGCAGGCGATTCCCTTTTTTAACCCCTAAAGCCACAACTTTCATCAGACTACGTCCATTAGCGGGTTTACCGGTGCCGTCCAAATTGGTCACGGTGATTTCACTGGTAAACTGTTTGATTGTATTGACTAAAATCGTCCCTGGGCGCGCATGTAATCCATGGTCATTACGGATAACAAACTCAGCGCTCAATACTTCGTTTTGTTCGACATACTCACTGGTCAGCAATGCCAACAGTGCTGCCGCATCAGCGTTCAGCAACGCGTCAGCTTTTTTCGCCAATAACAGGTCGCTTAAATAATTCAACACGGAGAGAGGTTGGTCATCGGCAACGGACAATGTCAGCAGCAACGCTACTTTTTCTCCGTTATGCTCAAATGCAGTCGCTGGGCGACTGACAGTAGCGGCACTGACCAAATTGCCTTCAGTACTGTCACTCAACCAGATACCCTGCCCTAGGTTCAGCGGTTCACGGGTAATGACATCACTGACAAAGCGAGCATCGACTGCCCCGATTTGCTGTAAACGACCCGCATTCAGCGCTTGCAGTGTGATCAAGTTGTCTGCGGCAACGTCGAGCGCGATAAGTGAGGTATCGAAATGGAATTCAGCTGCTTTTTGCTCACCCATCAGCAAACTGCGCAGCTCTTCAGCTGAAGTAGTTTTTGCTAACTGCGCAGCGATGGCATCATCACTTAATACATGTGTTAACTGGCGCAATAATGCCAAATGCTCATCAGAACGCGCGGCAATCCCGATAACAATATAAGCCGTTTGATCTTCGCCCCACGCAATGCCCTGCGGGAATTGGAAAACTTGTACACCGGTGTTCAGTACCAGATCACGGGTATCAGTAGTACCATGTGGAATGGCAATGCCATTACCCAGATAGGTCGAAGTTTGTTGCTCACGGGCTAACATACCATCGACATACCCGGCGGCAACACACCCGGCTTGAGTCAGCGCGGCGGCCACTTGGGTGATCGCTTCGTTTTTGCTGTCTGCTTGTGCAGCCAGATGGATATCTTTAGTTGATAACTGGAACATTATGTCTCCTCTCTTGCTGAAATTGAATCGTTTCAGCTTCAATGAGAAAAAGGAGCGTTACCCTTTATCATCTGGTGACGAGATAACGCTGAAACGTTTCAAGGAGTGTGTTTCCGACTAAGAATATATGCAAGTTTTCTGCTTTTATTCTTGATGATTTTTTGACATTCCGCACATTTTCATGGTGAATGAGTTTGTATCAGCAACAAAATAGCATCCATGGCTGATAGTTGCTGACGCACATTATAAAGGGGTTAATACGATGTCTGTAGTGGTCGGTGTGGGCGTCATTATCGTCAATCAACGAGGCGAAGTCTTACTGGGCAAACGCTGTGGTCAGCACGCGCCTTATTGGTCTATTCCCGGTGGACACATGGAGGCTGGAGAGTCTTTTGAGCAAGCCGCTCAACGAGAAATCCTCGAGGAAACTGGCTTATATATCAATGAAATGTATGTCGTGGCATTGTGTAATAATCTTGCAACCTGGCGTGCAGAAGGTAAACACACCGTTTCTGTCTGTTTGCAGGCGCAGCACCCCGGTGGACAGCCAGAGCTGAAAGAACCTGATAAATGTCAGCAATGGATATGGTGTGACCCGCGAGAATTGCCCGAGCCACATTTTGAAGCCAGCCGCCATGCTATTAATTTATGGTTAAATCAGCAGTTTTACGCCATCTTTGACTAAGAAACAGCGCTGTATCATTCGACAACAGTTGAGGATTACCCTCAACTGTCTTTAAGGCGCGGTATCCGTTTCCAGTTGAATCAAATACACCAGAGCTTGGTCGCGAGTATCAAAACACATCTCGCGTAACGCTTGCAGACTGGCACAGACCGCCGGACGGGAAGGCGAATGGAAAATACCGCAACGCATGGCATCATCCAAATGCAGGCAACGAGTGTTGGCTGGTTTGCCTAAAGGCATACCAGGGATCGGGCTGGAAATCGAAGGAGCAATACAGCAGGCACCGCAATCTGAGCGACAGTCCATCAGCAGGCTCCTGTAGGCTGGTGGAATAACAGCGGACAATAGCAACCGCCCTCATCAACTACCAGCACTATCCTTGATTAATGGCTGAATAGCTGACGCCGTCCACAGCTTTTGTCTTTTCATTGTGCACGTTATGTCTGTTTTTAACTGGAACGACCTGAAAATCTATAAGTTTCGAACTGCAAGTAGGTGGTAATGATATGAACTCAAGGCGTTGAGATAGCTCAATGAATTAAGTGAATGATGGTAGTCAACCGCCTGTGTCTCAGATAGTTTTGTACGATATTTAATCAGCATTAATTCTAATGACCAGACTAATCACTAACCAAATGAACCCCGTAAGCATATTCATCTGTTTACAGCGTCAGCGCCACCATGTACCATTAGGCTAGTACAAAAGAACAATTAACCTATTATTAATATCCAACGTTATTGACGTTGCAACAGGGCCATCAGCCCCTGCAACATCAAGCACGAAAGAAATGCGGAGTGACAGATGTCAACAGACCTAGCCCAATCCCTATCACGACCTTCCGTTCTGGGGGGAGCCATGATCGTTGCTGGCACCGCTGTGGGCGCTGGGATGTTCTCAATCCCAATCGTGACAGCCGGTGTATGGTTTAGCGGCTCAGTGGCACTGCTGATTTATACTTGGGCCTGCATGCTGATTTCGGGTTTGATGATTTTGGAAGCCAACTTAAATTACCCAACAGGTGCCAGTTTCCACACCATGGTGCAAGACCTGCTTGGTAAGGTTTGGAGCTCAATCAATGGGCTATCGATCACCTTTGTTCTCTATATTCTGACCTACGCCTATATCTCTGCTGGTGGTTCAATCATTACCCATACATTGCAAAATACCGTGGGGATTGGTCAGACCGGTGCGGGCTTTATTTTTGCTTTACTGGTGGCGTTTATTGTTTGGTTATCCACTCGAGCAGTGGATCGCTTAAGTACGATATTAATCGGTGGGATGGTCATCACATTTGTCATGTCCATCGGTGATATGTTTAGCCATGTAGAAAGTGCGGTTCTATTCAACCAAACTGACAGTAATGCCAGCTATTTACCTTATGCCTTGGCAGCGCTACCCTATTTGCTGACATCGTTTGGTTATCACGGTAACGTGCCGGGGCTGGTAAAGTATTACCACAAGGACGGCAAAGCTGTCGTGCAGAGCTTGCTGTATGGTACCTTGATTGCCTTAGTCATTTATATCCTGTGGCAGTACGCCATTCAGGGCAATATTGCCCGGGATGCATTCAAACAAGTGATTGCTGATGGCGGTAATATTGGTAGTTTGCTGAAACAGATGGATACGGTCTCGGCCAGCCAGATCACCAGCCAACTCCTCAACGCCTTCTCTTATATGGCATTGGCCAGCTCATTCCTCGGTGTGTCTCTGGGGTTATTCGATTATATTGCCGACTTCTTTAAGTTTGCCGATGATCGTCGTGGGCGCACTAAATCTGCATTAATCACGTTTGTACCGCCGACCGTCGGTGCTCTGCTGTTCCCGAATGGCTTTCTTTATGCGATTGGCTTTGCCGGGTTAGCGGCCACCATTTGGGCCGTCATTGTTCCTGCGTTGATGGCACGCGCCAGCCGTAAACGCTTCCCACAGGCCGGTTATCAAGCTCCGGGTGGCCGTCTTATGATTGGCTTTATTATCTTATTTGGTCTGATCAATGCGGTGGCTCATATTGCGGCATTATTCGGCCTGTTGCCGGTGTTTGCATAAGGCCAGTTTGATACCGAAAATCTCACTCTTTTTTGCGCTATCTGCTTGCCTGAAACACACGGCACGAGTAACTTGTCGCAACTTATCTTCAATTCTGATTGGCGGTTAATAAATGGCAAGAGCGAACGAAATAAAACGGGGTATGGCGGTCAACCTCAATGGCAAATTATTGCTGGTGAAAGATATTGATGTGCAAAGCCCAAGTGCCCGTGGCGCAAGTACACTGTATAAAATGCGTTTTTCTGACGTACGTACAGGCTTGAAAGTTGAAGAGCGTTTTAAAGGTGATGAAATCCTCGATACCATCACGCTAACCCGCCGCTCAGTGAATTTCTCATACATCGATGGCGACGAATACGTCTTTATGGATGATGAAGATTTCACGCCTTACAACTTCAAAAAAGAACAAATTGAAGAAGAGTTGCTGTTTATTCCTGAAGGCGGTATGCCGGGGATGCAAGTTTTGACAATGGACGGTCAGTTGCTGGCATTGGAATTGCCACAAACGGTTGATATGGAAATTGTTGATACCGCACCGAGCATCAAAGGCGCATCAGCCAGTGCCCGTAACAAACCGGCGGTGATGAGTACCGGCCTATCCATTCAGGTGCCAGAATATATCAGCCCTGGTGAGAAGATCCGTATTCATATTGCAGAACGTCGCTATATGGGACGCGCCGAATAATATCCCCATCATCTTTCACGTTACAGGTGTGTTGACTGCTCTTACTCACCCGAATCACTTACTCATGTAAGCTCATCGGGATGAGTTCGTTTGCCGCCTTCCTGTATCGCGAAATCTATTGGGTATACCTACAATAAAGGGCCGATTTCTCGGCCCTTTTGCTTTTTCATCCTAAAACACCGCTGTAACATGAAAGATGACGGGTATGGATACTATTTTAGCTCAGGGAAAAACGCCCGCTTCAGCGCCAACTCCACGCCACGAACCTCTGCCAACCCTTTCAGGCGGCCAATGGCGGAATAACCCGGATTGGTTTTCTTATGCAAATCATCCAGCATCTGATGACCATGGTCTGGTCGCATCGGGATCGGACGCATATCACCCGCCGCCTGACGACGTTGTTCTTCGGTCAAAATAGCTTTAACGACGGAGTACATGTCGACATCACCCTGCAAATGACCGCCTTCATGGAAGGTTTTTGGATTCCCTTCACGACAGGTTGAACGCAGGTGCGTGAAGTGAATGCGATCACCGAAAGTTTCGATCATCTTCACTAAATCATTGTCAGCACGTACGCCATAAGAACCGGTACACATGGTAAAACCATTGTGAATGCTATCGACGGTCTCTTTCAGCCACTGCATATCTTCAATCGTTGAAACGATACGCGGTAGGCCCAGAATTGGACGCGGTGGATCATCCGGGTGTACCGCCATACGCAAACCGACCTGTTCAGCAACCGGAATTATCTCGCGCAGGAAATAGGCCATATTTTCACGCAACTGCGTTTTATCAATACCATCATATTCAGCTAAACGGGCACGGAATTGATCCAGCGTGTAACCCTCTTCAGCGCCCGGTAAACCGGCAATAATATTACCCGTTAGCTTGGCAATATCCGCTTCAGTCATGGCTTTGAAATAATCTGCCGCCTGCGCACGCTCTTCAGCCGTGTAATCATTCTCTGCACCAGGGCGCTTGAGGATGTGCAATTCGAAAGTGGCAAACGCGATTTGGTCAAAACGCAATGCTTTGGAACCATCCGGTAATTGATATTCCAGATCAGTACGTGTCCAGTCCAGAATTGGCATAAAGTTGTAGCACACGGTATCAATACCGCAGGCAGCCAAATTGCGCAGCGTTTGCTTGTAATTATCGATATGTTGCTGATAGTTACCGCTGTGCGTTTTAATCTCTTCATGAATCGGCACGCTTTCCACGACCGACCAGACCAAACCTTTCGCCGCCAATTCAGCCTGACGCTTTTCGATTTCACTCACCGGCCAAACTTCGCCATTCGGGATATGGTGTAACGCGGTCACTACCCCAGTTGCGCCAGCCTGACGGATATCATCTAAGGACACCGGATCATTCGGGCCATACCAACGCCATGTTTGTTCCATTTATTTTTTTACCTTCTATGTAAACTATTCAGGTGTGCTAAAAATGCTGTTATACAGATTTCCAAGAGGTATCACTCAGCTTTATCCTTACTCTTTCAGGGCTAAGTGTCAAAAAGCAAAACCTCATTGGTTGATCCACTTCACGAATATTATCAATATTGGACTTACCAATTTTATTTTCTGTCATATGGCTTTACACTGCAAGCCGATATTCATGGCAACGAGCAAAAGAAAATGATCACGATGGTGTGGCTTTTTTCCTACAGATGGCTCACCAAAACTGGTCTAACAACTTTTTATTTGCCACCTTTTACGTCAGCCCCTTGCAGCTACTGTGGGGTGAATGATTTTGGAGCCACGTATGAACACCATAGCTAACAGCCCCCTCCCCTCAACCGTACAGTTGCCGACTTATGATAGGACTGCGCTAAAAAGTCGCATTGTTCACATTGGTTTTGGCGCATTTCATCGTGCCCATCAGGCACTCCTCACTGACCGGGTATTGAATAAACAAGGTGGAGACTGGGGTATCTGCGAAGTCAGCTTATTGGGTGGCGACGTATTGATTCAAAATTTGCGTCAGCAAGACCATCTTTTCTCTGTCTTGGAAAAAGGGGCGCAAAGTAATCAAGCAATTATTGTCGGTTCTGTCTGTGAGTCACTACATGCCCGGCTAGATGGCATCATGCAAGTATTAGAGAAATTGGCCGAACCGCAAGTGGCGATTGTCTCGCTGACCATCACAGAGAAAGGTTATTGCATCGAACCTGGCACCGGCCAATTGGACCTGCAAAATGAGTTTGTCCGTGCTGATCTGGCAATACCTGATGCCCCAACTTCTGCACCGGGTGTATTGGTTGAAGCCCTTCGGTTACGTCGTCTGCGCGGCCTGCCACCCTTTACCGTGCTTTCCTGCGATAATATCCCAGAAAATGGTCATATCGTGAAAAATGCAGTTCTGGGTTTAGCCACTGCCCGTGATCCTGAGCTGGCTAATTGGATTAGCCAGAATGTGACCTTCCCTAACACCATGGTCGACCGCATTGTGCCTGCAGCCACTTCCGAAACCTTGCAAGAAATTGCCGACGAATTAGGTGTCGTTGACCCATGCGGTATTGCCTGTGAGCCATTTATTCAATGGGTTGTTGAAGACAAATTTGTCGCTGGCCGCCCTGACTGGCAAATTGCTGGGGCCCAGTTGGTGGATGACGTATTGCCTTTTGAAGAAATGAAACTGCGCATGTTAAACGGCAGCCATTCCTACCTCGCTTATCTGGGTTATCTGGCCGGTTACCCGCATATTAATGATTGTATGGCTGATGATAATTACCGTATTACTGCCCGCCGCTTGATGATAGATGAACAAGCGCCAACCCTGCGCGTCACCGGTGTTGACCTTAATGCCTACGCCGATCAACTCATCGAACGTTACAGCAATCCGTCACTGAAACACCGCACATGGCAGATTGCCATGGACGGCAGCCAAAAATTACCGCAGCGGATGCTGGATTCCGTGCGCTGGCACTTACAGCATGGCGGCAACTACCGCTGTTTGGCATTAGGTATTGCAGGTTGGATGCGTTATGTCAGTGGTGTCGATGATAATGGCCAGGTTATTGATATCCGTGACCCAATGGTTGACAGCTTTAAGAAATGTGTGGCCAACAGCGAAGATGGCGTAGCCAGAGTACAGAGTTTACTGTCACTGAAAGCCTTGTTTGGTGAATCCTTGCCACAGCAGCACGCTTTCGTCCAAGCGGTAACCGAAGCCTATCTCAGCCTGCAACAATTTGGCGCGAAAGAGAGTGTGAAACGTTTGGCAGAACAGGCTTAATTTCATTGTTGCGTAATGGCTGGATGAGCATTCTTCGTCATTCAGCCAATACATTTATCAAAGACGTTCTATTCTTCAAGCTGATAAGGTGCCGACTCAAACAAATAGCCATCGAAGTCAGGATGGTCAGCATCAGAAAGTTCCAGTAATTTCATTTTAACATTTTCCAAATGCTGCCACATGGCTTGCTTGGCGGCCTTGCTATCACGGCGTAACACGGCTTGCAGGATTTTTTGATGATCTTCCAACCATTGCCAACGATAACTGAAATCAACAGTATGACCGTGAGCACCGAGCCACATTGCGCTGGTTTTTCGTGCCTGCCAAGCTTCTGCAACCATATTGGCCAACACGCTATTTTGTGTCGATTGCGCCAGCAGACAGTGGAACAGTTCATCTGCGCTTTCATCCACAGCCCCGGCTTCTAATGCCCGTTTTTCCTGCTCGATGGCCTCACGCATTTTGATAATATCGGCCTTAGTGGCCTGCATAGCAGCGAAAGCAGCCACTTCACTTTCCAGCAATTGGCGGGCTTGTAGCAGTTCAAATGGGCCATAACCGCTGTCAGTTGAAACAGCTGACTCTCCATTTACAAGCATATCGGGTACATTGACCACGTAAACACCGGAGCCTTTGCGCACTTCCACCAATTTTTCCAGTTCCAGCATAATCAGTGCTTCTCGCACCACACTGCGACTGACACTGAAATTTTCAGCAATATCTCGCTCTGGCGGTAAACGGTCACCGACATGATACTGACCACTGACAATCGCTGCACGTAACTGACTGCCCACTTCCTGATATAACCGCATAACCTTAAGTTCCTATATCAAGCATTGGCGTTGATAATACCAAATTGGCCTGACCAAAGGGGTGTCTGATTGGCACTAAGTATA
Source organism: Yersinia vastinensis (assembly GCF_902726565.1). Classification (GTDB taxonomy): domain Bacteria; phylum Pseudomonadota; class Gammaproteobacteria; order Enterobacterales; family Enterobacteriaceae; genus Yersinia; species Yersinia vastinensis. Next base: position 302,136 of record NZ_CACVAF010000002.1, read on the forward strand.
CCATGTGGTCACACAATTTCATTGTGGTCATATAGTGTCTTGACGCCAAAATATGCAACGAGCTAACACGGCTTATCATTATGATAAACCGTGTTTATAGATATTCTTTTCTACAGCGATGTGTATTTACAGAAATTAATAATGCGGTCTGAAATATTAAAGATAAGTGACGGTTAAAATTCCCAGATTACGTTGTGGATTCAGCCATTCCAGATGAGAAGAAGCTAAATTCCCTGGCAATCGGGATGTCAGAGGCATATTACGTGAGAGTGTTTGTCGCTGAGTCAGTGTTTCACCATTACGATAACAGCGGGTTGTTATCGTTTGGCCCACTAATGCAGTATCACATGGACTGTCTACAATGGCTCCAGAAAATGTAATTGTTCCTGAAGCAGACAGGTTTGATTGCGCACTACTTGCAGTAAAAGATATTGTCCATGAAAACATTATCGCTAAGATAATTAGTACTCGATAATTGTTCATAATCACCTCGACTCTCATATCTGTCATTTTAAAGATAGAGGATTTCAGCGCGAGTAATGGTAACGGTAGAGCATTTTTTATTGCTCTACTCTTTCCATAACTCAATAAAATCCCCGGAATAAGCTCATTATATTTCTTCTCCGAGGGCCGCCATTAGGCGCGGTTCTGAAATTTCCTAGGAAATACTCTTAATTTGGACTTTTTTCGTTCAATAATTAGCCTGCTTGTTGTTATATCCTCTTCTAATAACAACGGCTAAAATGGGATTAACTTAATAGCTAATTAAAAAAAAATTTTCATCGCGGAGATCCATATGACAAGAACCAACTTGATTACCGGCTTTTTGGGATGTGGAAAAACCACTACAATTAGACATTTATTGGCACAAAAACCAGAGAACGAAAAATGGGCGGTTCTGGTCAATGAATTTGGCGAAATAGGTATTGATGGTGCTCTATTAGCAGACAGTGGCGCGGTATTAAAAGAAATACCCGGTGGGTGCATGTGCTGCGTAAATGGCTTGCCCATGCAAGTTGGCTTGAATATGTTGCTACAACAGGCAAAACCCGATCGTTTACTTATCGAACCAACTGGATTGGGTCACCCAAAACAAATCCTATCCCTTTTGACTTCAGATATTTATCAGCCATGGATTGATCTGCGAGCCACGGTAACCTTACTTGATGCGCGCCAGCTAAGTGATGATCGTTATACCAGCAATGAGAATTTCCGTGACCAACTGGCGGCGGCTGATATCCTTGTGGCAAATAAACAAGATACTTACAGCGCCACAGATTACAACGCACTACAACAATGGCATGAGCAACAATCACCATCACGCCCTCTCTATTATGCTGAACAGGGTGAAATTGATGTTGCCCTACTCGATATATCCCATAGCAATAATAATGAATTGCCCGATGGGGCACATCATCACAGTTCAACACGTCAAAAAGGGCTGGCAGCATTAAGTTTAAAAGGAACTGAGCCTTGGCGTCGGGCGCTGAATAAGGGTCAAGGTTATCTGAGTTGTGGCTGGGTATTTAATGCCGATACCGTATTTGATACAGTTCCCTTATTGGAATGGGTAAGATTGAACCCAGTGGAGCGAGTAAAAGGCGTGATGCGTATTGCCGAGGGAACCTTGGTAATTAATCGCCAAGGTAATGACTTGCAAATAGAAACGCGCCAAATTCCCCCGTTGGATAGCCGAATCGAACTCATTAGTGCAAATGAAGCTGATTGGAATGCACTACAGCATCAATTACTGAATATTAGGTTAACTAAAGGGGTATAATATGCCCCGATTTTTGTTCGTTACACAATTTATGTATAGGCCATCGCATGACCCGTCGTAATTTACCGACAATACTACTGCTCAACTTGCTTGGAATTGCTCTATTTTTTTCCTGGTATATCCCAGTAAACCACGGTTTCTGGTTCAAAATAGATTCTGCAATATTCTTCTATTTTAACCAACACTTGCTGTCCAGCCCCCCATTTTTACACTTGGTGGCTATCACCAACAATCGAGGTTTTGACGCTATTTCCCTGATGTGCATGGGCCTGCTGTACTTGTACTTCTATATTAAGGAACCCCCCACAGGTCGCCGTCGGTTAATCGTCACAGGGGTGGTGATGTTGTTAACTGCGGTTATCCTCAACCAGCTAGGTCATCTGCTACCGGTTTCTCATCCTAGCCCGACACTGACTTTTGAGAATATCAATCGCGTCAGTGAATTGACGGGCATTCCGACCAAAGATGCCTCTAGCGACAGTTTTCCTGGTGACCACGGCATGATGCTGATGATATTTGCCTGCTTTATGTTGCGCTATTTTTCTCGTGGTGCATTTGCCATCGCTCTGTTGATTGTGGTCATTTTTTCAATGCCGCGAGTCATGATTGGTGCGCATTGGTTTACCGATATTGCTGTTGGTTCTCTTGCCGTTGTTCTGGTTGGGGCAAGCTGGGTTTTGCTCACACCACTCAGTGACAAAATAATTGATGTCATTAACCGAAATTTACCCGGTTCAAAAGACCATTAATCCATCATCGCCTTAATGTTAGGGCAAAAAAGCTTATTTTTTGCCCTAATCGCTATTCGCTTATCCCCCTCATTGTTATTACCAAATGGTTACAAATTCAGCTATCCGCGTTTTAATATCAAATTTCATGCTGCATTAACATTTAGTAAAATAATGGTTATAAAAGCGCTCGCCTTTTATTAATCATTACGGTAATCTCAAAAGCGTTTGTGCTCGGATATCGCTATTCCATCACTGTCCTGATTAATATTGTGCGTTCCCGCACATTTATTTGGTTAAGTGATTGTCTGATCAGACCACAATCAATAATCTCGATTCGTTTGGCATTTTGGTAGCGACATCCGTCGTAAGGACAGCAAGGGAAAACAACAACAATGGTCAAGTCTCAACCTATTATGAGATATATTCTGCGGGTCATTCCTGCGGTTGCAGCAGCGGTCATGTTATCCGCGTGTACTACACCACAGACTTCGAACTTAAATACGCAAACTGAGATGCGTGCAGTTAATGACAAAGATGGGCTTTTACTGCAAGCCTCTCAGGATGAATTCGAAGCGATGGTGCGCAACGTTGACGTCAAGTCGAAAATTTTAGAACAGTATGCAGGGTGGAAAGGGGTTCGTTATCGTTTAGGCGGTAGCACCAAACGCGGTATTGATTGTTCCGCATTTGTACAAACGACTTTCCGTGAACAATTTGGAATGGATTTGCCACGCTCAACATCTGAGCAGCAGGATCTTGGCAAGAAAATCCAACGTACCAAGTTGCGCCCCGGCGATTTAGTGCTGTTCAGAGCTGGTTCGACAGGTCGCCATGTGGGTATCTATCTAGGTAACGATAAATTTGTTCATGCTTCGACCAGCGTCGGCGTGACAATATCGAGCCTAAATGAAGATTATTGGAATAAGCGTTATCGCGATGGGCGCCGAGTGCTAAGTAGCGGTTCGCGCAGCTAGCAGATTTTTATTCCTGTTGTCCGAGATACCAAACGAAACGATGAAACGCTACCTTCTGGTGGCGTTTTTTATTATTTATACGTCTCTAACCGATTTTGGGTAGGCCTTCCTTTCTAACCCCTTTTCCTGTTTGATTGTAGGAAATGTCCTTTTTTTTTAAGAACCGCGAAATTCAAGAATTTTCTGTGTAAAATTCGCTCCGCTTAACCGAGATTTTTCTGGTACTAAGGCATATTAACCAACGATTCTCCTTTCGAAAATTAAGTCGATTAGGTTAATAAGCTGAAAGTTTGTTTTACTGATATATCCCTAAAATACATCGGTACAAATTAAGTCTGCTTGTTTTACGTATTTGATGCATTTAGAGAGCATGTTTTCTTTATATTGGATGAAATTCAAATCGATAAGCTTATTAATACCAATAATACTCCCTAGCAAACCGGTAGCGCTGCGCTACTAACTTACTTATACTCATTACACTTTTATCATGCTGAGGGGCGACGTAACATGAGTTCAAACAGTGCGTTCTCCCGCAATATTCTATCCCGTCGTCATCTTGTAAAAAAAAGTGTCATCCTCGCACTCTGCTTCTTTATTTGTTTCGTTATTATTACGTTGTCATTACTTTATCGCAGTAGCGAACGAAAATTAACAACACAAAGCGATCATATTATCTCTTATTCGTCCCAGTTCCTTAATGAACTGACGACAACCATGTCTCAGCTTATCCCGCTGAGTACAAAAACATGTGAACAAGCCAGCTCTGCATTACATTATCGGGCCGCCTTTACTAATGGTGTTAGAGCCTTTTTATTGGTTCGTGATGACATCACTTATTGTTCTTCAGCTACGGGTGACATGCACATTCCTGTCAATGCGTTATACCCCAAAATTAATGTATCCCAGCCTTTGGATTTTAAAATCCAGCAAGGGACGCCTATGATGCCAAGTAAACCGGCAATTGGCGTATGGCTTCGTGAAGCCGGTCGTGGTAACTCCGGAGTATTGGCAACACTGGAATTAACATTACATCCTTATTTATTATTAAATTACGCTGAAAACCAAGTTAACGATTTAGCGATTGTGATTGATGATTTGGCCGTAACCACTCTTGACTCTAAAGTCATCCCCGTTAGCCAGCTACCCACCAAGGCTTCGCGTGAAGTGCAATTACCCGGTTACCCAATTAAAATATTGATTTATCACTCCAGCCTCACAGCGGATGATATTCGCATGACCCTATTAGGCGGACTGTTACTTTCAGGTTTGGTGGGGATACTGGCATATTATATTTTGATTGCCAGTCAAAGTGCTGAAGCTGAAATTTTACGCGGTATTCGGCGTGGTGAATTCTTTGTGGAGTATCAACCGGCATTTAGCTCACAGGATCGTTCATTACGTGGCTTGGAGGCATTGATCCGGTGGAAGCACCCCATTGAAGGGCGAATCTCCCCTGATCTTTTTATTCCCTATGCTGAAGCTCAACATTTGATTCAACCACTAACCCGGCATTTATTTGAGTTAATCATCAAAGACAGTAAATTAATAGAAAGTCATGTTTCTGTTGGAACAAAATTGGCCTTTAATATTTCACCTATTCACCTTGCTGATGATGACTTCCGTAAAGATGTCTCACACATGTTGAAGCAATTAAATACCGATATCTTTGCCCCTATATTTGAGATTACCGAGCGCGGTATGGTGGAAGAAGAATTGGCGATTAAGCAATTTGACTGGTTGCGTTCCCAAGGAATACAAATTGCTGTTGATGACTTTGGCACGGGACACAGTGCGCTGATCTATTTAGAACGTTTTACTCTAGACTATATTAAAATTGATCGTGGTTTTGTCAGCACAATCGGTATTAATACTGTTGCGGCACCGGTATTGGATGCAGTATTAATGCTAGCGCACAAACTCAATATTGAAACCGTTGCCGAAGGCGTCGAAACAGAACAACAACTCCAGTATTTAACACAGCATGGGGTTAACTTCTTACAGGGTTATTTACTTAGCAAGCCATTGTCTGTTGAGGATTTAATCGAGTTTTGTAAGAAAAAGAATTCGTAACAAAAACGCGTCGCCTTAATGTTTGCTTTACCCCTGCAAACTGGTAATTTTATCTAAGAGTATGACTATCTGAATAACGGCAGGAGATAATCACCAATATGTTGTTACGCCTACTTGCTGCCTTGATGCTTGCAACCCTCAGTTTTGGCTTACAGGCCGAAACAATTAAAGAAGGCAGCTCTTTTGCCATCCTGGGCGAACCTAAATACTCATCAGATTTTAGCCATTTTGATTATGTTAATCCTGCGGCCCCTAAAGGCGGTAACATCACGCTGTCTGCTATTGGCACCTTTGATAACTTTAACCGTTATGCATTGCGTGGTAACGCGGCCATACGTACTGAGCGGCTGTATGACTCGCTATTTACTACATCAGATGACGAGATTGGCAGCTATTACCCTTTAATTGCTGAATCAGCGCGTTTTGCTCCCGACTTTCACTGGATTGAAGTGGATATTAACCCCCGTGCACGTTTCCATGATGGTGCCCCAATTACTGCGCGGGATGTGGCGTTTACTTTCAATAAGTTTATGACGGAAGGCGTACCACAATTTCGTATTGTCTATAAAGGTGTACAAGTTAAAGCTATTTCTCGCCTAACTGTGCGTTTTGAATTCCCGGAACCTAATAAAGATAAAATGCTGGGCCTGTTTGGCTTACCTGTCATGCCCGAGCATTTTTGGAAAGACCATAAACTCAGTGACCCGTTGAGTAAACCACCTGTCAGCAGTGGTCCTTATCGTATTGGTAAATATAAAATGGGCCAGTTTATTACCTACGAACGAGTCAGAGATTATTGGGCAGCTAACTTGCCAGTCAATCGCGGCCAGTATAATTTTGATACCATTCGATATGATTACTATTTAGACGATAAAGTCGCACTGGAAGCTTTTAAAGCCGGTGCGTTCGATTTCCGCGAAGAAACTTCGCCAAAAAGTTGGGCCACGCAATATGTGGGCGGTAACTTCGCAAAAAACTATATCGTCAAACAGGATATCCTCGATAATTCGGCGCAAAATACTCGCTGGTTAGCATTTAATGTCCAGCGCCCAATTTTTAGCGATCGGCGTGTCCGTGAAGCACTGACTCTGGCCTTTGACTTTGACTGGATGAATAAAGCCTTTTATTTCAATAGTTATCAGCGCACAAATAGCTTCTTCCAGAATACTGAATATGCCGCAAAAGGTTATCCAGACAGCGCGGAATTAGCTTGGTTAGCCCCACTCAAAGGCAAAATACCGCCAGAAGTCTTCACGCAAATATATCAGCCACCACAAACTGACGGCAGTGGTGACTCGCGGGATAATCTATTAAAAGCACGTGAATTACTGAGTGAAGCGGGTTGGGAAGTTAAAAATCAACGATTGGTTAACAGCGAAACCGGTAAACCTTTTGAGTTTGAATTGCTGTTACTTAGCGGCAGCAATTTCCAGTATGTCCAACCGTTCAAACATAATTTGCAGCGATTGGGTATCACCATGAATATCCGCGAGGTTGACAGCTCTCAATTTGTTAACCGCCTGCGTAGCCGGGATTACGATATGATCCCGACGGTTTACAGGGCCTTCCCTTACCCTAGCCCAGACTTACAAATCTTGTGGGGCTCGGCTTATATTGATTCCAGCTACAACGCACCGGGTATTAAAGATCCCGCGATTGATCACTTAATCGAACAGATTATTAAACATCAAGAACAGCCGGAGGCTTTACAGTCTCTAGGCCGAGCGCTTGATCGCGTGTTGACCTGGAACTATTTGATGATTCCGATGTGGTACTCCAATCATGCCCGCTTTGCTTATTGGGATAAATTCTCAACGCCTGCGGAACGCCCCACTTATTCGCTAGGGTTTGATAGCTGGTGGTTTGATGTCAATAAGGCAGCTCGCCTGCCAGCAGAACGTCACTAGGGGGCTGTTGTGGGCGCATATCTGTTACGACGGCTGTTGCTGGTCATTCCCACGTTGTGGGCGATTATTACTATTAACTTTTTTATTGTGCAAATCGCCCCTGGAGGCCCGGTTGATCAGGCCATCGCCAACATTGAACTGGGTCATTCCAGCAGTTATAGCACTGGTGGCGGTGATGCAGGCTTAGGAGGCGCAAAAGTTGGCCTAAATGCCGCACAAGTGGGTGATAGTAACTATCGCGGCTCACGCGGATTAGACCCGGAAGTCATTGCCGAAATTAAACAACGTTTTGGTTTCGACAAACCGCTACATCAGCGCTATTTCGACATGCTATGGAGCTATGTGCGTTTTGATTTTGGTGACAGCCTGTTCCGCGGCGAATCTGTCATGTCATTAATTAAACATAGCCTACCGGTGTCTATCTCCCTCGGGCTATGGAGCACACTGATAATTTATATGGTCTCCATTCCGCTAGGAATCAAAAAAGCGGTCCGAAATGGTACGGCATTTGATACTTGGAGCAGCACCTTAATTATTATTGGCTATGCCATCCCCTCTTTCTTGTTCGCTATTTTGCTGGTTGTACTGTTTTCGGGTGGCAGCTATTTCGATTTATTCCCACTGCGTGGACTGGTGTCTAGCAACTGGGACACACTGCCGTGGTATAGCAAGATAACGGACTATCTGTGGCATATCACCTTGCCGGTATTGGCGACAGTGATTGGTGGCTTCGCTACATTGACTATGCTGACTAAAAACTCATTCCTCGACGAAATACGCAAACAATATGTTGTCACTGCCCGCGCCAAAGGGCTGCCCGAAGAAAAAATTCTGTATCGTCATGTATTCCGTAATGCCATGTTGTTGGTGATAGCCGGTTTCCCTGCCACCTTTATCAGCATGTTCTTCACCGGTTCACTCCTGATAGAAGTGATGTTTTCGCTTAATGGCTTAGGATTGTTAGGTTATGACGCTACCTTGCAGCGCGACTATCCGGTGATGTTTGGCACCCTTTATATTTTCACTCTGATTGGTTTGTTGCTAAACATTCTCAGCGATATCACCTATACCCTGGTTGATCCACGGATTGATTTTGAGGGCCGCCAATAATGATACGGCTGAGTGCAATTAATCAGGCCCGATGGGCGCGATTTCGTCAAAACCGCCGTGGCTACTGGTCACTGTGGATTTTCCTGACACTGTTTATTATCAGTCTATTTGCCGAGTTTATCGCCAATGATAAACCACTGCTGGTGAACTATCAGGGGCGAATCTATATGCCCTTTATGACCAATTACAGCGAATCAACCTTTGGCGGTATTTTAACCACGGCAGCCGATTACCAAGACCCTTATGTGCTGGCCAGAATTAAAGAAAATGGCTGGGCTATCTGGGCACCTATCCGTTTTAGCAATAACACCATTAATTTTGCCACTGATGTTCCCTTCCCCTCACCTCCCAGCCGCACCAATTTATTGGGTACGGACAGCACCGGCGGTGATGTGTTGGCTAAAGTCATTTATGGATTTCGTATCTCGCTGCTATTTGGCCTGACATTGACGCTATTTTCCAGTGTGATTGGGATTTGTGCCGGGGCAGTTCAAGGCTATTACGGCGGCCGGGTTGACCTGTGGGGCCAGCGCTTTATTGAAGTCTGGTCCGGTATGCCAACACTGTTTTTAGTGATTTTACTGTCCAGTATTGTGCAGCCAAATTTCTGGTGGTTATTGGCCATTACCGTAATATTCGGCTGGATGGGGTTAGTCGGTGTCGTTCGTGCAGAATTTTTGCGCACGCGAAATTATGACTATATCCGCGCGGCGCGGGCCATGGGAGTGCGTGACCGAGTGATTATGTCACGTCATATGCTGCCTAACGCCATGGTCGCCACATTGACGTTTTTGCCTTTCATTCTATGTGGCTCAATCACCACCCTTACCTCACTCGATTTCCTCGGTTTTGGCCTACCAATGGGTTCTCCCTCACTAGGCGGACTGCTGCTGGAAGGTAAGAATAACCTTCAGGCGCCCTGGCTTGGGATCACTGCATTTTTGGTATTGGCCGTGCTGTTATCTCTGTTGATTTTTATCGGCGAAGCGGTACGTGACGCCTTTGACCCAAGTAAGGTGTACTGATATGGCGACCTCCCCACTTCTGGATATTCAAAATCTCAGTGTTGCATTTCGCCAAGCCGGTGTTGATCGTCAAGTTGTCAGCGAACTGTCATTACAGATAGAAACCGGTGAAACACTGGCTTTGGTCGGGGAGTCCGGCTCTGGCAAGAGTGTCACAGCTCTGTCTATTTTACGTCTACTGCCCTCGCCCCCCGTCGTTTACCCAACCGGCGATATTCTGTTTGCGGGAACATCATTGTTACACGCTGATGAACCAACATTACGCCGTATTCGCGGTGACCAGATTTCAATGATTTTTCAAGAGCCGATGGTCTCATTAAACCCATTACATACCATTGAGAAACAGCTGGCAGAAGTGCTGTCGCTGCATCGGGGTATGCGTCAGGAAGTGGCTCGAACTGAGATTATTCAGTGTCTTGATCGGGTGGGGATTCGTCATGCCAAAAGCAGATTAGCCGATTTCCCACATCAACTCTCCGGGGGCGAACGCCAGCGAGTGATGATTGCGATGGCGGTCTTGACGCAACCCAAGTTATTGATTGCCGATGAACCAACGACGGCGCTGGATGTCTCGGTGCAAGCTCAAATTTTGAGTTTGCTGAAAGAGTTAAAGCAAGAAATGGGGATGAGTTTACTGTTTATCACTCATAACCTGAATATTGTGCGCCGGTTAGCAGACAACGTGGCGGTGATGCGTGAAGGACGCGTTGTTGAGCAAAATAGTCGTCAGGCTCTATTTAGTACACCACAGCATCCCTATACCCGCCAGCTACTGGATGCCGAGCCACAAGGTGACCCATTACCGCTGAACACCAACTTGCAACCCTTGCTTGAAGTTAAAGGGTTGCAAGTGGCTTTTCCCATCAAGCGAGGTTTATTACGCCGCACCGTCGCTCATCACTATGCGCTGAAAGATCTCAGTTTTGATTTAAAACCCGGCGAAAGTTTAGGGTTGGTGGGTGAGTCAGGCTCAGGGAAAAGCACCACCGGGTTGGCATTGCTGCGCTTACTGCCCTCCCAAGGCGAGATTTGGTTTAGTGGTCAACCGCTACACAATTTTTCACCAAAGCAAATGCTGCCCTATCGTAGCCGCATTCAAGTGGTGTTTCAGGACCCATACTCAGCACTTAACCCTCGCTTGAATGTTCAGCAGATTATTGCTGAAGGGCTGGAGGTGCATCAGAAACTCAGCGCCACACATCGCGAACAGCGAGTGATCAAAGCTATGGAAGAAGTTGGGTTGGATCCGGTGAGCCGTTATCGCTACCCGACAGAGTTCTCAGGCGGGCAGCGCCAGCGTATTGCCATTGCGCGAGCACTCATTCTGCAACCCCAGTTGCTGATCCTCGATGAGCCAACCTCATCATTGGATAAATCAGTACAGGCGCAAATTTTGGCTTTACTGAAATCCCTTCAACAACGCTACCAGCTCAGTTATCTGTTTATCAGCCATGACTTACAAGTTGTACGCTCACTTTGCCATCAGGTGATTGTGTTAAAGCAAGGCGAAGTCGTGGAGCAAGGTGATTGTCGGGCGATATTTGCTGCGCCCAAACAGCAATATACTCAGCAATTGCTGCAATTTGCAGACTAGTTTGCTGAAGATCGGGAATCAAGACATAAAAAAGCGCCAGCATGGATAACTGACGAGTAGCGCTGACGAACGCGATCGCACGTCAGAAGGGATAGAGCGCCGTCATCGTTTCAGCAATAGCAACACCCACATCTTTCAGACGGCACATAGTGGCACTTTCATCTTGATTATGGACAAACAAGCAAGGCTCGCCTTCCCATTCAACAATGGCGGAATCCACTTGTATCTCTTGTAACGAGAGATGGAGCCGCTGCATGATAATTTGCGCATGTGTGCCATCGTGGCTGAGTAATTTCAGCCCCATAAGGTCATTATTGGTATCGTCTATCGCCGTCAGTGGTATCGGCTCAACTTTGACGCCGATGAAACCAGATAACCAACGGTAACTTTGCGGCAGACGATGTACTACCGAAAGTTGGATATTATTCACGTATTTTTCCTAGTTAAAATAAAAAATCAAAAAACCATAAAAGCACCACAATGACTCACACTCACTAAAGTTATAGCCGCTAAGTTGGTATTGTGCTTGATTCAAACCTCATCAAAACACAACATTGATAACAATTTAGAAACTAAAAACCAACAATGCTACTTTTGTGCTGTTTTCAACCTTGATTCAGTCATCAGTGCCAAGCCCGAGACTGCCGGTTTGGGATTTAGATCCCATTTTTCGTTATATTTATACCTTTATGGCGGCTATCTCAACCATTTTTCTTGCAAACACGTTACCTAATACCAGCCAATATTTTACATTTCAGGAACAAATCAGCGTCATACCATGCGAATAAAGTTCAATTAATTAATTGATAAATATATATATTCACTGATATCCGTCACCTTTTTACGCGAAGAAATAACAGATAAAAATTACGTCGCAACAATTTAGATGTTTTTATAATATTGCTCAAAAAGTTAACAATATGGTGCCAAGCATAACTATGCAATGAATAATGATATGCATGCTTATTATGTTGATGAAGCGCAAGAATCTGCTGCTTTTTCGTGGCAATTAGAGCGATATTTAACAAAGTGAAGGGAAGCAGAGGAAGGATTTAAGCATGATGTTAATTAATGGCTAGTGACTCATAAAAGACATAAGAAGAGGTTCGAGCACCTCCTCTCATGCCTAAGTATGAATTATTTCACCGCATCTTTATGAGGGCGGCTGGCATAAAGATAAAACAGCATGGCGACAATAATACAAAATGCCATTGAGCTGACCATAGGCCAGGCACTACGCGATGGTGCCATCGACAACAACGTTCCCACAATCGCGCCGATACCAAAACGCAAAGTCCCGGCCAGAGAAGAGGCCGTACCTGCCATATGCGGGAAATCATCCAAGATAACAGCCATGGCATTCGAGGTGATCATCGCGATACAGCCAACATAAGCCGCTACACCCAATACCAGTGCCCAGAACCCCAAGCCGGTAGCACAAACCACCAGCAACCAGATTCCCATAACAAGTTGCACCAACATACCAAAGCGGAACATTTTCAATGCTCCGAAGCGGCGAACATTGCGGCTGTTAATCAGTGTCATCAAGAATAGAAAGACAATATTCAGCGCGAAATAATAACCAAAGTTCTGCGGAGAAACGCCGTTTAAATCGATATAGACAAAAGGACCGGCACTCAGGAATGAGAACATCCCAGCAAAAGAGAAGCCGCTGGCTAGCATGTAGCTCAGGACCCGCTTATGACGGAATAAAGTGGCGAAATTGCCAATAGTGGTACGCAAGTGAAACCGCTGTCGTTTTTCTTGCGGCAAAGTTTCTTTGATAAACAGTGAAACCAATATCGCGGCCACCAACGCAGCACCCGCCATAGTCCAGAAGATAGCATGCCAGCTAAACCACACCAGCAACGCCCCGCCAATGATCGGTGCCAAGAGCGGTGCGATAGTCATCACCAAAACCACAAAAGACATCATGCGGGAGAAATCGTCTTTGGTGAACATGTCTCGCATCAAGGCATTAATCACCACACTCGCGGCGGCTGCCGACAAACCATGCAGGAAACGCATGTTAATTAATTGTTCAATCGATTGCGCCATAGCACAAGCCATCCCGGCAAGCGCGAAGATTAGCGTCCCCCAGAAAATGACCGGCTTGCGCCCAAGGCTATCGGCCATTGGCCCATAGAACATCTGCCCGATAGCAAATCCCAGCACGTATGCGCTTAAGGTCATCTGCACCGAACCACTCTCTACACCAAACTCTTGGGCAATCGTGGGCATGGCGGGAAGATACATATCAATCGCCAGCGGCATCAGCATCGACAACAAGCCCAGGATAAAGATTAAGCCAAAGTGGGATGTCCGATTTTTCTCTTCTTGATTACTGGCAAGCACGTTCAATAACTCCTTCAATAACCTGTAGTCGGTTATATCAACGGCAAAACAGCGTGGAAACCATTCGCCCACGCTGCAATAGAAAAATCACTTACAGATGTGGTGCGCCGACACTCGCAATCTCTTCTGCCGTTAGTGGGCGATACTCGCCAGGTGCCAAATCATCATCGAGCCTGATTTCACCAATTCGCTCACGGTGCAGTTCTACTACCCTATTTCCGACGGCCGCGAACATCCGTTTAACCTGATGATAACGCCCTTCGCTGATGGTCAGACGCACCAACTGCGGCTCGATAACTTCAAGCAGTGCCGGTTTGGTCAGGGATTTTTCGTTATGCAGTTGTACGCCGTCAGCAAATTGCTGCGCCGTATCATCGGCCAGTGGATGTTCCAATGTCACCAGATAGGTTTTTTCACAATGGTGGCGCGGCGAGGTGATACGGTGTGACCACTGACCATCGTCGGTCATCAGTACCAACCCTGTAGTATCAATGTCTAACCGACCGGCAGCATGAAGTTTGTATGCTACTGGTTCATCAAGGAAATATAGCACCGTAGGATGATCCGGATCGTCGGTTGAGCACACGTAGCCTTGTGGCTTGTTCAGCATAAAGTAACGTGGACCAACCATTTGTTGTAATGGGTTGCCATCAAATCTCACGTCCTGCTCTGGGGTTAGCTTAATGGCACCACTTTTAACCACTTCACCATCAATGGTAACTCGCTTTGCCCGTAGCTCGCGCGCGACCAACGCCCGGCTGACACCTAATTGCTGAGATAAAAACTTGTCCAATCGCATTGAATCTACTTTGCCTGTTGTATAGTCGTGCCCGTGACAGGCACGATACCGTAATCACGCCTACATCTTGAAAAATGAGGGGAATTATACGGTGTGGAATGAATGAAGCCGTAAAGTTATATAGAGGAAAATTATTCGCTGTCTAACCAACCTAATCCACCAGTATAGCGGCGGTTGTCATATCATCCTAGAAACAGTTGCAACCAGCCCCTTATTTAGAAACTGCATCGTGGTAAAATTCAGTTATCGCCCCAGCCCCGCCAATCGGCATAATAGAGAGTAGAAATTTTTTCACTACGGGTAGAGAGAAATGTTGTTTATATCCGGTAAAAGAGTGTTGCAAATGATGTCTTCCGCCAACGGCCATAACCTGTAATGGCATTTACATTACGCCCTTATCAGCAAGAGGCGGTGGATGCCACCCTTGCCCATTTTCGTCGACATGCCGAACCCGCTCTGATTGTTTTGCCTACCGGGGCAGGTAAAAGTCTGGTCATTGCCGAACTGGCAAAGCTGGCTCGTGGCCGCGTTCTGGTGCTGGCGCATGTCAAAGAATTGGTTGCGCAAAATCATGCCAAATACTGTGCCTACGGTTTAGAAGCTGATATTTTCGCCGCGGGTTTACAGCAACGCCAAAGTGAAGGGAAAGTTGTTTTTGGGAGCGTGCAATCAGTCGCGCGAAATCTTTCCCTATTTGATAGTGCTTTTTCATTGTTAATTATTGATGAATGCCATCGCATCAGTGACGAAGATGACAGCCAATATCAGCAAATTATTCAACATTTACGCAGCACCAACCCGCGCCTGCGACTATTGGGGCTGACAGCCACACCTTATCGTCTGGGCAAGGGGTGGATTTATCAATTCCATTATCACGGCATTACGCGCGGTGATGGAAAATCACTGTTCCGCGATTGTATTTATGAATTACCCCTGCGCTATATGATCAAACACGGTTTTCTGGTGCCCCCAGAGCGGTTAGATATGCCGGTAGTGCAATACGATTTCAGCCGTCTGACCAGCAACAGTGACGGGATGTTCCGTGAAGCAGATTTAGACCGTGAACTTAAACAGCAGCAAAGAATCACCCCACATATTGTTAGCCAAATAATTGAATATGCCGCCCAGCGCCGTGGAGTGATGATTTTTGCCGCCACCGTCGAACACGCCAAAGAGGTCTACGGATTACTGCCTCAGGGTGAAGCGGCGCTGATCAGTGCCGGGACACCCCCTGCGGAACGCGATGCATTAATTACCGCCTTTAAAGCACAACAATTACACTACTTGGTGAATGTTGCTGTATTGACGACCGGTTTTGATGCTCCTCATGTTGATTTAATTGCCATTCTTCGCCCGACGGAATCAGTCAGCTTATATCAACAAATTGTCGGACGTGGCTTGCGACTCTTTCCGGGCAAAAAAGACTGTTTGATTCTAGATTATGCGGGTAATCCCCATGATCTTTTCACACCCGAAGTTGGCACCAGTAAACCCCATAGCGATAGCCAACCCGTGCAAGTTTTTTGCCCGGACTGTGGTTTTGCCAATATTTTTTGGGGGAAATGTACCGCGTCAGGCGAAATTATCGAACACTTTGGCCGCCGCTGTCAGGGCTGGTTTGAGGATGACAGCGGTAGCAGAGCGCAATGTGACTACCGCTTCCGCTTTAAATCCTGTCCTCATTGTGGGGCTGAAAATGATATTGCTGCGCGCCGCTGTCATCAGTGTCAGGAAGTGCTGGTCGACCCCGACGATATGCTAAAAGCCGCATTGAAATTGAAAGACGCATTAGTACTGCGCTGTGGCGGCATGAGTCTGGAGTCTGGGCATGATGCAAAGGGTGAATGGCTAAAAATGACCTATTACGACGAAGATGGCACCAATACCAGCGAACGTTTTCGGTTAACCACACCAGCACAGCGGATGGCTTTTGAGCAAATTTTCCTACGCCCCCATCAACGAGCGCCGGGAATTACACTAAAATGGCAAACCGCAGCAGATATTATTGCTCAACAAGCACTATTGCGTTATCCAGATTTTGTTGTCGCCCGGCGCCGTGGACAATGGTGGCAAATTCGAGAAAAGATATTTGATTATCAGGGGCGTTTTAGAAAAGCAGACTCGTTGGCTTAACACATACAACCAACACGCTGTAGCGCCATGCGAAGCAGATAACCCAGTTATTGGCGTTACAGCAAGGCGGCAAGTGAAAGAGTTCCGATGAGCTTACATCAGTAAGTGATTCGGGCGAGAGAACGTAGCCAACACCGCTGTAGCACCACGCGAAGCAGATAACCCAGTTATTGGCGTTACAGCAAGGCGGCAAGTGAAAGAGTCCCGATGAGCTTACATCAGTAAGTGATTCGGGCGAGAGAATGTAGCCAACACCGCTGTAGCACCAAGAACGCAGGTTATATGCGGTATTGTTTGCTGTCTGGCTGAGACTTCGCTAGAATATCGCCCGCTTTGCTCTGGGTTTACCCGATCAAAGCCGACTATCGAACCTGTTGCTGGGTCGCCTGTAGCAGGGTAAATTTTCTTTAAGAGAAAACCAAATGACCACTATCAATGTAGAAGTACGTAAAGACCAGGGTAAGGGTGCGAGCCGCCGCCTGCGTGCAGCAAATAAATTTCCGGCAATCATTTACGGTGGTTCAGAAGCAGCAATCGCTATTGAACTTGATCATGACACCACCAAGAACCTTGAATTGAAACCGGGCTTTTATGATTCAGTACTGACTCTGGTTGTTGACGGTAAAGAAACCAAAGTTAAAGTACAGGCTGTTCAGCGTCACGCTTTCAAGCCAAAACTGACTCATATCGACTTCGTTCGCGTTTAATCGCGTCGCTTTCGATATTCGGGACGCCGAAATAAAAAACGCCGCTTATGCGGCGTTTTTTATTGGCTAAACATTTTACTGATACAATATACAGTCACTTCTTGCCCGCATTACGCTGCAACTGATCTCGCAGGTTTGGTGGCGTGCCTCTGATAGTCAATGTATCTGTCGCGGGATCCCAGAAAATACGTTCCCCCAGCAACAATGCGTCAAAATTGATACTCAACCCACCACCGCTGCCGGCAAATTTGGTCAACTGACGCAGTGTTCCGCGATCCGCTGGGAAGCTCTCTTCCAGTGCATAACCTTGCTCGACAGAAAATTGCTGGAAATCCTTTTCGCCCAACTTAGGTAATTCTTGTGCAAGCTCCTGCAAAGCAATCTCTTCACCCGCCTGCAACTGCTCATTACAGTAGCTATATACCTGCTGGCGGTATGCCTGACGCTCATTTTTGCCAAGCTCTGCATCTGCACAATAGTCGTCAACTGCCTGCAATAAACCACGGTTTTGTGCTTTAGTATCCAGCCCCTCAGACGCAGACAGGAAATCCATAAAGAAGTCAGATACTTTGCGCCCAACCCGCCCTTTCAGGAAGGTCAAATAGCGGGTTGACTCTGGATTATTTTCCCACTCTGTCAAATCGATACGGGCCACGATATCAGCACGATTGATATCGAGATAATGGGTGGTACTCAGATCAAGCTGCTCATTCACTCGCATACTATTACAACTGCTCAACACCGAGATCAGCAAATATTCCACAGCCAAGTAGCGGTATTGGCAAAACAGCACCACACCACCTTCAGCAAACGGATATTTCGCTAACTCATCGCGTAAACGCCCGGTTACTGCGCGACTAAAGCTGAGGAAGTCTTCATCACCCTTACGGCTTCGTTTCAGTGCTTCAGCTAACTCACTTTGCTCATTAAACAGCCCGTAAGCTTTGCTTTTGGCACTGTAAACCCGATGCAGCTCGGCCATCATTTCTTCGACTACAGCATTGGTTGGTAACAGTGAATCGCGCAACACCACATCAAGCGTTTGCTCATCACGCTTGATAAGCTGATGTAAGGCTATCTGGTCAATATCCAGACTCATGATAAATACTCCTTTTGGCTAGGGGCGTATTCAATCACTGATGCCTGAGAGCTGCAACCCAAAAGCTATCGCGCCCCTCAATTAATGGCTAATGATTCTTAATGCTATAAAATAGCGGAAAAGCGCGTCTCTATACGGTAAGATATGGGACTTTGTCAGGTGTTGAGCACAATTTTTATGCCACAATCATCCCGTTATAGCGACGAACACGTTGAACAATTGCTATCTGAATTGGTCAGCGTACTGGAAAAACACCGTACCCCAACCGACCTTTCTTTAATGGTTTTGGGGAATATGGTAACAAATCTGATCAATACCAGCATTGCCCCCGCGCAACGCAAAGTATTGGCGCGTTCTTTCGCTGAGGCCCTTCAAGCTTCAGTACGTGAAGATAAAGCTCATTAATTTATCGGCCAAGACTGCAATCTCAATATGGTGACAAATCGTCAGCGCTATCGTGAAAAAGTCTCCCAGATGATCAGCTGGGGGCACTGGTTCGCCTTGTTTAACATCCTGTTCAGCCTGGTGCTGGGTAGCCGCTATTTGTTTGTTTCCGATTGGCCCTCATCGCTGATTGGCCGTATCTATGCCCTTGTCAGCTGGCTCGGGCATTTTAGTTTTATCGTTTTTGCTGCCTATTTATTGGTGATATTCCCACTGACCTTTGTGGTGATGTCGCAGCGGCTGCTGCGTTTCCTTTCAGCTGCCTTTGCGACGGCGGGTTTAACGCTATTATTAGTAGATACAGAGGTTTTCACTCGTTTCCACTTACACCTTAATGCTGTCGTTTGGGAATTAGTGATTAACCCAGACCAAACTGAGTTGGCGCGTGATTGGCAATTGATGTTTATTGCCGTGCCAGTTATTTTTCTGGTCGAGATGCTTTTCGGTACTTGGGCATGGCAAAAATTGCGCAGTCTCAACCGGCAGCGCTTTGTTAAACCATTGGTTGCGGTGTTTATTTCCGCATTCTTTGCCTCACATTTGATGTATATCTGGGCTGATGCAAACTTCTATCGCCCGATCAGCATGCAACGCGCCAACTTACCACTTTCATATCCGATGACGGCCCGTAAATTCCTAGAGAAACATGGTCTGCTTGACCAACAGGAATATCAGAGGCGCTTAGTCGAGCAGGGGAATCCAGACGCGCTGACGGTTGAATATCCTCTCAGCCCAATGACTTTTAGCGATAAAGGCAGTGGCTATAATCTGCTGTTAATTGTCGTTGATGGAATTCGTGTCGATAGCCTGCAAAAAGATATGCCAGCATTGGCCGAGTTTAGTCACTCGAATATTCAGTTTGACCGACATTACAGTTCGGGTAATCGCCAAGATACCGGTTTATTTGGCCTGTTTTATGGCATATCCCCAACTTATCTGGACGGTGTTCTCTCTGCCCGGAAACCCTCGGCATTCATTACGGCATTGAGTGCGCAAGGTTACCAGTTTGGCCTGTTCTCGTCCGATGGCTTTGCATCGCCACTTTACCGCCAAGCCCTGTTGTCCGATTTCACCTTACCGGCTCCCACAGAACAGACTGACAGCGAGACTACGGCGCAATGGCAACAATGGTTGTCAACCTTGACCAGTAATGCGCCATGGTTCTCATACATTAATCTGAATGGGGCCGCTGAAGCACAAGATCCTATCAAGGGTGAGAAAATTGCATCACCGAACAACTTTGTCCGTCACTATAAGGCGGGCGCACAAGATGTGGATCAGCAGATTGCAACGATTCTGGACACCCTGAAACAGCGTGGCCAACTCGATAAAACCGTGGTTATTATCACTGCTGCACATGGTGTCGAATTTAATGATTACGGTAATGATAATTGGGGGGCGGGTAGCAGTTTTAATCGTCAACAGTTGCAAGTCCCACTGATTGTCCATTGGCCAGGTACGCCAGCACAGACGGTGAACAAGCTCACTAACCACGAAGATATTATGACGACACTGATGCAACGGTTATTGCATGTTAAGACGGCATCGGAGGATTATTCACAAGGTGAAGATCTATTTGCCGCGCGACGTCATCATAACTGGGTTGCTACGGGTGATAACGGAATGTTAGTGATTACAACACCGACACAAACGATTGTGTTAGATAGTAATGGCCAATACCGTACTTATGATGAGCAAGGCAATGAAATTAAAGATGAAAAGCCGCAGCTCCCACTGCTACTGCAAGTACTGACGGATATAAAACGTTTTATTGCGAACTAGCTCTAAAATTCGGGCATTACGTGCTTAAAAAAACGGCAAACGTTTTTATCCGGTATTGCATTAGTCACTGTAAAATGTAGTATAAATGCCACTGTATCGGCATGTAGCGCAGCCTGGTAGCGCACCGTCATGGGGTGTCGGGGGTCGAAGGTTCAAATCCTTTCATGCCGACCAAAATACCTAAAGAAAACCAACCTGTTAGGGTTGGTTTTTTTGTTTGTGTGATAGGAACTGAACGTCGGGGTAGAAGGTCGCTCGATAGCACGCGACCTTGCCCTGATGACCTGCTATAAACCTAGAGTTGAGTAACGTTAAAGTTCTTCGCCGTTGGTCTCGATGACTTTTTTATACCAGTCGAAACTCAGTTTTCGCGAACGCGCCATCGTACCAGTGCCATCATCATTTTTGTCTACATAGATAAAACCATAACGTTTACTGTATTCACCAGTCGTGAATGACACGCAATCGATACAACCCCACGGGGTGTAGCCCATTAAGTCGACACCGTCTTCAAACACTGCTTTTTTCATCTGCTCAATATGCGCTTTAAGATAAGCAATGCGATAATCATCGTGAACCATGCCGTCATCGCCCACTTTGTCGATAGCACCAAAGCCATTTTCGACAATAAATAGCGGTTTTTGATAACGCTCATACAATACGCTGAGTGAATAACGTAAGCCGACGGGATCAATCTGCCATCCCCAGTCAGAGGCTTTAACGTGTGGATTTGGCACACTGCCCTCAAAACCAGACAATGAGTTACCGCTGCCGGGATTGGTCGCCGAAACTGCATTGCTCATATAATAACTCAGCCCCATATAGTCAGCACACCCCTCACGCAGCACTTCGAGATCTCCCTCTTCCATATGGATAGTAAAACCACGACGTTCCCATTCATTGAGAATATATGAAGGGTAATAACCACGCATATGGACGTCACCGAATAGATAACGCTCACGCATAGCTTCCACGGAATACATCATGTCGTCAGGGTGGCAAGAGAATGGGTATAGCGGCACCATGGCAACCATGCAGCCGATTTTGAATTCAGGGTTAATTGCATGACCCAATTTGACCACTTTAGCACTGGCAACAAACTGGTGATGCAGCACTTGGTACATTGTTTCTTCTGGATTTTCTTGTTCAGTGAACACCACGCCAGAGCAGCAATAGCCAAATAATGGGTATTTCCAGTTGCGCTGATTGTTAATCTCGTTGAACGTCATCCAATACTTAACTTTGCTTTTATAACGCTCCATGACCACTTCACTAAACCTAACGAAGAAGTCGACCACTTTGCGGTTTTTCCAGCCACCGTATTCTTTAACCAAGTGCCATGGCATTTCGAAGTGCGACAAAGTAATAACCGGTTCGATGCCGTATTTCAGCAGCTCATCAAACATATCGTCGTAAAATTGCAGGCCCGCTTCATTCGGTTGTAACTCATCACCCTTAGGGAAAATGCGTGTCCAAGCAATGGAAGTACGAAAACATTTGAAGCCCATCTCAGCAAACAATGCGATGTCTTCTTTGTAATGACCATAGAAATCAACGGCTTCATGGTTCGGATAGCGATAGCCTTCTAGCACACCATCCGTCATCACACGGTCAACGCCGTGCGCGCCGCCGGAAAGTACATCGGCGATACTTACCCCTTTACCCCCCTTATCCCAGCCACCTTCAACCTGATGTGCTGCGACTGCGCCACCCCATAAGAAATCCTTCGGTAATTGTTTGTAATTCATAACTTTCTCCCATAGTGCGGTAGGCAAGTACCCACCCTGAAAATAAAATTCAATGACGGGGGTCGCCCGCCTAAACATTAAGGCTATTTTAACCCTGATTCATTTGCGCCTGAGTAATAGGTGACGATGATGCTTTTTCCTCTACACTCTCAACCTCATCGGTAAAGCCAACCAGCCAAGTGAACACAGCACCCAATACGAAAGCGACAGTGATTGATATTAAGAAACCCAAGAATTGGGTCATATGCCCTTCTTTAAAGAAGACGGGCAGCACGGCAATACCCGGCAAACAGTAGCTCCACGACACCGCATTAAAACTTCCGGCGATAGCCCCACCAATTCCGCCCGCGGCACAACTGCACAGGAACGGTTTTTTCAGTCGCAATGCCACACCATAAATAGCCGGCTCGGTAATACCGAATAAAGCGGTAATCCCCGCCGACAGAGAAATACCTTTCATTTCGCTGTTTCGCGTTTTTAAGTAGACCCCAAACATAGCGCCGGCCATAGCGAAGACAGCAGAAGCTTGTAGACCAGTGAAAGTGTCATAACCCAGGGTTGCGTAGTTACCTACTGTCACCGGCGTGATACCCCAATGAACCCCTAACGTGACCAAGGGTTGCCAAAATGCACCTACCATAAACCCGGCAACTGCGGGACTAAGGTTATAAAGCGTGTTGTATACACCACCGATAGCGCCACCAATCAAATTACCTACTGGGCCGAAAACCAGCAGGGTTAATGGCACCATAATGGCAATACAGAACATTGGAGTGAACAGGTTACGCACAACCATCGGCAGGACACGTTCAAAAAAGCGCTGCACATAAGACATAGCCCAAACCATCAAGATAATCGGAATAACCGAGGCGGTATAGCTCAGGTATTGCACAGGAATACCGAAGAAATCCAGTGTCGGTGAAGACAAAGGGATACCTGCAATAGTATTCAAAATTTGAGCAACTTGTGGGTTATTCACGGCTTCATGCATTAATTGTTGAACCGCAGGATCCGCTGAATTGACAGTAACTATCTTATTGGCTGTCAGCATATTCATGTAATCTGGGCTGATCAGCGCACAGGCTGTAATCACAGCAGTAAACGGATTCACATTGAATTTTTTTGCCGCGGTAAAGGCCACCATCACTGGCAGGAAAGTGAACCCAGTCCAAGAGACAAAGTTCAAAATACGATAAGTACCACTAGCAGCATCCATCCAACCAATGGCTGCAAGGAAAGAAATAATCCCCTGCAAAATACCGCAGGCCGCTAACGGATAAAGGAAAGGTGCAAAAATACTGGAAATAATATCCATCAAACGACTAATAATACCGACTTTCGGTGCAGCAACAGCTGCACTTTCATCTATATTAATCAGGTTAGTGACATGTTTGTAGGCATCACCGACATGATTACCAATCACCACCTGCATTTGCCCGCCAGCTTCGATAACGGTAATAACACCCTTAACACGATTTAATTTTTCTTTATCGACCGCTTTATTATCTTTCAATATAAAACGTAAACGCGTCGCACAATGTGTGACGGTAATCACATTATTATCACCGCCGATATATTTAATAATTTCTTGAGCGGTTAATGAGTAATCAATTGCCATTATTAATCTCCTGTCAAGGATACTGAGTATAAGATAAACAGAGTATTAGCGATTTATTATTAATATTTTTGGTCGATTAAGACTGAAGTTTAACAAAAAGAGAATTGAAGTCACGATATAACAAAAGTCGTGACTTGGAATATGTAACATATAAAAAACACCTTGTTTTATGGCGTTTTTTCATTCATTAGCGGAGGGAGTTTCTTACCTATGGTTTCAATAATATACAACACAGGTATTTGGGTAGTAATATTATAATGACCTTCTAATACAATAGGTGGCATATGATAAGAGATATTTAAATCAGCCATCTTAGCCAATGTTGAATTATCACTATTGGTCAGGCTGATAATCTTACAGTTTTGCAAACTGAACTGATTAGCAATACGGATAATTTCTTCGGTCTCTCCAGAAACGGAGAGTATGATGGCAATCGCATCCTGATACATATCACTATTAATCGGGTAATAAGGATCATCAATGTATGTACTGTATTTACCAATATTAGAAAAGAATCGAGCACTATATTTACCTAATGCACCAGATGTGCCTATCCCAACAAAAATAATTCTCCGTGTTTGTGCTATTTGTGCTGCAGCCAGATCAAGTAGTTCATCAAATTCACTATTATTGATACTTTTAAAATAGTTAATTATTTCACTGATACCAAAACTAATCGGTGGTTTTTCGTCATGCTCTAAATACAGTTTAAAACGCACGCGGAATTCAGAGTAACCATCACAATTCATTTTTTTGCAAAAACGCAAAACGGTGGTAGTGGAAACACCAGCAGAATCGGCGAGTTCCCTGATAGTCATATACATCACTTTGTCAGTATTTTTTATGATGTAGTTATAGACAATCAGTTCCAGTTCGTTTAACGAAGATATTTCTTGATAGGTAAACATACTGGTCCCCGAAAAACGATGTAATGGCTTAAGATATGGGAATTTAGCATGAAATGAGGAGCGTCACGAGGGGATTGATGAAGATTGATAAGGGTTTTATCGGGGGAATAGAGATAGTATAACCGGACGATTAAACCCGGTTATACTATTAGCTTTAGGGGACTAACGGCCACTCAATATCAGGAGCTACTGATATATCAATACGATTCAACAATACACGATAAGTTTTCCATGCTATGAGTTGTTCTTTCTCGCTATCCGTTGCCAGTTCGGTATCTATAGCATCTTGTAATGGTGCTATACTAGCTGCAGCTTCATTCAATAACTGCTTTTTCGTATCTTCAGCTATTTGTATTGCTGCAACATGCTGTGCTTTTGTATCCGTTACCCACAGATCCCCATTCCAAAAATCATAAGTAGTCTGCGGTGCCAATAATGTATGGGTATCAGGTAGATCGCCAAGGTAGTTCACTGGTTCCAACTGCCCAGAGTCCGTTCTGTAAGCTGCTTGGTCACGTAAATCAGTCACAGCTTCCCAAGCTTTTCCATCTTCAGTACGCCGGATCGCCTTGTTATTATCATCAAGTGGCATTGGAGCATCAATATAGCTCCCGGCAGGTATACCTACACCCACTGCCAAATACTCACTATTTACACCTATGTACTCTCGCGAGTCTCGACTTACACTATAAACAGAGATCCACCCCTCGATTATAGCCAAACCATCTTCATCTAATTGGGCTTGAG
Source organism: Yersinia vastinensis (assembly GCF_902726565.1). Classification (GTDB taxonomy): domain Bacteria; phylum Pseudomonadota; class Gammaproteobacteria; order Enterobacterales; family Enterobacteriaceae; genus Yersinia; species Yersinia vastinensis. Next base: position 327,667 of record NZ_CACVAF010000002.1, read on the forward strand.
TAATATTCAGCATATTTTTCTTCATTATAAGGCCCTCACAATATAGTTGAACGCAATATTTCGCATACGGTTTTCAGCAGCTGTAGGCACAACAGTGGCCGCTGAAAAATTAAATTGGGGAATGGTAGTATCTCCACCAGATGCAACATTATTTTTTCCTGCAACACCACTGATGGCAAATGCCCCACTCGCAGCTGATGGATATGACGTTGATAATTCTTTAGCACCATGAACGCTAAAGGTGCCTGTTATATTGCGAATTGCATCACCCTGCTCTGATAACAGTGCTCGACCTGGATCAATTCCTCGTCCATCATCCCATGCGCGAATAACATCACCACGCATATCCGGTAAAATACCCGATGGATAGGCAAGAGCCAGTTTGGGGTATTGTGTTTTACTAAAAGCTGCACCGTTACATTTCAAATAACCAGTGGGGAGGGTAGATTGGGGCCAAGGAATTGGAGAGCCAACTAGATCAATTGTATTTATATAACTATAAAGATTACTACCCCATATTGAACCGGTAATATTCCCATCAGTGCCAAACATGGCTGTCCCACCAGCTCCATTCTCATTAGCATAAACTGCACCTTTAGATATCAGTCGTCCACAACGAAGGTCATCAGTTACGGAAAGGCTTTTCACCCCCAAAACACCCACTAATTGAATATTGGCATCCGTGCTATTAATAAACGGCAAAGTAATATCCGCAGTGCCATCAAAATTTACACCACCAATTTTTCGTGCTGTGGCAAGCTTAGTTGCAGCCGCGGCTGTTCCTGTCGTGGATAACCCCCCCAGATTTGCGAGAGCCGCAGCAACCGCTGCTGGGCCAGCAGCTTTTATTTCTGATAAATTATTACCCGACTGTAAAAATAGTTTCTTCAGCGCTGCTAATACCTGGGTATCATCGTTTGGATCTAATGTTAATCCTCCATCTTGTACGACTTTAATTAACTCCCGCTGCAAGGTATTAAACCATTCAGCCGGTAATATCGTTGGGGGAACACCGGCAGCAACATTGCCGTCGGTAAATTCGCCATTGTTGTCGGCGCGCGTATTAGGAATATCGCCAATTTTTTGCATAGAAAATCCTCACTAGTGAAAGCGATCTGTATCGATAATTAATTAACTGATATATATCCGAATGAATTGGTGTTGCAGCTAGCGGCGCTGAAGCATCAAGTCATAAGGGTATAGCCGAACTTCAAATTTGTATGAGACGGATTTAATACCGCTAATCTGCATTCAAGTTGTTTATTACCCCATGAACGCAGAGGGTCGCTGCAATAAGTTAAGCCACATTGAGCATAATGGATGGTGGTTTCCGGCGCGGTAATGAGCCAAGTAAAGGGCCACTCTTCGCCGTTAAGTGCATCATGACAAACTGCCATTCCTGCACAAGCTTGCCGATATTGAGTGACCGTAATGGAATAACCCAGGGCTTTTGCGACTCGAATAAAATAAGCCGCGGACTGCCCCCCCATACCAAACAATTTAGACACCACGGCACGCTGGCGTTGGATCATGCTATCGACTTCACCGATGGCGCACAGATCCGGTAGCCCCAAGGCCGCTTCCCACTCCGGCAACATCGCCGTAGCGGTTGCCGGAAAAGCGCCAGATAACAAATCTTGTGCATCTTCATCACTGCGCCGATAAGCACTGGCTAATGCCCGTAAAACTTCAGTTTGCACCCCATCAGATCGTCGTGGCCAAACCAAACCCATTGGCATTAATGCCTGCAAAGCTTCAGTATATTCACTGACAGAATAGCGGCTCATAAGTAGCTCACTGTACCCCTAATGGGGAGTTTACCGGTTTGCAGCTCAATATTGGCTGCCGGAGATTGCATAATAAACCCCCCAATGCCAGGGACTTCCCCAATGGCCAACAACAGTGATGACCACAGAATTTTTCCACCGGGCTCGCCCTCAGCGAAAAAAACCTCGTCGATCGCGGCATTGATGGCGGCCGTGGTGGTGCCATCTACATGAGAAATGCCGCTGAAGACGAAATCAATGGGTTGTGCGATGGGAGCGCAGACATATACCAAGGCAATAATGGGTTGCTGCGGATAAATAGCATCGGCTACCCGCCTCTGATCTCCCGTGGCTTTGACGGCCCCCCACTGTTCGAGTGAAGAAATGCCGTCACTGCCCTGCGGGAAGCCAGCGTAATCATTATCATCACACATGATATAGACTCCGACTGTGCCGGCCCCCATCAAGCGCCGTTTAACCCAGCATCGCGTCACTCCCGGTGCTGCCAATGCCCAAGATTGATAGTCTGTGTCATTACCGCCTTGCGGAATGTTTTGGTAAGCCAATAACATTCGCGAGCGAAAGGCATCTTCAGATTCAATGTCTGCCCCCCCGGTGATTTTACTCAGTGCTGTAGCAGTAGCTTGCACCCCCTCAATAGCAATATCGAGTGTCAACACGGTTCCTGCTGCACTGTTCCCTCGGTTGCCACCGCCTGTCGCATCCTCCAGTGGGCTAGGTAAAATCGCGGTAATTCTACCGATTGCGTTGCCATCAGCGGCGATCGTCACGGCATTATCGAGTTGATACTGATAGCCATCAGCCCGATTAAGACGCCGCCCGGCAGGAATGACCCGCCCGGCAAGACCACCGAAACGCACATCAGTACAATTGGCTGGATTCGCTGCTTTGCGAAACACATCTTTTAGTGCCGCCCAGGCCGCAAGATATTCATCGCTCGCATTGTAGGGGGTCGCTTGCCGGGCAATATAATCAAGATAACCGTAATGCAGATGTGCCATTCCGGCATCTGCGTCACTGATCACGCCAATATTAGAAAAACGCAATAAATTACCACCCGTTTTCAGTTCCGATTGCATATAGGACTGATTTCGTTGCCGTAATTCGCTTAAGGTGGGTCGATTAAATGGCATGAATTATTCCTCCCATACCCATGAAAATTTAACTGAAGATTGAGTTTTGTCTGGTTGCTGGTACGCAATAGCAAGCAACAATGTGTTGGGGTACATGATTTGTGCGCGAACGGTGATTACAGCCACAACGGCATCCTCGATCAGCCATGCCAACGCTTCCCGCGCATAGTCCTCCGCTTTGATGGCAATCTGGGTGGTCAGTTTTTGTCGCCGTAATAACCAAAGTCGCGAACCTATCGCGGATACCGCATCACTGTCCCCCCACCAGCCCCGACGATCATCGCCATCGATATCATCATCAACCCGAGCTAGGCGATCGGTGAATAAACTCAACAAAATGGCAGTATGCAGATCATCCCCCTCTAGCAATCCACCATGGCCTGTCCGCCAATCCCCCAGAGAGGCATCGACATCCCAAACTGTTTTAATATCCGTTGTCATCGCACCACCTTAGCGGGTGCCTCACTGGTGAGTGTTGCACTACCCGACTGTACGTTTTTGAGTTGATGATTGTGGCTGTTATAGGTATCTCGCAAGGTTTTAAGTGTCGTGGTATTACTGCCTGCGTTATCCACAATATCGCCACTCACTTCTAATAGCGGGGTATTTAGCCTCACTTTTACCGATGCATTTACCGTCACGTCAGTAGCGTTATTCACGATCACTGGCTGATTATTGGCCTCAATGATTACCCCACTTTCCGTCAATTTGATAAACTGCCCCCATTGAGAGTAAATCACTGTTTCTCCAGAGTTTAATTCTCTATGCCGGTAAGAGGGATGATTAGAGGCAATGATCATACCGCTGGAGCGATCGCCCCCCAGAAACCCCATCACCACATCACTACCCGCCGGTAATCCTGACGAAAAGCCGAATTCAGCTAGCCGTGGTGTGTCACTGTGAACTTCCAGTGAGGTCTGATACTGCACGGTTTGTACCCCCTCACTGTCATCAAAGGTAGCGGCTCGCCCGATCCCCAACAGCATTTTTATCTGTCGGTATAGAGTCGAGAATTGTCCACTGACATCATGCATATAACCCCCTGTTTCATTTGATTTTGTAGGGCTGAAGAGCAAAAGCCTCTGGGGGCATCAGCGTCATAGTTGCCACTGTGCCCTTAGCGTCTTTTAGATAAATCACCTCCGACAACAGCCATAACTCATCTTTTAGCCCTAAAGCTGGAATGGAGATAGGAATCAGTGAGTTGGTCTCCCAGAGTCGGTGCTCGCGATCGCGCCAGCTATCAACTTGCACCTTAAGAGCTTTAGAGCGGCCATTATTGCGGTTGATGCTCCAATCGAGGCTATTTCTCACCAAATCGGGTGAGTCCATGGTGCTTTCGACGATAACTATTTTGTTTCGATAACGGGTGGGAAACTGTTCAGCCAGTTGTGTATCCTGCTTTTTCACCAAAGCCGAGGTGTTATTGCCGCCCGAAGCAGAACGGCGGGCGACAGTATTGCTCGACAGGGTTACACCGGTGTAGTCAATAAAACGTTGATTAATATCCGTATGCAGGTTTGCACTCAGAATATTGACTCCCTGTTCTACGCCACTAGCCGCTTTACATGTACCGACACGAGTGAGGTATAAATTGCCATCTGGTTGGTCGTAATAGAGCAGTGCTGCCCAGCGGGTTGCATGTTCAATGACCGCCTGCGCGGTTTCTCCCCAGTTAAGGGTGAATTTCGGCACCACCACCAGATCGGTAACGTCAGAGGTCACCTTAATGCCATAAGGATCGGCCAATTTTTGTGCAATTTGCAATACCGTGGACTGACTGATTACGCTGTTGGGCCATTGCGCAGAGCAATCGACCAAATCCTGACACTTGCTCCGCCCCTTCGCAGTAACCTCACGACTGGTGGCCGTGATGGTGCTATCCCAGCTGTCGATATAGCCGGTCAAGACGGCATCGTTGCCCAGTTTGACCACACAGGGATCTCCGGGGTTTATCCATTGCAGTCCTTCACTGCCGGGATAGCGATCCATCAATGACAGTTCAAAACTACTGGGTAACGTTTCAATGCCTCTGGTGACCTGAATTTTACTCCAGCCGGTGATTGCCCTGCCGCCCACTTCCAGTGTTAAGTCATCGTTTACCCATTCATCATTCATAGGTTCAATGCCTTAAATCTAATGGGCATAAATGCCGGATGAATAGGATTGGCCATTTTCACTAACGCCTCTGCGCGAGAAGCATCTTGATACAACCGATTTGCTAGCATCAAAGCAGGTAGCGCACGAGTGAAACTTACATCGCCAACCCGCGATAAATTCGCTCCTGCTTGTTGCAAACGCAACACAATGGATTCCCGCATCAGCATCAGTGAACGGTATACATCATCATTTCCACTATCGGCAGCAGCCAGCGCTCGGTTATCAATGACTTCACACACCCGTCCTAAAATGGTCACCGCATCGTCATAGCTTTCCGGCTGATATTGCGCTGCAGCATAAACCATCCCCCCAGCACACAATGTCGCCATTAATTGATGACTGGCATCGGCAACTGCCGCCTCACTTTCATTGGCACGAAAGGTGTCGTCTTGCATTGTTGCCAATATTTCCATCATGCGAATCACATCTAAGATACTGACACCGCTGTTTTGCAATGCATTCACCAGCGCCAACAGCTTACTGGCATGGGCATCAATGCTATTGGCATCAAGCAAGTCATTTACTGCAAAATTAACTGCCGACTGCCCTTCAACCGCTAATGCCAGCCGCTGCGATACCAAGAGTGCGAGGTCCGCAGTATCACTTGTCAAATTGACAGTTTGTGTCGCCCCGGAACTGCTGCCCCCCACGGTGCCGTGGTGATAGCGGCCATACCGCTTGCTACCGAAGGTTGAGCGCAACGCATTTCCCAAATTGCTGGCCTCATTGGCGGTGCTTGTTACCATCCTCCCCCAAAATGCCGCCGTATTTTTCAGCGTTTTTATCGCCTGAGTCGCAGAGCGCATCTCACCCTTTACTGTGGCAATAAAACCGGCAACCGCTTTGGCACTCAAACCCAGCCAGGAAGATTGGATTGATGCCCCCATCTCTGCCGCACCAGTGATGGCGAAAGCGCGTAAGCCGGATTCATGCGCCTTTATAGTGAATGAAAATATCCGCCCAGCGGCGGTATTCTCATCAATCTGCAATTCACTCACACTGACGGTCATTTCGCCGAGAGTTGGGTGTACTAACGTCCCCGGCCCTTGCATTTCACATGCAGCAATCAATGAATCACGCTGAGTCATCACATCTGGCGCGGTATAAATCTGGCTGTTTTGCACCAGAAATCCCGTTAGCACAATGCTCCGAGCGCTACGGCCGAGATCTTCGATATAGCTGGTATCACGATAAGGGTAACTGTGCACCACCTGACGCCGGCCAAAAGTATCAACACTTTTATTGATGACAAAAGGTACACCGCGAAACGAGGCTTGATGTAGATGATCCGACCATTGCCAGTTGTCATCACCGCCACCGAGTAGCGTGGATAAGGTATCGCCGATAAGTGACATTGCGTTCTCCTGTTTAGGATTCTTACGATAGAAAAGCAAAAAACCGCCGAAGCGGGTGATGACAGAAAGGAAGGGAAATGACTCGCGTAATTACATTGGCATGACCATGGCGTAGCTAATCCGCCCGCCTCCCTGCGCCTGAATCTCTGACGTTTCACCCGTCCGGCTATCAATAAGTGTCAGTTCGATCTCCACTCGGTTATTCTGCATAGCAGTCGCAATAACATCGGCAATCACATCAGCATTAAAGCCCCCCTCCGCCTCAGAATAAATAGGCGATATATTGGTAACATGACTGACGATATTGTCGTTGGGTGATGTAGCTGGCTCTATCGAATAAGTATCACGTATATCAGAATCACTAACTTGGCTGTTATCACTCATCCAAATATCATCAATACTCTGATTAAATCGTTCTACTTGCTGATTAAGATTAGTCTGTGGATAAGGAGTTTGACTAATAGTACTATCAGCTACTGGCGAGCCTATTCTTTGCGTATTTTTCTTTAAAGCTTCGTGTTCATGCATTTTTTTCTTAACACTGCCTGATATTCCAGGAAAGTTAAGCATGAAAAGCTCATACGTATTAAGTTTATCTAGAAAATCAGGATCACTCTGTGCTTGTTGTTTCTTTAATAAATTATAGCCATCTATATTCATCCAGTTTGTAATAAATGAGCTTTCATCAAAGTCATAAGCGATTAAATCAGAAAACCGGCCTGTTATATTTGCAAGAATATCATCAAATAAAAATGGGCTAGTTACATTGTAATTAAACTGCTGCAACCATCCCTCTTTAGCCGCTTTTAGTGTGGTTTTTTCATGCTCCAAAGTGACTGCTTTTTTGTTATATTCAGGATCGACATCAAGTCCGAAAGTTTTAACTCGAGTAAATAAAGAGTTAAGATCAGTACCTTCACGTGGCAATAGCATTTCATTACTGTCGAACTCAATGACATTATCTAATTCGCTCTTATCTCTTGGTGACAATGGTGCATAAGCAGTAGCATAATTTGTCATCGTTTTAGGAGCATCAACGGTGCCATTATCATTGAGGATAATATCGATTTTATGCTTAGTGAATAATTCAGATGCCGGCTTATTATGGCCCCAAGCTATATCATTGAGCCTTTTATATAGTTTCTGTGTGGATTTGATGGCCTCAATATTATCAACACCACGAATTCTCATGGCACCAGTAACATCACCGAACTGTTCAACAGGCACTCCAACACCTTGAGCTGCATTGTTAACAATGAGTGCATTACTTGCACCTTTATTTATTAAGCCTAATAATTCAGAACTAATGGTATAGGCTGTATGTACACCATTAGCAAGCTTATAAGCCTTAACCATGGCCCCCGGAATTTTTTTATACGCCGGTATTTTACCCCCAGCGATATCGTCCAAAGGTGGAATCCCATCAATACTGTTTTTATCAGCCATTTTTGCCAGCCTTAATTTTATTAATCCGCTCGGCCTGCTGACACCACCACATTAATTTACTGTAGGTCAGGGACCAGGCATCGCCCGGCCCCCAGCTATAGTAGTAAGTGACGTCAGCGATTATTTCGCGCCATCGTCCCCCATTGGGGAGTAGGCTAAAAAACCCATCATGTAGACCTCGCAAGCTTTGTAGTCGGTAAAAGCCATCTTTTTGATAGCTTCACGCGGCACCCCAGACACCAATGCAATCAACAATCCCATACCACTGAGCGAGCCGGTTTTGGTTTGCTCATCGTAAAATTGCTGCACTTGCAATAACGTCGGCTCGCTGAGTTCGACCACCTCATAGGTGGTCTTAGTGGCCTCGTGCGAGATGGGTTTCACTAGCGAAATGGTTTTACTGCGATCCAATTCAGCCATCTTAGTTCTCCGTCACCGAACCGCCTTCCCAACTGACATCAACTGTACCTTCGGTGCTATCCACCACCAAAGTACTAACCGACCACATACCACTGCCGATAATGGTTTTGCCATTAGCTAATTCACACACGATATTGACATTAGTTTGGTCATTGAAGTCACTGATGGAAACACCGCCGCTGTCGCGGATAGTGCAAGAAATTGACGGTGCAACCACGGTTTCTTTATAGCCATGAATGCCATCCATCCCCATCACGGTTTCGCGTTTCACTTTTGATGGGCTGTATTTGAACTGACCAGCTACCATAATCGTAATGCCATCAACAGTGACATAGGCAGTACCCGCCAGACGGTTTGAAGAATCGCTCATAATTTATTTCCTTATTTATTGTTAAAATGTTGAGAGTTAAACAGCCGCTTGCAGGCGGAATTGATTAAGTACTGCAAAAATACGCAGTTGGTTAATCAGCACCCCAGTCCACAGCACATCAACTCGATTCGGATTACTGGCGTTTTTCTCAACAATCAACCCACGAGCGAAACCTTTGGCATCCTGCACGTAGCCGTTAAATTCCAATGTTTGATACTGGGCAATCAGTTCAGCGCGGATAACATTCGGAGTAATAATGGCCGAACCCGGAGCAAAACGGGTGCCATCGGCGGCCAACTTCATGCGAGCAAACTTAGAGGTTACTTGCGTGCGCAGATAACGGGTGACAAACATCAGTAAGAACAAAGTTTCGATTTGCAGGTAACTATCATCTTCAGCACCGTATTTATTGGTCTGATAAGTCGTGATGATATTTTCCACTTGAACCTTGCCGTCATCCGCCACTGTCACCGTGGAAATACCGCTGTGCAGTAAGTTATTACGTTCCGTCAGCGTGAAACGGCTGGACAATGGTGGCGCCAAGACGCCGCTGATAGCCAGTGTTTGCAGTGGGCGACCTGGATCATTGCGCAAACTTTGTGCAATGGCTCCCACATAAGCCGCCGACCAAATGTAGGCCGGTGTCGGCGAGTGATGAACACCCAACAGTGAAGCATGCTGATCATTACGTAGTTCTCCGGCAGCCGTCAGTTGACCATAGGTGCCAGATTGCGCGGCGAAACTGTGCCCATACAGTTGTTGGCTATAGCTCCAGCGCCCCGTGCTATCGGAAAGGAAAGATTGAATAGCATCCAATGACGCTGTATCGGTGTAGGGGTTGATGATGAAATCAAAGGTGCGATCCTGTAAATTCGCCAAACCACTCGCCAGCTCTGGCGCCCCTGCGCCACCGGCCATTGGGGTCATCGTTAGCATCAAACTCTCTGGTGTTGCTTCCCCACCAGCGCTGCCAAGATAGTTCAGACGCAAGTCAATGTTATTGCCATGCGCACCTTTGTTCTTTGCCGCTAAGACGATAACGCCCCCTTCAGATGCCTGCTCCTCGGTATGAACAACCGTCACTGGCAATTCAGGCTTACTCTCAATTGCCGCAGCCAGTGCTGCAGCAACCGTGGCCACATCATCCGTCGCCACGACAGTGGTTTGTACCCGAATACCGCCGATGTAGAGCGAAATCACACCCGTCGCCGAAGCGGGCGTAGTCACAGTGATTTTACCGGTGGCTGCCACCATGGCATCAGTTTCACTCAGGGGAAGAAGATAGATTTCACCCGCCGTGTCGTTTGCCAGATAGGCCGCCATTTGCCCATGCAACATCGAGCCGGCTCCCGCCAAACCAGCAACCGTCGCTGTGGATGAAACCAGTACCGGAACATTGGCGGGCAAAGTGCTGTCCGATAATGTTTGTCCAATAATCAATGTGCGCTGGGTAGTGCTCGCCGTGTTGGCTTGAGAGTTATCAAACTCTGCAAAAAACAGCGGTGTGCGCAGATTACTTGGGATATTAGTGAAAGGAATGCTCATAGTTTTGTACTCTCCATTGTTGATACTTCAAATGCAGACACCACTGATTTAGCGGTTATCTGCACCACATCACCGTCTTGAATGCGACGATGCCAAAATGCGTTATCAGGAACCTCAGTACCGAATTTAGGCAAAAAGGTGCCCTTGACCGGATCGCGCACCGCGCGGCCAGCCGTAGGTTTTACGAACATAGAGTTACTCCGGGAAGGTAATGGCGATCAGAGGATCTGTGGTGCCATCGGGCATAGAAAGAGTGACGTCAATGCCCTCCAATGGGGTAGTTTCCAGCGGGAAGAAATCCTCCGGCCCTTGGTAATATTCAATATCCAACTCCATTTTAACTTCAGAAAAATGCTGCTCACTGCTAGTGTCGATGCCCATGGTGGTGCGCACCTTGGCGAATTGCTGAATCTGACGAGTCAGCTCATAACTGTTGATAACCGCACGTTGAATTTGCTCACACAAACGTTCAAGCGCGGATGCTGCTTCAGTGACCCGATTTGTCGCCTCGCTCAGTTGGATATGTCCACTGATTCGCAAGGTCGTCATGGTCTTAAACTGCGGCGCATGCCGACCAATGGACTCTTTAACTTCCATCGGCGTTTGCAACAAAATGGCCGGGTACGTGGTGACTGGCCATGCGTCAGTTGAATAGACTCTGCCTTCAGCATCCGTTTTTCCCACTAACGCGGCGGCGGCCAGTTGCCTGATTTGAGTTGCATTCATGATTCCACCTGACAAAAAGTACATATTCCGATATCAATCCATGCCATGATTATTCTCCTGATAAATAGTTGCCCGTAGGGGATAAAACGTTAACGAGACCCAACGTCATTCGAGCCGCAGATCCGCTGTAAACCACTCAGCGCAAGAAGTCATTCAAGTGAATTCTCGCCACTAACGTACCTAAGATTTCAAGGGCGAAGGGTTGCACGCCAAGAGATAATTTCATCTAACCGCCCTTTACAGATGCGCAATTCCCGTTTCAGGGCCAGAGCATAGAGCGCACTGTCCCCCCATGTTGAACCGGTAAATTCGGGAATTTCACATTCCGTCATTGCCGACTCTGGTGGTAGTAGCACCGGAGTTTTGGCTAAAATTGTGCCGGGTTTATTCGCGCAAGATGTTAATACCAGACTCAGGCATACGGTGAGCAGCGCAACTATCAGTTGCTGCCGCAGCCGCAAAACGCTTGAGACGATCTTCAGTTTCATGTCGTAACGTCCTTTCACTTTCCAACTGTCTGGCAACAGCGGCTCGATTCGCCGCATCGTTTAACTGATAGGCATCGATGATGTTCCCTAGCGTTTGATTCACTACTTGCTGGGCTTGCAGCTCTGCATATACTTGCCGCTGTTTAGCACTCAGGCGAACAGCATTTGCCATCAGACCGAGCAGCAATAACAGCAGCGCTACCGCCGTGACGATTCGCGTCTTCATTTACTCTCCTGCGTGCTATTAGTGATTTGCGGCGGCATCAAACAGAGTTCACGTTCAATCTCGCGGCGATTGACCAAGCCCTGCCAACGTTTTCCCCCTGCCATGATCCAGCGCCGTAATTCGTCGCATGCGCCAGCAATATCTCCGCTATTCAATTTCTTTAATAAGGTTGAATTGATAAATGCGGTGCTGCCGACGTTGTAGGTAAAGGAATAGAGTGCAGCACGGGTGTAATCCCCCAAAGGGACATGCACTGCACTATCTACCCGCTGCTTTACTGGCAGTAAGTCCTGTTGCAGCAATGCATCACATTCCTGGTCGCTGTACTGTTTATGGCGAATAATGTCTTTGCCAGTGTGCCCATCGCACACCGTCAACACCCCCGCAACATCATAATAAGCACGGTATTGACGGCCCTCGACCCCCTCATGCCCACCAAGTAGAACACTCGCAATAGCAATTGCACCGCCAGCGATCGCACCAACTATTTTGTTACGCAATGCTGGCGTCATCTCAACTCTCCATCTTATTTAATGCGTCATTGCATACTGCAATAGCGGCTGGAATATTCTCGGCTGTTTTGTTTTTCAGAAAATCACGTAAAATCTCAGTTCTGCGCTGTTCCTCTTTAATTATTGCGTCCTTTTCACGCAGATTGACGTAATACGTTTTGATGGTGAATATGACGCTAATTACCGTGCCGAGAATAAAGATGTAATCCTGTAAACTCAGAGCCGAGAATAATGCCAGTGCGCCTGTCCACCAATAGGGTAGTTGATTTTGTTCATTCATTTATAACCTCCCTCCCTGACCCACCGGCATATATAATCAACAGAAACAGGAAAGCCCCGACATTGCGGGGCTTTCCTGTTAGTTAATCAGTATGTAATGAAGCAGTGATATCAGACTAATATACTTTTTGCGGACCGCGTTAGCTTTTTTTTAATTATTTTTAATTTTATTTTCTTTCATTAAAAATAGAAAATACAAAAACAAAAAATCCTGCCAAAGCAGGATTTCAAATAATTAGTCTTACGTAACCGACTAACCACTCATTTCAGACTAATACACTTTTCGCGGACCGCGTTAATGTTTTTTCATAAATATGTAAGTTTTCGATCAACGGATCCATTTCTAATTTCACATTCAACATTGCCAGACAACCATCAACAAAACCCTCCGCCATTTGCATATTAATCCTTACCAGCTTTTCATCTCTTTTTTGCTGGCGTGCAATCGCCCGTTTTGATTGATTAAGAACATAATGACGGATAATTAATTCATATTCTTCTGGCCGATATTGTTTTAGCCTAGCAACACAACCATCCACCACTAAACCATCATCATCACAACAGGATGCTTTGCTTTTCGAAGTATCAGGAAGCAGGCCTTTGAAACCGGCAGCGATGGAGGAATAATCCAGCCCTGAGCTGCATCTTGCCCACACACCCCAGCGGGCAAGTACTAATTGAATGTCTCTTATGCCCTGGTTCTTCTGGCTGGTGTTTCCGGCTTGCGGACTGTTGATTGAACTCATATATAGCTACTCCACAAAGGCGGGGCCACACGGTGACACCTCAACCTATCAATTGTTCAACAACGGAAACCACCGGTAAATCAGGCCGCCGTCTTCTTGTGATAACCAGAGCAACTCACATCGCGTAGGCTTGTAGCACTGCAGAGAGTGCCTGTTACCGATGCGATTCTATGCGTTTCTCTTATATATTTTGATTGATTATTACCGCAAGTGATTTTATAGTCAATACCGCAGGTGATTGGATATTATTGCTAACGGTAATAAAATTGACTCATGAAAAAGAAGCCACTGACGCCAGAACAGTTAGACGACGCTAAACGGCTGAAAGAGCTGTTTAATGCCAAGAAAAAGGCACTGGGTATATCCCAAGAGTCTGTTGCGCACGAATTGGGCGTGGGGCAAAGTGCCGTCAACCAATTCTTGAACGGCATCAATCCGCTCAATGTGACCAACGCTGCTGCTTTCGCGAAAGTACTGAATGAGCCTATCAGTAGCTTTAGCCCCTCATTGGCAAAAGAGCTGGCAAAGATGGCCGAGAGCCTATCGATCCCGACTCGCGGTGGGCTAAATGACAAACCGGTAGGCTCTGTCGCCAACAGTTACCCACTGATCAGTTGGATCAGCGCGGGTAATTGGTATGAAGCAATAGAGCCTTATACCCTGCGTGATATTGAAATTTGGCCAGAGTCGACCAAGAATGCGCATGACAGTGCCTTTTGGTTGAGTGTCAAAGGCGATTCCATGACCTCACCGTCGGGCATCAGCTTTCCAGAAGGCATGATTATCCTCATCGACCCAGAAAAAGAACCGATGCCGGGTAATTTTGTTGTTGCCAAATTAACAGATGACAACGAAGCCACATTTAAGAAATTGATTGTTGATGCTGGCGTTAAGTACTTGAAACCATTGAATCCAGCCTACCGTTTAATCGAACTTAATGGTAACTGTAAGATCCTTGGCGTCGTCGTTGATGCCCGCTGGTTGGAAATAGATTAGCCAAAAGCATCTATTTTTGAGAACGCACTCTCACGGCAAAAAATTTAAATTATCTATATAAACAAGCAGATAAATTCACACAAAAAAAATAACCGCCAGTTATTATCCAGTAAATCACCTGCGGTTATTTTTCAATAACAAAAACCACTCATTAAACAGAAAGTTAGCTTGTTCTCTCGCTAAAATGACTAAAATCCTATTGCCTCACACTTAAAATACTGTATATTAAAACAGTATTATTTACTCAGGAAAGAACCCATGCGAGTTGAACTAATCTACGACAAACGTAATGTTGCTGGCCTTGCCAATGCGAATGAAATGATTAAGACCGAACTAACCAAGCGAGTGCATCAAGTATTTCCAGATGCCGACGTTAGGGTCAAACCAATGCAGGCTAACGGCATCAACACGGATGCGAGTAAACAAGAGAAATCAGTACTCAACCGCTTAGTTGAAGAAATGTTTGATGAGGCAGATGAGTGGTTAGTCAGTGAATTCTGAGAAAATTAAAATCTGTTAAACTGACTCAGTGATATTCTTTATTATCCTAGAGACATTATTTAGTGATAAATTAATTTTTTTGATTTTCTTTTAATCTTTATTTTAAAAAATTAATACTTTATCGATGTTAGGTTTCCTTACAGAAACGTAAACAGAGTAAAGGTTAATAATGAAAATCACGCTAATCACTAAAGAAAGTGTTTGTACATTAGCATTACTGCTGGCGAGCCATACTGCCGCCGCAAACCAGCAAAGTCATATCACAAATAATGTTATTGTCAGTACCTCACTAGGTTTATTAAATTCAGAATCTCGTGAATTTGTTTACAATGTGCCAGGTAATGGTCGTAAATTAAGCCAACTAGATTGGAAGGCAAAAAACACACCTATTATTAAAGCTGAGATCTCATGGGATTTTTTATCTCGATTGACATTGAGTGCTAGAGGCTGGAGTACATTAACATCCAGTCATGGGTTGATGGATGATTATGATTGGCTTAATTCAAAACAAACCCAATGGTCTCATTGGTCCCACCATGAAAAAAGCAACTTAAATTATGCCAATGAAATGGACGTCAATGCTAAGTTTTGGTTTTTACAGCAACATAATTACCGAATTTCCTTAATGTATGGTTACCAGCGGTATAATAATAGTTGGACAGCATATGGTGGGCACAGCAATTATACAAAACCGCAACCTGATGAAGTGGCAGGTCTCGGTTATAAACAAAAATTTGATATGCCCTATGTCGGGTTAGCGAGTCATTATCGCTACCAGGATTACGAATTTAATACCTTAGTGAAATATAGCCGATGGGTTAATGCTCAAGGTCATGATGAGCATTACTTACGCAATCTTTCATTCAAAGATAGCAGCAAAAAATCACGTTATTACGGCATTGTTATTAATGCTGGTTATTACATCACTAACAACACTAAATTATTGATTGAAGCCGCCTGGAACCGCTACTCCGAAGGGAAAGGGGGCACACAAATACTTGACCGCACCACGGGTGCTTCAGCCAAATTCTCTGAAGGTTCGGGAATATCTCATCAAAATCAAAGTATTAGTGTCGGTTTGCAGTATACGTTTTAATCTTTCTGAAAGAGTATAACTACACATATTCAGCATCAATCCTGCCTCCTTTATGCTTACGGATTGGTGCTAATCTTTATTTTTATCTCCCTATTTTTTTCAACTTTACCCCGTGTCAACGCAATACCTTCAAGATCAAAAAACGATCAAGTTAATGTTTTTATTAGAAATTAACATCAACAAAATCCTTCTATATTGTCACCATCACATAAAAAATAATTAACAATGGTGCATAAATTACACTTTGTAACCGTGACTCAGCTCAAGTTTTTCTAAACCACGCCGTTACTTGAATCATGCCTTCCCTTCTATTTAGGACGCTCTATGCTTGATTCTATTCGTTCACGTATCTTGGCTGCCTGTATCTTCATCGTGGCGGGTTCTTTGGCCATTAACACTTACTTTAACTATTCAGTTGCTAACAAATACAATAGTCGTGCCATTGATAATACCCTCACTGCGGTAACAGCGAGTCATGGTGTAGGAATTGCAGATTGGGTTGCATCTAAAACCCAAATGATTGTGTCACTGAAAGACAGCGCACTGGCAGCAGACCCAACGACCGCACTACGCCAAGTTGCCGCCGCCGGTAACTTCATTAACGTTTATATTGGTTACGCCAATAAGACAGCTATCTTTTCTAACCCTGATGGTATTCCCGCAGATTACGACCCCACTGGCCGACCTTGGTATTTACAAGCAGTGAAAGCAGGCAAACCCGTGGTCACTCCCCCTTATGTCGATGCGGGAACCAACCAGCTGGTGGTCACTTTTGCATTGCCGATTAATCAAGATGGACATGTTAAAGGGGTATTGGCTGCCGATGTCACCATGGATAGTGTGATTGCTAATGTAAAATCGATACACCCGACTGATGATAGCTTCGGCATGTTAATTGATGCCGATGGCACAATCATCGCGCATCAAGATGCACAACTAACCCTGAAACCCTTAAGTGAAATTGCCCCCTCACTGGACTTGAGCACACTGTTGACGGCAACGGAGCCCATGACTGTCGATATTGGCGGCAGCAGTAAGTTGCTACTGGCACAAGCCGTCCCAGGTACTCAGTGGTTTACCGTTGTCGCATTGGACAAAGCTCAAGCCACGGCGGGCATGCGCTCATTGCTGACAACATCTTTGGTCACTTTAGTTGTTATTATTTTGATAGCGACGGTTATCATTGGTCTGATTACTCAGCGTGCATTAGCTCCCCTGACCCATGTGCACAAAGCCATGGATGCAATCAGTTCTGGCACCGAAGATTTAACTCAGCGTTTGCCAATAGAAGGCCGTGATGAAGTGGCCAAGATAGCCCTTTCATTCAACAACTTTGCCGACAAACTCAGTGCGGTTATGGCGCAAATTCGTGACACTAGCGAGTCGGTACGGATTGCAGCCAATGAAATAGCAGCAGGTAATCAGGATTTGTCAGGTCGAACAGAATCAGCGGCCGCCAGTTTGCAACAAACCTCAGCCGCATTAGAACAAATCTCGGCAACTGTGGCTCAGTCAGCCAGTGCGGCAAGGCAAGCCAATACCGCAGTGCTCTCTGCTGCAAATGATGCCTCTCGCGGAGGGGATGTTATTGCGAAAGTAATCACAACCATGGAATCGATTGAGGCCGCATCTGGCAAAATTGGCGACATCACCAGTGTCATTGACGGTATTGCATTCCAAACCAACATATTGGCGCTGAATGCCGCTGTAGAAGCGGCACGCGCAGGTGAGCAAGGCAGAGGTTTTGCCGTCGTGGCAGGGGAAGTTCGCACACTGGCGCAACGCAGTGCGCAAGCAGCAAAAGAAATTAAAACATTGATTGAATCAACTGTCAGCAGCGTAGCTTCAGGTTCTGGTCAAGTCCGTCAGGCCAGCAACACCATGACCGAAATTGTCAGTAGCGTATCTGACGTCACCACCATTATGTCAGAAATCACTAATGCCGCTGATGAGCAAATGCGTGGCATTCATGAGATCAATAGCGCGGTCGCGCAATTGGATACCATGGTGCAACAAAATGCCGCACTGGTACAGGAATCAACCGCAGCATCTGCAGCGCTACAGGCCCAGGCGGCAGATTTAACTGGGGCGGTGAACCAATTCAAAATCTAGTCCATCAGACCTGTAGTTTCAGCGGGCTATCATCAGCCCGCTGAAATTCCCCTATTCCAGCACGATGCATGCACCAATCTTAATGGGTACAAAATTATCTTGTGGAATACCTGCTTCAGTTAAGGCCATTTTCAATTGTTGTGGCGGCTCATCCAGAGATTCATCAGCCAATTCAAAAACCCCCCAATGAATTGGGACTGTTATCGGCTGCTGTAATTGCGCAAATAAATGTACTGATTGCTGCGGATCCATATGCTGTGCATTCATAAACCAACGTGGAGCATAAGCGCCAATGGGGAGGGCCGCATAATTAAATGGCCCTAACCTTTCACCGATTGCTAGCAGTTGCTGACAATAACCAGTATCACCGGTGAAATAGAAGTTAATCTCATCGCGCTTAACGACCCAACCCGACCACAAACTTTGATTCCGATCCCACGGCGTGCGCATGCTCCAATGGCGCGCAGGAACACAATGAAACTCAAATTCAGCGGCCTGATGCTTATCCCACCAATCTAACTCATGGACATGTTTAGCTCCATGGTGCACGAACCAACTTTTTAGCCCGAGTGGTGCCAAAAAAATCACCTCGGGGAAGCGACGAATGAGTTGGGTAATCGTCGTGACATCCAGATGGTCGTAGTGGTTGTGGGAAATAACGACAACATCAATATGCGGTAATTCCTTCACACTGGCGGGTGCCGGAGTTCTGCGCGCAGGCCCGTAAAAATTGAGAGGGGAAGCACGACAAGACAGTACCGGGTCAAACAATACCGTTTTCCCCGCGACACGTAACAATAGAGAGGCATGACCCAACCACCATAAGGCATCTTGCTGGCCGCTGAAATCTGCCGATTGCCACCAGTCAGCAACAAACTGCGCATAGCCTTGTTGCGGGGGTTTGGGTAGTGACTGACGTTTACGCTCTTCGCGCCAGCGTTTTAAATCCTGTGGATGGTGGATGACGGGTTCCAGATTCTGAAATCCAAACTCAGTGTGGTGTGGCTTACTGGCATCATAATACGGGTTTTTCTTCGCCATCTTACATCCTTCACTACTGCTGATATTTCAGACTATTGATTAAAATCTTGCCACCTTTGTCACGGTGATGATTGCCGTAAGCGTGCATTATCGCTTATTCGTATTCTTATGGATATTTTGTTTTTTTGCCGAATATTTCCTCTATCCACTAATTTGATTCATATCAATTTTTTACTGTAATACGCGCTTTTTCAGGCCACAAAACCCTTTTTCGTGATCGACCACTCATTTTTATGAACACCATACCTTTATAAAGAAAACGCTTATCCATTATTAATGAAACATTGTTTTAATTTGAGGTGGTGGTAAAAATGAGTAAAGCTATAACAACAAGACATACGTTGGCGTATGGGAGCGCCAACTTATTGGGAAGTGGGGCATTAGCAATTAGCGGTGCCTGGTTAATGTATTTCTATACCACCTTTTGCGGACTGTCTGTCGTCGAAGCGGCCACTATCTTTTCAATCGCCAGTATTCTCGATGCCATCAGTAACCCGGTCATGGGTTATATCACTGATAACTTTTACAACACACGCCTTGGCCGTATATTTGGCCGTCGTCGCTTCTTTATTTTGCTAGGGATCCCCCTGGTCTTGGTTTATCCAATGCTATGGATGAGCGGCTTTGGTTTCTGGTATTACCTGCTGACCTACGCGCTGTTTGAACTCATTTACACGTCTATCATGGTGCCTTATGAAACATTGGCAACCGAGATGACAACCGATTTTGCTAAACGCTCAAAACTAACCGGTTCCAAAGCTATTTTTGGCAAAGTTGCAAACTTTTTGGCCGCCTTTATTCCCGGCCAGTTTATTGCTATTTACGGTAAAGATTCGGCAACACCATTCCTCTATACCGGTATCGCTTATGGTCTCATTATGTGCTGCGCGATGATCTGGCTTTATAGTTCATCTTGGGAGCGTCCTGCCAGTGAAGTGGTTAGAGAGACCACCAGCAGCTTAGGTCAAGCATTGAAAAAGCTGTGTGTGGATATGGCATCGACTTTCCATCTGCGTATTTTCCGTAAACATCTGGGGATGTACCTGTTTGGTTTCGGCGCTGAATGGCTATTCGCTTCCGCATTTACCTACTTCATTATTTTTGGCTTGGGCCAAGACGCGGCGCTGGTTTCTCAACTCAATAGCTTCAGCTCAATCATGCAGTTGATTTCAACCGCGGTCTTTATTGGCATCTGCGTCAAAATGGGTTTTGCTCGCCCATTCCGTATTGCGCTGCAAGTGGTTATTGTCAGTGTTATCGCCTATGCCGCACTCTATTTTACCGGCTGGTCTCAAACTACGACCGTGATTGTGCTGTTCTGTATTACCGCTGTTTTTGGCCTAAGTACCGGCGGTATCTACTATATTCCATGGACGGTTTACACTTTCCTGGCTGATGTAGATGAAGTATTAACAGGCCGTCGCCGTGAAGGTATCTACGCAGGTGCCATGACTTTCGCGGGTAAAATGGTGCGTTCAGTTATCGTCTTCGCCATGGGGTGGACATTAAGTCGCTTTGGTTTTGTTTCCGGGCAATCGAGCCAGCCAGAAGTTGCGGTACAAGCAATTGTCGGTGTGTTCGCCATCGGTGTCATTGCCTTGGCCTTGGTGGCAATTTACTACACCACACAGATGAAACTCGACCGCAAGAATCACAAAATTCTGCTGGAAGAAATTGAGCGAATTAAAGGTGGCGGTGCCATGGCAGATATCCCAGCTCATGCCCGCGCCGTGGCGGAAGAACTTACTGGCTGGAAATATGAACAATGCTGGGGCAACAACCCTCTTGGTATGAAAGAGTCCACAAATGTCGTTCCTAAACCAGTGACTGAGAGTTAATTCACTCTGGTAATCATATCAAACCGCATCGGCGTCCTTGATGCGGTTTTTTTATCCCTCCGGGTAATGCCTCCCCCTGTAATGTAAATTATTCGTCTACCTGAAAATTTCCGCATGTTTTATACAAATATCCGATTACTATAAGTCCACGACCACTTATTTAGTTTTTTGAACATGGATAAACGATTGCTGAAACATCTCTCTGCTTCACTGCTGTCTGCCGCGCTATTGACGATACCTATGCACAGCTACGCCGATACGGCACTTTTGACATCACAAGTTGTTGACCAATACGCCGAACATATTTTCTATAACAGCGGAGCCATGGGTATGGCACTGGTGGTGATTGATAATAACCAAGTGGTCAACCGGAGTTTTGGCGAAACCAAACCCGGTAACAATCTTCGCCCGCGACCAGACTCATTAATTCGTATTGCCTCCATCACTAAGCTAATGACCAGTGAGGTGATGGTTAAACTGGCCGAAGATGGCACAGTAAAATTGACCGATCCGCTGCGAAAATATGCGCCGAGTGGGGCCAAGGTTCCGGCTTATAATACGAAACAGCCAATTACCCTGCTGAATTTAGCCAGCCACACCAGCGGCCTGCCACGTGAGCAACCGGGTGGCCCGCAAAAAAGGCCGGTGTTTACCTGGCCAACTAAGGATAACCGCTGGCAATGGCTGAAACAGGCCACGGTGACTGTTCCGCCCGGAGTCAAAGCGGCTTACTCCAATTTAGCCTACGATTTGCTGGCTGATGCGCTATCACGGGCGTCAGGAAAACCTTATACCAGCTTATTGCGCGATAAAATCACCGCTCCGCTAGGAATGCGTAACACCACCCTCACCCCAACAGCGGAGCAATGCAGCCGTCTGATGGTCGGTGTTGGCAGCAGCCGCTGTGAGAACACCACTGCGGCAGCGGGTAGCGGTGGGGTTTACTCAACACCGGAAGATATGCAGCGGTGGATGCAACAATTTTTATCTTCAGATAAGAATGCACGCAAGAATTCAGCTAAACGTGAACAAGCCATGTATTTCCAGCGCCGCGACTTAGTTTCATTGAAAGGGATGGATGTTGCCGGTCAGGCCGATGCGTTAGGTTTAGGCTGGGTTTACATGGCCCCCAATGCTGAGCTGCCTGGCATCATGCAAAAAACCGGCGGGGGTGGCGGATTTATTACCTACATGGCGATGATACCTGAGAAGAATATTGGCGTCTTTGTAGTGGTCACCCGCACCCAATTGACCAAGTTCACCAATATGAGCGATGGCGTCAATCAACTGGTTGCTCAACTAGCGAAGAACGGCTAATACTATCGGCGGCGGAGCTAAAAACTGCCGCCGATCATCATCAGTCAGAAAGCAAAAAGCCCGTTATCTTATTCAGATAACGGGCTTTTAATTGGTGCCGGCACCAAGAGTCGAACTCGGGACCTACTGATTACAAGTCAGTTGCTCTACCAACTGAGCTATGCCGGCGTAATTTGGCGGAAGGATAGAGATTCGAACTCTAGGACCTGTTACAGTCGACGGTTTTCAAGACCGTTGCCTTAAACCACTCGGCCATCCTTCCAATGGGCGGCATTATCATCTATAGCGTAATGATATGTCTAGTGTTTCATTCAGAAAAAATTGAAATTCGATTCGTTTGGTTAAACTTCACGCCAAAACTGGTCAAAAAAAGTCACTCCGGTCAAAAACACACCTATTTTAGCTTAGGCGACAACTCGGTTTACGCACTAACAAAAACAAAAAAACGCGGCCAAATGACCGCGTTTTATCAGAACCTACCCTGTTATCAGGATTAGAACTGGTAAACCAAACCAACCGCTACGATATCATCAGTGTTGATACCGGCATTTTTGGTGAATTGGTTTTCATCCAACAGGTTGATTTTGTAATCAACATAGGTGGACATGTTTTTGTTGAAGAAGTAAGTTGCACCGACATCAACATATTTCACCAGATCTTGGTCACCATAGCCGTTGCCGAGGTCTTTACCTTTAGATTGCAGGTAAGCTACGGATGGGCGCAGACCGAAATCAAACTGATACTGAGCGACTAATTCAATGTTTTGTGCTTTGTTAGCAAAACCGGAAATTGCAGTAGGATCGCTGTTGAACTTACCGAAGCGAGTCAAGTTGTAAGTCTGGGCATAAGTTGCCGCCAGATAAACATTGTTCGCATCATATTTCAGACCACCGGTATAGGCATCAGCACGATCGCCATGACCAAATGCCAGGTTATTTTGATCATCGGTACGTTTAGAGCTTGCCATGGCAGCCGATGCACTCACACCCCAGCCCAGATCGTAAGATACGGACATACCGTAGCCGTCACCATTCTGGCCTTGTACATCACGGCCATTGTTGGTTTCAGTACCGCTGCCGTTCTTGCCTTGGTATTGCAGTGCGAAGTTCAGGCCATCAACCAGACCAAAGAAGTTGCTGTTACGGTAAGTCGCAATGCCATTACCACGCTGTGACAGGAAGTTATCCGCACCGTAAGTATCACCACCAAACTCTGGCAGTACGTCGGTCCATGAAGTTACGTCGTAAAGCACACCATAGTTACGACCATAATCAAAAGAACCGTAATCAGCGAATTTCAAACCAGCGAAGCCAATACGAGTAAAGTTATCTTGGTCTTGGCTTTCTGCTTTGTTTAGATTCGCCTGATATTCCCACTGGCCGTAACCGGTCAGTTGGTCGCTGATCTGAGTTTCGCCTTTCAGACCAAAACGCATGTAAGACTGGTCGCCATCCTTGCTCTTATCATCAGAAAAATAATGCAAACCATCGACTTTACCGTACAGATCCAGTTTATTACCGTCTTTGTTGTAAATTTCAGCCGCGCCTGCGCTACCTGCGACTAATAAGGCCGGAACAAGCAGGGAAAGAACTCGAAGTTTCATCGTTATTATCCTCTAATTATTAGATCTAACTATGCCACTGCTCTTGCGAGCATATAATCCCAATGGGGTGATTCTATTGTGGTAATAAGATTAGGATTAATCTATACAGAAAATGCTACCAAGTCTCGAATAATGTTTCATATGACCAAAAAGCATTTCAAAATGTAAATGAGAGCGAACTTTCACAAAAACAAAAAATACTTAAAAATAGAGCACGCATAATCAAAAATAATTATTTTTATAATAAAATCAAAGATATGCATAAAAATAAAAACCGCACAAATTGACAAGTGACATTCGAAAAACAGAGGCTATAATAAATCCGCTATCATCATTATTTTACTATTACCTACATTGTGGCTTACGCAGCCAGATAATTCGTTAGTGTTACGGCCGGTCAATTGACCGGCTTTTTTATTGCCTGCAATATATATAGTAAAGTATATTTATAGTGGCTGGTATATTTCAAAAATGAAATAATAGGTTACGTATATAGTTTCGTATTTATATTTAAGCACGAATAGCTCAATCATCACAGACTAATAATTAGCCTGATAGGTTAATGATCAATCAATTATTTAACTGCATAACTTCATCTTTTTACGCCAATAAACACTCTTCAGCCCTGAGAGTAAAAGGCGCATAGTGATAAATAATGAACAGTAATATTAGCGCTCCCGCAATGATTCCTTCACTTTATTTAGCGGTTTTATTAGGTAATCTAAAACTGTTTTCTGACCCGTTTTAATTTCTACGCTGGCAACCATTCCCGGTAATATAGGAAACGATTTACCAGCTTTATTGGTCAACTCAGCCCGATTAGTACGAACGTAGATACGATAGTAAAACTGGTCCCGTTTGACCTCATCTTGCAGGGTATCCGGCGAAACCGTTTCTACCACGCCCTCCAGATTGCCGTAGATTGATGAATCATAAGCCGTGATTTTTACTGTAGCGGGTAACCCGGGTCGAATATAAGCAATATCACGAGGGTTAATACGCGTTTCGATCAACAATTGTTCTTCAATCGGTACGATTTCCATCAGTTTACCGCCGGGTTGCAGTACCCCACCGACCGTCGAAACCTGAATATCTTTTACGATCCCACGTACAGGAGAGATCAGTGTCGTTCGAGTGAGCTGATCCTGTTTGCCGGAGACCACCTGCAATTGTGCATCCAAATCAGCATTGTTTTTCAACTGCTCCTCTCTAGCTCTGACGGCGTACTGATTGCGAGCCTCGTCAATTTTACCTCGCAGATCACTGACTTGCCGCTGTAGCCTAATCACCTCGACCTGACTGGCTGCCCCTTTAGCCACCAAAGGTTCCGTCATGCGTAATTCCTGCTGCACCAGCTTGAGTGACTGCTGTAAATTGCTAACCGTCTCATTGAGGTTTTGCCGCCGAGATAAGTAAAACTGAGTCTCTCTCGCCACCAACTCCGGCTCTTTCAAGGTATCGACACTGAAAACCAGCGCCGCGCCAGTAAGTTCGGCCCGTAAGCGTTCAGCGGAGGCACGTAACGTCCGCACTCTGGCGGCAGCCTCACCATAATTAGATTGAAAACGCGTGGGATCGAGGCGGGCCAGTATTTGCCCTTTATTGATGATAGCTCCTTCATGGACCAGCAACTCATTGATGATACCGCCATCCAGACTCTCTATTAGCTGTGCACGACTCGACGGTGTCACTTTCCCGGTGCCAACTGTAACTTCATCCAGAATGGCGAAATAGGCCCAGAGAAACATGACTATCATCCCCACCAACATGAGCCACACAATGGCCGACATGCGCCGTTCCTGCTGTGCCCTTTCTTGTTGTAGGCTTAAATTGCTCATGACCAACTCCTGTTAGGCTGCACCTTGTTGAGATTTATTGGCCATCGCATTAAGGATATGGTCTCGTGGGCCATCAGCCACGACATGGCCGTTGTCCATGACAATGATGCGGTCCACTAATTTTAGTAATGCGGGCCTATGAGTCACCAGCACCAACATGCGTCCATCTAACCAAGTGCGCATTTGGCGAATAACATAATCTTCCAGTTGTTCATCCATTGATGCTGTCGGTTCATCCATCAACACTACTTGTGGATTACGCAAAATCATGCGGCTCAGTAATACCATTTGCCGCTGCCCCCCCGATAACCCCTTCCCACCTTCATTAATAATCCGGTCAAGGCAAGCCGCATCTTGCTGCACCATAGTGATTGCGCCACTGATGCGCAGCGCTTGAATCATTTCCTGTTCGGTCGCATGAGGGTGCCCCAGCATTAGGTTTTGTCGTAATGAACCAAAGAACAGGCGGGAATCTTGCGATAAAAAACCCAGTTGGCGGCGTAGATCCGCCGGTTCAATGCGTTTGATATCAACACCATCAATGACCACTTTGCCTTGGGTCGCACTAGCCTGGCCGGCTAGCAACTTCAGTAAAGTGGATTTACCGGCCCCTACTTTGCCAAGGATCGCCACTTTCTCACCGGGCTTTATTTCCAGTGAACTAATGGCAACCACGTTTTGCCCTTTTTCCTCATCATAGGTGTACTGCACATTCCGCAGTTGATAGTGACCATTGAGTATCGGGCAATGAGCCAGCTCACCCTCTTCAGGGCGATCCAACGGTTTTTTGAGTAATTCATTCAAGCCGGTCATGGCACTTTTCGCATGTTGCCAACGCGAGAACACCATCGTCAATTGCATTAACGGCGCAATGGTTCTTGAGGAGAGCAAGCTGCTGGCGACCAACGTACCGGTGGTTATCTCTCCAGCCAGCACCAAATAGGTGCCAAACACCAACATTCCGGCATAGGTCAATTGTGAAACCGTTGAGGCCCAGCCGGTAAGACGCGCCCCCCACAGCCGCTGCTTCATCCCAACCGCCGCACTTACCTCGTGGGTTTGCTCCCATTGGCGCTGGAAATAAGGCTCGGCCTGTAACGCTTTAATGTCTTCAATCCCCTCAATGGTTTCGACCAAAATGGCATTGCGTAACGCCCCTTCACGCATCCCTTCTTTCGCCAACTTTGCCAGTGGGAATTGAATTAATAAGCCGGGGATAACAATCAACGGGATTGCTAACAGCGGAATGACCACCAATGGCCCTCCCATAAACGCCATAATGGCCAGAAACAGCAGCACAAAAGGCATATCGGCCGCGGCCCCTACTGTCGTGGACGTCAGCAACTCTCGAACTTGATCGATTTCGCGCAATTGGGAAATAAACGACCCCGTCGATTTAGGCCGTGCTTCATTTTTAATAGCCATAGCGCGGACAAACAGCATCGACGACACATTGAGGTCAATTTTTTTGCCCATTAAATCAGAGATCTGCGTCCGGGTTAGGCGAATGACATATTCCATAAATGCCGCCAGTAACACACCAAAGAACAGCACCCACAACGTGGCGTATGACTGAGCTGGAATCACCCGATCGTAGACTTGCATTGAAAACAGGATGCCGCCCAACGCCAGCACATTACCCAGTACCGACGCGAGAGAGATTTCGGCAATTTTACGCCCCGCTCCACGGAAATTTTGCCAAAACCAGTGTTTACGATACGGCCCGACAAATTCGTCAATCCGTTTATCACGGCCCCGATTGGCCATTCCCACCATCACCACCTGACCTTGGCTGCGTGCCAGCAATTCTTGCAAGCTCGCCTCCCGTACCACGTCCCCCCCTTCACTGAGCCAATAGCTCACTAAATCGTCATCGCCCATGTGCTCTAAAACAGCTACGCTGCCCGGTTCCAGCTCCAGCAACACTGGCAACAACTCGTTGCGCCAGCGTACTTTTTTCAATGGCATCACATTGACCTGCAACCCCAGCAGGCCACTGAGTCGTTCCAGTTGGCGTAAGCCACTTAATTGCTCAAACCAGCGCATTTGCTGGGCAAGAAAGTTAACATCAGCGGGCTTGCCATAGCGGCTGGCAACTCTCGCCATTGCTGTTATCCAGACTTCTGTTGGCGTAGATTGCGTCGTCATGTTACCTCTGTCGCGTGCGCATTTGCGGTCAGTTAAACCCGAAACCGCCCGTCAATGGACGGGGGAGTTTGGGCGTTTTCAGAGCGTCGGCAACCTTTCACCACTCTGAGCGACCCGATCAATACCCAGCATGTCCACCAAATTATCGACAGCCGAGGCATAGCGTGCTGTCGCATCCCAGCCGTCATACAGCGCCATCAGCCGCATTGAGTCGGCCTGCAACACATCTTGCTCAACACTCAGCAGGTCATTTAAGCTACGTTTGCTTAACTTATATTCATCCTGATAGACACTGCGGGTATGGCGGGCACTTTCCAATTGCTGTTCTCCCGCTTGTTGACGTTGGATGGCACCAATCATGTCGGCGTACGCCATCGCGGCTTTTTGATTCACATCCAGTTTGGCTTTTTCAACTTCCGCTTGTGCCGCCGCCCGCGCACCTTCTGCCGCGCGTACTTTAGCGCTCACCGCGCCTCCTTGATAAACCGGTGCTTCGAGGGCCAGTTGCACCTGATCATCCCAGTAAGAGCGTGAATCATTTTCATAGCGAGTTCGGCCCGCCTGAATCTTCAAGGTCGGCCAGTGTTGTGCCTGACTTTGCCGCACCCGCTGCATTGCGGCCTGCTGTTTTGCCTCGGCGCTGCGTACTGCACTGCTGGCATCATAGGGAATGGCATTGAGCGTGACTTTTTGCTTGAGCAGATCTTTAGGCAGATCGGGTAAGTTATCGGATACCACCCCGGTTAGCACTGTCAGTTGCGCCTGAGCCGAGCGCTGCTGCGCGCGATATTGCTCCAGCGTCGCCACCATGCCAGCGATTCGGGTTTCTGCTTGTAACACATCTGATTGTGAACTCAGGCCGGCATCAGCCCTGAGCTGGGCGGTTTCTTTGACTTTCTCCAGTGACGCAATATTGCTGCGCGCCACCACACTTAATGCCTGATAGCGTTTAACTTGCAAATACGCCTGAACCGTACTCAACCCCACCGCAGTCATGGCGTTAAACAGTTCATAGCGATAGGCATCTGACAAGGCTTGTTGTTCATCAATGCTGCCGCCCGTTTTACCAAAGTCATACAACAATTGACTCAATTGGATCCCGGCAGAAGCATCGTTATTCAGACTGCCAGCGGAATCTGTTTGGTGCGATTTTCCCGTCGTTCCCTGTAGGGAAATCTGCGGATACCAGCCACTTTCAGCGACATCCAAATCACCTTGCCCCACTTTTATTTGCGCCGCCGCTTGCGCAATTTGCGGGTTACGGGCAAATGCCCGCAAAATGGCCTCACGCAAACTCAGTTGGGCCAATTGCTCCTCACTGGGGGCCGCCTGCCAGTTAAAAACTGCCACTGGTGGGGTTTCTGCCGCCCATACCGGCGGCGTCCCCACAGCCATTAACATCGTCACCGCCCATAATGCGCCGGGAATACCCCGGCGAGTTAAGCACCTTATTTTTCTTTTCATCGCCGACAAACTCCTGTGCCGATCCTATTTTATGGGGCTTTTTTTGTTCTTAATCTCATCCATGGTTTCACACCAAATGCACCTGTAAGCCATGTTGAACCAACACATCTCCCAATGTGTTGCTGCTATCCAGAGAGGAATTGTGGTAAACGTCAAACGCCTGCCCATCAACGTTGCGTTGCCCTACACTGCTCCAGACCCCCTCGGGCGTATTGCTGAGGGTGACCTGACCACCTTCAGCCCCTTTGATCAACAAGTCATCTTGCGGTTTATCGGTCAGTGTTAATGCGTCGTGCAAATCCAACCGGATGCTGTTGGTGCCGCTTTGCCCCAAATCTATGACTTCGATGTGCTCCACTTTCAGCCCCAGACTGGTCAAGTCTAGAACCTGATGCGTCCCACCTAACAGCAAAGTATCCATTCCTAAACCGCCATCGATATGGCTAAAATTCAGTGAATTGACAGTGAAAATATCTGCGCCACTGCTCCCGGTCAGCGCTTCACCAGACATCACCACACCATCGGCCAGATTCAGCGTAATTCCGCCGATGGTATAGCCCCCCTCTGTCACCGTGGTGGACAGCATGCTGTCGATAGGTTCAGCCAGTGGTTCGACGACCATGGATTGTGTTTGAGCTGACGCGGATTGCGCTGCTGTTGGGTCTGCCGAAGTGTCACTAGCCGTCGAAGTGTTAACGGTCTGGCTCTCGACACCGGCGGTATGCGCAGCTTGGGTATCTGGAGTGACCATCATGCTGGTCGCTTGAATATCGCTATCAGCCGACAGCAGTTGAATACCCGAACCTGAGAGCAAACCAACCGATATCTCTTTGTAGTTACCGGCTTCATCTGTGACCGAGACCGCCACTGTGGTGGTTAGGATGCTGACAACATTCAGCGCCCCGAGGAAAGATCCATAGAATTTGACACTCCAGTGCCCGGTGCTATCAACGGTGCCCTCAAGGGATTGCCCCAGCAAAACCACTTTGACTTTAGTATTGGGCAGCACATTTACGCTGGAACCAGAAACGGTTAATCCGTTGATCGGCAGTAATACCAAGTTGCCCACATTGCCTAATACATCGACTCCTAATAATGGCAGGGCATGGGTTTTCACCGTGAAATCGGTGTTCACCGCAACCTGATTGCCGACGGTATCAGTGATTGAAACACCTATTTTGGCCGAACCGTCCAATAACCCCGTCAGAGCCGACGGGGTAATAGGCACACTCCAACTGCCATCACTGCCCACGACGCCGAGAAGCGTCGTCCCGCCAATTGTCACCTTAATTTGCGAACCAACAGCATGAGTACTGGTTCCTGAGATCACTTGTGCCGCTGTCGACTCCGCACCGCTGAGATAGTGATCAGTGGCAAAGAATGGGTTTAGTGTGATCGTTGGTAAAGTGATACCGACAGTGACCGGTGCACTGGCTGAGGTGCTATGCCCGGCGGCATTAGTCAGACTGGCACTGGCCGTAAAACTGCCATCAAGCAGGCCGGCTAACATCAATGGTGAAACGGGAATACTCCACGAACCATCGGTTTTGACGGTGGTATTCAGTGTCAAATTACCGACAGTCACATTTACCGTAGAACCGGCGGCGAATGTACTATGACCGCTGATAGTTTGGGTCAAAAGTGCATCAGCCGCATTGAGCAAACCGTCACCAAAAATAGGGTCCAGTGTCAGTGTCGGTAAGCCATTGGCGATAACATTCAGAATGCCAGTGCTGGAGGCAGGGTTGCCCACCGCATCTTGCAATCCAGCGGTGAGTGTCAAGTTACCGTCTGTCAGCATTGCTTTTAAATCAATCGGCTGGACCAGCACACTCCAATTGCCTCCGGCCCCTACCGTGGCAGTGTAGGTTTTGCCATTGAGGGCAATATTGACTTGGGTGCCCAACGCCACATTGGTGGTGGTGCCGCTGATGGTCTGCGCTACCAGTAAATCTGCCACACTGAGAATGCCATCACCAAAAATAGGATTGACTGACAGCGTAGGCTGGGCATGAATCAGGACATTGACTAATCCATTGGCGCTGGTGGTATTGCCGGCCCCATCAACCAACGATGCACTGATAGTTTGGTTGCCATCCAATAGTCCGCTTAATATGATGGGCGGAACTGATGCAATCCAAGCGCCCCCAACCCCGACGATTGCCACCAGTTGATACGCGCCCACCTGAACCTGTACCTGCGCACCAACCGTGCCATTGAGCACCGTCCCACTAATGATTTGCACGGTTTGACTATCCAGAATACTCAGCAGCCCGTCACCAAAAATAGGGTCCAGCACCAGTTTAGGTACATTGTTGATAATGACATTAACGTTGCCCGATGCGCTTGCAGTGTTGCCCGCCTGATCAGTGATAAAGACGTCCACCTTGAGGTTACCATTTAGCAGTGCAGTCAAATCCGCAGGTTGCAAGGTGATCGTGAAACTGCCATTTGCGGCGGTGGTGCCAAAGAAGGTTTTCCCTCCTAGCGTGACACTCACCTGTGTTCCGGTTGTCACTCCACTGACGGTGCCACTAATTATTTGCGCAATGGCAGTGTCGGCCAGACTGAGCTTTCCGTCACCAAAGATAGGATTTAACGCGATAACCGGTGGGGTCACATCTACCAGTAATGAGCCAGTCACTGTGCTAGTGTTCTTCGCAGAATCCTCTACCGAAGCTGTAACATTGAGCGTACCTGCCAGCAGCCCATTCAGTGTGAGAGCGTCAACTGGTACACTGAAAGTCCCGTCCGCATTGACCGTGGCCTCTAGCGAAACCGTCCCCAGTTTGATAGTGACTTTCGCCCCTGCGGGCAAATTCTTAACCGTACCACTGATGGTTTGATTGAGCAGCAAATCAGCCGCATTGAGGATGCCATCACCAAAGATTGGATTAAGACTAACCTGCGGCAGATTATGGATAAGAACAGTAGCCCCAACTTGGGTATTGACGATGTTACCTGCCACATCTTTGACCGAAATATTGACCTGCAAGCTACCGTCTTGCAGACCACCAAGCAGGGACGGCAGCAAGTCAACATGCCACACACCACCAGCCTGTACTTGCGTGGTCAATATTTGAGTTCCGATGGTCACAGTAACCGTTGTTCCAACGGCGACATTATTTATCACCCCACTCAGTGTTTGAGCTGTCGTCGCTTCCACCGCATTAAGAATGCCATCGGCACCAAACAGTGGGTCTAATAAGCCAAACGTTGGCAGATTGTGTGTCAGCACATTCAACACTGGTGCGGGATTCACCTGAACCACATTATTATTAGCATCAACTATGGTGAGCGCCAATGACAGTGGGCCATCGGCTAATTGACTCAGTTGTGCCGTTGGTAGCGTCAGTGACCATTTGCCATTAGCCCCCACATCAGCCGTCAGTTCGACACCATTAATGGTGAGTTTCACCTTGGCACCCAACCCAGCATTTTGTGCCGTGCCCGATAACGTTTGATCCAGCAACGCGCCAGCCGCGTTGAGATAGCCACCGTTAAAGAGTGGGTCAACCGCCAGTGACAGTCCTTTATTGAGCGCAATATTCACTGTCACATTGCTGCCGCTTGGGTTACCGGCAGTATCCGTCACACTCAAGCCCACCACCAATGGGCCATCCGCAATTCCTGAGAGGTTCTGTGGCAGCACCTTGATGCTCCATTTACCGTCATTTCCTACCAGTGTGGTGAGTGTCGTGCTCCCCAGGGTCAGGCTTAAGGTTTGCCCTTCGGATCCCAACGCTGTCCCAGACAATATTGAACCAAGGATATTGTTGTTAAGGATGGGCGCACTGACGTCCAAGGTGATCAGTGTTGGCACCGTATCAACCAAAACAGTAATCGGCGTGATATTGGCACGGTTTCCTGCCAGGTCGGCCAGTGTCGCCGTCAGGGTATTATTGCCTTGGGGTAGCGCCTGCAAATCGACCACTGGAATAGTGACACTCCATGTTGCACCTAGACCTGCACTTACAACTACCGCCGAGTAATTTTTACCGTTTAGCGTCACCGTTACCGTGCGGCCAATATCGTCAACTGAAGCTGTACCACTGACCTGTTGTGGCACTTTAGATTCCAGCGCATCTAATGTGTTGTTGATGGCAAATGGCTCTACCGTCAAGGTGGGAGGAACACGGTCAACCAGCAGCCCGACCTGTTCAGAGGCAGTACCAAGTTCCAATGATGCTGTAATTTGATAATTTCCATCGGGGAAAGTGATTTTGGGCAAGGTGACTGACCAACTCCCGTCAACCGCGATGGCGATCGGCAAACCGACGGTGACACCATCGATTTTGAGAATAACGTTGTCACCCAGCGCATTGGTCACTTTACCGCCAATCGTGATGGTCAGCGGATCACTTAGCTCATTGATAATATTATTGGTGTTGATAGGGTCGATAGTCAGCACCACCGGAGGAACAATGATATTCACATCAACGTTAATTGGATTGAGGGTATGGCCCTCATTACCCACACTGTCGGTGACTGACGCATTGATCGTTACATTTCCGGGTGCCAAACTCCCCAACTGAGCACTGCTCACTGTGGTTGACCACGCACCATTAGCCCCCACTGTGGCCGTGAGATTAAGGCCACCAAAGGTGATATTGACTTGGCTGCCAATAGCCATATTGGTGGTGGTGCCGCTGATAATCTGGGGCACTTTACTTTCTAGGAAGTCCAAAACAGGACCAAAAAGTGGAGTATCGATGGTGACTGTTGGCAACGCGTGTGTCTGTACACCAATATTGAGTGAGTGGCTGCCACTGTTTCCACCGCCATCAAGTACATCCACTTGAATAGCGGGTGAGCCATCAGGAATGAGTTTTAAATCTGCCGTTGGCACCGTGACAGACCATACCCCCGTGGTGATATTCACATTCGCATCATATTGCTTGCCATTGAGAGTCACTTTCACAGTTTGGGCCGTGTTCAGCAAACCCGTGGTGCCTGTCAATATTTGATCAACCCCCGCTTCACTCAGATTCAGCACTGCACCAAAGGGAGGTGTGTTAATGGTCGGCTGTGGCAGTGTCAAGAAGCTGTCAAAGCCCAATGAGCCAGTATTGTTGTTTCCGGCGGAGTCAGTCACGGTGACATTGATTTGGTGCGCGCCATTAACCAGACTATTTAGCGCCCCTGATGGGATAGTAACTGTCCAGTCCCCAGTCAGCGAGTTCACTTGGCCGATATAGATGATTCCACCCACATCGATTTTCAGCTGCACATTCTGGTTATTCCCCGAAATTCCGGTTTTGCCGCTGATCGTGGTCACCGCCCCAGCTTCAGCAATATTAATGCTATCGCCAAAGGAAGGAAGATTGATTGTGGGCTGTGGCAACAACTGCTGAGAAATAAAGGTGATGGGCTGATTTGGCAGAATATCCACCACGTTCCCGCCACGATCAGTGACGGTAACACCAATCGTATGTGATCCCGCCCCTAGCAGGGTTAATACCCCCGATAGTAGCGGCAAACTCCAACTGCCATCAGGGTCAGCAGTAATGGTATTGATCAACTTACCATCAATAAAAATAGCCACACTCTGCCCGCTACCCACAACGCCCGTGCTACCACTCAATGTCTGCCCAAGCAGAGCTTCCGCATGGTTCAGCACCCCATCGCCAAACGGCAATGTCAGTGTTGGCTGGGGTAAATCATGGGTTATCACCTCAACCTGCCCCGTCAAGGTGCCGCTATTACCCGCCGCATCCTTCGCGGTGACAGCCACACTCCATGTCCCCTCCGGCAGGGCTTGCAGCACGGCGGGGGTCAAAGCCAATGTCCATTTGCCATCTTCCGTGACGATTGCCGCGTAACCGGTGCCATTAATATAGACGGTGACCTGCTGTCGCGTATCGCCCACAATCCCGGTGGTCCCAGTTAAGATTCCACCGGCGGCCGCTTCCACCGCATTGAGATAACCGTCGATGATCGGCCCAGTATCCAGCGTTGGGGTTGGGCTAATTATCAATTGAGAATTGAAGTTAACGGACTCCGTATCGCTATTACCCACCCGGTCGGTGACCGTGACCGAAATCGTGTGTGACCCATCAGCTAACAAACTTAATGCCCCCGCAGGCAGAGCACAGACCCACGTCCCATCAGCAGCGACAGTCGCTGGGTAGGTTACGCCATCAATTTTCAGTGTGATGATCTGTCCACTCCCTGTGGCTCCGGTATTTCCCGTCAAAATTTGGCTGGTGGCCGCTTCTAATTTATTCAGATAGCCATCGCCAAACGGTAATGTTGGCAGGGTAATATTTGGCACATTATGGATTAAGATATCGAGGTTAGTGCTGGCTGAAGCGACGTTTCCCGAATCGGCATCAGTGGCGCTGACGGTTACTTTCGTCATTCCATCAGCCAAGCCTTGCAACTCTGTGGCGCTAATATTCACCGACCAGACACCGGCTGACGTCACACTACCGGGGTAATTTTTACCATTAATGGACACCACTACCGCCGTGCCAATCGCCAGATTGCTGCAACTGCCGGTCAAGGTGGCATTCGCTCCTATCTCGCCCACACTCAAAATGTTATCAGCAAATAAGGGCGCTAATGTCAGTGTCGGAACATCGTGGATAGCGACCGTGATGCTCGTGACATTGTGACTTTCATTGCCCGCAGTGTCGGTCACACTGACATTAATCCCGCCAGCCAGCGGGCCATCCCCCAACAGCAATAAGTCAGCCGACGGAATGGTTAAGCTCCAACTGCCATCACTTTGCACTGTCGTCTTATAGTCATGACCATTCAGTGTGACGGTCACCGTCAACCCGGCATCTCCGGTGCAAGTTCCTTTCACTACCACACCCAGCAAGGCATCGGCCAGATTTAAAACATTATCGAGGTTGGTTTGCACATCGACGGTGAGAACTGGGGCTTGCGTATCTACCGTGACATTGTGGGTGGTGCTAGCCGGGTTTTGCGCGACATCATTAACCGTGGCGGTAATGACGTTGTTACCCTGTGGCAGCGCCTGCACATCCACGGCAGGAACGGAGACACTCCAACTGCCGTCCGCCTGCACCTGCGCCTGATAGAACTTACCGTGTAAACCCACGGTCACCGTTTGCCCGGCTTGTACATGCAGGCTATTGCCATGAATGGTCAGTGCTGACTGACTTTCCTGATAATTGATAATGTCATCGCTGGTGACCGTGGCAACCGTTAACGACGGTTGGTCAGCAAGAGAGGCTATCACCGTCACCTGATGACTGGTACTCGCAGGGTTCCCCCCCAAGTCCGTCACCGTCGCCTGCGCAGTGGATGCCCCCTCAGGCAATTGACTCACATCGGCGGCAGGGACGGTCACTTGCCAACTGCCGTCACTTTGTACTTGGCCGCTGTAGCTCTTACCATTAAGGGTAACAGTGACAGTGCGCCCGGCTTCCACATGAGTAGAAACCCCTTTGATCAGCGCATCTTGTGAATATTCATTCCGGTTAATGAAATTATCGCCGGAAATGGTGCTGATAGTGACCGTCGGTAAACGAGTGGTATCAGCATCAATGATCAGCGTGCTACCGACGGTCTTTTGGTTGCCAGCGCTATCACTGAGCGTGACGCTAATCGGATAACTACCGTCTGCTAGGCTTTGCAGCAAGGCACTACTCAGTGGAATGCTCCAACTGCCGTTCGGTTGAACCAAACCGGTGTAGGTTATGCCATTAAGCACCACAGAGACCGTTTGCCCCACTTCTGACAGTGGCGCACTACCGGTAATATTGACGGTGCTTAGAGCTTCAGTGGCATTGACAATGTTGTCGGTGCTGATGGGATCTACCACCAAATCCGGCGCGATTTTATCTACTGTGGCATTGCCGGTGAACGTATTACTGTTACCGGCGCTGTCCGTCGCAGTGACTACAATAGTCAGATTGCCATTAGGCAGATTTTGCAATTCAGACGGTGCTAAGGTTAATTGCCAATTGCCGTTATTATCGGCCACCAGTTGGTGTTCCACGCCACCCACCGTTACCACCACTTTTTGCCCTGCACCACTGACACCTGTGGAGCCAGTTAATGTTTGGTTGGTCGTGACTTCTGCTGCGTTCAGGTATCCATCAGCAAACGGTGTACTCAGTGTTGGTGCAGGAAGTGACTGCGTTGCCAGCGTCACATTGCTAACCTGAGTGGTAATATTGCCAACACTGTCTTGAATCGAAATGCTAATGGGGTAGGATCCATCCGCCAATAAATTCAGGGTATTAGCCGGAATATCCACACTCCAACTGCCGGAAGGCCCCACCGTGGTACTGTAAGTTTGCCCATTAATGACCACATTAACAGTGGCCCCTACTTCATTGGAGGTGCCAAATACCGGGATGTTTGCTGCAGCTTCACTGGCATTGATCACACCGTCACCGGCGATCGGTCCGACGGACAATTCAGGTGCCAACGTGTCGACCGTAATCGCCGTCACCTTGCTATTGGTATTACCGGCTGCATCGGTTACTTGCACCGTGATGGACTGCCCACCTTGCGCCAGCCCCTGCAATACCGAACTTGGTAACGTCAGTGACCATTGACCGTCACTGCCGACTAATGCCGGATACGTTTTGCCGCCCACCGTCACCGTTACTGTCTGCCCGGCCCCAGAAATCCCCGTGGAACCATTTAAGCTCTGGCTGATGCCCGCTTCGCCTTTTGTCAGCGTGCCATCGCCAAAAGGTAGGTTGGTTATCGGGGCGGGTAAATTATGGATATAAATACCCAACTCACTGCTGGTCGAGACAGTGTTGCCCGCGCTGTCAGTGGCGGTGGCGGTCAATGTGGCTTTGCCATCCGCGAGTAGCGCCAAATCACCCGCAGGTAAATTCAGGCTCCAACTTCCCCCCGCGCCAGTAACAGTAATGTAGGTTTTACCATTCAGTGTCAGGGTAATTATCTGGTTAGGATTGAGGTTGCTGGAGGTACCGTTAACCGTGACACCTGCCGCGGCCTCTTGCGCATTGATCTGATTGTCGCCCGCTATCAGGCTTATCCCAATTCCGCTCTGGGCATTGTTGATGATAATACTGTGGCTACCACTGGCCGCATTGCCATTCATATCACTGACTGTTGCCGTAATATTCGTCATGCCATTGGTTAGCAACGCCAGATCAGCGGCAGGAATGCGGGTACTCCAATTACCCGAAGAGTCCACTGTTGCTGTATAGTTTCGGCCATTAAGCGAAATGGTGATCACCCGCCCAGCTTCTATCCCTGTGGTGCTACCGCTGACAGCCTGACTGACTAACTGTTCAGCCCCATCAAGAATATTATTTCCGGCGAAAGTATTAATCGTCAGGCTAGGTAAATTGAGCGGATCGGCATCCAGCGTGACATTTTGTGTCACTGTTGTGCTATTACCGGCCACATCCTGCACCTGTGTACTGACCACGTAGGTCCCATCGCTGAGAGACGCCAGTGCCCCTGCAGGAATAGTGATGCTCCAGCTACCATTGGTTTGCACCACTCCGGTATAGGTCTGGCCGCCAATGGTCACTTTCACAATGGCACCTATTTCTGTGCTGCTGCCATTGACTGAAATACCTGTCGCTGCTTCTGCGCCATTAATGATGTTATCCGTCGCAATCGGTGAAACAGACAGACCCGGAGCTTGAGTATCCACGTTAAATTGGGTGCTCAGCGTATTGCTATTGCCAGCAGCATCACTGGCGGTGATCACCAGTGGCTGGTTGCCTTGCCCCAAGCCTTGGAGCACATTGGCGGGCAACACGAGTGACCAACTGCCATCCGTCGCGATGGTCGCCGAATAGGTCACACCGCCAAGTTTCACACTGACGTGCTGACCACTGCCCGTGATGCCGGTGCTCCCACTTAATGTTTGCCCCAGTGCGGCTTCCGCACTGTTGAGCGTGCCATCACCAAAAGGCAGTGTCAGACTGGCAACCGGAGAGGTATGGGTATAAATCCCCAGCGTCGTTGTGCTGTTGATGGTGTTACCAGCGGCATCCATAACCGAGGCTGATAACGCCGCAGTGCCATCCGCTAGCTGGGCCAGATCGCCTGCAGGAATCTGGGTACTCCAGTTGCCGCCTACCCCGACTGTGGCAGTATAAGTTTTGCCATTCAGCATCAAGGTCACGGTTTGCCCGGCATTCACATTGGACGAGGTCCCACTGACCGTCACCCCAGCCGCCGCTTCTGCTGCATTAATCAGGTTATCGCCCGTGATCAGGTTAATACCGAGTCCCGACGAATTATTATCGACAACAATGTTATGAGTCCCTACGGCAGAATTACCGCTCACGTCTGTAACGGTCGCCGTAATACTGGTGCTACCATTCGCCAGAAGGGCTAAATCTGCCGCGCTGACCTTGGCACTCCAACTGCCATCCGCCGCAACCGTCGCGGTGTATGTTTTGCCATTCAGTATGATGGACACTACACGACCCGCTTCCACATTCGTGGTTAGCCCACTGATTATCTGGTCAACCCGCTGTTCTGCACCATCCAAAATATCATTACCTGCAAAGCGATTGATGGTCAGCGTTGGCAAATGAGCAGGATTAACATCCAGAGTGACGGTCGACGTAACGGTGGTGGTATTACCCGCGGCGTCAGCGATAGTCGCGTTGAATGGGTAGCGCCCATCGGCAGTGGCAAAGAGATCGCCGGCCGGAATATCAACCGCCCAAGAACCATTTGGCAAGACGGCGGCGGTGTAGGTTTTCCCTGCATAAGTGATGATGACTGTGCCGCCTATCTCAGAACTGCGTCCACTGAGTGTTATCACTGCGGCGGCTTCAACGGCGTTAATGATGCCGTCACCGGCCACAGGGTTGACCACCAGTGTCGGTGCCTGTGTATCGACATTCACCACCAACGGCTTGCTATCACTATTACCTGCGGCATCGCTGACCGTCACCACCAGCGGCAGGTTCCCTTGGCCCAATGCCTGTAGGGCTGCAGTGGGTAAAACTAATGACCAACTGCCATTAATATCGACTATTGCCTGATAAGTCACACCGTTAAAGCTCACCGAAACGGTCTGCCCCGCTCCCGTAACCCCCGTTGACCCCGTGACTGTTTGGCTTGAATTGACTTCAGCACCATTGAGATTCCCATCACCAAAAGGCTGATTAATGGTAACGACGGGTAAGCTATGGATGTAAATACCGAGTGGCAAGGTGCTGTCTGGCACACCGGTGGCCTTAACCGTTAATGTTACTGAACCATCAAGCAGGTTCGCTAAATCCCCTTTAGGAATAAGCACACTCCAGTTGCCATCCGCATCAACAAAGTCGGTATAAAGTATGCCATTTAACGTGACGGTAACCTGTGTGCCTAGTGCCAAGCCTGCTGACGTGCCGGTTACGGTGAGGTCATTTTGTGCTTCAATGGCATTAATAAGGTTATCGCCCGCAACGGTATTGATACCCAAACCACCTTGGGTGCTATCGACGAGGATATTGCTGTCTTTACTGGCCGGGTTACCGGCGATATCCGTAACCTGAGCATGAATAGTGGCGGTACCATTGGCAATCATCGCCAAATCTGCGGCCGGAATCTGAGTGCTCCACTTACCATCAGCCCCAACAGTGGCAGTATAGGTTTTATTATTCAATGTGATGAGGACTAATCGGCCAGCCTCAACATGGCTGGTTGTGCCGCTCAATGTCTGACTAACTTTTTGCTCTGCCCCGTTAAGGTGATTATCTACAGCAAAGTCGTTTATCGCCAAATTAGGGAGGTTGGCAGGGTCGGCATCAATGATGACATGCCCAGAGGCACTGGCACTGTTGCCTGCACTATTCGTTACCGTGGCAGAGATGGATTGTGAGCCGTCCGCCAACCCAACGAGTGCGCTCGCTGGAACATTGACACTCCAACTGCCGTCACTCTGTACCGTACCCGTATAGGTTTTGCCATTGAAAACAACGGAAACGGTGGCACCAATGGCAGTAGACGTCCCACTAATGGCGACGGTCGCTTTGGTTTCGGCGGCGTTGATAATGCCATCACCCGCGACAGGTGAAATTGTCAGTGTGGGGGCGGTGGTATCCACCACCACCGTGATAGTTTGCTCCGCCGTCTGGCCACTGCCATTGCTGACAGTGACCACCACGTTATAGCTACCGTCATGTAATCCTTGCAACACCGAGGCGGGAAGCGAAACATGCCAGGATCCATCAGCAGCCACTTTCGCAGTATAGGTCGTACCGTTAATCGTGATATTGACCAATTGCCCAGCAGCGACACCGGTTGTTGTACCACTCAAGGTTTGGCTGATAGTGATTTCACTGCCATTAAGACGGTTATCACCGGTCAACGGATTCACTTTCAATGTCACGACGGGGTCGGGGTCAGGGTTGGGATTTGGGTTGGGATTTGGGTTGGGATTGCCTGTCGGTGGCTCAATATTACCGCCATTATTCCCCCCCGCACTGCCACTATTGTTGTTACTGCTATGCGATGCGGCAATACCGATACCGCCGGCGATCGCCAGAAAACCCAATGATCCGGCCAATAGCCCAGCGGAGCTACTACTGCCGCTTAGGGCCAGACCGGCCACCCCATCAATTGCGGTAAATTGCGGTACCAATATGGCATCGCCGAAAGCAGCAGCGCCCATAGCTGCAGGGAAACTGGCATGAACAGGCGGGTTGACGCCATCATCAAACACCAATTCACTGTAATGCCCTTCACCGTCGGTGATAAAAAAATTCTGATAGCGGACGGTTGTACCGTCTTTCATGCGCAAAATCAGATCACTACCCTGACGCTCATAGCTCGCTACACTTTCTGCCGTGCCATGGATACGGACGATACTCAATCCGTTCAGCGTGACAACAGCTTGGTTGCCTGCAACCTCAGAGATAAGCGCCCCATTCTGCCGCGAAATAATATCAACTGAACCCGCTACTGAATTCGCCATGGATAACCTCAAAAATCAAGCAAGACGGTATCTCCACGTAAGAACATACCCGGGGGTTCCCCGGATAAGTCGGACGCTGGAGGGTATATAAACACCTCAATAAAGAGGGTTTGAGCTTGTTTCTGGTGTGGTTAACAACAGCAAAAAATCAGCGTGATCTGCACATCTCTTTTTTTATACATATTTTTTAATGTGATCTCGAACAATAAGTTGGCGAGCCACTCTTTAGATATAAGTAGATATTTCATGACTGTACAATTAAATTTTTCATTTAATTTACAATCATAAATAATTGAAATGATAAAAATCAGGCTAGCACTAAGAGATAAAGCAAAAAATAATCAAGTTAACTATTTGATAAAATTAAAAATTAATCGTTTCAGCTGAAAATGTCATTACCAGTATCAGTCAAAATAGGTGCAACTAAGCGCAATCCATAACCATAAGCAAAATTAATCAATAAAGATTACATTTTTGCAACAAAGTCTCATTATCACCATAGGATAGTTTAGATTTATTGCAGAATATGAATCCAACCCTTTATCTGTGCAATATTTAACCTACTTGTGAGTGAAATAGGCCAATCACCAAGGAAAGGCGGCAAGTATTATGCTATTCCAGATAAATCCCTTCGACCGGCATTTCGCTTTGTGATAGAAACGTCTGTCTATATTTATTATTCATACCAATCGCAGATCCGATACCTCATGACCACCAAAACACTCCAACAAACATTGCAGCCCGGTGTTGCACAGCAAGTCTCTACTCGGCTAGCTTTTTTTATTGCCGGATTAGGGATGGCCGCGTGGGCGCCGTTAGTGCCTTTTGCTAAGGAGCGTATTGGCCTTAATGATGCTTCTCTTGGCTTACTGCTGTTGTGTATTGGTGTCGGTTCAATGCTCGCCATGCCCCTGACTGGCGTGCTGACAGCAAAATGGGGGTGTCGGGCCGTCATTTTACTGGCAGGTGCGGTACTCTGCCTCGATTTGCCCTTGCTTGCATTGATGAATACCCCAGTCACGATGGCTATCGCCCTCTTAGTCTTCGGGGCCGCGATGGGCATAATAGATGTCGCCATGAACATTCAGGCAGTCATTGTCGAAAAGGCCAGCGGCCGAGCAATGATGTCGGGATTTCATGGGCTATTCAGTGTCGGCGGGATTGCCGGGGCGGGCGGCGTCAGTGCTTTACTGTGGCTAGGGCTGAGTCCTTTAGCGGCCATTATTGCGACCGTCGTATTAATGATTATCCTGTTGTTAGCTGCCAACAAAAACCTATTGCAAGGCAGCGGTGAACCCCATGACGGCCCGCTCTTTGTTTTACCCCGTGGCTGGGTGATGTTCATCGGCTTCTTATGCTTTGTTATGTTTCTGGCTGAAGGCTCCATGCTCGACTGGAGTGCGGTCTTCTTAACAACATTACGTGGTATGGAGCCATCACAGGCGGGTATGGGGTATGCCGTATTTGCCATAGCTATGACACTGGGCCGTTTAAATGGTGATCGGATTGTCAACGGATTAGGCCGATACAAGGTATTATTAGGGGGAAGTCTGTGTGCAGCGATCGGGATTATCACGGCAATCAGTGTTGATAGCGCACTTGCTGCCCTGATTGGCTTTATGCTCGTGGGGTTGGGCGCATCAAACGTGGTGCCTATCTTGTTCACCGCAGCCGGTAACCAGACCGTGATGCCAGCCAATTTAGCTGTCGCCTCCATCACGACTATCGGATATGCCGGGATTCTGGCAGGCCCAGCGGCAATTGGCTTTGTTGCCCAACTCAGTAATTTATCAGTCGCTTTTGGCTGTGTGGCACTGTTGTTACTGACCGTTACCGCCAGCGCCAGAGCCGTGACGCGCTAACCAAGGAATATGCATTACCTTTATGCAAAATAACTCGTTATCTACCAGTTCAGCCAACATTACCCGCTGCTTCTGGCTGTTTATCGTATTGTTGCTCATCACCATTGGGCTGTATGGCTATAACTATACCAATGCTTACCTGACGGATAAAAAGCACGCCTTAACCGCCATAGCCACTGGGTTGCAACAACGTATTGATGATTACCGCTACCATACCTATCAGATATATGATTTAGCCAATAATCCGAGCATGTCTGAGAAGAGCATGCTGAATGTTCAAGAAGTCCGCTTGCGCCCTGATATTTACTATATTGAAAAACCGCGCAGAAAAACGGATGCCGTCATTTTTGGCAATCACGAACCCCTGACACTCCCTATGACATTGCGGTTGTCTGAGTATCTCGACAGCCACTGGGG
Organism: Yersinia vastinensis; assembly: GCF_902726565.1. Taxonomy (GTDB): domain Bacteria; phylum Pseudomonadota; class Gammaproteobacteria; order Enterobacterales; family Enterobacteriaceae; genus Yersinia; species Yersinia vastinensis. The sequence continues at coordinate 371,985 of NZ_CACVAF010000002.1, forward strand.
GTCACAGAATGATACTTACTCCATGTATTATCTTAATGGTCAAGATAATAGCCTAACGCTCATCACGACACAGGCGCTGAAAGAAGTCACATCGCGCTTTAAAGAAAGTTATTTGACGGCAGCGGCAGAATCGCGGCGCGCGGAGATGCTCCAGCAAGCCAATACGCTAGATGAAAGAGAAAGTTTCTCACCACTACGAAAATTACGCTTTCAGAACGCCTACTATTTTACGCTGAGAACCACCTTTAATCACCCCGGTCATCTGGCCACCGTGATCGCTTTTGACTTACCGATTAATGATTTAATTCCCCCTAATATGGCGCGCGCCAACTTCTTGTTGCAACAGGATAAAACGCCAATCAATGAGGGGATGACACCAGAGGATATCACCACCGCTAGCGTGACACTTAATGGCTACTGGCTTGAGTTCTCCGCTCCCCTAGCGAACGCCACCCTTAAAATTGTTTATCGGGTTCCTATCAGTGTGCTGGCGATTGATTTATTGAAGAACAATTTCTGGCTGATCCTAACCAACCTATTACTGCTGTCATTGGCTATTTTGGGTATCTATTTTATTCGCCGCCAATTTGTTTACCCCAGTGCGGACATGGTTGAGCAATTGGAAACGCAAAAATCGTTGAGTCAGGAAATTATTACCAGCCTGCCACAAGGATTGCTGGTTTATAATTTCAGCAATAACGCGGTTATTGCCAGCAACCAGATAGCCGATAATCTGATGCCACACCTTAATCTGCAAAAAATTGCCCATATGGCGGAGCAGCACCATGGTGTGATTCAGGGAACAGTGAACAATGAAGTTTACGAAATTCGCATGTTCCACAGTAAGATTTCACCGGAAACTTATCTTTTCCTGCTTCATGATCAAGACAAAGAAGTGTTAGTCAACAAAAGGCTGCAACAGGCAAGGCGCGAATATGATAAGAGCCTGCAAGCGCGGAAACTAATGCTGCATAATTTAGGGATTGAACTAAACCAACCGGTCAGTCACCTCAATCAGATAGCCAAAGAGTTACAGCACACTACTGATGATGAGCTGCGGCATACCCTGACAGCTAAATTAATTGCACAATCTGACGCTGTCATTGAACTGATTGATAACATTACCCTACTGACGCGTCTGGAAACACAAGACTGGCAACCGGAGGAACATCGCTTCTCGCTATCAGCATTAATTGATGAACTTCTACTCGATATGCTCCCGGCAATTAACCAAAAAGGGTTAACTCTATTTAATCACTATCGCGTTAATATTGACCAAAACTACATCGGTGATGAAAAAGTATTACGTAAAATACTTTCTCTACTGCTGCATTATTCGGTTATTACGACGGCTTACGGCAAAATCACCCTGAATGTTGACCATGAGCCAGAGCATCCGGAACAACTCATCATTCAGATAATTGATACCGGTGTAGGCATTTCTGATGAAGAGATCAGTAATCTTAATTACCCTTTCCTCAGCCAGACATTGGTCGACAGATACAATCACAGCTCAGGGCTAACATTCTTTTTATGTAACCAATTATGTAAAAAATTAAACGGTCAATTAGAAATTCGTAGCAAAGTTGATATAGGTACTCGTTATACTATTCGAGTTACAATTGACGTAGAAAATGATCAACAGGAGGAGCAAGAGAAGTTATTGGACGGAGTCACGGCATTATTAGATATAACGTCAGAAGAAGTTCGCTCCATCATCACAACATTATTGAATTCGTTCGGCGCTAACTGCATTATTGTGGATGACCGTCTGCCGGGAAGAGACTACGACGTGACAGTAACGGATAACCCGCAACACTATGATAACTTTACCTTATTGCTAGCCTCTGATGAGGTGGGTTTGCAGCAGTTGCAGGATAATTATATTCGGGTAAATTATAATTTAGGAAGTGCAGTCATTGATGCCGTATTATTATTAATTGAGCAGCGAATCCTATCAGATGAATCCTCTGAAGTGTCTGAATCTATTGCTGATGATGATATAAGTGCATACGAGCAACAACTTAAATCCAGTGACTATTATTCCTTATTTGTTGAGACAGTACCGGTAGATCTGAAGAAACTGTATACTGAACTTCAGCAACATGATTTCATATCGCTTTCGCAGACCGCACATCGACTGAAAGGCGTATTTGCTATGTTGAACCTGCTTCTCGGCAAACAGCTATGTGAAACACTAGAACAGCATATCGCAGATGGCGATCGGTTGAAGATCGAAAATAGCATCAGTCAAATTGATTCTTTCGTCACCAGACTGTTGCAGCAAGGTAACCCATAACCATGAACAACCTTAATGTAATTATTGCTGATGACCATCCAATTGTGTTGTTTGGCATCCGAAAGTCGCTTGAGCAAATTGAATGGGTAAACGTTGTCGGAGAGTTTGAAGACTCCACAGCGCTTATTAACAGTTTGTCTAAACTTGATGCCAATGTGCTAATTACCGACCTCTCCATGCCTGGAGATAAGTACGGTGATGGCATCACATTGATAAAATATATAAAACGGCATTACCCAGACTTAGCCATAATTGTACTAACAATGAATAATAACCCCGCTATTCTCAGTTCCGTTTTGGACTTGGATATTGATGGGATTGTATTAAAACAAGGCGCGCCTGCTGATTTACCTAAGGCGTTAGCTGCACTACAGAAAGGGAAGAAATTCACGCCTGAAAGTGTCGCTAAATTACTGGAAAAAATCAGCGCAAATGGCTACGGTGATAAACGCTTATCCCCGAAAGAAAGTGAAGTGTTACGGCTATTTGCTGAAGGTTTTCTGGTCACCGAAATTGCCAGAAAACTGAATCGCAGCATTAAAACTATCAGTAGTCAGAAGAAATCGGCGATGCTGAAACTGGGCGTTGATAATGATATTGCCCTGTTAAATTATCTTTCATCCGTAACTATCGGCCAAGATAAAGAATAACTTTTGTTCCTAAACCCGTGGTGTTATTCACAACACCACGGGTTTATTTATTTCTTTCCCGATTCCATTCATATTATCAATTCATCAATTAACTTTATCCCTGAACTTATATCTATATCGTTTCTGATTTACCGGGTTTAACGTGCTCGCCTCACCTTATCGCCGTAATAACGCAACATTTGACGCAAGGTATCTAAAGTAACGGGTTTAGAGAGGCAGTTATCCATTCCTGCCTCAATACAGCGCTGTTTGCCTTCAGCTAATGCATTAGCCGTAACACCAATGACCGGGAAATGATGATTCAGTTGCCGTAAGCGCTGTGTTAATCGGTAACCATCCATATTTGGCATATTAACGTCAGTTAGCACGATATCAACGTTATTGGCACTCAACACAGCCAGTGCATCCAGCCCGTCATTTGCCGTTATCACTCGGTAACCCAATGTTGTCAGTTGGTCAGCCAGTAACCGACGGTTGATCGGATGGTCATCCACAACCAATATTTGTAAATCAGCATTATCATCCTGATTCACTTTCGGCGAGGATAATTGCAATGGAGCTCCCTCAACCAAGGACTGTTCCAGCAATATTTGGTCCAACAATGGGATGATTTCCAGCAGAGTAGAGGTACTCAGCAACCAATAGCCTGGGCGTGTCTCTTGCGGCAAACCAATATGCTCGATGGATAGCTGTATCCATGTTGATAAAGGTGCGCTGACTTGTGGCAGATAATCACAAATAAGCACCTGGTCTTGCAGGGTTTGCTCATTGCTATAACGCTGAATTGTGGCGCCAAAATGGCTCAATAGATCAAGTAAATAGCTTTCAAGGCGGGTATTACGAATATCCAACCACAATACTTTCCCTTGCCAACGATCACTTTGCGGCAATACCGTATTTTTCGCTTGATACAGCGGTATGCGAATGGCAAAAATACTGCCCATCCCCAGTTCAGAAACGACCTCCACATCCCCATCCATTAAGTTGACTAATTTCTCGCAGATAGCCAGACCTAACCCCGTGCCTTGGAAATGGCGCTGTACCCCTGTTCCCACCTGGAAGAAAGGATCAAATAACTGATTTATCTCGCGTGCATTAATGCCTACACCGGTATCCCGCACCCGGAATTCCAGATAGTCGCCGCGGACCCGCACCTGCAAGATGATGCAGCCTGTATCAGTAAATTTAATAGCATTATTCAATAAGTTAGAAATTACTTGTTGCAGTCGAACTGCATCGCCCAGCATCAGGCGAGGAACATCTGGTTCAATGAAACAGTACAAACCTAAGCGCTTTTTCACCACCAGCGGCAAATAGTTCGCCGTAATATGAGTTATCACCTCTACAGTTGAAAACTCGCTTGGCTCAATTTTCAGTTGTTCCGATTCTATTTTGGAGAAATCGAGAATATCGCTAATGATTTTAAGGAGCAAACCCGATGAGTTATTCATCGCTGTGACCAATCGGTCAACGCCCTGAGGTAACTCTTTGGTTTGCAACAAATCGAGATTGCCGATAATACCATACAGTGGGGTCCGCAACTCATGACTGACAGTTGCTAAAAACATCGATTTAGATTGACTGGCCTGCTCTGCCGCGGCCGCCATCTCTTGCAGTGACTCTTCCATCTTCACTCGCGAACTGACATCCACTAACACACAAATGGCCACATCTTCATTACGGTAACGCGAATGAACAAAGCTGATTTGCAGATTATTATTATTGCTGGTCATCACATCAACAAAGTTCGCTTGCTGCTCACAAATAATGCGCGTAATTCGCTCACGATCTTCATTTGTCAGCAAGTTAATATAGTTATGTGCCAATTCATTACTGAGAATATTGGTGCCATCGCTTATGCGCAGGATAGAAATACCTACCGGCGCAGAAGCCACAATTTTACGGTTAAATTGCTCGTGCTCTTCCAGCCTTAACGCATTATCTTCGGCCGGGTGGAACATTTTTCGCTCAAATAACCAGGCCAACGTAAATATCACCACCGCAGAAAGCGTATTCAATAATAATGCATTAAAAATTAATAGCTTAAATATCTCGATAATGGTTTTAACAGGTAAAGAATAGGTAATACTGAGCGGGGATGGCAGCAAGTTCTTTTTCAGAATAAGATAATTATAATCATCAACATAGCCGAAATAAGAGGGCGAATCAGGGTAATTATCCAGCATAGAAGCAGAACGCTCGCCAGTAGCCAGTTGCAAAACTGGTTCATTATTCTGATTGAGTAATGTCATCCCAACCGGCAGCGGCCCTGAAGAGATAAAATCTTCCAGCCGAATAGTTTGCTCAGTCCCCACTAAAGCTTCTAATTTATTACCAACATAAATCGGGCTGAGAACATATAGCGTACCAATTTCAGGGCGCACACCCGGAACTATCCAATACAGCGTGCTATCTTTATCCTGATTGTTTGCTTCACGATATTTTAAAATATGTTCATTCAGTGATTTAAGTAAACTCTCCTGATCCATCGGAGTATTACGAATATCGAAATCCACCATACACATGGTGTCACTGCCAATAAAAAATATCCGATTAAGATCATAGGCTGCGGCGAAATTCTCTTTCCAGTACAAGATGAGATTGCTGAGAGAATCTAATGACGAGTGGCGGGATGAATTAAGCGCAGCACAATCAGCCTGTGAATTGAGAGGGTAATACTTTGGTACTGTTTTATTTTTGATAAATGCGCCAGCCGCGATGTCACTGCTCGCTGCATTTTGGTTTAACCGATTTTCCGCCATATACTTGATATCACGAATAATATCGGATGAGTGCCTGATATAGCTCTGTGCTTGTTCAAAGTTAGTATTATATTCCTGACGAATATCAGATTTTTTCTCATTAAGGATGTTCAGGATATAAAAGGTTGTCAGCAATGCACCCAGCGACCATAACATGACGGCCAATACCCGGAACAGGTAGCGGGATATTTTCAGTGTCGTGCGAAATGAAGAGAGATATTTCAATCTGATACCATGGTGAAAGCATCGCCGGACAGGCAGTGTGAGTAACAGAATACACTACCCATAACCCATAAAAAAGCCAGCTCGTAAGCTGGCTTTTATTGATTACTGCATATTATGCATTATCTTTTTCTGCTTCGTCGGCAGCATCATCTTCTTCTGGTGTATTCAGTGCGGCGTTTTCGCTGCCCTCTTCACCTTCCAATGATTCGCCATCAAGGATGTCATCATCCTCTTCTGGCTCCGCTACACGTTGCAGACCAACCACATGCTCATCTTCAGCAGTACGGATCAGTGTCACACCCTGAGTATTACGGCCCACGATACTCACTTCAGAGACACGCGTACGCACCAGTGTACCTGCATCAGTGATCATCATGATTTGGTCAGTCGGTGTCACTTGGACGGCACCCACCACTTTACCATTACGTTCACTGACTTTAATGGAGATAACCCCTTGAGTCGCACGAGACTTCGTTGGATATTCTTCCACTGCGGTACGCTTACCGTAACCATTTTCAGTTACCGTCAGGATTTCGCCATCACCACGCGGGATAATCAGAGAAATAACCCGATCATCGCCATTGAGGTTGATACCGCGAACACCAGTTGCAGTACGACCCATTGAGCGAACCTGTGTTTCTGGGAAGCGAACCACTTTACCCTGTGCGGAGAACAGCATAACTTCATTGCTGCCATCGGTCAGGTCCACACCAATCAGCTCATCACCCTCATTCAGATTGACGGCAATAATACCGGCGCTGCGTGGGCGACTAAATTCAGTCAATGCTGTCTTCTTCACGGTTCCACTGGCGGTCGCCATAAAGATGTGACGACCTTCTTCATATTCCCGAACCGGCAGAATAGCGGTAATACGCTCATTCGGCTCAAGCGGCAATAAGTTGACGATCGGACGACCACGTGCACCACGACTGGCTTCCGGTAACTGGTACACCTTCATCCAGTAGAGACGACCACGGCTAGAGAAGCATAAGATTGTATCGTGGGTGTTGGCGACCAGTAGGCGATCAATGAAGTCTTCTTCTTTGATACGTGCTGCCGATTTACCCTTGCCACCACGACGTTGAGCTTCGTAATCACTCAACGGCTGATATTTGACATAACCCTGATGGGACAATGTCACAACCACATCTTCCTGATTAATCAGGTCTTCAATATTGATGTCAGAGGTATTCGCTGTGATTTCAGTGCGACGAGCATCATTATATTGCTCTTTAATAGCCACTAACTCTTCGCGGATCACTTCCATCAAGCGCTCTGGGTTCTCCAGAATAAAGATCAACTCGCCAATTAAGGTCAGCAGCTCTTTATACTCATCCAGCAGTTTTTCATGCTCCAGACCGGTCAGTTTCTGCAAACGCAGATCCAAAATCGCCTGAGCTTGCTGCTCGGTGAGGTAATACTTGCCGTCACGAATACCGAACTCAGCTTCCAGCCATTCAGGGCGGGCAGCATCATCACCGGCACGTTCTAACATGGCTGCAACGTTACCTAATTCCCAAGGATTGGCAATCAGGCCAGCCTTCGCTTCCGCTGGGGTTGCTGCACGGCGAATCAACTCGATAATTGGATCGATGTTAGCCAGAGCAATTGCCAGTGCTTCAAGGATATGCGCGCGGTCACGTGCTTTACGCAGTTCAAAGATAGTCCGGCGTGTCACCACTTCACGGCGGTGACGAACAAAGGCAACCAGAATGTCTTTCAGGTTAAGTAATTTAGGCTGCCCTTGCGACAGAGCCACCATATTGATACCGAAAGTCACCTGCAATTGCGTCAGAGAATAGAGGTTGTTCAGAACCACTTCCCCTACCGCATCACGTTTGATTTCAATCACGATACGCATGCCGTCTTTATCAGACTCATCACGCAACGCACTGATGCCTTCTACGCGTTTTTCTTTAACCAGCTCGGCGATTTTTTCAATCAACCGCGCCTTGTTCACCTGATAAGGAATCTCGTGAACAACAATCGTTTCGCGGCCTGTTTTTGCGTCAGCTTCGACTTCAGCACGAGCGCGGATATACACCTTGCCACGGCCAGTACGATAAGCTTCTTCAATACCGCGACGACCATTAATAATCGCAGCGGTTGGGAAGTCTGGCCCCGGAATATATTCCATCAGCCCTTCAATGCTGATGTTTTCATCTTCGATATAGGCCAAGCAGCCATCAATAACCTCAGAAAGGTTATGTGGCGGAATATTGGTTGCCATCCCGACGGCAATACCAGACGAACCATTAACCAACAGGTTAGGGATTCGGGTCGGCATGACTGCTGGGATTTGTTCCGTACCATCATAGTTAGGCACGAAGTCAACGGTGTCTTTTTCTAAATCCGCTAACAACTCGTGAGCAATTTTAGACATACGGATTTCGGTATAACGCATCGCTGCGGCGGAGTCGCCGTCAACGGAACCGAAGTTACCCTGCCCATCCACCAGCATATAGCGCAGTGAAAACGGCTGGGCCATACGCACAATTGTGTCGTAGACCGCGCTGTCACCATGCGGGTGATATTTACCGATAACGTCCCCAACTACACGGGCCGATTTTTTGTATGGTTTATTCCAGTCATTACCCAGTACATTCATCGCATACAGTACGCGACGGTGAACCGGTTTCAGTCCATCCCGGACATCTGGCAAAGCACGTCCGACAATAACGGACATCGCATAATCCAGATAGGAGCTTTTCAGCTCTTCCTCGATGTTGACCGGTGTTATTTCTCTGGCAAGGTCGCTCATTGAGCCGCTATCCCTCTACTAATTACCGGATTTAAAGGTACGAAACTATATCACAAAACCCTGATTTTGGCGAAACTACATTACGTTCAAGAGAAACGTCATTGCGCTTAAGTCTCGGACACAAAACTGCGCCAATTGATGGGGAACATGTATAATCCGCGCAAAGAAACATAACAGTGAGATTCCATCATGCGTGCTGATACCCAAGCCCCCCATCATAATGTTGATGAACAAGAAATCGCTAAGTTTGAGGCAGTTGCCTCTCGTTGGTGGGATTTAGAGGGTGAATTCAAGCCTCTCCACCGCATCAATCCTTTGCGCCTTGATTATATTTTGCAGCGCTCAGGCGGTATTTTCGATAAGAAAGTGCTGGATGTAGGCTGTGGTGGTGGCATTCTGGCGGAAAGCATGGCGCGTGAAGGAGCACAAGTGACCGGGTTGGATATGGGTTATGAACCCTTACAGGTCGCCCGCCTGCATGCGTTGGAAACCGGTATTAAACTGGATTATGTGCAGGAAACAGTCGAAAGCCACGCGCAAAAACACCCGCAACATTACGATGTTGTCACTTGCATGGAAATGCTCGAACACGTACCTGACCCTGCTTCTGTTATTCGTGCTTGTGCACAGTTAGTCAAACCTGGTGGCCATGTTTTCTTTTCAACCATTAACCGCAATACCAAATCTTGGTTAATGGCGGTTGTCGGTGCGGAATACGTTCTGAAAATGGTCCCGAAAGGCACGCATGACTCGAAAAAGTTTATCCGCCCATCAGAACTGATTGGTTGGGTTGACCAAACGCCTCTGCGCGAACGCCACATTATTGGGCTGCATTACAACCCGATAACAGACCATTTCAAGCTCGGTCGCAACGTTGACGTGAATTATATGGTGCATACTCAACGGGATGACTTATAAAACGGTCATTATTTCACTCAAGGAGCGAGCGCATTTGGTCGCTCCTTGGCCGGTGGTTGCACTTAATGTGGGCATTTTTTGTGACTGACCGCACCAATTTGTTGCTTTATACGCCGTCAATCGAAATATCGGGCAGAAACCGTTTTTTTAAACAATAAAAGCGATAAGTTATGCCACTTTTTTATAATGTTTAATAAAACGGCAAACGATCAAATTTTTAAGATTTTCAGTAAAATCTTATCCCCTAGGTGAAGGGAAGGTAAGCCCCAGCAATGGCGGTGTCTGTGAGGGTTTCGTAACAATTCACCCCCAAGTTATCCACACAATTCATCGATCTTGTTCACTTGCCAAAAGTCTCAATACTCACTATCTTGTTATCTATCCACTACCCACCCCCTATATATTGTGTTTACATACTGAACAATACACTACGCCCTCAATGATTATTGCAATCATGGAGAACGTAAATTTGTGCTGTATGGGCATAAAGTCAGGGGAACAAAGGTCACGAACACATGAACCAAAGCCTACTTGTTACTAAACGCGATGGCAGCAAAGAACGCATCAATTTGGATAAAATCCACCGGGTCATCGACTGGGCCGCGGAAGGTTTACATAACGTCTCAGTATCTCAAGTAGAATTGCGTTCACATATTCAGTTTTATGATGGCATTAAAACTGCCGATATCCATGAAACGATCATCAAAGCTGCCGCCGATCTTATTTCACGCGATGCACCGGATTATCAGTATCTGGCCGCCCGTCTGGCCATTTTCCACCTGCGTAAAAAAGCTTACGGTCAGTTTGAACCACCAAAATTATTCGCCCATGTGACGAAGATGGTGGAAATGGGTAAGTACGACAAACACCTGCTGGAAGATTACACCGCAGAAGAATTCGAACAGATGGACACTTTCATCGACCATTGGCGCGATATGAACTTTTCCTACGCTGCGGTTAAGCAGTTAGAAGGTAAATATCTGGTGCAGAACCGCGTCAGCGGCGAGATCTATGAAAGTGCCCAATTCCTGTACATTCTGGTTTCTGCTTGCTTGTTCTCTGGCTACCCACGTGAAACTCGTCTCGATTACATCAAGCGTTTCTATGATGCAATTTCGACCTTTAAAATCTCGCTGCCAACACCGATTATGTCCGGTGTGCGTACGCCAACCCGCCAGTTCAGCTCTTGCGTGTTAATTGAGTGTGGTGACAGTTTGGATTCTATTAATGCCACCTCCAGCGCCATTGTGAAATATGTGTCACAACGTGCGGGTATTGGTATCAATGCTGGCCGGATCCGTGCTTTAGGTAGCCCAATCCGTGGCGGTGAAGCATTCCATACCGGGTGTATTCCGTTCTACAAACACTTCCAGACCGCAGTAAAATCCTGCTCACAAGGCGGTGTACGTGGTGGTGCAGCCACCTTGTTCTACCCAATGTGGCATCTGGAAGTTGAGAGCCTGCTGGTTCTGAAAAACAACCGTGGCGTTGAAGGCAACCGCGTCCGCCATATGGACTACGGCGTACAAATCAACAAACTGATGTATCAGCGCCTATTGAAAGGTGAAGATATCACTCTGTTCAGTCCATCGGATGTTCCGGGCCTGTATGATGCGTTCTTCGCCGATCAGGATGAATTTGAGCGCCTTTATGTCAAGTATGAGCAAGATGACAGCATCCGTAAGCAGCGAGTAAAAGCCGTCGAGTTATTCTCTCTGATGATGCAAGAACGTGCTTCTACTGGCCGTATTTATATTCAGAACGTGGATCACTGCAATACCCACAGCCCGTTTGACCCGAAAATTGCGCCGGTGCGCCAGTCAAACCTGTGTTTAGAAATTGCATTGCCAACGAAACCGCTCAATGACATCAACGATGAAAATGGCGAAATCGCGCTGTGTACCTTGTCGGCGTTCAACTTAGGTGCCATTGACAGCCTTGATGACTTAGAAGACTTGGCCGTGCTGGCCGTCCGCGCGCTAGATGCCCTGTTGGACTATCAAGATTACCCGATTGCTGCAGCACAGCGCGGTGCTATGGGCCGTCGCACCTTGGGTATTGGTGTCATTAACTTTGCTTATTATCTGGCGAAGCATGGTGTTCGTTATTCCGATGGCAGTGCCAACAATCTGACTCACCGCACTTTTGAAGCTATTCAGTATTATTTGCTGAAAGCCTCAAATGCGCTGGCTCGTGAACAAGGTGCTTGCCCATGGTTCAACGAAACCACCTATTCACAGGGTATTTTGCCGATTGATACCTACAAAAAAGATTTGGATACCATCAGTGACGAACCCCTGCATTACGATTGGGAAACGCTGCGTAAGGATATTCAGACCTTTGGGCTGCGTAACTCTACATTGTCGGCATTAATGCCTTCAGAGACATCTTCACAAATTTCCAATGCCACCAATGGCATTGAACCGCCGCGGGGATATGTCAGTATTAAAGCCTCGAAAGATGGCATTTTGCGCCAAGTGGTTCCTGAATATGAGCGCCTGAAAGAGGCTTACGAACTGCTGTGGGATATGCCAAATAACGACGGTTACTTGCAGTTGGTCGGTTTGATGCAGAAATTCGTCGATCAGGCAATTTCAGCCAACACTAATTACGACCCGACTCGCTTCCCATCAGGCAAAGTGCCGATGAAGCAGTTGCTGAAAGATTTGCTGACAACGTACAAATTTGGCGTAAAAACCCTTTACTATCAAAACACCCGTGATGGTGCTGATGATGTGCAGGAAGATATTCAAAGTCAGCCGGGTGATGATGACTGTGAAGGCGGTGCATGTAAGATCTGATTTTTAGTTCAGGCCCTCCCCCAGTCCGCGCATGCTCATGCGCCCACTGGGGGATGATTCATTTTGTCGCTGAATACAGAATGTTGCGGGCCTCTCTTCATTTGCCCTTTGCTGTTCCCTGAGGAAATCATGGCCTATACCACTTTTTCGCAAAATAAAAACAACCAGTTACTCGAACCGATGTTCTTTGGTCAATCCGTCAACGTGGCGCGCTTCGATCAGCAAAAACACGCTATTTTCGAAAAACTGATTGAGAAACAATTGTCGTTCTTCTGGCGCCCGGAAGAGATTGACGTCTCCCGTGATCGTATTGATTATCAGAACCTGCCAGAACACGAAAAACACATTTTCATCAGCAATTTGAAATACCAAACCTTGCTGGACTCCATTCAGGGGCGCAGTCCGAATATTGCCCTATTACCCCTGATCTCTATTCCTGAGTTGGAAACCTGGGTTGAAACTTGGTCATTCTCTGAAACCATTCACTCACGTTCATACACCCATATCATCCGCAATATCGTTAACGACCCAGCGATTGTTTTCGATGATATCGTGACCAACGAAGAGATCCTTAAACGCGCAAAAGATATCTCGGCGTATTATGACGATCTGATTGAGATGACCAGCTATTACCATTTGCTGGGGGAAGGCACTCACCAAGTCAACGGTAAAACCGTGGTGGTCAGTTTACGTGAGCTGAAAAAACAGCTTTATCTGTGTTTGATGAGCGTGAATGCACTGGAAGCGATTCGTTTTTATGTCAGTTTCGCCTGCTCCTTTGCCTTTGCAGAGCGCGAACTGATGGAAGGCAATGCGAAAATCATCAAAATGATTGCGCGCGATGAAGCCCTGCATTTGACAGGCACCCAGCATATCTTGAATTTGATGCGCTCAGGTGAAGACGATCCAGAAATGGCTGAGATTGCGCAAGAGTGTCAGAAAGAGTGTTATGAACTGTTTGTGAAAGCCGCAGAACAAGAGAAAGAGTGGGCCGAATATCTGTTCCGTGACGGCTCCATGATTGGTCTGAATAAAGATATTTTGTGCCAGTATGTTGAATATATTACTAATATTCGCATGCAAGCCGTGGGTCTCGGTGTGCCATTTGCTATTCGCACCAATCCAATTCCATGGATCAACTCTTGGTTAGTTTCTGATAACGTGCAAGTTGCGCCGCAGGAAGTTGAAGTCAGCTCTTATTTGGTCGGTCAGATTGATTCAGAAGTCAGTGCTGATGACCTGAGTGATTTCGAGCTGTAAGCCATGAAGTCTCTACCCAACAAATTTCGAGTCAGTGAGCTCGATGTGGGGAACACTGTGACGTTGAGCACCACCGGTGCTCAACTTAACCGCCCTGCCAATAGCCGCAATTTATTGGAAACGCTCGAATACCATCAAGTTCAAATCGAATACCAATGCCGGTCCGGTTATTGTGGTTCTTGCCGCTTGCGATTACTCAAGGGCGAGGTCTGCTATCAACAGCAACCGCTGGCCTTTATTCAAACCGATGAAATTCTGCCCTGCTGCTGTCAACCCAAAGGCGATATTGAAATCGAACTCTAGCCATATCCTCTAAGATATTGCCTTCAAAACATAAGCTTGGCTTATTCCTCATTTAGAAAGTTAGGATTTCACCTATAATCAGATGCTCGGTTGTATGATATTTTGCACCAGGTATTACCTGACAAACCATAGGGACAAAAGATGAAAATAGTGTCAATCGCAATAACCAGCCTGTTAATGGCAGCATCAATCAGCACTTTTGCCGCGACAGAGCAGCCACTTGATCGGCAACAACCGTTAGAGAAGATTGCGCCTTATCCACAAGCTGAAAAAGGCATGAGCCGCCAGGTAATTTTCCTTGATCCACAAGAAGATGAAAGCCGTTTTAAAGTTGAATTGTTGATCGGCAAAACGATTGAAGTGGACTGTAACCGCCATATGCTCGGCGGCAATCTGGAAACCAGAACGTTGTCAGGTTGGGGATTTGATTATCTGGTAATGGATAAAATCTCAGAACCGGCTTCAACCATGATGGCATGCCCAGATAATACTCGCCGCCCACAATTTGTGGCCGCTAATCTGGGCGATGCCGGAATGCAACGCTATAACAGCCGACTGCCCATTGTAGTTTATGTTCCGCAAGGGGTCGATGTGAAATACCGGATTTGGGAAGCAGGCGACGACGTCAGAAATGCGCAGGTGAAATAACAACCACTTGCCTTCGTTGAAATTAAAAATACCCATTCAGTTGAGTGGGTATTAAAAAATGTCATCTTGATCATAATAAACCCGCGTTTAAAAACTGCTGGCAGTCAATGTATGAGGCAGGAGTTGCGCTATGCTAGGTGGGAATACAATTAAATTAACAATAACACTTTATGGATTAATATATTACTCATATGCCATATTTAAATAAAAAGCGCATTTAAATGATGCGCCTTTTACTTATTTAGAGATATATCTATTAATTGAAAATTAACTACAAAATCTCAACCACTTCCAGCCAACCGTGTTGGCCGCAGACTGGGCTACCTTTCAGCCAACGCCGCAGCATGTCCAATGCCAGCATAGCGCTGCTTTCCTGACGAATTCGTAAACTATGTCGGCTCGCCTGATAACGCACTGTCTGGGCAAAAGTCCCATCAGAGGTGTGCAGTGCAACACTAAGACAATCATTTTGCATGGCACTGACAGCCAGCACTACCTGCGCACCACACAGCATAGAGAGTGACTGGGCGCGGCTCGCGACTTCGGGCAAGGATTCCTGACAATGGGCTGGCAACAACTCGCCCCCCGCCAATGACGCGTTCGCGCTCTGCAATTGCCAGTGCATCAATCCACCAGTAAATTGTTCACTGACGGCCAGCAACAAACCACGCTGTGTTAACTGCTCGGCTAGTAATGCCGGTAACCCCTGAGTACCTTCAAATATCGTGCTATCGCCAGTTACCGCTCTAACCTGTTGCCACACCTGTTCCATCGCTGTGCGCTGCGAGGCAGGCCCCGTTAACTTCAATTCAATAATAGGTGCAGATGAGCGATAACCCAGCACAGCCCCCTCAGGGAGTGGCAAAGGGTCTAACTCCAGCGCTAAATCACTTTCTGAGCGGCCAAAGGTGGTCATTCGTAAACACAATGGAGGCTCCGCCACATCAAAATGTTGACGCAAACGCGGCATAATCTGCTGCTCAACCATCACCTTAAATTCTGATGGCACACCGGGGGTGAAAAACATCCAGCACTTATTTAGCTGCAGTGCGAAACCACAGGCAGTTCCGACCGGGTTATCTAACATTTCTGCATTGGCCGGAATGTGCGCTTGCTTACGGTTAGTCGACGACATCACTCTGCCGCGCTCTTTAAAGAAAGCCTCCATTCGTGCAATCCACTCTGGGTGTTCGATCAACTCCGTTCCGGCAGCCCGTGCAGCGGCCAAAGCACTCAAGTCATCACTCGTCGGCCCCAGCCCGCCGTTAACAATCAACACATCCGCAACCTGACTGCGCTCGGTGAATACCTCAATAAGCGCTGAGAGTGAATCACCGACAGTTTCTCTACTGCTAATGGGCAATCCCTGATTAAATAAGTAATCTGCTAACCATGCAGCATTGGTATCAATAATTTGCCCATGCAGCACTTCATCCCCGGTACTCAACATCTCAACTCTAATCATTTTTTTCTCCGTTCAACCCCATGCCCCACCCAGTCGGTTTCGAGTTGCAGATGTACTTTATGAATCCCATCACTCAAACACAATCATTTCCCGCGGCGGCAATAAATATACTCTTCATCTTTCAAGATACAGGTGTGTTGATTGCTCTCGGCCACCCGATTGAATTAACTCATTAGGATGTTCTCGTTTATCGCCTTCCTACATCAGAGAATCTATTGGGAATAGACGTAATCAATATATCCATTTCGCTTTATTCTACACATGTAATCATATGTTTACATGCCGCGTAACGACGATTTGACACAAATAAGCCAATCTACTACCCTGCTGCACTCAATAATTCCAATAAATTGTTATGTAATAGAGGAAAGCGTGAAGAATCGCACCCTGGGCAGTATATTTATCGTTGCTGGCACCACCATTGGTGCAGGTATGCTGGCTATGCCACTGGCTGCTGCGGGAGTGGGCTTTGGCGTCACCCTCGCATTATTAATTTCTCTTTGGTTATTAATGTGTTACACCGCATTACTTTTGGTTGAAGTGTACCAGCACGAAGCGGCAGATACTGGGCTGGGGACTTTGGCTAAACGTTATCTCGGTCATCGAGGGCAGTGGCTCACCGGTTTTAGCATGATGTTTCTGATGTATGCACTGACCGCCGCCTATATTAGTGGCGCTGGTGAGTTGCTAGCCACCAGCATTAGTCAGTGGACTCAACATTCGTTTCCAACTTCACTTGGCGTATTGCTGTTTACACTGATTGCCGGTGGTGTGGTCTGTATCGGAACCCACTCCGTTGACTTATTTAACCGCATCTTGTTCAGCGCTAAAATTATCTTCCTGATTGTAATGTTGGCATTGATGATGCCGCATATAGAGAAAACCAATTTATTGACGTTGCCATTGGAACAAGGGCTGGCTCTTTCAGCTATTCCGGTCATTTTCACTTCATTTGGTTTTCATGGCAGCGTACCCAGTATTGTCAATTATATGGGTGGCAATATTCGTAAACTGCGTTGGGTATTTATTATCGGCAGTGCAATCCCACTTATTGCTTATATTTTCTGGCAGTTGACCACGCTAGGGTCCATTTCGTCTCATACCTTCGTTGGTATTTTGGCACAGCAAGCTGGGTTGAATGGCTTATTACAAGCTGTGCGTGATGTGGTGGCCTCCCCTCATGTCGAGTTGGCCGTCCATCTGTTTGCCGATTTGGCACTGGCGACCTCATTCCTAGGGGTTGCATTGGGGCTGTTTGATTATCTGGCGGATTTGTTTAAACGCCGTAATTCAGTACGAGGCCGCCTGCAAACTGGCGCAATTACCTTTGTACCGCCGCTGCTGTTCGCTCTGTTTTATCCACGTGGTTTTATTATGGCCTTAGGTTTTGCCGCTGTCGCATTATCGGTATTAGCATTAATTCTGCCTGCCATGTTGGCGTGGAAAGCACGTAAGATTCATCAAGGAAGTTATCGCGTATGGGGCGGGAAACCGGCACTCGCAGCGGTATTTGCTTGTGGGGTTGTGGTCATTGGAATTCAAGTCGGGATTGTCACTGGCGCACTACCCGCTGTTGGGTAAGTGTAACTGCACCCCGTAAGGCGTAGCGAGCTGGGTCAATTGAGTACGCCCAGCGCGGAGCCCCCGCAGTGTATACGTCGCACACTGCGGAGGCGGGCACAGCGCAATGTACGTGATGATGCGCAGTAGCCGACTGCAACCCACAGCCATTGGCGCTACAGCAAGGCGGCAAACGAGTAAATCCCGATGAGCTGACACCTGTCAGTGATTCGGGGGAGCGAATGCAGCCAACAACACTGTAGCGTCAAGGGCGTAGGGGAATTAGAAGTTTAAGCCCGCACCGATATACACCCCATCCGCTAGGCGATTATCCCGATGGCCTTCTTTACCTTCCATATTGATATAACGATAGCCAACATCAACAGTCAGTGGGCGGAAGACACTCCAGCGCAAGCCACCATTGGCTTCACTGTAGGATTTCATGCCGCTGGTCAACTCTTCAGGGGCGAAATAACCTTCACCGTATAAAGTAAATGACTTGTTGATTGGATAAGTTAGCCCACCGCCAATCGCTACTGCGCCGCCATTGCTCCCCTCTTCCGGCGACATATAAATGCCTTTCCCGCCAACAGTTGCCATCATTGGACCAATCGGCAAATTAAAACCCAGCCCCATACCATAAACATCACCATCATGATCACTACGCGCCCAGTTGCCACTGATAGCCAACCCGCCGGTGTTAGTACCAAGACCAAACCCTAAATTGGTGTAATGACGCCCAGTTTCAGCGTTAAAACTTACCGCACTGGCGGAACCTGTAACAAACAACAGGCTGGCAGCACAGGCAATTAAATGCTTATTCATATTTCTCTCTCATTATTCGTCATGTTACCCATGAGCAAACTCTGGCTAACAGGTTTTTCCTACCCCGAGTTTAACCGAAAAAAAAACCATAAACACACGGAAAAACCGATTAAATACCACAGTATTTCAAATGATTGTCAATAATCATGTCATTAATATGTTTTATGCTAGCGATGATAATGATAAGGCGTACCTATTTGCTGAATATCAGCAATACGGCTACAACTAGTGTGGAGATCAAAGAATAAATCCCTGATGTTGTTTAAGTTATTATCTTGTCAATTAGACTTTTGACGCGATGTAATGCTTTAAATACCCGAAAAAGCAATCAATTCAACAGCCATACTGGAGAAAATGATGAGCAAAAAGAAAGGTTTAACGACTGCAGCAGGTGCTCCCGTTGTTGATAATAATAATGTTGTGACTGCTGGCCGACGTGGCCCGATGCTACTGCAAGATGTGTGGTTCTTAGAGAAGCTGGCTCATTTCGATCGCGAAGTGATACCAGAGCGCCGCATGCACGCTAAAGGTTCTGGTGCTTACGGTACTTTTACGGTGACCCACGACATTACCCAATATACGCGAGCAAAAATTTTCTCCGAGATTGGTAAGCAAACCGAAATGTTTGTTCGCTTCTCAACCGTTGCAGGCGAACGCGGTGCTGCTGATGCTGAACGTGATATTCGTGGTTTCGCCATGAAATATTACACTGAAGAAGGTAACTGGGATTTAGTCGGTAACGATACCCCCGTATTCTACTTGCGTGATCCGCTAAAATTCCCCGACCTCAACCATGTTGTAAAACGCGACCCGCGCACTAACCTGCGTAACCCGATTTACAAGTGGGACTTCTTCTCCCAACTCCCTGAGTCTCTGCACCAGCTCACCATCGACTTCAGTGACCGTGGCTTACCAAGATCCTATCGCCATATGCACGGGTTCGGTAGCCATACCTTTAGTTTTATCAATGCCAAGAATGAGCGTTTTTGGGTTAAATTCCATTTCCGCTGCGAGCAAGGCATTGAAAATCTTATGGATGATGAAGCTGAAAAACTGGTTGGCACAGACAGAGAAAGCTCTCAGCGTGACCTGTATGAGGCGATTGAACGTGGTGACTTCCCACGTTGGAAATTACAGATTCAGGTGATGCCAGAGCATGAAGCATCACAAACCCCATATAATCCGTTTGACCTGACCAAAGTCTGGCCACACGGTGACTACCCATTAATTGATGTTGGTTTCTTCGAGTTGAACCGCAACCCAGAAAACTACTTCGCTGAAGTTGAGCAAGCCTCCTTCAACCCAGCTAACGTAGTGCCCGGGGTGAGTTTCTCACCAGATCGCATGTTGCAAGGCCGTTTGTTCTCTTACGGTGATGCGGCGCGTTATCGTTTAGGGGTTAATCATCATCAGATCCCAGTGAACAGTGCTAAATGCCCATTCCACAATTACCATCGTGATGGTGCAATGCGTGTTGATGGTAACAGTGGTAATACGGCAACTTACGAGCCAAACAGTTTTGGTTTGTTCCAAGAGCAACCTGATTTCAGCGAACCGCCATTAACTTTGGAAGGGGCCGCTGATCATTGGAATCACCGCGAAGATGACGATTATTACTCACAACCACGAGCGCTATTCAATCTGCTCAGTGAAGAAGAACATCAGCGGATGTTTGCTCGGATTGCCGGGGAGCTTTCACAAGTTCCTGAAGAGATCCAACGCCGTCAGGTAGACCTGTTTACTAAGGTTCACCCTGATTACGGTAATGGCGTGAAGAAAGCGCTGGGATTAAATTAAGACATTTATTTAAAACCCCTCTTTTGAGGGGTTTTTTACTTTGCCATCCCTTTTGATAATACGCCGCTCAAAATTGGCCGCATCACCAGTGCTCAGTCCAGTCTGAATATGAACAATCAGGTGACATGGCGAATATGCTCAGGCGGTAGCGAATTGCAAAATGGTGACGTGACTGCCTCGGCTGAAATGCTCATCACCTTTAACTAAGTTTGATCCCCTGCGGTTTCACATTACGCAGGGTGTATTTTCTCAAAATACTCCGTTAGCAACCGCCGAGAAACCTTAATCCCGCCGTTTTTTAACGCATCCGGTAAGCGATAAAAAGCCACCGGACGCTGAAAGACGGCGAGCTGTGGCGCAAGCCACTTTGCGAGCGCAAGTTCATCCACGGCCACCTCGCTGTCAATCACGGCTATCGGGCGGTGACCAAACTCAGCATCCTCGACGGGGAGGATAAATGCTTGTTGTATACCGGGGTACTGCGCCAAAATGCGTTCGATATCCTCTGGCTGCACGCCCTCACCACCGCTGAAAAATACATTGTCCAGCCGCCCAAGGATCCGCAGTTCCCCTTTTTGCCAAACGCCACGATCACGGGTATGAAACCAACCCTCACCATCGGTAATCGGCCGTAACTGCCCCTGTTGCCAATAACCAGCAGCCAGACAATCGGCTTTGACCCAGACCTCCTCCTCGACCAACTTCACTTGCCGCCCTGCAAGGGCGACCCCGACACCCGGCATGCCATTAGCGCGCTTGGCGCACACCGTCGAGGCAGCTTCTGTCAGGCCATATCCACACCAGCAGCGAATACCTCGAGCTTCCGCTTGTTCGGTTAGCTCGGTTGGAATATTCGCTCCCCCTAGCAGCACCTCTTTCAAACTCAGATGACCGTCGGCAGCATCGAGCAGACGCCAAAGTTGAGTTGGCACCAACGATGCATGGCTACACCCATTCAACGCATCCAATAATGTTACGTCCGTTTGCACCACCAACGTAGCCCCAGCCCTTAACCAGCGCCAGACAATCCCCTGCCCTGAAACATGAAACAGTGGTAATGAGAGCAACCAACTGTCATTCGCGGCGAAATTCATCAGTTGCAATACGCCATCAGCACTGGCCAAGTGGGCCGCGAGCGTATGTACCGCCGCCTTAGGCAAGCCTGAAGAACCAGAGGTTAATGTCATGGTTGCCAGTCGCTGGCTATCCCATATCACCGCCTCTGGCGCAGCGTTTTCGGTACTGAGATTTAGTGGAAGAAAGGTTAATGGCGCAGGTAATGGATCCGCCAGATTCAGCATGAAATCGATATCGAGCTGTGGCAGCAGTTGAGTCAGCAGTGGCGCAGGTAATTGAGGATTCAGCGGTAAAACCCGAGCAGCGCACTGCAACGCCGCCAAATAGGCCAGCAGCAATGAATAACTATTTTTGCCCCGTAGCACAATAGTGCTACCGGGAGTCACACCTTGCCGCTGAAAACTGGACGTCAGGTTATCAAGATCAGTAACCCACTGCTGCCAACTGATCAGTTGTGACCCTACGTGCAGCGCTGTTGCCTGAGGTCGCAGATTAGCCCAATGTTGCCAAGGCCAGTCCTTTAGCTGTGCCATAGCACGTCCAGTTGGTCTGCGGTCACTAGCGGCAAGCGGCTCTCAGGCCATTGGCGTATTAACTGCGCTTGCATCAAATCCAGCGTATCCAGCCCCGGAAGGGTGGTTGGTGTCAACCAATGCGCCAATCGCGCCAATTGCGTCAACCCCAGACTGGATTCGATACTGGAGCTGATCACTGCCACCAGCCCCGCCTGATGCGCTTGCTGCACCAATTGCTGGCAACGTGCAATACTGCCCACCAGCGTCGGCTTGATAACAATCGCCGCCACACCAGGCTCGGCTTCCACCTGAAAATCCGCCTCACGGACACTTTCGTCCCAAGCGATAGCAATCCCCGTATCACGGGCAAATTCGCGGGATTCGGCGCGGGTTTTACAGGGTTCTTCCAAGAAAGCAATACGTGAGCGCAGTTCAGGGTTCACATATTTGGCAAACCCATCGGCTTTCGCTCGGGTCCAACTGCGGTTAGCATCCAGTCGCAGAGTTAAGTCAGGCAAAGCTTCCAGCAGCACATTGACAATCATGCCATCGCGCACCGCTTCATACAGCCCGACTTTCACCTTGGCAACTTTCTCACCGGGCAGTGCTTCTAGCACAGCGAACAGCTCGTCAGGGTCTCCCGTACAAAGTGGCGCTTTGTGGTAGTTTGCCGCCATTGGCAAGGATTGCTCAAGCTCTGCTTGCGCGCAACTGAGGCCAAAAGCCACGGATGGCAATGCACCAAGCAAAGGGGCCTCACCCGCCACCCAGTTTTGTAGCCAACAGGTGGCCTGTGCTTGCGCTTGCGCCAACGTTTCCTGACTGAACTCCGGTAAGGGGGCAATTTCGCCCCAACCTGTCTGTTCACCTTGCTGCAACTTCACCAATAACCCATCGCGGCTTTTCAACCGCTGATTGCGCAGTATCACCCCAGCGTCCATCGGGATGCTATAGCGGTAAAGCGTGGCCGCGCGCATTATGGATTACGCTTGAATTTGCTGAAGTCTGGTTGGCGTTTCTCATTAAATGCATTACGCCCCTCTTGGCCTTCATCGGTCATATAGAACAACATAGTGGCGTTACCCGCCAGCTCTTGCAGACCAGCCTGACCATCGCAGTCAGCATTCAATGCTGCTTTCAGACAACGCAGTGCCATTGGGCTGTTTTCCAGCATTTCACGACACCAGCGTACAGTTTCTTTTTCTAACTCAGCCAACGGGACCACGGTATTAACCAGCCCCATATCCAGCGCCTGCTTGGCATCATATTGACGGCACAGGAACCAGATTTCGCGCGCTTTTTTCTGGCCGACGATACGAGCCATATACGCCGCTCCCCAACCGCCGTCGAATGAGCCGACTTTGGGACCTGTTTGGCCGAAAATAGCGTTATCTGCGGCAATGGTCAGGTCACACATCATATGCAATACATGCCCACCGCCAATAGAATAACCGGCTACCATTGCAACAACGGGTTTCGGACAGGTACGGATCTGACGCTGGAAATCCAACACATTCAAGTGATGAACACCGCTGTTATCTTGATAACCGCCGTAGTCACCACGGACTTTCTGATCACCGCCAGAACAGAAGGCTTTCTCACCCTCACCGGTCAGAATGATCACCCCGATACTGTCATCATAGCGGGCATCTGCCAGCGCTTGGATCATCTCTTTCACCGTTAACGGGCGAAATGCATTACGCACTTGAGGACGGTTAATGGTTATTTTAGCGATCCCATCGCTGGATTTGTGATAACGAATATCTTCAAACCCGGCGGAGCATTCATGCCACTCGATGGCGGCGTACAGTTGTTCTTCGCTCGGATACAGCATAGTTAGCATTCCTTTATCGGGAGAGGGACAAAAATGAAGACTGTGACAAAAATGAAAGTACCTGCGCCGCAAAAGCGCCGGGATTTGCCCGATGCGCATTATGCCCAGCGCGGGCCAGTGTACGTAATGGCAACTGATATTGATGTGCCAACTGCTGGAATTTTTGGTCGCGCGAGCCACACAGATAAGTGT
The DNA here is from genome assembly GCF_902726565.1 of Yersinia vastinensis. GTDB lineage: Bacteria > Pseudomonadota > Gammaproteobacteria > Enterobacterales > Enterobacteriaceae > Yersinia > Yersinia vastinensis. The sequence goes on from NZ_CACVAF010000002.1 coordinate 395,877, forward strand.
AGGGAACGCTGAGCCGTTGCAAGGCCGGTAACAACCAAGGTTGATGCCCTAGTGAGGTTGCCTCCAACATGTCTGCCACTGCAGGTCCCTGATTGGCCGCACGCAGTGACACCAATTGCGTCCGCTGTTGTGAATCTAAATCAGCAAAAACATCCTGTTGATACCAATCGGCCAAGACTTGTGGCAAAGGTTCGTGACGAAAACGCTGCGCCCATTGTCTATCGTGCTGCAAGCGCTGCGCTCGTAGTTCATCACTTTCCAACCCGAGGTTTCCGCCTTCTACCAGTAGCCCCAGCAACCCTTGATGGTGACCATTGCAGGCGTGGTACATCGCAATTCTGCCGCCTAAAGAGTAGCCTGCCAGCCAATATTCGCGAATACCATAAGCCTGCAATGTTTCGGCTAGCTGCTGGCTGATATCAGCAAAACCGCGAGTCTTCACGGCAGTTGATTTACCGTGCCCCGGCAAATCGACAAGCAGTGAGGGATAATCGCCGCACAATTCAGCGACGGGTAGCCAATCTTCACCACTGCCCAGTAAACCATGCAGCCACACTAACCATGGTCCACTATGTTGCCGCGTAGACGAATCAGGGTGTGGATCGAGCTTACGGCAAGCCAACGTCATAATTGGGCCACCTGTTGCACCAGTTGTTGCAACGTTTCGGCACCCTGACTTGGCGGCACGACGATTTCAATCAGTGTCACACCACCGCGCAGCCAACATTGCTCTACCTGCTGCTGAAGCATCAACATGCTCTCCGGCCGGGCATAACCCAAGCCAAACATGGCGGCGGCATGTTCAAAATTCACATTCTGCGGCATACAGTAAAAACGCTGGCGATCAGCTTCAGGAGTCGGAAGCAGGGAGAAAATCTGCCCGCCATTATTATTGACCACCAGCAGCACCATTGGCGCTGAACTTTGGCGTAACAACGCCAGCGCATTGAGATCGTATAAAGCCGATAAATCCCCGACAATCGCCAGTGTCGGTTTGGCCGTTGCGCGCTGAACACCCGCGGCGGTCGATAGCAAACCATCAATGCCACTGGCTCCCCGATTACTGTAAACCGGATACCCCACCGGCAATTGCCCCAAAGCATCAATCAAGCGGACAATTAAGCTGTTACCCACAAAAAGCTGACCGTTTTCTGGTAAAAGTTCAGCCAGTAGATGCGCCACTGCCGCTTCACTAAACTGGTCATTCAGCGCTTTTGCTACATAGGCATGGGCATTTTTCGACAACAGAATAAGTTCCGCAGCCCACGGGGTTCGGCGCTGTGCAGGATGCTGTTCCAACCACTTATTCACTGGCGAAATAATTCTACGCCCACGATGGTTAGCTGGATCAAGGCGGCCCGGTAAGGTGTCCACCAGCCAATACTCCTGCGGCTGACACTGTTCTTGCCATTGCAGCAGGCGCTTGCCCGTTAAGCTGCTACCAAATTGTAGAACTATCTGCGCCTGCGCAAGCACGCGTTGCGCTCCCGGATGCCCCAGCCACAGGTCAGCACAAGGCAACGGTTGGCCCGTTTGCGAAAGTACATCACCAATCAATGGCCAACCCAACAGTTCAGCCCATTCAGCAACTTGCCGCCCTTCTTCAGCGGTCATACGCCCGGCAATGACAACACCACGTTTTTGCCGCCATGAAAACCAGTCAGCTTGTTCTATTTGCGGCAAATTGCGCGATTGACGCAGCCACGGATGGCAATCCTGCCACCAGTCACCTAACGCGCCAGACCAGTCAGCATAGTGTTGGTCGTCACCGCCATAGAGCGGTTCCGCAAATGGGCAGTTAATATGTAGGCCACCATGATGCAATTGCGCCATGGCGCTATCGAGCGTCGATACCAGCCAACGGGCCGGAATATCCGGTGTGGGTCGAGGCAGATTCAGTGTGACCTGAGGATGGCTGGCAAACAGCCCTTGTTGGCGAATCGCTTGGTTGGCACCGCAATCAATCAACTCTGGTGGGCGATCGGCGGTCAGTAATACTAGGCGCTCCCCTGTCAGCCCGGCCTCAATTAAGGCGGGATAGAGGTTGGCAGCAGCAGTACCTGATGTAACTATCACAGCAACGGGTTCGTTGGCGGCTTTCGCCAACCCCAACGCCAGATGTCCCAAACCGCGCTCGTCAAAATGGGTATGGCACACCAAGGATGAATTCGCGGCAGCCGCCAAGGTTAACGGTGTCGAACGGGAGCCTGGCGCAATACAAATATGACGTACACCGTGGCGCGTCAACGCCTCCAGTAGTAATGCCGCCCAACGACGGTTAAAAACGCTTGTCGACATGATTCGCCCAAAAGTCAGTTAACAGACACTGCGATCCCGATAATCGGCATGAAAAACAAACATTGCCCTTTGAAATAGCCCGGAGTGACTGATTAATGGTTAAAATTTTACCGACCTATACCACACATGTGGTTTAGTTTTGCCGAGTTTAACAGTTTACACCTGCGGCATGGGGGTCACAATCCGCCCACATAACAAGTGCGGTTAATTACCGTATTTTATTCATCATTATCGCGTGATTGATTAACCAGCAACGTGCGTAATCCAGCGGATTTATTGTTAATTTCTTGCCACTCTTGCTCTGGGTCAGAACCCGCCACGATACCGGCTCCGGCATACAGATGCAGCCATTGCTCCTCCACCCATGCCGAACGCAGGGTGACGCTGAACTCACTCTGCTTGAGTGAAAGATAGCCGGCCGACCCCGCATACCAGCCACGGGAAAAGGGTTCGTTTTCGGCAATAAACTGCCGAGCGATATTCCGTGGTAACCCCGCCACCGCCGCGGTGGGTTGCAATCGTTGCAAGCAATCGGTATCACTGGCCTGATTAAGCTGCGCATGAATGCGGCGGCGCAAATGCTGTACTTTGCGTAATCGAATAATCTCTGGTGGCATCACATCCACCGCTTCAACCCCACCTTGTAGACGCTGACAAATATCATCGACTACCAGTAAATTTTCGCGCTGATTTTTTTCATCACTCATCAGCCAATGAGCTAATTCAGTAGCTTGGCCAGTATCTTCATCATTTGACACCGTCCCCGCCAAGGCTTCGGTTTCCAAATGGCAAAGTTGGCGCAGATATAAGCGCTCCGGGCTGGAGCCTAAAAATGCCCGTGATGCATCAAAGCGCAACAGATAATGAAAACAGTGGTGATTAACCTGACGGCTGGCGGCCATAAAAGCCGTACAGGAGAGCGGTTTGTCCAGCCGCAAGCGAGTCGCCCGCGCCAGAACCACTTTTTCCATTTTTTGTTGCTCAATACTGCCCAGAGCTTGCTGAATCAAGCGGCTCCATTGCGGGTATTCCGGCATATGGCTGGCCTGTTCAACCACGGTATCCAGTGCGGGGAGCGGTTTAGCGGCAAGTAGTTGGTCAATAAAGGTGATAGCACGCAAGGCATCTTGCTGTAGGGAGGAATCACTGACCAGGTTAAGGGTCAAATGCGTGTTATTGCCGCGGCGCAATATTTCAATACGCGGTAAAAACAGAAAGCTGGTTTGTGTGCCTTGAGCTTCAGAATGAAGGCTATCAGCACCAGAGGCAGCAAGAGTGACTGGCTCAAATGCATTCAAACCCCAGACTCGCAGCCCGATGGTAGCACTGTGCTGTTGAATAAACTGATCAGCGGATTGCACATCATTAAACTGCCGGGTTTGGCCACAGACAGCAGCCTCTTCATGGCCTTCACGGTGGTGCCAATAAAATTGAGGGAAATGGCACTGAGCAGCTAACCACTCCAATAATTGGTTTCCCACTTGTCCCGGCGCGGGCAAGATAATTTGCCGAATACCGGCCTGGTCAGGGAAACCGGCACGCAACTTTTGCCGTAATTCACCTAACAAACCAGAAAGTTGCTTCACGACCACCTCGGCAAATCAACAGAAAGAGTGGGATTATACGGGCCATGAATAATAAAAAAAGTCAGATTGAAAAGTTATTGTTCGTTATCACACTAATATTTGATATCGGCACAAATCTTTACCTCTTAATGGGGGCTAAGGGCAGGAGTACACCTACCCTTAGCATGGGATAGTGGTGAGCGAAATACACAGAGAAAACACTCTAGCGGCGGGCGAGCAATAGCCCTATAACCAACCCTACTGTGGCGCCGATTCCCACACTGCACCACGGTTTTTCGCGGACATAATCGTCGGTACAGCACGCCAGCGCTTTTGCCCGTTTGATATAGCATTCACTGCGGCCACTCAAACGGTATTGAACCTCCTTTAAGGCTTTCTCCGCCCGCGCTTTGATTTCCTGATAACTTTCATCGGCAGCATCACCCGAGGCCCGCAGCACCTCTTCCAATGTATCCGTCAACATGGTCAAATCATCATCCAGTGAAGTTTGCTGTTCTCTATCTCGGTTCATATGCGTTCTCCATGATTGAAAAAAGAGCATCCTATAAGGATAGTCTATCTGGGGAGGGACGAGGATGAGTTCGGATTGATGATGAGTTTGTGGGCACCTCCGTCGCCACTAATCTCATGTCGACTGAACCAAATCACCCAAATCAACCATAAACACTACACGCCCCCTGCTCTGCCCCGGTAAATTGCTCTCGCAACGCACCAAATAATTCTCGCCCAGATCCAGCATGGAAAGCCGAGATATCTGGCCGTTCCACAGGGCGGCTGGCCAATTCGGTTTCATCGACTAACAATGAAAGTTCACCGCTAACACCATCCACCCGAACCCGATCGCCGTTGCGGATTTTTGCCAGTAAACCACCGCAATAAGCTTCTGGCGTCACATGAATTGCCGAGGGGACTTTGCCTGATGCACCAGATAAACGGCCATCGGTGACCAGCGCCACTTTAAAACCGCGATCCAATAATACGCCCAGTGGCGGCATCAACTTATGTAACTCCGGCATTCCAATGGCTCGTGGCCCTTGATAACGTACGACCACCACACAGTCGCGGTTCAACTCACCAGATTCAAATGCTGGCCCGACGTCGTGCTGGTTTTCAAATACCACCGCAGGCCCTTCGATAATTTGATGCGCATGAGGCACTGCTGACGTTTTCATCACCGCACGCCCCAAATTGCCACTTAATACTTTGGTCCCCCCATGTGGCGAGAAAGGTTGAGCCAAATGGGCAATAACCTGATCATCCAGTGACCGCACAGGCCCGCTGCGCCATTGCAGCTCCCCCTTTGCCAGATAGGGTTCTTGGGTGTAACGCTGTAAACCAAACCCAGCCACCGTATGGACATCTTCGTGCAGCAAACCACCTTGCAGTAGCTCTCTTACCAGCAATGCCACTCCCCCCGCAGCCTGAAAATAGTTAATATCTGCCGGGCCATTCGGGTAAATGCGACATAGCTGCGGGGTCACTTCTGACAGTTCGGAAAAGTCATCCCAATTAATGATAATGCCTGCCATGCGCGCCATCGCCACCAGATGCATGGTGTGATTGGTCGAGCCACCAGTGGCCAGCAGTGCCACGATGCCATTCACTACCACTTTTTCATCCACTAACTGGCCAACTGGTAGATAGTTGCCGCTAATTTGTGTCAAACGCGTGACCTGACGCGCCGCCGCCGCGGTCAAAGCATCACGCAGTGGCGTATTAGGCTGAATAAATGAAGAACCGGGTAAGTGCAGCCCCATCACTTCCATTACCATCTGATTCGAGTTGGCGGTGCCATAAAATGTGCAAGTGCCAGCGCTGTGATAAGAGGCGGCTTCCGCTTCCAACAATGCATGTCTGTCAACTTTACCCTCGGCATACAGTTGGCGTACCCGCACTTTCTCTTTATTAGATAAACCACTGCTCATTGGCCCCGCAGGAACAAAAACCGCCGGTAAATGGCCAAATGACAAAGCAGCCATCAGTAACCCCGGCACAATTTTGTCACATACCCCAAGATACAAAGCCCCATCGAACATGTTGTGAGACAGGCCAATTGCCGCAGACATGGCAATGACATCACGGCTCATCAGTGACAGCTCCATGCCATCTTGCCCTTGTGTCACTCCGTCACACATAGCGGGAACTCCCCCCGCAACCTGCCCGACCGCACCGACATCATGCAGTGCCTCTTTCAATTGTTGTGGGTAATGCTCATAAGGCTGATGGGCGGACAGCATATCGTTATAGGAAGTAATAATGGCAATATCGCTACGTACCATATTTTTCAATGCGGTTTTATCATCAGGTTGGCAGGCAGCAAAACCATGAGCCAAATTGCCACAGGCCAGTTGCGAACGGTGAACGGTATTCCCCTTTGCTGCACTAATGCGTTGCAAATAGGCCGTGCGAGTCGCCGCAGAACGCGCAGTAATACGCTGCGTGACGCGGATGAGAGTCGGGTTCATCGCCATTCCTTATTCACTCAAGGGAGCCAAAAGTTCAATACTGCCCGCAGGGAGGCCGATAAAATCCGCCAATACCAGCAACAGCAAATTGTGATCATCCAGATGTGGCGCGCCGGAAACATTAACGCTGCCGATAATACCGGCCTGTCTAACCTGTAGTGGGTATCCACCACCTAACGCGGCGTAATCTCGCAAACTGACACCATAACGCGCTTCCAGCGAGGTCTGGCGCTGTTGCAGCATTAACCCGGCGGCATAAGAACTGATACCCAGTAACTCCACCATATGGCGTTTGCGCCGTAGCCAGTCACTGTTTTCAGCAGTGGTGCCTGGCATGGCGTAACTGAATAATGTTTGCCCGTTCACGGTGATATTGATAGCCAGAGCCACACCTTGCCGTTCGGCCTGCTGCTTGATTTTTTCACCTAACTGCCAAGCTGTTTCATGATTAAAATGCGTCAACTGCAAAAGCTGTTGGTGCTGTTGGCAGTGGGTGAGTTGCTGCTGTAAGTTCATGAGATTCTCCGGTGATGAGCGGCGGCTGGGTTATCTCCCATCGATACCGCCTATCTGGCTTAAGCGCGTTTGGCTTTGGCTAAGTTTTTGTCAGCCATTCCTGTTCCCTTGGTGGTGACTTCAACGTCACACTCTTTTGGCAAGGTAAGCGTAATCAGCCCGGCAATAATCAAGGAGCCAGCTAACATGCAAACTGCCGCACTTTGGCCGTAGAAGAAAATCATCACCCCCACCAAATACGGGCCGCAGAATCCGCCCAGATTACCTAACCCGTTAATCACACCACGCGCGCCCCCCGCCACTTCGGGTACCGCAATGCGCCCCGGAATTGACCAGAATGGACTCGTTGCTGCTTTAAGGAAGAAACCACACACCACTAACGCCAAATACGAGACCAGTACGTTGTGACGGAAAATCACCGATGTCACCAGACCCGCGGCAAAACAAAACAGGGAAATCATAATCAACAGACGGCGTTTCCCGGTTTTATCCGACAACGCAGAGATGACGTAAATACCGGCGGTAGTCGCAATAAAAGGCAAAATCGCCAGAACACCCACGGAGGCCATATTGCCGCCAGTCAGATTCTTTAAAATAGTGGGTAACCACAAGGTGTAGCCATAATCCCCTGTCTGATAAAAAAAGTTTAGTGCGACCAACTTCATCAAACCTCTATTGAGGAAAACAGCTTTGAGTGGGGCGTTAGTTACTGGCGTATCCAGCATCCGTTCAGCACGCTCCCGCGCCAGCTCTGTGACCAAATAATCACGTTCTTTGGCGGACAACCATTTGGCCTCTTCTGGCCGGTCACTGATAACAAACCACCACATCACCAGCACCACGGCTGATAGTGACCCTTCCAAAAAGAACAACCAACGCCAATCGAGTGCATTAATGATAAAGCCAGATAGCGGAGCGGTGAACATGCCTCCTATCGGGGCAAACATCATCACGAAAGCATTCGCGCGACCAATCTCACGTTCTGGGAACCAGTTACTGACCATGGTCAATACCACCGGCAACATGCCGCCCTCAGAAACCCCCAGAACAAAGCGCAGGAATAACAATTGATAATGGTTAGTGACAAAACCCGTCAGAATCGATACAACTGCCCAGACAGCAAGAGAATAAGCAATGAATTTTCTGCCACTACCATGAACGGCAATACGGCCGCCGGGTACTTGTAAAAATAAATAACCAATAAAGAAAATACCGCCCGCTAAACCGGCCATTTGGCTGGTAATAGCCAGATCGCTTTCCATACCGCCCGGTAGGGCAAAACTAATATTGACCCGGTCCATAAAAGAAATAATACAAGCAATCATTATTGGAACAATAACGCGGAACCAACGGGCATTAGGGATCTTGCTGTCCATATATATACGCCTTATGATAATAGCAAAGTATTACCCTGCACCAAGAATAAAGGTGCAAGGTAGGGCGAAAGCAAATAAGGATATTTGCTGCTGTTAATTAAATTTCACGCAATATTTTTTATTATGATGACTATTTAATTTATTTATAAACGATGGCCGTTGGCGCTTTTTCACCCGAGAAGTGAGCAAGAATATTAGAGAAGACAATATCACTCATTTGAATTCGGGTTTCTGTCGTGGCGCTGGCAATATGCGGCAGTAACACAACGTTATCCATTTCAATTAAGGCCTGAGGCACATTAGGTTCATCTGCAAAGACATCCAAACCAGCACCACCAATTTCTTGCTGTTGCAATGCATGAATTAAATCATCCTGATTAACCATACTGCCGCGAGCAATATTGATCAGCAGCGCATGATTTGGCATCACAGCAAAAGTGGTTTTATTCACCAGACCGGCGCTGTCTTTCCCGCCTGAAATAGCAACGACCAGAATATCGCTTTGCTGGGCAAGACTCATTAAGTCTGGCACATATTGGTAGGGCAAACTCTCGATGTGCACCGTGTCGGTATAAGCAATTTGCATATCGAAACCCACGGCACGGCGGGCAATCGCTTGGCCTATGCGCCCCATCCCGAAGATCCCCAAACGCTTGCCGGTCACTTTAGAGGAGAGTGGTAGGCTGCTGTGTGGCCACTGCCCGGCACGCAGGAATTTATCGGCCTGACATAAACGGCGAGAGGTGGCAATAATCAGTCCTAGCGCAGTGTCAGCCACATCGTCAGTCAGTACACCCGGCGTTGTGGTCACAATGATATTGCGCTCACGCGTCATATCCAGATCCACTGCGTCCGTGCCCACACCGAATATTGAGATAATCTGTACTTCGGGTAATAACGCCAGCACTTCGTTGGTTACACCGATATCACCGCGGGTCACAATGCCTTTGATATTCTTGCCCTGCTCTGCCAGAAATTCAGTGGGATCAGTCATCTGGAAAAGTTTATGAACCGTAAAATTTTGTTCCAGCTTCTGCGTTAAATAGTCCATTACTGGAGCGATGATCAATACGGCTTGTTTGCTGTTTTTCATTACGAGTACCTGATTATGTCAATAAATCAAAAACCAGAATGGCGACAGGTAATCATCGGATGATTGAGCCATTCAGCGAATATCGTTATGAGACCTGTTTTCAATGTTTTATTTTGTGATGTGGGTCACTGTAAATCATGTTAAGAAAACATGTTACCGGTAACGTGATCGACTTATCATTGCCAAAGCTGAATTGTTTCAGCTAATCAAATACGCGTTAATAAGTCATGTAATGCCTTAACCAAAATGTTATCGGTTAGCACTGTTTGTTATGGCAAGAGATAGCCTGATGATGGGGAAATCACTGGAAGCGGCTCACTGTTTACGTAGCACAATAATAGTGAGTCGCTGTAGAACGCGGCTTTCGAATGGCCGTGGAGATCTTAGATAGTCCCACCGAGTGAGATACGATAATGAAGGTCAACCTGTTCAATTGTCGGTATTTTTTTGATTTTCTTAATCAATATTTCAGCGGCAACTTTACCCATTTCAAAACGCGGCGTCGTGACACTGGCCAATACTGGCGTGGTTGCCTGACCAATATCCAAGCCATGAAAGCCAGAGATTGCCATTTCTGCTGGTACTGCGATGCCCAATTTTAAGCATTCCTGTAACACGCCAACCGCCATATCATCATTAGTGCAAAAAATTGCATCGACCTGCGGATACATTTGCCGTGCCAATGCCAACATACCAGCCCCAATAGAGACTGAAGAAACTTTGTTCGGTGTAATATGCAAAGGCGAGAACCCGGCATCACTCATTGCTTGGCTATATCCTTGATAACGTTTGCGATCTCGTACATCAGACATGGAACCAAAGTAGACAATATTCTGTTTCCCACTGGCCAGCAGCGTTGCTGTCATGTCATAAGCGGCCTGATAATTATTAAACCCCACCGTAATACGGTCGAACTGAGGCTCCAAATCCATCACTTGCGCTACCGGAAGTTCTGCGGCATTCAAATACTTATCAGCCCGTAATGTATGTTCAGAGTCAGTCAAAATCATCCCTGAAATTTGGCAAGACAGCAGATTAATTATCTGCTCCTCTTCACGTTCTTTATTGTAGTTATAGTTAACCACGAGCGTTTGGTAGCCGCTGGCCGCCGTCACTGATTCAATTCCAGCCAGTAGATCGGAGAAAATCTGGTTATTAAAGGAAGGCACTAAAATGCCAATACGCGGAGTCTTTTGATTAAGGCTGGTTTCCCCGTCAGAATCAGCACTGTAATTGACTTCTGTCATCACCTGAGCAATACGCTCACCGGTCTCTGGAGCCACTTTTTCCGGCGTGCGTAAGTAGCGGCTGACAGTCATTTTAGTCACGCCTGCAAGTAACGCGATATCCTGTAACGTAACACGCTGGTTTTTCATGGCATATACCTGGAACAAGAGTGCGGGAAGAGTGAAATGATTATGCACTGTTAGTGCGGATAATGAAAAGTATGTTACGGGTTAAAAATGGCATAACAGCCAAGAGCTCGATTATTAAGTTATTTTATTATCAATAAGTTAATCTGTAACTATCTTCCCATGTGAGTAAACTCCGTGCGGATAGCGTTATTTTCTCCTCATGAAGGCGATATTGCTCACGTTAGCGGTAACAGGCTGCTGTAACATGATTTAAAGTGATCTTCATCACAGTTTACTAAAGTGAAAAACGGTCTGATAGGCATATGTTTTCAAGCAGCCAATTGACTATTTTTATATTAATAACAGTTAATCGGCCACTATTTTTATTCGGCAACAATACTTATTGTATATGACGTTTAATTAACGCCATCAGGAATTTATTATGAAAAATTTGTTTTCTTTAGAAAAACGCAGAGTATTAATTACCGGTTCGGCACAAGGTATTGGATTTTTATTGGCAAAAGGACTCGCTGAATTTGGAGCCGAAATTATTATTAATGATATTACCGCTGAACGTGCAGAAAAAGCGGTGGCTGAATTACGTAACGAGGGGTTTATTGCTCATGCAGCAGCATTTAATGTGACTGACCATGATGCAGTGAATGAGGCTATTACACAAATAGAAAGTCGCATTGGTACTATTGATGTTTTAATTAATAATGCGGGTATTCAACGCCGCCATGCTTTTACTGAATTTCCAGAAAAAGATTGGGATGACGTTATTGCCGTAAACCAAAAATCTGTATTTTTGGTTTCACAAGCGGTCTCTCGTTATATGGTTCAGCGCCAACGCGGCAAGATTATTAATATTTGCTCGATGCAAAGTGAACTAGGCCGAGACACTATCACCCCGTATGCCGCCTCTAAAGGGGCAGTCAAAATGTTGACTCGTGGAATGTGTGTCGAGCTAGCCCGATATAACATTCAGGTCAACGGGATCGCTCCGGGTTATTTCAAAACAGAGATGACGAAAGCACTGGTGGATGATAAAGCCTTCACTGATTGGCTGTGCAAACGGACTCCAGCGGCCCGTTGGGGTGATCCAGAAGAGTTGATTGGTGCGGCGGTGTATCTCTCTTCAAAAGCCTCTGATTTTGTTAATGGTCACCTGCTGTTTGTCGATGGCGGCATGCTGGTTGCAGTCTGATAGGTACTGAGGGAAGTTATGTCCGGTAAATGCATTATTGTCATGGGCGTCTCCGGCACGGGAAAATCCTGTGTCGGGCAGGCGTTGGCGCAAAAATTGAATGCCAAATTTATTGATGGGGATGATTTGCACCCACGCGCCAACATTCAAAAAATGGCATCAGGCCAGCCTCTGAATGATCAAGACCGTGGGCCTTGGCTGGAACGGCTAAGCGATGTGGCCTATAGCCTGCAACAAAAAAATGAAGTGGGTTTTCTCGTGTGTTCGGCATTGAAAAAGCAGTATCGCGATCGTCTGCGCGAAGGTAATCAGGGGATTCGTTTTTTGTGGCTGACTGGTGATTACGATTTGGTATTGCACAGAATGCAGCAGCGGGCTGGACATTTTATGCCGGAAAGCCTGTTAAAAAGCCAGTTTGCAACACTCGAAGTACCCGATGCTCGCGAGCCTGATGTGGTTGCCATTGATATTTCGCCGGACATTGTCGGTGTGGTTGAACACTGCATCACCGCGTTAAAACAAGAAAGCAAGGTGAGCCACTGCGCTTAAGCTCCTCCAGTACCATGCTGATATAAAAACAATGCTGATGTAAGAATATAGGAATTATTATGATACTTGATGAACTGAAAAACGCAGTGAATAACCCACTCTACCCTGAGGCTATCCGTCGTACACTGGCAGCAATCAACAAACTGGATTTAGCCAATTTGCCTACCGGTGAACGCGATATTGAAGGCCGGGAGATTTATCTCAATCATATTATTGCTACAACTAAGCCATTGTATGAACAAGCCCCTGAATTACATCATTATTACATTGATATTCATATTCTGCTGGAAGGTAATGAAGTGATTGGTGCTTCCCCCACCACTCAGGGCCAGCGCCCGACAATGGATTTTGATACTGAGCGAGATTATGGCTTATTTGAAGGGATCACCACAGAAACCCTGCTAACTCTGGCCCCCGGAGATATCGCGATTTTGTTCCCCGGTGAATTGCATCGTCCAATGGGAACATTGGCCGAAATTACCCCACTACGCAAGCTGGTGGTTAAGGTTGCTCATCATCTGCTGTGATGTCATTTGAGTTGTAGCGAAATGACCGTTCGGTTGTTAAAACGCATAGCTTCACGCGTGGCACCATAAGCGATGGGGCACTGACAACCGAATCAGCCAGTTAGCCAAATTTCATCTCTTATTTTGTGTCCGCCGAGGGTGATAAAGAAGCCTCTTTCCCCGGACGACTCCGTCTAGCGGCCAGCCATAACCCGCTATTTTTCATGGCATAACCAAACACGGCTCCGACTAACAATGAAGCCACCACTAATTTCCAATCCCCATTGCCTGCAAAGGTGGCGCAGGCACCGATAAACGTGCCGGGTACAAACGATAACCACTGCTGGCACGCCTGAATACACATCAAAAATGCCACAATGCCTGTCAACATATATCCAAGCATGGTCCATTCAGGTTGCAATGCGCTGCCCTGAATAATCATCATCGCCCAGAACACACCGCTCATGCAGGTGAGCAACGTGATAAGCAACCCTCTCAGCCCCCCTTGCGGGCAAGCGAAATACGCGGTGCAACCAAGAAAACCCGCCCAACTGATAAGCCCTAAGCTGACCGCAACCCAGCCCCAAATACCCGAGAGAATGCCAGTGGTAATGGCAATCATCAGAATAATGTTCATCAGTGTGTACCTGCGCAAGAGAGTGAGACAAAACGTTCATTGGATGAAAGCCGCGCAGTTTACCTGAGTTTAGGTCATAATTTATCGATTTAAATCACATTAATAATGAAACAAATATTTTAATTTCATATTTAATGTGATTTTTATCACAAATATCATTCATGTACTTTTATGGTTTGGGTCGCGAAAAAATCTGAATAACTTGAAACAATCTTAATAGCCTCTAAAAGAAAAACCCCCTGTCAGTCGAAACTCACAGAGGGTTTTGTTTGGCTTCAGCGCACAGTTACATCAGCGGCTGGGCCATTTGAACCAGTGTAATCAACGGTTGTGGATAAATACCCAACACCAGTACCAAAATCGCGGAAATCAGTACCACTACACCACCGGCTGTCAGTGCCCAGTTGTTTGGTGTGTCGCGAACCAATGTTTCTGGCGCGCTAAGGTACAAACTAACAGTGACACGCAGGTAGTAATATAGGCCAATAGCGCTGCCCAATACCACCGCACCGGTCAGCCACCATAAGTTTGCACTGACACCCATTGCGACGACAAAGAACTTACCGATAAAGCCCAGAGTCATTGGGATCCCGGCCAGTGACAGCATCATCACGGTCATCACTGCAGACAGGATTGGCTTATGCCAGAACAACCCGCGATAGGAGAACAGCGACTCAGCATCCGGGCCTTTGTACGGACTGGACATCAAGCTGACCACACCGAAAGCCCCCAAGCTGCTGAACAAGTAACCCGCCAGATACACACCCACTGTTTCCAGTGCTAACTGGTGGGTTTGGACTGCCACCAGCGCAATCAACAAATAGCCAAGATGCGCAATTGAGGAGTAGCCTAGCAGACGCTTGATATTGGTCTGGCTGATTGCCATCAGGTTACCGAACAGAATCGATGCCACCGCAATCAGTGAAAGCACCAAACGGACCGCTTCACTGTCAGCCGCTGGCGCATACAGGAACAAGCGCATCACGACGGCAAAAATGGCAATCTTACTGGCTGTTGCCAAGAAGGTCGATACCGGAGCTGGTGCGCCCTGATACACATCTGGCGTCCAAAGTTGGAATGGCACCAGTGACAATTTAAAGCCGAGGCCGACAATCATCATCCCTAGGCCGGCCAGAATCAGCGGCTGATGGATAACCGAGTCACTCAGGCTTTTGCCCAAACCGGCGAAAGACAGACTACCGGATTCTGCATACAGCAGCGCCATCCCGAACAGCAGGAATGAAGAGGCTGCCGCCGACAGCAGCATGTATTTGATACTGGCTTCCAGCGAACGCTTCTGGCGATAGGCATAACCAATCAGACCAAACAGCGGCAAGGAGATCAGTTCGATACCCAAGAACAGCGAGGCCAGATGATTAGCACTGGCTAACAGAATGCCGCCCATGGCTGCGATCAGCACCAGTAGATAGAACTCTTCGCGGTTATCTGGGTAGCCATTAAGCCACGGATAAGCAAAGGTACTGGTTGCCAGACTGGCAACAATTACCAGCCCTGTGTAAAACATCGAATAGCCGTCAACCCGCATCAGCGGCGTGACATCCATCGGCCCGACTTGACCGACAAAGTAGAGTGACAGCAGTGCCAGGTTAAGCCCGATAACCGTCAGAGTGGCGTTAATAAAGTGATCGCGTCGCCACGCAATGGACAGCATCACAACCACCACCGTCAATCCGACGATCAACAGCGGTAGCATTGCGATCAGTTGTTGAGGAGTTATTGTCATGGCGAATTACGGCCTTGTTGTTGGAATAGATGAAGCTGAGAACCACTGCTGTACATTACTCATCGCAGCATGTGAAGTGTCGAGAATTGGCTGCGGGTAAACCCCCAGCAAGACTAACAACACCACTAACAGCAGGATGATGGACAGTTCCCTTGCACTCATGCCCGGTAATGCTTCTTGTGATTTTGGCGCGCCGTAATAAGCACGCTGCATCATAATCAGCGAGTAAACCGAAGCAAAAACCAGCCCGAAAGTCGAGATAACCGTGATAACTGGAACGACTTGGAAGCTGCCGAACAGGATCATAAATTCACCCACGAAGTTACCGGTGCCCGGCATCCCCAAAGTGGCTACCGCGAAGAACAACGACAGCGCAGGCAAATATTTGATTCGACCCCACAGGCCGCCCATTTGGCGCATATCACGTGTATGCAGGCGCTCGTATAGCTGACCACAAATGATGAACATACCCGCGGCAGAAAGACCGTGAGCAATCATCTGGATAACCGCACCTTGGTAGGCCAGTTGGCTGCCGGTATAAATGGCAATCAGGACAAAGCCCATGTGCGATACGCTGGTATAAGCAATCAGACGTTTGATATCCGTCTGGCAGAATGCCATCCATGCGCCATAGAAGATACCGACAACACCCAACCACATGGCGATAGGGGCAAATTCAGCAGAGGCATTTGGGAACAGTGGCAAGCTGAAACGCAGCAAACCATAAGCGGCGGTTTTCAGCAAAATCCCAGCCAAGTCGACAGAACCTGCTGTCGGTGCCTGACTATGCGCATCGGGTAACCAACCGTGTAATGGCACCACAGGCATTTTTACCGCGAAAGCGATAAAGAAGCCTAGCATCAGCAGATATTCCACATTGTGGGACATCGGCGTTTTCAGCAGGTCTTCGTAGTTGAATGTCCAGATGCCGGTGGCGTTGTAGTGCACAAACACCAACCCCAAAATGGCAATCAACATAATCAGGCCACTGGCCTGGGTATAGATGAAGAACTTGGTCGCTGCCGCGATGCGCGTTTTACCATCCGATGCTTTGTGACCCCACAAGGCAATCAGGAAGTACATCGGCACCAACATCATTTCCCAGAAGAAGAAGAACAGGAACATGTCGATGGCAAGGAACACGCCGATAACCCCACCCAGAATCCACAACAGATTCAGGTAGAAGAACCCCTGATTGCGCTGAATTTCACGCCACGAACAGAGGATAGCCAGCACACCCAGTAGGCCGGTCAACACGACCATCAGCAGTGACAACCCATCTAAAGCCAGATGGAAAGCAATGCCGAACCGTGGGATCCACGGCAAGGTGAATTCTGATTGCCACTGCGGGATACCCGCCGGATTAATCAGTGAATAGCTGCCCTGCACCCACAGTTGCAGAGAGAGCACCAATGTCAGCCCCATCGCGAGTAGCGCTATCCAGCGCGGTACTCTAGTACCGAAGCGCTCACACTGCCAAGACAGTAAGCCGCCGATAAAGGGGATAAGAATTAGCCAAGGTAATAGCATGGCGTTTTGTGTCCCTAATTAAACGAAAAGCAACAGAGCCAGTACAACGACTGCACCCAAACCCATAGACGCGACATACCAACGCACCTGTCCATTTTCACTGACGGTCAGACCGCGATTACTCCAGCGCGAAAGTATCGCCGGGGTATTCATCAGTGAGTTCAGCGGATCACGTTGCAACAGTCTTGCAATCCACAGATACGGGCGAACAAATACGTTGTGGTACAGCCAGTCGAAACCCCACGCATGGAACCACCAGACCGTAAAGAAGCGGCCCGGTGCACTTTGCGCAATGCTGTTTACCCACTGACGTTTGCCCAGATACAGTACCGCCGCCAGTGCAATGCCTACCACAACCAGTACGCCAGAGAAGATCTCCAGCGGCATTTTGCCCTCTTCACCGAAGTGAAGCTCTGGCAATACGCCCGCCAGTGGTGGTGTTATCAGCGCACCAACAAATGTTGACAGCACCAGCAACACAATCAGCGGCAAGCTATGGGTGATCCCTTTGACCGGATGCGCTTTGGTTTTTGGCTCGCCGTGGAACACAATGAAAATCATACGGAAGGTATACAGCGCGGTGAGGAATGCCCCAACCAAGCCTGCAACCATCAGATTGATATGGCCACTGGCCAATGCGCCCCACAGAATTTCGTCTTTACTGTAGAAGCCTGCGGTGACGATTGGCAATGCTGCCAGCGCTGCACCACCCACCAGGAAGCAGATATAAACCAACGGGATAGTCTTACGCAGACCGCCCATTTTGAAGATATTTTGTTCGTGGTGACAGGCCAGAATGACTGAACCGGAAGAGAGGAACAGTAAGGCTTTGAAGAAAGCATGGGTCATCAGGTGGAAAATCGCCGCATCCCACGCCTGAACGCCCAGCGCCAAGAACATGTAGCCAATCTGGCTCATGGTGGAATAGGCCAAGACCCGTTTGATATCGGTTTGTACCAAGGCGGCAAAACCTGCCAACACTAGGGTAACCGCCCCAATAATCCCTACCAGATGCAGAACTTCCGGTGCCATCAGGAACAGGCCGTGAGTACGGGCAATCAGATAGACCCCAGCGGTAACCATGGTTGCCGCATGGATAAGAGCGGAAACCGGTGTTGGACCCGCCATCGCATCCGCCAACCAAGTTTGTAACGGCAACTGCGCCGATTTACCCACTGCGCCACCCAATAACATTAGCGTCGCCCAAGTAATGGCGGTGGAGCCCATTTCCAGTTTCTGCGGTGCTAATACCATCAGCTCACGAATGTTCAACGTACCCAGTTCTTGGTAAAGGATAAACAAGGCGATAGCCAAGAACACGTCACCGACACGGGTCACGATAAAGGCTTTCATCGCTGCTGCACCGTTAGCCGGATTGGTGTAGTAGAAACCAATCAGCAAGTAACTGCACAGCCCTACCCCTTCCCAACCCAAATACATCAGCATCAGGTTATCCGCCAACACCAAGACCACCATACTGGCGATAAACAGGTTGGTGTAAGCGAAGAAGCGTGAGTAGCCCTCTTCCCCACGCATATACCAAGAGGCGTACATGTGGATCAGGAAGCCCACTCCAGTGACCACAGACAACATAGTCAGTGACAAGCCGTCTAGTGTCAGCGTCAGCGGAATGTTGAACGTACCAACAGACATCCAGTTCCACAGTGTTTGGTTAAACACTTGTACCCCGGTTGCCTTTTGGCTCAGGAAATCCACTGCGACATACAGAGTCACCAGCGCCGTCAGACCAATAGAGCCAACCCCGACAGTGGCGGAGGTGTTTTCAGACCAACGCCCACGGGAGAATGCCAACAGCAAGAAGCCCAGCAGTGGCAGCAGAATTGTTAAATATAATAGGTTCATCCGCGCATCTCACTGACTGTGTCGATATTCAGAGTATGACGGCGACGATACAGCTGTAACAGCAATGCCAGACCAATACTGGCCTCCGCTGCTGCCAGTGTGATCGCCAGGATATACATCACCTGACCGTCAGCCTGACCCCAATAACTGCCCGCCACAACAAAGGCGAGCGCCGCTGCGTTGATCATCACTTCAAGGCTTATCAGCATAAACAGCAGGTTGCGACGAATCAGCAACCCCGTCAGCCCCAGCACAAACAGAATGGCCGCCAAAATCAGGCCATGTTGTAGAGGGATCATGCTTGTTCCTCCGTTTTTCTTTTCGCTGATTCACTGGCACCCAGCACTTCACCCGGCTTATGTTCACGCCCGATATGGAAGGCAACCACCAGCCCTGCCAGCAATAGCATTGAAGCCAGCTCAACGGCCAGCACATAAGGGCCAAACAAGCTAATACCGACGGCTTTGGCATCCACCATTTCACCGCTGATACCCGAGTCACTGACTGAACTAATGGCGTAAATCAGCACTGATAACAGCACCAAGGCCAATAAACCAGGACCAATCCACAAGCTTGGTTTCAGCCAGTCGCGCTCTTGTTGTTCGACATTGCCAAGGTTGAGCATCATCACCACGAACACGAACAGCACCATAATGGCACCGGCGTACACGATGATTTCCAACGCACCGGCGAAGTAAGCCCCCAGCGAGAAGAACACTGCCGAAATAGCCAGCAGGGAGATAATCAGGTACAGCAGCGCATGTACCGGGTTGGTATGAGTGATAACGCGAATAGTCGCCACCACTGCCACCAATGCTGCAATATAAAATGCAAATTCCATGGAAGCTGGCTCCTAAGGCATCAGACCTTTAACGTCGATCGGTTTGGCTTCATTTTCGGCTTCGCCTTTCTGCTTGCCATCAATCGCCATACCGGACATCCGGTAGAAGTTATATTCCGGATATTTACCCGGCCCCGAGATCAACAGATCTTCTTTCTCATACACCAGATCCTGGCGTTTGAATTCACCCATTTCGAAATCCGGCGTAAGCTGGATAGCGGTCGTTGGGCAAGCCTCTTCACACAGACCACAGAAAATGCAGCGGGAGAAGTTGACACGGAAGAACTCCGGATACCAACGGCCATCTTTGTGTTCGGCTTTCTGCAATGAAATACAACCAACCGGACAAGCAACAGCACACAAGTTACAGGCAACACAGCGCTCTTCACCATCGGGATCGCGCGTCAGCACAATTCGACCACGGTAGCGCGGTGGCAGGTACACCGGTTCTTCTGGATACATTTGGGTTTCGCGCTTGTGGAAGGCATGAAGGCCAATCATCCACAGGCTGCGCACTTGGGTGCCGAAACCAACCACTAACTCTTTCAACGTCATGGTTCATTCACCCCTTATTGAGCGTTGTACAAAATGACCGCGGCTGTCGCCAGCAGATTCAGCAGGGTCAACGGCAAGCAAACTTTCCAGCCGAATGACATCACTTGGTCATAACGTGGGCGCGGCAAGGATGCACGGATCAGAATGAACATCACCATGAAGAAAGCCGTTTTCAGCGCAAACCAGATAAATGGCGGCAAGAACGGACCTTGCCAACCACCGAAGAACAAGGTGACTATCAGAGCAGAGACGGTCACGATACCGATGTATTCACCGACGAAGAACAGACCGAATTTCATCCCGGAATATTCAATGTGGTAACCATCGGCCAGTTCTTGTTCAGCTTCTGGCTGGTCAAAGGGATGACGGTGACAGACTGCAACACCCGCAATGGCAAAGGTCACAAAGCCAAAGAATTGCGGGATAACATTCCAGACGTGCTCCTGAGAGTTAACAATATCCTGCATATTGAACGAGCCTGCTTGTGCCACGACACCCATCAGCGATAAGCCGAGGAACACTTCGTAGCTCAGGGTTTGTGCAGATGCACGCATCGCCCCTAACAGAGAATACTTGTTATTACTGGACCAACCGGCGAACAGCACGGCGTATACCGCCAGCCCCGCCATCATCAGGAAGAACAAAATGCCGATATTCAGGTCTGCAACCGCCCAAGTCGGGCTGACTGGGACAATAGCAAAAGAGAGCAGCAGTGAGGTAAAGGCGATAACCGGTGCCAAGGTAAAGATGGCCCGGTCAGAGAAGCGCGGTACCCAGTCTTCTTTGAAGAACATTTTGATCATGTCAGCAACCAGCTGCAATGACCCGCCCCAACCAACACGGTTTGGCCCGTAACGGTTTTGGAATAGGCCTAGCAGGCGGCGCTCGCCAAAGCTCATAAATGCGCCGCAAGTCACTACCACCAACAGAATCACTACCGCTTTCAGGACAGAGATTAAAATCTCAATCAATTCAGGGGTAAACCAGCTCATAGTACTGCCTCCCGCAGATTCTCAACACGCGCACCCACCATAATCGGTGGAATGCCCGGTAAGCCAAGCGGCAAGCCGACCTGACCTTGAGCCAAGGTTTCACTCAGACGTACTGGCAGGCGCAGAGTCTGACCCGCGCAGTTGAACTCCACCAGCGTACCGAGATTAACCCCGAGTGTGGCAGCATCAGCCGGATTGACCATCACGTAAGGTGCAGGCATCCGTTGTTGAATCACATCTGAACGCTGAGACATCTCTTCACTACCAAACAGGTGGTAGTAAGGTGCTATCTGCCAGCTTTGAGCATGGGCGGTAAAGGCCGCAGGAACTGAATCAAAGTAACCGAGCGTTCCCTCCCCCGCTTCAATCAGGCGGACACCGGGATCGCCAAAGCGCAAATTGCCACCCACTTCTGCCTGGAATTTGTTCCATGCTTGCGGTGAGTTCCAACCTGGTGCCCAAGCAAATGGAATCTGCTGACGATCCGCCAGTGGGCTGTTGTTCCCTTCCATTGAGAAGGCAAACGGCGTGTCGATATCTTGTGGCTGACGCGGTTCATGCACACTAATATCTGCGCGCATAGCAGTACGACCACTGTAACGAATCGGCGATCGTGCCAGTTTCTGACCACGAATGCGGAATGTGGCATCGGGTGCGGCATCAACAATACCGGCTAACTGCGGCAATGCAGCCACACAAGCTTGAATCACGTGGTCAAGCTGAGTCCAGTCCACATGGCGGCTGGTATAAGTTGAGTGCAGGGAATGCAACCAACGCCAGCTCTCCAGCATAATGCTGCGGTTTTCAGGTTTTTTCGGATCATCATAGTAAGTCGGGTCATACACTTGGAAGAAGCGCTGAGCGCGACCTTCCTGATTGACCAATGTTCCGTCGCTTTCTGCAAAACTGGCCGCAGACAGAATCAAATCGGCTTTATCCATAATCGCCGTGCGCTGGTGATCGACCACAATCAGATTGGCTGTTTTCTCCAATGCAGCATCGACTTTGTCTTTTGCTGCGTGGCGATACAGGTCGTTTTCCATCACGATAACGCTGTCCGCATCACCTTGAGTCAACAATTCCAGCGCTTGATCCAGTGAACCGCCACCGATCATTGACAGACCCATGCTGTTGGCAGCACTGGCAACAAAGGTGATGCCCACATCAGAACCACGGACTTTCAACGCTTTCGCCACGTTGGCTGCCGCTTCAATAATGGCATCGCTACCCGCACTGCTACCGGTAATAATCAGTGGTTTCTTCGCACCGGCCAGCGCCTGTACGATGATATCCACTTTACCTTTCAGATCTTTTGACAGGTCATCAACCGCAGGTGCGGATTCATCCAGCGCATGGGCAATAGCAAAGCCTAGGCGAGCTTGATCATCCACTGGTGCACGATAATTCCATGCCGCAATATCATCCATGCGGGTGTTATCAACGTTGGTGATAAACAGTGGGTGTTTGGCATGCTGACCAATGTTCATAATGGCGGCAATTTGCCAGTCAGCCACTTTTTGTGCAGCGGCCATTTCACGCGCTTTGCCTTTCACTGCCTGACGGACAGACAAGGCGATGCGTGCGCCTGTCTGGGTCAAATCTTCACCCAGAATCAGCACGGCATCGTAACTTTCAATTTCGCGTAATGCAGGCGTGTAAATACCGCCCTCACGCAGCACTTTCAGCATCAGTTGTAGGCGTTGTTGTTCACCTGCGGCGATCCCGGTGTAGAAGTTTTCAGCCCCCACCAATTCACGCAACGCAAAGTTACTTTCCAAACTGGCGCGCGGTGAACCAATACCGATGGTTTTCTTCGCCTGACGCAGAATATCCGCCGCACCTTGCATCGCTTGTTCCGCGTTCAGGTGGATCCAGTCATTGCCACGCAATTGCTGTGGCTGACGTGGGCGGTCCTTGCGGTTGACATAGCCATAACCAAAGCGGCCACGGTCACACATAAAGTAGTGGTTTACCGTACCGTTGTAGCGGTTTTCAATGCGACGCAATTCACCATAACGTTCACCTGGGCTGGTATTGCAACCCACGCTGCACTGCTGGCAGATACTTGGCGCGAACTGCATATCCCACTTACGGTTATAACGCTCGGAGTGAGTTTTGTCGGTGAAGACACCTGTCGGGCACACTTCGACCAAGTTACCTGAGAACTCGCTTTCCAGCGTGCCACTCTCGGTACGACCAAAATAGACGTTATCGTGCGCGCCGTAGACACCGAAATCTGTGCCATCAGCGTAATCTTTGTAGTAACGCACACAGCGATAACAGGCGATACAGCGGTTCATTTCATGTGAGATGAACGGGCCGAGATCCTGATTTTGGTGCGTCCGTTTGCTAAAGCGATAACGGCGGAAACTGTGACCGGTCATCACTGTCATATCTTGCAAATGACAGTTCCCTCCCTCTTCACAGACCGGGCAATCGTGTGGGTGGTTAGTCATCAACCATTCAACCACACTCTCACGGAACGCTTTGGCTTCGCCGTCATCAATGGAAATAAAGGTTCCATCGGTAGCCGGGGTCATACAGGACATCACCAAACGCCCACGGGTGTCGTCTGCATTTTGGTATTGCTTTACCGCACATTGGCGGCAAGCGCCGACGCTTCCCAGCGCCGGATGCCAGCAAAAATAAGGAATATCGAGTCCAAGGGAGAGACAAGCTTGTAACAGGTTGTCGGCCCCGTTTACGTCGTATTCTTTGCCGTCTACATGAATCGTAGCCATATCAGCATGCTTCCAAGTGGCCTGAAATAATCCTTGTCCTTTACGTTGCTGCGACGTTGGCCGCCACGCAAATTATTGGGTTATGTTCAGGCATTAATTATAAAAACTTTCTTATCTGGCACACCGAGACGCCACATTTAATGCATCTCATGTGAGCCAAGGTGTCACCAGCGCTGCTTCAGCAAGTTGTTCGGTTGAATACCACTTATGGCTCGGGTGTTGCCATAGTCTTTAGCGGCGATCCCGGCTTCGAATTCTTCCCGGAAATATTTGATCGCACTTTGTAGTGGTTCTACCGCGCCCGGCGCGTGAGCACAGAAGGTTTTTCCCGGCCCCAAGAAGCGGCACAGTTGCTCCAGCGTCTCGATGTCGCCCGGCTGACCTTCGCCGCGCTCCAGTGCACGCAGGATCTTCACGCTCCATGGCAAACCATCGCGGCAAGGTGTACACCAGCCACAAGATTCACGGGCGAAAAACTCTTCCAAATTGCGCACCAGCGGGACCATACCAATTTCGTGGTCTACCGCCATCGCCAGTGCAGTTCCTAAACGGCTGCCTGCTTTAGCAATATTCTCGAAATCCATCGGCAAATCTAAATGGTCGGCGGTCAGGAAGTCAGTCCCTGCACCACCTGGCTGCCAAGCTTTGAATTTCAAACCATCGCGCATACCGCCCGCATAATCTTCTAGAATTTCACGGGCAGTGATACCAAACGGCAGTTCCCACAGACCTGGATTTTTCACCCGGCCAGAGAAGCCCATCAGTTTAGTACCGGCATCGTTACTTTTACCGGCAGTGATCCCTTGGTACCACTCAACACCATGCTCAAGAATGGCGGGGACGTTACACAGCGTCTCCACGTTATTCACGCAAGTCGGTTTGCCCCAAACACCAGAAGATGCAGGGAAAGGTGGTTTAGAACGAGGGTTAGCTCGACGACCTTCTAGCGAGTTAATCAACGCGGTTTCTTCACCGCAGATGTAACGGCCAGCACCGGTATGGACAATCAGCTCGAAATCAAAACCGCTGCCCATGATATTTTTGCCCAGCAAACCCGCTTCGTTAGCCTCAGCAATGGCACGACGCAGGTTAGCAGCGGCTTCAATGTATTCGCCACGCAGGAAAATGTAGCCACGGTAGGCTTTCAGCGCGAAGGCACTGATCA
This sequence comes from Yersinia vastinensis, assembly GCF_902726565.1. Lineage (GTDB taxonomy): Bacteria > Pseudomonadota > Gammaproteobacteria > Enterobacterales > Enterobacteriaceae > Yersinia > Yersinia vastinensis. The sequence goes on from NZ_CACVAF010000002.1 coordinate 420,896, forward strand.
GCATCCCTTCCACCAACAGATGAGGCAATTGCTCCATCAGCAAGCGGTCTTTATAGGTGCCAGGCTCCATCTCATCGGCATTACACAGCAAATACCGAATATTCATGCTTTCGTCTTTTGGCATCAGACTCCACTTCAAACCCGTGGAGAAGCCAGCACCGCCACGCCCTTTCAGGCCAGCGTCTTTGACCAAGCTAACAACATCAGGTGGTGCCATGCCTTTTAAGGCTTTTTCAGCACCTTGGTACCCGGTTTTGCTGCGATATTCATCCAGCCATACGGGCTGTTTGTCATCACGCAAACGCCAAGTCAGCGGGTGCATTTCCGGGGTACGGACGATCTCTTTGGTAAAACCTGAAGTCATGGTCATGGATATTGCTCCAGTAACTTTTCAATATCTTCAGGTTTCAAGTAGCTGTGGGTATCGTCGTCGATCATCATCGTCGGGCCACGATCACAGTTACCCAGACAGCAGGTCGGCAGCAATGTAAAGCGGCCATCAAAAGTCGTCTGCCCCGGTTGAATACTGAGTTTTTTCGAAATCGCAGCCTGAATCCCCTGATAACCTGTGATGTGGCACACCACGCTGTCACAGTAACGGATCACATGACGCCCAACGGGTTGGCGGAAGATCTGGCTGTAAAATGTCGCCACTCCCTCAACATCACTGGCTGGGATACCCAACACATCAGCAATAGCATGAATCGCACCATCCGGTACCCAGCCCCGTTTCTTCTGCACAATTTTTAGTGCTTCGATTGACGCGGCGCGGGCATCTTCGTAATGGTGCTTCTCATGTTCGATAGCATCACGTTCTTCAGCACTCAATTCGAAAACGTCAGTTGTGGTCGCCGGTTCAGCCGCATTGACTGCCAGGTTCGCCACATTTTGGCTTTCGTTATTTACCTGAGTCTCTTTTTGATCACTCATAATTAGCGGTCCACATCAGACATTACAAAATCGATACTGCCCAGATAGACGATCAAGTCAGATACCAAGCTGCCACGGATAACCGATGGGATCTGCTGCAAATGGGCATAGCTTGGTGTACGTATCCGGGTGCGATAACTCATGGTGCTGGCATCACTGGTCAGATAGTAGCTGTTGATCCCTTTGGTCGCTTCAACCATCTGGAATGATTCGTTAGCTGGCATCACTGGACCCCATGAAACTTGCAGGAAGTGAGTGATCAGCGTTTCGATATGTTGCAGCGTACGTTCTTTCGGTGGTGGCGTTGTCAGTGGATGGTCAGCCTTAAATGGCCCTTCTGGCATGTTTTTATAACATTGCTCCAGAATGCGCAGGCTTTGACGCAACTCTTCCACTTTCAGCATCACGCGGTCATAACAGTCGCCGTTGTTACCGATTGGCACTTCAAAATCAAAGTTTTCATAACCGGAATACGGACGCCATTTACGCACGTCAAATTCAACACCTGTCGCACGCAGGCCAGCACCGGTCACACCCCATTCCAACGCTTCTTTAGAATTATAAGCCGCCACACCAATAGAACGCCCTTTTAGGATGCTGTTCTGTAATGCGGCTTTGACGTAGGAATCAAGGCGTTTTGGCATCCAGTCAAGGAAGTCACGCAGTAGACGTTCCCAACCACGTGGGAGATCGTGCGCGACACCACCAATGCGGAACCAGGCCGGATGCATACGGAAACCAGTGATAGCTTCCACCAAGTCATACACTTTCTGCCGGTCGGTAAAGGCGAAGAACACCGGTGTCATGGCACCAACGTCTTGGATGAAGGTACTGATGTACAACAAGTGGCTGTTGATGCGGAAAAGTTCAGACAACATCACTCGGATGGTTTTGACGCGATCCGGAACCTCAATACCAGCCAGTTTTTCCACTGCCAGCACATAAGGCATTTCGTTTACACAACCGCCAAGGTATTCGATACGGTCGGTATAAGGAATGTAGCTGTGCCAAGATTGGCGTTCGCCCATCTTCTCCGCGCCACGGTGGTGGTAACCCACATCTGGCACGCAGTCGATAATCTCTTCACCATCAAGCTGCAACACGATACGGAACGCACCGTGTGAAGAGGGGTGGTTCGGGCCGAGGTTCAAGAACATGAAGTCCTCGTTTTCGGTTCCGCGCTTCATGCCCCAATCTTCGGGTTTGAAGGTCAGTGATTCCATTTCCAGATCTTCTTTCTGCTTGGTCAGCACAAAGGGATCGAATTCCGTGGCACGCGCGGGGTAATCTTTACGCAGCGGGTGACCTTCCCAGCTCTGCGGCATCATGATGCGCGTCAGGTGCGGGTGACCATCAAAGGTAATACCGAACATTTCCCAAGTTTCACGCTCATACCAGTTGGCATTAGGGAAAATCTTGGTTGCTGTGGGCACATGCATGTCTTTTTCAGACAGTGCCACTTTCAGCATGATGTCACGGTTACGCTCAATGGAAATCAGATGATAGAAAACAGAAAAATCCGCAGCAGGGAGGCCCTGGCGGTGAGTACGAAGGCGCTCATCAACACCATGCAAATCAAACAGCATGACATACGGCTTCGGTTGTTTTCTCAGGAACGACATTACTTCCAGTAATTGTTCACGCTTGATCCATACCACGGGCATCCCGGTACGGGTAGCCTGAACAACAAGGGCCTCAGGCCCAAAACGGTTCGACAGTTCACCAATCACCGGATCATCAAGATGATCTCGGGTCTGCCACGCAGGCTGGGTGCTGTCGGACGTCGTTAAATCGGTCATTATTTATTCACCACACTGTTTTTTCACCACACTGAATGTGTCATTTTGTGGTCTTTTGCCGCACACATGTTCTGGAAGAAAACGGTTCTATCCAAAAACAAATCACTTACGTACCAAAATCTTACGCGACTATTCCCGCAGAAATAGTCAGCTTAGATCTCGTCAGGAGTACGCAGGTTAGTTACTGCAATTCGTTCAGCATGCTTACGTTCTCTTTCTGGTTGCATATTGGCGCGGTAAACACCTTGATCACCCACAACCCAAGAGAGAGGACGGCGCTCTTTACCGATAGATTCCTGCAACAGCAGCAAAGCTTGCATATAAGCTTCCGGACGCGGTGGGCAACCAGGAATATACACGTCTACCGGTAGGAATTTATCCACGCCTTGTACTACGGAATAGATATCGTACATGCCGCCGGAGTTGGCACAGGCGCCCATAGAGATAACCCATTTAGGTTCCAGCATTTGTTCATACAGACGCTGAATAACCGGAGCCATTTTGGTAAAACAAGTACCGGCCACAACCATGAAATCGGCCTGACGCGGTGAGGCGCGTAATACTTCGGCCCCGAAACGTGCCACGTCGTGTACAGCAGTGAATGATGTCACCATCTCCACATAACAGCAGGAAAGACCGAAGTTATACGGCCAAAGAGAGTTCTTACGCCCCCAGTTCACCATGTCATGCATGGCGGTCTCAAGTTTACCCATGTAAACACTACGGTGGACATGTTGCTCGAGAGGATCGCCGCTGACGGTTTCCTGAGTTTGCAGGGGGTAACGGTCGTTCTCACCGTTAGGGTCTATGCGGGTGAGCGTATAGTCCATGTTAATGCCTCGCTATATTAATTATTGGCGATTATCTTGCGCTTGCGGATGACTGCTGGCGTATTTGACTATGCTCGGTTTACTCACGCGACGACTAGAACGCGCAGGAGTCCAGTCCAGAGCGCCGATGCGCACCAGATAAACCAAACCAGCCAAAAGCACCAAAATGAAAATGGTTGCTTCGATAAAGCCGACCCAGCCACTCTCACGGATAGAGATTGACCACGCATACAGGTATAAGGCTTCAACATCGAAAATAACGAAGAACATGGCGACCAGGTAGAACTTGGCAGACAGACGCATGCGCGCAGAACCTACCGAGTCAATACCCGACTCATAGGGGACGTTTTTAGCGCGGGCCCGAGCTCTCCCACCCAGAAAGAACGCACCTAGCAGCATCAAACCGCACAGCCCGATAGCGCCGATCAGGAATACAGCGAACGCCCAATGATGAGCGATAACTTCAGTGGTTGTTGACATACTCATTGCTTACTCATCAAAAGTGGCGTCGGACATCCTGCTCTTGTACTGGCAGTTAGCGCACCACATCGATTCAAAGGGAAGGATAAAAACCACACAAAACACACTGTCTTTACAACTGTTTAGCCAGTGTTTTACTGTGGGCTTTTTACTCCTTTCAGTAACCTTTTGTCAACTTTGACAAAAGTAACAACAGATTAATTTACAAACGCACGATCTTACTTAACATTTGGTGCGACTCATAAAGCTAAATCGAGTCAGTAATTTGTTAAGCCAGAACATACACATATAAACCAACTTGGATAGTCATCTTTAACTATACCATTGTCTCAGGAATAACCGGTTCTTCCACTCACTAGCTAGGGGTATTTTTTTGATCCAGAACACGTTTTGAGTGTTATTTCATAAATATTTGGTATGAAAAGTTGCTATTTAGTATTTAAAATAAATGAAACGATGTTTTAATAAAAAATATAATGCTAATAATAAAATAGATATTAACCATTAAGTTAATCTGGTTTATCGACGGTAAACTTATCGAGATAAACATCTATAAGTGAATCAAAACGGCGAGTTGAATGCAAAATTAAACTGAAATCAGTGAAAATGAATATTTAGTCAAAAATAAAAATAAAAAAGCCCCTAAAACAAGGGGCTTATGATGCTTTTATAACCTAAATACTTAGCTTTGATCGTCTATTAAATAATCAGAATCCAGTATTAAATCCGAGCCAGACTGCAACCCATGTTGATGGCCGGTTTGCATAGCATCGAAGATGGCGAGCGCCAATTCATTGCCACACTGGTTGTCTTTACAAAGCGAATAATGCGTTTCAGGCAGGCGGGGTAACCCTTCTGTCTCACCCAATACACGCAAGTCAGGACTCATCATTTCTATTGGTCTGGCGGTCACACCTAGCCCCGCCCTCACCGCTGCCCGAATGGCAGAAAGTGAAGAAGCGACATAGGCGATTCGCCATGCGATACCCGCTCTGGTCAGATGTTCTATTGCCATATCGCGGAACGGGCTAGGCTCGTCCATCACCACTAACGGTACTGATTCACCAGACTGGAACTGATAGTCAGCGGAACAATACCAAAGCGTAGGTGATGTTCTTAAGATCACATGAGGATGAGTGTCGACCTTAGCCGTGGTAATGGCCAGATCCACTTCGCCTTGACTCAGCATGTCAGCGATGAGTGGGCTACGTTTCACCCGCACATCAATTGCCAGCCGAGGATAAAGCGTCGCTACTCGATTTAATAAGAAAGGTAGCAGCGTATCGGCAGTATCATCCGATGCGCCGATAATAAGTGACCCTTCTATATTACTGTACATCAGTGACGTACAAGCTTCATCGTTGAAACGCAAGATTTTTCTGGCATAGCCAAGTAACTGGAGACCATGTTCAGTAAGTAATTTGTTACGCCCATGACGGGCAAATAACTCCTTACCGACTAACTGTTCTAACCGTTGCATTTGTTGGCTAACTGCTGACTGAGTTCGACAAACCGCTGCAGCAGCAGAGGCAAAAGTATTCAAGTCAGCAACAGCTACAAAGGTTCTAAGCAGATCGAGGTCGAGATTAATTATCGGACGATTTGCATTTGTCATAGTGTATTCTTCACTTTTTTGAATTCTAATTACAAACTACCCTGGTGTTTAAGTATCAGCGCTATCAATAAGGGACAACGCTAAGTATGACAGTACCCCACTCATTAGAGTAGGGCAAAAAATTTACTTATATTTCGTTACCGCTATCTCTTTTTAAAAAAAACTATTGGTGTAACTCTGTATTTGTTTGTGAATTAGGTCATAAAAATACGCTAAATCTTCGATAAATGAAGATTTTTTTCTTTAGTAACCCTGATTCTTTGCTGCTTTTATAAAAAGTAGCCACTCTATTTTAATTAAATAGGCAAGGTGCAAAAGTTGAAAAATATTAAAAAATATCAATATATCTTCGCCCTCAATTCTAATCCAATTGAGTTAATTCAATCAGTAAGGCCTAAGAATTAGTAAAGAATCGCAATGTTAACATTAATTATTCTTAATAGTTTTCCTATTTACAAATTCTCTCTTTTTTACCCAATCTAAATATGTATGATGATATAAATTGTTGAATTAAGATCCTTATCGCGACAACACAGAAAAATGATGTATCCACACTCACTATATGGGTAAATCTCCGCTCAAAAGAGAATGCTTAAAGTCTCAGTAGAAACTTTATTTTGTTTACAGTTATGTCTGTTGAAATCAATCAGAATAAAACTTCAGATAAACTCATCAATCAGATATACCGAAGAGGGATAAACAGTAAAAAGCCCCGTGTCGCCCCCTCTTCTTTACACTCGTCAGACTTTTGCACTAAAGATATGCATATAACTTCAAAAACCTACGGCGTCGGAGTACATTGAACACCTTGCAGTGTTCCACGCTGAGGACACGCTTTTACCAGCAAAAGGCTCAATTTTTTATGTCCCCCATTGAGAAATCCAGCAAACTGGACAACGTCTGTTATGACATTCGTGGACCAGTGCTAAAAGAAGCTAAGCGTCTTGAAGAAGAAGGTAACAAGGTTCTGAAACTAAACATCGGCAACCCAGCCCCGTTTGGTTTCGATGCACCGGATGAAATTCTGGTGGATGTGATCCGTAATTTGCCGACTGCACAAGGCTATTGCGACTCCAAAGGCCTGTTTTCGGCGCGCAAAGCCATTATGCAGCACTATCAGGCTCGCGATATGCGCGACCTGACGGTAGAGGATATCTACATTGGGAATGGCGTTTCTGAGTTGATCGTGCAATCCATGCAAGCATTGCTCAATCTTGGCGATGAAATGTTGGTGCCAGCCCCAGATTACCCTTTATGGACAGCGGCTGTGTCGCTTTCAAGCGGTAAAGCTGTGCATTATATGTGTGATGAAGAATCAGGTTGGTTCCCTGATTTGGATGATATCCGCAGTAAAATCACGCCACGAACTCGTGGGATAGTGATTATCAACCCAAACAACCCAACTGGCGCGGTTTACAGCAAAGAACTGCTGTTGGAGATTGTCGAAATCGCTCGTCAGAATGACCTGATTATTTTCGCCGATGAGATCTACGATAAGATTTTATATGACGAAGCCCAGCATCATTCTATTGCCGCTCTGGCGCCAGATTTACTGACCGTGACATTCAATGGTTTGTCCAAGACTTATCGTGTTGCGGGATTCCGTCAAGGCTGGATGGTATTGAATGGGCCGAAGAAGCACGCCAAAGGTTATATCGAAGGCTTAGAAATGTTGGCCTCGATGCGGTTGTGCGCCAACGTACCAATGCAACACGCGATTCAAACTGCATTGGGTGGCTATCAGAGCATCAGCGAGTTTATTCAGCCGGGTGGGCGTTTGTATGAACAACGCGACCGCGCTTGGGAGCTGATCAATGAAATCCCGGGGGTTTCCTGCGTGAAACCTCAGGGCGCGCTCTATATGTTCCCGCGTATTGATGCCAAGAAATTTAATCTGCATGATGACCAGAAGATGGTGCTGGACTTGCTGTTGCAAGAGAAAGTATTGCTGGTACAAGGCAGTGCATTTAATTGGCCGTACCCGGACCATGTGCGGATTGTAACGCTTCCCCGTGTGGATGAGTTGGAGATGGCCGTGAGGAAGTTGGGGCGGTTCTTGGAGACATACCACCAGTAAGTTTTATGGGGTTGGTCGAGATAAATGAAATTCAGTTTGGTTGATATTCATTTAGCCTACCAAGTCCGGTTGGTAATCGTTCAGGTGATCGGTTCGGTTGACATGAGATCAACGGCAACTTAATCCCCGTCACCTCAGCCGCCAAAGGGGTCACAAGCGTGTGACCCCTTCTGTCATCCCCGCGCTTGCGCACGTATCGTTAGCCCACTTCGTGGGTAGCCCTCGGCTCATCGTTTCGCTGACGGACCGGTCGATTCACTCCTGTTCAAATGTGCTTTTAAACACTCAGGTCAAAGCCATGTTTCTTGGTTTTGAATTTCTTTTTTGATGTTGAGCGCAATCAGGAATATTACCGACAAGGATGGCAGGCTTCGAAGAACAAGTAACCACTGAATGAATATCAACCGAAACCTAATCCATTCTCACACAACTGAACTTATTCACCAGAACCAATATCAACGAAAACCAGATCCCATACTCAATAACGACTCTGATAAACTACCTGTAGACCTGCATTTGCAAAGATAAAGAGAGAACACTATGAGTCACTTCTTCGCTCACCTATCCCGCCTGAAACTGATCAACCGTTGGCCACTGATGCGCAATGTCCGCACAGAGAATGTTTCTGAACACAGTTTGCAGGTGGCTTTTGTCGCTCATGCACTGGCTATCATTAAGAATCGTAAATTTAATGGCAATCTTAACGCCGACCGAATTGCCTTGCTGGCGATGTATCACGATGCCAGTGAAGTGATAACTGGCGATTTGCCCACCCCTATCAAGTATTACAATCCTCAGATTGCCCATGAATACAAAAAGATAGAGAAAGTTGCACAGCAAAAACTGATCGAAATGTTACCAAAAGAGTTACAACACGATTTTCGCTGTCTGCTGGATGAGCATTATTACAGTGAAGAGGAAAAAGCACTGGTTAAACAGGCTGATGCCCTTTGCGCTTATCTTAAATGTCTGGAGGAGTTATCCGCGGGCAATAATGAATTTATTCAAGCTAAAGCGCGATTGGAGAAAACGCTCGCGATGCGCCAAAGCCCAGAAATGGATTACTTCATGGAAGTATTTGTCCCCAGCTTTAGCCTATCGCTGGATGAAATTAGCCTCGACTCGCTGGATTGAAACCTACTTTGCTCCAGTGTTATTGGCGCGACAAGTCGGCGGTTAGCCCTTGTTGCGCCAATAACAAAAGCTAAAATGGGAATAACAGCGGTACCACCATCACACTTACAATCATCACCAGAAAAGTAAACGGCACCCCCATTCGGATAAAATCACCAAATTTATAACCACCGGGGCCTAATACCAGCGTATTGACTGGGGATGAAACCGGCGTCATAAAGGCGGCAGATGCCGCGATGCCAATAATCATTGCGAAGGGATACGGAGAAACGGACATTTCGCGGGCAGCAGCAATTGCAATGGGTGCCATCAATACCGCGGTGGCCGTATTGGAAATAAATAACCCAATGGTGGCGCACAATACAAATAAGCACAGCAACATTACCCGCGGCCCCATTCCACCAGCAACATCCATTAAACCACGGACGATTAAATCCACCCCTCCGGTTTTCTGTAGCGCTTGTGCAAAGGGCATCATCCCGATAATCAAAATCAAACTCGGCCAATGGATTGAGCGGTAAGCACTGTCCATATCAATGCAACGGAACTGCCCCATCAGCAAACACGCCACCAGCGCTGCAATCACATTCGGGACTTCGTCGGTCAACATCATCGCCACCATCAATGCCAGACAAAATAAAGCATGCGGGGCTTGTGAGATTGCCGGAGCCACTTCGTCAACTTCAGCAGGCAAATTCAGTACGATGAAATCACGCGTTTTTTGCTGTAACTGGCGAATCAATTTCCAGTCGCCAATCACCAGCAAGATATCGCCAAACTGCAATTTGTCGTCAACCAGTTTGCCTTCCAATACCTTACCGTTGCGACGAATGCCCACCACATTTAAGCCATAGCGCGTTCGAAAAGTCATTTCGCGTAAACTCTTTCCTAGCAAGGTAGAGTCAGGGATCAACGATACTTCAGCCATCCCAACGTTACGTGACTGCTCAGAGAAATACTCACCCCGCAGTACCATCGGCTCTAACATTTGATCAGTGCAGAATTCACGTAAATCCATGCCACTGTCTGACATATCTATCAGCAATACATCGTTTTCGCGCAGTTCCGATGAACCCGTCGCGCTCACCATAACCCGACGAAAACGCTTCCAGCGCTCAATCCCGACCACGTTCGCGCCATAGCGAGAGCGCAAATGAAGTTCATCCAGAGAACGGCCAATTAAGGGGGAATCATGGCGGATTGCCAGACGGCGCGCGCGCCCCGTCAGTTTATAGTCGCGAATCAGATCACGGAAAGTACGGCGCTTCCATTGCTGCTCTTTTTCTGAACTCGCCGGTGTACCGCCCAGCCAACGCCGGGCGACTAACATATAACCAACGCCCATCAGCAAGATGATAAGGCCAATCGGTGTGACGCCAAAGAAGCCAAACCCCTTGATGCCTTCTCGCAATAATTCACTGTTAACAACCATGTTGGGCGGGGTCGCAACCAACGTCATCATGCCGCTAATAAGCCCGGCAAAACTCAACGGCATCATCAACCGCCCCGGAGAAATCTTCATCCGGCTAGCCACACTCAGGACTACCGGGATAAAAATTGCGACGACCCCAGTCGAACTCATAAAGGCCCCAAGCCCTGCCACTGTCACCATCAAAAGCGCCAGCATTTTGGTTTCACTGTGACCGGCCACTTTCACCAACCAATCACCGACCTGATAGGCCACGCCGGTTCTCACTAACCCCTCACCAATCACAAACAAGGCTGCAATCAATATCACGTTAGGATCGCTAAACCCGCTAGTGGCTTCCCCTAATGACAACGTGCCACTCATGACGAAGGCAATAATGACCAATAACGCCACAACATCCATTCGTAATTTATTGGTAGTAAACAGCACAATAGCTATCAGAAGTAGCGTCAACACCCACAATAGTTCGCTGTTCAAAATGGCCTCGTTGGCAGAAAGTGAAGAGGGAGTATCCGACTCTCGTAGTAAAGCATTAAATGAAGTCAATACCGCTGTTTGAGATCAATAATGGCTGTAAATTTATGCGGTTACCATCCCGCAATCGCATAAATTATATTTTTTCTGAAAAATTTATCTCTGCGCTATATTTATCACAGCAAAAGAGCGCCATAAGGCGCTCTCAATCAAAGCGAGAAAAAGTGGTTAATTAATAACACGAACAACTGCGCCATTTGCTGTGGCGTCAACGGCAATTTGCTCAAGTGAACTGAGAACCAAATCGACTTGGTCAAGTTTTGGCGTGTCAGCAGGCGCATTCACGGCAATCACTTGGCAGCCTGCCGCCAGCCCAGACAAAATCCCAGCGGGCGCGTCTTCCACCACAATACAGTCGGCGGGAGCCAACCCTAAACGTTCGGCTCCCAACAGATAGGCATCAGGCATAGGTTTGCCATGCTTAACCTGTTCAGCAGTCACAAACACTTTAGGTTCCGGTAGATGGCCCGCAGCACGACGAGCTGAAGCCACGGGGACTGAACCTGAGGTTACAATAGCCCACGGGATAGACAAACGGTTAAGTCGTTCCAGCAGTGACACAGCCCCCGGCAACGCAGTCACTCCGTCAGTGTCATTGGCTTCAATGTGCTCTAATGCCAAAAACTCTGCCTGAAGTTCAGCATCATTTGCACCTGGCATAAAATGGCGAAGAGAGGTAATTGCTTGTTTGCCATGGATAAATTCAAGAACTTCTGATGGATCTACGCCGCGGCCTTGCGCCCAGCCAATCCAGGCTCGTTCAACAGCAGGTAATGAATCAACCAGAGTCCCGTCCAAATCAAAAAGAAAACCTTTACACTCCACAAGCACATCCTCATCAATAAACCAATTTATACCCCGGAGGATATATTCAATCACCCAACCATCACGCCCAATCAAGCATTGATAATTTGCGAAATCTCAACAGCACTCAAATGATACTGGCGTGGGCATGACTGCCAGATAGCCAGCATACGTTGGTATTTATCCCACATAGGAGTTTGGGAATTAAAGCCATGTGTTCCTGAATCAAAGTGGGTATAGCGCCCTTCCGTATTGACCATAAAACGCACATAACTTAGATAGCGGGATTCCGTCGCGGCATCAAAACCCAGGAACGCAATGCGGCGCTCATCCAAGTCTTGTTTGTCTTTTAGGTTGCCACAGGAGACTTGCAAAGCGTGATGCATCTCCATGATATTAATGATGGTACGGCAAGTCTCTTCGCTCATCTCACCAAAGTCGCGGTCCAGTTCACGCATCTGCAAACCAAAACCACGCTCGACGATAGTTTGTAGTCGGCGATAGCGTTCAGCGTTTTCCGGATCCAGCATGGTCATCATTTTGTACTGATTCGACAGAATCAGTCGTTGGGCGTTGGTCATATCCATCACTACACTCCTAAGACATCAATAATGAGGAAATCATCGCATACAGAGTGGGGCCATACTTTGATTTGACAGGGGATTTTGCGCTGCTGTTAACAGATCCACAAAAAGCCCCGGCAGCAAACAAAGCCCCGGTATCTCTTCCTCTATCATGCCACGATGAGCATCAAAAAACGCATCAGCCCTCAATGTGTTTTACAAGTCATCGAGAAACGTTTTATCCAACTGTTTAAAGGCGCGTTTCAATACATCGGCAAGCGACTGGTAAGTTGGTGTCTGTTCAATCGGTGCCACCGCTTGCCCGGCTTCTGCCAGTTTGTTCCGTACATCATGGAACCACTGCAATAACGTCGGCGGCAACGGCGTAATTGCACGTTTACCTAACCACCACAATCCTTGCATCGGTAAACTGCAGGCAAAAAGTGCGGTGGCAATGGCTGGCCCTAATTGGCCCCCTAGGGCTATTTGCCAAGTCAGCGTAAAGATGGCCAACGGCGGCATAAAACGAATGCCAAAACGCGTCGCCGTCGACACACGATTCTCTGGAAACACCGGTGCTAGGCGTTTATCCGCCGGCCAAGTTTTCATATAGCGCTGGCCCAGCTTCAGTATCTGAAACCAACTTACGGTATCAGAGGGTTTTGTTGTCATGGCTCACCTCAACTTCACAAGCAAAAATTAAAAATTTTTTTGTAATCCACAAACTAAAAATTAGTCTGTTAAATATATTTTGTTTTTAGGCGGCGCTATCGGTATCCTAGTCCGGCCTTTTGGCCGCATAGAAGATGACACTAAATATGTCAACTTTTCGCAGCATTTAAATCAATTTTGTTAAATCGCACAGGTTTTTACCACCAGGCATTAACGTTTTATCAGCGATTTTTTCATCATCATGCCTTTTTTGCTATCGCATGATGTTAATCATTAATGTCGACGCCAATATGCGCTACGCTTTTGGACAGATTGACGTTTTATTAACCACGTGTTTTTCGCTGTTTTTGTCCTTCCGCTACTATTGGTATCGAGTAGACAAAAACAAATACCAAACACGACTATAAATAGGTACTTCCATGTCGAGTAAGCTAGTACTGGTTCTTAACTGCGGTAGCTCTTCCCTGAAATTCGCAATCATCGACGCAACCAACGGTGAAGAACACCTCTCTGGTTTAGCCGAATGCTTCCACCTACCAGAGGCTCGCCTCAAATGGAAAATGGATGGTGGTAAACACGAAGCCGCATTGGGTGCTGGTGCAGCACACAGCGAAGCACTGAATTTCATTGTTAATACTATTCTGGCACAAAAACCAGAGCTTTCCGCTCAACTGACCGCTATCGGTCACCGCATCGTTCATGGCGGCGAGAAATTCACTGCATCAGCAATTGTTACCGAAGAAGTTATTCAGGGTATCAAAGATTCCATCCCGTTTGCACCACTGCATAACCCAGCACACCTGATCGGTATCGCTGAAGCATTGAAATCCTTCCCGAATCTGGCTGATAAAAATGTTGCAGTGTTCGATACTGCCTTCCACCAGACCATGCCGGAAGAGTCTTATCTCTACGCCCTGCCGTACAACTTATATAAAGAACATGGTATTCGCCGCTATGGCGCACACGGTACTAGCCACTTCTATGTGAGCCAAGAAGCCGCCAAAGTCCTGAACAAACCATTGGAAGAACTGAACGTCATCACTTGCCATTTGGGCAATGGTGGTTCTGTCACTGCGGTTCGTAACGGTAAATGTGTCGATACTTCTATGGGGCTGACGCCACTGGAAGGTCTGGTTATGGGTACCCGTAGTGGTGATATTGACCCGGCAATCATTTTCCACCTGCATGATTCTATGGGGATGAGCGTTGATCAAATCAACAAGCTATTGACCAAAGAATCTGGCCTGCTGGGCCTGACCGAAGTCACCAGTGACTGCCGTTATGTTGAAGACAACTATGAAACCAAAGCAGATGCACGCCGTGCAATGGATGTGTTCTGCCACCGTCTGGCTAAATATATCGGTGCTTATACTGCACTGATGGATGGCCGTCTGGATGCGGTTGTCTTCACGGGTGGTATTGGTGAAAACGCCGCAATGGTGCGTGAACTGACCTTGGACAAACTGGCACTGCTGGGCTTTGAGATTGATCATGAACGCAATCTGGCAGCACGCTTTGGTAAGTCTGGCACCATCACCAAAGATGGCAGCCGCTTGGCTCTGGTTATCCCGACCAACGAAGAGCTGGTTATCGCGCAAGACGCCTCTCGTCTGACCGCGTAATTATTCTTTATACTTATATATCCAAAGAATTTGGTGTTGCAAGCAGGTAGCGAACGTACTCATCCCGAATCACTTACTCCAGTATGTGATTCGGGTTATTGAACGTAGCCAACCCACATGCAACTTGAAGTATGACTGGTATATATACCCCATAGATTTCGAGTTGTAGATAGACGGCAACAGAATGAACTCAAGGCGTTGAGATAATGCAATGACTTGGGTGAATGATGGCAGCCAACAACTCTGCAACTCGAAAGATGGCGGGTATAAAACCGTAAAGAGGTTTAGCCGTGTCCCGTACAATAATGTTGATCCCTACCGGCACCAGCGTTGGTTTAACCAGCGTCAGCTTGGGTGTCATCCGCTCCATGGAACAAAAAGGTGTACGCTTGAGCGTATTCAAGCCAATCGCCCAGCCACGTGCTGGTAACGATGCACCTGATCAAACCACCACGATCATTCGCGCGAACTCCAGCATCACTGCTGCTGAACCACTGAATATGAGTCATGTGGAAGCGTTGTTGAGTTCTAATCAGCAAGACGTGTTGATGGAAGAAATTGTTGCCCGTTATCACGAAAATACCAAAGATGCTGAAGTGGTTCTGGTTGAAGGTTTAGTGCCAACTCGCAAACATCAGTTTGCTAATGCCCTGAACTATGAAATCGCCAAAACCCTGAACGCTGAAATCGTGTTTGTAATTTCATTGGGTAATGATTCACCGGATCAATTGAAAGAGCGTATCGAACTAGCACGTTCCAGCTTTGGTGGCAGCAAAAACAAAAACATCACCGGCGTTATCATTAATAAACTGAATGCCCCGGTGGATGAGCAAGGCCGTACTCGCCCTGACCTGTCTGAAATCTTTGATGATTCAACCAAGGCCAGTGTGGCAAAAATCGATCCAAAACAACTGTTTGCCAATAGCCCGCTGCCTGTTCTAGGCTGTGTGCCTTGGAGCTTCGAGCTGATTGCCACCCGTGCAATCGATATGTGCAAACATTTGAACGCACGCATTATTAACGAAGGTGATATCAAAACTCGCCGCGTTAAATCTGTGACGTTCTGCGCCCGTAGCATCCCGCACATGTTGGAACACTTCCGTCCGGGTTCTCTGCTAGTCACTTCCGCAGACCGTCCAGATGTGTTGGTGTCTGCTTGTCTGGCAGCGATGAATGGCGTTGAAATCGGCGCAATTTTGCTGACCGGCGGCTACGCCATCGATGAGCCAATTAAACGCTTGTGTGAACGTGCCTTCCAAACTGGCCTGCCAGTCTTTATGGTAGACACGAATACTTGGCAGACCTCTTTGAGCCTGCAAAGTTTCAACCTGGAAGTTCCAGCTGATGACCATGAGCGTGTTGAGAAGCTGCAAAACTATGTTGCCAGCCATATCAGCAGCGAGTGGATTGACTCTCTGACTGCCACCTCTGAACGTTCACGTCGCCTGTCTCCTCCAGCATTCCGTTACGAGCTGACGGAATTGGCGCGTAAAGCGGGCAAACGTATCGTACTGCCAGAAGGCGACGAACCACGTACCGTGAAAGCGGCTTCTATCTGTGCCGAACGTGGCATTGCCACTTGCGTGCTGTTAGGTAATCCAGAAGAGATCCAACGCGTTGCTGCGGCTCAAGGCGTCGAGCTGGGTAAAGGCGTTGAAATCATCGATCCGGTTGCTGTACGTGAGCAATATGTTCCGCGTCTGGTTGAACTGCGCAAGAGCAAAGGCATGACCGAAGTGGTTGCTCGTGAGCAGTTGGAAGACAACGTAGTTCTCGGTACGTTGATGTTAGAAAAAGGCGAAGTTGACGGTCTGGTATCAGGTGCTGTTCACACCACCGCAAACACTATCCGCCCACCGTTGCAGTTGATCAAAACCGCACCGGGCAGTTCGCTGGTTTCTTCTGTGTTCTTCATGTTGCTGCCTGATCAGGTTCTGGTTTACGGCGACTGCGCGATTAACCCAGACCCAACAGCTGAACAACTGTCAGAAATCGCTATCCAGTCTGCTGATTCTGCCGCAGCATTCGGTATCGAACCGCGTGTGGCGATGATCTCTTACTCCACCGGTAATTCTGGTGCAGGTAGCGATGTGGAAAAAGTCCGCGAAGCAACACGTTTGGCACAGGAAAAACGCCCAGATCTGATCATCGATGGTCCATTGCAGTATGATGCGGCAATCATGGCAGACGTGGCTCAATCCAAAGCGCCTAACTCACCCGTTGCGGGTAAAGCAACAGTGTTCATCTTCCCTGACTTGAATACCGGTAACACCACCTATAAAGCGGTACAGCGTTCTGCCGACCTGATCTCTATCGGGCCGATGCTGCAAGGCATGCGTAAGCCAGTTAACGACTTGTCCCGTGGTGCGTTGGTAGACGATATCGTCTATACCGTGGCATTGACCGCCATTCAATCAGCACAAGCTGACGCGTCTTAATCTTCGGGTTAAATCATATAAAAAACGCCAGCCTTGTGCTGGCGTTTTTATTTGGTTATCGACTTATCACCTCATGATTCTGCATGTCAGGTACTTTGTCGTGGTTCAAACTTATAGTTGAAGCTCTGATTGAGAGGTTCATCTATCTCATCGTCATCATTATCTAGCATATCAATCAGCATCTTACCCGCTTCCTTACCCATCTTTTTGTAATCAATACGCATGGACGTGAGCGTTGGGTGAGTCTGATCACAGCTGTCTGAACCGTCTAAACACGCCACTGCAATGCCACTGGGGATTTTCAACAACCGCCGCTGACATTCAAATAACACACCAAGGGCAATATCTTCGTGGCTACATATCACAGCATCCAATTCAGGTTGGCGCTGGAGTATTTCGGTCAGCGCATAACGGCCAAACTGCAAACTGGCACTCTCTGGCGTTGTGACAGTTTGATCCCCATTTTTGTAATGCTCAAGCATCGCTTTATGCCAGCCATTTAATTGCTGACGCTGCAAACGGTTATCCATATGCGCGCCAATAAACCCAATATTATGGTAACCCCGCTCCAGCAAATGGCGGCTCAATTCATAGGCTGACTCAAAAAAAGCCGCTTCAAGAGTAATTTTTGCCCCTTTGAAATAAGACCCAACCACATTCACTGTGGGGATGTTCGCTCGCTCAAGCAGTTGATAAGTTTTATCCGCCAACTGCGAACCAAAAATCACTACTGCCGCCGGATTGCTTTGCAGCAATGTCATCAGTATTTCAGCTTCTTTACGCTGATTATATTCGTGACAACCTAATAAGAGTTGGAACTCATTCTTATTCAAAATCTGTTGCAGCGCCTGCATAAAGCGAGAGCTGGCTTTGTCAGTGAGAGAGGGAATTAAGACGGCGACAGTATCGCTGTGACCGGATGCTAATGCCCCTGCGGCACGGTTAGGGATATAGCCAAGTTTTTCAACCGCTTGTTCTATTTTCTCACGTAGTTTGTCTGACACCTGCTCCGGCGTTCGCAGCGCTCTGGAAACAGTCATCGACCCTACCCCGGCGTAATTCGCCACATCAGATAGCGTGACCCGCCCGGTATTGCGGCGCTTGCGCGTTTTTTCCATGCTGAATTCCTGCCTAATTAAAATGTCTTGCCTGCCGACAACAAACCATTCCGTATTCACATCGACAATTCATTGCATTGTATATGGCTTATTACGAGATAGCTAAAGGACCGGATGCGACAAATGATAGCGCTATCACAAATTTTGATAGCGCTATCAGGTAGCGCTATCAATTGAGATATTCATCACATTAATAACAGTGATAACTATCTACTCTCACGTTAACAGTCATCGGGAGTCATATATATCATGTTAAAAACACTGTTAACGCCAGACGTCATTCAAGTCGTCACCCAGGCAAAAGATTGGCGTGATGCCATCGCGATTTCATGCCAACCGTTAATTGATAATGGCGCGATTGAAGCCCGGTATGTCGAGGCGATTTATCGCTCCCATGAGGCCATTGGCCCTTACTATGTTGTCGGGCCGGGGATTGCTATGCCGCATGCCCGCCCAGAAGAAGGGGCGAATAAACTCGCTCTGGCATTAACCGTTATTACCGAGGGCGTCACGTTCAACGCAGAAGGTAATGATCCGGTCAAACTGCTCATCGTGTTGAGTGCAACAGACAGTACGAGCCATATCGAGGCTATTTCTCAACTCGCTCAGTTGTTCGATAACGATAACGATGTGGCCGCCTTGCTTAATGCTAAAACGCAGCAGGATATTTTGTCCGTTATTGCGCGTTATTAATCAAAACATTAGGTTCGGATAATAATTTTAAGGGGAAAAAAATGAAAATTACAGTGGTTTGCGGTAACGGCCTAGGCACCAGCCTGATGATGGAAATCAGCATCAAAAATATCCTGAAGGAATTGGCGGTCAGTGCTGAGGTTGATCATGTTGACTTGGGTTCGGCTAAAGGAACACCCAGTGATATTTTCATCGGCACCAACGATATTGCCGAGCAGCTCATTGCTCAGGCCGTCGGTGGAAAAATTGTTGCTTTAGACAACATGATTGATAAAAAAGCCATGAAAGAACGTTTGTCTGTGGCATTAACTGAATTAGGCGCTTTGTAACTGGAGGCTGGCATGGATTTCTTCCGCTTTTTAATGAGTGATGTTCTTTCCGAACCGGCAGTGCTGGTGGGTCTCATCGCTTTAATCGGCTTGATTGCACAGAAAAAACCAGTCACGGAATGCATCAAGGGCACCGTAAAAACCATCATGGGTTTTGTGATTTTAGGTGCTGGTGCAGGTCTGGTCGTATCGTCTTTGGGTGATTTTGCCAATATCTTCCAACATGCTTTCGGTATTCAGGGCGTCGTCCCCAATAACGAAGCCATTGTGTCCGTCGCACAGAAGAGTTTCGGTAAAGAAATGGCGATGATTATGTTCTTCGCTATGGTTATCAATATCCTGATTGCCCGCTTTACGCCGTGGAAATTTATCTTCCTGACAGGGCACCACACGCTGTTTATGTCGATGATGGTCGCCGTAATTCTTGCAACCGCTGGGATTAGTGGTGTAACACTGATTGTTATCGGTTCGCTGGTCGTTGGGGTTGCAATGGTGTTCTTCCCTGCCATCGCCCACCCTTATATGAAAAAGGTGACTGGTTCTGATGACGTGGCAATCGGCCACTTCTCTACCCTGTCTTATGTCTTAGCGGGTTTTATCGGCAGTAAGTTTGGTAATAAAGAACATTCGACTGAAGACATGAATGTGCCGAAAAGTCTGCTGTTCTTGCGTGATACCCCCGTCGCAATCTCTTTTACCATGTGCATTATTTTCATCGTAACCTGCCTGTTTGCTGGGCCGGAAGTGGTGAAGAGCCTCAGCGGTGGTAAAAACTGGTTCATGTTCTCACTGATGCAATCCATTACTTTCGCCGCAGGTGTATACATCATCTTGCAAGGTGTGCGTATGGTTATTGCCGAGATTGTTCCTGCATTTAAAGGGATTTCAGACAAGTTAGTGCCTAATGCTAAACCGGCTCTGGATTGCCCAGTTGTCTTCCCTTACGCACCTAATGCTGTATTGGTTGGCTTCCTGAGCAGCTTTGCCGCAGGCCTTATCGGGATGTTTGCGCTGTATTTGATGAACATGACCGTGATTATCCCAGGTGTTGTGCCTCACTTCTTCGTTGGTGCTGCTGCTGGGGTGTTCGGTAATGCAACGGGCGGGCGTCGCGGCGCTATTCTGGGTGCATTCGCACAAGGTCTGTTAATTACCTTCCTGCCAGTGTTCCTGCTGCCAGTGCTGGGTGACATCGGTTTCGCCAACACCACATTCAGTGATGCTGACTTCGGTGCTTTGGGTATTTTACTGGGTATTATTGTTAGATAATCAGTAAGATAGAAACAAGAAAGAGAAAAGCCCCTAGAAAGGGGCTTTTTTATGGCTGATAGGGATTAATCTTCGCGTGGTGTGATTTTTCCGTAATCCTGCTCATTATTGCGTGTTAGCCACAGTGACAGGGCTTTCAGAGAGTCGGGAGTGAATTCATCACAACGAGCGGTGATTTCTTCTGGCAGCATCCAGCGAACTTCATCTATCTCTTCCGCTTGTAATGCAAATGGGCCATGAGAGACGCAGCTAAACAAAGCCCCCCACACACGACAGCACTCTTCTTCAAAGTAAAACTGGCCATGTTCGGCAAAAGGCACACCGGCAATACCTAGCTCTTCTTCCGCTTCGCGCCGGGCGGATTCAAGGTAGTTTTCACCACTTTGCACGACACCACCGGCGGTTGCATCCAGTTTCCCGGGATAGAAATCTTTACCCTCAGTGCGGCGTTGTACCAGAATTTTGCCCATTCCATCGTGCACCACAATATAGGTAGCACGGTGGCGTAGTCGTTGAGCTCTCATTTGTTGACGACTGGATTGAGCAATAACATCATTTTGCTCATCAACAATATCAACCCACTCGATGACTGCTGCTGGATTTTGCTCCACCATCCTCTGAAACCTTCTATCTGGGCGCATTTAGATGCGCGCAATTGTTAATCAACAGTGTTTTTCAAAAACAACATTATAAGTATTTATATTGATTCACTTTTATCAGCTAAGGGCGCAAAGCCAACTGAACAACAGGCTCATCATTTTGTAGGGTCAGAACCTGTAAAACACCCTCATCCAACATGCCATAACTTGCTGGATACCCTCCTTTGGGGATACTGACGGAACCGGGATTGAAACATATTACCTCATCCTGCCACTGCGCCTGAGGCAGATGAGTATGACCATAAACCAAGACATCCCCATGACGCAACGGAGGAAGTGCAGCGGGATGATAAAGGTGACCATGCGTCAAAAATAAGCGCGTTTCCGACATAATAATCTGCTGCCAACCAGCCATCATCGGAAATTGTAATAACATCTGGTCGACTTCACTGTCGCAATTGCCGCGCACAGCGATAATCTTATTTTTATAGGGATTAAGGCATTCTGCTACTGCCGCTGGCTGATAACCTGCCGGTAATGCATTACGTGGCCCGTGGTTGAGCAAGTCACCCAACAGCACTAACCACTGCGCCTGACTACGTTCAAAGATCTCCAACACCTTTTCAGTGGCAGGCAGCGACCCATGCAGATCAGAAGCAAACATTAACTTCATGGTATCGTTTTCCTCAATAAGTCAGACTTAACATGTAGTCATAACACTTAATGAAAGCTAAATGTGGCCGTATTCTATCATCCAATCCGTCGGATTAATCCGATAAAAAACACTATCTGCCATAAGAAAATTTTATCGTAAAAAGCAACGCCGACATTACAGAATAATGTCAGCATGATGCAAATTCCAATGAGGGGGCGGCGTTATAATAGAGGTCGGGATGCCAGTTCTTCCAGTGTGAGCTGATTGAATAGATATCCTTGCATGGCATCAATATTACTGCCTTTAAGTTGTTCTGACTCATCCTGATTTTCTACGCCGACAACAATCACTCCGAGGCAATATTTCTTAATGTTATTTATCAGGATAGGAAAAGTATGCTTATTGTGCTGCCAGAAGAAATGCTTATCAATTTTCACATACTCAAAAATATTGGCCGTTACTGCATTTAAAGTAGAGCCGCCACTCCCTAGATCATCAAGCCATAACGGGTATCGCCCAGCCAATTCACGGAGTAATGGATTATTCATCCCATCAGATAAATTGGAGAAAGTCTCCATGATTTCTAGCCGTAAAAAAGGCATTTCGTCCAGCATTTGACGGGTTGAATCATCAGTAACAATCACACTGGCCAAGTCAAAATCGATATTAATAGAGAGCAAAACATTGTTCGTGATAAACCAATCGCTATAAGCTTTGACCGCGCGTAATTGGTCATGGAATAAATCAGTCTTTCCGCCGATATCCAATTCTTTAATAAACTGTTCGACATCGATGGCTAAATCGACCGATTTAGCTGAAAATCGGCTTAATAGCTCAACGGCTAATAAGCTACCGTCTTGCCTGTGTATAGGTTCACACACATAAGTACAGTTAACTTCGATGTTTAGCTTCATGCGCACCTGGAAAAGTGTATGGACAACAATGAGATCACAACTTGACCTCAGCTGGAGGATTTATAAGCCGCCGTGAGTTTTTATAAAACACCTAATATTTATTTATAAAACATCCAACGTCACAAGGCGAAAAGACTGACCGCCTATTTTCTATTCAGATGTGTATGTTCACTCTAGCAGAAAATCACAAATTCAGTGTTTTAAAAGTCGTCTTGTCTGGCTTATAACCTTTGTTAGCGCTCAACAGCAATAAGACCACGCGGTGTTTTAACTGGTAATACCTGAGCGCTTAACACTGTATTAATCGGACAGATCAGATGATTTGTTTAGCTATTATTTTTTTATTTTCTCAAATGATGTTGCTGACAACATATAGGCACTGTATTGCTCCACGACTAACGGGTCTGAAGGGGGCTTATCTGGATAAAAATTAACTCAGGATGTGCTCATCATCGTATGAGAAGAGCACAGAATCACCTATGCTAAAAGAGATGCTGATAGGCAGACATGACGACAATAACACTGAAGTAAGAAAGGCATAAACGGAGATTGGCGATGCGTATTTTAATCACTGGAGCTACAGGACTCATTGGGCGTAGTCTCAGCGCGTTCCTTTTATCGCAAGGCCACCAAATAACCGCGCTAACCCGAAATCCGCAGCGGGCTACTGAAGTACTGGGTTCACAAGTCACCTGCTGGTCAACTCTTGATGATAAGTATGACCTCGACGATTTTGATGCAGTGATTAATCTGGCGGGTGAACCTATAGCGGAAAAGCGCTGGACGGCACAGCAGAAGGAGATTCTGTGTCAAAGTCGCTGGCAGATAACCGAGAAATTAGCGACGTTAATTAAAGCCAGTCGCCAGCCGCCGGCGGTGTTTATTTCAGGATCCGCAGTTGGATTTTATGGCGATCAGGGGCAAGCATTGGTCACCGAAGATGAGGTGCCACATGATGAGTTTACTCACCAACTCTGTGAACGTTGGGAAAGCCTCGCTCTGGCCGCCCAAAGCACTAACACCCGCGTCTGCCTACTGCGTACCGGGATAGTATTAGCCCCTCATGGCGGTGCATTAGCGAAAATGGTGCCGCTATTACGCTTAGGATTGGGGGGGCCAATTGGGGATGGTCGCCAATATCTGCCATGGATACATATTGATGATATGGTTCACGGTATCCATTATTTACTGACCACAGAGGGACTGAGTGGTCCGTTTAATATGGTTTCACCTTATCCCGTCCATAATGAACAATTTATTGCCACACTGGCAGACGTGCTGGATCGCCCTGCGGTGATTCGTACTCCGGCAGCAGCCATTCGCTTATTATTGGGGGAATCCGCTGCCTTAGTGCTAGGAGGGCAACGGGCAGTACCGAAACGGCTAGAAGAAGCCGGTTTTGCCTTTCGCTATTTCGAACTAGAAGATGCTTTGCGTAATGTACTGAAAAAGCCTGGGGGATAGCTCTGCGAGTTATCCCGCCCTTCCCGATACATTTCGAGTTGCAGCCAAGCGGCAACAGAATGCACCCAAGGCGTTGAGATAACTCAATGGCTTGGGTGTCTGATGGCAGTAAACATCACTGTTGCTTGAAAGATGATGGGAATAAATTGTTACTTCAGTGCACCAGACAGGAACTGCTGTAGGCGAGCACTTTTGGGATTACCAAAAAGCTCGGCTGGCGGCCCCTCTTCTTCAATAACACCTTTATGCAAGAAAATAACATGGCTGGAGACATGGCGCGCAAACTCCATTTCATGGGTCACTACCACCATGGTTTTCCCCTCTTCTGCCAGTTTTTGCATAATACGCAAAACTTCACCCACCAGTTCAGGGTCCAGTGCAGAAGTCGGCTCATCAAACAGTAGTACATCCGGCTCCATCGCTAATGCCCGTGCGATAGAAACACGTTGCTGCTGGCCGCCTGAAAGATGTACCGGATATTTAGCGCGAGCACGTTCATCAATACCCACTTTATCCAAATAGCGAATAGCACGCTCTTTTGCCACAGACTTACTCAGCCCCAAGACTTGGACCGGTGCCTCCATAACATTTTCCAGCACCGTCATATGGCTCCACAAATTAAAATGCTGGAATACCATCGTCAGTCGGGTGCGCAGTAATTGCAGTTCTTTTTTATCAAAGACTTTTAATTGCCCGTCTTTATCCCGAACTAAACGAATATCCTGATTATTAACGCTAATCGACCCTTCGCTAGGTTTCTCAAGAAAGTTGATACAACGTAAAAAAGTACTTTTTCCCGAGCCGGACGACCCAATAATGGAGATGACATCGCCAGCTTTAGCTGAAAGTGAAACCCCCTTTAAAACCTCATGTTCACCATAGTGCTTATGCAATTCCGTCACAGACAGCTTAGTTTCAGCTATTTTAGTTTCTAGTGTGTCAGTCATGGTCTCTCCATACTTAATGCGATGCCTGAGGTTTTATATGTGCCAGCCAACGTTTCTCTGCCTGGCGGAACAGGCTAATTAGCGTAAAGGAGATAATCAGATAAAGTACGGCAGCAATACCAAAAGCATAAAACGGCTGATAAGTTGCGGCGTTAATATCGCGCGCTATTTTCAGTATATCCGGCACCGTGGCAGTAAAAGCCAGTGCGGTGGAATGCAGCATTAAAATAACTTCATTACTGTAGGCCGGTAAAGCAATACGCAGTGCTGAAGGTAAAATAATACAGCGATACATTTTAAATCGTGAAAAACCATATGCTCTGGCCGCCTCAATTTCACCGTGGGGAACAGAACGAATAGCCCCCGCAAAAATCTCGGTCGTATAAGCACAGGTATTCAATGTCAGCGCTAAAATTGTGCAGTTTAATCCGCTACGGAAAAAGGCATTAAGCAGATCATTTCCTCGGATAATCTCTAAACTATACACACCAGAATAGAACACCAATAATTGTACATAGAGCGGCGTACCACGAAAGATATAAGTAAAGATCCAGACCGGTAAACGAATCCATCGCCGTTCTGCGACGCGTGCCACCGCCAATGGAATAGCCAGTAATCCCCCCATTACAACAGAAGAAATTAACAACCATAACGTCACGGACAGCCCGGTAAACCGGTAACCATCACTCCAGAGCAGGGCTTGCCAATACTGATGAATAATATCAATCATAGTTCAGCCCTCTTCACCCCATGGGAATAGCGCCGTTCCAACCAGAGCAAAACACCATTCGAGACCGTGGTGAAAATCAAATAAACCACACCGGCCACCAAAGCGAAAAAGAAGGGTTGATAAGTGCCCTTTCCTGCCAATTGTGTGGCTTTGACCACATCATTCAATCCCAAAATAGAGACCAATGCCGTCGCCTTGAGGATCACTTGCCAGTTATTACCAATCCCCGGTAATGCATAGCGCATCATGGCCGGAAACATGATTCTGCGGAAAATCTGGCTGGAATTAAAACCAAATGCTCTTGCCGCTTCAATTTGGCCAGCAGGAACAGCCATATAAGCGCCACGAAAAGTTTCGGTGAAATAAGCCCCATAAATAAAACCGAGCGTAATAATCCCGGCAGAAAGAGGGTCAATATTGATTTGTGCAAAACCAAGTGATTCGGTAATGCTATTGAGGGTTATCTGCAAACCGTAAAAGATAAGCAGCATCAAGACTAAATCAGGTACGCCGCGAATCAGCGTGGTGTAGCACTCAAACAGGCCAGATAACAACCGGTTTGATGACAATTTTCCACCGGCACCAATCAAGCCGATAATCACTGATAGCAACACTGAGCACAGTGCTAACTCCAGCGTCACCAGCGCACCTTCAAATATCAGTTTCGAATATCCATCCAGCATCTGGGTTATCCTGTTTTACTGAGTAAGGAGTCTGGTTAATTGCTCTGTGTTGGCCCCAGCCTGAATAGGCTGAGGCCATAGCGGCAAATGGGATTAACCGCCGTAAACATCAAAGTCGAAATATTTTTTCGCGAGTTTGTCGTAAGTGCCATCTTGGCGCATTTCAGCAAAGGCTTTATCCAAGGCTGCTTTCAGCTCTGTATCATCTTTGCGCAAACCCATACCGGTGCCTACACCAAAGAATTGATCATTTTTTACTGACGGACCGGCGAAGGCATAACCTTTACCGGCTTCTTGTTTCAGAAAACCTTCACTGCCGGCAACTTCATCTTGGAAGGCAGCATCAATACGGCCAGAGGCTAAGTCCGCATAAATCAAATCCTGATTTTGATAGGCTACGACATCAATACCTTTTGGCTGCCATTCCGCATTCGCAAATGCTTCTTGAGTAGAACCTTGTAAGACCCCAACACGTTTGCCTTTTAAGGCAACCAACGTTGGCTCAATCTTGCTGTCTTTTGTGGCGATCAAGCGGGCATTAGCCGCGTAGAGTTTGTCAGTAAAGGCAATCTCTTTTTGACGTTTTTCTGTGATGGAGAGCGAGGAGATAATGGCATCAATTTTTTTAGCTTTCAGCGATGGGATTAATGCATCGAAGTCACTTTCAACAAAAGTACATTTAGTATCAATTCGGTTGCATAATTCTTTGGCTATATCGATATCAAAACCGACTAACTGACCACTGGCATTTTTAGATTCAAATGGTTCATAAGTTGGATCTGTACCAATTTTGATATCTTTCGGAATAGCGGCAAAAGCACTGCTGGCGGCAGCTAATGCTAATACTAAAGGCAGAACCAAAATCTTCTTATTCATACATAACCCTCAAATTGATTTTCGATGCCACAAAGCGCGTTAGTTTTCTGTATTACCCAGAGCGTTCATAAATCAATTTGCAGTAATCGTGCCAGTAATCACTGGGAAGAAAAGCAAATTTTATGGCCGTTTTCTTAGCATGAAAGCCACTAAATGCAGGCATCTGGTTGTTAACAGAAACTGAATGCGAATGCCATGCAACAGCACGCGTTCTGAAACAGGATCATTATGGTGCATGATCCGCTCCATTTCAGTGCGATGTTGCACAAATGTATCAATTAAGGGAAATAATGTTAATTCGAACCTTGCCAGCGAATAAAGAGATCTTTAGGCAGTTCAATATCGAATTGATCGATAATCCGGTTCACCGTCTGATCGACAATATCTTGAATACTTTGTGGTTGGTGATAAAACGCGGGCATAGGTGGCATAATCACCGCCCCCAATTCAGCGGCTTGTACCATCAGGCGTAAATGCCCTAGATGCAGTGGTGTTTCACGCACACACAAAACTAATGGGCGGCGTTCTTTCAATATCACATCCGCCGCGCGCGTCAGTAAACCATCCGTATAGCTATGGACAATGCCAGATAATGTTTTGATTGAGCAGGGTAAAATAACCATACCGCTGGTCTTGAACGATCCCGAGGAGATGCACGCGGCTATATCACGAGAATCATGCACAACATCCGCCAATGCCTGTACATCTTTGACACTGAACGCCGTTTCAAGCGCCAATGTTTGACGCGCGGCATGACTGAGAATTAAATGGGTTTCCACGCCCTCGACATGTTGCAGTACCTGTAATAACCGAACGCCATAAATAGCACCGCTGGCACCACTGATACCAATAATAAGTCGTTTCATGGGAACTGCCTCAACCAAATGACGGATAACAAATTATCCACAGTATAACCAGAAATGAGGCCAATTGACTGTCTTAGGTGATTATCTGCTAAGAATTGCAACGTCCTATGTAAAAACAAAAAAGGTGCACCGCGCCTGAACGCAAGTTGCACCTTTTTGATTCATCTATACCTTGAAAGATGGAGGAGGATATTAACCCTCGTTATGCATCTCAAGATTTTCTGCTTCATTATGATTACGTAATGCTTGCGCATCATCGTTACGTAATGACTCCAAATACTCCAGATAGCTCTGATCCACATCTTTAGTTACGTAAACGCCATTAAAGACTGAGCACTCAAACTGAGCAATATCAGGGTTATCTTCACGTACAGCCTCGATAAGGTCAGTAAGATCTTGGAAAATCAGCGCATCAGCGCCAATCAACTGGCGAATCTCGTCGACTTCACGGCCGTGGGCAATCAATTCATTAACACTTGGCATGTCGATGCCATACACATTCGGGAAGCGAATTTCAGGAGCTGCAGACGCAAAATAAACCTTCTTCGCCCCTGCATCACGCGCCATCTCGACGATCTGTTCCGACGTAGTACCACGCACAATAGAGTCATCCACCAATAACACATTCTTATCGCGGAATTCTGCACGGTTGGCATTCAGTTTACGGCGTACAGATTTACGGCGTTCTTGCTGGCCCGGCATGATGAAGGTCCGGCCTACATAGCGGTTTTTCACAAACCCCTGGCGATACGGTTTATCCAAGATGCGGGCGATTTCCAGCGCGATATCGCAGGAGGTTTCCGGGATAGGGATCACAACATCAATGTCCAGATCTTCCCATTGCTTGGCAATTTTCGCCCCCAATTTCTGGCCCATGCGCACACGCGCACTGTAAACCGAAATCTTGTCCATAAAGGAGTCTGGACGGGCAAAATAAACATACTCAAACAAGCACGGATTGTATTTCGGATTTTCAGCACACTGGCGGGTGAACAACTGGCCTTTTTCGGTGATATACACCGCTTCGCCCGGAGCAACATCGCGCAGGAATTCGAAGCCAAGGGTATCCAATGCCACACTTTCAGACGCAACCATGTATTCATTGCGACCATCAGCTAAAGTGCGCTTACCAATCACCAGTGGGCGAATACCGTTAGGGTCACGGAACGCGACCATACCGTGGCCGATAATCATCGCGACACAAGCATATGCCCCACGAATTAATTGGTGCGTCGCAGCAACAGCGGCGAAAATGTTATCTGATTCCAACGGATAATGTTGGAAACGGTCCAATTCACTGGCAAAAATATTCAGCAGAATTTCTGAGTCAGAAGTGGTGTTCACATGACGGCGAGAAACTTCGAATAATTTCTTTCTCAGCTGGTGAGCGTTAGTCAGATTCCCGTTATGGGCCAGAGTGATACCAAACGGTGAGTTAACGTAGAAAGGCTGAGCCTCGGAAGCACTGGAACTGCCTGCCGTTGGGTAGCGAACATGGCCAATACCCATATTCCCCTGTAAACGCAGCATATGCCGGGTTTCAAATACATCCTTCACCAAGCCGTTTGCTTTACGCAGCCGGAACCCATTATGGGCATCAATGGTAACGATGCCTGCAGCATCCTGGCCTCGGTGCTGAAGCACCGTCAACGCATCATAAATCGACTGGTTTACCGGTGCAAAACCGGCGATACCGACAATACCGCACATGTTGTCTTTTCCTCATAAGCCGCTCCGAATCGGTAATTGATTCGGTAAGAAACTCGACGTGCTCTGCAGGTAGTCAAAGAACCACCTGATGATATAACTGAACTGCGGGATTAATTGTGACTGCTTCCAGTCGACACTCTGCGAAAAGCCAGTAAACGTATCCAGAAAGAACAACATGGCAGAGACTATCAGAACACCTCGCAGCGCGCCAAAACAGATCCCCAGCACCCGGTCAGTTCCTGATAACCCAGTACGCTCAACCAATGAACCAATCACATAGTTAACAATAGCCCCGACAATCAATGTCGCGATGAACAAAATGCCGATGGCAATTCCGTTGCGTACCACCTCATCCTCAAAGCGAGTGAAGTAGACAGCAAGGTAAGTGTAAAAATGGCTGGCAACAAAAAACGCACATCCCCATGTTACAAGTGACAATGCTTCACGGACAAAACCCCGGATTAAGCTAACTAAAGCAGAAAATCCGATAATCCCTATAATGACGTAATCAATCCAGACCATGACTATTCCAATGACGAAATCGCCGCTGCATCCTGTTCGCGGCGAATTCTAACAGAAAAAGAAAACGTTTGCGTAGAGGAATTCTTACCCGCGAAAATGAAAGCTTATCCCAGTAGGTGTGATTGTTGCGGTCAGTTTGAACACAAACAGCGCGCAAGAACCGGAGCGTACACGAAGTACGTGAGGATTCTGAACACTGCTCAGGTTCAAAATGGCAAATAAAACAACCCTAATGGGATAGGCGCTTAAAGTGCGGTGACTTAAAAATAACCATCGCCGCACCAAGAAGCCGCTAGAACCCTGTACACCCTGATATCTTAACCCTTGGACAAACTTTAACGCCCGGTACTATAAGGCCTAACCTGTCCACTCAAGCCGCTTAATGAATTAAGCTCTGGCAAAGCCGATTGCAATTTCTGTTTTGACGCATCCGGCCCGACATATAACCGAGTAATCTGACCCTGAACAGGTGTCGCTGGCACCGTAAATGCCCGATGGCCCGACAGACGCAGTGTCGCGACAATTTCATTCACTTTAGCCGCATTTTTCAGTGCACCGAGTTGGACGACATACGCCTGCCCTACTGGCACTTTTTCTTCAGCCGGCGGTTTGATCTCTGGCTTCACTTCTTGCGGTTTTTTCTCAACAGGAGTGGGCTTGGTTTCAACGGGTCGACTTTCTACCGGTCTAGTTTCAACCGGCTTAGTTTCGACCGGTTTTCGCTCAACAGGTTTCACCTCAACCGGCTTACTTTGTATTACCGGTGGCGCTACGATTGTGGGTTCAGAGGGTAAGTTACCGGCATCATTCGCAGCTTGAGAAACGGAATCATCTTTAGGAATACCCACAGCTTGCGCAGCACCTTCTGGCGGCGCAATAGGCAGGGGTTGACTGACCGGTGGAACCGCATCAATCTCTTGGCTGTCACCGGGTTTTGGCACTAAGGGAATGGCAGCAAACTCATCCTCATAATGCTTTTTTTTACCATCCAGTAGCCCCGGCAGCACAATCACGCCCAAGGCCACCAGAATGATGGTCCCGACTAAACGGTTCTGAAACTTACTTGCCACTCGCTCTCCTTCAATGTCTTTACAAACTCAACGCTGTCACAGATTCAATGCAGCCATCACATGAGCAACAGTGTGGAAAGAGCCACAGACAATGACCACATCCCGTGGTCCGGCATCTTGCATGGCCTGACGCCACGCTGTTTCTACATCACTAAACTGACGTGACTGTGCCAGATGTTCAGCTAACTGCTCTGCACTGGCCCCACGCGGACCTTCCAATGGCGCACAATACCACTCATCAACTTGCTCAGATAAACACGCCAGCGTACCCGCAATATCTTTATCTGATAGCATCCCGATGACCGCCCGCACTTTGCCCTGTTTTGGCAGTTGAGCTAGCCTGTCCGTTAGGTATCGTGCCGCATGAGGGTTATGAGCCACATCCAAAATCAACCGCGGTTGTTCACTCACTATCTGAAAACGCCCCGGCAAACTGGCTGCCAATAAGCCTTGGCGGATAGCATCTTCGCTCAGGGGTAATCCAGAATAATGCAGCACCGCCAGTGCCGTCGCCGCATTGGCTAAAGGCACATTAGGTAACGGTAAATTTTGCCATTGGCGGTCGTCACACTGCCAACTCCAGTTCTGATTGTTCTGGCTGAACTGCCACGCTTTATCGCGTTGATACAGTTTTGCACCTAATGTTGCGGCCACATCAGCAATAGACTGAGGCATATCTGGCTCGCCAACGATGGCCGGTTTTCCACTACGGAACACACCGGCTTTTTCACGACCAATACTCTCTCTATCGAATCCAAGCCAGTCGGTGTGATCAATTGCAATGCTGGTAACCGCCGCAACATCAGAATCGACAATATTGGTCGCATCCAGCCGCCCGCCCAGCCCAACTTCTAAGATAACCACGTCAAGCTTAGCCTGCTTAAATAATTGCAGTGCTGATAACGTGCCAAACTCAAAGTAAGTCAATGAGATATTGCTACGTCCAGCTTCAACTTGGGCAAAAGAGTGGCTGTGCTGCGCTTCAGAGAGTTCTTTCCCCTGAATACGAACACGTTCGGTATAACGCAAAAGATGAGGTGAGCTGTAAACCCCGACCCGCAGACCCGCGGCAAGTAAAATCGACTCAAGGGTACAACAAGTGGTGCCTTTGCCATTCGTGCCGGCAATGGTGAATACTGTAGGGGCTGGCTTAAGTAAATCCAGACGCTCTGCAACCTGCTTTACACGTTCCAGGCCCAACTCGATTGGTTGAGAATGCAAACGCTCAAGATAGTCAAGCCACGCGGCCAAAGGCGACGTGGCTTGGGGAATGAGATGATTGTTCATGAGTCCCGTCACTGGCCTTTTTTTCTCTGACTTAAAGCTATAAAGCTCAAGCTACGATACCGGGCACCACCTTATCAGGAGGTGCCCGTTGGGTTAATCAGGCATCGGCCTGATTATCAGTCGTCGCTGCATCAGCCTTGGCCTCAACCACACTTGGCTGTGGCTGATGAGTCAATTTAGACAAGATGCTGGCCAGCGTCTGACGCATAACCGGACGGCGAACTATCATGTCGATAGCACCTTTTTCAATCAAGAACTCACTGCGCTGGAAGCCCGGCGGCAGTTTTTCACGTACCGTTTGCTCAATAACACGCGGGCCAGCAAAACCAATCAGCGCTTTAGGTTCCGCGATATTGATATCGCCCAACATTGCCAAACTGGCGGAAACACCGCCCATGGTTGGATCCGTCAGAACGGAGATATACGGCAAGCCACGCTCTTGCATTTTCGCCAAAGCAGCACTGGTTTTTGCCATCTGCATCAGAGACATTAATGCCTCCTGCATACGAGCACCGCCGCTGGAGGAGAAGCATACCAGTGGGCAATTATCTTCCAATGCCTGTTCTACCGCGCGCACAAAGCGGGCACCGACGACTGATGCCATTGAACCGCCCATAAAGGCAAATTCAAATGAAGCAGCAACAATAGGCATCCCCTGCAAGGTTCCTTTCATGGCAACCAGCGCATCTTTCTCGCCTGTCTCTTTTTGCGCAGCAGAAAGCCGGTCTTTATACTTTTTGGAATCCTTGAATTTCAGGATGTCCTTCGGCTCCAGCTCGCTACCCAATTCAACTTCACTACCTGCATCCAGCAGCATATGTAACCGCGCACGGGCTGACATACGCATGTGGTGATCACACTTAGGACACACTTCCAGATTGCGCTCTAATTCGGCACGATAAAGTACCTGACCGCAACTGTCGCATTTTGTCCACACCCCTTCAGGAATACTCGCTTTACGGGTTTGTGAGATATTGCTTTTGTTGAGAATTCGTTCAATCCAGCTCATCGATGACCTTTCTGTTTGAACCTGGCTGTTGCCAGTCCGCTGTTCATGCTTTAACCATCTCCCTGAAAACACCCCAATAAAAAATGCCTAAGATACACGTTGGTACAGCGTAACCAAGGCACTCATACTCAGGTTGTCCGCAGGAACAGACCATAAATGTCACTCATTAAACCATATTGGCTCGACAGTGTAGATAAAAAACTGGTCGAACCCTCGGCTTAGGTAACGTTTTTACTGATTTTTCTGACGTGCCGCTGCACGCCGATGACGCCAAACCTCGAATACACCGGGCAAAATTGACACCACAATAATAACGACAATCAGCAATTTCAGATTGTTCTGCACGATAGGCACATTACCAAAGAGGTAACCAGCATAAGTGAATAACAGTACCCATACCAATGCCCCAATCACGTTATACGCGGCAAAATGCCGATAGGACATTTTCCCCATACCGGCCACAAATGGCGCAAAAGTACGAATGATCGGGACAAATCGGGCCAAGATAATCGCTTTACCACCGTGTTTTTCATAAAACTGATGGGTTTTATCCAGATAACTACGACGGAATATTTTGGAGTCCGGATTACTGAATAGTTTTTCGCCAAATACCCGACCAATAGCGTAGTTAATGGCATCCCCTAAAATGGCCGCAGTGACCATCAGAGCAACCATAATGTGCACATTGATATCATTGGAAGGTAGAGAGGCCAACGCACCGGCCACAAACAGCAAAGAATCCCCCGGCAAGAATGGTGTGACCACCAGACCGGTTTCACAGAATAAAATCAGGAATAAAATGCCATAAACCCAAACCCCATATTGCGACACCAACTCCGCCAGATGAACATCAATATGCAAAATAAAATCAATAACGAAACGTATAAATTCCATAAATACTCTCGGTAAGTCGCTAAACCTAATTTTTGATTGGGCGAGTTTAACTGAACTTTCTTAGGTATTCCTTAGCCCCAAATTATTGCCAGCCAAACTCATATTCACTTTTTCTATCAGTCATCCGCTAAAAAAAGTGGCCCCATCGGTGCTTTTGGTAAAGCAAAGTGTTCGGGATAGTCAACTGAGACCAAATACAACCCTTCTGCTTTCGCGGTTGCTGCCGCACGTGTTCTATCTTTAAGCGCCAACAGCTCGGCCATCCAAGTCACATCCTGATTGCCACAACCCACCTCGATCAGGCTACCGACAATATTACGCACCATATGATGGACAAAAGCGTTGGCCTTGATATCTACCACGATATACGCGCCATGTCGGGTAACTTTGACATGTTTTACATTTCTCCATGGTGTACGCGATTGGCACTGCACTGCACGAAACGAGGTAAAATCATTTTCGCCGAGTAGGCATTGGGCCGCTTGCTCCATTTTTTCAGCATCCAACGGCATATAACAATGGGTGACCCCTTGCGCCAAAACGGCCGGACGATAGCGATGATTAAAAATAATGTAGCGGTAGCGGCGAGCCGTCGCACTAAAGCGGGCATGAAAATCATCATCAACTGTTTTTACCCAACGCACCGCAATATCTGGTGGTAAATGGCTGTTGACCCCCATAGTCCATGCGGCATCTTTACGCATCGCCGTGGTGACAAAATGCACCACCTGCCCGGTCGCATGCACACCGGCATCTGTCCGCCCAGCACAAAAGACGCCAATAGGTTCATTGGCAACTTTTGATAACGCGGCTTCGAGAGCCCCCTGCACGCTGGCAACTTCTTGTTGCCGCTGCCAACCAAAATAGCGGCTACCATTGTATTCAATACCCAGCGCAATCTTTATACCGACAGCTTCAGCCACGGTATTGTCTTGCTGGGCCAACTCAAGTTCGGACATCAGTATAGTTGCTCCTGCAACAGGCGCTCCGCCGTTTCAATCGCCATCAATGCACCGCCAAAGCGAATGTTGTCCGCGACTGACCAGAACTGCAACACCTCGGGAATACCATAATCATTGCGGACACAACCAATGCTCAGAACATCACTGCCGGAGGCATCGCTGACCTGAGTGGGGTAGTCATCTTCGTCAGATAACTGAATATCTTCACAATCTTCAAGTTCGCTGCGGGCTTCCTCCGCAGAAATTGGTCGTAATGCCTCCAGATGAACCACCTGTGCCTGACCATAAAATACCGGTGACTGAATACAGCTCACTGAGATTGGCAAACCTTCATCTTGCAAGACCTTACGTACCTGGTCCACCAGACGGCGCTCTTCACGTACACTGCCCTCTTCATCTGCCAGCAGCGGCAACACGTTAAATGCCAATTGTTTCGCGAAAATACCCGGTTCGGAGGGAATACCATTTAATAGCTTAGCGCTTTGCCCAGCAAGATCATCCACCGCAGCTTTACCATGGGCGGAGGCAGAAATCAGCGCTGTCACATGCAGGCGAGATAAGCCAGCCTCTTCCGTCAATGGCTTAATGGCCGTCAGTAACTGGCTCGTCAGGCTATCAGCGACGGCGACAATATTACGATTGCGATAATCTGCCAGCACTTGCGGGTTCACACTCGGCACCACCAACGGCACATCGTGTTCCATAGCGAACAAACCACTGCTATCAATAACTAAACAACCCGCATTCCCAGCTTCTTCGGCATATTGCGCGGAGGCTTCACGGCCTGCGACAAAGAAAGCCAACTGTGCTTGAGACCAATCAAATTCAGCGACATTTTCGACCAGCAAACTTTTACCATTGAAGCGCACGGTTGCGCCGGCACTGCGCTCACTGGCCAGAGGATACAATTCACCAACCGGGAACTGGCGCTCACTTAATAGCTCCAGCAAAGCTTCACCTACTGCGCCCGTAGCTCCTAACAGAGCAATATTCCAGCCGTCAGACATGTTGGTTTTCTCCACTAATGATTGATAAGACAAAGGCGGTAAAATACCGCCTGATATTCAATAACGATTAATTTATATAGCGAGTTAACGTAACTGAGCGGTAAACCCTAATTTCTGTAATAGCTCTGCGCTGGCCGCGTTGTCACACTGCACGCAAAGTGATGACCATTCGCGACGTTCCTGATAGTGCTTACGCAGGCGATCAAACTCGCCCGGCAGGCCAGCAACACGGCGCAGCGGCGCATCATCGCGGCGCACATCATACACTAAGTGCATCAATCGTTTTAATTTGCCTTCATCCAGCTCGCCATTAAGTTGCAGTTGGCTGAATTCTGGCTGTGGTAAAAGAGTCGCAAGATCTACCGATTGCGGCTGCCCCAGATGCTGACTAAACGCTTCAAATACCTGAGTTGTACCACGTGCTTTGCCCTCCAGCGTATATCCGGCGATATGGGGTGTACCAATATCAACACGCGCCAATAGCGGTAAAGATAACTCTGGTTCAGGCTCCCATACATCTAATACCACACTGAGTTTTTTTCCTTTTTCCAGAACACGGAGTAAGGCAGCGTTATCGACTACAGCACCACGGCAGGCATTAATCAGAATACGTCCATCCGGCAGGGCTGCCAGTAACGCTTCATCAGCCATATGCAGACTTTGATAGACCCCAGTCTTATTCAACGGTGTATGGAAAGTGAGAACATCTGCTTCGCGCACCAGTTTTTCCAGCGGCCAGAAGGTTTCATTATCGCCCCGCTCGGCTCGTGGTGGATCACATAATAAGGTCCGAACGCCAAGGGCTTGCAAGCGAGTATTCAGCCGCGAACCAACATTACCAACCCCAATAATCCCAACGGTTTTATCACGCAGTTGGAAACCATCACGTTCGGCCATCATCATCAAAGCGGAAAAGACATATTCCACCACCGCAATAGCGTTACAACCCGGTGCGGCGGAGAAGCCGATACCCTGTTGCCGTAACCAGTTATCGTCGACATGGTCAGTACCGGCGGTGGCCGTACCCACAAAACCAATTGAGGTGCCTTGCAGTAATGCCTCGTTCACTTTGGTTACCGAGCGCACCATCAGTGCATCTGCGCTCGCCAGTGCATCAAGTGGGATAGGTCGCCCCGGCACTGCCTGCACATCACCTAACCGTTGAAATAGCGTTTCCGCGTACGGCATATTCTCATCAACCAGAATCTTCACGTTGTTCTCCGGCAGCTTACTGCCCTACAAAACAGGGGGACCTAGTATATACCCAAAAAATGCGGTGTTTCAGGTTCTTCGATAACGTTCGGGTGTAGTACCTGAAATCTGCTGAAACATGGCAATAAAGGCCGATGCCGAGCTATAACCAACATCCAGCGCCACGCTTTGTACTGTTTTTCCCTGCTCCAACAAGGAGATGGCGTGTAAGAATCGCAGCCGCTGTCGCCATTCACTGAATGCCATTCCCAACTCTTGCTGGCAACGGCGTGATAGTGTTCGTTCGGTGGTGTAGACACGTTTAGCCCAAAGCGCCAATGAGGTGTTATCTGCCGGGCAGCGCTCCAGAGCCATCAGCACCGGCGATAACAGCTTATCCTGCGAGGTCGGCAGATAGGTGCGCTGCACTGGGGATTGATTAAGTTGGTCAATCAGCACATGCGCTAAACGCATATCTTGCTCACTCTCCGGCATCAATAAACCCCGAGCGAAGCAATCCTCAACAATGGCATTAAAAATTGGGCTGACATTCAGTAGGCAAGCAGATGCCGGTAGCCCATTACAGAACGCCAGCGCAATATCAATGGCGCGAAAATGCATCGGTTTGCGATTATAACTGGAATGTTCCACCCCTGCGGGTACCCAGACACTGAACTCAGGGGGAGCCAAGAAACGCTGTCCGCCAATATTCATTGCCAACACACCTGATTTGACACATATCAACTGCCCGTATGTGTGACTGTGCGGCAGAAACTCCGTATTGGCATTGTATATCTCGCAGCGAAAGGACAAATTCTGCGGGGCGGTGGCAGCAACCATCGGGAAATCAGGTTTTTTCATCGTCAATACTCTCGTGGTCACTCATCTGCTGGCTGAAATTGTCCTAATCACAGCAATTATTGTCTGGTTATCAGTATATAGAATAAATCAGACAACTGTAGACTACATCACATAAGTATATTGATGAGAATTATTAGCATGAATGTGTTGTTCCCCTTATTCGCAGTGATTATTTGGTCAATCAATGCCGTTGTCAGCAAGATATCAGCCACAGCTATTGACCCGGCAGCGATCTCTTTCTATCGCTGGGTACTGGCATTCCTGACCTTAACGCCATTTTTACTGCTGGGGGTTATCCGTAACTGGCAAGCAATTCGCGTCTATTGGTGGAAGCTGATGATTTTGGGATTGCTGGGCATGGTGCTTTACCAAAGTCTGGCTTATTACGCCGCCCACAGTGTCAGCGCCCTGTTTATGGGGATCCTTAGCTCATTAATCCCATTATTGACGGTGCTTATCAGCATTTTCCTGTTACGCGTCGCCCCCACTGTCGGGATTGCTCTGGGCAGTGTGTTGTCATTAGGGGGATTAGTGTGGCTGGTCAGTGCGGGTAATCCAGCACAATTACTGCATCAAGGTATTGGTAAGGGTGAACTGATGATGTTTGGAGCCTCGGCATCCTATGCCTTGTACGGCGTGTTAACAAAACGCTGGGCGATTCAGTTACCTAATTGGCAATCGCTTTATATGCAAATCGCCTTTGGTGTGGTGCTGCTGTTGCCTAATTTCCTACTGGCACCGGATGTACAATTAACCGCACAGAATATTCCGTTGGTCTTATTTGCTGGTATTCCTGCGTCTATTATTGCGCCCTATTTATGGATTCACGGTGTGATGCGTTTAGGAGCAAACACCGCATCAATATTTATGAACCTGACGCCGGTATTTACCGCAGTCATCGCCGTAACCTTCTTGCATGAGCAATTGCACAGCTATCACCTGATTGGCGGCGGCATTACCTTAGCCGGGGTCATTTTGGCTCAACGTTTGCGCACCCCACTGCGCAGGAAAGCGGCCCAATAAACTATCAAGATGAGATAGTGGCCTTATTATCCGCCGCTATCTCAACGCCCACCTGCACATGATCTTTTCTATGCAGCATGAATACTCCCAATAATACCAATGCACTCCCCAGCAATTGCGATACCGACAATACTTCGTCCAGCAGAAAATAAGCAATCACGGCAGTGAACACTAACTCTAGCGTTAATAATAGACTGGCAACCGCCAGCGGTAATGTCTTCAAGCTGAGATTAAACAGACCAAACCCCAATAATGTCGGGCCTGCGGCTAGAATCAGCAATAGCCACCAGCCAGACCATTGAATCCCCTGTGCGCCATGAGATAAGAAAAACAGATCCCCGACCATTTGCTGTAGCCCCTGAACCGGAAACCACAACAAGAGCTGATTAAATATCAGCTGATAGCCAGCGGAAAAACCAAATACATACAAAATAGTATTCCACACCGGATAGCGACGATCAGTGGCAATTCTCCCCGCTAAGGTATAAAAGCTATAGCCGACTCCCGATGCTAGCCCAATAAACAGACCGATAAAATTAAAGTCCGCTGCGGTAATATTTACACCATCGCTGACCAGAAAACAGCCCGATAAACTGATGATAATCACCAGCAGTTCACGCCATCCCATATATTCGTTATAAAAAATCCACCCAAGAAAAACAGTAAACCCCACCGAACAATACACCAAAATGGTGGATATCGATGCTCCGTTTAAGGCGACAGATTCTGTCCATAACCCATTAAATACCGCCAACAATAAGCCATATGAGAGATAGAACTTCACTTGATCACGGCGCAGTTTGGCCCACTGCGGTCTGATGATGAGTAAAATAGGCAATAATACCGCCGCCACTAATGCGGCTCGCCAAAAAGCCAAAACAGAGGTGGGCAAATGATAATGTGCAGTCAGGATGCGGATGATTATCCCGGTAAAACCTAATAATACGGCACTGATAATCGCCAGCGCATAACCTTGTCGTTTACCGGTAAAAAAACCACGGCCCGCCAATGGCGAACCCATCATAGATGGGAGTAACCCCGCCGGTATTGCCATCGCTGCCTCATTGGATTCACAACATCAATTAATGAATATCATTCTACGCTGGCGTTTTTAGGCGACCAGAGCCACTTCCCTACAGATTGATGCAGGCCACTTTTTCTAGCTTGAAGCCTTGTTAACAAGGGGTATAGTGAAAACATCTTTTCTGACATGAGCCACTTTAGGCCGTTATCGCATGCACATCCCTTTAGACCGTCAACAAGACATTCCGCTGTATCTACAAATTGAAGAAGCATTGCGCCGGGCTATCCTCAGTGGCGTGTTTGCTGACGGTGATAAATTGCCCTCCACTCGCACGCTGGCCGCTGAGTTGTCGGTGAGTCGTCTGACGGTTGATAGTGCTTACGCCGAACTCGCCGCCAAAGGCTTTTTACAGCAGCGGCGTGGTAGCGGTGCTTATGTCCGTCATCTTCCGCCACCGCCCAGTCAGCCGCTTGCGCGCGTACAAGATGAATTTCCTCTCGACCGTTTTACCACCGTGACTTCGCGGTTGGACGGTTATGCTGATATCCCTTTACCACCGAATACGATTAATTTTGCCGCCGGAATTGGCAGCCCGAAGATTTTCCCACTGGATGAGTTTCGCCAGATCCTGCAATCCATATTGCGCCGCCATGCTGAAGAAGCATTCAGTTACGGCGATTACTGTGGCTATTACCCATTGCGCGATACCCTCAGCCGCATTCTTTCTGCGCAGGGGATCCCCACTCGGCCAGAGCAATTGCTGATAACGAATGGTTCACAACACGCCATCAGTCTAGTGAGTCAATCATTGCTGGCCCCCGGTGATACTGTTCTAGTCGAAGAGCCCACCTATGCAGAAGCACTCGCTCTGTTTCGCCTGCATAAAGTGAATATAGTGGCGTTGCCCAGTGACTCACAGGGGATGAAACTCGAAACTCTACCCAGCTTGCTGGACAAGTACCAACCCAAACTTCTCTATTGCATCCCCAACTTTAACAATCCCACTGGCCGCTGTATGAGTGAAACCCGTCGCCACCAACTATTGCAGATAGCCAGAACTGCAGGGGTGGTCATTCTGGAAGATGACTATGTGGGGGATCTGCGTTACAGCGGGAAAAAGTTGCCATCACTACGTTCACTGGCAGCGCCAGGCGAGGTTATCTATGTCAGTACATTTTCAAAAATGCTGTTGCCAAGTATGCGGATTGGTTATTTGGTGGCGGATCAACCCCACTACACGCAACTCGCGCGTTTGAAACATGTCGATAGTTTTACCAGTTCAAATTTGATCCAGCGGGCGCTGGATGCTTTTGTTACTGTTGGCCGTTATGACAAACAGCTGCGCCGAGCCTGCCGTTTGTACCGCCAACACCGTGATGCCATGACCGAGGCACTCACACACACATTACCGCCAGATTGTACGTTTGAGATCCCAGATGGTGGGTTATTTATCTGGCTGCAACTGCCTAAAAATGCGCCAATTTCACGTTTAATGCCACTGGCATGGCAAGCGGGAGTCACTTTCGCTAAAGGCGGTGGATTTTATTCCCAAGAGTCCTATGGCGAATTCAGCCTGCGCTTAAATTTCGCTGCTAATTCACCCGAATTGATAACTCAAGGAATCAGCCGTCTGAGTACTGCAATCCGCCAGTGTCAGGCACAAAAAAGCCCGGCATAAGGGGCCGGGCTGTCACTATCTCATTGAAACATTGGAGAGTTAACTGCGCTTTTAAGTACCAAGCGTTGATAGCCACAGACGCAGTTTCATTCCCCAATAACTCGTCCAACCGCTGGTGTGCTGCACTATTTTCCCTTGATAGAGGATAACCACGGTTGGAGTGACATTAATTTGCCACTGTGCCGACAACTGGCCTTGTGGATCATTAATCACTGGCAGTTGATAGCCTTTTTTACTCAGCCAACGCTCTACCTGCGGCGCATCACCAGAACGTAAGGCGACAGTCAGGACATTCTCCCCTTCTTGCACCAACTGATTAACACTGGGAGTAGTGAATTTACACACGCCACACCATGTCGCCCAGAAATAGATAAGTAAAGGTTTTTCCTGACTCATCTCTTGCAGGGAAACCGGCTTCCCCGCTAAGGTATGCAACGCGCTATCTGGCCAGTCTGCAGGGGCCTGTGGGCTGCGCAGCCAATCCATACCAAATGAAATGGCGGCTACCACGAGCAATAAAATAACTAACTCTTTACCCCAGCGCTTTAAACGGCTCATTGACTGGCCTGCGCCAGTTGTTGCTTAACGATTTCCTCTAATTGCGAGTATGAAATCGCTCCCGGCACCATTTGGTTGCCAATTAAGGTGGCAGGAGTGCCCTGAATACCTAATTGATCAGCCAGTTTCAGGTTAGTGCGCAACACATTCAAACTTTGCTCACTCGGCTCCACAGGCGTCACGCCGGTTTTTTTCTGTGCCGCGGCAATGCTGCTAGCATCATGGAACCCTTTTTTCGCCATCAAACGCTGATGAAAAGCCAGAAACTGATCTGGATGCTGCTGCCATAGGGTCAGTGCCAATCGTGCGCTGGTCACT
Organism: Yersinia vastinensis; assembly: GCF_902726565.1. GTDB lineage: Bacteria > Pseudomonadota > Gammaproteobacteria > Enterobacterales > Enterobacteriaceae > Yersinia > Yersinia vastinensis. The sequence goes on from NZ_CACVAF010000002.1 coordinate 464,080, forward strand.
GAACTTTCACCTTTAAATGGCAAGGGTTTAATCACCACAGCAACCTGCGGATACTCTTTCACTAATTTTTCCAGCAACGGATCAAATGTTTTGCAGAAAGGACAGTTGTAATCCGTAAACGAAACCAAGGTGAGCTGTGGTACTGCGGCCCCAAATCGTGGGCTACCGGGGTCTTGATACAGAGCGTGTTTATTGGTCTCGATAAATTGGTTCAGTTGTTGCCCCTGAGCCTCATTCGCCTGTTGCTGCCAAGCATCGACCGATTGCGCCAGAATATCGGGATTCGCTATCAACGTTTCACGAATCAGCTCTTTAATCCGCCCCTCTTGTTCTGGGGTAAAAGGTGCCGCCGCCCACAATGGCGTCGAAAATAGGACAAACAGCAATACAGTTAATATTCTCATTTTTCATTTCCTTTAGCGTCGGCCAATACTTTTAATAACACATCACGATCCAGCAGAGGGGAAAGCACGATGCCCTGTGGTTGTTGTGGCCCATAAATTTGATTGAACGGAATGGCGACACTGCCGCGGCTGCGTAAAAATTCAGTGATTTCGGCAGAAGGCCGAGTCCAGTCCCCGCGCAGTGCTACTACATCTGGCGCTTGCAAAGCAAGCTGTACATCATCGCGCATCAGCACGTGAATTTTGTTCACTTTGCACGTCACGCACCAATCTGCGGTGACATCGACAAACACACGTTTATGCTCGGCCAAAGCCTGTTTAATGGCGGACTCCGTTAATGGCTGCCACGGGATATTGTCATGTAGAGGTTTACGCCATAAATCAGCCGTCAATGACCCCACCAGCAACAAGCCCCCGACAAGCAACACCCCGATTAAACTGACGATAGCAGCAATTCGAATGCCATAACGCCAGCCAATGGCCAGTAACAGGGCCAATAATAATATTCCAGCAATAACCATCACGGTTTGCAGGCCAACATGACTCGTCATTAGGCTCAATAACCATAGGCTGGATGCCAACATCAGCACTCCCATCCCAATACGTAGATGATTCATCCAACGGCCGGGACGCGGTAGGCATAGCGCCAGTTTGGGCCATGCCGCAACAGCCAGCCACGGCAGACTCATTCCCACGCCGAGAGCCGTAAAAATCCCCCACAGTGCGGGTAACGGGGCCGCCAGTGCAAAAGCCACTGCAGTGCCGAGGAATGGCGCGGAGCACGGTGTAGCCAACAATGTCGCCAGTACACCCTGTCCAAAATGACCGGCCATACCGTGCGCCCCCGGTTTCTCAACACGGGGCGTAGCAATTCGCGTGTTCAGTGATGAAGAGAGGTGAATTTCGAACAGACCGAATAGATTGGCGGTAAAGATCGCAGTAACCAGCACCATAAAACCGATAAACCACGGGCTTTGGAACTGAATTCCCCAGCCAAGGGCATGGTTGCCTAGGCGCAAAGCACTCATCAATAACGCCAGCAGCCAAAATGAAGTGACGATCCCGGCGCTCGAGGCTAGAAACTGCCAGCGCACCTGACGGCGGGTTTGGTGCTCTGTTTGCAAAATAGAGCCAAGTTTCATCGCCAATACTGGCAGCACACAGGGCATCAGATTGAGGATCAATCCGCCCACAAGTGCCATCAACACCCAAGACCAAAACGTGGTTGAGGATTGGGGTAACGCTAATGCTGGCCCAACTGTCACCGTGGCTTCTTGCGCTAGTCCTCCATCGGTAATCACCATAGTCAGTGACTTTCCGTTCAGATCGGCGGAGCCCTCTCCCCAACCATCGGTGGCGGGTACTCGCACTGATAACTGGGCACCTTGCACACTCACTATCGGCTTGCCGAGATCCACATCGTCGAGCGTATCGAAGAACAGTTCCGGCTGCTGCCAACCTTCATCACGATGAGCAAGAATTTGCACTTCACTGTGACTAAAACCCGCCTGAATCTGCTGAGTCAATGCGTTAACAATCGGCACCTGCCCCATCGCCTGGGCAAAATCATGTTCGAATTGCTGCTGCTCTTCACCACTGACCGCAGAGGAGAGGTCAACGCTAAACGGGTAGTCAGTCAAAATACAGACATTGCTACAAGTCGACAGAGTCAAAACACCGCTTAAGATTTTGGGAACCTGACCAGAAATAACGATCGGCAATATTACCTGCTCATGATACCCCTGAGTTGAAATCCCAGACACATCAAAACGTTGTGGCACAGGCCAGTACCATTTAACGGACTCAAGTGGCGTTGCCCAAGCGATGACTGGGGCAATACCTCCCTCTCCCGGTGAACGCCAATAGGTTTTCCAACCTTTTTCCAGTTGGACACTCAATAACATACGGGTTTTATCATCAGCAGAAGGCTCGGCACGAATTTGAACCTTAGCATGGTCATTTTGTGGACGGACCAACCAACCACTGTCTGCAGCCCAAAGGGTGGGCATCCACAGCAGCAACAGACAAAACAGCGCTGTTTTGCTTAAATTGCGCATTTAATCTCTCCATGAATAAATTAAGCACAGCCACACATTGTGTCGCTATGATTATTCGCACAGTACGGTTTTTATAAAAATGGCTGATAAATGAAAACCGCACTTCGCGAGCTAGAGTTATTCAAAGAGTTGGGTTATTCCCGGAAAATACACAATCGCAGATGCACCCTCAAACCACTGGGTGATATGACTCTGGGCGGTGGGAACCGCATACTGGTGGGGATAATAGGGACAAGCAACAGCAGCAATAAACCCAGCGAGAAAATCGCTAATTCAAACAGAACCGGCGGTGAAGCCAGTAAAGATTTGGCACTCAATTCACAAGGTGTTGGTGCTTCATCAGCATCAGTGGTAACCACTTGTGACGATGATGTCAGGAGAAGATTTTTTTCCAACGCGTGCAAGCTAGCGATGCGCTGAGTCATACAAACCAGTATGACCAGGCAAGCCAGACAGAGGAACCACTTTGCCGCGCGTTGTCGTTTAAACATTATTGATACTTAATAATCTCATTCAGTTATTAGGCATCATCTTAACGATATAATTTCCATTATCAATGGTTGGTTGGTAAACAATAGTCAGCAAAAAGGTTCAATTTAGGTTTTAGCTGAAAATGTTTTGAATCTGGTTTCGGCTTGTGAGCGACCCGGACGGGGAATCTGTTCGGTGGTTAGCGCGTTATGTATCTCTTCTTAACCAAACGAAACCAATACATTTTTGGGCAGGACATTCATTCAAATCTAATAAGAATATATTGGTTGCTCACATTTACAGGTATTATACCAACTGCTTGGATCTCATACCGGGCCACCGATAAATCTCCTCCACTGCGAAGGACAGGTTATATGCAACCTTTGAACGGCCCAAGTGTACCTATTGCCACTGATCGCAATGTTGCACTGCCCAAAATGCCCTCTCCGGGTCAAGTGGAAGATCAGGCGCTAACCCCTGCACAGCGTACAACGCTGGAAAAACTGATTGTACGAATTATGGCCCTTAGCCCAATAAAATCAGCCGAAATCTGGGCTGCACTACGCCATGATTTATCTCTCAGCAGCACCAGTGATTTATTGGCTCGCCACTTCCAACCCGCCGAGCAATTACTGCAAACCCGGCTGTCGCAGGCTCAGGAAAATCACGCCAATCAGCAACTACGTCAGCAGTTGACCGAGTTACTACCTCAGGGTAATAACCGGCAAGCAGTCAGTGATTTTATTCGCCAGCAATTTGGTCATACGGTATTAAGCCAGTTAAGTCATACCGAATTACAACAAGTTTTGGTATTACTGCAATCTGGCACGCTAAATATTCCGCAACCGCAATTAACGACGATAACTGACAGACCGTTGCTCCCGGCAGAGCAGCAACATATTCAATCACTGGTGGCTAAACTCAGTGCCGCTACTGGGGAGCAACCAGCCAAAATATGGCAAGCCCTATTTGATTTGGTGAGTGTGAAAAGTCATGACCCGCTACCCGCACGCCATTTTCAGATACTCAGCCAGTTTTTACAGGCCAAAGTTGCCCTTAGCCAGCAAACAGCCCCCACGTTAGTGAATCTGCAAACCGTACTGAAACAGCCCGCCGATGCGCAAGAGCAGCAATTATTAATTGATTACACACAGAATCGCTTTCAAGCCAGCTCAACAACACCGCTGACACAGGCGCAATTGAACGACATTATTAACGTGCTATTTGCGGCCAGATTAGACCGTGCCAATACCGCCCAGCGCTTGGCTGAAGATCAACAAAGTCTTCAGCCAATCATTAACCCGCTTATTGCCGCACTGCCACAATCATTACAACCTTTGTTGCAAAAACCATCACTGGCTTTTGTAACGCTGATAATTGTGATGGTATTTTTATTGGCTATTTTTCTTTAATTAGCCGCTACCCGTAGATTACTGGCTCAGGATATTTTTATCTGAGCCACTCATTTTACAGTGCCAATAGCCCCCAACCAACCAGCGCACTCCAAAATAAAAAGGGCAGTGAATAGGCGTGGAATTTCAACCAAATCGCGGGTTCTCCCGCCATTCTCAGCGCAATTAAATTCGCCATCGAACCCAAAGCAAAACCAAAGCCACCGATATTCACGGCATAGGCGACCAATGCACTGGAAGGAAGATAATTCAGCAATAAGATTGTGGCCGGAACATTGCTAATCAGTTGGGATAAACCAATACCTAATATATAGGCCGCCGCCGTAGACAAAGTTTTAATTTCACCAAACAATGACTGCAAAGCAGATAACTCGGTCAGTAGGCGAACATCAATAAACATGGCCATAAAGACCACTATCAAACTCCAATCTATTGCTAATAAAACTCGCCGCGCCAATAACAATAAGCCCGCAAATACAATGAATAATCCATAACTTGCCAACCCCAAATCGACACAGACAATAAAAATTACATATAGCGCCAAACAACTTAGCAATAGGCGGAATTGGTAAGGGTAAATCGGGCTAGAACTTTGCTTAACAATTTTTCGCGCGGGGAAACGCCACCAGGTCACCGCCAAGAGTGTGAGCAAAATAGCTGCTGCCAAAGGGGCCATCTGGTGAGTAAAGCCAATAAAAGAGAGTTCGGAACGGCTCCATAACAGAATATTTTGCGGATTACCGATAGGCGTTAACAACGAGCCCGCATTCACGGCCAATGCAGAGAAAATAATCAGACGGGAAACGGGTAAAGACGATATTTTCTTCAATGTCAGAATCAGGGGAACAATGATAAACAGCGCGACATCATTCGTCAGGAAAGAAGACAATACCGCCGCAGACAAGACTAAAAATAGCGCCAGATGCCGTTCAGTATGTAACGCATTAATTATCTTGCGACCAATAAAATCAAAGTAGCCACTGACTTCAACCCCTTTTGTCAGCAGCATTAACCCCAACAACGTCACAATGGTGGTCCAGTCAATAAACTGTGGAAAGGCGCTAATTTTGGCTGGCATCATGGCCGTAAGACCAATACCCAGTATCACTAAAATATGCAGCAGGCGGTCTTTCAGAAAAGGTCTGAATACTGTTTTTACTGCACGATGAGTCGTTGCGAATAATGTCATCAGGAAATCTACAAATAACAGGGCTGACAAAGAAAGGTCACGTTAGCGCAGCCGATCGTTTTATGCCAGCCCCATTATCTGTCAACGGCCAAACTCAAGATTCAGCCGCTTCAAACTAGATCTGAGTATTTTGTTTCACTGCTTTTCTAAAATCATCCATTGAGCAAAATCCTTTCGCATCAATCGGGCAGCCTTCGATTTCCAACGTGACACGTTTTGGTGGTGCCTGAAGTGACAACGGTGTTTTATGACGAATTTGCTCGGTCGACAGATAAATATACTCAATCTTCATCAGATCTTTATTTTGTTTAATATCTTTCCAACGCTCAAAGACCACTTTGCCACTGATCGGGGTTCTCTCGTATTGATCAGGCAGTTGGTATTCTTTGGTTTTAAGTGCTGCGAGTAATGAAGCAATATTGGAGTCATGCCCAACCAATACTGCAAACTTCGCTTTTTGCGCGGCTAATTCATTCGGGGTTTTCTCACCCTGAGGATCAAGAGCAGAGCTAATAAAGCCCACTAATTTCTCGGCGGCATTATCTGCGATAGCAGGAGAGCCAAATAAAGTTTCATGGTAGAGGTTCTTGATATCGATTAATTTACGCCACTCTTCAGATGACTGAATCCGCCCCCAAGCCACATCTTTCGCCGGGAAGCCTTCATAATATTGCAGCATGAAAGCATCAGAGGCACCAGTCCCTAATTTCAGTGGGCCAGTAATGCCCGGTTCTTTATTTTGTACTAATACAATTTCAGTCGGCTGCATGCTCCAGTCACATTTCTTATCGACTAGACATGCTGGTGAATTTTTATAATCTAGGATGTTAGACAGTAAATCGTAATTTGGCTGTAAACGTTTGTTCAACCCCTCTACCCCACCCGGCCCTGCATGTTGATTAATTGAAGCCAACGCTTTTTCTTTAAATTCAGGGGTAACATCTAAAGTAATAATCGGGTTAAAGACAGGATCCATCTTACCGATTTCTTTTTGGTGGGTAACTGGAACATTACATCCGGGGAAAGCGCCAAATAAGAAATGCTGTGCGGTATCAATGGTTCTTGGCAAGCTGTTGGCGTAGGTAAATACCGTGGTTGGTGTCGGGCATCCGGTCGATTTGAGTAATTTGGTTTCTGCCAACCACTGGCGGAAATATCCCCCCATCATCGCCTCAAGTTCGGCCCCTTTGGGTGTCAGGTAACCACCAGGTGTACTCCATTCAGGCCATTTATCCGGGGTGGCACTGGAGAGCATATCGCCATAATTCACCAAGGGCGCACGTATCCCATGGCGGCTCATGACTAAAACCTGTTCAAGTTTATAATGACCGTTCTTATCCTGAGCCACGACCTTATCTTGAGCCACAAGATTGGCTGAAGCAGGTAAGAGAGTTGCTAATAAGGTCAGGGCGTACGCCGTCTTTATTTTTATCATCCCAAACTCCATCATCCGTTGGTGGTTTAAGTCGTCAATAGACTTTCGATTGCTACAGATTTGTTACAACAGAGATAATAGACGCAGGGGGGAGGTAAAAGCGGAGTCTCATCACAGATCCACTTATTATGTCAGGTCGACCAATTGATTTTTTTGTCGATGAATCTTGGTATTACCACAGATTTAGATGGTTATCCCCAGTCGGCACTGATGGTTAATCAGTGCTAGTGCTATTCTCTGCTGGGTAGGTTTTTATCAAACGAATGAAACCCCGACAAGCCAGCCATTATTTTCTACCGGGCATATCTGGAATAATCAAATCACCGCGTAACGCATAAGAACCCAGTACATCTTGGGTTTTCTCATTAAGCCATGTCACTATTTTCGCGGCCATGGCGTCCATCGAATATTCAATTGCCGGAATCGTCGGGATTCCCGGATAATGTAATGAACCGGCCAGACTAAAGACCATGATGTCATCGGGAACCGATTTATTAAACGCTTGAAGTTGTGGGATAACACTTTGAGCTTCCTGTTCATCCGCCACCAGCAAAGCATTAAAATTCAGCGTCGCGCTGCTATTAAGCAAAACTTGCAACGCAACCGATGAAGAGGATGAATCCATAAAAATCAGGTCGCGATTAAAAGGCAAAAAGTTATTTTCTAGCGCGCGCTTGTACCCTAACAGCACATCGTCCACATAACCGCTAGTGTCTGGGTTAATTAAAGCAATTTTTCTTCTGCCTTGTTTTATCAAATAATTGCAGGCAGTTTCTGCGGCAAAGGCGTGGTCAAATTGGATACTGTTCGCAGCGTCGGTATCCATGCAATCGACGAGAATGATGCTCTCATCTGAGAGATTAAGAGGGAAACGTGCACCAATAATGAGTACGTCATCACACAGCCCACAGGTCAGCTCATCAAGTGCCTGCATGACTTCAGCTTTGTTGTTGGCAAAGCGCAACAGTAAATGCTTTTGATGCTGACTGAGGTGTTTTTCAAGTGCGTACAAATAACCTGTCGTTTGGTTAATATTTTCTTGTGCGCAAATAACGCCAATGCAGCCTGTTGACTGACTTAATAATGATTGCGCGATAACATTTGGCCGATAATTCAGCTCCTCTACCGCTTTTAATACGGCCAGGCGGCTAGCTTCCTTAACGCCGCGCGAACCACTCAACACCCGTGATACTGTGGCTTTAGAAACCCCAGCTAAACGTGATACATCGTTGATTGTAGACATGATTCTCTCCTAGCAGGCTGAAGTCCTTGCCTGTCATTCCTAAATACAGCTCTGTCCTATCGATGACACCAGCCTTGAGTATAATCGTTTCCATTTAGCATGGAAACCGAATTTCCATCACGATCCAAAATAGTTATCCAACCTCCAAAGCTGTGATGTCCATCAAATAAATAATCCCTATACACACTGGACTTTGATGGCTATCACAGTTCCACTCATTTCGAATGGAAAACGGTTTCCGTAAGATGTCCAATCATTCGCGAAACAACCGCTTTTTCGAAATGGAAAACGGTTTCCGTAAGATGTCAAAATGTCATAAAAAGAGTGTTACCACGTTTTTCGCAATGCTTTTTTATCTTTTGAGGATGGTTGTAGATGTTCAAGATCATGTTGTGTTGCTCCGCTGGAATGTCCACCAGCATGCTGGTGAGAAAAATGCGGATCGTGGCTGAAGAAAAAGGTATCCCGGTAGAAATTGATGCGTTTGGTGTCTCTGAATTTGATATTCAGTTCTCACGCTATCAGGTAGTTCTGCTTGGGCCGCAAGTGAAATACATGTTAGGAATGCTGTCAGAAAAGGCGGCTGTTCACGGTATTCCCGTTCAACCCATCGATATGATGGACTACGGAATGCAGCGTGCCGATAAAGTCCTGGACTATGCTCTGTCGCTCATTGAAGCGACTCACTAAGAAGGTATTCACATGAGTTCTTTATATCAATCAATGGTTGCTGCTATTGAGCAAACTATTACGCCGTTTGCAGGACGTCTGGGACAGCAAAAATATGTTATTGCTATCCGCGATGGCTTTACCGCTGCACTGCCTTTTATGATCATCGGTTCATTTATGCTGGTGTTTATTTTCCCACCATTTTCTGCCGATACCACAATGGGATTCGCTCGGGCATGGCTGGACTTCTCTCAGACATATCGCGAACAATTAATGTTGCCATTTAATCTGAGCATGGGGGTGATGACATTCTTCATTTCGGTAGGGATTGGCGCAAGCTTAGGGCGGCAATTTAATCTTGATCCGGTCATGACAGGGCTACTGGCATTTATGGCATTCCTGCTGGTTGCCGCCCCTTATGCTGATGGCAAAATCTCTACCCAGTATCTTTCTGGTCAGGGGATCTTTACTGCGTTAATTACAGCAATTTATTCCACGCGTGTTTATGCCGCACTGAAACAACACAATATTACGATTCGTCTGCCAAAAGAGGTGCCTACCGGTGTAGCACGTTCTTTTGAAATTCTGATCCCTGTATTGGTCATTATTGCCACATTGCATCCACTGAATTTATTCATTGAATCGCAAACCGGCATGATTATTCCAGAAGCTATTATGCATTTACTGGCGCCATTGGTGTCTGCATCAGACTCCTTGCCAGCGATGTTGCTTTCAGTATTGCTGTGCCAGATTTTCTGGTTTTCAGGTATTCACGGCTCGCTGATTGTCACCGGCATTATGAGTCCGTTCTGGATGACCAATCTGGCAGCAAACCAAGCAGCACTTGCCGTCGGGGCAACCTTACCGCATATCTACTTACAAGGTTTCTGGGATCACTATCTGCTCATCGGTGGCGTGGGTTCTACATTACCACTGGCTTTCCTGTTGCTGCGTAGCAAGGTTACTCACTTACGCACGATTGGCAAATTAGGTGTTGTACCCAGCTTCTTCAACATTAATGAACCCATTTTGTTTGGTGCGCCAATCATTATGAACCCAATAATGTTCATTCCATTTATTGCCGTACCGATGATCAATGCTGTTCTGGCCTATACCGCCACCAAATTTGGCTGGCTTGCACAAGTCGTTTCCCTGACACCCTGGACGACACCAGCACCTATCGGCGCATCTTGGGCAGCGAACTGGGCCTTTAGCCCTGTGGTGATGTGTCTGGTCTGTATGATGGTTTCTGCACTTATCTATCTGCCATTCCTGCGTGCTTATGAGCGTTCACTGGTAAAAACTGAAGGGGAAAAAAATCTGAATACTGCCCCGTCACTTTCTGAAACTGCCCGTAGCAACTGATAACAACAAGAGACAAGACCATGAAATACCAATTTCCAGATAACTTCTGGTGGGGCAGTGCCAGTTCAGCGCTGCAAACAGAAGGTGAAAGTCTACAGGGGGGTAAAAGCCCCACGACTTGGGATGCCTGGTTTGCCAGCCAACCCACACGCTTTCACCAGCAGATTGGCCCAAATGACACATCGACATTCTATCGCAACTGGCGACAGGATATCGCATTGCTCAAGCAACTCAATCACAACAGTTTTCGTACATCGATAAGTTGGTCACGGCTGATCCCCAATGGGGTCGGAGAGATTAATCCAGAGGCTGTGACCTTTTATAATCAGGTGATCGATGAACTATTGGCCCAAGGTATTACGCCATTTATTACCTTGTTCCATTTCGATATGCCAATGGCAATGCAGGAGATCGGTGGCTGGGAAAATCGTGAAGTAATCGATGCCTGGAAGCGTTACGCCCAAGTCTGCTTTGAACTCTTTGGCGACCGGGTTAAATATTGGTTCACGTTCAATGAGCCAATCGTTCCTGTGGAAGGCGGCTATTTGTATGACTTCCATTACCCTAACGTGGTGGATTTCAGACGCGCAGCAACCGTGGCGTACCACACCGTGTTGGCTCATGCGACAGCCGTCAAGGCTTATCGTGCAGGCCATTATGAAGGTGAGATTGGCATTGTGCTGAATCTGACGCCCTCATACCCACGTTCGCAGAACCCAGCTGATTTAAAAGCAGCGGAATATGCAGACTTATTGTTTAACCGTAGTTTTCTTGATCCCGCATTACGCGGTGAATATCCACAGGAATTGATCGATTTACTGTGCGATTACGATCAGATGCCAATACGTCAGCAAGGAGATAAGGCGCTAATTGCTGAAGGGAGAATTGACTTACTGGGTATCAATTACTATCAGCCACGGCGAGTAAAATGCCGCGACAGTGCAGTCAATCCGCAAGCTCCTTTTATGCCCGAATGGTTATTTGATGCTTACGAAATGCCCGGACGCAAAATGAATCCTTACCGTGGTTGGGAGATTTATGAAGCGGGTATTTATGACATTCTGACTAATTTACGTCTTAATTATGGCAACCCACGCTGCTTTATTTCTGAGAATGGCATGGGTGTTGAGAACGAAGAGCGTTTTTTACAGGATGGTAAAATTAACGATCAGTACCGAATAGATTTTATTTCTGACCATTTAAAATGGCTACACAAAGGAATTAGCGAAGGCTGTAATTGTCTTGGCTACCATATGTGGACTTTTATTGATAACTGGTCTTGGTGCAATGGTTATAAAAATCGTTATGGCTTTATTCAATTAGATTTAGCCAGCCAAAAGCGTACTGTCAAAAAAAGCGGAGAATGGTTTACCGCTACCGCTGAGAATAATGGCTTTGATTAATGCAGGAATGAATAATGATTGAATTAGAAGAAGCAGTAATGGAAATTATTGTTAATGCTGGGCAGTCGCGCAGCCTTTGTTTTGAAGCACTGCAAGCTGCGCGTAAAGGTGACATTGACCGCGCCAAAAGCTTATTGCTAGAGGCTGACGACTTTGCTCGCCAGGCACACCATATGCAGACAAAGCTAATTGAGCAGGATGCGGGGGAAGCCCGGCAGCCGATGACATTAATTATGGTTCATGCTCAAGACCATTTAATGACATCTTTATTAGCACGGGAATTATCGGAAGAAATTATCCATCTTTATCAGCGTTAATATTACATTCGCAAATAGAAAAATATTATCCATCTTGAACGGAGAGATTATTACGCGAAGAATTTAAATTAAGCTCAATAAAATTACATTATAAAAACCTTATTTTGGTGATGGCATGATTATCCTGTCCTATCCGAGCGGGATAATTATTATCTAAATAATAACTTATTAAATTGAGATAGCGATGAAAATATTTAAACAGCTTCCATTAACAATGGCGGTTATCGCCGCGCTTTGCCCTATTTCCGTATTTGCACAAGGAACGACACAAACAGCAGCACAAACAATTACCCCTGAGCAATTAAATCAAATTGTTGCTCAAGCTGTAGAAAAAGCACTGGCAGAACGTCAGGAAAAGATAGATGCCACTCTGGTACAAAAAAAGAATGTCGATGTCGTTGATACGTCAGCAATCAAACCCTCACCAGAGACAGAAATTCCTTATGGTCTAAAATTCAATGCTTATGCACGTTATGGCGCGCATTTCCAAGCCGGTGACCAGAAATACATAGGTGTCGATGGCTCATATAATGGTTCTTCAGCTATTGGTCGTTTGGGGAATGAAGGCAATGGTGGGGAATTCCAACTTTCTAAAGCCTTTAAAGGTAATAACGGCGCGCTATGGGATGTGGTGGTCATGCTTGATCACTGGGGTGATGAAGTTAACCTGAAAAAAGCCTACGCTGGCGTCACTAACTTGTTTGAATCTCAGCCTAACGCCTATTTATGGGCTGGTCGTGATTTCCATCAGCGTCCACAACAAGGCATCAACGACTACTTTTGGATGACCCATGATGGGCAAGGTGCCGGGATTAAAAATCTGGATCTGGGTGTGCTTCAGCTCGATGCTGCAGCGGTCGGTTCAGTACAATCTTGTAGCCCACAAGTCGTCGCGGATCAGTCCAACCCATCGCGTATTACTTGTACCGGTGGCTCAGGAACCGGTGATAATGGCCACTATGCTCTGACATCTAAAATCCATGGTGTGAAATTTGGGCCAGTCAATTTTGAGCTGTATACCAACTATGGTTTTGATTCTAAAGCCATCGAAAGCGAAGAAAAACTGAAAGCATGGCAAACGGCGGTAGTACTCAGCCATACCGGCCAAAACATTGAAAATAAATGGGTGACTCGTTATTCAGACAACTCGGATAACAGCGTTTACAACAAAACTAGCGATCTTCGCACAGTTTATACCAGCGTCGAGGGGACTTATAAGTTCACGCCGCAAACCTCTGTCACCTATCTCGCCGCATTCCATGATTACGATAGAAGCAACCACAGCGAGGATAATCGCCGCAACTATGGTGTCATTATCCGCCCGATGCATTTCTGGAATGATGTTCACTCCACTTGGCTTGAAGCGGGCTATCAACGGGTAGATTACGATACTGGCGGCGATAACAGAGGCTGGAAACTGACACTGTCTCAGAACGTCTCCATCGATATGGGGGCTGATTTCAGACCAATGTTGCGCTTCTATGTCACTGGCGGCGAAGTCGATAACAAACATACCGCGACCACCACGGACACAGAAGATACTCGTCTGGATTCCTTCAACATCGGGGCAATGTGGGAGGCTTGGTTCTAACCAACCATACACATTCAGGGTAGCCGCTTCGGCGGTTATCCTGAGGCAATATCATCTCAAAAGAATCCTATCCAGCAATCATAAGACCTGGTTGTCTTAGCGTATCTCTGGCTGTTATCTTGATATCCGCGTGAAATAATGCCCTCGCTTGCCACGGATCACTTGATAGGAATAATAATGATGAAAATTTTAGGCCTAATTGGCGGAATGAGCTGGGAATCAACCATCCCCTATTACCGTATGATTAACCAGCACGTTAAAGAACAATTAGGTGGATTGCATAGCGCCAAGATTATTCTCTACAGTGTGGATTTTCATGAAATCGAACAGCTTCAAGCTAAAGGTGATTGGCAAACCGCAGCGCAAGTATTGTCTAATGCCGCAGTATCATTAAAACGTGCGGGAGCTGACATTATTGTAGTGTGTACCAATACCATGCACAAAGTGGCAGATGATATTGAGGCTGCCTGCGGATTACCGTTACTGCATATTGCTGACGCCACGGCGGCACAAATTAAGCGACAAGGGTTAAGCAAAATTGGTCTACTGGGCACCCGCTATACCATGGAGCAAGATTTCTATCGTGGTCGTTTAACACAACAACATAGTATTGATGTCATTACACCAGATAGCGCTGATCGAGAAATTGTTAATCGTATTATTTATGAAGAGCTATGTCTGGGCACCATCAATGACACTTCCCGCCAAGAATATCGCCGCATCATGGGGAAATTAGAGGAGCAAGGTGCACAAGGCATAATCTTTGGTTGCACCGAAATTACCCTGCTGGTGAATGCACAAGATGCCCATGTTCCGGTATTTGATACCACGGCAATACATGCCAACGCTGCCGCAGAGTATGCCCTGAAGTTTGAATAAATATTATCTAAAACTATGCCGCTGTAAAACGGCGGCAAAAATCAGCAGCATTAACCACTGATAATATTTTTGCCGGAGGCTTTTGAGTTATAAAGCATTCTGTCGACACGAAGTAATAATTGCTCCTGCGCCTCATTTGGCTCCAATTCAACCACACCCAGGCTCATTGTCACATTTATATTGCCTTCCACCGGCATCATCTCAATTAATTTTCGGATTTTCTCTGCAATACCTTTCGCCTCTGCTAATTGTGTGTTGGGTAAAACAATCATAAATTCATCCCCTCCCCAGCGGCCTAAAATGTCAACCTCTCTAATATTATTCCTAATTATGTCAACAATATGTGTCAGGGCTAAATCCCCGGTAGAATGGCCGTATCTGTCATTAATAGATTTAAAATTATCTAAATCTAACGAGAGTAATGACAGCGGTTGGCAAAAACGCTTTGCTCGGTGATATTCATGCTTGAGTACTTTTTCCAACAAATAACGATTTGCAGCGGAAGTTAATACATCCGTTTCGGAGAGAATCTTTTTGATATCTAACTGCTGCTTAAGTTGGAAATTGATTTCGCGTAATTCGGCGGTTCTTTCTTCAACTAATGCTTCCAGAGATTTATTTTTTAATTCCAATTTTTCAAGAAGATGTTTTCTATCATGAATATTCCGATGAGCACCGATCATTCTTGATACTGAACCATCGCGATTACGTTCAACCACTTTGCCACGATCCTCAATCCAGATATAGCTGCCGTCATGCGTCCTACAGCGATATTCTGTCTGATATCTTTCGGCTTGATTATTAATATAGGCATCGAACTGGTACATTACCCTTTCGAAATCTTCTGGATGGATAATTTTCTCCCATGTATGCACTGTATTTTCAAAGGCATGGGCAGGATAACCCAGCATTTCATACCAACCCGTATTACGATAAACAAAACCACTGTTTGCATTCCAATCCCAGATACCATCACTTATCACTTCAAGAATTTCATGAACAACGCGCTCATTTAAATCGGCAATCTTCACCTTCTGATCACTTTGATTATCGCTCATTGAACTACCCTGCTGTGTGAGTATATTAAAAAGCAAAAAATAGATTTGTTTAATTATTGTTTTAATATTGTGAATTAACGTTTTTGGGCAGGCAAGGATTTTTTAACTTAAAATTTGACTTTAAAAGAGT
Source organism: Yersinia vastinensis (assembly GCF_902726565.1). Classification (GTDB taxonomy): domain Bacteria; phylum Pseudomonadota; class Gammaproteobacteria; order Enterobacterales; family Enterobacteriaceae; genus Yersinia; species Yersinia vastinensis. The sequence continues at coordinate 479,703 of NZ_CACVAF010000002.1, forward strand.
ATAAATTCATTCAAAACAACGTTAATTTACGCTAATACGTTAGTATTCAATCACCTATTTTCTGTGTTGTTATCTATTTCGGTTATTTAGTATAAGATATTTTTATGAATAACAAGTGATCAACCAGCACTCTTTTATAGAAAAAGACGAAATTGATAAAAAAGGGTCAATTACCTAACTATTGCACTCTTTTTTGGGAATAGTGTTTATTTTATAGCGAATAAAAAAGCCCACGATCTCTCGTGGGCCTTATTATTAAGTATCAATCAGCAGATATAACTGCTCCTGACCTTATTTCTGATATTTACGCATAACCAATGTGGCGTTAGTCCCGCCGAAACCAAAGCTGTTAGACATCACAGTGGTCAGTTCACGTTTTGTTGGTTCGGTGATGATATTCATCCCCTCAGCCTGCTCGTCCAGATTTTCAATATTGATGCTTGGTGCAATAAAGCCGTGCTCAACCATCAATAGGCTGAAGATAGCTTCGTGGACACCTGCGGCCCCTAAAGAGTGACCGGTCATGGCTTTCGTTGAAGAGATAGCGGGTGTGTTATTGCCAAACACTTCACGAATGGCACCCAGCTCTTTCACATCACCTACCGGTGTAGATGTGCCGTGTACGTTCATATAGTCGATTGGGGTGTCGACACCTTCCATTGCCATCTTCATGCAACGCACTGCACCTTCACCTGATGGCGCCACCATATCGGCACCGTCAGACGTTGCGCCGTAGCCAACAATCTCAGCATAGATATGTGCACCACGCGCTAGCGCATGCTCAAGTTCTTCAACAACCACCATACCGCCACCACCTGCGATAACAAAACCATCACGGTCTTTATCGTAAGTACGAGACGCTTTTGCTGGCGTTTCATTGTATTTAGTAGACAAAGCGCCCATTGCATCGAACTCACAGGCCATTTCCCAGCACAGTTCTTCACCGCCGCCAGCGAAAACAACATCTTGTTTGCCCAGTTGGATCAATTCCAATGCATGGCCAATACAATGTGCTGAGGTTGCGCACGCGGAGCTAATGGAATAGTTAACACCTTTGATTTTAAATGGCGTCGCCAGACATGCGGAGACACCGGATGCCATCGCTTTGGTCACCATATAAGGACCGACGCCTTTTAAGCCACGCGGAGTGCGCATTGCGTCAGAACCAGCAACCTGATTGCGCGGTGAACCACCACCGGAACCCACAACCAACCCACTGCGGAAATTAGATACCTGCTCATCAGCCAAACCAGAATCTGCAATCGCTTCTTGCATCGCAAGATATGCATAAATGGAGGCATCGCTCATAAAACGCAACACTTTGCGGTCAATAAGGTCTTTTGGCTCTGATGCGAGTTTTACATCGCCCCATACATGACTGCGCATACCTGCGTCTTTAAATTCCTGGGCGAAAGTAATGCCAGAGCGGCCTTCTTGCAAAGACGCCAGAACTTCCTGCTGGTTATTACCAATGCTGGAGACAATACCCAAGCCAGTAATTACTGCACGCTTCATTCAATACCTCTTCCACTTATTTTACATTCGGGATTTTGCAACGCACTTTAGCGTACAGTTGTACGCCGAACAAGTCCGATCAGCGTAATATACCCAGATAATTTTCCGATTTGCACGAGGCGGGTCACATAGTTAGAATCGCCCCACCCCTTGAGATACGAGTCTTTAAACGTGAGTAATTCCCCAATCCAAACGGCAACATTGAGCTGGAATGAACAAGGTACACCTGTATCGGAACAGTTTGATGACATCTATTTTTCTAATGAAGATGGGTTGGAAGAAACTCACTACGTTTTTCTTAAGGGAAATGGCTTTCCTGAGCGCTTTATTCAGCACCCACGCCCAAACTGCATTTTTGCCGAAACAGGCTTCGGTACTGGGTTGAATTTTCTAACATTATGGCGCGATTTTGCTCAATTCAGACAACAACAGCCAACAGCCCAACTCCAGCGATTGCACTATATTAGCTTTGAAAAATACCCGCTTCAGGTCACTGATTTACTGGCGGCCCATAGCCGCTGGCCTGAATTAGCCACGTTTGCTGAACAGCTCCGCGCACAGTGGCCACTGCCACTGGCTGGATGCCACCGTATATTATTGGCAGAGGGTACCATCACGCTGGATTTGTGGTTTGGTGATGTCAATACTCTGCTGCCACAGTTAGATGCCAGTCTCAACAATCAAGTGGATGCCTGGTTTCTTGATGGTTTTGCCCCTTCGAAAAATCCAGATATGTGGAATGACACGCTGTTCAATTCAATGGCGCGAATGGCAAGACCCGGAGGAACATTTGCCACCTTTACTGCCGCCGGATTTGTACGCCGTGGATTGCAACAAGCCGGGTTTGAGGTGGCGAAAATCAAAGGCTTCGGGCAAAAACGTGAAATGCTGACGGGCGCGCGGCTACAGAACCACACATCCCCATCACTACCTTGGTATCACCGCCCTGCGGCAAGCCATTGTGATGATGTCGCTATTATTGGTGGTGGGATTGTCAGTGCGTTGACGGCATTGGCACTGCTGCGCCGTGGCGCCAAAGTAACGCTTTACTGCGCGGATGCACAACCTGCACAAGGGGCGTCAGGCAATCGCCAAGGTGCGCTCTACCCACTACTGAACGGTAAAAGTGATGCGCTAGAAACCTTTTTTACCAGCGCCTTTACCTTTGCTCGCCGCCAATACGATCAGTTCGTTGAGCAAGGCGTGAGTTTTGACCATCAATGGTGCGGCGTCAGTCAATTGGCGTTTGACGACAAAAGCCGTGGCAAGATAGATAAAATGCTACAGATAGACTGGCCAAAGCCACTAGCCCAAGCCATGAGTCGGGAACAACTCAGTGCTCTGGCTGGATTGGATTGCGCTCATGATGGCATTCACTATCCGGCGGGGGGCTGGCTTTGCCCATCAGACCTCACCCTCGCGCTGATGGTGCTAGCACAACAAAATGGCATGGCTTGCCATTATCAGCATGAATTGTCTCAATTAGAACGTGTTAATGGACAGTGGCAGTTACACTTCCAGCCGCCACGAGAAACCAAACAGCACGCCACGGTTGTGCTTGCGACCGGTCATCGCCTGACCGATTGGGAACAAACACGCCATCTGCCACTGTCTGCGGTGCGTGGGCAGGTTTCACACATTCCCACAACCCCGGTGCTGAGTCAGTTGCAGCAAGTGCTTTGCTATGACGGCTACCTGACGCCGGTGAATCCGACCAACCAGCATCACTGCATAGGTGCCAGCTATCAACGCGGCGATGTCACCACCGATTTTCGCGCCACTGAGCAGCAAGAAAATCGGGACCGTCTGTTACGCTGCCTGTCAGAAGTGAGCTGGCCGCAGCAGGTTGATATTAGTGATAATCAGGCTCGCTGTGGTGTGCGGTGTGCTATCCGTGACCATTTGCCTATGGTGGGAGCAGTGCCAGACTATGCTGCAACACTAGAGCAGTATCAGGATTTACAACAGCAAATAAAGCAGGGAGAGCCGGTGGATGTTGCCCCTGTTTATCCAGATCTGTTTATGGCCGGGGCCTTGGGATCACGCGGGTTATGCAGCGCCCCATTGGTCGCTGAAATTTTGGCAGCACAAATGTTTGGTGAGCCGCTGCCGTTAGATGCCACGACACTCGCCGCCCTCAACCCTAACCGTTTCTGGGTTCGAAAATTACTGAAAGGCAGGCCAGTGCAGCATCGTGCACCGGCAGCTTCTGAGGCAAACATGAGTAAGTGATTCGGGTAAGTGAACGCCGCTAACACCCCTGCGGCTTCAAGGAAAAGAAATCCCCAAAGTCATTGGAGTTGCAGGTAGGCAGCAAGCGAACGCATCCCGATGAGCTTACATCAGTAAGTGATTCGGGTAAGTGAACGCCGCTAACGCCCCTGCGGCTTCAAGGACGAAGGGGATTTTGGGCTTGCTCGAGCAAGCGATCCCACAACCCCAAAACTAACACCTGATCCGGCGGAGACAATTCACCGGCTTTGATAGCCTTGTCCAGACTATGCTGCACACGTGCATGCAACTGCTCGGCTGAAGTCTCGCCGTGCTCTTCGGATTCCGCCACTGCTAGTGTCAGATGACCACGTAAATAGCCACCCGCAAAGAGATCATCATCACTGGCGTGCTCTACCATGTCGTCAATTTGCGCTAAAATGTGCGTTTCGAAATCTGCGATCATCACTTTTCCTTAATAACCCACATATTTCAAACCACCACCGTGTTGACGGCTCTCGATCACCTGAATAACTGACTTGAATCAGCTCATTAAGATGAACGCCTTTGCCACCTGTCTGTGGTTTGAAATCTATTGGGTGTAAATTCTATGTTCTGTATTCAACGCAATTGACCTCACGGGTTAGTGACCTCGTGGCTTCAAATGCAAAGGATATGTTTAAACTAAATCTTCCGGGTAAGGGAAAAGTTCTGGTGCCAGCGGCGGCGTATTGTAAAACGATTGTAGCGCCTGAATAAAGCCCGCAGGTCGTGGGGATATTCCATTTTCGAGATGCCATAGTACTTGTTCACGTACTTTACGCTGGAATGTTATCCGATCAGGTTCACAATCGCCTTCCAGATTGTCGCAACTGACATTGAAAGGGAAACCCGCCGCAACGCAGAACATCCACTCCAGTGCCTGTGGTTTGATCTCGACTACCTCAAACTGGCTCTGGGTTAATGCATCACGCCCATCAGGGCAATACCAGTAGCCAAAATCTATTTGCTTGCGCCGCTCTTCACCGGCAATACACCAATGAGAGATTTCATGCATCGCACTGGCATAATAGCCATGGGCGAAAATCACCCGATGATAAGGAAATTGTTCATCGGCTGGCAGGTAGATGGGTTCATCATCGCCCTTTACCAACTGCGTATTATATTCATCACTAAAACAGGTATTAAAAATGCCGATTAATTGCTGATAATCATGGGTCATGCTGGGGTCCGTCAGAGCGGTATCGACAAGGATTTATCACTTTACCCTTGCCCCGATACCTTAAAGTTATGCGAAAACGTGTAATCCTAACCAAGAACTAATCTCAGCGCCGTGGCTGTCATAAAGCAACTTACAGCTCATGATAAATGACACTACGACAATCATTGGACGAATTAATTTCTGCCCTTTAGTCAGAACCATGTGCGCCCCAAGGCGAGCACCCAACACTTGCCCGACCAGCATCACCATCCCGATACTCCACACCACTTTGCCGCCGACGATAAAAAATATCAGGCTGCCCACATTGGAGGTGAAATTGAGTACTTTAGCGTGAGCAGTCGATTTTGCCAGATTAAAGCCACACAGGGTCACAAAGGCCAAAGCATAAAATGAGCCGGCTCCTGGGCCGAAGAAACCATCATAAAAGCCGACACCGCCACCCGCTATCAAGGCAAATGGCCACGCGGACAAACGGCGCTGTTGGTCAACTTCACCGAGTTTTGGTGTCACCAGAAAATAGACACCAATACCAATGACCAACAAGGGCAGAATTTGGCGCAAAAGATCAGCGCGCATATGTTGGACCAAAATAGCCCCCAACATTGACCCAACCACGGTGAGTGCGATGGTCAGCCGCTGATCCTTTAGATTCACCGCTCCACGGCGGATAAAATAAAGGCTAGCGGAGAATGATCCACCGACAGATTGCAATTTATTGGTCGCCAAAACTTGCGCAGGCGGTAGCCCCACTGCCAACAATGCCGGGACGGTAAGTAACCCACCACCACCGGCAATGGAATCAATAAATCCGGCCATTAAAGAGACTAAAAATAGTATCCCCAAAACCCCAGGACCAAGAGTGAACCAATCCATGATCTATTCCGCAGCGAAATACGCATTAAACATCATAAATGATTGATTTAAATGTTTTTTCATTTTAAATCCCATTTGTTTTATCCGGCTCATTATCCGGTTTATTGTTCACTGCTAAAAGTTGAGTATACCTGTCAGCGTGGGCATTATAAAAGGATGAGTGGCGAAATGAAGAAGTAAATATTTAGTATCTTATCGGCTGGTGTTCGTAAAAACAGATTGAACTCCCCACTCAAAGTGCTGTATAAAAAACCAGTGCATTAATGTGGGAGTAAAAATCATGCTACGTATCGAAGTGACCGTTGATAAAACCAAGAAATTACCCGCCGGCGCTCTATCCGCTCTAGCTATCGAGTTTAATGATCGCGTAAAGCGTCGCTATCCAGAGGCTGAGGCTACAATAAGATTGGCAGGTATGGACGGGTTAACTGTATTCGGTGGGTCGCCTGACGACAAAGAAGTGATTCAGGAGATTTTGCAGGAGACGTGGGAAAGCGCTGATGACTGGTTTCAGGCTTAACACCTTCTATCTGACCGGTTACCTACCGGCTACTCCCTCCCCGATATCCCCCCAGTATTTGTGGAGCAATGAATCTGTTCTATGATGCCAACCACATTGATGAAAACTTAATACAATTATTAATATTATTTTAAACTGATTATTTGGATACGGAAATTTAGATACTTAAACGAAAAACAGGAATATTCCTACAAAACCAACCCTAGTATCTGATTATTTTTTGACCTAAATCACGTTATCGTGAGTTCATGAATTATCGTTGCAGTAATAAATTTGATGCTCATGTGTATTTTAAAAAGTAAACGAGAATTCATATTAATAAACTTATTCTTTTTATCATATTTTATATCTGGGCCATTACTTAAAATGAAAAAATTTAACTACAAATTATCTTGTATCGCCTTAACTATTATATCTGCGATTAGTACTACAACTTCTTATGCTGACATCGGTTTTACAGGTGATGTAATACCCGACTTACCTGACTGGGATATTCCAGGGGTAATAATAATTGGTAATACGTCATTTGGTGCTATGGATATTTTCAATGGTGGACCGTTGAACAGCGGAAGTGGTGGAACGTTAACCAGCGGAAATGTAGCCGCTGGGCTATGGAGCTATATTGGTTATAGTTCTACAGCTACCGGTGAGGTAGTTATTACTGGCTCTGACTCTAAGTGGATAAATAACGGGGTGCTCTTTGTTGGTTATAACGGTAACGGCACATTACTGATAGCGGATGGAGGAGTTGTAAATAACCCTGTTAACGCGACACATGTTGGTTTTGGTGTTGGGGCTGTTGGTTATCTTGAAGTCAGTGGAACTGATTCACAATTAATCAACGGCGGTGAGTTACGCATTGGTGGCGAAAATGACAGTAATGGCATGATGCGAATTACCGATGGTGCTGTAGTCACTAACCAAAATGATGCTGATATTGCGTATCGCCCAGGTTCAACCGGTAGCGTTGAAGTCACAGGTCTAGGCTCAATCTGGAATGCCGGTAATCGTATGTTCATCGGCCATGAAGGTGATGGCAGTCTTAAAATCACCAATGGCGGCGTTGTTACCACGGCAACGAAAGCAAGCGTTGCGGCAGGAACGACTTCAACCGGTTATGTAGAAGTGAACGGTGCAGGTTCCCGCTGGCAAGTGGGTACTTTACTTGATATAGGAACAAATGGCCCTGCCACCATGGTAGTTTCTGATGGTGGTGTAGTAACCAGTCAAAGCGGGAATATTAACGACTCTATCGGAGTGGTAGAAATTACCGGCACCGACTCTCGTTGGGATAATGCCGAGACCCTGCAAATTGGTTCGTTTTACGCATCAGTAGGTTCTAATAGTACTCTAAATATCACTAATGGTGGCGTTGTAACTGATAGTTTTGGTTATGTTGGTGCAGGGAAAGATGCCACTGGCCGAGTAAATATCTCAGGTACAGATTCTTCTTGGCACAACGCTAACAGCTTGGTTATTGGTAACAGTGGGAATGGCTCTGTCGTCGTCTCCGATGGCGGGAGTCTCAGTAGTTCTGGTAGCTATGTCGGCTATACCGCTGGCTCAAAAGGTGACGTTTTGGTCACTGGTGTTAACTCCAATTGGGTTAATACAGGTGATATTCGTTTTGGGGAGTTTGGCGGTAACGCCTCACTGACTATTAATAACAGTGGGACTGTTCAAACCGATAATTTAACCATTGCTAAAGATGCAACTTCAATCGGAGTACTGAATATTGGTAGCGCAGCTAATTATACTGCGTCATTAGCCGGTTATATTAATACACCACTTATTACCTTAGGGAGCGGTGATAGCTCAATTGTCTTTAACCATATTGATACTGATTATCAGTTTAATTCTGCCATTGCTGGCAGTGGTAAAGTGGCCGTTTACAGTGGTATGACGGTATTAAATGGCGTAAATACCTATAGTGGTACGACAACAGTTAATTCTGGCATCTTAAAGGCTGGTGCTGCAAGCAGCTTCAGTACAGCTTCCGAATATATTGTCGAGACTGCGGGGGAACTGGATTTAGCCGGTTTCGACCAGACACTGAACAGTCTAAGTAATAGCGGTACTGTGAGCCTTAACGGTGTACCAGGTACGATTCTGACGGTATCCGGTAATTACATCGGCAACGATGGCTTGCTCAATTTTAACTCAGTACTGAATAATGACACCTCGGCTACTGATAAATTAGTCGTTAACGGCAATACTTCGGGTACAACTCGCGTGGGTGTGACTAACTTGGGTGGCAGTGGTGCAGCAACATTGAATGGCATTGAGCTGATTGAAGTCAATGGGCTGTCGAACGGTGAGTTTGTTAAACAAGGACGTATTGTTGCTGGCGCCTATGATTACTCTCTGGCGCGTGGTGTCGGAACAAATGCAAATAATTGGTACCTGACAAGTACAGTTATTCCAGTTGATCCAATTGACCCAGTTATTCCAGTTGACCCAGTTGACCCAGTTGACCCAGTTGACCCAGTTGACCCAGTTGACCCAGTTGACCCAGTTGACCCATCATTAATGATCAAACGTCCTGAAGCGAGCAATTATGCAGCTAACCTGGCTGCAGTCAATAACATGTTCGTGACGAACCTTAATGACCGCATGGGTGAAACACAGTATATCGACGCATTGACCGGTGAACATAAATTAACCAGCCTGTGGTTGCGTAACGAAGGTGGTCACAACCGCTCTCGTGATACATCAGGCCAACTGAGTACACAGGCTAATCGTTATGTCGTGCAATTGGGCGGTGATATAGCTCAATGGAGCAGCAATACAACGGACCGCTTCCATCTGGGTGTTATGGCTGGGTATGGTAATAGCAAAAGTACCACTGTTTCACGGGCATCCGGCTACAACGCTAAAGGGTCAACCGACGGCTATAGTACCGGTGTATATGGGACTTGGTACGCGAACAACGAAGATAAAGCTGGACTATACGTTGACAGTTGGGTGCAATACAGCTGGTTCAACAATACCGTTGAAGGCCAGAACTTAGCTGCTGAAGAATACAAATCCAAAGGGGTAACAGCTTCTGTCGAAAGTGGTTATACCTTTAAAGTGGGTGAAAATGCCGCTAAGAATGCCGCCTACTTCATTCAACCTAAGGCGCAAGTTACCTGGATGGGTGTGAAAGCTGACGACCATAAAGAAGCCAACGGAACGAATGTGTCTGGAGAAGGTGATGGTAATATTCAGACCCGCCTGGGTGTAAAAGCCTTTATGAACGGCTACAGCGATCAGGATAAAGGCAAAGACCGTGTATTCCAGCCGTTTATTGAAGCAAACTGGATCCATAATACTAAAGACTTTGGCACAACAATGGATAATGTAACAGTGAAGCAGGATGGTGCTGCAAATATCGGTGAGTTGAAAGTGGGTGTTGAAGGTCAAATGAATAAGAACGTCAACCTTTGGGGTAATGTTGGCCAGCAGATCGGCAACAAAGGTTATAGCGATACTGCGGTGATGTTAGGAGTTAAATATAACTTTTAATACTGATTGTGATATTAAAACTAAATAAGTTTACTAACCGGGCAATTAAGCCCGGTTTTGTATTTCTAATTTACGTCTTCTGCAAGAATATCCTCACCCTCAATAGATGGAACATATGTTGGTTCTGGCCAGCCCTCTCGCATAAAATCATCAAACTTATAAAAAAATACATACCAACGGGGGTCATCCACCTCTACGGTTCCCATGTTGAGATAAAAACCCGGAGTGGGGGCGATTTCGAAGTACATCTTAATAACGGCGTGTGTTTCATCTTCAAAAATGACATTTACCATATAAACCCCCTAGAATGTATAACCAGACACCACCAGTGCCCAGGTGCCTTGGACAGGCGATGCACCTACAGTAAAATAAGTAGTGTTATTGGCCCCAATCAATACATCTCCCGTGCCTATACATACTGCTGAATTATTTTGAAATCTAATCCTCCCTGTTGCTGATGCATCTGTTGAAACAACAAATGAGGTGCTTGCACCCCCACCGCCTGCGTTGGCCGTACCCTCCACTAATGCAGTTTTAGCATTCTTGGGACATATGGTTGATAAGTCTATCGCCTGGTAGGTGACGGGTATGGTTCCGCTAGAAATAGTGATTGGGGGGAAATTAATACGCCTATCCCTTTGCCAGCCTTGCCGGAAGCGAACACCTAACAAGGGCCATACACTGACTAAAGCAGAAGCTGTGTAACCCGCTGGAGCATTTGCCCCTGAATATATAAGAGGCGCAACAGAGCCTGTTGTATTCCGTGCCAACATAACTCGTGCTTTTGTTGTTGGATTGTACATAACATAAATAGCAACAAATCCATCTGTGGGAGGGGTTCCTGTATCCATCCCTCCCGCGCCAACTGTTGAAATATTAATACCCGCACTCACACCCCTAAGTCTATAAGTTAGACCTGCGGCGTCTCCTACTACTACTTCATCGGCAGTGAACATACCCGTCGCGAGACCAGCGGCGGGGAAATTTAATATAGCGCTAGCAGCACTACCAACCACCCCCGTTAATTGAGCCATAGATGCTGGGCTTTTAGCTGTAGTACCATCACCAGACAAGACCATCGGGCCGGTCATCGTCCCACCATCAAGGGACAATTTATTGTCTATGTCTGCGCTCATTTGATTAAGTGACGGAATAACTACAATTGAACCATCTGGCGCAATAATAGTGACATCGCCAGTACTGGTTGTTATATTTTGCCAATCTTTAAACAACTGTTGATAAAATCCTAATTGAGCTGATGACTCACGCGCTAATGCAGAATATGAATTAGAAACAGATGTATGAATTGCATAATTTGAATTAGTCAAAGAATCAACAATATTTCCATTAATTCTAATTTTAGTATCACTGTCTACAGCCAATATTTCATAAACCAATGTATTTCCATCGGATCTGGTGACATACAATGCCTGTCCAATAGCAACACCCATGACATTGTTAGCCCATTGAGTTCCAGAACCGGTAATAACGTTCTGACCGGATGGGGCTGTAATTGTCCCAGTTCTATACCAAGCACCAATCATAGTGATCCCTATCATTTATGATATTTAATTAAATTAGAACACCGAAATAACACAGGCGTCCGTCACAGGTTATGAGGTAGTTTATTAAGCGGGGATATTATTAGGTCCAACAAGAACACCAGCACTTCCTTTCTTGCACACTAACACCGTGGCATTAAACAATGGGGTGACATTTGAACTCCCGCCGCCAAAGTTATTGTATCGAATGCTGATAACATCCATCCCACCCAAGACAGTTGCAGGGACTCTGAATGAAACGCCGCCCACTGTTGCTGCTGGGGTTGATGCCCCGCCTGTAATGAAACTTTGGACGATCACGCCATTTATTAGTAGATTTAAATCGTTTCCAGAGTAGATGCTCCCCCACGTAACATCTCCGTTAATAATCAGCACTCTCTCAAAATTTGCAGAATCAAATGAAAATACCTTCCACAATACACCGCTAGGGACTCTATCTGCTGATGCGCCCGCCGACATTCCTGTATTTGTTACATATCCTTTTAAATGAACACCTTGAACCACATCGCCAATGATTTTATTAGCGTATACAGTTCCACCGAAATAGCCGTCATTACTTTCAATCGTTCCGCTAAATTTACCTGCTGTCGCATATACTGTTCCCCTAACAGTGACATTATTAAATTCGGCGTTACCGAGTTTATCTATTTTCCAGCCCAGAATTCCCATCACGTAATTGTCAGACATTATATACTGACCGATTTTGGCATTAGTTATTGAGCCATTTTGAATAAATCC
>NZ_CACVAF010000003.1 GCF_902726565.1 Yersinia vastinensis
CAAATATGCATTCGAACCGAAGTTCAAATGTTTACTGCTTTGGTCACTCTTCAAGACTTTAATATTTCTTCTGCCTGCCGAAACAGGCTTCGATATCGTCTTGCGAGTGCCCACACAGATTGTCTGATAAATTGTTAAAGAGCGTTCGTTACCTGTTTGCCTTGCGGCGAATCTTACGGTAACGCGGGAGGCAGATAATACGCTTTCCCGCTGAAGAGTCAAGGTTTTCTTTTGTTTCTTTCGAAGTCAAAATCATTCTTTTCTCTTCCTGACCCGGCGAAGTTTGTTTCGTTGTTCCCGGTCAGTGGAGGCGCATTATAGGGAGTTCCTGACAGCCTGCAACCCCTAATTTAAAAAAATTTTTCAACCGCTCATTAATGCGGCAAAAACACCAGATGCGGTGAAAAAAACAACAAAAAAGGGGCGATTTCTCGCCCCTTTAAGAGTTAACCATTACTGTTTAGCAATGATATGCCCATTCTCGACATCCAGAGTCACTGGAACTCCCGGTATTAATTTGCCAGAAAGTATCTGCTGTGACAGTGGATTCTCGATTTCCTGCTGAATAGCACGTTTCAATGGCCGTGCCCCATAAACAGGATCGAAGCCGGTTTCCCCCAGGAACTCCAGCGCAGGTTCAGTAATAGTGACCTGATAGCCACGCTCTTCCAAACGTTTGTACAGACGTTCCAGTTGGATACGAGCAATTGAAGCCAAATGCGCCCGACCCAGTGGATGGAAGACAACCACCTCATCTATACGGTTGATAAATTCAGGGCGGAAGTGATGAGTAACAACTTCCATCACCATATCCTTCATTTCGGTGTAACTTCTTTCACCGAAACGTTCCTGAATTAAATCTGAACCGAGGTTAGAAGTCATGATAACGACCGTATTGCGGAAGTCGACGGTTCTGCCCTGCCCATCAGTCAAGCGCCCATCATCCAATACCTGCAATAGAATGTTGAAGACATCGGGATGCGCTTTTTCTACTTCATCCAGCAAAATGACTGAGTAAGGGCGACGGCGTACAGCTTCCGTCAGATACCCACCTTCTTCATAACCTACATAACCCGGAGGTGCGCCGACCAACCGAGAAACGGAATGTTTCTCCATAAACTCGGACATATCAATACGAACCATGGCATCGTCGCTGTCGAACAAGAAATTCGCCAGCGCTTTGCACAACTCAGTTTTACCCACCCCTGTTGGCCCTAAGAATAGGAAGGAACCAATTGGGCGGTTTGGATCTGATAGCCCAGCGCGGCTACGACGAATCGCATTGGATACCGCTTCAACCGCTTCATTTTGTCCAATGACGCGTTTATGCAGATCCTGCTCCATGCGCAGTAACTTATCTCGTTCACTTTCCAGCATGCGAGAGACTGGGATACCTGTCCAGCGCGCCAGCACTTCAGCAATCTCAGCTTCTGTGACACGGTTACGCAGCAGCTTCATGGTTTTCCCTTCAAGCGCCGTTGCCGCCGCCAGCTGTTTTTCCAGCTCAGGAATTTTACCGTACTGAAGTTCTGACATCCGCGCTAAATCACCCACACGACGAGCTTGCTCTAAGGTGATTTTGGCTTGTTCCAGTTCAGTTTTAATATTCTGAGTTCCGGTGAGAGAGGCTTTCTCTGCTTTCCACTCTTCTTCCAGCTCTGAATATTCACGTTCTTTCTGCTCTAATTCGGTATTGAGCATTTCTAGACGTTTTTTACTGGCGTCATCAGACTCTTTCTTCAGTGCCTGCTGCTCCAGTTTCAATTGGATAATCCGACGTTCCAACCGATCCAATGATTCTGGTTTTGAATCCATTTGCATACGGATGCTAGAACCGGCTTCATCGATAAGGTCGATAGCTTTATCCGGTAACTGACGATCCGAAATATAGCGATGCGACAGTGTTGCTGCTGCAACAATTGCTGGGTCAGTTATCTGCACATGATGATGCAGCTCATAACGCTCTTTTAACCCACGCAAAATCGCAATAGTGTCTTCGACTGTCGGCTCTGCCACATAAACTTTCTGGAAACGCCGCTCAAGCGCCGCATCCTTCTCTATATATTGACGATACTCATCAAGAGTTGTTGCACCTACGCAGTGTAGTTCACCACGTGCTAATGCAGGTTTCAGCATGTTACCTGCATCCATCGCCCCGTCGCCTTTGCCGGCTCCGACCATGGTATGCAATTCATCAATGAACAAGATCACACTACCTTCTTGTTTTGATAAATCGTTCAACACGCCTTTCAAACGCTCTTCAAACTCACCGCGATACTTAGCACCCGCGATCAATGCCCCCATATCTAAAGAAAGCACGCGTTTGTGTTTTAGGCCTTCTGGCACTTCACCATTCACGATTCGCTGCGCCAGACCTTCCACGATGGCCGTTTTACCGACACCCGGCTCACCGATTAATACGGGGTTATTCTTCGTACGACGTTGTAGTACCTGAATGGTACGGCGAATTTCTTCATCACGGCCAATAACCGGATCGAGTTTGCCTTGCTCCGCTCGCTCAGTCAGATCGATAGTGAATTTTTTCAATGCCTGGCGCTGGTCTTCTGCGCCTTGGTCATCAACTTTGTCACCACCTCGCATAGTTTCAATTGCCTTATCTATATTACTCGTTGTTGCGCCAGCAGCCTTTAACATGTCAGTTAAGGTGCCGCGATCTTCAAGAACTGCCAGAACAAACAGCTCTGAAGAGATAAATTTATCAGCACGCTTTTGCGCTAATTTGTCACACAGGTTCAATACACGGACCAGCTCATTTGATGGTTGAACATCACCGCCAGTACCTTCGACTTGTGGAAGACGACCTAATGCTTGCTCAATATCGCTACGTAAACTCGCGACATTAATTCCCGCCGAGGTCAATAATGGGCGAACCGTTCCCCCATCCTGATTGAGCAGAGCGCTCATCAAATGTAACGGTTCAATAAATTGATTGTCGCGCCCAAGAGCTAAAGATTGGGCATCGGCGAGGGCAAGCTGGAATTTACTAGTAAGACGATCCAGACGCATAACACCTCCAATGTTGGTCAAAATTGCTACTGGAGATTAGATGAGGTCATCCCTCAAATTTTCAAGGTTACTTCGACACAATATTTAGAGTAAAACGTTATACGTCAGCGGATCGTCCTAATTCAATAGGTTATATCAGCCAGACTAAACTTGCCATACGTCCGGTGATTCCATCGCGTCGATAGGAGAAAAATTGTTGTTTTTCGCTCACTGTGCAGCGATCTCCACCATAGATAGCATGAATACCCGCAGCTTGTAGTCGCAGTCGAGCCAATAAATAGATGTCGGCGAGATACTTCGTACCGAAAGGCATGAACGCAGCAGTAGATTGCGCGTCGATAGTGATAAAGGCTTGTTTAACGTCTTCACCCACTTCGAACTGTTGTGGGCCGATAGCCGGACCTAACCAGGCAATAATAGATGACGGTGCAGCTTGGAACTGCGCCAGCGTTTGCTCAAGAACCCCAGAACATAGACCTCGCCAACCCGCATGCGCTGCAGCAACTTCATCACCAGCTAAAGAACAAAATAGCACGGGTAGGCAATCTGCGGTCATAACCGTACATACTTGCCCCGCAACGCGGCTATATACAGCATCAGCCTGCACATCAGAAATTGCCGTGCCATCCAGATGCAAGACACGTGTGCCATGTACTTGCTCCAGCCAAACGGGCATTTGCGGCAACCCCGCTTGTTCCACTAAACGTTGGCGATTCGCTATCACAGTGGAAGCCGTATCCCCCACATGAGTGCCAAGGTTTAATGAATCATAAGGGAATTCGCTGATACCACCGTGACGGGTGGTGCTGCATGCCTTAACACGAGCAGGCGCTGGCCAATCGGGAAGTATCAGCTTGTTCATTACCAATCCATCTGATCTTTGAATTCTTCAGTATCGGCTTTCAGTGCATTAATCAGCTCAACCATATCTTCTGGTAATGCTGCATGCCATTCCATTTGAATGCCACTGATTGGATGATACAAACGCAGCATAGTTGCATGTAGCGCCTGACGATCAAAACCACGCAGAATAGCAATAAAGGAATCTGATGCACCTCTAGGTGGACGCGGGCGGCCACCATACAACTGATCCCCCACCAGCGGATGGTTTATATGAGACATATGCACACGAATCTGATGTGTACGGCCAGTCTCTAAGCGCAAACGCAGGCGGGTGTGGGCGCGAAAGTGCTCCATAATGCGGTAATGCGTCGTTGCCGGTTTACCCATTGGGTGGACAGCCATGTGTGTCCGCTTGGTAGAATGGCGAGAAATAGGCTCATCAACTCTGCCACCTGCGGTCATATTCCCGATGGCTACAGCTTCATACTCACGGGTGATTTCGCGTGCTTGCAATGCTTCAACCAAACGAGTCTGTGCTGGAACTGTTTTCGCCACGACCATCAAGCCCGTGGTATCTTTATCCAGACGATGCACGATACCCGCACGAGGAACATCGACAATTTCTGGATAATAATGGAGCAGTGCATTCAGAACTGTGCCATCAGGGTTACCTGCACCAGGGTGTACGACTAAACCACGGGGTTTATTAATGACCAAAATATCGTTATCTTCATAGACGATATCCAGTGGGATTTCTTGAGGCGCCCAGCGGGCATCTTCCTCAATTTGCGCGTCAATTGCGACGAGCTCGCCACCCAACACTTTTTCTTTAGGCTTGTTAATTTTTTTACCGTTGACTGTCACCCTGTCTTCCAAAATCCACTCTTTTATGCGAGATCTTGAATAATCAGGGAACAATTCGGCCAAAGCCTGATCTAACCGTTGACCGAGTTGTGATTCGGCCACCGTTGCGCTGAGTTGTACTTGTTGTGCCATATGCAGCTTCTTGTTCGTTAACGTTGGGTTTTGACGGCGATGCCGTTTAATATAATGTGCTATTGTATCTAGATCTTTGTCGGGAGCTTAACGGACAGTCTCCCGGAATAACACTTCGAGGATAATCAAAACGTCATGACGCGTATGAAATATCTGGTGGCTGCCGCCACGTTGAGCCTGGTGCTGACCGGTTGCTCCAGTAACAAGGACGTGGTTCCCGATAACCCGCCTTCTGAGCTCTATGCTACCGCTCAGCAAAAACTGCAGGACGGTAACTTTAAGGGAGCTATTACGCAACTAGAAGCGTTAGATAACCGCTATCCTTTCGGGCCTTACTCTCAACAAGTTCAGCTTGATTTGATTTATGCGTATTATAAATCTGCTGACCTGCCGTTGGCGCAAGCCTCAATCGATCGCTTTATGCGCCTTAACCCCACACATCCTAACATCGATTACGTATTGTATATGCGTGGTTTGACTGACATGGCTCTGGATGACAGTGCATTACAAGGCTTTTTCGGGATTGATCGTTCAGACCGCGATCCACAACATGCTAAGGCCGCATTCCGCGATTTTAACCAGTTGATTCAAAGCTATCCGAACAGCCAATACGCAACTGACGCGCAAAAACGCCTGATGTTCCTGAAAGATCGTCTGGCCAAGCATGAATTGGCCGTGGCACAATATTACACTAAACGAGGCGCTTACGTCGCGGTAGTTAACCGTGTCGAGCAAATGTTGAGAGATTATCCTGATACTCAGGCAACACGCGATGCGCTACCGTTGATGGAAAATGCTTATAAACAACTGCAACTGAATGCGCAAGCAGACAAAGTTGCCAAGATAATTGCGGCGAACCCAGCCTAATATTATTTGGAACGATAAAAATAACAAACGGCAGCTCAGGCTGCCGTTTTCAATTCTGCTTTAACACCACAAATCGATGCGATTCATCATGTTAGACTATCGCCCTACTATCGCATTTAAAACAACTAAATCATGCTATTTTTAGCAAGATGCAGGCGATATAACTTATCGATAATGCGGTATTCTGACCAATGATTCAAGCCCTCTGCACCTATTCCTGACGTTAAATCACAGTTCCCATGACCTTTGCAAAAAGTGACAAAAATAAGTGATCTCGATCATACATTTTATGAAAAAGAGAGGTATGCTGAAGTTATCCAAGAGGAGTAGACAGCGAGGTAAGTCATATGACAGTCAACATTACTAGTAAGCAAATGGATATCACCCCAGCAATTCGTAAGCATGTTGAAGACCGTCTCACCAAACTGGATAAATGGCAGGCCCAGTTAATAAACCCACATATTGTACTGTCTAAAGATCCGCAAGGATTTGTTGCAGACGCAACAATCAGTACCCCGATGGGTCCTTTGGTTGCCAGTGCCAAACATGATGATATGTATGCTGCAATTAATGAACTGATCACCAAACTAGAACGCCAATTAAATAAAGTTCAACACAAAGGTGAAGCTCGTCGTGCGGCAAGCAGTGTTAAAGATGCTAATTTGGAGTCAGTCGATGTAGAGGAAGAAGAATCCGAGCAGGAACAATAGCCGGAAAAAACTATCTCATTTCGGATCTAACGCGCTTTCGGGCGCGTTTTTTATTGACAGCAATTCAGGCTGGCGGTTAGTTTAGAGACTGTCTATTTTTAAGGTCACGTTTAAAGGTTATACTTTTTAACTACCTTTATCTTAGCAAGCGATTGAATCCATAATTCACAAACCGGTCCATAACGGGTAATCAGCAACGATGATCAATAAAGTGTTTTTCTTCGCATTCTTTTTTACCTTCCCCTGATTGGGAGGCGTTTCGTCGTGTGATAAAGAATGCGAAGACGAACAAAAAAGCCTCCCAAGCGGGAGGCTTTTTTTATGCATAAAACATTCAGGATGATAATAAGGCAGACCCTATGAGTGATAATCCATTACTGGTGCTACGTGAGCGCATCAGCGCACTTGATTTAAAACTGCTGGCTTTACTGGCAGAACGGCGTGAATTGGCAGTGGATGTTGCTAAAGCCAAGTTGCTCCATCATCGCCCTATTCGCGATAAGGAACGTGAACGTGACTTGCTGGATGCCCTCATTAGCGCCGCCAAACCTTATGATCTCGATGGATTCTATGTTACCCGCCTGTTCCAACTGATTATCGAAGATTCAGTATTGACTCAACAGGCACTGTTGCAGCATCAGCTGAATCAAACCACTCAACATTCTGCTCGTATTGCCTTCCTTGGCCCGAAAGGTTCTTACTCACATTTGGCCGCCCGCCAATATGCAGCTCGTCATTTTGAGCATCTCATTGAGTGCGGTTGCCAGAAATTTCAGGATATTTTTACTCAGGTGGAGACCGGGCAGGCCGATTACGCCGTATTACCAATAGAGAATACCAGTTCAGGTTCCATAAACGATGTATATGACTTATTGCAGCACACCAGCTTGTCGATTGTTGGTGAAATAACCAATCCTATTGATCATTGCGTACTGGTCGCCACAGATACTGACCTGAGCCAAATTAACACGGTCTACAGTCATCCGCAGCCCTTCCAACAATGCAGCCAGTTTATTAACCGTTTCCCGCACTGGAAAATCGAATATTGCGAAAGCACAGCCGCCGCGATGGAGAAAGTTGCACAGTTAAATTCACCGACAGCGGCAGCATTAGGGAGTGAAGCCGGCGGTGCACTTTATAACTTACAGGTGCTCGAACATAATCTGGCGAACCAACAGCAAAATATTACTCGCTTCATCGTGCTTGCCCGTAAGGCCATTGATGTATCTGAGCAGATCCCGGCGAAAACCACCTTGATCATGGCCACAGGCCAACAATCTGGGGCACTGGTTGAAGCATTATTAGTATTGAGGGATCACGGGATCATTATGACAAAACTTGAATCTCGACCAATCAATGGCAATCCATGGGAAGAGATGTTTTATATCGATGTGCAGGCTAATTTACGCTCTGATCCTATGCAAAAAGCCTTGGCCGATTTGACGCCGATAACCCGTTCATTAAAAGTCTTGGGCTGCTATCCAAGCGAAAACGTGGTTCCCGTGAATCCAAGCTGAAAGAGTCGCTAGCATAGATAGCAAAAAGTCCCCGCGATGGTGTCGAGGGGACTTCTTTTACAAACCAGCAATGAGTGGTTCAGGTTACTGGCGGTTGTCGTTTGCCTGCCGCAATAATGAACGGCTCTCCACCAAAAAGCGCTCGGCATAATCGCCAAACCAGTGCTCAACTTTCTGGAAGCTTTGCACAAAGGCGTGTTTGTCACTCTGCTCCAGTAAAGTAATCGCCTCACCAAAGCGTTTGTAATAGCGCTTAATCAGCGCCAGATTATCTTCCGATGACATAATGATATCGGCATAAAGTTGCGGATCTTGCGCAAACAGTCTGCCTACCATCGCCAGTTCTAAACGATAAATCGGTGAAGACAGTGCCAATAACTGCTCTAGCTGCACATTTTCTTCTGCCAAGTGTAGGCCATACGCAAAGGTCGCAAAATGGCGCAACGCCTGAATAAACGCCATATTCTGATCATGCTCAACGGCACTGATTCTATGTAACCGCGCCCCCCATACCTGTAACTGCTCCAGCAACCACTGATAGGCTTGTGGGTCACGACCATCACAATACACCACCACTTGCTTGGCAAGGCTACCAACATCAGGCCCAAACATCGGGTGCAAGCCAACAACCGGCCCTTCATGGGCGGCAAGCATTGCTTGCAGCGGTTTATTCTTCACTGACGCGAGATCCAATAAAATGCAATCCGATGGCAGTTTTGGCAACCGAGCAATCACGTCTTCAGTAATATGGATGGGCACACTGACAATCACCATACCGGCATCAGCCAGAATAGACTCGGCCTGTGGCCAATCCTCCTGTTCTAGCGTTTTTACCTGATAGCCAGACAACGTCAGCATTCTATTGAATAACCGCCCCATCTGGCCCTGACCACCGATAATGACAACTGGGCGTAATTGCGGACACAGCGTCTTAAAACCTTTGTCATTTTCGCTGGTATAAGACTCTCGCATTATTCGGCGCAATACGTCTTCAATCAAATCAGGTGGAACGCCTAGAGCTTCAGCTTCCTGCCGGCGTGAGGCCAGCATTGCCGCCTCACGGTCCGGAACATAAATAGGCAAACCATAACGACTTTTAACTTCGCCTACTTCAGCCACTAAATGCAGACGCTTGGCCAACAAATCCAACAGAGCTTTATCGACTTCATCAATTTGATCACGTAAAGCGGTCAGTTCAGCCACCATACTTACTTTTCCTCTGCAGTCCGTGCCGCCAGCGCTGAACGTAATTCCTGGTGCATTTCACGTAACAAGGTTTCAGTCGTATCCCAGTTAATACAGGCATCGGTCACTGAAACACCGTAGCGCATGTCTACACGTGGTTGTTCAGAGGACTGATTCCCTTCGTGAATGTTGCTTTCCAGCATCACGCCAGTAATAGAACGATTGCCAGCCTTGATCTGCTCAACAACAGATTCAGCGACTGCAGTCTGACGGCGGAAGTCTTTATTCGAATTTCCATGACTGCAATCTATCATTAAGGACGGAACGAGTCCCGCATCCTGCATCTGTTTTTCGCACTGAGCAACATCTTGTGCGCTGTAGTTCGGGGTTTTACCACCGCGTAAAATCACATGGCCGTGTGGGTTACCTTGAGTTTGCAGCAAACAAACCTGACCAGACTGGTTAATTCCCATGAAACGGTGTGGCATCGCTGCCGCACGCATGGCATTGATTGCTGTACCCAGACTGCCATCAGTACCATTCTTAAACCCAACTGGCATAGACAAGCCCGAGGCCATCTCACGGTGAGTCTGCGATTCGGTAGTACGCGCGCCGATAGCCGACCAACTGAATAAGTCCCCCAAGTATTGTGGGCTGTTCGGGTCCAGTGCTTCGGTTGCTAATGGCAAGCCCATCTTCACTAAATCCAGCAGCAATTGCCGTGCAATTTGTAATCCTTTTTCTACATCGAAAGAACCATCCATTGCAGGGTCATTAATCAGGCCTTTCCAGCCAACTGTGGTTCTTGGTTTTTCAAAGTAGACACGCATAACGATATACAGGCTATCACTCAATTGTGCAGAAAGAGCTTTCAAACGACGCGCATAATCCAGAGCAGCATCCACATCGTGGATAGAACATGGCCCGCAAACCACCAGTAGGCGAGGGTCTCGTCCTTGAACAATGTCAGCAATCGTTTTACGTGAGGCTTCAATTGCATACTGATCACTGTTGCTCAATGGAAACTGGTTTTTCAGTTCTTCTGGTGTCATCAGGACTTGTTCGGCACTGATATGGACATTATTGAGCGCATCTTTTTGCATGATCATATTCTTTACCTATCTCTGTTTAGCGGATGTCGTTTAGCATGTTTATCGTTTGAGGACACCACAATACCACGGCGTGTAAAGTTTTCAATCCATATGTGTAAATAAATAATTACCTCTAGATTTACAGGCGTATTTCACTCTGACTTTTGCGGCAAGTCTCAGTTTCTGCAGATGGTCCTAACCTCCCCTTGACGCCATGATAAGATGCGGGAAATTTGTGGAGGCAGTATGTTAAGAGTCATCATCGTCGACGATGAACAACCCGCGCGTGAAGATTTACGCGAAAGACTAAGTGAAGAGCATGATATTGAGATCGTCGCCGAATGCAGCAACGCGTTGGAAGCTATCCCCGCAATACAACGCCTGCAACCCGATGTGATATTTATCGACATCCAGATGCCCAGAATTAATGGTTTGGAATTGGCCTCGATGCTGAATCCAGAGAGCATGCCGCACATCGTATTTGTTACCGCTTACGATGAATATGCCATTCGTGCTTTTGAAGAACATGCCTTTGACTATCTGTTAAAACCCCTCGACCATCAACGGTTGGCGAAAACACTCATTCGCTTAAGGCGGGGACTTGGTGTAAATAATAATTTACATAAAATCACGGAGCCGATGCTACGACATATTCCTTGCTCTGGCCACAACCGCATTTTTTTACTGAAGATTGAAGAAGTAGAATATCTCAGTTCAGAATTGAGTGGTGTACATGTTATTGGAACAGTGCAGTCTGGCTATACCCAGCTATCACTTAAGACACTGGAAGAAAAAACACCTTTTGTTCGTTGCCATCGGCAATACATGGTCAATACTGAGCAACTGGGTGAAATTCAATTGATGGATAATGGTTCCGCAGAAGTGATTACGCGCAGTGGTAAACATATCCCAGTGAGTCGCCGTTACTTGAAACCCCTAAAGGAGAAATTAGGGATTAATTAAATGAAACGGTCATCTCTGCTCGACCGGGATATTGTTCCAATGAATTTCCCGGTTAGATAATGCTATTCCTATTAAATTTAGAGCCAATTGATTCATTAATTTAAAACAATATTTACACATTAATTTCACATTCAAAATCTTATATTCTATTCCCCCATTTCCATTCCACTTTAATTAATTAGAAAAGTCCAAGCTGATATAAAAATAGAGACAGATCCCAGATTTAATTAATTACATAACTCAACAATGTAGCCTTGGCATTAGTAAGGTTTTAATCAATGCCGCCTGTGCTCTGATAAAGAAAGTCATGTGAGAGCCATGCTCATTGCTTAAAGCTAGCAAATGCGAAACGGATTTTATTCATGTTGGAAGCAAGGTAAAATTATGATAACACTACAATTTATAATTATAATTCTATGTCTGTTAGTCGGTACTCGATATGGCGGCATGGGGCTGGGGCTAATAAGTGGTATCGGCTTATTTATTCTGACCTTTATCTTTGGATTAGAACCAGGAAAACCCCCTGTAGATGTCATGCTCACAATATTGGCAGTTATTGGTTGTGCTGCCGTATTACAAACTGCCGGTGGATTAAATGTAATGATGCAATTTGCGGAGCGATTATTACGTCGTCACCCTCAGCATATTACGCTACTTGCCCCTTTCACAACTTGGTCATTAACCTTTTTATGTGGCACTGGGCATGTTGTTTATACAATGTTCCCTATTATCTCTGATATTGCGATTAAAAAAGGAATTCGCCCGGAACGGCCAATGGCTGTTGCCTCCGTCGCCTCACAAATGGCGATTACCGCATCGCCAGTCTCGGTTGCCGTCGTTTCATTAGTATCTATTATTGGTGCCAATCATGGGATCGGGCAGGCTTACAGTATTCTGGAAATTCTGGCCATCTCAGTCCCCGCATCATTAGTCGGTGTACTAGTTGCTGCATTGTGGAGCCTGCGTCGTGGTAAAAATCTGGATATAGATCCTGATTTCCAAGAGAGAATCAAAGACCCAGAGCAGCGTGAATTTATCTACGGTTCAACCGATACCTTGCTAAATCAGGTTTTTCCAAAACAAGCTTATTGGTCTACCTGGATATTTTTCGCGGCTATTGCATTAGTTGTATTACTCGGTGCTTTTGCAGATCTGCGACCTGCCTTTGAAGTGAAAGGCAAATTACAGTCATTATCGATGAACTTGGTTATTCAGATGATGATGCTAATTGCTGGTGCAGTTATTCTTATCGGTTGTAAAGTGAAACCTAGTGATATCTCCAACGGTGCTGTATTTAAAGCGGGGATGGTCGCTATCTTTTCCGTATTCGGTGTCGCCTGGATGAGTGATACTTTCTTCCAAGCCCATATGGGTGACTTGAAACTTGCCTTGGAAGATGTGGTGAAAACCCATCCATGGACCTATGCTATTGTCTTGTTCCTGGTTTCAAAACTGGTGAATAGCCAAGCGGCGGCTCTGGCAGCCATTGCCCCTATGGGATTGCAATTAGGCGTCGATCCTAAGATGCTGATTGCTTTCTTCCCTGCCGCTTATGGCTACTTTGTTCTGCCTACCTACCCAAGTGACCTTGCCTGTATCGGTTTTGACCGTTCCGGCACGACCAAGATTGGTAAATTTATTATTAACCATAGCTTTATCATTCCAGGTCTCATCGGCGTTATCTGTTCATGTATTACTGGCTACTTGCTGGTAACCACTTTTATGTAAAAACGAATTTGAACAGAATTAAGGGTCAGAATTTATCTGGCCCTTAATTATATGCCTGCCTTAACCCGATAAATCTTCATTTATAAAACCAATAAAAAGCGTCAATACTCGACAATGACCGCCTCTACTTATGACATTTTAAGAATGAACTCATCAAAAAATCCCGCTTATTATAATTAATTATTCGTTCCGAAATATCTTCTGAGTAAGTTGAATTACTACTGCTACAATGCGACCCGCATCACAAACATCATCTTTTTCACCATGGACCTATTATGTTTTCTTTGCGTCATACCAGGGCGTTGCCGTTTTATATCAGCACACTCGCTTTATCCCTAATCAGCACCTCAGTTCTTGCTGACGCGACTGTTTTTACTGCCTTAGACGATCCAGCTACAGCCAAGAAGAGCTTTGATGGCACTGTCGAAGCGGGTTATACCGCGCAGTCAGGTAATACAACCAACTCAACACTGACCGCTAACTCGACATTAACTTGGTTTCAGCCCAACACAGCCTACAGTTTGTGGGGAGCAGCACGTAATACCAGCTCAAACAATCAACGTTCTTCCGAGCGGTATCAATTAGGTGGGCGTACTCGCTATAACCTAACTGACCGTAACTATCTGTTCGGACAGGCTAGTTGGTTAAATGATCGCTATAACGGTTTTGATTCGCGCTCTGTTTTGACCACCGGTTATGGTCGCCAGATTATGACCACACCGCTGCATAATCTGCGGGTGGAATTTGGTCCAGGTGTGCGCCATGATGAGTTTTATGAAGGTGGCCGTGCGACAAAAGCATTGGCGTATGCCGGTGGTAACTATACTTATCAGCTAACGGATAACACAGTGTTCAGTGAAGGCGTTTCAGCATTAGCAAACGAAGAAACCACATTGAACTCTGAAACGGCGCTGAATGTCGCAATCAATAAGAGCTTCGCATTACGTTTAGCCTATGTTGCAACCTACAACACCAAGCCGCCTGCAAGTGCTCCCAAAAATACAGATACCACAACCTCGGTGACTCTGGTTTACGGCCTGTAATAACGTTACTTTTTAGCGTGGTGCTATGCCACGCTGATTCCTGCCTGTTTTTCCCCCATCCCTCTAAACAATGTCTAACGAATTTTTTCGTCTGCTAAAATATGCATAAAAAAAGGGGTTAGCACATGGCTAACCCCTTCATAACTATTAACTTTTGGATGAAGCCTGAGCTGAATCTTAGTTAATACGGTTAAGACGCTCTTTGATACGAGCTGACTTACCAGTACGCTCACGCAGATAGTACAGTTTCGCTTGACGAACGGCACCACGACGTTTCACAGTAATGCTGTCGATTACTGGGGAGTGAGTTTGGAATACACGCTCAACACCTTCGCCGTTGGAAATTTTACGAACGGTGAACGCAGAATGCAGACCGCGGTTACGAATAGCGATAACCACGCCCTCGAATGCCTGCAGACGCTTTTTAGAACCTTCCACAACCCATACCTTAACTTCCACGGAATCACCCGGACGGAATGCAGGTACATCTTGCTTCATCTGCTCTTGTTCGATTTGCTTGATAATATTGCTCATAATAAGTCTCTTACCCTAGGTAAACTGATATATCAGGAAATTGGCACGCAGCACAATGTTCCTTTCATAGTTCTGTTGCTCAGGGCTTGTGTTCCCGTTGGAACTCAGCCAGCAACACCATTTGCTCGTCAGTCAGAGCTAGGCTTTCTAGAAGTTCAGGTCTTCTAAGCCAGGTACGGCCCAGCGACTGCTTTAAGCGCCAGCGACGAATCTCGGCATGGTTGCCCGACAGTAAAACTGGCGGAACCTCCATCCCTTCCAACACCTCAGGACGAGTGTAGTGTGGGCAATCCAGCAATCCATCAACAAAGGAATCTTCCTCTGCAGAGGCCTGATGACCCAGCACACCCGGAATAAAGCGGGATACTGAATCTATCAAAGTCATTGCTGGCAGCTCGCCACCGCTGAGAACGTAATCACCAATTGACCATTCTTCATCAATTTCGGTTTTGATTACGCGCTCATCAACTCCTTCGTACCGACCACACACCAGAATCATCTTCTGATTAGTTGCCAGTTCGCAAACACCCTGTTGGTCCAGTTTGCGCCCTTGAGGTGACAGATAAATCACCTTTGCTCCCTCGCCTGCCGCTGCTTTTGCTGCATGAATGGCTTCCCTTAGCGGTTGCACCATCATCAGCATTCCCGGGCCACCGCCATAGGGACGGTCATCCACGGTACGATGCCGATCGTAGGTAAAGTCACGAGGACTCCAACACTGCACGCTCAGCAGGCCATTTTTTACTGCCCGGCCAGTTACCCCGTAATCGGTTATCGCGCGGAACATCTCGGGAAACAGGCTAATAACACCGATCCACATTGTTTTGTTCCACTCACTTTTGCCGTTTAGTTCGGAGGTCAAAAACCAGGATCCCAATCTACTTCAACACGTTGAGCAGTGAGATCGACATTCTTGATAACCTGCCCATGAAGAAACGGGACCAACCGCTCCTTCATACCGAATGCATCTTTCAGGTTTGCCTTCACTACCATCACATCGTTAGAACCGGTTTCCATCATATCGATGATTTTGCCTAGTTCATAACCGGTGGTTGTTACTACCTGACAACCCATAAGGTCTTTCCAGTAGTAATCATCATCACCTAATGGGGGTAGTTGCTTCGAATCGACGACAATTTCGCAATTAGTCAGTAAATTCGCGGCATCTCGATCATCAACACCTTTAACTTTAATGATCAGATCCTGACTGTGGCGCTTCCAGTCTTCCAACTCGACATGCTGCCACTTACCGGCCTGCTGGATAAACCACGGCTGGTAATCGAAAATGCTTTCGGCGTTCTCGGTGGATGAAAATACTCTGAGCCAACCGCGAATGCCGTAAGTTGAACCCATTTTACCGAGAACAATCGGCTGTTCGGGAACCACTGGATTGAGTTGTTTGCTCATAATAACCACCACCGCGACAGATTAAGCTGCTTTCTTAGCGTCTTTGATCAGCGCAGATACGCGATCAGAAACTGTTGCACCCAGACCAATCCAATGTTCGATACGGTCCAGATCCAAACGCAGAGCTTCAGCCTGACCAGATGCGATCGGGTTAAAGAAGCCTACACGTTCGATGAAACGACCGTCACGAGCATTACGGCTGTCGGTCACTACTACTTGATAGAACGGACGCTTTTTAGCGCCGCCACGAGCCAAACGAATTGTTACCATAACATCCTCTTTAGTTAATAAAACAACTGGACCCCATCGGGGAACGGGGTCCAGTTGCAATATAAAAAGCCCGAAAATTTTACTCATTTTGGCGCAAAAAGCAATCTAAAGCGTAGATTCCTATGCGCTAGATTTGTAATGAGTCAAATTCTCTTCGTTTACCGCTGTTTTCAGCGGGAAATCTTTACTCACTTCACGCTGGTGAACACCACAGCGCCAAATGACCTTAGCGGCCAGGGAAACCTGGTGGCATCATACCTTTCATGCCACGCATCATTTTAGCCAGACCGCCATTTTTCATCTTCTTCATCATGCGCTGCATGTCATCAAACTGCTTAAGCAAGCGGTTAACATCCTGCACCTGCACACCTGATCCGGTTGCGATACGACGCTTACGTGAACCTTTGATAATCTCAGGTTTGGCGCGCTCTTTCAGCGTCATCGAGTTGATGATAGCCTCCATTCGCACCGTCACT
This sequence comes from Yersinia vastinensis, assembly GCF_902726565.1. Classification (GTDB taxonomy): domain Bacteria; phylum Pseudomonadota; class Gammaproteobacteria; order Enterobacterales; family Enterobacteriaceae; genus Yersinia; species Yersinia vastinensis. The sequence goes on from NZ_CACVAF010000003.1 coordinate 16,658, forward strand.
TTGTCATCCATCTGTGATTTCACGTTGTCGGGCAGTTGGCCTGCCCCCGGCATTTTGCTTAACATGCTGGCCATGCCACCCATGTTGCGCATTTGTTTCAGTTGATCCAAGAAGTCATTGAGATCAAAGCCATCGCCTTTTTTCAGCTTAGTGGCGAGTTTTTCGGCCTGCGCACGGTCAACTTTACTTTCAATATCTTCAATCAGTGACAGTACGTCGCCCATACCCAAAATACGAGAGGCCACGCGATCTGGGTGGAATGGCTCAAGTGCTTCTGACTTTTCACCAACACCGAGGAATTTAATCGGCTTGCCCGTAATATGGCGAATGGACAGAGCAGCACCACCACGCGCATCACCATCAACCTTGGTCAGAACCACACCAGTAAGCGGTAAGGCTTCGTTGAATGCTTTTGCCGTGTTGGCTGCATCCTGACCGGTCATGGCATCGACAACAAACAGTGTTTCAACCGGATTAATCGCGGCATGGACCTGTTTGATTTCGTCCATCATCGCTTCGTCAACGTGCAAACGACCGGCGGTATCGACAATCAGGACATCATAAAACTTGAGTTTTGCCTGTTGCAGAGCACGATTAACGATATCAATCGGCTTTTCTTGTACATCAGACGGGAAGAAATCAATACCAACACCCTGAGCCAGAGTTTCCAACTGTTTGATCGCCGCAGGGCGATACACGTCAGCTGAAACCACCAGTACTTTTTTCTTCTGTTTTTCTTTCAGGAACTTACCCAGTTTAGCCACACTGGTGGTTTTACCCGCACCTTGCAGACCGGCCATTAACACCACTGCGGGCGGTTGTGCCGCCAGATTCAGCTCGTTATTAACCTCGCCCATCGCGGCAATAAGTTCATTTTTAACTATTTTGACGAATTCCTGACCTGGCGTGAGGCTTTTGTTCACCTCATGCCCGACAGCACTCTCTTTTACTCGGTTGATAAAATCGCGGACAACCGGAAGAGCAACGTCAGCTTCAAGTAACGCCATGCGAACTTCACGTAGCGTTTCTTTAATATTTTCTTCTGTCAGCCGGCCACGGCCGCTGATATTGCGCAGTGTGCGCGACAATCGATCAGTTAAGTTCTCAAACATTGTCTCATACTCAACGTGGAAACAGGCCGCTCTGGCGACACAATGGCGGGGATTATAACACGAAGCTTAAACGATCTCTGCCCCCACATCGGAGAACGGTTGGAGAGGGACGCGCTCAACGCTATACTGGCTATCTAATTCACTTAGCCGATGCCTATATAACGCTATGCCCGTGTTCTCTATTTTGGCTTTGATCGCTTATTCACTCAGCTTGGGCTTGATTGTCCCTAGTCTGGTGCAGAAAAGCAGTGCTTACCGACGGTTAGCACTGCTTTCTGCTGTCGTGGCGCTAGTGTGCCATGCTATTGCTCTAAAGCATCAGGTTTTTGATGTCGGTGGAGGCCAGAATCTGACTTTATTGAATATTGGCTCCATTGTTGGGCTAATGATCTGCACCATCATGACGATTGTCGCCTCTCAAGGGCGAGGTTGGTTCTTACTACCTATTGTCTATAGCTTTGCCATGATAAATTTAGCGTTGGCCAGCTTGTTGCCGGGGGAGTTTATTACCCATCTAGAAGCCAGCCCTGCTATTTTCGTCCACATTGGACTCGCACTTTTTGCCTACGCAACGCTTATCATCGCAGCACTCTATGCCCTACAACTGGCTTGGCTCGATTACCAGTTAAAGAATAAGAAAGTCACATTTAATACCGATATGCCTCCTTTGATGAGCATTGAGCGTAAAATGTTCCATATTACGCAAATTGGTGTGGTACTACTCACACTGACACTCTGTACCGGCTTGTTGTATATGGACAATATTTTTAGCAAGGAAAACGTCCATAAAGCGGTGTTATCGACCATGGCGTGGTTTGTTTATATCGTTCTATTATGGGGCCATTATCATGAGGGTTGGCGTGGGCGCAGAGTAATTTGGTTCAGTTTTGCGGGTGCGCTTTTGCTTACACTGGCTTATTTTGGTAGCCGACTGGTTCAGGAAATCATGGTTCCTTAATCATGATTTAACTCACTCATATATGGCCTACATAGCAATTAAGGAACTCTGCGTTGGATCACATATCAACTAGCACGCTTCTCATCATTCTTGTCATTATGGTCGTGGTTTCGGCTTATTTTTCTGCCTCCGAAACCGGCATGATGACTCTGAATCGCTATCGTTTACGCCACTTGTCTAAGCAAGGCAATCGTGCCGCTCGCCGGGTTGAGAAACTACTACGCCGCCCTGACCGCCTGATAAGCCTAGTGCTAATTGGTAATAATCTGGTCAATATTCTGGCTTCCGCGCTCGCGACAATCATCGGTATCCGTTTATATGGGAATGCCGGGGTTGCAATTGCCACTGGGGTTCTGACGTTTGTCGTGCTGATTTTTGCTGAAGTCATGCCCAAAACCATCGCGGCACTTTATCCTGAGCGCGTGGCCTTCCCCAGTAGTGTATTACTTGCCCCCCTACAAAAAATCATGCTGCCATTGGTTTGGTTGCTCAATACCATTACCCGAGGATTAATGCGTCTATGTGGTATCCGTGGGAATGTGCACAGCAGTGATGCCGTGAGTAAAGATGAATTACGCAGTATTGTGAATGAGTCCCATTCACAAATCTCTCGCCGTAATCAAGACATGCTGATATCGGTGCTGGATCTGGAAAAGGTCACAGTCAGCGATATTATGGTGCCGCGCAATGAAGTGATTGGTATTGATATCAATGACGATTGGAAATCAATCATGCGCCAGCTTACCCACTCACCTCATGGCCGTATCGTGCTCTACCGCCAATCGTTGGATGATGCTATAGGCATGCTACGTGTGCGGGAAGCTTATCGGCTTATGATGGAAAAAAAAGAGTTCAACAAAGAGAATCTACTGCGAGCAGCCGATGAGATTTATTTTATTCCTGAAGGCACACCGCTGAACGTACAGTTGGTGAAATTCCAGCGTAATAAAGAGAAAGTCGGCATGATTGTCGATGAGTATGGCGATATTCAAGGTTTAGTGACGGTCGAAGATATTTTGGAAGAGATCGTGGGTGACTTCACAACATCCATGTCCCCAACACTTGCTGAAGAGGTCAATCCACAGAGTGATGGTTCTGTTTTGATTGATGGTAGTGCCAGTGTTCGTGAACTGAACAAAGCATTTAACTGGTCGTTACCTGTCGATGCCCGCACAATCAATGGCATGTTGTTGGAAGAGTTAGAAGATATTCCACAAATAGATGCTCAGGTTCGCATTGGGAATTATTTGATTGATGTACTGGATGTGCAAGAGAACATGATTAAGCGAGTGCGGGTAACACCTATTCTACCGGATAACCATCCCCTGTAATCACAGGATCTAATCCCCCTGCTGTCAGTAAAAAAGACGCCTTATGAGCGTCTTTTTATGTTTATCTATCAATGACTGAAAGCTAGATATGTAGCTCTTTCAGTTTTTCTTTCGGCAAAGCCAACTCTTCGTTGTGGTTGACGCGCACACCGCGGTCAATAATGCCTTTGGCAATGTCCTGCGCCTCTTCCAGCGAGTGCATATGATAAGTACCGCACTGATACTCATTTAGCTCAGGGATTTTCCGCTGATCGGTGACTTTCAACACATCTTCCATTGCTGCTTTCCAGGCCTCAGCAACACGCTGCTCATCTGGTGTTCCAATCAAGCTCATATAGAAACCGGTACGGCATCCCATCGGCGAGATATCGATAATCTCAACACCATTGCCATTAAGATGGTTACGCATGAAACCCGCAAACAAGTGCTCCAATGTATGGATCCCACGCTCAGGCATCACTTCTTTATTTGGCACACAGAAGCGTAAATCAAATACTGTTATCTCGTCACCATGAGGGGTTTTCATCGTCTTGGCAACGCGAACTGCGGGTGCTTTCATGATGGTATGGTCTACGGTAAAGCTATCCAATAATGGCATTTAGTCACCTCCTCATAAAAAAATAATTTTTATTCGATCTTTTTTCGCAACTCGTGAAACTTTTTTCTTTCCTGCGCGTCTTAATATGTGAAAGACGCGCATTTGTTATCATCATCCCTGTTATCAGAGATGTTAATTTGGCCACAGCAATGTGGCCTTTTCTTTTTATTGGCCGCCGTGCAGTACCAAATACTCTTCAAAGCTTAGCTTATCTTTGAGTTCCAACTCACGTTGGCGTACCCATGATGCAGCGCCTTCTTCAGATAATTGCTCTTCCGTCAGCAACTCCAATGGCTCACTTTGCAGCATTTCGCGATAACGTTCAGCTAACTCAAGGCCAACACCACCAATACCATTTTCTTTCATCGCTTGCAAAATACGCGCAGAGAACGTCAAACTTGGGTCATCAAAGGATGCGACCAGCTCATCACAGACCTGTTGATACTCAGTGCTATCTTTCCCATCTAAAACTTCTGCAACACGACGCAAGTCCGCAAACAGATCTTTACCAACCTTCTCCAGTGGCTCACGGGTATCATTGCACCCCATGCCGATAGTCTGACCCGGTTTACGCCCTTCTAAAATGACCCGATTCCAGTTCTTACGAGTACACAGCAATTCATCGCTGCTCATTTCAGGCGCATCCGCCAGCACACACCAAATCAAGAAGAGATCAAGGAAGCGCGCTTGCACAGCATCAACACCAATCGGTGAGAATGGATTGATATCCAGCGAACGTACTTCGATATATTCGATACCACCGCGTAACAAAGCATCAGATGGCGACTCACCGACTCGGGTAACCCGTTTAGGCCGAATTGGAGCATACAGCTCATTTTCGATTTGCAGTACGTTGGTATTCAATTGCAGATGACGATCACCGTCTTTTAGCCCCAAGGCTGCATATTCTTCTGATGGCGTTTGAATCGCGCGTTTCAGTGCTGCAACATAGGTGTGCAAGTCATTAAACGTGATGCCCAAATTGCTTTGTGATTTATTGGTATAACCCAAGTCACTCAGGCGCAATGAGGTGGCATACGGCAAATAACACATTCCTTGATCATTACGTTCAAACGGCAACGCTGTCTCACGCCCTTGCAGGAATGATGAGCAAATGGCCGGAGAAGCACCAAACAGGTAAGGAATAACCCAACCAAAGCGGTAGTAATTGCGGATCAGGCGAAAATATCCTGCGGAAATCTCTTCCTTACCACTTTTCTCATCGGTAACACCGGCCCATGCCTGCCAAAACTCCAATGGCAAAGAGAAGTTATAGTGCACGCCGGAAATAGTTTGCATCAGTGCGCCGTAACGGTTTTTTAACCCCTCACGGTACAGTGTTTTGAAACGACCAATATTGGATGAACCATATTTAGCCAGTTCGATATCCTGCTCGGCACCGATAAAACAAGGCATGCTAAGTGGCCACATGCGTTCATCACCCAATTTACGTGCGGTATAGCGGTGAATATCACGTAAAAAAGTCAGCAGATGATCGATATCACCATCGACTGGCGTGATGAATTCCAGCAATGCCTCAGCAAAGTCGGTAGTAATCCACTGATGTGTCAATGCCGCACCCAGCGACTCTGGATGGCCCGTCGAGGCGAGTTGGCCATCGGCAGTGACTCTCAATGTTTCCCGCTCAATACCGCGACGGATCCCTTTCAGGGCTTTAGGATGCGCTTCCAACCAAGTCAGCGCGTGTGATACATCCGGGATCAAATCGACCTCCCGCTCTTGAAAACCATAACTCGTCAGCATACTGAAACTGCATAGATGTGACTACGTAAGTTTGTCACATTCTTTACTGCCACCACGCGATTCCTTGCAACGTAATTATCGTTAACACGATATAACGCAATGCTTTTCCCAAACACAGAAAAAAAGCCACAAGACCCCAGGGCATACGCAACCAGCCTGCCAACACACACATCAAATCGCCCACTACCGGTAACCAGCTTAGTAACAAAGCCGCGGGGCCAAAGCGTTGAAGCCAGCCTAGTGCTGTGCTCATCCCACGCTGTGGCTTCAGTTCCGGTAATAAACGGCCTATAACAACATTTGTTAGCCCCCCTAACGTATTTCCGACGGTAGCAGACAACACCAGCATCAAGGCTGGCGTACTACCTGCCGTTAATAGGGTGACTAACAGAATTTCAGAATTTCCGGGTAAGAGTGTCGCGCTAAGGAAGCTACTCCCAAATAATGAAGCAATAGCGAGCGTACTACTCACAGCAAGCGCACATCAACTATTGCCATATTCGCCCTTTTTGCAGCCTCGACACCAAAGTCAGCATCTTCAAAGACTACGCATTGATCAGGACGGACACCGAGTAATTGCGCACAGCGCAAGAATGTCTCAGGCTCAGGTTTATGTTTGGTGACATCATCCGCACCGACAATGGCATCAAAATAGTCACGTAAGCCAAGATGCCCTAAAAGCATCTCAGCCATGGCGTGTTCGCTTCCTGTTCCCACAGCCATAGGTTTGCGCCCATGATAGGCTTTAACCACGTCTATGAGCGGCAGAGGCTTCACATTGTCCAACAGCATCGTTTTCACCAATGCGGTTTTTTCTGCGGCCAATAAATGAGGATCCAGATCTGATTGATGATTTGCAATGATTACACGGGCAATTTGCCACGTTGGTGAACCATTCAATGCCACCATAGCTTGCTCGTCAAACTGCATACCATAAGGCGTTAGCACCTGACGCCATGCTTGGCGATGGGTGGATTCAGTATCCAGGATGGTGCCATCCATATCAAAAATCAGACCTTCATAGAGATCGTACATCGTGACCCCACGACCTGGGAGAAAATGAAAAGCTACTTTATCGTAAACCAGCCAGATTGTCGCTTACTGTATAATTAATTGAATTTAATCAAAAAATACACTTATCAATTGATCGTCATGCCATCCAGAATGATAAAAAATAATAAGTTGGCGAGTGAATAGCAAGATAGGAAGGTGAAAAGGTTTAAATTGGTCAGTCATGAAATGATCCAGGCCCAGAAAACAGAAAACCCCGCCGTAGCGAGGTTTCTTAATATGGTGCACCCAGGAAGATGACTCGGCTAACGCCTCGCCCTACGGGCCGTTGCTAAAGCAACGTTGTCTCGCTTCGCTCGGCTCGAACTTCCGACCGCTCGGCTCTATACGTACTCTGAGCACTAGAAAACAGAAAACCCCGCCGTAGCGAGGTTTCTTAATATGGTGCACCCAGGAAGATTCGAACTTCCGACCGCTCGGTTCGTAGCCGAGTACTCTATCCAGCTGAGCTATGGGTGCAATTAATTCTTTGACACTACCTGATGTTCATTTAACTATTTCACCATACTGCAAAATATGGTGCACCCAGGAAGATTCGAACTTCCGACCGCTCGGTTCGTAGCCGAGTACTCTATCCAGCTGAGCTATGGGTGCAATTAATTCTTTGACACTACCTGATGTTCATTTAACTATTTCACCATACTGCAAAATATGGTGCACCCAGGAAGATTCGAACTTCCGACCGCTCGGTTCGTAGCCGAGTACTCTATCCAGCTGAGCTATGGGTGCATAGTAAATGGCGGTGAGGGAGGGATTCGAACCCTCGATACAGCTTTTGACCGTATACTCCCTTAGCAGGGGAGCGCCTTCAGCCTCTCGGCCACCTCACCATACGCTTCTTGCGAATTGTGCCTAACTTGCTTTTGAAGAAGCTCATCGGCACTGCGTGGCGCACATATTACTTTCCCGCACTTATAAGTCAAACAATTTTTCCTAACTCACGTTCAATTGCACAATTCACACGCAACATGACCAGTTTGACGTCAAAAAGAGTGTTTTATCAACAGGCAACATAGTGTTTATTGTGATGGAAGTTGATGAGGGAAAAAAGAAAATCATCTTGGTTGCCCCATTAAATTGGTCGCGAACAGATAATTATTACTGGAATAAGAACATAAAAAATGGATAAACGGCGGAATGAGGGGAATAAATAGGGCAGTAGCGCCTCGTGAAACACGAGACGCTTCTTCAAAATCAGTAAGTCGTCGGTTGAGACTTTTCTGCTTGGATACGCTGGTAGATTTCTTCACGGTGAACAGAAACCTCTTTCGGAGCATTTACACCAATTCGAACTTGGTTGCCTTTAACCCCTAATACAGTAACCGTAACCTCATCGCCAATCATGAGTGTTTCACCAACTCGACGAGTCAGAATAAGCATTCTTTGCTCCTTGAAAAATTAAAAGAGTCGGGTCTCTCTGTTTCCCCGCCATTATCCATCATACACCGTGAAAACGTAAGCCATCACATTCACATAAAATGTAAGTAGCTTGGTCAAGTCTCTAACTAATACAAGTTTAGCTGAAGCAAACAACTTTGCGTTTAACTTTGTGATTGAACTATGACAGGAAAATTGAAAAACGCCATACCTCGCATAGAGATATGGCGTATTGATTTAATAGGTCATTCTTTATTTATAGCCGGGATTCAACCCATGCCTCAACACTTGCCAATGCAGCTGGCAATGCTTGGACATCAGTCCCACCTGCTTGAGCCATATCAGGGCGCCCACCGCCTTTACCACCAACTTGTTGAGCAATATCCGCGATCAACTCACCCGCTTTGATTTTACTCGTGAGGTCTTTAGTTACACCAACAATAAGACTGACCTTATCATCGGCTATTGTTGCCAGCACAATAATAGCGGACCCTAGCTGATTTTTAAGATCATCAACCATAGTACGCAGCATTTTTGGTTCAACATTATCCAACTGACTGACTAATAGTTTCACACCTTTGACCAATTTTGCATTGGACGACAATGAGGCACTTTCCTGCGCAGCCTGCTGATCTTTTAATTGTTGGAGTTCACGTTCCAACATTTTGCTACGATCCAGCACCGCACGCACTTTATCAGCCAGATTATTAGTATCGCCTTTCACCAGATGAGCGACATCTGCCAAAAGGTCACTTTGTTGATGCAACTGTGCAATAGCACCTTCACCGGTTACCGCTTCAATACGGCGAATCCCGGCAGCGGTGCCTGACTCAGACAAAATGCGGAACAAGCCAATATCGCCGGTACGGCTAGCGTGAGTACCACCACACAGCTCGGTTGAGAAATCCCCCATGGTCAGAACTCGCACCTGGTCATCATATTTCTCACCAAATAGAGCCATTGCGCCTTTTTCTTTTGCCGCATCCAGCTCCATCACTTCAGTTTGAACCGGCATATTGCGACGAATCTGCTCATTGACAATATCTTCTACCAGACGAATTTGCTCTGGTTTCATGGCTTCAAAATGAGAGAAATCGAAGCGCAGATATTTGTCATTCACCAACGAGCCTTTCTGAGCCACATGCTCACCCAGCGTTTTACGTAATGCTGCATGCAGTAAATGAGTCGCGGAGTGATTCAGACGAATACGATTACGCCGTGCGACATCAACCTGAGCATCAATGCTGTGATTAACTCGCAACGTTCCGTGAGTCAATTTCCCTAAATGCCCGATAGCTTGGCCATATTTTTGGGTATCGCCTACAACAAAAGTTGCGGTCGCATTTTTCAACTCGCCTTTATCACCAACCTGACCACCAGACTCACCGTAGAATGGTGTCTGATTAAGAACAACAACCGCCTCTTCGCCTTCATGAATCTCATCAACTGCTGCGCCATTACGGAATAGTGCCGTCACCGTCGCCTGCTGATGAACATGATCATAACCAGAGAACTGGCTTGCACTATCCACACGAATAAGGCTGTTGTAATCTGCACCAAATCCGCTAGATTCACGGGCACGACGGCGTTGAGCTTCCATTGCTTGTTCAAAGCCGGCTTCGTCTACTTTCAAGTTACGTTCACGACAAACATCTGCGGTTAAATCGATCGGGAAACCGTAGGTGTCATACAAGCGGAAGGCGGTTTCACCATCAAGAGTGTCACCGGTCAATTTGCCGAGTTCTTCATCTAATAGCGCTAAACCACGCTCTAATGTCCGTGCAAATTGCTCTTCTTCGGTTTTTAGAACCTGCTCTACCATCGCCTGCTGCTGCTTCAATTCATCAGCAGCAGAGCCCATAACCGCAATCAATGGCGCTACGAGTTTGTAGAAGAAAGTCTCTTTAGCGCCCAGCATGTTGCCATGACGGATTGCGCGACGGATGATGCGGCGTAAAACATAACCACGGCTTTCATTCGACGGGATAACCCCATCGGAAATTAGGAAAGCACAAGCACGGATATGGTCAGCAATCACCCGGAGAGACTTACTGGAAAGATCTGTTGCACCCGTGACATCAGCCACCGCGCTGATCAAATTACGGAACAGGTCAATCTCGTAGTTTGAGTTAACGTGCTGTAATACCGCAGCAATACGCTCAAGCCCCATGCCAGTATCAACTGACGGCTTAGGCAACGGCAGCATAGTACCGTCAGATTGGCGATTGAACTGCATGAAGACGATATTCCAAATCTCAATATAGCGATCGCCGTCTTCTTCTGCTGACCCCGGAGGCCCCCCCCAGATGTGGTCACCATGGTCATAGAAAATCTCTGTGCATGGACCACAAGGGCCGGTATCACCCATTTGCCAGAAGTTATCTGATGCAAAGGCGCCGCCTTTGTTATCACCGATACGGATAATGCGCTCACGCGGCACCCCAACTTCGTTGGCCCAAATTTCGTAGGCCTCGTCATCAGTTTCGTAAACGGTTACCCACAGTTTTTCTTTCGGTAAATTAAACCACTGTTCGCCGGTTAATAACTCCCAAGCGAAATTGATGGCGTCATGTTTGAAGTAATCACCAAAGCTGAAGTTACCCAACATTTCGAAAAATGTATGATGACGCGCGGTATAACCTACGTTTTCAAGGTCATTATGCTTACCACCCGCTCGCACGCAACGCTGAGAGGTCGTCGCACGGGAATAAGCCCGTTTATCCAAACCTAAGAAGACATCCTTAAACTGGTTCATCCCGGCATTGGTAAACAACAGCGTAGGGTCATTATTAGGGACCAAAGAGCTGCTTGATACAACCTGATGTCCCTTGCTATGGAAGAAATCGAGAAACGCTTGACGAATCTCAGCGGTGCTCTTGCTCATAATTGTCCCGGAAACAAGCTAAAAGAATAGCCCGCGAGCAAATCTGGTGCCTATAAAGGGCGACACAGTGGGTAAGCTCACGAACAAAAAGTGGGACTAAGATAAATTTTCTTCGAGGGGAAGTAAAATCCCGTGTGCATTCATTCGACAAAATTCCTGTAAATAGACTGAATTTCTTCCTGAAAAAAGCCACGATAAAGAAGATATCGCTGAACCTTAGCCTTTTCTTTCCAGTCAACAGGTAAAATTTCCCCGAATTTTCGCTGTGCAACCTCTTTTGCGAGCATACACCAGTCAATTTCACTAATTTCAAAAGCAGCCTGAATTCGTTCTTTATCGACACCCTTTTGCATCAATTCAGAACGGATACGCTGTGCGCCATATCCTTTACGGCTGCGACTATTAAGGTAGCTGGTAGCAAAGCGGGAATCATCTAGCCAATTATGCTGGTAGCAGTAAGCAATAACCTGTTCGATAACTTTTGGAGCAATGTCCTCGACAGGTTCACTATTCCCACCGTCTGCTCGTTTTCCCCAATGGCCTTTTGCTGAGAATGGCTGCGCCGCAAGTTTGCGGCGCAGTTCAGACTCACTATGGTCGCGTTGAGAAAGGAGTCTCATAGCTCGGCTCAGTAAGTCATTCATAATTACCCTTCTTACTTGAAGTTGCAGCGGTGTTAGCTACACTCTTTCACCCGAATTACTGACCATTATCAGCTCATCGGGATTCATTCATTTGCGGCCTTGCTGCAACGCCAATGACTTTGGGTAACATCTTTCTTCTCAAAGTTGCGGCGGCGTTACCGGTGCTTTTCGCCACTGACTAAAACGGCCCACTAAGTGAGCCGTTTATTAATGGGTTACCGTGTAAACTCGGTCAAAACTTACGAATTAAAACTCTTCGCTTGTCTCATCAGCTTCATCGGCAAATGCTGCTGTCGTTGCAGCTTGTTCACCATTGCCACCGTTGAGTAGCATCTCACGCAGTTTTTTATCCAACTCAGCAGCTACCGCTGGGTTTTCTTTTAAATAGTTACTGGCGTTCGCTTTACCCTGACCAATCTTGTCGCCGTTGTAGCTATACCATGCGCCCGCTTTCTCAATCAGCTTGTGCTTAACACCTAAATCAACAAGTTCGCCATTAATATTGATACCCTCACCGTACAGGATCTGGAATTCAGCTTGTTTAAATGGCGCTGCAATTTTGTTCTTCACAACTTTGACGCGAGTCTCGCTACCTACAACCACATCACCTTCTTTTACTGCACCAATACGACGGATATCTAGACGTACCGAGGCATAAAATTTAAGTGCGTTACCGCCAGTGGTGGTTTCAGGGTTACCAAACATAACACCGATTTTCATACGAATCTGGTTGATGAAGATCAACAAGGTATTGGCATTCTTCAAATTACCCGCCAGCTTACGCATAGCTTGGCTCATCATACGTGCCGCCAGGCCCATATGAGAGTCACCAATTTCACCTTCAATTTCAGCTTTTGGTGTTAATGCTGCAACGGAGTCAACAATGATGACATCAACAGCGCCAGAGCGAGTCAATGCATCACAGATTTCCAACGCTTGTTCACCGGTATCCGGCTGAGAACACAGCAAATTATCAATATCTACGCCTAATTTTTTAGCATAAATTGGATCAAGAGCATGCTCAGCATCGATAAATGCACAAGTTTTGCCTTCACGCTGGGCAGCGGCAATAACCTGTAAAGTCAGCGTTGTTTTACCTGATGATTCAGGGCCATAGATTTCAACAATACGCCCCATTGGCAGGCCACCCGCCCCCAATGCGATATCAAGAGAAAGAGAACCGGTAGAAATGGTTTCAACATCCATTGAGCGGTCTTCGCCAAGACGCATAATAGAGCCTTTGCCGAATTGTTTTTCAATTTGGCCCAGTGCTGCTGCTAACGCCTTTTGTTTATTCTCATCAATAGCCATTTTTACTCCCTCTCTGGTATGCCGGGTTACCCCTGTCATCACCACTGAATGTTGTTTTGTGCAGGAAATTACCGCTAATTATACTGTACAATCATACAGTATCAAGCCTATTTTTACAGAAAATCATCTAATAGTGTTTGTAGTGCGAAAACAGTTGCTTGCAACCGCACAGCATCGCGGTCACCCTCGAAAAACTGTTTATTGGCAACAACCAAACCTTCATGCGTTGCAAAAGCGAACCATACCGTACCTACTGGTTTCTTCGCACAACCACCATCAGGCCCGGCAATGCCACTAATGGCTATCGCGAAGTCTGCATTCGCTTCTCGTAATGCGCCCAGAGCCATTTCTTGCACCACGTTCTCGCTCACCGCACCATAATTTGCCAGTGTATTTTCTTTTACACCCAGTAAATCATGTTTTGCCTGATTACTGTAAGTCACAAAACCACGGTCAAAATAGGCTGAACTGCCTGCGATATCAGTCAGTGTTTTCGCAACCCACCCTCCCGTACAAGACTCAGCACAAGTCACCCAGGCAGCACGCTCTTTTAGCTTATTACCCACCGCAATACTAAGCTGACGTAACAGTTTCTCGCTCATTGCTCCCCCGACTCAAATGAGATTTTCTGTTGCAGATAGTAGCACTTCTTTTGCTTGCCGCGACAACAGCGCTCAGTTGTGCGAAGCGCTTCGCAAGGTGCTATGAAAGAAAGTTCTTTTCCGTACAAAGCTTTACCTCAGAGGCTCAGCTGTTAGTATCAAAATAAAGAGGATGCGGCTGGCGACATCTGTAGTTCCGGAATTTTATCCGGGATGATGAACTAAGGACGTGACAGTGAAAAAAATTCTTAACGCCTTCTTCCCACTTTATAGTGCGACCGTGCTGATGTTGTTGGGTTCAGGTTTGCTGACCACTTATATCTCACTACGTCTGACCGCCATTAATGTCTCAGGTGCACTCATTGGGTCAATCATTGCCGCAAACTATATTGGTTTGGTTATCGGTGGCAAGGTCGGCCACTTCCTGATTGCGCGAGTGGGTCATATTCGGGCTTATGTTGCCTGTGCGGGCATTATTACCGCAGCAGTGCTAAGTCATGGCCTGACTGAATATATCCCCGCATGGGTGGTTCTACGCTTGATTATTGGCCTCTGTATGATGTGCCAATTTATGGTATTGGAGAGCTGGCTCAACGATCAGGCTGAGTCTAATCAGCGCGGCACGGTATTTGGTTTTTATATGGCGGCAACCTATGCCGGAATGGCATTGGGGCAGGTGGTATTAATGCTTCAACCCGAGTTGGGTTTAAGCACGTTGATGATTATTGCTCTGTTTTTTGCCCTTTGTTTGGTGCCTGTCGCACTGACCACTCGCAGTAATGCCCAGCAGATGTCTCCGGCACCGATGGAATTGAAATTTTTCATCCGCTCCATCCCCAAAATTCTGGCATCAACATTGGTTATTGGCATGATTGTCGGTTCGTTTTACGGCTTGGCGCCCGTCTATGCCAGCCTGCAATCACTTTCGACTCAGGAAACCGGTCTGTTTATGGCGTTATCCATTTTTGCCGGTTTAGTCGCCCAACTTCCACTCAGCTGGCTGTCAGATCGCTATAACCGCACTCTCTTAATTCGCATTAACGCACTATTACTGGCATTAACCGCACTTCCACTAGCGCTGGTACCCCATATATCGTTCCATTTTCTGCTAGGGTTGGGCTTTATCGTCAGCATGTTGCAATTCACGCTGTATCCCTTGGTTGTGGCACTGGCCAATGACCTGATTGCACCCGAACGGCGAGTCTCACTAGCGGCATGTTTACTGATGTCATTTGGGGTAGGCGCAAGTATCGGGCCACTTGCTGTTGGGGCGCTGATTGCGCCTCTGGGTGGCAATATTCTGTATGCCTTCTTCTCTCTTTGTGGCTTAAGCCTCATCGCATTCAGCCGAACCGTGAAACAAGATCAAGATGAATTTGTTAACGATGCTCCTGTGCCACATATGGCAATACCAGACAGTTTAGTGAGTTCTCCCCTCTCTTCTGCGCTAAACCCAAGCTTTGATGAACAATTAATCCACGACATTATGCCACCACCAGACCAACCTGAAGGTGAGAAAGCCCCAGAAGAAAACTTGTCAAAGGATGATTCTAAAGAGCAATAACAGGTTAGGTGTGAATTGGGTACTGCTTGTTATTTATTCGGCTTTGAATAAAAATATCAGCATCAGGTATTTAGCGGGATGGAACCATGTCAAGACAAGATGAGCAAAGGTTGCTGGTGAAGATAGCCACGCTGTATTACACCGAAGGAATGAAGCAATCCGAAATTGCTGACAGCTTACATTTATCTCAATCTTTTGTGTCCCGTGCGATAACCCGTTGTGTCAAAGAGGGTGTGGTGAAAATCAGTGTTATCCAGCCCGCTAACATGTTTATTGGTATCGAATCACAGATTCAAAAACATTATGGTATTGACCAGGCCATAGTGGTAGATATTGCGGATGACGCCAGCCCCGTACAAATCAAGCAAGCTATCGGTTCTGCTGCCGCCCACTATATGCAAACCAGTATTCGACCAAACGATATGGTGGGTATCTCTTCTTGGAGTAGCACTATCCGAGCGATGGTGGATAATCTTCACCCACTTAACATCAAAGCCAGCGGCGTTATCCAATTATTGGGCGGTGTTGGCCCCAACGGTAACGTTCAAGCCACATTATTGACCCAATCATTGGCAAACATTTTAAATTGTCCTGCCTACTTACTACCCGCACAAAGTATTGAACGTTCAACAGAAGATCGTGCACGTTTGATCTCCAGCGGTGAAGTTGCTGATGTAGTGAATAAATTTGCAGAAGTGGATCTGGCGTTAGTCGGTATCGGCGATCTAGAGCCATCACAACTGCTGAAAAATTCCGGTAACTATTACCATGAAGAGATGCTGAAATTATTGGCCGAGCGCGGTGCGGTAGGTGATTTATGCCTACACTATTTTGATGCGGCAGGTAACGCGGTGCTCAGCGATGAAGAAGACCCAGTCATCGGTATGTCATTGCCACAATTGCGCGCCTGCCCACGAGTTGTGGCGCTAGCGGGTGGGGTGGGTAAAAGTGCAGCTATTCGCGGCGCACTAACGGGTCACTATATAGATGTCTTGATTACCGACAGATTAACTGCCGAGACACTGTTATAGCGAAATCACATTGCAGAGCCAATAGATTTCAGATTGTAGGTAGGTGGCAACTGAATGGGCACAAGGTGTTGGGATAACTCAATGGCTAGGGTAAACCATGTCAGTCGACAACTCTGCATCTTGAAAGACGGCAATACAGTCAACCGCACCTTCCTTGGCGCGGGATAATAGTGATGCGAGCGCTTACTTCGCATGCCAGTAGCAATCAACACCGAGGTATTTGCTGAATGCTTCTTGCAGCACTTGAGCGGTGGCTGAATGATTCATCGCCACATGGTGTTCAAAGCCATTATTGCAGATATGAGTAAGTAAACTTTCCAATTGTGGTACTTCGACCACGGCACGACACCCTACAGTGTCTAATTCATCACTGACAGAGCGCCCCTCTCCTACATAAGCTCGCACTTGACCGGTAAAATCATCGGAGGATAGGCGGAAATAAGTCAATGGCCCAGACTTCATTCGGCCATGGACAGCACCACAGGTATTTTCACACCCCACGGTGGTGCCAATAATATCAGCAGTACCCATGGTCGAACTTTCCAAACTTTCACTGGCAAAGTTACCGCAATGGAACAGTACGCACTTATCACGTTCAGCACCAAAGTTATTATTCCAGTCAGCAATAGAGGCCGGCGCCAGCGAACAACTAGCCAGTGCATACATCGATAATGCTCCCATAACATCCACTTCACAGGCACTTGGCATGAGTTGCCCGGACATCACACTCATGATGGAGCAAACGTTAATACCCAGATTTTGTTGCAATGATGTCCAACACTGCATGGCAGTCGTATCAATATCGTTGGCGATAATCCATTCACTGATAACCACAAATAATTTTGCCATTTTGTGCAATTTATCTTGTGGAATAGCACTGGTATCTCCATTGGCTTTTAACAATGCCAGTTTTTCACCAACACGAATGTCGTTATCACTGAGGTTGGCAACCCGGAAAAAAACTTCAGATAAGTCGAGGGTTTCAACCGTAATGCCTAAATTCTCTAACAGTTTCTCGCTGTAGCGCACGGTATTAAAGTTTGTTGGGCGAGCACCTATAGCCCCGACTCGTACCCGTTTCATGGCATGAACAACGCGGCATAGCTGCACAAACTGTTCAACATCACGACTGAAAATCTCGCTGTTTAAGCTGCAAACATGCTGTTTCGTCAAAGTGAATGGGATACCGTATTGGCGCAGGTTGTTACAAAGTGAGATTTTGCCGCAGAAACTATCCCGGCGTGTCGCCAACCCCATTTTATCCAGTGCATCCTCTTCTGCCTGTACCAATACTGGCACTTTAAGACCAGAAAGACGGATGGCGTCAGAGACACTTTTTTCGTCACCAAAATTGGGCAAAATAACCACGACACCGTGGATTTCTTCACTGTGCTTACGGAATAATTCGGCACATACTTTAGCATCGCGCCAATTTTCTACTCCCCCCAATGGGGTTTGCTCTTCATTGAGCATAATAGTGTTAATTTCCAAGCGGTCGAACAGTGCCTGAGCATCACGGCGCGCGTCTGCCACGAGATAGCTGGGGAAGAACCCCCGATTGCCGATAATCACAGCAAAAGTTAACTTACGAGGTATTGCTGACATATGCTTACTCCTAGTGTGGGTTATTTCGGCTGAAAACGCGCGCGCGCGATGGCCGATTGCCAGAGGCTATAGTTATCTTGCATCTCCGCACTTTGAGCGCGCGGTTCGATGTATTCCACTTCTCGGGGGAGTGCCGCCAGTTGCTGGCTATCCTGCCACCAGCCAAGGGTTTTCCCCCCTAAATAAGCCGCACCCAGTGCGGACACTTCTGCGGTGTGGTTACGTATTAAGGTACGTTGAAGTAAATCGGCCTGGAATTGCATCAGCCAGTGGTTGCTGGTCGCGCCGCCATCAACACGTAGTCGTTCAAGGCGGTGATGGCCAGCCTGCTCCATAGCAAAAAAGACGTCTGCGATTTGATAGGCGACGGATTCCAGCCCGGCACGGGCCAGTACCGCTGGCGTAGTGGCATCAGTCAGGCCACAAAATAACCCACGCGCCTGACTGTCCCAATAAGGTGCTCCCAATCCGGATAATGCTGGAACAAAGTAGACCCCTTGATTACCCGGCTGGCTTTGTGCCATTTCAGTTAAACAGGCTAAATCGGTCATCCCCAACATGCGCGAAACCCACGCCACCCCGGAGCCGGTGTGAGTGATATTGCCTTCAAGGGCATAGCGTAATTCACCATCATGCCAAGCGATGGTCGTGCTCAGACCATGACTCTGCGCGCTCGCTTGCTTCACCGTGGTCATCAAAGAAGAACCCGTGCCATAGGTGGCTTTGACTTCACCTGCACGATCCCCCCCTTGACCGTAGAGCGCGGCATGTGAATCACCAATTTGTGCCACTATCGGCACGCCTTGGCTCAGGCCGATGATACCGGTATTGCCAGTATGCCCGTGGATAGCCGCCGAAGGTAAAACCGCCGGCAGACAAAGGCTCGGAATCCCAAAGAGCGCCAACAGGTCAGGGTCCCATTGGCCTGAATGAATATTAAATAACTGGGTACGGGCGGCATTGGAAAAGTCAGTTGAGAAACTTTGACCACCACTGAGTTGCCAAGTCAGCCAGCAGTCAATCGTGCCCACACAAAGCTCACCATGTGCCGCTCTTTCGACACCTTGGGGAATTTCAGCCAACATGCCGTGGACTTTGGCCGCAGGAAACAAAGGATCAATCGGTAATCCAGTGCGTTCGGCAACCATGGCAGCTTCGGGTAATTGGCTCAGAGCCTGACAAAAAGTCTCCGATCGCCGACACTGCCAACTCACCACCGGAGTCAGTGGCGCTCCTGTCTCACGCTCCCAAATAAGCACAGATTCACGCTGGTTACTGATAGCAACGCCAGCAACTCGCACACCGACTAACTGGCTTAGGCAGCCTTCAATAGCCAAAGAAACGGCTTGCCAGATGGCGAGTGGATCCTGTTGTGCCCAGCCAGGCTTTGGGTGATCCAACTGGAGGGGAACTGACGCTTTCGCCAAAATCTGCCCAGCAGTGTCCACAGCAATGGCTTTCGCATTGGTGGTGCCTTCATCAATAGCCAAAATAATCGGTGACGACATTGCCTGCCTACTCAACGACATAGTTACTCTCCTCGGCAGAACCGCAGAGCACGAGCCACAATGCCTGCCGTATCAAAACCATGATAGGCACGCATATCCGCTCTATCGGCAGCAATCGCGTAACCACCGTCAGGAATACCTAATCTCACCAGAGGAATACCGCTCCCCGCTTCGGCCAGGACTTCAGCCACCAGACTACCCACACCGCCATTAATATTATGTTCTTCGATGGTAATCACCCGCTGGCTATTTTGGAGGATGGCTAACAGCTGCTGAGTATCACACGGGCGAATCGAAGAAACATTGACCACCGCAGCAGAAACATTGTTGTCTGCCAGTATGGCTGCTGCACTCACAGCCTCATGCACTGTAGAACCCATTGCTACCAGAGCAATATCCTGCCCTTGCTGCAAAACATCAATTTGGCCGGGAGTGAACTGGTAGTGTTCACTATGAAGCGGCGGTAAAGATTTACCGTCCAGACGGATATAGACTGGCCCCACATGTGCCAAGGCATAATCAATGATTTGGCGGCACTCTTGTGGGTCAGAGGGTGCATAGATTTCAATGTTGCCAAAGCCACGTAAGATAGCGATATCATCGATACAGTGGTGAGTGCTCGCCAGTGGCCCATAACTGGCACCAGAGTTAAGACCAAACAGTTTGACGTTACTGTTGTTATAGCAAACATCAATTTTAAGTTGTTCGTTGGAGCGTGAAATCAGGAATGGCGCGGCATTGCAGGTCACGGCCACTTTACCGCCCATGGACAACCCTACCGCCGTACCTACCATGGCTTGCTCGGCAATCCCGACATTCACTACTCGGTCAGGGAAACGAGCCATAAAAGGCCCAATTTTCGCCGTTGAGGTTGAGTCAGCCACAACAGGGACCAGATCCACGCCGTTATCAACGGCATTTATAAATTGCTCGACCATCACTGAGGCCAAATGTTCTGCATTACTCATCGCTCAACTCCTCCAGTGCCAGATCAATTTCAGCGCCTTTCGGCACCCGGTGATGCCATTCCACACGCCCTTGAATAAAGGAAATACCGGCACCTTTTTCAGTGTTGGCAATCACCACATTCGGTTTACCCTTGGATTGCAGCCCCTCCAGTGTTTCCACGACTGATTGCATGTCATTGCCCTGACACTCCGTGACATGCAGACCAAATGCCCGCCATTTATCTGCCAGCGGATCGGTATTCATAATGGATTTCGTGGTGCCTGCCAGTTGGAGTTTATTTTTGTCATTAATGATGATGAGGTTGTCTAGCTGGTAGTGAGCAGCCACTAACGCAGCCTCCCAGTTACTGCCTTCCGCCAGTTCACCATCACCGGTCAAGACAAATACTCGACGTTTGCTGTTAGCGCGTTTTGCTGCCAACGCGATACCTACCGCGACAGGTAAGCCATGGCCCAACGCTCCGGTATTTAATTCAATTCCGGGGGTTTTATGTTTGACTGGATGACCCGGCAGATGGGAATTGGCATGTTGATAAGTTGCCAGCCACTCTTCAGGAAAATAACCGGCTTCCGCCAGACAGCAGTAATAACCGCCGACAGCATGTCCCTTAGATTGCACATAGATATCGCGCTCAGGTGAGGTCAGCCGGTCTGGCGCGCAATTGAGGATGCGAAAATAGAGTGCCGTCAGAATCTCTACTTGCGAAAGATCAGCGCCGGTGTGCCCCCCTGCGGGGCTGTTCGCATTAAGCAGGACAATCCGGCGACGGATAGCCCGCGCCTTTTTCACCAGCTCATCGACTGACAGTGAATACGGATTCATGACATTACCTCTCTTTATTTATCATCCATCAGTGAATTTTTACTCACTTAGGAATATTTATTCTTAATGATGCTAAAAAATAGCTTTCATCAAGCCTGCCCGGAAATGATTCTCCGGCATGAGATCTGTTGTGTTCGGTGGTACTCAGGTTGCGGTGGTACTTAGGTTGCAATGGCCCTTTGAACCATGCGCGCTTTATGCCTGTTCGCTTTTCCCCACTTGCGGCACTACAGTCGCCTTTTGCGAGACAATCGCGGCCTTGTGCTGCATCCGGTTTTGCATCTGATCGATAATAACGGCCACAATAATCACGATGCCTTTGATAACCATTTGCCAGAACTCGCTGACCCCCATCATGACCAGCCCATCAGCCAAAATACCAATAACAAATGCACCGATCAGTGTCCCCAAAATGGTACCCCGGCCCCCAGCCAGAGAGGTCCCACCAAGCACAACGGCAGCAATCGCATTCATCTCAAAACCACTGCCATTGGCGGGGTGGCTAGCCACCAGTTGAGCAGAAACAATGATCCCAGCAATCGCGGCGCAAAAACCGGAGATGGTGTATACCCATACTTTGACCTGCCGCACTTTGACACCAGACAGCTCTGCGGCACGTTCGTTATCACCGATGGCATAGACATGGCGACCAAAAGGTAGGCGGCGTGCAACATAAGCAATGACCAGCGCCAGAATAAACATAATCCAGATAGCAATCGGCAATCCCAGCAGCGTGCCTGACCCCAACAGATCAAAGCCGGTATTCCCTAATTGCGGATTTCCCTGTAAACCGGGGAAGGTTTCACCGCCGGAAATCAGCATTGCCGCGCCGCGAACCACATACATGGTGCCGAGAGTGCAGATGAAAGGAGCGACGTTATAGCGGGTAATGATCCAACCATTGACCGCACCAATCAGCGCCCCGATAACCAATACCACCGGAACCACGACCCAAACGCTCGGGAAGATGGCAATACCAAACATTGGTAAAACAATGCCTTGGGTAATCATCCAGCCGGCAATCATGCCGCATAGCCCCAAAGTTGCCCCGATAGAAAGGTCAATACCGGCAGTGATAATGACAAAGGTGATCCCCAAGGCGAGGAAAGCATTGATAGCAATATGCTTCACCATAATGATCAGGCTGCCCGTCGCCAGAAACCCCGGAACCATCACCGAGAAGAAACCCAGGATCAGGAATAAGGCAATAAAAGTGCGCATCTTTAGCAGAAGCAGCAGCATGTTTTCCCGTGACCACGACGCTCCACCGGGCTGGTGACTCGCCAACGCAGTGCCAGTTGTTGCTTTCATCATTCAAACCCTTGTGCGCTTGCCGTAACCAATGCCGATTCACTGGCCGACTGACGAGAAACATTCGCCGTCAGTTTGCCGTTCGACATCACCAAGATGCGGTCGGATACCGCCATGATTTCTTTCAGATCTGAGGTGGAAAACAGAATGCCAATTCCCTGCTCAGAGAGTTTCACCATCATTTCAAACACATCGGCTTTTGCACCGACATCAATGCCCCGCGTCGGTTCATCCAGCAGTAAAATGTTCGGGCTGGTCAGCAATGAACGGCCAATCACCACTTTTTGCTGGTTACCGCCACTGAGTGCCTGAATTTCCACCTCTGGCGAGGAGACTTTGATCGACAAGTCGCCAATCACCGATGCTACCACCTGCGACTCACTCTCTTGCCAGATGGCAAAGCGGTGTTTCAGCCGACGCCATAAGCTGGAAATAGTCAGGTTGTTCGCAACCGAGGAAACAGGGAAAATGCCGGTTTTTTTACGGTCTTCTGGCACCAAACTCATGCCAAGACGGATGCGCTCCGCTGTTGAGGTTCTGGCATTAATCGCGGTGCCATTAAGCCGGATGGTGCCAAGATAGTTTTGCTGAGTACCCAGTAGGCATTCAAACAGTTCGGTACGCCCGGCCCCCATCAAGCCATAAATCCCAACAATTTCACCTGCGCGAACGGCAAGCGAAACTTGGTTCACCACCGTGTTACCGGATTCATTGATTAAAGTAACGTTATCCACTTCCATCATTGGCGCGCCGAAGGTCCGGCCCGGATGAAGGAAGCTGGAGACTGGATCACTGCCCAACATTTCACGGACAATCCACGGCACATCAATGTCTTTGACCGCCGCCTCTGCTTGAAAGCGCCCATCACGCAAAATAGTGATGTAGTCACCAATGGCCATCAGCTCTTCCAGCCGATGTGAAATGTAGATGATGGACACACCTTGGCGGGTCAGCTCACGAATCACCCGAAACAGAATATCGACTTCGGTTTTGCTCAGTGCCGAGGTCGGTTCATCCAGAATCAAAATGTCCGCCTGCTCTGCCAGAGCCTTGGCAATTTCAATGAGTTGCTGCTGACCGACTTTCAGGTTCGACACCATTTCTTTGGGTGAAATGGCCTGATCAAGGCGTACCATCAGTTGTTCAGCAATCAATTCCTGCGCGGCTTGATTAATCGGTTTCAGCCCTTGCTGAATCTCGCGCCCCAGAAAAATATTTTCCGCGACATTGAGGTTTTCAGACAAATTCAGCTCCTGATGCACCATGCCGATACCGAGTGCGGCGGCCTCGCGGGTATTGGCAATCGTTACTGGCTGCTCGTTCAAATAGATCTGCCCAGATGTTGGTTGTTGCACACCGGCCAAAATCTTCATCAGGGTTGATTTTCCAGCACCATTTTCACCAATAATCACATTCACTTTGCCGCGATATACGTGGTAACTGACGGCATCTAATGCCAATGTGCCAGGAAAACGCATCGAAATGTCCTCAGCACGCATGACAATGTCAGGTCTGTGGTCCATTAGTGGCCCTCCTTATTCAAACTGAGTGGTACCGCATTACTCAGGTTCGTTGGGGTTAATGTCACCGCAGCCAAGACCTCGACTTGCTGCCCAACCCAACTGGCATCAGGTTTTGCCACATCCTGCAAAGCCCGCTTACTTAATGCCTTAGAGAGCTGGGCGTATTGCACTTGGTTTTTAAAATCCTCGAAACGGATAAAGGTTGACGCATCGCGAATCGCATTGCCTTTAACGATAGGGCCTAATTGCAGCACTTGCTCGTCACCATCGATAGCAACTTTCATCATGCCTTCCCGCCCTTCTGTTTCTACTGCGACCACTTTGCCGCTAAAGCGCACAAAACGGCTTTGGCTATTCTTCCCTGTTGCTGGCTGGTTTTGTTGCTGTTTCACTTGTTGCCAACTGAGTGCATTAGTGTTGGCAAACGGCATCACTTTGTTCACCCAAATAGTGGCGGCGACTTTGTCCGGTGGTTGGTTGTAGTCACTGACGACCGCATTGGGATCAACCGGCAGAATCGGCTTGCCGTTTTCATCCAAATCCACCACGGTGCAAGCCACCAGCACGGCGCTTATCACCAACAACCCACCGGCTTTCGAAAGGGCACTGAACCACATACTGCCTCCTGTCAGGAGGGGCTGCGACGCCCCTCATTGCCTTTAAACGCGCGTGTTAGAATCTGACTTAACGGTTACTCTTTCAGCGCGAAGACATTCAGGTTCTTGGCATTGTTTTCATCAATCAATACACAATCCATCAGCTGTTTCTCTTCCTGTCCGGTTGAACCGGTTTTCAGATATTTATCAGCTTGAACTACCGCCATCTGAGCTTGTGCCCAACCCGGCTGGAGCACTGTGGCTTTGATGTTGCCTTTGTTGATGATGGAGTCGCGGACATAGTCACTGCCGTCAAATCCAACCACGATGACATCGTTACGCCCAGCGGCTTTTAATGCTGCTTCAGCGCCGAGTGCCATAGTGTCGTTACCCGAAATCACCCCAGTGATGTCTGGATTAGCCTGCAAAATGGACTCCATCCGGTTGAAGGCTTCAGTTTGGCTCCAGTTTGCAGTCTGTTGGGCGACCATTTTCATGTCGCTGTGTTCGTCAATCACATCGTGATAACCCTGTGAGCGAACATGGGCGTTGGTATCAGATTCACGGCCTAGCAATTCAACATATTTGCCTTTGCCGCCCATCAGCACGACGAACTTCTCTGCGCCCAGTTGTGCGCCCTGATAGTTGTTCGACACGATTTGCGAGACCGCAATACCGGTTTCGTTGATTTCGCGGTCAATCAGAAAGGTTGGGATCCCTGCCGCTTTGGCTTTCTTCAATGGCCCGATAGTGGCATCGGAACCTGCGTTATCCAGAATGATCGCTTTGGCTTTCCGGGCGATGGCCGTTTCTAGCAATTGGTTCTGTTTGTTCACATCGTCATCATGAGAAGCAACCAGAACGGTGTATCCCAACTCTGTTGCTTTGGCTTTAGCGCCCTCGGCCTCTGCTTTAAAGAACGGGTTATCGTGGGAAGGGGTGATAATGGCGATCAGACCGTTACTGGCTGCGCCAGCAACACCCGCCATTGAGATCAATGCTGCGGTAAGACAGGATTTCAGTAGGGTATTTTTCATTATTTTTCTCCGCATTGAATATATATTCACTATTAAATTTATATTCAATCTAATAATACAAACGCCCCACGCCTTGTCCAATATGAGAATAAGGAAAGTAGAAGCCGGTCACAAATTAGTCGATACGAAAAGAGCCGGATCGGATACGGTCATGGGAAATGAGGAGATAACAGTTGTAAAAACGAATTGATTAGCCGATGAAATCTGAAGGAGTACGACAAGTGGACGCGACCACATTATTACACGTGTCGCGCCCTAGAATGTCTGATGTGGTGAATCAAAAAACAGAGAAACTTACTCTTGATGCATTAGTTTGCATGGCGAGCAATATTGGTAAGAAAGTGACATTTATTCTTGAGTCATTAACTCAATGCTGACTCAGCGATATAGCTGAACCACAACCGGGGTAACCTGCAATTCATGCTGCCAATGGCTCAACGTCAGGGCTGCCAACTGGGCTACCCCTTGATAAAATGGGTGCCCGGCATCAGATTGCAGTAAAGCCAGATAGCGGTAAGCCCAAGGCAGTACATGTTCTGCCAGCAAATCAGGTAGATTTTCGGGTTGATTCTCTGCCAGCCAGGCCGCCATCATCAGCACTAAACCAAACTGATCTTCGGGTTCATCCGTATCCAGTGTGACTTCCACTTGCTGCTCGGCCATCCAGTGACGCAATTTGAGGGTCGAATCCCCAAACAGTACATTTTCTTTATCCAGATACACCGAACCCCAAGGAGGGGCAGGCAAAGCATAAGGGCCAATAAATAACCGCTGCCAGGCTTCTTCCCGCGTTTCCTCTGTCTCTGATTGCGCCAGTAACTTGGCGATGGGAGCCAGTTGATCTTCACGCCCATAAGGCCATTGTGTTAACCATGAGCCACTGCTCAATTGCGCCACAATATCACTGCATGCCGGGCTGTCTGGCTCACAATAAAACAGCGCCCCCAGCACTCGGCCTGTCAATGCAATATGTTGATAAACAATGTTATTTTCAACCATCAAATATTATCCTGAATGATATTGGGTTCAGATTAAGCCAGCTACTGCCCCCCTAGAATAGCAAAGCGCAGTAGCCGTTTAGTGAACACACTCGATCAAGGCGTTGCGAGCAAAGTCAGTCTGGGCGAGCACTGCGCCAACCCAGAATGGCAAGGCGCAGCAGCCGTTTAGTGAACAATTACCCGCCGACGGCCATACCGACTGTCATATGCAGCCCGTAAAACACACCGCGACCAATCAATTCACCCGCAATAATCAGTAGCATGGCAAAGATCATCCCCAGTGTCATTGGTGTGCGACCACGGATCAACGGACAAATCCAGCACCCCAACCCCAAGACTAGCAGCACTAACCGCCAGACCATTAACGTCCCGTAATTGGGAATAAGCTCTGAAGCCTGTTGTACTGAGCTATAAATAGTCGACAAACTCGCTGCCTGCATAATGACACTAGCAATACTGATAATCAGCGCCAATACACTGATCATCGGTAATTGCAGCATCATACGGCCATGGGTACCGTCCATATTGACATCAGCCAGTTGCAGCAGCAGATAGCCTAACATTGGGCCACCGATAAAGACGGTCAAGACAAAGCCCAGCGGCGTATAGAGGTTGTCCCACGTTGGCACGGTATCAATGGAATAAACCATACACATGGCATAAACAAATACCACGCCCAAGACCATTGCCACCACCAGCCAGATTTTACCGAGCATAGCAGGCATTTTCTCTAATACCGCCAGCAACCAGTAAAAACCAGCCACTGCAAAGAACGCCGAACCTGCGGCAATCTCATTACTCAGTGCTGATTCCCCGACTCTGTTCAATGAGTTGAACGCGCGCATAGGCGACCCTAAGTGCAATGTCGAGGCGATAAAGGCCAGCGCCATCAGTACCCACAAGACAAACATGCTACGGTGAATCCGCAGTTGTTGCCCGCGATTAAAACCACCGAATATCAGTGCTAGCCCCAGAACAATAAAGCCCCCGACCACACACTGCCCCAGAACCGTAAAGACCATTAGCGGCCATTCATGCCATCCCATGCCCATGTTACACCTCCTCCGGATTTGCCAGATGGCCGGTGGTATCTCTGACCGGGCGGCTGTTGGCATTCGGTTTCACGACAATATTTGGCAGCGTGAAATGCGCCGATGGCAATGGCGCGACTTCCGCTAAGTCACCGTATTTCTCGCGCAGTTCATCAATCGGGGCCATATCCAACGCTCGCAGTGGGCAGGAGTCGACACAAATCGGCTTTTTACCCGCGGCCACACGCTCATAGCAGCCATCACACTTGGTCATATGCCCTTTTTCGGCATCATATTGCGGCGCACCGTATGGGCAAGCCATATCGCAGTAGCGACAACCAATACAAATGTCCTCGTTCACCACCACAAAGCCGTCATCGCGTTTATGCATTGCACCACTCGGGCACACTTTGGTACAGGCGGGGTCGCTACAGTGGTTGCAGGCAATAGACAGATAGTAAGCGAACACATTCTGATGCCATGCACCATTATCCTGCTGCCAATCCCCCCCGGCATATTCGTAGATGCGCCGGAAGCTGACATCCGTTGATAAGTTTTTGAAATCCTTGCAAGCCAGTTCGCAAGTTTTGCAACCCGTGCAACGGCTGGAGTCGATGTAAAAACCATATTGCGTCATCATTTAGCTCCTTATGCCTTGGTTACTTGAACGAGGTTGGTGTGGGATGGGTTCCCTTTCGCCAACGGAGACGGTCGCTGAGTCGTTAACACGTTAATGCTGCCCGCTCGGTCGATACGTTTCTCATCCGGGCTGTACCATGCCCCCTCGCCCAATGCGACAACCCCCGGCATCATGCGCGGTGTGACTTTAGCGTTAATCTGAACTTCGCCACGGCCATTGAATATCCGCACCATATCGCCATTTTTGATATTGCGCTCTCTAGCATCTATCGGGTTAATCCACATCTCTTGGCGACAAGATGCTTTGAGTACATCGACGTTACCGTAAGTAGAGTGGGTTCTGGATTTGTAATGGAACCCGGTCAGTTGCAGTGGATACTTCTGGTTAAGCGGGTCATCAAAGCTTTCGAAACCGGCGGCATACACTGGCAGCGGATCGATAACATCGTCAGGTTGTAACTCCCACGTATTTGCAATCTGCGCCAACTCAGCGGAGTAAATCTCGATTTTACCGGATGGTGTGCTGAGTGGATTAGCTTCAGGATCGGCGCGGAACGCTTTATAGGCCACATGATGGCCCTCAGGATCGCGTTTTTTAAAGATCCCCTGCGCGCGGAACTCCTCGAATGAAGGCAGCTCTGGAATGGCCTCTTGCGATTGTTGGTAAAGGTAGCGTAACCAACCTTCTTGCGTGCGCCCTTCCGTAAATTGCTGCTCGACCCCCATGCGTTTTGCCAGCTCAGTGGTCATCTCGTAAATGTTTTTGCATTCAAAGCGCGGTTTGATTACCTGATCAGCAAAGATGACATACGCCATGTTGCCACTGGACGCATCAAGGCAGAAGTCCATCTGCTCAGAAGCGGTGCAGTCTGGCAAGATAATATCGGCGTATTTCGCCGACGATGTCATATGGTTATCGATGACCACAATCATTTCGCACTTCTTATCATCTTGCAAAATGTCATGGGTACGGTTGATTTCAGCGTGCTGATTAATCAGGCAGTTACTGGCGTAGTTCCAAATAAATTTGATCGGCACATCCAGCTTATCTTTGCCACGGACACCATCGCGAGTCGCCGTCATTTCTGGGCCACGCTCAATGGCATCAGTCCACATGAACATAGAAATACTGGTTTTAACCGGGTTTTCTAAGGTTGGCATTCGAACAAACGGCAAACCATAGGAGCCTTCTCGAGCACCAGAGTTACCGCCATTAATGCCGACGTTACCCGTCAAAATAGCCAGCATGGCAATGGCGCGGCTGGTATTCTCACCGTTGGAATGACGCTGTGGCCCCCAACCCTGCGCAATGTAAGCCGGTTTGACCGACCCTATCTCACGCCCCAGCTTGATGATTTTTGCCGCCGGAATCCCAGTAATAGCCTCTGCCCACTGTGGCGTTTTGGCGGTTTTATCTGCCCCCTCCCCTAAAATATAAGCCTTATAATGACCGTTTTTCGGTGCACCCTCTGGCAACGTTTTCTCGTCATAGCCGACGCAATATTTGTCGAGGAATGGCTGATCAACCAGATTTTCAGTGATCATGACATAAGCCAATGCAGAGGCCAGTGCGGCATCGGTTCCTGGTCTAATCGGGATCCACTCGTCTTCACGACCAGCGGCGGTATCAGTATAGCGAGGATCAATCACAATCATCTTAGCATTGGATTTTTCCCGCGCCTGTTCCAGATAATAGGTGACGCCGCCACCACTCATCCGGGTTTCGCCGGGGTTGTTACCAAACATCACCACTAACTTGCTGTTTTCAATATCTGATGGGCTATTACCATCAGCCCAGCCGCCATAGGTGTAATTCAGACCCGCAGCAATTTGTGCAGTACTGTAGTCGCCATAATGATTAAGATAGCCACCACAGCAATTCATTAAACGCGCCAATAGTGTTGAACCCGGTGGCCAAGAGCGGGTCATGGTGCCACCCAGAGTCCCAGTGCCGTAATTCAGATAAATGGCTTCATTGCCATATTCTTTGATAATGTGCTGCATACTGGCGGCGATAGTATCAAAAGCCTCTTCCCACGAGATGCGTTTGAATTTACCCTCCCCACGCGCACCAACACGCTTCATCGGGTATTTCAATCGGTCAGGGTTATATACTCGACGGCGCATTGAACGGCCACGCAAGCACGCACGTACTTGATGTAAGCCATCAAAATTATCATCGCCGGTATTGTCAGTTTCGACATATTTAATTTCGCCATCAACAACATGCATACGTAATGGACAGCGGCTACCGCAGTTAACGGTGCAAGCACTCCAAATGACTTTACCGTCATTGGTGGGGTTGATTGCAGATTGGACAGCACGGGCCGTGCGGGAGAACGGCAGCGAAAACGCGCCGGTGGCGATGGCAAGGCCGCCAACGAGTGTCGTTTGGACCAGTTTTCGGCGCGAAACTTCTGCTGTTAACAGTCGGGATTCGTTGGTCTCTTTCATAAGATTCCCACTTGGTTGCATTCCAGAAAATGGAGATCACCCGCAAAGATGACATCCGATTAATTCAAAAAAATGAGTAAATAAGCGGGATGGAAGGGGTACTTAGTGGGGGCCGCTGACCCAATTACGGCAAGTTTTATAATTAGGATAATTAATAACCCGTCCCGCTAGCACTATTTTTACCTCTTTTGGGTAGTGCGGGATTTGTTTGGCATCAATAAAGCAGTAAGGATTTGGTTTTCCCTGCTGCTTTATAGTGAATTTGTGATGAAAAACGGTTCTATTATTTAGCAGGCTTGATGATAGAGCGCCATGATCTCATCAATCGTGGTGTCGCGCGGGTTTCCTCCGGTACAAACATCAGCAAATGCTGCTACCGCCAACACCGGAATATCATCGGCCCGCATCCCCACAGCACTCAGAGAAGATGGAATACCGATATCGCGGTTTAAGGCAATCACTGCCTCAATAGTTTGCTCGCGCACCTGCTCCAACGGTGAACTTTGGGCGTTATCCAACCCCATTGCCATGGCGATTTGGCGAAAACGCTCGCCAGTATAAGGGGCGTTATAGCGCATGATATACGGCAGTAAAATCGCATTGGCGACACCATGTGGCATGTTATAAAACGCCCCCAGCGGGTGAGCCATTCCATGCACCAATCCAAGACCCACATTCGAAAATCCCATTCCCGCGATATACTGCCCAAGCGCCATATCCTCGGTTGCTGTCGCATCGCCTTTTACGGAAGCACGCAATGACCGATTGATAATTTCGATAGCTTTCAGATGCAAAGCATCCGTGAGTTCCCAAGCCCCTTTCGTCAAATACCCCTCTATAGCATGGGTTAGAGCATCCACACCGGTAGCAGCCTTGAGCGCTGCGGGCATGCTATCCATCATATCGGCATCAATAAAGGCAATAGCAGGAATCGCATGAGGGTCAACACAAACAAACTTGCGCCGCCGCTCTTCATCGGTAATGACGTAATTGATAGTGACTTCTGCTGCTGTACCCGCCGTGGTTGGGATAGCCAGAATCGGTACGCAAGGCTGGTGGGTGTCGGCAACCCCTTCCAGACTGCGCACATCAGAAAATTCAGGGTTATTAATGATAATACCAATAGCTTTACAGGTATCTTGTGGTGAACCACCGCCAAGAGCTATCAGATAATCCGCTCCACTTTGCCGAAAGGCAGCCACTCCTTGTTGCACAATACTGATAGTCGGATTGGGTTTAACAGCGTCAAAAACCGCAAAGTCCAGACTCGCCTGTTCCAGACGGTCCATTAAACGCGTTGCCACACCACATTCGAGCAATATTTTATCTGTTACCACTAAAGCTTTTTGATAGCCGCGCCGAGATACCTCGTCGGTCAAGGCATCCAGTGAACCGCGACCAAACCAGGCCATTTCATTTAAAATCATTCTATTCATGATTGATTCCTCAATGTGTTAATCCACTGACTATTCTTCGACCCGCAAACCGTAGGTTTTGAATTTCTCCAAAACCACACTGATTTCCTCTTTAGATAACACCGGGACCTCATCAACAATGGGCAAAATAGCCAATAGTAGCGTGGCCAATACCTCCACTTCGTGAGCTAACCACAATGCTTTTGCCAGATTTTCTTCACACGCAATCAGTCCGTGATGCTGCAATAGTGTCGCCTTACGGTGTTTCATTGCATTAGCGACATGCTCTGAAAGTGCTTTGGTGCCAAAAGTGGCGTAAGGTGCACATGGGATATCATCCCCTCCAGCGGCCGCAATCATGTAATGAATGGCGGGGATTGGACGGTTAAGAATCGAAACTGCCGTACAATGAATGGAATGATTGTGCACCACGGCATTGGCATCGGGGCGAGTCTGGTAAACCGCCTGATGAAAACGCCATTCACTGGAGGGAACTTTACCGGCTTCATGGTGGCCGTCAGCATCAATATAAACAATGTGCGACTCAGTCAGTTTGTCGTAGGCAATACCCGACGGCGTAATCAAAAATCCTTCCTGATAGCGCACGCTAACATTACCTGCGGTTCCTTGATTAAGGCCCAATCGGGTCATTTCCAGGCAAGTGTTAATAATGTCGCGCGCCAATGCTTCTTTCTTCATTTATTCCTCTCTTACACCTAAATATAAAAATGCATTAAATAATGGATAGGGGCCAATGAACGTTAACAATGGTGAATGTGAGAGATATTTTTCGCTTATTTATTTGAAGTCAAAAATTAAGCATACAAATTTGTGATCAATGTCATGACTATTGCTCACTTTCTGGCAATTTAAATTTTATTTATTTTTATAAAATGTCCGTTTGAAAAAATAATATGATTAAACGGTCAAGTGGCAGTTCAACAACCGAACATAGTTATATCCATCTTGAATTGACCGTTTGTGACGAAAATAAAAAAATCGGTCATTATGCATGTGGGTTTGAAACACATTTCATTTCAAACGGTCATGAAATGTTTTTATTTAAAGTGATTGTCATCACAAAATATCAGCATTGAGTTACCAATGTGATTCAGCTCATACTTTTCAGTGGTTTTTGCCTTATAAAGGACGGGACTTAACGCAATGAGGATATTTTAATTTCACCCGACACTCATAAATGCCAGATGAAATAAAATCATCATTCATTAAATAAAAGACTTCCGTCGAATACTACGCATTTTAAGACGAGTAGAATAAGTGCAACATCTGACGAGGGCATCATGGGAAATATTTTAATACAAACAGATAGCACCAAAATTTCCGCCTCGGTAAGTGACGAGTCGGCAAATAAAAAAAGATATCTGATTCCTTTCGCATTGCTGTGCTCACTGTTCTTCCTTTGGGCAGTAGCAAACAACTTGAATGATATTTTATTACCCCAGTTTCAGCAGGCATTCACCCTAACTAATTTTCAAGCGGGGTTGATCCAATCCTCTTTCTATTTTGGTTACTTTTTGATTCCGATCCCCGCGGGTATCTTGATGAAAAGGTTCAGTTATAAAGCAGGGATTATTACCGGGCTGCTGTTCTACGCTTTTGGGGCTGCGCTGTTCTGGCCTGCCGCTGAAACAATGAATTACACTTTGTTTTTAATCGGTTTATTTATTATTGCCGCAGGTTTAGGTTGCCTTGAAACAGCTGCAAATCCTTTTGTTACCGTTCTGGGGCCAGAAAAAAGTAGCCATTTCCGTATCAACTTGGCGCAAACATTTAACTCCTTCGGAGCCATCATTGCCGTTGTGTTCGGACAAAGTTTAATCCTCTCGAATGTTCCTCACCAAACACAAGAAGTATTGGATAAATTGTCTGCCGAAGATTTGAATAGCTACCATCATAGCTTGGTCAAAGCAGTACAGTTACCCTATTTAATTATTGTGGCAGTGGTTATCTTTGTAGCACTATTAATTCTTATTACTCGGTTTCCGGCAATAAAAAGTGAATCAGACGATACACATAATGGTTCTTTCTTTGCTTCATTACCTCGCTTATTAAAAATAACCCATTGGCGTTGGGCGGTATTAGCACAATTTTGTTATGTCGGTGCTCAAACTGCGTGTTGGAGTTATTTAATTCGTTATGCAATAGAAGAATTACCTAATATTACGCCTGGATACGCCGCGAATTATCTAACCGCCACCATGGTCTGTTTCTTTATTGGTCGATTTAGTGGCACTTGGTTAATTACACGTTTTGCCCCAGAGAAAGTATTAGCGGCCTATGCCTTTATCTCGATGTTACTGTGTATTATCTCTGCCGCCTTTGGTGGGCATTTTGGACTATTAGCATTAACGCTATGCAGCATGTTCATGTCCATACAGTATCCAACTATATTCTCTTTAGGCATTAAGAATCTGAATCAAGACACTAAATATGGTGCATCTATTATTGTCATGACCATTGTCGGTGGCGGGATTGTAACGCCTATTATGGGGCTGGTCAGTGACGCAGCAGGAAATATACCGACAGCAGAACTTATTCCAGCATTGTGCTTTGCCATTATCTTTATTTTCGCCAAATTCAAAACGTCTCCCGTGAATTAATTCCGCGGGTAACTAATAAATTAAATTTTGCTACAGAACATAAGGAAAAATTATGAAAAAGACAATTCAGTTACCTAAAATTGGTATCCGTCCGGTCATC
Source organism: Yersinia vastinensis (assembly GCF_902726565.1). Taxonomy (GTDB): domain Bacteria; phylum Pseudomonadota; class Gammaproteobacteria; order Enterobacterales; family Enterobacteriaceae; genus Yersinia; species Yersinia vastinensis. Next base: position 51,537 of record NZ_CACVAF010000003.1, read on the forward strand.
GATGGTCGCAGAATGGGCGTGCGTGAGTCACTGGAAGAACAAACCATGAAAATGGCCCGCGCCACCGCAGAATTTCTTCACGAAGTGGTGCGCCATCCTTGCGGAACACCAGTTGAGTGCGTCATTGCCGATACCTGTATTGCAGGCATGGCCGAATCTGCCGCTTGTGATGATAAATTCAGTGCTCAGAATATCGGGCTGACCATCACCGTGACACCTTGCTGGTGTTATGGCAGCGAAACCATTGATATGGACCCGTTCCGCCCGAAAGCTATTTGGGGCTTCAATGGCACCGAACGCCCAGGAGCCGTTTATCTGGCCGCAGCACTGGCGGCGCATAATCAGAAAGGGCTACCTGCTTTTTCTATTTATGGTCATGACGTACAAGATGCCAATGACACCCGCATCCCTACTGATGTGCAGGAAAAATTGTTGCGATTCACCCGTGCTGGCTTAGCCGTCGCCAGCTTAAAAGGCAAAAGTTACCTCTCACTTGGTGGGGTATCGATGGGGATTGCCGGTTCCATTGTTGACCATAATTTCTTTGAATCTTGGCTAGGGATGAAAGTGCAGGCAGTGGACATGACTGAACTGCGCCGCCGCATTGACCACAAAATCTATGATGAACAAGAGCTAGAACTGGCACTGGCATGGGCTGATAACAATTTCAAATTTGGCCCAGATAAAAACGCCGAACAATATCGTCGCTCCCCAGAAAGCAGCCGCGCAGTGCTCCGTGAAAGCCTACAAATGGCAATATGCATCCGCGATATGATGCAAGGCAACCCGGCACTGGCCGCCAAAGGTTTTGGTGAAGAAGCTTTGGGTTACAACGCCATCGCCGCCGGTTTCCAAGGGCAGCGTCACTGGACGGATCAATACTCGAACGGGGATACCGCTGAAGCCTTGCTAAACAGCTCGTTCGACTGGAATGGGGTGCGAAAACCCATGGTTATCGCTACCGAAAATGACAGTTTGAACGGCGTTGCAATGCTATTTGGCCATACGCTGACCGGGACTGCGCAGATCTTTGCTGATGTCCGTACTTATTGGTCACCGGAAGCAGTACAGCGCGTGACCGGCCACCAGCTTGAGGGCGTTGCCGAGCACGGCATTATCCACCTGATTAACTCGGGTTCCGCTGCATTGGATGGCACTTGCTGCCAAAATGATGCTCAAGGTAAACCTATCATCAAACCACATTGGCAAGTGAGCCAACAAGAAGCCGATGCGTGTTTAGCTGCCACTGAATGGTGTCCGGCGATTCATGAATATTTCCGGGGCGGCGGCTTTTCCTCTCGTTTCCTGACCCGTGGCGGCGTGCCATTCACCATGAGCCGCATCAATCTGATTAAGGGTGTTGGGCCAGTATTGCAAATTGCGGAAGGCTGGAGTGTTGAGTTACCAAAATCGGTCCATGACACTCTGGATAAACGCACCGACTCAAGCTGGCCTACCACTTGGTTTGCACCGCGCCTGACGGGTAAAGGGCCATTTAGCGATGTGTATTCCGTCATGGCGAATTGGGGAGCAAACCATGGTGTGCTGACCATCGGCCATGTGGGCGCGGACCTGATTACTTTAGCCTCAATGCTGCGCATTCCTGTTTGCATGCACAACGTGGAAGAGGAGAGAGTCTACCGGCCAACCGCTTGGGGCGCACACGGTATGGATATCGAAGGGCAAGATTACCGTGCCTGCCAGAATTACGGCCCATTATATAAAAAATAATAATCCGTCATTTTTAAACTCATTAGGCGATCTGCCCCGGTGAAAACCACTCTTCACTGGGGCCAGATAACCTTCTTTGCTGCCAGATAGCCGTTACAGGAGCCTTTATGAAGCGCGATGTGGTCATCGTTTTAGATTGCGGCGCAACCAATATCCGAGCAATTGCAGTAGACCCTCAAGGCGTAGTCGTCGCTAAAGCTGTGTTGCCCAATCATAGCCAATCCGACCCGGCTAATCCGCAGTGGCAATTATGGCCACTGGAGGGCATTTTGCAGAGTTTCGCCCAATGCTGCCGTAAGTTACTGTCACAGATTCAACAAGATAAGATCCACGCAGTGACAGTGACGACTTTTGGTGTAGACGGTGCGTTAGTCGATGCTAAAGGCAAGATGCTGTATCCGATTATCAGTTGGAAATGCCCACGCACCGTTGCGGTGATGGAAAATATCGCCCGCTATCTGTCCGCCGAAAAGTTACAACAGATATCCGGCATTGGTCAGTTTAGTTTTAACACCTTGTACAAGCTGATTTGGTTACAAGAAAATCGGCCAGATTTAATCGAGCAGGCCCATGCTTGGCTGTTTATTTCGTCCTTAATTAATCAGCGCCTCACCGGGGAATTTACCACAGACCGCACCATGGCGGGCACCAGCCAACTATTGGATGTGAAGCGTGAACAATTCAGCAGCGAAATTTTACAGAGGATAGGCATTCAAGCAGACCTCTTTCCGCCAATGGTTGCTGCAGGTGACATTATCGGGCAACTACAACCGGATATTGCGACGTCACTAGGGCTACCTGCTGGTTTACCCGTGATTTCTGCCGGCCACGACACCCAATTTGCGCTATTTGGCTCAGGGGCTGGTTTAGATCAACCCGTGCTGTCATCAGGTACATGGGAAATTCTAATGGTGCGAACACCTCGTGTGAATACCGCCCTGTTACCGCAATTTGCCGGTTCTACCTGCGAACTCGACAGTTGCCCACGGTTATTTAACCCCGGTTTGCAGTGGTTGGCCTCTGGTGTACTGGAGTGGGTTCGACAATTGTACTGGCACGATGATGCCTGTGATGATGTTTATCAGCGGATGATTCGCGAGGCCGAGGCTATCGCACCGGGTGCTGATGGAGTGAGAATGGATTGTAACTTGCTCGGCAACGCACGCCACAAATTGTCCGGTGGCTGGCAAGGAGTTTCGCTCTCCAGTGGGCGTGGGCACTTTTATCGCTCGGCGTTAGAAGGTCTGGCCTGGCAATTGAAAGATAATCTGGCCGTGCTGGAAAGGATTGGCGAATTCCATACCAAAGAGTTGCTGCTGGTTGGCGGTGGCAGCCGCAATGCATTGTGGAATCAAATTAAAGCTGACGTGCTCAATCTACCGGTTAAAGTCATTGATGAGGCCGAAACCACCGTGTTGGGCGCGGCACTGTTTGCCTGGCACGCCACAGGCTACTACGCCAGTGCCGAAGAAGCTCGGGCACAAGTTAATTACCGCTATCAATATTATCAACCGGGTGACCAGCAGCCACTTTATCAGGCGCTCTCAGCCCTCCCCATTCCCTTAATGCAAGCCATACCTTTAAAAGGAGCGTGTCATGCTTAAAACCATCTCACCACTGCTATCACCGCAGTTGCTAAAAACATTGGCAGAAATGGGGCACGGCGATGAAATTATCTTTTCAGATGCCCATTTTCCCGCTCATGCCATTGGTAAAAACAACGGGCCGCAAGTGATTCATGCCGACGGATTATCTGTCAGTGCGTTACTGGAGGCCACCATCCCATTATTTGAACTCGACAGCTATGCACCACCACTGGTGATGATGGCCGCAGTTGATGGTGACACACTCGATGCCTCGGTTGAGAAACGTTATTTACGCGCCCTATTTGGGGCTAAAAAAGCCCTGCCAGTCGAGCGTATTGATCGTTTTGCGTTTTATCAGCGCGCCCAACAAGCATTTGCGATCGTCATCACAGGAGAGACCGCCAAGTATGGCAATATTCTGCTAAAGAAAGGGGTGACGCCTGTTTTTTAAATCGACTATCACGTAACCTCACCCCTTTAGCCATGTATTTAATACTGATACTCATCAGGTATGAAATACATGGCTTTGCTGACGGAGAGGATAATGAAAGCGTCTCGTCATCAGGAAATCCTGCAACACATTAAGCAGCATGAAACGCTGACGACGGCAGACCTAGCCCGTTTACTGGCGGTCAGTCAGGAAACCATTCGCCGTGACCTAAACGAGCTACAAGCACAAGGGCTGATCATTCGCCAACATGGGCGAGCCAAAAGTATTAAACGCGCAACCAAAGATAGCGGTGATCCTTTTACCAAGCGCTTAAAGAGCCATCTTTCCAGCAAGGCCAGCATTGCCGACCATGCTTTATCATTGATTGACAGCGGGATGGTGATTGCGCTGGATGCCAGTTCCACCTGCTGGTATTTAGCCAAAAAACTCCCGGATATCGATATCACGGTATTTACCAATAGCGTGCGAATTTGTCAGGAACTGGCGAAACACCAAAATATCGAGCTGATCAGTGCCGGTGGTCTGTTGCAGCGCAAGTATGCTTGCTACGTTAATCCAGCCCTTTTTTCGTTACTGAAAACCATCGAAATCGACCTGTTTATCTTCTCATGTGAAGGCATTGATACTGACGGTGTTATGTGGGATTCCAACCCATTTAATGCCGAATTCAAAACCATGCTGCTTAAGCGCGCCACACAATCTATTTTGCTGATCGATAAAAGTAAAATGTGCAGAACCGGAGAGGTAAGGATCGGTACGTTGGATGATGTCGAGCAAGTTATCTCAAATGTGGATGTCGAATAGTGCAGTGATGATGTAGCCGTTCAGCATTCAGGATCTCGCGGTAAAATGCACGCTTATGGCAGTGTTATCTGCTGGCGGTCGGCCAGTCTCCCACCATCATGCTGTCAGGGCCATCGATAAGTGCGGAAAATGAGATCCACCCGTTATAAAGAGGGTGGCGCCGTCGCCTGACAATCACTTTCTATAGTAAGATCAGGGCTAAAAATAGATAGGCTCGATTTGCCAATGCTTGTTTCTGTTATCGAACACTTTCGCTAGCTGATGTTGAATGTGAGAAAAATATGTCAAACAAACCGTTCCACTATCAGGATCCCTTCCCATTAAAGGAAGATGATACTGAGTATTACCTTGTCAGTAATAATCATGTCTCGGTTACACAGTTTGAAGGCCACGACATTCTAAAAGTCGAGCCAGAAGCCCTGACCCTCCTCGCCCAACATGCTTTCCACGACGCGTCATTCCTGCTTCGCCCCGCCCACCAAAAGCAAGTCGCCGCTATTTTGGATGACCCGGAAGCAAGCGAAAACGATAAATATGTTGCCCTGCAATTCCTGCGCAATTCAGAAATCTCCGCCAAAGGGATTTTACCGACCTGTCAGGATACCGGCACCGCGATTATCGTGGGCAAAAAAGGTCAGCGCGTTTGGACCGGCGGTAATGATGCGCAAGCACTGTCACGCGGCGTGTATAACACCTTTATTGAAGATAACCTACGCTACTCGCAAAATGCAGCGTTGGATATGTATAAAGAAGTGAACACCGGCACCAATCTGCCAGCACAGATTGATTTGTACAGCACTGAAGGTGAGGATTACAAATTCCTGTTCGTCACCAAAGGTGGCGGCTCCGCGAATAAAACCTATCTGTATCAGGAAACCAAGGCGCTGCTGTCACCGGGTAAGTTGAAAGACTATCTGGTTGATAAAATGCGCACCTTGGGTACTGCAGCCTGTCCGCCATACCATATCGCCTTTGTTATCGGTGGCACCTCCGCTGAAAGCACGCTGAAGACGGTTAAACTGGCTTCAACCAAGTATTACGATGGCTTGCCAACAGAAGGGAATGAACACGGGCAAGCTTTCCGTGATATCCAACTTGAGCAAGAACTGCTGGAAGCTGCGCAAGATTTAGGTCTGGGCGCGCAGTTCGGTGGTAAATACTTTGCTCACGATGTGCGAGTCGTTCGGCTACCACGTCATGGCGCATCCTGCCCTGTCGGCATGGGTGTTTCCTGCTCCGCTGACCGTAATATCAAAGGCAAAATCAACCGTAAAGGTATCTGGCTGGAAAAACTGGAGCAAAATCCGGGGAAATACATTCCTGAGCATTTGCGCCAGAGCACAGAAGGCAAAGTGGTTAAAATCGACCTTAACCGCCCAATGCCTGAGATTTTAAAAGAGCTGTCGCAGTATCCGGTATCCACGCGCCTGTCACTGAGTGGCACCATTATTGTTGGCCGTGATATCGCCCATGCCAAATTAAAAGAGCGACTGGACAACGGCGAAGGCCTGCCACAGTACATTAAAGACCATCCAATCTATTATGCAGGCCCAGCTAAAACGCCTGAAGGTTATGCATCAGGCTCACTCGGGCCAACCACTGCGGGCCGCATGGATTCCTACGTGGATCTGCTGCAATCCCATGGCGGTAGCATGATCATGCTGGCAAAAGGTAACCGTAGCCAACAAGTGACTGACGCTTGTCACAAACATGGCGGTTTCTATCTGGGCAGCATCGGTGGCCCAGCCGCTGTATTGGCGCAAAACAGTATTAAGAGTCTGGAATGTGTCGAATATCCTGAATTGGGGATGGAAGCTATCTGGAAGATTGAAGTAGAAGACTTCCCAGCCTTTATCTTGGTTGATGATAAAGGGAATGATTTCTTCCAACAGATTCAAGCATCAAAATGTAACCGCTGCGGTTAACCTCACGATTAGGCCCCGGTGACATCGCCGGGGTCTGTTATCGGACAAACCTTTTCTCATTTCTGCATTTTTCATCCTTTGACACTGAATAATTTTTAAGCACTCCGCTGGTGCAATTTATTAACCTCACCACAAGATTGTGGCTGCTACTTTTTAATTATCTCGTCAATAAATTGTCGCTTTTTTATTTATCATCAAGTGTTAGCCATTGCTGTCTAGCGTCAGAGAAATGAGCTATTTTCGTGCAATGAAAAGCCCTAATTTAGTGCAATGATTTTCAATTTTACTATTTGATTTTTATTGAAAATTCTTCATTGACAATCACTCGAAATGCTTTTTATAGTGACCCTAACTTCTCCGCAAGAACGCCAACGTTGTCGGCTTGTGGTTATGGCAATAGAGCCCTCGCAAATGTCATCTGACTTTGCTGGGCTTTTTTTTTGGCTTTTTTTCAGACCCACTTTTTTAACCAATGCCAGGGGTAGTTACTTATGTCTAGAATAAAATGGTCCAGAATAAAATGTCATTCCACCGCACTCTCCATCGCGTTGACCGCGGCATTTGCCGTGACGTCTTCAGGCATGGCGACGGCAGCGGAAAAACCGGTAAAAATTGGTTTATTGGAAGATGCCTCAGGGAATTTTGCTTTACCGGTTATTCCCAAGATTCATGCAACAGAGCTGGCAGTAGAAGAAATTAATGCCAAAGGCGGCATACTCGGACGCCCAATCGAGCTGGTTAAATACGATACGCAATCCGATAACACCCGCTTTCAACAAATGGCTCGGCGCTTAATTAAAAATGACAAAGTGGATGTAATATTCGGGGCTTTTTCCAGTGCCTCGCGTGAAGCAATCCGCCCAATCATGGATCGTGAAAAACAGCTCTATTGGTATAACAATCAGTATGAAGGTGGCGTGTGTGATTCTAATGTCTTCGTCACTGGCGCTGTCCCTGAACAACAGTTCTCAACCTTGATCCCGTGGATGATGGAGAAGTACGGCAAAAAAGTTTACACCATTGCCGCCGACTACAACTTCGGTCAAATCTCTGCTGAATGGGTACGCAAAATTGTTGAAGAGAATGGCGGTACCATGGTGGGCGAAGAGTTTATCCCACTGAGTGTTTCGCAATTCGGTCAAACCATTCAAAACATCCAGAAAGCCAAACCTGACTTTGTGATGACCTTGCTCGTCGGTGCGAACCAATCCTCCTATTACGAGCAGCAAGCGGCAGCCAAACTGAACTTGCCAATGGGGAGTTCGGTCAATGTCGGTCAGGCTTATGAGCACAAACGTTTCAAAGCGCCCGCACTGAAAGATATGTATATCACGGCTAACTACATTGAAGAGGTAGACAGCCCAGCCAGTAATGATTTTAAACAGCGTTTCCACGCTAAATTCCCAGACGAGCCATACATTAATCAGGAAGCTGCCAATGCTTACGATGCCGTCTATCTGTACAAAGCCGCGGTCGAGAAAGCCGGTAGCACAGATAGGGATGCCGTGCGTAAATCACTGGAAAGCGGCGATATCTGTACCGATGGCCCTTCAGGGAAAGTCTGTATCGACCCTAAAAGCCACCATCTGAGCCACACCATCTATCTGGCACATGTAAAAGATGACCACTCAATCGAGATCCCCAAAGTGTGGAGTGATATCAAACCTTATTGGTTAGGTGAAGCTGGCTGCAATTTGCCAGTTAAACCCGATAACAGCCAATACACCCCCTCATCTCCACCGAAAAAAGCCTAAATCTGGCTTCTTTGTAGGGAAGTGACCGCCAGTGGCGGCCTTCCCTGTGTTATCCATTTTTAATGGTGTCAATCAAGACACCCGGGATTGCCAAACGATGTTAACGCTATCCTTTCTCTATTCGGTGATTTATCAGTTTGGCGATAACTTCGCCTATCTGGTGCTGGCTGCACTGGGGCTGGCGGTTATTTTTGGCATGATGGGCGTGATAAATCTTGCACACGGTGAATTCATTATGTGTGGGGCTTACGTCACCATTCTGATGAATAAAGCAGGTTTACCACTGCCTTTTGCCATGCTGGCCGGGACATTGGCCGCCGCATTCTTCGGTGGTGTCGTGGAGCGCTTGGTGGTGCGTCATCTTTATGGCCGTCTGTATGATTCGGTCGTGGCGACTTGGGCTATCAGCCTGATTGTGCAGCAAAGTATGCTGTTGATAGCCGGCCCATCACTGGAGGGGCTGTCGACACCTTTCGGCTCTTTTACCCTCGGCGAATACTCTTTTGCCACCTACCGAGCACTCCTGCCCTTCTTCGCGATTGCCATTTTAATGGTGCTCTACTGGCTGTTTTTCCACACCAATTATGGTGTCTGCGCCAGAGCCACAATTCAAAATGCCCGCATGGCATCCTGTCTGGGCTTGGAAACGGATCGCATTTATACACTGACATTTGCACTGGGCGCTGGGTTGGCAGGGCTGGCGGGAGCCATTTATGCCCCAACATTGACCGCCGTCCCCACCATGGGCAGCAGCTTTATTGTGCAAGCCTTTGTTTCTGTAGTTGTTGGTGGCGCAAATGTTCTGGTTGGCACCATTCCTGCAGCCATTGCCTTGGGTGCAATACAAACCGGGTTGAACTCTTGGTATGGACAACTGGCTGGGCAAATCGGCTTGCTGGTCACCGCCGTACTGGTTATCCGCTTACTCCCCAACGGGGTTGGCAGCCTGTTTACCCGTAATCGCTAGGAGCCGCATGTGACAATAACTTCTCTTAATGTATCGACAGCGAGTGCCAAAAAACACCCGCAGTCCACCACTCGGCGGGTAGCGCTTTTGGTGCTCGTGGGCGCACTGGCTCTGCCGTTGGTGGTCGATAGCGCTATGATCGGCGATTTCTCCTATTTCTTGTTATGGACATTCTGCGCTATCGGGTTAGCAGCAATGTGGGGGCATGGGGGCATTTTATCTTTCGGCCAGACCGCGTTCTTCGGCCTTGCTGGTTATACCTATGGGGTGATGACTCTGAACTTTGGTGATGGGGTGCTCTCCACTTGGTCTGGCTTGATAATGGCGCTGCTGGTCGCTGCTGCCGTCGCCGCCGCACTGGGCTATTTGATGTTTTACGGCGGGGTCACCGGCATTTTCATCGGCATTGTGACCTTATCTTTCACTCTGGTGCTGGAAACCTTTATGTCGCAAACCGCAGGCCCACAGTGGGCTATCGGCAGCGCGCGGCTAAATGGTTTTAATGGCATGTCAGGAATGCCACCACTCTCTCTCCCTTGGTTTGATGGTGAGCTGCTGACGCTGGAAGGCAATGCATTTTATTACCTAATTATCGTGCTACTGGCCGGGGTCTATTGGGGTGTGCGGCGGCTCTTGCGCTCTAATTTTGGTCTGACGCTGGCCTCTATTCGTGAGAACCCGCGTCGGGCGGAAATGCTCGGTATAGATATACGCCGCTACCAATTACTGGTGTTCGTGCTCGGCGGTGTGCTCTCCGGGTTATCCGGCGCACTTTATACCCTATGGGGCTCTTACATCACCCCCTCCTCCATGGGGCTAACCGCAGCAGCAATGCCGGTTATCTGGGTGGCAACCGCCGGGCGTAAAAATATTTTTGGCACCGTGGTTATCACCGCTTTGCTGGTGTGGTTATCCCAATGGTTGGCTATCTATGGTAGCGAATACGCCATGATTTTACTCGGAGCCGTTCTGCTGTTTGTCGTGCTGGCTGCACCTAATGGTTTATTGCCATGGCTGGCGGAGAAAATCACCCGTCTGGCAGCGGCACGCCAGAAGCGAGGAGAATCGCTATGAATCAGCATTCAGAGGATTTGATCCTTGAAACCCGTGGGCTAAGCAAGCGCTTTGGTGGCATTCAGGTTATCAATCAAGTGGATTTGCAAATTCGTCGAGGCGAAGTGCGCTGTGTCATTGGCCCCAATGGCGCCGGTAAAAGTACTTTTTTCAAGTTACTCACGGGTGAACATACTCCCAGCGATGGAGAGATCCGTTTCTTCAATCAACGGCTGAATACCTTAGCCCCTTTCCAGCGTATTCGGATGGGCATGAGTATTAAATTTCAGATCCCCGGTATCTTTCCAGAACTGACTGTTGAGCAGCATTTACAACTGTCACTCAGCCATTTACGCCCTGAAGTTCGTTCGCAGGCGGCCAGTGTCGATGAGCTATTAGAGCGCTTTAAGCTCACCACGGAATACCACCAACTTGCAGGTAATTTGTCTCACGGTAAGAAACAGTGGCTGGAAATTGCCATGGCAGTGTCACTTCGCCCCACCCTACTGATGCTTGATGAGCCAGTAGCCGGTTTATCTATCGACGAAACCTATCTCACCGGCGAGCTAATCAAACAGATGCAAAGCGATGGCCTGACACTGATGGTAGTGGAACACGACATGACATTCGTGCGGCAGATTGCCTCACAAGTCACGGTACTCCATGGCGGGCATGTTTTTGCTGATGGCAACGCCACCGAAGTGCTGGCGCGCGAGGATGTGGCGGATATCTATTTGGGGAAAGCAGTATGAATAGCGTGGTTTTACAAATAGAGGGCCTGACAGGCGGCTACGGCGGCGGGCAAGTGCTCAATGGCGTCACATTACAACTGCATGCGGCGGAGGTTTTGGGGCTGATTGGCCGAAATGGTGTAGGCAAAACCACCCTGATGCGCACCTTAATCGGTGCCGTGCCAGCCAAACAAGGCCGTATTTTGATCGGTGAAATCGACATCACACATGCATCACCGCAGCGCCGTGCTCGCCTCGGGATTGGCTATGTGCCGCAAGGACGTGAAGTGTTCGCGGGTTTGACCGTAGCCGAGAATCTACAAGTTGGAATGCAGTTTGTACGCGAACACCGCGAGTTCGCCAAAGACTTGCTTGAGCGGGTGTTGGATTACTTCCCGATTTTGCGCCAAAGACTCAAACAAAAAGCCGGCACCATGAGTGGTGGCGAGCAACAACAGCTGGCTATCGCCAGAGCCTTAGTGGGATCGCCCAAAGTGCTACTGCTGGATGAACCTTCTGAAGGTGTCCAGCCCTCAATCGTCAACATTATCGCCGATACCTTGGTGCGAATTGCTCGCGAACTGCATGTCGCGGTGATTCTGGTAGAGCAGGATATCGCCATGATTCAACGTGCAGCACAGCGTTGCAGCGTAATGGACAAGGGCCAAGTGGTAGAGACCCTGACTCAACAACAGCTTTCTGATGATCTTTTAATGCGCCGCCATCTGGCTCTGTAGCCAGACATCGCGACGACGCAGATACCCTTACGATATGGAGAATTGCTAATGAAATGGCTGGAAGAATCAATCATGGTCAAACGTGGTGTGGGTGCCGGACGTAAACCAGTAACCCACCATCTGACGGAAGAGATGCAAAAAGAGTTCCACTACACCATCGGCCCTTACTCAACCCCGGTGCTGACCATTGAACCCGGAGACCGCGTTATTGTAGACACTCGCGATGCGTTCGAAGGAGCTATCAATTCAGAACAAGATATTCCGAGCCAACTGCTAAAAATGCCGTTTCTCAATCCACAGAATGGCCCCATCATGATTAATGGTGCAGAGAAAGGAGATGTGATTGCGGTTTATATCGAATCCATGCTGCCGCGAGGTGTTAATCCGCACGGTATCTGCGCCATGATCCCCCATTTTGGTGGGCTGACCGGAACAGACTTGACCGCCATGCTAAATGATCCACTGCCAGAAAAAGTACGCATGATTAAGCTCGATAGCGAAAAAGTCTATTGGAGCGAGCGCCATACTCTGCCTTACAAACCCCATATTGGCACGCTGAGTGTCTCGCCAGAAATTGACTCAATCAATTCACTGACACCGGATAATCATGGCGGGAATATGGATGTGCCGGATATCGGGCCGGGAAGTATTACCTATCTGCCGGTACGCGCCCCTGGTGGACGCCTGTTTATTGGTGATGCCCACGCCTGCCAAGGGGATGGGGAAATCTGTGGTACCGCGGTGGAGTTTGCTTCGATAACCACTATCAAGGTGGATTTGATTAAGAACTGGCAGCTCTCTTGGCCACGAATGGAAAACGCAGAAACCATCATGAGCATCGGCAGCGCACGCCCATTAGAGGATGCCACCCGCATTGCTTACCGTGACCTGATTTACTGGCTGGTGGCCGATTTTGGCTTCGAGCAATGGGATGCTTACATGCTACTGAGCCAATGCGGCAAAGTGCGATTGGGTAATATGGTTGACCCGAAATACACCGTCGGCGCCATGCTGAATAAAGAACTGTTAGCGCAATAATCCTTGCCCCCGGTGCAGACCGGGGTATTTTTCGCGTTCGCTCAATCGCCATTTCTAACGGGCATAAGCAGGTGCATATGAGTTCAGATACACCCATCAATGTTGGCTTACTGTACTCCTTCAGTGGCGTGACTGCGGCACAAGAACTGTCGCAATGGCGCGGGGCGACACAAGCCATTGCTGAAATTAACCAACATGGTGGCGTCAACGGTAGGTTACTGAATGCTATCCATTTTGATCCACAATCTGACGACACTCTGTTTCGTGCACTGGCAGAGCAATTGATTGTAGAACATGAAGTCAATGTGATTTTTGGTGGCTACACCTCAAGTAGCCGCAAAGCCATGTCACCGATAGTAGAAAAATATCGACGATTGCTGTTCTATTCACAACTGTATGAAGGTTTTGAGTTTTCGGAGAACATTTTCTATGGGGGGGCTGCCCCCAACCAAAACTGCGTGCAGTTGGCCGACTATCTCACTGGTCAGTTTGGTGCGCGGGTATATCTCATTGGTTCTCGCTACATTTATCCATACGAATGTAATCGCAATATGCAGGAGCTGATTCTGCAACGCCACGATGGCGCAGTGATTGGCGAGCGCTATCTTGACCTGAATGCACCTTATGAAGCTTTCCTCCCCATCATTGAGGAGATCGCGAAAAAGCAGCCAGACTTTATTTTCAGTACCGTGGTCGGGCAAACCGTGCCCTTTTTATATCAAGCTTATCAAGCTGCAGGCTTAGATCCCGCCCGTATGCCGATTGGCAGCCTGAATACATCAGAAACTGAAATTGCCATTATGGGAGCAGAAGTGGCGCAGGGCCATTTCAGTTCAGCGCCCTATTTCCAAAGCATTGCCAGCAAAACGAATCAGTCGGCACTCAAGCAATTCCACCAACAATTTGGGTCGGAATTCACCACGGATATGAATTGGGAGGCCACTTACAGCCAAGTGCATTTGTTTGCTAAAGCTATGGCTGAATGCGGCAGTGACCACATTTATCCACTGTCCGCTGCCCTGCGTGGCAGCCAGTTTGATGCGCCACAAGGCCGTATTCGTATCGACCCACTGAATCAGCATACCGGGTTATATCCACGCATAGGTATGGCCAATGAACGGGGGCAATTTACCATCGTGCAGGAGTCACGCCGTATCGTCGAACCCGACCCTTACATGACGAATCAGATACAGGGTGATTGGGTTACCAAACTCACGACAGTGGGGTATCCACATGCGACCTAGCGATAGCCGAATCAGTGCGACGGCACTGTTACTCAGCCGGGGGATCCGCTGCGTAGTGCTACACCCCGATGATGAAGACGGTGAAACCCTCACGAATCATTTACGCCGCATGGGCTTTAAAGTTCAGGCTTTCTGGCCGATCCCCGAACAACTGCCCGCAGATACTGACCTGATTTTCTATGCATTACAGTCAGATAACCCCGAGCCAGATGTGTCTTGGCTCGACCACCATAAGCATGCCCTGATAGCCGTGATTGCTTATGAGAACCCGACATTTATTGATCAGGCCCTCAACATGGGGGCCGGTAGCACTATCACCACACCCATTAGAGCCTCCGGTTTGCTATCAGCCATGGTGCTTGCTTTGCATCATGCCCAACAGCAGCGGCAGATGAGCGCCCAAATTGAGCGGCTGGAAAAAAAAGTCCTGGGTATCCGCCAGGTCAGTGAAGCCAAAGCCATTCTAATGCGGATGCACAATATTGGCGAAGAGCAGGCCTATGAGATCTTGCGCCACCAGGCGATGGATAAACGCATTACCGTCGAAGAAATTTCATGTGCATTGATTCAGGCCAATGACATTTTTTCTTGGACAACGCCAACAGTGGCCAATAGCCGGAAAAGCTGAATTTTGATTGCCCAGAACGCGTCGAGCATAACATTCATTATTTGTGAGGATAATCATGTCAATAGCCCCCTATCTTGCCGCCGCAGTCCAGTTTGAACCCTTGATGTTTGCCAAAGAAGCCAATGTGCGTCAGTTATTGACCTTAGTTGAGCAGGCAGCACAAAAAGGAGCGCGCCTGATTACAACACCAGAAATGGCCACAACGGGTTACTGCTGGTTTGACCGGCAAGAAATCGCGCCTATGGTAGAAACGGTCCCCGGTGACAGTACTGCACGTTTTGCTGAACTGGCGCAACGGTATCAATGTTATATCGTGTTGGGGATGCCAGAAGTCGACCCGCAAACGGCTCTCTATTACAACAGTGCCGTATTAATCGGGCCACAGGGTGTGATTGGCTGCCATCGTAAAAGTCATCCTTATATCTCGGAACCCAAATGGGCTGCTGCTGGTGATGTCGGACATCAGGTTTTTGATACCCCACTGGGGCGTATTGGCATGCTGGTTTGTATGGATATTCACTTCCCCGAAACTGCTCGCTTACTGGCGCTGAATGGCGTAGATGTCATTTGTCACATCAGCAACTGGCTGGCCGAGCGTACGCCCGCCCCTTACTGGATCAGCCGGGCAATGGAAAATGGCTGTTACCTCTTGGAAAGTAACCGCTGGGGGCTAGAGCGAGGTGTCCAATTTAGTGGCGGCAGTTGCATTATTGAACCTGATGGCAACATTGCTGCCGTCGTCGATGACGGGAATGGCGTGGCCTATGCCGAGATTGATATCAGTCGTAGCCGACAACGTCAGGTGCTGGGGGAGCCAGTATTTGGGCAACGCCGACCTGATTATTATCATTCACTCTTGAGCGACAGTTTTTTATGGAATCCCCAAGATTTCTTTGGGCTTTACGGGCAACAACCATTACCGCCGGGCAAGCAGAGCCGTGTGACTGTCGCGCAATTCTCCTCCACTGAGCGAGTGGAAGAGAATCTGGCAATCATAACGACCATGACAGAAGAAGCCGTTCTTCAGCAGGGTAGTGAATTTATCGTGTTCCCTGAATTAGCCCTGACCGGTTATCTCGCGGGTGCGACTCATGCCCAAACACTGGAAAGCCCTGCCATACAGGCATTAACCCGTCTGGCCATAAAATTACGGGTGTATCTGGTGGTAGGCATGGCTGAGAAACAGCAGGATAAAAACTATCACACTCAAGTTCTGTTTGGTCCGGAGGGTATCATTGGCCGCTATCGGCAAATACATCTCTCCCAAGCACAACAGCGGTGGGCCAGCGCAGGGGAGCAATGGGGAGTGTTTGATACGGCACTGGGCCGAGTGGGTCTACTGTCCGGTCATGATGCTTTGCTGCCAGAATCAGCACGCATTCTGGCACTGATGGGATGCGATATTATTGCCTGTTCTGCTGCGCTTCCTATGGGGTTTACTGCGGCACATCAGGGCAGTGCTGTTATGCAAAATTACCCCATTCCTACAGGAGCCGACCCGCTTCATTGGCACCTATTCAGAACCCGTGCGGGGGAAAATAATCTGTATCTGGCCTTTGCCAATGCTGTCGATAGCACTCATGAGCTGGGTGGATACAGCGGCATATTCGGGCCAGAAACCTTCACCTTCCCACGACAAGAGCAGTTGCTATGGCAAGACACACAAACAGTGACGCAAACCATTGATACCCGCTCTCTGATAGGCAGCCCTTATCCCACGAATGTGGTTCGCCGTAAAGATCTGGTCACCATGCGCCAACCTCATCACTACAAACCACTCCTGAATTAACCTCCATCATCTGATAACTCCCGGCCAAATAGGGCTGGGGTTATCTATAGCACGGCACTTCTGCACATATGTGCAAAACCAACCATATCGCGCAAAATAAAAATGTGATCGAAATCCAAAATCTGTCCAGAATAAAGTGGGCTGACACAAAAATCCTTTTTCTATTTATTTAATAAAAATCAAATCATTAAAGATTTGTGCACATTTGTGCGATATCTGAAGTTAATTACAACGAGGAGATTAGATGATTATTGCAATATAACGATAGGATTCATTATTTCGTACTTTTGACTTAAAAAATAGAAAGTGATTATATCAAGTCATAGATAACTTAGTGATATTTGCACAAATGTGCAAGAGGTTGAAATGGAAAAGAACGATGATCTACGCCTGATGGTGAAAATTGCACAAATGTATTACGAGCAAAATTTCACACAAGCAGAAATAGCGCGGGCGCTGGGAATTTACCGTACCAGTATCAGCCGAATGCTAAAAAAAGTACGTGAGCAAGGTATTGTCACTATTTCAATCAACTACAACTACAACGAGAATTTGTTGCTGGAACAACAGTTGAAGTCGCGCTTTAAATTACGCGAAGCAATTGTGGTCTCGTCAGAACAAGACTCATCGCCTGAACATCAATTGATATTAATGGCTAAACAATGCGGCGCGCTGCTTAATCGAATTATTGAGAATGGCGATATTCTGGGCTTCTCTTGGGGCAGTGCTATTGCCGCACTGGTTGAGCAAATGGACACGTCTGCGGTATCGCGTCAACTGACCTGCATCCCCATGGTGGGTGGCCCATCTGGAAAATTAGAAAGCCGCTTTCATGTCAATACACTGGTCTACAGTGCAGCCATGAAATTAAAAGGTGAGTCGCTGCTGATCGATTTTCCGGCCATTCTGGAAGAGAGCGTCATCCGTGATGGTATCGTACAATCTCAGCATTATCAGGCCATTGCAGACTATTGGCAGCGGCTGGACATTGCCATTTTCGGTATTGGTTCACCGAATATTTCGGGCAATTCTACCTGGCGAGCTTTTTACGGCAGTGATGTGATTGACCACTTTAATGACCGACAAGTGGCTGGCGACATCTGCTCACGCTTTTATGATTTGCAGGGCAATCCGGTTGAAACCTATATCTCGGATAAAACTATTACGATTCAACTAGACAAAATAAAAAAGGCTCGCTATTCCATTGGTATTGCTCACTCCCACGAAAAAATCAGCGGGATCATTGGGGCCATCAAAGGAAAATATATTAATAGTTTGGTAACAACAAAAGAAACCGCCGAGGAGATACTTAAAATAACGGCATAAATCCTACGTCAAGATCGATGAATAGATAAAATATGGGAGAAATTATTTTAATAAAAAAACAATTCCCCCCTGATATTAAATGAAAGTTTACATATTCACATTTTTCAATGTGTGGCTGAGTATTATCCAAATTTAAATAGACAGGGAATATGGTAACTGGAGGCAAAATGGTTAATGTTATTTTTTGTGCTCACGGTGATTTGGCCGTTTCAATGCTGAACTCCGTTAATATGGTGTATGGCGAAACACAAAATATTACCCCGTTATTATTTAACCGGGGTGAGAATGCCGAGAATCTGGTGGAGAAAATGCAAAATGTCATGGCAAAAAGTAAAAATGACACTTGGCTAATTGCCGTAGATTTACAAGGTGGTAGTCCTTATAACGCCGCAGCACGCTTGGCGTTCGGTGACAATCATATTCAGGTCATCAGCGGGTTATCACTACCACTGGCACTGGAAATTGCCGATAACCAACAAACCATGACGGTGGATGAACTCGCGGACCATTTACTCGACATTGGCACACAGTGCGTACAGTCATTCCGTCATCAACCGTGCAGTGAAGAAGAGGCCGACTTTATATGAAAATCAATCTGGCAAGAATTGACGACCGGCTGATTCATGGTCAGGTCACCACAGTATGGGCAAAAGAGGCGAAAGCCGGGCGTATTATTATCTGTAGCGACGAAGTCTATAACGATGAAATTCGCAAAACATTATTAAAACAAGCCGCACCGCCGGGAATTAAAGTGAATGTTGTTAATATCGAGAAGGCGGTGGCTGTTTATCACAACCCTAATTATGCCAATGACACCGTGTTTTATTTATTTACCAACCCTACTGATGTTTTACGACTGGTAGAGCAAGGCGTAAAAATCAATGTTATTAATATTGGCGGCATGGCATTTAAACAAGGAAAAACACAATTAACCAAAGCAGTTTCGGTTGATCAGAATGATATTAATGCTTTTTATGCATTAGGTGAACGTGGCGTTCATTTAGATTTACGGGTGGTCACTTCCGATCCACAAGTGGATGTGATTAAAAAATTACGCGAGCTGGAATCTAAATAACGATACCTAACTTGATAAATAAATAATAACCCAAGCTTTATTAAACATTTAAATCCGATTACTTAATCTGGACAAAAAGCCGTTTTTATCTCGAATAACTCGAGAGGCTCTCTATTGTCCAAAGGGGTCCACCATGGAAATAAGTTTAGTACAGATAATCTTGATATTTATTTTCGCCTGTATTGCCGGTATTGGCAGTGTGCTAGATGAGTTCCAAACTCATCGGCCGTTAATTGCCTGTACCATCACCGGCCTCATTCTTGGTGATATGACCACTGGCGTTATTCTTGGCGGTACGCTGGAGTTAATCGCTTTGGGCTGGATGAACGTGGGAGCGGCACAATCCCCCGACTCCGCACTCGCCAGTATTATTTCGACTATTCTGGTCATTGTCGGCCATCAAAATATTGCGACAGGGATTGCCATTGCCCTCCCCGTCGCGGCTGCGGGTCAAGTACTGACCGTCTTTGCCCGCACTATCACCGTCGTTTTCCAACATGCAGCAGATAAGTACGCAGAAAAAGCCAATTTTGCCATGATCGATTTAATGCATGTCTCGGCATTACTGGTCCAGGCCTTGCGTGTCGCCATACCGGTATTGATTGTCTCCATTTTTGTCAGCGCCGATACCGTCAGCCATATGCTCAGTGCCATTCCTACCGTTGTCACCCATGGGTTGCAAATTGCCGGTGGATTTATCGTGGTGGTGGGTTACGCCATGGTGCTCAACATGATGGGCGTGAAGTACCTGATGCCTTTCTTCTTCCTCGGTTTTATTGTCGGGGGCTACCTCGGTTTCAGCCTGCTCGCCTTCGGCGGCATCGGCCTGATTATTGCTCTGCTGTATATCCAGTTAAACCCACTTTATCAGAAACCAGCGGCCCCAGTTGTGCAGGCCAGCCAAGCCAAACTCGATGAATTAGAAGATTAGGAGACGCCGATATGACCACATTAAACAAACAATTAACCCGGTCTGATCTGTTTAAAATGTTTTTACGCAGTAACTTACAGCAGGCTTCTTTTAACTATGAACGCATCCACGGTCTGGGCTTCTGTTATGACATGGTGCCCGCAATCAAGCGCTTATATCCGCTGAAAGAAGATCAAATTGCCGCCTTAAAACGTCACCTCGTGTTCTTCAATACTACCCCGGCGGTCTGCGGCCCTGTCATCGGTGTTACAGCCGCAATGGAAGAGGCTCGTGCTAATGGCGCGGATATCGATGAAGGCGCGATCAATAGCCTGAAAGTTGGGTTGATGGGGCCATTGGCTGGGGTCGGTGACCCACTGATTTGGGGAACTCTGCGCCCAATCACCGCCGCCTTGGGTGCATCACTCGCACTGAATGGCAATGTGCTGGGGCCAATTCTGTTCTTCCTGTCATTTAACTCCGTCCGTCTGGCACTGAAATGGTTTGGCCTGCAATACGGCTTCGTCAAGGGGATCAATATCGTCAAAGATCTCGGCGGCAACTTACTGCAAAAACTGACTGAGGGTGCCTCAATTCTGGGCTTGTTTATCATGGGGGTTTTGGTCACCAAGTGGACCAGCATCAACGTGCCGCTAGTGATATCGAAAACACCGGGCCACGACGGCGCAACAGTGACCATGACGGTGCAAAACATACTTGATCAACTTTGCCCCGGTCTGCTGGCTCTCGCACTGACTCTGTTAATGATGCGTTTACTCAAACGAAAAATTAATCCTATTTGGCTCATCTTCTCCCTGTTTGGCCTCGGAATTGTAGGCGCCTGGCTTGGCATTCTGGCTTGATTAATGCCCGGGGATTTTTATTCGACCTGCTGTTTTTATATTTATCAAAAATTGAGGTGGTTCCACATGAAAACAAAAGCACTACGTTTATATGGCAAAAATGATCTTCGCCTAGAAAGTTTTACCTTACCGGAAATCGGCGACGATGAAATACTGGCCACCGTCGTCACTGACAGTATTTGCCTCTCTTCGTGGAAAGAAGCCAATCTAGGTGCCGACCATAAAAAGGTACCCGATAACGTAGCGGAAAATCCGATTATTATTGGTCATGAATTTTGCGGTGATATTCTGCAAGTCGGTAAGAAATGGCAGCACAAATTCAAACCCGGTAGCCGTTATGTCATTCAGGCTAATTTGCAATTACCTGACCGCCCTGACTGCCCTGGATATTCCTTCCCTTATGTCGGGGGAGAAGCGACCCACGTCGTTATCCCTAATGAAGTGATGGAGCAAGATTGTCTGCTGCCTTATCAAGGCGAAAGCTATTTCGAAGGGTCGCTGGTCGAACCGCTGTCTTGTGTTATCGGCGCGTTTAATGCCAACTACCATCTGGTTCCCGGCACTTATCAGCATAAAATGGGGATTAAACCCAGTGGTAAGGTGTTAATTCTTGGTGGCACTGGCCCGATGGGATTATTGGCCATTGATTACGCTCTGCACGGCCCCATTAATCCGGCCTTATTAGTCATAACCGACCGTCACCAGCAAAAACTGGATTATGCTGCACGCCTTTATCCGAGCGAGCCACAAACTCAAGTACATTATCTCAATACCCAACAAACTGACGATCAATTCGAACGTTTATTGGCACTGACCGAGGGTAAAGGTTATGACGATATCTTTGTTTTCGTACCTTCAGCAGAATTAGTGACCCTAGCTTCCAGCTTACTAGCGCCGGATGGCTGCTTTAATTTCTTTGCTGGACCGCAGGATAAGAATTTTATGGCATCGGTTAATTTCTACGATATCCATTATTCCTTTACCCATTATGTCGGTACTTCTGGAGGGAATACTGATGACATGCGAGAAGCGGTGAAGTTAATTGAAGAAAAGAAAGTCAATGCCGGGAAAGTGGTTTCCCATATTTTGGGACTCAATGATGCGGCGGAAACCACATTGAACTTACCGAAAATCATTGGAGGTAAAAAGTTGGTTTATACCGGAAAAAATATACCGCTGACATCATTAAGTGAACTAATGAGCCAGCCACAAGATTTGCCGTTATTACAGGAACTGCAAACCATTTTGCATAAAACTGACGGGCTATGGTCGAAAGAAGCTGAAGATTTTGTTTTAGCCCACGCTCAAGAGATTTAACGATTCACAACACAAATAACTCGATGGCCCTCGCCAGCGAAGATGCCCATCTCGCTGGCGATTTTATGACTAAGTCCCCATAAGGTATTCATCGCTGTTGGCATCGCACAAAAATTCACAAGTCTGTGTGAAAGGTTATTTTCATCAGACTTAAGCATTTATTATTATTTTCAATGTGTTAAATAAAACTCCTCTTTTTTCCCCGTTATAAAGTTTGTGATATCAGTCATCTCAATGTTAAGCACAAAACCTAACAATAGTGTCAATTAAATACGCTTTTGCAGGAGTGGTTGAGATGTCTATCCAACTTGGCGTGATTGCCGATGATTTTACCGGTGCTACCGATATCGCCAGTTTCATGTCTGATAATGGCTGGAAAGTGATACAAATTATCGGCGAGCCATCAAACGACATGGCATGCCCGACAGATGTTGATGCGGTAGTTATCTCATTGAAAAGTCGTTCTATTCCGGCTGAAATGGCGGTAAAACAGTCGCTAGCCTGCTTACAGTGGTTAAAAGAAACAGCGCAAGCACGGCAGATTTATTTTAAATATTGCTCCACATTTGACTCCACGCCAGAGGGGAATATCGGCCAAGTCAGTGATGCACTCATGTCAGCCTGTGGTGTACAACAAATCGTGCATTGCCCTGCTCTGCCACAGAATTTGCGCACGGTTATTCATGCTCATCTGTTTGTGAATGGTCGGCTACTGAATCAATCTGGAATGGAAAACCATCCGATTAACCCAATGCACGAGGCTGATTTATGCCGCGTACTGGCACCACAGGTCACAGGCCATGTCGGTTCACTTAATCTGGCGGTCATCCAACAAGGGGGGCCGGCGATCACTCAGCAACTCACCGCGCTGGCTCAACAGGGAGTGAATCATGTTATCGCTGACACACTGACTGCCTGCGATTTAGATTCTTTGGCTCACGCATTAGCAGGCCAGCCTCTACTTGCTGGTGGTTCGGGGCTGGCAGGTGCATTGGCAAAATATTTCCCTTCACAAACTACCGCCGCTGCACGCACCCTGACCTTCCCTACGCAGAAAAAAGCGGTGGTACTTTCCGGCAGTTGCTCTGTCATGACCAACCGTCAGGTCGCACATTACCGCCAACATGCCGCACATTTGTCGCTGGACGTTGAACGTTGCATTTCGGCGGACTCGGCATACATCCAGCAGATTGCCGATTGGGTTGAACAACATCTTGCTGATCGTTTCGCACCCTTGGTTTCTGCCACTCAACCTCCCGCTGAAATCTCGGCGATTCAACAACACTATGGCGAGCAGCGTGCCAGTCTGGCCGTTGAGGAGACCTTTGCGCAGCTTACTCGTCAGTTGCTGGTGCGTGGTGTCAATATTTTCATCGTGGCAGGCGGCGAAACGTCTGGCACCGTCGTAAAACAGCTCGATGTGAAAACATTAGAGATTGGTAAATCAATTGCACCCGGAGTGCCATGGGTGCGAGATGCACAACATGGGCTGATGATGGCGCTTAAATCCGGCAACTTTGGTAATGAAGACTTTTTCCGTCTGGCGCAGGAGTATTTCGCATGAACACGATGCCACTATCTGAACAACAACTGCGTGATGATTTGGTGAACTATGGCCGCTCACTGTTTCAGCGCGGATTGAGCAGCGGCGGATCGGGCAATATCAGTGCGAAGTTACCTGACGGCGGCTTTTTGGTAACCCCGACTAACTCTTGCCTTGGCGAACTTAACAGCCAGACATTAAGCAAATTGGATGCCGAAGGCCACTATCTCAGCGGTGATAAACCGTCGAAAGAGGTGCCTATGCACTTGGCGATGTATCGTGTGCGGCCACATTGTGGCGCGGTGGTGCACCTTCATTCACCTTATCTGACGGCACTGTCCTGCTTGACGGATATTGACCAGACGAATTGTTTGCCATCAATTACTCCATACTATGTTATGCGCATCGGTCAGCTTCCGTTGCTGCCTTATATGAAACCGGGCGATCCGGCTATCGCGACCGCATTGGCAGAATCTGCGCTGAACCATAACGCCGCGCTATTGGCCAATCACGGCCCGGTAGTCAGCGGCTCCACCCTGCGCGAAGCGGTCTTTAATGCCGAAGAACTTGAAGATACGGCCCGGCTGTATTTTCTATTGAAACCCTATGCCTACACTCAATTGAGCGCATCAGATATTGATGAACTACGTCAGGTGTATCGCAACAAAATTGGATAAACGCCATGATCCCTGAACAGCGTCGTGATTTTATCTATCGCTATGTACATGAACAGAATGTCGTGTCTTTTAAAGATCTCGCCGACATCATGAATGTATCGCATATGACCGTGCGCAGAGATATTCAGATGCTGGAAGCCGAAGGCAAGGTGGTGGCAATTAATGGCGGCGTCAAGCTGAACAACATGCTGAAACTTGAGTTGGCCTACAGCGAAAAAGCGTCGCTCAATCATGGGCTAAAACAGAATATCGGTGCGCTGGCCGCAATGCTTATCGAGCCGGGGCAGACGCTGTATTTGGATGCCGGCACAACACTGTTTGAGGTGGCAAAAGCCATCGCTGCCAGCAACTGTTTTAATCTGACGGTCGTGACCAATGACTTCACCATCAGTAGCTATTTAATGGATATGCCGCACATCACGTTATATCACACGGGAGGACTGGTCGATCGCCGTAACCGCTCATGTCTGGGCAACAGCGCGGCTAATTTCTTTAATGCTATCAACATTGATGTTGCGTTTCTCAGCAGCAGTTCATGGGAATTGGAGCGAGGAATGTCGACACCAAGCGAAGGTAAAGCGATGGTCAAGGCAGCGGTTATGCGCGCATCCCGGCGCACCATATTGGTATCCGATAGCAGTAAATATGGTAAGTACGGCATGTTCCATATCTGCAACCTACAACAGTTGAGTGACATCATTTCTGATGTGCATCTACCGTCTGAGGCACAGCAACAGATTGGCGAACTCGGGGTGAAGTTACATCTGGTTAACGAAGAGGTGAGAAAATCATGCTCAAATTCGCAGCCAACCTGAGCTGGCTATTTAACGAAGTCCCACTGATTGAACGGTTCGGTCAAGCCGCTGCCGCTGGGTTTCAGGGTATAGAGTGCCTATTCCCCTACCATGAGCCGATTGATAGCTTAATCAGCGCGCAACAAAATAGTGGGCTGCCGGTGGTCTTGATCAACGCCCCTCCGGGATATTGGGAGCAAGGTGAACGGGGGTTAGCCTCACTGCCGGAGCGAGAGGACGAGTTCAGACAAAGCCTACAGCAGGCGCGAGAATATGCTCTGGCATTAGGGTGTCAACAGATACACATAATGGCAGGAAATAGAAATAACGCTATATCCAAAGAACAACAATACGAAATTTTAATAAAAAGACTGTGTTATGCAGCAGATTATTTATTAGCGGACAACATCAGGGTCCTCATCGAACCATTAAATAGTGAAGATATGCCTGATTATTTTATTTCAACATTTACACTGGCAGAACAGTTAATTAAAGACTGTCACAAAGAAAATATCTTTCTTCAATTTGATATTTATCACTGTCAGAAAATCCAAGGGAATATTACACGTACTTTGCAGCACTATTGGCCATTAATTTCACATTTACAAATCGCTTCGGTGCCTAATAGACATGAACCCGACGGCGGTGAAATAAATTACCCATGGTTGTTTAATTATCTGGCGTCACATGGTTATTCAGGGTGGATTGGTTGTGAATATCAACCAAAGACTACCACGTCAGAAGGATTAGATTGGTTTACTCATTATAAAACAATTAATTAATAACCTACACCCAAAGTATCTCTGTATGGCGGGTCATATTTAGGAATTAAATTATGTCTAATCACGTTATTATTTCGCTAGCACCAGTAGCAGCAGACTCGACCCGAGTAGAACCCGCTGAGGTGGCACAGGATATTTTAGCTTGTGCTGAGGCCGGTGCTGCGGTCGTTCATCTTCATGTTCGCGACAAGCTGGGCAAACTCACCCCAGATGTCACTGACTTTGCCGCCACCATCGCACCGGTTCTCAGCCAGACCGAGATGATAGTTCAAGCCTCTACCGGTGGTGTCTCTACAATGAACATTGAGCAACGTTGCACCCCACTACAGTGTAAAGGGGTTGGCATGGCCTCGCTCAACGTCGGATCGGTGAATCTAGGTGACCATGTTTATCTCAATCCAACACCCGACGTAGAGTATTGCTCACGCTTAATTGTTGAAAAGAATATTATCCCTGAATTTGAAGTCTTTGAAATAGGGATGATTAATAACATTATTCTCCTTCAGGAAAAAATAAAATTCAAACAACCTCTCCTCTTTAATATTGTATTAGGACATAGAGGATCAACACCCGCAACCATCGATGCTTTAATCGCTATGCGACAATTTATTCCCCGCAATGCACTGTGGGCAATTACCCATTTTGGCCGTCGCGACTTTTCCTTAATTGCCGCAGCAGTCGGCATGGGGGCATCAGAAGTCAGAATTGGTTTTGAAGACAGTCGATATATTAATGCCACTGATACCGTGGAATCTAATCTGCCACTGGTGAAAAAGTTGGCCAACATTATCACTAGCATGGATAAACAGGTCGCTACACCTGAGCAAGCCAGGAAAATGCTCAATATCGATATTAATAATCGTTAATTTAATTATCTGTTTACCCAGCGATACCCAAAATAATTCGAGTTTCAGGAAGGTAGCAAGTGAGATAGTTCCGATGAGCTTACTGTAGTAAGTGATTTGGGTTATTGAGCACAGCCAACGCACATGCAACTTGAAGTATGGCGAGTATATTTAATTCGTCGCATTCTGATGATGTGACAAGTGAGGTTTATTATGGCTATCAGTTCGTCTGTCTATAAAGCCGGATTACTGGTTTCTGCATTAGGCGTTATTATTTCTCTTGCAGGGATGGTGATGCAATCCACGGGTTTATGGCATCCTGGATTAGTAATTTTTATTACTGGTTTTGCGATTGGCGCCGGGCACTGGCCGGGGTTACGCAGTTATCAATTCACCTTGTGGATCATTGCCGGTTTTGTCGCGGCAATGATTTACTCCAAAGATCTGATTATCTGGGGCGGTTTCAACATCACCCATAAATGGATCGTCTTTTTAGTGATTCAGGCCACCATGTTTAGTATGGGAACCAAACTCACCATCAAAGACTTTGCTGATGTGGCAAAAATGCCATGGGCCGTGTTCGTCGGCACCTTTTGTCACTTCTTAATCATGCCACTGCTCGGCTATGCACTGACGCAAATCTTCAGTTTCCCGCCGGAAGTCGCAGTTGGCATTATTTTGATAGGTTCATGTTCCAGCGGCCTGTCATCGACGGTGATGGTCTATATCGCCAATGCCAATCTGGCGCTGGCAATCTCAGTGACTGCCGTCTCAACACTGGTCGCCACCGTCATGACGCCATTGTGGGTCAATATTCTGGCCGGTTCGTTAATTGAAGTGAAATTGCTGTCGATGGTCATGGATGTCATCAAAATTGTGATGATCCCAATAGGCGCAGCCATTCTGCACGATTACCTGAAAACCTATGCAGGTCAACAAGGTAGGCGCGTCGTGCAAACCATTGCCGCGGGCTGTGCGATATGGCTGCTGTTTATGATCTTTGGTGGCTGGGATCGCTTGTTCGAAACCGCATCAGCCGATACACAGATGCTGGCAGTTGTCGCTAATTTCTTCGCCGGCGGCATCATCTGGAGTCTGTTCTACAACTGGCTAACCACCAAATCCGACAAGGTTCTGCTGGCGATGCCAAAAATTTCCATGATGGGCATTATCTTCTTTACCACTACAGCCGCCGCTGCTGGGCGCGATAATCTGATGCAAGTCGGCATTTTACTCTGTGTCGCGATGCTAATTCATAACTGTGGTGGATTCCTGATCGGTTACTGCATGAGCCGCTGGGTATTCCGTCTGGATATCGAATCATCACGCACTATCGCTTTTGAGGTTGGTTTACAAAATGGTGGCATGGCGTCAGGGCTAGCTGCGGCAATGGGCAAACTGGCGACGGTCGGGCTGGCATCGGCTGTTATGACGCCGCTGGGCAACGTCACCGGATCACTACTAGCCAACTACTGGCGTAGAAAAGACCTAACGGACCAGCGCACTCGAACCGGCACGACTAAACCTGACTCATCACTTTCTGAAACTCACTCTGCATAAGGAGGCCGTATGCTAACGCAACTCACCTTGGATACCGCGCAACAGGCTGTCAACCATGCACTGGCGCTGGCAAAAAATGACTATGACAACCGGCCGCTAAGTGTCGCGGTTTGTGATCAACAGGGATTTTTACTGGCATTTGCCCGGATGGATAGCGCAAAGTTACTGACTATCGAACTGACGCAACGTAAGGCCTATACCAGTAGCCGGCTTGGTGCAACCACCGAGGTTTTTTTGCAACGACTGCAAAACGAGCAGTTGGATATCGGTTATTTCGGCGATGATCGCTTTACCGCCCTGCCCGGAGGTATCCCATTGCTGAATGCCAATAAACAGTGCGTCGGGGCAGTCGCTGTGGGGGGATTATCCGCCAAAGAAGATCATGAAGCGGCCATCAAAGTCGCCCAGTTTATGCATGAATTAGCGTAACCTTTTACCCGCAGAACAATCTGTGAAGGATAACAAAATGAAAAAAATTGCTCTATTTCACACCAGCGCTGCCACGCTTGGCATGATGCAAACGCTGATTGCCGACCATATGCCACAGGCTGAAGTGATGCACATCATTGAAGATTCGATGATTAAGCAGGTCATGAAGCACGGCGGTGTGAGTCCTGAAATCAGCGCTCGCATTGCCGGTTACATTAATAATGCCGAGAAAGCGGGCTGCGAGATTTTTATGACCGCCTGTTCGTCAATTGGCGGCGCGGTGGAGCAATGCCAGTTTATGACGCCACTCAAGCTTACACGCATTGATTCTGCGATGGTCGATGAAGCGATTGCGCTTGGTGGACGGATTTCGGTGCTCGCCACCGTTGCCACAACACTGGAGCCGACGCTGGAATTCGTACGTCGTAAAGCGGCGGCGGCCGGTAAAAATTTGGATATTGTCCCCATGCTGATGCCAGAGGCATTCATCGCCCTGCTGGATGGCGACAACGCCACTCATGATCGTATCGTTGCCGAAGGGTTACAAAAAGCTCTCGCCAATAGCGACGTGGTGATGTTGGCACAAGCATCAATGGCCAGAGTGCTGACCACTTTGCCAACACCGCCATCCATCCCGGTACTGACTTCACCAGAACGCGGTATCCTCTGGCTAAAACAGCTCGCCGAAGCGGTATAATCTGATCAGGTATCCATGACTAACAGCGGAGAATATTTCTCCGCTGTATACATTAAGGCAACTATTCGCTCGCTGGCAGATGTTTGGCCGTCGACGCATCGGTGGTCGTATCATTCTCCACTGCATTCAGCAGCACATCCAATAAACCAGGGAAACGGGCATCAATATCATCGCGCCGCAGCGATAACAAACTCTCTCGTCCACAAGGCCGCTGCCAGATAACACCACTTTCACGCAGCACACGCCAATGATGGGTCAGGGTAGATTTAGATAAACCGTGCACCAGCGTGCCACATGCGTGTTCTCCTCCCGCTGCCAGCCTACGCACCACAGCCAACCGCAGTGGATTACCTAAAGCCGTCAGCACATTTTCCAAACGGATCTGCTCACGCTCAGGGTGATTTGCAATCATAGTGTTCCTATTGATAAATGACCATCGACAACCCGACGGCCTGATTTGGCCACATCCACTGGCCCTTCGCGGGCGGCAATATAGCCTATACTCTCTGTCAGCCCTACTGATAATTCGAGCCTCAGGGTAAACCCTCTCTCCATTGCTCTTCGCTATTATTGCACAGTTTCAGAACAAATAATTAAATTGTACGTGTATATTCGAACAATAGGACTATACTGATCGCGATTACCTGACTATCAACAGCAAGGCAAAACATAAACCAACAACTTCCCGGCAGGGTATCAAATTGCCTGCCCCGAAATTGCCATCATCTATTAAGGACTTAATATGGCACGCAAAACTCCTATCGAGCGCTATCGCAACATCGGTATCTCAGCCCACATCGACGCCGGAAAAACCACCACTACCGAGCGTATTCTGTTCTACACCGGCGTCAGTCATAAGCTGGGTGAAGTGCATGATGGCGGCGCGACAACTGACTGGATGGCACAGGAGCAGGAACGTGGCATTACCATTACATCGGCTGCCGTGACCTGTTTCTGGAAAGGTATGGACAGAACTTTACCAGAGCACCGAATCAACATTATCGATACCCCAGGACATGTGGATTTCACCATTGAGGTGGAACGTTCCATGCGGGTACTTGACGGTGCAGTCATGGTGTATGACGCTGTCGGTGGCGTACAGCCGCAATCAGAAACCGTGTGGCGCCAAGCCAATAAATACCGTGTACCCCGGCTGGCATTCGTCAATAAAATGGACCGCCCTGGTGCTGATTTCTTCCGCGTGCGGCAGATGATGATTGATCGCCTGAAAGCCAATCCGGTACCCATTGTGATTCCAATTGGCAGTGAAGATCACTTCACCGGTGTGGTGGATTTGCGGCTGATGCGCGCCATTATCTGGGATGAGGCCTCTCAGGGGATGACTTTCAGCTACGAGCCAATCCCAGAGAATCTGATTGCGACAGCCAATGAGTGGCGCGAAAAAATGGTCTCCGAGGCGGCTGAAGCTTCAGAAGCACTGATGACAGAATATTTGGAAACTGGCGACCTGACAGTGGATGAAATCACCCAAGGTTTGCGTATCCGTACTATTGCCGGTGAAATCCAGCCAATGATGTGCGGCAGTGCTTTCAAAAACAAAGGTGTACAGCGCATGTTGGATGCCGTGGTTGAACTGATGCCATCACCCGTGGATATTCCACCGGTTACGGGCACAGATGAAGACGGCAACGAAGTGAGCCGCAAGGCCGATGATAATGAAAAGTTCTCGGCGCTGGCCTTCAAATTGATGACCGACCCCTATGTTGGTCAACTCACTTTCGTGCGCGTCTATTCCGGAGTACTGAGCAAAGGTGACAGTGTTTATAACCCGATTCGCGGCAAGAAAGAGCGCATTGGCCGTATCGTCCAAATGCACGCAAATAACCGGATTGAAGTGGATGAAATTCGTGCCGGCGATATCGCCGCCTGTGTAGGGCTGAAAGATGTCACCACCGGGGAGACATTGTGTGATCCGAATGCGGTCATTACGCTGGTGCGCATGGAATTCCCTGAACCGGTGATTTCACAAGCCATTGAGCCGAAGACCAAAGCCGACCAGGAGAAAATGGGGATCGCGCTACAACGCTTGGCATCGGAGGATCCGTCGTTTCGTATTCGTACTGACGAAGAGTCCGGCCAGACGATTATCTCCGGCATGGGCGAATTGCATCTGGAGATCATTGTTGACCGTATGAAACGTGAGTTTGGTGTGGAAGCCAATATCGGTAAACCACAAGTAACGTACCGCGAAACTGTGCGCAAAACCGTGACCGATGTTGAAGGTAAATTTGTCCGCCAATCTGGTGGCAAAGGGCAATATGGTCACGTGGTCTTTACCCTTGAACCACAGGAGCCGGGCAGCGGCGTAGCTTTTGTCGATGCCACTAAAGGCGGCGTAGTACCCCGTGAATTTATCGGAGCGGTAGAAAAAGGTGTGCTCGAGGCCAGCAATACCGGGGTTCTGGCGGGTTATCCCGTAGTGGATGTAAAAGTCACGTTGACGTTCGGTTCCTACCACGAAGTGGATTCATCCGAACTGGCGTTTAAAATGGCTGCCATCTTTGGTTTCAAAGAAGCCGCCAAACGCGCATCTCCGGTGATTTTGGAGCCGGTAATGAGTGTGGAAGTGGAAACGCCTGAAGAGTATGCCGGGAACGTAATGGGTGATCTTTCTTCTCGCCGAGGTATGGTGCAGGGCATGGAGGAGATGGTTGGCGGTGGGAAGATTATTCGAGCAGAAGTACCGTTATCTGAAATGTTCGGCTACT
Source organism: Yersinia vastinensis (assembly GCF_902726565.1). Taxonomy (GTDB): domain Bacteria; phylum Pseudomonadota; class Gammaproteobacteria; order Enterobacterales; family Enterobacteriaceae; genus Yersinia; species Yersinia vastinensis. The sequence continues at coordinate 83,522 of NZ_CACVAF010000003.1, forward strand.
CAACCGTATTGCGTTCCATGTCACAGGGCCGCGCGACCTATACAATGGAATTCAAGCACTACGCTGAAGCACCACGTAATGTGGCCGATGCTATTATCGCCGCTCGGGGCAGTAAAAGTTAAGCTGCGATAGTCAAAAAACAAAAGCTGCCGGTTATTTTTAGCCGGCAGCTTTTTTTATGCCAGCGTGATCACTTTTTTACAAAAAAGGCCGCCTATATTTGTGATGCGAACATCATTTCATGATAAATATTTGTCGCCCCTGTCTAATTTTTATTCTATTTGTTTTCCACGCCAAATACAGTTGATTATTTAATTAACTGATTTATAAGTAATTTATTCTTTTGTTTATTTTAACCTCTCTCAGTCACTGAATTCTATCCATGTGATACCCCTCACGTTCTTAATATTCAAACGTGACCTTAGTCTCAAGTTTTACTGGCCTGCTTACCTATTATTCTTACAAGCAAGTTAAATGCCCCAGGAGAAGCCAGATGGACATTATTTTTAATCATTCATTACTTTCTCTAAATAAAGAGATATCAACTCCAGAGGAAAGTATTCGATATGCCGGGCAATTGATGGCCAATCAAGGTATTTGCTCAGAAGCATATATAGATGAAATGTGTCATGTCTTTCAGGTCTTCGGTTCAGCCATTGTTCTTGATTACGGCATTGCTATGCCGCATGCGCGACCAGAAAAGGGCGCATTGAAAACAGGGTTTTCGCTGGTCACTGTCGTGAATCCACTTAACTTTGGACATGAGGAGTTTGATCCCATAAAGGTTGTTATTGCTATCTCCGGAGCTGATGCAGACAGCCATATAAAAATGATCCAACTTATCGCTACATTAATTGAATCTGGAATCGTCGATTTTCTGGAGAATGAAAATGATCATCACACCGTGATGGATTTTATTCAGAGAGAAATGGAGGAGTCATTATGTTAGTTATCAGAACAGTATGCGGTAATGGCATTGGCAGTTCATTAATGGCTGCCAGTAATGTAAAAAAAATCTGTGATGAGTTAGGTGTTAAAGCTGATATTGCCTCTGTTGATCTCGCTAATGCCGTCGGCGAAAAAGCAGACCTGTATATTACGATTAAAGAGTTAGCAACCCAGTTCCCTGCGCACTGCAATGTGGCTGTTATTCGTAGTTATGTGCATAAAGCAAAAATAGCGGAAGATATTACAGACGAAATAAAAAGAATAGCCGGAATATAATACACAATTATAAACTGAGGTAAACATTATGCAGGCTTTACTCTCTTTCTTGTCAGAAATATTTAGTCAGCCAGCATTTCTGATGGGGATAATAGCGTTTGTCGGTTTAGTGGCATTGCGCTCACCAGGAAATAAATTATTAACCGGGACACTAAAACCTATTTTAGGTTACCTGATGTTAAGCGCAGGTGCAGGTGTCATTGTCGCCAACCTTAATCCTCTTGGGGGAATTATTGAAGCGGGTTTTAATATCCGTGGCGTTATCCCTAATAATGAAGCTATTGTTTCTGTTGCACAAAAAGCCTTAGGTGTGGAAACAATGAGTATTTTGCTATTAGGCTTTATTTTTAATCTTATTATTGCCCGCTTTACTAAGTATAAATATATCTTTTTAACAGGCCACCACTCCTTCTTTTTGGCATGCCTTTTCTCCGCCGTACTGCAAGCCGCAGAGTTTCGTGGGTGGGAGTTAATACTGATTGGCGGCTTCTTGCTCGGCTCTTGGTCAGCGATTTCACCTGCAATTGGTCAACGTTATACCAAGCAAGTTACCGAAGATGGCGGTATTGCGATGGGGCACTTTGGATCACTGGGTTATTACATATCAGCTTGGATCGCCAGCAAAACCGGTAATCCTGCGAATTCTTTCGCTGATACTGAAATCTCAGAGAAATGGGGGTTCCTACGTGATACCACGGTGACAACCGGTATTGTGATGTTCGTTATTTACTTTATCTGTAGTGCGGTTGCAGGAAGTGAATATCTTCGAACAATCACTGATCAAAATATGCTTATCTTCTCTATTTTGACCGGTTTGCAATTTGCGGTTGGCGTGGCGATTGTATACAACGGCGTACGTTTAATTCTGGGCGATCTGGTTCCCGCATTCCAAGGGATCAGCCAGAAATTAATACCTAACTCAATACCTGCCGTTGACTGTGCCGTGTTCTTTACCTTTAGTCCCACCGCCGTCGTAGTTGGCTTTATCTGTTCATTTATCGGTGGCTTAGTCGGAATGTTATTCCTCGGCGCATTTGGTATGGCGCTGATTATTCCGGGCATGGTGCCTCACTTCTTCTGCGGCGGTACGTCAGGTGTCTTTGCCGATAAATTAGGGGGCAAACGAGGTTGTATGATTGCTTCATTTATTGGTGGCATCTTCTTGGCTTTCCTGCCGGCAATGTTGTTACCGACGCTGGGAAGTCTAGGATTTGAAAACAGTACATTTGCCGATTTCGACTTCGCCGTATGGGGAATTATTATCGGAAATGCCTTTACTGAATTTGGTCAAATTGCCATTTATCTGATTTGCCTGCTACTCGCTATCGCTTTAATGCTGCCATTTTGTTTCCGCTCAGTCAAAGTTGTGGGTGATACCCTTAGCTATGAAGAACTTATGGCCCGTAAAAAAACGGAATAGTTATTTTATCGTTGAGCGGGAGAACCTTTCCCGCTCCTGACAATACCATCAGGAGTCGTTATGGCTATATTGTCTGTAGGGTTTTCATGTTTTGATCAATTCTTTTTTATTAACCATTGGCCAGAGGAGAATACCAAGAACTTTAGCCATGACTTTATCGAAAGCGGAGGTGGCCCTTGTGCCAATGCAGCATGGCTACTAGGGCTTTGGGGCGAGAACATTCATTATATTGGCCACTTGAATCAAGACATCTATGGACAGCGTATTGTTGATGAATTCTCTCAAGTAGGTGTGAATACTGACAATATTGTATTCTCCGATGAAATGATCACACCGCTGGCTTCTATTTTAGTTAATCGATTGAATGGTTCCCGGACGATTATTACACGAAAACTGCAAGTTCCACCCTCATTAACCTTTGACCAAAAATTAAAACTTGATGATTTTGCCGAACGACTTATTGCTAAAAATGAAGAGGTGACCATCTTAATTGATGGACATGAACCTGAAATTAGTGAGTATTTAATTAAAAAATTGCCACGCGCTCGTGTTGTGATGGACGGCGGATCATTAAGAAAAAGTAACCTTCATTTAGCACAATTTACCGACCATCTTGTTGCCAGTGAACATTTTGCCCGAGACTATTTGGGAATTACTGAGTTCAAAAGTGAATCACAACTAAAAACAGCACTACAAGAATTAAATAAAATATGCCGAGGCGAAGCATATATTACTTTAGGTGAAAAAGGGTGTGCATTCCTAAAAAATGGATTATTACAAATCGTTCCGGCCTTTGTATGTAATACGGTAGATACGACGGGCGCCGGCGATATATTCCATGGTGCATTTACCTATGGAATTCATTATTCCTGGCATATTGACAATATTATTTTATTTGCCAGCCTTGCAGCAGCTATTGCTATTGAGAAAAAAGGCGTCAGAGAGTCGATGCCAGATCTTTCTGTCGTTCATAAATCATTGACGAGTTACGAAAGAAATTTGCAACAGTATTTTGAAGATTGACTTATTTCATGAATTAATTCCTAAGAGGTGACTATGTTAGTATCAATGAAGGACATGCTTAACCATGCCCTACGGGATGGCTATGCCGTAGGACAGTTCAATATTAATAACCTTGAATGGGTGGGTGCAGTATTAAGTACAGGTAAACAATTACGTTCGCCAGTGATATTAGGTGTCTCCGGTGGGACAATTAAACATATGCTCGGTCTTAAATGTATTCATGATATTGTCGTCAATGCGATGGAATATTTGGATATAGACACCCCCGTTGCATTACATTTAGATCATGGGACATCTCAGGAAGTTTGCGAGGCGGCAATAAAGGCCGGTTTCAGCTCAGTCATGTTCGATGGTTCACATCTACCATTCAATGAGAATCTGGATATCACTCGCCGCGTCGTTGAATTTGCACATCAGCGAGGTGTTTCAGTCGAAGCAGAGTTAGGCACCATTGCGGGGAGTGAAGACGGTATCGTCAATTCAGCCGTTATTTACGCTGACCCCCAAGAGTGCGCCATTCTGGTGAAAGAGACAAATGTCGATTGTTTAGCGGCGGCTCTTGGTTCTACTCACGGATTATATAAAGGGAAAGCCAAATTAGGTTTTGCTGAAATGGAACATATTGCTGCATTGGTGAAAGTTCCATTAGTACTTCACGGGGGCACCGGAATTGCCGCTGAAGATATGCGCCGGGCTATTTCTTGCGGGACAGCAAAAATCAACGTCAATACTGAAAATATGTATGCCTGGTGCGAAGCCGTTAAAGCGATGTTTTTGGCTGACGATGGTCACGATGTTAATGATCCTCGGAAAGTCATCCGAGAGGGGCTAATTCCAGTGAAAGAGATGATTGCCCAACGCATTCATTTATTTGGTTCAGATCAACGATATTAATGAATTGTTACCTGTAATTCAGCCGTGGGTAATCTGGTGCGGGTATCTATGCGATATCCTATTATTCAATATGCCCTGCTCTACAATGAAATTCTGGGCAGGGCATAATAGATAATGCCGCACGAAAAATGCACGTCATTTAGAAAGTGACCGGCGTATTCACCCACAGCACTTTTGCTGCTGACTCACCGATATTACGGTAACCGTGTGGAACATGGCTGGGAAAATAAAATGAATCGCCCACGCCAAGGGTATATGTCTCCTCGCCTAAATACAGCGCAATTTCCCCCTCAAGCACATAGCCCATTTCCTCGCCATGATGTTCTATTTGCCCATCACTGGCGACACCCGGCTCAATAATATGAATATTGCCCTGTAATAATCCGCCCTTATGGTGATGGGTCAGATTTTCTAGCGCAATTCCCCCCTTTTTACTTCGGTGAACAAAGCGCTTACGCACCCGCTGCTCCGGTTTTAACACCGGTGAATCAGCCACCCAACTTTCTGCCATCAAATCAGAGATATTCGTTTCCAGTGCGCTCGCTAGCCGATGCAACATCGCCAAAGAGGGGGACGCCACTTCATTTTCCAACTTGGACAATAAACTCTCTGAGCATCCCACTTTCAGTGCCAATTGTTTTAGCGTGATGTCCTGCGCCAAGCGAGCATGACGTAAACGCATCCCTAAATCAGATAAAGCAAAACTGCCGTTATCGCCATTTTTTTTCATAAATTGATATCTGCTGCTCAAAGAGGCTCAAACGCCCGGCGTATCCGTGCCGGGCAACATGATTGACACACTGACATTATTGATTATTCCGTGACACTAAAATGCACATCCTGTGGGTTACAACCATTGATTGGAACAATGTCTTGCGGACAAGCCGACATGACGACAATAGAGTCCAACTCGGCGCGAATCTCAACATAATCGCCAGCTTTGCTCACTGTCGGTAACCAGGAAATGGTGTAATCCGGGTTAACGGGTGTGTTCATCCACAGGTTCAAGGGTTGTGGCACTTCTCTAGCCCTCAGCCCGATAGCATTCAGTGCCAGACGCATATTATCGGCACAACTATCATGGTATTCAGTGATCCCCATATTGCTATAACGATAAAGATCACAAGCTGCAATCAGAGTATCGTGCACACCCGGCGAGGTATCGGTCAGCAATGTTCCGATGGTACGACGCTGATTAGTGACTAATGGATCTCCCGGCTGAGGAATGATTTTATCAATAAATGCGCGGGTATGTTCCATTGATGAAAATTCACTCAGATCCGCGCTATTGAATAACCAGGTATCACACACCTGACTGCCGGGGGTGTTGATGATCCGGATAATTTGCCCTTTGCTCAAACGCACAGCCCGACCGCAACGGGCGGGTACTGTGTAGATTTCACCCAGCACCGGCGTGCCGTCAGCAGAAATAGGTGAGGATAAGGTAGCATTGGTGCCCAACGCGCTACCGTTGTCTTTTTCACAGCAAGCAGGATAAGTGTGGGTGCTCATGGTAACTCCTATGGGTTGATTTGCCAGTTCTGTCAGGCAACAGGCTAATGCCTGCGCGCCAAGGTGCAGATACTGAGGATCTGTATATTCAGCCGGGTTATGGCTGATGCCGTTATGGCTGGGGACAAAAAACATACTGGTGGGGCAATGACAGGCAAGATGCATCGCATCATGAAATGCACCAGAAGTCAGGGTGGCAGCCTCTATCTGTAGTGCCTGAACGCAAGCATATTGTTGTGCCAGTAGCTCGCGATTAAATGCCACTGGCGCGTGACTGAAGATGCACTCGACCAACACGTCAGATGCAGAAAGTTGCTGCATCCAGTCATCAAACTGAGCCAATATTTGCGGATCGGCATGGCGAAAATCGAGGGTAAAAGTGGCTCGTCCCGCAATGGTATTTATGGCGTTGGGTGTAATCTCCCAGCGGCCAAACGTCAAGCGCAGTTGGTCCTCGGGTAACGTAGTGGCAAGTTGTTCCAATTGATGCGCAATGTGGCGCGCCAGCGACATCGCATCTTTACGATCTGCCATCGGGGTGGTTCCCGCATGGGCCGATTGCCCTAGACAAGTCACTTGATACCAGCGCACACCTTGGATACCCTGCACCACCGCTAGCGGTTGGTTGGCCTGTTCTAATACTGGACCTTGTTCAATATGCAGCTCAACGAACGCCGCCATTGGCACAGTGCCACGACGCGGTAACTGTGGAAAACGTTGATGGCAGTCCGCTAATGCCTGCGCTAATGTCACCCCTTGAGCATCCTGATGATCCCGATAACCGGCTAAGCGCTGTGGCTGAACAAAAGCGCTGGAACCCATCGCACCCGGAGAAAAACGGCTCCCTTCTTCGTTCATCCATACCACCACTTCGATGGGGCGTAATGTGCTGATACCCGCTTCAACCAAGGCACTCAAACACTCCATGCCGGCAATCACGCCATAACAACCGTCAAGGTTGCCACCACACGGCTGAGTATCAATATGGCTACCCGTCACCACTGGCGGTAAATCTTCGCGCCCCGCCCGACGAATAAACAGATTGGCGCAATCATCAGTCATCACTTCACAGCCTAAGGTATAGGCCCAATCAATTAGCCACGCTCTGGCATCTAACTCCTCGGTGGATAAAGCCTGCCGATTAACGCCGCCATTCTCCAATGCACCAAAGCGAGCGAGTTGCACTAATTTATCCATCAATCGTTGTTGGCTGATATAGCCGGCTAACTGCATCCCCATAGAATCAAGCATGTCCAGCCTCCGGTTCATCCAGCTGTAACGGGCGTTTAAACCACGGGGCCAAAAACGACTGCAATCGGTCAGTCTGTGGTTGGCGAAATAAGGTCGCGGGAGCGCCGGTTTCAATAATTGAACCTTCCGCCATAAACACCACGCGGGTTGAGATTTTGGCAGCGAATGACATTTCGTGCGTCACCATCACCATGGTCATCCCGTCATTTGCCAGCACTTTAATGACGTCCAGCACCTCTTCTACTCGTTCAGGATCAAGAGCCGATGTCGGTTCATCGAGTAACAGCAACTCGGGTTCCAGTGCCAACGCTCTGGCAATCCCCACCCGCTGCTGTTGCCCACCAGAAAGCCGTGCTGGACGGGCGTCTGCTTTATCCAACATCCCCACTTGCGCCAGCGCCGCTGCCGCTTTTTTACGTGCAGCTTCGCGAGGGAGTTTCTTACCCAGAATCAATGGCGCGCAGACATTCTCCAGCACCGTCATGTGCGGCCACAGATTAAATTGCTGGAAGACCATGGCCAGCGGACGGCGTACGTCGGCAATTAATGCCGCACTGTCGCGATGCTTCAACTCACGCCCAGAGCTGCTATAACCGAGCAACTGCCCCTTAATCAGAACTTCCCCTTCGTCATAGGCTTCAAGAAAATTCATGCAGCGTAATGCCGTTGTTTTCCCTGAACCGGAGGGGCCGATTAAGGTGACAATTTCACCGGCATTCACCGTCAGATTTATCCCGCGAAGTACCCAGTTGGCAGCAAAGGATTTGCCCAAATTACGTAATTCAATAATGGGTTCAGCACTCATAATATTATCCCTCTAGTGCCTGACGGCTGAGTATGCGCACACCGACACTAATCCCTTGTGCCAGCAGCCAATAACTGAGGATTAGCAAGGTGTAAGGCACAATGTAGGTGTAGGTATTGGCGACAATTTGCCCGGTAGTCATGGTCAGCTCAGGGACCGTAATAATCGATGCCACCGCACTCTCTTTGATCGTTAAAATAAATTGGTTCCCCAACAGTGGCAGACTAAAGCGCAAAGCCTGCGGTGTTTGGATGTACCAAAAACTCTTCCATGCTGAAATATCATGTACTTGTGCCGCTTCCAATTGCCCGTGCCCGATGCTTTTCCATGCCGTACGGAAGATTTCACCGAAATAAGCAGAGCTATAAATCGCCAGTGATAACACCGTGGCTTCAATAGCACTGAGCGTGATACCAATGGCAGGTAAACCAAAATAGAACACCGCCAGTTGCGCTAAATAAGGCGTGCCACGAATCAGCCACACATAAGTGCGCCACGGCCAGAACAACCAACGGTTATTGCGACATACCGCTTGTAAAATAAACCCGGCGAAAGCGCCGATGACTGCAGCACTCATGCTGATAACCAGCGTGACGCCCAAGGCGCGGGCAAAATCAGGTAGATAAAGCAGGAAATCGCTCATCGACTCTCCTTATGCCAACGCCGCTCAACATAGCTGCCTAGCAGGGCCAGCAGGCTGGTCAGAACGAGGTAAGACAAAGCAATCGCCACATACACTTCTAGCGGGCGGTAGGTTGCCGATGCCAATTGCTGCCCTACCCGCATCAAATCAGTAATGGCAATCACTGACACCACCGCCGAGGCTTTAATGACATCGATTAATTCTGAAATCAGTGATGGCATCGTGATACGCAACACTTGGGGAATTTGGATATGCCACAATGTCTGGCGCGGACTCAGCCCACACATGGCGGCGGCCTCCAACTGCCCTGGCGCAATAGCATTAAAACCACTGCGTAAAATTTGCGATTGATAGGCGGCGGTATTGAGTGTCAGCGCCATGACCGCCGCCAGATAACCGGGCAGTGACAGCCCCAATTCTCCCGGTAGGTAAAAACACAGTAAAATCTGTGCCAGAACTGGGGTGCCACGGAACAAACTGATATAGACACGGGCGAATCCTCTGCTCAATCGCGAGCGGCCACTTTCCATCAGGTAAATCACTACACCGATAAAAAAACCGGCAACAATGGCCACGACACACAGTGAAGCCGTCGTCAGCGCGCCGTCTAACAACATCGGCAGCCAAGCCGTCAGCAATTGGACAAATTCCCCCATCATCAATCCTCTTTACAAACTTGGCGCTGGCATTTGGTCTGCCGGAACATCCATCACGAAGCCGAACCATTTCTGCTGCAATGCTTTCATGGTGCCGTCGCGGTTCGCTTCACTGATGCCATCACTGAACAATTTGACCAAGGTGGCGCTGTCATCGCCCTTACGCCCAACCCAACCAAAATAGGTAGTTGGCCCTAACATGGGTTTGAGTGTGGTAAAGACACCCGGACGGGCTTTAATTAATGGGCCAAGATTCGCCAGTGATTGGGCAACACCATCTAGCCGTTTGTTTGCTAAATCGGCATAGGCTTCATCAAAAGAGACATACTGTTTGATTTCTTTGATACCCGGCTTGCCACTGGCTTTCAGTTTTTCATTGAACTCTTGCAACACTTGGAGCTGGCCAGAACCGGCTTGTGATCCCACCACCTTGCCACTCAGGTCATCTAACGTGCTGATAGAACTGTCGTTATCACGTTTGAGTAGTGCAACTGTGGATTCGGCAATCGGTACAGTAAATGCGAAATGGTCCATGCGCTGTTTATTCACCGTCACGGCGGTGACGACAAAATCGAATTTCTTGGCATCAAGGCCGGGCAATATGCCTTGGAAAGGTAAATCAAGTTGTTTGACCTCTACACCCGGCAGGTTTTTCTGCAAAATATGGTTCATTAAATCAACGTCATAACCCACAATTTTGCCATTTTCGACCGATTCAAATGGTGCATAACGCGCTTCCGTCGCGATGGTTATCGCCTTATTGGTTTTAATATTGTCCAGCAAGTCTGCGCTATGCGCGGTCGCAGAGAATACGCTGGCAGCACACAGCATTGCCCAGCACAAAGGTATCGCTTGTTTACGTCGTGTCATGATTGCCGCCCCATTTAAAGTCATGTGAAATGTATTCAAGTAACTTGAATGTAATGACATAAGCATGAACTATGCCAGCGGGCATAAAGTGAAAAAATAAATGGCAAAAATTGGCGTAACAGATTGTAATTAAATAGATATTTTTTAAATTATCGATGAGCAACAAAAACGCGAAAACAGCAGAAAGGCAGGAGAGTGCGCAGTCAGCGCAGACTTATCGCACAGAAAAAGTGCAAATTTGCGCTTTTTCTGTGCAGAGTGAGATAGACAAAAATGTGAGCACTACGCGATAACTTTCTCTGGCTTATCGATGTACTCTAAATAGGAATTATCCTTTCAAATTCAATAATCTTATCCAGATCGACATTCTGCACAAACCGCATTGAGCCACCCTTCTTGCCGCTGCTGCCCCCGCCAGTTATGCCGATCAACTTCATTTATATGCCGGTGCCGGGCTGCGCCTTCCTGTAGAAGATATCATTACGCAATTTGAAGCTAATACAGGGCATAAAGTAACCGTGGAGTATGGGGATCCGGCCAAATACTCACCCGTTACCAATAGCTGATAAGCGCTGGGTATTTTCTCAAGGACAATTAGTTTTACTTAAGGAGAATGAAGATGATCTATCTTTCCGATGCTGATTTAGATCGATTGCTCTTGGAAGATATCCAGTATGGCGATCTCACTACCCGTTCACTGCTTATTGGTCAGCAAATGGGGCGTATGACCCTAACCCGCAAACATTCAGTCCCGCACAAATCAGTGCATTATTACCGCAGGCAAAAGCCTATGCGCCTTTTTGCCATTTAGCTGCAACCGGTGGGGTGACGAAAACCAATATTGCGGAGTATGCCGCGACAGGAATTGATTTGGTGATTACATCTGCCCCTTATTACAGCCAGCCGGCGGATATTAAAGTGCAACTGTCTCCTAATCACTGACGGTGAATAGCGATGAAAAACGGGGCTAAATATTTGCCCCGCTTTTCATACTGTTATCTGGTCATGACGTTAAATTCTCGCCGTCGCGAGGTATTTTTCCATCTCTTCAACTGGCACCATGCCACCGCCGGTTGCCCATACCAGATGAGTTGCATTTTGCATTTTCTCAGCACTCAATTGATGATTTTGCAAATAATCAGCATTGCTGCTCACCCGTGCAGGGCCGGGCATCCCCGCCAGAGCGGAAGGTTCCAAACGGATACCTTCATGCCGGTTAAGAAGGCCCAGCAGATCATACATTTCGGCATCACTTAAGGTGTAGAAACCGTCCAGTAAACGCTCCATGGCTCGGCCAACAAACCCGGAAGCTCGGCCTACCGCCAAGCCATCTGCGGCAGTAATGTTATCGATACCGATATCCTGCACAGAAATACCATCATGTAGACCGGTATAAACACCCAGTAACATGCAAGGTGAATGTGTTGGCTCGGCAAAAATACAATGAACATGGTCGCCAAACGCGAGCTTTAAGCCGAAGGCCACACCACCGGGGCCACCACCTACACCACAAGGGAGATAGACAAACAGCGGGTGATCTTCATCCACCAGAATCCCTTGTTCGGCAAATTGCTGTTTCAGTCGGCCACCGGCTACCGCGTAACCCAGGAACAAGGTTGGCGAGTTTTCATCGTCAATAAAGAAGCAATTTGGATCAGACTCTGCCTGTTTGCGCCCTTGTGCTACCGCCACGCCATAGTCCTGCTCGTATTCAACAACATTGACACCGTGCTCACGCAATTTGCGTTTTTTCCATTCACGGGCATCTGCTGACATATGCACACTGACACTGAACCCTAGCTTGGCGCTCATAATACCAATCGACATTCCCAAATTACCGGTAGACCCCACCGCGATGCGATACTGACTGAAGAATTGGCGGAAATCATCAGAGAAGAGTTTGCTGTAATCATCAGTGACGGCCAGTAGACCCGCTTGTAATGCCAGTTTTTCCGCATGAGTTAAAACTTCATAAATACCACCACGCGCTTTAATCGAACCGGAAATCGGTAAGTGACTGTCTTTCTTTAAGAGTAAGCGGCCCGTCATTTCAACCCCATAACGCTGCTGCAGAACTTGCTGCATCGCAGGGATAGCCACAATGTCGGACTCAATAATGCCCTGCGTTTTTTGTGTCTCAGGGAAGGCCTGACACAAATAAGGGGCAAAACGCCGCAGCCGAGCTTCAGCATCAGTGACATCCTGTTGCGCTAGCCCAACATAAGGTAGCCCTTTTTCCAGGGTAGTCGCCTGCGGGTTAAACCACGTCACCTCCTCCAAATTGATAAGCTTTTTGACCAAAGGGAAGTCGGTAATTAATTTATCAATTTCAGTGCTTTTCATAAAAAGTCTCTTTTCGATCATATGATGTAAGAAAGTAGGAAAGTCGTGCCCAATGCAATCACCGACGCGATAAAGGTCGCGGTTGTATAATATTTAAATGTTTCACTCAGCGTTGCGCCGCAATATTGTTTTACCAACCAGAATAGCGAGTCAGTGACGATGGTGAAACCAATGGCACCAGAGCCAATCGCCAGCGTGATAATTTCTGGGCTGACATTGGGATACATCGGCAATATAGGGGACACAATGGCCGTTGCCCCCATCATGGCTACGGTGGCGGAGCCAACCGCGGCATGCAGAATCAAGGCCACCAACCACGCTAATAAAATCGGATGCATGTCCAGATTCGATAAAATCACCGCCAACGCATCGGCTAACCCGCTGGCTTTTAATATTCCGTTAAATGCGCCACCAGCCCCGATAATTAACAGGATATTGGCAATAGAAGAAAAGCTCTCTTCTGTTTTCGCCAGTAGCGTACTCATTCCCATATTTTGCCGGATACCCAGCGTGTAATAGGCAACAAATGCGGCAATAAACATGGCGGTAATAGGGTTACCGATAAACTCTAATAGTAAATAGAGGGTGGTGCCCTTCTCCATATTCAGTTCTGCGGTGGTTTTTGCCAGCATCAGAATAATCGGCAGCAGCACAGTAAATAAGGTTGCTCCCAATGAGGGTAATTCATCCTCATTACGTACTTTGATTTCAGAGAATGCTTCCGGTACGGTTTTAAATGGCAGGCGTTTACCCACAATACGCAGGAACAATGGCCCACCAATTAATGATGCCGCTAACCCGACGAGTAATCCGTAAACAATCACTTTGCCAATATCAGCGCCCAATGCATTGGTGACATACATAGCCGCCGGATGCGGTGGAACCACGCAATGGACCGCCATCAACGCAGTACACAGTGGGATAGCTAATTTCAGCAAAGAAGTATTGGTTTTTTTTGCAATGGAAAATGCCAACGGAATCAATAAGACAACACCAACTTCAACAAAAAGAGTGATACCGCAAATTAACCCGACCAACACCATAGTGACATCCGGTGATAGCCAGCGACAGCGCTGTAAGGTAATACCGATGCGCTCTGCAGCACCGGATATTTCCATCATTTTACCTAAGATTGTCCCCAACCCAATGACGGCGGCCAAGAAGCCTAATGTTCCGCCAATCCCACCTTCAATGGAATTCACCATTTCCAGCGGATTCATGCCCATTAATAATCCGACATAGAAACTGGCTAATAACAGTGCCAGAAAGGGATGTATTTTCAGTTTTACAATGGTGAAAATAATAATGATGCTCGTTAATAACGTCCCCACTACCCATATTTGTGAGTCCATAGCCAACCTCTTCTAATAATAAGTTCTGCCCTCATTGAATAAGAATTGGTCGGTACTGACAAATGATAAAAAACACCTTTCAGATGATCTGGATTGAATCAAAAGTGCAATATTGGTCAAAGTTTTACTGTTAACTCCGATTTGCATCACATTAGATAACCCTAAATGCCGTATCCGCCCATCATTGCGGTATACTATTTCAACAAAAAAGATTGCCTGAGAAGCCATATGTACCCAGAAAAAAGCTATATCACCCGCAATAAATTGCTAAATGGCTACCAGCTATCGAAACTCTATACTTTTGAAGTTGCCGCACGGCACAGCTCATTTGCGCTAGCGGCTGAGGAGTTATCTATCAGCCCTAGTGCGGTCAGTCACCGGATTAACAGTTTGGAAGAAGAATTAGGCTTTAAACTGTTCCAGCGTTTTCACCGTAAAGTAGAACTCACCACTGAGGGAGAACGAGTATTTTGGGTACTGAAATCGTCATTGGAGTATCTAAATCAGGAAATCTTGGAAATAAAAAATCAGGAGCTGTCTGGCACACTCACCCTCTATTCTCGCCCTTCCATTGCCCAGTGCTGGTTAGTCCCCAAATTGGCCGATTTTGCCCAGCATTACCCCGCCATCAGCTTGAATATTTTGACCGGCAATGAGAATGTCAATTTCCAAGGCGGCGGTATTGATTTAGCGATTTATTTTGATGATAAAACGCCAGAGAAACTCTCTTATCAGCATTTGATGGATGAATCGATGGTTCCGGTCTGTAGCCCAGAATATGCAGAAAAACATCAGCTTAATGGCAACCTCGTCAATCTGCGGCAATGCACCTTGCTGCATGACCGGCAAGCCTGGAGCTATGATTCGGATATTAGTGAATGGAATACTTGGGGCCAACAAGTGGGCTTTGATATTGATCCGACACAACGCAGCATGGGTTTTGACCGCTCAGATTTGGCGATTATCGCAGCTATGAATCATGTCGGTGTTGCCATGGGCCGAAAGAAACTGGTCACCAAACGGCTGGAAAACCAAGAGCTTATTATGCCGTTCCCGGATCTGGAAGTGAGGTGTGAACAGCGCTATTACATCTCAACGCTATCTGACCGACAGTGGCCGAAGATTAATGCCTTTATCCAGTGGCTAAAAAAGAGGGCGGATGAGTCCTAACCAACAGGCGCTTATCTCGTATAAGCGCCTAGAATTGCTGACAAACCCCGTGATTAGGCATAGCCCCCGCGATGCGGCTATGCCCGAATATCTCAGGCGACAAGACCTCGTTGTAAACGACCGCCTGAGAGGATTATGACATTGCGGCGGCTTTTTGCGCCAAGTCACGGCTATACTGACGGCTGGCATCCACCAACATGTTTGTATAGGCGGTTTTTTCGCAATCGGTGGTGAGATCTTCGGTATTCAGGGTTTCCAGTATTCTGCCATGTTGCATCACTGCCACGCGGTGACATAGGTGCGCAATGACCCCCAAATCGTGAGTGACCATCAGATAAGTGAGTTTCTCCCGCTGTTGTAACTCTGCCAACAAATTTAGAATTTCTGCTTGCACCGACACATCCAGTGCCGAAGTGGGTTCATCGAGCAGCAAGACACGCGGCTCCAGAATTAGCGCCCGAGCAATTGCCACCCGCTGGCGCTGTCCCCCTGAAAGCTGGTGTGGGTATCGCTGACGAAATAGCCGGTTGAGGCCCACTTTTTCCAAAATGCTGTCAATACGCTGGTCGCGATCCCCCATGCCATGGATGATCAATGGCTCGGAGAGAATATATTCAATCGTATGACGTGGATGCAGTGATCCATAAGGGTCTTGGAACACCATCTGCACATGACGGCAGCGATCGCGTTCAATCCGGTGCGCCAGCGGTATTTGATTCAGCGTGAGTTGCCCACTCCAGTGGTTAAACAGCCCCGCCAGACATTTCAGCACCGTGGTTTTACCTGAACCAGACTCCCCGACTAAACCAAAAATCTCACCGTTGTTAACGGCCAGATTCACATCAAACAGTACCTGATTCTGCTGGCTACCCTCGCCAAAAATAAGGTTAAGGTTATTAATTTCAATCATTGCATTTGCAGACATAGCAAGCTCCTTAACCATTCATCCAAGCCGGGTCTCGCACCATTACTGGCAGACGGTCACGGCGATTATTCAGATCAGGAAGTGCATTGAGTAAGCCGCGAGTATAGGGATGCTGCGCACTCTCAAGATCGCAAGCGGCAATGGATTCCACCACGCGCCCGGCATACATCACCAGCACTCTATCGCAGAAACTGCGCACCAGATTGATATCATGACTGATAAAAATCAGCCCCAAGCCGCGTTCTTGAACTAAATCATCCAGCATCGCCAAGACCTGTAACCGCACAGACACATCCAATGCCGAGGTGGGTTCATCGGCGATCACCATTTCTGGCCCGGTGATAAGCATCATGGCTATCATAATTCGCTGCCCCTGACCGCCAGATACTTCATGTGGATACAGGCTATACACCCGCTGTGGCTGGCGAATACGTACCACTTCAAACATGGATAGCACCCGCTCCCGTGCCTCCTGACGCGACACTTTATGATGTGCCAGATAGGCTTCCGCTACCTGATCGCCGACACAAACTACCGGGTTTAATGAGTATTTCGGGTCCTGCATAATCATCGACATCCGCTTACCACGCACCTCACGCATTTTGGCTTCACTGGCGCGCAGTAAATCCACTTCAGCAAAGCGCAAAGTGTTGGCATGGATTTGCGCACTGGCAGGATGTAATTTCAGCAGCGCACGCCCTACTGTGGATTTGCCGGAGCCGGACTCACCAACAATTGCCAGTTTTTCTTTGCCCAGCGAAAATGAAACGCCGCGTACCGCGTCAGTCACCTGTTTGCCATTAACGAAGCTCACCCGCAGGTCATCTACTTCCAGCAAAGGCACTGATTTATTCTGTTCTGGGATCGAGAATGTCACGTAGGCCATCTCCTAAGAAGTTAAACGCCAGACTGTTCAGCAGGATTGCCAGACCAGGGATAGTCACTAGCCACCAGCACTCCATCATGTAACGACGGCCACTGGAAATCATTGCTCCCCACTCTGGGTCAGGTGGTTGAGCACCCAGACCAAGGAAGCCCAGCCCAGCAGCGGTTAAAATAATACCGGCCATATTCATCGTGATACGGATAATGACTGATGGCAGGCACAGCGGCACAATGTGGCGCAGCAAAATGCGTAGGGGTGATGCGCCCTGCAATTTCACTGCCGAGACAAAATCGGCATTGCGAAGCGAGAGCGTTTCGGCCCGCGCCAAGCGAGCAATCGGCGGCCACGCGGTCAGTGTTATCGCGATAACCACATGCTCTAGACCGGGGCCTAAAGCTGCGACAAATGCCAGCGCCAACACCAAACTGGGGAATGAAATAAAAATGTCGGTAATACGCATCAGGATACTATCGACCTTACCACCGAAATAACCGGCGACCACGCCAAGTAACAACCCGATAGGACCAACCGTTACGGATACCAGAGCCACTATGTACAACGTGGTGCGCGCACCATAAATCAAGCGGCTGTATTGATCCCGGCCAAACTCATCCGTACCAAACCAATGCTGGCTACCGGGAGCCTGTAATGCATTACCGAGGTCCTGTGCCAGCGGGTCATGCGTCGCCAGCCAAGGCGCAAAAAAAGCCACCACTAACAATAATCCAATAATGGAGACGCCAATAGCCGTCAGCGGATTTCTCATTAAAGCGTGGAAGAAGTTAAGTACCCGCCGTAGCCCGCGCTTCCAGCCCTGATTTTGCATTTCAGGACGAGCCACAACATTATCGGGTTCAGAGGAAAGCATCATTGATTCGTCCTCGGGTCGAAGATCTGATAGAGCATGTCAGACAGTAAATTCAGTGAGACGAAGATCAGGCCAACCAACAACACGCAGCCCATCACCGCATTCATATCACCGAGTAATAAGCTGCCGGTCAGATAGGAACCAAAACCGGGCCAGGAGAAGACCGTCTCGATCAATACCGCGCCTTCTAATAAGGAACCATATGCGAGCGCGACCACCGTCAGTAATTGCACCAGAATGTTGCGGAACGCATGGCCCCATAACACCTGAAACTCGGACAAACCTTTCACTTTGGCGGTGATGATGTATTCCTGCGACAACTGCGCCAACATAAAACTACGAGTCATACGGCTGATATAAGCCAAAGAGTGAAAGCCGAGAATGGTTGCAGGCAGCAGCAAGTGATTAACCGCACTGCGGAACACCTCCCACTCACCGGCCAGCGCCGAGTCAATCAGCAATAAACCAGTACGTCTGTCCACCAAACCGTCATAGGCCATATCAACCCGACCGGCGCCGCCCACCCAGTTTAGCCAAGCATAGAACACCAGCAGCCCCATCATCCCGACCCAGAAAATCGGCGTTGAGTAGCCCGCTAAACTGATGAAACGCACCGCATAATCGGCAAATTTGCCACGGCGTGCCGCCGCCATCACACCCAGTGGAATACCCAGACCGGCCCCCACGATAATGGCCATCGTGGCCAGTTCAATGGTGGCAGGGAACACACGGATAATGTCATCCACCACCGGGCGGCCCGTCAGCAAAGCATTGCCGAGATCACCGTGGATAAGTGAGTTAAAGTAGATAAAGAACTGTGTCCAGAGCGGTTTATCTAGCCCCAGTTGCAGGTATACCTGTTGGTAGGTACTTTGATCCGCATCTTGACCAACTATCGCCAAAACCGGGTCAATCGGCATCACCCGACCAATAATGAACGTCAGGATCAATAAACCGAATAAGGTCACAGCAACCTGTAAAAGGCGCTTTGATAAACGCCGTGCAATACCGTGCGGTGCAAACCAGTCTGAAACCTTCATGCTATCCTCCCGAAACGGGCAAAGCACACTGACACTTTGCCCGGGGTTAGGTTGCGTGCAGTGAGTTATCGCTGCTTATACACCTGTAGCAGGCGGGTAGTGGTTGATGGATGCGGAACGTAATCAACCACGTCTTTGCGCACCACGACAGAATCCACCATTTGTGAGATAGGCAAGATAGCCGGGAATAGCGCGTCATAGCGCTCTTGCACTTCCACGTACATTTGCTTTTGTTTGGCCGGGTCTTTCTCGATTAACGCGTTATCAATTAAGTCATTCAGTTGTTTATCGTAGAAAGAGGTGCGCCAGCCTTGGAAGTTGGTCAATTTAGCGGCATCACTGTTATCCGGGTTATAGGCAACCGAGCGCAGACTGGAGTGAGGATGTGGGTCTACACCGCCACCACCACGGCCCACCAACATGTCGAACTGGCGATCACGCATTGCACCATAGACCTGATTACCCGTGCCGGTTAGGATTTTGGCTTGGATCCCAGCTTGGGCCAATGTGGATTGAACGGACGTGGCAACGTTGATAAAGGGTGGATCAGACAGCACTCGCAATGTGGTGGTGAAACCGTCCGGATAACCGGCCTCTGTGAGCAGCGCTTTGGCTTTCGCTACATCGAGTTTATAGCCGGGATCAGGCAGTGTGACATCCATTCCCTTTTGGATTGGGCGTTGGTGGTAAATACCGTAACCCGGCATGATAGTTTGGTTAATTCCGTCATAATCAATTAAATACCTTACGGCCTCGCGCACTTTAGGATTAGCAAAATGCGGTTCTTTCAGGCTCATGGCAACATAATAAAGGGTGCCACGCTGGACTTCGTCGACTTTAATTTCCGGGCTATTTTTCAGTGCATTGATGTCGGGCACCGACATACCGCTGGCAATATCAATATCCCCTTTTTCAATCATTAACCGCAGTGCTTGTGACTCCGTCATATGGCGGAAGATCACCCGCTTCATTTTGGCGTCACCCTGCCAGTAATTATCCACCCGGCTGATACGCAGCACATCTTTTGCCTGCCACACATCCAGCTTAAACGGGCCTGATCCCGCCTCATTGGTAGTCAACCAGCCATTACCCCAGTCACCGTTTTTCTCGTGTTGCATCACGGTAGCGCGATCAAGAATCGAACCACTGCCCAAGGTTGCCAGTGAATAAATCACCAGTTTGGGGTCGGTTGGTTTAGGTAGTTCAATCTCTACCGTGAGGGGATCTTTGGCACGGATCAATTGCTCGACGTTATCGGCAGTGAAACCGTAAGACTTCCACGTGGTGGCCTGCGCCAAATTCAGATGCATCAGGCGATTCATCGACCAGGCAAAATCGGCGGCAGTCACCGGATTACCAGAGTGGAATTTCATACCGTCACGCAAGGTAAAGGTGATTAACTTGCCGTCATCACTGATTTTCCACTCCGTGGCCGCACCGGGTAAGACTTTACTTGGGGTGTGCGGATCCAGTTCCACCAGCGAGTCATACATATTCACAATGATAGAAACGGCATCATTGCCGGTCATCGCCGCTGGATCAAGTGACAGCAGGTTGTTCATATTCATGCCAACAATCAGTTGGTCATCGGGTGTTTTAGCCATACTGACGCCAGTCGACGTCAGAGTGATCAGTAGGGTAAGGAGGAGTGTTCTTACTATTATTATCGCGTTCATGGACCATCTCCGGTAAGAAAAGGCTAGATCTGAATGCTTGTTTTTATAGGTCGAGTTAATTTTTTAAATCGCGTAGAGAATACCTAAAGTCATTGACGCTACAGGATGGCTATCTGCTCGCACTCACCCAAATCACTGACTCGAGGAATGAGTTAGCGAGCAGTCAACCTGCAACGTCAAGAACGCAAGGTATTAGCTTCGATATAGTCGAAATTAATATCCTCGCCTAATCCCGGCCGGGTGGGTAACGAGACATAACCGTCGCTGTCCATCGGGTCGATGATGCTATTGAGGTAAGCGGCTGGTTCATCATAATCAAGGAATGGATGCAACAACCCACGCTCATACCAGCGGCAGTTACGAATAGCACCGACAACGGCCAGATTTGGTGCACCGTTACCGTGAATTTCACAATCCATGCCAAAAGACTCCGCAAGATGGGCTACTTTCAAACAAGGGGTAATCCCGCCCACGCCCTGCACACCAGCGCGTAAAATATCGCAGGCACCGGCTTTTACCCAATCGGCACGGCTGAAGTATTTTCCTGCCAGACTTTCAGGGCCGATTATGTCTATCTGTAGGTTTTCTCGCAGCCAGCAATACGAAGCCATGCTCTGCTCTTCCATCGGCTCTTCAAACCAACTGAAATTCAGCTTTTGTAGTTCGCGGCCAATATAAAGTGCATCACTGCGGCTGTACCAATGGTAACCATCCAGCATCAACGCAATATCTGGCCCGACGGCTTCGCGTACCGCGGCACAGGCACGAACATCCATTTGTGGGCTTGGTGCAAAAGAGACGGGGGGCATCCAAGTATGCAACTTAATACCCTTATACCCTCTGGCAACCAGTTGCTCGGCAAAGCGGGCGTATTCATCCGGTGTGGAAAGCCCATCGGCTAATTCATCACCGCACATGGTGCTGCCGTAGGCCAACACTTTGTCGCGATACCCTCCAAGCAATTTATAGACCGGCTGACCCAGCTTGCGCCCCAACAAGTCCCAAATAGCCTGCTCGGCAATAGCCAGCGCCCGATCAGTTAACTGATTAGCACTGCCCCGCTGCCAATGGACCAAATCATTCCATAGCCGCTCACGATCAAAAGGGTTCTGCCCGATCAATACCTTTTTAAAGAAGCTGTTAATGATATGCGGACGAATCACTTCTGGTGGTGCAAATGCATAACCACAATCACCTTCATCAGTGGTCAAGGTCAGCATGGCCATTTTTGCCAATGACTCCTCGCCGGGATGCGAATGCCCTGCGGTATCGGAAACACGCCGGGTTGGATAAGAAAATACGGTCACATCTACTGATATTATTTTCACCTGATTACCTGCCTTTAGAGTTCATCTCGTGTTCAAAAGGAACAAGGGGATTTCACTGGTTCCTTCTGACTCCATGGCCGCTATCCCTGCAAGCTACGATGTCTAATCCCTTATTTTTAATAATGATTTGCACAAGCCAATTACTAGAACAACAGATCTTTTAAAATGGAATGATATTTCACTTGCTCAGTATTGAAGATAACACTCCATTAGTCATTAGGAAATTGGCTGCAAAAAAGGCAATAAAGGCGGGGTTTTTTGGGCAAATGCATAAATTGCTGTGAGCGCCATCACGATGAAATGGCGAGAAAGTGTTCGACTTCACAAAATCCTATTTGGCGATGCAGTGATCCATTCTGAGCGCTAAACAAATAACACCCGATTCATTTGCCTATTTTTCAATCAATAGACAAAGGCTATCTCAACGATAGGCAAAGCTGCCCCACTAGCTTGATAAAGGTCAACCATCGCTCAACGCAGCCCAGAGATAATCCCACTAAATAAATAAGGTTATTGACAGGATAAAAACCCTACACCCAGCGTCATTGGCGTTGCTGACCGGTAATGTCAAATACCAATGGGGATAAATGTGAAAGTGACTCATCACTTTCCACACAACAAAGGAGTGCTGCTGTGATAAGAAAATGGCTAATTGGCGGAGGTATACTCATAGTTGCAGGTTATCTGGCCGTAGCAGGTTATATCTACATGACCGATAACGCGCGCAGTAAGGCATTAATCAGTGAGGAGAAACCATTAAATAACAATGCTGCATCCTCAGTAAGCAACACAAAATTCACGAGTCAACAAATCAGTAATCTGTTTTACCAAAAGGGGTGCGATTATTGCCATACCAGCAGCGCGTCTCTCCCGTTTTATGCCGTTATTCCGGGCGTGAAACAATTAATGGATTACGATATTCAGCAAGGCAGCCAATATTTCTCATTGGAACCGACTTTATCGGCCATTAAAGAAAATCGTGCTGTACCGGAAGCTGATTTGGCGAAAATTGAATCGGCAATTGCCCGGGAACAAATGCCACCACAACGCTTCGAAGTTTTGCATTGGTCTTCCGGCATCAATGCTGATGAACGCAATCAAATACTTGATTGGGTAAAATCACAACGGGCAGAGCATTTCCCGTCCAACAGCAGTAGTGATATGCAGCATCTGACGCTGCAACCTCTCCCTGATGCCCTGCCGGTAGACAGTAAAAAAGTGGCATTAGGATCGCGTCTATTCCACGACCCAAGACTATCCAGCGATAACTCTATCTCTTGTGCCAGCTGCCACTTACTCACGAAAGGTGGGGTCGATAATCTGGCAACATCGACAGGGGTTGACGGCCAAAAAGGTGGCATTAACGCGCCGACAGTCTTCAATGCTGTGTTCAATGTTAATCAATTCTGGGATGGTCGTGCCGTTGATTTACAACAGCAAGCGGGTGGACCTCCGCTTAACCCAGTAGAAATGGCATCGGCCTCATGGGATGACATCATTCATAAACTGCAACAGGATCCGCAGTTAACTCAGGAATTTGTTCAAGTTTATCCGCAAGGTTATTCCGAACAAACCATTACTGACGCTATTGCCGAATTTGAGAAAACACTGACGACCCCAAATAGTCCTTTTGACCGCTATTTAAAAGGGGATGCGACTGCCTTAACGGCCAGCCAGAAAAACGGTCTGGCATTATTCCAGCAAAACAAATGTGATACCTGCCACGTGGGTAAAAATCTGGGTGGGCAGTCTTATGATTTAATGGGATTAAAAGGCAATTACTTCGCTGATCGACCAAGAGAGCTGACTGCCGATGATCATGGGCGCTTTAATGTCACCCAAGATCCTCGCGATATGCACCGTTTTAAAACGCCGGGTTTGCGCAATATTGCACAGACAGCACCTTACTTCCACGATGCTCAGGCCGAAGATCTGACTCAAGCAGTGGAGATGATGTTGAAATATCAAGTGGGAACCCAACTGCCACCACAGGATGTTAAAGATATCGTCGCCTTCTTGGAAAGCCTGACCGGAGAATATATTCCACATCAGTAACGAGCATTAATATTAAAAAATATCCGCAGTGTCATTTATCTGCGGATATCCTTCCTGCTGATATCATCCCCTCATCGCTCATATTCAGAATGATTAGCCAACGTTTGTCTTACTTAATTTAGAATTGATAGGATTATTCTTGTAAGTGACTGGTAAAAAATGAGTTTACGATAAAATACATTGCCTAAAAATAAGACCTCGGGCTATTCTCCCCCTTACTTATAACGAAATGTAACAGAGATTACCTAAGGAAAATAAGCATGGATCGTCGTACACTTTTAAAATCATCAGGTTTATTACTGGGTGGATTAACGTTAGGTAGCTTTATTCCTAGCGCTCAGGCAAAAAATACTAAAACACCGCCGCAAATACTGATACCCAGCGAACAGCACCCACTATTACTTAATTTTAATGAAAATTCGCTGGGAATGTCGCCTAAAGCACATCAGGCGATTATTGATGCCCTCCCCACTGCATTCCGTTATCCAGATGCTGCTCGCGAAAAATTGATTACCAATATTGCCACTGAATACCAACTCAAAGACGAGAATATTTCTTTAGGAAATGGCTCTTCAGAGACTATTCAGGCGGTAATTCAGGCTGTTATTCGTCAGGCTGAACAAGATAATACGCCGATTCAACTCGTGGTACCGGACCCAACGTTTAACTATGCCGAGCTATATGCCAAGCCTTTTGGTATCCCGATAGAAAAAGTCGTTTTAACTCAAGAAATGGCATTCGACCTGCCAGCAATGCAGAAGAAAGTCGCCGACTTCAATGGCCGCTCGATTGTCTATCTGTGTAATCCTAATAATCCGACCGCTACCATCACACCATCAAACCTTATTGATGATTGGGTTAAAAATGCCACACCAGAAACACTGTTTATTATTGATGAAGCCTATGCAGAGTTTGTGAATGATCCGGCGTTTCACAGTGCCATTGAGTTAGTCCAGGCGGGCCACAAGAATCTATTGGTAACCCGGACATTCTCTAAAATATTTGCGCTGGCGGGTCTAAGAATTGGGTATGGTATTGCGCACTCGCAACTGATTGCGGCAGTAGAAAACTTTGTCTCACTGGATAATACCAATACCGCAGGAGCCGTTGCAGCATTAGCCTCCTTGCAGGATAAACAGTTTGTACAACAAAGCCGTCAGTCTACTGATCAGGCACGCCGCATAGTCACTAAGGCACTGGACCAATTAAAATTGGCTTATCTGCCCTCACAGGCAAACTTCGTCTTTCACCAAATACCTGGCGATGTCAAAACTTATCAACAACGTATGAAGCAATATCATGTATTTGTTGGTCGTGAATTCCCACCCGCTGTTGGTTGGAACCGCCTGACATTAGGGACACCTGAAGAGATGGTGGCGTTTGTCACTGTATTGAAAATGTTCCGTGCTAACGGTTGGGTGTAACCGTCATTATCTCGTGTCATCAATTTATAAAAGGGAGGCCATTCCCTCCCTAAGCCCCTACAAACGCTTTTATAAAAATAATAGGAATAAAAATGAAGATTATCTCTCTGGGCATCATGATCGTGGCATTACTCAGCAGCCAACAAACCTTGGCAAAAAGCTGGCAGGAGATACAACAAAGCGGGGAACTGCGTATTGGTGTTCCTGGTGATTACGCGCCTCTGGCATTTCACGATAAGCAGGGACAGTTGGTCGGTTACGATATTGATATGGCAAAATCCCTCGGCGAGAGTTTGCAACTAAAAGTGAATTTTGTGCCAAGCAGCTGGCCAACACTTTCTGAGGATCTAGCAGCAGATAAATTTGATATTGCTATGGGCGGTGTCACAGAAACACCTGGCCGCGCGGCACAATTTGCCTTATCTAACCCAGTAGTTAAAAACGGTAAAATTGCATTAGCCAACTGCCAGCACGCTAAAAAATTCCCGACACTAGACGCTATCGATAATGAAGCGGTAAAAGTGATTGTGAATCCGGGGGGGACCAACCAATCTTTCGTCGATGCCAACATCAAGAAAGCACAAATTATCCGCACCAAAGATAATGTTGCCAATTTACAGGGTGTGCGAGATCAAAGTGCCGATATTATGTTCACTGATTTGATCGAAGGGGATTATTACCAGAGCAAAGAACCGGGCGTATTTTGTGTTGCGACGCCCGAAATACTCCCCGGTACCGGCAGCTACAAAGTGTATATGATGGCGAAAGATAATCAGCCGCTTCTTAGTGAAGTCAACCAATGGCTGAGTGGTGAGACAAAATCCACCTTAGCGCATAAGTGGAATATTTCCGAATAAGCCTCCATTAATCACCCACTATTTTTATCTTAAAACCATTGGAGCTACAGGTAGGCAGCAAACGAGTTCATCCCGATGAGCTGACTCAGGTCAGTGATTCGGGTGCATGAGAGTCGCTAACCCCCTGTAGCTTCAAGTAATAAAAGTACAACCCAAAGTAATTGGAGCTACAGGTAGGCAGCAAACGAGTTCATCCCGATGAGCTGACCCAAGTCAGTGATTCGAGTGCATGAGAGTCGCTAACACCCCTGTAGCTTCAAGTAATTTGGGTTTAAGCCGTTAATCCGCCATCCAACACTAACGCCTGCCCGGTCATATAACGACTATCATTGCCTATCATAAAAGCACTGACACGAGCGACTTCTTGCGCGTCACCTAAACGTCGTAACGGGATTTGCTTGCGTAATCCTTTTAAGGCTTCAGTCGGCATATTGCGTGTCATGTCGCTATCAATGATCCCCGGCAGCAAACAGTTTACCCGGATACCAAAGCGGCCCATCTCCAGCGCCAATGAGCGGCCCAAACCAATCATCGCGGCTTTACTGGCACCATATGCACTCTGCCCGATATTCCCCTTGATGGCAGTGACTGAAGACATCAGTAACACCGCGCCCTCACCTTGCATCATCATTGGTGGCAAGAGGTGCTTATTCCAGTAAAAAATAGCATTCAGATTGGTATCTATGACGTTACGCCAGTTATCACCATTCTGCTGAATGTGTAAGCCATCTCCTGTAATGCCAGCATTATGGATAACGGCACCAGGCGGGCCATATTTTTCTAACAATTGTGGGGCCAACACATCAACATCAGCTTCATTACTGCCATCGCAGCGATAGCTGGTCACTCGACCGGACAACTCTTCGCAGCTATCGATAACATCGTGGCTCTGTTGTTCACCATGACGCCAAGTAAAAACAACATCCCACTCTTTGGCTAGCTCTTCAACCAAGGCGCGGCCAATGCCACGGCTTCCCCCCGTAATTAACACCCATTGCCTGCTCATAATATTACTTCTTCTGCTCGGCCAGCTTCTGACAAAGCTCGCCTAATGTCATATCCGGGCTGTCCATAAACATCTCAGCGTTTAATGTTGCGCCGAATTCACGCTTTGCTAGCACCATCAACTCAACATAATCCAGGCTGTCGAGTTTTAACTGATGCAGTGGCATTTCAGGTGACAGCTCAGACATCTCCAAGTCTTTGGCGTCACACAACATTTCACATACGGTGTCATAAACGTGTTGATACTTTTCCATGGTCTTATCCTTTTTAATGCGCGGCTAACGGCCACGTTTTTAATGTTACAGCGGTGGTCATTAATGGCCCGATATCAGTTCGGGCCTGAATAGCCGAGCGCAGTACCCAGCCATCATCTGAATTACCGACAATCAGTGTCGGCTCGATGGCATAGTGCAGTGCGCTGCGGACAAATAGTTGTGGGTGGTTGATACGCAGTAAATCAGTACTGAAATGCACATCATGGTGAGTCTGAATAACCGGCACAGACTTAAAGATATCAATCAATGTCTCTGCCTGAATGCCCGGTAATACCTGTTTGGCCATAGCCAGTGTTTCTGGCGCTGCAACCAACAATTTAAACAATAACGCATCGAAAAAACCCCAACACTCAGCGGGTTGCGATACGTCACCCGGAAATTGCTGACTGAGTTGATAAACGTCATCGGCAGATAATGTGGCCCATGGTTCATTGTCAGTCTGTACTAGCGTGGGCGCACTACGCAGCTTGCTGTTAAAGCAATTTTCGCCATTTCCACTGCTCTTCAAATTGCCACTTACCTGCCCCGGCACTTGGCTGAGCTGTAACTGATACGGCGTATGGCACAATACCGGTTGACGTAAGCGCGCGGTAAAACGCAGAAAATCTGCGTCGGGTACGGCGCTTAATAACGCCGTACTGAGCTGATATTTGATATCCAGCATTGCGCGCATACCGTGGACAGTCAGTTGCTCCTGCCCCAGATGTTGTGCGTGCCGGAGATCAAAATGGATCGGGTTGTAATCGCCAGAAAACGCCGCCCAACGTTCTGCGTCACTGAGGCTGTAGTTGTAGTTAAAAACTGTATTAAAACTCATGTTCAATCCAACCCAATAACCAATGCCGCATTCGCCCCACCAAAACCGAAACTCAAGTTCAATGTGTTGCGTAGCACGCCCGACCGATGCCCTTCACTGATATAATCAAGGTCACATTGCGGATCCGCATTTTTCAAATTGCAAGTCGCAGGCATCAACTGATGTTGCAGTGCTTGTAAGCAGATAATGGATTCAAAGCTACCGGCGGCGGCAATCAAATGACCGGAATAGGATTTGGTGCTCGACAGTGGCGTGGTATAGGCCGCCTCACCAAATGCCTGCTTAATGGCTTGCGTTTCGTTCAAATCATTAAGCTGAGTTGAGGTGCCATGCAGGTTAACGTAGTCAATTTCATCCGCACTCAACCCTGCCTGCTGTAAAGCGTGTTGGATAGTTTTCACGCGCGCCACTTTATCTTCTGCAGGTGCAGTGAAATCAAAAGCATCGGAATAGTTACCGTAACCTTTTATCTCGCCAAGAATGTGAGCGCCACGGGCAATAGCGCCTTCCCGCTCTTCCAAACACAACACTGCCGCCCCTTCAGACAGCACAAACCCGTTGCGATCTAAGCTAAATGGGCAACTGGCTTTACTCGCCTCTTCTTGCTCACGCGCCAGCGCTCCCAAAATATCGATATTCCACACTGCGGCATCACTGCGCAGTGATTCACCCGCCCCAGCCAGCATCATTGTGGCTCGTCCACTGCGGATGATTTCAAAAGCATCACCAATGGCAATAGTCCCGGTGGCACAAGCAGCGATCGGTGAATTCTGATAACCGCGTAATCCCCAATACAAACTACACGCCGCAGTACCGGCATTCGGCATCGACAAGAAACAACCGAACGGTGTGCCCAGTCCAGTTTCTAAATAACCTTCATAGTTATCATGAGTTTCATCCTGACCTGCCCAACCACTGCCGATGATGGTGCCGCAATCGAGCAAGTCGTAGTAATCCGCTGGGGACTTTTCAGCAAATGCCATTGCCATGGCTTCTCGTGCTGCGGCCAGCGCTAATCGTGCATAGCGCGGCAAGCGGCGGCGTATTGCAGCAGGCACCGCTTTCAGATTAGGTTCCGCATCCAACAGGCCAAAAAATCGCGATTTGATGCCCTGTTCGGATTTATCGTAATAACGGTAACCCAATTGGTAATCCATAATCGCTGCCCAGCTTTGCTGCGCGGTCATGCCCATTGGCGTCACACTGCCATAACCGGTGACAACAACCCGGCGCTGTTTGATGCTATTTGTCATGATTTAATTCCTTTACTGTCCCGGCTGTTATCAACACCCCCGCCCAAAGCCAACCACAATTTCATGGTCGCGTTCAGGTAGTTATATTGAAGCTCAAGCAAATTGGTTTCACTGGTCAGCAGGGCATCCTGCGCATCCAGTAAGGTCTGAAATGAGACGGCGCCTGCTTGATATTGGCTATTGGTCAGGCTCAGTCGGCGTTGACTGAGTTGCAGGTTTTGCCACTGATTTTGTTTTTGTTGCTGATAACTGAGCCGCGCCGTCATCGCGTCGTCGACATCTTTAAGCGCGCTATAGACCTTGCTGCGAAAATTTACCGCAGCCAATTGCACATCCAACTTCGACTGGTCAATAGTGAGCTGCACGGTGTTCCACTGTAAGAAAGGCAGTGCGCTATTAACACTCAGCGTCCGACTAGGGTTGCTGAACCATTGTGAGAAGACAGCGCTGCCCGCATCCAGCGAGGCCCCCAACGACAGTGTTGGATAGAAATTCAGTTTCGCGACATCCGAACCCGCTAATGCAGCACGTAACCGCCACTCGGCGGCTTGCACATCGGGCCGCTGCGCAATCACCTGTAGCGGCAAACTCTCGGCGATCGGCACCTGTTGTTGTAAATCCAGTGCCTTGCGCTCGGCCTGACGATAATCCGGCGCGCGATTAAACAGTAGCGCCATGGCATTACGCGCAGCTTCCCGCTGCTGTTCAAGATTGTGATACTGGTTTTGACGATCCAGTAATGCCTGTTGTGCCTGCAACAGTTCTATTTCACTGGCATCCCCTGCCGCCAAGCGCGAACGCACGATATTAAGTGTGTCTTGCGAGATAGCCAACGCAGCCTGTTGGTAACCCAACTGCTGATTGAATTTAGTAATCTGCCAGTAGAGATCAGCGGTAGTGCCAATCAATGAAAGTGCGGTTTCCTGACGATCTTGCTCAGTGGCATTGACCAGCCAGGCAGATTGCTCACGCGCACGAGCCAGTTTGCCCCACAAATCCAGCTCGTAACTCAAGCCAAATGAGGTGCTATAACTTTCTCGTGGTTGAGTGTTTTCATTCAATGAGCGAGTATTGCTGCCGGTGCCCGTTAAGGTGACGCTCGGGTGCAAATTGGTATTAGTTAACCCCGCCGTCAAACGTGCCTGTTGTAATTTCAATCCGGCGGCAGCCAGATCGTTATTACTGAGCAACATGCGGTTGATGCTTTCAGACAATTGCGGATCATCGAAATTTTCCCACCAGTGCACACTGTGGTGCAGATAACCGCTACCACTGTCTTTAACTCGCCATTCGTCAGGTACTGACAGCATTGGCCGCTGATAGTCACTTTTCAGTAACGAGCCGCAACCGGTGAGTAGTAGGATAATTATCCCGGCGTTAATTAATTTGATCATTCTCGTGCCAGCGCCTCGGTTGGATGCAAACGCGCGGCATTGCGTGCAGGGAAAAAGCCAAATCCCAAACCAATAAGCGCAGAGAAACTACAGGCCAAGACCAACGGCGGCCAAGTGAAAACCATGGTAAAGGTCTGAGTCACCGAAGAGAAAATCACCCCTGCCAGCGCGGAACCCACAATACCAATCAGGCCACCAAGGGTGCAGATGACCACAGCCTCAATCAAAAACTGGAGCATGATGTCGCTCGGACGTGCGCCTACGGATAGACGAATACCAATTTCATGGGTGCGCTCTGTCACGGACACCAACATAATATTCATCACACCTACCCCCCCCACCAGCAGAGAAATTGCCGCTATGGAGGTGATCAGCAGTGTCATGGAGTCAGACGTTTTCTGAATCGCCTTGCTCATCTGGTCATTGTTCAGAATAAAAAAGTCCCGCTGACCATGAGCCTGCTCCAGTAGCTTTTCGACATCATTTTGCACGTCATTAAGGTTGTAACCTTCACGCACCCGCACCGCTATTGACTCCAGTGGAATATCCCCCGAAATACGCTCGGTCAGAGAGGTGTATGGCATCCAGGCAGCCAATAATCCGCCGAATGACGAACCGCCGTGCTTGGCGACCCCCATGACGCGTAATGGAATGCCACCGAGTTGCACGATTTCGCCTATTGGGTTTTCCCCTGCGGCAAATAGTGTGTCACTGAGCTCCGGTTGTAAAATGACCACCGGCTCACGCGCATTCACATGGTGCTGGGTAAAATCTTCACCCGCCGTGAAATTCAGTCCTTTCACCTGAAAATAGCCATTGCTAACCCCAGAGAGCGACACCATCACTTGCTTATCACCACGTACTGCCGTCACCATTTTACTTACCACCGGTGACAAACTATCGACATAGGGTTGGCGGCCTAACAGCTCGACATCTCTTTGCGAAAGTGCACGTTCAAAGTCTGGGCGAGGTTTATCCCAACCCAACCCAGGGCGAATGTCCAGATTACTGGTTCCCAGCTGGCTGATTTCGTTGAGAATTTCCTGTCGCGCACCTTCCCCTACGGCCATTGAGGACACCACCGAGGAGATGCCGATAATAATGCCGAGCATCGATAAAAAAGCACGAATACGGTGCCCCAGTAGTGAGCGCCAGGCCATTTTGATAGCCTCTCTAACACTCAACCACCAGTGCGGGCGACCCGTGGCGACCGTGGCGGGCAGTGCGGCGTTGACCGCCGCCGCGCCGATGGCTTCATTATTGTTATCGGCAATAATTTCACCGTCGCTTATCTCGATAATACGCTGTGCCTGATTGGCGATATTGCGGTCATGGGTCACGATAATAATGGTGTGCCCGGACTGATGCAGGCCGTGCAAAATCCCCATTAGCTCCTGCCCACTGGCACTATCTAGCGCACCGGTCGGCTCATCAGCCAAGATAATACCGGCACCATTCATCAGCGCGCGGGCAATACTGACGCGCTGCTGTTGCCCGCCAGAAAGCTGTGCCGGTTTATGTAGCAAATGTTGACCAAGACCTAAACGGCGCAGCAGATAAGTGGCGCGTTCCTGACGCTCGGCCATACTCATGGCGGTATAAAGCGCGGGGATCACCACATTTTCAGTCGCTGTTAAATACGGCATCAAGTGATAGCGTTGAAAAATAAAACCGATATATTGGCTGCGTAACTGCGCAAGTTGCTCGCTGCTGGCCTGACGCGTCGGGATGTCATGAATCGACATCTCCCCCTGCGTCGGTTTATCTAAGCAACCAATAATATTCATCAGCGTTGATTTACCCGAGCCGGAAGCACCAATAATCGCAACCATTTCACCGCGATGAATCGACAGTGAGATATTCTTGAGCACCGCAACAGAGGCAGTACCGGAAGCGAAATGGCGATAAATCCCCTTGAGTTGGATCAACGGGTTACCGTGGATGTCACCGGGATGAACCGTATTAACGTCCATTGCTCACTCCCGATGGCGTGCCCATCAATACCACCTGATCACCTGGTTCTAGCCCCTCTTTGACCTCGGCATACTGCGCATCGCGCAGCCCCAGAGAGACCCAGCGCACCCGCTTCTGTTTGTCTTTGATAATCTGGACTTGATAGCGTTTATTCGCGTTTGGTGCTAAACCAGATTGCGGTGCACCGAGAGCCGACAATGGCACGCGCAGCACATTTTTAGCTTGTGCGGTAATAATGAAGACCTGTGCCGTCATTGATGTGCGCAATAGCCGCTCATGGTTAGCAATGCTGAATATGCCGTTGTAATAAACCGCAGAAGGCTGTTGGTTGTTTGCTTGCCCAGAACTCTCTTCGCGTAAGCTGTCTGCGGACGCTTCCTGAATGGCATCCATCTGGCTTTCGTAGCGACGTTCAGGATCAGCTACCACATAGAACCACAGCGGTTGCCCAGCATGGACTTTGAGTATGTCGGTTTCTGAAATGCGTGTTTGTACCGTCATGGTATCGACATTGGCCAATACCAGAATGGTCGGCGCAGTCTGTGAGGAAACAATAGTTTGCCCCTCTTTGGTGACGATCCCCAGCACTTCACCATCAATCGGTGCCAAAATACGAGTAAAGCCCAGATTGGCTTTTGCGGTTTCCAGTGCCATTTGGCTTTGTACAATTTGAGCGTCGTTAACATGCAATTGTGCTAACTGACTGTCATATTGCGCCTGCGCTTTTTCCAGCGTACTTTTTACACCAGATCCCTCTTTTGCCAGCGTCTGTTGACGACGAAACTCAAGCAGATATTGGCGCAACAATGCCGCCGACGCCTGTTTCTGCGCCTGCGCACTTTGTAATTCAGCCTCTGATTTACGCAATTCGTTTTGCTGCAAGGTCGGGTCAATTTCAGCCAACAACTGACCACGAGTGACGCGGTCGCCCTGTTTGACATACAGCTTGGTTAACTGCCCATTGACCTGTGCGCCCACATTGACCTGCAATGAGGGCTTTAAACTGCCGGTTGCCATGACATTGCGTTCAATATCACCACGACTAATTGTTTCGGTTAACGGTGGCGTATCTTGCGAACCGCCCGATAACAACAGTGCCGCCAGTGCGCCAATCGCCAGCAAAACGATAACCAATAGGGCGAGTGATAGCCGCTGCTTCTTGTTCAACATGTTAATACGCATCAGTTAACCGCCGCAGGAGTGAGGTGAGCGGAGGCCACAGGTTGAATGCAGCTAACCAGTTGGCCATCATTTAAGCGGAAAACTCGGTCAAACATCGGCAGCACGCTTTCACTGTGAGTGACGGTGATCAATGTTTTTTGGTATTCGCGGCAATGGGCCAATAACGCCTGCATTACCTGCTGGGCGGTATTTTCATCCAGATTGGCGGTGGGTTCATCCAATACCAAAACCGGGCAATCACTGTACATGGCGCGAGCCAGTAGTAGCCGCTGGCGCTGCCCTAAAGAGAGTGCGGCATGGCTTTCACGTACCAACGCACTGAGACCACCGGGCAATTTATCGATGACATGGGCCAATTGCAGCCCTTGCAGCGAACGTTCAATACGCTGGCGTTTGCTCGCGTCTAGATGCCCATCAAACAAAGTGATGTTTTGTAATACCGAGGCGTTGAACAGAATATCTTCCTGACTTTGCAGGAAAAACAACGAATGAGCCTGCTGGAAATCCACCGGTTCACCATCCACGATCACTTGCCCTTGCTGTGGTGGCATCAATCCGGCCATCACTTTCAGCAAGGTACTTTTTCCAGCACCGGACTCACCGACAATCGCCACGCTTTGTCCACGCGTCAGAGACAGTGACAAGTCACGTAATACCGGCTGACGGGCATCATAGGCAAAGCGAAGATTCTGATAAACCAACTGATGGTTAAACTCCGGTGGTGCTTTGGGTACCGCAGAGCTTTTTTCCGGGGCCGATGACTGCCCTGCGGGGAACAAATCGCGCGCGCGAATATCAATTACGTGCAATTGGTTCTTCTGCAAAATGGCATAGAAGATTTTGGTGATGTAAGAGGTGAAAATTTCACGCACAAAACTGTAGGCAAAAAACTCGCCCAAACTCAATGTGCCTTGCTTTAACAATGGCAACGCCAGCAGCATGAAGAACACCATTTCCAAACTGCCGATGAGCTGATAGAGGCTATTTTTGACCTGGTCGTAGATTTTCTTCTTCTGTAATGCGGTAAATAATGACAGCGCCAAACCGGCGAATACCCCTTGGCGTTGGCTGGATAAACCGGCAGATTTAATGGTGGAAAACCCCTGAATGGTTTCCAGAATAAAATCACTTTGCTCGGCACCTTTCACCTGTAACTGCTGGGTGTAATAGCGGTCACGGTAGATGGCCCAAATACTGATAAGCCCCATCAGCATCACACCAATAGCCGATACCATCGCCAACAATGGACTCATATAACACATCACGGCCAATGCAATCGCGCCGATTATCCAGTCAGTCCGCAGGCCATTATCCAACTCAATTTTTTGTGTCGCGGCCATTTGCCAGTTTGAGAACCGACTGAAGATGTCACCAGGCGCCCGCTTATCAAAGAAGTTAAGCGAGTGACTAAGTAATCGGGAGAAACCCGCCACACTGTTCAGCACCACAAAATGTTTAATATAGCGCTCGGTGATATATCGCACGGCAAAAGCCAGTGACGTCGAAACCACAAAGGCTAAGAGAAAATAGAAATAGGGAAAATCTTTATCGCCAGCGGAGGAAAATACGTCATTAATGGCGCTACTGACCATCGTCGGCATAATAAACAGCGTCAGGGAGATCAAAAATGCCAGCGTCATCAGCCAGTAGATCCCTCGGATATTCGCCGTCTCCTTCAAGCTCATGCAGTCGAGCGCACTGAGTCGTTTACTGTGTTCGATTTTTTTCACCGCGTCTGAGTCTGCTGGCGTGTCAGGATCCAGTACTAACGCATAACCGCTGATTTCTGCTTTTAAAGCATCCATGGGTAGCAGTTGCTGCCCAATCGCGGGGTTCATGACGCAGACATAGTTGCCTTGGCGATAAGCAAGCAGCACATAATGGTTGGCACCATAATGCAAGATAGCCGGCAGCGGTAAAGCCGACAGCTCTTGATGTTCAAACACCACTGGGTAAGCCGGTATGGCCAGCTCAGATAAAATAGTACAAAGCGTGGCCAGAGATGTGCCATGCCCTGAGGCAGGATAACGCTCACGCAAGCTTTCCAGCGGGGCATTGATGCCTTGGGTCTGTGCCAGCATCGAAATACAGGCCAATCCACATTCATTGGTTTCGCTTTGAAAAACGAGCGTTGGGATTATCTTTTCCATTTTCTACTATTCTTCGTAAGTGACATTATTCATTAATAAAAAACAATGAATGTGAGTGCCATAACAGCCAGTCTTGTGGGTGCTGCGTCATTGATATTTCAATCAATTCAGGGAGTCTTTTTTTCACTTCCCGAGCATTAAGCGATGGATAAATATGGATTTTTATTCCTTTGTCGTAATACAGATAATAAAAAACCACTTGCGCTGAAAGTGCTCTGGCAAGACGGATAATGCCACTGTGTAAATTGGCCGGACGACTGAACAGATGACAGGGCATTTTTGCCGTTTCTGTCGTCTGGTTATTGATGGTGTAATCCGGCGTAATATCCGGAAAAATCATAATATTTCGCTTATGCTCTGCGGCTTCCATAATGGCATCCATCAGGTTGCCAGCAATGGCACGGCTATCTGCATGAATAGAGCAATAAGAGATATTCACCCCACCCATTTGCCGAGCCTGCTCTTCATAAGCTTCTGCGCTAGCAGAGACCACCACCGTCGCCTGGCCGGGATACGCGCCTGCGCCCACCATCCCTGCAAGCACATCAGAGACCATATGTAACGGTGCCAAAATAACTGGCGAACCGGCCTCGTGCAGTGCTTTAACGTGACTGTCTAATTGCTCGGTGCATGCAGCCAATTGCGCTAAAACACGCCGATTTTGTCCAAAAGTCGCGGCTAATTCCAATATCTGACGGCGCTGGGCGGTACGGATAAAGTTCCGTGCCGATGGGCTTTTCTGACCGTTCAACAAGCACTGGCTATTGGCCTCGGCCACCAGAGCCAGATTCTTCTGCTGGCGTGACGACAAACCGAAAGCCCGGCGCAAAGCACCGAGCATCAGTAAAAAGCGATAATCACCGTGCCGTAATATCCCGATAGCCAGTTTGGCCTGCAAGCGGGCAAATACCTGCCCACTGAAAGCCAACTTATCCAACTGGTTTCTCCAGGCGAAATAACCCCATACGGCTAACAGTCTCATTATTTCTCCAGCGCCTTGTCGTGCTCGAGTAATGACAAGAGGTGATCCGAGAACGCAGGGAATTCACGATCCTGTAACGCTATCCATTTTTTGCCGACAATAAAGGTTGGCGTCGCATCAACGTTGTAATGGGCGGTCACCGCAGTCATATAAGCAATCAGTTCTTTAACCTGCGCTGACTGACTAACTTGCTGGTATTTAGCGACATCAATGCCATTGGCTATCAGCCAAGCTTCAAGCTTGCTGTTATCGCTAAAATCGATGTTGTCTTCGAGTACCGCTTTGTAGGCGCTCGCCCGATGCTGAGATTCAATACCCATCACAGATAAGGTGGCAAACATCGGTGCAAAACGCCCCAAACCGGTCGTCTTATCACTGCTGATATGCAGGCGAACAAAACGAGTACCTTCTGGCATGCGACGTTCTAATTGGGCGACATTATCTTCGTTAATGGCACAGTAATGGCAGCCATAAGAGAAGATTTCGATGATGCTTTTATCATCTTTAATCGGGCTATTTTCGATTTCACTACTACTAATAGAAAACAGGCTTTCCTGCGGATCCTGATTGAGCACGAAATAATGGAAACAGGCCGTTGTTATCAATGAAGAAATAATAATAACTAACAGTGTGTAGCCTATGAAGAATCCCTTACTTCTAAACAGACCTTTTTGGGCAGCCCCATTATTTATAGACATAGTAAGTTGTATTCACAATCAGGGTTCAGGTAAGACATAAACAGGGTCAAATCACCGTTATGTCCGAGAAATAACATCTTTAACATTCATCTAATGCGAAAATTCTTGAATTTAAGCATCGGTGACATAATAAAAAAATAAATCAGGCAAGCACAGCAACTCACCCCGTACTTGCCTGTAGGGTATCGTTAAACATTAATAAAATTAACGAAGGCTTAATTTGCCATGCCCAAAATAAATCGAGTTGCAGGAAAGCGACAAGCTAGATAATTCCGATGAACTTACTGTGGTAAGTGATTCGGATTATTAAGCGTAGCCAACGTACATGCAGCTTGAAATAAGGCGGGTATATCTTAACGGCAATTTGCTACGCTAGTTGGTGCAGCAGTGCGGCTAACAACTTTACCGTGCTTGTCAGTACAAGTAGTAATAGCTTGGCAAGTCAATGTGGTGCTACCAGTCAGCCACTCATAAGTATCTTTACAAGTTTGACCAGTACCGCCAACGATTGTATTGGCATCAGCCATGTTCATTTTTTTCATGAGAAACCCTTTAAAAGAGAATAAAAATTTATAGCCTATTATTTAATAGCCCATTGAAGTATGCGTTTTGAATATTAGGTAAACCCTGATACTCAATTAATCCAACGCAGAGAATTTATACTACATTAACAAAGATAATTACAGCAAAAATAACATTTATTTATTCTAAAATTAATACATAAATAAATGCCACGAGGGTTCGCTGCCATATTTAAATAACAGTAAACAAACCTCGCTTTATGAATATAAAAATAATAAAACTAAAACGCTATTTTATATTCATAATAATTATGCACTCAACCGGTGAGTGCATATATATCTGAGTTTAAAGATACGACATAATCACAACTCCACTGCCACTAAACGTACCAGCATCAGGTAATGCTGCCGCGTGAAGTGTTGATTCAATCAAGAAAGAGGTATTCCCGACATTACCCGTGACTGTCACACCATTGGATAAATCTTGCCCAGAAACTTTTAATGTCGATGTGAGATTGCCATTTTGTCCCATAGGGATGCTTTTGCCCCCTACCAAAGTCAACTTCAGCGATGTTGTGGCAGTGCAGTTGATGATTAATGGTTCACTTTTTATTGCACCATCAACAGTTTGCTGGTTAAGCGAACCATAATTGATATAGACATCACCCGTAATATCACAAGTTTCTGGTGTGGGTGGAACTGCACCACAATAAGAGCCTGGGATGGATTGACCGGTAAAGTTAATATCATTACTGCCTTGCCAATACATGACACCAAAGCAAGTGCCCGCCGCGCGCAATTGGTTTGTGGTTGTCGTTGCCCAACTACCGGAGGTGCCATTTTGAGCAATAAATGCCGTTCGCATATCTTGGGCGGTTGCGCCACGAGAAACAATGACACGCGTTGAGGCATAAGAGGGGTTCGCGCACAATTCATCAATATCACTTGAATAGTGACATATTGCGACAGAACAAGATGTGGAATTACACAGTACCCCGGTTAATTCTTCGCTCGGCCACGAAAAAGTTCCTTGATATTGAGTCCCTACTCGCGTCTGTGTCGAAACCCAAGCACTGGCCTGGCTATAAAGCGGCAATAAGAATAACCCGCAAGCGATTAACCCACCAAAAAGATGACTTAACCGTATAGCCGGCTGCTCTATTTGTTTAAGTTCCATGGTTTATGTCCATATATTAATAGTATCAATCTGCCGCATATTAATAATATTGCAGGTTAAAAGTGGCGACTGCACTGAACTCACCGCGTTTAATTGTGCGTTGAGTTATTGCTTGAGGTTCACCCCGCACATAGGCTTTTAAGGTGATAATATTATTACCCACAGTCAGCCCAATATCGTCACTGGATTGATTTAATAGCAAAGGCTTACCGGCC
Source organism: Yersinia vastinensis (assembly GCF_902726565.1). GTDB lineage: Bacteria > Pseudomonadota > Gammaproteobacteria > Enterobacterales > Enterobacteriaceae > Yersinia > Yersinia vastinensis. Next base: position 123,387 of record NZ_CACVAF010000003.1, read on the forward strand.
AATGTTTCAAGACCAATACCGATACCAACATCATTACCATCGACGGCTAATAACCCCGGCAAATTAGCGTTATCATTACCCGTGAATATGATATTAGCTGTCGTCCCTAAACTGACGTCACAATCAACCAAATGTATTTGAAACTGTTTGCCTAAAGTTCGTTGATTCGAATAAAGATATTTATCGACCACTGTACCAAAGTTCAAACTAATGGCTTCATCACCTGGGCGAATCGTGCAAGGTTCAGCGACTAATGCACCATGAAAACGCATATTGTCTACCGCGGATACTGGCAGGGTCCCAATAATATGCAGAACCAATGCGCTTAAAATATAACGTCCATGGCGTGTCAGCAGATTTAAATTAGCCATTATGTTATCCTATTGGTAATCCACTAATAACGTAGCGGTAGCCTCAAAACTCCCTTCACTTAATGTCGCGCCCGTCGCTTGGACAGGAACTGCCTGAAGCGTCGGCGGATTATTTTTGTCATAAGCAATCCGTGTATTCAGTGTGAAAGGGGCACCATTTCTCAGTATACGAATGCCCAGATCGGGGATATTGGTTTGTATTGCAGAGAGATCAAATGTGGTAACAGATGCACTCACTATCGTCAGACCTAATTCCAAGCTGCTGCTTACCGCTTCGCACGTCACACTGTAAGGCACGGTCTGGGTATAATTAATTCCATCAATTTTCTTCACCCCCAGATTTTCACCAAAGGGCACATCAATGGTATTTCCACCGCTGATGACACAAGGCGGCGGGTTAATTAATGTGCCGGAAAACTGCATATTGTCCGCATGTGCTAACGAGCAGCTGAAGGCCAAAAACATAGCGACGGTACAGCACGAAGTGAGTGAATTCATATTCATTACTGGTACTCCACAACCAAGGTCGCTGTGCCGGAAAAATATCCTGTGCTTAACGTCGAATTTATCTGCTTAACCGGTACTGCCTGTAATACAGGGACAGCCGGGTAGGTAAAATTAAATTCGCTATTCAGCGGCAATTCCTGACCACTTCGCATCAATTTGATCCCCAGATTCGCATTACTGGTTCTCAGAACGGCGGTATCAAAACTCGCCCCATTGCCCTTGATGCTCATTTTCAGCGCATTGGTTGCCGCCGCAGTACAGTCCAAGGTGTAGGTCACTGGCTTCATATACTGAATACCATCAATATTTGACGTCAGGAGGTCATCACCAAAGTCGACGTTAATGTTGTTATTGCTGTTAATGACGCAAGGTGGCGCTGCAAAAATATTGACCGAGACCGTCACCGTCGCCGTCTTATTTAATGCCCAAACTGGGCTGCTAAATAATGTCGTCGTTCCTACGATGGCCGTCATCCCAATCATGGCTTTCATGACCATCGGGGTCAGCCGGGTAACTATTCCCTTACAAACAACAGCCATCCCATATTCCTTATTGCTATTATGACCCCACGAAAGCTGTTGCTATTTGACGCTTTCAACCACAGAACAAGTGCTACCCGTACAACCAAAGATCAGTTTTGGACGGCCACCGAAATCATTGACATACGTCAACACGGGTTTGCTGCCCAATGCTGCTGCACTCACTTCCAACATGCCTTGTGACTTTGGAGCAATCATCAGTGGTTTGAAGCCCGCAGCGGTTTTCCCGGTTTTGCTCTCACTGGCATCCACCAGCGTGACGTAATATGGCGTCGGGTTATTAACCTGATAACGATCACCCTGACGTGTCAGCTTTAATTTTTCCTGCCAAGGTGTCGACATATCAGCCTTTTGTGGCACGATGCTGGCGGGACGATAAAAAAGTTTGATGCGTGTTTGCAGCGCAATTTGTAAAGTATTGGGTTTGTCCGACCGTGGTGGAATTTCACGCAGGTTAAAATAGAACAGTGTTTCCCGGTCTTGCGCCAACTGACTTACCACCGGCAGTGTTTGTATTTTTAACTGGCTAAGTGCACCTGGCTCAACACGCTGAACCGGTGGGACCACCGTCAATGGCGTATTAATTTTGTTACCCTGCTCATCTTCAATCCAGCCCTGCGCCAGATAAGGCAGTTGCTTATTCTGGTTGCTGATATTCAAGCTGATCGACTTATCACCACCATTAATGATCGCTCGGGTTCTGTCCAAAGCGATCGCTGCCGTGGCTTGCTGTGCCATAAGTGCCGTCACCAAAACGGTGGTGATACGCAGTTTGCTAGTCAATTTCATTACCTTTCCCTTCGAATTAATTGTGTTAGAACCTGCCGATAGCGCTCACCATTAATGCTCAAACGGGCAGTTATCCGCAGGCTCTCTTACCAAAATGTTCTACTGTGATACTGGAGGCTTACTCCCCGCCGCTATCGGCTGGCAAGGCAACAGTAAATTCGCCAGCACCGAAGGAGAAAGCATCTTCGGTAGAGTGATGCTGCATTGCGCCTGTCCATTCCAGTTCACAGACATCGTTTCACCGGCTTTGATCCCACTGAGATAAGTCGAACCATCGTCGTTAACAATGCCGGTCTCTTGCTGATTTTCATTCAATACGGTGGCCCCAAATGGAGGGGATGAGCCATCAACCATACGAATCATAGCCATCGCTTTTTCACCTGAAATCACATTAAAGCGGCGATAACCGATGGCCCCTTCAGTCAGGGTAACCTGTGCAACCGTTCCTCTGGCCTCAACATCATCAGCCAAGTTGTCAATATCAATACTGGCTCGGTTGCGGTAATAACTGTTCACATCACCGACCACGGCTTTACCAAAATGGTTGGTCCGTATTGTTGACCCATACCCCTGAACCGGTACGCCAGCCACACCTTGTGTATCCAGCAGTAATCGAGTACCGCCGAGTGTATTCATTCGGTGCAGCGCCCCACCTTCAGCCGTCACCGTTGCACCGCCTTGGATACCGACACCAACGGAGGAATATTGCCCTTCCTGATAACTGGCGTTAGCGGTAACATCCGCGCTATTCCCCATATGGTTGTAATTACCACTCACCAACGCGCCGCTACGTGCGACACCGGTATTGATTTGGTAGCTGTTATGGGCATCAATTCTGTTGGTATACCCAACTCGTTGGCTGTTTTCTCGGCCATTAATCGCCGCGCTATAGCTGATGGTGGCGCTATTGCCAAACGGCATAGACAAGGACAAATACATCCCATCGTCATTATTTTCGTTATAACGGTTGCGATAGGCAGACAGTGTGACGCTAACGTTTTTCAGTTCCCCCATATCGAAATAGCGGGATAGTGACAGGTTATACCGGTCATTAGCTGAACGATCCCAATACGTCTGATGGCTATAGTTCAGATATGCACTCAACCCCAAATCACGAAATTGCTGGTTGAAGCTGATGGTATACATCTCTTTATTACCACCGACGTTATCACCACGATAACGGGCATCGAGATATTCACTCATGCTCATAAAGTTACGTTCAGAGAAGCGATAGCCAGCAAAAGTCACCTGACTGCCCGTCTCTTGGAAGTTTTTCGAGTAGTTAATCCGATAAGAACCACCACTTACCGTGCCTTGCTCTGGCAAATTGGCCCAAGATTGGGTCATATCCACCGACACAGCACCAAGCTCCATCAAGTCACGGCCTATCCCCATGGATGCCGCTTGATATTCGTTTTCACCACTGATCCCGCCACCGAACAACGACCAACCGTTATTGATGCCCCAAGAGAATTCCCCAGTTCCAAATACGGGTCCTTCCGTGCTATGGCCGATATCAGAAGGCTTACCAAGAGCAATTCTGTAACGCACCATGCCAGGACGGGTCAGGTAAGGAATACTGGCAGTATTCACTTGAAATTGTTGTACTTGCCCATCAAGTTCTTCCACTCGGACATCCAGTGTCCCGGAAACAAAACTGTTCAAGTTTTGAATTCGAAAAGGCCCGGCCGCCACCAATGTTTCACTCAACACTCGCCCTTGCTGGCTAACAATCACTCGCGCGTTAGTCCGAGCAACCCCGGAAATCTCTGGTGCATAACCACGCAGATTCGGCGGTAACATATTGTCATCCGTCACCAGACTTGCACCGCTAAAACGGAAGCTGTCAAAAATAGCGGAATTTAAAAAGTCTTCCCCTAAAGTCAGCTTCGCGCCTAAATTCGGTATCGCGCGGTAGGCGTAATAGCGACTCCAATCCCATTGACGTTCGGTCGGCGAACCTGAAACCTGATCAACTCGAGTCTGCCAATCCGCACGCAATCGCCAAGCACCTAAGTTGGCTCCGGTCGTCCCGTTACCACTTAAACTGTTGTTACTGGTATTGTTCGTCTCTTGACGGTTCAATTGCCCTAACAGGTTGTAATCGAAAAGCAGCCCAGGGATCCCCTCTTCCCAGCGTGAAGGTGGATCCCAGTCTGGCTCGCTATACTCCAACCACGCTTGCGGCACACTCAGATAAAGTGATGACGTCGCCAAATCACCCTGCACGGTCAAACCGGGCAAGCTGCTCGTATCCAAACATTCCCCGTCACGCCACCACGTTAGTTTCTTGACACTGTCTTCTTTCAGCGCCATCAACTTAACCAACTCAGGTGATAAGCACGCTTCACTTTTTTTAGGATCGTTTTCGGCGGCGTAAAACACTATCGGTAGCTCGCCTATCTCCTGCTTATTCATATTAACCAATAAGTTATAATTCCCCGGCATGATAAAGCCGCGTTGGGAAAATTGGCTCAGGTCAAAATTGGCACGATCCTTAGTATCCAAAACATCGGTATTAAACTGAATATCATCACTGGCAAACACGCCATAAGCATTGCCACTTAACGCAACTGCAATCAAAATGCGCAATAAATCACGACGGGCAATACCGGTGGTGATGGAACGAGCGGATAGCATGGGATATGTCACCTTACTCATTGAAATCAGTAGTAATCCAATGTGAAACGAACGCTAGAATGATAAGTTCCAGCACGCAGCATCTTGCCATTGCCCACTAAACGCAGGGCATAATTGAGTGTCATACCAGCAGGGATAATATTAATTTCCGGTGATGCCACCCCTGGAATAGAAGCATTGCCTTTATCATCAATGATTTGCATTGCAACCCCCTCGGCCTCACCGTACACCGCATAATTATTACCGTCCGCCGCGCCATCAAATGACACGGTAAAATGCTGTCGGTTAGATTTACTTGGATCGGGATGGGCTATCGTGCAATCGAGTAGTCGAATCTCGAATGGATGCTTATTCCCTACCCCGTTTTGTACCAACAAACCTATTGGCATAATCGCCATATCAATGGTCTGTTCCAAACTTCCCGGATCTATCGCACAAGCAGTATCAGTAATACTTCCTTCCATACTCACGCGGCCCCAATCGGTTTTCATGGGGGAGGCCATTGCCGGCAAACTCAGCAGTGACGCTATCAGTAAGGAAGGAGGTACTATCAAAAAAAATGACTTGGACATAAATCACCTAACTCATCCAACACGTATCTTTCTCAAGAGGAAAAGACATGCGGAAAAATCCGCATGTCGAATTAGCAAAGAGAAATACTTATTGGTAAGCCAGCGTGAAGTCTGCAACGCTAGAGAAGGTACCTGGTTTGATTGCGTCAGCTACAGTGCTGCCTTGCAGGTATGCAGAGAATGCCAGGGTGTTGTTACCAGTAACCAGAGTCTGTTCAGCCGTTGCTGTACCCAGAGTAATAACAGAACCAGTACCATCAACGATGGCGATACCAGCGCCTTCAGCTACACCAGTGATACCCAGCAGGCCAGGTACTGCAGCTGATTCTGCACCGCCAAAGGTGGTGGTAACTGTTTTCAGAGTTGTGATGTCACAGTTTTCCAGTTTGATGTCGAAAACACGGGACTGTGATTTGCCGCCGTTCTGCAGCGCAACGTTAGAGATCTGGCCCATTTCAACAGTCTGTGAATCAGAACCAGCAGCGATTGAACATGGCGCATCAATGATAGAACCATTGAAAGTTACAGTACCCTGACCTTGATCAGCAGCGTTAGCCATAGAAGCAAAACCTAATACCAGACCAGCAGCCAAGATAGTTTTATTCAGTTTCATTACGTGATTCCTTTATACACAATTAAAATTTTGCCCGCTGATTTACCTTAATAAAATCAAGGTAAATACCGCTTCGAAGTAGTTTAAAAAATAAAAAACCGTGCAGTTTCTTGTCGCCAAAATACGAGAAGTTTAACTACGAACGACATAGAGCTATAAATCAGACATGAAGGCATTAAAAAACACCCTCACCTTTCAGTAAACATTTAAATAACGTCAAAGCTCTTTTTGTTCGACGCAGATAATACAAATATAGTGGGATACTTCAAAGCTATTTAATTCAAACAATCAAAATTCAGAGTCTTTAACTTAATTAACTAAATTAACACAATAATCTCGATAACTTTGATCGATAAACATTACACCTTCGACATATAGCACTGCAAAAAGAAGCAAATCGACACATTAGATCGCTAAAAGTCATTTTATCAAAATTAATGATTGCTTATTCCATAAGTGAAATTATAATCGATATTAAATCCTCATGATTTTAACGCCAGAAGCAGAAAAAGCTTAACATTAATACAATAAAACCTTGCTAACTCCTTGAGTCACTTCAGGATAAGCGAGGATTTTCCACATAAAAAAATAACATAACTATCTGAAATTTATGGATTTTATTGAAACAAAAAGAAGCCGCCATCTTGATGAAAAATAAAGTAATTTTATTTTATTTGAGAGGGATAAACTGTATTAAAACAGGATAGAAACCATACCAAACTGTTAATTTTATTGTGATGGAAGTTGATGATTAAAATAAGGATTACAAAAATAATAATAAATAAATAAGAGGGCGGTCATTGTTTTGTGTGAATTGTCTTTATTATGGTAGGAAGATTCCTACAAATGAATAAGAAATATAAACCCTGCATTAGGAATATAAGAAATAAAATATCTTTAAAATATACATTGCATGAGGAATTAAATAATGAAGCCTAAGGATAAACGGAAAGAAGAAGTGATGAGTATATTGGAAGAACATTGTAATGTTCTAAAGGAGCAGTTTACTGAAACTCCACCACCCGTTATCAATTGGCCAAAAACCAGAGAACTTGCTGATAAAGCGCAGTTGGATATTTATACTGCAAGGCTGGTATTAATGAAGCTGGTTGATGAGAATAGAGCGAGAATGTCTGAAACCAAAGTCATGAATTCATTACGCTGGTTTATTGCTCACCCGATAGAAAAATAAACGCAACCGAATGCTATTCGATATTAATAACTAATCACCTAATAGTTAGTTAGCTAGCCAATAACGAATGCCTTGTTAGGGTTTAATGTAACAACTTGATAAATATTGATTTTTTATTAAACACTATAAACCACATTCTATTTTCGCAATAAGTTAACCTTATTATTTTGGTGGTCATGAGTACTGAATCTGTGTCAATGCTGCACTAAGAAGTCAATCGAAGTGGTTCAGGCTGTCATCCAAGTCACGCCATCCACATCGTTTGTGAAAATTTTAGGCCCCTTCAACAAGGGGCCTTTTCGTTTTTTGCAAATAGTCTCAACCATTACCTATGTCAGTTTTCGGGCTGCTGGGCTAGTATATCGGCTGGAAAAAGGACTGATGTACGGTGGCAAGACGTCCGTGTTAACCGTAGAATCATGTGATGTCTAACGATAACAATAAAAATCACAATCAACTTTAAATTCAATGGATTAAAAAAATAACCGCATGAATAACACCGATAAACTCGACTCTCACACGCCGATGATGCAGCAGTATCTACGGCTCAAGGCCCAGCATCCCGAAATACTCTTATTTTATCGGATGGGGGATTTTTATGAGCTGTTCTACAGTGATGCCAAGCGGGCTTCACAACTGCTGGATATCTCACTGACCAAGCGGGGAGCATCTGCCGGCGAACCCATTCCTATGGCCGGTGTTCCCTATCACTCGATAGAAAACTATCTGGCGAAACTGGTGCAATTAGGTGAGTCAGCGGCTATCTGCGAGCAAATCGGTGATCCTGCCACCAGTAAAGGGCCTGTTGAGCGCAAAGTGGTGCGCATCGTGACTCCCGGAACCGTCAGTGATGAAGCATTACTGCAAGAGCGCCAAGATAATCTACTGGCGGCTATCTGGCAGGATGCCCGTGGGTTTGGTTATGCCACTTTGGATATCAGTTCTGGTCGTTTTAGGGTGGCAGAACCTGCGGATCTTGAAACCATGGCCGCGGAGTTACAGCGAACTAACCCCGCAGAATTACTCTATCCAGAAAATTTCGAGCAAATGTCGTTGATTGAACAACGGCATGGCCTGCGCCGCCGTCCATTATGGGAGTTTGAGCTAGAAACTGCCAAACAACAGCTTAATCTACAATTCGGTACTCGCGATTTAATCGGCTTTGGTGTTGAACAAGCCCATCAGGCATTACGGGCTGCGGGTTGCCTGCTGCAATATGTTAAGGATACCCAACGCACTTCTCTGCCCCATATCCGTGGTTTAACCATGGAACGCCAGCAAGATGGCATTGTGATGGATGCTGCCACACGTCGAAACCTCGAACTGACTCAGAATTTATCGGGGGGAACTGAAAATACACTGGCCGCCATTCTTGATTGTAGTGTGACCGCCATGGGTAGCCGCATGCTTAAACGCTGGTTGCATATGCCAATCCGCGACATCAAAGTATTAACCGATCGCCAACAAGCCATTGGTGGTCTGCAAGACATCACAACTGAGCTGCAAACACCATTAAGACAAGTGGGTGATTTGGAGCGTATTCTGGCTCGCTTGGCACTACGCACCGCGCGTCCAAGAGACTTGGCTCGCATGCGTCATGCTTTCCAACAGTTGCCTGAGATCCATCGTTTGCTGCAATCTGTGAATGTCCCTCACGTACAAAATTTGCTGTCACAAGTGGGCCAATTTGATGAATTACAAGATTTACTGGAGCGAGCAATCGTCGAAGCACCGCCAGTATTAGTGCGCGACGGTGGTGTAATCGCGCCGGGATATAATGCGGAGTTAGATGAATGGCGGGCGCTAGCCGATGGCGCGACCGATTATCTGGACAGGTTGGAAATCCGTGAGCGTGAAAAACTGGGCTTAGATACACTCAAAGTCGGTTTTAATGGTGTTCATGGTTATTACATTCAGGTTAGTCGTGGCCAGAGTCATCTGGTGCCTATCCATTATGTTCGCAGACAGACCCTAAAAAATGCCGAGCGCTACATTATTCCTGAACTGAAAGAGTATGAAGATAAAGTTCTGACCTCCAAAGGAAAGGCGCTGGCGATTGAAAAAGGACTATACGAAGAGATTTTCGATCTGCTGTTGCCGCATTTATCTGAATTGCAAACCAGCGCCAATGCGCTAGCTGAATTGGATGTATTGGCGAATTTGGCGGAAAGAGCAGAAACACTCAACTACAACTGCCCAACGCTGAGTGATAAGCCGGGAATCAAAATTACCGGTGGTCGCCACCCCGTGGTTGAGCAAGTGCTCAGTGAACCTTTTATTGCTAACCCACTGGCGTTATCACCTCAGCGGCGGATGTTGATCATTACTGGCCCAAACATGGGCGGTAAAAGTACCTATATGCGTCAAACGGCATTAATCGTGTTACTGGCGCACATGGGGAGCTATGTCCCTGCAGATCAGGCAACGATTGGTCCGGTTGATCGCATATTTACCCGCGTCGGGGCGGCAGATGATCTGGCCTCTGGTCGCTCAACCTTCATGGTGGAAATGACGGAAACCGCGAATATTCTGCACAATGCTACTGAGCAAAGCTTAGTATTAATGGATGAAATTGGCCGCGGAACATCTACTTATGATGGTTTATCACTGGCTTGGGCCTGCGCTGAAAATCTGGCCAGTCGCATTAAAGCCATGACTCTTTTTGCCACCCATTACTTTGAACTGACCACTTTGCCGGAAAAAATGGAGGGTGTGGTCAATGTTCATCTTGATGCACTGGAACATGGTGACACCATCGCCTTTATGCACAGTGTGCAAGATGGGGCTGCCAGTAAAAGTTATGGGTTGGCAGTTGCCGCATTGGCGGGTGTACCACGGGATGTGATTAAGCGGGCGCGCCAAAAACTAAAAGAGTTGGAGTCATTGTCAAATAATGCCGCGGCAAGCAAAATTGATGGTTCGCAACTGACATTACTCAATGAGGAAGTCTCACCGGCGGTTGAAGCATTGGAAGCACTGGATCCAGACTCGCTATCACCACGTCAGGCGTTAGAGTGGATTTATCGCCTGAAAAATATGGTGTAGCAGTATCTTTAAACGTTCCAAAACCGCCAGTTGCTGACAATGGCAGGCATAAAAAAACGGTGAACATCAGTTCACCGTTTTTTTGTTTTCCAGACAATCTTTATTCGCGGAACAATGCCTCGATGCTCAGGCCCTGCCCTTGCAGGATTTCCCGCAAACGACGCAAACCTTCAACCTGAATCTGGCGAACACGTTCACGTGTCAAACCAATCTCACGGCCAACATCTTCTAGCGTTGCTGCTTCATACCCTAACAAACCAAAACGACGGGCCAGAACTTCGCGCTGTTTGGCATTCAATTCAAACAGCCATTTAACGATACTTTGTTTCATATCGTCATCTTGCGTGGTGTCTTCTGGGCCATTTTCGTTTTCGTCAGACAGAATATCTAACAAAGCTTTCTCTGAGTCGCCGCCTAAAGGAGTATCAACAGAAGTGATACGTTCGTTAAGGCGTAGCATACGGCTCACGTCATCAACCGGTTTGTCGAGCTGCTCGGCAATCTCTTCAGCGCTCGGCTCATGATCCAATTTATGAGAAAGTTCTCGTGCAGTACGCAAATAAACGTTTAGTTCTTTGACGATATGAATAGGCAAACGAATCGTCCGGGTTTGGTTCATGATTGCCCGTTCAATTGTCTGACGTATCCACCAAGTGGCATAAGTGGAGAAACGGAAACCGCGCTCAGGATCAAACTTTTCTACCGCTCTGATCAGACCGAGGTTTCCCTCTTCAATCAGATCCAGCAGCGCCAAGCCGCGATTACTGTAACGACGGGCGATCTTCACCACCAGCCGCAAGTTACTTTCGATCATACGCCGACGTGAAGGCACATCTCCGCGCAATGCACGCCGGGCAAAATAAACCTCTTCTTCTGCGGTCAACAGCGGTGAATAACCAATCTCACCAAGATAGAGCTGTGTCGCATCCAGTACTCGCTGGGTAACGCCTTGCGCCAACAGCTCATCTTCTGCTAACTCGCTTTCAGTAGGTTCATCTTCTACTAATGCTTTTTCGTCGAAAATTTCAGTTTCCGTACTGTTTTCGTCAAACTCAGCATCTTCCTGCAACTCGTTAACTTTCAGCGTATTTTGGCTCATATGCTGCTCCTACCCGTGAATCCGGCGAGCAGAATACAGCGTATTCTGCCCAATCTATCGCTGCGGAAGGTAACGCAGCGGGTTTACGGATTTCCCCTTGTAACGAATTTCAAAGTGCAATCTTACTGAACTGGTTCCGGTGCTACCCATGGTGGCTATTTTTTGACCCGCCTTCACTTCTTCTTGTTCCCGGACCAGCATTGTATCGTTATGAGCGTAGGCGCTCAGGTAATCATCGTTGTGTTTGATGATGATAAGATTACCGTAACCACGCAGTGCGTTCCCAGCATACACAACTCGCCCATTTGCTGTAGCGAAGATTGGTTGCCCACGAGAACCCGCGATATCAATCCCTTTATTGCCTCCTTCGGAAGCAGAGAAACTATCAATCGTTTTACCTTCAGTTGGCCATTTCCAGCTGCTGACTGGACCACCATTACTGGTAGGGTCACTGATGGTACTGCTAGGTGCAGTAACAGGTGCAGTTGTAGCGACAACAGCTCCTGATGCCGGTAACATTTTACCAACATTCTGTTTACCCGAGTTTTCAGAATACGCGCTAGTTGATTGAGAATCAACCATTGTAGTTGTGTTCTGAATATTTGACGGCGGTTTTGCTATTCCGCCTGATGTGGCATCCGTTGCGGCTAGCATTCCGCCACCAGAACCATTACCTAGTTGAATGGATTGCCCCACATTTAGGCTATATGGCTCGGCAATATTATTTTTTGCCGCCAGATCACGGAAATCATTCCCAGTAATCCAGGCGATATAAAACAGCGTGTCACCACGCTTAACGGTATAGGTATTACCGCTATAGCTTCCTTTGGGGATATTGTCGTAGCTACGGTTATAAACGATACGTTCACCCGATGCATTGGTATTCGAGCCACTTAGCATAGTACCTGAACGATCACCACCGACACTGCTGATGGGTGCAGAGGTTGTATTCTCATTGCTACAACCCACTAACCATAAACTCATAACCGTACATGCCGCGACCCGGCGTAATGTAATCATTGGGCTTCCCGTGCTCATGCTTCCCCCATGACAGCAATAATAAGCGATATATCCAAAATACCTTTTACACCGTCGGATAAGTGGTCACTCGTTGATGACAGCAAAACGCTGGTCTGAGGACGACTACACCACTTATTGTCGAGTATTAAAGGTTCCACAGAACGAGCCAAACCCATGCCGTCCCGAACTGAAGAAACAAGATGCAGAAGCGCGCATGCTATCAATACCACGTCTACCACACCATAAAATTTATGTTACTGATTTTTGTCCAATCTTTAGCGCAAAATAGTGTGCTGCGGATACAGGAAAAATAATGACCGATATAAAAAGATTTATTTAAGCCAGTTCCCCTTTTACCAAAGGAACAAAACGCACGGCCTCTACTGTCTCAATTTGGAATTCATTATTGCGACGCTGCACACATTTTAGCGTTTGAGCTTGCTCGCCCACAGGCAAGACTAATATCCCGCCCTCATCCAATTGCTCAAGTAATGCGTTCGGTATTTCTGGTGGCGCGGCTGTCACAATGATCGCATCAAATGGCCCGCGTGATGCCCAACCTAGCCAGCCATCACCGTGGCGGGTTGAGACATTATGCAGATCTAGCTGTTTCAGGCGACGCTTTGCCTGCCACTGTAACCCTTTGATTCGTTCAACTGAGCATACATGTTCGACTAAATGCGCCAAAATGGCGGTCTGATAACCAGAACCGGTTCCTATCTCTAAAACCCGTGAAGTGGGCGTCAATTGCAATAATTCTGTCATTCGCGCCACCATATAAGGCTGAGAAATAGTTTGCCCTGAACCTATCGGTAGGGCTGTATTCTCATACGCCTTATGAGATAACGCTTCATCAACAAAACGCTCGCGCGGCACTGCTTCGATCGCCTGCAACAAGCGCTCGTCTGTAATGCCCTGCTGACGTAACTGCATCAACAATGTTTGCATGCGTTTATTTACCATTCCCCGTCAACCTCGGTATTTACTAACGTCATGTTGGTTAACCAGTTTTCAACCACGTCTTGCGCCGCATAGGCCGTTAAATCAACCTGCAGTGGTGTGATAGAAACATAACCTTGCTCAACTGCAGCAAAATCAGTGTCTTCTGCCACATCAAACTTCTCCCCCGGTGGCCCTATCCAATAGAGATCGTTGCCCCGTGGGTCTTGTTGACAAAATACCTGCTCTGCCGGATGGCGGCTACCACAACGAGTCACCCGAATCCCTTTAATTTCAGATAAGGGTAAGTCAGGTACATTAATATTCAGTATCTTGCCTGTACGCAATGGTTTATGTTGCAGCGCACGCAATATTTGGCAAGTGACCGCTGCCGCCGTCGCATAGTGCTGATGCCCATTGAGCGAAACAGCCAGTGCAGGAAGCCCTAAATGCCGTCCTTCCATCGCTGCTGCCACAGTACCTGAATAGATAACATCATCGCCCAGATTGGGGCCAGCATTGATGCCAGAAACCACAATATCGGGCCGGGGACGCATAAGCGCATTAACCCCCAGATAAACACAATCAGTCGGAGTACCTTGTTGTACCGCGATATCGCCATTGGATAATGTCGTGATGCGCAGAGCACTATCAAGCGTCAATGCATTAGAGGAGCCGCTACGATTACGATCCGGCGCAACCATTTTGACTTCCGCAAATTCCCGCAGTGCGGTAGCAAGCGTCTGGATCCCGGGCGCAGTAATACCGTCGTCGTTACTCAGCAATATCCGCAGCATCAGCATTATCCTGATTCATGATTTCTCGCACCACGCTGGTGGCAAAGCTGCCTGCGGGTAACCAGAAGCTGAGTTCCAAGGTGACGTCATCCCACCAATTCCACGCCATATTCTGTGGTTTTAACAAGATTGCCCGACGCGCACCTTCAACACGTTCACGTTTAATCAACGCCAATAATTCGGTTTGATCCGCCAAACACGCCTGCTCGAAAGCCAATGCTTCAGCCTGTGTCCCCAATTCGCCATCACCCGGTAATGGCGCGGTCACATTCAGTTCACCCGCATCAACACGTTGTTGTAAGGCCGCCAACTCATCGGCTTCAGCCACAAACCAACTACCGCGACCAGAGAGTTGCAATGCATCGCCAGACAGCACTGTTGTTGCTTGCTGTTGCGCCAAACGGCAACTGCTGATCAAGTTGAACATGGCGCTACGACTGGCGGACAAGTAAAAGCTGCGCTTATTGCGTTCTTTTACGCGAATCTCATTATTAGCCCACAACCGAGCCTGCACCAGATTATTACCACCGCGGCCAAATCGTTGGCTGCCAAAATAGTTAGGCACACCTTGGGCCGCTATCTGCTGCAATCGTTGTTCTACATCCTGATTATCAGTGATATGGCGTAGCACTAAAGTAAAAGCGTTGCCTTTCAGTGAGCCGATACGCAGTTTTCTTTTCTGACGTACAGACTCCAGCACTTCACAGCCTTCCAGCTCAAAAGTGGATAAATCTGGCGCTTCTTTGCCCGGCAGGTGCAAGCAGAACCATTGTTCAGTTACTGCGTGGCGATCCTTCAAGCCCGCATAACTCACCAAACGTGGGTGAATCTTGGCAAAACGCGCCAGATAATCGGCAACAAACTGGGTATTGCAGCCATTTTTACGGATGCGTACCAATAAATGTTCGCCTTCACCGTCAGGTTCAAAACCCAAGTCTTCGACCACCACAAAATCTTCCGGATTGGCTTTTAGAATGCCGCTCGCTTTGGGTTTGCCGTGCAACCAGGTCAGATTTTCCATGTCCATCATTTATGCCTTAACCAATAATTACTGCTTAACCAACAGAGCCACCGCCTCGCAGGCAATACCTTCGCCACGGCCAGTAAAACCGAGCTGTTCGGTCGTGGTGGCTTTTACGTTGATATCATCCATATGACATTGTAGGTCTTCCGCCAAATGAACGCGCATTTGTGGAATATGAGGGGCCATTTTCGGCGCCTGAGCAATAATCGTGATGTCTAGATTTCCAAGCCGGTATCCTTTCGCCAAAATGCGACGATAAGCCTCACGCAATAGGCCACGGCTATCCGCACCTTTAAACGCCGGATCGGTGTCGGGGAATAATTTTCCGATGTCGCCTAAGGCCGCTGCTCCCAGCAATGCATCAGTTGCCGCATGTAATGCGACATCACCATCAGAGTGTGCCAATAGGCCCTTTTCATAAGGGATTCGCACGCCACCTATAATCAATGGGCCTTCGCCGCCAAATCTATGAACATCAAAACCATGGCCAATTCGCATTAATGACACTCCAATTAATTTGTGTTGCGTCGTTGAGTTAAATAAAACTCTGCCAGCGCCAGATCTTCTGGACGCGTCACCTTGATATTATCCGAACGACCCGAAACCAGTATCGGATGATAGCCGCAATGTTCTAATGCTGAAGCCTCATCGGTGACTACCGCCCCATCTTGCAGGGCGCGGGATAAGCACATTTTTAATAACTCAAGTGGGAAGAGTTGAGGTGTAAGAGCATGCCATAGCGCTTGACGATCCACCGTATGGGCAATCGCTTGAACGCCCGCCTCACTCCGCTTCATTGTGTCACGAACCGGTGCTGCCAGAATTCCCCCGACTTTGCTGTGCTCAATTATCGATAATAATTTTTCAAGATCATCAGCATGCAAACAGGGACGAGCCGCATCATGCACCAGAACCCACTCGGCCTGACCGGCATATTGTAAGCCAGCCATCACCGAATCAGCGCGCTGTTCACCACCGTGGACAACACTGATGCGTGGATCCTTAGCAATAGGTAACGAAGAAAATTGCTGATCCTGCGGATGTATCACGACGATAATCCGCTGAATCCGAGGATGACTCAGCAAAGAAAAAATAGCGTGTTCAATGATTGTTTTGCCACCAGCCATTAAATACTGTTTAGGGCAATCAGCCTGCATACGGCTGCCAATACCCGCCGCGGGTAATACAGCGACGATGTCAGGAAGGGAAACTGCGAAATTACTCATTATTTATTGTTGTGCGTTATTTTGCGTCGAAGGGATACCCGCATTGCGTCCGGATTGGTCAGGAACCAGACGATAGAAACTTTCGCCGGGTTTAATCATACCCAGTTCGTTACGTGCGCGTTCTTCGATAGCCTCTTGACCACCGTTTAAATCATCAATTTCAGCAAATAGCTGATCGTTTCGGGCCTTAAGTTTACCGTTATTAACCTCTTGAAGAGCAACGTCATCCTTAACCCGAACAAAATCATGAACACCATTCTTGCCCAGCCACAATGAATACTGTAACCAGCCAAGTAAAACCAGCAATAGTAGCGTAAGTTTTCCCATTCCCGCCCCCCGAAAAACTGCCTAATCATCCCACAACTTTTCGTCGGACTCCACTCTGTAACGGAAATAGGCCACAAGGCGTAGATTAAGGACGATTTCCGGCAAAAATACCATGCCAATCTACAAAATGTCATTAAATGCGCGTTTTCAGCCCACATTCATCCAAACAATAGTTGATGAATGCATCATGCAGAGGTAAACACTGGGAAAGTTGTTTTTGCCGTTAGCTTATACCAATCAATAAAGCAAATATGCATATTTAATGTCGCCATAAATAAATAACCCCTATCACAGTTGAGTTTAGAGGTATAAAAGTTTATTTTTATGCACTCAAACTGCATAAATAGAAAATCACACTTTCATTTACTTTTGCCTATGAACCGGGAGATTTACATGTTTAAACGTTTAATGCTGGTCGGAACTTGCCTGGCAGCCATGCTATCTGCGGGCAGCGTGATTGCTGCCGAACCGACTTATGTGGTGGGTTCCGGTGGTACTTATCGCCCCTTTGAGTATGAGAATAGCCAAAAACAACTGGAAGGTTTTGATATCGATATCATTAAGGCTATCGGTAAGGCCGAAGGTTTTCAGGTCAAACTGGTCAATACACCGTGGGAAGGCATTTTTGCCACCTTAGGTTCAGGTGATCGCGACATCATTATTTCTGGCATCACCATTACCGATAAGCGTAAGCAAATGGTTGATTTCTCAGACCCTTACTTCCCAGCTGAACAAACCATCGTGGTGCCTAAAGACTCTAAAGTGGACTCCATTGCCGCATTGAAAGATCTGAATGTTGGCGTGGTGAACTCCAGCACTGGCGATATCGTGGTATCTGATGTACTGGGTAAAAACAGTACCGCCATCAAGCGCTTTGATAATACCCCGTTGATGTTGCAGGAGTTGTATGAAGATGGCATCGCTGCTGCTGTCGGTGATGTGGGTGTTGCCAAGTTCTACCTGAAAACGCATCCAGAGAAAGCATTTGAGCTGGTGTCTGATGACAAGTTTGAACGCCAATATTTCGGTATCGCGGTCGCGAAAGGCAACGAAGAATTACGCAATAAAATCAATAGCGGTTTACAGAAGATCGTCGCTGACGGCACCTATGCCAAAATCTACGAAAAATGGTTTGATGCACAGGTACCTACACTGCCTGCAGCCACTCAGCCTGCAAAATAATTTTTTAATACACCTTTTTTAGACCTCAAATAATTGACGTTACAGCCGGGCGGTGAATACCGCAGTAACGTCGATTACCAAGGTTTTTTGGATTGGCTTATGTCAGGATTTCGTTGGGAAATCATTCAGGAATACGCGCCACTGTTTATGGACGGTGCCTGGATGACGATAAAGTGCACCATTATCTGTGTGATTTTAGGCACCACTTGGGGCTTAACACTGGGATTGGGACGGTTAGCGCAGGCACCTCATGGTATCTGGAAGCCGGTATTACATTACTTTGTTCAATGGCCAGTGCGTATCTATATCAGCGCCATTCGAGGTACGCCGCTCTTTGTGCAAATCATGGTGGTGCATTTCGCATTGGTGCCGCTATTTATCAATCCACGGGATGGCATTCTAGTCACCAATGGCATTATGTCCTCTGACTTTGCCAGAATGCTGCGTTCTGATTACGGTGCATTTTTATCCTGTGTGGTTGCCATCACACTGAACGCCGGGGCCTATGTCTCTGAGATTTTTCGCGCGGGTATTCAATCCATTGATCGTGGTCAAATGGAAGCCTCCCGCTCGCTGGGGATGAGCTACGGCAAAACCATGCGTAAGGTTATCCTGCCACAGGCTTTCCGCCGTATGCTGCCGCCGTTAGGTAATAATGCCATTGCTATTGTGAAAGACTCATCGCTGGCATCCGCCATTGGGTTGGCTGATTTAGCTTATGCCGCTCGCACTGTGTCTGGCGCCTATGCCACCTATTGGGAACCCTACCTGACCATCTCTCTGGTTTATTGGGTTATTACGTTCTTACTTTCGCTGTTAGTGCGGCATATGGAAAAGAGGTTTGGTAAAAGTGATTCACGTACATAACCTGCAAAAACAATTTGGCGAAACCCATGTATTACGCGGTATTTCCTGTGATATCCAACCCAAAGAGGTGGTTTGCATCATCGGCCCATCCGGTTCAGGAAAAAGCACCTTTTTACGCTGCATTAATGCGCTAGAAACGTTGTCTGGCGGTGAGATAACCGTCAACGGCTTTGAGATCCATAATCCCAAAACGGATCTTAACCGTATGCGCGAAAGTGTCGGCATGGTATTCCAGCGCTTTAATCTGTTCCCCCATATGACGGTGC
The DNA here is from genome assembly GCF_902726565.1 of Yersinia vastinensis. GTDB lineage: Bacteria > Pseudomonadota > Gammaproteobacteria > Enterobacterales > Enterobacteriaceae > Yersinia > Yersinia vastinensis. Next base: position 142,402 of record NZ_CACVAF010000003.1, read on the forward strand.
TGGAAAACCTGATTATGGCACCAATGGATGTCAAAAAACTGCCGCGTGCGCAAGCCATAGAGCGGGCCGAATTGTTACTGCGTAAAGTGGGATTGCTGGACAAGATTGATGCCTATCCGAGCAGTTTATCCGGGGGGCAACAACAGCGCGTCGCCATTGCCAGAGCCTTGGCGATGGAGCCAAAAATCATGCTATTCGACGAGCCAACCTCAGCGCTTGATCCCGAATTGGTAGGCGAAGTGCTGGCAGTGATGAAAGCATTGGCTCTGGAAGGAATGACCATGGTGGTTGTCACCCATGAAATGGGCTTTGCCCGCGATGTCGCTGATCGGGTACTGTTTATCGATCAAGGGGTGATTCAAGAAGAGGGGCAACCGGAAGATATCTTTACAGCCCCCAGTAACCCACGGACACAAGCCTTCCTCAGCAAAGTGCTGTCAGCGCAAGCCTAACTGACGACAGATTGATTTGAGGAAAAACTGATGCGGCTGTTAGCGGGTGAATCCCAAACAGCCTGCTGATTTTACACTCACCAGCCGGTGAGAAATGAAAACAGCATCCAGAACAAGCACACCACCGCAATCCCCGTCCCACCAACCGTGGCTAACAGATTACCGCGCGACAGCATACTCAGCGTAATACCAATCAGTACAGAAACCGGCATCAATGCTAGAAAGAAGGGCCAAGTATAGAGCAGGAAGAAGACCGTATTCGGGCCGTAGACAAAAAATGGGATCGCGAATGCCAACCAATAGAAAACAAAGCCAGTGACGCCACCGAGAAAGGAGTATGACGGCTCCTCCCGTTCCCGCTGTTCGTCGATAGTAATCTGGGTGACATTCTGCATAAAGATCCCGTAGGTACAGTTTGCCGGCACGTTCTCAGGACGTTTCGCCAGGCAATCATAAGACATATATACCCAACATCATTGGAACTATAGGCGGGCAACAAGCGAACTCATCCCGATGAGCTAACATCAAAGTCAGTGATTCGGGAGAGTTCTTGCAGCGAACAACCTTGTAGTTTTAAGTACGAAGGGGATACGTTTAGGATCTGATAATAGCTCTACCACGCAGCACGTCTAACAATTGTTCAATCAAATTTGTTACTAATTGTTCACCCTGCAAATGCACATCGGCCTGCTCAGGGGATTCATAAACAGCGTCGATACCGGTGAAGTTTTTCAGCTCTCCGGCGCGGGCCTTTTTATACAATCCCTTAGGATCACGAGTCTCGCAAATTGCCAACGGCGTATCCACAAATACCTCAATAAACTGACCCGGAGCCAGCATATCTCGCACCATTTGTCGCTCGGCTCGATGGGGGGAGATAAAGGCCGTCAACACCACAAGACCAGCATCAACCATTAATTTGGCGACTTCCCCAACCCGGCGGATATTTTCCCGCCGGTCAGCATCAGCGAAGCCCAAATCACGGCATAAACCATGGCGAACATTGTCGCCATCAAGTAAGTAAGTGCTGACACCACGGGCAAACAGCGCCTGCTCCAGCGCACCGGCCAAAGTCGATTTTCCCGAACCCGACAAACCGGTAAACCACAGCACCACACCCTGATGCCCATGTTGTTGTTCACGATCGGCCTGGGTCACAGCATGCGGGTGCCAGACAATATTCTCATCAGCAGGCATGCTATTTCCCTCCCAGCAGGTCACGTGCGCCCCAATGCGGGAAGTGGCGACGAACCAGCGCATTCAGTTCCAATTCAAAAGGACTGAATTCGGTCGTTTCTTGATAAACCGACTCGATAGTTTCTCGAATCAAACCGGCACCGACGGTGACATTACTCAAGCGGTCAATAAAGATCATCCCACCGGTATCCCGATTATGCTGATAACTGTCCAGCACCAACGGCTCATCAAACGCCAGTTCAACCAAGCCGATACCGTTAAGCGGCAGACTTTCAACCACTCGCTGAGTCAGCGAGTTAATCTCAACCTGATATTGAATATTTTCAACTCGTGCACGGGTCTTTTTCCCGGCCACTTTGATGTCATAGCTCTGCCCAACCACCAGTGGCTGTTCGGCCATCCATACCACATCTACCAGCGCATTCTGAGCCGCTTTTAGCGTCTCTCCGGCGTCAACCAACAGATCACCACGGCTGATGTCCACTTCGTCCGCCAACACCAATGTAATTGCTTCACCAGGTGTGGCTTGAGTCAAATCACCATCAAAAGTCACAATGCGTGTCACGGTAGATTCCACACCTGAAGGCAGCACTTTTATTTTTTGTCCGACTCGAACGATACCGGCAGACAAGGTGCCAGCATAACCCCGGAAATCCAAATTGGGCCGGTTAACATACTGCACCGGGAAACGCAGTGGTTGCTGACGGCTGGCATTCACCACATCGACACTTTCCAGCACTTCAAGTAGCGTCGGACCGGAGTACCAGTCCATTTTCTCGCTCGGCGAGGCCACGTTGTCACCATCCAATGCGGACAATGGCACAAATTTGATATTCAAGTCCGTGGGCAATTGTTCGGCAAAACTCAGATAGTTTTCTTTGAACTGCTCGAAAACACTTTCCTGATAGTCCACTAAATCCATCTTGTTCACTGCCACCACTAAATGGCGGATACCCAATAAGGTGGCGATAAAACTGTGGCGACGAGTTTGGTCCAACACCCCTTTACGCGCATCGATCAACAAAATGGCTAGATCACAGGTCGACGCACCGGTGGCCATATTGCGCGTGTATTGCTCATGCCCTGGGGTATCAGCAATGATAAATTTGCGTTTTTCAGTCGAGAAGTAGCGATAAGCCACATCAATAGTAATGCCCTGCTCACGTTCGGCCTGTAAGCCATCCACCAGCAATGCCAGATCCAGCTTTTCGCCCTGTGTCCCCATGCGCTTGCTGTCAGTGTGCAGTGTTGTAAGCTGATCTTCGTAGATTTGGCGGGTATCGTGCAATAAACGGCCAATCAGAGTACTTTTACCGTCATCCACGCTGCCACAAGTCAGAAAGCGCAGCATGGTTTTGTGTTGCTGTGCATGCAAGTAAGCTTCCACCCCACCCTCATTCGCAATCTGCTGGGCAATCGAGGTGTTCTGTAAAATCATTGACTTGCCTTCTGACACTGCCGGGTTATCAAAAACAGGTTTATTTTGAAATGTTGTGCTCATCGGGCGCTCCTCAGAAATATCCCTGACGCTTTTTAAGCTCCATCGAGCCGGATTGATCACGGTCGATCATGCGACCCTGACGTTCACTAGTAGTCGAGATAAGCATCTCTTCGATAATAGCAGGCAAGGTTTCAGCCTCCGATTCAACGGCACCGGTGAGCGGCCAGCAGCCCAACGTGCGAAAACGCACCATTTTCTGAGTAATGACTTCGCCCGGCTGAAGATCGATACGATCGTCATCCACCATCAGCAACATACCGTCGCGCTCGACCACAGGGCGCGACTTCGCCAGATACAGCGGCACAATGTCGATGTTTTCCAAGAAAATATATTGCCAGATATCCAGCTCGGTCCAGTTGGAAAGCGGGAATACGCGGATACTTTCGCCTTTATTAATCTGGCCGTTGTAGTTATGCCACAGCTCTGGGCGCTGATTTTTGGGATCCCAGCGATGGAAACGGTCACGGAACGAATAGATACGCTCTTTGGCTCGCGATTTTTCTTCATCGCGCCGCGCACCACCAAAGGCTGCATCAAAACCGTACTTATTCAGTGCTTGCTTGAGGCCTTCAGTTTTCATGATATCGGTATGTTTGGCACTGCCGTGAACAAAGGGATTAATCCCCATCGCCACACCTTCAGGATTACGGTGAACCAATAATTCGCAGCCAAAGGCTTTCGCCGTACGGTCACGGAATTCGTACATTTCACGAAATTTCCAGCCGGTATCCACATGCAACAGCGGGAAAGGTAAATGCCCGGGGAAGAATGCCTTGCGTGCCAAATGCAGCATCACTGACGAGTCTTTACCAATGGAATAGAGCATCACTGGGTTACCGAATTCGGCGGCCACTTCACGGATGATATGGATACTCTCCGCCTCCAATTGCCGCAAATGAGTGAGTCGTTTTTCGTCCATAACAGATCCTTTATGCCAAATTCACGACTGAGGGGCTAATTGCCTGTTCAGTCTGCGGTTGTTGCCCAAACCAGGCAATTTGGTGATGTAAATCCACCACTTCACCGATAACCAGCAATGCGGGTGTCGGTGCCTGATGTGCGAGTGACTCTAGTTGCGCCAGAGTGCCCGTCAGCACTTGCTGGTCAGCACGGGTTCCGCGGCCAATTACCGCGACGGGCGTGGTGCTAGCCCGGCCATGGGTCATCAATTGCCGGCTGATTTCAGCCGCTTTCACGGTGCCCATGTAGATAGCTAATGTTTGGCGGCCACGCGCGAGAGCCTGCCAATCCAGATCATCGCCGTCAGAGCGGCAATGTCCGGTAATAAAAGTCACACTTTGCGCGTGATCACGGTGAGTCAGAGGAATACCAGCATAGGCCGTCGCTCCGGCAGCCGCTGTCACGCCAGGCACCACCTGAAAAGGGATCCCCGCGCGCGCCACAACTTGTAGCTCTTCGCCACCTCGGCCAAAGATAAAAGGATCACCTCCTTTTAGTCTCACCACTCGTTTGCCACGCTGCGCTAATGTGACCAGTAATTGGTTAGTTTCTTCCTGAGCAACCGAATGTGCCCCTGCCCGTTTACCGACACAAATACGCTCGGCATCACGTCGTACCAAATCCAAAACTTCTGGGCTGACTAAATGGTCATACAACACCACATCAGCCTGCTGAATAACTTGTAGACCGCGCAACGTCAGTAAGCCGGGGTCACCGGGACCTGCGCCCACTAAAGCAACCTCACCTAAAGTGCTGCCCTGCCCCTCTAGCGCTAATTGCAGTTCATCTTCTGCCTGCGTTAACTGACCGCGGCTGATCAAATGAGCAAAGCGGCCACTGAAAGCATTTTCCCAAAAACGTCGACGCGCCCCCATCGACGCGATGTGCTGCTTAACTCGCCCACGCCAACGCCCAGCGACTGCCGCCATATCGCTCAAACTATGGGGTAGCAGAGCCTCTAACTTCTCACGGAGTAAACGTGCTAATACAGGGGCCTGACCTGCGGAGGAAATAGCCACCACCAATGGTGAGCGATCAACAATCGATGGGAAGATAAACGAACAGCGCGGTTGGTCATCAACCACGTTCGCCAAAATGTGTCGCTCATCAGCGGCGCTAAAAACGGCTGCATTCAATTCGGTGTCGTTAGTTGCCGCAATGACCAGAAAGACCTCATCCAGCTGTTCAGGCAAGAAATCCAATGCCAGCCAGTGAATATGGCCATCTTGGTGCTGCTGCTCAAGTTCAGATGAAAGAGTCTGTGCCACTACCCGCACCTGTGCGCCAGCGCGGTGGAGTAAGTCAATTTTTCGCGCAGCAACTTCACCGCCGCCAACGACCAATACTGGGCGTCGTTTCAAGTCGGCAAATAGAGGTAGATAGTCCACAACATCCTTCGATTACATGATAAAGCGTAGGGTGACTATAGGGGGGGGTTATGGCCTTATGAAATGACGAAAAGTAATTACAAGTTCCATAATGATATATAGGCGCAATAGTCCGGCTCGCAGCGATGTTAGCCAATGCTCACCGTGAGCTATTTTCTTATTTGCTCACCTATACCCAATAGCTGTCGACTGACAGATAAGTGCCCCGAGGCATTGAGATAACTCAATGAGTTGAGTGGTAAATCTGTCAGGATAAAATTTGAACGTGGCTTGCGGCTGCCTCGCAAAGGCGAGGTCCATGGATGGGTCGAGTCATGATGGTAGCCAGCACCTCCTACGTCTTGAAAGATGACGGGAATAAATATCTGCACTTTAGGAGCCATACAGATTGTCTATTGAGCCTGACGCTTCCATACTAACTGCGTTATCCATACCAGCGACTTTAACAAGGATATTTCGGTATGTTTTCCCGCCGTTGCCTAAAGTGGGCACTTTTCACTCTGAGTTTCAGTACCGTCCTGCCACTTCAGGCAGCGACAACACCCGCTACCGGTCAAATTGCTGAACAGCAAATTCGCCATATTAGCACCTACTTTCCAGGCCGTATGGCTGGTAGCCCAGCCGAGCTACTGGCTGCCGAGTATATTAATCATCGTTTTCAGCAAATGGGCTACCAGAGTAATTTGCGTGGTTTTAATACCCGTTATCTCTATACCAGTAAGAATGGTAAACAAAGCTGGCGCAATGTCAGTGCCACGTCAGTGATTGCAGCGCGTAACGCATCAGCGGAGAAACCTGACGCCCAGAAGCAGATAATCATCATGGCGCATTTTGATACTTACACGCCGCAAAGTGATAATGATTTAGATAAAAATCTTGGCGGGTTAACACTGCAGGGCGTTGATGATAATGCCTCTGGTGTCGGTGTGATGTTGGAACTGGCAGAGCGCCTGAAAACAGCACCTCTACGCTATGAACTGCGTTTTGTGGCCCTTAGCGCTGAAGAGATAGGCGCACAAGGTACTGAAAACTATCTGCAACGTATGAGTCAAGCTGAGAAGGACAACACGTTGTTGGTGATTAATTTAGATAGTCTGATTACCGGTGATCGCCTCTATTTTAATGCCAGCAAGCAACCCTCCGCTATTGCAGCAAGAGATCAAGCGCTCACACTGGCTCGCCGCTATGGTATTACCGCCAGCACGATAAAAAATCAGGTAACCTCTCCGTGTCGGACAGAGAAGAATGTCTTTGATACTGCGGGGATACCGTTGTTATCTGTCAACGCTGGCAACGATACCTTAGGGAAGAAAGATGGCTGCCAGCAGCGAGCTATCAGCAAGCATTTTCCACAGGGCGTCACTCGTCACCAAAGCCAATTAGATAACTTAAATTATCTGGATAAATTTTTACCCAACCGTATCACTAAACGTAGCCGCGACAGCGTAAAAATATTGCTACCCTTGATACAAGAATTGGCGGTGGCTAAAAAATAATGTTCACCTTGCGAGGCATGGCGCAAAATCTACTCACTGCGATTGATAAGTTTATCGCCACCCACAGTGGCTATAAGAATCGCAGCCAGTTTCTGGCAGAACTCGCCCAAGAGCGAATGGCTCGCTAATGGCCACAAAAAAGGGCGCTCTCTGCGCCCTGACGGTTTATTTTGCTGTCACTCAGCCTTCATGCAAACCGCATTCACGTTTCAGGCCAAAGAAACGCGTCTCTTCTTCACTCATACCCGGTTCCCATTTACGGGTGGTATGAGTATCCCCGACAGAGAGATAGCCCTGCTCCCACAACGGGTGATAACTCAGGTCATTTTGTTTCAAATACTGGTAAACCTGCCGGTTATCCCAATCAATGATGGGAAGAACCTTAAAGACACCGCGCGCAATAGCCAGAACAGGCAGTTGTGAACGGCTGCCCGATTGCTCACGACGCAAGCCCGCAAACCACGTCTGGGCACCTAACGTTTCCAGCGCCCGGTTCATTGGCTCAACCTTATTCAGGTCATTATAGCGCTCAATGCCCTCAACACCCTGTTCCCACAATTTGCCGTAGCGGGCCTCTTGCCAGGCTGGGCTTTGCTGGGCACGAAATACTTGCAAATTAAGCTTAAGTTTCTCCGTCAAGTCATCAATAAACTGATAAGTTTCAGGGAACAGATACCCCGTGTCCGTCAAAATCACCGGAATATCGGGATGTTGGCGGGTAACCAGATGCAAACAAACGGCTGCCTGAATACCAAAGCTGGAAGAGAGCACGAACTCTCCGGGCAAGTTTTCTAACGCCCAACTGACGCGCTCTTGAGCGGTGAAATGTTCAAGCTGCCCATTAACCAGCGCCAATGCCGCAGCTTGCTCCGCCTTTGGCAACGCATTCAGTTCGCTCAAATTAAATTGGCTCACACCGCCTCCTGAACGTCATAAAAATCACGGGCAGAATCAATCACCGGAGCAATAACACCAATACGAATGACAAAATCACCGAAACCTTCATTAAGTTGGCGCTCTTTCGCCCAACGCCCGACCAATTGATCAGTGATAGCCAGAATTTCATCTTCGGTAATATTTTCGCGATACATCCGGGGGATACGTGTTCCTTCGCGATTGCCTCCCAGATGCAGGTTATAGCGCCCAACCGCTTTACCCACCAATCCAACCTCAGCCAGCAAAGCACGACCACAACCATTCGGGCAACCGGTCACTCGTAGAACGATATGCTCATCCGCAATACCGTGTTGCTGTAAAATCCCTTCCACCCGCGTCACAAACTCCGGTAGAAAACGTTCTGCCTCCGCCATTGCCAGTGGGCAAGTTGGGAATGAAACACACGCCATCGAATTCTCGCGCTGCGGGCTGACATTGTCATCCATCAGCCCATGCTCACGAGCCAGAGCCTCAATACGCGCTTTGTCTTTTTCCGGGACTCCCGCCACAATCAGATTCTGGTTCGCCGTTAAACGGAAATCACCCTGATGAATTTTAGCAATGGCCGCTACACCACTTTTTAGGCTACGTCCGGGATAATCCAGCAGACGACCATTTTCAATAAATAGCGTCAAATGCCACTTTTTATCGATGCCTTTCACCCAGCCGATACGATCACCACGACCGGTAAATTGATAGGGTTTAATCGCACCAAAACTCACCCCAGCGCGCTTTTCAACTTCAGCTTTAAAGACATCAACACCAACGCGTTCCAACGTATATTTGGTTTTAGCATTTTTACGATCAGTGCGGTTACCCCAATCACGCTGAGTTGTCACTACAGCTTCAGCAATCGCCAACGTATGTTGCAGTGGGATATAACCGAACTCGCTAGCTTTACGTGGGTACGTATTTTTATCACCGTGGGCAATGGATAACCCGCCCCCCACCAGCACGTTGAAGCCCACCAACTTACCTTTCTCGGCGACAGCGACAAAGTTAAGATCATTGGCGTGGAGATCCACATCATTTTGCGGTGGAATAACGACTGTGGTTTTAAATTTACGCGGCAAATATGTCGCACCTAGAATGGGTTCTTCGTCGGTGGTTGCCACTTTCTCCGCATCCAACCAGATTTCAGCATAAGCACGGGTACGCGGCAGCAAATGCTCAGAAATCTTCTTCGCCCACTCATAGGCTTCTTGATGCAGCACCGACTCCACAGGGTTCGAGGTGCAAAGCACATTACGGTTAACATCGTTTGCTGTAGCCAGCGCATCCAAACCTAATTGATTGAGCAATTGGTGAGCTGGTTTCACATTCCCTTTCAGAATGCCATGGAACTGGAATGTCTGGCGGTTAGTGATACGAATGCTGCCGTACAGGGTGTTATCCGCAGCAAACTTATCGATACCCAACCACTGCTGCGGCGTGATGATCCCGCCGGGTAAACGACAGCGCAGCATCATGGCATGGCGTGGTTCCAACTTCTGCTCTGCACGCTCTGCGCGAATATCACGATCATCTTGCTGATACATGCCGTGGAAACGGATCAACAGGAAATTATCGCCGTTGAAGCCACCAGTCAGCCCATCATTCAAGTCTTGTGCAATCGTCCCACGCAGGAAGTTGCTTTGTGACTTCATGCGCTCGCCATCGGACAGTTTTCCCGTCACGACCAGTGGCCCTGGGTGTTTTTCATTCATCAGTACACATCCCGCTGATAACGGCGCGCCAGGCGCAGCTCACTTAAATATTCATCAGCCTGCTCGGTATCCATTGCACCGTGCAGAGCCACCACGTCCAGTAAAACCTGCTCAACGTCTTTAGCCATGCGGTTAGCATCGCCACAGACGTAAATGTGGGCGCCTTGTTGGATCCAGCTCCACAGTTCTGCACCTTGTTCGCGCAGTTTATCTTGTACGTATATTTTATGGGCCTGATCGCGCGACCAAGCCAGATCAATGCGGGTCAGCAAGCCGTCTTTAACGTAGCGCTGCCATTCAACCTGATAGAGAAAATCTTCAGTAAAGTGTGGGTTGCCAAAGAGTAACCAGTTTTTGCCAGTAGCTCCGTCTGCTTCACGTTGCTGCATAAAAGCACGGAATGGCGCGATGCCCGTGCCGGGGCCAATCATGATGACGGGCGTCTCAGGATTCGTCGGTAAACGGAAGTTATCGTTATGTTCGATGAAAATGCGGATATCACCATCGACTTCCAGCCGGTCAGCCAGATAACCCGAAGCTCCCCCCGTTCTTGGACGGCCCTCAATGTCATAGCGCACGACACCGACGGTAATATGCACTTCATTTTCCGTCTCGGCTTGTGATGACGCAATGGAATATAGACGCGGTGTGAGTGGCCGTAACAGCGCAACCAATTGATCAGCATTCAGATCAGAGGGAGCTTGGCGCACCATATCGACAATTGGAGTATTTTTTGCATATTGCTGCAACGCTGGTTTATCGGCCAGTAACCCAATCAGTGTTTCATCACGGGAAAGTGCCGCGTATTTATCCACAATCACCGTGGTATTTTGTGTCAGTTCAAGATGACGACGTAGTGCCTGCGACAATGGCATATTCTGCCCATCGATGCTGACTGACTCATCACCTTTAAGCCACAATAGCGCCAGCAGCTCTTCTACCAGTTCTGGCGAGTTATCAAACCAGACCCCCAGCGCATCGCCCGGCTGATAGCGCAACCCAGAGTCACCGAGATCAATTTCAATATGACGCACATCTTTTTCTGAGTGACGCCCCGTCACTTTTTGCTGAACGGAGAGCTGTGCAGTCAAGGGGGAAGTTTTGCTATAAGGGCTAGAGGTAATCTCATCAACAGCACCACTTGGTGTGATTGCCACTGCTGGCGTAGATTGAGTTGGCACTCTGGCCTGCAATGCAGCAACCACCTGTTGTCGCCATTGCTGTGCTGATACTTGATATTCCACATCAGCATCAACGCGCTCCAATAACCGCTCCGCTCCCAGTTCGGCCAGTTTGTTATCGAAGTCTTTACCCGCCTGACAGAAATGTTCGTATGAGGTATCCCCTAGACCAAATACGGCAAAAGTCGTCTCTGGTAATTTCGGCGCTTTTTTAGAGAATAGGAATTTATGCAGCGCCACGGCTTCTTCCGCAGGTTCCCCTTCCCCTTGAGTGGACGCGACGATGATGAGTAAGCGTTCTTGTGCTATTTGTTTAAACTTATAATCACCGGCATTAACCAAGTTGACGTTAAGTTTGGCCGCCAGAAGATCATCACGTAACTGTTCAGCCAAACGCCGCGCATTGCCGGTTTGTGAAGCAGAAATCAAGGTAATCGTTACCGGCGTAGGGGCCGCCACCGCAGGAGCAACGACTGCACCGGGTTGTTGGTTAACCATGCCCCAGAAGTAGCCAGATAACCATGCCATTTGGGTTGGGGAAAACTCACCAACCGCTGTCTGCAAGCGGGCTAACTGCTCCGGCGATAGCGGGAGTATAGAAGTAGGAGGGGCCTGAGTCGTCATTGCGGTACGAATTCCCTTATGCTTTCACTACCCTTCGTACTTAGCATCTCAGGGGGAGCTGCCCTCACTCGCCCAAATCACTTACTTGTGTAAGTTCATTAGAATGGGTTCGTAGGCTACGTACCTGTAACGTTAATGACTTTGGGATAGCTTTTAGTGCGATTAATTGAAGGCTCGAATGATTTATGCCAAAGATACTCTGAATGTAAGGTTAACCATCCTGATAATAACAATTAAAGAAGCGATGGAAATAATTAATAACCAAAACGACTAAGCGGTTTTTCAGATAATAGATATGAGTTAAAGTGTTCAACTTATTAAAGAAATTGACTCTCGCGGATTACACACACTTGATTTGGCCTGTCTGTATATAAATCAGTAAGCTACGAGGGATAAGCAGGGGCGCGGTAGACCGAATAGTGCTCTCCATTACGCGCATTCATAGCCAGCATCGGTGCTTTCCGGTACTATGCGGCGGTTTTTCGAGTCAATAAGGTCAGAATGATGAGCACCACCCTATTTAAAGATTTTCAGTTTGAAGCCGCTCACCGGCTGCCCCATGTTCCAGAAGGTCACAAATGCGGTCGCTTGCATGGCCATTCATTTATGATCCGCATCGAGGTTACAGGTGAAGTTGATGCTCACTCCGGTTGGGTGATGGATTTTGCTGATCTCAAAGCTGCATTTAAACCAATTTGGGAACGTCTAGATCACCACTACCTAAACGATATCCCCGGTTTAGAGAACCCTACCAGTGAAGTGCTAGCCAGTTGGATTTGGCAACAGCTTAAGCCGCAATTACCTGAGCTAAGTGCGGTAATGGTGAAAGAAACCTGTTCAGCAGGCTGTGTCTATCGCGGGTAAGAACTCAGATGACCCCAGCGCCATTGACGTCACAGCAAGGCGGCAAGTGGACTTATCCCGATGAGCTTACATCAGTAAGTGATTCGGGTAAGGGAGTGCAGCCAACACCGCTTCGGCGTCAAGGGCGCGTGGCCATCAGGCTATATTTAAATATTTATGCGTCTGCATCGACAACCGCCAATTCTTGGCAATGCAGGTTTCAATACAGAGCTTGGTCGCGTCTTCTTTCTGGCTAATTGGCTGTAAAGCAATAACCCGCTTTTTATCATCATCAAGCGTTGCCAGCAGTTCCTCAAGTGCCTCGATATCCCGCAAACGCCCCACCGGATGCTTAATTTCATCCGCTCGCTGCAATGCTTGCGGCAAGACCTTCAGACCACCCCGCATATTCACTTTGGGTGAAACGGTCACCCACGTTGTCGCCGAACACTGCACTTCATGGGTGCCACTGGTTTCAATCTGGCAGCTGTATCCTGCTTGTTCCAGTTGCGAAGTTAAGGGAAAGAGATCGTAAATAGCAGGCTCACCACCGGTTATCACCACATGGCGCGCGGTATACCCTTGCTGGATAAAGATATCCAATAGCTGCTGTTCAGTGGCCGTTCCCCAAGCATCACTTTCCGCTGTTTTCACCATAATGCGCTGCATATCAACTTCCCGATCAGCGTCTTTTTCCCAAGTATGTTTGGTATCGCACCAACTGCAACCCACTGGACAGCCTTGCAAGCGCACAAATATCGCCGGAACACCGGTGAAGTAGCCCTCGCCTTGCAAGGTCTGGAACATTTCATTAATCGGGTACTGCATCAGTATCTCTATCGTCATTCAAACCAATGGGCGATTATCGCAGATTCCGGTTCTGTCACCAAACTGGCAACCCAGTGGCTGCCAGTTTGTTTGTATCAGTCCGTTACTCAATGACACCACAGGCCATTCGTGCCCCACCGCCCCCCAGAGCCATCGGATGGTCAGAATAGTTATCGCCGCCGGCATGAATCATCAACGCATGCTGCTTCACTTCTGATAACGATTTCAGGCGCGGGGCTAACACCTGATAAGTCGCGGTACCATCGGCATTGACCACTAGCCCTGGCAAGTCACCCAAATGCCCTTTATCGCTATAAGGCCCAAGGTGTTCACTGGTTTTTTGCGGATCAAAATGCCCGCCTGCCGCCAGTGCTGCTACCGCTTTGCCCTCTTTCTGCCCCGGAGCACAACTTGGGTTCTCATGCAGATGGAAGCCATGGATACCCGCAGCCAATCCAGTCAAATTAGGGGTAAATAGCAAGCCATAAGGGGTTTCTGTCACAGTCACCGTGCCAAGCGCCTTGCCATTGCCCGCTGGCAGTGCTTCGTTCATGGTGACGATGACATCTGCCGCCAATAAACTGCCAGAGAAAAGTATCGCCGGTAACAGTAAGTATTTCAGTTTCATCGGTTATTTTCCTTTATCGATTATTATTGAATCATACGGGTACTCATTAATGATAACGGCTAGTGAGTTATCTGCACGACAGCAGTGAAATTGAAATAATTCAGATGAGTGATACCGACGAGTTTTAGACTAATACCGGGGAACAACATTAAAAAAGCACAAAGTGATAGGCGGTTGCGTTGAAAAATTTATGCCATAAAAAAACCCGCCGAAGCGGGTTTTATCAATCAACTTTTACAAAAGATAAAGCGCAGTAATTACTGGCCTTTAACTTCTTTCAGACCGTTGAATGGTGCGCGGTCACCCAGCGCTTCTTCGATACGGATCAGTTGGTTGTATTTAGCAACACGGTCAGAACGGCTCATAGAACCTGTTTTGATTTGGCCTGCTGCGGTACCTACTGCCAAGTCGGCAATGGTAGCATCTTCGGTTTCGCCTGAACGGTGAGAGATAACCGCGGTGTAACCTGCATCTTTCGCCATCTTGATAGCAGCCAGAGTTTCGGTCAAAGAACCGATCTGGTTGAATTTAATCAAGATAGAGTTAGCGATACCTTTCTCGATGCCTTCTTTCAGGATCTTGGTATTGGTTACGAACAGGTCATCACCAACCAACTGGATTTTGTCACCCAGAACTTTGGTCTGGTAAGCAAAACCATCCCAGTCAGATTCGTCCAGACCGTCTTCGATAGACACGATTGGGTACTGTTTGGTCAGCTCTTCCAAGAAGTGAGTGAACTCTTCAGAAGTGAAAGCTTTGTTGCCTTCGCCAGCCAGAACATATTTACCGTCTTTGTAGAACTCAGATGCTGCACAGTCCATAGCCAGAGTAACGTCTTTACCCAGCTCGTAACCTGCTGCTTTTACCGCTTCAGCGATAACAGCCAGTGCTTCGGCGTTAGAACCCAGGTTTGGCGCGTAGCCACCTTCGTCACCAACAGCAGTGTTCAGACCTTTAGCTTTCAGAACTTTAGCCAGGTGATGGAACACTTCAGAACCGATGCGAACCGCTTCTTTCAGAGTTTTAGCGCCCACTGGCTGAATCATAAACTCTTGAATATCAACGTTGTTATCTGCGTGCTCACCGCCGTTGATGATGTTCATCATAGGCAATGGCATAGAGAACTTGCCTGGGGTGCCATTCAGTTCAGCAATGTGTTCGTACAAAGGCATGCCTTTAGATGCTGCTGCTGCTTTCGCTGCTGCCAGAGAAACAGCCAGAATGGCGTTAGCGCCAAACTGGGATTTGTTCTCAGTGCCGTCCAGATCGATCATGATTTTATCGATGTTAGCCTGGTCTTTTGCATCTTTACCCAAAACTGCCTGAGCAATTGGGCCATTAACTGCTGCAACGGCTTTCAGAACGCCTTTGCCCAGGAAACGGGATTTGTCACCGTCACGCAGTTCCAGTGCTTCACGGGAACCAGTAGAAGCACCTGATGGTGCCGCAGCCAAACCAACAAAACCGCCTTCCAGATGAACTTCGGCTTCTACAGTTGGATTACCACGGGAGTCGATGATTTCGCGACCGATGACTTTAACGATTTTGGACATTAGATTTTCCTCAGTACAAGTTAAACTAAAACTCCAGACAGAGGGGGCGACATCTCTGCCGCCCCTTCTACCAAATATTTTATTTCACCTGGCGCTTCTGATATTCACCAGCCGCTTTCACAAAGCCGGCAAACAACGGGTGACCATCACGTGGCGTCGAAGTAAATTCCGGATGGAACTGGCAAGCCACAAACCATGGGTGGTTTGGCAGCTCGATAATTTCCACCAGTTTGTTATCCGCAGAAAGCCCTGCTACACGTAACCCGGCGGCTTCAATCTGCTTCAACAACATATTGTTTACTTCATAGCGATGACGATGGCGCTCAACGATGGTCGGTTCGCCGTACATCTGACGAACCAGGCTACCCTCGACCAGGTGACATTGCTGCCCACCCACACGCATGGTACCGCCCAAATCGCTTTCTTCCGTACGGACTTCAACGTTGCCGTTTTCATCACGCCATTCGGTGATTAATGCAACCACCGGATACTTACAGTCTGGCACAAATTCTGTGGAGTTCGCGTTTTCCATCCCCGCAACATTGCGGGCAAACTCCATCAGTGCAACTTGCATACCCAGGCAAATGCCCAGATAAGGAATATTGTGTTCACGAGCGAAACGCGCCGCCAGAACTTTGCCTTCCACACCGCGGTAGCCGAAACCACCTGGAATGAGGATAGCATCCAATCCTTTGAGCATCTCTTCGCCGCGTGTCTCAACATCCTGCGAATCGATAAGCTTGATGTTCACCGTCAGGCGATTTTTTAGCCCACCGTGTTTCAGCGCCTCAATCACAGATTTATAGGCATCCGGCAATTCTACGTATTTGCCAATCATCCCGATGGTGACTTCACCACCCGGATTCGACTCTTCGTATATTACCTGTTCCCACTCGGCAAGATTTGCTTCAGGACAAGTTAAGCTGAATCGTTTACAAATATAATCGTCAAGGCCCTGTGATTTCAAGAGGCCCGGGATTTTATAAATGGAATCAACGTCTTTTAGGGAGATAACCGCTTTTTCTGGCACATTACAGAACAAAGCGATTTTGGCACGTTCATTAGCAGGAACTGCGCGATCAGAACGGCAAATCAGCACATCCGGCTGAATACCGATTGAAAGCAGCTCTTTTACCGAGTGTTGCGTTGGCTTAGTTTTCACTTCACCGGCAGCAGCCAGATAGGGAACCAACGTCAGATGCATGTAAAGTGTGTGCTCGCGGCCAACATCTACTGCCATCTGGCGAATAGCTTCCAAGAATGGCAAGGATTCGATGTCACCTACGGTGCCGCCAATTTCAACCAAAACAACATCGTGGCCTTCACCACCTTCGATGATGCGTTCTTTGATTGCATTGGTGATATGAGGAATAACCTGAATAGTCGCACCCAGATAGTCGCCACGGCGTTCTTTGCGCAGAACTTCAGAATAGATACGGCCAGTGGTGAAGTTGTTACGACGGGTCATTTTAGTGCGAATGAAGCGCTCGTAATGCCCTAAATCCAGATCGGTTTCAGCACCATCTTCGGTGACAAAAACTTCCCCGTGCTGTGTCGGGCTCATGGTGCCCGGATCCACGTTGATGTACGGGTCCAGTTTCATGATGGTAACGTTGAGGCCACGGGCTTCAAGTATAGCCGCCAGGGAGGCTGCGGCAATGCCTTTACCCAGAGAGGATACGACCCCGCCGGTCACAAAAATATAATTAGTTGTCATGCTGAACCTGAGAGTTTAGGTTTAAAGACGATGGAAGAACCAAGACGGGAAAGTAGTATACCCGAACCTTGGTTTCGCTACAAATGATCTCCGCACCAGCGACCGTTTTCACCGCGTTTATCGTACAGAACATCGTCTTGCTATCCGTTATAATTCAATATATTAACGTAATTAAAATTCAACAACCATCCGTCGAATGAATTAAAACACCTTACATTTCAGTTTCTTGCTTTTTAACTTGCTGCCAAGCCATTTCCATCTCATCAAGTGTCGCACTCTCCATAGTCTTACCTGATGCTCTAACTATTTGTTCTACTTGACGAAAACGACGCTCAAACTTACGATTAGCGGCCTGTAAGGCATTTTCGGCTTTGTGACCTAAATGACGGGATAAGTTCACCGTAGCAAACAATAAATCGCCGATTTCCTCGCCCAACTTCTCTTCATCCACGACAGCTTGCCGTGCCTCGAACATAACTTCATCAATCTCTTCGTAAACTTTGTCCAATACTGGCCCTAATGTGTCCCAGTCAAAACCGACGGATGCACAGCGCTTTTGTATTTTATGGGCTTTCATCAACGCAGGCAGTGCATCAGGGATATCATCCAAAGCTGAATAGAGCGCTTTCTCCGCCCTTTCTTCCGCTTTACGTGACTCCCAACCAGCCAGTGCTACCTCACTATCAATCATTCCTTCTGAGGTGTTTTGCGGCGCATCTGGGAACACATGTGGATGGCGGCGAACCAATTTGTCGCTAATCGCATGGCACACATCATCAAACGCAAACAGCCCTTGCTCCTGCCCCATTTGGGCATAAAACACCACTTGGAACAGTAAATCACCCAATTCATCACGAAGATCATCGAAATCTTTCCGCTGAATCGCGTCAAGCACTTCGTAGGTCTCTTCTAAAGTATAGGGTGCTATGGTGTCAAAAGTCTGCTTACGATCCCACGGACACCCACGCTCCGGGTCTCGCAACTGGCGCATGATATCCAGCAGCCGCTGCAAAGCTAACGCCGTAGAGTCAGATGTGGTTTGATTTTGATTCATTATTTTCACTATATAAGTCAAGGCAAAGAGCCATGGCCAAACTGCCCAGCCCCCCAAATAGCACTCTTAATTGCCGTGGAGCCTACGGGCATCTATCACATCCGGTAACTGATTCAGTTTCGCCAACACCCGCCCCAATACCTGCAAATTGTAAATCTCAATATCCATATCAATGGTTGCCACCATCTTCTTGGTATCGCTGCGGCTAGCAACCCCCAGCACATTGACTTTTTCGTTTGCCAAAATGGTGGTGATATCGCGCAATAAACCACTGCGGTCGTTGGCCGTCACTCGCACCACCAGTGAATAGCCGCTTGAGTAGCTTTCGCCCCAGACAGCATCGACAATTCGCTCAGGTGCATGAGACTGCAATTCAGCTAATTGTTCACAATCTGCGCGGTGAATGGAGATCCCTCGCCCCTGAGTGATAAAGCCAATAATTTCATCACCCGGAATCGGCTGGCAGCATCGGGCAATATGGTGCATCAGATTGCCCACACCTTCGACAACAATACGCCCGCTGTCTTTATTAGCATTGCGTGGTGGCTGCTGAGTTTTATTGTTCAGATGACGTAATGCTTCTAAATCCGCCTCTTCCGCCGTTGGCTTGTTCAGTTTCCCTTGCAGGAAATTCACCATCTGGTTCAGCCGGATATCACCACCACCAATTGCCGCCAACACTTCATCCATAGAGTTCATGTTATAGCGTGGCACCAGCAGTTTCTCGGCCTCTTTTAGGCTGATATCCATGTGCTCTAGTTCATCATCCAGCATCTGCCGACCTGCAAGAATATTCTTGTCTCGGTCTTGTTTCCTAAACCAGTTGTGAATCTTAGAACGCCCGCGGCTGGTGGTGACATAACCGAGGTTAGGATTCAGCCAGTCACGACTTGGATTCGGCTGCTTCTGAGTGATAATCTCAATTTGATCACCCATTTGAAGCTGATAGGTAAAGGGCACGATCCGGCCACTGATTTTAGCCCCGATGCAGCGATGACCAACATCACTGTGGATATGGTAGGCAAAGTCCAGTGGGGTAGAGCCAGCAGGTAAATCAATGACATCGCCTTTCGGGGTAAACACATACACCCGGTCGTCAAATACTTGACTGCGCACCTCATCCAGCATTTCGCCAGAATCGGCCATCTCTTCCTGCCAGGCAATCAATTTACGTAACCAGGCAATCCGGCCTTCATAACCAGAGCGGCCCGCAGCCACTGCACCTTCTTTGTATTTCCAATGCGCCGCCACCCCCAATTCAGCATCTTCATGCATCTGGCGGGTACGGATTTGAATTTCCAGCGTTTTACCACGCGGCCCCAGAACTACCGTATGGATCGACTGATAACCATTGGGCTTAGGGTTGGCAACGTAGTCATCAAATTCATCAGGTAAATGACGGAAATGGGTATGAACAATCCCCAACGCGGCATAACAATCCTGAAGGCGCTCAACGACCACCCGCACAGCGCGCACATCAAACAGTTCATCAAAGGCCAGCGACTTCTTCTGCATTTTGCGCCAGATGCTGTAGATATGCTTAGGGCGACCATAAATATCGGCTTTGATGCCTTCGGCCGCCATCGCTTTATGCAATGTTGCGACGAAATCATCAATGAATTGCTCACGATCGATACGACGTTCATGAAGCAACTTGGCAATTTGTTTGTATTCATCTGGGTGCAGATAGCGGAAGCAGAAGTCTTCCAGTTCCCACTTAATCTGGCCAATCCCCAAGCGGTTAGCCAACGGAGCATAAATATTGGAACACTCTTTGGCGGCCAGCACGCGTTCATCTTCCGGCGCGTCTTTCACTTCGCGCAGATGGGCAATGCGTTCTGCCAATTTGATGACCACGCAGCGGAAATCTTCCACCATCGCCAATAACATCCGGCGCACATTATCCACTTGCTCAGAGCTCATGGAGTCGTTGGTGGTGGCTTTCAATTGACGGATAGCATCCATATCGCGCACACCGTGCACCAAATAGGTAATGCTTTTACCAAATTGTTCGGTCAACGTGGCTTCATCAATCACGTTGGCATCCACCAGCGGGAACAGTAGCGCCGCGCGCATACTGTCATTATCCATACTCAGGGTGGAAAGAATTTCAACCATTTCAAGACCACGCCACAACAACAGCGAGGCATCGGGATGGTTTTGCGTTTGTTGCTCACAGTAACGCCAGGTTTCGGCTAATCGCTCACATGACTGCGGATTGGGAAGCCCCAAGCTGGCGATCCAATCGTCGAGAGCAAACTCGCCCGCCGGATTCAAATGTGCACTTCGTACCGCAACCATAACTTCTCCCTACTTTGCGACCCCTGGCCCCTGAATAAACAGCGCCATAGATTCAAGATGCCCGGTGTGGGGAAACATATCCAACATTCGCACCTGAGCAAGACGGTAACCGGCGGCTAATAACACCTGACTATCTCGTGCCAGCGTAGTGGGATTACACGAAACATACACCACCCGCTTTGGCGCCAGCTTAACTATATGTGACATGACCCCGGGCGCACCTGCGCGGGCGGGATCTAATAATACTTTATCGAACCCTTGAGCAGCCCAAGGCTGACAACTGATATCGGATTCCAAATTTTCATGGAAAAATGACGCATTGGGTAGCGCGTTATTGAGTGCATTATACTGCCCATTCGCTACCAGCGCCGCAACTCCTTCCACACCGACCACTTCTCGCGCCACCTTTGCCAGTGGCAAGGTAAAATTGCCCATACCACAGAACAGATCCAACACCCGCTCATCTGGCTGAACATCCAACCAGGCAATAGCCTGCGCCACCATTTGCTGGTTAATGGCGTCATTGACTTGAATAAAATCTCGCGGATGAAATCCTAAGCGTAGACCCTCTATCTGGTAATAGGGTTCCTCACCGAAGAGTTTTTCCAGATTCTCACTGTCACTGGCCAAATAAACGGCAACTTGTTCTCGTTTTGCAAAATCAGTCAGCGCCACACGATCTACCTCTTTAAGGGTATCAAGGTGACGTAAAACCAGCAACGGCCCATTGTCAGCCAACACTAACTCCGCATGCCCTAAACGACGCACGGCGTGTAAGGTTGATAAACATTGATAAAGCGGCTGTAGCAGGCGCTCCAGCTCAGGCCGCAGCACCGGACAACGCGTCACACTGACTAAGTCGTGAGACTCGGTTTGGTGAAATCCCATCTGCAATCGCTGCCGCTTTGGCTGATAGAGCAGCCCTAACCTTGCCCGCCGTCGATAGCCATACTCAGGCCCACAAATCACAGGGGCCAATTCTGGACAAACACCGGTCTCGCGAACCATTAAGCGCTGGAGCGAATCGGCTTTACTCTGCTGTTGTAATTGGCAACTGGCGTGTTGTTGTTGGCAGCCTCCACAAATTCCAAAGTGGGGGCAAGGGGGAATGACTCTTTCGTTACATTTGTTCAATAAACGTTTAAGTTTACCGCGGCCATACTGGCGTTTTTGTTCAATCAGCTCAATTTCAGCTTGCTCTCCCGGCAGAACTCCCGGAATAAAGATAGTTTTACCTTGGTGGCGCGCGACCCCCTGCCCAAATGGGTCAAGAGAGTCAACTGTCACAGTTATTGTTTGTTTGGTCGTCACACGCCGGTTTGGAGAGTAGAATTGCGCCATATTGATTGATCAAGTATCGGTTTCGTAAGCTGCTAATTCTCCCACATTGGAATACCATGACCAAATACAGTCTTCGCGCGCGCATGATGATTTTAATCTTGGCCCCCACGCTGCTTCTTGGGCTGTTACTCAGTACTTCCTTTATGGTTAACCGCTATAATGAACTGCAAAAACAACTGGTTAATGCAGGTACCAATATTATCGAACCGCTGGCGGTAGCCAGTGAGTACGGAATGACCTTTCGCAATCGCGATACCGTCCGTCAGTTAATTAATCTTCTCCATCGCAGACATTCGAATATTGTCCGGTAAATATCCGTTTTTGACGCAGATAATAATCTTTTTGTCACTTCTAACTATAATTACAATTCCTCACAATTAAGGTTACCCAAGGGTGACGTCATCCCCAGCTCACTGATGCTTTCCTATCGTGGTGACTCCCTAATTATGCGAATGCCGATTGTCTCTGAATCGAATCTCTCCAGTGATAGAACATCAGATTCGGATATCACGAATCGACCATTGGGCTATATTGCGATGGATTTGGATTTACAGTCAGTACGCTTGCAGCAATATAAAGAGATCTTTATTTCAACACTGTTGCTGTTGTTCTGCATGTGTGTGGCGATTTTGTTTGCTTATCGCCTGATGCGGGATGTCACCGGCCCCATCCGTAACATGGTGAATACCGTTGACCGCATTCGCCGGGGGCAATTAGACAGTCGTGTTGAAGGTCATATGCTTGGCGAATTGAACATTCTGAAAAATGGCATCAACTCGATGGCAATGTCATTGGCCGCTTACCATGAAGAAATGCAGCAAAATATCGACCAAGCCACATCGGATTTGCGTGAAACGCTAGAGCAGATGGAGATTCAAAACGTCGAATTAGGTTTAGCAAAAAAACGAGCGCAGGAAGCGGCACGTATTAAGTCTGAGTTTTTGGCCAATATGTCACATGAATTACGAACCCCGTTGAATGGAGTGATTGGCTTTACCCGCCAAACATTGAAAACCTCGCTGACACCAACACAAACTGACTATTTACAAACCATTCAACGGTCGGCCAATAATCTGTTATGCATCATTAATGACGTTCTGGACTTTTCCAAACTGG
The DNA here is from genome assembly GCF_902726565.1 of Yersinia vastinensis. Taxonomy (GTDB): domain Bacteria; phylum Pseudomonadota; class Gammaproteobacteria; order Enterobacterales; family Enterobacteriaceae; genus Yersinia; species Yersinia vastinensis. The sequence continues at coordinate 165,224 of NZ_CACVAF010000003.1, forward strand.
AAGCTGAAAAACTGGTTCTTGAGCATATCCCTTTTCCACTTCGAGGTGCGCTGGATGAGGTCATTATTTTACTGGCACACACCGCTCATGAGAAAGGTCTGGAGCTGACACTGCACGTCAATAATGATGTACCTGAGCAGGTGGTTGGGGATGCGATGCGTTTGCAGCAAATCATCACAAACTTGCTGGGTAATGCGATTAAATTCACCGAACAGGGCAATATTGACATTCTGGTGGCCGTTCAGTCCAAAACGGCGCAGCAAGTCACGATTGTGGTAGAAATTCATGATACTGGCATTGGTATCTCTGAATCTCAGCAAGCCCAATTATTCCAAGCATTTCGTCAAGCCGATGCCAGTATTTCACGCCGTCACGGCGGAACGGGGCTTGGATTAGTGATAACCGAAAGATTGGTTAAAGAAATGGGTGGCGATATCAGTTTCCACAGTCAGGTCGATCGCGGTTCTACTTTCAGATTTCATCTCACACTGGATCTCAACGAAGCGATTCTATACCGCTATCCTGATATGTCGCACCTTGAGGGCAAGACGTTAGCTTATGTAGAACGCAATGCCACCGCTGCCAGAGCGACACTGGATATTCTGAGCATCACACCGCTAGAGGTCACTCATAGCCCAACATTGGCTCAGTTGCCCAAGCAGCATTATGATTTTCTGCTGGTCGGAGTGCCTATCCCGTTCCGCAACAATATGGCGGTTCATCAGGATAAGTTGATCACTGCAATGCAAATTTCGGAGCAAGTTATTCTGGCGCTACCGAGTCAATCGCAAATAGAAGCAGAGCAACTGAAACAAATTGGCGCCAAAGCTTGCATGATTAAGCCAATCTCCTCTAACCGCCTCATTCCTTTGTTATCATATGAATCAGCCGATTGCGTATTGCCGATGATAGAGCAACCCCACAAGCTCCCGAGATTACCTTTTAAAGTCATGGCTGTTGATGATAACCCCGCTAACCTCAAACTCATTGGTACGCTGTTGGAAGAGTTGGTTGAAGAAACCGTGTTGTGCGACAGCGGGGCGAAAGCCATTGCTTATGCCAGAGAAAACACCTTGGATATCATTTTGATGGATATCCAAATGCCAGAAATCGATGGTATTCGCGCCAGCGAAGTGATTCATCAGATGTCGCATCATCAAGATATTCCTATTATCGCCGTTACTGCTCACGCCGTTCAGGGGCAGCAAGAACAATTATTAAAACTAGGAATGGCCGACTATTTGGCAAAACCCATTGATGAAGCTCGGCTGATACAGGCACTTTCACGTTATCAGCCTGATAATCCCTCACAACTCAAAGAGGAGGCAGACATCCAACCCATCGCACAATCTGAATATGAAGGGTCAATTGACTGGGTATTGGCCGTGAGACAAGCGGCAAATAAAGAGACGCTTGCCAAAGACCTCTTGACCATGTTGCTGGAGTTTATGCCGCAAGTAACAGGCCGAGTGCAGGCTATTCTGGCCGGTGCTCATGATGGAGATATTCTGAATCTAATACATAAATTCCATGGCAGTTGTGCATGCAGCGGTGTGCCGCGATTGAAGCAACTGTGTATGATTATCGAACAACAATTGCGTCAGAAAACTGACTTGCATGAGCTACAACCAGAGTGGCTTGAGTTGCTAGATGAAATGGATAATGTTCGCTATGCCGCCAAAACCTATTTAGGTACAGCCTGATATCAGCAACAGATACGAAAAGGGCACAGCGATAATCGACTGTGCCCTTTTTTATGGTATTCACACTGTTAATGCATGAATGCCTGATACTGCGTTAAAGCGGTTACTGCATCAGTAAGTACAGTGAAGTATCACCACGCTGAATATTCAGCGCCAATACCGATGGTTTGGTATCGAGGATTTTACGCAGTTCACCCAGATTCTGGACTGGCTGCTGGTTAATCCCCATGATGATATCGCCCTTTTTCAGACCAATACGTGCAGCAGCGGTGCCAGCTTTCACGCTATCGACCTTCACGCCTTTCTTACCATTAACATCAGAATTGCTCAGTTCAGCACCTTCGATGCCAGTATAGAGATTACCGGAATCAACCTGAGTCTGGCTGCTCTGCTCCAAGGTCACTTCGACATTGATAGGTTTACCGTCACGCAGCAGGCCCAAGGTCATTTTAGTCCCGACAGGCAGAGTACCAATCTCAGCACGGAAACCTGCGAAGCTGTTGATAGCTTTGCCATTCATGCTGACGATCACATCACCCGCTTTGACCCCAGCTTTAGCTGCGGCAGATTTTGGCAGTACCTGACTGATAAAGGCACCTTTCTGTGCATCTACCTTCATGGCTTTCGCCAGCTCAGAGTTCAGCTCGGTGCCCATGATACCCAATTCACCACGTTTGACTTGACCAAACTCAACCATCTGAGATGTCAGGTTTTTCACCATGTTACTTGGGATAGCAAAACCGATACCGATGTTACCGCCATCGGGTGCCAAGATTGCTGTGTTAATCCCGATCAGTTCACCATTGAGATTGATCAATGCACCACCGGAGTTACCACGGTTAATCGCGGCGTCAGTCTGAATAAAGTTTTCATAGTTTTCCACATTCAAGCCACTACGGCCCAAAGCAGAAACGATACCGGACGTTACAGTTTCGCCCAGACCATATGGGTTACCGATAGCTACGGTATAATCCCCGACACGCAGTTGATCGGAATCTGCAATTTTAATCGCAGTCAGATTTTTAAAGTCTTTCAACTGCAACAGCGCAATATCTGTGCGCGGATCTTTACCGATCACTTTCGCTTCATAGCTACGGCCATCGCTCAGTTTCACATTGATTTTGGTCGCATTATCTACCACGTGGTTATTGGTCACGACATAACCTTTAGCGGCATCAATAATCACACCTGAACCAAGTGCGCGGAAATCCTGTTTGCTTGGTGCCCCACCTTTGCTACCCGGCCCCCCTTGACACATTGGTGAACCCTGGAACGGAGAACCGTCCTGACAGAATGGTGAATCATCACCAAAGAACTGCTGGAATTGTGGCGGTATACCACCCGCTCCGGCATTGCTTACTTGGGTGCTACCCTCCACATTGATACTGACAACCGAAGGCATTACCTTCTCTAGCATTGGCGCCAAGCTAGGGAGCTGCTGGCTGCTGGAAGAAGCGGTCTCTGCCGAAACGGCAGAAGAAACTGGCCCCATGGCTAAACCGATGCTCAATGCCAATGCACTTAACACTAAAGCTGTTTTTTTCATGTATTCTGGCTCTCGCTATACAATTAATAATGAATCAATAAAATGTATGTAACAGACTTATCCCAAGGTCATTGGCGTTGTCGCGGGTTAAAGCGTACAAACCCCGATGGTCAAACTTATATCAGTGATTAGGGTGAGCGCTAACAGCAAACACCACCGCAACGTTAAGCAAAAGGGATATAGTCGTCTTGCATAGTAAGATTAAATATGGGGGATGAAGTTCAGAGAACCAATAATTAGAAAAGTAAAAAATATTGTCCGTCTTTACAAATCTATAGTTAATTAAACGGACAACTTAATTTTATTGCATACTATTCCGCTGCCATTAAACGTCGATATTCATCATAGGCATAAAGATCCGTCATGCCGCTAATATAATCCTGAATTAAGCGAGCGCGATAATAATATTCATATATCTCATGTTGTTCTGGCGATAAATTACGTAGGCGCTCAGTTGATTCGACATACGCTAACCGATGTTTAGTCGACAATTTATGGAACAAACGAGTCTCAATCGGGTACTTACGATGACTGTCTTCCGTTACCAATTGTGTAAATGCAGTTTGCGGCATAGCCAAAAGCGGGCTATAGATATCAAGCAAGCCACTGATAACTCTATATCCTTGTAATTCAAGCTGTTCTACTTCCGGGTAATTAAATACATGTTTTACTGCGACCTTTTTAAAAATTTGCAGTAATTTACATGCCGGACTGGAATCTTCTAATAACGCCTGATTAAACGAGCCAGAAAATACAGTAGGGAGGTTTTCAATAAAACGCTGTGCCGCATGGGGAACCAATTTCCCTACCGTATTGACCCGTAAATACATGAAGAATTGGTCTTCTGAACTGCGCCGTCCTTGCCCTCGACCTAATTGACGAAATGCACTGCCGACGACTTTATCGAACAAATCGCCATGTGTAATATCGCCCCACTCTTGCACCATGTGCTCATAAAGTTGTTCGACACTGAAAATATTTTTTTCAACCGCATCTTCCAAATCGGCAATGCAATAAGAAATATCATCCGCAGCTTCCATAATATAGGTCAGAGGGAAACGGTTAAACTCCCCCATATTGAGTTCACGGCGTAAATCTTTAACATAATCTTCTTCAGCAAGGTAAAAACCTGGCTTTTTCATCAGATAGTTATGGCTCGCTGGAATATCACCTGACCAATAAGCCGGTTTGGTATATTTAAGAATACAGCCCACTTGGGCGTAGGTCAGATTCAATTTTAATAAGCTATAAACCAGACGAATCGCTTGTGCATTACCTTCAAAATGGCTTAAATCATGGCGAATTTTGCTGCGCAGGATATTGAGTTCCGTTTCTCCTTCCCGCAGCCTTAATGCATTGACCAGACAGAGATCCTTGCCGCGCGGTTCAGTCCCCCCACCGTTGGGATCCATCTGTTTGGTAAACCAATTATTAATGGCTGACTCACCAAAATGACCAAAAGGTGGGTTACCGATGTCATGCATCAGACAAGCCATTTCTACAATGCTTTCAAAAGGATCAAGCAGTTTATCCAACCCATAGGCTGTGACTTTTTTATCCTGCTTAAATCTATTTAAGATCTCTTTCGCAATATAACGACCAACCTGTTGTACTTCCAGTGAATGGGTTAGCCGGCTGCGAACCGCAGCATTACGCTCCAGCGGAAATACTTGCGTCTTCTGCTGTAAACGCCGAATAGCGGCAGAGTTTACAATCCGGCCACGATCACTTTCAAATACCCGGGTAATCTCATACTCATCTTCAGCCGAACTAGGTTTACCAAATGGCCGCTGAAAACTGATTTTCTGCTTAAAGTCGATCCCAGACATTTTTCCCCCTGAGCATTTAAGTATATCCCCGAAATCATTGGTGTTGTGGCAAGCATGGAGGGGATAAGTAGTGATACCCACTCTCGGCGAAAGATGCAATGGATAACGCATGAACTGCGGCGGATTGCGCATTATCTTTGGTGAACTACCCGACTATCTTAGTTACCTGATAAACTATGCAGTTCTCATTACAGATTAATACACTCTAAAATCGGCGGGTCCCCATATGAAAGTAGGCATCATTGGTGCAATGGAAGAAGAAGTTACATTGCTGCGTGACAAAATTGAAAATCGCCAAACCTTCCAACGTGCAGGTTGCGAGATTTACACTGGCAAGCTCAATGGTGTGGATGTTGCATTACTGAAATCCGGTATTGGCAAAGTGTCAGCAGCCATGGGCACGACTCTATTGTTAGAGCATTGCCAACCAGACATTATTATCAATACCGGTTCTGCAGGCGGACTGGCCTCAACCCTGAAAGTGGGTGATATCGTGGTATCGACTGAAGTTCGTTACCACGATGCGGATGTGACTGCTTTTGGCTATGAACCAGGACAAATGGCGGGTTGCCCGGCAGCCTTCGTTGCCGACGCTGACCTCATTGAACTGGCCGAGGGTTGCATCAAAACGTTGAATTTAAATGCCGTACGCGGCCTGATTTGTAGCGGTGATGCTTTTATTAATGGCGCGGCCCCTCTGGCACGCATTCGTGCGACCTTCCCTGCCGTAGCGGCGGTTGAAATGGAAGCAGCGGCTATTGGCCATGTTTGTCACTTATTCGGAACGCCGTTTGTGGTGGTACGTGCGATTTCAGATGTCGCTGATCAAGAGTCTCACCTGAGCTTTGAAGAATTCCTCGTCGTCGCGGCGAAACAGTCAACGCTGATGATCGAAGCCATGTTAACCACTCTAGCGCAACGCGGGTAATGATGCGGTTCAGTCTTAACCCCCTACTACGAGCAACAATATTATTGTTGCTCGGTATGTTTATACTGAATTCGTTTATGTCGCAGGCAATCGCGGCAGAGCGGATTATCAGTTTATCACCCAGCACTACCGAACTGGCCTACGCCGCAGGGTTAGGTGATAACCTGGTCGCAGTAAGCGCTTACTCAGACTACCCGGAAGCCGCTAAAAAGCTTGAGCATGTTGCCTCTTGGCAAGGAGTCAACGTAGAACGGATTCTGGCATTAAAACCGGATTTGATCCTCGCTTGGCGGGGTGGCAATCCACAGCGCCCATTAGATCAATTAGCATCCTTTGGCATCCCAATTTTTTATTCTGATCCGGTTAATATTGATCAAATTGCCGATGACTTGGATAAACTGGCCCTACACAGTCCGCATCCTGAACAAGCACATCAGGCTGCGCAGCAATTGCGCAAAGAAGTCGCGGAGTTACGTAACCACCATGCGCGCAGCCAACCAATACGCGCTTTCCTGCAATTTGGTACTCACCCACTGTTTACCAGCTCCGGGCATACATTACAGAGTGAAATAATCTCCCTGTGTGGTGGCGAGAATATTTTTGCTGATAGCCGGGTTCCCTGGCCGCAAGTCAGCCGTGAGCAAGTGATAATCCGTCAACCACAAGTGATCGTCGTCAGTGGTGACGAGTCGCAAACAGACAATATCAATGCATTTTGGCGGCCCCAGCTTGCCGTACCAGTAATAGCACTTAATGAGGACTGGTTTAATCGTGCTGGCCCACGTATCCTGCTCGCCGCGAAACAGCTGTGCCAGCAAATGGCCAGCATCTCATCTCCTGTGGTGGAGTCACATTAATGTTGGTCTATTGGCTGGATATTTTAGGTACTGCGGTATTTGCTATCTCCGGTGTGTTGCTGGCGGGAAAGCTGCGTATGGATCCTTTCGGCGTACTGGTTCTTGGGGTAGTGACGGCCGTTGGCGGCGGCACAATACGTGACATGGCCTTAGCCAATGGTCCGGTATTCTGGGTGAAGGATCCCACTGATCTGGTCGTTGCTATGGTGACTTGCTTGGCCACTATTTTGCTGGTGCGGCAACCACGGCGAACGCCGAAATGGATCCTTCCGGTATTGGATGCCATTGGTCTGGCAGTATTCGTCGGTATTGGGGTAAATAAAGCCTTTGCCGCAGACGCCAGCCCACTGGTCGCTATCTGTATGGGGGTCATCACTGGTGTTGGTGGCGGGATTATCCGCGACGTTTTAGCCCGCGAGATCCCAATGATCCTGCGTACTGAAATTTACGCCACTGCTTGTATCATTGGCGGTATCGTTCATGCAACGGCATTTTATACGTTCGGGATGCCATTACAGCAAGCAATGATGCTAGGGATGGTAATAACCCTAGGTATTCGGCTTGCTGCCATTCGCTGGCGCTTAAAACTCCCAACATTTGAAATCGAGCATTAGTGGCCTAATCCCAAAGATTGATTGCCAAACAAAGAATATAATTTGTACAATACGCCTCAGTTTTGAGCTATCCGCTTACATAATGTCTTATTTTCGACTTGGTAATGCCCTTTAAATCTTCAAGTTTTTAAATAATTAGCCGATACCTCGTAGACATCCCCACTTAGCTGACTGAGTGGGACACCGTAAGTTATAGATGCTGTTGATAATTATGAAATACTCATTGCTTTATTTTTGGCTGGTATTTCTTGCCAGTCCGTCGCTCGCCCAGGGGTTGAGCGGCACAATAGATCTAAGCCTGACTATCGTGCCATCTTGTCAGGTGCAATCACCCAATCTAAATGAACACATAGCGAATGCTTCAAAAGTAAATTATCCAAAAATTCAATGTAATAAAGGGAATGGATTGATTACAGAGCCTCGAATCAGCCACTCTTTTATTGCACCAGATGGCGCACTACTTAGCAAAACCAGTACCAGCCCCATGATGCAATTGATTACTGTCGAATGGTAAGATTTAGATGTAAAAAAACCGCAACTCACTAAAGATTGCGGTTTTTTTTATCAAAAATCTGACGATAGATAGATGTATACCCAAAGCCGTTAGTATGGCTATGACTAGAGTGCTGAGGATGAAATCTATTACCCAAAACTATTGGTGCTATAGCATGGCAGCAAACGAATAAATCCCAGTGGGCTGACTGCCATCAGTGGCTCGGGTTAATGGGTGCTGCCAACACAGCTATAGTGCCAAAGATAATGAAGGAGAAATTAGATACTGAAAGAAGAACCGCACCCACAAGTACTCTTCGCATTTGGGTTAGTCACGATAAAACGTGAACCTTCAAGCCCTTCAGTATAATCCACCGCACCACCAACCAGATATTGCAGACTCATTGGATCAACGACCAGTTCAACACCTTGCTTTTCAATGGTCATATCACCATCGTTGATCTGGTCATCAAAAGTAAAGCCATACTGGAACCCGCTGCATCCACCACCGGTAATATAAACCCGCAGTTTCAGATTTGGATTTTCCTCGTCAGAAATCAGCAGTTTAACTTTTTTTGCCGCTGCCTCGGTAAACTGCAGGGGCAGTACTGTTTCGTCGCTCATACTCATTACTCCCAACCGGTGTTCGAGTTGCAGGTTACTACAATGGCAGCCTGATCTGTACCCAATAAACTATAAAAAGATAACGGGCCTATGTATCAATTATCCAATACCTGAGTAATTCATTCAAGTATTGTGGGCTAATGTTACATATTATCTACCTGTTTGAGGCGGAGTTTCAACCACAGGTTGTTGGGTTGCAGCCTCTGCTGCGGCCTGCTCTTGTTTTTGTAATGTGCGGGCTAAGATGGCTGAATACAAGGGTTTTCCCCCCATAAACTGTGCGATTAAGGTCGCCCCCAAGCAAGTCACGATCATCGGCAAAATAAGTTGATAATTATCCGTCATTTCCAGCACCAACACGATCCCGGTTAAAGGCGCACGTACTGAGGCCGCAAACAACGCCCCCATTCCGGCTATTGCAAAAGTACCTGCATCAATACCGTATTGCGGGAAAAAGTGAGCGCAAGATAAACCAAAGGCAGTCCCCAGAATGGTCCCCAAAGCCAACATAGGGGCAAATATCCCCCCCGGCGCACCCGAACCAAAGCACAGTAAGGTAGTAATCACTCTGGCAATAAAAATAAGGAGCAACATACCAATACTGAAATTACCGGCCACCGCAATAGGGATTAATGCAAACCCCCCACCTACCGCTTCGCCATGGATCAAGGCCAATAAACCACACATGCCCCCTAGCAGACCACCCACCAATACCAGTTTGCGCCAATCACCACCATGGAAACGCATGAACATATCTTGAGTGCGAAATATCAATGCATTGAATACCACTCCGACAACGCCAAAAATAATACCCAGTAACAAAAAGAGCCATAAGGTATCTAGCGAGACATCACTGAGTTTACCCACATCAATAATTGCTCGTTCGCCATTGAAATAGCGGTAAACAATAGTAGAGGTAATAACGCCGACGAACACTGCTTTGATTGAGACGAGGCTGTAGCGGAACTGGGAACGCATTTCTTCAATAACGAACAAAATACCCGCTAGCGGAGCATTAAATGCCGCAGACAGACCCGCCGCCGCACCAGTTGCCAATAGTGAGTGACGCGCTTCCGGGCTACGCAGACGGAAAATATCGACAATCATCCGTCCACTGTTCCCCCCCATTTGCACCATCGGGCCTTCACGACCTAGCACCATCCCAGCCCCTAACGTACCCAGGCCACCAATAAACTTAACCGGAATAACCCGCCACCAGCGAACCGGGCGCATCTCTTCCATCGCCCCTTCTATTTCTGGAATTCCCGAACCTCCAGCCTCTGGCGCAAAGCGGCGCACCAAAAAATAGCCCACCATCGCCAGTAATGCCGACATAATAAATGCCAATGGCCAGACTAAAATTGCGTTATCCGCGACCTTAGCCAAGGTTGCTAGCCTTTGTTGCGTGATCCAATCGACGCCACGATCGAATGCGACGCCCAACAACCCGGTCACAATCCCGACAACACCCGCCATAATAAGGATAACTAAGGGAGTTGTGTCGCGGTTAACCAGTGCATGAATAAAGCGGCCACGTTTAAGCTCTGAAATGCTTTCAGCAGGTATATTTTGCGTTGAATCAGTCATGGTTTATATGCTTATTAGTTAAAGAATAAGTAATACAAATACCCTAGTAACCTGATTCTAGCCTACCCAATCAGAATGCGCCTACTTAAACGCCGATAAAACACGCTGGTTTTAGCAGTAACTTACACCTTGATCTGCGGCACATCGCGCAAGCTAACAGTTAAATATGCCCAATCATTTGATAACCGTAGCCAGTTCTTTAGAATAAGCAGCATTGTTTATTTTCAAGGCCGATGTTAACAACACTAATATCGCCAAGCCTAATTTAGGAGCCAGTTTATGAGTAAATCCGAAAGTCTGTATGCTCAGGCAAAACAGTTGATCCCAGGCGGGGTTAACTCTCCGGTGCGTGCATTCACCGGTGTCGGTGGCGTCCCATTATTTATTGAACGTGCTGATGGCGCTTATCTGTTTGATGTGGATGGTAAAGCCTATATTGATTATGTAGGTTCTTGGGGGCCAATGGTCTTGGGTCATAACCACCCGGCGATTCGCCAAGCCGTGATTGAAGCAGTCGAGCGCGGCCTAAGCTTTGGTGCCCCCACAGAAATGGAAGTCAAAATGGCTGAGTTGGTGACAAATTTAGTGCCAACAATGGATATGGTGCGCATGGTTAACTCTGGCACCGAAGCGACTATGAGTGCGATTCGTCTGGCCCGAGGCTTTACAGGCCGCGATAAAATTATCAAATTTGAAGGCTGCTATCATGGTCACGCTGATTGTCTGTTGGTTAAAGCGGGGTCCGGCGCTTTGACACTTGGTCAACCTAACTCGCCGGGAGTTCCTGCTGATTTTGCCAAGCACACATTGACTTGCACCTATAACGATCTGGCCTCAGTACGCGAAGCTTTTGAGCAATACCCACAAGACGTCGCCTGTATCATCGTTGAGCCTGTCGCCGGTAATATGAATTGCGTTCCACCACTACCAGAATTCTTGCCGGGCTTGCGCGAGTTATGTGATGAGTTTGGTGCCTTGCTGATTATTGATGAAGTAATGACGGGTTTTCGCGTGGCACTGGCTGGCGCACAAGATTATTACGGCGTCGAACCCGATCTGACTTGTCTGGGTAAAATCATCGGCGGTGGTATGCCCGTCGGTGCATTTGGCGGTCGCCGCGAAGTAATGGATGCGCTGGCACCAACAGGCCCGGTTTATCAAGCAGGGACATTGTCCGGTAACCCCATTGCAATGGCCGCCGGTTTTGCCTGCCTGACAGAGGTTGCTCAGGTCGGTATTCATGAAACCCTGACAGAATTGACTGATTCGCTAGCCAGCGGCCTGCTGCACGCAGCAAAAGCTGAGAATATTCCACTGGTCGTTAACCATGTCGGTGGTATGTTCGGTATATTCTTTACCGATGCAGCAACGGTAACATGCTATCAAGATGTAATGGCTTGCAATGTTGAACGCTTCAAACGCTTCTTCCATTTAATGTTAGAGGAAGGCGTTTATCTGGCACCTTCTGCTTTTGAAGCCGGATTTATGTCAGTGGCACACAGCAAAGAAGATATTCAAAAAACTGTAGATGCTGCTCGCCGCTGCTTCGCTCAGCTCTAATATCAAGAAATATGTTAACCATCACCTGAATCTGGGGAGATGGTTAACATACAATTATATTCACTAGAATTGTATATAGTGAATTTGCTATTGATTAATCTTATAGAGTAATTCAGATGTTTCGATAAAGTGTGAACCACTATCACCGCTACCATTCCAACTAGGTCCAAGAGGAACTGTAGGCATATTAACCTCAACTGGACAATAATTTACTATACTATTTATCACAGGCTGAAAAACCTCTGATAAAACAGTAGAATACCCCATTAAGATATTGATGTTAAATAATAGAGTAATAGCTGAAATTAATAAGCCATAAATTGATATAACTTTAATTACTCCATTCTTGCCAACACTATTAAATCTATAATGATTTCTTGTATAATTTAATTCAGTCATATTATCTCCCTCTAATATAATGACTGCGATATAATTCAAGAATTAATACTTTAAAAGAAATTAACAAACAGATTGTTTAGTTTAACGAGAAATAGATCTGAGTAAATATATAGTCAAGTAGATAATGAATATTAAAAATAACCAAGTAAAGATTTATGGTTATTTTTAACATTATCACATAAGAAATTACACACAATAGTTTTCATCAAATGGATGCTGAATTTAAATAACTGATAAATATAGTTAGCTATTTTATTTTTTTACTATTGTGCTTTTATCGAAATGAATTTTAATCCAGTTATTATGAAAAATACCCAACACCTACCCTATTCAACCGGGTAGGCATTTGTTCATAACACGTGCTTACCGCCCTTGTTTACGCAATAAATAAACAAAATACGGTGCACCAATGAAAGTCGCTAACAGGCCTGCGGGGATCTGATTTGGGAATAGCAGCATCCGACCACACCAATCGGCGAATACCATCAGCAAGCCCCCCAAAATAGCGGCGACCAGCAGTTGTGCAATAGCACGACGAAAGCCCAACATACGGGCCATATGCGGTGCCATCAGACCGACGAAACTTAATGGCCCCACCGTCAATGTCGCTGCAGCCGTCATTGTAGCCGCTAATAACAAGATAGCTAACCGACTCGGGGCGAGCGCCATGCCTAATGCTCTGGCTGTCACGCTGCCTAATGGTAAAATCGCTAACCAGCGACGGCACAGTGGGGTCAACGCGATCAACACTAAAGCAATTAAGCCAGTACTCAGGGCTTGTGGGCCATCCACTGCGTAAGTCGAACCTGAAATCCATGCCAGTAAGCCACGCATACGGGGATCACCACTGGCTAGCAACATAGTAATCACGGTTGTAAAAGCCGTACTCAACGCGATCCCTGCCAATAACATTCTGCCAGGAGAGAAACCGCCCCGTCCGGCAACCACCAAAATCAGCAGCAGCGTGACGGCCGCACCAAGGCTCCCGGCAGGTAATAACCATGCCAGCGCGTTACCGGGCACAATGAACATCATGATAACAACACCAAAAGAGGCCCCAGAGCTTATCCCTAAAACTTCAGGGCTGGCCATCGGGTTACCCGTCAGCTTTTGGATTAATGTTCCGGCAACAGCCAGCATCATACCTGCGGCCAGTGCCGCTAATACTCGCGGCCAGCGCCAGTGCAATAAAGCCTGAAGCTCATCGCCAGAAATCCAGTTCCAACCATGACTATCACGACCAAACATCAGCGCCAGTGTTAATCCAGCCAGCAGTAATAGGAGGCCACCACTCACCCACAATGCTAAATGCTGCCGCTCCGCTGGCACATTGTCGCCAAAATCCATGCTTGGAGCCGTTGCGCTGTGCAAGCGCGGCAACAACCACAATAACAGCGGTGCTCCAATCAGAGCCGTTGCAGCGCCCGTTGGGATTTCTCGCCAAACGTTAGTCAGCCACAGAATACTTTGATCCGTAACCCAGAGCAGTAAAGCCCCTAATATCGGAGCCAAAATTAAGCGCTGTGATAGCCGTCTGGCGCCCAAAATTTTTGCCAGCAGCGGGGCAAACAAGCCGATAAAGCCAATCACACCGACCGCATTAACCAACATGGCGCTGAAGATAATTGCCACACCGAGTGCGCCCAGACGAGCTAATGACAATCCTAATCCCAGATTGCGGGCTACGCCGTCATCCAGCCCCAATAAGGTCAGTGGACGAATCAATAATGCAGCCAATACGCCCGTAATAATTAAGCGGGGCAGTAAAAATTGTACGGTACTCCAATCCTGCTGGTTTAGCGCACCACTGCTCCACAGGAACAATCCTTGTAGCTGATCATAATTAAATAGCGCCAGCAAATTACTGACCGCGCTACAGTAAAGACCAAGCACCAGCCCCGCCAGAATCAGGGTAACAGGTGACATCCGTTTGCCCCAAGCCACACCAAAGACCAGCGCACCAATAGTGATACCACCTGCCATCGCCGCCAACTGCCGGGTCAACTCACCACCGGGTAACATCCACAATGTCGCGATGCTCAGACCCAATTGAGCTCCAGCTGCCACCCCCAGCGTAGCGGGTTCGGCCAATGGATTACGCAATACTTGCTGAAACAAAACGCCCACCAACCCCAACCCAGCTCCCGTGAGCAAGGCCACAACCAACCGAGGAAGTTGGCTGTAATGGAATAACATTTGGCGCACATCATCGCTGTCAGGTTGCCATAAAGCAGCCCCCCAGAACGAAGCAGGCAATACTTGGTTAAAATTATGCAGCGTCAGTAGCACGGCAAGCAGCCACAGCAAGCTAAGTAAGCTGGCGGGTAATAGCCAACTTTTGCGTAACGTCTTTGCCATCATGAAGTTTTACCCCAAACCGACTCCAGAAGACGAACAAAGCGCATGGCGGATAATGTCGCGCCATAGAACCATGCTGCGGGTAGTATCTGTAATTGGTTTTGGCGCACAAACGACATGGATTGCCACAATGGTGTATGGCTAACCTGCTGTAACATTTCACTATTACCATGGACAAAACAAATAGCTCGCCTCGGTTTTATGGTGGCTAAACGCTCAATACCCACCACGGTGCTCCCCCAAAGATTGGTCTCACCCTGCCAAGCATTCTTAATGTTCAATTCGTTTAAGACATCCTGGAACAAACTCCCCTGACCAATAACCAGCGCATGGCGAGTATCCAACAGCGAGAACATCAATAACGATGTCTGAGCGTCACCCAAGAAGCGTTGACGAGCAGCTTGCATAAAGTGGTTAAAATCGGCGATGTGCTGCTCTGCTGCGGCTTCCAACCCCAAACGTTGCCCCAATACACGTAACGAGTTTTTCCCCGACGCCAGCGGTGAACTGCCCTCTTGATTAAAAGCAAAACTCATTGAAGGGGCGATAGGTGCCAGTTTTTCCGCAGGTGGGCCAAAGCCTTCAGACATCAGAATCAGTGATGGCGCCATTTGCTGAAGCAACTCCAAATTGGGTTCTGTGCGCAGCCCGACATCAATCACACTGGCGGGCAGTTCTGGCTCTTGCACCCATAACCGATAAGTATGTATATCCGCCACACCATAGGGTGTTACCCCCAAGGCCATCAATAACTCAACGGGCATCCATTCCAGTGCCACCACCCGGTGGCTATCAACTTTAGCTGGATTTGCCGCCCATCCAGGTAATGAATACAACAATGGCGAGAGTGCCAATGCCGTGAGTAGTCTACGCCGAGAATGATCGGGCGCGGTCAAATGGGACTGTTCCATTGATAAATAGGTTTTCATTAATAAACGAAGCTTACCGGCGCACCACCGGCCGGATGCGGTAATATGCCCATCGGAATACCATAAATTTGTTCCAGTATCTCAGATTGCATCAGGCTGTCAGCCGGGCCTTGAGCTATCATCTCACCGCCCCGTAATGCCACTAAATAGTCGCAATAACGGGCTGCCATATTAATATCATGCAGTACCGCAATGACTGTCAGCCCGCGCTCATGACTGAGGCGCTGAATCAGCCCCAACACCTCAACCTGATGAGCAATATCCAGCGCGGAGGTAGGTTCATCAAGCAACAGACAACGGCTGTTTTGTGCGACCATCATTGCCAACCAAGCCCGCTGGCGCTCGCCACCGGACAAACTGTCCACCAGCCGATTTGCCAACGGCTTTAAATCCACCAGTGCAATAGCCTCTTCGACTTGCTCACGGTCTTGCTGACGAAAACGCCCTAACGCGCCGTGCCACGGGTAACGACCAATCGCCACCAACTCACGCACCGTCATCCCTTCCGCAGCGGGCAATTGCTGTGGCAAATAAGCCACTTCACGAGCAAAAGCTTTGCTATCCCATAAGGCTAATGGCACATCATTGAGCAAAGCCTCACCACTAGAAGGTGGTTGATGGCGGCCCAGCATTTTCAAGAGTGTCGATTTACCGGAACCGTTATGCCCGATAAGTCCGCAGACTTTTCCCTGTGGGAAGGTCAATGACAACGGTTGCAATAAGGTTCTGCCGGGAACCGAAAAACTCAGCTCACGGAGTGTAAATATGCTGGATTGGCTTGCCTGTTGGTCCAAGATGGTGCCCTGCGATTAAAATTTAATGGGTGTCGTTGTTAACGAATGCTGTCGTTATTGCAACCCAAACGTTATCGGTAAATAACGAGAAAGTGAATCGAAACGAGAATAATTATCAAAGCAAGTAGTTTATGCGTAACCCACAGCGAACTGCAAGCGCAAAGCCTGCTGATTTCATGGGAGGGAATCGCTAAGACCGAAGCGGAAAGGCACTTATTTTGATGGGCGCAGTAAAGGTTACTGCGCCCAGTGAAACAATATTACTGGCCGAACATATCTTTGATCCAACCCGCGACACCATCGCCATCAGGTTGGCCTTGCTGTGCCGGTTGAGTCGCCTGACACAATCCTTGTGGATTCTCAGTCCAGACCGGAATCGAGCGCATTCCGCCTGCGTCACCACAGACAAAGTTCCCAGCCGAATCAATATTCATCTGGCTGATACCCTCTGGTGGCTGTAATACCAAAGGCAATGGCGTTTGATTTTCAAGATAGCGACGATACAAGGTCAGCGCACCATTGGCACCGGTCAGTTTAGCAGGGCCATTGTTATCACGCCCAACCCAAGCGATCGCCACTTCTTTGCCATCAATACCGGCAAACCAGCTATCACGCAGGTCATTGGTTGTACCGGTTTTCGCCGCTAGATTGTATTTGGAGAATTTCACTGACAGTGAACGCGAGGTCCCACGAGCAACCCCTTGTTGCATAGCATACAGTGTCAGATAAGCCGCCTGCGCAGGCACCATGCGTTCTGCTTGAGGGAAACTCTGATACAGCACAGTACCATCTTCAGCAATCACCGAGCGCACAGCAGATAATGGCGCACGGTTCCCACCACTAGCGATAGTTTGGTATTCCTGTGCCACTTCAACCGGCGTCAGATCGATCGCCCCCAGCAACATCGCTGGAACCGGGTTGATAACGGTTTTAGGGATACCAAGACGTTGTAGCATGGCACTGATTTGATCCAGCCCTACTGACATTCCCAAGTTGACCGTCGGTACGTTCAGCGAGTTCGCCAACGCATCTACCAGCATGACCTGACCACGGAATTGGCGATCGTAGTTTTTCGGTTGCCACGATGAACCATTCGGTAATTTGATTGACAATGGTTGGTCCGACAACCAAGTATTGAGGCGATATTTATCCGGCTCACTCAACGCGGTCAGATAAGTCGGCGGCTTGGCAAGTGACCCCACCAAACGACGTGCCTGCATGGCACGGTTAAAGCCAGCAAATTGCGGCTGCGCCCCTCCGACCATGGCACGAACTTCACCACTGAAGCGGTCGACAATCACCATCGCGGCTTCTAAATCATCCAGATGACGAGCGGCTTTCAACGCCGGAACCCCATCTTCAATGGCTTTTTCTGCCGCATCTTGTGACACCGGGTCTAACGTGGTGAAAATTTTCACACCGGACAAGTCGTTAATCTTGTCACCCAACTTCTGCTGTAGCTCTTGGCGCACCATCTGCATAAAAGCAGGCTGAGGTGTGATAACACCGCCTTTCGGCTGCACACCCAATGGTCGAGCACTGAGCATGGTGTAGAGTTCACCGTCAATCACGCCCTGATTCTGTAACAGACGCAGTACCAGATTACGCCGCTCAAGGGCCAGATTAGGGTTACGCCATGGGTTATACAGTGACGCCCCTTTCACCATCCCCACCAGCATGGCTTGTTGGTCGAGGCTCAGTTCATTCACCGGGCGGCCAAAGTAATACAAACTTGCCAACGGGAAACCGCGAATCTGGTCACTGCCACTTTGCCCAAGATACACTTCGTTCAGGTACAGCTCCAAAATCCGGTCTTTGCTGTAACGATAATCCACCAACAGCGCCATATAGGCTTCGTTAAGTTTACGCCACAGCGAACGCTCGTTGGTCAAAAACAGGTTTTTGACCAGTTGTTGAGTCAGTGTACTGCCCCCCTGCACCGCTTTACCGGCAGTCAGATTAGCGACCACGGCACGCCCAATAGAATATGGGCTAATACCGTCGTGTTCGTAAAAATGGCGGTCTTCTGTTGCCAGCAAAGTATCAACCAGCAAATCAGGGAAACCGGCTCGCGGCACAAACAGGCGCTGCTCACCATTAGGTGATTGCAGCATAGTGATAAGCTTAGGATCGAGGCGTAAGAAACCGAAATCACGCTGATTATCTAGATTTTGGATCCGCGCCAGACGATCATCTTTGAAGATCAATCGCGCACGGATCTGGCCCTCTTTAGCATCAGGGAAATCAAACGGTCGGCGCAAGATATCGATACTATCGCCCTGCACTGTGAATTCACCCGGGCGGGTCATCCGTGTCACTTGCCGGTACTGCATCCCCTCCAGCAGGTCTATCATCTCTTTCTTGCTGTAAGACATTCCCGGTTCAAGGTTCACCATGCGGCCATATACGGCGGCGGGGAGTTGCCAAACTTTGCCATCAATGCGGCTGCGAATTTGTGAATCGAGGTATACGCCATAAATAGCCAATACCACCGCACCGACTAGAAACAGTTTGATAAATAAACCAAGCCAACGGCGTTTTTTGCGGGGTGGACGTGATGCTACCTTTCTTGGCATCGGTTCTTCCTCGTCGTCATAGTCATCATCGTCTTGGTCTTCATCATCTAAATAATCTTCGTCTTCGTATTCATCTTCATCACGCCGCCGGCGCAATGGCCGTTTTGGTGCAGCTTTGGGTTGGGCTTTCTTGCCCTTGCGCCCTATTGGCTCGCGGTCATCCCCAGACATGTCTTTCTCTCCACGCGCATTGGCGATTATTGCGGCTTAATGTGTCCCCCTATTTACCGAATAGAAAGGGGAAACATCTGAAATTATTGACTCTTAATCCTACGTATCACTTATCCTGATACTTCTTGGTTCTACGAGTCGGTTTGGTATTGGCGGGATCATCCGGCCAAACATGTTTGGGATAGCGCCCTTTCATCTCTTTTTGCACTTCGCGATATGCTCCCTGCCAGAAAGCGGCTAAATCGCCGGTAATCTGTAATGGGCGATGGGCCGGGGAAAGCAGCTCAAGCACCACCGCTACCCGCCCACTGGCGAGCATTGGGCTTCGCTGCTCACCAAAAACCTCTTGCAAGCGCACCGCCAGCACGGGGGGCCGGTCAACATAATAACGAATGGGCAGGCGGCTCCCCGTCGGCACAGTGTAATGAGTTGGCAGCTCAGTATCCAGCCGTTGACGTAATGACCAGCTTAACAAGCGAGTCAATGCTTCTGAGAGATTGACTTGCCGCAATCCGCGTAAATCCCGCACTCCGGACAACGATGGCTGCAACCACTGTTCAAGTTTACTCAGTAAATTATCGTCATCGACCGCGGGCCATTGCTCTTCAGATAGCCAAAGGCTGGCACAGTGCAGCCGGGTGCGGAGCTGTTCGGCGTGCTCATCCCAATTGAGCACCTGCAACCCTTGCTCGCGAACCCAGTTCAATAGAGCGGATTGCAATGCCTCATCACTCGGTTTTGCCAAAGGCTGTGCTCGCAGAGTCAACCGCCCGATTTGCCAGCGCCGCCAAGCGCGTAATGTGCCTTTGTCCTCATCCCACTCCACCACAGTTTTTTCTTCAACCAGATGAGGTAATTGCTGCGCCAACTGCTCAACATCAATGGGCAGTGCCAATAAAATGCGCGCATCCGGCCCGCTATTGCTTTGTAATAAGCTGGCTGCCACTAACCAAGGCGTACGTGATAGCGCCTCGTCCTGTGCCATTGCAGCCCCCATACCGTTAGCCAATAGATAACGACCATCCTGCCCTCGTGCATTCGCGATACGATCCGGATAAGCCAGCGCCAGTAATTGAGCGGCGAGATAGCTATCAACGCCCCCGACGCGGGCATTAACTCTTTGCGCCAGTTGCTTTGCTCGCCGCTGCCAATGAGGCTGGGGGCGACAGAGCCAATCGTGCAGATCAATCTGACCTGAGCGTGGTGGCTCTTCCAGAATGGCCGCTAACAACGCCGCCGTCGCCAGGGCTTCTGGGCTTTGATCAACAGCAAAGCACAACATGGCGGCCAGACGTGGTTCACACCCTAAACTGGCCATTGCACGCCCTGTGCTGGTGAGCTGACCATTCGAATCGATAGCCCCCAACCGCAGCAATAAATCGCGGGCAACGCAGAGTGCGGCCTGCGGCGGTTGATCCAGCCAACTAAGCTGGCTCGCATCCTGACATCCCCAATTCAGCAGTTCCAACCACAGGCTACATAAATCACTGTTAAGAATTTCAGGTTCGCTGTACTCCGCCGCTCGTTCGGCTTGCTCTTTAGCAAACAGATGCCAGCAAATACCCGGTTCTAACCGCCCGGCACGCCCGGCGCGCTGTGCCATTGAAGCTTGGCTTATCCGCTGGGTCACCAAACGGGTTAGGCCGTTTTTGACATCAAATCGTGCCACCCGTTCCAATCCACTGTCGACCACCAGCCGAATCCCCTCAATCGTCAAACTGGTTTCGGCAATATTGGTCGCCAGCACCACCTTGCGCCGCCCGCTAGGGGCCGGTTGAATGGCTTTCTGCTGTTCGCTGAGTGGCAAAGCGCCGTACAACGGGCAAAGATCCGTGTCGCTGGTGAGCGCCCCCTGTAGCCGCTCCATGACCCGATGAATTTCACCGACGCCGGGCAAAAATAGCAACAAAGAGCCTGAGTGTTCATTCAGCAAACGCTTCACCCGGTCAGCCACTCCATCCTCCAGTCGCTCATGGCTAGATAAAGGTTGAAAGCTACGTTCAACAGGGAAGCTGCGACCAGTGGAAATAATCGCCGGTGCAGATGGCAGCAGTGCAGAAAGGCGTTGGTTATCCAGCGTTGCAGACATTATCAGTAGTTTGAGATCATCACGTAGCCCTTGCTGCACATCCAGTAATAACGCCAATGCTAAGTCAGCCTGCAAACTGCGCTCGTGAAACTCATCGAGAATAACCAAAGATACCCCAGCAAGCTCCGCATCTTGTTGGAGCATCCGCGTGAGGATGCCCTCGGTGACCACTTCCAGTCGTGTATTCGGCCCGCTTTTACTTTCTGCCCGCATGCGATAGCCCACTGTCTGACCCGGTTGTTCACCAAGTTGTTGTGCCAGACGGTGCGCCACATTTTTTGCCGCCAGTCGCCGAGGCTCCAGCATGATAATTCGACCCGTTAGAAACTTGGCATAGTGTAAGATTTGTAGCGGTAACCACGTCGATTTACCGGCACCGGTAGGGGCATGGAGCAACACTTGCGGTGAGGTTTGCAAGGCAGACAATATCTCACTAAGCACTTCACCTACCGGTAAAGCGGCCATCTGCGCCTCACTTTCTCTCTGACTCACCACCACATTCTTCTCCATGCTCTCTACTTTCATCGTCAGCCATTGTAACATCATGGCCGTATAGCGTATTTAGCCGAGTGATTATGCCAATCTGATGATTAATGTCGTTGATAAAAATACCGTTAATAAAACGAAGCCACGCCGCCTATTCTTTGCACTGGCGCTGCCTGAAGACATGCAACAAAACATTGTGCAATGGCGAGCAGATAACTTCCCGCCGGAGGCGGGTCACCCTATCGCAGCGGCTAATCTTCACCTAACGCTGGCATTTCTTGGGGAGGTCAGTGCGGCTAAAGCGCAGGTATTGCAGCAACTGGCAGGCCGTATAAGTCAGCCTGGTTTTAACATAACGCTGGATGATATAGGCCACTGGCCCGGATCTGGGGTGATATGGCTTGGGTGCAAAAACCCTCCGCGTGGACTATTACAGTTGGCACAGTTGCTGCGTTCTCAGGCAGCACGTAGCGGCTGCTACCAAACTCCTCTGCCATTTCACCCTCATGTAACCTTGTTGCGTGGCGCTGTTCGCCCGGTGGCCATACCGGCCAAAACCGCAAATGAAAGTTTCCATGCTAGCCATTTTTCGCTGTATGAATCCGTCTTCGCGCGGGGCCGTACCCGTTATCATCTCGTGCAAAGCTGGCCATTGGCTAGTAGTGAAAGGACATCAGATGCCCTCTAACCCCTTGTTGCTTTCTCATCCTCAATTGCTGTCTTTTCATCCTCGGTTACAACCCGCCACACTTATCCTGCGGTATAAACGCTTTTTAGCTGATATTGTGACGCCCGCCGGAGAAACATTAACTATTCATTGCGCTAATACTGGGGCGATGACCGGTTGCGCCACACCGGGAGATACCGTTTGGTATTCGACCTCGGATAATCCGAAGCGTAAGTATCCCCACAGTTGGGAGTTAACACAGACCCAAACCGGTGATTGGATATGCGTAAATACCTTACGCGCCAATGAGTTAGTCGGATCTGCGATAGAGAATAACCATATAGTTGAATTATCTGGTTACACTTCTGTCAAAAGAGAGATTAAATATGGGGATGAGAACAGCCGTATAGACTTGTTATTGCAGGCAGAAAATAGGTCTAACTGCTATATTGAAGTCAAGTCGGTTACCTTATTACAGCAACAGTGTGGGTATTTCCCGGATGCCGTCACCCTGCGGGGTCAGAAGCATCTCAGGGAGTTACAAAGCATGGTTGCCCACGGTCACCGGGCGGTACTTTTTTTTGCCGTATTGCATACGGGCATCAAGCAAGTCGCTGCGGCCCGACACATTGACAATCGCTATGCCCAATTGCTGTCCCAGGCACAGCAAGCAGGAGTGGAGGTGATTTGCTACGGTTTTCAACTATCGCCTGACGGTATCGCGCTGGACGCTCGTTTACCGTTATTACTGGACGAAACGCTTCATCCATAACGCTTAATAAAGAAGCAACTATTGGGTAAAGCCGCTCGCCAAATACGCCTTCCTTCACACCATTGTCAAGCAGGCGACAGGAATAATTGCCAACCTACCTTCCTTCTGTTATTTATAGCGGCCTGATTTTTCCCCGTATTGGGGATTTCGATAGTGCGTATGAATGTAGGAGAAGCATCATGCAAGAAGGGCAAAAACGTAAAACCTCGTCCTTGAGCATTCTCGCCATCGCTGGGGTAGAGCCGTACCAAGAGAAGCCAGGCGAAGAGTATATGAATGCCGCCCAGCTGTCGCATTTCAAGCTGATTCTTGAAGCATGGCGCAACCAGCTCAGGGATGAAGTGGATCGTACTGTATCGCACATGCAAGACGAAGCTGCTAATTTCCCCGATCCGGTTGACCGTGCCGCGCAGGAAGAAGAGTTTAGTCTTGAACTTCGTAACCGCGACCGCGAGCGTAAACTGATTAAAAAGATCGAGAAGACACTGAAAAAAGTTGAAGATGACGATTTCGGTTTCTGCGAATCTTGTGGCGTCGAGATAGGCATCCGCCGTCTGGAAGCACGACCAACTGCAGATTTGTGCATTGACTGTAAAACTCTAGCCGAAATCCGCGAAAAGCAGATGGCAGGCTAATACAGCAATAATACGGTGCCAGAGTTATTTCTGGTGCCGTATTTTACACGCTGAACTTCCCTTCTCTTTATGTCCAAAAATATCAATACTCATCAAACTGCACATGGGCAGACCCAATATGTGGGCCGTTTTGCGCCGTCACCGTCAGGTGATTTACATTTCGGATCACTGATTGCCGCGCTAGGAAGTTACTTGCAAGCTCGCGCTCAAGGCGGTCGTTGGCTGGTTCGCATCGAAGATATTGACCCTCCCCGCGAAATCCCAGGTGCGGCTGCCCGTATTTTAGCGACACTAGAGCACTACGGCCTGCATTGGGATGGCCCAGTTGTTTATCAGTCTCAACGTCATGACGCGTATCGCGCCACCTTAGATTGGCTGAAACAACAAGGTCTGAGTTACTACTGCACCTGCACGCGCAGCCGTATTCAGCAGATTGGTGGGTTATACGACGGTTACTGCCGCGAGCGCCATCTCCCCGCGACAGGTGCTGCTATCCGTTTACGACAGACTCAACCGGTTTATTCCTTTTATGATAAATTATTGGGTGAGCTGTATGCCGTGCCAGCCCTAGCAGAAGAAGATTTTATTATTCGTAGGCGGGATGGCCTGTTTGCCTATAATCTTGCTGTAGTGGTTGATGATGCTTTTCAGGGCGTAACCGAGATTGTTCGCGGAGCCGATTTAATTGAACCAACCGTGCGACAGATAGCCCTTTACCAGCAGTTACAGCAACCCGTGCCCGGTTATTTGCATTTGCCACTGGCACTAAACCCGGATGGTAATAAGTTATCTAAGCAAAACCATGCACCGCCACTGCCAAATGGCGATCCGCGGCCCGTTTTGATCGCGGCATTGAAGTTTTTACATCAACCCCTGCCAGAATGCTGGCAAGATCTTGATTTGCCGTTATTATTACGTTTTGCAGTCGAACATTGGACATTGGCTGCAATTCCACTTCAGGGGGCCATCGCTGCCACTGAGAACATAACGGCATTCTCAAAGGAAGCACGGTGAGCTATGATTAGCCGCTGTTTTTCTGTTGTTCTGTTAAATATTGCCACTATCGAGGTGTACCATTTTTACCCGAGTAGCTAATTTCTGCCGTAAGGTACTGATTCGCGATGATAAATCTGCGCGCGATGGCAAAGCTGTCCGTGATGAGACGGCCCGTGATGGTAGTGCCCGTAAAGATAAAGTGCCCGGTGAAGATAACGTGGCCCGCAAAGAAAGAAGGCCTGCCAGAGCGAATTCTGGCCGCAAGAATCAAGCGGGGCCTGCTTCGGAACAAAGTCCAATGACGATTATTCCGCGAGATCAGCACAATATTTCCCGTAGAGATATCAGCGATAATGCGCTGAAGGTTCTCTATCGCCTGAATAAATCAGGTTATGAAGCTTATCTGGTTGGCGGTGGTGTCCGTGACCTATTGCTGGGCAAAAAGCCGAAAGATTTTGATATCACCACCAGCGCTACTCCAGAACAAGTGCGAAAGTTATTCCGTAACTGTCGTCTGGTGGGCCGCCGTTTCCGTCTGGCGCACGTCATGTTTGGCCCAGAAATCATTGAAGTAGCGACGTTCCGGGGTCATCACGAACAACAACAAGCGGAAGATAGCGACAAAAACTCTTCCCAGCAGGCACAAAATGGCATGCTGCTGCGTGACAACATTTTCGGCACAATTGAAGATGATGCCCAGCGCCGTGATTTCACTATTAACAGCCTCTACTACGGTATTTCTGATTTTGCGCTGCGCGACTACACCGGCGGTTTACGTGATCTGAAAGAAGGGATTATTCGCCTAATTGGTGATCCTGAAACCCGCTATCGTGAAGATCCCGTGCGGATGCTACGCGCCGTGCGCTTTGCCGCTAAATTGGATATGAAGATAAGCCCAGAAACCGCAGAACCGATCCCGCGTCTGGCTTCACTGCTGCACGAGATCCCTCCCGCTCGGCTGTTCGAAGAGTCGCTCAAACTCTTGCAATCAGGTTATGGCTATAAAACTTATTTAAAGTTGTGTGAATACCAGCTTTTCCAACCATTATTTCCGCTGATTGCTCGCAATTTTACAGAGCATCATGACTCACCAATGGAACGCATTCTGGTTCAGGTTCTGAAAAATACTGACCATCGTTTGCATAATGATAAGCGCGTCAATCCAGCATTTTTATTTGCCGCTATGCTTTGGTATCCGTTGATTGAACATGCGCAGAAACTGACGCAAGAAAGTGGCCTGGCTTATTACGATGCTTTTGCATTGGCAATGAATGATGTCCTGGATGAAGAGTGTCGTTCACTGGCAATTCCAAAACGCATTACGTCGTTGGTACGAGATATCTGGCTGCTGCAGTTACGCTTGTCACGTCGCCAAGGTAAACGCGCCCACAAGCTGATGGAGCATCCGAAATTCCGTGCCGCTTATGACTTGCTAGTGCTGCGTGCCGAAGTGGAAAATAACCATGAATTGCAACGTCTAGCCCAATGGTGGGGCGAGTTCCAAGAAGCAACGCCACTACAGCAAAAAAATATGTTGAATACGTTAGGAGCGGATCCTGCGCCGCGTCGTTCTCGTCCTCGTCGCCCGCGTAAACCAGCACCACGTAAAGAAGGGGCATAATTCATACCATGATCCGGGTCTATATCGCGTTGGGCAGTAATCAATCTATGCCACTGCAACAGGTTAAGACGGCACTGGAAGCGCTGGAGCATCTACCGCGCACCCGGTTAGTGGCATGTTCACCTTTTTATCGCACTAAGCCACTCGGCCCACAAGATCAACCCGATTTCCTCAATGCGGTGGTGGCGTTGGATACAGCGCTTCCACCTGAGCAACTGCTAGACTGCACCCAAGCCATTGAACGTAATCAGGGGCGAGTAAGAAAAGAGCAGCGCTGGGGCCCACGGACACTGGATCTGGATATTATGTTGTATGGTGATCAACTGATAAAAACCGATCGCCTGACGGTGCCGCATTATGGTCTGAAAGAACGCGAGTTTATGCTCTATCCATTAGCTGATATCGCCCCAGACCTGATTTTCCCTGATGGTGAGGCATTATCAGAGCGCCTCAAGCGGGTAGATAAAAATGGTTTGGTGCCTTGGTAACGAATGCCACCAGCACTAACCTGTTCCCTCCTGATATTTCTATTCTCCTTAATTCTTTATTCTGTGCTGCATTCTTAACCCCCCACCGAAGATAGAACCTCTATCCATATGATTGAATGCATAAAATAGCACCACTCGCCGTTGTACTATGGTTACAGTAGAATGGTTTTATTAAACTGACGACTTCAGGAGATAGAGTGATGAAAGCCACTACCATGAGCCATTTACGCCAATGGAAACAAGAGCAGCGTAAGTTCGCTGCACTGACCGCCTATGATGCCAGCTTTGCTCAATTATTTGCCGAGCAGGGGATTGGGGTTCTGTTGGTGGGTGATTCGCTCGGTATGACGCTACAAGGCTTCGATTCAACCCTACCTGTCACCGTTGCAGATGTGGCTTATCACACCCGTGCAGTCCGCCGTGGCGCGCCTCATTGCCTGTTATTGGCCGATATGCCCTTCATGAGTTATGCCACGCCAGAACAAACATTTACCAACGCGGCAGAATTGATGCGAGCCGGGGCCAATATGGTCAAACTGGAAGGCGGCAGTTGGTTGTGCGACACCGTTCGCATGCTGGCAGAACGTGCTGTGCCCGTTTGTGGTCACTTGGGGCTAACACCACAGTCAGTCAATATCTTCGGCGGTTACAAAGTACAGGGCCGAGAAGAAGTCGCGGCCAACCAACTGATGAAAGATGCTCAGGCACTGGAAAATGCCGGTATACAACTGCTCGTTCTGGAATGTGTTCCGGTAGAATTAGCCCAACGAGTCACCGAAGCGCTATCTATTCCGGTGATTGGTATTGGGGCTGGCAATGTCACCGATGGGCAAATTCTGGTGATGCATGATGCATTGGGAATTACTGGCGGTCATACCCCTAAATTTAGCAAAAATTTCCTGGCGCAGAGTGCTGGCGATATTCGTGCTGCTATTACGCTTTATATTCAAGAAGTTGAGAGCGGTACTTATCCGGCTGAAGAACATACATTCCAGTAAATTTTTACTGCTTAAATATTGCAATTACACCCTATTGATTTCGATATGCAGGAAGGCGGCAAGCAAGAAAATCCCGATGAACTGGCATCAGTAAGTGATTCGGATGAGCGAGTGCAGCCAATACACCTACTACTTGAAAGATGACGGGTATACCGGAGAAAAGGATGCTAATTATTGAAACCTTGCCAATGTTGCGCCAGCAGATCCGTCGCTGGCGTCAAGAGGGTAAGCGAGTCGCGCTAGTACCGACCATGGGTAATCTACACGACGGGCATATGACATTGGTGGAAGATGCCAAAACCCGTGCCGATATCGTGGTTGTGAGTATTTTTGTCAATCCACTGCAATTTGAGCGCCCAGATGATTTGGCCCGCTATCCACGCACCCTGCAAGAAGATTGCGAGAAACTGACGCGCCACGGTGTTGACTTAGTGTTTGCTCCAGCGGCTGCCGATGTTTACCCGGCAGGATTAGAAGCTCAGACTTATGTTGATGTCCCTGCCCTGTCCACCATTTTGGAAGGTGCCAGTCGCCCCGGCCATTTTCGTGGTGTATCGACAATTGTCAGTAAACTGTTCAATCTGGTTCAACCCGATGTCGCTTGTTTTGGCGAAAAGGATTATCAGCAACTGGCGCTCATCCGCAAAATGGTGGCAGACATGGGCTATGATATCCATGTCGTTGGCGTGCCGATTGTCCGCGCCAAAGATGGCTTGGCACTGAGTTCTCGCAATGGTTATCTAACAGCGGAAGAGCGTAAAATTGCGCCGCAGCTCTATAAAATAATGCAGGCGTTAGCGGAGAAACTGACGTTGGGCGAGCGCCAGATTGATGATTTACTGGCGGATACTGCAGAGCAATTACACCATGCTGGTTTTACACCTGATGAACTCTTTATCCGCGATGCCCAAACCTTACAGCCACTGACGGTCGAGAGTAAACAAGCTGTTATCTTGATGGCCGCCTGGCTAGGTAAAGCGCGCCTGATCGATAACCAACAGGTTGATTTGCATAGCTGATTAGTTTGTCACTAAAAATGACTGATTGCGCTGCATGTTTTGTCATCACGTCAGTCATAGACAAGTAAGATAAAATCAGCAAAACTGGGGGCTTATTCCTGAATCAATCGATGAAAGGATCAGTTGCCAGACTTTTTCTGGGCAATAACCGGGGTCAAAGGTAAGAGTTATGATACGCACTATGTTGCAAGGCAAACTGCATCGGGTCAAAGTCACTCAAGCTGATTTGCACTATGAAGGTTCCTGCGCTATTGATCAGGATTTTCTGGAAGCGGCGGGTATTCTGGAATATGAAGCCATCGATATTTATAACGTTGACAACGGTCAGCGTTTCTCGACCTACGCAATTGCCGCCGAACGCGGTTCGCGGATAATTTCTGTCAATGGTGCGGCTGCACGCTGTGCTTGCGTTGGCGATAAACTGATTATCTGCTCGTATGTTCAGATGTCTGATGCTGATGCTCGCCTGCACCACCCTAAAGTGGCGTATTTTGAAGGTGAGAATCAGTTGCAGCGTAAAGCGAAAGCAGTGCCAGTTCAGGTCGCTTAATTCCCATTACCGCTTGAAAACACACAAAAAAGGCGCTTATTTAAGCGCCTTTCCTCATATTTAACCCTCATGCCCTATAACGACTAATCAGACTCCATCACCAAAGGTTCTGCCGGAATATGTGCTTTGCCCGGTTCATTAGCAATACGCTCTGCCATCGTTGGGATTGAGTCGGTACGCAGAATATAAAGCCGCTTAAGTGTGTAAGGATTATCGCCCGGTTTGACCTTGCCGCGCACGGTTGTCACGGCTAAATGGAAACCTGCACCTTTTGCAGCATCAATTGCGGTTTGATTAAAGCCGCCAAAGGGGTATGACAGAAAAATCACATGCGGATTAAACTGAGATAACGCGCGACGTGAATGCTCAAAATCAAAAACAATATTGTGATAAGAACGACTCAATAAAATCGGATTACGTTTATTGTCGGTCCGATGTAAAAAATGCGTATGAGACTGCACATCAAATACATCCTGAATCTCTTTCAATTCAGAAATACTCATAAACTGTAGTGCGTCAGGATTCCATTTTTGTGGGTGACGTTTAATACGTGATGAGATGATAAATGCTGTTGCCCGGAAGCCTTTTTCTTTCAGAATTGGATACGCATAGCGATGAACTGATTTAAGGCCATCATCAAATGTCAGCACCACAACTTTTGCGGGTAAGTTAATCTTATTATTGAGATACCCCTCTAACTGATAGAGGGAGATAGTGTCGTAACCGGCCTCTTTGAGATAGGTCATTTGGTTGCTAAATGCCGCATCAGAAGTCGTGGTTGACGTATTCAGGAAACGTTTGTTTTCCTCATTTCTCAACATATGGTGATAAGTCAGAATCGGGATACCGTTATCTATCTCGGCATCAACACTACTGACATACCCTAAGCGATCACCAATATTGATCTGATACCAAGTATTCCCCAACCGATCTTTCAATTTGCCTACGATTGGGTAGCGCAAATTCTCAGTTAACGTCGCGAATTGTTCACTGTCTAAATCAGCTGCCAGATAAACCGACGTTTCACGCTGTATTAAGATATTTTGGTTCGGTAACGGCTTATTCAAATCACCCAAGATATCATTACTTTTTATCTCTTTTTTTATATCACGCAAATCATCTTTATCAATAAAACCAATGCCGTTACCAAATTTAAATTCATAGTACTCTGCCGCCGCAGGTAAAATCTGAAGAAGTTGATCTTCTTTGATCTCCCCGACAGGAATGACTTTCTCGCCAACCAACGAATATATTTCACTATCACGGTCTGCAACCATGAATTTAGGGGTAAGAGTCGCTTCATCAGGCAAGAGATCTGCATGGGTTGCCGGTAGCATTACCGACATGACAACACCGAGTAGCATCCCAATAGCTATTCTGTTTTTATGCCACATTATCGTTCTACTTATGCGCATTCGGCGCTGAATTTGAAAGGGGAAAATCTGGTGCGCCAGCATAACACGAGACGCTTTGAGTTGAGAAAGACGATATTCGACGAGGACATTATTTATTACGATTAAATTCCAGCATTAACAACAATTAACTAACTAATAATTTACTAGCATACTTAATAACGTCAGCCATGACCAAAGTCACTGACGTTGCAAAAAGTAGCAACGTCAAGACTGAGGAGAGTGTTAGGTACGTAGGCCGCGACCACGTTCAATTAAATACCAAGCCCAAGCATAAAATACCGCGATAAAGACCACCAACACCCCAATGGTATAGACCAGAGGAACATCAGTAATGCCAAGGAAACCGTAACGGAATCCACTGATCATATACACGATAGGGTTGAGCTTCGATACTGCCTGCCAGAAAGGTGGCAGTAAAGCCAACGAGTAAAATACCCCGCCCAAATACGTCAACGGTGTCAGCACAAAAGTAGGCACTAGACTGATATCATCGAATGTTTTAGCAAATACAGCATTCAATAACCCACCAAGAGAGAACAGGATTGCCGTCAACATTAATGTCAATGCAATCATTGACCAAGAATGGACATGCAGAGGGACAAAGAACAGGGAAATAATCGTCACCAAGATGCCGACACAAATCCCACGAGCTACGCCACCGCCAACATAACCGACAATAACAATATGGGTAGGCACCGGGGCCACCAGCAACTCTTCAATACTGCGCTGGAATTTTGCACCAAAGAATGAAGCCGCCACATTGGCATAGGAGTTAGTAATCACCGCCATCATAATCAGGCCGGGAACAATAAACTGCATATAATCAAAACCGCCCATATCACCAATTCGCGACCCAATCAGGTTGCCAAAAATAACGAAATAGAGCGACATGGTAATGACCGGTGGCACCAGAGTTTGAATCCAGATACGGGCAAAACGCGTAATCTCTTTGATCCAGATACTTTGTAATGCTACCCAATACAGACGGGTCATGCTTTTTCTCCCCCGTTACCATTAACCAAAGTGACAAATAGCTCTTCCAGACGGTTAGCTTTGTTGCGCATACTTTGCACCTGAATGCCCTGGGCACTTAATTGACTGAATAGACCATTTAGACCCTGTTCGCGTTTTACATCCACTTCCAGCGTTGAAGTATCCGTCAGCCGATAACTGTACCCTTCCAACTTCGGTAATGGACTTTTTATTGCCAAGTCAAAAATAAAGGTTTCGGATTCAAGTTTGCTCAGTAGTTGCTTCATGGTGGTATTTTCGACCAATTCACCATTCTGAATAATGCCAATGTTGCGACACAGCATTTCCGCTTCTTCCAGATAATGGGTAGTCAGAATAATTGTGGTTCCCTGCGCATTCAGCTCTTTCAAGAACCCCCACATAGAGCGACGAAGTTCAATATCTACTCCAGCCGTGGGTTCATCCAGAATCAGTAATTTAGGTTCATGCATCAGGGCGCGAGCAATCATTAAACGGCGCTTCATCCCACCGGATAGGCGAATAGCGCGCTCATTACGTTTGCTCCATAAATCTAACTGGCTGAGATATTTTTCTGCCCGTTGCAGGGCTTCGCGCCGCGTTACCCCGTAATATCCCGCTTGGGTAATCACAATCTGTAATACCGTCTCAAACGGGTTGAAGTTAAATTCTTGTGGCACTAATCCGAGTTGACGTTTGGCATTAACAATATCTTGATCAATGTCGTAACCAAAGACTTTCACCTTGCCAGAGGTTTTATTCACCAATGAACTGATAATGCCGATGGTGGTGGATTTGCCTGCCCCATTAGGCCCGAGCAAAGCATAAAAATCGCCTGCCTCTACGTGCAGATCAATACCACGCAGTGCCTGAACGCCACCCACATAGGTTTTGGTCAGTTGCGTTATTTCCAGTGCATATGTCATAAGTAAAAAAGAACCTTATTCTATGAGTTCCCGGCCGTTACAGTCTGCCCATGCCTGACTTAACCCACCCTTATCAGGGTAAGTTCGGGGCAAAAGGGAGCCTGGGTAGATACCGAGAAGATGTTACGCAGACAACAGTGCGCTTCCAACGGAACAACTGTTCCGATTTCAAAATCGTCATCCTTGCCGTATATTATCCTACCGCAATTCGTTTATTACAGGCTATTTACATTCATGAAAGAAATAGAGAAGCTCATCGCGAATAATCGGACTTGGTCAAAAGCTATCAGTGAAGATGACCCCGGTTTTTTTGAGCACTTGGCGCTAGCCCAGAAACCACGTTTCCTGTGGATTGGCTGTTCAGATAGCCGAGTTCCAGCTGAAGAATTGACTGGCCTGAAAGCGGGTGAGTTATTTGTCCACCGTAACGTTGCCAATCTGGTTATTCATACCGATTTAAACTGTCTGTCCGTAGTGCAATACGCCATCGATGTTTTGCAGGTTGAGCATATCATTATCTGCGGCCACCTTGGCTGTGGTGGTGTTGAAGCCGCAACGAAAAAAGACCTGGAATTAGGGCTGATTGATAACTGGCTGCTGCATATCAGGGATCTTTGGTTTAAACATAGCTCACTGCTGGGTAGATTACCTGCTGAAGAACGCAGCGATATGTTATGCAAACTCAACGTCGTAGAGCAAGTGTACAACCTTGGACATTCAACTATTGTCCGCTCTGCCTGGAAACGCGGGCAGAAAGCCATGATTCACGGCTGGGTTTACGGTATCGAAGATGGCCTGCTGACGGATTTAGAAGTCTCAGCGACCAGCATGGAAGCGCTTGAACAAGTCTACCGCAAAGCGATGGCCGAGTTATTACCTAAAGAACCGAAAGAAGACTAAGTCAGTCGTTATGGGAGGGTACGTTCATACGCACCCTCTCCCATTAATCACTTTCGCAGAAGCAGCCCAAACTTAAAGTGCCAAAACGCAGTCATACTTTATATTCAAGATGTCGCGAGCGGCAGCAATTTGTGTGCAACCTGCGCGCAGTAACCTGTCACCCAATTACTCATCCAACATCACAACCTTACCGACATAAGGCAAATGTCTATAACGCTGCGCATAATCAATACCATAGCCCACAACAAATTCATCTGGGATGGCGAAACCAACCCACTCAACTGGCACCTGCACTTCGCGGCGCTGTGGTTTATCCAGCAGCGTACAGATAGCTAATGATTTTGGTCCACGCAATTGTAAAATTTCGCGAACTTTGCTTAATGTATTACCCGAATCGATAATATCTTCGACAATTAGCACATCTTTGCCACGGATATCTTCATCCAGATCTTTTAGGATTTTTACATCACGGGTGGTGCTCATGCCATTGCCGTAGCTAGAGGCCGTCATAAAATCGACTTCATGGGAAACATCAATGGCGCGACATAAGTCAGCCATAAACATAAATGAACCACGGAGCAACCCGACCAGCACCATTTCACTGCCGCTGTCGCGATAATGTTCAGAAATTTGGTGGCCTAATTCGGCGATTCGGGTTTTGACTTCCTGTTCGGAAATCATGACTTCTACAGTGTGTTTCATAGGTATTAACGTCGCTTTTTTACGTTGCTTGCCGGAAGAAAGCCGCTGAGTTTACCATAGCCGGCACCATGTTGCGACGGCCTCTCCCGTCACTCACTGTGCCCAAAGAAGTTGGCATTACAGGGGAGTGAGTACTCCCGCTGTAACTTCAAATGGTTAGGCGCTGACGGTAAAGCCCAGCATCATCCCCGTATCTTCATGCTCTAGCAGATGGCAGTGGGCCATGTAAGGCATGCTAGTTGGCGCCAAATGGTTAAACCGCACCAATATTTCACTGCGCGCTCCTTCTACCCGCACGGTATCTTTCCAACCACGACGATGCTCTGCTGGCGGCTGGCCATTTTCGGTCAAAATACGGAACTGCGTGCCGTGGACATGGAATGGATGCAACATCATGTCGCCTTCCCCCGAAATGGTCCATTTCTCGTATTTACCCAGCTTGGCATCAAATGCCGGTTCGGTCATCGAGAATGCTTTGCCATTAATCATATTGGCATGGCTGAAATCAAAGTCAGATGCGGCTTTCGTCGTACCGTGGTGCATGCCACTCATATGTCCATTATCCATACCGGCCATATGACCACCGTCCATCCCTTGCATCGCACCGTGGTTCATACTCATGCCTGCCATGGCTTGCATGCCATAGCGACTCATCAGTGCCTGCATTCCCAACATATCCAGTTTGGGATCCATCATCAATTGGAACCAGCGCTCTTGCAGGCCCGAGGCATCAGCCAGTGCAGGAACAACCACCAAGGTATCAGGCAAAGTTTTACTGCCAACGGCCAGTGATGGTTGAATGCGCAAGACCGGCAAAGGTTTATCAAATGGCGCTAATGTCATCCCCATTTGTTTTACGGGCAAGGTCACCAAATCAAACGCTTTACCGTCTGAGGTATCCACCAGCACCTCAAAACGCTCCCCCATTAATATCGGTAATTCACGCACCGCGACTGGCTCTGCCAGTAAACCACCATCGCTCCCAATGACATACATTGGGCGACCATCGCTAAGAGCTAGATTTAGCGAGCGTGCATTGCAACCATTGAGTAGTCGCAAACGTACCCAACCACGCGGGGTAATTTGCTGTGGGTAACTCGCCCCATTGGTGAACATTCGGTCACCAAACCAGCCAACAGCCGCTGTCATCACATCCAATTGGTAATCAATTTGACCATCGTTGCCCAAGAGTTTGTCTTGCAAAATGACTGGGATATCATCGACACCCCACTGTTTTGGCAGGGGCAATTTCTTGCTATCACTGTCATCAATTAATACCAAGCCCCCCAACCCCATCGCTACCTGATGACCGGTTTTGCCGTGGGTATGAGGATGGAACCAGCAGGTGGCTGCCGGTTGCTCTACCGTAAATGCAACCTGACGTTTTTCGCCTGGCTGAATCAATGCTTGTGGCCCACCATCGACTTCCCCGGGGATTTCTAAACCATGCCAATGCACCGTTGTGGCTTCCGGCAAAGAATTTGTCACATTAATGGTGACTGGCTTGCCACGCTGCAACCGAATCGCCGGCCCCAGCAAATTGCCGTTATAACCCCAAGTCTGGGTCGCCGCAGAGGGCAACCAAGCCATAGTACCTGTTTGAATATTCACATTAATATTGCCACTGGCATCGGGTTGAAGTAATGGCGGGATAGGTAGAGGTGAAAAATCTGCGGCGAAAGCCGTGCGGCTCCATAGAGGCAGTGAAGTGGCGGCTCCAAGAGCTGCCGTTAACTTAATGAAATCACGGCGATGCATGGTCGTCTCCATTCTTGATTGTTGGTAGATACCCATCGGTAAATACCCAAAGAGTGCCCGCTTGGCACAAAAAATACTGTGCGGTCAGCATAGACCCTCCCCTAAAGGGAAGGTCAAGACACAATCAATCACTCTGTGAATCAATCCAGCATATACCCAGCCATCACAGTGTGATAACGTCGGTAAACAATGAACAAGCCTGTTTCCGCGATGAAAAGAACAACGTTAGTTATGCTGCTGCTTACTCTGTGCGGATTCTCGTCTGCCAGTTCTGCATTAAGTGAATCTGAAGCAGAAGATCTTGCCGATCTGACTGCGGTATTCGTCTATCTGAAGAACGACTGTGGTTATAGCGAATTGCCCAATAATGAAATCAAACGGGCAATTGTCTATTTTGCTCAACAAAATCGCTGGGATCTGCGCAACTACAATAGCTTTAATATGAAAGCGTTGGGTGAAGAGAGCTATCGTGATCTGCGTGGTATTGCGATCCCCGTTCCTACCAAATGCAAATCTTTGGCTCGTGACTCTTTGAGTTTATTGGCCTACGCTAACTAGCGATCCCACATTTTCCCTTTCAGCCTGAAATTCTGCCGTGCAACCTCTGGCAGAGTTGGCTATTATGTTGCCCCCATTTTTCATGGCTGTTACTGCGAAGGAGAAGCCCCGAACATGTCACAGAAAGAACTATGGTATGAAACATTACATGCCAATTTCGGCCAGTATTTTTCAGTCGAAAATATACTGTACCGCGAAAAAACCGAGCATCAGGATCTGGTTATTTTTGAAAACCCTGTGCTGGGTCGGGTCATGGCTCTGGATGGCGTGGTGCAAACCACCGAGCGTGATGAGTTTATCTATCACGAAATGATGACGCATGTTCCTTTGCTGGCCCACGGTCAAGCGAAGAAGGTGCTTATCATCGGCGGCGGCGATGGTGCGATGCTGCGTGAAGTGAGCCGCCACAAAAATATTGAGCAGATCACCATGGTAGAAATTGATGCCGGTGTCGTTGAGTTCTGCCGCCAATATCTCCCCAACCACAGCGCGGGTGCCTATGACGATCCCCGCTTCAAGTTAGTGATTGCTGATGGTGTCGACTTCGTTAATCAAACCACTGAAAAATTTGATGTCATTATCTCCGACTGTACCGATCCCATCGGCCCGGGAGAAAGCCTGTTCACATCGGCTTTCTACGAGGGATGTGCTCGTAGCCTGAACGAAGGCGGTATCTTTGTGGCACAAAACGGAGTGTGCTTCTTGCAACAAGATGAAGCCGTCGATAGCCATAACAAGCTTAGTCATTATTTCGAGGATGTCAGTTTTTATCAGGCCGCCATTCCGACATATTACGGTGGTATCATGACCTTCGCCTGGGCGACTCAAAACCCACAGTTGCGTCAATTGGATATTGCCACACTGCAACAACGTTTTACTGAAGCGGGCCTGGCTTGCCGCTACTATAACCCAGCGATTCATGTCGGTAGCTTTGCCTTGCCACAGTATCTGCTGGATGCCTTAACGACCACCCGTTGAGCATAATCCGTAAGGAGGTGAACTAAATTGTCCAAGCTTAAACTACACGGCTTCAACAACCTGACCAAAAGCCTGAGTTTTTGTATTTACGATATTTGTTATGCCAAGACCGCAGACGATCGCGATGGCTATATCGCCTACATTGACGAACAGTATAACGCCAACCGCCTCACCGAGATCTTGAGCGAAACCTGCTCGATCATTGGCGCTAATATTTTAAATATCGCACGTCAGGATTATGATCCTCAGGGTGCCAGTGTCACTATTTTGGTCAGCGAAGAACCCGTTGATCCGCGTGATGTCGATACCTCCGAGCACCCTGGCCCATTACCGAATGCGGTAGTTGCTCATCTGGACAAGAGCCATATCTGCGTCCATACCTACCCGGAAAGCCACCCAGAAGAGGGGCTATGTACTTTCCGTGCAGATATTGAAGTGTCTACCTGCGGTGTTATTTCTCCGCTGAAAGCACTGAATTACCTGATCCATCAGTTGGAATCCGATATCGTCACCATGGATTACCGCGTACGTGGTTTTACCCGTGATATTAACGGTGTTAAGCACTTCATCGATCACAAAATAAACTCGATTCAAAACTTTATGTCTGACGATATGAAGTCGCTTTACCACATGATGGATGTGAATGTTTATCAAGAAAATATCTTCCATACCAAGATGATGCTGAAAGATTTCGATTTGAAGCATTACCTGTTTAATGCCAAACCAGAAGAACTCAGCCCGGAAGAAAGAGAGCGTATTACCCGCCTGTTATATAAAGAAATGCAAGAAATCTACTATGGCCGTAATATGCCAGAAGTGTGATGTGGTGTAGGTGATATTCAACTTTAAATCCCGGTTTTTAGCCGGGATTTTGGGTTAAGGTAGCTGGGCAAGTAGGGTGCTAACTTTAGCGCTATCCTCAGGGTGAAGTTGCAGATACTTTTCACAGGCTAATCTGACATAGTCGAAACCCACTGATTCAGGAACAACAATTTCATCCTCACAAACACCAAACATTATTCCCTCAAAGTGCCATTCAGGATCATAGTTATTCAAGTCAGGAAAATGACAATACATCTCATTTATTACAAACCCAGTTCTGTTGATTATATTACTTACACTTTCAAGTAATTTTTCAGAAAGATTAAGTGAGTTAAAAAAACTTTTTATTACCCAATATTTATCATTATCACAATCTATTTTGTTAAAAATATATTCGTTCATCATTTAATTACCGGAAAAAAGTTAATCACAGTGCCAGAGTGTTGATCTAAAAAAATTTGAAATTTTATACCATTAGATTCCGCTCTATACTCTCTAGCACCTAAATCTCTAGCTGAATGATAACCATTTGCTGCTGCTTGTTGCCCAAGCTTTAACATCTTCTCATCAGAAAAAACCTTAGGATCATAGATGGTTTTTTCAAATATATCAGCTTTGTATCCAACCGTATTTCCTACTCTATCTTTTGCTGGGATTTGATATTTGACATGAGTAATACCTTTTACTTGCCCAAATGCTCGGTTGATTACCTTTACTCCGTTAACAGATACCGCCTGATTAAAAGCATTGGCATTGTGCGTTCCGTGAATACCTTTTCTCTGAGAGAACCCATCAAACTTAGCTAAGTGGTTCTTCAGGTTTATATTAAAGCTAATTCCAGCTGGATAAACCGACGCTCTCTGCTCAAATCTTTTTCCCCGTAATGATGCTGCCAGAGACGCTGACAAACCAAGGGCTTCAATCGTCTCTTCAGACCAACCAGTGATCTTACCAGCTTCCTCAACCCACTGATTTTTGGCGAAAATTTGACTATCAGAAAGTGTATCTACATCAGTATAAGTAAATAACTGGACTTGTTCAAAACCCGTGAGAGCAGGGTAATTGCCAAAACGCTGTTTTTCTTTTTGTATCCAATAACGTGCCAGAATACTGTCTTCTTCTGGTGTTTCGGGATACTTCACCATTAGCGCCTCAGCCCGAATACGCTCACTGGAATTGAGCGACTCCTGCGCACTACAGTTTACCTGACGGCAGGATGCGGCCATAAAGCGTTCTTGCTTAATATTGTTACCCTGA
Source organism: Yersinia vastinensis (assembly GCF_902726565.1). GTDB lineage: Bacteria > Pseudomonadota > Gammaproteobacteria > Enterobacterales > Enterobacteriaceae > Yersinia > Yersinia vastinensis. The sequence continues at coordinate 204,818 of NZ_CACVAF010000003.1, forward strand.
GCCAGTTCATTAATCGCCTTGATTTCTTCCTGATGCAACTGGCGGTTAAATCTTTCGACGACTTCGGCGGCATCCGCGCCACTATATGCACCCTCAGCTTTACTACTAGCTAGTGCTCCGGCTAGAGCCCCGGCCACACGGCTAAGTTGCGCTTGCTGCTCTTGCCAGTGCTGCGTGCCAATCAGGTTATCACCCAGCACCGCACCGGCCAACTCTGCTGCTAGTGCACCCGCCGCTGCACCTTCCTTATTACCACCACTAATTTCAGCAGCGATACCTGCCACTAATGCATGGCTTAGGGCTTTGCCCGGAGCGCCTAATACACGCCCATTGTTGCCGATAACATGCGCCCCTTCGGCATGCAACTGAGCACCCGTATTGGCGAGTAATGCAGTAGTAAAATTATCTTTAAAACTCCCGCCATTGATGCCGGTATTAAGGCTGGAACTGATAATGGATTGACCGGCTACTCGCTGAACAACTTTATTCCAGTCACCGTTGCTCAACTGGGGTAATTGTGCAGCGTTGACACTATCAGCAGCGCTCCCCACCGCCATCGCAGCGTCAAACCCGCTCAATGCCCCCCCAACTGCCATTGAGGTTACCAGCGATTTTACTGATGATTTACTACCTAACTCCCTGAATGTTTTTGATATATCACCTTCATTATTGACCAGCGATACTGCCGCCTGCGAAGCCAGAGAGGATATCCCGGCAGTTACCGCGCCTCCAGCCATGCCGCCACCTGCCGCCGTACCTGCCGTGACAGCCAGCCCCGATCCTGCCGTTGCTGCCGCCACGGCAATCGCAATCACCACCGCCACCACCGGATTCAGTTGTTGGCTGCGGTGATCCCAACGGTGGTAAGCATCCATCACTTTTTGCCACTGCACATCGTCGCGTAGATTGAGCGTTTTCAGCCACTCATTGCCGGGAGTATTGCCCAATGCGATCACCGCATCATGCAATGACTGCTCATTTCGAACTTTTATATCAGCACTAACCCCTTGAGCAGCATCAATGGTTAATTCACCACCAGTATGAATAATAGGTAAAATCCATTTTTCGTCCTGATACCCTTTGTCGGTGTGCTTGATGTAAAAGCCTTTCGACACCGTCGTCTTTTGCTCAAACGAGCTATCTTTAACGGCTTCAAAATTCACCCTGCCGTGAGTACTGGTTAATCTAGCGTTCTGACCTGCGGCAATTTTGCTAGCCTGATAAGTGCTATCATCACGACTTAGCAGGTTGATATTGTCATTAGCCGTAAACTCTGTGACTTTATTCGTGGCGACATGCTGGACATTATGGTGTGATTTTCTTCGTCCCCACCATTTACGGGTATTCCAACGCTCTTCGGCATGGCTGGTTTCCTCCATCGCTTGAGCAAATAAATAGCCACCTTCAGCGGCAATATCCATGACTTTTTTGGCGGCTAACTGGGTTGCCTGAAACAAAATACTGCCGTTTGAAATCAGCGTCAGTATGCCACCGCTCTTAAGTTGAGTCGGTTGCTGGAGCTTGTTATAGCTAAAATTATCACCACCGCCCTGATGCTGCTCATTGAGCAGCGACTCAAAGCGCATATTATCACCAGAGGTCAGCATCATATCGCCGCCAGAAGAAAGCTCTGCCCCCTGAGCGAGTAGTTGATGACCTGACACCGCATTCAGTGCATTTCCCGCCAGCAAGCGTGTCATCACATGGCGATCCTGACGTTGATTCCCCTCTGGGTTATCAAGGCCTGAATAAAGTGATGCCGTCAGCCGAATATCCCTACCTGCCAATAAATTAAGATTATTGCCAACGGTTATCTTGCTGGCCTGACTCAAAATATCGCGGCCCGCATTGATTAAGAGATTACCTTTGGCATTTATCTGAGTGCTCAATTCAGGGGTGCGTGATGATGGGAAGAATAGCTGGAGATCATCATATGGAAAGGATGAATAAGGATCCAACAGTGAATCAAATGTAAATGTGATATCACGTGGTGACAGCTCAATATCACGAGCAGCATGCAAGTTAATATCCTGTTCTGACTCTAACGTGACGCCATGTAAGGTCAGGTTATTACCCGCACTAAATGTGATATCCTGATGACTTTTTAGCTTACCCGGTAAATAAAACAACCGGTTAATATGTTGTATACTTTGTTCTCGGTTGAGAATTTCCCCACCATTTATTTCATCGATTAAATTTTTACTGTGTTTGACATTAATATCATGATTTGCTGATAAGAAAATATTATTGGCGGGGTGAATTAGGGTGTCAGTTAAATTAATATTCTTACCCGCAATGACAGTGAAATCTCCCTTTGCATTTACTTCGCTGATTATTCTCTGGTGTGAGGGTTGAAGATAATATTCACTATGATACTCCGGTTCAAATAGAACATTCCCTTGCCGACTCAGCAACGTAATATCTCGACCTAAAAATTTACCATGCACTGAATTAATGTCATTGAGTGCAGAAAATGATATATCTCGACCTTGAAGAGTTGTATTATTTAAATGAATAGTGTCATCAGCAACAAATGTTATATCGCCACGAGCCTGAATCAAATAATTGCTGGTAATGGACTTTGCATGCAGTAATATATTATGACCTAACACAACGGGTTGTGTTGGTTTTTTCAACTCGAAACCGAAGCCAAATTGTGAATGGGGCCACGATAACAATGGTTGTAACTGAATACTATTATTAAAATCAAGGACGACATTCCTGCCCGAAGAAATAGTGCCATTGTTTTTATCCAATTCAGTCCATCGTATATACCAATCGTCTTCTCTGGCATGATTTCGGTGATGCATTCCCTCCTGAACGTTATAATTAACGAACGTATCCTCTCTCCAATCGCTATGACTGTTATTGAGAAATTCATTTCCAGTCAGGAAAATATCCTTTGGGGCGCTGATATTACTGACCGAATTAGTTAGCTGACTGGCATTAATATATAGATTATTACCTGAATGTATTGTTGCAGCAGGCGTCGTGGCTGTTATCTGATACAGCTTCCGCTCAGTATTAATTTTATATAAAAACCATTTTGCTCGCTCATTAATAAGCCTAACATCTGCGGTGTCAAACCACTCCGTAGGGAACTCAGCAGGAAATTGTTCTGCTGATAATTCGATGGTTTTTCTAACCGGTGGATAATAAATATTGTCATAATCATAAATGTAGGCATGGATAGAATCTGGTGTTAACTCCTGCCACCCCACATTAAATACCTGACGAGAATTATCTAGTTTATCCGTACGAATAATCAAATCACCAAGATTAGTTTTAATACTGCCAGACTTATTCTCAACTAACTTATTCTTATTTCCCTCCGCATCTTTTTGGATCCACATATGATGGCGGGCATGTAGTTCAGCTGATGGGCCAACATTATGAACTTTATCGCTAAAAATACGCACATCACCTACGGCCTTAACTTTGCTGAAGTTATTTAATTCAGTTGTTACCAGCGTGACATCCCCACCACTAAGTAATTCGCTATCCACAGTAATAGTGGTATTTCCACCGAGTATATTGAGATCTTTTTTTGCCAGAATATTTCCGAGTGTTATATTCCCTGCAATATCAAACGTCACATTGCCTTCAGCACCAAAAATATTTTTGAGGTCAGCACCTGCACCCTTTTCCTTTGATACCAAACGAATACGATCAGCATACATACCACCCAATGCACGAGTATCTATCGCCAACGCAGGTGTGGCCCCCATGACTGACAAAGGTTCAATATGACCATTCTGATAATCAATCTTATTCGTCCCCAAAATGATATCAAGCTGCTTCGCATCAACTTCTCCATTAAGGTTCAGCTGACGGCTGATGAAGACGGTATCTTTTTGAGAAAGGGCAGTGAGTCCTTTATTGCCCACAGTAATTGTGCCCCCCTGCACATTGAGCCACTCCAGCTCACCTAACCGATTCAATACCGGTGTCCCTGTGGTTAATGTAATAGCGCCCACATTGTTAAACCAACAACCATTGCAACTTATGCCATTGGGATTGGCGATAATCACATTGGCCTTTTCACCGAAGATGTTGAGCATGCCTTCCAGTGAAGAGTGATGACGGCTGGTAACTTCATTAATAATCAACTGCGCGCTATTACCCCCTAAATTGGGATTAGCCGCCAAATGTCCTACTGCCCATGTTGAGTACCCCGCAGTTTTCGCGTTATTTAATATCGCGCCTATGGGGGAGACATTAAAGTCATGATAGCGATTATGAGATACTCCAGCGGCATTCGGCCGGGCAATATTCACCACAGGGATCTGACCGTGTACTCTGACTTGAGTTTGGGCGTTATCGGGCTGGATACCAGCAGCAATAGCCGGATGTAAAGGTTGTACACTAGTGAGGTAAATCAGCAGCCAACTGACGATAGGCGTGGGTCGATAAGCAAATCCTTCCATAAAATCACCATCCTGGTGTTGTGTTGGAGTAACGACTGATTCGCAGCTTACTTGTCTACCGGCAAAATAATGAGTCAGCCAGAGAAAGCAACTCACTGGAGTGCCTACGCAATTCAATAGCGGATTCTAGTGTGGTTTATCTGATTAACTAACTTAACCAATTGTTTATTAAACTAATATTCCTTAATGGTTAGCCAAAATATATTCATCACGCTTTAACTCGACTGCCCAGCAAGATATGGAGCAACAAAAAATCATCTCCAATCCCTACCCTGAGTTATCAATAATTACACTTCGCTATTCCCATCTTCCTAATTGACGATGTATAAGAGGATCCTATTTTTCTGTCTCATGTTGCTCAAGGAAGATGCCCCGTTCATGAACCGCCTCCCTACCCTGTATGGCATTATTGCAATCCTGCTTTGGAGCATGAGTGTTGCCTTGACTCGCGGATTGTCTGAAACACTGGGGCCATTTGGCGCGGGTGCCGCCATTTATACTGTCAGTGGGATTTTGGTGTGGTTGGTGGCCGGTAAACCGACATTGCGCGGGCAACACCCCGCTTACCTGTATGGCTGTGGTTTTCTGTTTGTAGTCTATATGGTGTCCTTTGCTCTGGCCGTCGGCATGGCCAATGACCGCCAGCAAACACTTGAAATTGGGCTGATTAACTATCTGTGGCCAAGTCTGACCCTGCTGTTAGCGGTGCCATTACTTAAACTCCGACCACGTTGGTGGCTCTGGCCGGGAGCCGCTTTGGCGCTGTTCGGGGTTATCTGGGTAGTCAGTGGTGGTGATGGGCTGGATGTTAATGTTCTGCGCACCAATGTTAGCAGCAATCCGCTGGCCTACAGCCTGGCACTGATTGCCGCTTTTACCTGGGCGGGTTATTCCAATTTAGTGCGTTTATACAGTCGAGGGCCGGGGGCATTGCCACTATTTTTACTCGCCTGTGCCCTGTGCTTGTGGGTGATGTTCTTTGTGCTGACACCCGGTAAGTTACACTTCACCTCACGTGCCACTTTTGAACTGTTACTAATGGGTGCAAATACAGCGCTGGCCTACTTATGCTGGGATATTGCCATGAAAAAAGGCAACGCCACACTGGTCGCCGCCCTCTCTTACTTCACACCTTTGTTGTCGATATTGATTGCCAGTTTATGGCTCAATACCCTGCCCTCAGCCGCATTCTGGCCGGGTGTTGCCATGGTGGTGGTCGGCTCTTTACTGTGCTGGTCTGCCAGCCGCAATCCCCTCTAACTCTTTTTACAAATACATACCCAAAAAAATTGGAGTTGCAGGTAGGCAGCAAGCAAACGAATCCCGATGAGCTTACACACGGGTGAATGAGCGCAGCTAACACCCCTGTAGCTTCAAGTTTGAAGGGTAAAATTGCGATAGCCTTTCAGGACTAACAGAAAATCCTCTAAACCACACAGGCAAAGGCTCTCTTCATCATAGTAATTCATGCCTTCTTCCATCTCATCGCTTTCCAGATCCAGTTGATTGGCACGTACCATGACTTCTTCACCGTCCAGCCACAAGGTGTATTCGTGGCCCATGAGTTGCCACTGACGCTCACTGCCTTTCACTTCATTGGCGGCAGCTTCAATTTGGTCCAGTTTTGCCAAATCACCTTTAATTTCTTCATTGAGCCAATGGCCAATCACTTCATGCCCCATGGAGAATCTGACCAGCACTTGCCCTGTTAAATCACGCAAGAATTCATAGTCCATAGCACGTCCTCCTAATGCTCTTCTAATGAGTTTAATCGTTATTGGCAGCCTGACTCGGCGCAAACTCGCAAAGCCGGTAAATACCTGCAAAATTCTAATCAAAACTATTTTTTAAATAAAAAAAGGAGGCCAATGGCCTCCTTTTTTAGCAGGTGCGAAATATAGCGATTTACACGGCGGTTTGGAAGATCACGCCATCGGCTTTATCGGTATATTGGCTTAACTGATCAAAATTCAGATAGCGGTATGTATCTTCCGCAGTCTTATCAACCTGAGCCATATACGTTTGATATTCATCAGGAGTCGGCAGACGCCCAAGCAGTGATGCTATCGCTGCCAGTTCAGCCGAAGCCAGATAAACATTCGCCCCAGTCCCTAAGCGGTTCGGGAAGTTACGGGTTGAGGTAGAGACAACCGTCGCACCGTCCGCAACTCGCGCTTGGTTACCCATGCACAATGAACACCCGGGGATCTCGATACGCGCACCACTCTTACCAAAGACGCTGTAATAGCCTTCTTCAGTCAGTTGTGCAGCATCCATTTTAGTTGGTGGTGCAACCCACAGACGAGTCGGTAACTGGCCTTTATGTTGATCCAGCAATTTACCTGCGGCACGGAAGTGGCCAATGTTGGTCATGCATGAACCGATAAAGACTTCATCGATTTTGCTGTTGGCAACATCAGACAACAAACGAGCGTCGTCAGGATCGTTTGGTGCGCACAGAATGGGCTGAGTTATCTCTGCCAGATCAATTTCGATCACTGCAGCGTATTGTGCATCTGCATCACCTTCCAGCAGATTTGGATTTGCCAACCAGCTTTCCATACCGTTGATACGGCGCTCCAGCGTACGGCGATCACCGTAACCTTCAGCAATCATCCACTTCAATAGCACAATGTTGGATTGCAGATATTCAGTGATAGGTGCTTTATCTAGCTTAATGGTACAGCCAGCCGCAGAACGCTCGGCAGAAGCATCTGCCAGTTCGAACGCTTGTTCGACCTTCAGCTCAGGTAAACCTTCAATTTCCAGAATTCGGCCAGAGAAAATATTCTTCTTGCCTTGCTTCTCGACAGTCAGCAAACCTTCCTGAATCGCGTAGTAAGGGATTGCATGCACCAGATCACGCAAGGTGATACCCGGCTGCATTTCGCCTTTAAAACGCACCAGTACAGATTCAGGCATGTCCAGAGGCATCACACCGGTTGCCGCCGCAAAAGCGACCAGACCAGAACCTGCAGGGAAAGAGATCCCGATAGGGAAACGGGTATGGGAGTCACCGCCTGTACCAACGGTATCTGGTAGCAGCATGCGGTTCAGCCATGAGTGAATGATACCGTCGCCCGGGCGCAGAGACACACCGCCACGGTTCATAATAAAATCAGGCAGTGTGTGATGGGTCGTCACGTCAACTGGCTTCGGATATGCCGCTGTATGGCAGAATGACTGCATCACTAAATCAGCGGAGAAACCCAGACACGCCAAGTCTTTCAGCTCATCACGCGTCATTGGCCCAGTAGTATCTTGTGAACCGACCGAAGTCATTTTAGGCTCACAATATTCACCCGGACGCACCCCAGCAACACCACAGGCGCGACCCACCATTTTTTGTGCCAGCGAGAAACCTTTGTTGCTTTTCGCCACCGGTTTCGCCACACGGAATACTTCACTGGCAGGCAGCCCTAATGATTCGCGAGCTTTCGTGGTCAAGCCACGGCCCACAATCAATGGAATACGGCCACCGGCGCGGACTTCATCCAGCAACACATCCGTTTTAAGTTCGAAAGTGGCTAATATCTCGCCAGTATCATGGCGGCGAACTTCACCCAGATACGGGAAGATATCAATAACGTCGCCCATATTCATATTGGCAACATCGACTTCGATTGGCAGAGCACCAGCATCTTCCATGGTGTTAAAGAAGATTGGCGCAATTTTGCTGCCCAGCACCACACCACCACCGCGCTTGTTCGGCACGTAAGGGATATCGTCGCCCATAAACCACAGCACAGAGTTAGTGGCAGATTTGCGCGAAGAACCAGTACCAACGACGTCACCGACATAAGCCAGCGGGAAGCCTTTTTTGTTCAGCTCTTCAATTTGCTTAATTGGGCCAACACTGCCCGGTTGATCCGGATGAATCCCCTCACGCTCATTTTTGAGCATTGCCAGAGCATGCAATGGGATATCAGGGCGAGACCAGGCATCAGGGGCCGGAGACAAGTCATCAGTGTTGGTCTCACCAGTGACTTTAAAGACCGTGACCGTGATTTTCTCAGCCAGTGCTGGACGGGAAAGATACCATTCGGCATCAGCCCAGGATTGCATCACTTTCTTGGCATGCGGATTACCGGCTTTGGCTTTTTCTTCCACATCGTAGAAGTTATCAAACATCAGCAAGGTATGAGATAAGGCTTTGCCCGCAATTGGAGCCAGCTTTTCATTATCTAACGCATCAATCAGCGGATGAATATTATAACCGCCTTGCATGGTGCCAAGCAGTTCAATAGCTTTCTCTGCGGTAATCAAAGGGGAGTGGGCTTCGCCCTTGGCGATAGCAGCCAAAAAACCAGCTTTAACATAGGCTGCTTCATCAACACCAGGTGGTACGCGGTTAATCAGCAGGTCTAATAGGAATTCTTCTTCGCCCGCAGGCGGATTTTTTAATGATTCAACCAGCGCTGCCATTTGTGATGCATCTAATGGCTTGGGGACGATACCCTCTGCAGCACGCTCGGCTACGTGCTTACGGTATTCTTCTAGCACGACTCTCTCCTCGCTCTTATTGTCATTTATTTTGCCGGGCTTATTCCACCAGCCATCATCACTGATGCAGTAGGTGTAAGGTAAGAGGCCCAGTTTCGCTCAACCAGCATACCAGTATTTAAACTCAGTGTTAATTCGTTCACATAAAAGCAACATTAAATTTTTGCTGAATCGTTGAGCGCAGTGTAATCATCTTACATATTGATAACGGCTCTCAGTTAGCCCATCACTAAAGGCCAACACACCTGCTGATTGAAAGATGACAAGTATAATAACCATAACTAATGAATGGATACCATCGCTCTCTGAGTGTCTCGTGCTGTTGGTAGGACTTTTATGGCGGTGAATGGCAAATGGAAAATATTGTGGCGATAAAGAGAGCAGAAACAGCCGAAAATGGCCGTATCTGCTCATTGTAGAGAGGTAAGTTTAGAACTGAGTATTCAAGCTCACAAAGAATGTCCGGCCCGGCTCATTATAAGTGGCCGCCCCAGCACCCGCGATATTGGCAACGTTCTGCGCATTACCCGCACGGAACTGGCGCTTATCAAACAAGTTTTCGATACCCGTGGTGACACTGACATTTTTTGTCACGGTATAGCTGGTGCTCAGACCAAAAATGGCATACGGGCTGACTTCATTGAGCGCCGTACCTGTCACAGGCAAACCTTGATAGTCATATTTCTTCGGTTTCTGACGCCCATACCATGTCACGGTCGACAGGAAGGACAGATCATCCGTTGCTTGCCAGCTCAATGAGCTATTCAGTGTAAACTCTGGGGTGATCGATAGATAATCCCCGGTCGTTTTGTTCTTCGATTCCAACATGTAGGTCAGGTTGCTACTCCATTGCACCGTATCAGTGAATGGAACGGTCAGGTTACCTTCCAAACCTTCAACCAACGCTTTCGGCACATTCTCCCACTGGAAAATATCGGAGTTAGCATAAGCGCCAGTTCCGCCACTGGCGTTGCCCAGTGAGACCAAGCCCGGCTCAATCTTATTGCGATAATCATTACGGAAGTAAGTAATACCGGCAATAATGCCATCGTTATTATGGAACTCGAACCCAATCTCTTTATTCACACTGGTTTCGGCTGATAGAGAATCATTCCCCATCAAGTAGCAACTGCCGCCACCACCATAGCAGCCCTGACCACGGCTATATAACAGATAGTTAGGGTTGGTTTGATAGAGATTCGGCGCTTTATATGAACGCGCGATACCCATTTTCATGGTGAAGTAATCGCCCAGTTCTTGTGACAGGTTTAGGCCCGGACTCCAGTTACTGCCCGCGGTGCTGTGATGATCAAAACGCAGCGCAGGGGTGAGCATCGTGGTGTCTGTCAATTCAATATTGTCTTCAACAAAGACCGACGCTATCTGTGCTGACGAGCGAGTATCGCGCCCGGTGCCAGTTAAGCCACTGACACTGCCCCCTTCGCTCGTTGTTTGGGTATTAGAGGTTGGGTCATTCATTTTCTGGTCATTCCATTCGGCACCCACAGTCAGTACCTGATTAACGCCCCAATCAAAGGGCAAGTTAATTTCGGAATGGGCCAAATAGTTATCCAGCTTGATAGTGCTGAAATGGTTATTAGAGAAAATACCTTCTGTACCGCCCGCCAGTCCCTCATTAATACGTGAGTTGCGTGTATCTTCATACTGAACATAAGAGGTCGTGCTGACACCGTTATCCCAGAAACCACGATGTGTGAGTGAGAAGTTATCGCGATACATCACGTTAGTTTCTGCGCCGTATAAACTACGAACAATGGCATTGCTGTTGGTGTTTTGGGTATCACCAGCGTAAATATTCCCCTGACGGCTATAACCCACCTCAAACTCCAGAGATTGGCCGACCGCGAAGTCCCAACGCAGTAACCCATTGATATCTTTATTGCGCACCCCTTCACGCCCGGCCGGCAACGTCCCAGCCTGATTACCTGTTCGGGCTGACTCATGACCGGCGTTAATATCCCAATCATCAGCATCAGTTTTATTGTATCCACCGTATAAACGGAAGCTGAGGGTGTCACTTAATGGCCCCATCAGACTAAAATCAGTGCGCCGCGTTGCCCCTTCTTCACTGTGCTGTGGCAGGTTCATATAAGCATTCCAGCTACCGTGCAGCTCTTTGTCTGGTTGTTTGGTGATGATATTCACCACACCACCTGCGGCACCATTACCATAGCGTGCCGCTGCCGGGCCGCGTAACACTTCGATTTTTTCAACCATATTAGCGGGAACCCAGTTGGTATCACCACGGGTATCACGCTCGCCACGCCAACCATAACGCACCGCATTGCGGCTCGAAACCGGAATGCCATCAATCATAATCAGGGTATTTTCTGGCCCCATGCCACGAATATCAATCTGGCGGTTATTCCCGCGCTGACCACTGGCTGAGTTGCCGGAAAGATTCACACCCGGCATAGTACGGATAATTTCGGATAGGTCATTTGCCGGTGGGCGTTTGCGGATATCTTCCGCAGTAATAGTGGATGCCCCTAATGCTTGACGCACTTGCTGTTGAGCCGTCACCACTAGAGTATCGCCAGACGCCGCTTTGCCTCCGGCTTCAGAGGGTTCTTGCTGTTGAGTCGCGGTGACAGTTTGTGTTTTTTCTATCGCGGCTGTATCAGAGCCGGTTTGAGTGCTATCTTGTGTCTGCGCCCAAAGCGGAGTTGAAATACACAGGCCAATCAAGCTCGCCAAGGTCGTCAGAGAGCGCCGCTGCCATTTTACTTTCATTACACTTTCCCCGATGCAAAAGCCCACAGCAAATGTCAGCAGAGGAAAATCTCTACCGATCTATTCATAGGGCAACAAAAACGAACAAGATTGATAATTATTTTCATTATCAATTCATCTTGCTAATTGTTACATTTGCTATCAGAAAAAAGGTTTGTGTAAACAGCAAAGCTCTTTGTCAGAACGTCAATGTCAGTGGAGAATTTGTCATGCCCGCGGTGAAAAGAAATAATTTACGCAATGTTTCCCCCTCATCCAAACCGATTTACCGCGACCAGATTGTGCAGCAATCGAATCTGGTTGCCAGCGATTATCAGTTGAGCGGGGCTAAATCTTTGTCTACTGACCCGGTATTATATGGTGATTTTCAGGTGTTACGCCTAAATCCACACCTGATTTTGCATACCGCAAACGTCACTAATCTCTACGATATTAAAACGCAGAGTCAGCTCAATCCTGCGCTGAAACTGGCGATTGTGGTTAGCGGTAGCGCACATGTTTCATTTGGTGGTAAACAACTGCATTTGCAGGAAAAAGGCGATGCCTCCCTAGTTTCGCTGACGGAAAGCACTCTATTTACTCGCCATGGCAAAAACAACAGTCACGAACGCACGCTGACTCTCACCTTTGACCGTGAATGGTTGTACGGTGATTTATTGCCGCACTCTGGCTCCTGGGATGCGCTGTACAACTTTACTCAGCAACACTTGGCGATTCATTTATGGCGTCCATCCATCCACGCTCAAGCCATCGCCCAGAAAATAGCAAGTGCTCCGCCCTTTTCAACACCACTCGAGCGGCTACAGTGGGAAACTCAATGTATTGGGTTGATTATTGAAGCGTTCAGCTCACTGGAGAAGCAGGCCCAACAACAAAATAAAATGTCATTACGTGGGTTGAATCGTATTCAGCAGGTACGCGATTGGCTGGAAAGTGGCGAGGCTGACCACCTATCAATGAGTGAGTTAGCGCATTTAGTGAATATGAGCCAAAGTACGTTACAGCGGCGTTTTCGTGAAAGTTACAACATTACGGTGTTTGAATACCTGCGCCATTGCCGTTTAAAACGCGCCATGCTGGCACTCCAGAAAGAAGGTATCAGTATTGATCAAGCGGCCACCCTTGCCGGATATACCAGTTCAGCTAATTTCACGACAGCCCTACGCCGCACATTTAATATTACAGCAAGTCAATTGCGCAATGGATTCCACCCCTGAAATAAATAAAATAATTTCACAGTCTATTATTTTATTTATTTCATATTAGCGTAATCATGGTTATTAATTCGCAGACACACATCCTCCTTAAAAAATAAAATTCCCTCCATTCATCAAAAACAATATTTTAATGCCAATGCATCGCCATGCTATTTAAATCTCAATAAAGCTTACATGTAAAAGGAGGTGATATGAATAAAATTGGAGTCGCATTTTTTTCTCTAACGGTCTTTGTTATGAATGATATTCATGCTCGACCCATGGAGCCTAAACGTAGAATTGGTCAGAACTGGACTGAGTTTCAGCACCAACATTGCCAATGGCGTACCGGGTATGCATGTAAAACAGTCCCTGAAGATGAGGGAAAATTACCCCCCAAGACCGGTGAAGAGATCGCTGTAGAGGTGAGTTTGGGGATATTATCTGGTGGGCCGACACCTCAACCCAAGGGGTTCAAAGTCGGTATCGGTGCGAAACCCGGCACGAGTGGAAGTCCCCGGCCCGGCCCAACCAGGATAACTAACCCCAGAATGACTGCACCAAAACCTCGACCTCGTACCAGCACAGAACGAACCCCCTTATTACCGACCACCAGCCCCAAACCTAATCCCAAGACTTCTGGCAGATTACAACGAGTGAATGGCAAAATAGGTTTCCTATTAGGGGATACGAAGCCCCCTACTATCAACGAGGGAGCAAGCACAAGCAGAGTTAAAGTAGAGTTATCGGATAATAGCAGTAATTCCTCTTTGGACATGTATGACGTAAAAGGGCATGACCCAATAGAAAAAAATAAAATTGACCGTATCAAATTAATTAAACCTCGTGATTTCGCCAAAATAAAAGAAGAAATGGAGAATATCTATGGTAAAGAAAGATTAGATGAAGGTGAGTTAGATATTGAAAAAGAGATCGAGCGTTATAATACATCTTACGCACATGAGAATATAAGTTTCAGAGAATATTTTGCTATTAGAAACTTCCAAGAAGAAGGATTTGTCGCTATAAATCATGCCCTACGAACAGGAGAGGCCGGCGACGAGTTAGACGTTGAAATAGCAGAAACCTACACCGCGCTCGATAATAATTCAGATATTAACATTTCACTGCGTGAAGATGGATATATCCCCTCTGAAGATGAGAGCGTCGTCGATGAAGTATATCGTGGGGAAGTCAGAGATCGTGCTGAATTTCTGGCCCAAGTAATACCAGAAGAAATCATTGAAATAGACTCATTCTTAAGCACTACGGCTGATGAGGACAGTATTGCTCACTTCAATAGCAGCGACCTGAATGATGGGCAAGTCAACGTAAGATATACCATAAGATTTTTCCTTGGCCGTACTAATAGCACTGAGATCGGGGATTTACTTGATGAACCGGGGGAAGAACGTATTTTTTTACCTAAAAGCCGTTTCTTGATTACAGAGTTAGAAGAGTCCGCAGATAGCTCAACTTTCAGGGTCAGCATGCTTGCCATTACCGATGAGCCTATGCCCCCACCCATTCAAATCAACTAAGCCAGTTCACCTTACTTTTATCCCAATAAAAAACGGCCCCTGTTCAGGAGCCGTCTTAACTAACTCATTAGCAATAAGAAATTATTTCTTTTTCGCTTTTGGGTTAGGCAAATCAGTAATGCTACCTTCGTAGATCTCTGCTGCCAGACCCACAGATTCATGCAACGTTGGGTGAGCATGGATAGTCAATGCGATATCTTCCGCATCACAACCCATCTCGATTGCCAGACCGATTTCACCTAACAGTTCACCACCATTAGTACCGACAATAGCACCACCAATGATACGGTGAGTTTCTTTGTCAAAAATCAGTTTAGTCATACCATCGGCGCAATCAGAAGCGATAGCACGGCCCGATGCCGCCCACGGGAAGGTGGAGGTTTCGTAGCTGATGCCTTTTTCTTTTGCTTCTTTCTCAGTCAGACCAACCCATGCGACTTCTGGCTCAGTGTACGCAATGGATGGAATAACTTTCGGATCGAAGTAATGCTTCATGCCAGAGATAACTTCAGCGGCAACATGGCCTTCGTGAACACCTTTGTGTGCCAGCATTGGCTGACCGACGATATCGCCGATTGCAAAGATGTGCGGCACGTTGGTGCGCAGTTGTTTATCAACGTGGATAAAGCCACGCTCATCAACTTCAACGCCAGCCTGACCAGCATCCAACAATTTACCATTAGGTACACGGCCGATAGCGACCAGAACGGCATCATAACGCTGTGGTTCAGCTGGGGCTTTTTTGCCTTCCATCGTGACATAGATGCCGTCTTCTTTGGCTTCTACCGCGGTCACTTTGGTTTCCAGCATCAAGTTAAATTGCTTGCTGATACGTTTGGTAAAGACTTTTACTACGTCTTTGTCAGCAGCCGGGATGACTTGATCCGCCATTTCAACGACATCAATTTTCGAACCCAGAGCATGGTAAACCGTCCCCATCTCCAGACCGATGATACCGCCGCCCATGACCAGCAGACGTTCTGGGACAGTTTTCAGTGCCAGTGCGTCAGTTGAGTCCCAAACACGTGGGTCTTCATGAGGAATAAATGGCAGTTGGATAGGACGAGAGCCGGCAGCAATAATCGCGTTATCGAACGTGATGGTCGTTGGACCATTTTCACCTTCAACAACCAAGGTATTTGCGCCAGTAAATTTACCCAAACCGTTAACCACTTTGACTTTACGGCCTTTAGCCATACCTGCCAAACCACCGGTTAACTGATTGATAACTTTCTCTTTCCAGACACGTACTTTATCAATGTCAGTCTTAGGTTCGCCAAAAACAATACCGTGTTCAGCCAGTGCTTTAGCTTCTTCGATAACTTTAGCGACGTGCAACAGTGCCTTGGAAGGGATACAACCCACATTCAGGCAAACACCGCCCAGAGTGGCGTAACGCTCAACCAGAATAGTTTCTAAACCTAAATCCGCGCAACGAAAAGCAGCAGAGTACCCTGCTGGACCTGCCCCAAGTACCACGACCTGAGTTTTAATTTCAGTACTCATCATGACCTCTTAATTGTTTGTCCGGCGGGTCTGACGTCATTTTTTAGGCTAATTAATTTCATAACGCCCTCATCCACCGTGACGTTCTTGCCTATTCCTGGATACAGACACTTTCAGGGATACTGACACGCGGCAAGTTTACAGAATTGTTAACAAACTGAAAAGCCGCATCACGTGACGAGTGTCTCAACAACCTTGTCGACTAATGTAACAGCCTGACAAACTTGGTATCAAAGTGTCTTTATCTGTCCGTATCTGTCTATATAACAACAAGGCCGGCACAAAGCCGGCCCCAGTGATTACATGACCAGACGGCGAATATCAGCCATAATGGTCGCGATATACGCTGCGAAACGCGCACCTGCAGCACCATCGATCACACGGTGATCGAAGGACAGAGACAGAGGCAGCATCAGACGCGGAGCAAACTCTTTACCATTCCAAACTGGCTTCATGGATGATTTTGACACACCCAAAATAGCCACTTCTGGCGCATTAACGATCGGCGTGAACGCCGTACCGCCGATGCCACCCAAGCTGGAGATAGTGAAACAGCCGCCTTGCATGTCAGATGCAGTCAGTTTGCCATCACGTGCTTTCTTGGAAATCACAGACAGCTCGCGAGACAACTCAACAATACCTTTTTTGTTCACATCACGGAATACCGGAACAACCAGGCCGTTAGGGGTATCAACCGCAACACCAATATTGATGTATTTCTTCAATGTCAGTTTCTGACCATCTTCAGAAATAGAGCTGTTGAAGCGAGGGAATTCTTCCAACGCCTTGGCAGCTGCTTTCATCAAGAACACCAGCGGAGTGATTTTCAGATCTTGTTTTTTCTTCTCGGCTTCGATGTTTTGTTGCTTACGGAATGCTTCAACTTCAGTGATATCCGCTTCATCGAATTGAGTCACATGTGGGATCATGACCCAGTTACGGCTTAGGTTAGCACCAGAGATTTTCTGGATACGGCCCAGTTCCACTTCTTCGATTTCGCCGAACTTACTGAAATCAACTTTCGGCCAAGGCAGCATGCCTGGCAGACCGCCACCAGTGGCAGTCGCGGGTGCCGCTTCAGCGCGTTTGACCGCTTCTTTCACATAAGCCTGAACGTCTTCGCGCAGGATACGGCCCTTACGACCAGTCCCTTTCACTTTCGCCAGATTCACACCGAATTCACGAGCCAGACGACGGATAACCGGTGTTGCGTGAACATAAGCATCGTTTTCAGCAAACTCGCCTTTGCTTTCTGCTTTTGCTGCTGGCGCTGCGGCTTTCGCCGGTGCCGCTGCCGCAGGAGCCGCTTGCTGAGCTGGAGCAGCCGTTGGGGCTGCGCCTTCTACTTCGAAGACCATAATCAGAGAGCCGGTTTTCACTTTGTCACCGGTGCTGATTTTAATCTCTTTCACTGTACCTGCGAATGGTGCCGGTACTTCCATTGAAGCTTTATCACCTTCAACAGTAATCAGTGATTGTTCAGCAGCAACCTTATCGCCCACTTTCACCATTACTTCGGTCACTTCAACTTCGTCACCGCCGATATCAGGTACTTCAACGTTTTTAGCCGCAGAAGCTGCCGGTGCTGCTGTTGGAGCTGGAGCTGCCGCTGCTACTGGAGCCGCTGCACCTGCAACTTCAAAGACCATGATCAAAGAACCGGTGCTAACTTTGTCACCCGTACTGATTTTGATCTCTTTAACTGTACCCGCAAAAGGTGCGGGTACTTCCATAGAGGCTTTATCGCCCTCTACAGTGATCAGAGATTGTTCTGCGGCAACAGTGTCGCCCACTTTGACCAGGACTTCAGTGACTTCAACTTCATCACTGCCGATGTCTGGTACTTCAACATTTTTCACAGCAGATGCCACAGGAGCCGCTGCCTGAGCAGGGGCCGCTGGTTTCTCTTCTGTTTTAGCAGGAGCGGTTTCAGCGCCCGCAGCTTCAAAGATCATAATCAGTTTGCCCGTTGCGACTTTATCGCCCACAGCAATTTTGATTTCTTTAACTACACCCGCCTGCGGTGAAGGGACTTCCATGGAAGCTTTATCACCTTCAACGGTGATCAGCGATTGTTCCGCTTCAACGGTATCGCCTACTTTCACCATAATTTCGGTGACTTCCACTTCATCTGCACCGATGTCTGGTACGTTAATTTCAATAGCCATTTGTTCTTTACCTCTTATGCCAGACGCGGGTTAACTTTATCGGCGTCGATACCAAACTTAGTAATTGCTTGTGCAACTACGCTGGTGTCGATGTCACCGCGTTTAGCCA
Organism: Yersinia vastinensis; assembly: GCF_902726565.1. Classification (GTDB taxonomy): domain Bacteria; phylum Pseudomonadota; class Gammaproteobacteria; order Enterobacterales; family Enterobacteriaceae; genus Yersinia; species Yersinia vastinensis. The sequence goes on from NZ_CACVAF010000003.1 coordinate 223,022, forward strand.
ATTCACCCAGAGCTGCAACCACCACGTAAGAAGCATCAACTTCGAAGTGGTGACGCAGGTTCTCACGGCTGTCAGAGCGGCCGAAACCATCTGTACCCAGTACGCGGAACTCGCTGGCAGGAATAAAGTTACGAATCTGTTCAGCGAACAACTTCATGTAGTCAGTTGAAGCAACTGCTGGTGCGTCGTTCATCACCTGAGCCACATAAGGAACACGTGGAGTTTCTGTTGGATGCAGCATGTTCCAACGCTCACAGTCTTGACCATCACGAGCCAGTTCAGTGAATGAAGTTACGCTGTACACATCAGAACCTACGCCGTAGTCGTTAGCCAGAATCTGAGCTGCTTCACGAACGTGACGCAGGATTGCACCAGACCCCATCAACTGCACTTTGCCTTTGCTACCTGCAACAGTTTCCAGTTTGTAGATACCTTTACGGATACCCTCTTCTGCGCCCTGCGGCATTGCTGGCATGTGATAGTTTTCGTTCAGCGTCGTCAGATAGTAATAAACGTTTTCTTGCGCTTCGCCGTACATGCGTTCCAGACCATCATGCATGATGACTGCCACTTCGTAAGCATAAGCTGGATCGTAAGAGATACAGTTCGGGATAGTCAGTGACTGAATATGGCTGTGACCATCTTCGTGTTGCAGACCTTCGCCGTTCAGTGTGGTACGACCGGAAGTCCCACCAATCAGGAAGCCACGAGCCTGTTGGTCACCCGCAGCCCAGCACAGGTCGCCGATACGCTGGAAACCGAACATGGAGTAGTAGATGTAGAACGGGATCATTGGCAAATCATTGGTGCTGTATGACGTCGCAGCAGCCAACCACGAAGAAGCCGCACCCAATTCGTTAATCCCTTCTTGCAGGATCTGGCCTTTTTCGTCTTCTTTGTAGTATGCAACCTGCTCACGGTCTTGCGGGGTGTACTGCTGACCATTCGGGCTATAAATACCAATCTGACGGAACAGACCTTCCATACCGAAGGTACGTGCTTCATCGGCGATGATTGGAACAATACGGTCTTTAATAGACTTGTTCTTCAGCATCACGTTCAGCACACGCACGAAAGCGATAGTGGTAGAAATTTCTTTATTCTGCTCTTCCAGCAATGAGCTGAAATCTGACAATGCTGGGATTTCCAGTTTTTCAGTGAACTTAGGCATGCGGGTTGGCACGTAGCCTTCCAGCGCCTGACGACGTTCATGCAGATATTTGTACTCTTCGGAATCTTTCTCGAAGGTAATGTATGGCAGTTTTTCGATATCAGCATCAGCTACAGGCACATTGAAACGATCGCGGAAGTGGTGAACCCCTTCCATGTTCATTTTCTTCACTTGGTGAGCAATGTTTTTACCTTCAGCTGTTTCGCCCATGCCGTAACCTTTGATGGTATGGGCCAGGATAACAGTCGGTTTGCCAGTAGTTTCTTGTGCTTTTTTCAGTGCAGCAAAGACTTTCTTCGGATCATGACCGCCACGGTTCAGGGACCAGATCTCGTCGTCGCTCATGTCTTTCACTAATGCAGCAGTTTCTGGGAAACGGCCGAAGAAGTGTTCGCGCACATAAGCGCCATCTTTGGATTTAAAGGTCTGGTAGTCACCATCCAGAGTTTCGTTCATCAATTGGATCAGTTTACCGCTGGTATCTTTACGCAGCAGTTCATCCCAACGACTCCCCCAGATGACTTTCAGAACCTGCCAGCCAGCACCACTGAAGATGCCTTCCAGCTCATTAATGATTTTGCCGTTACCTGTAACCGGGCCATCAAGGCGTTGCAAGTTACAGTTGATAACGAAGACCAAGTTATCCAGTTTTTCACGGGTCGCGATGGTGATCGCACCTTTAGATTCTGGCTCATCCATCTCGCCGTCACCCAAGAAGGCGTATACGGTTTGTGCTGAAGTGTCTTTCAAACCACGGTGAGAGAGGTATTTCAGGAACTTGGCCTGATAGATTGCACTGATTGGGCCAAGGCCCATAGATACAGTCGGGAACTGCCAGAACTCAGGCATCAATTTCGGATGCGGGTAAGAAGACAGACCCTTACCGTCAACTTCTTGGCGGAAGTTATCCATCTGCTCTTGTGTCAAACGGCCTTCAAGGAAAGCACGTGCGTAAACGCCCGGAGAGATGTGGCCTTGGAAGTAAACCAGATCGCCGCCGTCTTTTGGATTACGAGCACGGAAGAAGTGGTTGAAGCAGACTTCGTAGAAGGTAGCGGAAGATTGGAAGGATGCCATGTGGCCGCCCAAATCCAGATCTTTCTTCGATGCACGCAACACGGTCATCACGGCATTCCAACGGATGGCAGAACGAATACGACGCTCCAGATCCAAGTTGCCCGGGTAAGCGGGTTCGTCTTCTACTGCGATAGTATTGATGTAATCACGGCTGGCTGAACCAGCTGCAACACTCACACCACCTTTACGGGCTTCGCCCAAAACCTGATCAATCAGATACTGAGCACGCTCAACACCCTCTTCACGGATGACCGATTCGATCGCCTGTAGCCAGTCGCGGGTTTCGATCGGATCCACGTCATTATTTAAACGTTCTGACATGGTGGTATTCCTTATCTGTTTCTAATGGTTTATTTGGAGCCTATCTTCCTGTGCTTTAACCCGGGGCTAAAGCACGTGCCCTGGTGAAAACACCGGAAGATAGGCCCATCAGTTTAGTTGCCGCTAATGATTCTCAAATGAGAACCTATACCCACAGGAATTGGAGTTGCGGATAGACAGCAAGGGAACGAATCCCGATGAACTTACTCAAGTAAATCATTCGGGGGAGTTCACGCAGCTAACAACCCTGCAGCTTCAAGTACAAAGGGTACAAAACGAGTTATTGAGGTCTTGCAGAGGCGCAACCTGAATGATTCGTTTCTAGTCCTTGCGCTGTTGGAGCCGACGCAAAGATCGCTCACGGCGACTGTGCTCCCGACTGAGGTCCAACAGGATCTCCTCAATAAACGCCAAGTGACGGTGTGAAGCTTCGCGGGCTTTTTCTGGCTCGCGTGCCACAATCGCCTCAAAAATCCCGGCGCGGTGACTGCTCACCGTTGCCAGCATTTCGCGGCGCGAGTAAAGCAATTCAAAGTTTTGTTTTACGTTTTGTTCCAGCATTGGCCCCATACAACGCAGTAAATGCAGCAAAACCACATTATGCGCAGCTTCTGTGACAGCCACTTGATACTGCATGACAGCATCTGCCTCGGCATCCAAATCGCCGCTGTCCTGTGCTTGCTGAATCACAGTATGACACTCACGGATCCGTTGCAGGTCTTCATCAGTACCACGTAAAGCGGCATAATAGGCTGCAACACCCTCAAGAGCATGACGGGTTTCTAACAGGTCGAATTGTGATTCAGGATGGTCGGCCAGCAGTTCAGCCAGCGGATCGCTAAAGCTTTGCCACAGATTGGTTTGTACGAAAGTACCACCACCCTGACGGCGCAGCAGCAGCCCCTTAGCCTCAAGGCGCTGGATTGCCTCTCGCAGAGAAGGTCGGGAAACATCAAATTGCTTCGCCAGCTCGCGCTCAGGCAGTAATTTCTCACCCGGGCGTAGCGTCCCTTCCAAAATCAGGTATTCGAGCTGCTGCTCAATAACATCTGATAATTTGGGCTGACGGATTTTGTTGTAGGCCATATTTTTTGTAAGTCGCGCTGTAAGCCGTATTGAGTGAATCGTCTCTGCGAGTGGCGCGGAGTCAATTGGTAATACCAATTTCAAAAACGTGACGATAAAGTAACAAAGTATTCACTACCTGTCCATACGGACCTTGACCGAAATCATGAAACCCAGCACATTTTAACAACTTTGCTGATAAAGGGGTGCAAAGTGATAACGTGGCGGTGGTAATACCATTACTTGAGACAAACGAGTTTTAACTTTTATGAAACGGGTAATTAGGCAAGCTGAAGCGTTATAGTAATTTTATTTATGAGTTTAAAATCATTTTTTATGAATATAAATTCAAAATGAAACAAGAAAAATCTGTATTCCTCTTTTCTTTCACCTGAACACTGGTATGACCATTATAAAAATAGCCAACTGGTGACTTTTCGTACTAAAAATGCACATTATTACTTTTTCCTGAAAACAACAGCTTGATCACGCATCAACATTTTTCTGCATGTTTTGACTAAAAATTCGCCGGTTAAAATAAAAAGCAGATGCAATAATTCTCGCCTACCACTATTCTCTTCTCAACGGTAGCCAAAATCGTAAATTCCACATAAAGCAACCGTAAACAAAACAATACAAATAATGTAATCAAAACCTTACGCATAGCAAGCAGCATCGGTTTAGCTAACTAAACCTGCTAAAAGTGACAACGACAGAGGATGCAATGATGAGTGTTCAACAAGAAGGTGCGGAGCTAAAGCGGGGGCTTAAAAACCGCCACATTCAGCTTATTGCCTTAGGTGGTGCTATTGGTACCGGGCTATTTCTTGGTATCGCGCAGACGATTCAAATGGCGGGGCCTTCAGTTTTACTGGGGTATGCAATTGGGGGCTTTATCGCATTCTTGATTATGCGCCAGTTGGGGGAAATGGTGGTCGAGGAACCCGTTGCCGGTTCTTTCAGCCACTTTGCTTATAAATATTGGGGCAACTTCGCCGGCTTTGCCTCTGGTTGGAATTACTGGGTTCTCTACGTACTCGTGGCCATGGCTGAACTCACGGCCGTCGGTATCTACGTGCAATATTGGTGGCCGGAGATCCCAACATGGGTATCTGCTGCGGTCTTCTTCCTTGCCATCAACGCCATCAATCTGGCGAACGTAAAAGTGTATGGTGAGATGGAGTTCTGGTTCGCCATCATTAAAGTGGTCGCCATCATTGCGATGATTCTGTTCGGCGGCTATTTACTCCTTAGTGGACAAGGCGGCCCAGAAGCCACCGTCACCAACTTATGGGCGCAGGGTGGGTTCTTCCCCAATGGCATCATGGGTCTGGTGATGGCGATGGCTGTCATCATGTTTTCCTTCGGTGGGCTTGAATTAGTGGGGATTACCGCTGCAGAAGCAGAAAACCCAGCCAAAAGCATCCCGAAAGCCACCAATCAGGTAATCTATCGTATCCTGCTGTTTTATATTGGTTCTCTGGCTATTTTACTGTCCCTCTACCCATGGGGAAAAGTGGTTGAAGGCGGTAGCCCATTTGTCCTTATCTTCCACGCATTGAACAGTAATGTGGTCGCAACAGTATTGAATATTGTCGTGCTGACGGCGGCATTGTCGGTCTACAACAGTTGCGTTTACTGTAACAGCCGCATGTTATTTGGTTTAGCCAAGCAAGGTAACGGCCCGAAAATACTGTTAAAAGTTGATGGTCGTGGTGTACCGGTGATTGCTATCGCCGTCTCTGCATTTGCCACTGCCTTCTGTGTACTGATTAATTATCTGTTGCCGGGGCGTGCTTTTGAATTACTGATGGCCTTAGTGGTATCAGCGCTGGTGATTAACTGGGCGATGATTAGTCTAGCCCACCTTAAATTCCGTGCAGCTAAAAACCGCCAAGGTGTCATCCCGCAGTTCAAAGCATTCTGGTATCCGTTCAGCAACTATTTATGCTTACTGTTCCTGACGGGTATTCTGGTCATCATGTACCTGACACCGGGTATCCAGATTTCAGTGCTGCTGATCCCAGCGTGGGTATTGCTTCTGGCTATCGGTTATGTCCTGAAAAACCGCCGTCAACGAGCAAAATCCTAATAGCAGAAATTAACCTGTTATCCATGAAAATCTGACGATTTCGTCTCTAACGGGCCAGCCACCAGTGCTGGCCCGTTTATTTTATTGTTTAGCAAAAATAAACCAATTTATCCTCCATCAATACCTTTCCATCGTAACCAACTGATTCTTATCTATAACGAATACTGACAGCTCATTATTCTCAGAAAAAAATTCGCGATAACTTATCTGTTTAATTTACTAAATCTGTATTTTGCAATCTGGCTCACACTTTGATGGCAATGGCTTATTTGTCCATCTCTATAACCATTAACTTCTGATGCCCCAGCCAATTGTGCGGCAATAATCCATCCCTAAGACTGTTTTTGATCCATAACGGAGAAAATATCCATGAACACCGCACTTACAGTGAAGGAAAAGATCGGGTATGGAATGGGGGATGCTGGTTGCAACATGATTGGCGGCGCAATCATGCTTTTCCTAAATTATTTCTATACTGACATTTTCGGACTCGCCCCAGCGCTAGTGGGGGTTCTGCTGCTTTCAGTTCGAGTTCTGGATGCGGTGACTGATCCGATTATGGGTGCTATCGCCGATCGCACTCAAAGCCGTTATGGTCGTTTTCGCCCCTATTTGTTGTGGATGTCCCTGCCCTATGTCTTATTCAGCGTTCTCATGTTTACTACGCCGGAGTGGACCTATAACAGCAAAGTTATCTATGCTTTCGCCACTTACTTCTTAATGTCACTCTCCTATACCGCCATTAACATTCCTTACTGCTCATTAGGTGGCGTGATTACGTCTGATCCCAAAGAGCGCGTCTCATGCCAATCATATCGTTTCATCATGGTGGGTATCGCCACCTTGATATTATCAATGACATTATTGCCGATGGCTGAATGGTTTGGCGGGGCGGATAAAGCACGCGGTTATCAAATGGCAATGGGGGTATTGGCGACAGTCGCCTTCTTTATGTTCCTATTCTGCTTCGCGACAGTAAAAGAGCGAATTAAACCCGCTATCCCCACAAATGATGCCCTAAAAGCTGACCTGCGCGATGTGTGGAAAAATGATCAGTGGGTTCGCATCTTGTTACTGACATTCTGCAATGTCTGCCCCGGATTTATTCGTATGGCGGCAACAATGTATTACGTCACCTATGCCATGCAGCAATCATTCTCTTTCGCCAGCCTTTTTATCAGCCTTGGCGTCATCGGTATGATGATTGGCAGCGCACTGGCGAAACCATTGACAGATAAATTCTGTAAATTAAAAGTCTTTTTCTGGACTAATATCATACTGGCCATTTTCTCATGCGGTTTCTATTTCCTGAATCCCCACCTGACCGCACTGATTGTGGTGGCTTACTTCCTATTAAATATCCTGCACCAAATTCCCTCCCCACTGCACTGGTCACTCATGGCTGACGTTGATGACTATGGTGAATGGAAGACAGGTAAACGCATCACCGGTATCAGCTTCTCCGGCAATCTATTCTTCTTGAAAGTAGGATTAGCGGTAGCGGGCGCTATGGTAGGTTTTCTGCTGTCTGCCACCGGTTATCAAGCAGAGGCTATCAACCAAACACCGAGTGCATTAAACAGTATTGTGCTGCTGTTCACCGTGATCCCTGGGGTGGGTTATCTGATCACCGCTGGCGTCGTTCGGTTATTGAAAGTCGACCGTAATCTGATGAAACAAATTCAAATCGATCTGGAAAAACGTCGCCATAACTATCAAGAACTCAGTGACTATCGCACTGGGAAGCAACTGGAAGCCAAGGAGTCAGTATGACCGAGCGTACCTACCCTAACCCTTTAATTGAGCAGCGGGCAGACCCATTTATCTATCGGCACACTGATGGTTATTATTATTTTACCGCGTCTGTTCCGGAATACGACCGCCTCGAATTGCGCCGTGCAGCATCACTGACAGGGTTAGCTCAAGCCGAAGCTGTGACAGTGTGGCGCAAACCACAACAAGGCCCAATGTGCTCGTTAATCTGGGCACCTGAGCTGCATTTTATTGACGGCAAATGGTATCTCTATTTTGCTGCTGCCCATTCACCTGACATTGCCGAAGGTTTATTCCAGCACCGTATGTTCGCACTAGAGTGCGATGCCGCTAATCCACTGACCGGAAAGTGGGTTGAAAAAGGACGCATTGCCACACCACTGGATAGTTTCTCACTGGATGCAACGCACTTTGAACATAACGGGAAACACTATTATTTGTGGGCACAGAAAGACCCTCGCATTCAAGGAAACTCAAATTTATATTTGGCTGAAATGGCCAATCCATGGACGCTGAAAGGTGAACCAGTCATGTTGAGCCAACCAGAATTACCTTGGGAAACCATCGGTTTTTGGGTCAATGAAGGCCCTGCGGTTATTAAATATGGGGAGCGTATTTTTATCAGTTACTCCGCCAGTGCTACAGATGAAAACTACTGCATAGGGCTGCTATGGGCCGATATCAACAGTGATATTTTGGATGCAGCACAGTGGCATAAATTACCGGAACCCGTGTTTCGTACCCAATATCAAAATCGCCAATTCGGCCCCGGCCACAATAGTTTTACTCGCAATGAGTTTGGCGAAGATGTGCTGGTTTATCACGCCCGTAACTACACTGAAATTGAAGGTGATCCGCTTTATGATCCTAATCGTCATACTCGAATCAAGACTATCAGTTGGGATAAGCAAGGTATGCCGATATTTGGCGAGCCACCAGCAGATAATCACTGATTCACTCAGAAAATAGTTTATATCTTATGGGGATAGCACTGGCCGGGAGCAAGTATTCCGGCCAGTACAGAAAGCACGTTAGCTATACCAACGCACCATAAATCGTGAGTAAAGCAACCACCACAATCACTGTCAGTGTAACTTTTCGCGCCAGAGAAACCGCCGCTCTTGGTGTCTGCACAGGGTCTAAATGAGGCTCTCGTGCCAACGAGTACTGTGCGAGACGAGTCAATACCTGATATTGCTGTGAGTGAAAATCACCCAATGAAGCGAACCAGGCTGGCAATGCTCTTTCGCCATGCCCTAATAATGCATAAGCGACCCCCACCAACCGCACAGGAATCCAGTCCAGCCAATGTAGGACACGATCAATGCCAGATTGAGAACGCTGCAAAGGTGTGTGATGACGAGCCAGCCAAGTTTGGTATCCACGCAGCATCGCGTACCCAGCTAATGCCACTGGGCCATACTTAGCACAGACGACAAACCAAAAGATAGGTGCTAAATAATAGCGGAAGTTTATCCATAACAATGCATTTTGCAGGGATTGCAGCCTGACCTTCTCACCACTCTCCATCGGTAAACCATGAATCAGCGCTAACTCCTCGGCCATTTTGTCAGTAGCATGAACATCGCCCTGTTTAGCGGCTTTCAGGTAGGCACGATAATGCTTACGAATGCCACCAGCACCAATACACAACAGACAAATCAGTATCCAAAGCAGTAAAAGAGGGAAGCCAAACAAGATATTTTGCACGAGTTGCAAAACCAACCACACCAGTGTCATCCACACCACAGTCAGTAAAATTGTTTGTATCAACGAAAAGCGATGAAAACGCGCAAATACCACTTCAAGGCGATGATCTAGCTGCCAATGTTCGCCCAGCTTAAACAAGCGCTCCCATGCCAGCACCAGCAACAGCGTAAACAGTGTCATTAGCTCTTATTCTCCCTTTGCTCTTAACCAGCCCTGAAACAGGGCATACGCCTCCCGGCATGTGTATACGACAATAGCAGACGAAGCGACAAACCCATAAGCGCTCGGCAGTAAATTCTGATTAACACATTGAATGCTCTCTACATTACGACGGTGAAGAGAGCGATGCTAAATGCTGCTGATACAACACCCAGTCAAAAGCGGGGCCAGGATCAGTTTTACGCCCCGGAGCAATATCACTATGGCCCGTCACCCGCTCGACGGTTATTGGATAATGAGCAAACAGTAATGCACTTATCTCCGTCAGGCTGCAATATTGTGCGGGCGTAAACGGTAACACATCTGTCCCTTCCAGCTCGATTCCAATCGAGAAATCGTTACACCGCTCACGTCCAGCAAAGGTGGAGACGCCAGCATGCCAAGCTCGTTTATCAAAAGGAACATATTGAATAATTTCACCATCTCGGCGAATCAGACAATGGGCTGAAACACGCAAGTGAACAATATCGGCAAAATAAGGATGTTCATTAGCATTCAATGTGCCAGTGAATAGCTGGTCGATATACGGGCCACCAAATTCACCGGGGGGCAGACTAATATTATGAATCACCAACAGGGAAGGAGTTTCACCATCGGGCCGCTGATCAAAATGGGGAGAAACGACCCGCTTAACTCCTGAAATCCAGCCATTATCTAACTGCATTATTTACCTTAGCCCTTATTAATACACACCAACCAGCTCTTTATAGTTAACACACCGACGACTTCAAGTACGAAGGGTATATGGCACTTCTGCCAGCAACAGAGTAGCATGTTTGGACAACTATCTATCCGCCATTTCGGAGTTTTCTATGCCGACCCGCAGCTATAATGCCGACAGCCGCCGCGCCGAGCTATTGGAACGAATTCAATATGATATCCCTTCTACTGTTGCCCAAGCTCTGAGTGAAGATCTGGGTGGAGAGGTCAATGCCGATCGTGACCTTACTGCACAATTGCTCCCAGCGGATAAACATGCCAAGGCCACTATTATTACCCGTGAAGAGGGTGTTTTCTGTGGTCAACGCTGGTTGAATGAAGTGTTCATTCAACTTGGCGCTCAAGTATCAGTCGAGTGGCTCGTTAACGATGGCGACAAATTGACAGCTAATCAGGTGCTCTGCCATCTGACTGGTCCGGCCCGCATCCTATTAACAGGCGAACGTACTGCCCTCAACTTCCTACAAACACTTTCGGGTGTCGCCACGGAAGTCAGCCATTATGTCGCGATGCTATCAGGGCTAAATACACAATTACTCGACACCCGGAAAACATTGCCAGGACTGCGTACCGCACTGAAATATGCCGTACTTTGTGGTGGTGGAAGCAATCATCGGCTTGGCCTATCCGATGCTTTCCTTATTAAGGAAAATCATATTATTGCCGCTGGGTCGATTAAAGAAGCTGTTGCCAAAGCATTTTGGATACATGCCGATGTCCCTGTCGAAGTTGAAGTGGAATCCCTTGATGAGCTACAGCAAGCATTGGAAGCGGGGGCAGATATCATTATGCTAGATAACTTCACCATTCCAATGATGCGTGATGCGGTAAAAAAACGCGATGAATTTGCCAAGGGCGGGAACAGTGCACAATTGGAAGTTTCAGGCAATGTCACACTGGAAACACTGCGTAGTTATGCTGAAACAGGCATTGACTTCATTTCAGTGGGTGCGCTTACCAAACATATCACCGCCTTAGACCTTTCCATGCGTTTTCAATAATCCTAGCAGATCATCTTCGGCGGAATATAACCATTAACAGACTCTGATTCTGTTTTGCGAACGCCGCCGAAGTTATCTGTCATGCCTATGTAACAACCTAAATATTCGACAGTATGCTTCGCAAATCGTGGCAGTGTTGCTATTGCCATGAATGAAAAACCTGCACTCTTACCTCGTTTTCTCATACACAAGGAAAGTGGCATATGGCTAATCAACGGGGTTTTACATTAATTGAACTGATGGTCGCGATCGCCATCATTGCAGTCCTCAGTGGCATTGGTATTCCGTCTTATCAGCGCTATATCCAAAAAGCGGCACTCACTGATATGTTACAAACCATTGTCCCTTACAAAATGGCCGTAGAACTGTGTGTTCTGGAACATGCCAGCCTCAATAACTGTAATGCAGGCAGTCATGGCATACCTACAGGGGAAAAGTCACGTTACGTTCATACCACAATGATTGATAAAGGTGTCATTACGTTAACAGGCCAACACACGCTCGCCGACCTAACATTGGCTATGTCACCAACATTAAATAAAAGTGGAAATATTGTTTGGACCAGAACATGTACCGCGGTAGATAGCAGCCTTACAGATAACTGTAAGAGTGTATTTCGCTTCAATGACAAGGTCTAACCAATGACTGAACTCATGAAATACCCACCTCAAATAATCAGTGATGATTTACACACACTTTGCCACCGTCACAGGGCAATAGCACTAAAACTAGACAGTCAGAATCTATTCATAGCGTCACCAACCCCAGTGAATGATGAGTTATTAACAGCACTACGTTTTACTTGTGGCCGCAAAGTCAGAGTGGAATATTGGCCAGAAGCCAAGATTGAGCAATCATTAAATTTGGCCCCATTCGAGGAGGGGAAATCCAAAGAAATATCTCCTAGTACACTCACGAAGCGGGAAGAACGACTTGGGGCTACTTTATCAAACCAACCGCAACAGGATTCTGATGAGACATTGCTAGATAATCAAAGCGATATTCCTGTTATTCAATTTATAACCCAAACACTCAGGTTAGCCATTGCAAAACGTGCATCGGATATCCATTTCGAGCCTTATCAGCATCACTACCGCATTCGATTAAGAATCGACGGCGTATTACATGAATCCCCCTCACCGCCCGCTGATTTAGCAAGTCGAATCAGTAGCTGCCTGAAGGTCATGTCTAAATTGAATATTGCTGAAAAACGCTTATCACAAGATGGTCAACTCACTTTGCTGTTAGACGGTATCCGCTACTCCATGAGAATCGCTACTCTTCCTGTGCAATATGGTGAAAAAGTGGTGTTGCGAATACTTAATGCACAACAGCAACCAACATTGGAGAAATTAGGGCTAGTCCCAATCGCTCACCAACAGTTAACGCGAGCACTAGCGGCTCCACAAGGCTTAATACTGGTCACAGGGCCAACAGGCAGCGGCAAGACAGTCACCCTTTATTGCAGCATGGAGCAACTAAACCAATCGCAGCTAAACATTTGTAGTGTTGAAGATCCTATAGAAATCCAAGTGGATGGCATAAATCAAACTCAAACTAACAAGAAGATAGGGCTAGATTTCTCTGGTGTATTACGCGCGATGTTACGTCAGGATCCTGATGTCATTATGCTAGGTGAGATTCGAGACAATGAGACGGCAGAAATTGCAGTTAAAGCAGCACTCACTGGGCATTTGGTGCTTTCAACGTTACATACCAACTCAACGGCTGAGACACTAATACGCCTGACACAAATGGGTATAGAACGTCACTTAATCGCCTCCAGCCTGATATTAGTCATTGCCCAACGCTTAGTGCGCCGCTTGTGTTTACATTGCCGAAAGCCATCTATCTCCCTTTTTCATCCCCCTTCTGATGTACAGATAAAGCCAATACAGCATTATCTTGCTGTCGGCTGTGAACATTGCAGTGCAGGCTATTATGGCCGGACGGGAATTTACGAAATATTAGATGTGACGCCCCCGATTAAACAAGCTTTGCTCAATAATGCCAGCCCGCCAGAACTCACTCGAATTGCGCTGGAACAAGAGCAAGTGACACTGCTTTCTGCTGGCTTGGCATTGGTCGAAAGTGGTGTGACTAGCCTGAGTGAGATTAAACGTGTCGTGGGGCAACTAACTAATATTGAGGCAATACCGTGAATCATCAGCGCTTATTCTATTGGAAAGCAACGAATACAGAGGGACAACTTCAAACCGGTGCACTATTGGCAACAGAGCGAAATATTGTCTATGAGCATATATTCCGTCAGGGATTACATCCCCTTGGCGTTAAAAGTGGTAAACAGTTATCAGCTCGTTATTGGCGAGGGGAGCGTCTAATTACTGTTACTCGCCAATTAGCCACCTTACTGCAAGCTGGGCTACCTTTAGTTAACAGCTTGCGAATGCTGGCAAAAGAAATGGATGATCTCCCGTGGCAGTGTTTATTGCAGGAAATAAGTCTTCAGGTTTCACAAGGGCAATCATTATCAGAAGTGATGGCGCGCTACCCTCATACTTTTCCCCGGCTCTATCCCCCAGTGATTGCGATGGGAGAATTGACTGGTAACCTTGAACAGTGTTGCCTCCAGTTGGTACAGCATCAAGAACGGCAGCAAAAACTACAAAATAAAGTGGTTAAGGCACTCAAATATCCAGTATTTGTCTGCGTTATTGCATTAGTTGTGAGCATGATTATGCTGGTCATGGTGTTACCTGAATTTGCACAAATCTACCAATCATTCGATACAGAGTTGCCAGCACTGACAGCCACATTACTTGCGACATCAGCATTTCTTACTGCTTATGGGCCATTCATCGTCTTATTAGTAACATCACTGTGTATTGGATATCTGTATATACGGCGGCATCAAGTTCACTGGAAGCAGCGAGAACAAAGGCTACTATTGCGCCTCCCATTCATATCAGCGTTAATTCGTGGCAGCAGTTTGAGCCAAATTTTTCAAACACTGGCAATGACTCAATATGCAGGGATCCCCCTAACCGCGGGGTTAGATGCCGCACTCATGTCCATCCATAACTGCAGTTATCAGCAAGCACTCAAGCATATCCAAGCTCAGATCAATCAAGGGCTGCCGTTATATAAAGCTCTAGCCCAACAGCCTCTCTTCCCGCCGCTATGCCAACAAATGGTGCGTGTAGGTGAGGAGTCAGGTGCATTGGACGTACTATTAGAAAAATTGGCGAATTGGCATCAACAGCAAACACAAGATTTGGCCGATAATCTCACCCAAATGTTAGAGCCACTTTTAATGCTGGTTATTGGCAGCATTGTTGGAACTCTAGTGATTGCGATGTATTTACCTATATTTCAGTTAGGTGATGTTATTGGATAAATGAGATTGCCAGAGAGGGCATTATTCGGTGAAAAAGCTTGAGGTATTTTTAGAAAGAGGGCGTCAATAAGTACGCCCTTCTATCTCAACACATAAATATCATCAAAAATCTGAGATTAATTACTGCCGAATACGCGGTTTTCTTGCTCTGCTACACGGATAAATGTAGTGCGCTTAGTCAATTCTTTTAAATGAGAAGCACCTACGTAGGTACAAGCTGAACGCAAGCCGCCCATGATGTCACGTACCGTATTATCGACTGAACCACGCAATGGCAATTTAACTGTTTTGCCTTCTGCGGCGCGGTACTCGGCAACACCACCTACATGGCGTTTCATCGCAGATTCAGAACTCATACCGTAGAACAGCATAAACTTCTCGCCATTCTCTTCAACAACTCGGCCTTCGCATTCGTCATGCCCGGCAAGCATGCCGCCTAACATCACGAAGTCAGCTCCGCCACCAAAGGCTTTAGCTACATCCCCAGGCACTGAACAGCCGCCATCGCTGACAATCTGCCCACCTAAGCCATGAGCAGCATCAGCACATTCAATCACTGCTGATAACTGTGGATAGCCAACACCAGTCTTAACACGTGTAGTACAAACGGAACCGGGGCCAATACCCACTTTAACAATATCGGCACCAGAGAGAATCAGTTCTTCTACCATCTCACCAGTCACCACATTACCTGCACAGATAACTTTATCCGGGCAAGCTTCACGTGCTTTTTGCAGGAAAGAGACAAAATGCTCAGAATAGCCATTAGCGACATCAATACAGATAAATTTCAATGCAGGTGATAACGCCAGAATTTGTTTCATTTTGTCGAAATCAGCAGAAGAAGTCCCGGTTGAGACCATAACATGCCGCAATACTGATTCAGGAACTCGTTTTACAAACTCACCCCATTGCTCAACGCTATAATGTTTATGGACCGCAGTGAGTACGTCAAATGATGCCAGAACTTCTGCCATGCGGAAGGTGCCAACAGTATCCATATTAGCGGCGATGATAGGTACACCAGACCAATTCCAACCTGAATGTTTGAAGGTAAACTGGCGTTCCAGTTCTACTTCAGAGCGGCTTTTCAGCGTTGAACGTTTAGGACGGATTAACACATCTTTAAAGCCTAACTTCAAACCTTCTTCAATACGCATGGCTGATTATTTCCTGGTTAGTGGCGATAGATCGCAAAATGTGATCGGGCGTAAATCACGCCATCCCAGTGAAGCTATCATACGCATGAATATTTCTACGGCAAGACTGCGAATGCACCTTTATTTACGCTACAATCCCACAAATTACCTGAAGAGTAGCGGCAGCTCTTTTATCTGTATGCTCACGCCATCTATTTTTCTACTCAGTTCAAACAGAATGCATCCCATGCTATGCCTTCCCCGCTGCTTTCAGATACAATCCGGCCACTCACTAACAGTATGCAAGGCGAGGCAATGACCTATATTGTGGCCCTCACCGGTGGTATTGGCAGCGGTAAAAGCACAGTCGCAGACGCATTCGCCAATCTCGGTGTGCCCCTGGTTGATGCTGATATTATTGCCCGTCAGGTAGTTGAACCGAGAATGCCGGCATTAGGTACTATAGCGTCTCGCTATGGTGAAACTATCTTGCAAGCAGATGGCACATTGAACCGAGCGGCATTGCGCGAAAAAATTTTCAGTGAGCCGAAAGAAAAAGCATGGTTAAATTCCTTGTTGCATCCACTGATTCAGCATGAAACCCAGCGCCAACTTGCCAGCATTGATAAGCCATATGTACTTTGGGTTGTTCCCCTGCTGGTCGAAAATGGTTTACACAACCGTGCCAATCGTGTGTTAGTGGTAGATGTAGCACCTGAAATACAACTCGCTAGAACGATGGCGAGAGATGGTATTACTCGCCAACAGGCAGAACATATTTTAGCCTCACAGGCTTCGCGACAACAGCGGCTGGCCTGTGCTGATGACATTATTGACAACAGTGGCGATCCATTAGTTATCGCCCCGCAAGTTGCTTCATTACACCAGCAGTATTTAAAATTGGCAGTTGCGGCCCAACAGGATCTACATCGATGAGTGACCTCACCTCAACAATACTTTTTGAACATCCGCTCAATGAAAAAATGCGTACCTGGCTGAGAATGGAGTTTTTACTACAACAATTAGAAAGCCAACGTGCGTTAGATAATATTGCCAGTGCATTAACATTTTTCCGAACCGCATCTGATTTAATTGATGTCCTAGAGCGCGGTGAAGTTCGAACTGATTTACTTAAAGAGCTTGAACGCCAGCAACAAAAATTACAGCAATGGGCCGAGATGCCCGGCGTCGATGTCTCACGAGTAGAATCACTGCGGGGCCAGCTAAAAAGTCGGGCTTCAGTATTGATGTCAGCACCCCGTATCGGGCAATCACTAAAAGAAGATCGTTTAATCAGTGTTGTTCGCCAGCGCCTAAGTATCCCTGGTGGTTGCTGTAGTTTTGATTTACCCACGTTGCATACTTGGCTACATCAACCACAAGAACAGCGTAATCAACACATCGCCAAATTGCTGGAAAGTCTAGCGCCACTGAATCAATCGCTGACCATCATTTTAGATTTGATTCGGCAGTCAGGCCCACTGCGAGCACAAATTAGCTTAAATGGTTTCTTCCAAGATAATGCTGAAGGGGCGGATTTACTCAGATTACGTTTGCCACTGGACATTCAACTGTATCCGCAGATTTCCGGTCATAAAACACGATATGCCATTCGCTTCTTACCACTCGACAGTGAAAATGGTACCGTGCCAGCTCGTTTATCGTTTGAATTGGCCTGCTGCTGAGTGTGCACTCAGCTATACCCGAAGAATTGCAAAATGCAGGGTAGAAGGTGTTGATAGATTTTAGGAGAAAACATGGAAACCGAAGAAATAGAGGTTAACTGCCCAACATGTGGAAAGGTCGTTGTTTGGGGCGAACAAAGCCCTTATCGCCCTTTCTGTTGCAAGCGTTGCCAGCTTATTGACTTAGGTGAGTGGGCTGATGAAGAAAAACGCATACCTAGCCATGGCGAACAATCTGATAGTGATGAGTGGAGCGAAGAAGACCCTCTCAAACACTGACAGCGTTAACAGCCAATTATCGTCTCATAAGGGTGGAGCAAATGGCATGTTGCTCCATTCTCGCACTATTAATCAAAATCTATCATATCCACGGCGTTATGCCGTCAGCAGTTCAATGATTGCTGCATTGGCTGGCGGGAATTCTTGCGCCAATAATTCAGATTGTTTCACCCAACGCATAGGCTGCCCTTCGCGCCCAAAAGGTTCTCCCTCCCAAACCTCAACTAGATAGAAACTTAGTGTCACGATACGATCGGTAAAAGTATGTTCAAGTACCTTCAGTAACGTCGCCTTTTGTACTTCAATTCCAGTTTCCTCCAGCAGTTCACGCCTTAGAGCAAGCTCGGGGGTTTCGCCCTGCTCAATCTTGCCTCCGGGGAATTCCCAAAAGCCGGCCATATGGGAATCGGCAGCACGCTGAGTGATAAAAATTTCTTGCTGCGAGTTACGAATAATCCCCACGGCGATATGTAAGTGTTTCAATTCTCTTTCTCCTGATCAGGGCATTCCTGCGGCTTTGAATATCCCTGCTTGCTTGTCCTAGGATAAAACGACAAAAAAAAGTCAAAATAAAGGGCGGTTTTTACGCCGCCCTCATTAACAGTATCAATCTTAGCCTAAAATATTACTGCAACCGGCCATGGCACTGTTTGTATTTCTTGCCTGAACCACACGGGCACGGATCATTACGTCCCACTTTGCGTTCAAGACTAGCAGCGACGCTGACTTCTTCCTGTGACATCAGTGCACTGTTATCTGATTGATGGCTTAATTGCTGCTGTTTAGCCAAACGTTCAGCTTCTTCACGGCGCTGGACTTCCAAGGCTTCAACCTCTTCCGGCATCCGCACCTGTACTTTGCTCAGAACGCTGATCACTTCATATTTCAGCGACTCCAGCATGGCAGCAAACATAGCAAAAGACTCACGCTTATATTCTTGCTTAGGATCTTTTTGCGCATAACCACGTAAATGAATGCCCTGACGCAGGTAGTCCATTGCAGCCAAATGCTCTTTCCACAAGGAATCCAGCGTTTGCAGCATCACGCCTTTTTCGAAGTTGCGCATCATTTCAATGCCCACAACTTCTTCTTTACGCTGATAAACCTCGATAGCCTGTTGCAGAATGCGCTCACGCAATGTTTCTTCATGCAACTGTGGCTCGTCCTCAAGCCATTGAGCAATCGGCATATCGAGATCAAAATCATTTTTCAGACGTTGTTCTAGACCTTCAACATCCCACATTTCTTCCAGAGACTGGGTTGGGATATAGCTGTCGATAACCGTTTTGAAGACATCCTCACGAATGCTGTTGATAGTTTCGCTAACATCAGACACGTCCAGCAGTTCATTACGCTGGCTGTAGATAGCCCGACGCTGGTCGTTAGCCACATCATCATATTCGAGTAATTGCTTACGGATATCAAAGTTACGGCTTTCAACTTTACGCTGCGCATTAGCGATAGCTTTGGTAACCCATGGGTGTTCGATCGCTTCACCCGGCTTCATACCCAATTTACGCATCATGCCAGACACACGGTCAGAGGCAAAAATACGCATCAAAGCATCTTCCATTGATAGGTAGAAGCGTGAAGAACCCGCATCCCCCTGACGGCCCGCACGACCACGTAACTGGTTATCAATACGACGCGATTCATGACGTTCAGTACCAATGATATGCAAACCACCGGATGCCAACACTGCATCATGACGAACCTGCCATGCCGCTTTAATGGCGGCAATTTGATCTTCAGTTGGGTCTTCCAGCAGTGCAATCTCACTCTGCCAGCTCCCCCCCAACACGATGTCGGTACCGCGCCCTGCCATGTTGGTGGCGATAGTCACCGCCCCAGGCTGACCGGCTTGAGAAACGATTTCCGCTTCCATGGCGTGGAATTTGGCATTCAGAACTTTATGTTCAATACCGGCTTTGGTTAGCTCCGCAGAGACGACTTCGGATTTTTCAATCGAGATTGTCCCCACCAATACGGGTTGGCCGTTTGCCGTACGCTCACGGATATCTTCGATAATGGCACCAATTTTTTCCTGTTCAGTCATATAGACCAAATCAGCCAAATCCTTACGGATCATTGGGCGGTTGGTGGGTACAACAATAGTATCCAGCTTATAAATCGAGCTAAATTCAAATGCTTCTGTATCCGCTGTACCGGTCATACCGGCCAGTTTTTCATAGAGTCGGAAGTAGTTCTGGAAGGTAATCGAAGCCAGCGTTTGGTTTTCGTTCTGGATCTCAACGCCTTCTTTAGCTTCAACAGCCTGATGTAGGCCATCGGACCAACGGCGCCCTTGCATGGTACGCCCGGTGTGCTCATCAACGATGATAACCTCACCGTCTTTCACGATGTAGTCAACATCACGGGTAAATAGCACGTGCGCACGCAGCGCCGCAGTGACGTGGTGCATTAACATAATGTTGCTTGGAGAATACAGAGACTCCCCTTCATCCATGATGCCCGCGTCCACTAACATTTGTTCGATCAGAATCAGACCACGCTCAGTCAAATGAACCTGACGTGATTTTTCATCTACCGAGAAGTGCCCTTCACCCTGGAAGGTATCTGAATCCTCTTTTTCCTGACGAATCAGTTTTGGAATCAGTTTGTTAACACGGATATACATCTCTGAACTATCTTCAGCCGGGCCAGAGATAATTAGCGGGGTACGAGCTTCATCAATCAAGATGGAGTCGACCTCATCCACCAGCGCATAGTGCAGTTTACGTTGCACACGCTCTTCAGGGCTAAACGCCATGTTGTCGCGCAGGTAGTCAAAACCGTATTCGTTGTTAGTACCGTAGGTGATATCCGCAGCATAAGCAGCACGTTTAGCCGGTGCCGTCATATTTGGCAGGTTGATACCGACACTCAAACCCAAGAACTCAAATAATGGACGGTTATTTTCGGCGTCACGTTGAGCCAAGTAGTCATTGACGGTAACCACGTGAACACCACGTCCAGTCAACGCATTCAGGTAAGCAGGCAGAGTTGCTGTCAGTGTTTTACCTTCACCTGTACGCATTTCTGCGATGCAGCGTTCGTTCAGGACCATACCACCAAGCAACTGTACGTCGAAGTGACGCATACCAAACACACGTTTACTGGCCTCACGCACCACAGCAAAAGCTTCAGGAATCAAGGTTTCCAGCACAGCACCTTTTGCCAAACGCTCACGAAATTCATCCGTTTTAGCGCGTAATTCTGCATCAGTCAATTTTTCGACTTCAGGTTCCATGCGGTTGATAAGATCAACCACCTTGCGCATACGGCGCAGTGTACGATCGTTACGGCTGCCAAAAACTTTGGTTAATAATTTAATTAGCATGATTCTTAATATCTCTTACAAAACCACCAAACCGGCGGCCAAAGGTTGTATAAAATTGGGGTGAACCAAGAAAACAATTAACTCAAATTGGCAGGCCCGGCTCGGATGCCTTGCACTTGTGCAAGCCAAAGTCCGGGTGTGTGTAGCGAAATAACGGGACGTTTAACCTGCTCAGTATAACGAATGATCGCGGGCGGTTTAAATTCGTGTGTCAGCAGCGCATTCAGTGTATCCAACAAGGCAAGCTGTTGAATTTGAGACGACTGAACTTGTTCGATTTCTACATCTTCTTGTACTCGTGCATAAGCTGCTTGAGGTGCCAGAGCAAATGAAAGATGACGAATAACCGTGCGCAGTGCATGCTGTTGCCAGTAGTCTACGCTGAATGAAGGGCGACGATGCATATCATGCAACAATGCCAAACTGTTAAAGTTTGTCGCGCCTTGATTCTGACGGCTTTGGCTAGAGGATGTATTCGGTATCGCGGCTTGATCAGGAACGCCAGACAGGTTTGATGGCACGCCAAGACTCGCCGCGACCATCCCCAATAGGAGATGCGGCCAGAAATAACGTCTGCCAAATTGTCGCCAACGATTTAGAATACCGATCACGAGTTTAAAATCCGCCGGAGCCTTGTCAATGCGTGAAAGCCGCCCACAATTATTAGATGTTCTGTTCGATGATGCTATTGCAGCAGAAAACGGACCACTGCATAACGTACAGCAACGCGCTACAGCACTGTTAAAACTTAACCGTGCGGTAAAAGGATTGCTCCCTTCACAGTTGCAGCCATGGTGTCGCGTCGCTAACTATCGACAGAGTGTTTTAGTGCTAGAGACTGCGAGCGCTAGCTGGTTAATGCGCTTACGTTATGAACAACCCGCGTTGCTCTCTGCACTACGAGCGCAAATTCTACCATCATTGTCTTCAATCGACATCAGGATTAATCCATCGTTAATGGCGAAGGGCCATAACATTACGCAAGATATCGCAAAATCTACGCAAAATTCTGAGAAATCGCCGCCATTGCGCCATTTAAGTTTAGAAAGTGCTAAGGAATTAAGAGGATTAGCGAGCCGTAGCCCTGAAAAACTGAGGACAATATTGGAACGATTGGCTGCGTTGGCCGGAGAGAGTGCCAACGCAACCAAAAGTGATAAATAATAGCTTTTAGTAAGCCAATACCGTAGACGGAGCTTTGAATGCCAATGGCATTTCGGCTTCGTCTTGGAACGTCACATATTCCCAAGCTTCTTGTTTAGCTAAAACAGCCTGCAATAGCTTGTTGTTGAGTGCATGACCAGATTTGTACGCAGTAAATGCGCCAATAATGTTGTGACCACACATAAACAGGTCGCCGATGGCGTCCAGCATTTTGTGACGAACAAATTCATCTTCGAAGCGCAGGCCATCTTCGTTCAACACGCGGTAATCATCTACCACGATGGCACAATCGAAACTACCGCCCAGGCACAAACCACGGGACTGCAGATATTCGATATCACGCATGAAACCAAAAGTACGCGCTCGGCTAATTTGACGGACGAATGAGTCGGCCGAAAAATCTAAACGGTAACGCTGAGTACTTGAGTCAATCGCCGGGTGATTAAAATCAATGGTAAAATCCAAACGGAATCCATTGAATGGAGACAATTCAGCCCATTTATCACCGTCTTCAACCCGCACAGTCTCTTTCAGACGCAGGAATTTCTTCGCAGAGTTTAACTCTTCGATACCGGCATCCAGCAGCAAGTACACAAATGGACTGGCACTACCGTCCATAATCGGTACTTCGGGAGCGTTAACTTCAATAATAATGTTATCAATCCCTAACCCTGCCAGAGCAGCGTTGAGATGCTCAACAGTAGAAATACGCACGTCATGCTCATTGACCAAGCAAGTACAGAGCATGGTATCACGCACGGATTTTGCATCTGCCGGAAAATCAACCGGTGGATTCAAGTCAGTGCGACGATAGATGACCCCGGTATTAGCCGGCGCGGGTCGCATTGTCAGCGTGACTTTCTTACCGGTGTGCAAACCGACGCCAGTCGCCTGAACAATACGTTTTAAAGTCCTTTGTTTGATCATCGTTTTATCTCGCAATGTTATCCATCCTACCGACCAAGTTTATAACAAGATCGGCGGGACAGTTTAGCACAAAGAGCGGAGATTCCAATATTTTCGATAATTAGTCGGCTTGCTTACGCAAAAACGCCGGAATATCCAAATAATCGGGCTCTTTATTTGTTTGAGCAGTTGGGTCATTAACCACTTTAGCCGCAGGTTTAACTTCCTGAGGTAAAGGAGACATGCCATGCTGCTGGTAACGATGGTCCATAACAGGCTGTGTTTGCTTGTTGGTTACCAGCGTTATCTCAGGGCGTTTATCCATGCCGATACCGGTCGCAACAACAGTTACGCGCAGCTCATCGTTCATTTCTGGGTCTAATGATGTACCGATAACAACGGTCGCATTGTCAGACGCAAATGCACGGATAGTGTTACCCACAGTTTCGAATTCATCCAAACGCAAATCGAAACCAGCGGTGATGTTAACCAGAACACCACGAGCACCAGACAAGTCGATATCTTCCAGCAACGGGCTGGAGATAGCCATTTCTGCTGCTTCTTCCGCACGGTCTTCGCCACAAGCAACACCAGAGCCCATCATGGCATAACCCATTTCGGACATCACTGTGCGCACGTCAGCAAAGTCGACGTTCATCAAGCCTGGGCGGGTAATCAGTTCAGCGATACCCTGAACAGCGCCTTTCAATACATCGTTAGCCGCACCGAATGCATCCAGTAGAGAGATGCCACGACCCAGAACTTTTAATAATTTATCGTTCGGGATAGTGATCAGTGAGTCCACATGCTTGGACAGTTCAGCAATACCCTGCTCAGCAAATGCCATGCGTTTCTTGCCTTCGAAATTGAAAGGCTTGGTAACCACAGCAACTGTCAGAATACCCAGATCTTTAGCCACCTCAGCAACAACAGGAGCAGCACCAGTACCGGTACCACCGCCCATGCCAGCAGCAATAAAGACCATGTCTGCACCTTCAAGGGCTGCACGCAGAGCTTCACGGTCTTCTTCGGCTGAATTGCGACCCACTTCTGGGTTTGCGCCAGCACCCAAACCTTTGGTAATACCGCTACCAATTTGGATTGTTTGGCCAACAGCCGTCTTACGTAGCGCCTGAGCGTCTGTATTAACGGCGAAGAATTCAACACCTTCGATGCGCTCGCGCACCATGTGTTCGACGGCATTGCCACCGCCACCACCGACGCCGATGACTTTAATCACCGCGTCATTGGTTAGTTCCATAGGTTCAAACATAGTTTCTCTCCGTTTTGTGCCTGTCGCTTCGAGATCAAAAAATATGTTCAGCATGATCTCTTTGTTGAAACATTAAAACTCTTTTCTCAGCCAGCTATTGATACGTTTAAACCAATTGCCCACTGAGGCACGTTTTTCTACTTCTGACTCACCACTGAGATGAGATTCTTTACCATAGTGCAACAACCCAACAGCAGTGGAGTAATAAGGTTCCTGTGCATAATCCGTCAGCCCGGTAATATTGAGCGGTTGACCGATACGCACCTGAGCATGAAATACTCGTTGCGCACATTCAGCCAAACCATCAATTTGTGCCGCTCCGCCTGTCAGCACAATACCGGCTGCCAGATGATGCTTCACACCTTGCTGACGTAATTGCTCCTGCAATTGTAAAATCTCGTCATTAACCAAATTCAGCAATTCGGTGTAGCGTGGTTCTATAACCTCAGCGAGTGTCTGTCTTTGCAGACTACGAGGAGGACGTCCGCCAACACTTGGCACTTCTACACTTTCGTCCTTGCTGACAATCGACCCGAGCGCACAGCCGTGTCGAACTTTAATCGCTTCCGCGTCTGTCGGCGGAGTCCCGAAGGCATAAGCTATATCGCTGGTGACCACATTCCCGGCGTAAGGGATAACTTTGGTATGACGCAATGCCCCACCGGTATAAACCGCCATATCCATGGTGCCACCACCGATGTCGACAACACAGACACCTAGCTCACGTTCATCTTCGGTCAATACGGCATAACTGGCTGCCAAACCGGCGAAAATCAATTGGTCCACTTTCAGACCACAACGTTCTACCGCTTTAACAATATTCTTTGCCATATCGTTATGGCAGGTAATCAGGTGTACCTTGGCCTGCATCCGCACGCCCGAAAGACCAACAGGATTTTTAATGCCTTCCTGATAATCGATGGCATACTCCTGCGGAATAACATGCAAGATACGATGCTCATCACGCACACGTACCGACTTCGCGGTATGCACTACGTTTTCTACATCTTCCTGAGTTACTTCCTCTTCTGAAATAGGAACCATCCCTATTTCATTCTGACAACTGATATGTTTACCCGACAACGCCAGATAAACAGATGAAATTTGGCAATCTGCCATTAACTCAGCCTGATCGATAGCGCGCTGGACGCATTTCACTACCGATTCAAGATCATTAACCCCACCCTTATCCATGCCACGGGATGGGCAACTGCCTACCCCAATAATATTGACCATGCCATCGGGCAGAACTTCCCCTACCAATGCGGAGACCTTTGCCGTTCCGATCTCAAGACCTACTACCAGTTTTCTGTCCGTCGACTTGATCATTGTTGTTTTGCCTGTGCCTGATTCTGTTGCGGATTACTGTTCTGCTGGTCATTTATGGATGGTTCAACACCCTGACTGCCGATAAATACCGGAGCCCAACCTATTGCAGCCCCTGTTTCATATCGCAAATCGACATAACTGACCCGTTTATCTGGCTGCTGTTGCAACATCGGATACAACTTGATGAAACGCTGCAAACGCCCCATCCGGTCATCCCGTCCCAGCTCCAGCCGAACATCATTATCTAAGGCCAACTGCCAAGAATGTCTGGCACTCATTGCCACCATTTTTAGCTGATACTTATTGGCCGCTAACACCTTGTTTATTGCCCGGTAACCTTCGAGAACATCCTGTTCACTGCCTTCCGGTCCGTACAATAATGGCAACTTCTGCTTACCGACTCGCTCAGACGGCACACTAAATGACCGCCCCTGCTCATCCACCATATGTAAATCATTCCAACGGGCAAAGGGCACATACTCCACCAGATGGATTTTCAGCTCATCCGGCCATTGTTTACGCACACTGGCCTGCTGAATCCAAGGTAATCTCTCAATCTGTTGCTGAATGATATTGACATCCTGCGTCATGAAAGTCCCTGGTGCGCCCAATGCCAGAATTGCCTGGCGAATATCATCATTGGTGGTGTAATGGCGCTCACCTGTCACCACCAGTTTCGACAGCGGCAATCGACTGGCATCCTTCATCCAACCGACGACTACCCATCCTCCCCAGAGGATGGTACCCAGAACCATTAGCAGGAAAATCAACCCTGCTAACTGTCCTCCGTTACTGCGCCGGGCGGCACTGTTTTCAGCCGCTCGTTCACGCGCATTCAGGGCAGCTTGCGACATATCAGTCAGCCAACATCAAAATTCGGGCCACTAACTGGGAGAAACTCAACCCCGACTCACGCGCTGCCATCGGCACCAAGCTGTGGCTGGTCATACCCGGTGAAGTATTCACTTCCAGCAGGTAGAAACGGCCATCGCTATCTTGCATGACATCAACCCGGCCCCAACCGCTGCAACCCAGCGCCTGATATGCCTGTAATGCCAACTCCGCCAACTGTTGCTCTAACTCAGCACTCAAACCACTTGGGCAGAAGTATTGAGTTTCGTCAGACAGATATTTAGCTTCATAATCATAAAACACACCGGGCGCTTGAATCCGAATCGACGGTAAAACCTCGTCACCCAAAATAGCGACCGTGAATTCTGGCCCACTCAACCATTTTTCAATCAAGACATCTGTATCATGACGGAAGGCTTCAACTAAGGCGGCCTGTAACTCAGTAGCCTTATTAACCTTACTCATCCCGACGCTAGAGCCTTCGTGGCTTGGTTTCACAATTAATGGCAGACCAAGCTTAGCGACACAATCATCTAATTCCTCTGACGAAAGTGTTTCAAACTGTTGACGATTTAAGGCGACATAAGGAGAAATCGGCAAACCTGAGGCTTGCCACACCAATTTGGTGCGTAATTTGTCCATTGTCAGCGCAGAGGCCATCACGCCGCTGCCGGTATAAGGTAATTGCAGAAACTCCAACACGCCTTGCAGCGTACCGTCCTCGCCCCCTCGACCGTGCAGAGCGATAAATACCTTATCAAAGCCCTGTTCTTTAAGCTGAGTCACCGGAAAATCTTTGGTATCAACGCCATGAGCATCAATACCCGCCTCTCTTAGACCCGCCAAAACAGCCTGGCCTGAAAGTAATGAAACTTCACGTTCAGCGGAGGTTCCACCCAGCAATACGGCAACTTTCTCAGCCATGATGTTCCTCGTCTTTTGTCTGCGGCTGCAATTTAAGCTCAGCCAATTTACGGGCAATCTTACCGATGTTGCCAGCACCCTGAACCAGAATCAGATCATCGCCATTAAGCACTTGCGCCAATACCTCAGGCACGGTTTCACTGTCAGAAACCAAAATTGGATCTAATTTGCCACGATTGCGAATAGTGCGGCACAGTGAGCGACTGTCAGCACCAGGAATCGGCGGCTCACCGGCGGCATACACATCCAACATCAGCAAAACATCAACCTGCAATAATACATTGGCAAAATCGTCATACAGATCACGGGTACGCGTGTAGCGATGCGGCTGGAAAACCATCACAATGCGTTTATCTGGCCAGCCAGCACGCGCGGCTTTAATCGTCGCATCAACCTCTGTTGGATGATGACCATAATCATCAACCAGCATTGCACTACCTTCTTTCCCGTTGACGGGTGCCAGTGGGAAGTTACCGAGAAAATCAAAGCGACGCCCTGTCCCCTGAAATCCTGCCAGCGCACGCAAGATATCATCGTCTTCAATACCTTCTTCCGTTGCGACTGCAACCGCCGCCGCTGCATTTAGCGCATTATGACGACCCGGAGCATTCAAGGTTACCGTCATCAACGGCTTATCCAGACGCTTCAATGTGAAATGCCCCTGTGGGCCTTCCTGACGGTAGCTGGCAATCTGCACATCTGCGTCATCACTGAAACCGTAAGTAGTGATATGACGGCCTACGCGCGGTAGCAACTCACGCACCACAGGGTCATCGATACACATCACTGCACGGCCATAAAACGGCAAGTTGTGCAAAAAGTTAATGAATGTCTGTTTTAAATTCTCAAAGTCGCCCTGATAGGTATCCATATGGTCGGCTTCGATATTGGTGACAATCGCCACCATCGGTTGCAAATGTAAGAATGACGCATCACTCTCATCCGCTTCCGCAATCAGATAACGGCTGGAACCCAAACGTGCGTGGGTGCCCGCTGCTTTCACCAAACCACCATTCACAAACGTAGGATCCAGACCTGCTTCAGCATAAATACTGGAGACCATCGCGGTGGTGGTGGTTTTGCCATGGGTGCCAGCAACCGCAATCCCATGACGATAACGCATCAGCTCTGCCAGCATCTCTGCGCGGCGGATCACCGGAATTCGCGCCTCACGAGCGGCAACAATTTCTGGGTTATCCGCAGAAATTGCTGTTGAAACAACCACTACACTGGCATCCAACACGTTCTCTGGACGGTGATGGAAATAAATCTGTGCGCCCAATGAAGCCAAATGCTGAGTAACCGGGTTAGGCGCCAAGTCTGAACCGCTAATCTGATAGCCTTCGTTTGCCAACACTTCAGCGATACCACCCATGCCAGCACCACCGATGCCAACAAAGTGAATGTGCCGGACGCGACGCATCTCGGGCACGATAGTACGTAGTTTCGCCAGTTGTTGTGTATTCACGTTTCTCTTCACTTTTTTGTCTGTTACATATTCACAGCCCGCATTTATTGCCAGCTGTTCATTATCTATTTCACTTACTGACAGCGACCACTTCAGCAGCCACTCGCTCAGTTGCGTCCGGGATAGCCACAAGTCTTGCTCGCTCCGCCATCGTCAGTAAGGTTGCTCGGTCCCACTGAGCGAGTAGGTCGCTCACGGCTTGCGCCGTAAACTGTGGCTGCTCAATAATCTTGGCCGCCCCGGCCTTTTCTAGCGGTAATGCATTCCAATATTGCTGCCGGTCTTTATGCTGGAAGGGCACAAAAATTGCCGGTAAACCTGCGGCAGCCACTTCACTGACGGTCAATGCCCCGGAGCGGCAAACCACCACATCAGCCCAAGCATAGGCCGCAGCCATATCATCAATAAATTCGACGATTTGATGTTTTTCGCCTTGCCCTACTTGCTGGTAGGCCGCTAATACATCAGGTAACGCACCTTTCCCTACCTGATGCCAAACCGTTATCTGCTCACCCAATGTTGCAGCAACTTGCGGCAACGTTTGGTTCAGCACTCGCGCCCCTTGACTACCACCGATGACCAACACCCGAATCGGCCCTTCGCGACCATTAAGACGTTCAGCCGGTAATGGCAGTGCCAATACATCTGTGCGAACTGGGTTCCCAACAACTTCTGCGTGCGCAAATGCCCCCGGAAATGCCTGTAAAACCTTTTTCGCGATTTTAGCCAACCAGCGGTTAGTCAAACCCGCAATCCCGTTTTGCTCATGCAGCACCACCGGAATGCCACATAACCACGCGGCTAAACCACCGGGACCAGACACATAACCACCCATTCCCAGCACGACATCCGGCTGATAATCCCGCATGATTTTCTTCGCCTGACGCACGGCACGATAAATTCGTACCGGTGCCGTCAATTGGGCCATCAGCCCCTTACCACGCAATCCAGAAATCTGGATAAAATCAATTTCAATGCCGTGCTTGGGAACCAATGACGCTTCCATTCTGTCTGCGGTGCCTAACCAACGCACCTGCCAGCCTTGCGCCATCAGATGATGTGCCACGGCTAAACCGGGGAAGACATGCCCCCCAGTGCCACCTGCCATCACCATTAAACGCTTGGTTTTGCCACTCATCGGGCACTCCTTACAAACGCTTGGGCTTTTGCCAAACGTGTTTCAAAATCAATACGTAACAACAGCACTATCGCGGTTGACATAATAATCAGGCTCGAACCGCCGTAACTTATCAGTGGTAAAGTCAAACCTTTAGTTGGCAACATCCCAGCGGCAGCCCCAACGTTAACCAGCGCCTGAAAACTAAACCAGATGCCGATCGAGCAGGCCAAAAAGCCAGAAAATCGCTGATCAATCTCTAATGCGCGACGCCCAATGGACATAGCACGAAAAGCGACGAAGAATACCATTAACAATGCAAGAACCACACCGAAATACCCAAGCTCCTCGCCTAAAATCGAGAAAATAAAGTCGGTATGCGCTTCCGGTAAATACTCTAATTTCTGCACGGAATTCCCCAGCCCCTGCCCCCATAATTCACCGCGGCCAAAGGCCATCAATGACTGGGTTAACTGGTAACCACTGCCGAAGGGATCCGCCCATGGATTCCAGAACGATGTCACACGGCGCATACGGTAAGGTTCGGCAACAATCAGTAAACACACGGCAAAAACACCGGAGCCGATAATAGCCAGAAACTGCCACATTTTTGCACCAGCCAAAAACAACATCGCCAATGTGGTGATAAACAGCACCACCACAGTCCCTAAATCGGGTTGTGCCAGTAGCAATACAGCCAGAATGACCATCACTCCCATCGGTTTACAGAAGCCCCAGAAGTTACTGCGAACCTCTTCAACTTTGCGCACCAGATAGCTGGCCAGATAACAAAACAGTGACAGCTTGGAAAGCTCGGCTGGCTGAATACGCAGTGGCCCCAGAGAAATCCAGCGGGATGCCCCGTTTACCGAGCTACCGACGACCAGAACCACCAGCAACATCACAATTGAAATCAACAACATAATATTGCTATAACGCTGCCAAACTTCCATCGGGATACGTAGTGTGACCAGCGACAAACCGAATGCCAGTGCCAGATACAGTGCATCACGCTTAGCAAACAGGAAAGGATCACCCGCCAGCCGCTGGCCAATTGGCATTGACGCCGAAGTCACCATCACAAAACCAATAATCGCCAAACCGAATGTCAGCCACAGCAAGGTTCTGTCGTAAAGCACCATGCTGGTGGTGTCGCTCTCCCGAGACCCCATCACAAAATGCTTAACCGTATTAAACAGCCCCAGCCCCGGCATGCGCATCAGCCCAACTCCTCCGCCAAACGAGCAAACTCATCACCGCGTTGCTCAAAGCTTCGGAACTGGTCCAAACTGGCACAAGCAGGAGACAGCAGCACCATATCCCCCGGTGCAACGCTCTTCGCCAGTTGCACCATGGCTTGCTCCATTGTCTCCGTGAGCGTTGATACCTCTGGACGTAATTCGGCCAGTTGGGCACCGTCACGACCAAAGCAGTAAATCTTGATATGGTCGCCTTGCAAAAAGCGAGTCAACCCGGAGAAATCAGCAGACTTACCGTCGCCGCCAAGCAACAGATGCAAAGTGCCATCAACCTGTAAACCATCGAGTGCGGCTTCAGTGCTACCCACGTTGGTGGCTTTAGAATCATTAATCCAGCGCACGCCATTGCGCTCAACCACCAATTGGAAACGATGTGGAAGGCCAGTAAACGTCGTCAATGCTTTCAAACTTGACGAACGAGGAATACCAACTGCATCAGCCAGCGCCAGTGCCGCCAGCGCATTGGTGTAGTTATGACGCCCGGTCAATTTCATTTCCCGAGTATTCAGTACCTTCTCACCACGCACTCGCAGCCAAACTTCACCTTGCTGTTTATTCAGATGGTAATCACCCACATCAACACCAAAACTGATACAACGGCTATCGGCACCACGAACTGGCATGGTGAGCGCGTCATCGGCATTCACGACGCAAACTTTAGCGTTTTCATACACCCGCAGTTTAGCTGCGCGATATTGCTGCAACCCGAATGGATAACGGTCTGTGTGATCTTCCGTGACATTCAGTATGGTGGCGGCATTAGCGCGTAAACTTGAGGTGGTCTCCAATTGGAAACTGGACAACTCCAGCACCACCAATTGGTTTTCCTGTTTCAATAGCGACAGAGCCGGAACACCGATGTTACCGCCAACCCCCACCGGCCAACCGGCCGCTTTGGCCATCTCGCCAACCAAGGTAGTCACGGTGCTTTTGCCGTTAGAGCCAGTGATAGCCACTACGGGCGCTTGATTCTCACGACAGAACAGTTCGATATCACCGACAATTTCGACACCGGCGTCTGCTGCATCGCTTAATGCAGGGTGTGCCAGTGCAATACCGGGGCTAGCAACAATCAAATCAGCATCTAACAGCCATTGCTGATTCAAGCCACCTACATGCCGCTCAACACTGTCAGGCAGTTTATCCAGGCCCGGAGGATTGATACGGGTATCCATAACACGCGGCGTTACACCACGCGCCATAAAGAAATCAACGCAGGAGAGGCCTGTTAGCCCCAACCCGATAATGACGACTTTTTTACCCTGATAATCAACCATAATTACCGCACCTTCAGCGTCGCTAGGCCAATCAGCACCAGCATCAGCGAAATAATCCAGAAGCGCACGATCACCCGTGGTTCTGGCCAGCCTTTAAGTTCGTAATGATGATGAATTGGGGCCATGCGGAAAATCCGCTGCCCACGTAACTTAAAGGAACCGACTTGCAAGATAACCGACAGCGTTTCAACAACGAACACCCCGCCCATAATCACTAACAAGAACTCTTGGCGCAGTAATACTGCGATAGTGCCCAGTGCGCCGCCCAATGCTAACGAGCCGACATCGCCCATAAATACTTGAGCCGGATAGGTGTTAAACCACAAAAAGCCCAACCCGGCCCCAACAATTGCGGTACAGACAATCACCAACTCACCGGCATGACGCAGATAAGGAATATGCAGATATGCAGCGAAATTCACGTTACCGGTCGCCCAAGCCACCAATGCAAAACCGCCTGCGACGAAAACTGTTGGCATAATTGCCAGTCCATCCAGCCCATCGGTCAAGTTGACCGCATTACTGGTCCCTACGATGACAAAGTAAGCCAGTAGGATATAGAGCAAGCCGAGCTGCGGCATGATGTCTTTAAAGAATGGCACCACCAGTTCAGTAGCTGGGGTATCTTTACCGATGCTATACATGGCGAAAGCGGCCGCCAGTGCAATGATCGACTGCCAGAAGTATTTCCAGCGAGCAATTAACCCCTTGGTGTTTTTACGAACCACTTTGCGGTAGTCATCAATAAAACCGACAATCCCGTAACCGACGAGAATGAACAGTACACACCAGACATATGGGTTAGAGGGGTAAGCCCACATCAGAACCGAGATGGTGATGGAGAACAAAATCATCAGGCCGCCCATCGTTGGCGTACCGCGTTTGCTGAAATGTGACTCTGGCCCATCATTACGCACAACCTGACCAATCTGTAATTTCTGTAAGTAAGAAATCAGGTGCGGCCCCATCCACAATGAAATAATTAATGCGGTCAACAGACTAACGATGGCGCGGAACGTCAAATAAGAAAAGACGTTAAAGCCGGAGTAAAATTTTACTAAGTATTCAGCCAACCAAACTAACATGATGCCTTCTCCTGTAACGCACGCACGACATTTTCCATGGCGGCGCTACGTGAACCTTTAATTAAGACGGTGATAACCGGATGTTCTTGCAGCAATTCACTCACACGGGCTGCCAAGGTGTTCTTATCCTGAAAATGTTCGCCACATCCGCTCGCATCACTCAGCGTCTGGCTCAACATGCCGACACTTAGCACTCTATCGATACCCGCTTGTTTCGCCGCTTCTCCCACCTGACGATGGCAATCGACCGCGGTCTCACCCAATTCAGCCATATCGCCAACGACCATCACCCGATAGCCTGGCATTTCAGCTAGCACTTGGGCAGCGGCGGTCATGGAACCCACATTGGCGTTATAGCTGTCATCAAGCAGTAACTTGTTCTCGGCGAGTTGAATAGGGAATAAGCGACCCGGCACAGCCTGTAACTGAGACAGCCCTTGACGGACAGCCGCTAAATCGGCCCCGACCGACATAGCTAATGCCGCTGCGGCTAACGCATTGGCAATGTTATGCCGCCCCGGCAGTGGCAATTCGATATCCACGGAGCCAAAGGGGGAATGCAGGGTGAAATACGTCACTTGCGGCGTAATACGCGCATTACTGGCATAGAAATCAATATCTTCCGCAGCCTGAGGTGAAAAACGCCATACTCGTTTGTTATGTAATGTTTCTTGCCAATGCGGCCAGTCGTGGCTGTCTGCATTGATAATCGCGGTGCCGTTAGCAGGTAACCCCGCAAAAATTTCGCCTTTAGCTTGCGCCACACCAGCCAGTGAGCCAAATCCTTCCAAATGTGCGGCAGACAAATTGTTGACCAAGGCGCTTTCCGGACGGCTTAAATCGGTAGTGTAGGCAATTTCACCCACATGGTTGGCACCCAGTTCGATGACTGCGAAGTCATGCTCAGGCGTCAGACGTAGCAGAGTCAATGGCACGCCGATATCGTTATTAAAGTTACCAGCGGTATACAGCACATTGCCACATTGGTGCAAAATCGCGGCAACCATTTCTTTTACCGAGGTTTTACCAGAGGAGCCGGTTAACGCGACCACACGAGCGGGCACTTGCTGGCGCACCCAAGCAGCAAATTGCCCCAGCGCCAAACGAGTGTCTTTAACCACTAATTGCGGAGCCCCCACCAGTAAGCGTTTACTTACCAGCAGAGCGCCTGCACCAGCGGAAACAGCATCTTCTGCAAAATCATGTCCATCAAAACGCTCGCCTTTCAGCGCAACAAACAAACACCCCGCAGTGACCTTGCGAGTATCAATGGTCACTTCAGTGATATCGATACCATCGCGCTGTTTGTCATTAACAATGTATTCAGCGTTAAGCAACGTGGACAAGAATTGCAGGGAGACCTTAATCATGCCATCACCCCCAACAAGCGGGCGACGGTCACACGGTCGGAGTAATCCAGCCGACGATTGCCAACCAATTGATAATCTTCATGTCCTTTACCAGCAATAACCACAACATCGTCTTCGTTGGCTTGCATAATGGCACTGGTCACCGCTTCGGCGCGGCCATGAATCGCCATCGCTCGGCCCGCATCCATTAAACCGGCAAGAATGTCAGCAACAATAGCCTGTGGCTCTTCACTACGCGGATTATCGTCAGTAACAACGACACGGTCAGCCAGTTGTTCCGCGATACCGCCCATAAGTGGGCGCTTACCTTTGTCTCGGTCGCCACCGCAACCGAACACACACCACAACTGGCCTTTACAATGTAAACGAGCCGCTGCCAACGCTTTTTCCAACGCATCCGGGGTGTGGGCATAATCCACCACTACCGTCGGTTTGCCTGGCGCGTTAAACACTTCCATCCGCCCACACACAGGTTGCAGATGAGGTGCAGCAGCTAATAGTTGTGCCAACGGGTAACCCAGTGAAAGCAATGTTGACAGAGCTACGAGCAGGTTACTGACGTTAAATGCCCCCATTAGGCGGCTTTCTAACTGCCCCTCACCCCAACTGGAGTCAAAGGCGATGCTGGCCCCGTTATCGTGATAATCAACTTTGGTGGCAGATAACCACGGGCCTTTCCAACCTGTAGGAACGTTGTTTTCCATGCTGACGGCTACCGCTTGCGGCAACTGACTTAACCAGCGGCACCCCACTTCGTCATCAGCATTGATAATTTTGTGCTCGGATTGATGAGTAGAGAACAACAGCCACTTCGCCGCTTCATAACTCGCCATATTGCCGTGATAATCCAAATGATCACGGCTTAAGTTAGTGAACACAGCAGCAGCAAATGGCAACGCCGCGACACGATTTTGAATCAAACCATGAGAAGAGACTTCCATTGCCGCGAAAGTTGCGCCTTGGTCAACTAAATTACGCAACAAATGTTGGATATCAACCGCCGAACCTGTGGTGTTCTCCGTAGGGATAACATGCCCCAATAAACCATTACCTACTGTTCCCATTACTGCGCTGGTTTCGCCCAGCGACTGAGCCCATTGCGCCAACAGTTGGGTAGTGGTGGTTTTGCCGTTAGTCCCGGTCACACCCACCAAACGTAATGCGGCACCCGGCTGGTGATAAAATTGCCCCGCCAGCTTGGATAAGTGCTGATTCAAATTACGCAGATAGATAACAGGCACACCATGCATTTCAACCATGCTGGTATCCGGTGCGACACCATCAGCTTCAGCGACCACGGCCGCCACACCTTGTGCGATGGCTTGCGGGATATAACGACGCCCGTCCGTCTGGTGGCCGACAACAGCGACAAACAAATCCCCGGCAGCGGCAACACGGCTGTCTAATGTCATTTCCCGTAGCGCACGCTCCGGGACGTCAAGCCCCCAAGGAGCGAGTAAGTCGCGCAAGTTACGATCTGCCACCTGAACCCTCTTTTGTATTAATCACTAATTCGCTTTTATCACCAGTGGGTAATGCATCTGGCTCAATGTTCATGGTGCGCAGTACGCCGCCCATGATGGCACCGAACACTGGTGCAGAAACCGCACCACCGTAATATTTCCCTGCCTGCGGGTCATTGATGACCACAACCAGAGCAAATCTAGGGTTACTCGCAGGCGCTACGCCAGCGGTGTAAGCGAGGTATCGGTCCATATATTTGCCATCTGGCCCGACTTTTTTGGCGGTACCAGTTTTAATAGCAATCCGATAGCCTTTGATGGCAGCTTTAGTGCCCCCGCCGCCAGGTAACGCCACGCTTTCCATCATATGAACCACGGTACGTACCAGCGGTTCAGGGAAGACGCGTTCACCGGCCACTGGCGGGTCAACTTTGGTTATCGACAGCGGGCGATAAATCCCCATGCTGCCGATGGTTGCATAGACTCGCGCTAGTTGTAACGGTGTTACCATTAGCCCGTAGCCGAAAGAGAAGGTGGCCCTCTCTATGTCAGACCACCGTTGTTTTTTAGGATATAAGCCACTGCTTTCTCCGACCAACCCCAAATTGGTCGCTTTCCCAAACCCAAACCTTGAGTAAGTCTCTACCAAGGCTGAGGATGGCATCGCTAACGCCAGCTTAGAAACACCGACGTTACTCGACTTCTGCAAGATCCCGGTCACGGATAGCTCAGCGTAACGGGCCACGTCTTTAATTTGGTGACCGTTAACAAAGTACGGCAAGGTATTCAGCACACTATTTTCTTTCACTACGCCATGCTGCAATGCCGTCATCACTACCATTGGCTTAACTGTTGAGCCGGGTTCAAAAATATCGGTTATCGCCCGGTTACGCATTGCGTCTTTCGGCGTACCGGTTAAGTTATTTGGGTTGTAAGACGGGCTGTTTGCCATCGCCAGCACTTCGCCGGTATTAACATCGACCAGCACAGCCGTGCCTGATTCAGCCTTGTTAAAGGCCACTGCGTTGTTCAATTCGCGGTAGACCAGCGCTTGTAAGCGTTCATCAACACTCAGCACCAAATTGTGCGCGGCCTGACTGTCTACCGAGGAGATATCCTCAATAACGCGGCCATAGCGGTCTTTACGTACCGTACGCTCGCCGGGTTGCCCAGTGAGCCAGCGGTCAAAACTTTTCTCTACACCCTCAATACCTTGGCTATCAATGTTTGTTACACCGATAATGTGCGCCATCACCTGACCCGCTGGATAGTAGCGGCGGGATTCCTGACGCAAATAGATTCCGGGTAATTTCAGCTTGTGGATGTAATCGCCAATCGCGGGGTTGACCTGACGCGCCAGATAAACAAAGCGCCCTTTCGGGTTAGCGTTGATGCGGGTTGCCAGTTGGTCGAGCGGGATCTCCAAAGCATCAGACAGCGCTTTCCAGCGTGTATCCAGCGTAATGCCACCGCGTTCGGTTAATTCTTTCGGGTCAGCCCAAACTGCATTAACCGGCACACTGACAGCCAACGGGCGGCCAGAGCGGTCACTTATCATGCCACGCGCCGTCGGCACTTCCTGTACCCGCAGAGAGCGCATATCACCCTCGCGTACCAGCTTGTCGGGGTTAATCACTTGCAGATAGGCTGTGCGCAACATCAAGCCGACTAATGCCAACAAAATACAGCCGCACAGCAACGCAAAACGCCAGCTTATAAAGCTGGCTTGTTCTTCCTGGCGCTTTAACTTCCCGGGGCGCGCTGCTTTCATGCGTTACCTTGGCTACTACGAGTCATGGTGGCGACAAATTCCTTTATTTATTAGAAAAACCTATTGCTGAACCACAATATTTTCTTGTGATGGATCAACATGTTGCATTCTCAGCTTTTCGGTTGCGATACTCTCAACACGGCTGTGGTCACCCAATGCGTTCTCTTCCAGAATCAAGTTGCGCCATTCAATGTCTAGCGCATCTCGCTCCAGCACTAACTGTTCCCGCTCCGCAGTCAGCAAGCGCGTGCGGTGGGCGGTGGTCACAACAAAAATGGCAGACACGAGCACCGCAACCAGTAAAATTAGCGGGATCTTGGCATTACGGAGTAAGTCCCCGCCGATGACCCCAACCAGACCGTGGCGCTCGTTGCCTATCACGCCTTAACCCTCTCGGCAAAACGTAATACCGAGCTACGCGCCCGTGGGTTTTCAGCGACCTCTGCGTCAGGAGGCATCATTTTGCCAACAGATTTTAAGGTGCGCCCCCCCATGCTGCGTAACTGCGCTTCCGTCAGTGGTAAACCAGCAGGAACCTGTGGGCCACGGCTGTGATGACGGATAAAGTTTTTCACAATACGGTCTTCAAGAGAGTGGAAACTAATGACGGATAAACGACCACCCGGTGCCAAAACTTCAAGCGCACCATCGAGCGCACGCTCTATCTCTTCCAATTCACTGTTGATATAGATACGAATAGCCTGGAAGCTGCGAGTGGCTGGGTGTTTGTGCTTTTCACGGAATGGGCTGGCGTTAGCAATCAAATCAGCTAACTCTTTGGTACGCGTCATCGGTTGTGTGAGGTTACGCTCAACAATCGCCTTGGCTAAACGCTTGGCAAAACGCTCTTCGCCGAAAGTTTTCAGCACCCAAGCAATATCATCGGCGCTGGCTTTCATTAACCAGTCAGCAGCGGATAGTCCGCGGGTTGGGTCCATGCGCATATCCAACGGCCCGTCGCGCATGAAAGAAAAACCACGCTCAGGATCATCCAATTGAGGTGATGAAACACCTAGATCCAACAGCACACCATCGATGCGACCGACTAAATCCAACTCCTGCACATAGTGCGCCAAATCAGAAAAAGGACCATGCACAATAGAAAAACGTGGGTCGGTTATTGATTTTGCCGCTTCAATAGCTTGTGGGTCACGATCAATTGCTATCAAACGCCCTTCTGGCCCAAGTTGGGACAAAATCAGGCGCGAGTGGCCACCACGGCCAAAAGTTCCGTCAATATAGATGCCGTTATCACGGATGTTCAGGCCATTAACTGCCTCATCCAGTAACACGCTGGTGTGCTTGTAGTCGTTATCTACACTGTGGTTGTTATCTACCATGCTTATAGCGATAAGTCCTGTAGCCGCTCAGATAAAGGTTCCTGAGTGGACTGTTCTGCGTCGATGTCATCCTTGACTTGTTGATACCAGGTCTGTTCATCCCACAGTTCAAATTTATTGAACTGCCCAACCAGCATCACTTCTTTATTCAGCCCGGCGTGCTGACGCAATGTTCCTGCAATCAGTAAGCGCCCGGCACCATCCATCTGACATTCACTGGCATGCCCTAACAACAAACGCTGAACTCGACGTTCGGCTGGATTCATGCTCGACAGTCTGGATAATTTTTGTTCAATTATTTCCCATTCAGGGAGTGGATAAAGCAATAGGCATGGTTGGTGAAGGTCTATGGTACAGACCATCTGGCCTTGCGATTCCTCGTTCAGCAAATCCCGATAACGGGTAGGTACGGCGAGCCGCCCTTTGCTGTCGAGGTTAACCATCGTTGCCCCACGAAACATGACTGAGTTACCCCTTCATGACCCAATTCGCCACTTTATCCCACAAATCCCCACATTAAAGAGTTTACGGATGGTATGAAAACCTTGTCAAGCCAGAGCAGATGCGCTTTGACAATATTTATGGGCCGTTTTTGAGATATATCTCGTATAAGGGGCTATTTTAGGGATTGAAATAGAAATTAACGTCATGATAAACGGGCTATTTTTCCGCCACTAATTTCGGTAACTTAAATAAATAATAAATTGTCAATTAATTGACCCATTATTTCCTTCTGCAAGGAATGTCTCATTTTCAGTATGAAAATTGTACGCTTCAAAATTAGACAGCCTGAGCACAAAACCCGCGGCGGCTGGCGTTTCTTAGGGATAAACCGAGAAGATCGGCAACAAAATCCACGGCGAAACAATAATACCCTTGATAACAACAAGTGTTACTGGCAAGACATTTTACTTCAATTAACCGATCAGCATTAATCTATTTTGAAATAAATTATTGACGCATATTTCGAACATAACTGAAATATGAATCGCTTCAGACAGATAAATCTTAAATTAGGAAAATACTGTAAATTAGTATTTTTCTTACCTGTTATTTTTAATGCACCTTAACCGGTGCTGCGTTTTCCTACCATTCCCTCGCAAAAATATAACATATTGTTTTTAAAATAAAAATAATGTCATCGCCATTTAAAAAACCACAAAAAGCCTAAATCCTCGCAGTACAAAGTATAAAAATCAGACAAATGTTAAAAATAAAAATTTTAAGCTGGTTATATTACAAACAATAGCACTGTAAACTACACGAAAAGCAAAACAGCAATACAATTACCTGCATTTCAAATGATGAGCAATACATAAATCCCATCACAAATTTTGGCGGTGGGTGTTTTGGCAGATTTTTCCCCCAATTAGGGAGTTAATGACAATGTTTTCAACTGGGTCCCGTCTGCGTAGTGCTGCAGCCGATACTTTCGCACTTGTGGTGTATTGTTTTGTCATCGGCATGATAATCGAAATCGTGATCTCTGGAATGACGTTCCAGCAGTCACTTTCTTCGCGGCTGGTTTCAATTCCAGTCAACATCCTTATCGCCTGGCCCTATGGTATTTACCGGGATGTGTTCATCCGGTTTGCACATCGTCACGCAGGTGAGCATTTTTGGGCCAAGAACTTGGCTGACTTATTGGCATATGTCAGCTTCCAGTCACCCGTTTATGCCATGATTTTATGGTCTGTCGGGGCGGATATAGAACAGATAGCCACAGCCGTCACCAGTAACGCTTTGGTTTCAATGGCGATGGGCGTCGCTTATGGTTACTTTTTGGAATATTGCCGTAGGCTATTTCGTGTTGCGGGATATGTTTGATAGTGCTAGTTCAATGGTGGCAAACGAATAGCAATCAGGGCCAATATCGGCCCTGATTCTTTAAATGCGTGCTATTTTCGACTTAAACTTCCGCGGCGGAACAGATTGCGTCGAATACGGGTCAGCCCCGGTTTCGGCTTATGCGGTTCATCTAAACTGGCTAAGACTAACTCCAGTACACGTTCGGCAACATCCCGATGGCGTTGGGCAACAGCCAGTACAGGACATTCGAGGAAATCCAATAGCTCATTATCACCAAAAGTCGCGATCGCCAGATTACTCGGTAGACGCCCACTCTGTTTTAAAGTGACATCCATAACGCCCTGCAATAACTGGAATGAGGTTGTAAACAATGCCTGCGGCATTGGATGGGTCTTCAGCCATTGAGCAAACAACACACCTGCTGCTTCTCGCTCGTAGCTGTTGGCATACAGATAATCAACTTTGCGTGGGTCATCTTTCCATGCTTCACGGAACCCCATTTCTCGCAAGAAGCTGACCGATAATTCTGGCAACGCCCCCAGATACAACACAGACTCCGCAGGGAAAGAACGTAACTCTTGCGCCAACATCATGGCATCTTCTTGGTCTGCCCCAACAACACTGATGAAATGTTCCCGGTCCAGCGCGCGATCTAATGCGATGATGGGCAATGGATCATTAGCCCAGCGCTGATAGAAAGGATGCTCCGGCGGTAAAGCGGTGGAGACAATGATGGCGTCAACTTGGCGTTGTAACAAGTGTTCAATACAGCGCATTTCATTATCAGGTTGGTCTTCAGAACAGGCAATCAAGAGTTGATAACCACGTTGACGTGCCTGACGCTCCAGATAATTAGCAATACGGGTATAGCTGGTATTCTCAAGATCCGGGATCACCAAGCCGATCGAGCGGGTTCTGCCCGCACGTAATCCTGCCGCAACAGCATTTGGGTGATAGTTATGTTCCCTGACAACCGCCATAACTTTGTCTACTGTTTTATCGCTGACTCGGTACTGTTTCGCTTTGCCATTAATGACATAACTGGCAGTTGTGCGCGAAACGCCCGCAAGACGCGCGATTTCATCCAGTTTCACATTATCCCCTTATAAACCTAATAAAATGATGTTGTAGGCTAGACCAACAAATTGGCATATCCGATAGAATCTAAAATAAAGGATATAGACATAGTTTAACCATGGATATGATCTAACAGCAGAACTCACTATTGAGCAACCGCTTTAACCGCCATATAACGCTATACAGGTTAAAAAATAAGAAAAAAAAAGCTCAACATACCTGCTGAGCCTGATAATTAGAGATTAGTCAGTATTAATCACCATGGTTAACGCATGATTTTGTCACCACGGGATACACCGACGATACCGGAGCGGGCAACTTCAACAATTTCTGCCACTTCCCGCACCGCATTTAAAAATGCATCCAGTTTGTCGCTCGTCCCGGCCAATTGGACGGTGTAAAGCGTGGCAGTCACATCAACAATCTGCCCACGGAAGATCTCAGCACAGCGTTTCACTTCTTCACGCCCATAGCCACTGGCTTGCAATTTCACCAGCATGATTTCGCGCTCAACGTGTGAGCCGGAAACCAGCTCGCTCACACGCAGCACATCCACCAGCTTATGCAGTTGTTTTTCGATTTGCTCCAAAACCTTAGCGTCGCCGACAGTTTGAATTGTCATGCGAGATAGAGTTGGATCGTCGGTTGGCGCAACCGTCAAACTTTCAATATTGTAACCGCGCTGAGAAAACAGCCCCACCACTCTTGATAAGGCACCTGATTCGTTTTCCAGCAAAACTGATAAAATCCGGCGGCGCATAATTATGTCCTCTCCGTTTTACTAAGCCACATTTCATCCATGCCACCACCGCGAATTTGCATCGGGTAAACATGTTCTGTTTCATCGACGGTCACATCCACAAACACCAGACGGTTCTTCTCTGATAGTTGCGTCAGCGCATCAGCGAGTTTACTTTCCAACTCGTCCGGCGTACGGATAGATACCCCGATATGACCATAGGCTTCTGCCAATTTGACGAAATCAGGTAGAGAGTCCATATAGGATTGTGAATGTCGGCCTGAATAGATCATATCCTGCCACTGTTTCACCATCCCGAGGTAACGGTTGTTCAGGTTCAAAACCAGCACTGGCAAGTTATATTGCAGAGCTGTCGATAATTCCTGAATATTCAT
Organism: Yersinia vastinensis; assembly: GCF_902726565.1. Taxonomy (GTDB): domain Bacteria; phylum Pseudomonadota; class Gammaproteobacteria; order Enterobacterales; family Enterobacteriaceae; genus Yersinia; species Yersinia vastinensis. Next base: position 266,590 of record NZ_CACVAF010000003.1, read on the forward strand.
CTGGATACTGCCATCGCCTGTGACACAAACTACGGTTTCATCCGGTAGCGCCAATTTCACACCCAGCGCAGCGGGTAAACCAAAGCCCATGGTGCCAAGTCCACCGGAGTTAATCCAACGGCGAGGCTTATCAAACGGGTAATAAAGTGCAGCGAACATTTGATGTTGGCCAACATCAGACGTGACGTATGCATCACCTCTCGTCAAGCGGTGCAGCGTTTCAATCACGGCCTGAGGTTTGATTTTGCCACTGTCGTTGTTGTAGCTCAGGCAATCGCGCGCGCGCCACTGTTCAATAGATTGCCACCAATCACGTAAGCTATCGAAATCTTGCACACAATCAATTTGTGATAACAAATCCAGCATCTGCGTCAAGACTTGTTTGGCATCACCAACAATAGGGATATCCGCTGTGACGGTTTTGGATATTGAGGTTGGGTCGATATCAATATGCAATACTGTCGCATCTGGGCAATACTTCGCCAGATTATTGGTAGTACGATCATCGAAACGCACGCCAACAGCAAAAATAAGGTCGGTATTATGCATGGCCATATTGGCCTCAAAAGTTCCATGCATCCCTAGCATGCCAACACTTTGGCGATGAGTACCGGGGAAGGCACCCAATCCCATGAGAGAGCTGGTCACTGGCAAATTAAGTTTCTCAGCCAATGTCAGTAACTCTTCATGACAAGCTGAATTAATCGCCCCACCACCGACATACATAATAGGTTTTTTCGCAGCCAGAATGGTTTGCAATGCACGTTTAATTTGCCCACGATGCCCCTGCACCGTCGGGTTATAAGAACGCAAGCTAACCTGTTCAGGATAGGCATAAGGCATTTTTACGGCAGGACCAACAATATCTTTTGGTAAATCAATGACAACGGGACCAGGACGACCAGTCGAAGCCAAATAGAATGCCTTTTTCAATACCGAAGGAATATCTTCGGTGCGCTTAACCAAAAAGCTGTGTTTCACTACCGGGCGAGAAATCCCCACCATGTCGCATTCTTGAAAAGCATCATAGCCAATTAATGAGCTTGGTACCTGACCAGAAAGCACCACCATAGGCACGGAATCCATATAGGCCGTCGCAATGCCAGTGATCGCATTGGTTGCTCCGGGACCTGAGGTGACCAGCACGACCCCAACCTCACCAGTTGCCCGCGCATAGCCATCGGCCATGTGAACCGCACCTTGTTCGTGGCGCACCAGCACGTGATCGATGCCTCCGACCGTGTGCAGGGCATCGTAAATATCAAGTACGGCCCCGCCGGGATAACCGAATACATGCTTAACGCCCTGATCGATTAACGATCGGACAACCATCTCGGCTCCTGACAACATCTCCATGGGTTTTGCCTCCAGGCTTAGTTTGCTCAGTGGATCACGGGAAGTCATTTCCACGAAATCCTGTAGGAAAGGCACTGCGCCCCATATCCTATTCTTTGTTTGTTATCGTTCGAATGTTTATTAACATACCTAACTTATTAACATAACGTCAGAATTTCTGGCAGGCAAACGGCAATTCTCTGCACTAAAGGCAATTCTACGGGGTGCGCTCTGAATTTATGCTCATCGAAAATATAAAACACTGCCTAAGCATTCATAACTGTGTTCTTCGCCCCATTTTAGCCACTAATTATAGAACTAAATTAGGCAGTGAATTTTTACGTTTTAAATACGGCAAAATGAGGGATTCTACGCAAAAATAGGTAAGGATATGCGGCAGGAGGTCGGAAAGAGAGCAACGGCATATACGACACTCTATACACCGTTGCACTTAAAATGCTAATCGCGATACATGGAATCAATTTCATTCTGATAACGCTGGAGAATGATTTTGCGACGTAACTTCATCGTTGGCGTCAACTCACCCGTTTCCATGGTAAACGCCTGTGGTAAGAGCGTAAAACGCTTAACCTGCTCAAATTTCGATAACTCTTTTTGCATCTCTTTCAGCCGTTGCTCAAACAAACTGACAATATGGCTATGACGTAATAGCTCTAGCCGGTCATGATATTTTAGATTTATCGAGCGAGCATACTCTTCAAGTGATTCAAAACACGGAACAATCAGTGCCGACACAAATTTGCGAGTATCGGCAATAATGGCCACCTGCTCAATAAAACGATCCTGACCCAGCGTGCCTTCAATCATTTGTGGCGCGATGTATTTGCCACCAGAGGTTTTCATCAAATCTTTCAGTCGCTCGGTGATAAACAAGTTCCCTTGAGCATCTAACGCACCGGCATCACCCGTTTTGAGCCATCCATCTTCAGTAAAAGATTCGGCTGTCTCTTGCGGCTTATTAAAATAACCGCGCATAACAATTGGGCCACGAACCTGAATTTCGTTCTCAGCCCCCAAGCGCACCTCGATCCCCGGTAATGGTTTACCAATAGAACCAAAACGGAAATCTTTCTCTTCCCAACAAGAGACGGTGGCACAAGTTTCGGTCATACCATAGCCATACTTGATATTGATACCAATAGCTTGGAAAAACAGGATGATATTGTCATCTAAGCGTGCGCCTGCCGCCGGTAAAAAGCGCACTTTCCCGCCTAATACACCGCGCAATTTACTCAAAACTAAACGATCTGCCAGCTTATACATCTGTTCAGATAGCAGTGATAATTTTTGCCCATTTTGCAGGCTTTGGAACTTGCGCTCACCACACCCGACAGCCCAACGGAACAGCATCCGCCGATGCCATTTTGCCAGGGCAACTTTGTCATTAATGGCGCTGAATACTTTCTCGTAGAAACGGGGAACCGCACACATGACTGTCGGTTTTGCGGACTGCATCGCTGCACGCACCCAGTCGGTGTTACTGAGATATACATTTTGCGCGCCGGTATGCATCACATAGAAACTCCAGGCACGCTCAAATACATGAGATAACGGCAGAAAACTCAGAGAGACATCGTCGGTTGTCAGGGTTAAGCGCTGATCATGCAAATAAAGCTGGGCTGCCATATTACGGTAATCCAGCATCACACCTTTAGGTTCACCCGTGGTACCTGAGGTGTAAATCAGGGTAAATAAGTCATTTAAATCACAACTTTCAATACGCGTAGTTAAGAGATGCTGCTGGACTGCATCCGGCTGCTGCTCGAAATCAGCCAGATGTTGGGCATATTCACAACCACGCAGATCAACGGAGGGATCTAATACAATAATATGAGTCAACTGCGGACACAGCGATTTTAATGTGATGGCCACATCAAATTGCGTTTGCCCACCAACGAATAAAATTCGTACATCTGCATCATTAATTACATAAGCGGCCTGAGCCGTGGTATTGGTGGCGTACAGCGGCACACTCACACCACGTAATTGTAAAATAGCTAAGTCAGCCAATGACCAGGCCATGCTGTTATTAGCAAAAATACCAATACGTTCTTGGATTGCCGCCCCAAGAGACAACAATGCGGCTGAAATTCGCGTCACATGCGTATCAACTTGCTGCCAACTCAGTTGCTTTTCGCCTTCAGGTGACCATTCGCGGAAAGCAATTTTGTCAGCTCTCTGGCCTATTTGTTGGCGCAGACGGCGCACAAGATGGTATTGATCTAATGTATTGGTCATAACATTGCAGCTCGCTAATAAATCATTCGTTAAAATGAACCTCTGCTTCTTGCCTGTCGGCATTCAGCTTACATGCGTTCACTTTTTTTCGCGCAGTCTACCCACTCTATAGGTTATGGCAAATAAAATTCAGCGTAGAAGTGTGAGCTGAAATAGATTTTGATGAAAAAGACAGCGATTAGGCTAAGTGAGGTGAAGTCAGAATGAAGCATCGTTTTTGCAAAATGGGGTAACAATTGAATATAAAAGAATAACACTAAACGCTATACCGATGCTTGCCTGCTACTGAGAAGTATATGATTCCAGCAGCAGGACTTAGCGAAATAATTAAGAAGACAGACTAAGCTGGCTGAGTTGTTCTTTCATCCACTGATGTCCTTTGTCTCTATCAGTAGATTCATGCCAAGTGAGATAGCATGGGCAACTTATCTCCGCCCAAGGTAATGGGATAACTTTCAGATTAAGGGCTTCGCTATATATTTGAGCCATCCAGCGAGGAGCAATGGCAACAAAACAAGTCTGAGAGACTATATTCAGCACGCTATACATATCTGTGCCTTCATAAACAATCGTTTGAGCACTGCTGGTAGATTCATAATAAATATTACTGAAAGAACCTACTTTATCTAATGAAACGACTGCATGTAATTCAGCAAGAAGTTGTTCTTGAGTGATTGAATTATCAATACGTGGGTGATCTTTAGCCACAACCAGAACTGACTCATCACTAAACAGTGGTATATCATGAAAATCTGGGCGCTTGAACTTGGTATAACCTATAACAAACTCTGTATCTTGATAACGTAATTGATGTTCAACATTCTGGTTAATATAAGATCTAATAATGAGCTGAACGTGAGGTGCGGATGCCTTAACACGCTGTATTATTTGTGCAGTTAACCGGATATCTAAAGGACTACAAATAGATAAATTAAATATTCGCGTACTACTTTTGGCCTCAAAACCCACTCCGGGTAACTCATTTTGCACTAATTGCAGAGCCTGTCGAACGGGTCCAAAAAGCTGACGAGCTCTGACTGTTGGTTGAATACCGCGGCCATAACGGACAAACAGTTCATCATTAAACATCACTTTTAGGCGAGCAACCGCATTACTCACAGCTGGTTGAGACATGCCAAGCGACTGTGCGGCACGCGTCACGTTGTGCATTTGCATCACAGCATCGAAAACCGTTAGCAAATTAAGGTCGACACTGCGCAAATGAACATCACAGCCCTCCTTACAGCCTTCCTTTTTAGTTACTTGATTGTCGGTTACTAAGTTGTGTTCAAACATGCTTAACTCCACTAAGCTTTATGCAGATGGCGTGACTAATAAAAAATCTCACAGATACTTATTGGTTTTAAAAATATCTTTGAATACTTATTATTAATGATGCCAATATTCTCTTTAATACCTCAAGGAGGTAAAATTGAGTCTCATCCTTGTATAAGCGTGAAATATAAACCACACTTAATGCATTTGGTAATCAGTAAACACCATAGATAAAAATATAAACAAGAAAAAAATGCAAAATATTTTGCATGATGCATATAACTAATCTACATAATCAATACCAAGACACCACACCATAAGCATCAATAATAGAACTCACGATATGATCACATCACAAAATGAGAAGATTAACAACTATGACATTAATGAATAATAAATTCTTCATTTAAAACTTATCAAACCTTAATTACATTTAAAAAAATACAAATAAAGTAAAAAACATCTCTTTATTTCATTATTATTAGCACCAATCTTCACGAATGATAAAAATAAATAATAAGACCAACGACTAAGGGGAAATAATTAATATATAAATATATTGTATGTATAAATTAAAACAAAAAAATGTGCCAAGATCGTCTCATTATTAATCTACAGAGATGCTTATTTTCCTCTTTCATTCCTAGCAAAAAGGCTCTTTAACGAATCAGAAAGAGGAAGTAAACAGTCTAGTGGCTCATAAAATCACGGAAAAGCACAATAATCCATACTTTGAGGATTATACCAAACAAAGCAAAATTCACTGCTTAATTTTTTGGAATTAAAAACCTAAAAAATTAATTTTTAAGTTTTTTATGTCGTTATAAGGAATCAAGTATCATTGTAACCAGTTGAACACGCCATTTTAAACAAATGTTGACATACCCATAGAATTCACGTATCAATTTAGGCAACGCAATAATTTAACTGATGAGAAACTGAAAATTATGTTCTATTCAACCCGTCTACTAAGCCTACTACTTAACGCATCTCTCTTGCGCGGTATGTTGGTGGACGGAAATCAGAACTGATTCAGCCATCAAGATTAACAAGCCCGCGCAAATGCGCGGGTTTTTTTTTACCCGCAAAGCGCAAATGTAAACACGACAAGGAATACCCCATGAGCCAGCAAGTCATTATTTTCGATACAACATTGCGTGACGGTGAACAAGCATTGCAAGCTAGCCTGAGTGTAAAAGAGAAGCTGCAAATCGCGCTGGCACTGGAAAGAATGGGTGTCGACATAATGGAAGTCGGTTTCCCGGTTTCCTCCCCGGGCGATTTTGAGTCCGTACGCACCATTGCCCAGCAAGTTAAAAATAGCCGGGTTTGTGCTTTGGCTCGTTGTGTGGATAAAGATATTGATGTCGCTGCTGAAGCTTTACGTATTGCTGAAGCCTTCCGTATTCATGTGTTCTTGGCGACCTCCACTTTACATATCGAATCTAAATTAAAGCGCTCGTTTGAAGATGTGCTGGCGATGGCAGTGCACTCCGTGAAACGTGCGCGTAATTACACCAATGACGTTGAATTCTCCTGCGAGGATGCGGGCCGTACGCCAATTGATAACTTGTGTCGTATCGTAGAGGCTGCAATTAACGCGGGTGCGACGACCATCAACATTCCTGATACCGTCGGTTACACCACGCCATATCAGTTCGGCGGAATCATCACCGACTTGTATGAGCGAGTGCCAAACATTGATAAAGCTATTATTTCTGTCCACTGCCATGACGACTTGGGTATGTCAGTCGCCAACTCCATCACTGCGGTACAGGCTGGCGCTCGTCAGGTCGAAGGCACCATTAATGGTTTAGGCGAGCGCGCAGGTAACTGCTCACTGGAAGAAGTGATCATGGCAATCAAAGTGCGCGAAAACATGTTGGGCGTGCATACCAACATTAATCATCAAGAGATTTACCGCACCAGCCAATTGGTCAGCAAATTATGCAATATGCCAATACCGGCTAACAAAGCCATTGTAGGTAGTAATGCTTTCGCCCACTCCTCTGGTATTCATCAGGATGGCGTGCTGAAAAATCGCGAAAACTACGAAATCATGACCCCAGAATCTATTGGCCTGAAAGGTGTGCAGTTGAACCTGACCTCACGCTCTGGCCGCGCGGCAGTCAAACATCGTATGGAAGAGATGGGTTATCAAGATAAAGATTACAATCTGGACTCCTTGTACGACGCGTTCTTGAAGTTGGCGGATAAGAAAGGTCAAGTCTTTGATTACGATTTGGAAGCCTTGGCGTTCATTAATAAGCAGCAGGAAGAACCGGAACATTACCGTTTGGACTACTTCAGTGTCCAGTCTGGTTCCAGTGTGATGGCGACGGCATCAGTGAAATTGGTGTGTGGTGAAGAAATTAAATCAGAAGCCGCCACAGGTAATGGTCCGGTCGATGCAGTGTATCAAGCCATTAACCGCATTACCGACTACCCCATTGAATTGGTGAAATATCAACTGTCAGCTAATGGTCAGGGTAAAGACGCATTGGGTCAGGTTGATATCGTGGTTGACCATAAAGGCCGCCGTTTCCATGGTGTCGGTCTGGCGACGGATATTGTCGAGTCATCAGCCAAGGCATTGGTTAACGTATTAAATAACATCTGGCGCGCTCATCAGGTCGATATCGAGAAGCAACGCCTGCAACAAAATAATCAGGAAATGGTGTGAACATGACGAAGACTTATCATATTGCCGTTTTACCCGGAGACGGTATTGGCCCTGAAGTAATGACTCAGGCAAATAAAGTATTGGATGCTGTGCGCCAGCGCTTCGGTATTAAGATTTCAACCAGCGCTTATGATGTCGGTGGTGCAGCTATCGACCGTCATGGTAGCCCGTTACCGTCAGCGACCGTCAATGGGTGTGAGCAAGCTGACGCCATTTTGTTCGGCTCTGTGGGCGGCCCAAAATGGGAACACTTACCTCCAGCGGAACAACCTGAACGTGGTGCCTTACTGCCATTGCGCAAACATTTCAAATTATTCAGTAATTTGCGCCCAGCGCGTTTGTATCAGGGATTAGAAGATTTCTGTCCATTGCGCAGTGATATCGCCGCTAAAGGCTTCGATATTCTGTGCGTGCGTGAATTAACCGGTGGCATCTATTTCGGTCAACCCAAAGGTCGTGAAGGCCAAGGCATGCACGAACGTGCATTTGATACCGAAGTTTACCATCGCTTTGAAATTGAACGGATCGCCCGCATTGCCTTTGAATCTGCTCGCAAGCGCCGTGGCAAAGTGACATCAATTGATAAAGCCAATGTGTTGCAGAGTTCAATTCTGTGGCGTGAAGTCGTTACAGCCATTGCCGCGGACTATCCTGATGTCGCGTTGTCTCATATGTATATCGACAATGCTACCATGCAGTTAATTAAAGACCCTTCCCAGTTCGACGTTTTACTGTGTTCTAACTTATTTGGCGACATTTTGTCAGATGAGTGCGCCATGATAACCGGCTCTATGGGCATGCTGCCGTCGGCCAGTCTGAATGAGCAAGGTTTCGGTTTATACGAACCAGCCGGTGGTTCAGCCCCGGATATCGCAGGCAAAAACATTGCCAATCCAATTGCACAAATTCTCTCTTTGGCCCTGCTGTTGCGCTTTAGTTTAGGTAAAGACGATGCTGCTGATGCCATTGAAAACGCCATTAATCAGGCATTGGAACAAGGCTATCGCACGGCTGATTTAGCGGGTGATGGCAAAGCAATCGGCACCAACGAAATGGGCGATATCATCGCTAAATTCGTGGCTGAGGGGGTTTAACATGGGCAAGACCTTATACCAAAAATTATATGATGCGCACATTGTTTACGAAGCGCCGAATGAAACGCCATTGTTATATATCGACCGCCATTTAGTGCATGAAGTAACGTCTCCACAGGCCTTTGATGGCTTGCGAGCGATGGGACGCCCGGTACGTCAGCCGAGCAAAACCTTTGCCACCATGGACCACAACGTTTCAACACAAACCAAAGATATCAATGCCAGCGGCGAAATGGCCCGCATTCAGATGCAAGAGTTGATTAAAAACTGCGCTGAATTTGGTGTGTCATTATATGACTTAAACCACCCATTCCAAGGCATCGTGCACGTCATTGGTCCAGAGCAAGGCATGACCTTACCGGGCATGACTATTGTGTGTGGTGACTCCCATACAGCAACCCACGGCGCATTTGGTTCATTGGCATTTGGCATCGGTACCTCCGAAGTTGAGCATGTACTGGCAACCCAAACCCTGAAACAGGGTCGAGCCAAGACCATGAAAATTGAAGTGAATGGCGATGTTGGCCCGGGCATTACCGCGAAAGATATCGTGTTAGCCATTATCGGTAAAACCGGCAGTGCTGGCGGGACAGGTCATGTGGTGGAATTCTGTGGCAGCGCTATTGAAGCCTTGAGCATGGAAGGCCGGATGACTTTATGTAATATGGCCATCGAAATGGGCGCTAAAGCGGGTTTGGTTGCGCCAGATGACACCACTTTCAACTATCTGAAAGGTCGCCAGTTTGCCCCGACCGGCGAACAATGGGAACAAGGCGTCACCTACTGGCGCAGCTTGAAATCAGATGCAGATGCCAAATTTGATACGGTTGTCACCTTGGATGCCGCAGAGATCGCGCCACAAGTTACGTGGGGTACCAATCCGGGCCAAGTGATTGCCGTTAATCAAATTATTCCGGCCCCTGAGTCCTTCAGTGATCCAGTAGAGCGTGCTTCAGCAGAAAAAGCCTTGGCTTATATGGATTTACGCCCTGGTATCAAGTTGACCGAAGTGGCCATAGATAAAGTGTTTATCGGTTCTTGCACTAACTCGCGCATTGAAGATTTACGTGCAGCGGCGGCAGTGGCACAAGGGCGTAAAGTTGCCAGTGGCGTGCAAGCGATTGTGGTGCCCGGTTCAGGTCCGGTGAAAGCACAGGCTGAAGCCGAAGGGTTAGATAAAATCTTCATCGACGCCGGTTTTGAGTGGCGTTTACCGGGTTGTTCTATGTGTCTGGCAATGAATAATGACCGTCTGGAACCGGGCGAACGTTGCGCATCCACCAGCAACCGTAACTTTGAAGGGCGTCAGGGCCGTGGGGGGCGTACTCACTTGGTTAGCCCAGCAATGGCTGCCGCTGCTGCTGTCAGTGGTCATTTTGCTGATGTTCGCGATTTATCTGCCGCCACTCACTAACCGGAGACACCACTATGGCAAAATTTACTCAACACATTGGTTTGGTCGTTCCATTGGATGCGGCGAATGTCGATACTGATGCGATTATCCCAAAACAGTTTTTGCAAAAAGTCACTCGTACTGGTTTTGGCCAACATCTGTTTAATGACTGGCGCTTCCTCGACGATGCCGGCAAAGTACCAAACCCTGAGTTTGTGCTGAATCAACCTCGCTATCAGGGTGCGACCATTTTGTTAGCACGCGAGAACTTCGGTTGTGGTTCATCCCGTGAGCATGCGCCATGGGCACTGACTGATTTTGGTTTTAAAGTGGTTATCGCACCAAGCTTTGCCGATATCTTTTATGGCAACTCGTTTAATAACCAGTTATTACCGGTAACATTAAGCGAAGCGGATATTGATACTTTATTCCAGTTGGTTAAAGAGAATGAAGGCATTGAGTTTATTGTCGATTTGGAAAAGCAAACCGTTAATGCTGGCGGAAAAAGTTATTCTTTTGAGATAGACAGCTTCCGTCGCCATTGCATGATTAACGGTTTAGACAGTATTGGCTTGACGTTACAACATGAAAGTAATATTTCAGCCTACGAAAAACAACAACCCGAGTTTCTGCGTTAATTCTTTTTAAGGTTGGCGATATTACGCTAACCCATTATGTGAGTATATTGTTGGTGTCCGGCTCGTCCGGCCCAACAATTAAAATCCGCCTAGAATATTAATCAAATAGATATCCCTCTCTCTTAATTTCATCACTTAAAAATATAAACTCCCGCACAATCAATCTGTTATAGAACAGAGCAATAAGCCGTTGCTTTACATACATATTAATCATTCTAATATAGATAATATTGATTGTAATTTGTGCTAACCGTCACTTTTTATTTCTTAAACAACGGTATGCTGTCAACTCTCCATCCACACCTAGAGGGCGCCTTATGACACGCATAGCCTTGCGTTATGAAGCACGCATCTCCGGCGATAGCCGAGCTTGGTTTAATATAGATTACCGCCTCGCCAACGATTTCCCTCGCTAGTTTCCTGCTGCTTATTCAGCTTCGGCTGAAAAAACTCATCTCTTTTATTTTTATTGCCATCATGGGCAATACGAACTGTTATTTCTTATTTTAATGGTTCTTATTATCCACGGCATAACTATACCCAAAAAATAATATTTGGAGTAATAAGCCATGAAACGCATTCCTGAACCCTTCCGTATTAAAATGGTAGAAAATATTCGGATGACCAACCGGGAAGATCGTGAGAAAGCATTAATTGAGGCAGGCTATAACCCATTCTTACTGCCTAGCGAAGATGTCTATATTGATTTACTGACTGACTCTGGTACGGGTGCTATGAGTGATCGTCAGTGGGCTGGATTAATGATGGGTGACGAGGCCTACGCCGGTTCACGTAATTATTATAACTTATGTCATCAAGTGGAAAAACTGATTGGCTACCCCTTTACTATTCCAACCCACCAAGGGCGTGGTGCTGAACAAATTCTATTCCCTTGCCTCATTGCAAAAAAACAAAAAGCAGGCGGTGGCAAGAAACCGGTATTTATTTCTAACTTCCATTTTGATACCACGGCCGCTCATGTCGAAATGAACGGTGCAAAAGCGATTAACGTGGTGACCCCAAAAGCGTTCGATACCGTGTCTTATTATGATTGGAAAGGGGACTTCGATTTAGATCAACTGAAAGCCACTATTGCCGAGCATGGTGCAGAAAACGTGGTATCTATTATTACCACAGTGACCTGTAACAGCTCTGGCGGCCAACCTATCTCAATGAGTAATATGCGCGAAGTTTATCGCATTGCTCAACAGCATAATATTCCAGTAGTTATTGACTCCGCCCGTTTCTGTGAAAACGCTTGGTTTATTAAGCAGCGCGAGCCGGGTTATGGCGATAAATCGATCAAAGAGATCATTTTAGAAATGTATCAGTATGGCGACATGCTGACCATGTCAGCCAAAAAAGATCCGATGGTGAACATTGGGGGCTTATGCTGTTTCCGCACTGATGAAGACTTGTTCAACGACGTTCGTATCCGTTGTGTGCCAATGGAAGGTTTTGTGACCTATGGTGGTCTGGCGGGTCGCGATATGGAAGCATTAGCCATCGGTCTGGAAGAGGGAATGAACGAAGACTTCCTGACCTACCGTATCGGCCAAGTAGAGTATCTGGGTGAACGCCTGCGTGCAGGGGGCATTCCGATTCAATACCCTACCGGCGGCCACGCGGTGTTTGTTGATGCCAAGCTCTTGCTGCCGCATATTCCGGCAGAGCAATTCCCAGCACAAGCACTCAATAATGCGCTGTATCTGGAGGCAGGTATTCGCAGTGTTGAAATCGGCTCATTGCTGCTAGGGCGTGATCCTGAAACCGGTAAACAGAAGCCATCGCCATTGGAACTGCTGCGCCTGACCATCCCGCGCCGGGTCTACACCAATGACCACATGGACTATATTGCCGATGCCCTGATTTCCCTCAAATCACGGGCCGAGGAAATCAAAGGTCTCACCTTCACCTACGAACCCCCTGTTCTGCGCCACTTTGTTGCCCGACTAAAACCTATCGAATAAATGGCTCCGTCACTTCGATAGCACGCCCCCTGTCATGAGGCAGGGGGAATACCGCTATAAATCGCTACCTCTATAAGTGGTAAAACCACACGAGGACACCCTACTATGGCCCAAACTACACTAGAAGATCAGGTCACAGCAGCAAAAATTAAAACCCCTTCCCTACTCGGCGGCGCAATGATTATTGCTGGAACCATCGTCGGTGCAGGGATGTTTTCATTACCCGTTGTGATGTCAGGGATCTGGTTTTATTGGTCTATCGCTGTTCTGGTTTTTACTTGGTTCTGTATGCTTCACTCGGGATTAATGATCCTCGAAGCCAACCTCAACTACCATACCGGTGCCAGTTTCGACACCATCACCAAAGACTTACTGGGAAACGGCTGGAATATCGTCAATGGCCTGACAGTCGCCTTTGTGCTCTATATTCTGACTTACGCCTATATCTCTGCTAGCGGCTCGGTGATTCAGCATACCCTGCGCGGAATGGGAATAGACTTCTCGGCTCGGCTCGGCGGCCTGTTCTTTGCACTACTGGTCGCTTTTATTGTTTGGCTCAGTACCACCGCAGTGAGTCGAATGACTACCATTGTGCTAGGCGCCAAGATCCTCACCTTTTTTATGACTTTTGGTGGGTTATTAGGGCATGTCGAACCCGTAAAATTGTTCAATCTGAGCGAAGCCAACCCCAGCTACCTGCCCTACCTGCTGATGACGCTGCCATTCTGTCTGGCATCATTTGGTTATCACGGTAATGTCCCCAGCCTGATGAAGTATTACGGCAAGAATCCCCGCCGCATCCGCAACTGTCTGTTAATTGGTACGCTATTGGCTCTGACCCTCTATATCATCTGGCTAGTCGGCACGATGGGGAATATTCCGCGACCACAATTTCGCGAAATAGCCAGTCAGGGTGGGAACATTGATGTGCTAGTGAGCGCCTTGGGTGGGATCTTACAAAGCTCGTCGATGGATCTGCTGCTAACCATATTCTCAAACTTTGCCGTCGCCAGTTCATTTCTCGGCGTAACATTGGGATTATTCGACTATCTTGCTGATTTATTTAAATTTGACGACAGCCGCTTAGGGCGCGGAAAAACGGCTATCATAACGTTCTTACCCCCGATATTGGGTGGGCTGATTTACCCAGATGGTTTTATTTATGCCATCGGTTATGCCGGGTTGGCGGCTACGGTTTGGGCCGCTATCGTACCAGCACTGTTGGCACGAGCCTCACGCAAACGTTTTGGTAGCCCGCTGTATCGCGTCTGGGGTGGCACTCCATTGATTATCTTGATTTTACTGTTTGGGGCGATTAACGCCATCGCCCATATTCTGTCCAGCCTAAATCTGCTGCCGACCTATTAAAAACCAATAATCAGCGCCCTGCGGGGCGCTATGCTTCCCGTACCCGCGCACAGATAATGAGCGAGAGAATGGCTAGGATCATCGCCATCACATAAACCGAATTATGCCCCCACGTTTCAGTTAAAACCCCTTGTAGCACCCCAGCCAGAATCACCCCGGTTGAAATACTGTTAGTAAACAGTGTGGTAGCAGCCCCAGCCCTGCCCGGCATTAAATCCTGAAAATAGAGCATACCGATACCGGCGACAATACCGATAAAGATGGCATTAAAAATCTGTAATAACATCAATGCGGATTTGAATTTAAACAGCACTAATCCGGTATAAAACAGCACGCCAGCCAGTACCGCAAACAACATAATTTTACGCTTACCAAAACGCCGAACCGAATAACCCGCCAGGAGCATAATAGGGATTTCCAACCCAGCGGCAGTTCCCATCAATAAGCCCGCCAGCCGTTCAGGTAACCCCAAACTTGCGGTGATATACAGTGGCATATCAATGATGTACATGGTGTTGCACGTCCACATCAGCATCGAGGCAATAAACAGCAGCAAAACATCTCTATCAGCAAACAAGCTGCCCTGAGCCACAACTGGGGCATCGGCTACCGGCTCTGCCCGCTTCACTGAAGGCAAAATAAACCACACCACCAGTGCGCTGAGTACAAAAATACCGGCGGCGATGCAGAACATCAGGGTAAAACCATAATTGAGCGCCAGCATAAAGGATAGCGGCGGCCCAATAACCCAGGCTAATGATAGCTGTGCACGCATGATGGAGCTGAACATCACCACTTCGCGGGCTGAGTTATCGGCATATTCACGTGCCAAGGCAAAAATCTGTGGCATCGCCGTGTTGGCGACCGATGCGAGCAGTACACCGGCAGTGATCAAAGTGAGGTAATCACGATTAAAAGCAAATAACAGACAGTTCCCCACTGCCATCAAATAGCAGAGCAAAATAAGTTTGCGGCGATCCCCCCGAGAATCGGAGCGTTTTGCTAATACAAAACTGACGGTGATCCCGGCAATCGCATTGACGGTATAAAACAGTCCAACCCACAGTGGCCGCACTTTAACTTCAGTACTGAGAAATAGACTTAACGTCGGCGCTTGTAAAGCACCCGCAATACCGGAGAGAAAAGCCACCACAAAAAACGCGAGAAAAACCGGGTTGATACGACGGGAAACGGTTAATGCAGATTTCATTCCAGGCTCCAACGCCAGAAACAGCTATGACTGACCATGCTACAGAAGTACATAAATTTATAAACAGAAAAGCCGAATAGATTTTATACCCAAATAATTGCTATTGCTCACAACGCCGTAACGTTAAGGGCGCAAAACATGACTCAAAGTCATTAGCGTTACAGCTAGGCAGCAAGTGAATAAATCCCGATGAGCTTACTCAAGTAAGTGATTCGGGTGAGTGAACGTAGCTAACAACATCGTAGCATTAAGGACGCAAAACATGACTCAAAGTCATTAGCGTCACAGCTAGGCAGCAAGTGAATAAATCCCGATGAGCTTACTCAAGTAAGTGATTCGGGTGAGTGAACGTAGCTCACAACGCTGTGGCGTTAAGGGCGCAAAACATGACTCAAAGTCATTAGCGTTACAGCTAGGCAGCAAGTGAATAAATCCCGATGAGCTTACTCAAGTAAGTGATTCGGGTGAATGAACGTAGCTAACAACGCTGTGGCGTTAAGGGCGCAGAGTCAATAGAAAAAAAGCCAGTGGGTTATCCCACTGGCTGGTGAAACACACCATTACTCAGAAATTTTGGTACTTTTTACTGCTATTCTCACTACTACAGCAAGATTTGAAACACTCAATAATATCAATTAAAACAACAAACTATAGGGTATGTTCTGTTCGGGCGATGATGTCGTCTTGCGCATCTGGCGAGAGCGCGGTAAAGAATGCCGAGTAACCCGCAACCCTGACCACCAAATCACGGTAACGATCAGGATGTTGCTTGGCCTCAAGCAAAGTCTCACGCGAAACAATGTTATACTGCACGTGCCAACCCAGATATTCCTCAAAGAAAGTCCGCAGCATCATCATCAACTTTTCACGATCCCGTGGATTATCCAGCGTCGATGGATTCAATTTCTGGTTGAGCAACACCCCCCCTAGAATTGAGGCCGTTGGTAACTTGGACAGTGAGTTAAACACCGCCGTTGGCCCCAAATGGTCAGTGCCTGAAGCAGGGCTTGCTCCCTCCGCCAATGGACTGTGAGCTTTGCGGCCATCCGGGGTTGCCATGGTTGCCGCACCAAATGGCACGTTGGCAGAGATTGATGATGTCCCGGCATAATAAGTGCCACCAATAGGACCACGGCCAAACCGGGTATTGTGATATTGCTTCAGCTCATCAATGTATGTCTGATATGCACGCACTAACAGTTGGTCGACATCATCAACATCATTGCCATATTTCGGCGCTGAATTAATCAAATGCTGGCGTAGCTGCTCGCCATTTAGACCCGCAAAATCATTGGCTAGTGCGGTTGCCAATTGCTGCTGACCAATAAGTTGTTGTTCAAACACCAATTTACGCACTGCGGCCAAGCTGTTCCCCAAATTGGCAATCCCAACTTGTAAACCGGAAACCCAGTCATAGCGCGCGCCCCCCTGTTTGATACTTTTACCACGCTCAATACAGTCATCCACCAGCGCCGAACAGACAATATCGTGAGCATTCTCTTCCAGCACCGTATCCACCACACATTCAATCTCAATGGATTTTCGGGTGTAGTAACGAATCTGCTCGTCCCATTGCGCCATCACTTGCGAAAAATCAGTGAAATTCCCTTTCGACAGCCCCTGTTCCTGCGGCAAGAACACCTGCCCGGAGGTTGCATCACGGCCTTGTTCCAGCGCTGCCAGCATCACTCGGGCAAAGTTAATGAAACTCATGCCAGTACAGCGATAACCCCACTTACCACCGACAGCCGTTTCAATACAGCCAATCGCCGCATAATCGTAGGCATCCTGCGGATCGACACCCAGCTTAATAAACTCCGGGATCACAATTTCGTCATTGTTAAAGGCAGGCATACCAAAACTACAGCGAATAACCTGTACACAAGCATCAAGAAAATCATCACTGATACCGGCATGATAGCGAACACTAAGATTAGGTTGAGTTGATCTTAAACGCCCACAGGACTCCAGTACCGCGTAAGAGAGTGGATTGACGGCATCAATGGCTTTGCCCTGCACCAATTTTTGCCCACCGATGGTGACATTTTGATAAAGCGGACTGCCCGCCGAAGCCTTAGAGTGTGAACCGGAGCGGATTTTGTTCACTTCCAGTAATTTCAACCAGCAGCTATGCAACATTTCAATGGCTTGCTCGCGGCTGAGGGTATTTTCCAGCTCAACATCACGGCGATACCACGGATACAAATACTGATCCAAGCGACCAAATGAAACCGAATGACCATTGGATTCAATTTGCAGAATCAACTGAATGAAATAACACAGTTGCAACGCTTGCCAGAAAGTCTGTGGCGGCTGGTGCGCGATTAACTCACAGTTTGCAGCGATCGTCTGCAACTCTACACGCCGCCATTCACGAGTTTCTTCCTCTGCCATTTGCCGTGCCACGCCGGCATAACGCTCAATATGTTCGCTCAGTGCCGCCAGCGAAATATCAATCGCTTTGAGGAATTGCTCTTTATGTAGATCACTCCAGTCTGTCAATTGCAGGCGGGAGCGACGGCTGGCAACTTTAGTGCGTAAACCCCCTAGCCCTTTTTCCAACAACAGTGGGAAGTTAACCGCTAAATGTGCATCACCGGAGGTCATATTGCCTTCCGCTTTGATGATACCGGTAGCCAGTAAGGCTTTTTGTTCGTCAGTGAACATGCCATAGCAGCGATCTTGCACAGTTTGGCCGCGCCACCACGGGCACAGCTTGTGCAGCACTGCTTTATCTTCTTCGCTGACCGAGAAACCTGCACCGGGGCGGTCGGCTAATTCGTCAATCTCATTTTCTATCCAACTGACGGTATATTCTGGGAAAATCGGCGCGGCACGTAATTGGCTAGCCTGATTACCGATAATCAGCTCATCATTCTTAATCCAGACCGTGCGTTGCTGTAAATGGTGTGCCAGCGCCAGTGCGCGTCTAACGGGCAGTGGCTTATCCTGATGCTGTTGATAAACCTCGGTATAATGCTGCGCCCGTTCAGTACAGACCGGCGGTTTTACAATATGAATCAGCGCGTTTTTATGCTGTTTTGTCCGTTCGCTTAAGGTTACCAAATCGAGAGTGGTCATTGCGTCATCCTCTTAAAATTGCGGTCAGGCCCTTATCACGGGCATAACTTTCCGCGAAGGCCAGCAGGTCAGGAGAGTCTAAAGGCGTGCTTGCTGCCAGATAGGCTTCACCTAGCAGTGAGTATTTGTTGATGCCCAGTGTGTGATAAGGCAAAAAATGAATCTCTTTCACGCCAATTTCATCCGCGGCAAAATCAACAATCCCTTGCACTGAGCGGTTGTCCGCATTGAAATCGGGGATAAGCGGCACCCGTACAGTGATATGGGTGCCTGCGGCAGCTAGTTTGCGAAAGTTATCCATCACTCGCCTGGCTGAACCGCCAGTCCACTGCTGGAAACGGGTTTCATCGGTATGCTTTAAATCTGCCAGCATTAAATCCAGCCACGGCAGAGAGGGGGCAATATAACGCCACGGTGTATGCAGACAAGACTCAACCGCAGTATGAATACCAAGCTGATGACAGCGCTGTAATAATTCAGCGGCCACTTCTGGTTGCATAAAAGGCTCACCACCTGACAATGTTACGCCGCCCCCACTGCGCCGATAAAACGGCAGGTCGCGCAGTAATGTCTCCATCGTGGCATCAATATCAATCGGACTACCGCACTGTGTCAGAGCGCCACTCGGGCAACACTTCGCCAGCGCCTGAACATCCTCTTCTATCAATAACTGGCGATGAATCACAATGTGATCGTCAATACGTTGAATCGCTTGCGGGCAGGTTTGATGACATAAATCACAACCGGATAAGCAAAGACGAGGGTCAAAGAGCACTTCTGGTTTGCGTGAGCGGCTTTCTGGATTTTGACACCAGCGACAGCTTAGTGAGCAACCTTTGAGGAAAACCACGCTACGAATTCCTGGGCCGTCATGAGTGGAATAACGTTGTAAGTTAAAAATCATCTTATTCCTCCCTTTCGCTGTGACTGCGCTGGCATCGTCGTGGCTATTCACTTTCATTGGTCACCAGTATCTGCGTAATATAGGGAAAGAAAAATTGATGAAATTTGCTGCGGAGTTCCTCTTTTATGTCAGCCTCACGTTTGCAACAGCAGTTTATTCGACTCTGGCAACGTTTTAACGGTCAGCCGACAGAAACCACCTTACAAGAGCTGGCAGAAGTGCTCTGCTGCTCGCGCCGCCATGTGCGTTCTTTACTGGGCAGTATGCAACAAGAGGGTTGGTTGAGTTGGCAAGCAGAAGCGGGCCGAGGTAAGCGCTCACAACTAACCTTCCTCTATTCTGGATTAGCACTGCAACAGCAGCGAGCTGAAGAGCTACTGGAACAAGACCATATTGATCAGTTAGTGCAGTTGGTCGGGGATAAAAAAGCAGTGCGCCAAATGCTGTTATCCCAACTAGGGCGTAGCTTCCGGCAAGGTAAACATATCCTGCGCGTGCTCTATTATCGCCCGCTACAAAACTTGCTACCCGGCACCGCACTGCGCCGTTCAGAAACTCATATGGTGCGGCAGATATTTAATGGCTTGACCCGAATAAATGAGGAAAATGGGGAACTGGAGCCGGACTTATCTCACCACTGGCAGGCGATTAGCCCCTTGCATTGGCGCTTTTATTTGCGCCCCGCCATTCATTTTCATCATGGCCGTGAGCTGGATATGAATGATGTGATTAACAGCCTGACCCGATTAATCCCCCAGCCTCTTTTTTCGCATATTACGGCGGTACGCTCACCAACACCCTATGTGATTGATGTGCATCTTAGTACCCCAGATAGCTGGCTACCGTGGTTATTGGGCAGTGCTCACGCCATGATCTTGCCGCAAGAGTGGGAAAATCAATCAGATTTTCGTCGGCATCCCATTGGGACTGGCCCTTACTCCGTGATCCGCAATCACCATAGCCAATTGAAAATTCAGGCATTTGATAACTACTTTGGTTTCAGAGCATTGATTGATGAAGTCAATATCTGGGTATTGCCAGAGCTGTCTGATGAGCTGATTTATACCGGTGTTCAGTTGCAGGCTGATGATACCAGTAAAAATGAGTTGGAAAGTCGGCTGGAAGAAGGCTGTTATTTTTTGCTATTTGACCAGCGTTCACCCCAGACTTGTCATCCAGAAGTCCGCCGTTGGTTATGCGAACTGATAACCCCTGTCGCCCTACTCAGTTTTGCAGATCCCTTTTATCAACGTTACTGGTCACCCGCCTATGGCATGTTACCGCGCTGGCATCACAACCGGCTCACGGCACTGGAGCCGAAACCCGCCGAGCTAACCGAACTGACACTGACCTTTTATAGCGACCATTCAGAATTTGATGCTATCAGCCAGACGCTCGTCCAACTGCTAGCGGCTCATGGTGTTACCTTAAACATACAGGTGCTAGATTACACTCAGTGGTATCAAGGCGATGCACAGAGTGATATCTGGCTTGGCAGCGCAAATTTCTATCTGCCGCTGGAGTTTTCCCTGTTTGCAACTTTGTATGAACTGCCGCTGTTGCAATATTGCCTAGGCGATGAACTGGATCAAGATGTTGAATCTTGGCGCAATAATACGTTACCCATGGCCGATTGGAGCCAACGACTGGTTAGCCAAAATCAATTCCATCCGCTGTTCCATCACTGGCTAGAATTATATGGACAGCACAGTATGCGAGGGGTGCGCATGAATACCCTCGGCTGGTTTGATTTCAAATCAGCCTGGTTCACGCCACCAGAGGGATAAAGCCACTTTCACCCGCCCAGATTAATCTCTACAATAGCGCCGTCTCAACGGGGTGCAAGAATATCGCTAGCCAGGTTTAACCTAGTGTCGCAAGTGTTAAAAACACAGCGAGTCGGGTTCATACGGTGGCGGACAGCACACAGAAACCGGAGCGTACACATGACCTTGTAAATCATGGCTACGTGAGGATTTCGAGTACTGCCCAATACTGTATCAACCACGGTGCAGCATGTTTTTGCTGAGAGCAAACCCGTCGAACCTGATCCGGTTAACACCGGCGGAGGGATTTGAGAAAGATAACGCCTGTACCTCATGGATACTGATGTTAACTACCGCCTCAGATACCTTTGCCACCTTTAATTGTTAAGGAGTGCAAAGTGTTTAAACGCATTATTCCCTGTTTGTTCTTGCTGTCTGCGGCCGCGGTGGCTGCCGATAAACCGACATTGACGGTTTACACCTATGACTCCTTTGCTGCTGACTGGGGGCCGGGGCCTGCCATTAAAAAAGCCTTTGAAGCGCAGTGTGATTGCCAGCTTAAATTTGTGGCGCTGGAAGATGGCGTTTCACTGCTGAACCGCCTGCGGATGGAAGGAAAAAACAGTCAGGCCGATATCATTTTAGGTTTGGATAACAATCTGGTGCAGGCGGCAGAGCAAACCGGGCTATTCGCCCCAAGTCAAGTGGATACCCGCCACTTAACCTTGCCACAAGCATGGCAGAATAAAACTTTCGTTCCCTTCGATTATGGCTATTTCGCCTTTGTGTATAACAAAGACAAATTGAAAAACCCACCGAAAAGCTTGCAAGAATTAGTCGATAGCAAAGCGCCGTGGAAAGTGATTTATCAAGACCCGCGCACCAGTACTCCGGGCCTTGGCTTAATGTTGTGGATGCAAAAAGTATATGGCGATAAGGCCCCACAAGCATGGCAACAATTGGCGAAGAAAACCGTCACCGTCACTAAAGGCTGGAGTGAAGCTTATGGCTTGTTCCTGAAAGGTGAAGGGGATTTAGTCCTGAGCTACACCACGTCTCCGGCTTATCATCTGATTGAAGAGAAGAAAAGCAACTATGCCGCGGCAGATTTTAGTGAAGGTCACTATTTGCAAGTTGAAGTCGCAGGTCAAGTGGCCTCCAGCAAACAGCCGGAACTGGCACAGCGTTTTATGCAATTTATTGTCACCCCCGCTTTCCAAGAAAATATTCCGACCGGCAACTGGATGTACCCGGTGATCAAAATGACTCTACCGGCCGGATTTGAAACCCTAACTGTGCCGCAAAAAGCATTGCAATTTGATGCTAAAGAGGTGGCAGACAACCGCAGCAAATGGATTCAGGCATGGCAATCCGCCGTCAGTCGCTGATCTCCGCTTGGTTGTGGCCGGGGCTGCTGGCGGCAGGGCTGATAGTCGGTGTCGCGCTACTGGCGTTCACGGCTATCTGGCGTCATGCCCCTGCGGCGGATTGGCACAGCATCTGGCAAGACAGTTATCTGTGGCATGTCATTCGTTTTACTTTCTGGCAGGCGTTTCTCTCCGCACTGCTGTCGGTGATCCCTGCAATTTTTCTGGCTCGCGCCTTGTACCGCCGCCGCTTCCCCGGCCGCCAGTTGATGCTACGTTTATGCGCAATGACCCTGGTGCTTCCGGTGTTAGTTGCCCTCTTTGGCATCCTGACGGTTTATGGTCGCCAAGGTTGGCTTGCGGGGTTATTGGGCTGGTTGGGCGTGGATTACCGTTTCTCACCTTATGGCTTACAGGGGATTTTACTGGCGCATATCTTCTTTAATATGCCGCTGGCAACTCGCCTGCTATTGCAGTCATTGGAGAGCATTGCGGTGGAACAACGTCAATTAGCCGCACAACTGGGTATGAACGGCTGGCAGCATTTCCAGCTAGTCGAGTGGCCCTATCTGCGCCGCCAAATTTTACCCACTGGTGCATTGATTTTTATGCTCTGCTTTGCCAGTTTCGCTACTGTGCTATCGCTAGGAGGCGGGCCGCAAGCAACCACTATCGAGTTAGCCATTTATCAAGCCCTGAGTTATGACTACGACCTAAGCCGTGCGGCCTTGCTAGCACTGATTCAATTGGGCTGTTGTCTTGGGTTGGTGGTGTTAAGCCAACGACTCAGTTCGGTGTTGGCCGTGGGCAATACCCATGGGCAAATTTGGCGTAATCCGCAAGACTGTACTTGGTCACGCATCACTGACACGCTGTTAATTGGCGCCGCATTATTCTTGATGGTGCCACCACTGCTGGCAGTCATCATTGATGGTAGTAATAAAACGATATTGACTGTGTTGCAGCAACCTGCACTATGGCAAGCGTTCTCTACCTCACTGATCATCGCCATAGGTGCCGGATTATTGTGTGTTACCTTGACCATGATGTTGTTGTGGAGCAGCCGGGAGCTAAAGCTGCGCCAACGTGCCGCTTACGGGCAAGCATTAGAAGTCAGCGGCATGGTCATTCTTGCGATGCCCGGTATTGTGCTGGCGACGGGCTTTTTCTTATTGCTCAATGACACGTTTGGTTTGCCGCAATCCCCCTATGCACTGGTGATTCTGACTAATGCGCTGATGGCGGTACCCTATGCATTGAAAGTGCTGGATAACCCCATGCGTGACCTTGCTGAACGCTATACGCCACTGTGCCTATCACTGGATATTCATGGCTGGCACCGTTTGCGCTACATTGAGTTGAGTGCGCTGAAACGCCCACTAGCTCAGGCTTTGGCCTTTGCCAGTGTCCTCTCCATCGGCGATTTTGGTGTGGTAGCCCTGTTTGGTAATGAGCACTTTCGCACCTTGCCATTTTATCTTTATCAGCAGATAGGCTCTTATCGCAGCAATGATGGGGCCGTCACCGCCCTGCTACTGCTGTTACTCTGCTTCTTGCTGTTTACTCTCATTGAACGACTGCCGAGCCGCCATGCTAAAGCTTGAGAAAATCACCTATGTGTACGACCACTTACCGATGCGCTTTGATTTGTGCGTTCAACCCGGTGAACGGGTGGCTATCCTTGGCCCCAGTGGGGCGGGTAAAAGTACCTTATTGAGCTTGATTGCGGGTTTTTTGGCACCGGCCAGTGGTCGAATGCTGCTGAATAATCAAGACCATACTCAAACAGCGCCCGCGCAAAGACCGGTATCTATGCTGTTTCAGGAAAATAACCTGTTTTCGCATTTAACCGTCGAACAAAATATTGGGTTGGGTTTGCATCCAGGGCTGAAACTCAATCATGAGCAAAAGTTGCTGTTACGCCAAATTGCTCAACAAGTGGGGTTGGAAGAGTGCCTCAGTAGACTACCGGCACAGCTTTCCGGTGGTCAGCGTCAGCGGGCGGCTCTCGCTCGTTGTTTGGTTCGTAGTCAACCTATTTTGTTGCTGGATGAGCCGTTTTCTGCACTGGATCCAGCGCTACGTAATGAGATGCTGCAATTGGTTGAACACGTTTGTGGCAACCGCCAACTCACACTGCTGATGGTGTCACACAATTTGGACGATGCAGCGCGCATCGCCGAACGTACATTATTGGTCGTCGATGGCCGAATTTACTACGACGGCCCGACACAGGCATTAGTGAGCGGCAACGCCCCAGAAGCCAGCGTGCTGGGGATTGCCAAACATCAGTAGCTGTTGAATATATTGCAATAATTCAATACCCAAAGTTATAGACTGTCGTAGGCAGGCAGCAAGCAATTCCCCCCTGATGAGCCTTTTCAAATAAGATCAACTGCAAGTCAGTGATTCGGGCAAGTGAGCGCAGCTAACCCCTACGGCATCAAAGACGAAGGATATTTATCCAGCCAGAACCTTCCACAAAAGATGCCGATACACCGGCATAATTGGCTGCATATGTAGCCACACAAAACTGGCAATAGCCGCAATAATGGCTAATACAGTCACCCAGCGCAAACGGGCCAGAGGCAGCCATTGACTCAGGCGGTCTGGACTACGTTTACCAAAGCGCCACCAGCGCCATGACAACCATAATGCCAGCCAGATCAACACCACAACCACGAATAATAGCCATTTGAACATATAGCTATTGGCACTTGGTGGAATATCGATCGCCACCCCAGCCAATATGCCGGGGAAAAGATAAATAGGCGGCCATGTCAGGCAACCAATAATATTTGGCAATGCGAATTTCACCGGAGGGAGATTTAGCATCCCCGCCACCATAGGAACAATAGGCCGCGCTGGGCCAATAAAGCGCCCCAGCAATACCGTCGCCATGCTGTGATTGTGTAACGCATGCTCGGTTTTATTCAGCATGGATTTATGTTTTTTCAGAAAAGACCAGCGATGCAGCGGCTCTTTGAAGCGACGGCCAATAAAATAAGAGATCCAATCGCCCATCAGGCAGCCAACAGTGGCAGCAACCCAAGCCGAATAAAATCCGACTTCACCACTACCAATCAATGCTCCTACACTGGTCATCATCACCGTACCGGGCAATAACATGCCCACCAGTGCTAAAGATTCAAGAAATGTAACTAACATGACGACAAATAGCGTGAAAGCCAGAGATTGTGTCAGTAAATGTAATAAATAGGCTTCCATAAATTTGTCCGTTTGTTAACAACGTAAGGGATTGTCCAGCCCACCGGTAAAGGAGTCAATCATCAATTCATTCCCTTCATCCATCGAGTAGAGGGATGTTAGCTGTGGCTCCAACAACTTTAGCGACGCACGAGTTAAAGGAAAAAAGCATTAAAATAGACAATCACTGTATAAATAACCATAATAAAGATCTAAAACCTTCAGGCGTTATTGTTGCAGTCAGTTTGAATGCGGACTGCGTGCAGAGACCGTAGCGTACATAAGTACGTGAGGATTTCGAGCACAACCCAAGCCCAAAATGACAAATAAATAGCCTGTACATAGTCTAATCGTTTTTCTTATTAAGGTAGTTTTGTGGGTCAAACCCGACAGGGCTTCCTGCTAACTCGCCACTGGCGCGACACGCAGGCCGGCACCGAAGTTGAATTCTGGTTAGCGACCGATGAGGGGCCACAGCGGGTTAGATTACCGCCGCAGCCCTCGGTGGCCTTTATCCCGGCGGAACAACGGCAGCGGGCTGAAACGGTGCTGCACAATGAACGCAACTGGCAGTTGCGCCCTCTTGAGCTAACCGACTTCCACCAACGTCCAGTTCTGGGGCTGTATTGCAATCAACATCGCCAGCTTATTCGCTTAGAAAAATTGCTCAGAGAGAGTGGCGTGAATGTCTATGAAGGTGATATTCGCCCACCAGAACGCTTTCTGATGGAGCGTTTTATTACCGCACCAGTCTGGTTTAGCGGGGACGAAAATGGCAACGGCCCGCTACTCAATACGCAAATGAAACCCGCCGAAGATTACCGCCCAACATTGAAACTGCTGTCGCTGGATATCGAAACCAGTGAACATGGTGAGTTGTACTGTATTGGTCTGGAAGGCTGCGGCCAGCGTCAGGTCTACATGCTAGGCCCCCCCAATGGTCATCCGAAGGATGAAGCTGCACTGGACTTCAAACTCGAATATGTCGCCAGCCGGCCGCTACTGCTAGAAAAATTAAATCAGTGGCTAGAAGTGCATGATCCTGATGCCATTATCGGCTGGAACTTGGTGCAGTTTGATTTGCGGGTATTACAAAAACACGCTGATCGCTATCAGATCCCACTGCGTTTTGGCCGTGGTGGCAACTTACTGGAGTGGCGCGAGCACGGTTTTAAACAGGGCCATTTTTTTGCCTCCGCTGCGGGTCGGCTGATTATTGATGGTATTGAAGCGCTAAAATCCGCCACTTGGAATTTCCCGTCATTTAGTCTGGAATCCGTCTCACAGACCTTACTTGGCGAGGGAAAAGCCAGCGATAGCCCTTATCAGCGGATGGACGAAATTAACCAACGCTTTGCCAATGATAAACCGGCACTGGCCCGCTATAACCTAAAAGACTGCGAGCTAGTGACACGGATTTTTGCCAAAACCGAGTTACTCAGCTTCTTGCTTGAGCGCTCGACAGTCACCGGGTTGGCAGCCGATCGCAGTGGTGGGTCAGTGGCGGCATTTACCCACCTTTATCTGCCACGGATGCACCGTATTGGTTATGTAGCCCCGAATTTGGGCGAGTTACCGGAAGAGCATAGCCCCGGCGGTTTTGTGATGGATTCCCAACCCGGTCTGTATGATTCGGTGTTGGTATTGGACTATAAAAGCCTATATCCATCCATTATTCGCACCTTTTTGATTGATCCCGTAGGGTTGGTTGAGGGGATGTCCCAACCGGATCACCAGCATTCAGTACCGGGTTTTCGCGGAGCGTGGTTCTCCCGCGAGAAACATTGTTTGCCCGCCATCGTAAACCAAATTTGGCAGGGGCGAGAAGCGGCCAAACGGCAACAAAACAAGCCGTTATCACAAGCATTAAAGATCATCATGAATGCCTTTTATGGGGTGTTAGGTTCTAGCGGCTGCCGTTTTTTCGATCCCAGACTGGCCTCATCAATCACCTTGCGTGGCCACGATATCATGCGCCAAACCCGTGAGTTAATTGAGGCACAGGGTTATCAAGTTATTTATGGCGATACAGACTCAACGTTTGTTTGGCTGAAAAGCGCCCATAGCGAGGAGCAAGCATCTCGTATTGGGAAAGCGCTGGTGCAGCATGTCAATCAGTGGTGGCAACTGCATATTCGGCAAACTTATGATTTACCCTGCTCACTGGAACTGGAATTTGAAACTCATTATCGGCGTTTTTTAATGCCCACCATTCGCGGTGCAGAGCAGGGCAGCAAAAAGCGCTATGCAGGGCTGATTTCGACCCCAACAGGGGATCAGATGGTGTACAAAGGGCTGGAGACGGTTCGCACCGACTGGACGCCACTGGCCCAGCAATTTCAACGCGAGTTGTATCTGCGCATTTTCCAACAACAACCTTATCAGGACTACGTGCGGGATTACGTGGCGCGCACCCTGAATGGTGAGTTAGATGAGCAACTTATTTACCGCAAGCGTCTACGCCGGCGATTGAATGACTATCAGCGCAATGTTCCGCCACATGCCAGAGCCGCACGTTTAGCTGACGAGTACAACCGCAAGCTAGGCCGGCCGCTGCAATATCAAAATGGCGGCTGGATAAGCTATGTTATGACCACCGCAGGCCCCGAACCCTTAGAAACCCGGCAATCGCCCATTGATTACGATCACTACCTCACTCGCCAGTTGCAACCGGTAGCAGACGCTATACTTCCTTTCATGCATGATGACTTTACAACACTGATAACTGGTCAAATGGGGTTATTTTAATCGTCATTGGGCTGTTTTAGAGGTGACGAAGCGCTCGCCTTCCATTACCATAGCGCCCTTGCCAAAATTCGCATCAACCACATTGACAAAACCAACTCAGAATCTGTCTGTCATAAGTGACTTTTTCAGACAGACTCGTAAGCCACGCCACCTGCGTGGACGGTAAACTATTGCCAGTAACTTTAGTATTGTTCTTTATAAGTAGCTATTTACCAAAAACTTTTCTATCAATAACTGTCCAACAAAAAAATCGAGCCGATAATTTATGCCTTTTACACTTGGTCAACGCTGGATCAGCGACACAGAAAGCGAACTTGGATTGGGTACTGTCGTTGCCATTGACGTACGCATGGTCACCTTACTGTTTCCCGCAACCGGTGAAAACCGCCTTTACGCCAGAAATGACTCCCCCATCACTCGAGTCATGTTCAATCCGGGTGATATCATCACCAACCACGAGGGCTGGCAGCTAAAAGTGGAAGAAGTGACTCAAGAAAATGGGCTGATTACTTATATCGGGACCCGTTTGGATACTGAGGAAACCGGCGTTTCAATGCGTGAAGTGTTGCTCGATAGCAAACTGACTTTTAGCAAACCGCAGGACAGACTTTTTGCCGGCCAAATCGATCGTATGGATCGTTTTGCCCTGCGTTTTCGCGCCCGCAAGTATCAAAGTGAGCAATTCCGTCTGCCATGGAGTGGGCTGCGTGGTATTCGTGCCAGTCTAATCCCACATCAATTACATATCGCTTATGAAGTGGGTCAACGCCATGCCCCACGTGTATTGCTAGCCGATGAAGTCGGCTTGGGTAAAACCATCGAGGCGGGGATGATAATCCACCAGCAACTGCTGGCTGGCCGAGCTGAACGTGTATTGATTGTGGTGCCGGAAAGTCTACAGCACCAATGGTTGGTCGAAATGTTGCGCCGCTTTAATCTGCGCTTCTCCTTATTTGATGACAGTCGTTATTCCGAAGCCTTACTCGACAGCACCAATCCGTTCGAAACCGAACAGATGGTGATTTGCTCGCTGGATTTTGTGCGGCGTAATAAGCAGCGTTTGGAACAATTGGCAGATGCATCCTGGGATCTGCTGGTGGTGGATGAGGCACACCATCTAGCTTGGAGCGAAGAGGCCCCAAGCCGTGAATATCAAGTTATAGAACAATTGGCCGAGCATATTCCCGGCGTATTGTTACTGACTGCAACGCCAGAACAATTAGGTCAGCAGAGCCACTTTGCTCGCCTACGTTTACTGGATCCCGATCGCTTCCATGATTATGAAGAGTTCATCAATGAGCAGCAGAAATACCGCCCGATTGCTGATGCCGTCACCCTACTGCTCGGTGGTGAGCGTTTAACGGATGATAAGCTGAACTTGCTCGGCGAGCTGATTAATGAACAAGATATTGAGCCACTGCTAAAAGCCGCAAACAGCCAAAGTGAAGACAGTGAAGCAGCGCGCCAAGAGCTGGTCACTATGCTGATGGACAGACATGGCACCAGCCGTATTTTGTTCCGTAACACCCGTAATGGTGTGAAAGGCTTCCCGCACCGCGTTTTGCATCAAATTAAGTTACCGTTACCGACGCAGTATCAAACTGCGATTAAAGTGTCCGGTATTATGGGTGCAAAGAAAACGCTGGAAGCTCGCGCCAAAGATATGCTTTATCCTGAGCAGATCTATCAAGAATTTGAGGGAGAGAACGCCACTTGGTGGAACTTCGACCCTCGCGTTGAATGGCTGCTGAACTATCTGATAGCCAATCGCGGTGAGAAAGTGCTGGTCATCTGCGCGCAAGCCGCCACCGCGTTACAACTTGAGCAAGTGCTACGTGAGCGCGAAGCTATTCGTGCTGCTGTATTCCATGAAGGTTTATCTCTGATTGAGCGTGACCGTGCCGCAGCCTATTTCGCCTCTGAAGAAGATGGCGCTCAGGTGCTGTTGTGTTCAGAAATTGGTTCTGAAGGGCGTAACTTCCAGTTTGCTTGCCAATTGGTGATGTTCGATCTGCCATTCAACCCGGACTTGCTGGAACAACGTATTGGTCGTCTGGACAGGATCGGCCAAAACCGTGAAATTCAGATAATGGTGCCTTACTTGGAAAATACAGCGCAGGCCATATTAGTGCGCTGGTATCACGAAGGTTTGGACGCTTTCGAGCACACCTGTCCGACAGGCCGAACCATCTATGATAGTGGTTACCAAGAACTCATTGGCTATCTGGCAACACCGAATGAACAGGAAGGGTTGAATGAATTTATCCACACCTGCCGCCAGCAGCACGAAGGTCTGAAGCTTCAGTTGGAACAGGGCCGTGACCGCCTGCTGGAGATGCATTCAAATGGCGGTGAGCACGGACAAGAGTTGGCACAAATCATTGCCGACCAAGATAATGATGTTAATTTGGTCAGCTTTGCCCTCAACTTGTTCGATATTGTGGGCATCAATCAGGAAGACCGTAGTGACAACCTGATTGTGCTAACCCCTTCTGACCATATGCTGGTGCCAGACTTCCCGGGCTTACCACAAGATGGCTGCACCGTGACATTCGATCGCGAACAAGCTTTATCGCGGGAAGATGCTCAGTTTGTCAGTTGGGAACACCCTATCATCCGTAATGGTCTGGATCTGATCTTGTCCGGGGATACGGGGAGCTGTGCAGTTTCTTTGTTGAAAAACAAAGCATTGCCTGTTGGCACCTTATTAGCAGAGTTAGTGTATGTCGTTGAAGCCCAAGCGCCGAAACACCTGCAATTGACTCGCTTCTTGCCACCGACCCCCGTGCGGATGCTCATGGATCGTAATGGGACCAATCTGGCCACACAGGTTGAATTTGAAAGTTTCAACCGTCAACTTAATGCGGTAAATCGCCATACCTCCAGCAAATTGGTCAATGCGGTTCAGCAAGAAGTCCATACCATGTTGCAGCAAGCTGAGGCTCTGGTTGAGGAGCAAGCGCGGGTGCTAATTGACGCAGCCAAACATGAAGCCGATGATAAGCTGAGTGCTGAACTGGCGCGTTTGGAGGCCCTGAAAGCGGTTAACCCAAATATTCGTGATGACGAAATAGAAACATTGGAACATAACCGCAAAATGGTGCTGGAAAACTTGAATCAGGCGGGTTGGCGTTTAGATGCTATCCGTCTGGTTGTGGTCACACATCAGTAATTTTCTAGCATCAGCAAGAGCCGAGAGCCGAAATCATTCGGCTCTTTTATCCACGTTGATAAACGCAGTTAGCTCCAATAGCCTAGTCTTAGTCCACTAAGTGGCTGGGGTGAGTGAAGGCAGCCAACACCGCTGCGACGTGAAAGATGAAGAAAACAATAAGACCCGAGAGATTTCGCGTTGCAGCAAGGCGGCAATTGAACGAATCCTCAGGAGCTTAGTCCACTAAGTGACTGGGGTGAGTGAAGGCAGCCAACACCGCTGCGACGTGAAAGATGCAGAAAACAATAAGACCCGAGAGATTTCGCGTTGCAGCAAGGCGGCAATTGAACGAATCCTCAGGAGCTTAGTCCACTAAGTGACTGGGGTGAGTGAAGGCAGCCAACACCGCTGCGACGTGAAAGATGAAGGGTATTGGAAACTATAATGGAACCTTACAACCCCCCCCGCGACCCATGGCTGCATATCCTCTATCAGGATGAGCACATCATGGTCGTCAATAAGCCGAGTGGGCTGCTTTCTGTACCAGGCCGTGCGCCCGAAAACAAAGACAGTGTCATGACGCGCATTCAGGCTGATTTTCCTGCCGCAGAATCGGTTCATCGGTTGGATATGGCCACCAGTGGCGTGATTGTGGTGGCGCTCACTAAAGTTGCCGAGCGCGAGCTTAAACGCCAATTTCGTGAGCGTGAGCCAAAAAAATCCTATATTGCACGGGTATGGGGCCATTTGGCTCAGGATGAAGGTTTGATTGATCTGCCATTAATTTGTGATTGGCCTAATCGGCCAAAGCAGAAAGTGTGTTATGAAACCGGCAAATCTTCGCAAACGGAGTATTTGGTACTGTCACGCGATGCTGACGGTAGTACGCGAGTCAAGTTATCCCCGATAACTGGCCGTTCACACCAATTGCGGGTTCATATGTTGGCGATAGGTCACCCCATTCTTGGCGACGGATTCTATGCACATCCTGAAGCTAAGGCGATGGCACCCCGCTTGCAGTTACATGCGCAGGAATTATGCATTACTCACCCAGAATTTGGCACAAAAATGCATTTTAAATGTGAAGCAAACTTTTAATATTTATTCATTAGAATGAGACTGAATAACTTGCTTACCTGTTAAATAAGGATACAGCCTCATTATTTTTCGAAAAAATATAAGACTAAATATAATATTTTGATGTTATAAATAACAATAACAATAACAATAACAATAACAATAACAATAACAATAACAATATAAAAAATAATATCCCATTAATTTCATAGAAATGAAGGGGTGTTATTATGTCTGTAGCAGAAAGTTGCGTAGAAAATAGTGTTAAACTAAAACCTATTAAAGGAGAAAAAATAAGAAGTCGGACTCATCGATTTGACAAAGGTAATATGGAGGCATTATCTGGATATTCGGTCAGTATGGGAACTGACTCGCAAGACTGGCATCATAAGATAAGCACGACATTCGCAGAAATAAAAAAAGAGATAAGAAAAGCAATTAAATCGAAAAACATTTCCATTCGGAAAAAAGAAGGATCGCATAAGAATGATAAAGAGATCACTTTTTATTTGTCCAAAAAGAAAGGAAATTATCGAAGTGAAATATCAGCACCGGGCGAGATAAAAATAAAATCAGAGTCATCCTATTCATTTGATTTTAAAGCAATCTCACTACCTAAAGATCTGATTGTGTTTCAAGTCAGAGAACTGAACGGTAGCATGAACACTCTAGGGGGAGACCGCCCATCTTTCTCACTGCATATAAATCACGAAGGTGTGTTAATTGCGACAGTAAACACTGTCGACCAAAACTCTATAGCGACAAAGCCTAATGGTAAGACTTATCGCAACGAAAACTTTTCGCTAAATAAACTTGAGCTGGGGAAATATTACAATATAAAAATTGATATAATCATGCATCGAGATAACCCGTCGATTAAAATTTGGGTTGATGATGAACCAATATTCCAACGAGATACCCCTTTTGGCGCCTTCGATTCAAAGACATTTTATAGTAAGTATGGTGCTTACGCTGCCCAACAGAAAAATAAAGAGGGAATCAATGACTCTGAAGTCAGCTTTGATAATATCAAAGAAACACATTATCAATATATGGCTGCAATAACAGAAGAAAATACTGGCTGTCTGGTATCCTTAACTGAAAACAATCTATTACCTGATGCTATTGCCGTCTTCAATAAAGATGAGCACGCTCTGGAGCAACTAAGTTTTGGGAACCCACCAGTGACACCAGAAATAACCGTAGTGACACCAGCATTAACACTTTAAAACGACTTTCAGCATTTAAATTAAAGAGCGAAAGAGGCCAAATGCCAGACATCTTTCGCTCTATTTTATTTAAACCCTTTTTCGCGCTTGATCAAATCATACGCAGCTTGAATCTCTTGGGCTTTTTGTTTCGCCATCTCCATCATTTCAGGCGGTAAACCTTTTGCCACCAACTTATCTGGATGATGCTCACTCATTAACTTACGATAAGCGCGTTTAATGCTCACGCTATCGTCAGAACTGCTTACTCCCAATACTTTGCAGGCGTCCTCCAGCGTTGGACCATTTGGCGCTTGCTGGTAGCCTCCTTGAGAGTATCCTCCTTGGTGCCCCTGCCAGCCGCCATGACCACCAAACTGACGCCCCCCTTCAATCATGCTCAGGAATTGATCAAACTGACCGCGTGAAATTCCCAATTCTTCAGCAATGACATACAACACCTGCCGCTCGTTAGGATGTAAAGAGCCATCAGCAAATGCGGCCTGTAACTGAATTTCCAGAAACATCCGAATCAGATCAAAGCGCCCAAAACAGACGCCGCGTAATTCCTGCAACCTTTCACGCAACGGAAATCCACTCTCTTTTCCTTCGCGGAAGGCTTGCTGCGCGGCAGTTCGGGCCTCGCCATGCAATTGCATTCTATCCATCAATTGGCTGGCAAGCTGAATATCAACTTCCGTCACCCGTCCCTTCGCCTTGGTTAAGTGCCCCATGACCTGAAAAGTAGTGCGGAAAAAAATTAATTGTCGTGTTTGTTGATCGGCAAAAAAGCCGCGACGCTTAGTGCTACGCGCCCTGTCGACCATATGGCCAACAAGCAACCCCAATATCGCACCCCAGACTCCACCGGACAGAAAGCCCAATACCAGACCGAGCAGTTTTCCCCAATACCGCATATACTCCTCAATTCATCATGCCGTCAGTCAAAATTTGCATTATCATACTCGGCATTCAGCTCTGTGCCTAACAGCGAGACGTGTAAGCGGCCGGATTTAACACTAGCGCAACTGTGATGAGTAATATAGTCTCAGACCGTTTGCCGGCATGATGCCCCCCGATGACGGAACACCAAAACCGCGTATGAAAAAAAGATTCCCAACACTGCTGGCCACATTGATATGGACGGCACTATATAGCCAGCACTCACTGGCCGACCTTGCTGAGCAATGTATGCTTGGCGTTCCTACCTATGATCAACCACTGGTGACAGGCGATCCAAATCAGCTACCGGTGCGTATTAATGCAGATAAAACCGAGGCTAATTATCCGGATAACGCGCTGTTCACTGGCAATGTTATCGTTCAGCAAGGTAATCGCACGCTGACTGCTGATCAGGTTGAACTGACCCAAGTCCAGAAACCGGATGACGCTATCCCGGTTCGTACCGTTACAGCAACTGGCGACGTTAATTACGACGATCCACAAATCAAGCTGAAAGGCCCAGCGGCCTGGTCAAATCTGAATACCAAAGACACTGATATGGATAAAGGCAACTATCAGATGGTCGGCCGTCAGGGGCGTGGTGATGCAGATTTAATGAAGTTACGCGGTCAGAACCGCTACACCATTCTGGAAAACGGGACTTTTACCTCCTGCTTACCGGGTGATAATAGCTGGAGTGTGGTGGGTACTGAAGTCATCCATGACCGTGAAGAACAAGTGGCAGAAATCTGGAATGCCCGGTTTAAAATTGGCAAAGTACCGGTGTTCTACAGCCCATACATGCAATTACCGGTCGGTGATAAACGCCGCTCGGGCTTCTTAATCCCTAATGCGAAATATACCAGTAATAATGGCTTTGAGTTCATGCTGCCGTATTACTGGAACATTGCACCAAACTTTGATGCCACCATTACGCCTCACTATATGGAACGGCGTGGTATGCAGTGGCAAAATGAGTTCCGCTACTTGCTGGCCCCTGGTTCAGGGACCATGGCACTGGATTGGTTACCAAGTGACCGCCTATATAAAGGGGCCGACGGCACAGAACAAGATCCAACCCGCTGGTTGTACTACTGGGGCCATTCCGGTGTGATGGATAAAGTTTGGCGCTTTAACGTCAACTACACTCGAGTCAGTGATCCAAACTATTTTACTGATTTAACATCACAATACGGTTCAACCACTGACGGCTATGCCACGCAAATATTCAGCGTTGGTTATGCTAACCAGAACTGGGATGCCACTTTAGCGTCCAAACAGTTCCAAGTGTTTACTAATGCGGGCAACAGCAATGCTTACCGCGCCCAGCCACAGCTGGATATGAACTACTATAAGAATGATATTGGTCCGTTTGATATGCATGTCTATGGTCAGGCGGCTAAATTTACCAGTGTCAACCCAAATAATCCGGAAGCCAGTCGTTTCCATATTGAACCCTCTGTCAATCTGCCTCTATCCAATGGATGGGGCAGTCTGAACACAGAAGCGAAGTTACTGGCAACACATTATCAGCAAGATATTCCGCAAGGTTTTGCCCGCTACTATTCCAATGCCAATGGTGGTGAGACTGCACCTAACTTAAAAGACTCAGTTGACCGAGTCATGCCGCAGTTTAAAGTAGATGGTAAAGTCGTATTTGATCGGCCAATGGATTGGGCGACAGGCTTCACCCAAACATTGGAGCCGCGTGCACAGTATCTCTATGTTCCATACCGGAATCAGGATGATATTTATATTTACGACACCACGTTGATGCAATCAGACTACTCTGGCCTGTTCCGCGACCGTACTTACAGTGGCTTGGACCGTATCGCTTCAGCCAATCAGGTGTCTACCGGTTTAACTTCTCGCATATATGATGATGCACTGGTTGAACGTTTTAACGTTTCAGTAGGTCAAATCTATTACTTTAGCCGTTCGCGCACCGGTATTAGTGAAACCATCGACAACAGTAATGATACTGGCAGCTTGGTTTGGGCTGGTGACACATTCTGGCGCATTAACGATCAACTGGGCCTGAAAGGTGGCGCGCAGTATGATACACGGCTGGGGAGTTTGACCCTGGGTAATGCAGTGATGGAGTATAGAAAAGACTCAGAGCGTATGGTTCAATTGAACTATCGCTATGCGAGTCCGGAATATATTCAAGCCGCAGTATCTAACGTGAAAAGTCCTGGTTATCAGCAGGGCATTTCTCAGGTAGGGGCTACCGCCAGTTGGCCGATTGCCGATCGTTGGGCATTAGTCGGGGCCTATTACTACGATACCAAAGCCAATCAGCCAGCAAGCCAATTGGTTGGCGTACAATACAACACCTGTTGTTGGGCTATTAATTTGGGCTATGAGCGTAAGATTACTGGTTGGAATTCACAAAACGAAACCAGCAAATATGACAACAGAGTTAGCTTTAACATCGAATTACGTGGTCTGAGCAGCGACCATAGCTTGGGTACTGCACAAATGCTTGGTTCAGGTATCCTGCCTTATCAAAGTGCATTCTGATACTGTGTAACACACTGAATACAGTGAATTTTAACCCGCAATAGCGGATTACATAAATGGAAAAGGTATGAAGAACTGGAGAACGCTTATTCTCGGATTGGTTGTCTGTGCCAATACCGCGTTCGCAGCACCACAAGAAATGAATAAAGTTGCCGCTGTGGTTGATAACGGCGTCGTTCTACAAAGTGATGTCGACGGTCTGTTACAGTCAGTGAAGCTGAATGCGCAGCAGTCTGGCCAACAGATTCCAGATGATGGGACGCTACGTCACCAAGTTCTTGAACGCCTGATCATGGATAATATCCTATTGCAGATGGCTAAAAAGATGGGGATTACCGTCAGTGATGAAGCACTAGATAAAGCCATTGCTGATATCGCCGCGCAAAACCGCATGACACCGGATCAAATGCGTAGCCGTCTGGCTGCTGATGGCCTGAATTACAACACTTACCGTGAGCAGATTCGTAAAGAAATGCTAACGTCAGAAGTGCGTAATAACGAAGTTCGTCGCCGAATTACCATTCTGCCGCAAGAAGTGGAATCTCTGGCCAAACAAATTGGTAACCAAACCAGTGGTGATGCCGAGCTGAACCTCAGCCATATTCTGATCCCGCTGCCAGAAAATCCATCTCAGCAGCAAGTTGACCAAGCGGAAGACTTGGCTAAAAAATTAGTATCAGACATTAAAGGCGGCGCTGATTTTGGTAAATTAGCAATTGCAAACTCTGCTGACTCTCAGGCGCTGAAAGGCGGCCAAATGGGTTGGGGAAAATTACAGGAATTGCCTTCTTTGTTTGCTGAAAGGCTGCAATCCGCCAACAAAGGTGATGTTGTTGGCCCAATCCGCTCAGGCGTTGGCTTCCATATTCTGAAAGTTAATGATATTCGTGGTGCCGATAAAACAGTGTCAGTGACTGAAGTTCACGCACGTCATATCTTGCTGAAACCGTCACCAGTACTCACAGACGATCAAGCACGCGCCAAATTAGCTGCTGCTGCCGCAGATATCAAAAGCGGGAAAGCTAACTTTGCCACGATAGCCAAAGAGATTTCTCAGGATCCAGGTTCTGCCATGCAAGGTGGTGATCTTGGTTGGGCATCTCCGGACATTTATGACCCGGCGTTCCGTGATGCCGTCATGAAGCTGCAAAAAGGCGAAATCAGCGCACCGGTTCATTCTTCTTTCGGTTGGCACTTGATTCAGGTTGTCGATACCCGTCAGGTAGATAAAACCGATGCAGCGCAGAAAGATCGGGCGTACCGTATGCTCTTTAGCCGCAAGTTTGCTGAAGAAGCTCAAACTTGGATGCAAGAGCAGCGTGCTGCTGCTTATGTAAAAATTCTTGATGGTAGTAATGCACAACCACAATAATCGTATCGTGATTACCCCCGGCGAGCCTGCCGGGGTTGGGCCGGATTTAGTCGTCGCTCTGGCTCAACAAGATTGGCCTGTTGAGTTGGTGGTGTGCGCGGATCCGGCCTTGCTACTTGCGCGTGCCCATCAGCTTAACCTACCCTTGCAATTACGTGAGTATCAGCAAGATAAGCCTGCATTGGCGCAGCAAGCTGGAACCCTCACTATTTTACCTGTGAAAACAGCCACTGAGGTGACCCCTGGTAAGCTTGATGTCAATAACAGCGACTATGTTGTTGAAACACTTGCCAAAGCCTGTGATGGTGCCATCAGTGGCGAATTTGCCGCATTGGTTACCGGCCCGGTACAAAAGAGTATCATCAATGATGCCGGTATCCCCTTCATCGGGCATACTGAGTTTTTTGCTGATCGCAGCCACTGCCCACGGGTAGTGATGATGCTAGCAACTGAAGAATTGCGTGTTGCTCTAGCCACAACTCACTTACCGTTGTTAGCCGTGCCCGGAGCCATAACTCAGGCCAGCCTGCATGAAGTGATCACCATTCTTGATAATGATCTGAAGACCAAGTTTGGTCTTCGCCAACCACAGATTTATGTGTGTGGACTAAACCCTCATGCAGGTGAAGGTGGTCATATGGGCCATGAAGAGATCGATACCATTATTCCTGCATTAGATGCATTGCGTCAGCAAGGGATAAAACTTATTGGCCCTCTACCCGCAGACACACTATTTCAGCCGAAATATCTGCAACATG
The DNA here is from genome assembly GCF_902726565.1 of Yersinia vastinensis. Lineage (GTDB taxonomy): Bacteria > Pseudomonadota > Gammaproteobacteria > Enterobacterales > Enterobacteriaceae > Yersinia > Yersinia vastinensis. The sequence continues at coordinate 305,922 of NZ_CACVAF010000003.1, forward strand.
CAGATGCCGTGCTTGCGATGTATCATGATCAAGGGCTACCAGTACTGAAATATCAAGGTTTTGGTCGGGCAGTCAATATTACCCTCGGGTTGCCTTTTATCCGCACATCTGTGGACCACGGTACCGCTTTAGAACTCGCCGCAACCGGTTCTGCCGATGTTGGCAGTTTCATTACGGCATTAAACTTAGCCATTAAAATGATAAATAACAGCAATGAATAATAGAGTCCACCAAGGGCACTTTGCCCGCAAACGCTTTGGACAAAACTTTTTAAATGATCAGTTTGTCATCGACAGCATTGTATCCGCAATCCACCCTGTTCCAGGTGAAGCGGTTGTTGAGATTGGCCCCGGTTTAGGTGCATTGACCGAGCCAGTAGCGGCACGTATGGATCATATGACCGTCATTGAGTTGGACCGTGATCTGGCCGCTCGTTTGGCTAGCCATCCTCAACTAAAAGACAAGCTAACCATTCATCAAGAAGATGCGATGAAAATCAACTTTTCTGAATTGGCCAAGCTTGCAGGACAACCATTGCGGGTGTTTGGTAACTTGCCATACAACATCTCGACCCCGCTGATGTTCCATCTTTTCAGCTATACTGATGCTATACGTGATATGCATTTCATGTTGCAAAAAGAGGTAGTTAACCGCTTGGTAGCTGGGCCGAACAGTAAGGCTTATGGTCGTTTGACCGTCATGGCGCAATACTACTGCAACGTCATTCCCGTGCTGGAAGTGCCACCGACGGCATTTACTCCAGCCCCGAAAGTTGATTCAGCAGTCGTGCGTCTGATTCCTCACGTACAAATGCCGAACCCTGTGGGTGATGTACGTATGCTTAGCCGTATTACTACGCAAGCTTTTAATCAGCGTAGAAAAACAGTGCGCAACAGTTTGGGTGACCTATTCACTCCAGAGCAATTAATCGAATTAGGCATTGACCCAATACTGCGGGCAGAGAATATTTCGGTAGCGCAATACTGTAAGTTAGCTAACTGGCTTTCAGCGCAATCAACACCGCAAGAATAAGCAGGAGCACATTATGATTGAACAGCCCCGCGTTTGTGTACAAGTGCAAAGTATCTATGTGGAAACTCAGTCGATACCCGACGAAGAGCGCTTCGTCTTTGCCTATACCGTGACGATTCGTAATTTGGGCCGTTCAAATGTGCAACTCATTGGTCGCTATTGGTTAATTACTAATAGTAATGGCCGGCAAACTGAAGTACAGGGCGAAGGGGTCATCGGTGAACAACCGCTGATCCTGCCTGGTAATGAGTTCCAATATACCAGTGGCGCTGTTTTAGAAACGCCACTGGGTACCATGGAAGGGCATTATGAAATGGTTGATCACCTTGGTCAGGCTTTCCGTACTGCGATTCCGGTCTTCCGCTTAGCGATCCCAGCACTGATCCACTAACCCTGACCTCAATTATGTCTACTTATCTTATTGGCGATGTTCATGGCTGCCTGGATGAGTTGCTTGCGCTGTTAGCGCAGGTCAATTTCGATCCGCGGCAAGATACTTTGTGGCTAACCGGTGACTTAGTTGCCCGTGGTCCAGCTTCGCTGGATGTTTTGCGCTACGTTCGCTCATTAGGGCCTGCCGTACGTATGGTTCTGGGTAACCATGACCTACATTTACTGGCGGTTTATGCGGGCATAAGCCGTAATAAACCTAAAGACCGTATCACTCCACTGCTGGAAGCACCCGATGCTGACGAGCTGATTAATTGGCTACGCCGCCAGCCCGTTTTGCAAGTTGATGATGAGCTAAAGCTAATCATGGCCCATGCGGGAATAACCCCTCAGTGGGATATCGAAACCGCGCAGATGTGTGCCCGCGAAGTTGAGGCAGTCCTAAGCAGTGACAGTTACCCACTCTTCCTTGATGCAATGTACGGTGATATGCCGAACAACTGGTCACCAGAACTGACGGGGCTGGCGCGTTTACGCTTTAGTACCAACGCATTGACCCGCATGCGCTTTTGTTTCCCTAACGGCCAACTGGATATGATCTGTAAAGACACACCAGAAAATGCCCCAGCCCCACTTAAGCCTTGGTTTGAGCTACCTCGCTTAGTCAGCCCTGAGTATTCAATTATTTTTGGTCACTGGGCATCACTGGAAGGCAAAGGTGTGCCTGATGGTATTTATGGGCTGGATACGGGTTGCTGTTGGGGAGGTAATTTAACCTTACTTCGTTGGGAAGATAAACGTTATTTCACTCAGCATGCATTCAATGTTGCAGCTGAAATAGCCCCTGTCGACGGGTTAGCCGATATATCGGAAGATCCTCCTAATTACTTATAATCATTCCAATTAAAGGCGCCCATTTTTCGGCGCCTTTATCTTTTCCTATATGTATAAAATAACAATAAAACTAAATAATTACTGAGTTTGCCAATGCGTATTAAACGCTATTTGGTAGCCGTCGTATTCGGCAAAATAACAGGTATATCTGATGTAATGGCAGCAATGGATACATCTGAAACTCGGCTAAACACGCAATCTTTTGCATTTTCGGAACGACATGTATAACTCTGGTAAGGTGAGTTTTCTTCATTCTTAACCCAAGCGGGCTTATCTGTTATTGAGATATATAACCCATTATTAATAAGCGATTTATTGTCTCTCAGTTTCATTTGTAAAAAACCTGCATCAAGCTGATAACTGCATTGTACCAATATGCCTAGTGCTCGGTCACTTGTACCATGCGGGTAGTAAAATGCTTCTAGGAAGCGAACTGTATCACCTTTATTTTCAGCCCCTTGTGCGGAACCATGCCAACGTTGATTGTCCGATATATAAGTGCTCATAACCCGTGTAATTTCATTTGATTCTGGGCATGTGGTTATTTCGATGGCAGAAGCCAAGGGGGATAATAAAAATAAACAAGAAGTGACGATATATTTTATCTTTCCCATTCTACACTCCATAAATAATAGGATTCTAAGTTGAATGAATACGTTATTAAATCCAACGGCCAGAGAGTAGCATTCAGGAAATGAGCTAAAAACATTAAACAATAACGATAGATTATTATTAATTAATAGGTAATCTTCACAGGGTGATAAAATAAAAAAAGCCCATAAAATGGGCTTTTTAAACTAAAATCAAAGATGTCTTAATTAATCTTTAGCGCCGTTCTAAAATCTCGAAACAATAGCTGTGCGAATTAGCATCGTCTGCATCATGGAACTCACTGAAGGTACTTTCCCATTCATCCGGCTCATAATCAGGAAAGTGTGTGTCTCCCCCCACTTCAGCATCAATGTGCGTCAGGTACATACGGTTCGCGCGGTCTAAGAATTGCTTATAGACCCGCCCGCCCCCCATAACCATCACTTCTTCCACATCACCCGCCAAAGCAAGTGCTTCATCAATAGAGCTGGCCCACGTCACCCGGTCATCAGTTCCTGGTTGGCTACTGATAACAATATTCAAGCGGCCAGGCAGAGGACGACCAATAGACTCGAATGTCTTACGACCCATAATTACCGGTTTATTTAGTGTGTTACGTTTGAACCACGCTAAATCAGCCGGTAAGTGCCATGGCATGGCGTTTTCCATACCAATAACGCGATCCGCTGCCAATGCAGCGATCAGGCTGATAATCATTATTAAACCCTGTAGGCTGCAAGAGCCAGTACCGAAAAATTGCTCACACTATACGTAAAGCCTAATCCAGCGTCGATAGAGATAAGCAGGCTAATCGCATATATAAGACAGCTCTTAGCCCAACTCAAAAACAGGGTAGAAAAAAAACCTTATACACCAGGACGTTTGCGATATAACCACAATCCAGGTAAGGATAAACCAATCGACAACGCACCAACAATAAATGAAGCTTTTAAGAAATTGGTCACCATGACCGACATTAATTCTTCGGTGTAACCCAGATGAGAAATCTCCACCACCGAGATCATTGCGGTATAGGCCGAGATCCCAGGAAACATAGGAATGACGGCGGCAACAGTGAAAACTTTTGGGTGCGCCAGCAACCAACGCGACCAATTAATTCCGATGATCCCAATCATAATGGAAGCCACAAGTGAGGCCAGCTCGATATTCATACCGAAATGGATCATCAGCATGCGCGAACCATGACCAATAGCCCCCAGCAACGCACAATAACGTAGTGCGCGAACCGGCACATTAAATACCATCGCAAAACCCAATGCTGGAATGGCGGCCAACACCATATCCTGTAATAACGCCCAGAGTAAACTCACGACCACCCCCGCAATCCCCACAATGCCATGGCGAATACCACCCCAATGCAGGTTGATAAGGTTAATAAACTTGCCATTGCCCAACGGGCAAGACCGGTATTAACATGGCCTTTGAACATATCAGCAACCGCATTAATTAGCGGGAATCCGGGCACCAACAGCAAGACGCTGGCGGCCATCGCGACACTCGATGCTTCATGGAAAAACGGTAAGCGCATCAATAAACCAGATGTTGAGGTCGCCACAAAAGCCGTGATACAAAAATTAATCAACGGATTCATATGGCGGGCAGTCAAACTTTGGCGCACAAACATTGCCAACCCACTGGCTAAAAAGCTGATGGAAAAGGCATCCCAACCACCGCCGTTTAATTTACTGAAGCAACCACATGACAGAGCAACCATCACTACAACCAAGGCTCGCGGATAACGCAGCGGTTTAATATTCTCAAAACGCCTATCCACATCCTTGGCATCCAGTAAGTGGTGTTCAACTAAAATGACGATATGTTGAACCTCCGTCACTACCTGCATATTGATGCCACGATCCGTATTTTTGCGCGTCGATGTCAGGCAATTCCCTTGGCTAATGGTGGTTAATACCACGGCGTTAGCCGAGATAGAACTCTCAACACTATCCATTCCAAGTGCCATACCAAGCCGGGCAGATAACTGCTCTACCAGCATACTTTCGGCCCCATGTTGCAGCAGTAACAGGGCACATTTAATACACAATCGAGTAATTTCCCGTTGCTGTTGATGTGGTTCCTCACTGTTTATTACATTCGCCTGGCTCATATTCGTGCATCACTATCCGTCAAAAGAGTAAAAGATAAAGGCTTAATCCCATCACTGCTGACAACAAAACCACCACCGATAATCAATAACAATAATGCACAGGACACCAAGTGGCGTTATTATCGCCATAACGCACCGTTTCTTACTCGGTAATATCTATGCTTGAAACCTCTATATTCGTCGCGACCATTGCTACATTGGGAATGATCTCCCCCGGCCCCGATTTTTTTCTGGTCATTAAAAATGCCGCCCGCTATCGCCGCCCTGCCGCCATGATGACGGCCCTCGGTGTCATTTTGGGTGTCGCGACACATATGTCTTACTGCGTGGCTGGGCTGGCAGTGGTTATCACCACCACCCCGTGGCTATTCAACTTTCTGAAATATGCCGGAGCTTGCTACTTGATCTGGATTGGTATCCAGGCATTGCTGTCACGCGGAGAAAGTAAGCTGAGTCTGGATAACGCGGCACAGTCTCCCATCACGTTGAAAGCCGCATTTTTACAGGGATACCTTTGCAACTTATTGAATCCCAAAGCGACTCTTTTCTTCCTCGCCGTCTTTACGCAAATATTACAGATTAACTCCGGCGTGGGTGAAAAACTGTGGTACGCCTCAATCATCTGGGTACTGGCCGTTATCTGGTGGCCTTTACTGGTGATTCTGATTCAAAGTGCGCCCGTACGTCGTGGTTTGGCGAAGGCACAAAAAGTTGTCGATAAACTTTTGGGCGGCCTGTTGATTGGCCTGGGAATCAAAGTCGCTTTAAGCTAGTCGCATCGGCCTTTGATTCGCTAGTTATTAAGTACTATCCACAATCCAATGAGCGGTAACATTGGTAAAGATCAATGTTGTTTATGAACAATATTATTGTTTATGAAAAATACTGTTTTTATGGTTAAAAGCCGTAATTCTTTAAATAGTGAGCATAAAAAAGGGCGATGTCTCCATCGCCCTCTTATTTACTGGATTGTCACCCGTATTAACCTTTCATATTCTTAATCTTGGCGTGCATTTCCTGCACTGAAATAACTTGTTCAGTTGGATCTGCATTCAGTGCCATGGCTGTGGCAAAACCACCATTCAGGGTTGTGTCGTAATGCACCTTATATTGCAAAGCACTGCGGCGGATTAATTTGGAGTCTTCAATCGCTTGACGCCCCGCAGTAGTATTCACGATATATGTGTATTCGCCATTCTTGATGCGGTCCTGAATGTGTGGACGCCCTTCATGCACCTTGTTGACCAAGCGTGGATTAATGCCTGCCTCGCCCAACACCACCGCAGTGCCGTGAGTTGCATCCAATTCAAAGCCCTGTTTAAGCAGTTTTGCCGCCAAATCAACCACACGATGTTTGTCACCCTCGCGTACCGATAACAGCGCACGACCGCTCTTTTTCATACCAGACTGGCTGCCCAACATGGCTTTAGAAAATGCTTCAGCGAAGGTACGGCCAACCCCCATCACTTCACCAGTGGAGCGCATCTCTGGCCCTAAAATTGGGTCAACACCTGGGAATTTATTGAACGGCAGCACCACTTCTTTCACTGAGTAGTAAGGTGGAATAATTTCTTCCAGAATACCTTGCTCTGCCAAACTCTGCCCCACCATCACGCGGGCTGCAATTTTGGCCAGCGGCATACCGGTTGCTTTAGAAACGAAAGGTACTGTACGGGCCGCTCGCGGGTTAACTTCAATCAGATAGACTTCGTTATTCTTCACCGCAAACTGCACGTTCATCAGACCACGAACACAAAGCTCAAAGGCCAGTTTTTCTACTTGCTGGCGCATAACATCCTGAATTTCCTTGCTCAGGGTGTAAGCAGGTAATGAACAGGCAGAGTCACCTGAGTGAACCCCAGCTTGCTCGATATGCTCCATAATGCCGCCGATTAATACGCGCTCACCGTCGCAAATAGCATCCACATCCACTTCAACCGCATCATCAAGGAAGCGGTCTAGCAATACAGGTGCATCATTCGACACGCTGACTGCATTTTGGAAGTAACGGCGCAGGTCAGTTTCGTCATACACGATTTCCATCGCGCGGCCACCCAACACATAAGATGGACGAACCACCAGCGGATAGCCCAGACCGGTAGCCTTCTCAACGGCCTGTTCAATGGTCGCAACAGTGGCATTAGCCGGTTGCTTCAAGCCCAGACGGTTCACTGCCTGTTGGAAACGTTCACGGTCTTCAGCACGGTCAATAGCATCTGGACTGGTGCCAATCACAGGGACACCTGCAGCTTCCAGTTCGCGGGCCAGTTTCAATGGTGTCTGACCACCGTACTGCACAATCACGCCGGTCGGTTTTTCGATGCGAACGATTTCCAGTACATCTTCCAACGTGACAGACTCAAAGTAGAGACGATCCGAGGTATCGTAGTCAGTGGAGACAGTTTCTGGGTTGCAGTTCACCATGATGGTTTCATAACCATCTTCGCGCAGAGCCAGTGACGCATGTACACAGCAATAGTCAAATTCAATGCCCTGACCAATACGGTTCGGGCCACCTCCCAGCACCATCACTTTCGGGCGATCGCTGGTTGGATTGGATTCACACTCTTCCTCATAGGTCGAGTACATGTAGGCAGTATCGGTAGAGAATTCTGCCGCACAGGTATCTACACGCTTATAAACTGGGTGCAAACCATATTTGTAACGCAGTTTGCGCACTTCACTTTCAGCCACACCGACCAATTTCGCCAGACGCGCATCAGCAAAACCTTTGCGTTTCAACTGGCGCATAAACTCAGCGGTCAGGCCATTGATGCCGTACTCTGCCACATTCTCTTCCAGACGAACCAGCTCTTCAATCTGCACCAAGAACCAGCGGTCAATATTGGTCAGGTTGAAGACACCATCAACAGACATCCCTGCGCGGAATGCATCGGCGATATACCAGATACGATCAGCACCCGCTTCTTTCAATTCGCGGCGAATTTTAGTCAACGCTTCAGGGTCATCAAGACTGACTTTAGGGTCAAAACCTGTTGCCCCCACTTCCAGGCCGCGCAATGCTTTTTGCAGTGACTCCTGCTGAGTGCGGCCAATCGCCATCACTTCACCGACAGATTTCATCTGTGTGGTCAGGCGGTCATTCGCGCCGGCAAACTTTTCGAAGTTAAAGCGCGGGATTTTGGTCACAACATAGTCAATGGATGGCTCGAAGGATGCCGGAGTACGACCACCAGTGATGTCATTCATTAACTCATCAAGCGTATAACCCACGGCCAGCTTGGCGGCAATCTTGGCGATGGGGAAGCCTGTAGCTTTAGACGCCAGCGCGGAAGAACGGGATACACGCGGGTTCATTTCAATAACGATCAAACGGCCATTCTTCGGGTTAACCGAGAACTGCACGTTAGAGCCGCCAGTTTCTACACCGATTTCACGCAGCACTGCCATCGAGGCATTACGCATGATTTGATATTCTTTATCCGTCAGCGTCTGAGCTGGGGCTACCGTGATGGAATCACCGGTATGAATACCCATGGCATCAAAGTTTTCGATGGAGCAAACAATAATGCAGTTGTCGTTTTTATCACGGACAACTTCCATTTCGTACTCTTTCCAACCAATCAGTGACTCATCAATCAGCAACTCTTTGGTTGGCGATAAATCCAGACCGCGCTCACAAATTTCTTCAAACTCTTCGCGGTTATACGCAATACCACCGCCGGTGCCACCCATAGTAAAGGAAGGGCGGATAATACATGGGAAGCCAACATCAGCCGCCACGGCTAGTGCTTCTTCCATATTATGCGCAATACCTGAGCGGGCAGTATCCAGACCAATCTTCTTCATCGCGATATCAAAGCGACGGCGGTCTTCTGCTTTATCAATAGCATCGGCGGTTGCACCAATCATGGTGACACCAAATTCAGCCAGAACACCTTGGCGTTCTAGTTCTAACGCGCAGTTCAGTGCGGTTTGGCCGCCCATGGTTGGCAACACGGCATCCGGGCGCTCTTTTTCAATGATTTTGCGCACCACTTCCCAGTGAATCGGCTCAATGTAGGTTGCATCGGCCATCTCTGGATCGGTCATGATAGTTGCAGGATTAGAGTTCACCAGAATGACGCGGTAGCCCTCTTCGCGCAGAGCCTTACAAGCCTGAGCGCCGGAGTAATCAAACTCACAAGCCTGGCCGATAACGATGGGGCCAGCGCCCAGAATCAGGATGCTTTTTATATCGGTACGTTTTGGCATGGTCTTAGCTCCTGATTACTTGCTATTAGTGCTTGCTGATGATGCGCGATAGGCTTCAATCAGTTCGATAAAGTGATTAAACAACGGAGCGGCATCATGCGGCCCAGGGCTAGCTTCAGGATGTCCCTGGAAGCTGAACGCTGCTTTATCAGTGCGGTGAATCCCTTGCAGGGAACCATCGAATAGGGAGACGTGTGTGGTGCGCAAATTGGGCGGTAATGTCGTCTCATCAACAGCGAAACCGTGGTTCTGTGCGGTGATCATCACACAGTTTGCATCCAAATCCTTCACTGGATGGTTACCACCGTGATGACCGAATTTCATTTTTACCGTTTTCGCGCCGCTCGCCAGAGCCAACAACTGGTGGCCTAAGCAAATACCAAACACCGGGATATCTGTTTCTAAGAAACGCTTAATCGCTGCGATAGCATAATCGCATGGCTCTGGGTCCCCGGGGCCGTTTGATAAGAAGATGCCATCTGGATTCAATTTCAGCACGTCTTCAGCTGGCGTTTGTGCCGGAACAACCGTCAAGCGGCAACCGCGATCCACCAGCATGCGCAAGATATTACGTTTCACACCATAGTCGTATGCCACGACGTGGAATGGCAACTCTTCAGCTTGCTTCGCCGCCGGTAAATCACCTTCTAGCGTCCAGCTACCTTGCAGCCAGTGATAAACTTCTTTGGTGGTCACTTCTTTCGCCAGATCCATCCCCTTCAAACCAGGGAACGCTTTTGCTTTTTCCAGCGCCAAAGCGGCATCAGATAAGTCACCCACAATAATGCAGCCGTTTTGTGCGCCTTTCTCACGCAGCAACCGAGTCAGCTTACGGGTATCGATATCTGCAATCGCCACAATATTGTGGCGTTTGAGATATTCGGATAAGCCTTCTTCATTACGGTAATTGCTAGCAATCAATGGTAGGTCACGAATAACAAGACCTTGGGCGTGTACTGCGGAGGATTCTTCATCGGAGGCATTAGTGCCGACATTGCCGATATGGGGATAAGTAAGAGTGACGATCTGGCGGGAGTAGGAAGGATCAGTGAGGATTTCTTGATAACCGGTCATCGACGTATTGAAGACCACTTCCCCCACTGCCGTACCCTCTGCCCCGATGGCCCGACCGTGAAATTGGGTTCCGTCTTCGAGAACCAATAGCGCTGACTTAATCAAAACACCCTCCAAGGAATAAACAGTCACATTATTTGCATATTAATTCATATCTAGCGATCTAAATCAATGCAAAAACCGCCCTCAAAGCTAATTTTTGGCAAATTGGGCGCATTTTAATGATGAGTGACGCTCTTGTCTAGCCAAAGTGCCATTTTTTCTCTGTTTTTTGCGCTTCTCATTAAAATGAGTCGATTATAGCGGCAAAAACACAAGCTAACTTAACATAGTAAACGGTTGCGAGGTGGAGTGGCTGCAAAATATCATTCTAAAGAGAGGAAAGTGAGCGTAAGTGCTGAACAAGAAGGACAAACAGTAGAAAATAGAGATTAGACATATAAAAGTAAGCATTTGATACAGAAAATGATACATAGATTATATTTTTAATAGAAATAAAAAAGGACGATAAAATATCGCCCTGTTATCAAACAATTATGATAAAACAACCACATCACTGGCTGTGCTTTACACCTTTAAAGTTCATTCAAATTCAGTACATCTCGCATATCAAATAGACCATTATCAAGCTTAGAGACCCAAACAGCTGATTTAACGGCACCATTAGCAAAAGTCATACGACTCGTGGCTTTATGGGTGATTTCAACTCGCTCACCGATATCAGCAAACATCGCCGTATGTTCCCCGACAATGTCACCTGCTCGCACTGTTGCAAAACCAATTGTGCCTGGCTGGCGTTCTCCGGTATGGCCTTCACGGCTATAAACCGCGCAATCTTTCAGTGAACGCCCCAAAGAATTAGCAATCGCCTCACCCATTGCCAGTGCAGTACCTGATGGCGCATCAACCTTATGACGATGATGCGCTTCGATAATCTCAATATCGGTATAATCGCCCATCACTTTGGCCGCTTTTTCCAGCAGCTTAAGCACCACATTCACCCCGACACTAAAGTTTGCGGCAAACACGATACCAATATCAGTTGCTGCATCAGCGATAGCGGCTTTACCTGCATCATCAAAACCGGTCGTACCAATAATCATGGCCTTACGGTGCTGGCGGCAAATTGCCAAGTGCTCCAACGTGCCCTCTGGGCGAGTAAAGTCGATCAACACATCAAAATGATCAGTCACTTTAGATAAATCATCACTAACCACGATGTTCAGTAAACCCGTACCAGCCAGCTCACCCGCATCGCTTCCCACTAATGAGGAGCCTACGCGCTCAACAGCAGCCCCCAGAACAACACCTTGCGTCTGTGTAATTGCCTGAATAAGCTGTCGTCCCATGCGGCCACCCGCGCCGACCACCGCGATACGAATTGTTGAATCAGTCATTAGTTCTCCCAATATTGTGTCATCTGCCCTGACAAGGGTTCAGATTAGCTGCCCGCAGTGGACTCTGCCAGCCTATTTAATCTGTATTAGAAAAAAATGATATACACTCATTTTTATCAGTGAAACCACTTAATTCCTTACATTACATTCATTAACTCGTAAACCCACGGGGGCTACAGTTAATCAGATACTCAATTTATCCTAATCCTGCGCCATCCCCTTCATTTCGGGAATAACGGCTATTTCGCATATTCATGCAATTATGATGCTATATATTCTATCATTCGTACTACTTTGTAGTGCGGTTCTATACGTCGTAACGATAAAGCCCCCTTCCAGGCGTAAAAAAAGCAGCCACTAAGGGCTGCTTGATAGACAGTAACAAATACTTGTCAGAGAGAATAAACATCAATCAATCGATCTGTTTAACCTCAACGCGTAATTCTTTAGGTACTTCAAAAACGATATTTTCTTCACGGCCGCGCAGTTCAACTGACCCGCTTGCGCCGAAGGCTTGCAAGCGTGCAATAACTTGCTGCACCAGAATATCAGGAGCTGATGCACCTGCAGTCACACCAATGCATGTTGCACCCTGCAACCAAGACTCTTTAATATCATCGGCAGAATCAATTAGATAAGCTGCTTTACCCATACGCTGTGCTAACTCGGCCAAGCGGTTAGAGTTAGATGAGTTTTTCGAGCCGACCACCAAAACCACATCCGCATCATTCGCCAAATTCCGCACGGCTTCCTGCCGATTGGTGGTGGCGTAGCAGATATCATCTTTACGTGGACCGATTATTTTCGGAAAACGCTGCTGTAAGGCATCAATGACAGCAGAGGTATCATCAACTGACAATGTTGTCTGAGTCATAAAGCAGAGATTATTCTCGTCTTTAACCTTCAGTTTCCAAACATCATCCGGAGACTCAACCAAATACATTCCCCCTTTCGGGTTGCTGTATTGCCCCATAGTACCTTCCACTTCAGGATGACCAGCATGGCCAATCAAGATAGCTTCTTTCCCTTTGCGGCTAGCGCGCGCGACTTCCATATGAACTTTTGTCACCAATGGGCAGGTGGCATCAAACAACATGGTTAAATCACGCGCTCGAGCCTCTGCCCGAACCGCTTGCGACACACCATGGGCCGAGAAAATCAGAATGGAGCCATCTGGCACCTCTGCGATATCCTCGATAAAGATAGCGCCGCGCTCACGCAAGCTATCCACCACATAACGGTTGTGCACCACTTCATGACGTACATAAATTGGCGCGCCATACATTTCTATCGCGCGCTCAACAATACTGATAGCCCGATCAACTCCGGCACAAAAGCCGCGTGGATTAGCCAGCAATATCTGCATGGACAGCCTCCTGTTGGGGGTCAATCTCCAGCACTTCAATTTCAAAGCTGATGACATGCCCGGCCAACGGGTGATTAAAATCAACAGTAATGGACTCATCTGCGACCTCCCGCACAACGCCTGGCATTTCACTGCCATCACGGGAGGTAAACAGCATGATGGTTCCGGCATCTGGTACACCGGTTTGTGCAAAATCACGTTGAGTAAAGTACTGAATCAAATCCGGACTTTCCAAACCAAAGGCATCTTCAGGTTGCAAGGTAAAAGCGTGCTTATCGCCCACATTTAAACCCATCAACTGCTGTTCCAGCGCATCGGAAAGACTGTTATCGCCTAAGCGAAACAACGCAGGCTTTCCGTGAATATGAGTGGATTCTGCCGTTGAGCCATCTTCCAGCTTCAGAGTGAAATGCACTAATACGGCGCTCCCCTCTTGTACTTGATGGCTTTGTTCCTGCTCGGACATATCACTCACCTTTATTCATGGCCGTTTTTTCAGCCGGACTTAAAAAGCCTTCAAATATCACCAACGCAGCACCGATACAAATAGCTGTATCGGCGATGTTGAATGTTGGGAAGTGCCAGTTATTGACGTGAAAATCGATAAAGTCGATTACCGCACCATGCACCATACGATCAAATAAGTTACCTAATGCGCCACCGATAATCAGCGCATAAGCGCAATTGAGCAGGCGTTGTTTGGCGGTAGAACGATACATCAGCACCATCAATATGACTGAAATACCGATCGCTATCCCCGCAAAGAACCAACGCTGCCAACCGCTTTTATCCGCAAGGAAGCTAAATGCTGCACCAAAATTCTGGGCATAGGTCAGGTTGAAAAAAGGAATCAGCGGCACAGATTCATACAGAGCAAAGTGGGTCATGACCCACTGTTTGCTACCGAGATCCAAAATCACCACCAGTACAGCCAGCCATAACCAGCGCAATCCGGTCGAACAAATAGGTTTACTCATCAGGCGTACTTACGCTCTTCACCGTCTCCGGCAACGTTAGTGACACAGCGGCCGCACAGCTCTGCATGAACCGCATCCAAACCAATGTCTTGCGTGTAATGCCAGCAACGCGGGCACTTCTCACCATCGGCTTTATTAAAGGTAATTTTCAGCCCAGCAATTAATTCACTTTGCTGCGCATCGTCACCCGCGTCGGCATAGTCTGCAACTTTAGCGCCGGAAGTCAGCAACACAAAACGCAATTCATCTTGTAAGCTGTTCAGGCGCTCGGCCAGTTCAGGTGTGGCAAACAAGGTTACTGCTGCTTCCAGCGAGCCACCAATACGTTTGTCGCTGCGCGCCTGTTCTAGCACCTTGTTCACTTCGCCACGCACTTTTAACAGCTCGGCCCAGAAAGTATCGTTCATGCTTTCATCGCCTGCCAACCCAAACAGCCCCTCATACCATTCTTCAGTAAAGACATACTGAGGACGTTGACCTGGCAGTTGATTCCAGATTTCATCTGCGGTGAAGGACATGATGGGTGCCATCCAGCGAACCAACGCTTCTGCGATATGGAATAAGGCGGTCTGGCAGCTACGACGGGCAACACTGTCGCCTTTCGCGGTGTACTGACGGTCTTTGATAATATCGAGATAGAAAGAACCCATTTCTACAGAACAGAACTGCATCAGACGCTGCACAACCAAGTGGAAATCGTAATTTTCATACGCGGCCATAATCTCGGCCTGAGCCGCTTGCGCTCGCCCGACTGCCCAGCGGTCTACCACCACCATATCTTCCGGTTTCACCTGATGCTGTGCGGGATCGAATCCGTTAAGGTTCGCCAGCAAGAAGCGCGCAGTGTTACGGATACGGCGATAGGAATCAGCAGAGCGTTTCAAAATTTCATCAGAAACAGCAATTTCGCCAGTGTAGTCGGTTGATGCCACCCATAGGCGCAGGATGTCGCCACCCAGTTTATTCATTACATCTTGTGGGCTGATGGTGTTACCGATGGATTTGGACATTTTACGCCCTTGACCATCAACGGTGAAACCATGCGTTAGCACCTGACGATAAGGTGCTTTACCTTTCATCGCCGTCGCAATCATCAATGACGACATAAACCAGCCGCGATGCTGGTCGGAACCCTCCAAATACATATCTGGAGAATGACCATTGAACTCAGGGCGCACATCCACTACTGAGGAATGGGTTGAGCCAGAGTCAAACCAGACATCCAGTGTGTCAGGAACTTTGACGTAGTCAGCAGCATCCGCACCTAAGATCTCAGCAGGATCAAGATCCCACCACGCCTGAATACCATCTTGCTCTACGCGTTTGGCCACTTCTTCCATCAGCTCAGTGCTGCGTGGGTGAAGCACTTCCGTCTCTTTATGAACAAACAGAGACATCGGTACGCCCCAAGTACGCTGGCGTGAGATACACCAATCTGGGCGGTTTGCTACCATGGTCTCGATACGTGCCTGACCCCAGTCCGGGATCCATTGCACGCCTTTGATCTCTTCCAAAGACTGCTTACGCAACCCTTTTTGATCCATACTGATAAACCACTGTGGGGTCGCACGGAAAATGATTGGTGTCTTGTGGCGCCAGCAGCATGGATAGCTGTGGACCAGTTTTTCTACTTTCAGCAATGCGCCTTTTTCGCGCAACAGATCAACAATAACATCGTTAGCTTTAAAGACAAACAAGCCATCCAGCGTAGGGTAAGTTCCCGCCAAGTAGCAGCCGTTCGGCCCTACCGGGTTGGCAACTTCTAAACCGTATTTCTGGCCGATAACAAAGTCATCCGGGCCATGGCCTGGTGCAGTGTGAACCGCGCCAGTACCGGCATCCAGAGTCACATGGTCACCTAAAATCGCTGGCACATCAAAGCCCATAAACGGATGTGCAAAACGCAGCAGTTCAAGATCAGCACCTTTGCAGCTACCCAGAACAGTCCACTGGGCGATACCTGCACGCTTCATGACACTTTCAACCAAATCTGCGGCTAAAATCAGGCATTCACCTTCAATCTGCACCAATTGATAAATGTATTCAGCATTCAGTGAGATTGCACGGTTGGCAGGCAAGGTCCACGGGGTGGTGGTCCAGATAACCAGTGAAATCGGGCCGTTGACCTGAGTTACACCAAATTTTGCGCTCACGGTAGCTGTATCGACGGCATTAAAACGCACATCAATTGACGGAGATGTTTTATCGTAATATTCGACTTCTGCTTCAGCTAATGACGAACCACAGTCGGTACACCAGTGCACTGGCTTCGCGCCTTTATGCAGGTGACCGTTATCAATGATTTTGCTCAGTGCACGAATGATATTGGCTTCAGTCTTGAAATCCATCGTCAGGTAAGGATGGTCCCAATCGCCCAGCACACCCAGACGGATAAAGTCTGCTTTCTGACCTTCAACTTGTTCAGCCGCGTATTTCCGGCAGGCAGCACGGAACTCTGCAGCACTGACCTTCTCGCCCGGCTTACCAATTAACTGCTCAACTTTTAACTCGATCGGTAGACCGTGGCAGTCCCAACCTGGGATATAAGGTGAGTCGTAGCCAGCCATTCCTTTCGATTTAACAATAATATCTTTGAGAATTTTGTTAACAGAGTGACCAATGTGAATGTTGCCGTTCGCATATGGAGGGCCGTCGTGCAAAATAAAGGTCTTTTTACCCTTCTTGGCCGTACGAATAATCCCGTACAGATCCTGCTCATACCAACGTTTCAGCATGTCAGGTTCACGCTTAGCCAGATCGCCGCGCATCGGGAACCCTGTTTCAGGCAAATTCAGGGTATTCTTGTAGTCACTCATTAGATTCTCGGTTCCGTTTCGGCTAGAAATATTAAACCGGTGTCTTTAGCCCGAAAAATGTTCGGGCCGTCACCACATCATTGGCGATTTGCTGCTTCAACGCATCGAGCGAAGCAAAACGCTGTTCGTTGCGCAGTTTCGCGCGTAGCACCACATCAATATGGCGCCCATAAAGATCCATTGTTACATCAAGCAGATGAACCTCTAGCTGCTGGCGAATACCCGCAACAGTAGGCCGAGTGCCAATATTGGCAACACCGGGTAATGGCTTTGGACCCAAGCCATAAACATCAACCGCATACACTCCTTTGACTGGAGCAACTAAACGTTTTAACGGCAAATTTGCCGTCGGGAAGCCAATTGTGCGCCCCAGTTCGTCACCGTGAACTACACGGCCAGAAATACTGTATGGGTGGCCTAGCAGTGTCTCGGCCAACACCAAATCGTCGTCATTAAGTGCCTGACGAATCGCGGTGCTGCTGATACGCAGCCCGCCATCACAGAAGCTGTCCGTGCTGATAACATCAAAACCAAATTCAGCACCCGCCTGCTGTAATAGCTGAAAATCTCCCTGACGCCCTGCGCCAAAACGGAAATCATCACCAACGGTTAAAAACTTAACACCCAACTTCTCTACCAGCAACTGAGCAACGAAAGCTTGCGCAGTATTCGCCGCAAAACGCGGATCAAACTTAACGCACAATAAATAGTCAACACCGGCTTCGGCCAGATATTTCGCTTTATCGCGCAAACGCGTCAGCCGTGCTGGTGCTTTCTCTGCTGCAAACAATTCCAGTGGTTGCGGTTCAAATATCATTACCATAGCGGGCAAACCTAAACGCTGACCTTCGCGCTTTAGCTGCTCCAATAGGGCCTGATGTCCGCGATGGACACCATCAAAGTTACCGATAGTTAGCACGCAACCATGGTGGCGTGCCCGGATATTATGTATACCGCGAATTAGCTCCATAGCTGGCTCAAAACAGTGGAAATCGCCGGATTATACCTTGTACAGCGGTTAAGGTTAACCCGCGATTGGCACCTTTAACCGAAAGTCATACCATTTTGCCAATTATCTGCAGGTAAAATCCCTTTTACTGACTTTATCCTGTAGAATACGCACGCCGTTGAATACAGAAGCAGGTTGAGATTTTTACAAGAACCGCCGTCGAATCCCTGTGAGGCAGTGAACTGTGGAATTTTCTTTCGAAAGACTGTATTCCGCAGCGCGAAGCTGGTAAAATCCCGCTCCATCACAACGTAGCAAGTGCCGCCCGTACAAACGGCGCTTATTTGCACAAATCCATTGACAAACGAAGGCTAAAAGGGCATATTCCTCGGCCTTTGAATTGTCCTCAATAGAATATATTTGGGAGTTGGACCTTGGCTAATATCAAATCAGCTAAGAAACGCGCCGTACAGTCTGAGAAACGCCGCAAGCATAACGCTAGCCGTCGCTCAATGGTGCGTACCTTCATTAAGAAGGTGTATGCGGCAATTGCAGCTGGCGATAAAGACGCAGCGCAAAAAGCATTTAATGAAATGCAACCAATCGTGGATCGTCAGTCCTGCAAAGGTCTGATCCACAAAAACAAAGCAGCGCGCCATAAGTCAAACTTAGTAGCGCAAATCAACGCAATGCAGTAATTGCATTACGTCGACTGCTTAGTAAAAAGACCGGCCTAGGCCGGTTTTTTTACATTCTTTTTTAGCCTAAAATCTCAGCTGCTAAAAAGCGCAGAAAAATCCTTGTTACACACCCTCTTCACCGCCGGATGCTGGATCATACGCTCGGCAAAAATAACGTAATACTCTTCCTGTACATTATCTAAGCGACCAATTTCTATAATCTTGTCATCTTGGGCATAAGCATCAGCAGCATAAATGGTTGGTGCAACAAAAATGGCATTGTTATAGAGCGCAAAGGCATTCATCAATGCCGCATCATCAAACTCCCCCAAAATCTCCACTTTCAACCCTTTACTGTTAATCCAATTCAATAACTTGCGCCCCAACATTGAACGGCGTCCAGGGATCAACAGGCGTTTTTGTTCTAAACATGCTGGAAACGGTAAATCAGGAACAGGCTGACGACAGTAAAAACTAACACTGCACTCCCCAAGTTTCACGGAGAACAGTCCTTCTTGCTGGCTGGAATCGACTGGGCAATCCGATAGAATCATATCCAGTTTATGTTGGCTTAATTGCTCTAGCAGCATTTCATGGGTCGATTCGAAACAACGAAGATGAATTTCTCCGTGGTCTGCTACGGCAGTTTCTAGCACTTGGCTAACCAGCCGCTTGGATAATGCATCTGCAACACCGACATCGAATAGCAAGTTAGATTCTTTACGGTAATTAACGATATCCAACATTTCATGACTGAGCATAAACATCTTATCGGCATAGCGAAAAACCAATTGCCCCAATTCTGATGGCACAAGTCCCCGCCCTTGGCGCTTAAATAGCTTGCCGTCCAAGCGTTCTTCCAATGCTTTAATTTGCCCGGTAATCGTTTGTGGTGTCAGAAATAAGGCTTCGGCCGCGCCAACGACTGACCCCTCCTTACAAACCTGCCAAAAATAATACAAATGATTGAAATTGATATGTGACATTCGCATGTTGTTATCTCCTTAACATATCGCAGAGCCAAACCGCTCCATGCACGACAAACATTCCCTGTTCCGAGACTTCACAAATTGAAAGCCGGGAAATCCATCAAATAAAACGCCAGTGCCATGACAAGTGGCACTGGCTATCAACTATTCATGCAATATGACTATTAATCAGCTCGTTGCTTTTTCTTCTCTGGCAAGGCCAAACGTAGCAAGCCATAGCCCACAACTGCAGCGGTGGTCGAGCCCAGCAATATGCCCAGCTTAGAATACGTCGTCAAAGCAATGTCTGCGCCTTCGAATGCCAGCGAAGCAATAAATATCGACATCGTGAAGCCGATACCGCATAACACCGAGACTGCAAAAATCTGCTTAAAGTTTATTGCATCAGGCAGTTTAGCAATCCCTAACTTAACCGCTAACCAACTAAAGAGGAAAATCCCCAATGGTTTACCTATAAACAGGCCGCTCGCAATCCCAAGAGGCAGTAGTGATGTCAGCCCTGCGAGGGAGACACCTTGCAATGAAACACCCGCATTGGCAAAAGCAAATAATGGCAAAATCAAATAAGCTACCCACGGATGTAGCCCATGTTCCAGAGATTCTGAAGGCGAACGTTTGTCTTTAGTATGAAGCGGTATCATAAAGCCCACAATCACACCGGCCAAGGTTGCATGAACCCCAGACTTCAAAATGCAGACCCACAGAACCAACCCGACCAACAGGTAAGCCGATGTTTTCCCAACTCCGCGCCAGTTCATATAACCCAGCAACGCAATGGCTGCGGCGGCAATCCCCAAGGCCGGCAGTGAAACTTCGTGGGTATAGAACAACGCAATGATGATGATCACGCCCAAGTCATCAATAATGGCCAATGCCAGTAAAAAGACTTTCAAACTGGTTGGAACTCGGTTCCCCAGTAGGGCCATCACCCCCAGCGCAAAGGCAATGTCGGTGGCAGCCGGAATTGCCCAGCCTTGGCGGGTCACTTCATCCGCGCCATTAAACAGTAAATAGATGAGCGCGGGGGCCAACATACCACCGAGGGCCGCAATTGCAGGAAAAACAGCTTTATCGCGCCCAGCGAGCGAGCCTTCCATTAACTCGCGCTTCACTTCTAGCCCGACAACCAGGAAGAATATCGCCATTAAGCCATCGTTAATCCACAGCAATAGTGGCTTGCTAATATCCAGTGACGCAATCTTTACCGACACGGGTACATCAAGAAATGTTTGATAAATCCCGTGAAGTGGGCTGTTAGCCATAAATAAAGCCACAGCCGCGGCAAAAATCAAGATTAAGCCGCCTGCGGCCTCTTGGCGCAAAAATTGACGAATCATGTTTGTCACAATGAATAACTCCTTACATCGGACAGTGAGCAAATGCTCGGCAAATCAATTCATAAATTTTAGGATAATCATTAACTCGAAAAAAGTCGTTTTTATAGCAACAAATGCTCGGTAAAGCCGAGTGATTAGGGATGTACATCACAGGTAGTCATCTTTGACGATGAAAAAAATCCCCGATATGTATCGAGGATTTTAATTTTCATCTACTTTATTAGCGGATTAACCACTAAATCACGACTAGCGGGTCAGATCGTCAAAGAACTTCTTAACACCATCTAAAAAGCTTTTAGAACGAGGGCTGTTTTTCTCGCCCGCCGCACCGACAAAACTTTCTTCCAGCTCACGTAACAGTTGCTTCTGTTTTTCGCTCAAATGGACTGGTGTCTCAACAACAACGCGACACAGCAAGTCACCTTGGCTACCACCACGAACAGATTTAACCCCTTTACCGCGCATACGGAACAGCTTGCCGGTTTGGGTTTCCGCAGGGACTTTCAGCTTAACCCGACCATCCAGCGTCGGGACTTCAATCTCGCCACCCAAGGCTGCCATTGCAAAGTTAATAGGCACTTCACAATAGAGGTTATTGCCTTCACGCTCGAAGATTGGGTGCGCTTTGACTTGAACCTGAACGTATAAATCACCCGCTGGTGCACCGTGTTCGCCTGCTTCACCTTCGCCACTTAAACGAATGCGGTCACCGGTATCCACGCCCGCCGGGATCTTAACCGACAGTGTTTTAGATTTCTCAACACGACCATGACCATGACATTTATTGCACGGGTCTTTAATGATTTGACCGCTGCCATGACAAGTCGGACATGCCTGCTGCACGGTAAAGAACCCTTGGCGCATATGTACCTGACCTGCACCACGGCAAGTCGAACATGTGACAGGGGAACTACCTGGTTTAGCACCGCTACCGTGGCAAACATCACATTCATTTAGCGTCGGGATACGGATTTCTTTGGTCACACCCCGGACAGCTTCTTCCAGTGTCAGATCCATGTTGTAACGCAGATCCGAACCACGGGAGGCACGTTGACGACGGCCACCGCCAAAGATATCACCGAAAACATCACCAAAAATGTCGCTAAAATCGGCACCGCCGCCGCCAAAACCGCCGCCGCCCATACCACCTTGTTCAAAGGCGGCATGACCATACTGGTCGTAAGCTGCACGTTTTTGCGGGTCAGTCAGAATTTCGTAAGCTTCTTTAACTTCTTTGAAATTTTCGCCGGTATCATTCTCGTCCTGGTTACGGTCCGGGTGATACTTTACCGCCAGGCGTTTATAGGCCTTTTTGATTTCACGTTCATCGGCGTCCTTTTTAACGCCTAAAACCTCGTAATAATCTCTCTTCGCCATTCTCTTTTTTTCCTACCCTTAACATGCGTGCACGGGCGTAGAGTTTCCTCGACGCCCGTGCTGGTTTCCAGCAACAGTAAGGCCTACCACTGCTGTGCCCGCTTAAGGGCGATTATTTTTTATCTTTCACTTCTTCGAATTCGGCGTCTACGACGTCGTCTTCTTTCTTAGCACTGGTATCGCCAGCATCACCACCTGCGGCAGCTTGCTGCTGCTGGGCCATTTCCAACAACTTGCCAGAAACCTGCACCAGAGCCTGAGTTTTCGCTTCGATTTCAGCTTTGTCTTCGCCTTTCAGAGCTGCTTCCAGCGCTTTCATCGCATCTTCGATTGCAGTTTTGTCTTCTGCCGGCAGCTTATCACCAGCCTCTTCCAACTGTTTACGAGTACCGTGAATCAGGTGGTCAGCTTGGTTACGGGTCTGTACCAGTTCTTCAAACTTACGGTCAGCTTCGGCGTTAGCTTCAGCATCGCGTACCATTTTCTGGATCTCTTCCTCGTTCAAACCAGAAGATGCCTTGATGGTAATCTTCTGCTCACGACCGGTATTTTTGTCTTTAGCAGACACATGCAAAATACCGTCTGCGTCGATATCGAAGGTGACTTCGATTTGCGCCATGCCGCGAGGTGCAGGCTGGATGCCGTCCAGATTGAACTGACCCAGTGATTTGTTATCCTGAGCACGTTTACGCTCACCCTGAAGCACATGGATGGTTACCGCAGACTGATTGTCTTCTGCAGTAGAGAACACCTGGCTGTGCTTAGTTGGGATAGTGGTGTTTTTAGTGATAAGCGGAGTCATCACACCACCCATGGTTTCAATACCCAGTGACAGTGGCGTTACGTCCAACAGCAGAACGTCTTTCACTTCACCAGACAGAACACCACCCTGCACTGCCGCACCAATAGCTACAGCTTCATCTGGGTTAACGTCTTTACGTGGCTCTTTACCGAAGAAGTCAGCAACTTTCTTCTGAACCATTGGCATACGAGTCTGACCACCAACCAGGATAACGTCCTGAATGTCAGAAACAGATAAACCAGCATCTTGCAGAGCCACTTTCAGTGGTTCAATTGAGCGGTTTACCAAATCTTCTACCAGTGACTCAAGTTTCGCACGAGTCACTTTGATATTCATATGCTTAGGACCATTGCCATCTGCTGTGATGTACGGCAGGTTGACGTCGGTCTGCTGGGCAGAAGACAGCTCGATTTTTGCTTTCTCAGCGGCTTCTTTCAGGCGTTGCATTGCCAGTGGATCGGTACGCAGATCCATGCCCTGATCTTTCTTAAATTCATCAACCAGATAGTTGATCAGACGGCTATCGAAGTCTTCACCCCCCAAGTGGGTATCACCGTTGGTTGCCAACACTTCAAAGGTTTTTTCGCCATCAACTTCGTCGATTTCGATAATTGAGATATCGAAAGTACCACCACCGAGGTCATAAACCGCGATAGTACGGTTACCGACTTCTTTATCCAGACCGTAGGCCAAGGCCGCTGCGGTTGGTTCGTTGATGATACGTTTTACTTCCAGACCTGCGATACGGCCAGCATCTTTAGTTGCCTGACGCTGAGCATCGTTAAAGTATGCAGGTACAGTAATAACCGCTTCAGTCACTGGTTCGCCCAGATAATCTTCAGCCGTTTTTTTCATTTTCTTCAGCACTTCAGCAGAAATCTGCGGTGGTGCAATTTTCTGGCCCCGAACTTCCAACCAAGCATCACCATTATCAGCTGCAATGATTTTGTACGGCATGATGCTTTTATCACGCTGCGCTTCTTCGTCCTGGAAACGACGGCCAATCAAACGCTTGATCGCAAACAGTGTATTCTCTGCGTTAGTGACAGCCTGACGTTTAGCTGGTTGACCAACCAGAATCTCACCATCTTGGGTATACGCGATAATAGAAGGCGTTGTGCGATCGCCTTCGGCGTTTTCAAGCACACGCGCAGTAGTGCCATCCATAATTGCTACACAAGAGTTGGTAGTACCCAAGTCGATACCAATAATTTTACCCATCTAGAACGCCTCCACTAAAAAGTCATATTCGGTCAAGTTACTAATCTATATGTGGGCGGATTGTGTATTTTCAACTGCCCATATTTTTACAATCAATGTTCTCACACTCAGAATTCTACTGATGTATGCCTCCGCTGATCCACGATTAGTCCCTGCGGTTGGGAATAAGATGGGGCCACGAAACTCAGCATCAAGGGGGAAGATGAAAAAAAATTACTTTTTATCACCCTCAAGATCATTGTTTCCAATCGCGCGGATCATTATGATGCCGCGCGCACTGAGGGAATAGACGACTTTTTAGTCATTCAGGCGCTTTATACTTATTCGGATAATTATCCTTTTTTATTAGCATTCTGTTACTTGCAGAGGACTTATGAACACCACCAAGTTGGCGAATCCTGGCCCATTAGGCCTGATGGGCTTTGGGATGACTACCGTCTTGCTTAACCTGCACAATGCAGGCTTCTTTCCCTTAACCTCTGTTATTTTGAGTATGGGAATTTTTTATGGCGGTCTGGCACAGATTCTAGCGGGTATGCTGGAGTACAAAAAGGGCAATACCTTTGCCGCGACAGCATTTACTTCATACGGCGCATTTTGGTTGAGTCTGGTTGGTTTGCTGATGTTGCCCAAAATGGGCATGGCAGAAGCCACTGATGCGCAATTCCTTGGCGTCTACTTAGGGCTATGGGGTATTTTCACGCTGTTTATGTTCTTCGGGACGCTACCTGCAAACCGTGCCTTACAGTTTGTTTTCGGCAGCCTGACACTGCTGTTTGCTCTGTTGGCCATTGGCAACTTCACCGGTAACCACTCACTGCTGGTGTTCGCTGGTTTCGAAGGCATTATCTGTGGTGCGAGCGCCATTTATCTGGCAATGGCAGAAGTATTGAACGAACAGTATGGTCGTACCGTTCTGCCAATTGGTGAACCAAGCCAAGCGCTACAGGTACAAGCTGTAGTTTAATTACAGCCTACTTAGCAAAGTAATATTTTACAGCCCCCTAAATATGATTTTAGGGGGCTTTTTTATGCTTATTTTTATTTATACCGCTATGAGTTACTCAGACTCATTATTGACTTATGAAGTCTAAAAAATTGAATAAATCATTAATACTATAAAATAATTAAATAGAATAATGAAAATAGATAAAGCAAACGAATAGCTCATAATATAATATCAAAATCTAGCGAATAATATGGATCGAAAACAAACAAATCCAAGGGGCGCAGATGAAAATAGCCATAAAACTATTAATAAGCATTATATGCATGATATCAAACCCCGTCTATTCAACTGAGGCAAAAATCTGTTTTTATGCCTTTGCTGATTTTGATGGAAAATCATTTTGTGCTGTTGAAAGTGAGTCAAAGTCGATTTATCATTATGATGACGATTTTGATCATGGAATTGCCTCTATTTCAGTCCCTCCGGGGATGGTTATTACTCTTTATACTGGCACTAACTTTTCGGGTACAAAAAAAACTTTTAAAAATGACATTAACCTGCAAGCATTAAAATCATCTGGTTTTTACCAAAAAATAGGTTCATATCAGGTAGAACCTGCAATTTGTTTTTATACAGAAGATCAATTCCAGGGTGATAGTACTTGTTTATCATCAAACCAACAGATTGATTTCTATCATGACAGCCAAGGAATAGTTGACTCTGAACGCCATGTCTTACTAATAAGAAATGACAGCACTAAATCGATAAAAATCCCTCAAAGAATGATGGCGACAATATATAAAAACGATGATTTTAATATTCCTTTTTTTAAATTAACAGAGAGTGCGAACGATGAAGATTTAAAAGCACTGGGAATGCACGATGACATAACTGGTGTTAGAGCCTCAAAAAGCACAGATATGAGTTGTGACCAGCAATGTGTCATTATATCCGATCGAAGTATGGAGCTGTCCGATGCATTTGGTCAGTACTGGGATGATGATCGTTTACCGAACAAACAAGTGCTGTTTGTGTTTAGCAGTAAAGGGTTAGGTGAAGATGATAATTATAGTATTAGCTTATTTGACGGCCCCAACATTAGCATAATTGATAGGCAAATTATCTTTTCTGACCAAAAAATGATTAATAAATTTTCTTTTGACCGTTATAAACACATAGACAAACTTTCGTTTATTATACAAATAAAAAATGGAACGGTACAAACTCAATATGTACAGACATTAAATAATCAGTTAATCGACATATCTCCTATTATATCGTTTGAATGGTTAAAGAAAGAAAATGAAAATCCAGTGATAGAATTAGCAAATTACAACGTTAGAAAACCCTTAGTCTTAGCTAAAACCATACTCACAGCAGATACAGGTAATAAACATTGGGGAAAAAGGGATCTGACCCAAACCAGTCAAATAATATGCGCATTCATTCCATTTTTAAACATCTATAACTATCTTACTCAAGGGAAATGCCAACAACTCGATGGGATTGTTTTCAATGCAGCACAATATTTCAGTAGCAGTACAAAAGGGAAAACACTACACATTGCTGGTAACAGCCCTCCCCTTAAGCAAGAGGCCAGTTCTACAATAGAAATGTTAAACAAAGATGATGCAAGTAACTTTCTGTCATTAACCTATATTGATAATACTAAACAAAACCAATCACTGAGCTTACCTGCAGCGGCGAAAACCTGTATGGTTTCTATCTATTCTTTACTCAATGCCCGCCAGACTCGCCAAATAAGACCTAACTGTATTGATTGGACGCTAGATATTATGACTGACTTCACTTTATTGTTTGGTCAGAGTTTAGAAACATGGAATTCTGAATATTTTTCTCGAATCGTAGATTCTATTATCAGAACGGGAAGCTCTGGCGTTGCAGTAGAAAACCAAGAAGTCGAAAAGCGATTCAGCCAAGCAATAAAAGAAAAAGTCACACAGCAAAATACTGAAAACGAACTAGGTCACATCAAAACGGCCTTCGACTATGCCCAGCTTAGTTATTTGACCTACAGCTTTTATTACACATCTGATGATACACCAGCAGTCGTAGAATTACTGCCGCTCGGTATTTATGAGTTATTGCTTGAGACATTCATATACGTACCAACTCATCCTGTCATCATGACTCAAGGAGAACCTGTTGAACAACCTGAATTAGAATTTGAAGTGGAAATATTGCCAACACTTCCTCCAGAAGAAGAACAAAGACTCTCAGATGCTGAAATTAAAAATGCTCAAGCCATGCGAAAAAAACTCAGTGAAACTATTGCTCAATGGGGGCAACAATATCAAGGGGCTCATTTTGACCAAAGTACTGGTGACGAAGATTCTGGTCTCAGCAAAACCCTGCACGCCGGGCATATTGTCACTGGGATCATTCATCGAAGACTAATGATTCACCGGCCAGGTGAAATCTATGTGATTGTCAAATTACGCGGGAGAATTATAGCGGTTATTCTTGCTGACCGTTTTAATAGCCGAGACGAGGTTGAACTCGTGGCATCAGCTACTCAGCCTGAGTATGTATTATTTCCCAACCGTGAAGGTACAGTCAGAGGGGCAGGAACCACCGCAGTAAGAGAATTAGCTCGATATTTACAGCAGCAAGGTGCCAGAACATTATTTTCTGAAGTCATTTCCCAACCATCTGCCCGAGTCAAGCAAAAGGTCGGTTTTAATTTTAAAACCGAATTTTAAATTCTAAGGGTAAAAAAATAGCCCATAACATGATGGGCTATTTAGCAAAATTAATTAATGGTGTTACGACTCAGCCCATCACTTTCTTTGTCATCTGAACTTTCACATCGCTGTTAATATCGTTACGCAGATAAACGCCCAGCAACAACCCCACCAGCGATAATAACAACATGTAATACGCTGGAGCCATTGGTGTCACCTTCATCAATAAGGTCACAACAATGGGCGTCAATCCGCCAAAAATAGCGTAGGCCACATTGTAAGAGAAAGAGATACCCGTAAAGCGAACTTCTGCCGGGAATGCGCGAACCATGACATAGGGCACGGCACCGACAATGCCGACACAAAATCCAGCCATCATATAATGGCTGAAGAGTTGGCTCGGATCAGTCAAATTGGTGTGATAGAACGACCATGTCGACGCAGCCAACATCAAGCTACCGACAATAAAGGTTTTGCTGGCTCCGAAGCGATCGATAGCCAACCCCGCAATCACGCAGCCAAAGACTAATGCCACAATGGCCAGACTGTTTGCCTGCAATGCCAGAGCTGGCAGAACACCGAACTGTTTCTGTAAATAAGTTGGCGTCATCAGAATAACAACCACAATACCGGCAGAAAGCAGCCAGGTCAGCAGCATTGAGACAAACACTTCTTTCTTATGATTGACGACAACCGATTTCAAAGGCAATTCGTCTGCTAAAGTTTTACGTGCCTGCATCTCTTTGAAGATAGGTGTTTCCTGCAACCAACGGCGTAAGTACATGGCGAATAAGCCAAAAATCCCACCCAAGAAGAACGGCACACGCCAACCACCATCCAAGATGGCTTGATGGCTTAATGTGGTATTCATCGCGGTAGCCACCAGAGAACCTAATAAAATCCCTGCGGTTAAACCTGCCGTTAACGTACCGCAGGCAATACCTACGCGTCGGCGTGGAACATGTTCTGCGACAAAGACCCATGCTCCGGGAACTTCTCCCCCGATCGCCGCACCTTGTAACACACGCATTAATAACAGCAACAAAGGAGCTGCAATGCCGATTGATGCGTAAGTCGGCAGCATACCAATCGCCAATGTTGGTAATGCCATCAGCAAAATGCTCAGCGTAAACATTTTCTTGCGACCGACCAGATCGCCGAAGTGTGCCATGATAATGCCACCCAACGGGCGCGCCAAATAACCCGCAGCAAAAATGCCGAATGTCTGGACCTGACGCAGCCACTCAGGCATATCTGTTGGGAAGAACAGATCCCCAATGACCGCCGCAAAAAAGACAAAGATGATGAAATCATAAAATTCTAACGCGCCGCCAAGAGCAGCCAGAGTCAGTGTTTTATAATCCTGCTTATTTAACCGGCGATTATGATTATGCTGTTGGTCAACATGAGGCTGGGATAAGTCGTTTTGAGTTGAGTTGTGTTCTTGAGGCATATGACACCGTAGTAAACCAGAGTAGGGGAAGAAAAACATTTCCAACTTTTTGTAAAGTAAACATGACTATACCGTACAAAATTCCCCACACGGTTATAATGGAGTTTTATGCTATAAAAAACTCTAATTTAGTCTTATGCACCAATAATGGCACTCTTAGGACGAAAAGACGCTACCACTTCACTGTTAGTTTCGACGTAAGGGCCATCCAATAATTGAATACAATAAGGCACACTAGCAAAAATACCGGCAACCACCACGTTTGACTGTGCGTCTTTTACACCTTCAAGGGTCTCTTTGATGGATTTAGGTTGCCCAGGTAAGTTAATAATCAATGCTTGCTTACGGATAACCCCGACTTGGCGGGATAATATCGCGGTAGGAACGAAATGAAGGCTGATTTGACGCATCTGCTCGCCAAAACCGGGCATCTGACGATCGGCAATCGCCAAAGTGGCATCTGGAGTCACATCACGCCTTGCTGGGCCTGTTCCGCCGGTGGTCAACACCAAATGGCAGCCCATTTCATCGACCAACTCACACAAAGTTTGCTCAATTAGCGTTTGCTCATCAGGGATAAGGCGAGTTTCTATTTCAAATGGTGTGGTCAATGCGCTGGTCAGCCACTCTTCCAGTGCTGGAATACCTTTATCCTGATATACCCCACTCGATGCGCGATCAGAGATGGAAACTAAACCGATACGTAATGTATTCATGTAACTACCTCGACGAAAATCCTGTTATCTGTGGCGAATAATAGCATATACAGCGTCATGGACACGGCACTCAAGCATGGATAGCAGGCAATAAAAAAGGTGGCTTACGCCACCTTTTCATCAAATAGCTGCGGATAATAACTTACCGCAAGCAAAAGAGATTACAGCAAATCAGAGATCATTTTCTCAAGTTTGCCTTGGTCGATAGCAAATTTACGGATGCCATCAGCCAGTTTATCAATCGCCATTGGATCCTGATTATGCTGCCAGTAGAACTCAGCTTCCGTTAGCGGTGCTGGTTTCGCCTGAATTTCACCGGTATAAGCTAATTTACGCTCTACCGGGCCTTCGCTCTCTGCCAATTCTTTCAACAGTGATGGTGCAATAGTCAGGCGGTCACACCCAGCCAGCTCAATGATTTCACCCAGATTACGGAAGCTTGCGCCCATCACCACAGTCTTATAACCGTGCTTTTTGTAATACTGGTAAATCTCGGTAACGGAAACAACACCCGGATCTTCGTTTGGCGCGAACTCTTTTTTGTCACCGTTAGCTTTGTACCAGTCAAGAATACGGCCAACAAAAGGTGAAATCAGGAACACACCCGCTTCAGCACAAGCACGCGCCTGAGCGAAGGAGAACAACAGAGTCAGGTTACAGTTGATGCCTTCTTTTTCTAGCTGTTCCGCAGCACGGATACCCTGCCAAGTGGAGGCCAGTTTAATCAGAATACGGTCATTGCTGATACCGGCTTCGTTATACATTTTGATCAGGCGTTTCGCTTTTGCCACGCTAGCAACCGTGTCATAAGACAGACGAGCGTCGACTTCAGTAGAAATACGGCCTGGGATCAGTTTTAAAATTTCCAAACCAATATTGACAGCTAACTTATCTGTTGCATCAACAATTTGTTGAGCATGGTCGCTGCTTTGCGCGCGAGCCCAAGCAACAGCTTCATCAATCAGTTTGCGGTATTCAGGAATTTGAGCAGCATTCAAGATCAGAGATGGGTTGGTGGTTGCATCTTGCGGCTGATACAGTTTCATTGCCGCGATATCCCCCGTATCTGCTACTACAGTGGTGATTTGACGTAGGGAAGTAAGTTTATCGGTCATGTTGTCGTTTCTCGTCGTTTGTGCATGAACTTTTGGCATGTCGCCGCTGTTTATCTCTGTCAAAACAGCTAACCATCTCATTTCGATGTTAGCCATTTCTCACAATTGGCTATTTAGACGCTCTGCCTTGTCTTGATAATAACATGCGTAAGCCGCGGTGCAAGGCAGTAAAATTGATTAAAAAAAGCGCAAATGGGCTATCTTGGGGTCGCAACCGTTTTCGCCTTTTAAAACAGCCGGAAACCGGCAGGTTAATAGCAACTTCGTCCATTCTTGTGGTGCTGAGACGATTTAGCTAAAACTATATCCTTTATGAGTAAAGCCGCCTACCTATCTTAGCAATCGACCAATCTTCTTTTAGAAGGCAGGGGCTTTTTGCTACAGTGTGTCATCTGGATAAATAGGATGTCGTTATGCTTATTATTATTTCCCCGGCCAAAACCCTTGATTATCAAAGCCCATTGGCGACCAAGAAATTTACTCAGCCTGAAATGTTGGATAAGTCACAACAGCTTATCGAGATTTGCCGTGAGCTGACGCCCGCGCAAATTAGCAGTCTGATGGGGATTAGCGACAAACTGGCGGGGTTAAATGCTGCCCGTTTCAGTGAATGGCAACCTGATTTTACACCAGAGAATGCGCGTCAGGCGATTTTGGCTTTTAAAGGCGATGTCTATACCGGGATGCAGGCGCAAGATTTTAGTGCCGCTGATTTTGATTTCGCTCAACAACATCTGCGTATGCTCTCTGGCCTGTACGGCGTGCTGCGCCCACTCGATTTAATGCAGCCTTATCGGCTAGAAATGGGGATTAAGCTGGCAAACCCACACGGCAAAGATCTCTATTCATTCTGGGGCGATCAGATAACCGAGAAACTGAATCAGGCATTAGAGCAGCAAGGCGATAATGTGCTGATTAATTTGGCCTCTGATGAATACTTTAAAGCAGTAAAACCCGCTAAATTAGCGGGTTCACTGATTAAACCGGTCTTCTTGGATGAGAAAAACGGTAAATATAAAATCATCAGTTTCTACGCCAAGAAAGCACGGGGCCTGATGAGTCGTTTTATCATTCAGAACAAATTGACTAAACCGGAGCAATTGATTGATTTTAATCTGGAAGGCTATGAGTTTGATGCCGGGTTATCGGCGAAAAACGAGTTAGTGTTTAAACGGAGTGAAACTTAAGGTTTAGCTGTCATAACTCACCTCATCCCAGATGAACCAACCGCCAAAGTAAGATGGCCACTGAACGATTATCAACCGAAACAGTGGCCCACACTTAACAACCGCACCCTAATCTATAATTTTTAACTAAAAATAGATAAAAACTACTTTGGCAAAGCCATCAAGAAACCACGTAAATCTGCAAAATCTGCCGACAGATCATGGGATAGCAGAGGCAACTGCGCACGTACTGCCAATGGTTTTGGTAACGGCAACTCCTGCCCGAGAATCTCTTCTACACTCTCTTTGAATTTCGCCGGGTGGGCAGTACCGATAAACAACCCGAATTCACCATCCTGCAATTGGTCACGCAAAACTCGGTAGGCAATAGCGGCATGGGGTTCTGAAATATAGCCCAACCCCGCCAGCTCACGCATCGTGTCTTTGGTGACCGCATCACTGACCGCGCCGTGGCCCAAATCTTTTAACTGCCAGATTTTACGACGATAGAGTTCTTCAACGCGTGGCCAGTTATTTGGCTGGCTGACATCCATCGCATTTGATAACGTCGCCACCGTCGGCTTAGGTTGCCACTGCCCATTAACCAAGAAGCGTGGCACCGTGTCATTGGCATTGGTTGCTGCAATAAAGCGTTTTACCGGTAACCCTAAGGATTTTGCTAGCAGGCCCGCCGTTAAGTCACCAAAATTACCACTTGGCACCGAGATAACCAGTTGATTGCGTGCCTCTTGTGGCAATTGAGCGACCGCTTCAAAGTAATAGCAAATCTGCGCCAGCAAGCGGCTGATATTGATTGAGTTCGCAGAGTTCAGGCTCAATTCCTGCTTTAACTCTTCATCATCAAAGGCTTGCTTTACCAGAGCCTGGCAGGCATCAAAATCGCCATCAATAGCTACGGTGTGAATATTGCCACCCAATGTGCAGAACAGTTTTTCTTGCAGCGGACTGATTTTGCCACGCGGATAGAGAATAACCACGCGTACGTTTTTCAGACCATAAAATGCATGCGCAACCGCCGCTCCCGTGTCGCCAGAAGTTGCAGTTAAGATAGTGACTGGCTGATCACCGGCTACTTCGGCCAACATTTGCGCCATAAAACGTGCACCAAAGTCTTTGAATGCCAGCGTCGGGCCGTGGAACAGCTCCAGTGCGGCGATATCATTCTCAACCTGCGCTACCGGTGCCGGAAACTCAAAAGCCGCCTGTACGCGTTTGGTTAAAACCTCAGGGGCAATTTCACTGCCGATAAAAGCGGATAAAATGCGGCTACTACGTGTAACAAAATCCAGATCCAGCAATTTATCAATTTCGGTCAGTTCAAACTCCGGCAACTCCAGCGGAAAGAAAAGCCCCTGCTGTTTGCCCAGCCCCTGTTTGATCGCTTGAGCGAAGCTGACCTGTTCGTTGTGATCTTTAAGGTTATACAGTTTCATGCGTTATCCCAGTAGTCGTGCGCCGGCAGTATCCAGACGGCAAATATGAACAAAACCTTCGTCGTTTTGTAGGTAATGATTTTGTAGCCAGCTCGCCATGCGCTGTGCGGTTTCGCTATCATCACAGACAGCAAACAGGGTCGGGCCAGAGCCGGAAATACCACAAGCCAATGCGCCGATATCCTGCGCAGCTTGCCGGGCAGCCGCAAAGCCCGGTAGCAATTGGGTGCGATAAGGCTCGGCGATGACATCTTTCATCATTTTAGCGGCTAAATCAGGTTGCTGAGTGTGGCAGGCATGAATGAACCCTGCGACATTGCGCCCGTGCGTGATGCAATCTTGGCGGCGATATTGCGCAGGTAGAATCGCCCGTGCTTGCGCAGTAGAAACTTTAATGCCCGGATATGCCATCACCCACAGCCAATCATCAAAGCTGGGCACCTCTTGGCTGATATAGCCATCCTGCTCAAGAATTAATTGCATTCCGCCCAAATAGCACGGCGCAACATTATCAAAATGAACACTACCCGATACCCGCCCTTCCAGTTCACCCATCAGACCGAGCAAGGTGACTTTATCCAACGGCTGGCCACAGAACTCGTTCATCGCCATCAAACCGGCGACGACTGAACAGGCGCTAGACCCTAGCCCTGAGCCAATCGGCATGTTCTTTTCCAGTACCATCGCCACGGGGATCTCTTGACCAATCTCTTGGCAAAAACGCGCCCAGCATTGATAAACAATGTTTTCTTTCGGGTCGTCAGGCAGTTTACTAACAAAACGGCCTTCATTGCGCAGGCTGAAACGCTCTGCCGCCGTCACACTGACGCAATCACCCAGTAGGGTGCCGTCAATCGGCGAAACCGCAGCCCCCAGCACATCAAACCCGACGCTAACATTGCCAATCGATGCCGGAGCATAGATCTTAACCATATTTAAACTCCCAACTTCCATGATAATGTGCGTAAAAGATCGGCGAATACCCCGGCTGCTGTCACGTCATTACCCGCGCCGTATCCGCGAAGCACCAACGGAATTGGCTGATAATAGTGGGTGTAGAAGGCCAACGCATTCTCACCATTTTTAACTTTATATAGCGGATCGTTACCATCAACGGCATCCATCCGAACAATACAACGCCCTTCCTCAATAACGCCAACATAGCGCAGCACTTTGCCCTGCTCGCTGGCATCAGCCACTAAACGGGCAAACTCGGCATCCAGCGATGGCAACCGGGCAAGGAAGCTATCAACGTCACCCGATGCATCAAAACTTGCCGGCAGAACAGACTCAACCTCAATATCGGCCAGTTCAAGTTTGTACCCTGCTTCACGGGCCAAGATCAACAATTTACGGGCTACATCCATCCCAGAAAGGTCATCGCGTGGGTCCGGTTCGGTATAGCCCATGGCCTTAGCTTGCAACGTCGCCTCTGACAATGTCATCCCTTCATCCAGCTTACCGAAGATAAAGGAGAGCGAACCTGACAGAATGCCAGAGAAACGCATCAGTTCATCACCCGCATTAAGTAGATTCTGTAAGTTTTCAATGACTGGCAAACCTGCACCCACGTTGGTGTCATACAAGAATTTACGACAAGATTTTGCCGCCGCCGCACGCATCTGACGGTAGTAATTCATTGATGAGGTATTGGCTTTTTTGTTTGGTGTCACAACATGGAAGCCATCCGCCAGGAAATCAGCATATTGATCAGCAACGGCCTGACTGGAGGTACAATCAACAATCACCGGGTTGAGCAAATGGTACTCTTTCACCAGACGAATCAGGCGACTCAAGTTAAATGGCTCTTTCACTTCAGCCAGCTCGTGACGCCAGTTGTCCAGCTCAATACCGTGCACATTGGTCAGCATGGCTTTGGAATTGGCAATACCGCACACACGCAAATCGATATGGCGCTGCTTCAGCCACGGCTGTTGACGATAGATTTGCTCGATTAATGCCCCGCCTACCCCACCAACGCCGATGACAAACACTTCAATGACCTGATCGGTATTGAACAGCATCTGGTGACAAACACGCACGCCAGTGGTAACGGCATCATTACTGACCACCACCGAAATAGAGCGCTCGGATGAACCTTGAGCAATCGCGATGATGTTGATATTGGCACGAGCCAGTGCCGAGAAGAAACGAGCCGAAATCCCTCGAAGGGTGCGCATGCCATCGCCGACGACTGAAATGATCGCCAGATGCTCCATCACATCTAGTGGGTCCAGCAGACCGTCTTTTAGCTCCAGATAAAACTCTTCCTCCAATGCTCGGCTAGCGCGAGATAGCTCTGACTGCGGCACACAGAAGCTGATGCTGTATTCAGAAGACGACTGAGTAATCAGTACCACTGAAATCCCACTGCGTGACATCACCGCGAAAACGCGGGCAGCCATGCCAACCATCCCTTTCATGCCTGGGCCTGAAACGTTAATCATCGCCATGTTATTCAGATTGGTGATGCCCTTAACCGGGAAACCATCGTCACTGCTTTCGCCACCAATCAAGGTACCGGGAGCTTGTGGATTCGAGGTATTTTTAATCAGACAAGGAATTTGGAACTGGGCGATGGGAGCAATAGTGCGGGGGTGAAGAACTGAGGCACCAAAATAGGAAAGCTCCATGGCCTCTTGATATGACATCGATTTCAACAATCGCGCATCGGGAACAACACGCGGGTCACAAGTATAGACCCCATCGACATCCGTCCAGATTTCACAACAATCGGCGCGCAAACACGCAGCTAACGCAGCAGCAGAATAGTCAGAACCATTACGTCCCAGTACTACCAGTTCACCTTTATCATTACCGGCGGTGAAACCTGCCATCAGGATAATATGGTCAGTAGGAATAGCACTCGAACCAATACGGCGGGTAGACTCAGTGATATCAACCGTGGACTCAAGATAGTGCCCATGAGCCAGCAATTTTTCGACCGGATCAATTACGCTAACTTGATAACCTTTGGCTTGGAACACAGCTTCCATGATAGCAATGGAGAGTTTTTCGCCACGGCAGATGATGGCAGCATTGATACTGTCCGGGCATTGACCCAGTAGCGAGATGCCGTGCAGAACATGTTTGAGTTGCGCAAATTCATGCGCAACCAACGCTTTTAAACGCTCATAATCAAAGCCGGGTTGAACATCAGCTAACCCACGTAATAACTCGGCAAAAATTCGCTCTGCATCGCTGATATTTGGCGAGATATCTTGCCCTGCGACCATTTTGTCGATCATCGCAACCAGATGATTCGTAATTTTTGCAGGAGCGGACAACACTGTAGCCACCTGTCCCTGACGCGCATTATTTTCAATGATATCGGCAACACGCATAAAGCGTTCTGCATTTGCTACTGATGTCCCGCCAAATTTCAGCACTCGCATTTCTGATTCTCTCCCGCTTTCGCGCTATTTTTATCGCAAACTTTTTTGCAAAGATTTAATTGAAAAAAAAAGCCCGCACTGTCTAGGTGCGGGCTTTTTTCTGTTGTTTCCTGTACGCGTCAGCCCGCCCCGTAACCTGTGGTTTCGGTGGTGGTAATAATCGTTGTGTTCAGGCTGATGTATCGCATGTCGTCTGTCTGTCTCATAAATAAAGTTCTCCCTCTATTGGTTAAAGCAATCGTCCTCTCAAGTCAAATTTTTTCATCCGCCAACACAAAAAAATTAACTGCTACATAATGAGTAATCGTCTATTTCAGGGAGCATTATCAGCGAGGGTGAATAAAATTGCGGGTTAATTCCCAGAGAATAAAACCATAAAATTCCCTTTACTCACTATAAATAGCTTCAATACTTTTTTATCTTAATAGCATCAGATATGCAGGCCGATCATTGATGTGAATCTGCAGAGTAAAAATTTAAATGAAGAGAAAAATATTCATTTACCGGCTCGTCACTCGCCTAAATGATACAAAACACAACAAAAATGAAAACTTCGTCACTTCTCTTTACATTTCACCAACATTAGTGATAATTCTTCTTATGCTTCTAGACGAAATAGACCGCTGGCAAGAAAAATAGCCTCATTGGCTTTATGTCGAAAGAATATTGATTTTAAACAATAAAAATCAACAGATTAGAAAAGTCATTTTTTTGTTACGTCTGACACTTAATTTTTAATATTAATAACACTGAATCGATCACATAATTTAACCAACTATCGCTTAAGCTGGTATTCTTGTAAGTCTTTTTCACAAAAGTGTTAACGTGCTACAATTGAAATTGATATATGTCAACAAAGCGTAGTTTTGTTGGGTGGTAGATTCGGCTCACACTGTTATATTGCTGTTAATAGGGTTAGGATATGCGCCGCTTTTGTCACCTTTGGGGCTGTAGGGAGTAACACCCCGACCAAGCTAGTGATGTTGTTGACGTTGATGGAAAGTGCATCAAGAACGCGTTTACGTACTTTAGTCATGTGATGAACGGGATGACGAGTAATTAGTCAATAAAAATCCTAATATAACAAAGACTTCTGTACTTCCTATTTCTATTTGTTGGCAATTTTAGGTAGCAAACATGCAGACCCCGCACATTCTGATCGTAGAAGACGAGATCGTTACTCGTAACACCCTGAAGAGCATTTTCGAGGCGGAAGGCTATGTTGTTCATGAGGCTAATGATGGCGCAGAAATGCACCACATTCTGTCTGAGAATGATATCAACTTAGTTATCATGGACATCAATCTGCCGGGCAAAAATGGCCTGTTGCTAGCACGAGAACTTCGTGAACAAGCAAGTGTTGCCCTAATG
Source organism: Yersinia vastinensis (assembly GCF_902726565.1). Classification (GTDB taxonomy): domain Bacteria; phylum Pseudomonadota; class Gammaproteobacteria; order Enterobacterales; family Enterobacteriaceae; genus Yersinia; species Yersinia vastinensis. The sequence continues at coordinate 344,481 of NZ_CACVAF010000003.1, forward strand.
TTCCTGACTGGTCGTGATAACGAAGTCGATAAAATACTTGGCTTGGAAATTGGTGCTGATGATTACATCACCAAACCTTTCAATCCGCGCGAATTAACTATTCGGGCACGTAACCTGCTGTCACGCACCATGAATTTGGGTAGCGTAGGTGAAGAACGTCGTCTGGTTGAGAGCTATAAATTCAATGGTTGGGAGCTGGATATCAATAGCCGCTCACTGATCAGCCCTGCTGGCGAGCATTATAAACTGCCACGCAGTGAATTCCGTGCCATGCTGCACTTCTGTGAAAACCCGGGCAAAATTCAATCCCGCGGTGAATTACTGAAGAAAATGACTGGCCGTGAGCTGAAACCGCATGACCGTACTGTTGACGTCACTATCCGTCGTATTCGTAAGCATTTCGAATCTACACCGGACACACCTGAAATCATCGCCACTATCCACGGTGAAGGTTATCGTTTCTGTGGTGACCTGGAAGAGTAAGCCTCTGCCAGCCGTCTACAATAAAAAAGCCAGCTGCAAATGCTGGCTTTTTACTTTTCTACTGTTCACGCCATGGCATAATCGGCACTGCGCTTAACGCGTTTTTCGGTGAACCGTCGACAATCCTATCGGAGTAAGTGAGATAAACTAAAGCATTACGTTTTGGGTCATAGAAACGAACCACCTGTAGCTTTTTAAAGACCAATGATGTCCGCTTTTGGAAAACCACTGAGCCGTCAGATTTTCTATTCTTAATTTTCTCGCTTAACTCAATTGGCCCGACTTGCTGACAAGAAATTGCGGCATCAGACGTATCCTCTGCCAGCCCCAATCCCCCTTTGATACCCCCCGTTTTTGCCCGGCTGATATAACAAGTTACATTTTTAACATCAGGGTCATCGAAGGCTTCAACCACGATTTTATGGTCTGGCCCCAGTAACTTAAACACCGTATCAACGGAGCCAATTTCCTCCGCATGGGCGGTTATTGCCCCGAAAGAAAGCACGCAACCAAGGAATATCCAATTTTTTTTCATACACTTACTCCATGACGTTGAATAACGTTATTCAACGTTAAATATTTTAACGAATAATAAAACATTCGTTAAAAAGCCATTTTTTAAATCTTCGATACTTTTTTAACACACAATGCCAGTAAATTCTTAAGCAGTCGGAAACATAAAAAGTTGCTACTATGCGCCAGAGCTATTCTTTTGAAATTACTAATACCCTAAATTTAGGCCGCTTTACGAGGAAGATCTATGGATCAAGCCAGTATCATTCGTGATTTGCTTAGCTGGCTAGAAAGTCATTTAGACCAGCCTTTAGCATTGGACAATGTCGCTGCCAAAGCCGGCTATTCAAAATGGCATTTACAGCGAATGTTCAAGGATGTCACCGGGAATGCTATCGGTGCTTATATCCGTGCCAGAAGGCTGTCTAAAGCCGCTGTTGCATTACGATTAACCAGCCGACCTATTCTGGATATTGCTTTGCAATATCGCTTTGACTCACAGCAAACTTTTACCCGAGCCTTTAAGAAACAGTTTGCGCAAACACCTGCGCTATACCGCCGGGCGGAAGATTGGCATTCAGCGGGGATATGTCCGCCTATCCGGTTGGGGGAATATACCTTACCTCAGCCTGAGTTCATTACCTTACCTGAGCAACATCTGGTGGGGTTGACGCAAAGTTATTCCTGTACGCTTGAGCAAATATCGACTCATCGTACTGAATTACGGACTCATTTCTGGCAACAATATCTTGGTGGTGCCGATCAAGTGCCGCCGGTGCTCTATGGCTTACATCATTCCCGGCCAAATCAGGAAAAGGATGATGAGCAAGAAATTTTCTACACTACAGCCATCGAACCACAACATGTACCGAGCAATGTGCAGGAAGGACAACCCGTTATCTTACAGGGTGGCGAATATGTGCAGTTCAGTTATGACGGACCATCGGAAGGGTTGCAGAATTTTATTCTGACCCTCTACGGCACCTGCTTGCCGCAATTAGAGTTGACCCGTAGACGTGGGTACGATATTGAACGGTTCTTCCCTCAGGGGCGGCCGAAAGAGGGGCCTCCGGCCACACTGAAGTGCGAATATCTCATTCCAATCAGGCGTTAACGCTGTAGTTCGTCAAGTGCTGGCATATCCAAGTGGGCGGTATCGCCAGCACTTTCAATGACCCATCCAGACGCCAACCACGGGCTTTCCTGATAATCGACACGTGATAGTGAACAGTTGCGCAAACGCAATCGCCGTTCAGCGTAAGCGGGTAATCCAAGCAACGTACTCAGTAAGCACCCCAACGCCATACCATGGCTCACCAACAGCGGCTTGCTGCCAGCAGGAAGCTCTAAACAGCTATCCAGTGCTGCACGCATCCTCCCCCCAAGTTCTGTCATCGACTCCCCTTGAGGAATTCGCCCCCCTTCGGTGCCGTTGACCATCTGCTTGCGCCATTGTTCTTCTTCTGGCGTTAGGCTTTCAATCGGACGCGTTTCCAGCACCCCCATATTCAGCTCGCGCAGACGCGGGTCCGTCACTATTTTCAACCCACAAGCATCAGCAATGATTTTTGCCGTTTGCTGGGTACGCCCTAGGTCGCTGGTGATAATATGGGTGATGCCTTGGCTGCGAACTCGTTGCGCAACCAAGTGCGCCTGACGTAGACCCGTATCGGTCAGTGGGCTGTCTGATTGGCCCTGAATCTGGCGCGATGCGTTCCATACGGTTTCGCCGTGGCGCACGAGATATACCTGTAGCATGTCATTTTTCCGTTATACTGCGTGAAATATACGCCAAACCTATTAAATCTATTCTGAGACTTATTATGTACCATGTTGTTGCCGCAACTACCAACCCTGCAAAGATTAAGGCTATTAGCCTCGCGTTTGATGATGTTTATGGCCCCGGCAACTATCACATTGAAGGTGTTAATGTTGATAGCGGTGTTCCCCTGCAACCGATAGGCAGCACCGAGACACGCTCAGGTGCCAGACAGCGAGTGAGCAATGCACGTCAGTTACGCCCTGAGGCTGATTTTTGGGTCGGAGTTGAAGCCGGCATTGAAGATAATATGACCTTTGCATGGATGGTAATTGAACACTTACAGCTGCGAGGAGAATCGCGCTCTGCCAGCTTGATGTTGCCCGAGAGTATATTGCAAGGAATTCGCCAAGGCCGTGAGCTGGGCGACGAAATGGCAGATTTAACGGGGATATCGAATGTAAAACATCAGGGCGGTGCGATTGGTATTTTTACCGATGGCAAACTGACCCGTACCAGTGTCTATCATCAGGCACTGCTGCTGGCACTGGTGCCGTTTCATAATGAAATTTACCAGCGCCCGAAACAGTAAGAGCGGCTTATTTTGTGTCTGTCAATAACTGCGCCTCTAGCCAGCTTTTCAACTCTGGAGGGGCAGCTTTCAGGCTATTTGAACCACGGGTGATGGTTGCAATACCCGCACCCAATTGATTTTTCAGTTCACGCTGGCTCAACTCCCCACGCATTAACTCTTCAATAATACGCACTCGGGTTCCCAACGCTGTACGCTCATCTGGCGTCAGCATCAGTTGTAACAGGGGCAGATGGAGGTCTTGCGCAATGGCGTCTTGCAGCAGCGCAACGAAAGTCAGCCAGTGCTGATTATCTTCAGTCGACAGATTTGGATCCGTCAATCGTAGTTTTGTCATGATATGCAGCCATACTATTTAACTAGTACAGCAGCATACCATAACCTCACTTATACCCAAAGTCCTTGACGCCACAGCCAGGCGCCGATAAGCAATGATTCGGGTAAGTGCGCGCCGCTAGCCCCCCGGTGTCTTCAAGGACGAAGGGGAATTAATAGCGCCGCTGCCACTCAGCATCACTCAACACCTTCGCTGGGCGATTCATAAAGTGGCGATAAAAGGCATCATAGGCCAATACGTTTTTTACGTAGCCACGGGTTTCGGAGAAAGGAATGCTTTCAATAAAGGCCACGGCATCCACCTGCCCGCCACTATTACCTAACCATGTATTGACTCGCGATGGACCGGCATTATAGGCCGCACTGGATAAAATACGATTACGGCCAAATTGCTGATACACCTCTTCCAAGTAGCTGGTGCCAATTTCAATGTTGGTGATGGGGTCAAGCAACTGGCTGCTGTTGACGTAACCAGAGATGTTATTCAACTTGACCGTATGCTCCGCAGTTCGCGGCATCACCTGCATCAGACCTGACGCCCCGACCGGTGATTGTGCTTTCGGATTCCAGGCACTTTCCTGACGCGCAATCGCCATAGCATAACTTGGCGTTATTCCTTTACCTTCCGTCGCCCGACGGAATTCTTTCGGCCATGCCAGAGGGAAGCGCTCTTCCAGATGGTCCCATAATTTAGCCACGATAGTCGCCTGAACACTCAAGTCCGCCCACTTTTGGTTAAACGCGTAACGCGCTAAGGCTTCCTGTTCCGGCTTGCTGCGGCTGGCAACCAGATAGCTCCATTCGCTGCGGGCCAGATTATCCATATTCCAATACATTAACTCACGCACTCGGGCGATTTCTGGCCGCTGTGCCAGCGAAGCATCGGGCTTGGTGGCAACCTCAACATTAATGGGATAAGGAACCCCCAGTTTTTGGGCAGCAACCATCGGATAAAAACCGCGCTCCTGCATCAGGCTACGTAAAATAGCCTCGCCCTCCGCTTTCTTACCTTGCTCTAACAACAACGAAGCCCGCCAGTAGCGCCATTCATCTTTATTTTGCGCTTCTGCAGGTAGGCGAGCCATCCAAGTGGCTAACCCTTGGCGATCCCCACTGCCCAAAGACATGCGAATACGACGTTCCAGTAATGGGGTTGAATGGCTGCGTAAAGTGACCTGATCCCGCCATTTAGCCTGATCGTAAGTCGCATCATTGCCCATCAATCGCCAAGCCACCGCTTCTTCCAACTCCAGCTTCTCGCTGTCACTCATTTTTTGTAACCGCGCCAACGTCGGTATCATTGCCCGCGCATTTTCCACGTCCTGACGCGCCAATCGTGTAAAGGCAATAATGGTGGCTGAACGCGTGAAATCTGTCGGCCCGACTGTACGAGCAAAACTTTCGACACTGGCTGGATCACTTTGCAATTTCGCCAGTGCGGTACCCATGGTCTGATAATCAGCAGGCAATTGTTTGAGTAAATAACTCACCAGACTGGCATTGCCCTCTTTTAGGGCCAGCTTCATACGCGCCAGTGTCGCCAAAGGAGTTTGGTGCCCGGCTTGCTGCCAAACACTGAATAATTTATCGCAGCTACTGGGTAGCGCCTGACCGTTAAGCCAGATCTCGCTGGCACCATCCCAAGCCGCTTGCTGCTCGCCTGTGGCCCATTTGGCATAGTAATAGTTACAGCGGGCCGCAGCCGGTTTTGGAGCTTGCGGACTGAATGCCAATAACCCGCGCCAATCTTCACGACGCGCTAGCTCATTCACAAACCGGGATGACAGCGAGCTTGCAGGAGGTAATGTGGGATTACGACTCAGAAAATCGTTCACTTGCGCCGCACTGACCTGACTTAAATCTTGTGTTAGCTGGCGGTATTCCAGATACGGGTACAGTGGATAGTCACGTAGCGTCGGCATCAACTGCGCCACGGTATCCATCTGATTGCTGTCCCAAGCCTGTTTAACTTGTTGATAGCGTTGCCGTTGGGCATCAATAGAGTCTGCGGATGCAACTCCTGAAGTCGTCACCAGACACACGCCAATCGCCAGATATCGCCACTTATACATACTCACTGTTTCCTCACTGGTTGTTGGCTACTGCATTTCACTTACCGCAACTTCTGATTAGCATAGTCATAATTAGTTCCGGCAGCAGGACATACTAACTAAGAGTTTCACCGGATAGCCAGCGATTACACGTACAAATAGATAGGGAAACTTAATCTTTTCGGGCTATAGATTAAATTGAGGGAATTTAAGGAAGATAACCGACAAGATAGTTCAGTGTTTAATGGCTTATTATTCACTATGTTAGCCATTATTTACGACTAAATGTTCTGACTTTATTATCTCAGATCAAGACACTATTTTGATAAAAATCTACTATCCTTGCTTAATATAACTATGTTGTTGTAAATATATCATTCAGAATCATTTTTTTTGTCTTTTAATAAAAATCAAATAATGAAGGAGCAGGCTCTTTTCATGGAAGAAAGAAGATTATTCTCTCTGCCCCGTATCGGTGAAATAGTCCGATGATTTTAGATGAAATGGATAGATAGATTTCAGATTTATTAATTTTTAAGAAGGTTCTTTCAATGCAAAACTCATCAAACCATACATCCGGAGCGAAACCCCCAGAGGGAAAGGCCTGGTATCAGCTAACTGCGGAAGAATCTTTGCAGCATTTAAATAGCCGCGAAGAAGGTTTAACTCAACAAGAAGCAGAAGAACGTCTTAAACAGTACGGTCCTAATGCGCTTCCCGCCAAAAAAAGTAAGCATCCTTTACTTCAGTTTTTAGCGCATTTTAATGACGTCCTGATTTACATTTTATTGGCTGCGGCGTTAGTCAAAGGTCTAATGGGTCACTCTGTTGATACTATTATTATCCTTTGTGTGGCTGTCATTAATGCATTAATTGGTTATGTTCAAGAAAATAAGGCTGAGAAATCGCTGAAAAGCATTCAAAACATGCTTTCCAGTAAAGCTGTCGTTATTCGTAATGGCAGCGCGCAAACCATTGACGCACAAAATTTAGTACCGGGTGATATCGTTACCTTGAAACCTGGAGACAAAATCCCTGCCGATTTACGGCTACTTGAAGCGCACAACCTCCAAATTGAAGAAGCTATTCTGACCGGTGAATCCACCGTCGTTGAGAAGCAAATCGATGTCATTGAAAATGAGTCTGTCATTGGTGATCGCAAAAACCTGCTGTTCTCTGGTACCACCATCAGTGCGGGTACGGCGAAAGGCTTGGTGATTGCCAGTGGCGGTGACACTGAGCTGGGTCATATCAACCAGATGATGTCGACAGTCGAATCAACCCGCACCCCTCTGCTACAACAGATGGACCGGTTGGGTAAAGCTATCTTCATTCTGATTCTGGTTATGATGGCTTTCTTGTTCGTCTTCGCCTTTATCTTGCGCGACCTACCTGTCAATGAACTGTTATTGGCCTTGATAAGCTTGGCAGTAGCATCCGTTCCTGAAGGGCTACCGGCCATTATTTCGATTATTCTGTCCTTGGGTGTGCAAGCGATGGCGCGTAACCGCGCGATTATTCGCAAGCTACCAACGGTAGAAACTTTAGGTGCTATGACCGTCGTCTGTTCCGATAAAACCGGTACTCTGACGATGAATGAAATGACGGTGAAAGCCGTGATTCTGGCCGAGCATTGCTACCGCGTAGAAGGCGAAAGCTATGAGCCAGTTGGCAATATTTACCCTGAGGGCAGCGATCAGCAAGCCACTCTTGAAGGGCCGTTAAAAACATTTATCACCGCGGTGAATCTATGTAATGACAGCCAGATTCAAAAAAATGACCAAGGCCACTGGACCATTACCGGTGGGCCAACTGAAGGCGCACTGAAAGTGTTGGCAGCTAAATCCGGCATTGAGCTGGGTCAGGTGACACAACACGGTAAAATTCCATTCGATTCAGCTTATAAATACATGGCCACCAGCCATCAAGTTCAGTCCGAAAACAGTATTTTCCTGACGGGTGCTCCTGATGTGCTGTTTACCTTCTGCCAGCAAGAACTGACGGATAAAGGTGTTGCACCATTCCGTCGTGATTACTGGGAAGCCGAAATGGCGCGCTATGCCAAGCAAGGCTTGCGTATGGTTGCCGCTGCCTACCGCCCAATAGAACAAGCCATTAGCGAGCTAGGCCACAGCGATATTCAGCAAGGAATGGTGTTTGTCGGTATTGCCGGCATGATGGACCCACCACGCCCTGAAGCTATCGATGCCATTGCCACCTGCCAGCAGGCCGGTATTCGCGTGAAGATGATAACCGGCGACCATCAGGAAACGGCGATGGCGATTGGTGCCATGCTGGGGATAGGGAATGGGAAAGACTCCATTACTGGTGGTCAGTTGGAGCATATGGATGATAAGGAACTGGCTGAAGCGGCCGTTCGTTATGATATTTTTGCCCGTACCAGCCCGGAACATAAACTGCGTCTGGTAAAAGCCCTACAAGAGAAAGGTGAAATCGTTGGGATGACCGGCGATGGTGTAAACGATGCACCAGCGCTGAAACAGGCTGATGTGGGTATCGCCATGGGTATCAAGGGTACCGAAGTCACCAAAGAAGCGGCCGATATGGTGCTTTCAGATGATAACTTCGCCACCATTGCCAGCGCGGTTGAAGAAGGCCGTCGTGTTTACGATAACCTGAAGAAAACCATCCTGTTTGTGTTACCGACCAACTTGGCGCAAGGGTTATTAATTATCTTTGCAATATTGGTGGGTGCTGTTATCCCATTGACACCATTGCAAATCCTCTGGATAAACATGGCGACCTCCACCACACTTTCCTTCGGTTTAGCCTTTGAACCGGCAGAAAGAGGCATCATGCGCCGCAATCCACGTGACCCATCAAAACACGTGCTAGACGGCCATGCCATCTGGCGTATTGCGTTTGTAGGTACATTGATTGCTTGTAGTGCATTCGCCCTAGAAGCCTATATGGAACCTCGCGGTTACAGCACCGAGTTTATCCGTACCGTGTTGATGCAAACACTGGTGACCGCGCAGTGGATTTATATGTTTAACTGCCGCGTCATGGACAGATTCCCATTGAACAAAGAAGTCTTTGTGAACAAAGGGCTTTGGTTAGTCTCTGGTGTATTGATCCTATTGCAGTTAGCCATTATCTATCTACCGTTTATGAATACCGCTTTCGGTACTGAGCCATTACCGGCTTATTACTGGGGTGTGACATTGCTAGTTTCTATCGCGATCTTCCTGATCGTTGAGGTTGAAAAATGGGTTATCGGGCGCTTTAAACGCGCATAGAAGCCCAGCCTGATATTCATCAGTCACCACCGAAAAAGCCCGGCAAAACCGCCGGGCTTTTTTTATCGTCAATCTTTTGGGTATTACTCTTAAGATAAATCCTAACATGCCGATAATACGGCTATTATTCCGCCAATTAAATCTTATAATAGCATCGCGGCAATTTATTCTTCGACCGTAGCAATGAACACGTGAGCCTCATCGCCCTACAGGAAGCGCAAAAATGAACACCTCACCTTGCGCAATTAATGGCGTCAGCAATGATAAGCGCAATTATTCGTCCAAACTGATTATGCCACGGCGTATCGGGAGGGCCTGTGTCTGCGGTTTCTTACTTCTCACACTGTTATTCGCCTCTGTGCCTTTAATGGCAGCCAATAATGTCAGTGAAACGCTCGTTCATACCCGTAGTGATGCCGCCACCAAAATGGTGCTAGGGATTATCAGTTATTCTCGCTGGCCTATGCCGCTACCGGTCACTCGCTTATGTGTTGTTGCTCCAACAAATTATGCCGAAGAGCTGTTTAATCCCGCATTAATGCAAACTGATCATCCCATTAAAACACAGCGCTATTCACTGCCCAATGACTCAATAGCGACCAACTGTGATGTCGTTTATTTGGGGCTTATTGGAGAGCAACAACGCCAGGAGCTGGCAAGCCAACTCTCTGGGCATCCGGTTCTTACCATCAGTGAAAATTATGACGAATGCACCTTGGGCAGTGCATTTTGTTTGCTACTGGAAGACAAGCAAGCCTCTTTCAAAGTCAATATGGATGCATTAGCACGCGGTGGGGTCAGAGTTCATCCCAACGTGTTGCAACTTGCCCGTAAAAAGGCTGACGCATTATGAGTTCAATAAAAAATAAATCTGCGAGTCAGATAAAAAATCAAACAAATACGACCAAGCTCCCCACACTGGGCCGTGTATTGGGCAAAATACATTTAACGGTAGCTATTGTGTCGGTGGCGACGGCAGGTATTTTCCTGACCTTAGCGGCGTTATTTGCATTACGAGTTTATGCTGACCATAACCTACATTTAATTGCTCGCTCCATCAGTTATACCACTGAAGCTGCAGTTGTTTTTGGCGATACCGTGGTGGCTAACGAAGCGTTGTCCCTGATTGCGGCAAACGAAGAGATTGCGCAGGCCAAGATTTTAGATACCAATGGCCGGGAAGTCGCTAGTTGGACGCTGCCTGACGATGGCCCGATACACTATATGGAGCAGAGTGTTGCTCGCTGGGCACTGCCTGAACCTGTGGTACTGCCAATGGTTCATGCGGGTAATGAAATCGGCAGAATAGTGATTGTCGGCCATGGTGGCAGCTTGCTGCGTTTTCTGCTGCAAGGATTAGCCGGGCTACTTATCTGCTTGATTCTCAGCTCGGCGGTGGCGCTATTTCTGTCGCGTCGCATGCTTTTTGGCATTATTGGCTCGCTCAATCGAATCACTGAAGTGGCCCATAATGTCAGCCGTAACCGTAGCTTTGGTCAACGTGTGCCTTCGGCGCAAATTGCCGAGCTAAATGAATTAAGTAATGACTTCAATGGATTATTGGAAGAACTTGAAGTTTGGCAGCGGCACTTAACGCAAGAAAATGACTCACTGGCACACCGAGCTGCCCATGATAGCCTCACCGGTTTGGCCAATCGCGCGTTCTTTGAAGGCCGTTTAACGCGAACACTTAAAGATTGCAAAACCAACGAACACGCCGCCGTTTTATTCCTTGATGGTGATCGCTTTAAAGAGATTAATGACAACTATGGTCATGCCGCGGGTGATGTCGTGCTCACAACCATCGCCGACCGTATTCGTGCTTTATTGCGTGAGTCCGATTTAGTGGCTCGCTTAGGCGGCGATGAGTTCGCGGTATTATTGGCACCGATTCATGATACTCACGATGTTCTCACCATCGCCGAGGACATTATAGAGAGTATGACTCACCCCATAATATTGGCCGACGGGAGTGAAATTACGACCTCACTCAGTATTGGTATTGCTATCTATCCTGACCATGCGCAAACACCGGAAGAGTTATTACAACGAGCAGATGAAGCCATGTATCAGGCAAAGAAAGGTTTCCGCCCTTCTGAACGAGGTATCGTGCAACTGGCGGGCTTGACTCACACAGAACGTTCTCCAACAGAAATCTTAGGGTAGGTGACATGCTGGGTTTAAATAGTCGTCGTCAGAGAAATCCCATTTGGATTGGTTTTTTTGCACTTTTTCTGCTGGTATTAGCCGGTTGTCAGACCAAACCACAGGGGCTGACGCCAGAGCAAGTTGCTGCATTACAGGAGCAAGGCTTTAAATTAACGGATAATGGTTGGGAATTTGGATTAGCCAATAAAGTTTTATTCGACAGTGACGTCAAGAAATTGAATTCATCCGGCGTACAAACTGTTCAGAACATTGGCCAAGCATTGCACAGTGTCGGTATCAATCATTTACGGGTAGATGGGCACACTGATGCCACTGGCCAAGACAGTTATAATCAGAAACTCTCCTACGAGCGAGCCGCAACAGTCGCTGATTCACTGGCAACCATCGGTATTCCAAGGGCAAATATTGATGTGCGTGGCAGGGGGAAATTGGAACCGGTAGCTGATAATCGAACCGCAAAAGGCCGGGCAGAGAACCGCCGCGTGGCAATGATAGTCACCGCGCCGTAAGCTTTTACTCGAAAGATGACGGGTATAGTAAAACGGGCTACACTCCGCACCAGACATCCAATAAAAACTGATATATAGAGAGGCAGACGCAACGTGGCTCAATACGTCTATTCCATGCATCGCGTCGGCAAAGTAGTTCCGCCGAAACGACATATTTTGAAAAACATCTCCTTGAGTTTCTTCCCTGGGGCCAAAATTGGTGTGCTGGGCCTGAACGGCTCAGGTAAATCGACTCTTTTGCGCATCATGGCGGGCATTGATACCGATATTGAAGGTGAAGCGCGCCCACAACCGGGGATCAAAATTGGTTACCTGCCACAGGAACCAAAACTGAACCTTGAACAAACTGTACGCGAATCGGTTGAAGAGGCGGTTGGCGAAGTTAAACGCGCCCTGACTCGGTTGGATGAGGTTTACGCGCTGTATGCCGATCCAGATGCAGATTTCGATAAACTGGCGAAAGAGCAAGGTGAACTGGAAGCGATTATCCAATCCCATGACGGCCACAATCTGGATAACCAGTTAGAACGTGCTGCGGATGCTTTGCGCCTGCCACCTTGGGATGCAAAAATTGCCAACTTATCCGGTGGTGAGCGCCGTCGTGTTGCTATCTGCCGCCTATTGCTAGAAAAACCTGACATGCTGCTGCTGGATGAGCCAACCAACCACTTGGATGCTGAATCCGTGGCTTGGCTGGAGCGCTTCCTGCATGATTACGAAGGCACTGTTGTCGCCATCACCCATGACCGTTACTTCCTTGATAACGTGGCGGGTTGGATTCTGGAACTTGACCGTGGTGAAGGTATTCCATGGGAAGGTAACTACTCCTCATGGCTGGAACAGAAAGATGCTCGTCTGGCGCTGGAAGCCTCTTCCGAAGCGGCCCGTCGCAAATCTATCGAGAAAGAGCTGGAGTGGGTTCGTCAGAATCCAAAAGGCCGTCAGGCGAAAGGCAAAGCTCGTCTGGCCCGTTTTGAAGAACTTAACAGCGTTGAATATCAAAAGCGTAACGAAACCAGTGAGTTGTTCATTCCGCCTGGCCCACGTTTAGGCGACAAAGTGCTAGAAGTTGAGCATCTGTGCAAGTCTTATGGTGACCGCGTACTGATTGACGACCTGACTTTCTCACTGCCAAAGGGTGCTATCGTCGGGATTATCGGGCCGAATGGTGCGGGTAAATCAACCCTGTTCCGCATGTTGTCTGGTCAGGAACAACCTGATTCCGGCACGATTTCACTGGGCGACACTGTGCTGTTGGCATCGGTTGATCAGTTCCGTGACAACATGGATGACAGCAAAACCGTTTGGGAAGAAGTTTCCGGCGGTCAGGACATCATGAAGATCGGCAACTTTGAAATTCCAAGTCGCGCTTATGTTGGCCGCTTTAACTTTAAAGGGATCGATCAGGGCAAGCGAGTCGGCGAGCTGTCTGGCGGTGAACGCGGTCGTATCCATCTGGCCAAATTGCTACAAGTTGGCGGCAATATGTTGCTGCTCGATGAACCGACCAATGATCTGGATATTGAAACTCTGCGCGCACTGGAAAACGCCTTACTGGAATTCCCGGGCTGCGCCATGGTTATTTCCCATGACCGTTGGTTCCTCGACCGCATAGCTACCCACATCATCGACTATCAAGATGAAGGCAAAGTGGCGTTCTTCGAAGGTAACTTTACTGAATACGAAGAGTGGAAAAAACGCACTCTGGGCGCTGAAGCGCTGGAGCCACACCGTATTAAGTATAAGAAAATGACCAAGTAATGAGTTTCCGGTGAAAACCGGAAAAAGATGACCGAGTTATATCAGAGGCCTGCGATTGCAGGCCTTTTTCAATGGGAAAAAACCGCCTATTAATACGATGGCGAGCCGAATTCCTGCCGCGATAACCTCTCCCATTAAGCCGTCCGTCACCAGAATTCTATTCTGTGATCATCATCATTGTTACCCACTGAATTTTGCCAGCTTTCCTTGTCTTAAGGCAGTCAGCCGAAGGTGACAAGACTGCACACTATTTAGACTCCTTCGTCATCAGCGGTTTGTGCGCCCTTCCCGTTCCGCGCCTCCCCGCACCATCACAACGAAGGATAATAAGATGAACAATGCGATTATATTGGGGATAATTTGGCATCTGGTGGGCGCTGCTAGTGCGGCGTGTTTTTACGCGCCGTTTAAACAAGTAAAAAAATGGTCATGGGAAACCATGTGGTCAGTGGGTGGCCTCGTCTCTTGGCTCATCCTGCCATGGACAGTTAGCTATTTATTATTACCTGACTTTTGGCAATATTACGGTTCTTTCAGCATCGCCACCTTACTGCCGGTATTCCTGTTCGGGGCTATGTGGGGGATTGGTAATATCAACTACGGCCTGACGATGCGCTACCTTGGAATGTCGATGGGGATTGGGATTGCCATCGGTATCACACTGATTATCGGCACATTAATGACACCGATTCTACAAGGGCGTTTTGATGTGCTATTCGGTACCGCAGGCGGACGTATGACCTTACTAGGGGTGCTTGTGGCTCTAATAGGTGTTGCCATCGTTAGTTATGCTGGGCTACTGAAAGAGCGGGCTATGGGGATTCAGGCAGAAGAGTTCAACCTGAAAAAAGGGCTAATACTGGCTGTAATGTGCGGTATCTTCTCTGCTGGCATGTCATTTGCCATGGATGCCGCCAAACCTATGCATGAAGCGGCCAGTGCGTTAGGCATCAATCCACTCTATGTCGCACTACCTAGCTACGTCATCATTATGGGGGGTGGGGCGCTCATTAATTTGAGTTATTGTTTTATCCGCCTAGCGACACTCAAAAACCTGTCAGTCAAAGCTGATTTCTCGATTGCCAAACCACTGCTGATCACCAACATTTTGTTCTCAGCATTAGCCGGGTTGATGTGGTATCTGCAATTCTTCTTCTATGCTTGGGGCCACGCCAAGATCCCACAACAATATGATTATATGAGCTGGATGCTACACATGAGCTTCTATGTCCTGTGTGGGGGCATTGTTGGTCTGCTACTTAAAGAGTGGAAATGCTCCACCAGAAAACCGGTGACCGTACTATGTATTGGTTGTCTGGTGATTATTCTGGCAGCCAATATCGTTGGCTTGGGCATGGCGGCTTAATATCCATAATTAAACGTTATTATATGGACGGGCAGAGTTGAAAAACCTGCCCGTTATCTTATGGATAGGCGTTGCGAAGGAGGGGGCTAGACAAGAGCACTGTGGTTATCACTGCCATTTTTAGCCAACGATACAGGGGAGCGAACAAAACGTTGACGATAATCTCGTGGTGTCATACCGGCCTCACGGGTAAAAACGACAGAGAAGTAATTACTGTCATCAAATCCACAGCGAGCGGCAATATCACTGATACGATGCTCACTACACCGCAAGAGAGACTTGGCATGGCACAACCGAATTTGACGAAGATAATGGTTAATACTCATCCCTGTTTGCTGGCGAAAAAGCTGCTTTAGCGAACGCTCAACCAATTTATTTTTATTACAAAAATCAGTCATGTCAAAATGAGTCCCCAAACTTTGCTGCAACGCTGACATAATTAAATCAAGTTGCTCACCATCTGGTAATAAGTGAGCTTGTTCAGCCCGATAGCGATGACGTTTCAGTACGATGGCAAGTTGCAGCAACAATGCCTCAGTCAATTGTATTGACCAAGAATCTGTCTTGCGCGACTCCTGCGCCAACTGCTGAATGATAGGCCTCGCCTGCGCCATTCCTTGTGTTGTTAACCGCCAATATCCCTGATTCTGTTCATGCCCAAAAGGTGGCAGTAACTTATGCCATTGCGCATTCAGACGAAGCCGCTCTGGACAATAAATAATATTATCTAATACCAAGTCATGTACGGATTCGTAGCTATGATGATCTTCTGCCTGGATATAGAAAACATCTCCGCAGGTAATGCGGTAAGGATGGTCGTTCAGGATATGTAAACCATTCCCCCGCCAGACAATCACAATTTCGCAAAATTGATGGGTGTGCTCTGCGAAGACTTCCTGCGGATATCGGTTGGTTACCGCCACCGGCATCTGTTCCGATGGTAAATAATCCCGGCTTTCTAACAGCAGTGGTGTCCGCATGCATACAGCCTTATTGTTATAGATTAATTAATGAGCAGAACATTATCTTGAAACTGCCAATTTTTACCGTGATACCATTCACGCCCTTATCGGTTAGCATAGAAAGGTGCTAAAGCTGACTGCGTAAATCACGAGGAGATTGTGAAAACTCCCGCTTAAATAAGGTTGAGAAGTGATTGCTGTCACCGAAACCACATTGATAGGCAATATCAGTAACACTGCTGTCGCTGTAACATAGCTGATGGCGAGCTTGTAGCAAGCGCAACCGAGTAAGATAGCGTTGAGGTGTCATTCCAGTCTGATTCTTTAGCTGGCGGTGTAGCGTTCGCAGTGGCAATGCAAAGCGGTCGGCTAATTCTGGCCACTCAATTACCTCGCTATAGTTGTTCTGCAACCAATCCAATAGTTGGCATAACCGCCCTTCCTGATCATCTCCTACTTGTGCCCGGCATCCCTGCCACAGTTTCACCAATAACTGCATAAAAACACTCTCATGCAGAGCAATATCTTCCGCCAAATCACTTTGTGGTGCGTGTTCAAGACAAGCAATCAAACATTTTACCTGCTGCAAAATCTGTCCATTTATTCGCCAATGAGAGGGGTAAACGCCCTCACTCTCTTGGGGCAGAAAATGACCAACGCCGGATAAAAAACGAAAAGCATCAGGAGCACGAAACAGCACGTTGGTGAGGAATAAGCCCTCCGTTGATTCAAACAAATGGCGATCATGGTCACGAACAAAACAGACACAACCACTGCTTAATGTATAAGGATTACCATTAAAAACATGTACGCCAGCCCCTTCTTCGACAATAACGATTTCATAAAAATCATGATGATGCTCAGGAAATGCAGGTTGTGGTGCACGAGCTTCAATAGCTACTGGTGATGAGCTGGAAGAGAAAAAATCAATACTGTGCAATACAGTCATCTTTTGCCCTCTTTCGACAGGCACGGCGAAATCGCCCTGCTTCATCTCTCGATAGTAAAAGCAGCAGTGGTGAATAAACCTTCAATTTTTGACACTAAAAGCCACTTTAGCGGCGGTTTTTTTTAGATAGGCGCGGCAATGTTGAAAAATATGCGCAAGGTCACAGGTGGGGGATGGTATGCATAAATACGAAACTGTGAGCTGTTTCACTTTCACTTTTGTCATTCTGCCAGATAGCCATAGTGGTTGGCAGTGATGAGAAGGTCGTAGATCAGGCAAATTTCTACACTGTTGGGCATCGAGAAACAACAGGCCGCTTATCATGCCCACACAATCCACATGTTCATCATCAACAGCCACATCACCAAACGCCTCACGGCACATGGTCGCGATTGACCTTGGAGCCTCTAGTGGGCGTGTGATGCTGGCAAGTTATTATCCAGATCAACAAGAGCTGACATTGCGGGAAGTCTGCCGCTTTACTAATCAGATTAAATCCATTGATGGCTCAGATGTCTGGGATATTGATGCCATTGAACAATCTATCCGTCAGGGTTTAAATCAACTCGACAGCGAAGGGATAGCGCTGGACAGCATCGGTATTGATAGCTGGGGTGTGGATTTCGTATTGCTAGATAAGCAAGGCCAGCGTGTCGGGCAGCCAGTTTCTTATCGTGATAGCCGCACTCAGGGTGTCATGGAACAGGCACAACAGACACTGAGCAGCAAGGCGATTTATCGCCGCACCGGTATTCAATTCTTGCCATTTAATACTCTGTATCAATTACGGGCATTCAGTGAGCAGCAACCCCATCTGCTTGCCGATGTCGCTCATCTCCTACTGATCCCAGACTACTTGCATTATCGCCTTACCGGCCAACTTAACTGGGAATATACCAATGCCAGCACGACCCAATTACTCAACATTGACACCGATGACTGGGATAGCGACTTACTGACTTATGCGGGCGTGCCGGCCCATTGGTTTGGCAAGCCCAGCAAACCCGGTAGAACTATCGGCTACTGGCACAGTCCCCGCGGCCAACGAGTTCCGGTCATTGCTGTTGCCACCCACGATACAGCCAGTGCGGTTCTTGCCGCCCCCCTGATTGATGCTGATGCTGCCTATCTTAGTTCCGGAACTTGGTCACTGATGGGTTTTGAAAGTGCAACGCCACTCACTCACCATCAAGCGCAATGCAGCAATATCACCAACGAAGGTGGTGCGGAAGGTCGCTATCGGGTACTCAAAAATATTATGGGTCTGTGGTTACTGCAACGCGCAACGGACGAATTACAGATTGACGATTTACCGCAATTGATTGAGCAAGCAGCGCGACAACCCGCCTGTCGCTCGCTGATCAACCCCAATGATAGTCGATTTATCAATCCGCCTAATATGTGCCGCGAGATCCAAGATGCTTGTCGGGAACATGGGTTTTCAGTCCCCCTCACAGCCGCTCAACTGGCCCGCTGCATTTTTGATAGCCTCGCCATGCTATACCGGCAAGTGGCGCAAGAGTTGGCAGAACTACGCGGACGCCCTATCAGCCATTTACATATTGTCGGTGGCGGATGCCAAAACCAATTTCTCAATCAACTCTGCGCCGATGCCTGCGGTTTGAATGTCAGCATGGGGCCAGTTGAGGCTTCAACACTCGGTAATATTGGTAGCCAATTAATCTCATTGGGCGAAGTGGCTGATGTCACTCATTACCGCCGCATCGTGGCGAATAACTTCCCTCTGCATCATTTATCCCCTCACGACAACGCTGACTTTGCCGCCCATTGGTTGCAATTCCAGTCACTGAGTCAATTACCTAAGGAACTTTGCATATGACGAACTCTATTGAACAGGCCTGGGATCTGGCTAAACAGCGATTTGCCGCTGTCGGCGTTGATGTCGATGCCGCACTGACCCGTCTTGATACGTTGCCAGTTTCCATGCACTGCTGGCAAGGCGATGATGTCACCGGCTTTGAAAACCCAGAAGGCGCATTGACCGGGGGGATTCAGGCCACCGGCAACTACCCCGGGAAAGCGCGCAATGCGACCGAACTACGCTCTGACCTTGAATTGGCACTAACATTCATTCCCGGTCCTAAGCGACTCAATTTACACGCCATCTATCTGGAGTCTGATACCCCGGTAGCGCGCAATAAAATCGAACCACGCCACTTTAGCCGCTGGGTTGAATGGGCTAAAAAACATCATTTAGGGCTGGATTTTAACCCCTCTTGCTTCTCCCACCCATTGAGTGCCGACGGTTTTACCCTGTCGCATCCAGACCCGGAAATCCGTCAGTTCTGGATTGAACACTGTCAGGCTAGCCGCCGGGTTTCTGCCTATTTTGGTGAACAATTAAGCACACCATCCGTCATGAACATTTGGATCCCCGATGGCATGAAAGACACCCCCATTGATCGACTAGCCCCCCGTCAGCGCCTGCTATCAGCACTGGATGAGGTCATCAGTGAAAAATTAAGCCCAGAGCACCATATTGATGCCGTTGAGAGCAAATTGTTCGGTATTGGTGCTGAGAGCTATACCGTCGGTTCCAACGAATTTTATATGGGTTATGCCGCCAGCCGCCAAACGGCACTGTGCCTAGATGCCGGTCACTTCCACCCTACTGAAGTGATTTCCGACAAAATATCCAGCGCCATGCTGTATGTCCCGCGCCTGCTGCTGCATGTCAGCCGACCGGTTCGTTGGGACAGTGACCACGTGGTCTTGCTCGATGATGAAACACAGGCCATCGCCAGTGAAATCATCCGCCACAACCTGTTTGATCGCGTTCATATCGGTCTGGATTTCTTCGATGCCTCTATCAACCGCATCGCCGCATGGGTCATTGGAACCCGTAACATGAAAAAAGCCTTGCTGCGCGCCTTATTGGAACCTACCGACATGCTGCGCCAACTGGAATTACGCGGTGATTACACCGCTCGGTTGGCACTACTGGAAGAGCAAAAATCTCTGCCATGGCAAGCCATTTGGGAAGGTTACTGCCAGCGTAATGACGTGCCAGTCGATGCTCGCTGGCTTGATGCCGTCCGTGAATACGAACAACAGATTCTCAGCCAACGTTAAGGACTCATGATGATGCAATCAATTCTATCTTCCTGGTTTATTGAAGGAATGATTAAAGCCACCAGCGATATGTGGCGCAAAGGGTGGGACGAACGTAACGGTGGCAATATCAGCTTGCGGTTGCTGGCTGAAGAGGTTGAACCTTATCGTCGCGATTTTTATCCTCAGCCGCGTCACGTAGAGCTGACGCAACCCGCGCCCGAACTGGCAAATAGCTGGTTCCTTGTCACTGGTTCTGGCAAGTTTTTCCGCAATGTGGAATTGAATCCGGCTGAAAATCTGGTGTTGCTGCAAGTCAGTAATGATGGCATGGCTTATCACATTCACTGGGGGCTAACTCAGGGAGGGCTGCCCACCTCTGAGCTGGCGGCCCATTTCCAATCTCATATTGTGCGGATGCAAGTCAGCGGCGGGAGTAATCGCGTCATTATGCATTGTCATGCCACCAATCTGATTGCTCTGAGTTATGTACAAAAACTCGAGAACGCCAGTTTCACCCGCCTGTTATGGGAAGGCAGTACCGAATGTCTGGTGGTCTTCCCTGATGGAATTGGCATTGTGCCATGGATGGTGCCGGGTACTGATGGGATTGGCACTCAGACGGCGGAACAAATGCGCGAACACAGTCTGGTGCTTTGGCCTTTCCATGGCATTTTCGGCAGTGGGCCTACGCTGGATGACGCCTTTGGTTTGATTGATACCGCCGAGAAATCGGCCGAAATCATGGTGAAGGTTCTGTCGATGGGCGGCAAGAAACAGACTATTTCACGCGAGCAACTGATTGCGCTAGCGGCACGTTTTGATGTCACGCCGTTGGCTGCTGCACTGGACGCCTAATCCCTCAGCCCAAGCCCCGACCAACATCGGGGCCATCATCATCTATGCATTATTTGAGGAGTACAGTATGAGTTTCATGTTGGCACTGCCGAAAATCAGCTTGCACGGCACCGGTGCAATCGGCGATATGGTTAACTTACTCAGCGACAAACGGTGGGGGAAAGCACTGATTGTGACTGATGGGCAATTGGTCGAGCTGGAATTGTTGGACAGCTTATTTATTGCGATGGAGCAGCACCAGTTACCTTATGCGCTGTTTGCTGAGGTATTTCCTAATCCTACCGAAGAGTTAGTACAGACGGGTTTTACTGCCTTCACGCAGCATCAATGTGACTATCTGATAGCCTTCGGTGGTGGCAGCCCCATTGATACCGCTAAAGCGATTAAGATACTGACGGCCAATCCGGGGCCATCTACAGCTTATTCTGGCGTGGGTAAGGTCAAACAAACCGGTGTTCCGCTAATCGCCATCAACACCACAGCAGGGACTGCAGCAGAATTGACCAGTAATGCCGTTATTATTGATAGTCAGCGGCAAGTAAAGGAAGTGATTATCGACACCAATATCATCCCCGACATTGCGGTGGACGACCCTTCGGTGATGCTCAATATTCCTGCCAGCGTCACTGCCGCAACCGGAATGGATGCCCTCACCCATGCAATCGAAGCGTATGTCTCGCTAGGTGCACATACGCTAACTGACCATTCAGCACTCGAATCAATCCGCCTAATTAGCCAGTGGCTGCCATTAGCTGTGGAGGATGGCAAGAATCTGCATGCTCGCGAAATGATGGCCTGTGGGCAATATTTGGCTGGCATGGCGTTTAACAGCGCGGGGTTAGGTTTGGTGCACGCACTCGCTCATCAGCCCGGGGCCACACATAACCTTCCTCATGGTGTATGTAACGCTATCTTACTGCCAGTAGTTGAAGAATATAATCGCCCACAAGCCGTCAGCCGTTTTGCTCGCATTGCGCAGGCCATGGGCGTAAACACTCAAGAAATGAGTGATGAGCAAGCCAGCCATCAGGCGATAGCGGCTATTCGTGAATTGTCGCTGCAAGTCGGTATTCCTCATGGATTCTCCGCCTTAGGTATTGAGGAAAGTGATATTGAAGGCTGGTTAGATAAGGCACTGGCCGACCCTTG
Organism: Yersinia vastinensis; assembly: GCF_902726565.1. Taxonomy (GTDB): domain Bacteria; phylum Pseudomonadota; class Gammaproteobacteria; order Enterobacterales; family Enterobacteriaceae; genus Yersinia; species Yersinia vastinensis. The sequence goes on from NZ_CACVAF010000003.1 coordinate 366,270, forward strand.
CGCGCCTTGCAATCCGCGTCCGGCGAGTCGTGAGCAAGTCAGAACCCTGTACTTACAGGCACTTTGAGTGGAGATAACTTCATGATACGCAAAGCGTTTGTTATGCAAGTCAATCCAGATTCTCATGCTGAATATCAGCGTAGACACTCACCTATTTGGCCGGAACTAGCAGCGGTACTGAAAGCACATGGCGCTCACCACTACTCAATTTTCCTCGATGAAGCACGCAATTTACTGTTTGGTTTTGTCGAAATTGAATCGGAAGAGCGCTGGGATGCCGTAGCACAAACCGCGGTGTGCCAACGCTGGTGGCAACATATGGCCGATGTTATGCCAAGTCACCCGGATAACAGCCCGGTGAGCCAGCCCCTGCGCGAAGTGTTTTATTTGGAATGAAGGTTGTAATCTGAAATAGCGAACAAAGTGGAGCCGGTAGCCCCGTACTCCACTTCTCTTACGACATGTCCAGCCCCTGCACATAATCCTCAAACACTGGATGCCCAATCACCACATCGATAAAACAGCTCAATGCGGGTGAGTTCAACTTACGGCTTGGGTAGACCAGATACAGCTCATTCCCCTCGGCTTGCCACTGCGGCAACACTTCAATTAATTGCTTATTAGCCACCACTTCACGGCTTAAGAAGGCGGGAAGTAGCGTAATACCGCCATCGTTCAGTGCACATTCTCGGGCATATAACAGATTATCAGTCACATGCAGCGCAGGTACCTGCCAGCGATAAAACTCATCATCGCGACGCAAAATCAACGCCTGCCAAGCACGGTGGGCAATACAGCGATGAGCATCCAATTGGCGCGGGTGGATCAGTGGCGGGTGTTGTGCCAAATAAGCAGGAGAGGCCAACAGATAGCGCGGGGCATATCCCAGCCGCCGGCCAATCAGTGACGAATCCTGTGGTTTACCGGTTCGCAGTGCTACATCAAAACCATCTTCAACCAAATCCACCATGGTATCTGAGACTAAAACTTCCAGCAGAACATCAGGATATTGCTGCTGAAAATCTGTTGCCAGCCGGGCGAGTAATGTGGCACCCAACCCTGCCGGTGTGGAAACACGCAAACGCCCACTGGGATTATCCTTCAGCCGTTGCAGTGCCAAATCAGCCCGCTCAGCGGCTTGTAGCATCTCCTGACAATGCACCAGATAGCGCTCACCGGCAAAAGTCAGGTTCAATTGCCGGGTGGTTCTGTTGAGCAACCGAATCCCCAGATTTTGCTCCAACTGGCTAATGCGCTGGCTGACGCTAGATTTAGGTAAACCAGCCATATCAGCCGCACGAGTGAAGCTGCCACACTCTGCGACTTTGGCGAACAGCGCCATATCTTGAAGTTGCTTAAACATGATTAGGCTTCTTAAGCATGATTGTTTATCTCAGGCGAACACTGCGTTAGTGATTGTCCATCTTATCACCATCACCAGAGTGGTCTAGACTCAGTTGATACGCTAAACAGGAGCAGGAATACCATCATGTCCATTAAAGCCATTGCCGTAAACCCACAACAACCCGCTGATTTTATTGAAATCACTTTGGATTCACCCACACCTGGCCCCTTTGATTTACTAGTCGATGTTAAAGCCGCTTCCATCAATCCAGTGGATACCAAAGTACACGGCGGTCTGAAGAAAAATGGCCTACAACAACCGCGTATTCTGGGCTGGGATGCCGCAGGTGTGGTCATCAGTGTCGGTGAGAAAGTGACCGATTTTCGTGCCGGCGATGAGGTTTGGTATGCCGGTGATATCACCCGCCCCGGTAGTAATGCCACTCAACAGTTGGTTGATGCGCGTATTGCTGCTCACAAGCCAAGTTCACTCAATTGGGCGCAAGCCGCGGCCCTACCACTCACCGCTATCACTGCGTGGGAAGCACTGTTTGAACATCTGAAAATTCAGCAGGCCAGTGCAGGTAAAAGTTTGCTTATCATTGGCGGTGCCGGTGGTGTGGGATCACTGGCGATCCCTCTAGCTGCATTACGTAGTTCGGTAAAAGTGATTGCGACTGCATCACGCCCAGAATCAGCGGCTTGGTGTCGTGAACGCGGTGCAGATTTAGTCGTGGATTATCGTGAGTTAAAAACACAGTTGCAGAAAGAAGGTATCAATAAAGTCGATTATATTCTTTGTTTGAATGATACCGACGGTCACTGGCCCGCCATCAGCGAACTGATCGCCCCTCTGGGACAAATCTGTACCATTGTGGAGAACGAAAAACCACTGGATCAGAATCAGTTGAAACTGAAAAGCGCAGCTCTGCATTGGGAATTTATGTTCACTCGCAGCATGTTCTCTACACCGGATATCGCCCAGCAAGGGGAGATTTTAAAACAAGTCAGTCAGTTAGTTGATGAAGGGAAACTGCAAAGCACGCTAAGTGAAACATTGCATGGTCTGACGGTCGAGAATTTGAAAGCGGCCCACGACCTAGTGGCGGGTGGGCATATGCGCGGTAAGGTCGTGATGAGTTACTCATCAAAAGGGCTATTTTAGCCGCTATTTGATATTTGGGCAGTGCTCGAAATCCTCACGCATTCTGTGTGCGCTCTGGATTCTGCACACTGTCCGCATGCAAGCGGCCAGGACTATTCCGCCCTTGAATGCAAAATTCACATCAATCTTCTTGCTGTATTTCACTTAATACTGATGGGCGAGCTAGCCTTTGCAAATCGGCAGCCAGTAATTGCTGAACCAGTTCGACACAGCGCAGGAAGCGCTCGTCGTAATCCGCCGACTCAACATGGACGTACTCAATATTATTGCTGCGCAGCATCTGTTCCAGTAGTTTCTGGAAAGATTTGCGGTCACGATCACTGCCGAGGCTGCGTAAACCATCAGCGACCCACGGCGTGTTGTTCTCCAACAAAATCACCAAGTCAAAACGGTATTCATCAATCAGCGCCTGCACAAACGGGTGTTCGCGCCCTTCATATTTCTTACAAAATGCCTGAGTGGTGACAAAATCAGTATCAATAAAAGCCACTTTATTGGCGTATTTAACCGCAAAATCAACATATTGCGCCTGACCCAATGCAATCTTGTCATAATCAGAATATTGCAGTGCCATCTCATCGCCCCCCAGATGAGAGAAAACATAATCACGGCCATATTCCCACGCACTGGTGGTATTGAAAATATTGGCTAACTTATTGACTAACGTGGATTTTCCGCTGGACTCCCCCCCCAATATTGCTACAGTACGCACAAAGAAAGGCTTCACTTCGGTGGGGATATAATCCCAGTAGCGGAAAGGATCACGGCGGATCTGGCGGCCACTGATATTCATAAATGAACGTTGCGGGTCGATCAGAATGGTTTCGATACCAAATTGTTCATGGTAATGCGGTGCATCCTGACTTTCGCTGGAATAAATAAAGCTGGGGACAATCCCCTTTTCCGCCATGAAGTTTTTGACGCCATGGCTCCAGACATCCCAACCATGGGGATACGGCTCAATCCCATGTTCATCAAATGAATGAATATGAATATTTTTCTGATATTTAAAGGTTTGCAGTAGCCAGCGCAAGCGGTCACTGACCGTTGGTTGCTGCGACATAGAACTATTTTCAAACAGCTCACGGTCGCGAGGCTCATCGAAACAAAGAATGATATGCAGCTCATCAACCTGACTACAAGCACGTTGAATGAGATAGATATGCCCGGTATGCAATGGGTAAAATTTACCAAACACCACGCCGACTTTTTTCTCGCGACGCGGAAATTCCAGCTCAAGGTAGCGGTGCAGAGCCTCTAGCTTTTGTGCGCTGGGGCTTTTGATTTTGTCATTGAGTAACTGACTTAAGTAACCTTTGGTCATGCCACTGGCATCGGCCACCTGCTGTAAAGTACAACCCTTTTGCTTAATCGCTGTTTTAAGATAGTCGAACTGCAGCATACCGCCTCCTTGTTTAGCACACTAAACAAAAGTAACACAGTATGCCGCGCGATGGACACGACTAAATGTGCGCTATGGCGTTACAAATCTTCCAACACTGCCAGTGCATCGGCCAGCTTCTTCACGCCGAAAACTTGCATATTCGGTAGCGGTTTCTTTGGCATATTGGCATACGGCACGATAGCGCGCTTAAACCCGTGCTTGGCCGCCTCTGAAATACGCTCCTGGCCACTCGGCACTGGGCGAATTTCACCCGCCAGCCCCACTTCCCCAAAGACCACTAAATCTTGCGGCAGCGGACGGTCACGTAAGCTTGAAACTAGCGACATCAGCAAAGCCAGATCGGCACTGGTTTCTGTCACTTTTACGCCACCGACCACATTGACGAACACGTCTTGGTCAGACATCTGCAAACCGCCATGTCGATGCAAAACGGCCAGTAAAATAGCTAATCGGTTTTGTTCCAACCCGACTGCGACTCGGCGCGGATTTGACATCATCGAGTGGTCCACCAGTGCCTGAATCTCAACCAGCAATGGGCGCGTCCCTTCCCATACCACCATCACCGAACTGCCTGCTGTGACTTCATCGCCACGGCTGAGGAAAATGGCTGATGGGTTACTGACCTCGCGTAGACCTTGCTCAGTCATGGCAAAGACACCCAGTTCATTGACAGCACCAAAGCGGTTTTTGTGGCTGCGCAGCGTGCGAAAACGTGAGTCACCGTCACCATCAAGCATCACTGAACAGTCGATGCAGTGCTCCAAGACTTTCGGCCCCGCCAGCGAGCCATCTTTGGTCACGTGCCCAACCATCACAATGGCAACACCACGGGTTTTCGCAAAACGGGTGAGATAAGCGGCGGTTTCACGCACTTGCGCCACACTGCCCGGCGACGATTGGATATCCGCCATATGCATGACTTGGATTGAGTCGATAACCATCAATCGTGGCTGTTCTTGCTCGGCAATCAGGCAAATCTGTTCAATACTGGTTTCCGACAGCATATTCAGGCCAGCAGTGGGTAACCCCAGACGATGCGCCCGCATAGCAACCTGTTGTAGTGACTCTTCGCCAGTGACATACAGCGTTTTCATGCTTTCGGAGAGTTTGCAGAGGGTTTGCAGCAGCAAGGTACTCTTCCCTGCCCCCGGATTGCCACCAATCAGGATAGCACTGCCCGGGACAACACCGCCGCCCAGCACTCGGTCAAACTCAAGAAAGCCGGTAGAGAACCGCGGCAATTCTTCCAGACTGATATCGGATAGTTTTTGTACCCGGCTAACTCCGGCATCCCCCGCGTAACCACCAAAACGCTCATGACGGGATGAGGACGTCGCCGCAGCGGCGAGCCGAATTTCAGTAATGGTATTCCAAGCATTGCAGGCGCTGCATTGCCCTTGCCAGCGCGGATAATCAGCCCCGCATTCATTGCAGACGAATGCCCGTTTTGGTGCTTTAGCCACGTTTCACCTCAATATGACGGCCTAACAATCTATTTTTTTACTTAGTGCTATCCCCAAAGCCATTGGTACTACAGCAAGGCTGCAAACAAACGCATCCCGATGAGCTGACACAAGTCAGTGATTCGGGTAAGTGAGTGCCGCTAACACCGCTGTAGTGCCAAGGGCGCGGGGGATTATCGTTCTTCGTGCTTAAGACTCCCGGTCAAGATACACAGCACACTCAGCAAATCACCATGGCGAATCGCCACTTTGGATTTAGCGTACACTTTCGGCTTGGCGTGGAAGGCCAGACCAAGACCGGCGGCTTGCATCATTTTCAGGTCGTTAGCACCATCACCGATAGCCACGGTTTGCGCGACAGGGATATTCAGCTTCTCTGCCAGTTTGAGCAGCGTGTCGGCTTTATATTGTGCATCGACAATCGGCCCGAGCACCTTGCCTGTCAGTTTGCCGTCTTTGATTTCAAGCTCATTGGCCGCAACATCTACCAACCGCAATTTGTCGCGCAGGTATTCAGCGTAATAGGTGAATCCGCCGGAGGCTATTGCGACATGCCAATCCAGCGCCTGAAGTTTACGTACTAGGCTGGTCAACCCCGGCATCAAGGGTAATTCGTCACGCACTTGCTTAAGAATATTGGCATCGGCCCCCTTCAGGGTCGCAACTCGTTGACGCAAGCTGGCTGAGAAATCCAGCTCACCCTGCATCGCACGTTCAGTGACTGCTGCCACTTCCTCACCCACTCCCGCCAACTTGGCAATCTCATCGATACATTCAATTTGGATGGCGGTGGAGTCCATATCCATCACTAACAGGCCCGGAGTGCGCAGATGCGGAATAGTGCCAAGCGGGGCTACATCTAGCCCATTTTCATCGGCCAGCGTTTTAATTCTTGGGGTCAAACTGCCCGCCAAGCGAATCACTTGGTAATCTTCAACACACCAAGCGGAAACAATCACCATGGCGGCACCGAGTTGACGTTGGAAGTGGGTAATGCGCTTTTTATCCAGTTTTCTGCCGTACAACAGCCAACCTGTATGACCAGCACGATAATCCAGCGGCATGACTTCATCACCACTGAGTGAAAGTGGTAAACCCGGCCATTGATAGATCTCTGCGGGGAGATCGCAATAGGTCAGACTATTAGACATGAACTACTCCTGTAGAAAACGAAAATCGACAACATGTACCCAGTAGATTTTGCGTTGCACCAAGGCGGCAACAGAGAAAATCCCCAAGAGCTTACTTCACTCTGTAACGGGTGTGAGTGAAGAAAGCCAACACCGCAGCAATGTGAAATATGCAGGGTAGAAATAGTGCATCAAACTATCCTATCGTAATAACTTCTGGCAACATAAAGTCATCAAATACGGCAAGGAACCTGAATGGCCAAGGCTAAATTAAAATTTCGATTGCACCGTACTGCTATTGTGCTGATTTGCTTGGCATTGCTGGTTTTGCTTATGCAAGGTGCATCCTATTTCAGCCTCAGTCATCAACTGGCCCGTTCGGAACAAGTTGAAGAGTTGGCGAAGACACTGGCAAGACAAGTCACTTTCAGCCTGTCGCCCATTATGGATACTAGCGATGATGATATTGATAGCCAAAAAGTTGATGCCATTCTCCAGCAATTGACGCAATCAAGCCGCATATTAGATGCCAGCGTATATCAGATTGACGGGACTCTGGTCGCCGCTGCTGGAGAAAACGTAAAAGTACGCGACCGGCTGGCTTTAGATGGCAAACGCCCCGGCAGTTATTTCAATCACCAGATTGTCGAACTGATCCCCGGTAAAAGCGGGCCAAGTGGATTTTTGCGCATGACACTGGACACTCACGTGCTAGCCACTGAATCCAAGCAAGTGGATAATACCACCAATTTGTTGCGGCTGATGATATTGGTCGCGCTGGCCGTGGGCATTATTCTGGCCCGAACCCTATTACAAGGTCGCCGCAGCCGTTGGCAGCAATCACCTTATCTGCTGACCGCCAATACCCCCGTCAAAGAAGATGATAATGACGATGGCGCATCAGAGACACCCACAGCTACGCCAGAAGCAGACAAAAAACCGGATGATAAATAGTGGGATGGTGTCAGGAACAGGGAATTACGCCATGCGCTCAATGATAGGTGACAATGACGCTATCTTCTCCTGCATCTGACTGGCTATAACTTTAAAGTTCACACTGATATTAGGATGGGTACTAACAGTACCCCAAAATTGTTCGGCCAGTTGCTTTGCCTGCTGCCAATGTTCACGACCCACATCAGCCGATAACGTGATATCCGGCACCATTTGTCGCATATTCCCCGTGCCTGATGGAGCAAAAGCCATAGGTAACATGTCATAGATAGGCGCAAGTGATAAGGGACGATTTTCCGGATGCAGGAAAGATAGATTTCCATGGTGCATATCAGTATTCGCAATTAACACCCCGAAAGCCCAAAACAGTCTGACTTGCTCAAGGTCAACCATACTCAGTAAACCTATCTCGGCCAATTCTCGACATACTTTCGGCCAACTGGCTACAGGTATGCCGATAAACTCGGCATTTACTGCCTCCAAAGACACCATGCCAATACGGCCACGCTGACCAAAACGGTCAAAACGCTCAACTTCCAGAAAAGTTTGTCTATCCTGATATTGCAATATGTGACTGACAGCGGCGCAATATCCTGCATTTCTTAAGGTATTTAACGCCAAAGACTCGGCAATAAGTAAATCCGCCCAACGCTGCGCGTTAGGGTTATCCTGCGCAGCAGTAAATTTGACGATAACATATGACGGAGGCTTTTCCTCATATCCGGCATAACAAGTAAATTTAGGTTGCTCCCCACCAGCTGAGGAACCCACCATTTCCCCCGCAAGCGCCATTAGAGACAATTCATTATAACGTTGCAGCTTGTCTGATGGTGGAATGGGAACAGCATCGGGCTTAACGAGCCAATGCTGATAACTTTCTTGCCCGAGCAAAATATTGCCGTTACTGTCATCCGCCATGCAAGATAGCGCGAGCAGGATATTATCTTCATTCCACCCACGAATATCCTTATTAAGCTGCAAATGTTCAGCGACAGACTTGCCCCAAATTCGGCCAAGAAACCCCTGTGGCCGCATATCTGCCAGATACCAAGGGAGGCTGTCAAATTGTTGCCATGTATTGTCATCCAATTGATGGACACAACACATTTCTGCCGGATAGATCGGGTATAAATTGGCAAAATGGCTGGCATTCCCGAAGCGGTCAATTCTGTAGAGTGGGAATTCACTAATGCCTGTAACCAGCCGAAGTAAAGCATAACGGGTCGATTTTCCTTTCCCGATCTTTAGCACTCGACTTTTTAACCCATTGATTAGACGAGATACGGTCGGCTGGCTAATGGCCAAAGCCTGTGCCAAGGAGCTTGCCGTAGCGGGGCCTTGTCGTAATAACATTTCCAAGGAAGGCATTTGAATAGCTCCATGAATAGAAAAATGAATAGAACTGTGAATAGATTTATATCGCTAATAATATGATATGTAAAGGAAGGAGGTGAAAATCAAAAGGACAGATGAATAGATTAGTGAAGATTAAAATAACGCCTAACAGAACCGAAATACTGTAGTTCGATTCTGTTAGGTTAACGAAATTACGCTTGGTCGCCCAGTAACACAGATTCTAATGCTATCTCAATCATGTCGTTAAACGTGGTCTGGCGCTCGGCTGCGGTGGTTTGCTCACCGGTACGGATATGATCAGATACGGTACAGATAGTCAGGGCTTTAGCACCGAACTCAGCAGCTACACCATAAATACCTGCTGCTTCCATTTCTACACCTAAAATGCCGTATTTTTCCATAACATCAAACATTTGTGGATCTGGCGTATAGAACAGGTCAGCGGAGAAGATGTTACCCACACGGACATCAATCCCTTTCGCTTTAGCTGCATCAACCGCGTTACGGGTCATTTCAAAATCAGCAATTGCCGCGTAATCGTGGTCTTTAAAACGCAGGCGGTTGACTTTGGAGTCCGTACACGCGCCCATGCCGATGACTACATCGCGCAGTTTAACGTCAGCACGCACCGCGCCACAGGAACCCACACGAATAATTTTCTTTACACCGAAATCAGTGATCAACTCTTTCGCATAAATGGAGCAGGACGGGATCCCCATGCCGTGGCCCATCACAGAGATTGGACGCCCTTTATAGGTGCCGGTGAAGCCCAACATGCCGCGCACATTGTTCACTTCGCGCACATCTTTCAGGAAGGTTTCTGCGATAAACTTTGCGCGCAGTGGATCCCCTGGCATCAAAACAACGTCAGCGAAATCACCCATTTCAGCATTAATATGTGGCGTTGCCATAATCACTTTCCTTAAAAATCAGAGAATTAAAATTTATATCACTGAAATGTTAGTGTTTTCCCACAATCCCAATTCAGTAGAATTCTATTAACTAGAAGACCTAGATGAGCATAGGCAGTTTGGGTGCGGCCAGCGCGCAAAAACCGGTGCGTACACGCAGTACGCGAGGATTTTTAGCACTTCCCACGCCCAAAATGACACGCCCAACTTGGCCCTACAGCATACTTTTTCCGTAATCCATGGGTGACAAATCAAAATACTTGGCAACCGTCTGCCCAATATCGGCAAAGGTTTCACGGTGCCCCAGTGAACCCGGCTTAACTTTCGGACCGTAAACCAAGACCGGAATATGCTCACGAGTATGGTCAGTGCCCGGCCAAGTTGGGTCACAACCATGGTCTGCCGTCAGGATCAGGATGTCATCTTCTTTCACCAGCGCCATTAACTCTGGTAGACGGCGGTCGAACAATTCCAAAGCCGCGGCATAGCCTGCAACATCACGGCGGTGACCGTAAGAAGAGTCAAAATCAACAAAGTTAGTGAACACGATAGTGTTGTCACCGGCTTTCTTCATCTCTTCGATAGTGGCATCAAACAAGGCATCCAGACCTGTGGCTTTCACTTTATGCGTGATCCCAACATGCGCATAGATGTCGGCGATTTTGCCGATAGACACCACTTCGCCGCCCTTCTCATCCACCAGTTTTTTCAACATAGTCGGTGCTGGCGGTTCAACAGCCAGATCGTGGCGGTTGCCAGTACGTTGGAAGTTGCCCGGTTTATCACCAATGAACGGGCGCGCAATCACACGACCAATATTGTAACCGCCCTCGGTCAGTTCTTCGCGAGCAATCTCACACAACTCATACAAGCGATCCAAACCGAATGTTTCTTCGTGGCAGGCAATCTGGAACACCGAGTCGGCAGAGGTATAGAAAATCGGTTTTCCGGTTTTCATGTGCTCTTCACCCAGTTGATCAAGGATCACGGTGCCTGAAGAGTGACAGTTGCCCAAATAACCCGGCAAATTGGCGCGTTTGACCAGTTTATCCAGTAACTCTGGTGGGAAGCTGTTTTCCACATCACTGAAATAACCCCAGTCGAACAAGACCGGTACGCCAGCAATTTCCCAGTGGCCTGATGGCGTGTCTTTACCAGAAGATAACTCACTGGCATAACCATAAGCACCAATGATATCTGCATTCTTATCCAGACCTACCGGGAATTTACCGGTCGATTCTTCGGCAGCTTTACCCAGACCTAAACGGCACAGGTTAGGCAATTTCAATGGGCCGCTACGACCAATATCGGCTTCACCACGGGCGCAGGCCTCGGCGATATGGCCCAACGTATCAGCCCCTTCGTCGCCAAATTTCTTAGCATCGGCGCTAGCGCCAATACCAAATGAGTCTAATACCATAATAAATGTACGTTTCATCATTCTCTCCTGCATCGGTTCGCACGCGTAGCGGCGTCCCATAAAATATGGCGTTTATTCAGTGATACGGCGATAAACCACGGGGGTTTCTTCCGGCACTTTATCACCCAAAGTAATAGCTGCTCGTACCGCATCTGCCGCCAGTTGCCAATCATCTTCATTATTGGCATGAATTACAGTGAGTGGTTGCTGACCGTCAACACAGCTCCCCAAACGGGCCATATCGGTCAGACCCACACTGTAATCGATAGGGTCTGATGCAAGGCGACGGCCTCCCCCAAGGGAAACGACAGCCATACCAAGTGCACGCGTATCCATCGCAGTGATAATCCCCGGGCGTTCGGCAAATACTGGCTTGCTCAACATGGCTGCGGGTAAGTAATGGTCATAACGTTCGACAAAATCACTCGGGCCTTTTTGTGCCGCCACCATGCGGCCAAAAACTTCCGCCGCTTTGCCGTTGTCCAATACCGTTTGCAGCTTGGCTCTGGCATCGGCATCGTCCTGTGCCAATCCACCCGACAGCAGCATTTCCACACACAGGGCCATCGTCACTTCAAGCAGCCGCGGGTTACGATATTCGCCCGTCAGGAAGCGCACGGCTTCGCGCACCTCTACCGCATTACCGGCACTGGATGCCAGCACTTGGTTCATGTCGGTCAGCAGCGCCGTAGTTTTACACCCTGCACCATTCGCGACACTAACGATAGCCTGCGCCAGATCTTCAGATAGCTGATAAGTCGGCATAAAAGCACCACTACCGACTTTGACATCCATCACCAACGCATCCAAACCTTCAGCCAGTTTCTTGGCCAAAATAGAGGCGGTAATCAGTGGGATGGAGTCCACTGTTGCGGTGATATCACGGGTGGCATAAAAGCGCTTATCTGCCGGAGCCAATGAGCTGGTTTGGCCAATAATGGCAACACCAACATCCTGAATTATCTTACGAAATGTGCTGTCATCGGGGAAAATATCAAACCCAGGAATCGCTTCCAATTTATCCAATGTCCCGCCAGTGTGACCTAAACCACGGCCAGAGATCATCGGGACATAGCCACCGCAGGCAGCAACCATCGGGCCAAGCATGAGAGACGTGACATCACCGACACCGCCAGTGGAGTGTTTGTCCACCATTGGGCCATTGAGGTTCAGACTCTTCCAGTTCAGCACGGTGCCAGAGTCACGCATTGCCATGGTGAGTGCCACACGTTCTGGCATGCTCATATCATGGAAATAGATGGTCATCGCCAAAGCAGCTATTTGACCTTCGGAAACGACGTTGTCGCGAACACCATTGATAAAGAAACGAATTTCTTCTTCGCTCAGTGGCTGACCATCGCGTTTTTTACGGATAATTTCTTGTGCCAGAAACAAGGCATCCCCCTGCTTGACATACGCCCCTCACACTCGAGGCCGGGGCATAAATATGGAAAAAGCCACACTGTGGGCAAAATAGCCCACAATGCATCTGCTCAGTTCAAAGTCTGCGATAACCGCTAGTAACCGCTGGTGTTGCTCTCACTCTGATGACCCAGAGTTGTCAACAAACTGCCCAACAGGCTAGATGCGCCAAAGCGGAAGTGGCGAGCATCAGCCCAACCGTCACCCATCAATTTATCGGCCAGTTGCAAGAATTGTGCAGCGTCTTCAGCGGTACGTACGCCACCGGCGGGCTTGAAGCCGACGGTTTCCCCGACACCCAAGTCACGAATGGTACGCATCATGATGTCGGCACTTTCCAACGTGGCATTGACGGGAACTTTACCGGTGGAGGTTTTAATAAAATCAGCCCCTGCTTTGATAGCAATCTCAGAAGCCTGACGAATTAAATGTTCTTGTTTTAACTCGCCAGTCTCAATAATCACTTTCAACAACACGTTCGCGTCAGCACAGGCATCTTTGCACTGTTTGACTAATTCGAAGCCCACTTTATCGTTACCCGCCATTAAGGCACGGTAAGGGAAAACCACGTCCACTTCATCTGCACCATAGGCAATTGCGGCGCGGGTTTCAGCCAGCGCAATGTCAATATCATCATTGCCATGAGGGAAGTTGGTCACCGTGGCTATACGGACCTCAGGTGTTCCCTGCTCACGTAATGTTTTACGAGCAATAGGAATAAAGCGAGGATAAATACAGACTGCTGCCGTATTGCCAGCAGGGCTTTTTGCCTGATGACACAAAGCAATAACTTTGTCGTCGGTATCGTCGTCATTCAGGGTGGTTAAATCCATCAAACTCAGTGCGCGTTTAGCATAATCTTTTAGACTCGCACAGGCGGTTAAATCGGTCATAAAACTCTCCAACACTATTTCAGTCCCGGCACATTACCAAGACTGAGTATGTATTTATGAGCGGACAAAGAGATCATTTAGACCTCTTTGATGATGAAAAAAACTATCTTGCTCAATACGTTGGCGAGCGGACTTGGTTCCTTGAAGATAGCCCCACGGAGATAACCCTTGGGGAGCAATTGAGATCCATCTCACCGCACTAACTTATAGCTCTATTTGAACACGTTACACGGTCATGAGATGTGTTCAAATTCACATAAATTGATAGCAACTTGTAACGCAACAGTATTATATGTGATTAAAGTCACAAAATAACCTGATTTATGCCTTAAAGACAGTAAATGCCCACTCGCATCAAGAATAGCTTATGGGCAGGAATCCACCTGATTATTGATATGAACCACAATACGAATAAATGAGAGTAATACCGAAAGTTTGGGCGCGGAAAACACACAAAACCGTCACATACATACAGTATATGACGGTGATGAGCGCGGTCCATTCGCCCTACTGATGACCGAACAGTATCAAGTCACCAAACTTAATCAGAGAGCCAAGAAGAAACCGGCAATAGTCGCGCTCATTAAGTTCGACAACGTCCCTGCGGCTACGGCTTTCAGACCAAAGCGTGCAATATCATGGCGGCGATTAGGTGCCATACTGCCTAACCCACCCAACAAGATAGCGACAGATGACAAGTTGGCAAAACCACAGAGAGCAAAAGAAATAATGGCTTTTGAATGCTCAGAAAGCACCTGCAAACCTGCGGCTTTCACTAACTCTTCGGCCTGGAGATATTGGCCAAAGTTCATAAACGCCACAAATTCATTCACAATGATCTTCTGGCCGATAAAGGAGCCAGCCACCATCGCTTCATCCCACGGAATGCCGATCAGATAAGCAATTGGCGAGAATACCCAGCCGAGAATTAATTCCATTGACAGCTGCGGATAGTCGAACCAGCCGCCAATCCCGCCCAAAATCCCATTGAGCAATGCAATCAATGCAATAAAGGCTAATAACATTGCCCCGACATTCAGTGCCAGTTGCATACCGGAAGCCGCACCAGATGCCGCGGCATCAATAACGTTAGCAGGGCGATCGTCTTTATCAATCAGCGTAATAGCATCGACTTTATCGTGCGTTTTTTCAGTTTCTGGCACCATTAATTTCGCGAACAATAACCCACCGGGGGCGGCCATAAAGGAAGCGGCGATCAGATATTCTAATGGCACCCCCATTTGCGCATAACCGGCCAATACTGAACCCGCAACCGAGGCTAAACCACCACACATTACAGCGAACAATTCAGATTGCGTCATGGTAGAGATGTAAGGGCGTACAACCAATGGGGCTTCGGTCTGGCCGACAAAAATGTTCGCCGTCGCAGAAAGAGATTCGGTACGCGATGTGCCCAAAAGTTTTTGCAGCCCGCCACCTAATACCTTAATCACAAGCTGCATAATGCCGAGATAATATAAAACGGCGATTAGTGAAGAGAAGAAAACAATAACGGGTAATACGCGCAGGGCAAATACAAAACCACCGCCGCCAAAAACTTCAAACATTTTGTCGGAAACTAGCCCGCCAAACATAAATGAAATACCGTCATTACCATATGCAATAACGTTCGCTACCCCTTGAGACATCCCGCCAAGGATACGACGACCGATTGGCACATATAACACCAGCGCACCAATACCAACCTGGATAATAAATGCCCCAACTACAGTGCGGATATTAATCGCCCTAAAATTGCTTGAAAGAAGCACGGCTATTAATATCAGTACTGCCATTCCGACTAAACTCATGAGCATGTCGATAATCCTGTTAATGATTTATATTTAAATAATGTGTGTGGATGGGATTATACTGGCATGATCTCGCTATCAAACAATCTCTGTCACAAATAAACACAACTGGAAGCAACTGTTAGACAGTTAATGTGATTAACATCACATTATAAAGGTGAGGTAGGTGCAAGCAGACTAACTATTAGTGTGATTTGCATGTGTTCGCTCAGTCTACAGAACGCATTTCTCGACCGGCGGCAACTGGAATAAACGCTGACTATTCTCCAATAGATGGGCAGCAATCTCTTGTGGTGTTTCTGAGCGTAATTCACATAATACGGCAAATACATTTGCCGCCCGCTCTGGCCGGTTAGGCTGCCCCTGAAAACCCGCAAGGGGCATATCCGGGGCATCGGTCTCTAACAACAATGCTGACAGCGGTAATGTTGCCATGACATTTCGTGTTTTCTGCGCTCGTTCATAAGTGATGGTACCGCCCACGCCAATGTAATAGCCCATACGAATAAATGCCTGCGCCTGCGCTAAGCTCCCGGCAAAACCGTGTACTACGCCCGTGCGTGGCAAGTCAGCTTTACGCAAGGCGGAAGCGAGCTGATCATGCGAGCGGCGCGAGTGCAATATCACCGGCAAATCATGCTGTTTGGCTAGCGTCAACTGAGCGCGTAATAACGCTAATTGACATGGCAACTGCGGCTCATCCATGTAGAGATCTAGGCCAATCTCCCCCACCGCCACCAATTTTTCCGTTTTATTCTCCAGCAATGATGCCAGCAGCGCTAAATCAGCTTCCTGATGTTGGGCAATATAGAGTGGATGCATACCGAGCGCGGCGAAGAGCGGCGGGTAGTTCGCAGCCAAATCAACAATACGAGAAAAGTAAGCTGCGCTGACCGCGGGCACAATGACTTGCTGCACATTCGCCTGTGCAGCACTGGCTAAACTGGCAACCTCTCTACCGCTAAAGGGGGGGAAATCAAAGTGACAATGCGTATCGACAAAATACGGCATCGGCTCGCCAGTTTGCGCCATTAGGCTGTATCACCTTTAGTTTTCGCCACACCCGCAGGTAAAATGATCTCCGCGGGTAGCGGTTTCTTTTTATTGCGTGTCGTGGTGGGAATAATCAGCCCACTGTCTGCCACCGTCATTTGAGCAGAAAGATGATTTCCTGTGGCGTTTGCAGTATCAACCGATGTGATGATATCTGGCGACTGATTGATATCAAAAGTGGACTCATCAGTGTCGATCAACTCGGCCATCTCATCTGTCTGGTTAATATCTTGTGGCTGGATCATACGGCGAGAAAGGGAGATCGAAGGCTTGTTCTCTTTGATTTCAGCGGAGTCCATCTGATCTTGTGGCAGTAACCAGTGTCCAACCGTTGCCAAGAAATAGCGGCCACAGCGACGACCTAAATGGTAATCCCGGTTTAGGGCTGCAACCCGACTACCCAGTGCGCTACTCGCCAGTGGTTTCGGAGGGAAAATCTCAAAAATACGCAAATCACCTGGCGGTTTCTCAATGAATTGCTGGATACGATGATAGCTCTGCTCATGCTGCTGCATAATGCGCACCAGTTGTTGCAAGCTACTTTCACTCAACCAGTGCTCCATCCGCTTCATCCATTGCGGTGTATAATAAGCCTGCGAAGGTACGGTTCGAATGACCACAATGGTATCCGCCCCACGCCGATAAGCCTCTTCGACAGGAATAGCATCACTGATTCCGCCATCCTGATAACTTACGCCGTCTAGCTCAACGCCTTGGCGATACAACCCCGGAATAGCACTGGAGGCTTTAATTGCCGGTAACCAGCTTTCCCGAGTTGGAGAAATATAGGTGGGTTCGAAATCCTCACTGCGGCAAGCACACATGAGAAACTCACGACCATTCTGGAGATGTTGTTCGGCGCTGTCGATTGCCAGAGGTAACTGCTGAGAGGTGATATCTACCAACCAATCAAGGTCAATTAAGTGCCCACCACGCACAAAACGCAATGGATTGAAGAAGTCGGCGGTGGTGGTGTAACGAGTAATCACACGGCGAGCGTAACCGGGTTGACCGCAGATAAAAGCAGAAAGGTTTTGTGCCCCTGCGGAGGTTCCGATCATCAGATCAAAAGGGTTAAAGCGGGCACGTTGGAATTCATCCAGCACACCGGCTGTAAAAATTCCTCGCTGCCCGCCCCCCTCGCAGACCAACGCCATTTTACCGGGTTGGTATGGTTTATAGGCGAGTGGCTCAATATTGCCGAGCGTGATAGGTATTCTGTATCCCACCATCCATCCTTAATTCCATTACAACAGGTGTCGAGGATACCCCTTCTTACCTTTGCTGTAACCATTACGCTTTACTAAAGGCGCTTACGTCCTGTAAACAAACTGATGAGAAATAGGATAATACCCACGACAAAAACAACTTTTGCGGCCCAAGCTGCCGTACCGGCTAGCCCACCAAAACCTAATGCCGCAGCGATTAACGCAATGACCAGAAATATAATGCCCCAGCGAAACATAAGCTTCTCCTTACCATTTGAAAAATGACTTCGTAAACTCTCGTTCAAGAACCATTCTTTAATGACCTCTGTCTATTTAACAGTAGCGTATTTAACAGAAGTCGTTTTATTGGGTTTATTGGATGGGTTATTTAGCTGACGGACTGATTAAAGGTATTTCGTGGATAATATGACGGAGCCACGAAATACCTAACCGCCTGATAATAATTAAGGCTTGATGCTGAGGTCGTTTTTAACGCTTTTCACGCCATCAACCGCTTTAGCAATGCTCTCTGCACGCTCGGATTGTGCTTTATTTTCAACATCACCAGATAACTGCACGACACCATCCGTTGTTTCTACTTTCACTTTACGTGAAGGGACGATGTCATCGGCCAGTAGTTTGGCTTTGATTGAGCTGGTTGTTGCAGCATCACCAGCATATTCGCTGACTGATTGCGTTTTTTGATCTTTTACATGGAGCTTATCGCTGACCGATTTAACACCTTCAACATTACCGGCGATTTCAACGGCGGTTTCAGCTTCGGCCTGAGAGGTAACGAAACCACTGAGCGTGACAACGCCATGGTTGGTTTCGACAGAGATATCTGTGCTTTTAAGGGATTTTTCTTCCAGCAAGGCACTTTTTACTTTTGCCGTTGCTGCACTATCCCCCATGTAATTATCAACTTTCTTCATGGAACTATCGAGTTTAGCACCGGTACTGTCCACAGCGTTGGAGGCTTTATTTAGCATCGTTTCTTCAGCAAATGCGCCACTACTCATCAACGCAGTACCTAAAACAATAGCCATCACTGAACGGGCAAATTTTGTGTTTGTCATCGATTTCTTCCTTTTTTGTTTTGAACCCCAAATTGGATATAACGCCCAATTTACTGATTCTTACGCCACCTTATATCGGTGGGTACTTGATGAATACTTTACGATTACTGCAGGTTAACTGACCTAAAATTGATGCAAGTCAATCCTGCTGGTATCTATAAAGATAGAGCATCTCAGGAGAAAGACAGTCGGAATAGGACTAAAGCAGGAATTTTATTACTAAGTCGGAGTTATCTTAGAGGAAAAATAGTGAGATATATTAATGAATCGGGGCACTGAGTACCCCGATAGAATGCGGCTTGCAGCTTGATTAATGTTCGCGAGTTTTACGGAAACGAACTTCCGGGTAACGCTCTTGCGTAATATTCAAATTAACCATCGTAGGGGCGATATAGCTCAAATTATCACCGCCATCTAATGCCAGATTAACTTCATTCTTACGTTTAAACTCTTCGAATTTCTTCACGTCGTCACATTCAACCCAACGGGCTGTCGAAACGTTAACGGATTCATACACCGCTTCCACGTTGTATTCACTTTTCAGTCGTGAAGAAACGACTTCAAACTGCAGAACACCGACTGCCCCGACGATCAGATCGTTGTTGGTCAATGGACGGAAGACTTGCACCGCTCCCTCTTCTGACAACTGAACCAATCCTTTCAGTAACTGTTTCTGTTTCAACGGATCACGCAAACGGATGCGACGGAACAATTCAGGGGCAAAGTTCGGAATACCAGTGAACTTCATATCTTCACCTTGAGTGAAGGTATCACCAATCTGAATAGTACCGTGGTTATGCAGGCCGATAATGTCGCCCGCATAAGCTTCTTCAAGATGCGAACGGTCGCCCGCCATAAAGGTCAAAGCATCTGAGATAACCACATCTTTCTTAATACGTACCTGACGCAGTTTCATCCCTTTTTCAAAACGGCCAGAAACCACACGCAAGAAAGCAACGCGGTCACGGTGTTTTGGATCCATATTAGCCTGAATCTTAAAGACAAAACCGGTAAATTTCTCTTCAGCTGCAACCACTTCGCGCGTGTCTGTTTTACGTGGCATTGGCGCAGGAGCCCACTCAACCAAGCCATCCAACATATGGTCAACACCAAAGTTGCCCAGTGCAGTACCAAAGAAGACTGGGGTTAAGTCACCGGACAGGAATGCTTCATGGTCAAATTCATGCGACGCGCCCTGTACCAGTTCAAGCTCTTGGCGGAACTGCTTCGCCAAATCCTCACCCACAGCAATATCCAAGTCTGGGTTATTCAGTCCTTTAACAATGCGAACTTCTTGGATGGTGTGGCCTTTACCGGTCTGATACAGGTAAGTTTCATCTTTATAAAGGTGGTAAACCCCTTTAAACAACTTACCGCAGCCAATCGGCCAGGTTATCGGTGAACACGCAATTTTTAGCTCGCGCTCCACTTCATCCAGGACTTCCATAGGATCACGAATATCGCGGTCCAATTTGTTCATGAAGGTCAGGATCGGAGTATCACGCAAACGGGTGACTTCCATCAGCTTACGGGTTCGATCTTCTACCCCTTTCGCTGCATCAATCACCATCAGACAACAGTCAACCGCCGTTAGAGTACGATAGGTATCTTCGGAGAAGTCTTCATGCCCCGGGGTATCCAGCAAGTTAACCAGACAGCCACCATACGGGAACTGCATCACGGACGTAGTGATGGAGATACCACGTTGTTTTTCCATTTCCATCCAGTCAGATTTGGCATGATGGCTAGAGCCACGGCCTTTTACCGTACCAGCGGTCTGAATGGCGTGTCCGAACAGCAACACTTTTTCGGTAATGGTGGTTTTACCGGCATCGGGGTGAGAAATGATCGCGAAAGTACGTCTTTTCGCGACTTCCTGTGCATATTCACTTGGAGACATAGTTTGAAGTTTCTACTTTTAGGCCCCCTGCTCTGGCATGACATCTGGTGCCATGCGCGATTCAGGAAAGCGAGAATCAGTGTTATAGCGCGGTATTTTCCCTGATTTAACCGGGATAGACAATTTATTATCCGTAAAACGGCACTACCCCATAGGCAACGCCATCATAATGGCATCTTCACGCCCATTCGCACTTGGATAATAGTTGCGGCGCACGGAAACCTCGTTAAACCCGAGGCTTTCATACAAGGCTATCGCGCCTGCATTTGAGGCCCGAACTTCAAGCCAAAGAGTGAAGATATTACGCGTTTCCAACTGTGCAATCACATGCTCAAGCAGCAAACGGCCATAACCTTGGCGCTGATGCTGCGGATCAATGGCAATATTAAACAGCGTTGCTTCATCCAATACCATTTGGGTAATGGCAAAGCCGACCATTTGCTGATCAACACTCAGTTTAAAATTGAGGTAGCGCTCACCCTGATTGCTCGCCAAGGTTTTTTCCGTCCACGGAAAAGCGTGGCTGGCTTGTTCAATTTGATACGCTGTGGCCAGATCGGCTGGCGTCAGGATAGAAATCTGCTTCATGATGACAAATCTGCTGCCAAAGTGCGCGCTTCGCGCTTGCGTCTTGATAAAGCCCGGCCAGTGCCGGACTGTGTAATTGTGCGCCTGCAACGGCAAGAGGTTCACTGATGCCCAATCGCCAACTGTTGCACTGTGTTTCTTCGGGTAACATCGCAACCTGATCAGGCGTCAGCGCATAAGCCTGATGCGGAGTCAGCCCTAAGCTACGCAATACGTCGCACAACAGCGGGTCATCTGATTCAGGAAGCGGGTCTGCCACAATCAACAGACGGGTATCTTCAGGCAAGCGGATGGCGATTTCCCCCTGCAAAACGGCCGGGCGGCGCAATGTCCACTGCGTAATGCCAAGCTGTTGTAACAGCAAGTCTCGTCTTGATGCCATGCCCTTTCCTATCAAAGCGACCCCTATTTCGGCGCTATGCTAGCAAACCCATCGAACATGCGCCAACAAACCTCTATAATCCCCGATTATATTATTGAGGAGCCAAAGACTGATGTCAGCATTAACCCCAGCCAGTGAAGTGATACTGCGCCATAGTGATGAATTTATAGCCCGCCACGTGTTATTTGCCGGTGACCTGCAGGATGCGCTGCCAGCGCAATTTGATGCCGCCGGGGTACGGGTTCACACCAATCAATATCACCACTGGCAATTACTGAGCAATACGCTGGAAGAGAATGTTCAATTCGGTCTTTTGGCAACAGCGGAAACGGCCGCAACCTGCGATACGCTGGTTTATTACTGGCCAAAAAGCAAGCAAGAAGCCCAGTTCCAACTGGCTAATCTGCTCTCTTTATTGCCGGTGGGTAGCGATATCTTTGTGGTGGGTGAGAACCGTAGTGGTGTGCGCAGTGCAGAAGAAATGCTGTCTGAGTTTGCGCAACTGACCAAAATTGACAGTGCTCGCCGCTGTGGTCTCTATCATGGCCGTTTGGATAAGCAGCCCGAATTTGATGCCGATGCTTGGTGGGAAAGCTATCAGATCGGTGATGTAACAGTAAAAACCTTGCCGGGCGTATTCAGCCGTGATTCGCTTGATTCTGGTAGTCACCTGCTGCTGTCCACTTTCAGCGAGCCGTTTAAAGGCAGCGTGTTAGATGTTGGCTGTGGTGCCGGGGTGCTAGCATCAGTTCTGGCGCAGCAATCGCCGAAAATCAAATGGACATTGAGTGATGTCAGTGCGGCAGCCATTGAATCTAGCCGAGCAACATTGGCGGCGAATAATATTGAAGCGCAAGTGATTGCCAGCAATGTCTACTCTGACATTAAAGGCCGTTTCGAGATGATTATTTCAAATCCGCCGTTCCATGATGGAATTCAAACCAGCCTGACAGCGGCGGAGATGTTGATCCGAGGGGCGACCGCGCACCTGCATGTCGGCGGTAAATTACGTATCGTGGCGAACGCCTTCTTGCCTTATCCTGCGCTGCTGGATGCTGCATTTGGCAGCCATGAAGTACTGGCACAGAATGGCCGCTTTAAGGTGTATCAGGCAACGGTCGGGCGCCCACCACGAGATCCTAAGAAAAAACGTTAATATTAGGCGTTAAGATAGACCATCCCTTCTGCGCCGTAGCGTTCACCTGCTGCGGCATGGAAGGGGAATACTGCATCAAGTGTTGCCAACTCTTGTGGGCTGAGTAGCACATCAGCTGCCGCTAAATTCTCTTCCAGATAGGTTCGGCGCTTGGTTCCGGGGATAGGGACAATGAAACTTCGTTGTGCCAGTACCCATGCCAATGCCAATTGTGATGGTTTAACCCCTTTCTCTTGCGCCATTTTTATCACGGTATCCGCCAGTGCCAGATTCAAGGCAAAGTTATCCCCCTGAAAACGTGGATTATTACGACGGAAATCATCAGCAGCTAAATCTTCTGGGCTGCGGATAGCCCCAGTCAAAAAACCACGACCCAACGGGCTATAGGCAACAAAACCCACACCTAAGCGTTCGCACATTGCCAAGACTGACGTTTCTACATCTCGCGTCCACAGTGAGTATTCACTCTGTACAGCAGTAATCGGATGTACCTGATGAGCTTTTTCCAATGTTGCCGCCGAGACTTCACTCAGGCCGATATACCGAATTTTACCGGCGGTGATCAAATCAGCCAGCGTCCCTACTACGTCCTCCACCGGCACACTCGGATCACCACGGTGTTGATAATAAAGATCGATAACATCAACACCTAACCGCTTCAAACTGCCATCAACAGATTTGCGGATATAATCAGGATGACTGCTCACGCCACGAGCCGCTGGGTTTGCTGGATCACGCACAATACCAAACTTAGTGGCTAAAAAGACCTGCTCTCGCTTTCCTTTGATTGCCCGCCCCACCAACTCTTCATTGGTAAACGGGCCATACATATCCGCGGTATCCAGTAACGTGACACCCAGTTCCAGTGCTCGATGCAAAGTCGCAATGGACTCATTGACGTCCTGATTGGTTGAGTAAAAATCACTCATGCCCATGCAGCCAAGGCCAAGAGCAGAAACCAGAGGGCCATTCGAACCTAATTGGCGTTGTTGCATTGTGATATTCCCCATTAGTGATGTCGGAGGAAAGTGTGGTTGTTTCGTAGAGAAAGATAAATAATGCAGATAGCTCATCACTGTTCAAAAAACACCAACAATAGGCGGACACGATTATGGACCAAATACAAGCCATGCAGATTTTTGTTCGCATTGTTGAGTTGGGCAGTTTCAGTCGAGCGGCAGAAAAACTGCAGTTGCCACGCGCCACGGTCAGCCATACCTTAAAGAGGCTCGAGCAGCGGCTCGGTGTCCGCTTGCTGGTTCGTACCACCCGGCAAGTGAATATCACCGCTGAAGGCTCGCTCTATTATCAGCGCTGTTTACAATTACTCTCCGCATTTGAAGAAGCAAACGCGCTATTCAGTCATCAACGGCTGCAACCAGAAGGAAAAGTGCGCATCGATATGCCACATTCACTGGCGCGCAATGTGGTTATCCCAGCACTGAGTGACTTTTACCAGCGCTATCCCCATATCACACTGAGTCTCAGCGCTAATGACAGCACCATCGATTTAATGCGTGAAGGCGCGGATTGTGTATTACGTGCCTGGATCCCCCATGATGAACAACTCGTCGCGCGCAATATTGGTCAGCAACCCCAAATAACCTGCGCCTCTCCTGCGTACCTCGAAAAATATGGCGTTCCGACGTCACTTGAGGATTTAGCGGGCCATCAAGCCGTAGGGTATTTCTCGCAACTCAATAGCCGTGATTATCCATTGGAATTTGTTCACCAAGGGAAAGTTGAACGCCGCGTATTGCCCGGTATGTTGAGTGTTAGTGGTGCTGATGCCTATATCGCCGCAGGTGTCGCGGGTCTGGGCCTGATTCAAGCACCTACCCCTGGAATTCATCACCAATTAGCACAAGGTGAACTGATAGAGGTATTACCCGATATGCCGCCACCGGCAATGCCATTGTTTATTATGTTCCCACCGGGGCGTTTTTTGGCCCCGCGCGTTAGAGTCCTTATAGACTGGCTAATCGCGCTATTTGCTCATTACCCACCCAGCCCTTCCGATATAGAGAACAGCGCTTAAAATTTGAAATGCTTGAGTAATCAAAGCAATTACTCAACATATGATGCTTTTTACAGCAAACGTCCCGCTTAGGGGAAATAAGTATTGACCTGTACGTGAAAATCTCTAGAATTCGCCTCCGTGGTTGCATCAAAAAGTCATGTTTCCGGTACGCGATGGTGGCGGAATTGGTAGACGCGCTAGCTTCAGGTGTTAGTGTTCTTACGGACGTGAGGGTTCAAGTCCCTCCCTTCGCACCAAACATTTCTTTCTCAATGAACAACTTCAGCAGTAAAGATTTATATTGCACAGCACATGCGATGGTGGCGGAATTGGTAGACGCGCTAGCTTCAGGTGTTAGTGTTCTTACGGACGTGAGGGTTCAAGTCCCTCCCTTCGCACCAAACATTTCTTTCTCAATGAACAACTTCAGCAGTAAAGATTTATATTGCACAGCACATGCGATGGTGGCGGAATTGGTAGACGCGCTAGCTTCAGGTGTTAGTGTTCTTACGGACGTGAGGGTTCAAGTCCCTCCCTTCGCACCACGATGATTTCAATTATTACTGTCCGCAAACTCGTCAAATCTCTTAGCGACTTCAGGCCAGACACACTACTTTTCAATACCATCAATCAATGAATTCCGTTGTGCATCAATATGGCAGCCAGACCGCCCAATAGCGCTATGCAAGAGGGTAATAACAGGAAATGCCGTAATCGAGAGTGATACAGCATACTGACCGTTGCTAGCATCGCGATAATGATCAGCACCCGCAACTGCCCCACCGTAATATCAGCCCACTCGAGCACCGGCAGCAAAGCAAAAGGCAGCAAAATTCCCCAACCACTGGACATTAAGCGACTCAAAACACCGCTGATTCCCCATGAACGATAAGCTGCTAATCTGGCTGTAATCATCATGACGCCTCGCTCAAATGATAATAGAAATGATAATGATAACTAATATCATATATCACTACTGAGCAATCTGCACCAGGAAGTTGTCATTAAAAAAAGCATTATTTAACTGAAATAGCCTTGTTGACACGACCGGGATATCAGATTTCGAAGAGTAAATTGATGAGTTGATCGACATCATGATGACAGGCTGAAACAAAAATGGTAATTTTGACTAAGAAAATTCCTAAAGCCATAAAAACGATTCAAACAAAGATAATTACTTATAAGAACTATTTATCGTGATGCCTGAATAAAATGGCTTCATGAGGATATTGTTTATTTGTCTACTGACAGCACGCCATTATGCAGAGTGAATTGAATATGAATAGCCATTCCTACGATCAGCTTTTGAAAAGTAAGCATCGGCTCTCTTTACTGCTTTTTCTATTTCTTAATGCGGCGTCAGCTATTTTCAGTATGATATTACCCTCGTCAGAAACACCGGCGATCACATTACCTGTCGTGCTGATCACCGTTATCAGCCTCGGTTCTGCTGCTTATTTATATTTTATTTCGAAGAATTATGCCGATAAATTGAATTTATTTGCAATTATCATGGGCGTACTCTGGGCCTGGCAAATCATTCTTAAATATGAATATTTGGGAACCAATGAAAATAATTACTTATTACTCAGCTTGTTTACGATTTTCTTCATCAGCACGATTGCGCTATCAGATAACTTTCTTGCCTTTTGTCTGCACACGGCACCTTCGGCACTAACCGTTATTTTTCTGGATGATTTTCAAAATATTTCCCGCATTATATTTACTATCATGCTGCCGCTCATTGGCTTCTCTTTACATCATTTGATGCTACGCCGCAGCGATGACTTCACTCGAAAACTTGTCGCACGCCTTTATAATGAAAGAGAAAAATTCAGTGATTTAAGTATGATAGACCCTTTAACCAGCTTGTATAATCGCCGGGGATTGGAAAATAAACTTGAAACACTATTAGCGCAGTCTCCTGGCAATCATTACGTACTGCTACTCGATATCGATCATTTCAAGGCTTATAACGATAACTATGGTCATACCATGGGAGATCAAGCATTGGTGCGGGTTGCTGCCGCTATTCGCGATGCTGTTCGTTCACGGGACATCGTTGTGCGCTATGGTGGTGAGGAGTTTTTGGTATTATTGACACATGTGAGCGAAGAGTACGCAAGCCAGTTGGCTGAAAGAGTCCGACAGAAAGTTTTAGGCCTTGATATTCCACATGTTTTTAACCACAAAGTCTCTACGACAGTCACATTGAGTGCTGGGATTTCGCCCTTACAATCCTATGATCTGGCATCGTCACTCAAAGCCGCAGATGAAGCACTGTATCGGGCTAAAAAGGATGGACGCAATAAAGTTGCCTTTGCCGAAGATAAATTATCTAAGGTTGAATCTTCGCCCTGATAAAATCACCGAGCACAATACTCAACTATTATTTCTTCAGTTAATAGTTGAGTTTGGCACTATTATATTTATCTTTAATTCTGTTATTAAATCGCTCCATGTCATAGGTAAAAATAAATGGTCGGCTAATTTATTGGTAGATACCTCTATTTAAGCTAATCATTATAGTCATTTCGTTTAGCACATAATTAGCTTTTTATTGATAATTCACTCCATTATTCCTATCCGTCGACCAAGTGATCTTGTCTTACATATCGGTTAAGAAGATGAATAATATTCACACTCGATAATACGAGTGCAATAATGATTATCATTTATATAAATAATGGATAATTCAAGTAAAAGAACCCACTACGCAGGGAGAACACGAGGTGAATACTCAGCCCAGCAAATGGCATAGCCGCTGGGTTTAAGCGGCTGTTGTACAGCCGCTTGCAATGATGGGATCAGAATGCCACAGACCCTTGGACGAAGAAGGTGCGCGGTTCTCCCACATATTTCCCGGAGTTATTGTCGTTAGAACGCGTGAAATAGCGCTGATCAAACACGTTTTTCACCCCTGCGCCAATTGTCAAATTAGACCAAGCTGGTCCGAAATTATATTCAGCGCGGGTATTCCACACCATATATCCCGGAATGCGGCCAAACTGACCATCAGCACTTTCGGCAGTAATATACTGCGGACCTGCTCCTGGAGACTGCTGTTGAGATTGCGCATAACTATCCAAATTCCAGACCCAGTTACCCGTCTCATAACGCGTACCGACGGTATATACCTGACGTGAATAGAACGGCAAATCCTTACCGGCAAAATCACCGCTTTTGGTAGTGGCTTTGGTATAGGTGTAGCTGGAGTAAACACTCACCCCATTCAGCAGCGGGTTCACTTCACTTAAGTCATAGCTAAACGCCAACTCCACACCTTCATGCGTTGTCGCACCCAAATTTGTCCAACCAATATCATTGCTGATGTATTGCAGTTGGTTATCAAAATCGATGTAGAACAACGTCAATTCACCGGTCATTACTGTATCATCAAAACGGGTACCCACTTCATAGCTATGGGCTTTTTCCGCCGTCAGACCCGGCGCGGGCGCGTTACCATTGCCCCCTTTACTGAGTTGGAAATACTGCATGCTGCCGAAGGAGGTGTTGGCATTAGCAAACAACTTCCACTCATCGGACAGATGGTACATGACGTTCAGTGAAGGTAATGGCTCGCTGTATTGCTTTTCACGTCGAGTATTAGCAAAAGAATCATCCACATTGGTGCGTATATTTTCATAACGTAGACCCGGTGTGATAGTCCAGTCAGAGATATTGATTGCATCATCAATATACACAGCATGGGCTTCAGTACCGCCGGAGGTATGCTGATAATACTGTGGTGTAGCCGGCGTGGAGGTCACTGTTGCCGGACTATACCAAGGGGAGCGATAGGCTTTCTCATCCATGGTTTCATTCAGGTAGCGATACCCTACCGTCACCTCATGGGCGCTGCTACCCATTCTGAATAACTGTGAATAACTTGGCTCAATAGCATAGGTGGTGTAATTACGTGGATAAGCCACCATGCGTTTTTGGCCCTGATTAGCCCCAGTGCCTTCAGATTCAATGTTGCTACCACGGAAGCTTTTGGTGAAATACGTCAGTAACTCAAACTGCTTATCATCTTCCTGATGAGTATATTTGAATGACATATCACGACGACGTCCATCAAATTGATCATAAGGTCGGGTGGACTGGAAAGGATTCTCAGCGTATTGCGCGCGGGTCAACCCACCCGGCATGCCGGCATGGGCTTCGTAATAGTGGAAGTTAGCTTGTAGCTCATCATGTTCAGTTAATTGATAGCGCGTTTTCAACATGAAATCATCAATATCAGTGTTGTCGTTATTGTCGCGATATCCCTGACCATGCAAACCAGAATAGAGTATTGCTGCACCAAAACCATTATCTGCGGTACCACCGAGTGAAGCACTGCTCAGGGTTTTTAACCCACCATGATTGGCACCTTGTGTCTGCGCACTGACTGCTCCACTGAAATCCTGTGGGATAGCTTTGGTATTAAAGTTAATGATTCCGCCCACATTTTGCGGCCCATAACGCACCGCGCCGCCGCCACGAATCACATCGACCGATTGCAGATTACCAATGGATAAAGGGGCCATCGAAAGTTGGGGTTGACCATAAGGGGCCACGGCCAGCGGGATGCCGTCCATCAGAATCGTCGAGCGAGGAGACAAACGAGAGGTTAACCCACGCACGCCGACATTCAGCGAGATATCACTCCCTCCCGTACCATTACTTTCGCGCACCTGTACCCCAGGAATACCACGAAGCGAATCCCCAATAGTCTGAGCGCCCTTTTCGTGAATACGTTGTTGGGTCACGATAGTACGAGCACCGGGGTGATTCAGAACAACAGTGCTGTTGTCGGTATTATCAAGCCAGTTGCCGACGACAGAAAGCTGGTCATTCTTATCTGTTTTAGGTTCGGCTGACTGAGCAGCAACGGGCTGGGAAGACTTCTCCGCGGCAACAGCAGGTAATGCCAGCATGACAGAAGCAGCCAGCAGGGACAGACGGGAAAACGTTAACATTTTGAGCCTATTGCGAAAGGAGGTATGTCTAATTGTTTTTTTGGAAACGCTAATCTTAATGATTACGCTTACCAAGTAAATCAATTTTGTCGCAGAGAGGGAGATTATTTGCCGCCATCTTCAAAGGGCGGCAAATAATAATAACCATTAAAAATTAAATGGTTATAGGCCGTTACTGTGAATAATTAGAATGACGTTCTTATTCAATTTAGGGATGGGAAGTCACCCAAAACACCCCGGAATAATCAATCGCGGTATATTTTTTATGAATCATTTCCAAATCGGCCTGCGGATCCAGATCTGCAAATAATTCCGGGTGAAGAAACTTGGCAATCGCTTCCACCGCAACCACATTGAGCGGGCTGTCATAGAACTGATGATAGACCGCCATCACTTTCTTATCCTGCACCGATTTCAATACGCTAACGCCCGTACGCTCCATCAAATGTGCCAATTTTTTCTGTGTTGTCCCTGCATCCGTGTTGTAGCCCAAAGGTACAGCGACCGAACCTTTGTGACCGCGACTCCAGTCAGCCCCTGTCATCAAATAGAAATCAGGATTACTGACAATAAGTTGCTCGACGTTAATCTCTCCGCCCATTTCCGCAAACAGTTGGCTACCAATATTATTTCCGCCCGCTTCAGCAATAAATTGCCCAAAACTCCCCTTACCGAAAGTAGAACAACATTCCTCACCGGTCATCCCGGCATGGCGTTCAATGAAGACACTAGGACGCTGTTCCGGTTTCAGCGTTGCCACTCGTTGTCGAATTAAATCAAGGCGTTGCTGATAGAACCGCACAAAATCTTCAGCGTTCTTTTCTTCGCCAAACACTTTGCCGAGTAGCTGCATGCTGGGGACAGTATTGGTCAACGGTTGCTGGCGAAAATCAATAAACAGTACAGGAATACCGGACTTATCCAGTTGGGCTAATACACCACTGGCTTTAAGCTTTGCCAGCAATCCGGTATCAAAAATGATGAGGTTAGGCTGCAATGATACCGCTCGTTCGACGCTAAAATCCGTCACGTAGGGGTTATCAAACATAGGGATATCATTCACTTCCGGGAATTTTTTGGCATATGCCTCCACCAAGTCGGCGGCTTTCACTTTCAGTGAATTATCCCAAGCAATGATACTTTTAAGTGGGGTTTGCGGGTGAAGAATATTCAGTGCCATCAAAGCTCTGGCATCAGCCAATATCACGCGAGAAGCTGGCTGGGCTAATGTCACCTGCCGGCCAGCAATATCAGTCACCACAATAGGTGTGGCTAAAACAGAAAATGAGGCCGTTATCGTGAAAAATATAGCGACGGATAATAAAAATCGGCTGACAGTATGACCTAGCATGAAATGTCCTTTGAAAAATAAAATGCTTTCCCCAACAGATTCCGAGTTGTCGCCTAGCGACAACTGAGCGAACTCAACAAGTTGAGATAACTCAATGAATTGGGCAAATAATGGCAGACAACAGCTCTGCATTTTAAAAAATGATGAGGAGAATGATAATCCATATCATTTCATAACTTGAATCATTCTCTGCGCTATGGCGATAAATTCTTTTTAATGGCATTTACCGGTGTTTTTCTCCATCACAGAATATTTTGTTGCTTTGCTAAACCGATTCTTCTACTTTTAGCAGCAAATAGAATTGATGAAAGTAGGGGTTTATCATGGAAAATACCATTTGGGTTTTAGGCGATGCAGTTATTGATCTTGTCCCAGAAAATTCAAATAGTTACCTAAAGTGTCCGGGCGGTGCGCCAGCCAATGTTGCTGTCGGTATTGCCAGACTTGGCGGGAAAAGTGCCTTTATTGGTCGGGTTGGGCAAGATAGCTTTGGCCACTTTATGCAGCAGGTGTTGCAGCAGGAAAATGTTGATACCCGCGCAATGAAGCTGGATCCACAGCATCATACTTCGACGGTGGTGGTTGATTTAGATGAGCACGGTGAACGCACTTTCACGTTCATGGTAACGCCAAGTGCTGATCTATTCCTACAACCTGATGATTTACCTGAATTTAAACCTAACCAGTGGTTACATTTGTGCTCTATCGCTTTAAGTCAGGAACCTTGCCGCAGTACCGCATTTGAGGCTATGCGTCGTATTAAAGCTGATGGGGGATGGGTCAGTTTTGACCCCAATATTCGTGCTGATATTTGGCGTCAACCACAGGAGTTACTCCCCTGCCTGCAACACGCATTGCAGTTGGCTGATGTAGTCAAGCTGTCTTTGGAGGAGTTGAATTTTATCTGCCCACAGCAGGATATCGCGACGGCTATGGAGCAACTCATGGCTGACTATTCTTGTAAATTACTGCTGGTCACATTAGGGGCTGAGGGGGTTTGGGTACATAACCGCCGTGGCCTGCAAAAATATCCGAGCAGGAAGATAACCCCGATAGACACCACCGGCGCGGGCGATGCTTTTGTTGCTGGGCTGCTGGCAGCGCTGGCACAAAAACCAGACTGGCATCTTAGCCCAGACCTTTCTGCCGTCATCAGCCAGGCACAGGCTTGTGGTGCTTTAGCCACGACTGCCAAAGGTGCTATGACCGCGTTGCCGAATGCGCAAGAACTGGCCTCATTCTTACAATGCAATCGCTAACCACTTAAAAAGTGACCGGATGCCGTCCTGAGTCAGCATCCGGCTTCCTCTTTAACTTGGTCAATTTTGCTAAACACCCTGTTTTGCCTGATATCTCCCCCTTTCACCACCTCATGTCACACGCCATATCACTCGATTTGCAGTCCAGATCACAATAGCTGAATCGGGTTAGCAAAATGTTTTGCTAATCCCCAAGGTTCACCCTTATGTTAGCCATGAAAAACCGGTTTAGCTGTTTAGCATAAATACAATCAATCACATACCGAGTGATATAAAAATGATGATAAAACCAAGCTATCTTGCTGTATCAATAGGACTTATCCTTTCTTGTGCAGC
This sequence comes from Yersinia vastinensis, assembly GCF_902726565.1. GTDB lineage: Bacteria > Pseudomonadota > Gammaproteobacteria > Enterobacterales > Enterobacteriaceae > Yersinia > Yersinia vastinensis. Next base: position 398,840 of record NZ_CACVAF010000003.1, read on the forward strand.
GACCTCCGCCTCAGCAGCCTCCTCTTCGGACAGGGATATCGAAGCCCGTCTTAATGCTTTAGAACAGCGACTACAACAAGCTGAACTTCGAGCAAAAAATGCAGAATTACGTGCCGAAATAGCAGAAAAACAAGCGCAAAAACTAGAAACTCGCACACTGGCGGCGGAAGAAAAAACCGTTCAAGTCGCTAAGCGTACCGAGAAATTAGAAAGCAAAACACAGAACGACAATGGTTTTGAGTTTCACGGCTATGCCCGTTCCGGTTTGCTGATGAACAGCTCCGGTACCGGTACACAAGGTGGCCCTTATGTTTCCCCAGCCGGTAGCACCGGTGGAGCCATAGGCCGTTTAGGCAATGAACCCGATACTTATGTTGAAGTCAATTTAGAGAAAAAACAGACGCTGGATAATGGCGCGACCACTCGCTACAAAGTGATGCTGGCCGATGGCCAGCGTAGCTATAACGACTGGACAGCCGACAGCAGCGACCTCAATGTCCGTCAGGCTTTTGTCGAGTTGGGCACCTTGCCAACGTTCAACGGTATCTTCAAAGACAGTACCCTATGGGCAGGTAAACGTTTCGATCGCGATAACTTTGATATTCATTGGCTCGATTCTGATGTCGTCTTCCTCGCCGGCACCGGTGGCGGTATTTATGACATCAAGTGGACTGATAATCTGAAAAGCAACTTCTCGTTATATGGCCGTAATTATGGTGAGATTGAAAATGTTAACAGTGATATTCAAAGCTATATTTTCACCACTAATAACTATATTGCCGTAAATAATGGCGGTGGTAAGTTCCAGTGGATGCTGAGTGGTCTACGCGCCAAAGATAATGAAGCACGTCAGAATAGCGGCGAAACCGTCAATACTCATGCGGCGGATAAAGGTGTCCACAGCATGGTGGCCTACCACGGCGACAGCTTCTATGGGTTACGCGAAGGAACGTCGAAAACCGCGTTACTGTATGGTCATGGCTTAGGGGCCGAGGTGAAATCCATTGGTTCCGATGGCAATCTGACCAGCGGTGCCGATACTTGGCGTCTGGCCTCTTACGGTACTACGGCACTGAGCAAGAATTGGAGCCTGGCACCCGCTATTTTAGCCCAGCAAAGTAAAGATCGTTATGTTGCGGGCGATAGCTATAAATGGGTGACATTCAATGCCCGTCTGCTCCAAGAGATCACCGAAAACTTTGCACTGGCTTATGAGGGCAGTTACCAGTATATGAATCTGGACCCGCAAGGTTATAAGGATTATCACAAAGTCAGTGGCGGTTTTTATAAATTGACCTTTGCCCCAACCTTTAAAGCTGGAGATATCAGTAATTTCTTTAGTCGACCAGAAATACGTGTCTTTGCCACCTATATGGATTGGAGCCAAGACTTGGATAACTACGCCAAGGATGATGCCTTCGGTAAAAGCGATTTCGCAGCCGGTGGCCAGTGGAACTTCGGTATTCAAATGGAAACCTGGTTCTGATAATCCCCCGTCGTGTGCAGGGGGTTGGCTGCTGCGACGGGAAACCTAATTGATGACAATTTCGCGATAATATCCTGCGGGCGTAGATAAACCACGGCACAGGACGCGGAATGATTATGCGAGGGATATAATGAATATTAATGAGACCGCAAAGGCTCTACTCCCGTTGCTCGGCGGTAAAGAAAATATTGTCAGTGCAGCCCATTGCGCTACCCGCCTGCGTTTAGTGCTGGCTGATGACACGTTGGTACAAAAATCGGCAGTAGAAAAACTTGAGGGAGTGAAGGGCTGCTTCAGTAATGCTGGGCAATTACAGATTATTTTCGGCACCGGGCTGGTGAATAAAGTTTATGCTGAATTTATCAAAGTCGCGGGCATCAATGAATCCAGTAAATCAGAAGCGGCTGATGCCGCAGCGCGGAAACTGAACCCATTCCAGCGCATTGCTCGCCTGTTATCCAACATTTTTGTTCCTATTATTCCAGCAATTGTAGCCTCTGGCCTGTTGATGGGCTTGCTCGGCATGGTGAAAACCTATGGCTGGGCCGACGCTAACAGCGCGCTATTTATTATGCTGGATATGTTCAGCTCCGCCGCCTTTATCATTTTGCCGATTTTGATTGGTTTCACCGCCGCTAAAGAATTTGGTGGCAACCCTTATCTGGGCGCAACACTGGGCGGCATTTTAACCCATCCGGCACTCACCAATGCTTGGGGAGTCGCTGGCGGGTTCCATACCATGAATTTCTTTGGTATGGAGGTGGCGATGATTGGCTATCAAGGCACGGTATTCCCAGTGCTGCTCGCGGTGTGGTTTATGAGCATACTGGAAAAGCGCCTGCGCAAAGTCATTCCAGATGCACTGGATTTGATCCTCACGCCGTTCCTCACCGTGATCATCACCGGCTTCGTTGCATTGCTGTTTATCGGCCCTGCCGGGCGAGTACTGGGGGATGGAATCTCACTCATACTCAGCACATTAATTACGCATGCCGGTTGGCTGGCCGGATTACTGTTCGGTGGGCTTTATTCGGTGATTGTCATAACCGGTATCCATCATAGTTTTCATGCTATCGAAGCAGGCTTACTGGGCAATCCGAATATCGGCGTTAACTTCCTGCTGCCGATTTGGTCAATGGCGAACGTTGCACAAGGCGGGGCTTGTCTGGCGGTCTATTTTAAAACTCGTGATGCCAAGATTAAGGCGATTGCGATCCCGTCGGCATTTTCTGCCATGCTGGGGATTACCGAAGCGGCTATTTTCGGGATTAACCTGCGCTTTATAAAACCGTTCTTGGCGGCGTTGGCAGGTGGGGCATTCGGTGGCGCATGGGTGGTAGCAAATCATGTCAATATGACGGCCGTTGGCTTAACCGGAATTCCGGGTATCGCCATTGTTCAGGGCAACTCTATTGTTAACTATCTGATTGGGTTGGTGATTGCCTTTGGCACCGCCTTCGTTATTTCTTTGCTCCTTAAATACAAAACGGACAGCGAATAATGCAAGAAGCCAGTTTACTTAAACATCTTACGCTGGCAGTGATGCGCGGTCAGATTCGCGCATCCCAAGACCCACATCGGCCAGACTGGCATCTGGCCCCCTGTGTCGGGCTGCTAAATGATCCCAATGGGTTTATTTATCATGCTGGCTTTTATCATCTGTTCTATCAATGGAACCCACTGGATTGCCGCCACGGCAGTAAATATTGGGGCCACTGGCGCAGCACTGATCTGGTGAATTGGGAACATCAACCCGTGGCTTTAGTGCCTAGTGAAACCTACGAAAGTCACGGTTGTTACTCTGGTTCTGCCGTCATTGCTGATGGCCTCATCACCCTGATTTACACTGGCAATGTGAAATATCCCGATGGCTCTCGTACCGCATTCCAATGTCTGGCACAGGAAAATGAGCGGGGAGAATTCGACAAACTGGGGCCTGTGCTCCCACTACCGGCGGGTTATACCGGCCATGTCCGCGACCCCAAAGTCTGGCAGCACGACGGCCTGTGGTACATGGTGCTAGGGGCGCAAGATAAGCAACTGCAAGGCAAAGTTTTACTACTACGTTCAGATGATTTGCATCAATGGCATAATTTAGGCGAGATTGCTGGCTCTGGCCTCGGTGGTCTTGGGCCTTTTGGTTATATGTGGGAGTGCCCGGACTTATTTAGGTTAGCTGAGCAGGATGTTTTGCTCTTCTGCCCACAAGGCATTCCGGCTGAAGCTGAACATTATCGTAATACTTTCCAAGCGGGCTATCTGCTCGGCAAATTGGATTATTCTCATGCAACGTTCAATCATCAAGATTTTCATGAACTGGATGCTGGTTTTGAATTCTATGCACCACAAACCACACTAGCCGCAGATGGTCGTCGTCTGCTATTCGGCTGGATGGGTATTCCAGATGAAGATGAGCTATATCAGCCAACCGTGGCCTATGGCTGGATCCACACCATGACCTGCCCGCGCGAGTTAAGTTTGCAAGGAGGCAAACTGACTCAGCAACCCGCTCGCGAATTAACCGCGCTGCGCCGCGAATATCGCCAGTGGCAAGGTCGCGCTCAAGATGCACCACATTTTTCCATCAGTAGCGCTGAAATGGTTATCGACGTGAACGCGCCCTTTGCTCTTGAATTAGGCAAAACGCTCATGCTGGAATGGGATGGCTCTCGCATAACGTTAAGCCGCAATAACCTGCGCACCGGGTTACGGGAGTTCCGCTACTGGCGTGGACAGTTGCAGCAATTACAATTACTTTGCGATCGTTGCAGCATAGAAATCTTTATTAATCAGGGGGAAGCCGTAATGACATCAAGTTACTTCCCACCAGAGCCGCCGCAGGCAATATTGACCGGAAGTGCCGAACTGTGCCTGCAACACTGGTTGTTGTCTTCGCCCATGTTAGAATGAGCTATCTTTCAAGGCGACAGATTCACTCAGTGAAAAACAATAACCGGTGAAAAACAACAAACGTATTACCATCAACGATATTGCCAAGATGGCGGGTGTGTCGAAGTCGACCACCAGCCTGGTGCTCAATGGACGCAGCAAGGAATATCGTGTTTCAGATGAAACGCGGGATCGTATTATTGCCTTGGCAAGCGAACACAATTATCAACCCAGTTTCCACGCCCGTTCACTACGCTCAAGCCGCAGCCATACTATCGGGCTTGTGGTGCCGGAGATGACCAACCACGGTTTTGCCCTGATTTCTCGTGAGTTGGAAATGCTATGTCGTGAAGCAGGGTTACAGCTACTTATCGCCTGTACGGATGAAAATCCCGGACAGGAAATGATGGCCGTTAACAGTCTGGTGCAGCGTCAAGTCGATGGTCTGATTGTGGCCTCCAGCCAGCTCAATGACGGTGAATACCAAAAAATTAATGCTCGCTTGCCGGTCGTGCAAATGGACCGACTTATTGGTGATTCGGATTTGCCACTGGTGATCACTGATTCCGTGGCCTCTACCACTGCATTAGTTGAAAACGTAGCCCGCCAACATCCTGATGAATTTTACTTTCTCGGTGGTCAGCCTCGCATCTCCCCGACTCGTGATCGTTTAGCCGGTTTCCAGCAAGGCTTACAACAAGCGGGAGTTAAATGCCGCCCGGAATGGCTCTTGAATGGCCATTACCTGCCCAGTTCCGGCTATGAAATGATTGCCCAGCTTTGTGCGCAATTAGGCCGCCCACCCAAAGCGGTATTTACGGCGGCCTGCGGTTTATTGGAAGGTGTCCTGCGCTATCTTAACCAGCATCAATTAATGGACAGCGATATACATCTTTGCAGCTTTGATGATCACTATCTTTTTGATTGTTTGCCATTGAAAATTGACACTATCGCGCAGGATTGCCAAGGGCTGGCGCGGCATAGCTTTGAGATGATCACCGCCTTGATCGCCGAAACACCACTGGCACAAAATCGGCTGATTCTACCGGGGCAGATCCATTGGCGTCATCCGGGATCAAAGGCGCTAAATGAGTCACATTGAGCCGACGACGACACCGGCGCTAATCGGCTCATGGCAGCGTTGCCAAAAGCTGATGCAAGCCCAGCAATGGCGCAAGCCACACCGTGCCGTCGGGGCAACGTTCCAATCCATTTGTCAGCGAAAAAATGACTTGCTGGTGCTAGGCCAAGCGGCATTGGAAGATGCCTATGAATATATGGAATCACGCCACTGCGTGCTTTTAATTCTCGACGAAAGTGGTTGTACCCTGTGGCAATGCGGCCATCCGCAAACCATCAGCCAATTACGAGAGTTGGGGATTGATTGTGGTAGCTATTGGACCGAAGGACTAATGGGGACCAACGCCCCCGCGCTGGCCATTTCTGAAGGCCATCCGGTACAAGTCAGTGGACAGCAACATTTCAAGCAAGCACTGCATCCTTGGCGCTTTTGCGCCACCCCCGTTTATGACAACAGTGGCCGCCAACGCGCAGTGATTGTATTGGGCAGTTTACTGAACGATAACGCCGCCAGTGACTTGCCGCTGACGCTGGCGATTGCTCGTGAAATCGGTAATTACCTCCACGCCGACACTTTACTGGCCGAGACAAACCGTCATCTCAATGAACTTAATGCCCTGCTTGATGGGGTTGAAGATGGCGTAATGGCATGGGATCAACGTGGCTGTCTGCTGTATCTTAACCGCCGTGCAGCCGCAATTTTGCAACTTGATGAAACCAGCAGCCTCGGTAAGCCGGTCACTGACTTGCTCACCCTCCCCGCCTTGCTGACTCAGGCTATTTTGCATCGCAATCCCCTCAGCCATGTGGAAGTGACCTTTGAAAACCAACAGCAATTTATTCCCGCGCTGCTGACCCTTAAGCCCATTCCTGATGGCGATCGCTGCGGTTTTATTGCCTTGCTGCATCCACAAGAATTACTGCGCCAAATGGTCCACAATCAATTAGGGCGTGCCAGTTATACCTTTGACGATATGCCCGTCGCATCACTAGAAATGCGCCGTCTGGTACGTTATGGCAAACAAGCGGCGAAAGGCCGACATCCTATTTTATTGCACGGAGAAGAAGGCGTCGGCAAACAACAGCTAGGGCAGGCCATCCACAATGCCAGCAGCCGCGCAGATGGTCCGTATATTGTGTTGAATTGCCAAGCATTACCGCAAAATCTGATGACAAGGGAGTTTCTTGGCAGCGACGTCAGTGAAGGCGAATCCGGGCAACCCAGTAAATTTGAGCTAGCCAATGGCGGCACACTTTATCTGGAGCAGGTTGAATATTTGTCGCCAGAAATGCAGTCAGCACTGCTGCAAATCGTCAAAACCGGCATGGTGATGCGGGTGAACTCCAATCGGGTGATTCCGGTGGATGTTCGGATAATTACCGCCACCGGCGCGGACCTGCCATTGTTAGTAAAACAAGGGCGCTTTCGCCGCCAACTGTTCTATACCTTACAATCTTTTGAGCTGCATATCCCGCCCTTACGCCAACGCCAACAAGACATCCCGCTGCTGGTTCAGCATACACTGGCAAGTTTAGGACAACATTTTCACTGTCAGTATCAGCCCGATGACAGTGTTATCCGACAGTTATGTCAGTACCCTTGGCCGGGCAATGATCAAGAACTAAAAAGTGTGGTCGAGCGAGCTGCCATGGCGTGTCGTAACAATCGCATTAATCTCAATGATTTGCCGGAACATTTGTTAGGGGAAAAACTACTACTGGAACCGGATATGCCACAGCCCCAGCCGGTTCTATCACTGCAAGAATTAGAAAGACAGGCCATTATTCGTGCAGCCTTAGTGTGCCAAGGTCAGTTGAATGAAATGGCGGCCTTATTAGGAATAGGCCGCACAACATTATGGCGAAAAGTGAAACTCCACCGGCTGGATATCCATCAATTTAAAGGGGGCGAATCTCTGCCCGTGTAGCCTTAATTCACGGTCCAATCAGGAAAAATCATCGGCAAAGTGAAGGCTTTAAGCTGTTCAGCAGATAACTGACGACGCCCTGCATTCATTTCAGCGCCCGGCCCTGTACTGTTTGCTTCAAAGAAACGGGAATCTTGCGGATAAAACCAAATTTTCTCGCCTTGCTTATCTTTACCAGACATTTTATCCCAACCGTAAATATGATCATCCATCGTCGTATTGATAAATACAGCCTGACCGATTGCCGCCGGATCAGCATAACGCCCATCGTCAAAGGTGGTTGTTGGATGCCATGGCCGCCCTAAAGCAAAACTTTTGGCCGGTACACCCGGTTCTTTTGTCAAACGACTATTTATAAATATCAAACCGTAAGGTGACGTTTTTAATGTGCTGGGCGCGGTAATATAGCCATAGGGTGGCTCAATATCACTGCGGTCACGCGCCACAATATTACAGTTATCAAATACGGTAATACCTGAACCAAAAATAAAATCAACGTGACCACTGATTTCACAATCAGTGAAATAGCTCCGGCTACCTGTTTTGCTATAAAGCGTATCCTGATAACCCTCTAGCTTCACTTTTTTGAAACGTGCTTTATCACTATTTTCGGCTAATAATAATGCTACCGCTTGGGTATCTTTTAATTTCGTCGGATCGGTATCTGCTTTTTTCTTATTGGCAGGGAAGTCAAAGTCATTTCGAATAGTGAGATCTTCGGCAGTAAAGTTTGGCGCATTCACCAATACGGTACTGCTGCCTGACGTTCCCCATTTTTCACCTTGTGGGTTGAGCATGCCTGCGGCAGTGTTTGCGCCAATCACTGTGCCATCACGGGTTTCCCCCTTCAGTGTGATATGACTGCGTGTGATCTCCAACCTTTCAGTGTAAACCCCATCTTTAAGGAAAATAATAAACGGAGAATTATCTGCCGGGGCTGACTTTACCGCCGCATTAATCGAAGAAAACTCATTTCCCTGAGGAGCAGTAGACACGACAGCATTATATTGCGCACGGGCCTCACCTAATACCGCAAATGATACCAACCCCAACAATAGGGTTTTACTCATAAAATGAATCGGCATTTCATGATCCTTAAAGAGGAATACCGCCAGATTAAAATAACCTTGCGTTATTATTGACTTTAGAAAGATAATTTAAATATTAGAAATGCATAATACATAAAATGAAACGCAGTTCCATTTACATAGATCACATTATTGAGAATAACCTAAAAAGAAAGGAATAATTAATTTTTGACGAGAAATGTGCGCGAAATAAAATAATATAAATTAATATCCATTATTAATAAAATAACAAGATAACTGGAAAAATCAGATTTTAGCACCGTAGTGTCGTGGAATAGCATAGTTAAGCGTGATGTTCCGGCAGACAGCCGCTCTGAGCGAGCGCGGCTGTCTGCCGATGATCTGGATCACTGAAGCTTAAGCACTCCGACGGTTGTATCTAATATTGCAATTTGCCCATTGCGACTGCCATCAAGACACCCCTCCGCCCCGACTAGCATTGGGATATCCAACTCTTTTGCCAAAATAGCACTGTGGGACATGATATTCCCCTGACTTAAACAGATGCCTTTGACTTGTTGGTGATCAAGCCCAACCATCTGCGACGGGAATAACTCTTCAGCTACGAGTAAAATCTCACCACAGACTGAAAGTGGAACCGGGGGTAGCCCTGTTAAATGACCTAAGGTACGATTCAGAATATCGCGAATATCCAATTCCCGGACACGCAAATAATCATCATCCAGTGCCTGATAATCAGCCACCATTGCCATCAGTTCATCCTGCAATGCCGACTCTGCACAAATCAACTGCTGTGTTATCCGTGCTTTTATTGCCAAGTGAAGTTCTTCGTCATCAATTAGCATGGCATGCGCATTGAAAATAGCTGCGGCCTCAACGCTAATCTGCTGTTCTGCCTGCTGTGCCAACTGCTGTAAGTCAACGGTGGTTTGGGCCAAAGCCAAATCCAGACGCTGTTGCTGATCCACCACTTGTCCGGCGTGAAGCGTTTGCGGTAAAAAAACAGGTTTGGCAGGTAACCACTGCAACACAGGGGCATGAATCGCACCGCGAGGAACCATCACGCCAGTAAATCCACTATCACTGGTGGTGGTAACAGACTCCCCAAAATGCTGATGAGCCAGTTGCAGGAATGCATCCAGCGCCTCACCTGCTTGCGCACCACTGGCGAGCAAACGAATGGTATCGCCCTTACGGACTTGCAAAATAGCTAACTGGTTTAAGCTGCGTGGATTAACACATTGACCATTTTTTTCCAGCAGTAAATCTGCCGTAAAGGGGGCGAGCACTTCGACCAATTTAGCTGCAGGCCGCACATGCAGCCCATTAGGGTTGCGCACCACCCAACTGACACTCTGCGCGTCAGGCGCAACTTTAGCTGCTACAGCACTAGCGGCTGTGGGTATCGTGGTATCTTCACCTAATTGAGCGGCTTTTGCTGTCAGAGCACTCATCGCTTCAGCACACACCTCGGCCAGTGATGCCCCAGATGATGCAGCCACCACAGCGGCCAGAGTCCCTTCGACCAGCGGGGCGGCGCAGAGCCGCACATTTTGTGCCATCTCTGGGTCCAATAATTCCAGTGCGGTTTCTGCACTGAGCAGCGCACTCCCTAAGTCCATCAACACCAGCACACCTGATGGAGAATAAACCGACTCAATGGCCTCCATCACTTTAATGGCATCCGTGCCGATAGGATGATCTCGGTCGTCTACACCGGCGGCTATCGCCAACTGGCAGCCCCCCTGTGTCATTTGCTGTGCCAGTTCAGCCACACCCTGAGCCAGCAGCGCGCTATGAGAAACTACAACGAGATTGACCATCTTTCCTCCTGATAAACTTGTCGGTTGCGCCATATTAGTGGCTGGCAACCTGCCATAGGGCCTGCATCATTAACATCGCAGATGTTGCCCCAGGATCCTGATGACCAATACTGCGTTCGCCAAGATAGCTGGCGCGGCCTTTACGGGCTTGCATAGTGATAGTCCCTGCCAGTGCCTGCTGGGCACGCTCGACGGTTTGCTGTAACGCATCCACCAGCGGCACGCCTTGCTGATTGGCTTGCTCAAGTTGTGCCACGACGGCCCACCAAACATCACACATGGTTTTATCGCCCGGCTCAGCTTTGCCACGCATAACCACCCCTTCCACACCATCTTTGAACATCTGACAAACCGCAGCCAAGTCCAAACTCTGTTTGGCATTAGTGCTCTGCGCCGCACGGATAAAGAATGTGCCAAATAAGGGGCCACTGGCTCCCCCAACACTGGAAAGCAGAGTCATACCGGTATTTTTCAGGATGAAGCCAATGTCTTTATCAGCAAATGAAGGTAATTTCTCGACCACTTTATTAAAGCCGCGATTCATATTCAGGCCGTGGTCACCATCGCCGATCTCAGTATCCAACTGCGTCAGAAAATCACGTTGCTCGCTGAAAACTTCAGCGCAAAGTTGCAACCAACTGACAATTTGCTGTTTGGTAAGTCCCATGGTTTTCTCCAGACACATTATTTTTTAGCGATATCGTTTTTCTAGATATACCGTTTTAAATATTTTTTCTCAGCGCAGGTGTATTCACCGGGGCATCCCACAATGACAGCAGTTCATCATCCACTTTCAGTATGGTGATAGACATGCCCTGCATATCCAGAGAAGTGCAATACGAACCAATCAGGTTGCGCTCAATGGTCAAGCCAAAATCAGCGCAACAAGCGGCCAGGCGATGCCAGACACCGTAAAGTTCAGATAGCGGTGTCGCTCCCAGATTATTCACCAGCACGATCACGCGATCACCTTTCGCCAATGGCTGTTTAGATTGCTCCGTTTCACTCCAATCTCCCGCTTGTCTATCCCACTGACGTAACTTGCGCTTATAGCTACCGTGTTCGATTAAAGTCTGGAACATGGCATCCACCGTGTCATTCAACGAAGTGAATGGGCGGCGTTCAATGCCGGGCTCACCATGGATCCCCACCCCAAACTCCATCTCATTTTCAGCCAACGTAAATGACGGTTTACCCGCTGCTGGCACAGTACAAGCCCCCAGCGCGATGCCAATGGAATGGCCCTGATTATTTATTTTCTGACCGAGTGCAACACATTCATCCAATGAATCGCCCCGAGCTGCTGCCGCCCCCAACAACTTTTCGATAATGACAGTATTGGCTACGCCACGCCGTCCTGCGGTATATAGGCTGTCTTTGACAGCGACATCATCATCAATCACTAAGGTGGCAACCGCCGTACCATCGGCATGCAGCAGTTCTGCGGCAGTTTCAAAGTTAAGAATGTCGCCGGTATAATTCTTAATCAGCATCAACACCCCTTGCCCGCCATCAATAGCTTGACCGCATTCATACATTTGATCAGGAGTGGGCGAGGTAAAAATCTCACCAGGGCACGCACCATCCAGCATCCCTTCACCGATAAAACCGCAATGCATTGGCTCATGACCACTGCCGCCGCCAGACATCAATGCCACTTTACCTTTCACCGGCGCATCTATTCGCGTGATGAAAAGCGGTTCCTGATGCAATACCAACTCAGGATGGGCCTCAACCAGCCCCTGAATTTGTTCCTGTAATACACTCTCAACGCTGTTAATTAATTTTTTCATTTTATGCTCCGCGAACGGGAATGCCGGAAAATTGAGCTGCCGATGATGAGGGCACCGGCAAGCTCAGTCAGTTAGCTTGTCTATCATCGAAATCAGTTAAGGAAGGCCTGTCCTAAACTGTCAGCTACGATAATTGCGGCGTAAACACTGTCTGGTGTGACGGCAAATGGCATGTTGTGAATAGTTTCACCCTCTGCACAACTGGCTTCGGCAACGGCACGAATTTTGCGCTCGATATCCTGCGAAACGCCCATTTCCGCCAAAGTAATAGGTAAACCCAGTTGCTGGCAGAATGAGAGCACGGTTTCAATCTCTTCCATGCTGCTGTTTTGCAATACCAACTGCGTTAGGGTGCCGAAAGCCACTTTTTCGCCATGGTATAAATGATGGCACTCTTCCAGCACAGTAAAACCGTTGTGAATAGCATGAGCTGCCGCCAAGCCACTGCTTTCAAAACCAATACCACTCAGATAGGTATTGGCTTCAATAATGCGCTCAACCGCTTCAGTCACCACTCCCGCTTCTACCGCCAGCTTGGCTTTGTAACCCTCTGCCAGCAATGTTTCGTAGCATAAACGGGCCAGTGTGACCGCCGCTAAAGTTGACGCACCACCCGCCATGCTAATGGCTTTGGCATCAAAACAGGCTTGCGCTTCAAAATAAGTAGATAGCGCATCCCCCATGCCAGCGACCAGCAAACGTACCGGCGCTTTAGCAATAATCGTGGTATCCATCAGCACGATGTCAGGATTTTTCGGGTAAATCAGATATTCAGCAAACTCACCTTGTTCAGTGTAAATCACCGACAGTGCGCTGGTTGGTGCATCGGTGGAGGCAATCGTCGGCACGACAACCACCGGGATATGCTGATAGTGAGCAATCGCTTTTGCTGTATCGAGCGTTTTCCCACCACCAATACCAATCACCCCATTGCAATGGTGTTTCTTCAGCTCGACGGTCAGGCGCTCTATTTCCTGACGAGAACATTCACCATTAAAACGGCTGAAATGACTGTCCAACCCACTGGCTTGCAAACTTGAGCCGACGGTATCAGCTGTCAGCTTCATCACAAAATCATCAGCAATGATAAAATAGTTATTTGCCAGTAACTTAGCAAACTCACCAATGGATTGAAGTGCATTGGCACCTTGAATATATTTAGACGGAGATTGAATGACTTTCAGCATACCTTGCTCCTATAGCGTAAGAGATAACATCATAATGAATAATTTTTAGGGTCAATTTGATGAAACTGGAACCACTATAAGCGCAAAAAACAAGCTGAAAATGGGTGGCGAAAACGTTCCATAATGAAACATCAATGACGGAATGAGGTTTCATATTGGAACAATAAGGCTAACGTTTGGGAACAGGAAGAGAAGTAGCGCACAATTTGATTTTGTGTATGAGTTAATATTACCGCCCCCAGTCGAGAGGATCCTCTGTAGCCCAATAATTTTCTTTCGTTGCCCTCTTAACATTAAAAATAAAACCTGACTAAATTACTTATTTTGTACATAGAAAAAATGTCAGAAGCATATAAAAAGAAACTCTTAAAAATTAAACTTAATATTGTATAAATTGAGAAAATCACTTAGCCTATTTTAGTCATTTATTCAAATCGACTAAAGTTAACTACTCAATAAAATTCAATCTAATAAACTCAATAGGATATTTATAATGAATAAAGTATCTATAGAACCAAGCCTTTCATATCAATCTAATGATGCTTATACAGGCCCAGTCAATCCTGTGTAGCTATTACTTTTCATCTCAATTGGCAGTTAGACTGGCTGACTGCCATACCTATGGATAATTATAATAAAAATGAAAACAACTGATCCTTTTATTTTTATAGCAATAATTAGTGGTAAATTAATTTTATGGGATTATAGACATCATAATCAATATGAGATAAATAGTGATTATATAAAAAGAATTAAAGAACTTGCTAATGGCGATAAATTTACTGATTCCTTAATAGATAAAAACATTATGGATAGTAAAATATTAGATGGAGATGATAGAGATATGTTTTATTGGGGTTGGGATTGCCTCTCAAAAATATTTCACATTGGAACTCAAGTTATCTTAGACAAAGGAATGGAATTACCAACTGATGACAGTTATGAAGGCTATGTAAATTACTGTGCATCAATCGCAGATAAGATTCCTGAATTAGACTACCAACGCTCAGGTGAGACAATTCCATTACCAAAGCCAGACAAGAATTTCTTATTTGATAAGAGGCTGATGGATACATTATTTGCGCGAAAGACTAGCAGAGAATTCAAAAGAGAAACAGTTTCATTGCAAGAAGTGGCCGAGGTTTTATTCTGGACCTTTGGTACCCCTCACGGTTCAAAGCGCACTGAAATGGAAGTTGCAGGACTAAAATCTATCGGTTATCGCCGCACCTCACCATCAGGAGGTTCCCTACAAACAAGTGAAGCTTATTTGGTTGCTTTAAATATAATTGGATTAGCATCAGGAATATATCACTATCAGTCTCATAGACATGAATTGACGCTAGTCAGTACCGATATCAATGGGGAAAAATTAGGGAGCCTGCTTTGTGCCCAAATGTTTGCCAAAGACTTAGCTTTTGGTATTTTTATCACATCATGCTTTAAAAAGATGTGGTGGAAATACCCTCACTCCAGAGCCTATAGGGTCGCATTGTTTGATATAGGCTGCTTAGTTCAAACATTTCAACTAATCACCACTGCCATGCAGTTAGGCTCTTGGCCAACTGGCTATTTTTTGGATAGGGAAATAAATAAGCTACTTGGTGTAAATGAAGTTGAAGAATCTGTAATGTTCTTCTTAGGCGCGGGGCCAAGTTCGGGTTCCTCTTTTTCCCCTAAGTTGCTTGAAACTATAAAACGTCAAACTAGTCATGGGGAAAGTAACCAATGAAAATTTTATCATTTAAACCAGGGCATGATGGCAGTATTTCTTACATTAAAGATAGCAAGCTAATTTTCTCTCATGAAGCAGAAAAAGGCTCTGGATTTCGTTATTGTAATATTACTACTGAGTGCATTATTGAAGCTCTATCAACTATTAATGATGCCCCAGATATTATTGCACTTAGTGGTTGGTCATCCGGTAATAATCCACATAATCATGATATTGGTGCCGGTTACTTTGGGCTAGAATTGACCAAGCCGGTGAAAATGAATTTTCTTAAACATGATGTGTTTTATTTTACCTCTTCTCACGAACGTTCACATTTATTATGTGCCTATGGTATGTCACCTTTTCGCCAAGGAAAACCTTGCTATGCACTTATTTGGGAGGGACATATTGGTTCATTTTATTATATAGACCAACATGTTAGAATTAAAAAACTAGCTGATATTATTCCTGATATAGGTATTCGTTATGCTTTTTCATATGGCATTGCTGATAAAACCTTTCCATTTACTCAAGGCCAAGTAAGGCTGGGTGATGCTGGTAAAATAATGGCTTTGGCGGCTTACTGTAACAGGGAGGAAATATCAGCTCAGGATGATGAATTAATATCCTATTTATTATCAACACCATTGAGTTATGAAAAACTATGTAAGAATCAATTTGTAAAGTCACACCTATATAATATAGGCGTCGAAAGTGATGTTTTTAAGCAATTTACAGGGCATTTAACTGATGCAATATTTGCAAAATTTTATACCGAAGTTAAAAAAATAGTTAGTAAGAAATTACCATTACTGATAAGTGGTGGTTGTGGTTTGAACTGTGATTGGAATAGTAAATGGCTAAATTGTGATTTATTTGATGATGTTTTCATCCCGCCCTGCACTAATGACTCTGGTTCTGCCATTGGTACAGCTATTGATGCACAATATTATTTTACAGGTAATGCTAAAATTGATTGGAGTGTTTACTGTGGCCAGATTTTCAATGATGATGTGATTGATATTGTTGGGCTTAAATATGAAAAATTAGAATATCCTAATGTCGCTTATGCTCTGGCAAAAGGTGCTGTTATTGGTTGGGTTAATGGCAAAGCCGAAATTGGCCCAAGAGCATTAGGTAATAGATCAATATTGGCAGCACCATTTAGTAAAACCACATTAATGCGTTTAAATACTATAAAAAATAGAGAATCATTTAGGCCAATTGCTCCAATTTGTTTGCAAAGTGATGCATTAAAATATTTTGATTTAAAGAAACCCAGCCCTCACATGCTATTTTTTTCTCATGTTTTAGATAGTTGCCTTCAAGCTATTACTCATGTTGATAGTTCATCCAGACCACAAACAGTTAATAGCGAGCAAAACAATAATATATATCAACTGATTTTAGCTTTTAAAAAAATAACAGACTATGGTGTGTTATGTAATACCTCACTCAATTTTAACGGAAAAGGCTTTATTAATAAAACAAGTGAGTTAGCAGAATATATGCAGCAAAGAGGGCTTGATGGTTTTGTTGTCAATGATCGGTTTTATACCAAAAAACATTCACATGAAAATAATAAGAAATCATTTTAATGCTAAAACTATTTCTTATAGCTGGATTCCCTTCTTTATTTTTATCCCGAATACTTAACTCTATCGCAGTTTGGGTTGATTTTACCCTTATATTCACTGTAATGAGTTTTCATTTTAATGCTCCGGCCTACCAGCTAGGGATAGCAGCGGCATTATATGGTTTTCCTGGATTATTATTAGGGCCATTTATTGGTCAACTGGCAGATAGATACTCGCCAGTGGTAATATTATTAACGAGTTCTTTTGGTCGATTTGCAACCTCTCTATGGCTTGCTACATCAACTCATCAGGAACTGTTTTTACTTGGAATTCTTCTAAAAGGAATCAGTAACTTAGGTGCAAGCCCTGCTGAGCAAATACTTATTAGGGAGTTATTAAATAAAGAACAAATATTACTTACTGTCGCACTTTGCAATATTATTGATCAATGCATAAAAATCATTTCCCCACTATTTGTCTCTGCCATCTCTGCCATAGTAAATTTGCAAGGGGGGTTTTATTTAACCGCCGTTATGGCGCTAATTACAGCATTACTATCTATAAGAATGGGCTTTATTATTGGATGGGTTAAAAAATCAATTATTGTCACAGAAACTCTACCTAACTTCAATCTAGTATATAATATCATTAGGAAAAGCTCTATATTGTTTTCTTCTTTCTACGTCGTTCTGGCCGCCTCACTTACATTGGGTTTATATGATTCCATTCTTTCTATTTTATTAAGAAATCAGGGATTTGGCCCAGGTACATTTGGCATTATCGTGAGTAGCACCGCTGCTGGTGCTATTTTATCGGGCTTTTTATTCAAGAAAATATATGCATTATTTAGCAACCAATGGTTGATGATTTGTGGGCTTATTGGCTTCAGTGTCACTGTACTCAGTGCCGGTACTCTCTGTTTGATTTTTGATAATCTCCATCTTTATATTTTCTGCACTATTTGGTTTATTAATGGTTTTTGTTATGCGTGTATTGTGATGTCATTTAGCATTGTTTTACAAAATGAAGCGCCCACAAATATGTTAGGTGTCATTTCAACCAGTTGCCGCAGCGTACAATTAGCCACACTGGTTGCCGGCCCGGTTATCGGTTCCGGTGTTGCTCATTATATCGGCATCCCTATGACATTCGTTATCGCGGGCAGTACTGGCCTTGCGATAGCAGGATATTTATTATTTACCCCCCTAAAAAAGATCACCAAATAAAAAAGCAGCCCCGAGAATTGGGGCTGCTGAGATCACGGCAAACTGAGTGATACGATGAGCGAGTTATTCACTCACCGGCTCATCATGCACTTTTTCTTTAGGTTCTGGGTTCATACTGCTGTAAATCACTGGCAAGACCAGTAATGTCAACACGGTGGCGAAGCCCAGACCGAACATAATAACCACCGCCATACTCTGGAAGAAGGCATCACTCAACAGCGGTGCCAGCCCCAGAACAGTGGTAAATGCTGTTAGCATAATGGGCCGTAGACGGGCGGTAGAAGCATCGATAATCGCTTCACGTAGCGGTTTTTCCTGCCGCTGCAAACCGATCTCTTCAACCAATACAATACCGTTACGAATCAACATCCCACTCAAACTTAATAGCCCTAATAGGGCCATAAAGCCGAACGGAATACCCGTCAATAAGAAGCCCACTGTCACTCCGATCAACGCCAATGGCACTGTCAGCCAAATAGCCAGCGCATTGCGTACAGAGCTGAACATCAGCACCGTGACCACGAACATAATCAAGAAGGCGATAGGTAGACTGATGAAAATACCTCGTTGAGCTTCCTTGGTACTTTCGTAGTCGCCACCCCATTCCAGTTCATACCCGCGTGGTAACTGCACGGCTTCCACTCCCGGTCTAATGCGTCGCAATAGCTCCGCCGAGGTCTCGCCACCCTGTTGAGTCGGATCCGTTTGCACCGTCAGTGTGCGCTTACGATCCAGACGCATAATCAGTGGATCTTCCCACTCGGTTTCAAAACTGGTCACAACGTTATCAATCGGGATAAAGGCTTGGCGTGCCTGGCTCCACACCATCACGTCATTAAGACGTTCTGCATTAAGCCGCTCAGAATCTGGGGTGCGTAACACAATCGGCATTAGGCGTGTGCCATCACGGTACAGCCCCACCGGTAGACCACCAAAACTCATGCGCAACGTGCCATCTACCTCACGTTTATCGACACCCAGTTCACGGCCCAAATAATCAGAGAATTGTGGCCGGATCATTTTGCTACGATCTTGCCAGTCATGCCTTGCACCATCGGCCATCGGATCAGCAATGATCGCCTTTTCCGCTTGTGCGGCCAGTGAACGCAGAACCTCTGGATCCGGACCAATAAAACGAGCTTCGATGGAACTGTTGTTTGACGGCCCAAACATGATGCGTTTTATCTGCGCATCAACTTGCGGGTATTCGTCATGCATGTAGGATTCGATTTCATCAATCAGGCCCGGTATTTGGTCAAGCTGCTCAGTACGAACCATCACCTGCGCATAGTTAGGATAATGACGCTGGGCATTGTAGGTCAGCATAAAGCGCATTGCGCCCTGACCAATCGTCGCCATGGTGTCAGCCACCCCTTCTTGCTGTTTGATATACTGCTCAACTTTATTTGCCACCCCTTCGGTATAACTGATATCTGTCCCATAAGGCAGCCAAATATCAACAAAGAAGATAGGGGTGTTTGAGGGGGGGAAGAAGCTCTGGCGCACATTGCCAAACCCAACCACCGATGCCGCCAACAGGGCTGCCAGCAGTACCAAAGTGATGGTGCGGTGTTGCAGTAATTTGCCTAAAACCACACGATAATAACGGAACAACCAACCATCATAAGGTTGCTTGGCTGGCTTATCCGCATCGGCTTGTACTGGCTTCTGATTCTCAAATGCCCACTTGGCAAAGACCGGCGTCAGTGTCAGTGCGGTGAACCAACTCAACATCAGCGAAATCAGTAATACCTGGAATAAGGATTTACAGTATTCACCGGTGGCATCATTGGACAGGCCGATTGGCGCAAAAGCCAGAATAGCAATGATAGTGGCCCCCAATAATGGCATCATTGAGCGCTTGACCACATTGCTGATAGCCGTAAAGATATTTTCGCCGCGCTGGCGGCCTACCACTATCCCTTCCACCACCACAATGGCGTTATCTACCAACATACTGAGCGCGATAATTAACGCGCCTAACGATACGCGCTGTAGCTCGATATTAAACAGCCACATAATCAGCAGTGTGCCGAGAACATTAAGTGCCAGAGAAATGGCGATAACTACACCACTGCGGACCCCCATAAAAATCAGCAGGGTGACAACAACAATTAACAATGCCAGCAAGAAGTTCAGGATAAAGCCGTTAACTGCCCCCTCAACTTCATGGGATTGGTCATAAAACACATTAATGTGCATGCCTGATGGACGTTCGCCTTCAAGCTGTGCCAGCCGAGCTTTAATGGCATTACCCACATTGACAACGTTGACGTTCGGGGCAAATGAGATCCCCAATGCCAACGCTGGCTTACCATTAGCGCGATAAATGTTGGTGGGTGAATGACCAAAGCCCTGTGTCACCGTCGCGATGTCACGAAGATAGACACTTTTCGGGCTGCCGGGCTGGCTGACCAATAAATTCCCCAACTCTTGTACGCTTTGGAATTCACCAGTGGGATGCAAACGAATCGACTCGCTGCCCACCTGTAACTGACCAGCATCAGACACCACATTCTGACGACTCAGTAAGTCGGACAATTGCTGCGGTGTAATGCCAGCGGCCGTCATTTGGGCGCGGGAAATCTCTACCTGCACTTCTTCTGGCAGAATACCGACAATCCCCACTTTCCCAACCCCGGGCACCAAGACCAATTCACGCCGCAATTGTTCGGCAAAATTGCGTAAATCCTGGTTACTGTAGCCATCGCCCGTGAGCGAGAAGAAGAACCCATACACGTCGCCAAAGTCGTCGTTGACCATTGGGGCACTCGCCCCCGGCGGTAAGCGCACACTGTTGTCGTTAATTTTACGCCGCAACTCATCCCAGATTTGCGGTAACTCATTCGCGCCATATTGTGCGCGAATATTGATAGTTATTTGCGATAAACCGGCACTGGAAATCGACGTCACATCATCTACATAGGAGAGTTCTTGAATAGCATTCTCCAGAGGTAACGTCACTTCCTCCTCAACCTGCTGCGCCGATGCACCATCATAGCGGGTCACTACCACCGCCGTTTTGATGGTAAAAGCCGGGTCTTCCAGCCTACCTATATTGAGATAGGCAATAATGCCACCAATACCCAGCAACAGAATCGTTAGCCAGATACGTGTATTATTATTGATGAAATTATCAGTCAGCTTCATTAGAGGCCCCGCTCACGTACCCAAGCCCGAACAATTTGATTTGGACGAAGCTCACCCGTACCTGCGGAGACAATTTGCTCGCCATCAGCCAACCCGGAAGTGATTTGAATACCGTTTGCCGTGAGTTGACCCACTTGTACTTTGCGCTCTTCGACATGCATCTGACCATCCTCATTTTTGATAACCCAGACCCGTGCATCATTGAGCTGTGCACTGTCAGGATTAAAGACCGCTTCAACCGGTACGATAATGGTGGGATGGGCAGTACCAGACAGATTGCCGGAATTGATTCTCACCCGGCCACTGATACCTGAAAGCAATGGCATATCTGGCGGGCGTTTCATGGTCAACGTCACTTGGAAAGTCTGGGAGGCGGAAGTCGTCGAGGTGGTATGTTCTTTATATTCAGCAATAAACTCGCGCCCCGGCAGGTGATTTAGTAATACCGTTGGGGTGTAATTGCGATTGCTGATGTCCAGTGTGGTAAATAGACGCTCGGGTACACTGAACACGACATCTAGCGTATCCAATGCACTTAATGTTGCCACTGCTTGACCTGGGGCCATGACCTGATGGTTACGCACATTAACATTGGCAATAATGCCATCGAAAGGTGCGGTAATGGTGGCATCACTGAGTTCTTTTTGCGCAATTTCCAACGCAGCGCGAGCAGATTCCATCTCAGCACGGCGGACGTCCAGCTCGGCACGTGAAACTGCACGTTGCCCTTGTAATGTATTGAAACGGTTGAATTGATCTCGTGCCAGATTAAAAGTTGACTGACGATCCCTGACTCGTAAGTTCAGATCAGTGTCATTAAGCATCGCAATTCTCTGACCTTTTTTGACCTGCTCACCTTCACGCACCCACAATTGTTGTAGCTGCCCGCTGCGTTTAAAGGAGAGTTGAGTTTCATCACCAGCTTGTAATCGTGCCGGGAAGTAACGAGTCCCATTTTGCCCACTGTCTTCAACAGTAAATATTTTAACCGGACGCACACTTTCCACGACTTCAGGGGGAGTTCTGTCGCAAGCAGCGAGAAGAAACGTTAATAGCAGAATGACTACTGTTTTTATCTTCACTATAAGATCTCATTGAGTCAGATTTTCAAAATTATTGCAGATTAGTTATTCACACTTTTTTATCTGTCTTCTGTGACAAGTTGCGCACTAGCGCTCTTATTAGTGTGATTAATAATCCCCCGGTAAACATCCCTAAAAAATAGATCAGCACAATTAGTACAGAAATGGGTAGTGTTATTTGCGTGAAAAGTAGAGATAAGTTCACTGTCCCGCTATTTTGGAATGCAAACAGCGTAGTCAGAACCACAATCAACAAAAAGCACGCACCATAAACGTATTTCACTCAATAATCCTTTTCATTTCGGTACATCACATTTCAGTCTTAAAAAGGGAATAAACACAGATAGCCGAGAGTAAAATAGCGCTGTTCTGCTATTCACTATCGGCTATTTTTTTAAGAGCAGCTCTATCTATTAAGCGCATCCCGAATCACTTACATAAGTAAATGATTCGGGTAAGTGCACGTAACTAACCCCCTACGACTTCAAGAACAAAGGGAATTAGTAGTCAACGGCATCTCGAATAATCGGGCATGTCATGCAGTGACCGCCTCCGCGCCCACGGCCTAATTCACTGCCGACAATTTCAATCACTTCCACCCCTTCTTTACGCAACTGGGTGTTCGTTTTCGTATTACGGTCATAAGCCAGAACAACCCCAGGAGACAATGCAACCATGTTATTGCCGCTGTCCCACTGCTGGCGTTCGGTGTCGTAATCGTTGCCTTCCGTCTCTACCACACGCAGTTTTTTCAGGTTCAATGCCCCAGCAACCGCCTCAACAAAAGTGCCTTTATCGCGACTCAGCTTAATACCGGTTGGGCCTTTATCTGGGCGCAGTGAGAAGGTTTGAATCTGATTAACAATTGCCGGATACAGAGTCACCACATCACGGTCACAGAATGTAAATACCGTATCCAGATGCATGGCAGCACGCAGTTTTGGCATTGCGGCAATCATGACACGCTCGACTTGCCCTTCACTATTTTTAAACAGCGATTGAGCTAACTGAGTAATCGCCTGATGAGAGGTACGCTCACTCATGCCGATTAACACGGTTTTGTTACCAATCGGCATCACGTCGCCGCCTTCCAGTGTCGCCGTACCGTGGTGCTGCGTCGGATCACCCCACCATACTTTTACATTTGCGTCGCCAAAATCTGGGTGGAATTTATAGATAGCGGTGGTCAGAATAGTTTCTTCATG
The DNA here is from genome assembly GCF_902726565.1 of Yersinia vastinensis. Lineage (GTDB taxonomy): Bacteria > Pseudomonadota > Gammaproteobacteria > Enterobacterales > Enterobacteriaceae > Yersinia > Yersinia vastinensis. Next base: position 422,029 of record NZ_CACVAF010000003.1, read on the forward strand.
ACGTGCAGGCCAATACAGCGGATTCAGTGTGACCCCACCATAAATCCAGCAGGTGGTGTCGCGGGTATAGAGCGTATTTGGCAGTGGCGGCAACAGATATTCGGTGATGCCAACTGCTTCGCGGATCAGCTTCAGTTCTTCTTTGTCACACTTACCGTCTTTATGTAATTCAGTGGTCGATAGCCCACCGATCAATACTTCCGCCAACACGCGTGATGTCAGGCTTTCCAGATAACTGCGGGTTTCATGCAAAATACCGAGTGACACTTCATTTGGCACAATTTGTTGATCCAGAATCCACTTTTTCGCGGCCGGATTTTCCAGTGTTTCCGCCAGCAAATTATGCATTTCAACCACATCAACACCGCGTTCACGCATTTTGGTCATAAAATCAAAATGGTCGCGTTTAGCTCTTTCTACCCACAGAACATCATCAAATAATAATTCATCACAATTGCTGGGGGTCAGGCGGTTATGAGCACGACCGGGGGCGCACACCATGACTTTATGTAACTTCCCGACTTCAGAATGGACACCAAACTTAGTTTTAGCGTGAGTTTTCTTCGCTTTATCTGACATAAGAACTCCAATAAATTATATGGTGATAATTCCGGTAAAGATGCTGTAAAGCGCAATAACCGCCGCCACGATGAGCACAATAAACAGTATTCTTTCGTAGGTATTAAAGGCTTTTTGATGCTGTTCACGTTTGGCAATCAAATACAAAATAGTGCCCGGGCCATAGATAATGGCCGACAGCAGCAAGTATTTCAGGCCACCTGCGTAAATCATCAGTGCGGAATAGAAGGTCGCGATAATGGCAAAAATAAGATCCTTGCGATGCCCACGTGCATTGGTTTCGTAAGTTTCACCGGTCCATGCCAGTTTTAATCCATATGCCCCGACGAGCAAATAAGGGATAAGGGTTAATGAGCTGGTTAATTCCAACGCCAACTGGAAAGCATAATCAGTAAACAGTGTCAGAATTAAGAACACTTGAATAAAGATATTTGTCAGCCAAACCGCCGCGGAAGGTACTGCATTACTATTTTCCGTCGCGAAGACTTTCGGCATACTTTTACTTTTGGCGGCGGAGAACAACACTTCTGCAGCCAGCAATGACCAAGACAAATAAGCGCCTAATACCGAAATAATCAAACCGACGCTAATGAAGATGGCCCCCCAACGCCCAACGATAGCTTCCAATACCCCTGCCATTGATGGTTGACGTAAAGCCGCAAGATCTGGACGGAGCAGCACACCGTAAGACAGCATGGTGATCAGCACCAACAGGCATAAAACACCAATAAAACCGAGAACAGTCGCAATACCCACATGGCTACGCTCTTTGGCGTAACGTGAATACACACTGGCCCCTTCAATGCCTAAGAACACAAACACCGTAACCAGCATTGTGCTGCGGACTTGAGAGAATAAGGACTCAGGTTCAACAACAGGTGCCATCACTGCCGCTGCATGACCGACATAGCCATAATCATTCAAGTGGGATAAATCCACGCTTTTAACAACGTCTGGTGTGCCCCAAAAGTTCAATGCAAAGACATCGCCTTTAAAGGCAAAAATCAGCACGATGACGAAAATGAAGATAGGAATGATTTTTGCGAAGGTCGCAATAGTATTAATCGCTGCCGCTTCTTTAACGCCCCGCAATATCAGGATATGGAATCCCCATAAAATAACGGAAGCCACTAATACTGCGGGGATGGTATTACCATCGCCAAATATAGGGAAAAATGCCCCGAGTGTTGACTTGATAAGTACGAAGTAAGAGACGTTACCAATACAAGTGCCGGCCCAAAAACCTAATGCTGAAGCAAAACCGAGATAATCCCCGAAGCCTTCTTTTGCGTAAATGAATACACCGGAGTCGAGATTAGGTTTACGCTGCGCTAATGTTTGAAAAACAAAAGCCAGCATTAACATCCCCCCCCCAGCAATACACCAAGCAATTAGTGCACCAAACCCACCAGTTGCTCGTCCGAAAGTCGCTGGTAATGAAAATATACCGGCCCCGATCATTGAACCGACCACTAAAGAAGTTAGGGCCGGCAAAGATAATTTATTCGTAGATGAATTGGCCATGATGTTCTCAATGACATTGGATAAATTAAGTTAAATGTAAATTCTGCTTATCCCACAAACAGATTCACCTGGACCCACTTACCGAGATAAATACATTTTTATGATAGCTTCCTTTAAAACTATTGCATAATGTCCGGAAAGTAGACCAAAAATAACAATATGTAAATTGTTGCAAAAATTATCACACACAACAGAATTTTGTAATAGTGATCAAAATCATCATTTCAGATATTCAACAATGTTCTAACCAGTTTAATTCACTGCATCAAAGATACTTCATTAGCATAGGAATCTGTTTTTTTTAATTAGGCCATTTAAGATGATTACCGCATGCCAATTCATTAAATAACTTAGGTATAGATAAGGGTGCTCGCACTCTTGCAGACACTGAACCCATGGTCTAACATTAATGATTAAGCCATAAACCATTAATTATAAAGTTCTTAAAATTCAATAGCTTAAATAACTCATATTCAGCTATAAAAATAGGCGTAATCTTATAAAATTTTATCTGTTTCTTCGCCTTCATCACCTTATCCCCCCTATGTAATCACAACCATAATCAGAGAGTGACCGTTCATAATCATCGCGTTTTATTTTTTATAAAACGTATAGGTAATACTCTTTTTTTATATTTCCCACGCGTAGCTATACTTGTGTGAAAAATCAACAACAATAGCGAAAAGATGATCGCCATTTAGGTTTTATTTAGATTTCATTTAGATTTAGCTTACATTTGTTATCGATACGTTAAAAAACAACCGTTACATTCCTACTAACGTAAATCACTATGAACTAACGCCATGACACGACAACAAACTAGCATTTTATTTTTGCACAGAAAGAAATGCCAGCATAAAAAACCGCAGTAACAATTTAATTTAAATAAAGAAAATATCCATTATTCTTTATGATCGCATTAGAAAGGCTGATGCTTTATGTTGAAATGTCCGATAGAGGCGCAGGTCATAATGATGAAATAGTGTAGGAATTATCCCTCAAACCTAACGTATTATTCTCTCATTGCCGGAAATAACGTAAATAAAACTGGTTAATTTCGTATTTAAAATTTACAACCTAGTCAATAACTCCCTAGTCAAATATACATATTGACGGTTATTTTAAAGGCATCACTTTACATTTAGGTTATTCGTTATCATTACCCTAGAAGTGATAACGTCTTGCGATGCTCTATCGCAAATACACGCTATTGCAAATGTTACCGAACAATAAAAACGGCCCCCATTGGGGGCCGCACTCAGTTTGTATATTCGTTAAACACACTGGTTTTAGGTTACTTGCTTATCAGATGCATGCTGAGTGCCCGCAACAGAATAACCGGCTAAAATCGCCACAAAGATCATAAATAGATGGCCTTCAGATGAATCCAACAAGAATGAGTTAAAGAAGTTGCAAGCCATATAGCTGGTCAAAACGGCTAACAAAATATTACGCAGAGCCGGTGTTTGCTGCCAGATAACCCGATAACAGCAGACAATCCACGCCAAGAAGATAATCAAACCCACCACTCCGGACTGAATAGTCTCCAGCAGATACTGGTTATGTGGATTATTGATTTTGTAGTTTATTTCTGGATTTTCATAATAGAAGCCACCAGCGCCGTGACCAAGAATTGGAGCCGCTTTAATCAGCCGTACCGCCTCTATAGCAAATGCGGAACGTTGCCCCATTGAGGTACTGCAAGCATCATTCTCATGGCCTGCAGACGCTGCTATGCAGACTTTTATTTCATCAATACCCTGAGTGATACGCTGCGTTGCTTTATTGGGGATAAATAAGAGTGCGGCGAATGCAACCACGCCCAGTATCACCAGTAGCCCGCGTTGACGGTTGCTCAACGAGAAAAACAACCAAACACCGAGTCCAACAACTAATGCAACATAACCGGTGCGTCCCAGAACCAAAAACAACACACTGTAACTGGCCGCGACGACAAGTAGTCCATATGCCCAGCGTTTCCACCCCTGGTTTTTAACCGCCAGAGCCAACCACAGCATAGCCGCCAAAGCCATGAAGAAGTTTTGGGTAATTTGCAGTTTAAAGATGGTGGGATTGGTTGGATCAACATTACCAATCGGGATGTGTAACACTCCAACCGCCAGTGTGCCAGCCAAAGCCACTGCGTTAGCCGCTAAAAACCCAATAGAAAACAGTTTAATCAGCCGTGGCTGATGAATAAAGAAGAGTGCCAGCGGCAGGATATAAAGAAACTTTTTATCTTTACCGACCATCTCCGGGCCATAACTGTTGTGATGAAATAACAATGACAATGCCAAAAGCGCAAACATAGCTGCTGGCAAGTAGACAAGTGGATTTGTCAGCAAGGGTTTAAATTGCAGTGAGTTACGGTTAACTATCAGACAAATCAGGACTAAAACCAACGATATATTGATAAGTGAGCTGGATGACGGCAAAGCAATACCGAGCAGTAATGCTGTGATGCCACTCAGTATGTCGCTACGACGGTTAGCCGGTGTCGTGACCGGCGAAGAAGTCGATGGGATGATCATAATTCTCTCAGTTTGAGCAGGTTGGGAGGCGATTAAAGTGGCTGGCAGACACCCGTTTTAACAAACTACCGGCTCTGTACACGCCAGGCGTCAACAGCCTCTATGACATCACGCACCGGAATTGCGTTCAAATAGCGATCGGTGGTGTCAGTATCTATCTCATTCGGGTGTGGCAAAGTGCGGTAGTGACCCGCCCATAAAAGGGTATGCGGAGCCTGCCACGGGTGCCATTGGTTAAGGTTGCTAGGGCCAAAAAGTACCACGGCCGGAGTTTGTAATGCCGCTGCCATATGCATAGCAACAGAATCCACACCAATAAATAGTTTAGCGTTATCGATCAAGACAGCCAGTTCCGGTAGCGCCAATTGACCAGATAGATTGATGACTTTTTCTGGTTGCACGCAACCGGCAATAATGTCAGCAATATAGTCCAGTTCAGCTTGGTCTTTGCCGCCTGTCAGTAGCACCGTTTCACCTTGCTCAGTTAAGTGGTTTATCAGTTGGCTAAAGGATTCACTGGCCCACGTTTTAAATTTCCAACGGGCAGAGGGCTGGATCAAAATGTAGTCATTAATGCTGTATTGCTGGCATAACTGTTTTACCCGCTCAACATCGTGCGCACCATAAGACATGGTGACATCAGTGCAAACCTCGGTCAGGTGTAGCGGTTCAAGAATATCCAGATTATTCAGTACGGTGTGCCGTTCGCCCGCATTAGGAATATCCACCAAAGCAGAATGGCAGTAGCGCCAGAGCCAAGTGTCACGTTTCGGGTAATGAAAACCAATACTGAAGCCGGGTTTTAAGAGGCGACAATAGGCTGCGGCGCGCCATTGGTCGGATAGGTTGAGAATCAGATCATAATGGTGCTCTTTTAATGCAGCAAATAACGCCTTTTCGCCACTAATTTGAGCTGGCAAGCCGGCATGTTTGAGACCACGATCCACAATAAACGCGTGATTGACCGTTTTATTCTCACGCAGCATATCTTGCGTGCCGCCATACAGTAGCACGTCAATTTTGGCTTGCGGATAGTGGGTTTTTAGCGTGCTGATTAACGGCGTAGTGAGAAGAACATCGCCGAAATGGCGTAATTTAATAACTAAAATGCGCTGAACTTTATCTTTCTCCCGCAATGTTTCTGGCAGGTTATATACCCTCTGTTGGGCGGTAGAAACAGGAGCAGAAAGTTGCCCGGCAGGTGATTCTGTCTTATTTGATGTATTCATCATAGGATGCGCCATCATCGGCAACGAAAGGGGGCAACAATGCTATCCAAGCACTTGCGACATAGCAATGATTTTTGGTGTTGCCCAGAGAGAACAAGCAGGCAGTGAAGATGCCATCAGCCTATCCCTAGAGGTTTACGCCGCCCCCCACGGCACGCTTTCCCGCAGAATCATTCTTGGGTTGTCGATTTACCCCACGAAACCCATTGACGTTATCGGTGCAGGAAGATTGAGTGCGGACAGTGCGCAAGAACCGTAGCATACAGCGGTATGTGACGGTGATGAGTACTGCCCGAAGTTCAAGCTGGCAAACAAGATAGTCAATTTTAATCGTCAATGTCACAGACCCGGAGCTTTCCACAACGACGTCGTCAACCCACTATCCACCAGCGTCAACTGGTCGGTATACACGGCTTGCCAATTGGTTTTGGCTGCCTGATAGAGTGCTTGATGCTCAGTATTGGGTGTATATTCTCGCTCCCAGCGCACCAGCCGTTCGCCGGTTTTATCCAGCGCGTCATAAAGCCCAACACCCACCCCTGCCGCAATGGCGCAACCTAACGCAGTGGCTTCTTTGACGACTGGCACGCGGACCGGAATGCCAGTGACATCCGCCAAGATTTGGCTCCACAGTTTGCCTTTTGATCCTCCCCCCGCAAAGACAACGGAAGAGGCTTTGACGCCAGAGAATTCGGCAATTTGTGCCAGATTACAGGCCGAGACTATCGCCGCATTCTCTTCTAACGCACGGAATAAGGTCGCTTTGTTGCACTTTTCGGGGTCGAGTGAAAGGTTGATAAATGAAGGTGCGGCGTGATACCAAGATTTAAAGCGCATCACATCAGAGAAAATAGGCATGACGCCATAAGCTCCCGCCGGCACCCTTGCCGCCATATCTTCCAGCAGACTGTAAGTATCAATACCCAGCCGTTGTGCGAGCAATTTCTCTTCAGCACAAAAAGCATCTCGGAACCAGCGCATCGTCAGGCCAGTGAAGAAACTAATAGATTCTGCTTGCACCATGCCGGGAATAACATGAGGGTTGATGCGTGTATTCATATTGGGATCAATGATGGGTTTGGGTAAGTTAACCACCTGCTGCCAGAAGGTGCCGCCCAATACCGCCGTCTGGCCCGGCCGCACCACACCAAGCCCCAAACAACCGAGTTGCACATCGCCACCGCCCATGACCACTGGCGTACCTGCCAACAAACCACACTCTTCTGCTGCTTGTGCCGTGACATGGCCGAGCAAGGTGCCCGTTTCTTTGACTGGCGATAAAATATCGGCACGTAATCCCGCCATCTCCAGTAAATTCGGTTGCCAGTTGCGGGTAGCTAAATCCAACATACCAGTGGTGCCCGCATTAGAGGGATCAACCGCCAGCTCGCCACTGAGCATATTCGCCAGCCAGTCACTTATCATGGTCAATGTGCCGGCCTGACGATAAATATCTGGCCGATAATGTGCCAGCCACAACAGCCTCGGCATGGCACTCAGCGCCAGCGTCTGCCCAGAGCATTGGTAGACTTCAAACTCAAATCCATGATCATGCAACTCTTTCAGCTCACTGACTTCGCGGCTGGCACGGGCATCCACATTAGCGCAGGCCCAGATAGGCTTGCCGCTACGGTCATAAAGCACAATACCTTCACGCATTGAGCACGCCGCAACCGCACGAATAGCACTGGCGGGTAGTTTGGCCTGATGCAAAGCCTGACGGATACACTGACAGGTCAATTTCCAGTTAGTGGTTAAATCAAACTCCATCGACCCCGGAACATCAGGTACTGGCAGATGTAGCCATTCAGCCTGCCCGGCGGCTATCTGATTACCATTAAGATCAAATATCACAGCCCGAACACTGCCCGTGCCTGCATCCAGAGCCATCAGGTATTCACCCGACGTGGTGGTCGTACAGAGTTGACTCATTGCGCTATCCTCTGTTTTATATGGATTTGTGAATAAACCGGTCCTCTACTGCTATAAATGAAATTTTGTAAAAGAAAAAAATATGGGCGTCATTGCCGTCGTCAGATTAGGGGCGCCCCGCGCGGAAAAACCGGCGCGTACACAGAATTCGTGAGAATTTTAAGCACCACACAAACCGAAACTGACACGCCAAATAGCCAATTAAATCAGTTTAATAATAGAACGTGCTGTCAGCTCATCGGTCACTAAGGCGTTCACATATTTGCCCTGTAGTGCAGCAACAATTGCCTCTGATTTCTCCACCCCACCTGCGACACCAATAACTGTCGGAATATTGGTCAACTCGGCCAGTGAGATGCCGATCAATTCTTGGTGAATTTGCATATCCGGCACCAATGCACCATCGGCTTGCATAAAGTAGCCGAGGATATCGCCGACGGCACCTTTGCGGCTGAACATCAACTGTTCACCTTCGCCGATGTAGCCGGAGCGCAAAATGGTGGCCTCTTTTTGCTGATTAACTGAGCCAATACCAACCACTGCAACATCTGCCGCTCGTGCTGCCAGCATCACATCACGCACACTGTTTTCCTGACGAAATGTTTCAGCCACTTTGGCACTGGATGCTCGCAAGGGAGCCGGAATAATGCTGACCTGACAGGCGGCATCTAGCTGACCGATTCCGGTCATGTAAGAGCCGACTCCGCCGGAAAGAGTCACCAGACGTACTTGCTGTGAGGCGATAAACCCACTCAGGTGCTGTAGCGCACACATGGTGGTTTCGCCAAAACCCACAGCCAGCAGTTGCTGCGGTTGTATTAATGCCATCAATAAATGTGCAGCACCAATTCCCAACCGGCTACTGATACTGAGGGAGGCCAGAGCGGGCAGAATACGGATATGTTTGAGGCCAAAATGCTGTTGCAGTTGGTTTTCCAGTTCCAGACAACCTTCATAACGCGAATTAATCTGTACCCGAATGACCCCTGACTGCCGGCCTTTCTCCAGTAATCTGGAGACCTTCAGTCTGGTCAACCCCAGCAGTTCGCCAATATCCCCTTGTGTTAAGCCATCGTGATAATAAAACCACGCAATACGAGCGAGCAGTTCCTCTTCACTCATGCTATTACCCGGATATTTGTATTCATCATTGGACGACATAGGTTTTTCTTTTGTGAGCACTTTTTCTTTCATCATTACCGACGTTTCTCTTCTGATTCCTCTCAACATTCATCAGCTCAACCGCTGAACACCGAATGTTAAATCTCAATTGATAACTACGCTAACAGCTTAAACAACATATTTGAACACATTTTAATTTAAATTTTTTTATTCACGAAAATGTGATCTTGATTACGCCATAAATGGGATTATACAGCTATCTTTTTTGAACACTTTTAATTTTAAATTATTTTTGTTCACTTGGAGCCACGATGCCGCAAACTATGACTACCCCGCCACCGCTGCTCCAAGTACGTGGTATTAGCAAACAGTTTTCCGGCGTAGTGGTATTGAAAAGTATCGACTTTACTCTGCAACCGGGCCAGGTTCATGCACTGTTAGGGGGGAATGGAGCGGGCAAATCAACACTGATGAAAATCATCGCCGGCGTGCTCCCCCCCGATAACGGCACTATTGAGATTAATGGGCAACCTTGTTTAAACCTCACACCTGCCAAGGCTCATCAACTGGGCATTTATCTGGTGCCGCAGGAACCGATGCTGTTTGCCAATCTGTCGGTGCAGGAAAATATCTTGTTCCGGTTACCCAAGCATCAAGCCGACAAGAAGAAGATGGCGCAGTTACTGCAAAGTTTGGGCTGCCATCTGGACTTAACGGCCAGTGCCGGTTCACTGGATGTTGCCGACCAACAATTAGTGGAGATCATGCGCGGCTTGATGCGTGATTCACGTATTTTAATTCTTGATGAACCTACCGCGTCGCTAACACCTGCGGAAACCAACCGTCTATTTAGCCAAATAAAAATGTTATTGCAGCAAGGCGTCGGTGTGGTCTTTATCTCTCACAAATTGCCGGAAATTCGTCAATTGGCCGATTGGGTTAGCGTCATGCGCGATGGGGGCATTGCCCTGAGTGGCGCGACGGCTGATTTCTCAACCGACACCATTATTCAGGCGATCACACCACAGGCGAAAAATAGCGAGTTATCAGATACCCAAAAATTATGGCTAGAGCTGCCCGGTAACCGCCGATCTCAAGCTCGCGCCCAATCAAATCAACCGGTAATACAAGTGAACGATCTGAGCGGCGAAGGTTTTGCTCACATCTCTTTTGAAGTACGCGCGGGTGAAATCCTTGGGCTGGCAGGTGTCGTCGGTGCTGGCAGAACTGAATTGGCCGAAACGCTGTATGGCTTACGCCCCGCCAGTGGTGGCCATGTCTTGCTGGAAGATATCAACATCACCACCATGAAAACCGTCAATCGGTTGGCTACCGGTCTGGTGTATCTGCCAGAAGACCGGCAGGCATCCGGGTTGTATCTGGATGCTCCCTTGAGCTGGAATGTGTGTGCGCTAACTCAAAGTAATCAGGGATTATGGACTCACCCGGCACAAGAGGCTGCCATTCTGGAGCGCTATCGTCGGGCGCTGAACATCAAATTCAATCACCTTGAGCAACCGGTAAGAACCTTATCCGGGGGAAACCAACAGAAACTACTGATTGCCAAATGCCTGGAAGCCAATCCGTTATTGCTGATCATTGATGAACCCACCCGTGGCGTGGATGTGGCGGCCCGCAGTGATATTTATCAATTGATCCGCAGCATTGCCGAACAACATGTGGCGATCATTTTTATTTCGTCTGATCTGGAAGAAGTGGTGCAGATGGCGGATCGCGTGTTGGTAATGCATCAAGGAGAAATCAGTGGCGCACTGGATGGCAGCGCCATGAACGTCGATACCATTATGCATTTGGCTTTCGGTGAACATCATGCCGACGCCCATCAGCCAGCTAAAAATGAGGGCGTATCATGTTGAAGTTTATCCAAAATAACCGCGAAGCGACTGCGCTGCTGGCGATTCTCGCCTTATTTGCCCTACTCGGTGTCATCGATCGTAATTATTTCAGCATGCAGACCTTCACCATGATCTTCAGCAGCGCGCAGATCCTGATCCTGCTGGCGATCGGGGCCACCATGGTGATGCTGACTCGCAACATTGATGTCTCTGTCGGCTCAATTACAGGTCTGTGTGCCGTGACCGTCGGTATGGCGCTGAATGCGGGGTTCGGGCTAGCACTCTCCTGCCTGTTCGCTCTGCTTGTTGGCATGGTGACCGGCTTCTTTAATGGCATTTTGGTGACTTGGCTGAGGATCCCAGCGATTGTCGCCACTCTGGGAACATTGGGGCTGTACCGTGGCTTAATGCTCTTACTGACTGGTGGCAAATGGATCGAAGGGTTACCGGCAGACCTCAAAAGTTTATCAACGCCCATTCTGTTTTCTATCTCCCCTATCGGCTGGCTGATTATGTTGCTGATTGTCGCGATGGCCCTATTGCTAGGGAAAACCGCCTTTGGCCGCAGCTTTTATGCCACTGGCGATAACTTGCAGGGCGCTCGCCAATTGGGGATCCGTACCGACAGCATTCGTATTTTTGCTTTCTCAATGAATGGCGTGATGGCGGCCCTTGCCGGGATCGTCTTCGCTTCACAGATTGGCTTTATCCCGAACCAGACCGGTAGCGGGTTAGAGATGAAAGCCATCGCCGCCTGTGTGCTGGGTGGGATCAGTCTGTTGGGGGGCACCGGCACGATTATTGGCGCAATCCTCGGCGCGTATCTCCTGACACAAATCGACAGCGTATTAGTCCTGCTACGCCTCCCTGCCTGGTGGAATGACTTTATCGCCGGCTTGGTGCTGCTGGGGGTGCTGGTCTTTGATGGCCGCCTACGTTGTGCTGTTGAACGCAATATCCGCCAACAGAAATATGCCAGATTCACTACCCAGCCAGTAAGGGCTGATAAGAAGAAAGAGAAAACCATCAGCAGTAAATCGTCGAGTGATAAACCCGCGAATAACAGCAAGCCTTTTAACAAAATCAAAAAAGAGGTGGCACCATGAGTTTATATCGACGTTACGGATGGGAACTGACTCTGGCCGGATTATTGGTACTGGAAATCCTGCTGTTTGGTTTATCGAATCCGCGCATGTTAGATATCAATGTGCTGCTGTTCAGTACCAGCGACTTTATCTGCATCGGAATAGTGGCCCTGCCGCTGACAATGGTGATTGTCAGCGGCGGTATTGATATCTCATTTGGCTCTACCATTGGATTGTGTTCCATATTCTTGGGTGTGATGTTCCAAGCCGGTGTGCCAATGAGTATCGCTATTCCGCTTACCTTTTTGGTTGGGGCGCTGTGTGGCCTGATTAACGCGGGGCTAATTCTGTATACCGGTGTCAATCCGCTAGTTATCACTCTTGGCACCATGTATCTGTTCGGTGGTAGCGCCTTACTGTTGTCGGGGATGTCGGGCGCTACAGGCTATGAGGGGATTGGCGGTTTCCCAACAGCCTTTACCGATTTTGCTAACCAAACCCTCTTCGGCCTACCCGTACCTCTGGTTATCTTTATGGTCTGCGTGTTGCTGTTTTGGCTGTTAATGCACCGCACCCATAGCGGTCGCAACGTTTTCCTTATCGGGCAGAACAGTCGGGTGGCACGTTACAGCGCCCTGCCTGTCGCTCGTACCCTCTGTATTTTGTATGCCCTGACTGGCGTGGCATCTGCTATTTCCGCCGTCTTATTGGTGTCTTACTTCGGCTCGGCACGCTCTGATTTAGGCGCATCATTCCTGATGCCTGCGATCACGGCTGTCGTCTTGGGGGGGGCCAATATTTATGGCGGTTCTGGCTCCATCCTCGGCACTGCACTGGCGGTATTACTGGTGGGTTACTTGCAACAAGGCCTGCAAATGATTGGCACACCCAACCAGATATCCAGTGCACTGTCCGGTGCATTACTGATTCTGGTGGTGGTTGGTCGCTCCATTAGCCTACATCGGCACCTGATTTATGAATGGCTGCAACGTCGTCGCAGCAGACACACCCTAGGTTAGCATTCTCATTTATATAGAAAATATTGTAGCGAAATGCCAACACCTCTACCCCTACAGAACAGTGATTCGGAGAACGCAATGAAAACACAAAGACTAAAAAAGCTGGCGCTGGTTTGTGCCCTCGGATTTGCTTGTACCACTTTTGGCTCTATAGCAACCGCACAAGCGGCTGAGCGCATCGCATTTATCCCGAAACTGGTCGGGGTTGGTTTCTTCACCAGCGGCGGTAAAGGTGCTGTCGATGCCGGTAAAGAACTGGGCGTCGATGTGACCTATGATGGCCCAACAGAACCGAGTGTTTCGGGTCAGGTTCAGTTAATCAACAACTTCGTTAACCAAGGCTATAACGCCATTGTCGTCTCTGCCGTTTCACCTGACGGCCTGTGCCCGGCGCTAAAACGTGCCATGCAACGTGGCGTCAAAATCCTAACTTGGGACTCTGACACCAAGCCAGAGTGCCGTTCGGTTTATATCAATCAGGGAACCCCGAATCAATTAGGGTCAATGCTGGTTGATATGGCAGCAAATCAGGTGAAAAAAGATAAGGCTAAAGTCGCATTTTTCTATTCCAGCCCGACAGTGACCGACCAAAACCAATGGGTGAATGAAGCGAAGAAAAAAATCCAGCAAGACCACCCCGGCTGGGAAGTGGTTACCACGCAATTTGGCTATAACGACGCCACTAAATCATTACAAACCGCGGAAGGTATTTTGAAAGCGTATGGCGATCTCGATGCCATTATTGCCCCTGATGCTAACGCTCTGCCTGCTGCTGCTCAGGCCGCTGAAAACCTGAAACGCGACAATGTGGCAATTGTCGGTTTCAGTACCCCGAATGTGATGCGCCCTTATGTTGAACGCGGCACGGTCAAAGAGTTTGGCCTATGGGATGTGGTGAACCAAGGCAAAATCTCAGTTTATGTTGCCAATGAGATGCTGAAGAAAGGCGACCTGAATGTTGGCGATAAAATTGATATCCCAAATATTGGTGTCGTCGAAGTCGTGCCAAACAGTGTGCAAGGCTATAACCATGAAGCCAAAGGCAACGGCATTGTATTACTGCCGCAGCGGGTCATTTTCACCAAAGAGAACATCGACAAATACGATTTCTAATCTCGGCGGCCCGCGGCGAGGTAGCCGCGGGCCACAATAGTATCTTTCACCTCCGTTTGGAGTAATTACAGATGGCTGATTTAGACGATATCAAAGACGGTAAAGACTTCGGAATTGGCGTACCGCAGAAAAATCCTGCTTTTACGCTAAAAGGCTGTGGCTCGCTCGATTGGGGTATGCAATCTCGTCTGGCACGGATATTTAATCCGAAAACCAATCGCACCGTGATGCTGGCGTTTGATCACGGCTATTTTCAGGGGCCAACCACCGGTTTGGAGCGGATTGATATCAATATCGCCCCGCTGTTTGACTATGCCGATGTCTTAATGTGTACCCGCGGTATTTTGCGCAGCATCGTACCCGCCGCAGCTAACCGCCCAGTGGTGCTGCGTGCATCTGGGGCTAACTCAATTCTGACAGAGTTATCCAACGAAGCTGTGGCTGTCGCGATGGAAGATGCTTTGCGGCTCAATTCCTGCGCCGTAGCAGCACAGGTTTACATCGGCACCGAGCATGAACATCAGTCAATCAAGAACATTATCCAGTTAGTTGACCAAGGCTTGCGCTACGGTATGCCAACCATGGCCGTGACTGGCGTCGGTAAAGACATGGCTCGCGACCAACGTTATTTCTCTTTAGCAACCCGCATTGCCGCCGAAATGGGTGCGCAGGTGATTAAAACCTATTATGTCGATAGTGGCTTTGAGCGTATTGCGGCAGGTTGCCCGGTGCCGATTGTCATTGCTGGCGGCAAAAAATTACCAGAGCGAGATGCACTGGAAATGTGCTATCAGGCAATTGATCAGGGCGCATCTGGCGTGGATATGGGGCGCAATATCTTCCAGTCAGAGGCGCCAATTGCCATGCTGAAAGCTGTGCATGCCGTGGTGCATAAAAACGAGAATGCAGAAACGGCTTATCAGTTGTTCCTCCACGAAAAAGGTTAATTCGAAATAGCTGCCGGCCTCGGCTGGCAAGCAATGACAAGGAGAAGGTTATGCATGTCACCCTCGTCGAAATTAATGTAAAAGATGACAAAGTTGCACCGTTTATTGAGGTTTTCCGTGCCAACCACTTAGGTTCTATCCGTGAGGCAGGGAATTTACGTTTTGATGTGTTGCAGGACGAGACTATCCCGACCCGCTTTTATATCTATGAAGCCTATATCGATGAAGATGCGGTAGCGGCCCATAAGAAAACACCGCATTATCTGAAGTGTGTCGAAGAACTGGAAGGGTTGATGACCGGCCCACGTAAGAAAACATCCTTTATTGGTCTGATGCCTTAACCGATACGGGCAGCACATGCTGCCCGCGCTCTCTCCCCAAAAATCCCTGAGAAACAAGGCATGAGCCGCGCTACTCTGATGGCTTTCCAAGCCGTTAAGCTGCTACTGATGGCTCATTCACAACCCGGTTACTGTGAATTAGGCCGTTTTGTGGCGGCAATTAATCTATGGAAGTCCATTAATGATTGTGCCTTTGCATATCGAAGTCAATTGATGGCGCAGATGCGTCAATGCTCTTCCCGACGCGGGCATACCAATGTATTGCAGCATATCCAAGGCTATTTCAGCCACCAACTCAGTCCCCGACAGCTATCTTATGCAACAGCGGTATTTTGATCCTTATCCAGAAGTTTTGCGCTTAAGGTATGGGCATTAGCGTCATAAATACTCCAGTTATCAGATAACGCCTATCAGCAAAATGTTTTCTGTGCGCTATTCTTAGCGCCGAAGATAATGATTAGCAGCCTTTCTGCGGTATCACGCGCTATGTGCTGTGCTCTCCACTGTAAAACAGGAGTTTCTATGAATATCACTCATCGCCTGGTACTGGCTTTGGCTTTCTCAACCACCTTGCTTGCCGGCTCCGCTAATGCAAACAGCTTATTAGATTCAGTAAAAAGTGCGGCAGACCAGTACAGCAAATCAGGCGACAGCTCATCTTCACTGTCGTCGCTAACCGGTTTACTCAATGGTGGCGATAAAGGCTTGAGTGCTAGCACCATGACCAATGCCGCCGGTATATTGCAATATTGCGTGCAAAATAACGTGCTGTCTGCCAATGGCACTACAGCGATTAAAGATCAATTGATGAGTAAACTGGGGATCACCAGCACTGAAAATGCCAAGAGCCAAGACTATCAAGAAGGTTTGGGTGGACTGCTGAAAACCGGTGAAGGGAAGAGTTTGAATCTGAACGATCTCGGTAGCGAGCAAATCACAGAAAAAATCAAAACCAAAGCCTGTGATTTAGTATTAAAACAAGGTAAGTCATTCTTGTTAAATTAATACAATAATAAATAGCAAAGCGCGGCTTTTAGTCGCGTTTTTATTTATCAATATATTCTGATGAAATATCCCACGTTTAGTTTTCTCCTATTGCCTACTTAAGAAAATAATTCTATTGAATGAGTTAACTATGTCAGGGATATAAAAAATAGAGAGTCACCTTTTTATAGCATTATACTCCCCTTGATCGGGGAGTATTGGCATTATTCGCAACTATGTTAAATTGCTTTTTCTGATTCGATTGGTTTTTGATTGCGGCTGGTAGCCACTTTGAAGACCCAATAAATAAGGCTGGCGGCAACCAGTGAATTAATGGTTGGAATCCCCCACTCAGTCACTAGCCCCACAATACTGCCGACAATACTGGCAATAATCGCAACCCAGCCAATAACCGGTGTTTCATCTGGTAATTTTCCTTCCTGCCGGCTCTTGTCCAGAATGTTACGATGAGAGCGCAGGACATAGTAATCAACCAACATAATACCGATAATCGGTGGGAACACGACACCCAGTACTGTAAGGAAGTCCACAAAGCGGTCTAATATGCCCAGTACAGACAGGGTCGTTCCTAACACACCAATAACTAATGTGGTCAATGTGTACTTCAGTTTCTTACCGGTTAAACCTTCAACGGCGTTAACAATACCGAGCGATGAAGAGTACAAATTGAGGTCATTAACCCTCAATGTGGAAAACACCACAACCAGCAAACCCGCTCCGCCGGCGGCCTGAGACATAATGGTCACAACATCCGCTGTACCAAGAGTTTTGGCGATAAGGATAGCCAGACCGTTGACGATAAACTCCCCGGCAATAATGGTAAAAATAGTCACGCCAAGGACATGCTTACTGTTTTTGGAGTAGCGCGTCAGATCAGGCGTCATTAGGCTCGCCACAATGGCCCCCCCAACCACAATCGTGATACCGGCACTGATAGGAAGATGCTCACCGGGTGGTACTAACTGAATAATTTCATGGATATTATGACCTGATAGCGTAGTAATGGAGATATAAGCCACCAGCAAAATAAACATCGGAACAGCAATGCGAGCGGCAATACGCAGTGCTTTAAAACCAAAGGCGACTAAAATGGTCAACAAGGTGCCCGATAAAGCAGCAGCAAATCCGAACCCTAGTTTATGGCCTAGTGCAAAATCTAGCGATTTAGCAAAAATAGCATTTTGAATGCCAAACCATCCGAGTAGACTCACCGCCACAACAATCCCTATCAGTACAGACCCCAAACGACCAAAACCACACCAGCGAGCCAGTAGGCTACCGGAAATCCCTTCACGCATACCTGCCAAACCAAGACCGTAAGTGACTACGCCAAATATTATGCTGCCGATAAGGATCGCAGTGAATGCATCAGTTAGGGTCATAGAATTACCGAGCACTGCACCGAGCATAAATTGATCCAGCGCAGTCAGCATACCCATATGAACGATGGCGACACTTAAAAATGAAACCCTTTTATCCTGTGGCACTCGGCTCAATGGATAATCTTCAATTTTGATCACGATAAGGTGTACCCTTAGTTGTCAGATAAACTGGATCCCTTTTGCCACCAGTCGATCAGGAATATAATTATCCAAATGTGCAAATTTGCAAAACTCCTCAAATTGTTGCAACGTGTGGACATCAGATTTTTGATAAATAGTATATATTCTATTTTCTATCGTTTTAGTACTGATGTTATATATCTTGGCAATCTCTTTAACTGAGAATCTTTGTAGCATTAAAAATATAACGTCAAGTTCAGCCCGAGTGAATGTACTGCTATTAATTTCAGTCGTTAAAATACTGGGTTTTTGTTGGTTTATATATTTTAATGGAGATAACGTATTAAGTGGTTTGGCACTCCACATAACGCCAATGACTTCTTTTTTATCATTATAAATAGGTAGCTTTTCACTAATAAATGGTGTCAGCGTGTCTTTGCCATACCAATAATGTGTTTCTATTACGGTAACCCGGTTTTGTGATTCCTCCGTCCGTTTATCATGCTCTATAAACTCGGGAGAAAACTCAGCCCAGTGAGCAGGAAACTCATCATCCATTTTCCCCTCTATCTCAAAACTCAATGGTGTATTGGTATAGAGGTAAGCGGCCCTATTCATATAAATATGGCGGGAGTTTAGATCTTTAATGCCCCATGGCTCACTTAAGTGTTCCATCATGGCAATAAGGCCCTTGAAATAAATATCATTATTTTTATCGGGCAAATCCATTACGACCTCGCCGATCAAAAATGGGTTAAACTTCTTTTATCAGTTCTTTTGCCAGATAGTGCCGCGTATGCTTTTTGGCATACCCACCTAAATTACCATATACACGGTAACCTAACTTTTCATAAAAGCCTCTCGCCTGAAAATCGAAAGTGTCTACATAAGCCATATGACATCCACGCTTAATGGCTTCCTCTTCCGCTCCTTTCATTAATTGACGGCCATAGCCACTTTCACGATAACCGTCACTGACCCAAAGATATTGTACTTCAAGTCCGCCCCACCAAGTTCTGGCCACTAATCCCGCCACAATTTTATCATTGTCGTCGGTCACAGTGAGGAACAACGGGTGGATATCTACCGCTTGCGTTTTATGGTTATGTGTCCAAAGACCATCGATAACATATTCTTCGTCTAGTGGGTTTGGCGTATCCGTAACGTTGATATTCATTTTTGTAACATACCTTCCTATGCTAATAATTATAGTCAAATGAATGAATCCCAACTATCTGTAATATCATTTTCCTTAAAGTGTTACAAGAGTGGTTTTCACCCGTTCCCGCCATCATGTTAAGTGTTTATATTTATTGTGACAGAGCTAAAAAATATCAATACAAGTTGTAGGTGTAATCTATTTTTCTTGCTCTGCCTGCAAATGCTGATATCGCCTCACCAGGGCTTCATCGGGGAAACCTACCATAATTTACGGCTCCACCCGTAGAGCAAGACTAACTTGCCAGAGGGAGGAGCCGCTCATCAATGCACCAATCCATAAATCTTACTACTTAATATCTGCTTCATCGAAAAACCAGTAGCCCTGATTGACCAGCTCGGTTAACTCAGCAACAAAAGCAGGATTGTTGAGTGACTCACCCAGCTCCTTTTTCCCAATAAGGGTGTAGCGGCACAGCGCGTCAGCCGCTTTAGGATCGACAGTGTCCAAGCACTCATTGTTGATGAAGACGCTGTCACCAACTTGCAGCACTCGCAACCCACCAAGGCGCGTCAATGCATCTCCTTGCATGAGGGCGTCAACAATCTCACTCGGCTCATAAGGTGGCTCCGCCGGCGCGATATCAAGCTCATGGCGCGGCGTGGTTACGAAGCGGCCAAACCACTGTTTAAACTCTTCCGGCTGATTAATCATGTCGATCATCATGGTACGCACACGATCGAGTTCATAATCTTCCACCCGCCCAGAATGTTCCCGACAGGTTAAATCGGGGTCGCTATAGTGCTCACTGCCAAGATCGTTCTCCAGCACATAGTCAGCAAAACTACTGATGAGATCCCTACCGTTTGGCCCACGAAAACCGACTGAGTAGTTAAAGGCTGTTTCATGAGTAAAACCGTCGTGTGGGAAGCCTGGCGGAATATATAAAATGTCGCCGGGTGCTAAATCTTCATCAATGATCGGTGTGAAAGGTTCAACGTGAAGTAATGCCGGATGCGGGCAAAACTGTTTCAGAGGCAACTTATCACCCACGCGCCAACGGCGGCGGCCCATCCCTTGAATAATAAAAACATCATATTGATCGATATGTGGCCCAACACCGCCGCCAGGAACAGAAAAGGAGATCATTAAGTCGTCTAAGCGCCAATCCGGTAATACCCGAAATGGGCGCACCAGTTCGGCTGACGGAGCATGCCAGTGATTAACCGCCTGCGCCAATAATGACCAGCCGGTTTCACCCAGATTATCAAAATGTTCAAAAGGCCCATTACTGGCCTGCCACTGACCATTTTGATGACTGACCAAACGGCTATCAACCTCCGCTTCCATCGCCAGTCCCGCCAGTTCATCCGGCGTAATAGGATCAACAAAGTTCGGGAAGGCATTTTTTAATACCACAGGTTGTTTTTGCCAGTACTTTTCTAAAAATTCGGGCCAGTTAAGATTCAGTTGATAAGCCATGCTTTCACACCAGTAAGAAAAAAACGGGCCTGATTATAAAGTGGCTAATACCCAAACCGCCTTGTCATTGGTCAAGGCGAAACGAATCTTGGCGAACGGTGCTCTGGCAATAAGGAGATAGTCACAGTGCGCTGGTTTTCTCTTTGCAGATCACATGTTTTGGCTGCCGCTATTCCCTCATAAAAACTGCGCGTTATTATTCACGACGTAAATCCCTTTCAACTCATGCAGGGGTTTGATGCTGGGAATGTTTGGGATGATTGCATTCACCGCCTTGATATCGATAACCAATGCCATGCACAGTTCGAATCAATACGGGATTCACTGGGTCAAGTTCAATGGTTTTGCGCAGCTTGGAAATGTGCTGATCCAATGTCCGGCTCTGCGGTAAATGGTCGTATCCCCATACGGCATCAAATAGCATATCCCGGGTCACGACTCGATTTTTGTGCTGATAAAGATAACGCAGAATATTGACTTCGCGCAGTGATAACTCAAGACGTTGCTCGCCTCGGGTAGCGCACAGCTCAGTAGGAATAACAGTCAAATCTCCAAACGGGAAACCCGCATCTTCTTCAGAGAGCGGTGCCTGTCGTAGGCAACGACGAGCAATAGTTTTAATTCTGGCGCGCATCTCATGAATACCAAAGGGTTTACTGATGTAATCATCTGCTCCCAGCTCTAATCCAATCACTCGATCAATCTCTTCATCCTTAGCTGACAGAAAGACGATAGGTATCTGCCAGTTGTGTTTGCGGATCTCCCGACAGACTTTGTAGCCATCAAGCTCCGGCATCATAATATCGAGAATAATAAAATCGGGCTGCTGTTGACGGTATAGCGCCAGTGCCTGAACCCCATTTTCGGCTGCAATAGGGTGATAGCCTTCATGCGCTAAAACCTCCATCAGGCCGTTGCGGATATGGGCATTATCTTCAGCAATTAATATTTTCACGTTGATGGCTCCTTGCCTATGTTGGTTTTTTCATCCGGTGTCATGGGCAGTTTAAGGGTAAAACAGCTACCCGTCGGGCCACTGCTGACTAAAATTTCGCCCTGCAAACTGGTCGCCAACTGTCTGGCAATGGTGAGCCCAATACCGGTCCCTGATACGCCTTCAGTAATGTGGCTTTTCACTCGATAGAAGGGCTGAAAAATAGCTTTCAATTCTTTCGCAGCCATACCGCTGCCGTAGTCTCGCACCCGGATCAGCACCCTGTTGTCGGCCTGTTCAGCAATCAATTCCACCCGCTTTCCCTGCGCTGCATATTTTTCAGCGTTACTGAGAAAATTACTGATAATTTGCGTCAGCCGATCGACATCGGTCGTGAGGTGAATATCGCCATTAACTATTAACACCAACTCCATATCTTTCGCGGCAAAAGCGGGAGTAAAAGCATGGTAAATATCGTTTAGCAATGGGCGCAACACCACGGGCTGTAAGTGTACTTTTGGCACATTGGTAAAACTGAGGATATTTTGAATAAGGCGGGAGAGCCGCTGGCTTTCATTAAGGATCACTGCAAGATAGCGCTGACTAGGGCTAGAAAAGGTGCTCTCCTCCGGCTGTAATTCCTGAAGCATTTCGGCATACAGAGAAATATTGGTCAATGGCGTTTTTAGCTCGTGAGAGACCTGCCCGACAAAACTGACCTGCTGCTGTGCAAGGCGCAACTGACGGGTATATTCCCGGTAAAGGTATAACATCGCCAACCCGATAATCGCCATCAGAAACCCCAACATCAGCCCACCCCAGAGGTAAAGAGAGGAGCTGTTCACCGCTTTGGCGTAATAATCTATCTGCCAGGCGTTCAGTGGGTAAGGCAAGTGTTGGGAGTTCAATGCAACCCGATCACTCGTCAACGTTTGATGATCATTTTGGTAGAGTAAGCGCCCATCATCCAGCACCTGCAATGTATTCGGTGCAGAGTCAAAATCCAGTGAGTTAATCACATCAGACAGTAGCTTGACGTAGGGGACCTTAAAACCAATAAGCTGGCTGCCCTGTTGTTGCCAATAAATGAGCAAGGGATCGTTCGCTTCACGGCTAAAGTACCAGCCGGAGGTGGGTTGGGTCTGTTCGTCGGTGAAATGGTGACTGTAGAGTAAACTCGGATCCTGCACGATAGGAGTGATGGCCTGCACCCAGCTTTTTTCCTTCTCCGTCAATGCCGCCTCGGTATTGGGAAACAAAAGCTGATTTTTCTTCAGCACGAACAGAGCATCAATGCCGCTCTCCTGCGCAACTAATGCGTTGAGCGTTTTGCTGTCTACATTAACATAAGAAGCAATCGAGCTAAGGCGCACTGCATTTTGATTTAGCAGGTCCAAAATAAAACGACTGACTTGCTCAGTATGGCTTTGAGCTAAACGTTGATTTTGATAATGACGTAATAAGGTTTCATGGGTCAGAGTACGATAGCCAAAATAAGCAATCGCGGAAAAAATCACTAATGTGATAAACGCAAAAAGAAACAGACTTCTCGACGATTTCATGTTCCATCCCATGGAGATACTGAGCCAACCCACTGACTCAGTATTAAAGTTAACTGTTACTTCTGCTGCTGTTTGACGTTGTAGTTCTGCTCTTTTAATTCTTTACGGTAGGTGGCGGCATCTTTACTGTCAATATCCTCCGCCAGCTTGAGTTGTTTAGTGGTGCTCTCTCTCACTTTTCTCTCGGCGACAGGGCTGGAGAATGACATAGAACCTAATGCAGCAGCATTGGATTCTAATACTTTCTTCGCCTCCTCCTTATTCCCTGCATCGATAAGCCTGATGGCTTCGTCATTGGCAAGCGCCGTTTTTTGAATCTCTGACTCGGCCAAGACCTCTTCTAAAACGGCATCACTCACCTTAGCTACCGATTTGCTGTAGCTGACGATAACCCGCTCATTGATATTATTTTGCTGCTTGCTGCTGAGATTAAGGTAACTGACACTGACATCGGCGAGATTTTTTTTCTGATTATCACTCCCCTTCTCTGGTATTACTTCCAGCAGAATGTATTTCTCCTGATTGGAGTAAAGCTGGTTTAGTTTCACATTAACGGTGTTACCAGAGATATCGCCGTCACGGCCTAGCAACCGGACCGGTTTCACTTGATTGTTGGTCTTAATCTGGACGATGACATCTTGCGCCACCACCGACATCACATCCTGAAACTCTTTAGTAAAAGCACTTTCTAAATCGGCAGAGTTGGCCACGAAAGAGTGATTACCATCACTGTAGCCAGCAATAGCCGTCATCAGGTCTTCGTTGTAGTCTTCGCCCAAACCGATAGTGGTGATGGCAATCCCCTTCTTCGCGGCCATACGAGCCAGATCAGAAAGCTCACTGATTGAGGTTGGGCCGGTATTCGCCTGACCGTCAGACAACAAAATGATGCGGTTCACTTGTTCAGGGTTCAGGTTTTTATCCACCTGGCCGATACCTTTGCTGACACCGGCAAATAAGGCTGTCATTCCCATTGGGTGGATATGCTGTTGAATCTTGGCAATCAACGCGGGTTTATTACTGACTTTGGAGGCCGGAATAATCACTTGTGCGTTGTTATCATAGGCCACCACCGATAGCGTATCAGTCGCATCAAGCATATTGACTGCCAGAATTGCAGCCTCTCGCGCCTTCTCAATACGGTCCCCCGTCATTGAGGTAGAGCGGTCAATCACCAATGCCAGATTAATGGGGCTACGACGTTTGCTGTCGAGATTAAAACCCGTCAGAGATACTTTTAGGTAGTTTTTATCTTCACTGTTGACCAACATCACTGGTGCTGAAAGTTCTGATTTAACAGTGACGGCTGGCGTAGCTACCTTGGCCATGACAAATAGCGGGAGTAGAAATAATATGAATAAAGTTATGGCCTGTTTTATTCTCACGACCTGTTTTATTAACATGATAAAACCTCTTGTGCAGGACTCTAGGAGTAGTGCAGCGATTATTCATCTTATCATGCGTCGAGTTGTCTGTTTGCTGTATAAAGTTGTCAAAAGTTTGTAAAACAAAGCGATATCAATATTTGGCTGACTGAATTTAAAACCCAAATCAGTTCTATTTAAAAATAAGGGCCTCACCCATAGAAAGCCCTTTATATTATTTTGATTAGTATCCTTCAATCGGCTGGTTTAGCTACCAGAAGTTTTGGTGCAATACAGCCTTGTCCACCCAGAAACTCGCATCAAGCTGATAGACACACAGTGGGATCGCTGCCTGAAGGCGCTGTTAGATGGTCAAGCTGACCTAGCGCTGACTGCGGGCCAGCCATCGTTGAGTACATTTAATTCAACACTGCTGTTTTCTGATAAATTTTACCTGCTGTGCCATCGCAATCATCCATTAGCACGACTCGAAATGGTAGATATTGCTGACATTGGTCAGTATCCCTTTATTGGTTTTTGTCCGGGAACCCGTATTCGTCAGCATACCGATAGATTGTGTGATGGCAGAGAAGGATTCAATTATCAAATGGAAGTACGACAACTCACCACGATGATGGGATTGATTGCTGCCAATTACGGCGTCAGTATTACGACTGGCCTCACTCTATTCCAGTTCCGCCATAAAGATATCGCCATCATTCCATTTCGCGATCTGGTACTGGAAGCACATAAAGAGATAATATTTCTCTTTATGTGCTCGGAGAATGGTCACCACCGGGTCTGAAAAGCCGAGTTTTCGATTTGCGACTGTCGGGCTGCCCTGTTCTGGCAAAAGAGTGGTAGAATCACAGCGTTAACTCACTAAACAGTAAGAATGAATGACTGTCGAAACGCAACTTAATCCTACACAGCCCGTAAATCAGCAGATTTATCGAATTCTTCGTCGGGACATCGTGCATTGCCTTATTGCACCGGGCACGCCGCTTTCTGAAAAAGAGATTTCTGTCCGTTTTAGTGTGTCTCGCCAGCCGGTGCGTGAGGCATTTATCAAACTGGCGGAGAACGGTCTGATCCAAATTCGTCCTCAGCGCGGCAGCTATGTAAACAAAATTTCGTTATCGCAGGTGCGTAACGGCTGTTTTGTTCGTCAAGCAATTGAATGTGCAGTTGTTCGTCGTGCAGCATCGATGATAACCGACAGCCAATGCTACCAACTGGAGCAGAATCTTAACCAGCAACGCGTTGCCATCGACCGCAAGCAGATTAATGATTTTTTCGAGCTAGATGATGATTTTCACCAGCAACTAGCAACTATTGCTGACTGCCAATTGGCATGGGACACCATCGAAAACATTAAAGCGACAATTGATCGAGTCCGCTATATGAGCTTGGATCATGTTTCCCCGCCAGAGATGCTACTGCGCCAGCATCTGGACATTTTTACTGCCCTTGAAAAGCATGACGGTGATGCAGTAGAGCGAGCAATGACAATACATCTGCAGGAGATCAGTGAGTCTGTTCAGTTGATTCGTCAAGAAAACAGCGACTGGTTTAGCGAAGAATAATGGCATTAATACCGCCCAAAGGCGGTATTTATCATCTGCTGATTACAGCTTTGCGGCATATTTTGCAACGGTCGCTTTTGCGCCTTCCGCCAAAAGTAACAGATACGCCTCTTTCACTCTCTTCGTGAACAGTTCAATGTGCGGAAGTTGATTGCCAAAAATTGCATCAATATCCAGCAGTGCCTGAACACGGTTTTCACCTTCGTCACTTTCTTGTACCACTTTTTGAATCACTGGTAGCAGAGGATCACTGATTTCAATTGCATGGCCTTGTTCATCTACCCCACCGACATAACGCATCCAACCCGCGACACCCAGAGCCAGCAACTCGAAACCGCTATTATGTGCCAAATGCCAGCAAATAGAGTCCAACATACGTTGAGGAAGCTTTTGGCTACCGTCCATTGCTATTTGCCAAGTGCGATGGCGTAGCGCTGGGTTACAGTAACGATCAATCAGCAGATCAGCATAACGCTCAAGATCCACCCCCTGTACTTTCAGCGTCGGGGCCTGTTCTTGCAGCATTAATGCTCGCGCGGTCAGACGATAATTTTCGTCACCCATACAGTCGTTAATATGTTGATAGCCCGCCAGATACCCCAGATATGCGAGAAAGGAGTGACTTCCGTTGAGCATGCGCAATTTCATCTCTTCAAAAGGAATAACATCAGCGACCAGTTCTGCACCTGCTTTTTCCCACTCAGGGCGGCCCGCGACAAAATTATCTTCAATTACCCACTGACGGAATGGCTCACATGCCACACCCGCGGGATCTCGAACGCCGGTTAGTTGCTCAATTTTATCCAGTGTGTCTGCCGTTACCGCTGGCACAATCCGATCAACCATCGTGGAAGGGAAAGTGACGTTCTGCTCGATCCACGCCGCTAATTCAGCATCAATGGCACGGGCATAAGCGGTGACCACGTTACGCACGACATGACCATTTTCAGGCATGTTGTCGCAGGACATTACGGTAAATGCCGGTAAACCTGCCGCTTTACGGCGTGCCAGTGCTTCAACCACCACGCCGAGTGCCGTTTTTGGTTGCTTGCGGTTTTGTAGATCAGCTGCGATCATCGGATGATCTAACATCAATTGACCGGTTGCCGGGGAATGACAGTACCCTTTCTCCGTAATTGTCAGCGACACAATAGCAACCTGCGGTTCGCACAGCGCATTCAGTACTGATTCCAATCCATCAACTTCTGCATGCAGCGCATTCGTCACCACGCCAACCACTCTTGCTGTCCACGCATCCGCCGACATTTCCGCTACGGTATAAAGGTTATCCTGCTGTTTCAGATCAGCAATCTGCTGTTCACCGCCGATCAAGTTAATTTCGCAATAGCCCCAGTCGCTGTGGTGCTCAGTAGCCAGAATATCGGTATACACTCCTTGGTGAGCACGGTGAAATGCACCAAAACCAAGATGAACAATACGTGGAACCAGCTTAGTGCGATCATAGCCAGGAAGTGTCGCCTTTGCCGTTAAGAGCTTGTTTTGCATTGTATGGCCTACTTTATAATGAGTCAGGACGTCTTTAGGGAAACGCCTTTATGGTTACATGTACAAATTTGAATGACGTTTTTCGTCATGGGCATAACATCATTTTTAAGTTATATGCCCCCCTAACTTTCCATCAGGGGGGCACTGTATTAACTCAACGTTGTAGCCGACTTGGCTGCTTTAGCCACCGTATCATCCGCGTCGCACCACAGTGCGTCATAAGAGTAACCGGTTAAATCTTCAACAATCCGCCGAGTCTCTGGTTCTACATCCTGTTTCAGGCCATGAGCTTTCAAACGGTCCACTTCATCAACAAAGATTTTGTGCGTGCGTTTGTTCAAGTGGAATGTCACCGCCTGCCATAGTGCCAGCAGCAGTAAACCTGCGGTTCCGGCAAACAATAGTGTTGCGATGGTGTTGATCGCCTGCTCAGGCTGCACCAAACTCCCCTTCTCAAATCCACCATTCTGTAGCATCAGACCCACAATGAAGGTGGCGATGGCAACCGTCGTTTTACGCGAGAAAGTCATCACCGCAGCAAACAAACCTTCGCGGCGCTGGCGAGTGATCATCTCATCAATATCTGGAATGAAAGGAAACACGTTCCACGGGGTGAACTCCAACACACAACGACCAACTTGATACAACGCCGCCAAAATCAGCAACACCGTCACTTTGTTTCCCATCGGGAACTGGTAAACCATGAACAAACCGGCCAGGCACAACATCATCAATGTGTATGCGAAGACATATAGACGAGAAGGACCGTATTTAATGATAGCCACCCCCGCTAACAAAGTGACCGGCAGACCAACAATACTCATCGACAGCAGCGTACCGGCCAGCGATGAAGAAACATTCAGGCAGTAAACACAGAAGAAAACAAACACCGTGTTGTAGACATCTTTTGCGGTAAAGGAAAACAGATATATGGCCAGATGTTTTCTGAAGGCGCGAACCTTTAATGTCGAACCATATTCCTTAAATAGCCCCCCAACCATGACTAATTTTTCACTGAACGTTTTTGGCTGATTGCTGCGTTCCAATTCTTGCAACATCTCTGGAGTTAATTCGCGCTCCCATGTTACCTTCCAAGAAATAAACACACACAGCATGAACAGAACCGCAAAAACTACGCCATTAATAAAATAGGCATTTGGATCGTGCTCACCGAAATGACCAATTAACAGACCTGGAATAAAGGTGGCCAGAAATGTACCTGATGCAGAGAGGAACATACGGCAAGTCGAGAGTTTAGTTCGGGAATTAAAATCCTTCGTCATTTCCGAGGGCAGAGTCTCCCATGGAATTAACACTACTGCTGCAATGATTTCGAATGCCAGATATACCGTAAGGTAAAACCAGAAACTCATTCCCGTTACCCACAGCAAAATATAAACCAGCATTAATGGCGCGCCGATAAGTAAAAAGAAGCGCCTTCTGCCAAATCTTTTACCCAATGCATTTTTATAAAAGTGGTCAGTAAAAGATCCCATAAATAAACTGACAATGGCATCAACGATCCTCGCAATCGCGACAATTGACGCCGCCTCGACCGGAGATAAACCGACAAAGGTGGTATAAAAGAAAAGTAACCAGGCGCCAATAACGGTAAATGCGCCGCCACCCATAATATCCGTCAGACCATATCCAATACTGACCGGAATGGTAATTTTGCGGTTGGTACGAGTCATGTTCTATCCTCACAGGGAAGAGTATTAGAAGTTGAAATAGTTATTAGCGTTAGCGTGACAAATGTTTCTGATCATTCGCGTCAGAACTTCTTTATTATTTGGTATTTCACCTTTCTCAACCCACCCACCGATAAGGTTGCAAAGGATCCTGCGAAAATAGTCATGTCGGGTATAAGAAACGAAACTGCGGGAATCGGTCAGCATGCCAACGAAATGCATGAGCAACCCTTGGTCAGCAAGACTATTAAGCTGATTTTCCATACCCCGACGCGTGTCGTTAAACCACCAGCCTGAACCAAACTGCATCGGAGATTTCACCCCATGCTCTGCACTCTGGAAATTAGCGATAGTTGTCGCAACAACATCGTTGTAACTGGCATTAAGGTTATAAAGGATGGTTTTTGGCAACGCGTTTGCTTGTACCATCGCGTCCAACAATTGATTAAGGGATGATGCCAGATGCACTTGATCGTTTATCGAATCAAAACCGGAATTAATCCCCACTTGCTGACACATTCGGCTGTTATTATTACGAATGGCACCAAAATGAATCTGCATAGCCCAATTTCTAGCTTTGTAGTGCGCGGAGAGCATGATGAAAATAGCGCTATTGAGCTGTATTTCTTCCTCGTCAGTCAGAGATTGCCCCCCGGCTTTACGAGAAAAAAGAGAGTTCACATCTTCCGGCGAACAAACTTTGTATTGAATATTTAGCGGGCCATGGTCGGAAATACGGCAACCCACTTCATGAAACCAGTCAATACGTTTACCTATTGCATCGGAAAATTGATTAAAGGTATTTATCCTGACGTCAGTTAACTGAGCGAGTTTTTTAATAAAGAGGGCAAATTCAGTCGCTTTTTCATTAAAAACATCATCGGGCCGAAATGTCGGTAATACCTTAATTAAAAAGGTTTGATCCTGCTGTAACAGGCGATGATATTCCAGAGAGTCCAGCGGAGCATCGGTCGTACAAATAACCTCGACATTTGACCGTTCCATAAGGCGGCGCGGTTTAAAATCACTGTGCTTAATAAGCCGGTTACAGTGCGCCATAACTTCACGCCAGTTCTGACTATCGAGATTTATATTGCAGTCAAAGTATTTACTCAGCTCTAAGTGCGTCCAGTGATAAAGCGGGTTACCGAATGCGGCCTCCACGGTTTCAGCCCAAGCACGGAATTTCTCTTCTGCGCTGGCGTCTCCAGTAATAAAGCGTTCATTAATACCGTTAGCGCGCATTGCTCGCCATTTATAATGGTCGCCCGCTAGCCAGAGTTGGGTAATATCTTCAAATGATTTATTTTCGTAAATATCTTTTGCTTCAAGATGACAATGATAATCGATGATCGGCAGATCTTTTGCGACGTCCTGATACAGCCGAACACCGACTTCATTGCCGATCATGAAATGATCGTTAATGAAGTCCATGTTTATTCTCCTGTATTCACTACTGAATCGTTAATTACCAGTTCCACAACGTGCCATCTTCCAGACGGGCCACGGGTAAATGGGCTGGTTCATACGGATATTTCGCTGCCAGTTTTTCATCGAACTCAATACCGAGGCCTGGCTTATCTCCCGGATGCATATAGCCGTTATCAAACGTCCAGTTGTGTGGAAAGACTTCCAGCATTTGTTCGGAATATCCCATGTATTCCTGAACACCGAAATTGGGTACCCACAGATCAAAGTGCAGAGCAGCAGCCATGCAAACTGGAGAGAGGTCGGACGGGCCATGCGAACCTGTACGAACCTGATATAAGGAGGCGAAGTCAGCAATACGGCGCATGCCGGTGATACCGCCTGCGTGGGTAATCGTGGTACGGATGTAGTCAATCAGTTGTTCTTCAATCAACTGCTTGCAATCCCATATGCTGTTAAAGACTTCACCAACAGCGATTGGGGTGACGGTATGCTGACGGATCAAGCGGAAACACTCCTGATTTTCAGCAGGTGTCGGATCTTCCATCCAAAATAGCCGATAGTCCTCGATGCTCTTACCAAAACGCGCAGCCTCAATGGGCGTCAGGCGGTGATGCATGTCGTGCAAAAGGTGCTCATTAAAGCCGAACTCATTGCGTACGGCTTCAAACAGTTTTGGTGTAAAGTCGAGGTACTTCTCGGTTGACCACAACTGTTCTTCCGGCCATTGCCCCTTGGTTGCAGGCTCGTAAGCCAGCCCTTTCCCCTTCGACATACCGTAAGTCGTTTTCATGCCCGGAACACCGCACTGCACGCGGATTGCTTTAAACCCCATCTCTTTATGACGTGCGTAATCTTCCAACACATCATCAACGGTATGGCCGGTGGTATGGCAATAAACCATAACCCCCTCGCGGGATGCACCACCTAACAATTGATACAGTGGCATATTGGCCGCTTTCGCTTTGATATCCCACAGCGCCATATCGACAGCAGAGATAGCCGACATGGTGACTGGACCACGACGCCAGTAAGCGCCTTTGTAAAAGAACTGCCAGATATCTTCGATACGATGCGCATCACGGCCGACAAGCTGAGGACACAGGTGATCTTTCAGGTACGACGCAACAGACAGTTCACGCCCATTCAACGTCGCGTCACCTAAACCGGTAATACCATCTTCGGTCGTAATTTTCAGGGTGACAAAGTTACGCCCTGGACAGGTGACAAAGACTTCAGCCGCTACAATCTTCATTTTTTGTTCCTTACATCTCTTTTGCGATGTAAAGAATTTACTCAACTCGCATACTACCATACAAGTATGATCACGATAAAATCGCTAGCTGATCACAAAAAACCGTTACTTCTGCTTAGTGAACAACATCAATACACACTATTGCTATGTGGGTTGGTGCCCCGTGGAATAAACAAAAAGGCCATTCCCGCAATGACAGGAACAGTGAGTCGGTTGGCGGGTCTCATCCGCGATGGAAACTTCGTTCGCCCTAGATGCATTGGAACATGCGATGTGGGCCAGACACATGAACGGGGCCATCCATCACAGCAACAAAGGGTCATAATATGTGTCGCTGCCTTATACACAGCGACTGAGTGACGTAGAGTGGCAACCTGATTACTCAGGCAAAAATACTCTCCAGGAAAACCGGAGCGCTTTAATGTGTATGTTTCAATCTGAGAAAAGCCTTTTTGCTTCCTTCGTTAATCACGTCTCCAAGCGTAAAATACCAATACTATTGAATGTACTGTTCACATTTTAGCGAACCGTCCAGGCAGGGCTGAAGTCCTCTTCTTCAAACAGTTCGGTAAGCCCGCTTATCTGTTTCAGACGCAGAACCTCGTCTCTGTCCATACCCAGTTCCTGACCAATACGCTCATCCGTCCATCCGAGCCGAGCTAGGTCCCTGACAATATCTGACATGGACATTATTTGATGTTTTCCCCTGGCACGGTTATGCCTGATGGTAGAAGCTATCCGCTCAGCCTGTCCCTTCCGTTCAGGATTGATACAGGTGACAGGAAGCCAACCTTTCAGACGCTCTCCTGCTCCGGACTCGCGTCTGCCCAGTAACTGTCGGTGAAAACCATCCACAACCAGATAATTCCCTTTATCTTCGGAGACTACGACGGGCTGAGTAAAGCCGTCCTCCTGCAGTGAGCGCTGTAGTAGTTTTTTCTCACCTGCCGCCATAATGTTGGGATTGTAATCATTGGCCACTACTGCATCGGCTTTCACCCATAGCACTAGGTCTACTGGCTCCCGGGTAAAAGGACTGAGTTCATGAAGTGTTGTACGGAGATAATTCATGGCAGCGACCTTTTCTTCATCAGATTCATGCTGGCTGAAATACCGGGTAATTAATTCGGCTATCTGCTCCAAGGTCACATTATCCCCCATTCTTTCCTCCTTTGTTTCATACGCTCCCGATAACGTTCGTAATGCCGGGGTTTATTAGGGCTAAAGGACAGAGTCCGGCACCAGAAATCATTTTTAATCAACGTCTTGCATATTCGCCGCCAGGAGGGGATATCCTTGCTTCTCAGATCATTATCCTGTTCATCTGGAATATCGTCCGGGTAACCGTGCGTTTGAGACCAGCGCAGATATACCGCTATCTTGTTCCGGTAATGTTCAGCCGTTTTTTCTGGCATGGCATTCAGCAGAAACATGGCATAGCTGCGCCAGGTATGATGTGCCGGTTTGGAGATACGTTTGCGCAAGGCAAAATAAGCGCCACTTTCATTGGCATAGATAGCCCCGCTGACCGCTCCGGATACACGGGCACACATTCTGCCCCAAGTCTCCGGCTCCAGAACATGGTAAAGCCATAGTCCAAGGCGCTGTTCGGGTCCAAACGGTTCACAGACACGCATATTACGCAGGGGAACACCGGCCCTATACATCAGATCATACAACGGATTATAAATAGCACCTGTTCGGGCGTGATAAATCCAGATGTCCCGGGCTTTCCAGTCATACAGAGGATACATCGTATAATAAAAGCCCGCGGGCGAGGCGGTGGTCCAAGGTTTGTCATCCGCATAGCGAAGCTTACGCTGGCAAGTAAGGCCTAGAAACCTGTTCAAGGATTCATCCGCACGAACACCGGTCAGCACAGCTACACCACACTGATTCTGCGTGAACCAGGCTGAAAATGCCGGGATAAACTCTTCAAATGTCATGGCATATCGATAAAAGGGAAAATATGTCATATCGGTAATGGCATCTTCCGGTGGCTGCCGAACCCACTCCATGTCCGGTTCCCAGCACACCCACTCGGGTTGAAACTGTGAAACGCCGTTCACAGTAGTCAGTGGGAGTGCCACCCAGAAAAATGTCTCCGTCACATCACGGTGCAATTCCTGCATTTTCTGCACATGTTCAATTGTGTTCTGATACTGCGCCTCCCAGTCGATAAACAGAACAGAGAAACGCCGACGTTTCCTGCGGGCAATCGTGGCGACGAGATGAAACAGAACGGTTGAGTCTTTACCGCCGGAAAAAGACAGGCAAACCTGAGAAAAGGTATCGAATATCCACTCTATACGGCAGGTTACCGCTGACAACACATTCTCGCCAGCTCTGATTTTCTGTATATGATTACGTTCCATCATGGAGTTGTCTGATACGAATTCAAAAGAGTCGTTTTCCTGTTATTTTTTGATAAAGTTTTTCTTATTTATTAACTCATTTATCACTAAGATGACAATACAAAATTTAATTTTATCAACAAGAATTTGACCTGCCCCTTAATTTTAAAATTTTGCTTTATGTACAGGTGGTATTTGCCGTACGGTCAAATAGTTCCTTTTAATAAGTTAATTTTCAGTGTTGATATATAGCATTTTTTAAAGGTGGTATTTATATGTCCTGATACAGTAAGCAATGCGGAATATATAAAAACATATTAAGGATAAGATATGATCAGAGATATATTTCGACCCACCCTAGAGTGTGTCCCTTAACTATTTTTTGTTCAATCTAGCACATGGTTTAACTGCAAAAGCCCTTCAATTTGGCTCGTTACGATTTTCCGAATGATACTTGGGCGCTGATTTCACGCATGCTACCACCTGAAAAAGGCACTTCCAGAGGCGGACGCTCCAACTTTGCACACAAGCACGTCATGAATGGTATTTTGGGGTTCTTTGCTCCGATGTTCCATGGCGAGGTTTAGCCGAACGCTATGGTCACTGGAAAACTATTTTCAACCGCTTTCATTGGTGGTCTAAAACCTGAAAAATAAATAGTATTTTCAATAAATTACTACATATTTTGGATGAAACGTCGTTAATTGACTGGGGTGTTATCGCACCTGATGGCAGTAACATTTGAGCACTGAAAGCGGCAGTCGGATCGAAAAAAATCCCGATGAACCCGATAATCATGAGCTAGGTCGCTCTCGCGGCGGTATTGGCACAAAAATCCATCTGGCGACAGATGCCGCAGGTTTACCCCCCAGCTTCTGCTTGAGCGGTGGGCAGGCCCACGAAAGTCAATATGCGAAAACCTTACTCAACCAGATTGGTATTATTCATACAAGTGGTTGTCTGAAATCCCGTCCAAAAGCGGTGCTGGCGGATAAGGGAGAAGGCCGGACTCGCCAATCACAATTAACAAATTGATATCAATGTAATTTATTTCAGGTTAAAGATATTTGTACCCGCACTTGTACCCACATACGAAAATCCGTACAAAAATCAGACATTGCCAGCGGGTACAAAGCCATATCAGTACAACATCAATATGGCTATCAAAGCAAGGTAGGCAGGCCAAAAAGCTTGTCGAATGTCTCAGGGCATGAAGCGGACGTTGTATCGGTCAGCGCATCCTCATGAAGCGATACCAACAAAGCCCAGCATATATGCAAGCCGTTTGATAAGGTAATAACTAGGTTCACCCAAATTAGGTAAGCAAATTAAAAATGATGATTTACGATGTTTTTGGCAGGCACATCGGCGTTCAGCGTGAAGGCGGCCGCTGGCTGGTTTATCGAATTGATTTAACAGAACAAAAATCATCCCGACTCTATGATGTCATTATCCCTGACGATCTTAGTGAAACAGAAATCCCCGGCTGGCTTGATGATATTTTCCATGAAGCCGCCACAGTGCGGCATCCCGAGGTAAGGCGGATCCAATAAGCTGTTAACCCTCCCGACTAAGCGGTTCTTAAGGAGCGCCATGAACTATCAACAGTCCGCTTCTGGCACAGAACGGAACAATGTGTGCTGATCTCGGTCTGCTATGAGCAATCAGCGGACGCTAACGCCGTGCTTCTAATATATTTTAGAGTCTCAGGCGTTGGTAGGGTTTTTGGCATTTTAATTTCTTCAACGTTTACGATAGCATTTTCGTCTGAATCATATATCGCAATAACGATTGAACATGGTTTACTCTAATCCCCAGAATGTTCACGCAACCCCCTTAAAATTATAATGCTAAGCTAACAGACAGTGACGTTGCGGCTTAATCGTGAAGCCCTCTGCGTGGCTGTCCCAGTGACCGAAGGGAACGTGCTAAGCGTTTTGTTATATTCCCCTCAATAAGTTATCCAAGTTCATCTGTTAGAAAAATTTTGAATTATTATTGCATCAGATTTGTGATCATTAGCATCAGTTGAGTAGCAAAAGCTTATAGATAGATCACTACTGAACTCTGGGTGCAAAGTGGGTCTTAGCAATCTAGTTTTATTGTCATTGAAAGGAGTTCTTTGTCGTCCATCTGAATTTCTCATAACACCATAACAGAAGCGCTTATTAGGATCTTGGCTATCACTATTTGATAGAGATATCACCATTGCTTCCTCAATATGTGGACTTTTACCTAAAGTTACATGAGTTGGAATAAACTGAGAAAAATACTCATTAAACTGACCCAATAACTCTCCAAGATTTTCGTCATACTCTATATCAAAAAAAGCTCTTAACAGCTTCGCTTCGATCATGAATCCATTTGCGTTTACAGCTGAAACTAGTCGCTCATTAATTTCTTCACTTTTCAATATCTCTACTTTCATCAAAGCGTATTTCGGCTTTTTTCCTCCATCTTCGTACAGTTTAGCCAACACAATATAATCACGGTTTTTGTAATTGAAAGGGAATGCTTCTATAACCCAGCCATTTGCAACCATATCCGCTTTTAATAACTTGAAACTCTCAAATACACTCATCTCTTTAACTCTTGATATTCAGTATGTTAAAAGGCCGAAATAATAAGTTAGAATACCGCTATTAGGCACTATATTTCACATGAGATATAACAGTCAATATGTAGACTTCCCAATAACACCTCATGCGTTAACTGAGAAATCACTACCTAACGTTCCTATTTTCAACAAATTACAGCGTATACATGTGTTTTATAATAGGATGTTACTGAGACTTCTTAGTAACACAACTGATGCTCTTAAAGTTCGGGAAGTAGCGATTGCAATTCCACTTTGAAATGTCCGCTCCTGGCACTAAGCAGATACATAACCAAGGTTGTTCTGGACGATAGGCGAACCTAACATGGTGGTATGTTAGCCAACGGTGAACAGGTCAATGAGTATCAATATCTATTCTAATCCTTTATAAATATAGTGGCTTTTAACTTAATAATAGATTAATTAAATTTTTATTTCTGGCATAGTGAAGAATCATAAAAAAATCAATTGAATACTCACACCTTATCATAAACATTTTACCACATAAAGTTAATATAGATTAAATATCAAGATTCTTAATTGTATTTAAATTAAGAATCTTGATATAAAAAAACACATAATCGATAGTTTTTATTAAAGCAGCATACATTCAGAAACCACCATCACCCATACTTACAAAAACATGTCCATTAATGAATAATAAATGTTATTATATAATAT
>NZ_CACVAF010000004.1 GCF_902726565.1 Yersinia vastinensis
TCTCTAGGCATTAATATTTGAGAATCGTACGATAAATAATAATAATTACTATTTTCACTACGTGATAACTTCAGAATTTCATAACGGGTGTTTAAATCTGTAAATCATCTATTCATTGATGCATTATACCAATCTGGTCATAGAGTTAAGTGTTATCATCTGTGTGTTTAATGACCATTTTAGGATATCTAGAGTTCCGCACGATAACTTTGTATGTATTTTGATCGATATACGCTATGGTTTAAAAAATAACAATGCTGTTTGAATTAAATTCAATTAAATCAACATATTGATTTTTATTTGTTAAGAAATAAGTGTATTTATATTACTATATTGAGATAAGTAGATGATTTTAATTTAACACTTTCCTACGTATTTATAGGAAATTTCATATATAAGTGTAGGTGAAATCCATTAAGTAAGATGATTTTTCCCCCTTAAAAGAAGAAAAGTATTTTTTTATTATTTGCGGGTTATAACATAATACGCTACTAAAACAATCTCAACCGACATTAACACTTATCTTTCAAATTTCAGTCGACATATAATTTGGCGTAATGGGTGGTATCGTGAAGTAATAATCTAATTAACCACTACAGATTGGACCAAAGATCTTTTATGTGTCCATTTACTAGTGAATTTGATCGCGTATACTCCGGATCATAGTTATTGAGGTCGGTTATAAGGATATTTGGAATTCTAATGCACTAAACACAAGATTCATTTGTTTATAATATTAGTTACCCCCGCATTTCTCATATCTATAAATGATATTTAAGATATCGTTTGTGCTTACTTGGCAACATTAATTTTTTTAAAATTGATTGAGTTTTTTGAAAAACTCATTGAACTGACCTTATTGTTCAGCAGCGATAAATAAATATCTAATGGTTATTGTGAGGCGACTCACGATCGGATTGACACACAATAGTATTGAGTTATTTAACTCATGCATTTATTAATTAGTGGAATTACAAATGAAAAACTTAGCTATTATTGCCTCAGTCGTTGCTGCATTCGTTGGTGTTAGCACCGCTCAAGCTGCATCTACCGGAACTATCAACTTTACAGGCGAATTAACAGCGTCTACCTGTAATGTATCCGTAGATGGGCAGGGTGCAGATGCAACCGTCGTACTGCCTACTGTCAGTACGAGTCAATTGGCTTCAGCGGACCAAGTAGCAGGTAATACCGGCTTTAATATGGCCCTGAGCAATTGCACCGGTGCACTTAAAACAGTTTCTGCTTTCTTTGAAGCGGGTTCGAGTGTCGATATCGTTACTGGTCACTTGAAAAATGTCAGTGGTTCTGCAGGCCAGGTCAGTCTTGAATTACTGGATGGGTCTAACATGACTCCGATCAAGGCGGGTGATACCAGCCAGGCAACGAACACCACGTATATTGATGCATCGTCTGGCTCTGCAACACTGCCGTATGCTGTTCAATATTATGCTAACGGTGAAACCACACCAGGTACTGTTATCAGCAACGTTGTCTACTCTATCCAATACAAATAAGTATTAACAAGTAAAACTGAAATTTAAAGGGCAGATATCTGCCCTTTTTGACTATAAGAACTAAAATTGAATTATGCACTCATTCATTAAGTGTTGAGGTTGTTATGACCAGAACTCACCGTATTTTATTCACAGCCTTTTCAGCTTTGTTATTGATTTTATTGGTTGGACGTTCTGTCCAAGCCAGTGTAGTGATCAGTGGTACTCGGGTTATTTACCCAGAGAACCAAAAAGAAGTCACTGTAAAAGTCAGTAATATGGGGAAAGGTCCAGTGGTAGTACAAAGCTGGATCGATAGTGGTGATGTCAATGCTCGCCCAGAAACATTAAAAGTACCTTTTGTACTTACTCCTCCAATTAATCGAGTCGAACCGAATAAAAGTCAGACACTGCGAATCAGTTATACCGGTGCGACGTTACCAAAAGATAAAGAATCTGTTTTTTGGCTTAATGTATTAGAAATACCGGCTAAGGCCGATGCGGGCAGTAACCAAAATTATTTACAGATGGCTTATCGCTCACGTATTAAATTATTTTTCCGTCCTCAAGGGTTAACTGGTAATCCGAATGAGGCTGCAAAATCATTAGTTTGGACGAAAGCCCCCGGTGGACTTAAAGTCACTAACCCAACACCTTTCCATGTTTCTCTGGTGACGGTGGCAGTTAATGCTGGTGGGAAGAGATCCCAAGTTGAAGGACAAATGATCAGCCCTAAAGATTCGCTAACATTTGCATTGCCGGGAAACAGTTCAGGCTCCACTGTTGATATTGAATTTGTTAATGACTATGGCGCACTTAATAAATTGAGTCAGGCTATCAAACCTTGATATATGCTTTTTTATTAAATGATAAAAGCATCAGCAGATGACCGCGTTTATATCGTGGGTGTCAGAATATGAATATACTCTACGGAATAAATGAATAATGAAACGTTCTGCAATGCTTTCTTCTGCGGATCTGCCAGATCATGTTTATTTTTTGTCTCCTTTGGCGGTGGCGCTTATTTTAGCGTTTTTGTCGCCTGTGGTTTTTGCTGCCGATAATCCTGAAGAAACTGAAACTAAAGTCACCCCTAATGCTAATAAATCACAAGTTGCTGAATTTGATAGTGCATTTCTCAATACTGCCCATAGTGGTGCAGGCGTTGATTTAAGCCGTTTTTCGACCGGTAACAACGTCCTGCCAGGGGTATACCGTGCCGATATTTATTTAAACAATACGCTTATTGGTAATGAGAATGTGGAATTTAAGGCCCATGATGATAAAAGTACCTATGCCTGTTTATCTTCATCCCTTATTGCCAGTCTTAATCTCAAGCCAGAAGCGTTGCCATCAACATCATTGGCACCACTGAAAAAAGAGGGGGGTTGTGTTGACCTTC
The DNA here is from genome assembly GCF_902726565.1 of Yersinia vastinensis. Lineage (GTDB taxonomy): Bacteria > Pseudomonadota > Gammaproteobacteria > Enterobacterales > Enterobacteriaceae > Yersinia > Yersinia vastinensis. The sequence continues at coordinate 2,899 of NZ_CACVAF010000004.1, forward strand.
AAACACTGATCCCTGATGCCTCAGTGACCTTTGATAGTGGTGAACAACATCTGAATATTGTTATTCCGCAGGCGCTGTTATTGCGCACCGCACGCGGCACGGTAAGCCCTGCATTGTGGGACAGCGGCGTGACTTCAGGGATGTTGGGTTATTCACTCAATGGCTATAGCAGTTCATCAAACGGGCAGCGGTTTAACTCAGCTTTTGCGGGAGTTAATGCCGGGCTGAATTTGGGCGCATGGTATTTTCGTCATAATGGGTCGTATAACTGGCAAGAAAATGGCGAGAGTGAGTACACCAGCATTAACAGTTATGTGCAACGGGATATTCCGGCGGCGCAAGGGCGTGTTCTGTTGGGGGAGTCCAATACACCCGGGCAGTTATTTGACACGGTGCCATTTACCGGTGTGCAATTTAGTACTGATGACCGCATGTTGCCGGAGTCTTTGCGCGGTTATGCGCCAGAAGTTCGCGGCATTGCGCGAACCAATGCACTGGTGACCATCCGCCAGAGTGGACAAGTGTTATATGAAACCACCGTCTCTCCGGGCGAATTTATCATTGATGACCTCTATCCAACCGGCTATGGCGGCAATCTGGATGTGACTGTGCGTGAAGCCGATGGTAGCACGCAGAATTTTCAGGTGCCTTTTGCGGCGGTGGCGCAGTTACTTCGTCCCGGTTCGCAGCGCTACAGCTTGACCGCCGGTAAAGTCCGCAACGATTCGTTGTCTTTTACCCCAGGATTTTATCAAGGAACTTATCAACGTGGTTTAAGTAACCGTTTTACCGGTTATACCGGCGTACAAGCCAGTGATGACTATTATGCCCTTCAACTAGGGACAGCGTTTAGTACCCCAATTGGCGCAGTCGCCTTTGATGTAACACAAGCCAATACCCATCTGCGGGAAGGAACAGAAAGTGGCCAGAGTTATCAGGTCAGTTACAGCAAGGTTGTCACTGAAACCAACAGTAATCTGAGTATTGCGGCGCACCGCTTTGCGACTCAGGGTTATCTGGATTTTTCCACGGCGATGCAAACGATGGATGCTGAACGTCAAGGCTACGATGCAGACCGCATTTATCGGGCTAAAAATCGCCTAACTGTGACTGCGGCTCAGGGATTACCGGAAGGCTGGGGCCAGATGTATATCAGTGGTTCAGTACAGGATTATTGGAATAAAGATGGCAGTGACCAACAGTATCAGATGGGTTACAGCAACAGCTATAAAAGCATGACCTATGGACTCAGTATTAACCGTAGCCGCACCGGCATGGGGGATATGCAGAATACCTATCTGGTTAGTATGAGCTTCCCATTAGGGCGTAATGATCAGCGGAATGTGCCGCAGATGCGTCTGGAAATGAACCGTAATGGTGAGGGGAGTTGGGGTGAGCAGGCGACAGTTTCAGGCAGTGCCGGTGAGCAAAGCCAGTTCAGCTATGGTGCGACAGCCATGAACAGTAACGGTGGTTCGGGTGCCAGTGGCAGTGTAAATGGTCAATATCGAGGGGCTAGAGCTACCAGCATGGCATCTTATGGCGGTGGGAGTAGTTACCAGAGTGGCTCCGTCGGTATTTCCGGCAGCGTAATTGCTCACCCCGGCGGGGTTACGTTAACGCCATATAGCAGTGAAACTTTTGCCGTGGTGGAAGCGAAAGGTGCTGAGGGCGCTGAAGTATCGTCTTACTCTGGAGTAAAAATAGACTCACGGGGCTATGCGGTGGTGCCGTATCTGAATGCGTATCAAATGAATGAAATTACTATCGACCCCAAAGGCACTTCTTATGACGTTGAACTGGAGTCGACCAGCCAGAAAGTTGCACCCCATGCGGGCGCGGTGGTGATGGTGAAATATAACAGTACGACAGGCTATCCAATATTGGTCAATGCCACGCAGTCTGATGGTGAGCCAGTGCCGTTTGGCGCTGATGTGTTGGATATGAAAGGCCATGTTGTGGGTTCTGTCGGACAAGGCGGGCAGATTTATGCGCGAGTCAGTGAAGAGCGCGGGCGTTTGCAAGTGAATTGGGGTGAGGGGGCAGAGCAACAATGCTATCTCAGCTACATTTTGCCACCACAACAGCCGAATACAAAAATCACTGGAATGATGCAGTTTACCTCGACGTGTGTGCCTCAAGGGCAGCTATAAATCAAATTCCGCTGCCATGCTGGAGAACATCATATGAAATTATTAATAAAAAGAATGACTCAAATAGTGGGGGCGCTACTGTTGGCTGCCATGAGTTACAGTGCTTGGGCAGCAGTGGTATGTTCTGTTGGCCCCGGACTTCCCCGCACTGATACGGTTCAATTGTCTCCTGCCAATATTTCTGCGGGGGCGGATATTCCTGTGGGGACCGTTATCTATCAAGGCCGATGGGTGACGCCTTCTACTGGCACAGCAGTCATGATCTGCCTGTCTCCGGTGGATACCTCTATGTGGTACAACATTGCCTGGAGCATTGAAAGTGCACCTTTACCGCTTTCCAGTTGGGCTGGTAGCCCCTTCGGAGGAGCGGTATATCAAACCAATATCCCCGGAATTGGTATTGCCATATCTCGTAACAATAACAGCGATGCCGCCATTTTGGGCCAACCCAATTATCAGCATCCTAACGACACCGAAAATTTGGTGACCGGAGGTTCCTATGAACCCCCTCTGGGGACTCGAACCCTTTATGTCACATTGATTAAAACGGGCACGATTGCACCGGGGAACTATACACTGAATGCATCCAGCCTCCCGACCGCCAGCATTTCTATCACCAACCCGATATCTCATGCTGCGACAGCAGGGCTGCCTATCAAGGTTTATACCATTCAGTTTCAGGGACAGTTGAATATCTCGACACAAACCTGTACCACACCCGATGTGGATGTCTATTTGGGTAAATTTGAAAAAAGCCAATATTTCACTGGAATAAACTCGACCACACCTTGGATAGATTCTTCGATTAAATTGACTAATTGCCCCACGTTCTACGGTTTTTACAACGCTGCAAATAACACATTAATGTTTGATTACAGTACCGGACAAGGGAGTGTGGCTAATTCAACCAATAATAGTATTGGTGTACGTTTAACGCCCGTGACTAGCATTATTGATTCCACCAATGGGATCATTGGGTTGGATTCGTCGCTTCCAGATGCGGCATCAGGTGTGGGAATACAAATTGGGTGGGGAACCCCTCCATCAGTGTTGTTTGATTTATCGCAAGAAAAATCCTTATCACTCCCTAAAGATGGCAGTACTACCATCAATGTCCCCTTGTCAGCACGCTATATTCAAACTAGCACAACGGTCACACCGGGCAAAGCAAACGCGAAAGTTGTATTTCTCATCAATTATTATTAATAATACCCTCTCAGGAAAAAACCTGAGGGGGTATTCTATTGATATTTCATGCAGATAATTCACTTTAATATAGATAAACTCTCATCGTTGTGTTATTTCCAATGCTGGCGATAGATTATAACGTTTAGGAGATAGGGCGATGGGAACAGTATTGGCGCTGTTGGGATTAATTTTAGGCGCTTGGGCAGTACGTAGCATTTGTATTAAACAGCAAAGTACTGAAAAGAAGATTGGGAAATCTATTTTTGCCGGTTGGTACTTCCTGACTGCGGGTGGGATTGGGGGAACGGAAGAAGATAAGATTCCTCTGGTGGTAGTCGCGATGCTGATTGGCGCTGCTGTCGTCCTTTATTCTAATCATGTCTATAAAGTGCGCAACGAGCAACAATGAATATACCGCCTTGAAGATGCGGCGGTGCATAAATAGATCAATATAAGATGATAATCCTAGTCATGCAGGTTTTGGTCATAACCTGCGCTGAAAAATTTTACAGTAAGCCGACTCTCTCCACCTGAAAAGAATTCGCTCGTTAATGCTTTATCCAGACCATATTCACGACAAAGAAGACCGGCTTGGTATGCCGCTTGATTTTCATCCCCGGTGCTTTCTGCGAGGTGGTAGGCATACCCCAACACAAAGCCACGTTTATAGTCGGAACAGAATTTAGCAATCTCAGTTGCGGGTTTTGTATATTCAGCTTTTAATCCGGCCATCAGCCCCTTGCCAAAGTGATTGTCCATAGTGTCCTCCTTATCGTTATATTTGTAATTATATAACGATAAGTAACACAGTGAACATACTCAAAAGTATCTACCAGTACATTACTGGTACAAATATCATCGGCTACAGAATGTTTACTCGGCGGGATCGTTATTCAAGTGAAGCATCACTTGCATCCAGGCCATTTGCGTTTCTTTCCCCAGCTTCTGGAATACTTGTCGCAGTTGCTGCATTTGGGTATTTGTTAATTGTGACTCCAGTTTTTTACCCGCTGGGGAGAGCGATAGTTGCCGCACACGTTGATCATGTTCAGCCGTTGTGACCGTAATTAGCCCCATTTTAACCAATTGCCTTAAGGGACCATTGAGCGCTTGCTTGCTGATTTTCAAAATTCCCAATAGTGCATTGATGGCAATATCAGGATTGTGCCCAACAAAGTACAAAATACGGTGATGAACCCGTCCTAATCCCTGTTCTGCCAATAATTTATCGGGCAGTTCGGTAAAGGAACGGTAACCAAAATAGAATTGTTCGATAGCTTGATGAAGTGATAGGTCTTCCTGTTGTGGATATTTCTTAGTGGTTGCCATCGGATTTTTATCACAAATAAAAAATAATTAGGTCAATAGTATTGACGTAACTGGGAGTCCATTTTATTTTCCATAAAGGTCAAATAGGTTGACCTTTATGGAAGGACTGCCATGAATAAGACTGTAGTAAGCCAGAATAATCGATTTTCCTCACGGCTGCACGATCTTCACCCATCACCTATACGGGAAATTCTCTCTGTAATTGATAGACCTGGCATGATTTCATTTGCTGGTGGACTACCTGCAATAGAAAGTTTCCCGCATCTCCATCTTGAGGGAATGCCTCAATCGATGTTGCAATACGGAGCCAGTGAAGGGGAGAGTGAACTACGCGAGCGAATTGCACAGAATTTGTGTGGGCGTGGTTTATCTTGCAGTCAGGAACAAGTACTGATTATTTCAGGTTCACAACAAGGGATTGATCTGGTCGCCAAGTTGTTTATCGATGCAGGAACACCTGTTGCAGTGGAGTCACCCACTTATTTGGCCGCATTACAAGTGTTCCGTTTTTTTGGAGCGCAGTTTGTTGCCTATGATTCGGCTCAACCTGATATAAATAAACTTAAAATAGAAAAGCCCGCTTTTGCCTACAGTATTCCCACATTTCAGAACCCAAGTGGTCATTGCCTCAGTCTTAATCAGCGTACAACTTTAGCGAAAGTATGTGATGAGCTGATGCTACCTCTTTTTGAAGACGATCCTTACAGTGACTTGGTTTATGATCCTTGCGAGAGAAAGCCGGTATGTGCCTTACTCCAGCACGCATCATGGATTTATCAGGGGTCATTTTCCAAAAGCTTATCTCCAGGATTTCGACTAGGCTATTTGGTCGCTTCGCCTGAGTTAATTCCTTACTTGACACGATTAAAACAGGCTGCGGATTTGCATAGTAGCCGAATCAGCCAATGGCTGGTATTACAGCAACTAGGTGATCCTAATTACTCCAGTCAGATGAGTGCATTGGCGGCTTATTACAAAAAACGCCGTGATTCCTTCGAAATATCCTTACAACGGTATTTCGGTTCTCTTGCGTCTTGGGATAAACCAGCAGGGGGATTATTTTTCTGGTTGAAGCTAAATCGCTGCATAGATACTCGCGAGCTATTACCGAAAGCACTTGAAAGTAATATTGCGTTTATGCCGGGTGAGCCATTCTTCCCTCATTCTTCAACTGGATGTGGCCAGCTACGGCTTAATTTTAGTCATGCTACTGCCGAGCAGGCGGATATAGGTTTGCAGAAACTGGCTAATTTAGTAAGAGAGTATTCATAATATAAGCGGTGTTCATCGTAGAAACAGGGTGCCCGTAAATTTATGGACACCCTGTTTTTTCATCATTTGCCGAAACACTGAGTTAACCTAATTGAGTAAACATCGGTAATAATAAAGACAACTTGATCACGATAGCATTGGCTATATCCAAGAAGAAAGCGCCGACCATCGGAACAATTAAAAATGCAATATGGGATGGCCCGAAACGATCTGTTATTGCCTGCATATTGGCAATTGCGGTGGGTGTTGCTCCTAGCCCTAAACCACAATGCCCAGCAGCAAGAACAGCGGCATCATAATTTTTCCCCATTACCCGATAAGTGACAAATATTGCGTACAAGGCCATTAGCAGGGTTTGTACCAATAAAATAGCCAGCATAGGTAAGGCTAAAGATGCTAACTCCCACAGTTTTAAACTCATCAAAGCGATTGCGAGGAAAAGAGAAAGACTCACGTTACCCACGATAGACACCGCGCGGTCAAAAACCTGATAAAACCCAGTATAGGTGAGTATATTGCTAAGAATAACCCCAACAAACAGGACATAAACAAAGATGGGTAATTCAAATACCGATCCTGCAAGCCATTTCTTAATATAACCCCCGATCATCAAACAAATAGTAATCATAGCGATGGTTTCAATTAAGACCAGTGCGGTGATCATTCGTCCAGATTGAGGTTTTTCGAATGTTGTTGGTTGCAAGGTATCTTCTGGTCTACCATTGGGGGTCGCTGAATGTTTAATCAAATAAAGAGCGACAGGGCCGGCTATCAATCCTCCTAATACCAAGCCGAATGTGGCACATGCCATGGCGACTTCAGTGGCATTTATTAAACCATAATTATCAACAAATACACTGCTCCAGGCGGCGCCAGTACCATGCCCACCCGATAATGTAATCGTCCCTACCAGTAATCCCATTAACGGTTCCAGCCCCAACATTTTAGCCATGCCGATACCAACCGTATTTTGTAATAACAATAAACCAATAACGATGATGATAAATTTAACTAAGACTTTGCCCCCAGCTCTTAAACTGGCCAAATTTGCGTTAAGTCCAATAGAAGCAAAGAAGGTTAGCATTAAGGGATCACGTAATGATGAATCAAAACTGGCTTCCCAACCTGTTGTCTGATGAATAAGAAGAAGAATTAATGCAACTAATAGGCCGCCAGCGATAGGGTCTGGAATTGCATATTTTTGCAATAAAGGAATGTGCTGAACACATTGCCTCCCAAGCAATAGAACCAGACTTGCAGCAACGAGTGTGCCATAGGCATCAAATTGGGTCATTTTGACATCCCCTCTATAAAAGAAACGACCGCTATTTACGTTATTTTTTATGTACGTTCAAAGGCCATATATAGGAGGATTCATTGCCACGCTCCAAACAACAATAGGGTGGGTAACTTATGAGAGTAATGAGGCTATAACTCAAGTTTGATGGCTATCATTTATTTGCAAACCAGTCATCATGGACACTTTATTAAAGCGTAGCATTACTTTGCGCTTCATTGTCCTGAAAGTCATAATTTTTATTCATAACATATTGTTTACACAATAAAGAATACAGTCCGCGTGAGAGTGGGGGATTAGAAAAAATATACTGGGTTGGAGACATGTTTATCATTCACTGCAAGATGAGTTAGATAACGGAGGAATGAGGATGTTAAATTAGAGCAATAAAATCCTAAAGATATCAGTAAGATTTATCACGGTAGACTTCACCACAAAGTAATACGACGTCAGGTCTTCTTTCATGAAGACGCGCCGCGACAGCCATACATTCATGGCGTGTTGCATAGATATCATCAGTTACGGGCAGGGCCTCGCAAGCATCCATTCCGCAGGTACTTACCAATAAAACAAATCCTATGAGCATATATTCTCCTTATTTATAGGATTTATATGAGTATAGCTTATTTATCACAAAGAATGTTGTCTCGTTTTTTATCTAAGCAATAGGGGAATCCATTATCTAGTTGAGTGTTAACCAAATTTTGTAATGACAACACCGACCATGATAATGGCGCTGGCGATAAGACGTAATGCTGAGGGTTTCTCTTTTAGCATCCAGATAGAAATAACCATGGCGAACAGTACGCTAGTCTCGCGTAGCGCAGCGACTAACGCGATGGGGGTGCTCTTCATTGCCCAGATGACAATACCGTATGCAAGTAACTGCATTGCTCCACCGATAATCCCCTGACGCCAATGTTGTCGGATTTCACGAAAAACCCTATTACGATGCATTACCCAAAGCAGGGCAAACATGGCTATACCATTACACATAAATAGCCAAAGAATATAGCTGAGGGGTTCAATGCTGGCACGGCTCCCTGCACCATCGGAAAGTGTATAACAGGCAGTAAATGTCGCAGTAATAAGGGCATAAACTATCGATTTTAAATCAAGCTTTTTAGGGCCATGGCGACCATCAAATGTCATCATAATAACCCCTGAAACCAGAATGACTGCACCCAATAAGGCCATTGCTCGTGGAATTTCTGACAAAATTAACCACGAGAGTAGCGCACTTAATAGCGGTGCTACGCCACGGGCAATGGGATAGATTTGACCAAATTCGGCTTGTTCGTAAGCTTTGCTCAGAAATAGGCAATAACCAGTATGAAAAGCAACAGAGAGCAGTAACCATGGGAGTGCACTGAGGGAGGGAATGCCAACAAAAAAAACACCAAAAAATGAAATGACACCAGAGAATATGGCCATCAATGAAATAGCCACCAAACGATCACTACCGAATTTGACTAATGCATTCCAGCTGGCATGCAGCAGTGCCGCCCCTAAGACTGCAATAAAAATTTCGCTGCTCATCCTATCTCCTTATTTAGGCAGCATAGTTTACCGCAACTGTATTTAATTTCACGTGTGCAGAGCATAAAACGTGTGAATGATATTTATTCCGTGTAATCACTGATTGAGTTTTCTTTATCATTGAAAATAAATGAAATTATTAATTTAATACTTTATGAAGAGTAATAGTTAATTAGGATATATCTTGGATGATCTAAATGGACTAAAAAGAATATAGTTGGATATAATTTATAAGCAATAAATCACTATCAAACCAGTGTCTGGCGAATACGTTAAGACATATATACTAAATTTTATTTTGGGGTATCTATCTTGTTAAAGAAAAGTATTTTTTTATTATTTGCGATGGTAATTGCTCTTACCGGTTGTTCTGAAACTGAGCCAACAGGCACAAAAGTTTTTGGGGGTAAGGCTTATATTGAGATGCCTGCTGAATTCACATTAATGTCTAAGGAAATGTTGGCGTCTAAATATCCTCAGGCTAATGCCCCGCAAGAAGCTTATTCTGTTGAAAACGGCAGTGTATCTTTTGCATTCAGCGATACCAGCAATGCAATACCTGAAGGTAAGCTCGGTGATGTTGTTAATATGATGAAAAAGCAATTCGCTGCATTTAAACCTACTCTGGAAGAGAAGGATGTTGATGGGCGTAAAACTTATATCCTGAGCATGGATACACCGGTTCCAGATGGCACAGTTAAGAATGTGATGTTACTCACAACAATTAACGGGAATTTAGCTATTGCTACATTTAATAGCACTGAGGCTTTAGCGGATAAATATATGGAAGTTGGTAAGAATGCACTGCTTTCATTAAAATTTAAGAAATAATTACAAGCAAGTCTGGCTGCTTCTCGCCTAAATAGATAAGCAGTAATAAAGGTTGCCATCAGTACTATGGCAATCTTTATCTTTCCGCGTTGAGTTTTATTGCATGCGCTAGATAGGTACTGTGTCGCTGCGACTTCCTAAAATAGCCATAAATTGGCATGATATAGGCATGTTGGATTTTTAGGATGAGTGATGAAACAGTTTCCATTTGATAAACGTTATGAGATTGAAGATGCTAGCGGCACTGTTGGATACTATATCGATGGTGATGAGTATATCCGTGGTCAGGATGGTATTCCTGGCTATCGCATCGCGGGTTATGAGGTGTTTGAACATAATGCAGAGGCTAAATTGGCCGGTTTCCTTGAAGGGAAACATATAACGACACCTGATGCAGATATTCTGTTGACGATTTTAGATGATCCCGAATCTATAGATTAAGCTTCAACCTATCAACCTCGGTTGTGTGAGAGGAGCTGCGATATAAAGATAACGCAGCTTCCAACCGAGAAAATAAGATGTATTTGTCTATCATTAATTTTTTATAAAAGGTGCTATTCAGCCAGCATAAAACCGATTAACGTAAATCTGCCAATAATAATCAGTCGGAGTCACAATGAGCCATCAAACCATAACATTGTACAGCGATGCGGATTTTTTTAGTCCTTATGTGATGTCTGTTTTTGTATCTCTGACAGAAAAGGCACTTCCATTCACATTAAGCCCCATTGATCTGTCTGCTGGCGAGAATATGAAGGCGGAATTTAGTCAGATCTCGGTGACTCACCGAGTACCGACATTGGTGATTAATGATTTTCAATTATCTGAATCCTCGGCAATTTCCGAATATTTAGAAGATCGCTTCTCTTCACCGGAATACGCACGAATTTATCCACAAGACAGGCAAGAGCGTGCTAAGGCCCGCGAAATTCAGGCTTGGTTACGTAGTGATTTTATGCCCATTCGTACAGAACGTCCTACTGAAGTCGTTTTTGCCGGATTGAAATTCCCCCCGCTATCAGACAGTGGTCAACAGTCAGCGAATAAGCTTATTTCTGGGCTGGAGCGCATGCTGGCCGATGGAAGAAAATATCTCTTTAGCGAATGGTGTATTGCCGATACCGATTTGGCGCTGATGCTTAACCGACTTGCACTCAATGGTGATGCACTGCCGGAATACCTGCGCAAGTATGCGAGCTATCAATGGCAGCGACCGTCAGTGCAGCAATGGCGCATATTGTCACAAAATTAATCTCCCATGAAGAATGTGATTGAAATTGATACTGCACGTCTGTGTCTGCGGCAATGGTGTCTTTCTGACAGGGCCCCTTTTGCTGCGTTGAATGCTGATAAGCGAGTGATGGAATTCTTCCCGACAACGCTAACCCGCTCGGAAAGTGATGCAATGGCTGATCGTTGTCAGCAATTGATTGCGCAGCGAGGATGGGGGTTGTGGGCTGTTGAGCTTAAAGCGACAGGGCAATTTGTGGGGGCATTGGGATTACATATCCCCACGGCTAAATTACCGTTTTCACCTTGTGTCGAGATAGGTTGGCGTCTGGCTTATTCATTCTGGGGGCAAGGTTTAGCAACAGAGGCAGCATTTGCGGCATTAGCAGTTGGTTTTGAACAATTGAAGCTGGCGGAGATAGTCTCATTTACGGCGTTAATCAATTTACGCTCACAAGCGGTCATGAAACGAATCGGTATGGCGCGAGTACCGGGAAGTTTTCCACATCCCAATGTCAACTCAGATAGCCCATTAAGTGAGCACTGTTGGTATCGTATATCACGAGAACAATGGTATGACCGATAGTATGGCTGGGTGAGATGACGGCGAGAATTATATCAGTTGGGTCAGTTATCGGTGGGTTACATCAGATCAAGTAGTGGGAGTGATCCATCAACAACAGCGGCAGTGATATAAATAATAAAAAGTGAATAGAGAAAGAAATTGCTGATCATTTGACACCTCGGTTACCGACAGGGGAAAACTTTTGGTCATGACAAAGCAATTACACTATAGCACGCTAATTGAATAAAAAGCGCACAATAAATGAATAACTAATGAAGATTATGTTGCAATATTGTGACGCGAGAGGCCTTTTTAAAGCATATTGGTCGTGAATAGGCCAAATCTTGATGCGAGAAAGTATTAAAATTAAGCTGAATTGGAGTGAGAGTCTGCGGAGAAGAAATTCATAAATCTATAGCTTTATCAATCCATTAGCGTAAATTGAAAACAATTTAAGCAGCATATGAGCAGAGAAGGAGTAATTGTGCTACACTATGCGACCGATAATCAAGGATAAAACATGAAAAAAGTCTCAATCATTGCTCAGTGCTTAATAAACGCTAAGAGTTTCAGTGAGATGTCTGAAGCTGAATCCTCGATAAAAAAGGTGTTCAACGACAGTTATGCCGATCACTCTTTTGATGAATGGAATACCGATGTCTCAACGTTGAGCGCTAACCGTATTATCAGCCTGGTTGCTGGTGCTTCCAAGGTTCGGGTCAGAGGGTTGATCCAAGAATTATGGAATCACTGATCCCAGACTACGGTTTTTCAATAACCTGCCTACCACTTCACTACGCCAAGCATGCATGTCATGCTGCGTGGTGAATGTTTTTCCTCATCTCCTTCTACTCTCTGCGTGTTTCTTTCCAATTTCTCCTGCAAAACCGGTTATTTTCAACAAGTGAAATCTGATCCGACACAGATAATCTGAGTAACGCTGACTATGCCACGGTTTAGTTCTGGTGGTTAACGTAATCTAGTAGGGTTGTACAACAGAGGGACGAGTTATGTCATTTCTTGATAACGTCAGAAAGTGGGTTAGTCGTGATAAAGTCAAAATCAAGTGCCCGGATTGTGGCGAGACTTCTGAACAGAGCACAGAAAAGGTACAGAAAAACAAAGCATTAGTTTGCACAAGATGTGGCTGCTTATTTTTGCCCAAAGACAAACACGAGTAGCGGCACAATCAGCCAAAGATCATGGCTGCCCATCGCAGCAGCATTAATGCACCACAGATGCAAAGTAACACCAAAATCATCTTCCAATGCTTTGTATGCAAGCGCTTGGTCACCATAGGGTCCCTATTTTTATCTCAACATGGCAGTTTGACTTGAGACTGCATGACGACGTTTATTTGTTTACCGCAACTTGGGTATAGTAGCGAAAATTTATATTGATGCGAGAGTTAGTTTATAGCGATAAAGTGTAATATGCGTTGCATCAATAAGATTACAAATAGGAATAATGAAACCATGGCGACAATTCCACAAAAATATGAAAACGCAGAGCGTTGGGCTTTTGGTGATACTGAAAAAGTGGCAGATGATTTATTGGCACTGGTCCTGAATGGCACGAAAACAGCGACCTGTGCGGCATTAGATGAAGATGGCGTTCCCCAGGCTGGGGATGTGTTTGTGGTAGTAAATGGCCGCAATGAACCAGCATGTGCTGTCGAATTGACGGATGTGGAGCTGAAAACCTTTGATCAAGTTGATGAGGCTCATGCTTTAGCTGAAGGTGAGGGCGATCGGACGCTGGCATACTGGCGCAAAACACAACAGCGTTTTTTCGAGGAGTACGATATGTTTTCCCCGGATATGATGCTCATTTGCATGCAATTCAAAGTGCTGGAAAAGTTCTGATAACGTATTTTTGCCAACTAGGCTTCTCATTTGGCAGCACCATCAGCGAGTAAAAGAAGATGCCGTCACTCATAAGGTTTAGCTATGGGTTGACGGATCTTCTGAAGGTGCAATCAGGTTACCCTCATTATCCAGGCATCCTGATGTCGGTCATAATGCTTCTTATATAGCAGCCGATCTTTACCGTCTAATGTTGCTGGAATACTGGTTTGCTCATCCCACCCATCGAGTTGCATACACAATTCAGGATCCGATTTGCAAGGGATACTGAGCGTATTTTCACCCTTAGCCTGAGGGGCGGATAACACGGCGTCATCAACTTCAAAATCTCGGATTTTCACCACAGTTTTTCCCATAAAGACTCCTGTCTACTCAGTGGTATGAGGTATGACCAGATTGGTCGCCTTATTGAGAATAGCTGAGCTAGAAAAAAGTGCCAGACGTTGCCGGTAAAAAATTGTCGCAAATTTTAGCTGGGGAGTTCAGCCAAGTTAAATTGGTTGCGTCCGTTCTTTTTCGAGTAATAAAGTGCCTGATCTGCCGCCAACATTAAGTCAGCTTGATCAGTAATGTGGGTGTGATCATGTGCTTGGTATACGGTAACGCCAAGGCTAATGGTCACTTTACGGAATTTACTGTCGCTGTGCTTAATCCCCATCGCGCGGATTGACTGCAAGATATGCTCAGCCACCAGACTGGCACCCTTTTTATCGGTATCTGGCAAAATAGCCGCAAATTCTTCTCCGCCGTAGCGAGCCACGATATCGGTGCTGCGTTTTAATGATTTGCGTAATGCTCTGGCCACCAAACGCAGACAGGCATCGCCAGAGATATGACCATAACAATCATTGAAATTCTTAAAATAATCGATATCAATCATTAAGACTGCCAATGGAGAGTCTGAACGTCTCGCACGCATAAATTCATGAGCCAGAACTTTTTTGAATTCCCGTCGATTGGGTAATTTTGTTAGCGAATCAGTTCTCGCTTGGATCTCCAAGCGGCGATTTGCCTTAATTAACTTAAGTTCCAGTAGCTTACGCTCATGTATATCTTCGGCTGTTCCATACCAACACAAGACATTACCCTGTTCATCTACGCTGGGGACTGCACGGATACGCATCCAATTCCAGCCTTTCTCCACATGACAAAAGCGAATTTCAACGTCGAGTGGTTCCTTCGTTTGAAGCGAGTGTTCCCAGCTTATCAGTGTAGGATGGCGATCATCGGTATGAATAGTGCGGAGCCATTTATCCGCCAATGCTTCTTCACGGGTGAGCCCGGTAATTTTTTCAAAGCGGGAACTGACATGCGTAATCATGCCGTCGGGGGATGCCGTCCAGGGAATTTGCGGGTTTAGTTCGACCATATTGCGATAATGCTGCTGGCTACTGCGCAGTTTTTCTTCCATCTCTTTCAGCGGCGAGATATCAATCATAGCAACAGATAGGCCACTGACCTGACCTGTGGGATATCTGGCGGCTTTCATTCGCATGAAGAAAACACGTTTTTTATCCGGCATCTGAAATTCTGCATCAGGAATGCTATCGTCACAATACGCCTTTAATAGGGCATTTTGCACAATAGGAACAATACTGGGTAAAAAATCAGCCACTTTGCGCCCATTGATCTCTACTGTATTTTTACCGAGCAATTGAGCAAGATAATCATTTACTGTCAGGTAACGTAGTGTCGTGTCAATGAAGCACAGCCCTGCTGGGGCATTGGCATAAATTGATTCCAGCTCAAATAATCGCCGGCCGGCATCATAAGTCAAATTGCTCAGATTACGGTCAATACCCCGATAACCTTTGAACTCGCCATTATCATCAAACAGCGGGATCCCACTGGTTTCAAGCAAGACTTCACTACCATCTGCGCGAATACTGCGGTTTTGTAATCCAGCGAAAGGAATGCGTGCCGCGGCAATCTCAGCAAATATCTTTCCTACCCGACTGGCCTCATCTTTAGGCATAAAATCAAACGGGGTTTTACCGATCACTTCCTGAGGAAGGCGGCCCAATAGCTCGACAGATTTTGCTGATGAGAAGGTATAACAACCCGCAGCATCAACTTCCCAAATCCAATCTGAATTGTTTTCGATGATGTCCCGTAAGCTGTTCATTTCCTTCAACAGAGCAATGTCAGCTGGTTTTTCCCGATTATCATAATCAGTCATGTTTAATCGCGGCTTTCCTTAGGTAGAGTTCTGTCGGCTAATATTTAAGCCCGCAGATTGTATAACAGGGATAGATTTAGTACAGCTCAATCGGAATATTCTTATCTACTAATTATTTCTTCATTTCTACTTCGCTGAGAAATAAGACGAAAATAGAAATAGTTAATTTCACTGTTTTGCCAATGTATTCCTTGGTCAAAATTAGCTGTTAATACTCAAGCACCAGACTCACATTATCCTGATAGTTACCCGGAGTGCGTTGATTCTGATTAGGATTAATGACCGCATGAAAAGGAACTAATTGTTGCGCGCCAGTGCCCGTGCCAGGCTGCATTGAGGTTGCATTCCATAACGTGGTCCCTGCGGTATTTTGGTAAAGCTGATATTGCAAATAGTCAGTGACAGTTGAGGAGGTCAGTTTCATTTGCCGCCAATTTGCCAACGGGTTATCACCGGCAGTAACGTAGGTGTTAAAGGTCGATCCTTTGGTGCAGGTGAGCGTAATATTTTGACTGATAGGATTAAATTGCCCTACCAAGGCAAAACTGCCGAAGTTTACATCTTGAGCACTGTTAATCGCGCAATTCTTGCTGACCACGAGAGTCACCGTCACGGTAGACACGTCGGTTCCGATGCCGGTTCCCGACCATGTTCCCCCGATACAGATCCCTGCAGCGGCGACTTTGCAGATATTATAACTCCAGGCCAGATTGATGACGTCAGTATAAGTCCCTGCGCTGATATTGACATTAATCGCACCATTGGTGCCGGTTCGAATATAAATGGGTAGGTTGGCACTAATTCCGCCCAGACCGACGAGCAGTAAATTTGAGCTGCTATAGTCTAATACTCCATTGATACCCAATGCTGGGCTAAATGTTCCATTGCGATATATAGAATAGGGGATAAGGTCACCCGCAGCATTTTTCAACATAAGGTTATTGGTTGTGCTGACGATTCTTGCTGTCAATGCATAGGTGGATAATAAGCTAACCCCCAATCCGCTGCAGGCCATGGGCGTTGCACCTTGTGCATTGACGGTCGTGGTATTCGCCGCAACAGAAGAACTGGGTGGCAGGGTAACTGTACCGGGTGAGAATGTGCAGGAATCCGCCTGAGTCGGAGGCGCAATAAAACACAGCAGGATTATCAGCAAAGTGATAAAACCGGCGAAGGTACTGCGGTGGCCTATTGCAAATTTATGGTGTATCACTTTGCCTCCGTTATGTTATTTCCACTCATAGACACGTCACTGTGCCGATATCTTGTATCCCCGCACGGGCTTTCTGTGTGAAGTGTACATAGCAACTCGCGCCATTATCCGCGCGGGTTATTTTCAGTTTATTTTGTGGCTTGATTTGCTCGATATAAGCGATGCCATCCCAGCCAACATAACTGGTGGGTTTGACATCAGAATTGAATATAGGGCTGCCTTTAGGTAACTCTTTGCCCAATATATCAATGATATGTAGTGTCGCTGCGGTCACTTGTTCCAATGGGAAGTCGATTAAATATCCGCTGCGTTCACGGATGGCCAAGCGGCGCTCCACTTCAGGCATCGAGACATCTGCTGGTAGGCTCATAGGGTCAATCTGAAATTTCGCTTGGTAATAAGAGGTGACATTCGGAATTAATAGATAGCCATCGTCGTCAGTTGTGCCGATGAGTTGATTTTCATAACTGACAGGAATTTGGCCAAAACCATGAGTAGAAACCAGTGCAAATGCATCATTAATCGTATTACTGGCATAAATTCCCCGATTCATCATCACCACTGAACCACTGACTTCCCCCCAAGTACGGTAATCATTGTCACTACCATAGACACCGACCCGACTTTCCATCATCCGAGTCCGCCAGATAAGGTCTGCCTGTTGGTAGCTACTGTTTTCACCGGAGCCATTGGCATAAGCCATATTCCAGCCAAACCCGCCATTGGTCGGGGTGGAGCGGCTATAGTTGACTCTCTGACTCCAGACGTTATTGGCATCACGCATGCTGCTGATGCTACCAGCACCCCAATCGCCGAGGGGGATACTGAAGACCATCTGTGCGTTATAGCCTTTCGTGCCAAGCTCACGGTTGACCGAGAGATAAAAGCTGGTATTACCAAAAACGGTGGTGCTGTAGCTTAGGTTGACCAGACGGGTTCGCTCTCCTAGTGCATCCTGAACATCAAAATAGCCGGAGCCAATAGACCCATATTCTCCCAACCCCAGACTGCCGGTGATTTGGTCAGTGCGGCGGCTGGGCCGATACGCGCTTTTATAATTTGCCAAGTCTCCATAATCTTCACTACGTGTGATGCGTTGAGCATTTAGGCTAAAAAAAGCATTGCTATAGCTGTAACCGAATGAATACTGATTGCCACGCCCACCATATCGCTGGGAGGGCAGTAAGGTGGCGGAATCAGCATTGAGGTTCGTAGGGGCGACGCCACTTCCCAACACATCGTCACCTGCGTGACTGAGACTGTAAGATCCGTTTAGCACACCGTAATTGCCGGCTCGCAGGCTGATACCGCCACCCGCCACATTCAGTTGTTTGGCGATATCCGTCCGGCCTTCGAGTGTCAGCCAAGAGGTGGCGCCGTAGCGGAGCACGCCGGTGGCCACAGGGTCGCCATAATCAGCAGAGCGAATCCCATAGTTTTGACGCAACATGCCACTTGACACACTAAAATCCCATAAGCCGGGTTTTAACAGATCACTGGCAACATAAAAGGGAATAGAGGTACTGACTTGCCGCCCCAATGCATCGGTGGTGACCACCGTAGCTTGTCCTGCACCGTTGATTCGAGGGCCGTTATCTATCACGAAAGGTCCGGGATTAACCGTGGTCGATTGCATGCGAAAGTTATCAATATAGAGGTCGACGGTGCTGGGAATTGCGGCTTGGCCGGCAAATTGAGGCAGCGGGTAGGTTACCAAGTCTGGGCGAATGGCGAAATTGCGTGATATCTGGATTCCGCCAAGACGTACTGAGCTGCTCCACGCCAGAGAACCGGTTATCAGATCCCCCGCGGTGTAACTCAACATATGATTTTCATCATTTGACCGCCACTGGGTATCGTAGCGAACGTACCCTTTATCGACGGTCACGTTGTCCGTGTCTGTCAGATTGGTGCGGTAGATACCGGTGTTGCTGATGACACCAAAACGGTCAAATAGGCGCTGTTCTGCCCACGCTGAAACGTTGCTCGGCTGGCTATTATTGTCGCCTTGGTTGGCGTAGACATCGTAGTTAAATAACAGACCAAGGCTACTCTGAGCCAGATTAAAATCCTCTGGTGTACTGGCATTGACTCGTTGCTGAGGGAGCCATTCGCTGGGGATATCAATGAGTAATCGCTGGCTATCCCCTTGATAGGCGACTTTTACTTTATCCATAGCATCAATTGCGATTTCTGGCGTATTCGATTGTGGCGTGGGTAAGCCAACGGCATTCAATTGTTCAGGCGTCAGATAATAATGCCCACCACGAAATATCACGGGTACTGCCTCGCCAAAGTTACGGCCATTGACTACCAATTCAAGATAGAGTGTGGTGTCCGGCATCACAGCGGCAGATGGCGGAGGTGGCAAATCATCCCCCCTTACCGTTAGTGGTATTAAAATGGGGGATATCATTGAGGCATACATCAATGTCAAAAAAGGTGACAGCCTGATTTTGATTATCATCCCAACCTTATGTTCCTGTTTATTAATGCATTAGCCATGCATCAACCAATAGATATTCTTAAATCAGAACAGGCTATTGATGAGGAATAACGACAGGTTTGGCATGACTGTTTACTAACGCGGTTAGTTGTCCTGCGTTAGCCGGTGTGGGGATTTGAAAGTACATTTCACTCCCCGGCAGCACATAACCCATCAGCCCCTTATTGAGACTTTTATTTTGCAAATTGACCTGAGATATTCGTGCGTGCGTGTGTCCTTGATTGCGGATAGCCAACCACTGTTTACCGCTATCTGACGTGAGTTTGTAACTGAGATTCAGAGGGAAGAATGACGCCGGATTATTTGCATCTTCAGATTTTAAACCTTCACCATAGATAAATAGCGGGATGGAGTAACGCATCTGAAACTTCAGCCCCATATTCAGAGAGGGGGTGGGGGTGTCATCGCCATCTTTACGCGGAATCTCATCAATCAGCACGCGGAATGCCTGTTCCTGCCCTGCGGGGACTTGTGTATTTTTAATCAGACGAATCAGTTGACGTTTGCCCGGTAAAATAGTGGCAACGGGTGGGCTGGCAAGGATAGCAGACTGATGACTGTAATCATCCACCCCTTCTTTTTGTTGCCACCCTAATACTCGGATTTGCATATAAACTGGCTGACTATCTTTATTCTCCAACCACAGCGCAGTGGCTTTCTCGCTATTATTTATCACCGGATCAATCGGCCAAATAAGTACCGAAGAGGCGGCATAAAGAGAGCCACTGGTTAATGCAGTTGCCAGTACAACCATCGATGAGAGCGATGTTAATTTGGTCATGGTGAACTCCTTGTCGATAAGTACTCACATTAAATAAATGGCAATCTAATAAGTGATGGTCACTAATAGCGTATCGGTATAATTCCCTGCGGTGGGCAGTGTGCTACTGGCAAACAACTGCGCATATAAAACAATTTGTTGCAGCGTGCTGTTGCCACTAATGATTTGTGTTGCCCCGCCATTACTACCATCGCCCCAAATAATACTGCGGGCGCTGTCTTGGAATATTTGATAGGACAGATATTCACCAGTGCTGCTATTAAGTAACCGTCGGCCAGAGGCAATGTTGCCAGCGGTATTCGCACCGCTATTGAGCGCCAATGTTAGGCTAGGCGTGCCGCTACACTGAATAACGATTGAACCAGCATTCTGGCTGGATACGATATTAATCGGCGTAGCGAGGGACGATACATTGCCAAAATTCAGCGTGCCAAAACTGCTGCTATCTGCGGTGCCACTCCCTAAAATACAACCGGGTAATATGGTTGCTTTTACAGTAAAGGGGCTGCTCAATGTGTCTCCATAGCTTCCTGCCACGGGTAAACCCAACACCGCGAGTAGCAATAATTGAGTTAGGGTGGGATAGAAACAGCGCTGTGCCATATTGCTGCCTCCCTACCAATTGACCGTAACTTGAATGGTATCGGTGTAAACACCCACCGCAGGTGTGCTTTGTATGGGAATTAACCCATAGACGGGGAGGGTGACTGTTTGACCAGTGGCCACTTGTGAAACGCCCACAACATTATCCCAAATATGGCTATGTGCCGCGTCGGTATACAGGTTGTAATTCACATGTTGGCTTGCTGGCCCACCTGCCAGATAGCGGTTACTGACGTTGCCGCTTTGCCCTGCACTGAGTAGCACGGTAAAGCTGGTGTTTTTACTGCATTGTACCGAGATGGCCCCAGTGTTGGCCTGACCGGTAACGGCTATCGGGATATTGAGCACGCTGGCTTGTCCGAAGTTTAATGTACCAAAGCTGGTGGATCCTCCGACGACCGTCCCTGCGATACAGGTGGGTAATAGAGTGGCACTGACCGTAATATTGGCAGTTTTTGACACAGCGTAAGCCGGGTAAGCTCGCAGTAACAGCAGACCGACGAGTAGCCATAAAAAGGCCACTTTATCGTCGATTATCAACGAACGACCCGGAGTCATATCCAAAGTCATGCCACTACCAAGTGACAGTCACATTGACTGTATCGATATAGGTGCTGACGGTGGGGGTGGCCTGTGTCGGGACTTCACTGTAGATAGTCAGAGGGATAGGTGTGCTGATAGCCGTGGCGGTGCCAGTGAGAAGGTCCGAACCTGTAGTTCCCCATGCCTGACTGTAACCACTGTCTTTATATAAATTATAGCTTACATACTCGGTCGTTCCGCCTAACAAGCGACGCTGATTAACCAACGCATGTGCGCCATTGTCTATTCCGATACTGTAAGCGGTATTGGCACTACAGTATAAATTCAACGCACCAGCCCCAGTGCTGCTATAGGGGACTCTTATTCGGGTATTCAGCGTAGACACTGTACCAAAGTTCACCGTACCTAAATTTGTCAGTCCGCCAGCCGCGGTGCCATCATTGATATAGCACCCACTGATAATCGTTAATGTGGCGTTCAACGTTCCTGTTGCCGTGCCTGCACTTTCCACTGGCGGAGCAGACTGTAATAAAACCATTGCACCTAGAATAAGTAAGGGTTTCTTCATTATTGCTTCCTTAATCATATAATATGCAGCCAGCTAATCTAGAACTGAGTTGCGCCAATAACGTAGCGCAATCGATATTTATGATACTAATCATTAAAAATTCTAGACATTTAAGTAATAGCAGCAAGATTCAGAAAGTGTCCAACATTAATTAAAAATTTACTTATCCATCTCATATTTATCATTTATTACTAATTTCGCTGGAATAAATCCGATAATGATATAATCCATACATTCAAGGTAAATTTATGTTTAAGGGGCTGTAACCTTTGATCTGAATCCATTCAGCCAAGAAATATATAATGGCGATTCGTTGCAGAGCTGTCCCTATTGTTTAAATTTATTTTTCATATGGATTACCGCTATTCCTAAAGCTATGAGAGCAAATAGCGTGGCGACCTTATACGTAAATTGCATTCCACGAGTCATATCTATGGCGGTTGCTAACACCCGATTCTGTGGAGCAGAGGCGAAGGAGAAAATAGCCCCCATGACAGATGCTCCTGTAATCAGCCCCAGATTACGTGAAAGGTTTAACATGCCAGAGGCCACGCCCCGTTGTTCGGCACTCACTGATTGAATAATTAGGGTGTTGTTGGCCGTCTGAAAGAGAGCGTAACTTGCAGTAATTAGGCAGGCTGGTATGAGGTAACCCAAAATGCCGACGGTAGGCGTGACGATTGATAACACCATAGCGCCGCAAGTTAGCCCCGTCAGCCCAAGTGTCACCATAATGTTGGCACCTAATTTATCGACCAAATACCCGGCGGGTATACCACTCAGTGCCGCAACCAGCGGGCCAGCAGACATTACCAACCCAACCCATTGTGTCCCTAAACCTAATGCTGATGTTAGATAGAACGGTCCAACAATAAGTGTGGTCATCATGATGGTGGTGACTAATGTACTCATGATTAGCCCATTGCGCAGTACAGTGTGGTGCAGCATCGTTGTCTGAATGAGGGGAAATGCAGCTCTCTTTTCGGCCCAGCGAAATAACCCGGCGCCAGCCACCGCCCCGATGAGTAGCGCAAAATTCAATAGATTGAATGTGCCGTGCCCCAGTGTCATTGAAAGCGCGTATAGCGCGAGAGTGAATCCTAACAACAGCATGCCTAAAGGGTCTAAACCAGACGGCGGTCTACTGGAAGGCGTGCTGCTTTTTGGCAAATAACGTGATGCCAACCACAGAGCTAAAAGCCCGAAAGGAAGGGTTGTCAGGAATATGGACTGCCAGCCAAACCCAGCAATTAACATGCCGCCGAGCGATGGCCCAAGCGCAGTGCCGATGGCCGATACCGTACCGAGCATGCCCATTGTGCGCCCAATTTTATCCTGAGCGACTGTTTCACCCACCAACGCCAATGTGAGTGTCATCATTGCCGCAGCCCCCAATCCTTGTAGGATGCGAGCGGTAATTAATACTCCGAGCGTAGGAGCCAATGCGCAACCCAGAGATGCCAGCGAGAATACGCCGATTCCGATTTTTAGCAGCAAGCGCTTGTCGATGATATCTCCAAGACGGCCAATGCTAATGGCTGATGTGGTGATGGCCAGTAAATAAGCCAAAACTACCCACTGCACATGTTGAAAAGAGGCATTAAAAGCTTGGGTTAATGTGGGTAATCCAACATTGGCAATACTGGTGGCTAATGATGAAAGCAGCATTGGTAAAGAGAGACTGATAACGGTCTTTTGTAGACCCGTATTTTCGGCGCTGTGTAAATTTGTGCTATTGGTGTCGATTTTCATTAGGGGTTGCTCCTGAAAGACCTAGGCAGGAGACTATTTCATTGTTAGATAGGGCGGAAGACGCACCAGTTGCAGTTTATTCATGCGTTAAACGCCATGTCATATAAGTGTGTGCTAAAGTCAGAGCATGACAAAACCTGATCTCAACTTATTAATCACACTCAATGTGCTGCTTGCAGAGGGCAGTGTGGCGCGTGCAGCCCAGCGCTTAGGGCTGAGTCCTTCTGCGATGAGCCGCGCGTTAGCAAGGTTACGAAAGACAACAGGCGATCCTTTGTTGGTCAGGGCCGGGCGCTCATTGGTTGCAACCCCCAGAGCGCTTGAGTTACGTGAACAGGTCAGTCAGTTGGTGCAAGACGCCACATCGGTACTGCGCCCGGCGGAGAAACTGGACCTTACCCAGTTAACCCGTGTTTTTACATTAAGGACCAGCGATGGGTTTGTCGAAAATTTTGGGGCCGCACTATTAGCGCGAATTCACCAAGATGCCGCGGGTGTGCAGTTACGATTTATGCAAAAACTGAATAAAGACAGTGCATTACTCCGTGATGGCATCGTCGATTTAGAAACCGGTGTTGTCGGCTCTTCAGCGAGTCCTGAACTACGCACCCGAGCGCTCTTTCGTGACGGTTTTATTGGTGTTGTCAGGGCGGGGCACCCCTTAATTGATAAAGAGATAACGCCTGAAGGCTATGCAACTCAACGGCATATTATTATTTCGCGGCGTCAGGGCCATAAGGGGCCGATTGACGATGCATTACACTTATTGGGGCTGGAGAGACATGGGGTGACGTATGTTGATGGCATATCAACGGCGTTGGCGTTAGTGAGAGGTTCCGACTTAGTGGCAACGGTTCCTAAACGGCATACCCTGAATTTACGTGATGGTCTGTACAGCTTTCCGCTGCCTCTCACCCTCCCTTCGATTACCGTCTCTATGTTATGGCACCCACGAATGGATGCCGACCTTGCTCATCGGTGGCTACGTCAGTGTGTGTTAGACGTTTGTGGGAATGATACTCAGGGCCAGATATACGGCCCTGAGTAACCCTCTGAGCTAGAAGCGTGGTATCGCGGTTCCCCAATTTCGCCAGTCTTTAGGTTCTTCGGCGTTCAGTAAGAAGTGTTGATTCACGCTGGCTTTCGGGGCCAGTGGCGTGGAAGGAGGAGTGGCAAAAGCAATCCCACCACGGATGAATTGCTGGAAGGTGCCACTTTTTACCACTCCGCCCGTCAGGCCAAACTCAAGGTTATAGCCCGATGCCAGCCAGAAAACGGTATTCTGCCGTACCAACTGCTGGAACTTTTGGCTGATGCGTAAAGAGACTTGTACCCGATCAGACATCGCTCCCAGATTAAAGCCAGTGACCGTGCCTACTTCAAGCCCCCGGAACAATACCGGCGTGCCAATTTGTAGTGATCCTGCTTCTGCGGTATCAAGAATAATGCTCAACCCATCAAGATAGCGGGAGTCAGTAATCGTAGCTGTTTGCAACTCAAAGGTTCGCAATACTCCACCTTTACCGGGCTCAACATTAATGTAGGGCTGGAACAAGGTATCGAGATTATTGACCCCTGCGGCAGAGATCTCTGGTGAAACTATGGAGAAGCGCGTCCCAGCACGGGCAAAACTTTGCACATATTCAGGGTAGAGCACTGCTTTAGCTAACACTTCATTGCGCTCAGGTGCCAGTTTTAGTGATTCAACCTGACCAATATTGATGCCCAGATAGCGAATTGGCATCCCTGTTGCCAGTTTGCTGGCATCGAAGGTGCGCAATACAATCTGGCTACCAACAGCGCGTGCCGCGGTTTCGTTACTATAAAGCGTTCGTTTAGCGCCTTTGTCCAGTGTGACACCTTCAAGATTATCGAAGCTGATCGCACCTTTTAATGCTCGATTCAGAGGCGAGGCTTGCACGGTCAGTCCGCTGCCGTTCAACTGCACTTTCGCCCCACCTTCAGCCCAGAAAATACTCTTATCAGTGAGCAGGTTGCGATACGCCGGCTGGATGTAAACATCCACCTCAAACTCATTGGCTTTCGGTCTGATGCGAGTAATTTCACCGACTTGAAACTTACGATACAGCACGACAGAACCGGCTTGGACATCTGGCAAGCTGCTCGCAGTTAAGGAGAGAGTGGTGGCTGGGCCATTGCCTAAAATCCCATCAGTGGCTTTATCCACACTGCTGTAGAGCGGATACTGGCTCAGAGGCTCGCCTTTACTGCCCGGCAGAATCAAAATACCGCCATCAACCCACTCCTGTGCGCTGGCTCCTTGCACTTCAATGCCGTCAATCCCCAGTTTCACATCAATACGGCTGTTCACCACAAATTTACTGTCTTTATGCACCAAATCCCGGTATTTCGCTTCAATGGCAGCGGTAAAACTGACGCCAGTAGCAGACAACTCACGGGTTAGCACCTGACCAATTTTAATGCCATGCAAGGAGATAGGCTGACCCACATCGATACCGTAGCTTTGTGGCGCGGTTAAATGTAACTCCAGTACATTAGGTTGCTGTAGCAGACTCTTACTGCTGGGCAGGACAGTAAAACGTTGCTGCGGCTCGCCTTCTCCGGGGATAAGTTCTAAAGTATTGCCGGTCAACAGCGTGCTGAGATTGGTATCATTAAGACTAATGCGGGGGCTATTCATTTCGATACGCGTACCAGCCCGCATTAAATCAACCACCGAGGGGTCAATGGTCAGCTCACCAACAACTTTGCTATCAGGCTGGAGCGTCATTTTGGTCAGCGTACCCACTTGCAAACCTTGGTAAATTAACGGCGTGCGGCCTTCACTCAAATTATTGCCGCTCGGAAGATCCAGTGTGATGGCCACCCCCCGTTGACTGTGTGCCAAATCAGAATAAAGCTGGAAAGGTCGGTCTGGTTTCGCATCTTGGCTGTTCTGTGGGGAGTCAAAGGCAATAGCACCATTCACCAATGCCGCCAGGCTTTCCATTTGCACAGAGACACCACTCAAGCTGAAATCGCCTTTGAAACCGGACACATTCCAAAAGCGAGTATCATTTTTGACTAGCTTGGCAAAACGGCGATCAATCAGTACGTCAATGACCACGCCGCTATTATCAGGCGCAATATTGTAATCATAGACTTTACCCACTGGAATTTTACGGTAGTAGACCAGTGAGCCATTGTTGAGGGAACCCAAATCTGGCGCATGTAAGTGAATCATCAACTCACCGGTATTCATACGAAATTTTGGTTGGGTATCTAATGCTGTAAAGTGGTTTTGGGGCTTACCTTCACCCGGCATCATTCCGATATAGTTACCGCCTACCAATGCGTCCAACCCTGAAACACCTGCTAGCGAGGCTTTGGGGGTGACCAGCCAAAACTGTGTGCCTTCACGCAGTGAATCTTCCATATCATTTTTGATACTGGCGGTGACTTTAATGTTACGTAGGTCATCATCCAGACTGATGGATTGCACCATCCCGACTTCGACACCTTGATAACGAATAGGGGTACGCCCAGCCACAATCCCGGCGGCAGATTGAAAATCAATCGTGACCTCGGTGCCACGCTCTTGCCAATTGTTGTAAACCAGCCAACCGGCGATCAGCAGTGCAATAAAAGGCAGCAACCAGAACGGCGATATCCGGCGTTTGTGTTTAATTTGTGCCTCAGTCGGTGTACTCGGCGTTTCCTGTTGCATGTGCATCCCAAATCAATCGGCTATCCAGCCACTCAACAGCAAGGATAGTCAAAATAACCGCAGACCCAAAGTAGAAGGCTGCAGGCCCCATCGTGAAGGAAAGAAGCTGATCACGATTAATCAGCGACATCATTAGCGCAATAACAAAGAGATCCAGCATCGACCAGCGGCCAATCCAAGTAATAAGACGCAACAATCGCATGCGGGTTTTCAGGCTG
Organism: Yersinia vastinensis; assembly: GCF_902726565.1. Classification (GTDB taxonomy): domain Bacteria; phylum Pseudomonadota; class Gammaproteobacteria; order Enterobacterales; family Enterobacteriaceae; genus Yersinia; species Yersinia vastinensis. Next base: position 30,219 of record NZ_CACVAF010000004.1, read on the forward strand.
TGCTGTGTTTTCAGATGGATACTGAGCAGCAATGTTATTAAGACAATAACTTTAGTAAACGGCACCAATACACTGGCAATAAAAACAACCGCCGCGATAGGCAGGTTCCCCGATGACGCCAGTGAAACCACGCCAGAGAAAATAGTATCCTCCAGACGAGTGCCATTGGCGTAAACAATGGATATTGGCAACAAGTTCGCCGGCAGCAGCAGGACTATCGAGGCAATTAATGCCGCCCACGTTTTTTGGATACTGTGGCGACGCCGATGACGTAACGGGGTATGGCAACGTGGGCAGCGGCCCAGCGCGTCGGGATGCCCAGTATAGTGGCAAGACAGGCAAACGCGCAGTGTCTCTCTCGGGCCTGGGGGCTGCTCTTGGGGGTAAAATCGCTCCCATAGCTGCTCCAGATTCAAGTGCACGAGTGCCAGAATACTGAGCAAGGTGAGTGTCAGATAAGCGATTAACCCCGTACCGGCCATCACGTCAGCGTATTCTTTAACTTTAATACAGGCCACCACCATACCAATCAGATAGATATCCAGCATGACCCACTCTTTTAGCCGCTCCAACATCAATAATATGGGGCGCAGATTCATGCCAATCCGGCTACCAATGCGCAAATAGAGAATTGAGATGGTGAGAGTGATAGGGGCGCCCAGAATACAAAAAGCCACCATACTGGCTGTGATGGGGTCCCCTTGGCGGCTCATCTGCCAAATACCTTCCAGTAAACTGGCATCAATGCGAGTTCCAAGCAGACGGATAGTAATAAGTGGCTCGGTAAACGCAAATGGCATCAATAACAGCATGGCAACCGCAATGGCGGTTAGGCGGGTCAGTGACCAATCGCGCCCACTGGCAATTTTTGCACTGCAACGTGGGCAATACGCGGTTTGCCTGCCATTGAGTGGTGGCAAGGTAAACAGCGCATCACACTCGCAGCATCGTTGAACCCGTGCAGTGGATAAGGGGCGTTGAATCGCATGTATCTTCATCGTGTAGAACCCAGACACCGACACCGGTTTATAAAGAATAGCGCGGATGGTAGCAGAGCAATCACTCAAAACAAGGGGCAAAAAGGGTCAAACTGCCAATGTTGCTAACTCTTTTGCTTCATTAGCGCGGAATAACCTTGTCGGCAGGCGCATTTAATGATTATTTTATATAAGCTACGCATAACTATTGCCTCTGGCTATCCTTAGGTTTCTAACGGTCATTACATGAAAAAAGCAGAATTCTACGCGGAATTAAAACGTGACTTGAGTGCTCTGATTGCGGGTGAAACCAATTTCATCGCCACATTGGCCAATACCAGCGCCTTACTTTATGAACGCCTTGAGGGGTTAAATTGGGCGGGTTTCTACTTGCTCGATGGTCATCAATTGGTGCTCGGTCCTTTTCAGGGGAAAATCGCTTGTGTGCGCATTCCTGTCGGGAAAGGCGTCTGTGGGACGGCGGTGGCAGAAAACCGCGTTCAGCGAGTCGGTGATGTGCATGCATTCCCCGGACATATTGCTTGTGACACGGCCAGCAATGCTGAAATTGTGCTGCCAATCACGGTTCAGGGGAAAGTTATCGGCGTTTTGGATATCGACAGCATAGTTTATGATCGCTTTGATAAAGACGACGAATTGGGCTTAATCTCAGTTGTGGCGGGGCTTTGCGAGCATCTTGAGCTTTGTGACAGTACAAAATATGTTACACAGACTGCAAGTTGATATACGGATAACGTGGCAATTGCTGATAGCGTCATTATAATGACGCCTGTTCATGCCTGCGGCTTGTTGGCAACCCGTTGTAATCAGGAAATTTCATGGAAAATCAACCTAAGTTGAACAGTAGTAAAGAAGTCATAGCCTTTTTGGCTGAGCGGTTCCCGCTATGTTTTACCGCCGAAGGCGAAGCACGTCCATTAAAGATCGGTATTTTTCAAGATCTGGTCGAACGTGTTCAGGGGGAAGAGAATTTAAGCAAAACGCAATTGCGTTCTGCGCTGCGTCTCTACACCTCAAGCTGGCGCTATCTTTATGGGATCAAAGTCGGAGCTGAGCGTGTTGATTTGGATGGCAACCCTTGTGGTGTGCTGGAAGAACAGCATGTTGAACATGCCCGTAAACAGCTGGAAGAGGCGAAAGCCCGTGTTCAAGCACAACGTGCTGAACAACAAGCTAAAAAGCGCGAAGCTGCCATTGCTGCGGGTGAAACCCCAGAGCCACGTCGCCCACGTCCGGCAGGTAAAAAACCTGCACCGCGTCGTGAAGCGGGTGCGGCTGTGGAAAACCGCAAGCCTCGTCAGTCACCTCGCCCGCAACAAGCTCGGCCACCTCGTCCACAGGCTGAGGAAAACCAGCCACGCCCTGTGCCGGTCACAGATATCTCTAAACTGCAAATTGGTCAAGAAATCAAAGTCAGAGCAGGTAAGAGTGCGATGGACGCAACCGTATTAGAAATCGCTAAAGATGGCGTACGGGTGCAGCTATCTTCCGGTCTGGCGATGATTGTGCGCGCAGAACACTTGCAGTTCTGATACGGAGGCCAACCTAGGCATGAACAATTTTGTCAGACTAACAGCAATCGCAGGCTTGTTACTGGCGGGGATGAGTTACGCGGCCGATACAACGTATCGTATTGATCAACTTCCTCAACTGCGTCAGGAACCAGAGCATGCAACCGTGAGTGAGCGCGTAACATCGCGCTTCACTCGCTCTCACTATCGTCAGTTTGCATTGGACGATCAGTTTTCCGCCAAAATATTTGATCGCTTCCTCAACATGCTGGATTACAGCCATAACGTGTTGTTGGCATCAGATGTGGCTCAGTTCGCGGATAAAAAACATTCGCTGGACGATGAATTAAAATCAGGTCAGCTAGATACACCGTTTGCATTATTCAATTTGGCGCAAAAACGCCGTTTTGAGCGCTATCAATATGCGTTGTCAGTGTTGGACAGACCAATGGTCTTTACCGGCAATGACACCATTGATATTGACCGCAGCAAAGCCCCGTGGCCGACCAGCGAAGCCGAGCTAAATAAGCTTTGGGACGCAAAAGTTAAATACGATCAGCTTAATTTGAAGCTAACCGGTAAAACGGATAAAGAAATCAAAGAAACGCTGACAAAGCGCTATCAGGCAGCCATCAAACGTTTGACGCAAAGTAATAGCGAAGATGTCTTCCAACTGATCATGAATGCGTTTGCCCACGAAATTGACCCGCATACTAACTATTTATCCCCACGTAATACTGAACAGTTCAATACTGAGATGAGCTTGTCTCTGGAAGGTATTGGTGCTGTCCTGCAAATGGATGATGATTACACATTAATCAACTCCATGGTTCCAGGTGGTCCAGCGGCGAAAAGTAAAACTATTGCGGTGGGTGATCGGGTGATTGGTGTCGGTCAGACCGGTAAACCAATGGTTGATGTCATTGGCTGGCGTCTGGACGATGTTGTCGCCTTAATCAAAGGACCGAAGGGCAGTAAAGTGCGTCTGGAAATCTTACCTGCCGGTAAAGGGACCAAGCCACGCACGGTGACACTGACCCGTGAGCGCATTCGTCTGGAAGACCGTGCAGTGAAAATGTCGGTGAAAACCATCGGTAAAGAGCGCGTCGGCGTACTGGATATTCCGGGTTTCTATGTTGGCCTGACGGAAGACGTTAAGGTGCAATTACAGAAGCTGGAAAAACAGAATGTCAGCAGCATTATCATTGACTTACGTAGCAATGGTGGTGGAGCACTGACCGAGGCGGTTTCGTTGTCTGGTTTGTTTATTCCAAGTGGTCCAGTGGTTCAGGTGCGGGATAACAACGGCAAAGTGCGCGAAGACAGTGATACCGACGGTGTAGTGTACTACAAAGGCCCGCTCGTGGTTTTAGTTGACCGCTACAGTGCATCTGCTTCTGAAATCTTTGCTGCGGCAATGCAAGACTATGGGCGTGCATTGATTGTCGGGGAGCCAACTTTCGGCAAAGGCACGGTTCAACAGTATCGTTCGCTGAATCGTATTTACGATCAGATGCTACGTCCTGAATGGCCGGCATTGGGTTCTTTGCAATACACCATTCAGAAATTCTATCGGGTTGATGGTGGCAGTACTCAACGTAAAGGGGTCACTCCAGATATTGTGATGCCTACAGGTGTAGATCCGGCAGAAACAGGTGAAAGTTTCGAAGATAATGCCTTGCCTTGGGATAGCATCAATGCAGCCAGTTATACCAAAACGGGTGATCTGAAACCTATTGAGTCTGAGTTGCTCAAATCTCATGCTGCGCGTATTGCCGCAGATCCTGAGTTTCAACATATCCAACAGGATATTGAGCGATATAAAGCACTGAAAGATAAGAAAAACATTATTTCTCTTAATTATGCACAACGTGAAAAAGAGAATCATGATGATGATGCTACGCGTTTGAACCGCTTGAATGAACGCTTCAAACGTGAAGGGAAAAAGCCACTGAAGTCATTGGAGGATTTGCCAAAAGACTATCAGGAACCTGACCCTTATCTGGATGAAACTGTGCATATCGCGCTGGATTTAGCTCATAAAGAAAAAGCGCAACCGCAAGTGGAGCCTCAATTGGCAACAGCGACAGCAACACCAGTGAAGTAGTTTCAGGTGTGAAGAATCATCCGGGCTCAATAGAGTCCGGATTTTTTTTACTTTTTTTCCATGACAAGGCGGAAAGATTGGCGAAAAAATAGCTTGATATGTAATAAAAAGTATCCAAATTTGTAAAGTTATGTTGATTTACTCTGTTAGAACTTAACAAGCCTTGAAAATTTATCAGATGCCCATACGATCAGCATATCTCAGTAGAATTTGGCTAAGTCATCATTCATGTTTATGGCTAGTTTGACTTAAATGCCGTGTCGATTTAATAAGATCGTCAATTAACACAATAAGGAAATAAATTTCTATGATGCGTATCGCTCTGTTCCTTCTCACCAACCTGGCCGTTATGTTGGTGTTCGGGTTGGTACTTAGCCTGACAGGTATTCAGTCCAGCAGTGTGCAAGGGCTGATGATTATGGCCGGTCTGTTTGGTTTCGGCGGCGCATTCGTTTCGTTGCTGATGTCCAAATGGATGGCTCTGCGTTCTGTGGGTGGCGAAGTTATTGAACAACCCCGTAACGAAACTGAGCGCTGGTTGCTAGAAACTGTTCGTCGTCAGTCTCAGCAGGCAGGCATTGCCATGCCACAAGTAGCTATTTATCAGGCACCGGATATCAACGCTTTTGCGACTGGCGCTCGCCGCGATGCTTCCTTGGTTGCGGTCAGTACTGGCCTGCTGCAAAACATGAGCCGCGATGAAGCTGAAGCTGTTATTGCCCATGAAATTAGTCATGTGGCCAATGGTGATATGGTCACCATGACCTTGATTCAAGGGATTGTGAACACCTTTGTTATCTTCATTTCACGTCTGATTGCACAAGTCGCTGCCGGCTTCTTGTCTGGTGATCGTGATAATGAGGGGAGTAGTTCTGGCAATCCGATGGTTTACTTTGCGGTATCAATGGTATTGGAGTTAGTGTTCGGTATCCTTGCTAGCATTATCACCATGTGGTTCTCGCGTCATCGCGAATTCCATGCCGATGCAGGTTCAGCAAGATTGGTTGGTCGTGAGAAAATGATTGCCGCATTGCAACGTTTGAAAACCAGTTATGAGCCGCAAGAGGCGGGCAGTATGATGGCCTTCTGCATTAACGGTAAATCTAAATCTTTCAGTGAGTTGTTTATGTCACATCCACCGTTGGATAAACGTATTGAAGCTCTGCGTTCTGGTCAATATCTGAAATAACCTACATGCCGGTAGAGCAATAATACTATTAAAGGAGAGTCTCGCGAGAGGCTCTCCTTTACGTTATAGCTGTTCCCCCCAGATTCAGGGCTATAGGTTTGATACGTCAAACATATCCCACTATTCTTCGTCTTTATTTCCTTCAAATTCAAAGTGCCAATTCATAATCTGCGTACTCGCTCTGGCGCTAAAATTAAGATTTTCATCATTATATATAATGAAAAATAAGATGGAGGTAATGGAAAATCATATCATGACGATTGTATCTCTCCATCATTGAATGGAAAAATACGCTTTATTATCCTTATGCCATAATACGTCATTAAGAAAAATGTCATCACCATGCAAGAAGCTGTGCTAAATCTAAATTCCTTAACCATTATATTTCGCTAACACTCAATAAGTAACATTACTTTATATGGATTAATTATGAAAAAACTCATGTCATCATCACTATTATTAATAGTCGGTATTTTAGGTACTCATGCATCTTATGCGGCAACAATTAATATGTGGCGGGAGCCAGTCCCAAAAGTGAAGGAAGGGAAGTATTACAGTGTGATTGTTGATCGTGGCGAACTGCAAAAAGCCGTCAAAGACTCCAACAATGAATATGTTTTTTCTGAGCAAGGAGCAGGAGTCAAGCCGCTGGTACTGATTGGCACTGCGGCTGAAGTCACAGAGTTTTTGTTAAACAATGAAACCAGCGGAATTGAAAATCATATTATTGAACTGCCCGATATTTACATGGGTATCGCTCCTTATGTTATCAAGGAGAGGTTCACCGGATTATTTCCTCTAAACGATCTGTTGATAGCCTCTGTTGAGCAGGTACAAAAATTTTTACCTTTTGGTAAAATTATTACTGACACAGCAGGTATTCCTAGTGATCTCAAAAGTTTGTATGAGGCATTGCATAAGTTAGACACCAAGCAAAAGGAAAACGGGGAAATACTGTATGTGAAATTCAGTTATTTACCCGAGGAGGGAATGAGTCACATTGGAAGAAAAACGATTAGCTTCGGAAAAGTATTAAAACTAATGCAAAATAAAATATAAGAATACTAATTTAATGAATATAACAAGGATATTAATATCAGTTAAGTTAGATTGCCTTTTACAACATAAAGAATAAAAATTAGTCATGTTCGAAAATAAAAAAGCCCCATCAGAATGGGGCAATCTCATCATCAGTAACTTAACTACGTTTTTGGCTCACGCGAAGCAAACTGACCAACGCAGCAATGCTGGCAAAGCACCCCGCTAAGACCAGTGATGCATGGGTTCCGCTGGTGGAAAACAGATTAAACATCAGCGCAACTAGCGCAGCCCCTGTAGTTTGTCCCAATAGTCTTGCTGTACCCAACATGCCGCTGGCACCACCACTGCGCTGTTGGGGGGCTGCGGAAATAATGGTGTGGTTATTAGGTGACTGAAATAGGCCAAAGCCAGCGCCACACAGCACCATCCGCCAGATAATATCTATGTCACTGGGGTCGGCAGGTAAAATCGCTAATAGGAATAAACCACTGGCAAAAACAGCCAGCCCGATCCCACCCAGTAACCCGGCATGATAACGCTCAACTAAACGCCCGGCGATGGGCGCAACAACCATGGTGGCGAGTGGCCATGGTGTTAGTAGCAGTCCGGTGGCGACTTCATCACGGCCCAATACGCTTTGTAAGAAGAAGGGCAACGAAACCATCGCCAGCATTTGTGCGGTGAATGAACAAATTGATGATCCTATTGAGAGTGCAAAAATAGGAATACGGAGTAAGTCCACCGGCAACAAAGGGAAAGACTGGTTAAGTTGGCGGCGCACAAAGAAGAAGCCGATAAACAGTAACGCAATGACTTCGGCAGCAATCAGTGTCGGGCTTTGTCCTTGAGCAAAACCGCTGATAGCCGTGATCAGTAAGCCAAATGTCAGCGCATTCATTATGCAACTGGTGACATCGAAGCGATTACCATTACTTTTCATATTATTGGCAGGCAAATACTTCATGCCCAGCCCCCATGCCAGTAATCCTATGGGCACGTTAACTGCAAACAACCACTGCCAGGATGCAACGGATAATATCGCGGAGGCGATAGTTGGCCCGGCTGCAGCAGAAACTGCCACAATCAATGAGTTAATACCAATCCCCCGACCCAACTGCGCCCGAGGATAAATAATACGAATCAGAGCGGTATTAACACTCATCAATGCCGCAGCGCCAAGCCCTTGCAGTACTCGGGCAAATGTTAGCGTCCATAACGAGTCTGACAGAGCGCAAAAGAGTGAGGTCACGCTGAATACCAGTAAGCCGGCCTGATAGACCCGCCGATAACCAATGATATCGCCCAGAGAAGCCATGGAAAGCAAAGATACAGTAATTGCCAGCTGATAAGCATTCACTACCCAGATAGATGTCGCTGGGCTGGCATTGAGGTCGCGGGCGATGGTTGGCAATGCGACGTTAGCAATAGTGCCGTCCAGCACTGCAATGGTAATACCTAAAGCAATGACCAGTATTGCTGCATAGCGCTGAGGAACCGGCATTCCATCTGTTGCTGATGGGTTCATAGGTTTTATCTGTAAAAATAATAAGGTAGGGGATTTTTTCTATGCTAACGATTATTGCGCTTGAATGCATCCCTGAGATTTGGGTTATTTGTAACCTAGGATATAGAAGCTCCTTTCCAAACCAGATTAACCGCCTGATAAGGTCAGTAATTTGTGTAAATCAGTAAAAACAGAACCATGATCACGGAAAAATGAAACATCGTTTCTATAATGTGAGATAGTATTAGCCGAACAGGCTCCCCCCAGTGGGCAAATTTTAATTCTCTGATGATTTTAAGGACTTTCCGGATGGCCAAAGGTAAACAAATCCCCCTGACATTTGATACTTATCAGGATGCCTCTACTGGTGCACAAGTGACTCGTCTGACGCCTCCAGATGTTACTTGCCACCGTAACTATTTCTATCAAAAATGTTTCACCCGTGATGGCAGCAAGTTGTTGTTTGGCGGTGCTTTTGATGGTCCGTGGAATTACTACTTGTTGGACCTTAATACTCAGGTGGCAACACAACTGACAGAAGGGCGTGGCGACAATACTTTTGGTGGTTTCTTGTCACCTGATGATGATGCGCTGTTTTATGTCAAAGATGGCCGTAATCTAATGCGTGTTGATTTGGTCTCTTTGGAAGAGAACGTGGTTTATCAGGTTCCAGAAGAATGGGTCGGGTACGGCACTTGGGTAGCAAACTCAGATTGCACCAAACTTGTGGGGATTGAAATTAAACGTGAAGATTGGCAGCCATTGACTGACTGGAAGAAATTCCACGAATTCTATTTCACTAAACCGTGCTGCCGTCTGATGCGTGTTGATCTGAAAACTGGCGAGTCAACGGTGATTTTACAAGAAAACCAGTGGCTTGGTCATCCAATCTATCGCCCATACGATGACAATACGGTCGCTTTCTGCCACGAAGGCCCGCATGATTTGGTTGATGCTCGTATGTGGCTAATCAATGAAGATGGCACCAATATGCGTAAGGTAAAAACTCACGCAGAAGGCGAGAGTTGCACCCATGAATTCTGGGTGCCAGATGGTTCAGCCTTGGTGTATGTTTCTTACATGAAAGGCAGCACAGATCGCTTTATTTGCAGTGCTGATCCAGAAACGTTAGAGAACCGCCAATTAACTTCTATGCCAGCGTGTTCCCATCTTATGAGTAATTATGATGGCACTCTGATGGTTGGTGACGGTTCTGATGCCCCAGTCGATGTCCAAGATGACAGTGGCTATAAGATTGAAAATGATCCTTTCTTGTATGTCTTCAACATGAAGAACGGTACTCAACATCGGGTTGCGCGTCATGACACTTCATGGAAAGTATTCGAAGGTGACCGCCAGGTAACACATCCGCATCCTTCTTTTACTCCTGATGATAAACAAGTGCTGTTCACCTCGGATGTTCACGGTAAACCAGCATTATATTTGGCTACATTGCCTGAATCTGTCTGGAAATAGTTAAATTTTGCACTAGCCTCTTTCATGGAAAGAGGCTAATTTGCTGTCTGCAAGGCTTTTATCCGATTATTCACATTGGTTTATTGCACAGTCTCGCGACTTCCCTTTATAATAAAACCACTGTTCTATTTTTTTTAAAACGTATTGTTTTATGAAACACAGAAAACTGAGTAGGGTAACCAAAAAATGGCTATTGCAGATCTAGATAAACAACCCGACTCTGTTTCGTCGGTTCTGAAAGTTTTTGGCATCTTACAGGCATTGGGTGAAGAGCGGGAAATTGGTATTACCGAACTTTCTCAACGTGTAATGATGCCTAAGAGTACAGTGTACCGCTTCCTCCAGACCATGAAATCCTTGGGCTATGTTGCACAGGAAGGCGAATCAGAGAAATACTCCCTGACGTTGAAGTTGTTTGAGTTAGGGGCCAAAGCGTTACAGAATGTCGATTTGATTCGTAGCGCTGATATACAAATGCGTGAATTATCCAATGAAACTCGTGAAACTATTCACTTGGGTGCTTTGGATGAAGACAGCATCGTTTATATACATAAAATTGATTCTATGTATAACCTGCGGATGCATTCTCGTATTGGGCGTCGTAACCCACTGCACAGTACTGCAATTGGTAAAGTGTTGCTGGCATGGCGTGACCGAGCAGAAGTAGAAGAAATCTTGTCTCATATCGAATTCACCCGCAGTACTCAACATACTTTGGGCAGCGCAGCAGAACTGTTACCCGTGTTAGATCAGGTACGTGAGCAAGGCTTTGGTGAAGATATCGAAGAGCAAGAAGAAGGTTTACGTTGTATCGCTGTTCCTGTCTTCGACCGTTTCGGTGTCGTGATTGCGGGGTTAAGTATTTCATACCCAACATTACGTTTCTCTGAAGACAACAAGAGTGACATTGTAAAATCTTTACACCGCGCGGCACGTAATATTTCAGAACAGATGGGCTATCGCGATTATCCTTTCTAAGGAAATCTCTATTTAGGGTAAATACTGTATAATTATTGGATACGTGTAATCAGCTGTTAATTATAACTATTTATTCCTTTCCATCTTAAACGGCCCCTTTTTAGGGGCCGTTTTTTATTGGTTGGCGTATAACATCTTCGGCAGCGTTAGCATCTTCTCGTGCGTAAGTATTATTCGTGTTTATTAGTTATTATTTAAATGTACTGTTTACTGCCCATTTAATTTAGTTGAGTCACTATAACCGTGCTTAAGCATATTATAGGGAGAAGGATGATGAGGAAGTTATTAAGCGCGGGGCTATTATTACTGCTGGCGGGGTGTAGTAGCCCTTATAACGGCAAACCGCATAAATTGATCGACCGTGGCGAGTATAAAGTTGATACCAGTATGCCTTCAGTTGCTCAAAATGAGCGAGTGCGTTTTTTGGTGCTTCACTATACAGCGACAGATGATGCTACCTCGTTGAAAATACTCACACAGGGTGAAGTTAGCGCACATTATTTGGTCAAAACCCACCCTGACAGTATTGATGGCAAACCTATTGTATTGCAGCTGGTTCCTGAATCTCAGCGGGCGTGGCACGCAGGTGTTAGCAATTGGCACGGGCGCTCTAGCCTCAATGATACTTCGATAGGCATTGAAATCGTCAATAAGGGCTTCACAGAGAAGATGTTGGGTAGGGAGTGGTACCCATACAATGAATCACAGATTAAATTGATTGAGCGGCTAACGAAGGACATTGTTGAGCGTTATGGTATTGACCCAACAGATGTTGTAGCTCATAGCGATATTGCTCCTCTGAGAAAATCCGATCCCGGTCCGTTATTCCCATGGAAACGTTTGGCCCAACTTGGTGTGGGTGCCTGGCCAGATGACGCGACAGTCACAAAGTATATTGATGGCCGTAATAAGCAAGATAGTGCCTCAGTCAGTATTATTCAGCAGGCATTAGCTCGCTATGGTTATCAAATCCCACAAAGTGGCGAACTGGATAATGAAACGCAACAAGTCATTAAAGCATTCCAGATGCATTTTAGAGCGCAGGATTTCAGTGGAGTGCCTGATGTAGAAACAGAAGCCATTGCGTTAGCATTGGTTGAGAAATATCGTCCTTCGCGAACTTAAAAAAAGGGTGATAGTGGCCTCCATTTATTCGTTCCATTTACATAAATAAGCCCATCAGCGGCCAAAAATAAAAAAGCCAGTCGTGAAGACTGGCTTTCTCTATATGACAATATCGCAGTGTTTATTGATGAGCTAAATCACCATCATCATCACTGTTAAGAATGTTTTTATCTGTTTGTTTCATTAATTGGCTGGTAATCGTACCGGCGGTCATCGAGCCACTGACGTTCAATGCCGTACGGCCCATATCAATCAATGGTTCAACAGAGATAAGTAATGCAACAAGTGTGACAGGCAACCCTAATGCTGGCAGCACAATCAGTGCTGCGAAAGTTGCACCACCGCCGACACCGGCAACCCCCGCGGAGCTAATGGTAACAATACCCACCAGTGTAGCAATCCATACCGGATCTAGCGGGTTAATGCCGACAGTCGGTGCGACCATAACAGCTAGCATCGCAGGATAAAGCCCGGCACAGCCATTTTGTCCGATAGTTGCACCAAAAGAGGCTGAGAAGCTGGCGATAGATTCAGGTACGCCCAAGCGGCGGGTTTGTGCTTCGACATTCAGCGGAATACTGGCAGCACTGGAACGGCTGGTAAAAGCGAACGTCAGCACAGGCCATACTTTGCGGAAGAATTTCAACGGATTAACACCGGTGAAAGACAATAGCACTGCATGCACAACAAACATGATGGCCAGACCGAGGTACGAGGCCACAACAAAGCTGCCTAGCTTGATAATGTCCTGAATATTAGAACCCGCAACCACTTTGGTCATTAATGCTAATACACCATAAGGGGTCAGTTTCATGACCAGACGCACGAGCTTCATCACCCAAGCTTGCAATGTATCGATAGCCACTTGTACGCGCTGACCTTTCGCTACATCATCTTTCAGCAATTGCAGGGATGCGATGCCTAAGAAAGTCGCAAAAATAACCACACTGATAATTGAGGTTGGGCTTGCCCCGGTTAAATCAGCAAATGGATTTTTGGGAATAAAGGACAGAATCAACTGAGGAACTGTCAGATCAGTCACTTTACCAAGATAATTGCTTTCGATAGCACTTAATCGGGCCGACTCTTGTGTTCCTTGTACCAAACCATCGGCTGTTAAGCCAAAGAGATTAGTAACGAATACACCGACGAGCGCTGCTATCAATGTGGTAAACAGCAAGGTCCCAATGGTTAATACACTGATTTTGCCAAGCGAAGAGGCGTTATGTAGTTTAGAAACCGCACTTAAGATTGAGGCAAATACCAGCGGCATAACGATCATCTGCAGCAGTTGCACATAACCATTGCCGACGATATTGAACCAAGTGATAGATTCTTTCAGTACTGGATTTTCCGCACCATAAAACCATTGCAGCCCCAGACCAAATAACACGCCCAACCCTAGGCCTACCAAAACTTTTTTGGCCAGACTCCAATTTTTATGCCGGGTTTGTGCCAAGAGTAATAGCAGTGCCACAAAGAGCAGCACATTAATCACAAGCGGTAGGTTCATCCCCAAATCTCCAAATAATTATTTTAAATACTGGCTGCGCATTCTGTTTCTATTTTTATAGAAAACACAGCCAGGCACAGTCAATTGTGCAGCTAGCCGCGTATGGTAGCAGCTACTCTGTGACCTACTTATATCCAAAAAGAATTGTTTATAAATTTTTGCAATTATTTGTATGGAATGCATTCGTATTGGTTATTATTTGCCCATAAAAGTGTGATCACAGTCTAAAATTTTTCAATTGCTCCATATAGGATAGCAGTGGAATAGTGGTATCGGTTTGCCAATAGATGGAAAAACAAACTAATAGCACGCATAGCACTCGTTCCAATTGATTACCTTTCTGCGGCCGCAAAACTGGAATAGAAAAACGCCAGCGACATGGCCATAAGAGAGGGACTCCTGCGGGTGTTATCATGTCTGCTAATAGGTGACTGAAATAACCAATAATCATTGCATGAAATGCGTCCGCGGGGACAATCCAGTCTCGTGAAATATCCATTTGAAATAGTGCAATACCGCCTACTACTGCCAGCAAACTATGTGTAAAGCCACGATGGCCAAATGCGCGAGCAATAGGCGTCGAGATCCACTTTAGCCTCTGGCCCAAGATTGATTTTGGATGATCAATATCGGGTAGCAGGGAAGTTAACAGGGCGCCAGGGATGATATGCCACCAATCGCCATGTGCCAGTTCAGGCGTAAGGCCGACTTTTTTGGCAAAAATAACGCAGGCGACAGAAAAAATAAGGTGTCCTTCCCCTGTCATACTTGAATTCCGAATCTGTAGCTGTTGATATATCCAGTATATGAGATTTATCTCGCTATAGATAGCCGTTACGCTGTAACTAAATGTCTCATTTTTCTCTGGTGATGAGTGGTCAATCCCACGTGGGTATTGAGCTGCGCAATGTTTGTTCTTTGGCGAAAATGTTGGGGCTGAATAATTCGGCACTACGCGATGCATTAGGGGGGGATGATGAGACTAAAAAAAGGGGAAAAGCGACTGGGAGTCAACTTTTCCCCAAAATAATACGGGTATGGGCATAATCTAACAAATAATGATGAGGGTACTCATAACGCCTGAATAATTAGAAGCTGTACTGCACACCTACACGGTAACGAGTTTGACGCTCGTCAGTTGTTTTGCTCCCTGCCACGTTGCCGATAGCAACATAAGGTTTCCAGTTTTTATCCCATTTGTAAGCCACTTTCAGATCATGGCTCCATTCTTCTTTCTCTTTGTTTGCTAGAATTTCGTCTTCGGATTTCTTGTAGTTCAATTCATATTCAGCTGAATAGTTTTTCAAGAAGTTATAGGCGAACAGCATAGTGAACTCATGGCCTTTTTCTGTATTTTTAGTCTGAGCTGGCTGGTTACGCTTGTAATATGGGCGATAACGCAGTGATGTTGAGAAATCATCAGTGAAGGAGACTTTACCACGCAGGTAAGGGCGGTAGTTGTTAGAGTCGGAAGAAGACTCTAATGAGAAACCTGGTTCCAATGAGAATGTTTTATTAAATTGGTAAACATAGCTGGCAACGACTTCAGTACCGTTACTGACTTGCTCATTGAATGGTTTATTCGGGGTAGTATCGGAGCTGTGCTGGCCCCATTTCCCTTCTAAAGATAGACCAAAACCATTAGCAAAGCGGTTGGAGATCAGTAAACGGTCTTTATGATCAGATTTACTGGTGTCTTTCATTTCATGCCGATAGTCAATAGTTGTTGCTACAGAGCTAAAACTAATTACAGATGCCACTGCCAGAGTCAGTAATTTAAATTTCATTTTTATATAATCCCAGGGTTATGGTTATTTAAATCAATTTTTATTAACAAATTTATAAAGAATCAACATACGATTGAAAAACAAGTTCACGAATAAAGAAACAACGTTTCATTTGTTGTGAATGCATATTCTATTTGTATTGATAAATAATTGTGTGATCCAGATCTTTGTTGTCGATTAATTTTTTAAACAAATATTAATTTGTGATGTCGGTCTAATTGGCTATTTTATTTTCATTCATATAACGAAATAACCCCGCCAAATTAATGGCAGGGTTTAATAGAAACTTAAATTAATTTAAACTAATTAATTAACGCATTGCGCGTTTCAGAATACGGTCACCTTGTTTATTAAAGTATTCTGCTGTTTCTTGTACGGTTTTCTGACCATAATCGATATATTGAATTGCATCACCGAACAGGGAAACAATTTGTGGGTCATCAAAGTATGGTGAAGTTGTCATTTTATGTGGCAACTCTAGCGCCATATTCAAACCCGCAACTGAAGGATCTTCATCTTTAATCACACCACTAGCACGCAATTGGGTTACAGCTGTTGCGCTCAATGGCACGCCACGCTCCAGACCTAATGCCTCAACCCCTTCTTTACTGTTCAATAAGAAGTTGATTAGCATCGCACTTTCTTTTGGATATTTAGTTGATTTACCAATTGAAAGCATTTGCGCTGGCTTGAAGAATAAACCGGCATCTTTCGCATCTGGCAACATTGGGTATGGGCCAAGAACCAGTTTTGCAGGTTTGGTCAAGTTATCGGAATACTTGGTTATTGTGGAGTTCCACATATAAGTACCCGCCCACTCACCATTAATCCATGGTTTCATTTCGTACATATTACTCTTGCCGAATGAAGCATAGTATTTAGTGGATGGCATAACATGACTATCTACCATGGTTTTATACATGGTAAAGAATTCAACCCATTGTTCTGGTGAGTAGGCAAATTTCTTACCTGCTTCATCAATGGTAGGAATGTTGTATTTTTGAGTCATATAAGAGCGGATGAGTGCTAATGTATCTTGGTGCTCTAATACCACTGGATAATATTGATCACCCAGTTTTTCTTTAAATACTTTACCGGCAGCAAGTAATTCATCCCAAGTCTTAGGATATTCTAAACCTGCTTTTGCCCATGTCGCATCATTAAAATAGAAGATACGTGCAGTCACAGAAATTGGAATACCGTTTAACTTGCCATTGACGGTAGTTTGTTGCAGTTCTTTCGGATCAAATTGCGCCAAATCTAATTGTTCTTTGACGTTAAACAAATTGTAGAAGCCAGTACCGTCTTTAGAGAAAATAGGCAGCCAGTTCCAGTTGGTTTGCATAACATCAGGCTCAGTACCGCCCGCAATTTGTGTCGTCAGACGAGATAAGTGACCATCCCAGCCGGTATACTCCGATTTAACATTAATATTCGGATGTTGTTTGTGAAATTCTTCGATCGCTTTCAAAGTTACCTGATGGCGGCCATTGCCCCCCCACCATGACATACGTAAATTCACTTCGTCCTGAGCGGCAAAAGCTTGGTGTGATAATAACGCCAGAGTGGATGCTATCAGCGTGTGTAAAATCGCTTTTTTCATTGGGTACTGCTCCTGTTAAAGAGAGATATTTTTTTCTGTTTTTGCATCAAAGATATGGCATTTATCCATATCAAACTGGAAATACACGGTGCGATTCAGACCATTTTCAATAATTGGTCGTGCTTCGTCAGACGGTAAGCGGCAGGTCAATTCAAAGTCGTCAACCTTGATATACATGAAGAATTCATGACCCATGTTTTCCACCCGCACCAATTCACCCTGTGAGTGATTGTCAGTAAACGGCTGCATAGACATGCTGACGAATTCAGGACGTACACCGAAGAACACTTTTTCTCCGGCGTGGGCGGCAACTTTAGCCTGCTGTCTTTCATTCAATACCAGGGTGTATTGGCCGACGGTCAGGCCAATTTTCCCGTCTTTTTCTACCAGCGTGCTCGGTTTAATATTCATTTCCGGCGCGCCGATAAAACCGGCAACAAACATATTGGTAGGGTAGTGATAGAGGTTATCCGGCGTATCCACTTGCATGATGTGGCCCAGCTTCATCACACAGATACGGTCACCCATGGTCATGGCTTCTGTTTGGTCATGAGTAACGTAAACAGTAGTCGCTGCTTTTCCGCTTTTTTTCAATTGCTTATGCAAATCAGAGATGCGAATACGCATTGATGCACGCAGTTTGGCATCCAGGTTTGATAACGGTTCATCGAACAAGAAGACATCTGGTTTTTTGACAATAGCGCGGCCTACAGCAACACGCTGTGCCTGACCACCAGACAGCTGACGCGGTAAGCGATCCAGTAAGTCTTCTAGTTCCAAAATCTTTGCAGCTTCAGCAACTTGTGTTTCAATTTGCTCTTTTGGCAGCTTGCTCAACTTCAGGCCAAAAGCCAGATTTTCTTTCACTGTCATGTGTGGGTATAACGCATAGTTCTGGAACACCATGGCAATACCACGAGATTTCGGTGCCAGATTATTCACAACCCGATCACCAATTCGCACCTCACCATCACTGATGGTTTCCAGGCCTGCCAACATACGCAGGGTAGTGGATTTAGCACAGCCAGATGGGCCAACAATCACCATAAATTCGCCATCATGGATTTTCAGATCAATGCCATGAACCGCGCGGAAACCGTTGGAGTAAACTTTGCCTAATTTGTTGAAAATAACTTCAGCCATGATAAATCCTCTATTAACCTTTAATTCCGCTGCTGGTTACGCCCTGAACGAAGTAGCGTTGAGCCAGGAAGAAAACAATGATGGACGGCAGAATGGAGATGCTTGCCATTGCCAGAATTTCGTTCCACGGTGCGCCTTCGGTCACGTCAATTGACATCTTCAGCGCCAGTGCTATCGGGTACTTATCTACGCTGTAGACATAAATCAGTGGGCCGATAAAGTCGTTCATTGACCACATGAACTGGAACAGTGCCACAGAGATAATGGCTGGCTTCAAGATTGGCACGACCACATACCACAACACTTGGAAAGAGTTACATCCGTCGATTTGTGCTGCTTCTTCCATATCGCGTGGTACACCGCGCAAGAACTGAATAAGCATGAAGACGAAGAACCCTTGTGTTGCGAATGCCAGTGGCAGATACAATGGCATGTAACTATTCAGCATGCCCATTTCACGGAACATGATGTATTGCGGAATCAATAACACAGTGCTTGGCAGCAACATGGTGGTAATTAATGTTGCGAACCAGAATTTCTTCCAAGGGATCTCAAAGCGCGCAAAACCATACGCCACGATAGTCGAAGAGATAATGGTCAAAATAACTTTCGGAATAACAAACTTAAAGGTGTTAAGCATGTAATGACCGAAATTATATTCCGTACCTGTTCTCCAACCGTTAACAAAACCATCCCGTGTCGGATGCTCTGGCCATAATCCTAATGTGGTGAAAATTTCATTATTAGGTTTAAAGGCTGCAGAGAACATCCACAGCAACGGATAAAGCATCATCAGTCCGACAATAATCAACACAATATAGCGGATGGCAGCACTGACTTTCGCTTTACGTAATGTGCGGCTAATTTCCGCATCAGCAATATCCTGCGCCAGATCTAATTTTTTCTGGTTGGAATTTTGTACGTCAGTCATTTTTTCCTCCTTTATCGGCGGAGTAGAAGACCCAATATTTGGAAGATTTAAATGCAATAGAGGCAAAGAGGGCGACTACCAGGAATAATACCCAGGCCAGTGCAGCACCGTAGCCCATGTCAAAGTATTTAAACGCCGTATCATATATATAAAGCGAGAATAAATAGGTGTAATGGGTTGGCCCACCACCAGTAATGACATATGGCGCAGTAAACTCTTGGAATGCCTGAGTAGTTTGCATAATAAAGTTGAAGAAAATAACCGGCGTAATCAGTGGCACGGTAACTTTCATAAACATTTGCCATTTAGAGGCACCATCAATCATGGCCGCTTCATACTGTGACTGAGGAACGTTTTGCAATGCGGCCAAGAAGATGACCATGGCAGAACCAAACTGCCAAACACGCAGTAACGTGACAGATGTCAATGCCAGTGCTGGCTCTCCCAGCCAGTTGACTGGATCAAGTCCAAATACACCGATGAAACCATTCAGCAAGCCATCAATAGCAAACAAGGCACGCCACAAAACGGCAATTGCTACGCTACTGCCGAGAATTGATGGAATATAGAATGCGGTACGGAAGAAACCGATACCACGTAATTTAAAGTTCAGTACAAAAGCGATCCCCAGAGCAAATGCCAATTTTAATGGAATAGTAAGAAACACATAAGCGAAAGTTACGCCCATGGATTTCCAGAATAAATCATCTTCAAGAAACATATGACGGTAATTCTCGATCCCGTTGTAAACAGGAGGGTTCATTAAGTCATACTCAGTAAAACTGAGAAAGAAAGATGATACAAAGGGGAAAGCCGTAAATATTATCAACCCTAATATATAAGGTGATATATAGGCTAACCCCAGCATTCTGTTTTCATTCATAATGCTTACCTATTTTTAATAACATGAAAGATAAATAAAACTACTGATTCAAAAGCGACGGATAAATAAAATCGATATCATACAGAGTGCGGCTTTCCCCGTTCACCTGATAATCTCCATGGATGTAACCACCATTGGTAATAAATTGAGGTATTGCGGCCGACTTATTTTGCTTAGCAGCAATTAAGGTTAATAATGCTAATGCAATTGGATTATCGATGCGGAAATAACGGTGCTCCGCTGACTCGACAAACAGACCGCGATGATAATGTTGTTTAAATAACTCATTTCCAGTTTGCCAAGCTAATTCAAATAATTGTGCGCATTGGCAATGTTCAGCCAGCTCGACTAGGGCCAGCAATAGATACGGTGTTGCAGTGGGCTTCTTACCTACCAGCAGTGTGGCACGTTGCTTTTGTTTGTTTAATTCAGCTAACTGCCAACGGTGTAGTAATACTGCAATCAAATCCAATAGTTCTTCATCATGGCTTAAGCGCCAGGCACGAACCAGTGGTAGTAGGTAATCGACGTCTAAGGCGAAAGGAGAAATGACAGTCCCCTTGGCACCATAATAGCCATCACGTTGTAAAACATAACCGCTCATGTCTTGTCCATCATTCCATAACGGGCGCAATGTATTGCTTTCGACGTCATAAGCGAAACGATAGTAATTTTTTAATCCATCAATAACCCACTGCATGACTTCAGCATCCGGCTGTTGGCGCAGAATATCCAACATCGCCAATGGGTTATCAATTAACAGTGGGCGCATATCGCGAAACAGGACATTAGCTTCACGTGCGATTTCACCAAACTCAGGGCCGAACTGGCGCTTGGCCCGGTCGCCATACCAAGATTGGGTCTGGTTATCATCTGTCGGTATTGGCCGGCGCTGCTGTGGCGAGCTGAATTGATAAACCGGTAAACCGGTTTCAGGATTACGGGCCAAAACATATTGGCGATATAAATGTTTACCCCAAGCAGCGGCAGCAAGGTCACCTGTATATTCGGCATATTTATAAGCCGTATAAATCAAATCTGTGCCAGCATTGACAAAAGTTAGCCCTTTAGTCTCAGGCAGTTGCGGTAATGCTTCTGGCTTAACCACATCATTGCGCATATGCGTGAAAACATGGGGATCACGTTTTTTGTCATAGCTACCGTGGCGACCCAGATCCAGTGCCTCCCAGTCTTCTACATGGGCGTGCCAAAAACCTTGGAAGAAATTAAGTGTTTTCTCACGGTCAACATTGGCCAGTAGATTGTAGTAGGGTAGGTGATGTTTCAGTTCATGCACTTGTGCTTTGGATTCTGGTCCTTCGGTTTTCAATGTATCCAGATTCAGAAAACGATGCCCACCCCAGTAAAACAATCCGCTTTGGTCATGAACGGCGTGCTGCATGAAATAGCTGGTTTGCACTCGTGCTTGTTGGTGATATTGCGGGTCTTGTGTGACCAAGCTGAGTGCATCTAAGGTTCGTAACCAGTTTTGTTGACTCGCAAAGTTAGATATCGGAGTATTACGGCCATCTGGGAATACCCAGACTACTGGTTGGTGGGTCAAAACATCAAAGCCATCGGCCATCAAAGGGGTAGGGTTTTGAGTGCTATGGCCAACAGACTGGACTAAATCAACATAGCTGCGTATAGCGCTGAGCCAGTTAATCATCATTGCGTCGCTGCCTTTAATGTTGCCTGCAAAATCCATCACCGTAACCCCATCATCTGAACATCAGCTCGGAACCGGTTTAAGGTTCCTTATAAATAGAAACATCGTTTCAATCCATTATATTTGTATTTACTGGCGAGTCATTGGGCGAATGACAAAAGTGTGATCGAAGTCGGAACGTTGTTTTGAATTTTTTATTTTTGCAGTTCTGGCGGGTTTTTTAAGCGAAATTTATTTGTTAACCATTTGATAAATAAGTAATAAAAAAGGCACAACTGAAGTTGTGCCTTAAGGTGATTTGAGTCTAAATATGGCGGATAACCGTCGAAAATAGACCTTAACTCAAATTAGTTAGGATTATATGTTTAGCGCGCCAACCAACCGCCATCAACTGCGATGGTGTAACCGCTAATATAATCAGATGCTTTTGATGCCAAGAAGACTACTGGACCTTTCAGGTCATCCGGTAAACCCCAACGGCCTGCTGGGATACGGTCAAGAATCTCTTTGCTGCGTTCTTCATCTTTACGCAACTGTTGCGTGTTATTCGTTGCCATATAACCTGGAGCAACAGCATTCACATTGATACCGTGTTTTGCCCATTCATTCGCTAACAAACGAGTAACACCCATCACTGCGCTTTTTGATGCAGTGTAAGAAGGGACACGGATACCGCCTTGGTAAGACAACATTGAGGCAACGTTGATGATTTTGCCGCCATGACCTTGTTTGATGAATTGTTTCGCAACAGCCTGAGACATAAAGAACACAGTCTTGATGTTAACGTTCATGACATCGTCCCAGTCCTTTTCGCTGAAGTTGATAGCATCTTCACGGCGAATGATACCGGCGTTGTTGACCAGAATATCGATTTGACCAAATTCCTTAACGGCGCGCTCTAATAAGGAAGGGATACCATCAATTTTGCTCAGGTCAGCAGTCAGGCTCAAGAAGCGGCGGCCTAATGCAGTCACTTTTTCGATAGTTTCAAGTGGCTCAACGATGTTTATACCAACGATATCGCAACCCGCTTCGGCTAAACCAATCGCCATACCTTGGCCCAAACCTGTGTCACAACCGGTAACCAGAGCAACTTTACCCTTTAACTCAAAGGAATCTAAGATCATAGCTAACATCTCTCTCTAGGCGGTCAAAGATTTACCGCGATTATAATATTGGGGAGAAAACCGCCCAAAAGACGGCTTTGGTAGGTGACGCTTAACGCTGTTTGCAAACATTTAGCGCAGTTCGCTTACGGCGATGTGGTCCATATCACCGAAGACTTGGTTTTCACCCACCATGCCCCAGATGAAGGTGTAACGTTTTGTGCCTACACCAGAATGGATAGACCAACTCGGTGAAATAACAGCCTGCTCGTTGTGAACCAACAAATGGCGCGTTTCTTGTGCCTGGCCCATCATGTGAAAGACTGCTGTTTCTTCGTCCATATCAAAGTAGAAATACACTTCCATGCGGCGATCATGGGTATGGCAAGGCATGGTATTCCAGAGATTACCGGGTGCCAGCTTGGTCAGGCCCATGGTCAATTGGCAGGTCTGCAACACATCAGGGACG
Source organism: Yersinia vastinensis (assembly GCF_902726565.1). GTDB lineage: Bacteria > Pseudomonadota > Gammaproteobacteria > Enterobacterales > Enterobacteriaceae > Yersinia > Yersinia vastinensis. The sequence goes on from NZ_CACVAF010000004.1 coordinate 53,252, forward strand.
ATGTATTTATTGATAGTGCGACGATTGCTAGTAGCGTCATCACCCAAAGTTTGCGGTGAGGCCTCTGCCAGCGTAATTTTTTTATTTGGATATGTGGTATGTGCGGGAGCGCTGTTGTAATAAAACTTGGCGGGTTTTGCACCGTCGATACTGCTGAACTGCACTTCTTTTGCGCCTTTACCGACATATAAGGCTTCTTCATTACCTATTTCATAACACTGCCCATCAACACTGATAAGACCCGGTCCACCAATATTGATGACGCCTAGCTCACGCCGTTCCAGAAAGTAGCTAACACCTAATTGCTTACCCACTTCATCACCAATACTGACCGCCTTCGCGACTGGCAAAATACCGCCAACAATGATTCTGTCTATGTGGCTATAGGTCATGGTGTATTCATCTGCGACAAAAATCTTTTCAATCAGAAACTCACGGCGCAGACCTGCAGTATCAAGTTGTTTTGCGTGGTCACTGTGGATGCTTTGACGGACTTGCATGTAGGTGCCTCTCTTTCAGAACAATATCTTGGATGGGGATAGCCCAAGTCAGATAGCGGGCCAGATTCAGAAAGTTCGCATGAAATCTTAAATAGCGCAGACAACGTGCGTAGGTTTGATCCTGACCGAGTGTTTCTTTAATGCGATGATGATAGTATTTGCGGGAAGTTAATTCAATAAAAATGAAATGATGTTTTATTATTTTTTGAGGGATGTCATGATTTTTGGATTAATTATGTTCAAACTGCCGGATTTGCCCGTAGAATGAGCTGAATTCGGTGTGAAACTGTGACTACGCTACAGACAATTCTGCATAATAATGAGGAGAAATGATGAAGATGTTTTTTATTAATGACGAAGCGCCATGGGAAGAACTGGGCAACGGCATCAAGCGCAAGGTTATGACCTGGAGTGATGAGTTGATGATGGTTTGTGTTCACTTTGATAAAGGTGCCATTGGTACTGCACACAAACATGACATTCATGACCAGATTGCTTATGTCGCGGCAGGTAGCTTTGAAGTGGAAATTGAAGGGCAGAAACGTATTTTGAAAGCCGGGGATGCCTATCGTGCGGTTAAAAATGAAATGCACGGTGCGGTCTCACTGGAAGATAACAGTATTCTGATCGACACTTTTACCCCTAAGCGAGATGATTTCCTCTAAGAAAGACTTTGGGCGGCAGAGTTCAACCTCAGCCGCCTTATATTGTTATCATCGAATTGATCACGAATGAGGTAAACCACTTCGAAATCTCATCGTGACCAACACTCCTTGTGATCAACACAGCCAGTTACGAGATATCCTCTTTACGTAATTGTTCTAACGAGTCTAATTGAATATCGGCTAATGCCCAGCGAGGGTCTGCGCGGTACTCTTCTGATGGAATAACGATAGAGCGCATACGTGCTGCTTTAGTCGCAATCATCCCATTCACTGAATCTTCTAGGGTGACGCAGTGCAACGGATCAACACCCAAGTCAGATGCGGCATTTAAATAGACTTCTGGATGCGGTTTGCTGTAGGGCAGGTATTCTGCGGAAACCAAGCGGTCAAAGTATTTTTCAATGCCTAATAAAGCCAAAACACGCTTTTGCATATGCAGTGGCGAAGCGGAGGCCAGCCCGATTTTCAGCCCTTGCTGACGACAAAGGTCTAAGGCGTATTCCACTCCTGGCAACACTGGACGTTTCTCTTCAACCAACTCTATCGCTCTGGCAATAATGAGTTTGCATACATCTGCTTGACTTGGCCCTTGCCAAGGCATGGCCTGATACCACATTTTTACCACTAAATCGATACGCAAGCCCAGCGTATCGGGCAGGGTATCTCGTGACGTAGTGTCCAGACCCAGTTTGGTAAAAATATCCAGTTCAGCCTGTAGCCATAAAGGCTCCGAATCAATGAGCAAGCCGTCCATATCGAAAATTGCGGCCTTAATTGTGTGCTGGGTCGCCATTTATCATCACTCCTGTTGGTTTTTAGCTACGGGTTTAACACTTTATCATTGGTTCATAATGATTGAACGGGGAGAACACCATTCTTTCTCTTTCTGACAATTTAATTTATTAACTTAATGATATTTCGTTGGATGAGCTAGGCTTGAATTTGGGCTAATCGTCAGTGATTCAATAAAAACTCTGCCCAAAAATGGGATGTAGCGGGTAAACTAAGGCCACATAAGTTGTGGTATTTACAAGGAGAAGTCATGACCTATCAACAGGCTGGGCGTGTCGCTGTTATCAAACGGATCGCCGGGTGGCTCGTTTTTATTCCAGCACTGCTGTCAACATTGATTTCAATTATCAATTTTGCCTATCAATATAGTCAAAAAAGCACCGGAATTAATGCGGTTATGCTGGATTTTATCCACGTCATGACCGATATGATCCGTTTTAATACGACTTTTCTGGATATCTTCTGGTTTAACTCACCCGTGCCGGATTTCGAACAGGGTTTTTCGGCCTCGAACATTATGTTCTTTATCATTTATATGCTTATCTTTGTGGGGTTGTCATTGCAGGCGTCAGGTGCCCGTATGTCACGACAAGTGCGTCATATTCGTGAGGGCATTGAAGACCAAATGATTTTAGAGCAAGCAAAAGGCAGTGAAGGGCGTACTCGGGAACAGTTGGAAGAAAAGATAGTCTTACCGCACCACACAATATTTTTGCAGTTTTTTACCTTATACATTCTTCCATTAGTGATAGGTGTAGCAGGCTATTTTGTTATTAAGTTATTGGGCTTGATGGCGCAGGGATAACGTGGCTATCTGAATCTGATTAAAAGCATGAATAATAAATTGGCCCACAAATGAGGGCCTTTTTCTATTTATCATCATGATATATAAACAAATTAATCTCTTGAAAGAATTTTCTGACAGTAGAGGTTCGATACTTATCTTGCTCTCACAATATTGAGCAACCAATTCCCTTATGCTGTCAGTCTCTTTTCTTTGTTATATCAGTCAAGTCATGAACGTTTTCATCTCTAAGAAGATGCGTAATTTTATTATTTTGGCTCAAACAAACAGCATGGCGAAAGCGGCTGAAAAGTTGCACATGACAGCCTCACCTTTTGGTAAAAGCATAGCGGCGTTAGAAGAACTGGTGGGATACTCACTCTTTACCCGTAATGAAAAAAGTATCAGCTTGAATAAAGCGGGACAGGAACTTTATCAAGAGTTATTTCCTATTTATCAACGGCTTTCGGCTATCGACAATACCATTGTCTCTATGTCGCATCGGCAGAAAAATATTGTGATTGGTATTGATAACACTTATCCCACGATAATTTTCGATCAGCTATTCAGTCTCAGTGACAAGTATGACGGTATTACCGCGCAGCCTTTTGAGTTTAGCGAAAACAGCGTCATCGATGACTTATTGGATCGTCGGGTAGATTTTATTATCTCCCCACAGCAAGCTTCACCGCGTGTGACACATATCGATAGCTTACAGACAACGGAGCTTCCTTTATTACGGCTCGGTTTTTTAGTCTCACGCCGCTTTGAAAATTGTCAGTCGCTCGAATTATTGAATACGCTGCCATGGTTACAAATGCGTTTTCAGAATCGGGCCAATTTTGAATCCTTGTTGGATGGGCATTTCCGATCTATTGGGATTAACCCAACCATCATTTATCGCCCTTACAGTTTTATGGCAAAAATTAGTGCAGTAGAGCAGGGGCAATTTCTTACTGTCGTCCCTCAATTTGCATACCGGCTAGTTAATCCAGCGAAGCTAAAATATTTTGATGCTCCGAATCAGCCCATGTATATGCGTGAGTATCTTTATTCGCTCAAAAATAATCACCATATTAAACAAGTCATGGGCTATATACATTCGGATCGTGATGGTGATTAAGGCGCTAACATTGAGCCGTACTCGAACAGATTTTGATGCAGTTGAAAGGCTTGCGTTAGATTGTGGTGCAAATGTCCCCCTTTAGCCTGCGCCAGATACTGGTGGAGGTAGTCACGGTACATGGGATGTGCGCAGTTATTGATGATAGCGACTGCGCGTTGCATGGGGGATAATCCACGCAAATCAGCAACCCCTTGTTCTGTGACGATCACTTTTACACTGTGCTCGCTGTGATCAACATGGGTACACATCGGGACGATGGTAGAGACTTTGCCGCCTTTGACAATCGACGGGGCCATAAAAATAGATAAATAGGCATTACGCTCAAAATCTGCGCTGCCACCAATACCGTTGACCAGTTCGGTGCCCGCAACATGGGTGGAGTTGGCGTGGCCGTAAATATCGAATTCCAGCCCCACATTGAGCGCAATGACACCAAGACGGCGAATGATCTCTGGATGGTTAGAGATTTCCTGTGGACGCAACACAATTCTGTTGGCGAAGAAATCCATGTTGTCATAGATTTTTTTTAATGAGGCGGAGGAGATAGTCAAGCTAGAGGCACTGACACCCAGCACTTTCTCTGTTTCGACCAGTTGGACAACCGACTCCTGCAATACCTCAGAATACATCATAAAGGGGGGGATCAGGGGGTTTTCACCTAAGCGCTTCATCACCGCATTATTAATATTTCCTACGCCGCTTTGTAGCGGAAGAAACTCCGGTGGGATGCGGCCTAACCTGAGTTCATTCAGTAAGAAATTGACTACATTGTCAGCTATTTGCTCACATAATGGATTTTCGCGATCAAGGCTGTTGCTGGCATCTGGCAATTCTGTTTCTACGATGCCAATCACTTTGCTGGGGTCTATCTGTACATAAGGTTCACCCACTTTATCTAATGTGTGATAGATGGGCAGAGTATTGCGCCGAGGTGGCGCACCGAGCATGATAATATCTGCCAGTTCTGCCACCCGTGGGCTGTGATAATGATTGAGTTCAATAATGATTTTTTTGGCTTTATGCAAAAAAGCTGGGGAATTACCAATGCCGCTGGTGAGATAGACTTTCCCATCGGCGGTGATTGCTGACGCTTCAATCACCGCCACATCAATATCACCAAAGAAACCATAATTGACCATTTGAGCGACTTCACTAAGGTGCAGATCAACAAAACTGACTGCCCCTTGGTTGATTTTCTCACGCAGTAACGAGGCTGTTTGATAAGGGGCACGCCAGGCGATAGCATCCGCTTGCGCCAGTTCATCATCGGCTTGAGCGCTGATTGATGCACCCGTTAACAAACGAATTTGAAACTCTTTTTGCTGTTGGTGTTGGGCTATTGCGCGTTTGGCGATGGCGGCAGGCAGCACCTTAGGCGCGCCCGCAGGGGTAAAACCGCTAAAAACCACCATATTTCCATGTTCAATACACTCGGCGGCAGTATCTGCGTTCATGATGCAAAATGACCGTTTCATAGAGAAATCCTTTATCTGATAAGGGTTAACGCCCAAGAAAGTTAGGTTTACGTTTCTCCATGAAAGCACTCATGCCTTCGTGATAATCATCGCTGTCGTAAACTGCACGCCGCATACCTTGGATGCGCTCAAATTCATCGGAATTCATGGTATGGGCTTCACCCAGAACACGGAGTTCCTCTTTAATGACGGCAATGGCCAGCGGAGCTTTTTCTGAAATGACATGGGCCAATTTGAGTGTGAAATCCTCCAGTTCGCTAGGTTCAACCACATGATTGAGAATACCCACCGATAGGGCACGCTGAGCGGTGATAGGCGCGGCGGTGAAAATCAGCTCTTTGACAATATGAAAACCAGCATCACGGATCAGGTTGTGGATACCAACCAAATTATAGGGCACCCCGAGATTGACGGGTGTCATTGAGAAAGTTGAGTTACTGCAGGCCACAATGATATCTGAACTCATGATCATCTCGAATGCACCGCCCCATACACTGCCTTCCACCATGGAAATGATTGGTTTAGGGTATTTTTGAATCACACGGGTAATTTGACGTAGTGGGTCATCATAGGAGAGAGGGTCACGCCGGCCAGTGGGTAATTCGTGGATGTCATGCCCGGCTGAAAATACTTTGGAACCTTCCGCCGCACGCAAAATAATACAGCGAATATCGGTGTTATTAAGGTCATGTAGCGCCTGCATTAAATCATCCATAAAAACTTTGCTTAATGCATTTAGCTTGCGGGCATAGTTGAACTCAATAATGCCAACTCGATTGGCAATCAACACTTTGACATACTGATAAGACATGATTGTTTCCCTTTAACTGAAGATTTTTTGCGTAATAAAATCAGTGATAGCGCGAATCCCGGCTCGTGGTGAGATGTGGTTTTGCTGTAGCAGCGCTTCAATTTGCAGACAGTGTTGGTGCAAATCTGGGCGAGTAAACAGCGCTGCCAGCGCATTGGCTTCGGTTTGCTGACGAACCCAGCCTAAATTTTGCCGTTCACGTAAAGCAGCTAATTGCCCACTCGGTGCCATGACAGACCAAAAGGTTTCGACGGCTTGCCAAATATCACGAATACCGCGTTTTTCCAGAGCGCTACAGGTGAGGACGCGGGGCTGCCAGAGAGGGTGCTTGCGGCGGATAATATGTAGCGCGCTGTGGTACATATGGCGGGCAATATCGACATTTATATGGTTTTCGCCATCATCTTTATTGATGACAATAAAATCGGCCATTTCCATAATGCCCTTCTTGATGCCTTGCAGGTCATCACCAGCCCCGGCAATTTGTAGTGAAATAAAGCAATCCACCATGGCCGCGACTTCTGTTTCTGACTGGCCGACACCGACAGTTTCAACAATCACGATGTCGTAACCGGCTGCTTCACAGAGCAAAATCAATTCTCGGGTGGTTTGACTTATCCCCCCAAGATAGCCTCTTGAGGGAACCGGGCGCACGAAGGCATGCTCGGCACGAGACAAATTCAGCATGCGAGTTTTGTCACCCAAGATGCTGCCGCCACTGACCGGGCTGCTGGGGTCAACGGCAATTACGGCCACTTTATGCCCTTGTGACAATAGCTCTTCCCCCAGCGCTTCAAGAAAAGTGCTTTTCCCTGCACCGGGTGTCCCCGTCACTCCCAGGCGTTTGGCCTGCCCGGTATATGGCATGATGTGGTCTAGCAGTAAGGCGCTAAGTTCTTGGTGCTGGGGATGGCTGCTTTCTGCGAGTGTCATGGCTTGCGCCAATGCGGCCCGTTCGCCTTGGCGCAGGCGATGGATATAGTCGCCAAGATTGTCGATGTTAATCATGATGAGTACTGATGAGCTGTAAAACGTCACGTACACTGGCTAACATGGGGGTACCCGGCCCATAAATAGCCGCAACACCGCGTTCACGTAAGAAGGCATAATCTTGTGGTGGGATCACGCCTCCGGCAACGACGCAAATATCTTGCCGATGGTATTGGCGCAAAGCGTCAACTAATTCAGGAATCAATGTTTTATGGCCAGCCGCCAGTGAAGATGCACCGATGACGTGGACATCATTCTCGACAGCCAATCGGGCGATTTCATCTGGCGTCGAGAACATTGGGCTGAGATCAACATCAAAACCCAGATCAGAATAGGCACTGGCAATGACTTTAGCGCCCCGGTCGTGGCCATCTTGGCCCATCTTGGCAATCAGAATGCGTGGATGACGGCCATTCTCAGCGAGGAAGTGCTGCGTTTGTGCCAGTATTTGATCAAATTCTTGTGCGTCTTTTTCGCTTTGATGGTAACTGCGTGCAATGACGCCGGTGACACACTCGCTTGGCACCAAATAGCGATTAAATTCTATTTCCATGGCATCGGAAATTTCGCCTAATGTGGCCCGTAGCCGGGCAGCGTGCACGGCGGCTTCCAGCAAGTTTTCATTATGTCCTGCGGCATGGCGTAGATTGCTCAATGCTTGCTGTACAGCATCGTTATCTCGTTCAGCACGGATACGTTTTAATTGTGCAATTTGTTCATTGCGCACTTTAACATTGTCAATTTCTAATACTGGGGTTTCAGTTTCTTTATCTAACTTATATTTGTTTACTCCAACAATGACGCGCTTGCCTTGGTCTATCAGTGATTGTTCGCCCGCTGACGCTTCTTCAATCATACGTTTGGGCAGCCCGACTTCGATAGCTTTTGCCATCCCCCCCACATCATCAATTTGCTTGATAATGGTTCGGGCCTGTTTGACCATTTGGTCTGTAAGCGATTCAACAAAATAAGAGCCAGCCAGTGGGTCAATGGTGCGGCAAATTTCTGATTCTTCTTGAATGATAATTTGCGTATTACGCGCAATACGTGCCGAAAAATCAGTTGGTAAGCCGAGCGCTTCGTCAAAGGCGTTGGTGTGCAAAGATTGCGTTCCACCAAGCGTTGCACCAAGGGCTTCGATGGTGGTGCGAATAATATTGTTGTAAGGATCTTGCTCAGTCAAACTCCAGCCGGAAGTTTGGCAGTGGGTGCGCAAGGCTAATGATTTAGGGTCGACAGCACCAAATTGACTGACTGCTTCACTCCAGAGATAGCGTGCAGCCCGTAACATGGCGATATTCATGAACAAGTCCATGCCAATGCCAAAGAAAAATGAGAGGCGGGGGGCAAAGTTATCAATATTTAAACCGGCATTCAGTGCCGCTTTGATGTACTCAATGCCGTCAGCGATGGTAAAAGCCACTTGCTGTACACAATTCGCCCCAGCTTCACCCATATGGTAGCCGCTGATGCTAATGGTGTTAAAGCGCGGCATATTTTTGGAACTCCAAGCGATAATGTCTGAAATAATGCGCATGGAGGGTTTGGGAGGGTAAATATAGGTATTACGGCACAGATACTCTTTTAATATGTCGTTCTGGATAGTGCCGGTCAGTTGTGCCGGGGTAACACCTTGCTCTTCAGCTGCGACAATATAAAACGCCATAATGGGTAATACAGCCCCATTCATCGTCATTGAGACCGACATTTTGTCTAGTGGGATTTGGTCGAACAAAACTTTCATATCTTCGACGCTATCAATCGCTACGCCTGCTTTACCTACATCGCCAGACACACGCGGATTATCGGAGTCATAACCTCGATGTGTTGCCAGATCAAACGCCACAGAAAGACCCTTTTGTCCTGCGGCCAAATTTTTACGATAAAAGGCATTTGACTCTTTAGCTGTTGAAAATCCAGCATATTGACGAATAGTCCAGGGCTGGGCCGCGTACATTGTAGCCCGCGGCCCTCTGACATAAGGGGCAATACCGGGGAGTGAGTCGGTAACCTCAAGTCCCTCAAGATCTCTGGCGGTATACAACGGTTTTACGGCGATACCTTCCGCGGTCCTGATGATTAAGTCTTCAACACTTTTACCGCGCCTACTGAGTTCTTTATTAGCGATGCTTTCCCATTCGCGAATATCCACCATTTGACATACTCCCAATTTTCAGCAATAGAATTCCTATCGAGGAGAGTCAATACTCCTCAACGAAGGCTCTTGATTTTATTTAAGTAAGCGCTTTTTCACGGGAATTGTCGCTGGCAAAAAAGAACAGGGTTGACTGTCATTATTCGACGGTAGGAATGCCTCTAATTTGTGGTTTGGTTCATACTTTTTTAGAAAAAGTCGATTTCATAACAAGATATTGGGACATAAAAAAGCACCCTGACTAGTTGGTCATCCAACTTTTGGGGTGCTATTTATTCCATATCAATTCAACCGGGCTGGCGCGCTTAAAATCTTTCCGGGTGTAATAACTGCTCGACGGCTTTCTGCGCATTAATCCAATGTTGCCCACCAAATAAATTACTGCGGTTCAATAAATAATAAAGTTGATAAATGGGTTGGCGCTCAATAAAACTGGCAGGAAGCGGCCAGACACTTTGGTAACCATCATAAATTTGAGCTGGCAAAGCAGGGTAGAGTGGCAACATGGAAAGGTCACATTCTCGATCTCCCCAATAACAGGCGGGATCAAAAATAACTGGTCCATTGGCACTGGCGGCGCAATTAGCTGGCCATAAGTCACCGTGTAATAAAGACGGTTGCGGCTGGTGGCTTTGTAACCGCTCTTGAACAAGATGAGTTATCTGGTCGATATCCCCAAATGACATGCCTTTTTCAGCTGCCAATTGTAATTGCCAACCGATACGTTGTTCAGCAAAGAATTGTGCCCAACGGCGTTGCCAACTATTTGGCTGCACCGTAGTGGCCAAGTCATTATCAAAATCCAGCCCGAATTGCAGTTGTTCACTCCATTGATGTAAATGTGCCAATTGTTGACCCAGGCAATAAGCATTGTGTGCATCGAGTGGTTTTAACGGAATATATTCAAGTAGCAGAAAGCTGTAATCACGATCACTGCCGACACCATAAACTTCAGGCACCTGGACAGTTTTGCTGCGGGCTAATAAAGAGAGTTGGTCTGCCTCGGCGGTAAATATTGGCAGCATCTCACGGGTATCACATTTGACGAAAACCTCAGTGTCACCATAACTGAGACGCCAGGCCTCGTGAATATCTCCACCCGGCAATTCGGTTCTTTCCCGAATCTCTGCGGGGCCGAGATGTTCACCTAACAGACGATTCACTGCTTGCCACATGATTCACCCCCTATTAGCTACCCACCTGCAAATCTAGTTTCTTTAGGTATAGATCATTAGGTTAGCGTCTTTGTCCTGTTAAGGACAAGCGCTGATGCACAGGGATACCCGTGCCGGATCAAACAAACGACAGATTCTGTACTCATCCGTTACATATTATCGATAAAATTAATGAACAGTGGCGACGAAAGCAATCTTATAGGAAATAGGTCGAATGAATGACAAATCGTAATAAATAAGCCGTAAAGTATGAATACAATACGGCCTACAAATATACCCGCATTTTTAAGTTTATTAAAAATAGCGACTCAATTGATTATAGCAGCTTACCCTTTGGTGTGTTTTTTGCCCTATCATCCTTGGCTTTTACGGTTATTGGCCGACCTTTTACCGGTTTTATATGGTTGTAAATCAGAGCTACCACAAAGAATAATGCCTGAATGATGACAATGCAGGGGCCAGTCGCGCCATCAATATGGAAACTTATCAAAGTACCTAAAACACAGGCAGTGACGGAAACTAGGGTCGCAACCACTAACATCTGATCAAAACTACGGCACACTAAAAAGGCAATGATGCCGGGAGCGATTAGCATGGCGATAACTAAAATAACCCCAACAGCCTGCAGTGAAGCAACGATAGTTAATGCCAACAGACACAGTAAGCCATAGTGCAGTAACTTCACTGGCAACCCAATGACGCGGGCATGATTTGGGTCAAAGCAGTACAACATAAAATCTTTGCGCTTGAGCAGCACCACCAATAGGGTAAAGCCAGCTATCCATAAGGTTTGCTTCAGTTCTGCCAGTGAAATGCCCAACATGTTACCGAATAAAATATGGCTGAGATGTTGGTCAGTATCCATGCGAGAAAACAGCACAAGGCCGAAGGCGAACATGCCAGAGAACACAATCCCCATCACGGTATCTTCTTTGACTCTACTGTTTTCTTTCAAATAACCGGTGGCAACGGCGCAAAAGATCCCAGAGACAAACGCACCAATCACCAATGGAATGCCAAGCCAAAAGGCCAACACTATCCCCGGTAAAACGGCATGGGAGATAGCATCACCCATCAACGACCAGCCTTTGAGTACCAGATAGCAAGACAAGACTGCGCACACCACGCCAGTCACGATAGCCGCGACAATTGCCCGTTGCATAAAGGGATAGGCAAAAGGTTCACTGACCAGACTGAACAATGCATTCATACATTATCCTCCGGGCGCGGGGCTATAGGATGACGGCGCTTTTGGCGAGTTTGATAACGAGTTGCCAGCAAACCGTGTTTAGGCGCGAAGAAAAAGGCCAGCAGGAATACCAGAGTTTGTAACGTCACAATCACGCCGCCCGTTGCACCATCAAGATAGAAGCTCAGGTAGGCACCAAAAGCACTGGTAAAAGCACCGATGCTGATAGCTATCACCAATAAACGGCTGAAACGGTCAGTCAGCAAATAGGCTGTTGCGCCCGGAGTCACTACCATGGCAATCACCAGTATTGCCCCAACGGTCTGTAAAGCAGCGACAGTGCAGGCACTTAATAGGGTGAAAAACAGAATCTTTAACTTTAGCGGTGATAGGCCTATCGACATGGCATGGCTTTCATCGAAAAATACGGCCAGTAAGTCTTTCCAAATCAGGCATAAAATCACAAAAGAAACCAAAATAATGATTTCGACCTGCAATACGTCTTCATCTGCTATACCCAAAATATTGCCGAAGATGATCGACTGCACGTTGACTGATGTTGGGTTGAGAGAAACAATTAAAAGCCCGACGGCAAAAAACGTAGAGAAAATAAAGCCGATAATGGCATCCTCACGCAGCCGGGTTACGTGACGAACCAACGTCATGGCTAATGCAGCAAGCATACCGGTAAAAAATGCCCCCGCGGCATAGGGTAGCCCAAGAGCATAAGCACCTGCCACGCCAGGAACGACGGAGTGCGAAAGTGCATCCCCCATCAGTGACCAGCCTTTGAGCATCAAATAAGCCGATAAGAAAGCGCAGACAGCACCCACTATCGCACTAACCCAAATGGCCTTGACCATGTAGTTGTAATTAAAGGGTTGCAGTAAAATGTCCAGCATCAGGAATTTTTCTCCTTCGACTGGCTTTGTGCCGGTGGATCGTTTTTGGTATGACCATAAAAGACTGCAGGGCGCTCATCATCGGTGATGACCGTTACGGTTCGTGGGTCATTATCGTCATGCAGCGTGTTACCGGACAAGTTGATATGGCGCAGTACGCCACCAAAGGTGATTTCGAGGTTCTTTTGGGTAAACGTTGTTTCTGTTGGCCCCGCGGCTAGCACGGTTTGGTTAATCAAAATCACGTGGTCGCAAAATTCAGGCACACTGCCAAGATTATGTGTTGAAACCAAAATAAGGTGGCCTTCGTCACGCAGTGCGCGCAATAAATCAATAATGGCATTTTCTGTTTTGACGTCAACACCGGTAAATGGCTCATCCAGTAGTAGAACGGACCCCTGCTGGGCCAGCGCCCGTGCCAGAAACACGCGCTTTTTCTGCCCACCGGAAAGTTCGCCAATTTGACGTGACCGTAATGCGGTTAAACCGACTCTTTCGATAGCTTTATCAACGATAGCTTTATCTTCACGGCTTGGGATCCGCAGAAAATTCATTTTCCCGTAGCGGCCCATCATCACCACGTCTTCCACTAACACCGGGAAGTTCCAGTCTACATCCTCTGTTTGCGGAACATAGGCGATAGTATTTTGTTTCAATGCGTGGCTAATCGGCTTGTTGCTTAACTCTACTTTACCGACACTCGGTTTCACCAAGCCCATAATGCTTTTGAACAGAGTCGACTTGCCACTGCCATTCACGCCAACCAGTGCGCAGATAGTCCCACCAGTGAGAGAGAAGCTGGCGTCATAAATAGCAGTATGCCCATTGTTATAGGTGACAGTGACGTTATCCACTATCAGCTCTGGGCGGACAAAAACAGCATGGCTCATTGACCAAATCCTTTCGCGATAGTTTGCACTGTGGTGTTAATCAGGTCGATGTAGGTGGGAACCGGCCCAGTTTCATTCGATAAGGAATCAACATATAACACCCCACCATATTGCGCACCGGTTTCTTTGCTGACTTGTTTGGCCGGCTTATCAGAAATGGTGCTTTCGCTGAATATCACCGGGATTTTATTCGCGCGCATGGTATCAATGACACGACGAACTTGCTGCGGAGAACCTTGCTCTTCAGCATTGATTGGCCATAAGTAAACTTCTTTAAAACCATAATCTTTAGCTAGATAGCTGAAAGCCCCTTCACTGGTAACCAACCAACGTTGTTCTGCTGGGATGCGAGATAAGCGCTCACGAAGCGGGGCATCCAATGCGGCAATTTTTTCTGCATAGGCTTTAGCATTTTGATTATAGGTTTCAGCATGAGCGGGGTCGTGTTCTACCAATGCCTTACGAATGTTCTCAATATATATCAGTGCATTTGACGGTGACATCCAAGCATGCGGATTAGGAATGCCTTTATATGGCCCTTCACGGATAGGCAATGGTGCAATGCCATCGGTGACTACAGCAGAAGGGACATCTTTAATATTTTCAAAGAAACGCTCAAACCAACGCTCCAGATTCATGCCATTCCAGAGGATCAGATCGGCAGACTGGGCTTTCACAATGTCTCGTGGAGTTGGTTGATAGTCATGAATCTCGGCACCGGGTTTGGTTATTGACTCAACCACTGCGGCATCCCCGGCGACATTTTGCGCAATATCCTGAATAATTGTGAATGTTGTCACAATTTTGAATTTTTTATCGGGTTCGACAGATTTTTTTTCAGCCATCGCTGAAGTGCTAACTAATGATGAAATTGCAACAAGTATAAATAAAGCAATGGCGTGGAAAAAACGCGGTGTGAAAGGGCTCATGGGGTGCAGGTGAGGTATTTTTTGTTTAGTAAACATGGCGATGTTCTCTTTCTTTAAATGAAAATGATTATCAATATCATTAGCGATGAAGTCAAGCCTTGCCATACAATAAACTAAAACTTACCGATAGTTACCGAATATAGCCTGATCATTATGTTGATAATGGTCAAACTAGCCCAAAAAATCTATTTGGACGAGGTGACAACTTGTATATGCTACAAAACGGCTTAATAGCACGGGGAATACTGTGAATCCAAAAGTCGGTTGCCTAATGGCAATTTTATTGCTGGCGGGGTGTGCCAAACCAACCCCTCCACCGCAAGCAAATAATGGGTGGCTGAAGAATGCGCCACAAGGTGGTTTCCTTAATGCACCAAAAAGCAGCTCAGGTTCAAGTACAGTTGCGTATAGCGATGTAATTAAACAAGCGGCCAGCCATTATGGTGTTGATGAAACTTTAATTAAAGCCATTATCCAAGTGGAGTCTGGTTACAATCCTAATGTGGTGAGTACTTCAAATGCTGTGGGTTTAATGCAGATTAAAGCTTCTACCGCAGGCCGTGATGCGTACCGGATGAAAGGGCGCAATGGACAACCGAGTTCTGGCGAATTAAAAGATCCGGTGAAGAATATTGATATTGGCGCCGCTTATATCAATATTTTGCAAAACCAGCAGTTAGCGGGAATCAGTGACCCGCAGACTTTGCGTTATGCCACTATCGTTTCTTATGCTAATGGTGCGGGTGCCATGTTGCGGACATTCTCATCAGATAAACGTCTAGCAGTGAATAAAATAAATAGCCTTAGCCCGAACGAATTTTATCAGCATATACAGAAGAAACACCCAGCGGCACAAGCACCACGATATTTGTGGAAAGTGGATACTGCTTACCGAGCGATGTCAGAGTAATATTAAAACGCTAACCGATGTAGTCCATGGACGCTGTAACTTGTATTAATAAGTATAAACATCGGCTAGCGTTTCTTTCTTAGTTCTCGTTATTTGTCATGCTATCGGTGGGTGGTAGTTTGCAATAATATCCAGTACCCCATTAATAATAAATTGCACTCCCATGCACACTAATAAGAACCCCATCAGACGTGAAATCGCTTCAATGCCACCTTTTCCAACCCAGCGCATAATAGCTCCAGAGCTGAGTAGCGATCCCCACAAAATTAGCGATACACTTAGGAAAATCAGTACCGGTGCCACCGTAACAATCCACGGGCTGAACATAGCATGGCCTTTTACTGAGGCGGCGGAACTGATAATCATGGCAATGGTCCCCGGCCCCGCAGTGCTAGGCATAGCTAATGGCACGAAGGCAATATTAATAGATTTCCGCTTCTTTAAATCCTGTGATTTTGCTTCTAACTGAGTATCTTCAGCTGATTGCTGGGGGAAAAGCATACGAAAACCAATAAATGCCACAATCAGCCCGCCAGCAATTCGTAAACCGGGAATTGAGATACCGAAAGTACTCATAACGACCTGCCCGGCATAATAAGCAATGGTCATGATAAAGAAGACGTAGATTGATGCCATCTTTGACTGGTGATTGCGCTCTTCGCTAGTCATATTGCCGGATAAGCCGAGCAGTAGAGCAACTGTCGTTAATGGGTTTGCCAAAGGGAGGAGTAACACCAACCCTAAACCAATGGCTTTAAATAATTCGAAAATTTCATGCATCAATCTGGCTCCAAAAAATAACTTCAAACGTACCCGATGAAAAGAAAACCAATCAGGTAATTAGCCGCATAGTGGGTCAATATACCCATAGACGAAATGATTACTTGCCTTGCCACTCTACGCGATACGTTGGATAAAAGGCTATAGCCAAAAACATGAGTGTAGCTGCAGAGCCGTCATACTTTTGTTGATTCCTATCACTTGGAGAAGTCAGGGTTCGGCCATTTCAAGACCAAAAGGGATATGTGACGCAGATCAAATCTCTGACGGGCAACTGTTGGTTCAATACTTTAGATCCAGAATAATCATGTCAGCATCAATTTCTGTAAGGAATATGGCTTTGTGTATTTGTGATATTAGCGTTGAAGATGAATATATTCGCCAACCATTATCGGCTTCGGTTGCGTGGGTGCTTGATACACAAGCGGCACGAACCCGGGGTCGTTTGCGTTTTTTAAAACCTAAACGCGAAGCTCGTCCACGTTGGCGCTTAGCGCCACTCAAAGATACCTATGAGATTCGCTTTTATCCTAATCGCTTACCCGAACTCTGGTTTTTCAGTGCGGAAAATGCGTCTCGGAAACGGCTTTGATATCTCATTAACTCAGTGTGCTAGAAAAATTTATAGATTAAGTAACAACGAATAGAAAGCATGGTTCTATATCAAATGAATCATGTTTTGATTTGTGATGATGCTATTTTAACTCGGGGCCAGCATGGCATTTTCAGACTGTGAACGTAAGGCATTGTTGGCCGTAAAAGGGGTTGGTCCCACGGTGATTAAGCGACTGGAACAACTTGGTTTTACTTCATTGAGTCAACTAAGCCAGGCCGATATGAATGAGGTGGTCAGCAGCGCTGCCGCAATGGTGGGGTCAACATGTTGGAAAAACAGCCCTCAAGCGCGCTCGGCAATTCAAGCGGCAATAAATTTGGCTAAAACACATTCAATTGAGTGAATGCTTTTCAGCTATTAGCATTGTCAGTCAGTTCTCTTCTTTAACTATCTGTCTTATCTTGCACAGCACGTTTATTTTCTTGCGGCTTGGCGGAATAAGGCATTAATAGGTCATCCAGTATCTGCATTCTTTCCTCTATCGGAATATACAGCCAGCGCACAAACCAAGATGTTTTCTCAGAGCATTGTTGATGTGTTTGGCGAAAGTAAAGTTCGAGACCTGACAGAACCTCGGCGACTCTTTTCATCACATATCTCCCCTTTGTTGACCAGTGAACAAATGATAAACAACAAAATACGGAAGAAAAACGGATGGAATCTATTTTATTGTTCAGTATTTATCGCAAACCAGTTACAGCATTCATCTATGAGGGGATAACAGTGGGATGTTAATTTTGGTGTAAGAGGGGACTGACCAAATAAAACGCCCCGACTGCGTAAACAATCGGGGCGGCGTTCCAGTAACCATTGCTACACGGAAACGGAAATTTATTATGGGCACTTCCTGTTGAAATAGCAATACACCCAGTGTTACTCAAAAGCAATAGATCATAATGTAAATCATTGTAGGCGGGGATATTTGCCTTTATGCGGCTGACACCGATGGTATGTATGATAAAATTCATTTGCTTCGCCAAAAGTGATATGTCAAAGAATTACCTCGGCGCTTTGCTTGTTTGTCTTTAGCTATTATCGAAATTTTCTAATTCTAAAACAGACACAATTTTAATTCTCAGTACGCGTTTTAGCGATTAGGAGCATGCTATGGTTGGGCCATTTATTAACAGCGCGGGGATAATTCTCGGCGGTATTGTTGGTGTCTTACTTGCCCGCCATGTACCCAAACGTTTGCAAGAGGGGCTGCCTGCAACATTCGCGTTGGCCTCAATTTCCATCGGCATCGTGATGGTTATAAAAGTGCATTTTATGCCAGCGGTGATTTTGGCATTGATTATCGGGACAGCAGTAGGAGAGTTATTGTCACTGGAGCAGGGTGTAAAATGGGGGGCAAATAAGACCCGCGGCTTATTAGAGCGAGTAATCCCATCGCGTAGTACACTGCCACCGCAAGAATTTGCACAAAGCTTCACGGCAATGATTGTACTGTTTTGTGCAAGCGGGCTAGGGGTGGTTGGTTCTTTAACTGAAGGGATCACCGGTGATTTTCAGCTGCTATTTGTAAAAGCCCTGATGGACTTTTTCACCGCACTCATTTTTTCTATCTCTCTGGGCATTGCGCTGGTGGCGATTGCTATTCCCCAATTGCTCATTCAGATTGCTTTGGTTTTGTTGGCAAAGCTTATTATGCCTTATATGGATGATATCGCCTTTGCTGATTTTTCGGCCTGTGGTGGGATTATTATGATTGCGGTGGGGTTACGAATTGCTCAGATTAAAATATTTGCGGTAGTGAATTTCTTGCCAGCGTTGTTGTTTGTCGTCCCTATATCTTATTTATGGCGCTATTTTATGGGGTGAGAATTTTAGTAAATAGTACTGTTCTCGTCTGAAACGGTGAACTTCTTTGCCAATATCTATCATCGAAGTAACCGTTTCAGTGTGGTGTAATGATATGTTTTTATTTTGATTATTTTTTATTTAGCCAATTTTTCGGCACAAAAACTTACCTTTAATCACGCCATCAAAAAAACGACCTTTTGAAACTACAGACATAAAATTCTGATGAACACGTTCAGGGACACCAAGATATTGATAAATACCTTGTTCACGGAACTGTATCTCCAGCATGCGATTTTCGGGATCATAACCAATCGACAAAATTCTGGAGGACGTAACAGGTTGTCGCTGCAATAGTTGACCCTCAGTTATACGGTGTTGATATCATGGTGATCGTAGAGCAATTTAAGCATGATAACTTTGTCGGCGATCATTATCACTGTTTAGTGCGAGTATCGCCGATGTATTTTCATGGGCACTTCATTTTATTCTGAACTGACGTCTGGTGATAGAGAAACCATGGTGCAGGGGAGTCGTGATAGTGTTTGTCATTGTATTAAGTAGTGATAATATGAGACCCCTTTGTGGCATGATCTATGTCACAAACTGAATTTTGCACACAGTTGCGGACCAATATAACAAACGTGGGTTAAATTGATGTCGCAACTTTTCGAAATTAAACAATAATTACGTCTTGCATGTGATCTGTCGTGTGGGTCACCACTGTAGATAAGGAATTAGAATGCCCGTTATTACCCTTCCTGACGGTAGCCAGCGTCAATACGATCACGCCGTTTCTGTTCTTGATGTGGCTTTAGACATCGGCCCCGGTTTGGCAAAAGCCTGTATTGCTGGACGTGTTAATGGTGAACTGGTCGATGCCAGTGATCTGATCGAATCTGATGCGCAATTGGCCATTATCACCGCTAAAGATGCTGAGGGGCTGGAGATTCTCCGTCACTCATGTGCTCACCTTTTGGGGCACGCGATTAAGCAACTTTGGCCTGATACTAAGATGGCTATTGGCCCAGTTATCGACAACGGTTTCTATTATGATGTTGATATTGACCGTACCTTGACGCAGGAAGATTTGGATCTGCTAGAAAAGCGGATGCACGAACTTGCCGATAAAGATTACGATGTCATCAAGAAAAAAGTGAGCTGGCAAGAAGCCCGCGATACTTTTGCTGCTCGTGGTGAAGATTATAAAGTGGCTATTCTTGATGAGAATATCAGCCGCGATGATCATCCTGGTTTGTATCACCATGAAGAATACGTTGATATGTGCCGCGGCCCACATGTGCCTAATATGCGTTTCTGCCATCACTTTAAATTGCAGAAAACATCCGGCGCTTATTGGCGTGGTGACAGCAAAAATAAAATGCTGCAACGCATTTACGGCACGGCTTGGGGTGATAAAAAGCAACTGAATGCTTATCTGCAACGCTTGGAAGAAGCGGCCAAACGCGACCATCGTAAGATTGGTAAGCAATTGGACCTTTACCACATGCAGGAAGAAGCGCCAGGTATGGTGTTCTGGCATAATGACGGCTGGACTATCTTCCGTGAACTGGAAACTTTTGTGCGTATGAAGCTCAAAGAGTACCAGTATCAGGAAGTAAAAGGGCCGTTTATGATGGACCGCGTACTGTGGGAAAAAACCGGACATTGGGAAAACTATGCGGAGCATATGTTTACAACCTCTTCGGAAAACCGTGAGTACTGTATCAAGCCAATGAACTGCCCAGGACACGTACAGATCTTCAACCAAGGGTTGAAGTCGTATCGTGACCTGCCATTACGTATGGCTGAGTTTGGTAGTTGTCACCGTAACGAGCCATCAGGTGCGCTGCACGGCTTAATGCGAGTGCGTGGCTTTACTCAGGACGATGCACACATCTTTTGTACCGAAGAGCAGGTTCGCGATGAAGTGAACAGCTGCATTAAGATGGTGTACGACATGTACAGCACTTTTGGCTTCGAAAAGATTGTGGTCAAGTTGTCCACGCGCCCTGAAAAACGTATTGGCAGTGACGATTTATGGACTCGTGCTGAGGAGGATTTAGCCGCGGCGCTGACTGAAAACGGTATTCCGTTTGATTATCAGCCGGGTGAAGGTGCCTTCTATGGACCGAAAATTGAATTTACCTTGCATGATTGTTTGGATCGTGCGTGGCAGTGTGGTACCGTACAGCTCGATTTCTCATTACCGGGCCGCTTAAGTGCGTCTTACATCGGCGAGAATAACGATCGTCAGGTGCCAGTAATGATTCACCGGGCTATTTTGGGGTCAATGGAGCGCTTCATCGGCATTTTAACCGAAGAATATGCAGGCTTCTTCCCAACTTGGTTAGCACCGGTACAAGTCGTGGTGATGAATATCACCGATAGCCAGTCTGATTATGTCCAACAAGTGACCAAAAAACTGCAAGATGCAGGGATTCGGGCAAAAGCGGACTTGAGAAATGAGAAGATTGGCTTTAAAATTCGTGAACATACGTTGCGTCGGGTTCCATATATGTTGGTCTGTGGCGATAAAGAGGTCGAATCAGGCAAGATTGCCGTTCGTACCCGCCGCGGAAAAGACTTGGGAAGCTTGGACGTCAACGTGGTCGTAGACCAGCTGCTAGCAGAAATTCGCAGCCGTAGTCTTCATCAACTGGAGGAATAAAGTATTAAAGGCGGAAAACGAGTTCAACCGGCGCGTCCTAATCGCATCAACAAAGAGATTCGCGCCACAGAAGTTCGCTTAACAGGCGTCGATGGTGAGCAGATTGGCATTGTCAGTCTGAATGAAGCTCTTGAAAAAGCTGAGGAAGCTGGTGTTGATTTAGTAGAAATCAGTCCGAATGCCGAGCCGCCGGTTTGCCGTATCATGGATTACGGCAAATTCCTCTATGAGAAGAGCAAGTCGACAAAAGAACAGAAGAAGAAGCAAAAAGTCATTCAGGTCAAGGAAATCAAATTCCGTCCTGGTACCGATGATGGCGACTATCAGGTCAAACTACGCAACCTGATTCGCTTTCTGGAAGATGGCGATAAAGCCAAAATCACTCTGCGATTCCGTGGACGTGAAATGGCGCACCAACAGATCGGCATGGAAGTTCTTAACCGTGTCAAAAAAGATCTGACTGAAGATTCTGATTTGGCCGTTGTGGAGTCTTTCCCGACTCGTATCGAAGGTCGTCAGATGATCATGGTGCTCGCACCTAAGAAGAGACAGTAAGGCATACAAGTAACAGGCTTCTTTGCGCTTGCGCAGCGGAAGTCTGTTCGCCTAGCTAGCTCGTTGTAATTAACAATGCGAAGTGGATATATTCAATGCCAAAAATTAAGACAGTACGCGGCGCCGCTAAGCGCTTCAAAAAGACCGCTAATGGTGGTTTTAAGCGTAAGCATGCTAACCTGCGTCATATTTTGACCAAAAAAGCTACTAAGCGTAAACGTCATTTACGTCCAAAAGGCCTGGTATCTAAGAACGATCTGGGTCTGGTCGTGGCATGTCTGCCGTACGCATAAGTAATTTTGGTTTGAATTAAGACGATAGGAGAAGTAAATGGCTCGCGTAAAACGTGGTGTGGTAGCACGTGCACGTCACAAAAAAATCTTAAAGCAGGCGAAAGGTTACTACGGTGCCCGTTCGCGCGTTTATCGTGTTGCTTTCCAGGCAGTAATCAAGGCAGGCCAATATGCCTACCGTGACCGCCGTCAACGGAAGCGTCAATTCCGCCAATTGTGGATTGCACGTATCAACGCAGCTGCTCGTCAGAATGGTCTGTCTTACAGCCGTTTCATCAATGGTCTGAAAAAGGCTTCTGTTGAAATCGACCGTAAGATTCTGGCTGACATCGCAGTATTCGATAAAGTGGCATTCTCTGCACTGGTCGAAAAAGCGAAAGTAGCTCTGGCGTAAGTCAGAATTGAAGAGGGAGCTTGTCTCCCTCTTTTAATCTTTATCTTCTTCGTAAGAAGGTCATCTCAATGATGCATGCAGTTACTTTTCGCTTCTTTTTTTACTTTAGCGCCTGATTTCAGGAGGCTTGCGCGTAAGAATAGAAACGAAAAATAGCGCCTAAGCCTCCCATAGTGGAGGCTTTTTTATTTGTGTTTTAGGGCGCTGTTCGACCCTTTAAGCTGGTATTACTCGTGGGCTATTTCGGAGTGTTGATTGAACCCAATTTTTTAGGTAATCCAGCAGATTTTTTGTCAACGTGTTGAATATTAGATTGTTAGTTATCAGGGTTGTATTAACAAATTTATATAGCTGCATTTCTACATAGTTATCAATTTCTATAACATTAATTTATATAACTACAAGCGGGCCATACCGGCCAGAGGAAGAGGAAACAATGCCACATCTCGCAGAGCTGGTTGCCAAAGCTAAAGCAGCCATAGAAGATGCCCAAGATGTTGCCGCGTTGGATTTGGTGCGCGTCGAATATTTAGGCAAAAAAGGCCATTTGACCCTTCAAATGACATCGCTGCGTGAGCTACCAGCAGAAGAGCGTCCAGCGGCTGGCGCTGTCATTAATCAGGCCAAACAAGAAGTACAAGAAGCACTTAATGCGCGTAAGGATAAGCTAGAATCAGCGATTCTGAATGCTCGATTAGCGGCAGAAACCATTGATGTCTCTTTGCCGGGGCGCCGTATGGAAAATGGTGGGTTGCATCCTGTAACCCGTACTATCGATCGTATCGAAACCTTCTTTGGTGAATTAGGCTTTTCCGTTGAGTCTGGCCCTGAAATTGAAGATGACTATCATAACTTTGATGCATTGAATATTCCGGCTCATCACCCAGCTCGCGCTGACCACGATACCTTCTGGTTTGATGCGACTCGCTTGTTGCGTACTCAGACATCAGGTGTGCAGATACGTACTATGCAAGGCCAACAGCCACCGATTCGGATTATCGTGCCAGGCCGTGTTTACCGTAACGATTATGACCAAACACACACACCAATGTTCCATCAAATGGAAGGGCTGATTGTTGACCGTGATATCAGCTTCACTAATTTGAAAGGGACGTTGCACGATTTCTTGCGTAACTTCTTTGAAGAAGACTTGCAAATTCGTTTCCGCCCATCATATTTCCCATTCACTGAACCTTCCGCTGAAGTGGATGTAATGGGGAAAAATGGTAAGTGGCTTGAAGTGTTGGGTTGCGGCATGGTACATCCAAATGTATTACGAAACGTAGGCATTGATCCTGAGGTTTATTCAGGGTTTGCATTTGGCATGGGAATGGAGCGCTTAACAATGTTACGTTACGGCGTCACCGATCTGCGTGCATTCTTCGAAAATGATCTGCGTTTCCTCAAACAGTTTAAGTAAGGCGGGAATATCTCATGAAATTCAGTGAACTTTGGTTACGCGAATGGGTAAACCCAGCCATTAGCAGTGATGATTTAGCCCATCAAATTACGATGGCCGGTTTAGAAGTTGATGGCATAGATGCTGTTGCTGGTGAATTTAATGGTGTCGTTGTCGGCCACGTTGTTGAATGTGGACAACATCCAAATGCAGATAAACTGCGTGTCACGAAAGTCGATGTAGGTGGTGACCGCTTGTTGGACATCGTGTGCGGTGCTCCTAATTGTCGCCAGGGTTTGAAAGTAGCGGTTGCGACTGTGGGTGCTGTGCTGCCGGGTGATTTCAAAATTAAAGCAGCGAAATTGCGCGGCGAACCATCAGAGGGCATGTTGTGCTCGTTCTCTGAGCTGGCTATTTCAGAAGATCACGACGGTATTATTGAGCTTCCTGCTGATGCGCCGATTGGCGTCGATCTGCGTGAATATTTGCAGTTGAACGACAAAACCATCGAAATTAGCGTCACGCCAAACCGTGCTGATTGCTTAGGTATTATTGGTGTTGCACGTGATGTTGCTGTGGTCAATCAGCTACCCCTCACCGAACCGGATATGAGTCCGGTTGCCGCATCTATTGCGGATACTTTCCCGATTCGCGTTGATGCGCCGCAAGCTTGCCCACGCTATCTGGGGCGAGTTGTTAAAGGTATTAACGTCAAGGCTGCGACACCATTATGGATGCGTGAAAAACTGCGTCGCTGTGGTATCCGCTCTATTGATCCCGTTGTGGATGTCACAAACTTCGTGTTGCTTGAGTTAGGCCAGCCGATGCATGCGTTTGATCTGGACCGTATCGACGGTGAGATTATTGTCCGCTTAGCGAGCGAAGGTGAAGAACTCACTCTACTGGATGGCACTAAAGCCAAATTAAACGCAGACACTCTGGTTATTGCCGATCAGCAAAAACCTTTGGCGATGGCCGGTATTTTCGGTGGTGAGCATTCAGGTGTTAACGAAGAAACCCGCAATGTATTGTTGGAGTCGGCATTCTTTAGCCCACTTTCAATCACAGGGCGCGCGCGTCGGCATGGTCTGCATACCGATGCTTCTCATCGTTATGAACGTGGTGTTGATCCCGCGTTACAACATAAAGCCATTGAACGTGCTACACGGTTATTAATTGATATCTGTGGCGGTGAAGCTGGCCCTGTCATTGATGTGACTGCAACGGCAGAATTGCCAAAACGTGCCACTATTACCTTGCGTCGTGAAAAGCTGGATCGTCTGATAGGGCACCATGTGCCTTCAGAGCAAGTCAGTGACATTCTGCGCCGCCTTGGCTGTCAGGTAACAGAACTCGGTCCTGATTGGCAGGCAGTAGCACCAAGCTGGCGTTTCGATATGGAAATCGAAGAGGATCTGGTAGAAGAAGTTGCACGTATCTACGGCTATAACAATATTCCAGATGTGCCTATTAAAGCTGACTTAGTGATGACGAAACATCGCGAAGCAGACTTACCACTTAAGCGTGTTAAGACTGCGTTGGTCGATCGCGGCTATCAAGAAGCAATTACTTACAGTTTTGTTGACCCTAAAGTGCAGGCGCTATTGCACCCACAACAAGACGCATTAATTTTACCAAGCCCGATTTCGGTCGATATGTCTGCTATGCGGCTGTCATTGCTGACAGGTTTGCTGTCGGCGGTAGTTTACAACCAGAATCGCCAGCAATCTCGTTTACGGCTATTTGAAAGTGGTTTGCGCTTTGTGCCTGATACTACTGCAGATCTCGGGGTCCGACAGGATGTCATGCTAGCAGGCGTGATTGCAGGGCACCGTTATGAGGAACATTGGGATCTGGCGCGTCAGCCAATCGACTTCTATGATTTGAAGGGTGATCTGGAAGCAATTCTGGAACTTACCGGCAAATTATCTGATGTTCAGTTCCGTGCGCAAGCGCATCCTGCACTACATCCTGGGCAGAGTGCTGCAATTTATTTATCAGGGGAACACATTGGTTTCATTGGTGTAGTTCATCCTGAACTGGAACGTCAGCTGGATCTAAACGGCCGTACTGTGGTGTTTGAAGTTCAGTGGAACAAGCTTGCAGACCGCGCCGTGCCTCATGCTAGCGAGATTTCTCGCTTCCCGGCAAACCGTCGCGACATCGCTGTTGTGGTAGCTGAAAACGTTCCCGCAGAAGATATTTTGGCGGAGTGTAAGAAAGTTGGCGCAAATCAGGCAGTTGGCGTAAACTTGTTTGATGTGTACCGTGGCAAGGGCGTAGCAGAAGGCTATAAGAGTCTAGCTATTAGTCTGGTGTTGCAGGATACCGCCCGTACACTGGAAGAAGAGGAGATCGCCGCTACTGTCGCAAGATGTGTAGAGGCGTTAAAACAGCGATTCCAAGCATCCTTGAGGGATTGAACCTATGGCGCTTACTAAAGCTGAAATGTCAGAACATCTATTTGAAAAGCTAGGGCTTAGCAAACGAGATGCCAAAGATCTGGTTGAGTTATTCTTTGAAGAGGTACGTCGTGCTCTTGAGAATGGCGAACAGGTCAAACTGTCTGGCTTTGGCAATTTTGATCTGCGAGACAAGAACCAACGTCCGGGCCGTAATCCGAAGACGGGTGAGGACATTCCTATTACGGCGCGCCGTGTGGTGACTTTCCGTCCAGGGCAAAAGCTAAAAAGCCGGGTAGAGAGTGCCACTCCAAAAGAGTGAGTGTTTCCCGAACAAAAGGCCGCGCAAGCGGCCTTTTTCTTTGGTGTCGTTTGTCTCACTTTAATATGGTAGGAAAATTTAAGTGATGGGTACTCTGATTATTCTTCGAGTATAGGACCTGTGTGTCTAGAATCAATAATTGATATTTACCTTTCTGACTTACGGAAAAATACGATAACAGTTAGTCGTGAAATATTTTTTTGATTAAAAATTAAATTTTGTGATTTATAGAATAATAAAAAATTAGAAATTTCCTATTGAAATAAGGTGAGCACATGTTAAGCGTTTTTATTAAAGTGGCGAATGATTATTATATTGCATACTAGAGCCTCTGTGATGACCACCTCCATGTCCACCGCCTGGTGGTGGGAGGAGACAGCAAGCCGAGAGTGAAAAGCTCAATAAGAGCACGCCTACTATTGATATTATCCGACGCATTATAATTTTCTCATATTAAAATTATATGGATATGAAAGGTAATTATAATTCAATATAAAAACCGCAGCTGTAAGTTCAGTGTTAAGACATGTTAGGAACAGTAGCAGGTAGTTATATCTAATAAGAAACGATTGTATGGATTTCGTAAATATTCTGAAATGAAATAGAAAATGGGAATTTATCTGATAGAAGCTGGTTATTTTCGTTGATATAAATTTATCAACTGTTAATAATATATTCGGATGTATATGAAAAAATATCTATTCCTACTGGGTGTTCTGTCATTAATGCCACTGATTGCGCAGGCAGATGTCTCACTTGATATTAATATCCCCGGTGTTAGTTTGCATTTAGGTGATCAAGATAACCGTGGCTACTACTGGGATGGCTATGATTGGCGTCCACCACAATGGTGGCATGAGCATCGTGGTGGTCATATTGGCGATCGCAATGAGCGTGGTTATTATTGGGATGGAGGCCGTTGGCAGCGCCCATCAGAACAGGATGGCCATAATCCATTTAAAGGCCAGAACCATGGGGAGCCGCAGCATAATAACCGTGATGACCAAAATCATTCACCACAGCACAACGATAATAATGGGCATGGTAAACCTGGCAATAATAATGGACAGGGAAACAGTGGTAAACAAGGCGGCCCAAATAATCATGGTGGGCAAAGTAACAATAGTGGCCGGGGAGGGCAGCAGGTTTATCCACCACAAAAAAATGGCTATCGCTGATATATTCGCCATTTTTTGATAGGTTGGGTGATGACAATCATGTTGCCATAACTCAATACTAATCAGGCATCACTTGTCATTGAATAAACGCTAATTTTGCCTTGAGAATCGGTGGCAAGATTAGCGTTTTCCATTAATAAAAAGTCATATTTTTCATGCAAATCTTTTCCAGATTACGTTAACATCCTAATCTCTGGGCCTAGTGGGTATCGATTACTGATTTTTATCAGGTATCTTAAGGTCAACCCTGAGCTCATCTCTGAGGATGTAATGCAGACCAGTCAATTATTTACCTCACTTCAGCAGCGACAGCAACAGCGTGATAGCCGCTACCTGAAGGGGTTGGTTGTCATATTGTTGTTAGCTCTGGTCATCAGTTTATGTGCCGGTGATATTTGGATTTGGCCTGCACAATGGGCCAGTGAAACAGGGCAATTATTTGTTTGGCAATTGCGTCTACCCAGGGCTTTGGCCGTCATGATGGTAGGAGCAAGTCTTGCCGTCTCAGGGGCCGTTATGCAGGCTTTATTTGAGAATCCATTGGCGGAACCGGGCCTGTTAGGTGTCGCTAATGGTGCAGGTGTTGCGCTGGTTATGGCGGTATTGCTTGGACATGGATTATTACCAATCTGGTTTTTAAGCACCTGCGCGATTGCCGGCGCTTTATTTATGACAGCCCTATTACTCGGTTTTGCCCGCCGGCGCTTATTAACCAATGCCCGCCTATTATTGGTTGGCGTTGCTTTGGGAATTGTATGCAGTGCCATTATGACGTGGGCGGTCTATTTCAGTACCAGCCTAGATTTACGACAATTAATGTATTGGATGATGGGCGGGTTTAGCGGTATTGACTGGCGGCAGCAGGGGTTAGTATTAGCACTCTTACCCATTGTGGTTTGGCTCTGTTGCCAAGGGCGCGTGCTCAACTTTATGTCTCTTGGAGAACAGCAAGCCAGACAATTAGGGATTCCTCTTCATTTATGGCGCAACTTATTAGTGCTCGCGATTGGTTTACTTGTGGGAATTAGTGTTGCTTTGGCGGGCGTCATTAGTTTTATCGGCTTGGTTATTCCCCATATTCTGCGGTTGACTGGTTTAACGGACCAACGTCGATTATTGACCGGATGTGCTTTAGCCGGCGGTGGAATATTGTTACTGGCTGATGTTGTTGCGCGTATTGCTCTATTCTCTGCAGAATTGCCGATTGGTGTTGTGACTGCGACATTAGGCTCGCCATTATTTATCTGGTTGCTGACAAGAGTGAAAAGTGTAAAGTGATCTGTCTTACGTCGATTTACACTCCGGCAGGTTTACCTGCTTATCATGCTGAATAAGGATTCTTCCTAAATGAGTCATTCAATTTACTCCATTCCATTGAAAACCATTGATAGTCAATCAGTTAAGCTGGAAAAGTATAAAGGTTCAGTTTTGTTAGTGGTCAATGTGGCTTCTCAGTGTGGATTAACCAAACAGTATGAAGGCTTGGAAAGTCTGTATAAGACATACCAGCAGCAAGGTTTTGAGGTGCTGGGGTTCCCGAGTAACGAGTTCGCAGGGCAAGAGCCAGGCAGCGACGAAGAAATTCAGGCATTCTGTCGAGGGACATTTGGCGTCGATTTCCCAATGTTCAGCAAAATTGAAGTCAATGGCGCACAACGCCATCCTTTATATCAGCATTTAGTCGCGGCAAAGCCCGTCGCAGTGAAACCGGAAGGTAGCGAATTTTATCAACGTTTAGCGAGTAAGGGGCGTGAGCCAAAACACGAGGGTGATATTCTGTGGAATTTTGAAAAGTTTCTGATTAGCCGTGATGGTGTGGTGCTAGAGCGTTTTTCCCCAGATATGACCCCAGAAGACCCTATTTTAATCAATGCAATTACACACGCGTTAGCGGCTCACTAATTACGGATGAAAGATTTATTTTGATGTTATTGCAACTCAGCGAAGTGACTGTAGAAGCCCGTCTGGCGCCGTTCTCAACACAGGTGAATGCTGGGTTGCAAATTCATTTAATCGGCCCAAACGGTGCGGGGAAAAGCACGCTATTAGCCTCATTGGCTGGGTTGCTACCCGCGGGGGGAGACATTGTTCTGGCGGGGAAGTCATTATCCACTTATTCGGGTCATGAATTGGCGCGGTTGAGGGCTTATTTGTGTCAGCAGCAGTCTGCTCTGACAATGATGCCGGTTTTCCAATACCTTTCTCTTTATCAGCCTGCAGGTGTTACCCAAGACGCAGTAGCCGCGACAATTGGTTATCTGTGCAAAAGATTAAGATTAACTGATAAATTATCACGGATGCTATCTCAACTTTCCGGCGGAGAGTGGCAACGTGTACGTCTTGCTGCCATATTTTTGCAGGCTTGGCCCGATATCAATCCAGAGAGTAAATTGTTGTTGCTTGATGAGCCATACACGGGGCTGGATGTTGCACAAAAAGTGGCGTTGGATGGTTTGCTACGTGATTTTTGCTCTGCGGGGCGCAGCGCAATAATTAGTGCCCATGATCTGAACCATACTTTACAACAGGCTGACCAAGTTTGGTTGATGGCTCGAGGAAATATCCTTGCGCAAGGTAAGGCTAAGCAGGTAATGGAAATGAACCTTTTATCGGAGGTATTTGAAGTCGATTTTCAAATTCACAGCTTTAATCAGCAGAATTGGCTCATTACAAAGAATATTTAATAGTTACATTTTTTATTAACCTGCATCGATTTTATCAAATCAATATTCCTTATTTAGGATATTTTCGCTCATTATCATCATCTGCCCCTCTACAGCATATTTTGAGTAATAGAGTCAATTAAATCATTATCAAACCAATCCAGTCATCTGCGCTATTTGCTTGATTTTAATTGTAAATACAATTATTTCAATGTGAAGTTTTTGTGCGAAATATATCGATAAAAAAAGTCTATCTTAAGGTTTATTTAAGGTTGATGGACTACAGTTATTCCTAGAAAACTCGGAACCTATCTGAATAACGTTTAGATTTCGTTAACTTAGACGGGCATATAGTTGCCCAAAGTTTAAAGTACCCTAGGAATTTTTATTAATGCAGACTTTCTTGCCTTTTTCTCGCCCAGCAATTGGCGCCGATGAAATTAATGCGGTAGTCAATGTGCTAGGTTCTGGTTGGATTACTACTGGCCCACAGAATCAGCAGCTCGAGACTGATTTTTGTACGGCATTTGGATGCAAACATGCTATCGCTGTTTGCTCTGCAACTGCAGGGATGCATATTGCGCTGATGGCCTTAGGGATTGGTCCAGGCGATGAAGTTATTACACCGTCCCAGACGTGGGTTTCAACACTAAATATGATTGTGTTGCTGGGTGCTGAACCAGTGATGGTTGATGTTGATCGCGACACATTAATGGTTAACGCGGCTGATGTTGAAGCGGCAATCACTCCGAAAACCAAAGCAATTATTCCTGTTCATTATGCAGGGGCACCGTGTGACCTTAATGCGTTGCGCTTCATTGCCCAACAACGCGGTATTTCATTGATTGAAGATGCTGCCCATGCGGTGGGTACTCGCTATGGCGATGAATGGGTTGGTGAGAAGGGTACGGCTATTTTCTCTTTTCACGCTATCAAGAATATAACCTGCGCTGAGGGGGGAATAATTGCTACGGATGATGATGAATTTGCCGCCAAAGTTCGCCGCTTAAAGTTCCATGGCTTGGGTGTGGACGCTTTTGACCGCCAAATTCAAGGGCGTAGTCCACAGGCTGAAGTCATAGAGCCGGGTTATAAATACAACTTATCTGATATTCACGCGGCTATTGCGGTTGTGCAACTCCAACGGTTACCTGAAATCAACGCCCGCCGTCAAGCGTTGGTTGCGCACTATCATGCAGCCTTAATTGATTCCCCCTTACAGCCATTAGCTGTCCCTGATTATGCTCATCAGCATGCATGGCATCTTTTTATGGTGCGAGTTGATGAAGCGCGTTGTGGTATTGACCGAGATGTGCTGATGGAGCGGCTTAAAGAGTTTGGGATTGGTACGGGCCTGCATTTTCGTGCTGCACATACCCAAAAATACTATCGCGAACGCTATCCCACTTTGCACTTGCCTAATACCGAGTGGAATTCCGCCAGATTATGCACTTTGCCTCTTTTCCCCGACATGGTGGATAGCGATGTTGAGCGGGTAGTTGATGCATTAGCAACTATTATAGGGCCGCGCCGTGTCACAAAATGAACAAATCAAAAAAGTCTCTATTGTTATCCCTGTTTATAACGAGCAAGAGAGCTTACCCGCGTTAATAGAGAGAACGTCGGCTGCTTGTAAATTGCTGACCCAACCCTATGAAATTATTTTGGTTGATGACGGTAGCAGTGATAACTCCGCTGAATTATTGACGGCAGCGGCAAACGAACCCGGAAGTTGCATTATTGCCGTTTTGCTAAACCGTAATTATGGCCAGCACTCAGCCATTATGGCTGGATTCAATCAGGTCAGTGGTGATTTGGTGATTACTCTTGATGCGGATCTGCAAAATCCGCCGGAAGAAATCCCACGGTTAGTGAGTGTTGCAGAAGAGGGCTATGACGTGGTGGGGACGGTGCGAGCCAACCGTCAAGACTCGCTATTTCGTAAAACTGCTTCCCGCATGATCAATTTGATGATTCAGCGCGCCACGGGGAAATCAATGGGCGACTATGGCTGTATGTTACGAGCCTATCGCCGTCATATTGTTGAAGCAATGTTACACTGTCACGAGCGCAGTACATTTATTCCCATCTTGGCGAACACCTTTGCCCGTCGCACAACCGAAATTACAGTTCATCACGCAGAGCGTGAGTTTGGTGATTCCAAATACAGCCTGATGAAGCTCATCAATCTGATGTATGACCTGATTACTTGTCTGACAACAACGCCACTGCGTTTATTAAGTCTGGTAGGCAGTGTTATTGCTCTTTCTGGTTTCACTTTTGCAGTGCTATTAGTGGTTTTGCGTTTGATATTTGGCCCTGAATGGGCGGGCGGTGGTGTCTTTACACTATTCGCTGTGTTGTTCATGTTCATCGGTGCCCAATTTGTTGGTATGGGGTTACTCGGAGAATATATCGGTCGTATTTATAACGATGTACGTGCGCGTCCTCGTTATTTCATACAGAAAGTGGTCGGCGTGGAGCAGACCGAAAATAATCAGGAAGTAGAAAAATGAAAGCGATTGTATTTGCCTATCATGATATTGGTTGTGTCGGTCTGAAAGCCTTGGTTGACGCTGGCTATGATATTCAGGCGGTATTTACCCATACTGACTCGCCCAATGAGAATCGCTTTTTCTCTTCAGTGGCCAGAGTTGCTGCCGATTTAGATCTCTCTGTCTATGCACCGGAAGATGTTAATCATCCATTATGGATTGAGAGGATTCAGCAATTACAGCCTGATATTATTTTCTCTTTTTATTATCGCAATATGCTCAGTGATGAAATACTGTCATCAGCTCCGCGTGGCGGTTTCAATTTGCATGGTTCCCTATTACCGAAATACCGTGGACGGGCACCTATTAACTGGGCACTGGTCAATGGAGAGAAAGAGACGGGCGTCACGCTTCATAAAATGGTAAAAAAAGCGGATGCTGGCGCGATTGTTGGACAGCATAAAGTTATTATCAGTGATGCTGATACAGCACTCACCTTGCATGCAAAAATGCGTGATGCTGCCGATGAACTGCTACGCGATCTCTTACCAAAGATGAACGATACGCCGTTGCAGTTGGTGCCACAAAAAGAATCTGAAGCCACTTATTTTGGTCGTCGTACCGCAGCCGATGGGGAAATTCCGTGGCAAAAATCCGCATCTGACATTAATAATTTAGTGCGTGCAGTAACCGAACCATATCCTGGTGCCTTTACTTATCTTGGGCAGCGCAAACTGATAGTTTGGCGTTCGCAGCCTCTGGATATCACACATGGGAAGGCTCCTGGTACTGTGTTATCAACCTCTCCACTGATTATTGCTTGTGGTGAAGGGGCGCTGGAGATCATCGCGGGACAGGGGGAGGCCGGTTTGTATGTTCAGGGCTGCCGTCTGGCACAGGATATGGGCATTGTCACTGATGTCCGTTTAGGTAATAAACCCAGCAAAACTCAGAAAAGGCGCACTCGAGTATTAATACTCGGTGTAAACGGTTTTATTGGGAACCATTTAACCGAGCGTTTATTACGTGATAATAATTATGACGTCTATGGTTTAGATATTGGCTCTGATGCTATCAGCCGCTTCTTGGGTAATCCTCGTTTCCATTTTGTCGAGGGTGATATCAGTATTCATTCCGAATGGATTGAATATCACATTAAGAAATGTGACGTTATTTTACCCTTGGTTGCTATTGCTACGCCGATTGAATATACCCGTAATCCGTTACGCGTATTTGAATTAGATTTTGAAGAAAATCTCAAGATTGTGCGTGATTGTGTTAAATACAATAAACGCATTATTTTCCCATCCACGTCTGAAGTTTATGGCATGTGTGATGATAAAGAATTTGATGAAGACAGTTCACGCCTAATTGTTGGGCCAATTAATAAGCAGCGTTGGATTTACTCAGTATCGAAGCAATTACTGGACCGCGTTATTTGGGCCTATGGCGCAAAAGAAAACCTCAAATTTACCTTATTCCGTCCATTTAACTGGATGGGGCCACGGTTAGATAATCTTGATGCTGCGCGTATTGGTAGCTCGCGCGCTATTACACAATTAATTTTAAATCTGGTTGAAGGTTCTCCAATTAAGCTCGTTGATGGTGGGGCGCAAAAACGCTGTTTTACGGATATTCATGATGGTATTGAGGCGTTATTCCGTATTATTGAAAACCGTGATGGTGTTTGTGACGGTCAAATAATCAATATTGGTAACCCAACCAATGAAGCCAGTATTCGCGAGTTGGCGGAAATGTTGCTAAGTAGTTTTGAAAAACATGAATTGCGTGACCATTTCCCGCCGTTTGCTGGATTTAAAGACATTGAAAGCAGTGCATATTACGGCAAAGGATATCAAGATGTTGAATATCGCACGCCAAGTATTCGTAATGCGCACCGTCTGTTGCACTGGCAGCCAGAAATTGCCTTGCAACAAACGGTTGCTGACACATTGGATTTCTTCCTACGTGGGGTAGTCCTCGAACAGCATGAAACCTCAAAGGACGAGCATCAAGTATGAAGCAAGTTGGTTTGAGAATTGATGTAGATACCTACCGGGGAACCAAGGAGGGCGTACCATCGTTGCTTACGGTATTGGATAAGTACGATATTAGTGCCAGCTTTTTCTTCAGTGTTGGTCCGGATAACATGGGGCGCCATTTGTGGCGCCTTTTCCGTCCTCGTTTCTTGTGGAAAATGCTGCGCTCGAATGCCGCCTCATTGTATGGCTGGGATATTTTGCTGGCGGGTACGGCCTGGCCGGGTAAAAGGATTGCGCAAGATTTTGGCCCACTGATGAAAGAAACTTTGCAGGCGGGGCATGAAGTTGGCTTGCACGCTTGGGATCATCAGGGCTGGCAAGCAAAAGTTGCGTCATGGTCAAAACAGCAACTGGCTGAACAGGTACAATTGGGGGTTGATGCATTACAACATAGCATTCAGCAACCAATTACTTGCTCAGCAGCTGCGGGTTGGCGTGCTGATGAACGTGTTTTAGCCATAAAACAGTCGTTTCCTTTCCTCTATAACAGTGACTGTCGTGGCACTCATCCTTTCCGCCCATTATTACCTGATGGCAACATTGGTACGGTACAAATCCCAGTGACTTTACCCACTTATGATGAAGTGGTGGGTAGCGAAGTTCGCGCTGAGGATTTTAATGATTTTATTATGAATGCCATATTGCATGACAGCGGAACACCGGTTTATACCATCCATGCTGAGGTTGAAGGGATGTCGCAAGCCGTAATGTTTGAACAATTATTGATTATGGCAAAGAAATACGAGATACAGTTTTGTCCCCTTGGGGCTCTATTGCCTGAAAATCCAGATTCACTGCCGGTGGGTAAAGTTATTCGGGCTGCTTTCCCGGGGCGAGAAGGCTGGTTGGGGTGTCAGTCAGATATAAAGGATGCGCAATGAGGCTGTTAAAAGGAAGTGGGGCAGCCCTACTGGCGTTGTTCTTTGCTTTAGTCTATTTATTACCTGTTAATAGCCGCCTACTGTGGCAACCGGATGAAACACGATATGCGGAAATTAGCCGGGAAATGCTGCAACGTGGCGACTGGATTGTGCCCCACCTATTGGGTATTCGCTATTTTGAAAAACCCATTGCGGGATATTGGTTTAATAATATTAGCCAGTGGATATTCGGCGACACTAACTTCGCCGTGCGATTTGGCTCAATTTTCAGTACGGCGTTGAGTGCAGTATTAGTTTATTGGCTAGCGACCTTATTGTGGCGCAACCGCTCAACATCAGTATTGGCAACGTTAATTTACCTCTCAATGTTGTTGGTATTTAGTATTGGTTCTTATGCTGTGCTAGACCCGATGATTTCATTGTGGCTAACTGCGTCGATGTTCTGTTTCTACCTCACTCTGCGAGCTGAAACCACGAAACAGAAAATAGAGGCTTACCTCTTGCTCGGTTTAGCTTGCGGTATGGGCTTTATGACTAAAGGTTTTCTGGCCTTGGCCGTGCCGGTTATTTCAGTCTTGCCGATTGTCATACAGCAAAAAAGGGTAAAAGAACTTATTATTTTTGGTCCGCTAGCGATAGTGAGTGCAGTAATAATCAGTTTGCCGTGGGCATTAGCCATTGCTCAACGGGAGCCAGATTTTTGGCATTACTTCTTCTGGGTTGAACATATTCAGCGGTTTGCAGAGAAAGATGCTCAGCATAAAGCCCCTATGTGGTATTACTTGCCAGTGCTGTGTTTGGGGGTATTACCGTGGTTGGGGTTATTACCAGGTGCCTTACTAAAAGGGTGGCGCGAGCGGGTGGCAAGACCTGAGTTATTCTTTTTACTCAGTTGGGTATTAATGCCATTGCTATTCTTCAGTGTGGCAAAAGGGAAGCTACCGACTTATATCCTGCCTTGCATGGCTCCGCTGTCCCTACTGATGGCCGCCTATGCAACGGACTGCGCCAATAATATGCGCATGCGCGCATTGAAGATTAACGGTGCAATAAATCTTATTTTTGGTTTGGTTTGTGCACTGGCGGTGTTGGTTATTGGTATGGGGCTGGTGGCGCATCTGGTTGCCTACGAACCGCACGAACATCTGAAAGTTATTCTGGCGACACTTGCTTTTGCTGGATGGGGGTTGGTGGGCTTTATAACATTGCGTAATAACGCCCGTCATTGGCGTTGGGCGGCAGCTAGCCCATTACTGTTTATATTGCTTGTAGGTTATCTCATTCCACAGCAAGTCATTGACTCCAAACAACCACAAAACTTTATCCAGCAAAACTTTGATGAGCTTAATAGTAGCCGTTACGTGTTGGCAGACAGTGTAGGTGTTGCCGCTGGACTTGCTTGGGAGTTAAAACGCAGTGATATTCTGATGTTCAATGAGAAAGGTGAACTGGCCTATGGGTTGAACTACACTGACAGCGGAAATAGGTACATCAATGAAACAGAATTCAGCGAATGGCTCGCCAATGCAAGGAAACAAGGAGATGTATCGCTGGTTGTGCAATTATCTCGTAATGAGGAACTTCCAACCTATTTACCGCCAGCGGACAAGGTTAATCTAATGAACCGTCTGGCACTTTTGTGGTATCAAAAAACACCATGATGAGTTATTTGCTATTAGTAATGGTCAGTTTATTGACCTGTGCTGGGCAATTATGTCAGAAACAAGCTGCGCAGTGTTGGGGGCTATCGCCAGAAAAGCGACGAGCGCCGACACTGCGTTGGTTAGCCTTGGCTGTGCTGTTCCTTGGTGTTGGGATGTTGTTGTGGTTAGGTTTATTACAACATCTGCCGCTGAGTGTGGCTTATCCCATGCTTAGTTTTAATTTCGTATTGGTGACCCTGGCCGCACAACTGGTTTATGGCGAGAAAGCGACGTCTCGGCATTGGTTGGGGATTGCTGCTATTATGTTTGGCATCCTATTGATTAGTTGGCACTTATGAAAGGTTATGGCTGGGGCTTAGGTAGTGTGGTCTTGGTGACTGTTGCCCAATTAATGTTGAAATGGGGCATGATGAATATGCCATTAATGTCATTGGCAGATATTAATGGGCAATTTTTAATACATCATCTGACACAGTTAATTGCCGTAATCTGTGGGTTGTTTGGTTATGCTTTATCTATGTTATGCTGGTTTTTTGCACTAAAATATTTACCACTTAATCGGGCTTATCCATTATTGAGCCTTAGTTATGCTTTGGTCTATTTAGCCGCCGTATTACTACCTTGGTACAATGAGCCAGTGACTTTATTAAAAACTATTGGGTCAGGTTTTATACTTTTGGGTATATGGTTGATACATACAAAACCGACAAAAAACGATTAAATATATTATCTCATTCATATAACTTGTTTTTTCCAAACTCGATAGCTAAATTAGCCATAATGATGTCTTTCATTAGCTTATTGTCTGGTGAATAGACCAAGCCTGACCTTTGGTGAATTATCGATGCGGATACGTTTCTGGATCTTTCTGATCAGTATGATTCTTGCTGGCTGTAGCAGCCATGCCCCGACGCCAAGTGGCCACTTGTCAGATTCCATTGTGGTGGTCGCGAAACTCAATGAACAACTGCGCCAATGGGAAGGTACGCCATATCGTAATGGCGGACTGGATCAAAGTGGAGTTGATTGTTCTGGCTTTGTTTACCGCACATTCCGTGATCGTTTCGACATGCAACTGCCTCGCACGACAGTTGCGCAGACTACGCTAGGGACTGAAGTTTCCCGTGATGATTTGATGCCTGGTGATTTAGTTTTCTTTAAAACGGGTAGTGGACAAAATGGATTGCATGTTGGAATTTATGACACCAACGATGAATTCATTCACGCCTCTACGAGTAAAGGTGTTATTCGTTCATCGTTGGAAAATGTCTATTGGAAGCGGGTTTATTGGCAAGCGCGCCGTATCTAAATATGGTATTGAATCGATAGGCTGAACCTAAAACTATCTTTGTGGGTTATGTTATCTTAGTGGCTGCTTATTTTGGTTCGGAGCCGCGTTTATGTCATCCCTTCGGTTACTCATTTCTGACTCTTATGATCCCTGGTTTAATCTGGCAGTAGAAGAATGTATTTTCCGCCAAATGTCCCCAGATCAACGGGTGCTATTTTTGTGGAGAAATTCCAATACTGTGGTTATTGGACGAGCCCAGAATCCGTGGAAAGAGTGTAATACGCGGCGCATGGAACAAGACGGTGTAAAGTTGGCTCGACGCAGTAGCGGCGGCGGCGCGGTTTTCCATGACTTGGGGAATACCTGTTTTACTTTTATGGCCGGTAAACCTGAATACGATAAAACCATATCTACCCAAATCATTCTGAATGCCTTGGCCTCTTTGGGTGTTCAGGCCACAGCCTCTGGTCGCAATGATTTGGTGGTAGTTAAAGATGATGGTGAACGCAAGGTTTCTGGCTCTGCTTATAAAGAAACGAAAGACCGCGGTTTTCATCACGGCACATTATTACTCAATGCTGATCTTAACCGTCTGGCGGACTACCTTAACCCCGACCCCAAAAAATTACAGGCCAAAGGCATAACATCGGTACGTTCGCGGGTGACGAATTTGGTTGAGCTATTGCCTGGCATTGACCACGAGAAAATTTGTACAGCCATTGAGCAGGCTTTCTTCAATTATTATGATGAGACAGTTTCTGCAGAAGTTATCTCACCACAGGCATTACCCGACTTGCCCGGTTTCACGGAACAATTTGCTAAACAGAGTAGCTGGGAATGGAACTTTGGTCAGGCTCCGGCATTTAGCCATTTGGTCGATACTCGCTTTGTTTGGGGCGGAATTGAACTACATTTTGACGTTTTACATGGCGCAATTGACCGTTGCCAAATATTTACTGATAGCTTAAATCCAGCACCACTGGAGGCATTAGCTGAGCGTCTTCAAGGTGTGCCTTATCGAACTGATGCCATTACTACCACCTGCCAGCAGATAAGTGATGAGTTTCCTGAATCGCAAGCTGAATTATTACAAGTTCGCCATTGGCTCACGGAGGTACTACGCTGATGTCTTCTTTTAATACTGATAAATCTGCGCCAAGATTTGAGGTTGATAATACGTCTGAGTTTGATAATGCTCTTCAATTTAACAGCAGCTATGGGCAGCAGTTGCCTGGTTTTTATACGCATTTGCAGCCAACACCGTTAAAAGGGGCGCGCTTGTTGTATCACAGCGAGCCATTGGCTCGGGAATTAGAACTTGATGCTAGTTGGTTTAGTGCACCGAAATCGGCGATCTGGGCCGGTGAGGCACTGTTACCTGGCATGGAACCGCTGGCGCAAGTTTATAGTGGGCATCAGTTTGGTGTTTGGGCAGGGCAGCTTGGTGATGGTCGCGGAATCTTGCTCGGAGAGCAGCAACTCAGCGACGGTCGCAGCATGGATTGGCATCTGAAAGGGGCAGGGTTAACGCCTTATTCCCGTATGGGAGATGGTCGGGCAGTATTGCGCTCTGTGGTTAGAGAGTTTTTAGCCTCTGAAGCATTGCATCATTTAGGCGTACCAACTAGCCGAGCACTGACAATCGTGACCAGTGACCATCCGGTTTATCGCGAGCAACCTGAGCGGGGAGCCATGCTATTGCGGGTGGCTGAGAGTCATGTGCGTTTTGGTCACTTCGAGCATTTTTACTACCGACAGCAACCGGCTCAAGTCAAACAGCTCGCCGACTATGTTATCGCACGGCACTGGCCGCAGTTTGTCGGACAAGAAGACGGCTACCTACTGTGGTTTACTGATGTCGTTAAGCGAACAGCCCGTCTAATGGCTCACTGGCAAACTATCGGTTTTGCGCATGGTGTAATGAATACCGATAATATGTCTATTCTTGGTATTACCATGGATTATGGCCCATTTGGTTTTCTTGATGATTATGCTCCCGGCTATATCTGTAACCATTCTGATCATCAAGGGCGCTATTCATTTGATAATCAACCGGCAGTTGCCCTATGGAACCTACATCGGCTGGGACAAGCATTGTCTGGTTTGATGACTGTGGAACAATTGCAAATGGCGCTGGAGGCCTATGAACCAGAGTTAATGGCGGTTTACGGCCAACAGATGCGAGCCAAATTAGGCTTCTCTCAAAGTGATACTCAGGATAACGAGTTATTGACTGGGTTACTGAGTCTGATGAGTAAAGAGGGGCGAGATTATACTCGTACATTCCGTTTGCTGAGTGATGTTGAAGTGAACTCCGCGCAATCATTATTACGTGATGATTTTATTGATAGAGCAAGCTTTGACAGTTGGTATCATCAATATCGCGCCCGTTTGCAACAAGAGCCTATTGATGATGCGCAGCGTCAGCAGTCGATGAAAGCGGCAAATCCTAATTATATATTACGTAACTATTTGGCTCAGTTGGTCATCGACCACGCTGAGAAGGATGATATCGAGCCATTGCAACGTTTACATTTGGCCTTGCAGCAGCCTTTTGCCGAACAACCAGAATTCAGTGAGTTGGCGCAATTACCGCCAGACTGGGGAAAACACTTGGAAATTTCCTGCTCCAGCTAATGAGACGGCTATAATGAGACAAATAACGGTGGTAGAGGTTCTCTCTACCACCGTTTCTCTTTATATTTTCTCGCTTAATTTAATTCTGCCGCAGTACGAAGTTGTTTGAGGATATCAGGTGTTTGTAAACCAAAACCCAATAATGCCATATCATCAAGCACTAATAACCGCTTTTGTTTACCAGCAGGTGTCAGTGCAATACCGGGTAAGCGCCAAACGTTTTCCGCACCATTAAGAGATTTTACGCCGTGGGTGGTGATAACTAACAAGTCTGGCGCACTGGCGATGATCCCCTCTTGTGATAAAGGGCGGTAACCACTAAATCCCTGAATGGCATTTTTAAGTCCTACAGCACTGAACATGCTATCGGCAGCGGTATTTAAACCCGCGGCTAACGGAGGAATCCCCGCGTGACTCATAACAAATAGCACTTTCACCGGCAAAGGAGTTGATACCACAGTGTCTAACTGTTGTTGATAATGTTGTATCAGCTGTTGGCCTTTTTCTTCTTTATTCAATGTGGTGGCAATCATTCGTATTTTATCAATTACACCTTCCGGTGATTTCTCCGCGGGAACATAGATAAGTTTAACTCCGAGATCGGCAATCTGTTTTAATGCCATCGAGGGGGAAGCTCGTGCTGTACTCAGAATCAGTGTAGGTTTGATGGCAAGAATACCTTCAATATTAAGTAGGCGCATATAGCCAACATCAGGGCGTGTTTTTAGCGCCTCAGGATTAAGGCTAGTACTGTCGCGCGCCACAATGTTATCACTTGCGCCTAGTGCGTAAGTGATCTCAGAGACATCGCCGCCAATTGTGACGATGCGCGGGGTGGCTGTGCAGTTTATTGAAGTAATGAATATGAGAGTAACAACAATCCATTTAGTCATTCAACGAACCAGATGCAGTCAATTGAGCCAGTTGCTGATGCCATTGATTTTGCTCTGGTTGGCCTTCTGAACGCTGACCAAAGACCTGTAAAATATGTTTTCCCTGACTATCAAGTAATTCTAAACTTGAGACAAATCCCTCTTTAGTCGGCTTGCGTGTTACCCAACTTTCAGCGATGGCACTAGCATTTATTTGTAAATGAAATCCTTGACTGAGCACCTGTATATCATAATTGCCAGAAGGGTTCTCATCCTGAGAAATTATAAATTGCTCAATAACACCGGTGAATATTTGCATGCATCCGTTATTGCCGACAAAGAGCATAATTTCATTTTGATTATTTTGCGCAGCCTTAACTATTTGCATCAAGGCACTGTTATCTACTCGATAAGCCAAGTCGTCACTGACGGCTCGAAACGCCTGTCTACGTGTGATTTTATTGCGTTTCAATAGCATAAAGAATTGATGGATATCATTCATTTTTCGCCATTCAGCATCAATAGTTGCGTTGTTGATGGGGGACTCGGTATAGGGTTCGACAGGGGCAGGTTGTAATATCAAGGGAGAATGAGTCGATGTATGAAATTGCGCGACCAAGGTATGCCAAGCATTGATGTTTGTTTCATTGCTACAATATATCTTATGGATTGCGTTACCTTGAAAATCAAAACACTGAATACTAAGTTGTTCACCTTGCGGGGTAGTTTCGCGCAAACTAAAAACAGTATTCCAGTGGCTGAAAAACAACCTTAAATCTAGTGCTCGGGGATTGAGAACCAAGCCCAGATGCCCATGTAAACGCAAATTCTGATATTCACCCATCAACGCATGTCTGGCATAGTGGTTCGCGGTGACTGAGCAAGTTCTCCCAACCTTCTCCAACTCGGTAAGTAATGTACTGGCGTCAATATTCAGGTGCTGTGCATCATTGCCAACGCGGGCATAGACTAACTCCGCCTCACTGACATTCAACATTTGCGCGATGTCACAAGCCTGCATTGTCGGGTTTTGTTGCTGAGTTGCTTGATAACGCTGAAATAATGGCATTTTCATCTATCCATTCCTTTTAATATTGTGCCGTCATCGTGATGATTTTTGCGGCAGGGTTCCATTAGGCCATTTCAGGATGGCGGGCTAAATGTGGGGCTATAGATAACTCGAGTGAAATATCACCACTGATAACTGACTAGAAATTTGGCATTACGCCCATCTTGGGGGATTTCTTGTGGCGAGTAATACTTTTTGTCAAAGGCATTACCCAGCACAACTGCTGCTGTGGCATTTTTGAATGTGCCTTGCCCGCGATAACTTAGGTAAATGTCATGTACGGCATAACCTGCTTGAGGTTTGTATGCACGATGAAGGAGGCTCAAGGCCCCATTTTTTTTCATGAACTTGGTGTTTTCAGCCATTGTCATGACCCAGCCGGTGCTAAAACCACTGTTAGCAATAGGGATATTTAGGTTACTGGTGACTGTGTCCGGGTTGATACTGTCAATAAAACGACGAGTATCAAGATTAATACCACGAGTACGGTTATAGGCTAGGTCCCAGCTAAACAAGCTATTTTGATAGTTCAGTGAGACATCCCAGCCCCAGGTTTTGCTTCGAGGTATGTTGAGATAGACAGATTTTGAAAAAGAGACATCATTGGTAATACGGTCTTTGGCATTGATATGGAAGTAACTGGTTTTCAGTTGAAGTGTGTCACTGTCTGCCAATAAGTCGTCAAAATACAACCCAAAACCGGCTTCTCGAGTGACGTTAGTTTCGGATTTTAAATTAGGGTTGGGCCTCCAGTAGTTTCGCATAAAATGCTTTGAATCATTATAAAGTTCGGTCAGTGTAGGAGTACGGAAGGCCTGACTATAGGCACCAAATATCATCAGCCAGTCTGTGGGGGTGATTGTCACTGCACCTTGAGTTGATTGTTGCTTGGCTTCTCTATCAGCAAACCCTGATCGGCTATTTTCATAACGGTCAAAACGAGTGCCTACCCGTAAGGTGACTGGCAGGTCACGCATGGTCACTTCATTTTGTAACCAACCCGATGAAAATTGAATTGCAGCGGGTGGAAAGCTGCGGATAACCCCCTTTGGAATTTGTTTTTGATGATAAGTTTCAACACCGTAAGTCAAGAGATGTGATGCAGGGCTGTGCGAAAACAACAAGCTGCTATTTTCTAGCTTTAAGCCTTGGGTAATTTGCTTGCGACTACCGTAACCTTCGTTGCGTACATCGTCGTTGACATTGACCTCGGAAGAGTAGAGTTGGGTAGTCATATCCAGCCAACTCAGGTGCTGAGGGTGTAAACGATAAATTAGCTCAACATCACGTTGGATGGTCGAACGTTTCATCATTGGGCTTTTCAATGAGTCTGGCACGCTCTGGTTGGCCATTCTGGGTTCTAGCGCTCGGTTGTTGTAATAGCGCAGCGCGGTGGTCAGTGACTGGCTAAAAGAAAGGCGGGCAGTGCCCTTGAGCATCAGGCTATTAATGGCTTCATCATTGGGGGCA
This sequence comes from Yersinia vastinensis, assembly GCF_902726565.1. Lineage (GTDB taxonomy): Bacteria > Pseudomonadota > Gammaproteobacteria > Enterobacterales > Enterobacteriaceae > Yersinia > Yersinia vastinensis. The sequence goes on from NZ_CACVAF010000004.1 coordinate 98,039, forward strand.
TCGTAACCATTACTTTGGCGTATATTACCGACCTTGCGCGTATTTAGGGCAATAATGCCATCCAGATTCTCTGTACGACCAAAAGCAGACATCCCGACACCTAGGCTATGGTGAGCGCTTGCGCCATAACTACTGATGCGAAAACCGAGGTTTCTCTCTTTATCCAGTAAATCGGTTGGATTGACTGTTTGGTAGGCAATAACGCCCCCCATGGCACCACTACTCACGAGTGATGTTGATGGGCTACGGGTGATGCTCACTTGTTTGATGAGGGCGGGGTCAAGAAACGTACCATTGAAATGTGCACCGTTAATTCTTTGGCGAATACCATCAATTAATACCAATACCCCATATTGATCATAACCTCGGATGCTAACGTTCTGTCCGTTGGTTCGCCCTATGCCGGTAACACTGACTCCCGGTACATTCTTGAGCATTTCTGTCGCAGTGGTTGCAGTCTGTTTTTGCGGTTGTGAGGCATTAATGACGGTTAAAATGCTGGGGGTGTTAAAACTGTCCGTAGATGGTTTGACTCCTCTGACAATGAGGGGGGGATTATTCGGTTCCACTGTAGGGTTGGCTGCTGCAGTTGAAGATAGTGCTAAGGTCACGCTCAAGCAGCATGATGACAAACGGAAGAAATAAGGCACAAGCAACTCTCCATGTATTGTTTAATTTAATCAATGGATTGCTGGCTGCCTTCGTGGTGAATATTAGGTGGCTGGCGAAATGTTAATTTGAAATAAAGGACAACTAAAAGTCATTTAGTGAGTATGAGTTTTCCTGCTTTAGTTTGACGCAAATAGTAGAGTTGACCTTGGTGATTAATTGCTACAACGTCATGCTGCCCCAGTAGTTTTTGGCTGTTAATACATGAGCATAGCAAAAGAGATTCACTTTGATTTGAAGGGGTATCTACAGTTTGAGTTCGATAGGTTCTATTGTGCATAAGGTGATTTTATCAAGTATGTATTAGTATTTATTTGATAATGATTATCATATGCATTTGTGTGTTGCTTCAAGCTAAAACTCTATTAGTAACCATTTTAATGCCTTGTTTTTCATTAGACATTGGTGTTACACCTTCTTCAGAAGGAATTGATATGTCAAAACGGGGGTTAAGCGAATAGAAGTGGAAGAGGTATTGAATTCAGTGATTGAATAGCGATGTTGCTAGTGGAAGAATGCTACCCAAACACTGAATTGATGAACGCAAATTGAAATTAATTAAAGCGGCTACTGACAGCGTCGGCTAATAAGCTTAATAGCTGCTCTGTATCTGCCCAGTTTAAACAAGGGTCAGTAATAGATTGCCCATAAGTCAGCGGCGTACCCGCAATAATTTTCTGTGTGCCTTCAACTAGGAAGCTCTCCGCCATGACACCCACAATCGCCGTGGATCCTGCGCGAATTTGCTGGCCGATATCTGCGGCAACTTCTAGCTGACGACGGTGCATCTTTTGGCAATTACCATGACTAAAATCCACCACCAGATGTTCAGGTAAATCAAATTCCCGCAAGCTATCACAGGCAGCAGCAATATCAGACGCGCCATAATTAGGGGTCTTACCACCGCGCATAATAATATGTCCGTATGGGTTACCGCTGGTTTGGTAAATTGTCATTTGCCCCGTTTTGTCTGGTGATAAAAACATATGACTGGCTTGTGCAGCACGGATAGCATCAATTGCAATCCGGGTGTTTCCGTCAGTGCCGTTTTTGAAACCTACCGGGCAGGATAGGGCTGATGCCATTTCCCGGTGAATCTGGCTTTCTGTTGTCCGTGCGCCAATGGCGCCCCAGCTAATCAGGTCTGCAATATACTGACCGGTTACCATATCAAGGAATTCTGTAGCTGTTGGTAGCCCTAACTCATTGACGGCCAACAGCAGTCGCCGGGCCATTTCAATACCTTGATTGACTTTGCACGAACCATCAAGTTCAGGATCAGAGATCAACCCCTTCCAGCCAACCACGGTACGCGGTTTTTCGAAATAAGTGCGCATGACGATTTCAAGGCGGTCTTGATAACGCTCACGTAAAACATTCAGCTTGGTTGCATAATCGATTGCGGCATCAAGGTCATGGATTGAGCAGGGACCTACAACAACCAGCAGGCGAGGGTCTTCACCGGTCAGTATTTTTTCAATTCGTTTACGTGACGCTGTCACGTTATCGGCTACCGCTGCCGAAATCGGTAACTTTTCTGCCAGTTGTTGTGGCGTGACTAAGCTATCGATGCGCGCGGTCCGCAGTTCATCAGTTTTGTGCATGAAGATTCTCTAAATCTGTTCTTCTCTACGGCAGGAATACCGGGAAGTGATGGCGATCACAATAAACCAAAACTAAATGAATTCAACCGCCATCATCATGATTCATAGAAATTCTGATGAAATAAACTGAAAATAATATCCTTGCGAAATATTTCCGATCAGAACATCCGGCGACTCATTCCTAAAATATCCAGAATTTTAGTGGAAATTTCTTCTACGGAGTAGTTGGTGGAGTTGAGATAGCGAATCTGATTTTTTCGGAACAACGCTTCCACTTCGCCGACCTCCATACGGCATTGGCGCAGTGAGGCATAGCGGCTGTTTTCACGCCGCTCTTCGCGAATGGCCGCCAGCCGTTCCGGATTAATGGTTAGGCCAAACAGCTTATGTTGAAAGGGTTTTAGTGCGGCGGGGAGCTGCAAATTGTCCATATCATCAGCGATAAAAGGATAGTTCGCCGCACGAATACCAAATTGCATGGCTAAGTACAGGCTGGTGGGGGTTTTGCCGCAGCGAGAAACGCCCAATAAAATCACCTGGGCTTGATCCAGATTGCGCAAAGAAATGCCGTCATCGTGGGCCAGAGCATAGTCGATGGCGGCAATGCGCGCATCGTATTTACCCAGATTACTTTCGGTTAAACCATGAGTACGATTGAGCACCGGTTGCGGAGAAACGCCCAGTTCGCCCTGAAGTGGAGCGACCAGCGCTTGTACGATGTCTTGGCAGAATCCTTCACTGTGTTGAATGAGTTCGCGGACTTCGGCACTGATTATCGAATAGAACACCAAGGGCCTAACTCCGGTTTCTCGATATATTTCATTGATTTTCTCGCAAACCTCTTGAGCGCGAGCCGCACTTTCCACAAAGGGTAGCGTATAAGTGGTTGCTTTAATGGGGAACTGAGATAAAACGGCATGGCCGAGGACTTCCGCAGTGATGGCGGTGCCATCCGAAATATAAAACACACTTCTTTCCACGCTGACTCCTGAATATTGACGGGCTGATTCATATCACTGGCTAACTGCTGATGGTGTAAGTTTAGCGTAGCCAGTGTGCCTGATTGGCCTTATCGGTAAAGTGTTTGCTGTCAGAATCACCTGAAAATAATTTTTCTTGTTGGGTTGATCGATTCACCTGTCCATGGGCTATGGATCATTGTGCTAGTCTGATTCTGGTGTTGCTGATTCGTCAGCCCCGAAAACCTCTTGTTGTACCCTACTGAATGTCCGTAATTGATGACATGTCCGTAACTAATGAAAATGTAAAAAGGATTGTTTCGATGTCCAACAATGGCCTAAATCTGTGTAATGTGCTTTGGTACAACCAGCTTGGCATGCACGATGTTGATCGGGTTGGCGGTAAGAATGCCTCCCTGGGTGAAATGATAACCAATCTGTCTGGGCTGGGTGTTTCGGTCCCCAATGGTTTTGCTACCACGGCTCAGGCGTTTAACGATTTTCTGGAGCAAAGCGGCGTCAACCAGCGTATCTACCAATTATTGGATCAAACCAATGTGGACGATATTGCGGCGTTAGCAAAAGCCGGCGCGCAGATTCGTCAATGGGTGATTGAGACGCCATTCCATCCTGAGTTCGAACAATCAATTCATGATGCTTATAAGCAGTTGGCTGAGGAACCAGAAGCTTCTTTTGCGGTTCGTTCTTCGGCAACGGCAGAAGATATGCCGGATGCTTCCTTTGCTGGTCAGCAGGAAACCTTCCTTAACGTGCAGGGAATTGATGCGGTGATGGTAGCCATCAAGCATGTATTCGCTTCACTGTTTAATGATCGGGCTATTTCTTACCGGGTGCATCAAGGGTATGACCACCGTGGCGTCGCATTGTCTGCGGGGGTACAGCGCATGGTGCGTTCCGACCTCGCGTCCTCGGGGGTTATGTTTACCATTGATACCGAGTCAGGTTTTGATCAAGTGGTCTTTATCACCGCAGCTCATGGTTTGGGGGAGATGGTGGTACAGGGTGCAGTGAATCCAGATGAATTCTATGTTCATAAGCCGACATTGCGTAATGGCAGACCTGCTATTGTGCGACGTAATATGGGTTCAAAAAAGATTCGTATGGTCTACGGTGAAAGTCAGGAGCATGGCAAACAAGTCCAAATCGAAGATGTGCCAGACGAGCAACGCAATCGTTTCGCTCTCAGTGATGATGAGGTTGAAGCACTGGCCCATCAAGCATTACTGATTGAAGAGCATTATGGCCGCCCGATGGATATCGAGTGGGCGAAAGACGGCCATACTGGCAAGCTGTTTATCGTGCAAGCGCGGCCAGAAACCGTGCGCTCCAACGAGCAGGTGATGGAACGCTACCAACTGAATAACCAAAGCAATGTGCTGGTCGAAGGCCGTGCTATCGGGCATCGTATTGGTGCGGGGCCGGTTAAAGTGATTCATGATATCAGCGAAATGGATCGCATTCAGGCTGGTGATGTTCTGGTTACAGACATGACTGATCCTGATTGGGAACCGATCATGAAGAAAGCATCAGCTATTGTGACCAACCGTGGTGGGAGAACCTGTCATGCGGCCATTATTGCTCGTGAATTAGGAATCCCCGCGGTAGTGGGTTGTGGCAATGCGACGGATATTTTGAAAGAAGGCCAAAATGTCACGGTTTCCTGCGCCGAAGGAGACACTGGCTACGTTTACCATGAGTTGCTCGATTTCTCGATTCAAAGCTCACAGGTAACAGAATTACCGGATTTGCCTTTGAAAATCATGATGAATGTGGGTAACCCAGACCGAGCTTTTGATTTTGCACGCCTGCCAAATGAAGGCGTCGGGTTGGCACGTCTGGAATTTATCATTAACCGCATGATTGGTGTGCATCCTAAAGCGTTGCTGGAGTTCGATACTCAGCCACCCGCTATTCAAGCCGAAATTAAGGCGCTGATGAATGGCTATGACGATCCGGTTGAGTTTTATGTGGGTCGCTTAACCGAAGGCATTTCTACGCTGGGCGCCGCATTTTGGCCTAAACGCGTGATTGTGCGCTTGTCTGATTTTAAATCTAACGAGTACGCCAATTTGGTGGGAGGGGAAGCTTATGAACCACACGAAGAGAACCCGATGTTGGGCTTTCGTGGGGCGGGGCGCTACGTTGCAGATAGCTTCCGTGATTGCTTCGCATTAGAGTGTGAAGCGGTTAAGCGGGTGCGTAATGACATGGGGCTGACTAACGTCGAAGTAATGGTTCCTTTCGTGCGAACCGTCGCGCAAGCCGAGGCAGTGGTTGCCGAGTTGGCGAAACAAGGGTTAAAGCGTGGCGAGAATGGCTTGAAGATCATTATGATGTGTGAAATCCCATCGAATGCTTTGCTGGCTGATCAATTCCTTGCTCACTTTGATGGTTTCTCCATTGGCTCCAATGATATGACCCAGTTAACGTTGGGGTTGGATCGCGATTCTGGTGTGGTTTCCGAGCTGTTTGATGAGCGCAACGAGGCAGTCAAGGCCCTGTTATCAATGGCGATTCAGGCGGCTAAACGACAAGGGAAATATGTCGGTATTTGTGGTCAAGGCCCATCTGATCATGAAGACTTTGCCTCATGGTTGATGGAGCAAGGGATCGATAGCTTGTCCCTGAATCCTGATACCGTAGTGCAAACCTGGTTAAGTTTGGCGCAACAAACTAAACATTGATCCGGGGTTATCCCTATACCGTGATACATTGATTAATCCGCAGCTTAGGTTGCGGATTTTTTCTATTACGCATAAATATCACAAGGGAGAGTGCATAATGCGGGGGCTTGATTTACAGAAGAAAAGGGAAATAAAAATCCGATAGAATGATAATTAAAAGGTAATAGTAAAAAAAAAGCCCATCTTAGGTGATAGGCAAAGACTACACACAGCAATACGTATATTCGATTACAGATATTTAAATAAGCCATTATAAAATGAATTATTTAAATGCCATGATGGGGAAGTCATTAATACACCATAATAGTAAGTAAATTCCGCGAGTTAGTCATTGAGAATTGTCTGAATAAAATAGAATAAATAAATACTTATAATGAAAGTAATTTCATCCGGTTATTAATAATCATCTTATTTAATAATTGATATAATTGGTTGTCAGAAATATAAATACGGGGAATTTAAAGAACCATTATTTATTTTTAATAGCGGATATTGCTGGATAATCGGGGGCCGGCAGCATAACTACTCAACCCCTTGGATACTAAAGCTCTTCTAAATGCTTGGCGACTTCTTGAATACTCTCTTCTGGCTCAGGGGCTTCGCTGACCCAGGCAGCAGTCAGACGGTAGGAAATAGCCAATACGACCGGGCCAATAAACAGCCCAATCATACCAAATGACAGCAAACCACCAATAACACCCGATAGGATGAGAATCATGGGCATATCTGCTTCCATTCGAATCAAATAAGGCCGTAACACGTTATCCATTGTTCCAACGATACAACTCCATACTAATAAAATGGTGCCCCACGTTGAGTCGCCCGTCCAGTATACCCAAATGACAGCGGGGATCAGTATCAACAGTGGCCCAAGCTGGGCAACACAGCAGATAAACATTAATACCGTAAATAACGTGGCATATTGAATTCCAGCGATGGCCAGACCAATACCACCAAGTATCGATTGAACCAATGCCGTGACCACGACGCCCAGAGCGACCGCACGAATCGCTTTAGCCGCCAGTACAACCACAGCATCACCGCGTTTATCTGCGGCCCGCACGGCAAAATGGCGGATAGCTAAACCCACCTGCTCACCATGGAAATAGAGCAAGATACTGAACAATAGCATCAGCGCCAGATGAATTAAGAAGTAGCCGACATGGGCTGCTTGTGCCACCAACCACGTTGCAGCCGCGCCAACATAAGGCTGAATTTTAGCGATAATGACATTGCCGCCCCCGGCTATCAAGTTATGCCAACCGCTATACAGCTTGTCACCCACCATTGGGATTGATTTCAACCACTCGACATCCGGCATGCGTAAATTAGATGGGGTGGAGGCCCATTGGATAAGAGGGCCACTGCTTTCAACCAGACTGCTCACTAGAAGGGCTATCGGGATAACGAACAGTAAAATCAGCAGAACCGTCATCACAATAGCGGCCAGCCAGCGCTTACCCCAAAGGAGTTTTTGCAGCCTTATTAGCAATGGCCAAGTGGCAATAACGACCATGCCAGCCCAGGCAAAGCCCATGACAAAGGGTTGTACCACCCAGAAACTGGCGATAATCATTATCATAATGAATATCACCCCAAACATCAGTTTAGGTAAATCGAAACGACGTAGCTGCGGGTAACTCATCTGTGGGTTCTCAGTTCGGAAATCATGGCAAGGTGGCCATTACACTGTTACTCATTAAATCTTGCCTTAATAAGATATTTGCGCCATCTCATTAAGCATCAGTAGTAATCATGGTGTATTTCCTCAGTTTTTAACAGAGACTCCAGGATTTTACATCCATGATTTTATCAAAAAAGGGCAATGTCCTTGGAATAATAGAAATCTGATAACGAAAAACGAGTTGAAATAATGTGGTTTCGGCTGAACTTGAGTGTTATTTGTGCAATATAAAATTTTGATACTCAATGGTTTATTGCCGTATTTATCCTTGGTCGATACCCATCACTTTCCCATCATTCTGAATTGACATAAATTATTCGACAAAGGTTGCTGCTACCGGATAATCTTTCAATGGACAGTCCTTAAAACAAACACACATATAGATAGGGTCACACTAATGATCCCACAGATTTCTCAGGCACCGGGTGTCGTTCAGTTGGTGCTGGATTTTTTGGATGCTTTGAAGCAAAACGGATTTACCGGCGATACTGCCACTGATTATGCCGATCGCCTGACAATGGCAACGGATAACAGTATTTACCAACTGCTACCCGATGCGGTGGTTTTTCCGCGTTCAACGGCGGACGTGGCGCTGATTTGCCGTTTAGCCGGGCAAGACAGTTTTAAATCATTGGTCTTTACGCCACGCGGCGGCGGAACAGGAACCAACGGTCAGGCGCTAAATACCGGTATTGTGGTGGATATGTCGCGTCACATGAACCGTATTTTGGACATTAACCCAGAGCAGGGGTGGGTAAAGGTTGAGGCAGGGGTCATTAAAGACCAGCTTAATCAATACCTGCGCCCATTGGGTTATTTTTTCTCGCCGGAATTATCAACCAGTAACCGTGCGACATTGGGCGGCATGATTAACACCGATGCCTCCGGTCAAGGGTCACTGGTCTACGGTAAAACATCTGATCATGTTTTGGGCTTGCGCGCCATTTTGCTTGGCGGTGAGATGCTGGACACTCGTGCCATGCCGACGTCACTGGCGGAAACGATTGCGCAGGAAGATTCCGTCACTGGTCGTATCTACCATACAGTGTTAAATCGTTGCCGTGACCAGCGGGCGCTGATTCTAGACAAATTCCCAAAATTAAATCGCTTTCTCACTGGCTATGATTTGCGCCATGTTTTCAGTGATGATTTACAAACCTTTGACCTCACGCGGATTTTAACCGGAGCTGAAGGTACGTTGGCCTTTATTACCGAAGCCACGCTGGATATCACACCGCTGCCTAAAGTTCGCCGTTTGGTGAATGTAAAATATGACTCTTTTGATTCCGCGTTGCGTAATGCCCCTTTCATGGTGGAAGCCAAAGCGCTCTCCGTCGAGACGGTGGATTCAAAAGTCCTTAATTTGGCGAAAGAGGATATTGTTTGGCACTCAGTCAAAGAACTCATTACTGACGTCCCCGATAAAGAGATGCTAGGGCTGAACATCGTCGAGTTCGCTGGCGATGATAAAACCTTGATCGACGCCCAAATGGAGGCACTTTGCCAGCGTTTGGATGATTTGATGTCCGCCCGAGAAGGCGGCGTGATTGGTTATCAGATTTGCAGCGATTTGGCTGGCATTGAGCGCATTTATGGCATGCGCAAAAAAGCCGTGGGTTTGCTCGGTAACAGTAAGGGACAGGCTAAGCCGATTCCATTTGCGGAAGACACCTGTGTGCCACCACAGCATTTAGCGGATTATATTGTTGAGTTCCGTCAATTGCTCGATAACCATAATTTGGCCTACGGCATGTTTGGTCATGTGGATGCAGGGGTGTTGCACGTGCGTCCGGCGCTAGATATGTGCGATCCACAGCAAGAAATGTTGATGAAGCAGATTTCTGACCAAGTGGTGGAATTGACTGCACGCTATGGTGGCTTGTTGTGGGGCGAGCACGGTAAAGGTTTTCGAGCAGAATACAGTCCTGCGTTTTTTGGCGAGGTACTTTACAGCGAACTACGGCGCATCAAATCGGCGTTTGACCCCGATAATCGTCTGAATCCAGGGAAGATTTGCTCACCGTTGGGCTGTGATGCGCCGATGATGAAAGTGGATACATCCGATAAGCGCGGCACGCTGGATCGGCGTATTCCGTTGGAGGTCAGAACTTCCTTCCGTGGTGCCATGGAGTGTAATGGTAATGGACTCTGCTTTAACTTTGATGCTCGCAGCCCAATGTGTCCGTCAATGAAAATAACAGGCGACCGTATCCATTCACCGAAAGGCCGAGCAACGTTGGTGCGCGAGTGGCTACGGCTATTATCTGACCAAGGTGTCGACCCCGTGGCGCTAGAAAAGGGGCTGGCGTCTCAGCGCCCAAGTTTGCGTGGATTGATTGAAAAAACCCGTAATACTTGGCATGCCCGTCAAGGCGATTATGACTTCTCTCACGAAGTTAAAGAGGCGATGTCGGGCTGTCTGGCGTGTAAAGCCTGCTCTACACAATGCCCAATAAAAATTGATGTGCCTGGCTTCCGCTCTCGTTTCCTCCAGTTGTATCACACTCGCTATCATCGACCGCTGCGTGACTATGTTGTTGCGGGGGTCGAAAGCTATGCTCCATTGATGGCGAAAACGCCAAAACTGTTTAATTTCTTCCTAAAACAACCTTGGGTCGGTGAGTTGAGCCGAAGAAGCATTGGTATGGTGGATTTACCGCTGCTTTCCAGCCCAACACTGAAGCAATCATTGTCTGGTCACTACGCCAGTACCATGACATTGGAGCAGTTGGAAACGTTACCTGTTGCTGAACGCAGCCAGCATGTGCTGATCGTGCAAGATCCCTTCACCAGCTATTATGATGCTCAGGTTGTGGCTGATTTTGTCCGGTTGGTGGAAAAGTTAGGCTTTAACCCCGTATTGCTGCCATTTTCACCCAATGGAAAAGCCCAACATATCAAAGGATTCCTGCAACGGTTTGCTAAAACAGCACGTAAAACGGCAGATTTCCTCAATCGTATCGCGTTGTTGGGCATACCTATGGTGGGAGTTGATCCGGCATTGGTGCTCTGTTATCGCGATGAATATAAAGAGATTCTGGGCGATAATCGGGGTGATTTTAATGTGCAATTGGTTCATGAATGGCTACAGGTGGCCTTGGTGGAACAACCAGAGCAACAACTGAGTGGTGAGTCTTGGTATCTGTTTGGTCATTGCACCGAAACCACAGCACTGCCGGCCAGTAGTCAGCATTGGGCATCGATATTCTCCCGTTACGGTGCCAAACTGGAAAACGTCAGTGTGGGATGTTGCGGAATGGCAGGAACTTACGGTCATGAAGCAAAAAACATCGAGAATTCACTGGGTATTTATGCACTGTCTTGGCAACAAGCATTACAAAAATTACCAGGGAAACGTTGCTTAGCGACCGGTTATTCTTGTCGTAGCCAGGTTAAGCGCGTTGAAGGTAATGGCTTACGCCACCCACTACAGGCTTTGCTTGAACTGGTTTAGTGTGTAGATCGTAGAGTCAGTGATTCGGGTAAAAGATAGCAGCTAACACTGCTGCAATTTCGAGTACAAGGGCTAAAGGGAGACAATCAATGCTGTGGAAACGTACCGCGACGCTGGAACAGCTAAACCAGCAAAGTCAGGACTGTATGGTTGGGCATCTGGGAATTGAGTTCACCCGATTCACAGATGATGAGTTGGAGGCCACGATGCCTGTCGATAAACGGACTACTCAACCTTTTGGCCTGCTTCATGGTGGTGCATCAGTGGTACTGGCCGAGTCGCTAGGATCAATGGCGGGCTATTTATGTACCGTTGAGGGGCAGCAAGTGGTGGGGTTAGAAATCAATGCTAATCATCTTAAGGCGGCTCGTTCTGGAAAAGTCCGAGGTTGTTGTCGTGCCATTCATGTTGGCCGTAGCCATCAGGTTTGGCAAATTGAGATTTTTGATGAGCAAGGTCAGTTGTGTTGTACTTCCCGTTTAACCACCGCGGTATTAACACGGTAATCGTCAATAACCCCACACAATACAAGTCATTATCCTACTCAGGGCCACTTAGCTGGCCTTGTGTCATTTAAATTTTCATTACGCTCCTCTCTCTCGCCTAATGGCAACTTTTGTTTATCCGATAAATGCGGCGAATCTCTATGATAGGTTTCCCCAGCGGGGGTTTTCAGCTAAAGTTAATGGAGAAATAGGTATTTTTTATGAATGTTTAAAAAACTCAGAGACTGACTGCGATTAGCCTTTGAGATAGCAAGGGATTCGAGTGTTGCTGTGGAAATTATTCTTTTATTTCATGGCGATAAAAGTGTTCTTGTTCTTCCCGACCTCTTCGGCCATCGCAGCATGTTCTCTTCGTTGCCGCCTCATACGGGGTTTAAACGACACTTTTCTTAATATCCCTGCAAAACAAACGGTTGAAGTGATAATTATTATCACTACCATTGTGAACAATCTGTGTTGATTCATCAATTATCAGCGAGAAAAAGGTAGGGCATATGCAACAGGAATCAGTCGGGACATTCTCACTCGACGACAATGTCTGGCAAGGCGTGACAATCACTGACAGCGCCGCCGCACAGATTACACGGCTCATGCAGCAAGACCCGGAAATAAAAGGGTTGCAGCTTGGCGTCAAGCAATCGGGTTGCGCTGGGTTTGCCTACGTAATGGACATGGCGAAGGAGCCTGCCAGCGACGCACTGGTTTTCGAACACGGTAGCGCCAGACTTTACGTGCCACTCAAAGCGATGCCATTTATCGATGGTACCGAGGTGGATTACGTCCGTGAAGGGCTAAATCAGATTTTCAAATTTAATAATCCTAAAGCTCAACATTCCTGCGGGTGTGGCGAGAGCTTTGGCGTTTGAGCGATGTAAACGAAATGACACGAAGCAATGTAGAAGTCCCAGATGATGTGCAGGCTTGGGTCAGCGATGGTCGCTATAAAGAAGGCTTTTTTACCCAGCTTGCTACAGACGAGTTGGCGAAAGGCATCAATGAAGATGTGATTCGCGCTATTTCAGCGAAACGCAATGAGCCTGAATGGATGCTGGAGTTTCGCCTCGGTGCTTATCGAAGTTGGTTGGAGATGGAAGAACCGCACTGGCTGAAAGCACACTACAAAAGTCTGGATTATCAAGATTATAGTTATTATTCAGCCCCGTCTTGTGGCAGTTGTGATGACAGCTGTGATTCGCAGCCCGGTGCGGTGCAGCAATCGTCAGCCGATGGCACGACGTCGCAAGATATGTCGCAGCATAATATCAACGAATATCTTACCGCAGAGGTAGAGTCTGCCTTCGCCCAGCTTGGTGTCCCGGTACGAGAAGGGGCGGAAGTGGCGGTAGATGCTATTTTTGACTCGGTTTCTGTGGCGACCACGTATCGCGGGAAGCTCGCAGAGCAGGGCATTATTTTTTGTTCATTCGGTGAAGCCATTCAGGAATACCCCGAGTTGGTACGTCGATATCTGGGTTCTGTGGTCCCAGCCAAAGACAACTTTTTTGCTGCCCTCAACGCGGCAGTGGCCTCCGACGGTACTTTTGTGTATGTCCCCAAAGGGGTGCGCTGCCCCATGGAGTTATCAACTTACTTCCGCATTAATGCAGCTAAAACCGGTCAGTTTGAGCGCACTATTTTGATTGCAGACGAAGACAGCTATGTCAGCTATATCGAAGGGTGTTCTGCACCGGTGCGTGACAGTTATCAGCTACATGCCGCGGTGGTTGAAGTCATTTTGCATAAAAATGCAGAAGTGAAATATTCAACGGTTCAGAACTGGTTTGCTGGGGCAGATAGCACTGGCGGTATCCTCAACTTTGTGACTAAGCGGGCATTGTGTGAGGGCGCGGGTTCGAAAATGTCTTGGACCCAATCGGAAACCGGCTCTGCGATTACGTGGAAATATCCCAGTGTTATTTTGCAAGGGGATAACTCAATCGGTGAGTTTTTCTCGGTAGCACTGACCAACGGCCATCAGCAGGCCGATACCGGTACTAAGATGATCCATATTGGCAAAAACACTAAATCAACCATTATTGCCAAAGGGATCTCGGCGGGGCACAGCCAAAATACCTATCGAGGTTTAGTGAAAATTCTGCCAGGTGCAGAGAACGCGCGTAATTTCACTCAATGTGATTCTATGCTGATTGGCCCAGATTCTGGTGCGCATACTTTCCCGTATGTGGAAGTGCGTAATAATTCTGCGCAATTGGAGCACGAAGCAACAACCTCAAAAATTGGTGATGACCAACTGTTTTATTGCTTGCAGCGCGGCATCAGTGAAGACGATGCCATCTCAATGATCGTTAATGGTTTTTGTAAGGATGTATTCTCCGAATTACCACTGGAGTTTGCCGTCGAAGCACAAAAATTGTTAGCCATCAGCCTGGAACACAGTGTCGGTTAAGCGTTCGCTGCATATGTAAAGTTTTGCGCTTTTGCGCACCAAGGAAACCTATGTTAAGCATCAAGAATTTAAAAGTCAGTGTCGAAGGTAATGAGATTCTTAAAGGGTTAGATCTGGAGATCAAACCCGGTGAAGTGCATGCCATTATGGGGCCGAACGGCTCAGGAAAAAGTACCTTATCGGCAGCCTTGGCCGGGCGCGAAGAGTATGAAGTCACTGAAGGCAGCGTCACATTCAAGGGTAAAGATTTACTTGAGTTAGACCCAGAAGATCGTGCCGGTGAAGGTGTGTTTCTGGCCTTCCAATATCCGGTAGAAATCCCTGGTGTGAGTAACCATTTCTTCCTGCAAACTGCTGTCAATGCAGTGCGAAAATATCGCCAGCAGGAACCGCTAGATCGTTTTGATTTTTCAGATTTCATTGAAGAAAAAATTGAGTTACTCAAAATGCCTGCGGACTTGCTAACTCGTTCAGTTAACGTAGGTTTTTCCGGTGGCGAGAAAAAACGTAATGATATCTTGCAGATGGCAGCGCTGGAGCCTTCTTTATGCATTTTGGATGAAACCGATTCAGGTTTGGATATCGACGCACTCAAAATCGTCGCCAACGGGGTTAACTCGCTGCGTGATGAAAACCGCGCATTCATCATCGTGACCCATTACCAACGCATCCTTGATTATGTCAAACCCGACTTTGTTCATGTCTTATATCAGGGGCGAATCATCAAGTCTGGTGATTTCACATTGGTGAAACAGTTGGAGGAGCAAGGCTATGGCTGGCTTACCGACCAACAGTAATATGCTGGAGCAGCAACATATTGATGCATTAAAGCATTTTGGCCAATTATTTAAGCAGCGCCAGAGTGGATACTCCGCAGATGCAACGGCGCATTGGCAACAGGTGCTACAATTGGGCTTTCCTACCGCTAAACACGAAGACTGGAAATACACGCCACTAGAGCGTTTATTTGCCCATGATTTCGGTTTTGCCCCTGCGCCGACGGTAACGCCCGCTCAGCGTGATGTCTTGTCTCTGGTGCAAGATGCTCACCGCTTAGTCTTTATTGATGGGCGATATTCCCCTGAATTAAGTGACGATGAATGTGGCCCGTATCAACTAACAAAAGAGGTGGAAAATGCACAGTTCCCTGCGCCTATCCAGTCAGAAGTCTTTTTGCATTTGACTGAGAGTCTGGCACAGGAGGGGTTACATATCCGTTTGCCTGCGGGGAAACACAGCGACAAACCCCTTTATCTGCTGCATATCAGTTCGGGTAATGACTCTGGTTCGGTTAACACCAGCCATTACCGTCACCATCTGGCTATTGAGACAGCAGCACAGGCTGAGGTGATTGAACATTTTGTCAGTCTCAATGATCAACCACACTTTACCGGCGCACGGCTCACTATTGCCGTGGGTGACAATGCCGAGTTAAGTCACTGCAAATTGGCGTTTGAAACCCCACAAAGTTACCATTTTGCTCATAATGATTTAGTGTTAAGCCGTGATGCGCGCGCCAAAAGCGACAGTTTCTTACTTGGTGCGGGGCTGACTCGTCATAACACCAGTGCCCAGTTAAATGGCGAGGGAGCAACGTTATCGATTAATAGTCTATTACTGCCGATAGGGCGTGAAATTTGCGATACACGCACCTATCTGGAGCATAACAAAGGCTATTGTGAAAGCCGCCAATTGCACAAAACCATTGTTCGTGAACGGGGTAAAGCGGTCTTTAATGGCATGATTAAAGTGGCCCAACACGCGCTAAAAACTGACGGTCAGATGACCAACAATAACTTGCTGCTGAGTAGGTTGGCGGAAGTTGACACCAAGCCACAGTTGGAAATTTATGCCGATGACGTGAAGTGCAGCCACGGTGCTACAGTGGGGCGAATTGATGCAGAGCAGCTATTTTATCTGCAATCACGCGGTATCCATCAGGCTGATGCACAGCAAATGATCATTTTTGCATTTGCGGCTGAATTGACCGAAGCCATCCATAACGAAACTATCCGTAAAGTGGTCTTAGCGCGCATTGCTACACGATTGGCTGAGGAATCGTTATGAGTCTTTCTGTCGAACAGGTAAGAGCTGATTTCCCACTGCTTAACCGTCAGGTTAATGGGCAGCCGTTGGCATATTTGGACAGCGCTGCCAGTGCCCAAAAACCCCAAATCGTTATTGATCGGGAATTGAACTTTTATCGTGAGGGCTATGCGGCGGTTCATCGGGGGATTCATACCTTGAGTGCGCAAGCAACCGAACAGATGGAAGCAGTACGTAGTCAGGTAGCAGGGTTTATTAATGCCGCTTCTGCTGAAGAAATTGTTTTCGTCAAAGGCACGACAGAGGCCATCAATCTGGTGGCTAACAGCTATGGTCGCCGTGTATTGAAAGCGGGCGACAGCATTATTATTACCGAAATGGAGCATCACGCCAATATTGTGCCTTGGCAGATGCTGGCAACGGATCTTGGTGTTGACGTTCGGGTATGGCCGTTAACCGCAACAGGGGAGTTGGCGCTAAGCGCATTGGCGGGTTTGATTGATGAAACCACTCGGCTGTTGGCGATTACCCAAGTTTCCAATGTGCTGGGAACGGTTAATCCAATCAAAGAGATTGTCGCGCAGGCTAAAGCGGCAGGTTTGGTGGTATTGGTGGATGGTGCGCAAGCTATCATGCATCAGAGCGTCGATGTGCAAGATTTAGATTGTGACTTCTATGCCTTCTCAGGCCATAAGCTCTACGGGCCGTCTGGCATCGGCATCTTATATGGTAAGCAGGCATTATTAGCACAAATGCCACCATGGGAAGGTGGCGGCTCGATGATAAAAACCGTGAGCTTAACCCAAGGCACTACCTTTGCTGATGCACCGTGGCGTTTTGAAGCAGGCTCACCGAATACAGCCGGGATTATGGGGTTGGGAGCGGCAATCAGCTATGTGAATGAGTTGGGGCTGGAGCATATCCAACAATATGAACAGTCGCTGATACAGTATGCATTAGAACAACTTAGCCAGATTCAGAGCCTGGTAATCTATGGTCCGACAAAACGAGCCGGGGTTATTGCTTTCAATCTTGGGGTACACCATGCTTATGATGTGGGGAGTTTTCTCGATCAGTACGGTATTGCTATTCGTACCGGGCATCATTGTGCGATGCCGCTAATGGCGTACTATCAGGTGCCAAGCATGTGTCGTGCGTCGTTGGCACTTTATAATACGCGCGAAGAAGTCGACCGGCTGGTCCGCGGGTTGCAACGTATCGAAAAGTTGCTGGGCTAAACACTGACAGTTCGCGACACAGCCCCCTAAAGCCGACTATCATTTTAAGCAGTCGGCTTTTATTTTGGCGTTTATTCTGTAATAGGAAGCATGTTATGGCGGGTTTGCCAGATAAAGATAAATTGATTCGGAATTTTTCCCGTTGCTTAAATTGGGAAGAGAAATACCTGTATGTGATCGAGTTGGGTGCACAGTTGCCGCCGTTAACTGAGCAACAGCGCCAACCAAAGAACCTTATCTCAGGTTGTCAAAGTCAGGTATGGATTGCCATGACCCTTTCCGGTGAAGGGCGAGTGATTTTTGCCGGAGACAGTGATGCTGCGATCGTTAAAGGTTTAGTCGCCGTGGTTTTTATTCTCTATCAGGGTTTAACTGTACAGCAGATCGTCGATTTAGATGTTCGGCCATTTTTTGCTGATTTAGCACTGAGTCAACATTTGACACCTTCGCGTTCCCAAGGGCTTGAAGCAATGATCCGCGCTATTCGAGCCAAAGCCGCAGCCTTGGCCACCAACTGATTTACGCCAACATTTCGTGCTTTATTCATCGGTGACTGAGCATTTTTGCGTCACGGGTCACAGTATTAAAATGGTGGAATTTCAGCAGGTTAAATCGGCCTCCCTGCTGGAAAAAGCAGAATAAATTACATTGTAACGCCTTGATTTTTAGCGATATAAATTGCCTTTATAATAAGGGCTGTTACTATATGGTGGCCTTATTATTGGCTGCTAAAATTAACGTAGATAGCCGAACCGAATTTTAAGAAGTGATGTAGGAACTAAGCATGAAACGTGCATTAACTTTGATTGGTATGTTATTCGCAACTTGTGTGGCGGGAAGTATCACCGCTGCCAATGCGACCGAGTATCCACTGCCACCTGCCAATAGCCGTCTGATTGGCGAAAATACGACGTATACCGTTCCAAATGATGGCCGTCCACTTGAGGCTATTGCTGCTGATTACAAAATCGGCTTGTTGGGGATGCTGGAAGCAAACCCAGGTGCTGACCCGTATCTGCCATTACCGGGTTCAGTATTAACTATCCCGACTCAGATGTTGCTGCCT
The DNA here is from genome assembly GCF_902726565.1 of Yersinia vastinensis. Classification (GTDB taxonomy): domain Bacteria; phylum Pseudomonadota; class Gammaproteobacteria; order Enterobacterales; family Enterobacteriaceae; genus Yersinia; species Yersinia vastinensis. Next base: position 116,377 of record NZ_CACVAF010000004.1, read on the forward strand.
GATACCCCACGTGAAGGTATTGTCATCAACCTGGCCGAATTGCGCCTTTATTACTTCCCTAAAGGTCAGGACAAAGTTGTTGTATACCCTATCGGTATTGGCCAGTTAGGGCGTAACACCCCAACGATGACGACCTCTGTCAGCCAGAAAATCCCGAACCCAACCTGGACACCAACGGCGAACATCCGTAAGCACTATCTGGCTGAGGGGGTGACCTTACCAGCGGTAGTTCCTGCTGGCCCAGAAAACCCTATGGGTCTGTTTGCTATGCGTTTGGCTGCCGGTCGTGGTGAGTACTTGATCCATGGTACTAACGCTAACTTCGGTATTGGTATGCGAGTGAGCTCCGGCTGTATTCGTTTACGTCCGGATGACATTGAAGCGCTGTTTAAATCAGTACCTAAAGGTACTCGCGTACAAATCATCAATGAGCCGGTCAAATATTCTGTCGAGCCAGATGGTAAACGTTATGTGGAAGTTCATCAGCCGTTGTCTCGTGTAGACAGTGATGACCCGCAGACAATGCCAATTGCTATCAGCAGCAGCTTGCAGAAGTTTATCAACGATAGCCAGACTAATGCACAAGTGGTTCAGGAAGCGATTGTACGCCGCTCTGGTATGCCGGTCATCGTGACAGTAGGGGAAACTGCACCTATCGAAGCTCCGGCCGCTGTAGCGCCTCAGAGCGAGCCACAACCGCAAAATGAAGAGCAGCAGCCGGCAGAAGAAGCTATTCCTAAGCTGGTTCAGCCAGGCCCGGTTTACTCCGCCGCGAATTAATCTTCAGGCCCACCTTTGCTGTGGTAGTCGCTTGTCTACCATGGCAAAGTTTCTAGCGTAACGTATTGTGAAGCATGTTGATGAGTGAGTAAAAAAGGAGATAGGGCTTCAAGGAAGGTCACTATCAGAAACAGGTTTCTACGAAGTAAAAAAAATGGCGCACAATGTGCGCCATTTTTCATTCAGGAAGTAATATTACTTCTTGTAAGCGTGAGCTTGGTTGTCCAGACGTTGGTTAGCACGTGCTGCATCGTCTTTAGCTGCTTGAACGTCAGAACGGATTGCGTTCACGTCGTTGCTCAGTTGGTCAACTTTAGCGTTCAGAGTCTGAACGTCAGAAGACAGCTGATCGATTTTAGCATTGCTTGAACAACCAGCCAGCATAGTAGAAGCCAGAATTACCGCGCCCAGTACAAGTTTAGTACGATTCATTATTAACACCCTCTAGATTAAGTTAATCTCCATGTAGCGTTACAAGTATTACACAAAGTTTTTTCGAAAGAGAATAAATTTTTAGTATTAGAGGGGTTTATTTTGATCGTTCGCTCAAAGAAGCATCTTGTTTTAAAAAAAAGTTAAAAAAACGAGGCAAAACAGCCGGATTCTTTCAGATAAGTCTTACCCTGAAAAAGACTTTAGCGCTTTTAAGATAAAGTGGATTTTTGGGAAAGTTTATTTAGCGGTGGTCTAAAAAGAAAACGCCGCTATTGAAAGCGGCGTTTTTAATTAATGTTCTGTCGTGCAGATTGAGATTATAAGACGTGCACGGAAGAGGTATTGGTTGTGCCGCTTGGAACTAATGCACCAGAAACCATAACAACAACGTCACCTTTCTGTGCCAAGCCGCTTGCCAACGCAGCTTCTTTACCGATGCGATAGAAATCATCTGTTGAAGCAATTTCGTTGACCAGTTGAGTGACAACACCTTTAGTCAGAATTAACTGGCGAGCAGTCGTCTCGTTGGTGGTCAGTGCCAAGATAGTCGCAGTCGGGAAGTATTTACGTACTGACTTAGCCGATTTACCGCCGCCAGTTGCCACGACAATGACTTTGGCTTCCAGTTTTTCTGCGGTTTCTACAGCGCCACGGCAAACTGCTTCAGTGATACGCATTTTGCGGTTGTCGTTCAGTGTTTCGATGCGGCTAGGCATGATACGGTCTGTACGCTCACAGATGGTCGCCATGATGGTAACAGACTCTAATGGGTACTTACCCTTAGCACTTTCACCAGACAGCATCACGGCATCTGTACCGTCCAAAATGGCGTTAGCAACGTCACCCGCTTCTGCACGGGTAGGGCGTGGGTTCTTGATCATGGAATCGAGCATTTGAGTTGCAGTAATAACAACTTTACGTGCGCGGTTACATTTCTCAATCATCATCTTCTGCGCGAAGATAACTTCTTCAACCGGGATCTCAACGCCGAGGTCACCACGAGCAACCATGATACCGTCAGAGGCTTCCAGGATTTCGTCGAAGTTATTCAGACCTTCCTGGTTTTCAATTTTGGAGATGATCTGGATGTGCTCGCCGCCGTGTGCTTTCAGGTGTTCGCGAATTTCCAAAACATCTGAACGTTTACGGATAAAGGACGCGGCAACGAAGTCCACACCTTGCTCACAACCAAAGATCAGGTCGGCTTTATCTTTTTCTGCTAATGCAGGCAGCTGGATAGAAACGCCTGGCAGGTTAACGCCTTTATTCTCGCCCAGGTCACCGTTGTTCAGTACTTTACATACCACGGTGCTCTCAGTGACTTCGGTCACTTCCATGCCAATCAAACCATCGTCAACCAGCACTGTGTTACCAATTTTCAGGTCAGCAGCAAAACCTGGATAGGTCACAGCCACAATGCTGTTGTTACCAATAACGCTCTGGTCAGTGGTGAAAGTGAAAGTTTGGCCGGCAACCAGCGCTGCGTCTTTACCGCCTTCCAGTTTCATGGTGCGGATTTCTGGGCCTTTGGTGTCCAGCAAGATACCGGCCTTCAGGCCAGTTTCTGCCATAACAGCACGGATGTTCTTGATACGCTGACCATGTTCTTCATAGTCACCGTGTGAAAAGTTTAAGCGCATAACGTTCATGCCAGCGTTCAGCAGTTTCGTCAGCATTTCTTTAGATTCGGTTTTTGGACCGATAGTACAAACAATTTTAGTCTTTTTCATGACGGATTTTTTCTACAAGTTGTGATGGATAAAAAGCGAAAGTTCCGTTACGTACTGCAACGGAGTGGGATCTGATTAGTGTCTGGTGTAGCGAAACGTGACCAAGAAGCAAAACATTACTAAGAATAGATGACAGTTGCGGAAGTTGAGCGGAAAACTTTAGCACGAGGCTAAACGCATGATCGGAATACGATGGCGTAAATGCGAGTTGTATTTTTTTAGCGTATCTACAGATCAAGATGCTGAAACCATTCAACTGAAACGACGGTTCGTATTATAGGCGGTAAGTCGCGGGAAATGAAATAGAAAACAGAAACTCATTGCCGTTTTTTATAAAAAGGGGGATTTTGTCGCGCAAACACTGAGAATAATGCTTAGTTTGTTGCGCAACTGCTGTGGTTTTTAACATTTATTGCGAACTTTTTAAAATAAATAGCGAAAGCATGGAAGCACGATAAGAGGTGATAACGATAGTGCCGCAATGCAATAGGGAGCAGTGAAATAACATTAGGAGGCAAGGTATTATTGCGAAGTGGTGCGTTCTAATGGACTCGAACCATCGACCCCCACCATGTCAAGGTGGTGCTCTAACCAACTGAGCTACGGACGCACATTGTACTCTTTATTTACAGTAATTCTGGTGTTGCGAAAACGATGTTTGGTGCGTCCGAATGGACTCGAACCATCGACCCCCACCATGTCAAGGTGGTGCTCTAACCAACTGAGCTACGGACGCACATTGTACTCTTTATTTACAGTAATTCTGGTGTTGCGAAAACGATGTTTGGTGCGTCCGAATGGACTCGAACCATCGACCCCCACCATGTCAAGGTGGTGCTCTAACCAACTGAGCTACGGACGCGCAATAACATCTATTTCTTACAGCGTGACTCTCTGCCATCAACACTGACAGCGGGGACGAATATTAACGAGCCGCCCGTCTGCTGGCAAGGGGAAAAACACAATATTCACCGCAAACTCACGTAATTGCTGCGCTTTTGCCCATTGCGCTGTTTTTTTCTCCATCTTTATGGCTTTGGTGGCGCGCTAATTGCGGGCGGGCAATTAGCGCCTGAAAATTTATGTCGTTAATGGGCCGCTTTTTGCAGGATAAACGCCGGTGACTGTTTTTGTAGCCAACGGATACGCAAGGCCATCAAAATTGCCGCTGACGTTAGGCCGATAACAAACCCTATCCAGAAACCACTTGGCCCCATAGCTGGGACGATATAATCCGTCAGCCCCAGCAAATAACCACTCGGTAGTCCGAGCAACCAATAGGCGGTAAAAGTGATAAAGAAGATTGAACGAGTATCTTTATACCCTCGTAACACGCCGCTGCCGATCACCTGCACAGCATCAGATAATTGGTAGATAGCTGCTAGCAGCATTAAGTGGGAAGCCATCATCACTACAGCAGGGGTTTTATTGTAGAGCAGGGCGATGTGCTCGCGGAAAATAACGGTAAATATTGCCGTCACGCAAGCTAACAATAAGCCCACTGCGATACTGGTATAGGCAGAGACTCGGGCTTGCTCAACAGACCCTTGGCCGAGCCGAAACCCGACACGAATCGTTGCCGCGACACTTAACGACATCGGCAGCATAAACATCAATGAGCTGAAGTTGAGAGCAATCTGGTGCCCAGCTACGGCAACAATACCCAGCGGAGAGACCAGTAAGGCAACCACCGCGAACAGCGTGACTTCGAAAAATAGTGCTAATGCAACCGGTAGCCCCAGAGCACCGAGGCGTTTCATTACTTGCCAGTCAGGTGCGGCAAAACCTTTTTCTAGTTTGATATCTTGCTGTGAGCGTGCGCGGCTGACATACCAACGCATCATCAGGAACATCACCCAGTAAACAGTTCCAGTTGCCACCCCGCAACCCACGCCCCCTAATGCGGGAGCACCAAACTTACCGTAGATGAAGATATAGTTAACCGGAATATTAACGAGCAAACCAATAAAGCCAATCACCATCCCAGGTTTGGTTTTGGATAACCCTTCGCACTGATTACGCAGAACTTGGAAAAACAGGTAGCCGGGCGCTCCCCACATAATAGCGTGCAGGAATCTCACTGCTTTATCGGCTAGCACTGGATCAATATTATGCATTTGCTTAATAACGTGGTCGCTATTATAGAGCACCACCATAATAAGCAGGGAAACACATAATGCCAGCCAAAAACCTTGTCTAACTTGATGCGCGATTTGGCTACGTCGACCGGAACCGTTGAGTTGAGCCACGGTTGGCGTCAGGGCCAAAAGTAATCCATGGCCAAATAAAATCGCAGGTAACCAAATAGAGGTCCCAACTGCCACTGCGGCCATATCCGTTGCACTCACAGAACCCGCCATGATGGTATCCACGACACCCATGGCAGTTTGAGACAATTGCGCGATGACAACAGGAATAGCGAGAGCCAATAAGCTACGCGCTTCTATAATATACTTCTGCACGTATGCACCTTTCTAATTAATACCCATTTTTCAAATGACTGGTGTGCGGTCCGCACGCACTGACCCGGATGACTGACCTGTGCCCGCTCACCGAGATGCGCTTGTTTGCCGCCTGCCTGTACTTTGAAATCAATTGAGTATACTGAGACGACTTATCGAGAGATAAATAAAAATAGCGGGAAAGCGATATAGGATTGTACCTGCTCGCCAAGCTTAAGCAATCTTTGTCATTAAAAATCCCGGAAGTGCCTTTTTCATTTAAGTGGTTTGGTTTTCCTGACCTTATGAGGCAAAATCAGGGCAAAGCATTTTCTTTTTATAGATAACAGATAAGAGGCATGGCGTATGTTTACTGGTATTGTTCAAGGCACCGCGCCAGTGGTTGCCATCGAGGAAAAATCCAACTTCCGTACCCATGTGGTGGAAATGCCAAGCGAGCTATTGCCAGAGTTAGCTTTAGGTGCTTCTGTTGCCCACAATGGCTGCTGTCTAACCGTGACAGAAGTTAATGGAAATCGGGTCAGTTTTGATTTAATGAAAGAGACGCTGCGCATTACTAATCTTGGCGATATTAAAGAGGGGGATGTTGTTAATTTGGAGCGGGCTGCTAAATTCAGTGATGAAATTGGTGGGCACCTTATGTCCGGCCATATTATGTGCACTGCGGAAATAGCCAAGATTTACACCTCAGAAAATAATCGTCAGATTTGGTTTCGCATGCCGAGCGACGATTTAATGAAATATGTGCTACATAAAGGTTTCATCGGTATTGATGGTATCAGTCTGACCATTGGTGAGGTTGTCGGTAACCGTTTTTGTGTCCATTTAATTCCGGAAACGTTGGCGCGTACCACATTGGGTAAAAAACGTTTAGGGCACAGAGTAAATATAGAGATAGACCCACAAACACAGGCAGTAGTGGATACGGTCGAACGGGTTCTGGCACAGCGTGATATTGCTCATGCAGCAGCGGCGGCTGAAAAAGCTATTCGGGGATAACACCGAATAAAATAAGGCAGGGGGCTGATGCCCGCTGCCTTGGTTACTTAATGCTTTAAAGCATCAACGAGGAACCCGAATACCACCTTCTACCCCATTGGGGCTAAATAACACCTGCCATAATTGAATGTCTCTAGCACGGAATGCGCCAGCACAAGCATTCAGATAATAGCTAAACATCCTTTCAAATCGTGGAGAGTAATTCTCTGCCAAACTTGGCCATGCTGCTTGAAAACGCTCATACCATGCCATTAACGTCCGGTCATAATCTGCACCAAAATTATGCCAATCCTCCATAATGAAATAAGGTTCACTGGCTTGGGCTATATGCCTTACTGACGGTAGACAGCCATTAGGGAAGATATATTTATTGATCCACGGATCAATGCTCAAATCAGTGCGATTAGCACCGATGGTGTGCAACAAGAATAAACCATCAGGTTTTAAATTACGGTTTACCACCTCGAAATAGGTGTGATAATTCTTCGGTCCAACATGTTCGAACATCCCAACAGAAACGATGCGATCGAATTGTTCATTCAAGTCACGATAATCTTGCAGCAAAATAGTGACATCCAACCCTTCACAGCGTTTTTGGGCCAATTTTTGCTGCTCTGCTGAGATAGTGACACCGGAAACTGATACACCGAAATGCCGGGCAGCATAGGCGGCAAGCCCACCCCAGCCACAGCCGATATCGAGCAATTTCATTCCCGGAGCCAATTGCAGCTTCTCGCAAATCATCTGCAATTTATTTTCTTGCGCTTGTTCAAGTGTTGTGGCGTTTTTCCAGTAACCGCAAGAGTATTGCATATTAGGGTCGAGCATAAGGCTAAAGAGGTCATTACCGAGATCGTAATGTTCTTTACCGACAATCCAGGCTCTTTTCTTTGATTGCAAATTGATAATGCGTGCAGCGGCAATTCGTAAAGTATCTTTGAGATGGTGTGGAAGTTGGTTTTCTAGGCCCGCTCTGAGAACTCGCTGGAAGAAAATATCCAGGCGGTCACATTCCCACCAGCCGTCCATATAACTCTCACCTAATGCCAAAGATCCTTCTTGTAATACCCGTTTAAAAAAGTCTGGGTTATTAACTCTAATGTCGAAGGGGCGTGAGCCATTGATTTCAATATCAGCCCGGTTTAGCATTTCTTGTACAATGCGAAACCACGGATTTTCTTGAATACTCTGGTCTTCTATACAGGATGAACTCATAGCTTCTCCATCACTTTCTTCTGACTTATGACCCGCGCAAATTGTCTTATGCGCTGATACATACCAATGAGGTTGTCGTGACCTTGGTGTCTGATGTCCTTGGCGGACATACCCACGGTATTTGAAGTTGCAATGGTCTTGCAGCTCCCATTACGTTGGGTAAAAGAGGAAGATTAAGAAGAAACCCTAATAACACGCTAAGTTAGGGTAACTCATCCATAAGAGTAAATGTGACGCAATCCACGCGCACAGAAAGTGCTTAAGATAATACTTTTTTTTAATGGTACTGTTATCGGTTAAATCGAGTATAGGCTCGCCGGGACGCTTTCTCAATAATAAATCGTTCCCGGCTTGCATGTTCGTTAGTGACTATTTTTATTAGTAATAATGACTCAGTGTGAATATTTTCTTCTTACTTATCATTCGGCTGCTGCCACGTTGGTGTAGCAACACCTTTAATCTTTGCATTCGCACTCACTGCCAAGTTTCTCTCTTGACCTAAAGCGTAGCAATAAATGCCATAACCTAGGGCCGCCAAAAGCACGGTTGAAAGCATCACTGTGACTGTGGCCAATAAGGGTTGGCTGATATAAGCCGAAACCATCATGCTGGCGACAAAACACAAACCGAGCTGAAGGGTATTTTGTAGCGCTGCTGCCTTTCCTGTATTCGCCGGAAAAGGGGTTAAAGCATTTGCTACGATAATAGGGTAGCAGGCACCATTCACTAGTGCCATTAAGCAGAAGGGAATAAGTAAGGTTGTTAATGTCGGAGTCGTTAATGTGGCGATCAGATAGAGTGCTATCATGCTAGCGGCGTAACCACTTAGCAACCAAGGCAACAGTGTATTGCCTTTCATCCGTGTTAGTGCACTACGGCAACCAAAACCACCCAGCAGAAAAGCTAATGTTTGTGGAACATAACTCAAACCTATCGCGTTTGGGCTATACCCCATATCTCCCAGAATAAAGGGTGACCCGGTCAACCAAGCAAAAAAACCTGCGCTACATGCCGCAAAAATCATCACGTTTCCGCTAAAGACCGGTGATTTCAGCAACTGCCAGAAACTAATGGCACTTTTATTTTGTGCTGCCTTATCAGAGGTGGTTTTTTTCCGCTCTTTCAGCAAGGCGGTCGGGATTAGCAATAGAAGTGTCACGGCCAATAATACGACAAAAATTGACCGCCAACTAAAGTGGTTTAAGAGCCATGCACCGAGCAACGGGGCTAGAGCAGGAGACAACGCCACTAAAGGCATAATAGTGGCAAAAACCCGGTTGGCTTTACCGTCCCGATAGCGGTCGATGACTAATGCTTGCCAGCTAACAGCGGCAGAACAGACGCCGACGGCTTGGATAAAACGCAGCACCAATAACTGGGTTGCAGTTTCAACCCACAAAATCCCCAAACAACCAATAGCAAAAAGCCCCAACCCGGCGAGTAGCACAGGTTTACGACCCAGTTTATCGGAAATTGGCCCCCATATAAGTTGAGCGATGGCGAAACCAGCGAGAAAGATACTTAGGCTGGCACTAATGGAGCCGGCTGAGGTTTGCAGTTCTTGTTGCATAGCGCCAAAGGCAGGTAAATACATATCTGTAGCCAGATAACCCAACATGCTCAAACCAGCCAGATAGAACATGAAACTTGATGACGTCTTCATTCTTTATTTCTCTTTATCATATTTTTTGCAGGTAATTTGCTGTTTTTAGAAATTTTATCATTAGGGATTTATTGCGGGGGGCATTCTATACGGCGCGATATTCTGTTGTGAACCGGTAATATTTGCGACATGCTATCAAAAAAATTGATAGCAAACGATTGAGTGAAAAGAGGTAGAAAAAATGTGGTCGGAATATGCGTTGGATGTGGTTGATGCCGTAGCTCGTACGGGGAGCTTCAGTGCAGCCGCCCAAGAATTGCACCGTGTGCCGTCTGCGGTGAGTTATACCGTACGCCAACTGGAAGAGTGGTTGGCAGTTCCGTTGTTTGAACGGCGCCACAGAGACGTGGAGTTGACCCCTGCGGGGCTGGTTTTTATTAAAGAAGCTCGAGATGTTATCAAAAAAATGAATGACACACGCCGTCAGTGCCAGCAAGTGGCGAATGGCTGGCGTGGCCAACTCAATATTGTGGTGGATAAAATAGTCAAACCGCAGCGGAGCCGCCGCTTAGTATTAGATTTTTATCGTCATTTCCCTGATGTTGAGTTGCGGGTACGCTATGAAGTGTTTAATGGCGTCTGGGATGCGCTGGTGGATGGGCAGGCTGATATGGCTATTGGTGCAACACGTGCAATCCCGGTGAGAGGGCGGTTTGTGTTTCGTGATATGGGATTCTTGTCATGGCTCTGTGTGGTCAGCATTGACCATCCTCTTGCTCGTTTGACAGGGTCACTGAGTGACGATCAATTACGGCCTTACCCCTCGTTGTGTTTAGAAGACACGGCGAGAAACCTGCCAAAACGGGACACTTGGACATTGGATAATCAACAGCGATTGGTGGCACCGGATTGGATGACCGGAATTGATTGTTTGTGTGAAGGATTGTGCATTGGCATGGTGCCTGCTCATATGGTGTCGCCTTTGATTGCGCAAGGAAAGTTGACGGTATTAACGTTGGCGGAGCCACTTCCCGATAGCCCATGCTGTTTAACTTGGGAGCAGAATAACCATTCTCCCGCTTTGGCTTGGCTGCTAGATTATTTGGGTGACAGTGTCACGCTAAATGACGAGTGGCTAAGAGACGATAATGCTCAGTTTGGCGAGGGAGTTGAGCAGTAGTGGCCGGTGGCATTGAAAGCTACCGGCCAAAGAGGATTAACGGCGATAGTCGCGATATGGACCGTCAGCCACAGAACGGCGTTCGACCAATTTTGGATGCACCTCAATGGTCTGCGGATCTTCGCGTTTGCTGACAATACGATCCAACAACATGGCAAAGGCAGTTTCACCTAATCGCTCTTTGGGTTGGTGAATCGTTGTGAGCGCTGGCGAGAAATAGCGGGCATTACGCACGTTATCATACCCGATCACCGAAATATCTTGCGGCACTCGCAAGCCCAGTTCATCAGCTGCGCATATTGCGCCCATGGCCATAATATCTCCACCACAGAATACGGCGGTAGGGCGATGTTTTTGCGTTAGAATCTGATGCATGGCTTTATAGCCCGATTCGGGTTCAAAATCGCCCTGAACCACCCACTCATCACGCAGCGTGATGTTGGCCTCCTCTAAAGCTTTCAGAAAACCTTGATGGCGGCCCCCGCCGGTATTTCGCGACAGTTGGCCGGGGATGGCTCCGATATCACGATGACCGCGCTCAATCAGATAACGGCCTGCTAAATAGCCGCCTTCAAATGCATTATCAATAATTGAATCGGTAAAATCACCGCGCGCAGTGCCCCAATCCATCACCACCATGGGGATATTGCGATAATCTTCCAGCATCCCTAATAGTTGTTCTGGATATTCAGAACACATTACTAATAAGCCATCGACACGTTTTTGCGCCAGCATGGCCAGATACGCTTTTTGCTTATCCAGATTATTATGAGAGTTACATAAAATCAGGGTATAGCCCTTGCTATAACAGCTATTTTCAACCGCTTCGATCACTTCAGCAAAATAGGGCGCTTCACTGGATGTTGCCAGCAAACCAATTGACTTTGTGTGATTGACTTTCAAACTGCGAGCCACAGCACTGGGCGAATAATGCAATTCTTTAATTGCCGCCCACACGGCAGCCTTGGTGTTTTCGGCGACGAAACGAGTTTTATTGATCACGTGCGAAACGGTGGTGGTGGACACACCCGCATGTTTGGCCACATCTTTAATCGTTGCCATAAAAAAATAACTCCTAAGCTTACCTGTTACAGCAGGTAAGTATTATGTTAATCGTTTGCCTGCATGACTCGAAAACCGCTCAGACAGAAACATGATAGTAGGCTGGATAGTTGAATCCGCTGATTGTCTGAGAGTATTTATTGGACGTTATTAGTCGGTATGCAGTTATGAACTGCGAATTTTGTCTGATCTGGAGGAAAAGGGGAAGAGCTAATCAATGTTATAAAGTGCGTAATGAGCACAAGATTTTTTTTCCTAACTGTGGGAAAATAATTTAACGCACTAATTATGTGCCTTTTCCCTACTAAAACTAACCGGCTGAGGAGTATTTATGGATACCAATCTGAAAATGTCGCTGATTACGACTGTTGGCGCGCTGGCGATGATTATTGTCTTTAGCTTCGTGGCGGTCATGAATTAATTAAACCGCTTGCCGGTGTGAAGTGCTAAGTAGGGCGGATAATTCCGCCCTTAATTATTTTTACAATATCAGGCTAAATTCTTCTCGACGAAGGACCAGTTAACCAGTGCCCAGAAGTTCTCCAGATATTTTGGTCGTGCGTTGCGATAATCGATGTAATAGGCGTGTTCCCACACATCAACAGTCAACAATGGTTTATCAGCAGTTGTCAGTGGCGTGGCAGCATTTGATGTGCTGACAATTGCCAGCTTACCATCTGCTTTTTTTACCAGCCATGTCCAGCCTGCGCCAAAATTTTTCACTGCCGCATCAGTAAACTGCGCCTTAAATTCAGCAAAAGAACCAAACGATTGATTAATGGCATCCGCCACTTTGCCGGTCGGTTCACCGCCACCATTAGGGGATAGGCAATGCCAGTAAAAGGTGTGGTTCCAGACTTGGGCCGCATTATTAAAGATACCGCCACTGGAAGTTTTCACGATCTCTTCCAACGTCTTACCAGCAAATTCAGTATCTTTAATCAGATTATTGAGGTTAACCACATAGGTGTTGTGGTGCTTACCGTAATGGTATTCCAGGGTTTCAGCCGAAATATGTGGCTCTAGCGCATTTTGTGCATAAGGTAATGCAGGTAATTCAAAAGACATAGCTCTCTCCTTTCGGGGTTGCTCAGGGTGTTTGCTCCTCAAATCCGATCATTAGCAGTAGCCATGATGTGGCGAAGAGCGGTAAAAACGTAATTGTTATACTTTTGTTGTGGGTATTAATCTTAACAACTTTCGGCAGGAATGACAGAAATAACCACACTGTTGAATGGGTAATTGCACGAAAGTTAAACACATTATGTAATGTGATTGATGAGGGCACAAAGATGTGGACACCCGATAGATTTACCGGGTGTCAGCGAAAAAGTTAGCGGATGGTTTTGGGGGTCACTACACGCCGCGCCCCTACATAATGATCTTGCCAGTAGTCGTTATTCATCATGCTGATACGGATTTCTTCACCTGTCCGTGGGGACTGAATGAACTTGCCATTACCTAAATAAACACCAACATGATCCGCTACACCGCGATTAGCAATATTGAAGAACACCAAATCGCCACTTTCTAATTCAGTGCGCTTAACCGGTGCAGCATCACGCAAGTGATACATTTCATTGGCAGTACGAGGCATTTTTATTCTGATGACATCTTTGTAGGCGTAATAAATTAGGCCACTGCAATCAAAACCCGTATTAGGGGAGGAGCCGCCCCAGCGATAAGGTTTACCGACTTGTTTCATCAGTTTACTCATGGCGGTCTGCTTGGCGTGTTGGTAGCGCTTTTTATGTGCGGGGCTGAGTTTGATCTTATTATTTGCGGCTAATTCCGTACCTGCTTTACCTTGTGCTTTATTTCTATGTCGGCCATAGGCGACTTTTTCTGTTTTTTTGACCGCCACTTTTTTTATGGTTGCGGTTTTAATGTTTGTTTTTTTGCTTGCAGTGACTTTATTACCGGACGGTTTACTGACTTCTTGTGTTTTCTTCTTGGCAGTTTTGCCAGTGGAAGCCGCTATTTTCTTTTTATCATTATTGGTTGCTGTTTTATTCTCGCTATTTTTGTTGGCGGTAGTTTTATTGTTAGCAACTTTGGCTTTCTTTATGCTTTTATCTGCTTTACGTTTTTTACGATCATCAGGGCTGGCTTGACTCACTTGGCCCTTCTTTTGCTCAGCAGAGACGTGAGCCTGCGGCGACGCATGCGCCAGATTTAGAAATAGCTGGGTAAACAGCAGCACAAACAGCGTAAGTAATAAACGCATAATAACGCTACCAACCTTGGCCCTGAGATGAATATGAAGAGTCACAGTATTGCCGAAACTCCGGATATAAAAAAGCAGAGAGCTATGGGTTTTTAATCGATATTGTGAGAAAACGTTAATGGCATCGCAATTGTTGTTTTTTCACGCGTCAAATGGCCTTAAATCAACCATACGTCAACGAGTTAACTGCCACGTATTTCAGACATCCCATACAGAAGATAATAATGAAGTGATGGGATCAAAAATGTTATTATAAATGCACATATTTGTAGCTGACAATATAACCATTTAGATACAGAGTAAAGCCCCTGCAAAAGATGGCGTTTTATTCCTGTCGTGACAGTCGCTACAATGGGCGGTACGCAATAATTAAATTGAGTAATAAGTATTGTAGCCACAGGGCTTGAGGAAGCAAGAAATGACGACGATTGATAAAATTCAGCGCCAGATAGCGGAAAACCCAATCCTGCTTTATATGAAGGGTTCACCTAAGCTGCCAAACTGCGGTTTCTCTGCTCAGGCTGTGCAGGCGTTATCCGCGTGCGGCGAACGTTTTGCTTACGTTGATATTCTGCAAAACCCAGACATTCGCGCTGAACTGCCAAAATATGCCAATTGGCCAACATTCCCGCAACTGTGGGTTGATGGTGAATTGGTTGGCGGTTGCGATATTCTGATGGAAATGTATCAGCGCGGTGAACTGCAACAGTTGCTGAAAGAAACTGCTGATAAATACCGTTCGGAAGAAGAAAAACCAACGGCAGAGTAATGTGTTACGGGTGAATGCAGCAATAAAAAAGGTGGCTTGTCGGCCACCTTTTTTTATCGAAAAATATCTACCTATCTGTAGAGTTACTCTGATTCGCCCGCAGGTACTGGCCAGCCACCCAGTTTTTTCCAACGATTGACCAACTCACAGAATAATTTTGCGGTTTGCATGGTGTCGTATAGGGCGGAGTGTGCCTGGCTGCTATCAAACGGGATGCCTGCAGTTAGACAGGCTTTTGCCAGCACGGTTTGCCCCAGCACAAGCCCACTCAGGGCTGCGGTGTCAAACGTGGCGAAAGGATGGAACGGATTGCGCTTCAGACTGGCGCGCTCGGCCGCTGCCATGACAAAGCTGTGATCAAAATGGGCGTTATGCGCGACAATAATTGCCCGATTACAGCCTTGGTCTTTCAAACCCTTACGTACCGCTTTGAAAATGGCATGCAAAGCATCATATTCACTGACTGCACCACGCAAAGGATTGGTGGGGTCTATTCCGTTAAATGCCAATGCTTCGGGCTGTAAATTAGCACCTTCAAACGGTTCTACGTGAAAATGCAATGTTTCATCAGGCAACAACCAGCCATCCTTGTTCATCTGCAAGGTGACGGCGGCAATTTCTAACAATGCGTCAGTTTTAGCATTAAAACCGGCAGTTTCCACATCAATTACTACTGGGTAATACCCACGAAAACGGCCACTCAGGGCGTTAAGGTCACTTTTATCTGCCATCAGTTTCTTATCTTCATCGAATTCAGCGCGCATTATGTCAAATTTTGGCGCGAGATGCAGGGGGATATCGCGATGAGAAAAAGGCACCTTACCGGTGCCTTTCAGTTAATCAGTTTCCGAGGCCGTGTCCGGCACTCTTATTCTCGATTAACTCGATTTTGTAGCCGTCGGGATCTTCAACAAATGCAATGACAGTATTACCGCCTTTGACGGGGCCTGCTTCGCGAGTCACTTTGCCACCCGCACGACGAATTTGATCGCAAGTAGCGGCAACATCGTCCACACCCAGCGCCAAGTGACCGAATGCTGTCCCCATCTCGTAGCTGTCTACACCCCAGTTATAAGTCAGTTCGATAACTGAACCTTCGCTCTCGTCGCTGTAACCGACGAATGCCAGTGAGTATTTATACTCAGTATTTTCGCTGGTACGTAATAAACGCATCCCTAATACTTTGGTGTAGAAATCAATAGAGCGTTGCAGGTCCCCGACGCGGATCATGGTATGGAGTAAGCGCATTTACAAAGCCCCTTATAATCAATAAGTTAAATTCACAAGTAATGATAAATCAAAACTAATTTATTATCATATAGCAATATTGCCATACTCACTACCCTGACAATCTTTTACAGCTAAAAAACAAAACAGCCAGTGAGAGTGTTAATCTAACTGGCTGTTAGTTATCAGTTTAAATCAGTTAACGATTACAGTGTTGGGTAGTCGGTGTAGCCCTTAGCACCACCACCGTAGAAAGTCTCACCATCAGGCTCATTCAGTGGTGCATTTTGTTGTAGGCGAGCCACTAAATCAGGGTTGGCAATATAGCTACGACCAAAAGCAACAGCATCGATAAAGCCTTTCTCAATCAGATTTTCGGCTTTTTCTGCTGTATATGCGCCAGCACCGACAATCACACCATTGAAACGGGCACGCACGGCATCGCGGAATGCATCTGAGTAAGGCTTACCACCGGCCCAATCTGGCTCGGAAATGTGTAGATAAGCAATGTGACGTTTATTGAGTTCGTCAATCAGATATAGTGCTGCCTCTTCTTGATCCTCACCGTTATCCAGACCATTGAACGGGCCGAGTGGTGAGATTCGAATACCAATATGTTCCGCTCCCCATTCAGCGGCAGTGGCATCAACCACTTCCAGAGTCAGACGGGTACGGTTTTCAATGCTGCCACCGTATTGGTCGGTACGCTGGTTTGAGGCTGGCGACATAAATTGATGCAGTAAGTAGCCATGAGCGGCATGCAGTTCTACATAGTCAAATCCTGCCTCACGAGCATTGGCAGTTGCCTGACGGAAATCATTGATGATGCCAGGAATTTCTTCGGTTTCCAGTGCGCGTGGAGTCGAGCAGGGAACACGTACCCAAGCACCGTTTTCATCACGTACGGTGGTACGGGTATCGGCGGCAATAGCCGAGGGGGCGACGGGGGCTTGTTGGCCCGGTTGCAGGCTGTTATGTGAAATACGACCCACATGCCATAACTGTACGGCAATGTGTCCACCTTCTTCATGCACTGCTTGAGTGATTTCTTTCCACGCGTTTAACTGTTCTTGCGTGTGTAACCCCGGAGCACCGGCATAGCCTTTCGCTTGGAAAGAAACCTGAGTGGCTTCAGTAATAATCAAACCAGCGCTGGCCCGTTGACGATAGTATTCAGCCATCAAAGGGGTTGGGATATCACCCGGCTCGATACTGCGTAAGCGAGTCAGTGGTGCCATAAATACGCGATTTGGCAAAGTGAGCGCGCCAACTTTCAAAGGGGAGAACAGTTTAGCAGTTGTCATGGTGCGTCCTATATTAATAGACCAGTCAACTAGTGACTGGGTAAATCCTGAATATAAAATAAATACATTTCAAGATCATTGGGTTATTAGCTTATTAAGCAGGTTGTAAAATCAGTTCGATACTTTCCAGCGCACAGGTCAGCGGAGCAACCGATCGTTTCACTTTGGCGCGTAGCGAAGCACCAAGCCATAAGGCATAGAGTGTTTCCGCTGTTGCAGCAGGGGAAAGCGTAATGCGTAGCGAGCCTTCTTCAATACCGGCTTCGATGGCATCTTGCAAACGACCAATCACGCGAGCAGTACCCATATCCAGCGCATGGCGCATAGGTTCGGATAAATCACTCACTTCGGCTGAAAGTTTAACCGCCAGACAAGCATTGTGGCATTCACTGCCACAATAGTTAGCAATAGCTTGAGCAAAATAGTGCAGTAAATGGTGACGCTTATCCCCTTGTGAGCCGGTTAGTAGGCTCTCCATCTGCGCGTCATAACGATCAAAATAACGCTGTAGCATCGCCTCACCGAAAACTTCCTTTGAACGGAAATAGTGATAAAACGAGCCTTTGGGGATACCCGCGGTTGTCAATAACAAACTGAGTCCCATGCCATTAAAACCAAGGCGTAGGCTAAGGCTCTCACCAGTTGCTAATAAATGCTCGCGGGTGTCTACATGTGTGTGCTGTATTTTGTTCATGCTCAGAAGCGTAATAGACCGATCGGTCTAGGTCAAGAAAAAAATGCCAGCAGTGGAGCATGCTGGCATTAATATTAAACGTTATCGATGGTTTAAACGCACTTCCTATTTACTGATTTGGCATGCGACATTTTTGTAGTAAATCCATTTCAGACTGATATTCAGTAGTTTGAATATTCAGCATGCCCAATATCGTGTGGAAGAGATTGTCATGAGACACCTCATCATGCTGCGCGCTGTCGGAGAGGCATTGGCGGTTAATGCCATAGTTTTTTGTGTATTCAGGAGACAACCACATTAAGAAAGGTATGTGTGTTTGTTGACTAGGAGCGAACATATAAGGTGTGCCATGCAAATACATGCCATTTTCGCCCAAAGACTCGCCATGATCAGAGAGATAGACCAGTGCAGTATTAAACTTATTGTTGTGTTGTTGCAGTAACTTAATGGTGCTATCCAACATCGCATCGGTATAAAGAATAGAATTGTCGTAGGTATTCACCAGCTCTTGTGGAGTGCAATCCTGAATTTGGTTGCTATCACAGGTTGGGGAAAATTGGCGTATCTCTGGGGAAGAACGGCGGTAATAAGCCGGACCATGACTGCCCATTTGGTGCAATACAATGACTGCATCACCTTGTAGCCCATTGATATAATTATCCAACTTGTAGAGTAAGGCGTTATCTAAGCAGACGCCATTCTCACAATCGGTCGTCAATTGCAGTTGAGTCACGTCTTGGTGTGGGACACGATCACAGGCACCTTTACAGCCACCATCATTTTCCCGCCACAAAACATTCAACCCAGCACGCGCCAAAATATCCATTAAGCCTTCCTGATGACTGGCTAGGGTTGCATCATAATTTTTGCGCGGCATATTCGAGAACATGCAAGGTACGGAAACCGCAGTTTCGGTTCCACATGAAGATGCTTTTTCAAAGTAGGCCACATTTTGTTTTTGCAAACGTGGATTGGTCTCCCGCCCGTAGCCTCCCAGTGAGAAGTTCTCCGCCCTGGCTGTTTCGCCTACAACTAAAATAACCAGCGTTTTCTTTTGTTGCCCACTAATGAGTGGGCCTTTGTGAGCATCTTCGCCTATCGTTACCAATGCCATATTACTGGCAAAATATTTATGTTTCGCAAACTGAATACTGCCGCTGACAAAGTTGGACGGTGTTAGCATTTTAACGATGCTTTTATTGTTACGAATCAATGAGGCGTAATCTTTATAAAATAACGCCGCGACCAAAAGAATAATGAGGGCAGATATCAGAATATTTGCCGCGCGCAGCCCCAGCATATACCACCACGGACGGGCAGCACGAATATGCACAAAACAGATAACAATTGCGGGGAGAATGCCTAATACCAGCAGCCATACCGCCATGCGCGGAGTGAAAAGGGCGGTGGCTTCTTGTGAGTTAGTCTCAAAAGCATTTTGCATCATGTTGGCGTCAATCACGGCGCCGTAGCTGAACATGAAATAATTCGCAGCCGCACTTCCTAGTAGGAATACGATAATGATGGGTTTTCGTAGCAAGGGGACAGCCAGCAAGCTAAAAATGATATTGAGTGCGCAGAAGATAACGAGCGGAATAGTCGCGGCAAAAAAATAACTGTCACTGCTATCAAAGTGAATCAAAGACCAGGCTTTATGGATAAACAGCGCATTTTGAAAGAGTGTAAAAAACAGTGCGCTAGCCAGAATAAAAACCAATCCGTTACACTGTAACTTATATCGTGCATTCATTGTGAAAATAAGACCCTACAGTTCACTAATTGCCGAAATGGTATCGAATGAAACTTAAGAAAACCTTAGCGGTTGAGCGCAGGGTGAAACTGCGGGGAAGGAATTTTCGTGTTGGTAGGAATAGGAGCTTGCCAGCGGCGGTGAAGCAGTCTTCAATTAGGGTATCAACATCAGGAGGCAGAGTGTCTCAGCAACTTGAGTTTTTTGACATCCCTAGCCCGTGCCGCGGTATCTGCCAAACAGATGACCGTGGCTTTTGCCGTGGTTGTATGCGCAGCCGGGAAGAGCGCTTTAATTGGATGAAACTGAGTGACCCGCAAAAGCGGGATGTGCTGCGTCTGTGTCGCCAACGTCTATTGCGCTTACAGCGCGCTAACAAACAGCCAGACGAACCGCTACCGGAACAACCGTCTTTATTCTAATGCTTCCCAGAATTTTTTAACGTTTCGGGCGATTTCACCTTTCTGATGCCTATTGACCTTGAATTCCTTGTTCAGGGAGGATGATCCTTTTTGTTGGTTGTGTATGCTTGTGAACAAATAAACAAATGAGGTAGCTAATAATGGATACACGTAGCCAACTGGCTCCGCTAGGGCCTGAGTTTTCCCGTATGATTTGCGGTTATTGGCGCCTGATGGAATGGGGAATGACGCCTCAAGAATTGTTGGCCTTCATTGAGCAACATATTGAGTTGGGTATCACCACAGCTGATCATGCGGACATTTACGGTGGTTATCAATGCGAACAGGCATTTGGGCAAGCTTTGCGTCTTAAACCGTCATTGCGTAGTCAACTGGAGTTAGTGAGTAAATGTGGTATTGCCACCACAGCTAAACCAGAACATGCGCTGGGGCACTATATTACTGATCGTTCACATATCATTGAAAGCGCTGAACAATCGCTGGCTCACATGCACACCGATTACCTTGATTTATTGCTGATTCATCGTCCTGATCCCCTGATGGATGCTGATGAAGTTGCTGAGGCATTCACCCAACTGCACAAAAGCGGCAAAGTAAAACATTTTGGTGTTTCAAACTTTAGCCCTGCACAATTCAGTTTGCTGCAATCACGCCTGCCATTCTCATTGGTCACCAATCAGGTGGAAATTTCGCCGCTGCACCAACCTGCGATTGTTGATGGCACACTTGATGCTTGCCAGCAGCTCCGTATTAAACCAATGGCATGGTCTTGTTTAGGCGGCGGCCGCTTGTTTAGTGACCCGGAAT
This sequence comes from Yersinia vastinensis, assembly GCF_902726565.1. GTDB lineage: Bacteria > Pseudomonadota > Gammaproteobacteria > Enterobacterales > Enterobacteriaceae > Yersinia > Yersinia vastinensis. The sequence goes on from NZ_CACVAF010000004.1 coordinate 137,043, forward strand.
TCCAGACATTACGTGATGAATTACAGACAGTGGCGCAAGAAATGGGTGCTGACAGCATTGAGCAAGTGGTCTATGCGTGGGTTCTGCGTCTGCCATCTGCACCATTACCGATAATCGGCTCTGGCAAAATTGAGCGGGTCAAGGCGGCATGGGCATCGCTGTCTTTGACGATGACTCGCCAGCAGTGGTTCCGTATTCGTCGTGCAGCTTTGGGCTACGATGTGCCTTGAGTCTTTCCTCTGCGCCAGCACTGTTTAGGCTGGCGCGGTTTTGCTTTCCTCTCCCGGTACAGCCAATTGGAGCTGCGTTAATGAGCAGTAGAGCCGCCAGATAAGCCCGGCTAGCTCCCGGCCTGAAGCATCAGGATATTGGCCTAAAATCGCACTCATCCGCTGCAACTCTTGCAACGTCGCTTGCAAAGACGCGGGTTGAACACCTTTCTCTGTCATACACCCTTTTAAACAGTGAATACAGACATCACGCACGGCTGATAATGGTGCAGACGTTGTTTGCCAATCACGCAGTTGCCAGACTACATGGCTGCAATTGAGCAGCACCATCCCCCAACGGAGTAACCACAAGCGAGCGGGTTGATCTTTGCTGAGATTAAGCTGATTTATACGATGATAGATCAGTGACTCGAATTGATTTTGGTTTTGCTGTGGTCGGCTACTGAGTTGATCGATAAAGTCACGGCGTAATACGCGGATAATACGTCGACTTTTGCGTTTGTCAGAGCTGGGGCGCAGAACTTGGAATGCAACACCGGCCAACATCACGCCGACCAATTTACCAATATTATCATTCAGAAATTCTTGATAGTCATAGCTAGGAGGGTTGGTAACACTCAGGAAAGAACCCATAAATACAATAAGTTGTCCCCACAGTGAGGCATACGTCGGGTGCTGGAGCTTCATCATTTGCATGGTGATTAAGATAGGGAATAGCAGGGCAGCAAATTGCCAAAAATCATCCATTTGCACCATCACACCAAATTTCAGAATAAAGCAGCTTATCGAGAGCAAAACGATGGCTTTCAATAGGGTCGCGATGCTGTCGGTGGGCGACGGCGTTGCGGAGTAGAGCACGCAGCTTACCGCCGCTAATGCGAGCGCCGCGCTGCCAGAGATCCATTGCGTATTTATCCAGAACGCGCAGCCGATAACGATACAAACGAAGGTTCTCAGGCCATTGTAGGCAGCTTCATAGGTATCGGTATGGCGGGCTAAAGCGGTCACCGGTGGCGGCGATAGGACCCCGTCCTCAGGTTCTCTATCCAGTTGTGCCAGCCAACGATTAACCTGTAAATATAACCAACAAAAATGCCGTAATCGTAACCAGAAAGCATGATGACGATAATCAAACTCATCATGTGGAGCGATTTGTTGCAGTATTTTGGCAAGTTGGTATTTATCACAGTCTGGCTGTTGCAAGGCCGTCAGTAATTGGGTCAGGACGGTGGCCAGATTTTCTGGCGGTGATGGCCAGTTAACTAACATACGGCGCAAGCTGGTAATTACACTGGTGATACGTAACTGACGATGCAGAATAAAGTTCAATACATTATTTTGTCGCCGCAGACGGTAATGGCTCCAAAAGGCTTGAATCCGCAGCAGGTTCATGGTGAGAATTTGACCTATCAGCCCTTCGTGTGAGGTGCGAATCTGCGGGGTAAGTTCGGTTTGCCACAATAATTCGGCATGTTCCAGCAAGCGCGATTGCATTCGACGTAATGATGTGAGTAATGCCTCACCATCCGAAGTGCTCGGCAGCAACATCATCATCAGCCCACCACAGAGAATACCGGTAATGACCTCACAGACCCGAGCTTGGGCAATATCAAATATTTGCTGTGTATCTGTAGTATTGACGGTTGAAAAGGCAATAATGGCGGTGGTGTAGCCAGCTAAAGCAAAAGCATAAGAAACGTTATTCTGATAATGGTTTGAGACAAAAGTACATAAGCCAATCCAGGTGGCAATCACAAAGGTAAACAACCAAGGGTCGTTCAAGCAATGGCCTGCGATCACCAATGAAGCCGCGGCACCAATAAGGCTACCAATAACTCGGCCAATACTCTTACTGATAACACCGCCGACGGTTGGGAAACTGACCACTGCGGCCGAAGTCATAGCCCAATAGGGTTCATCTAAATTCAGAGCAAACGCAATCCACAACGATAAACACATCGCCAGCGAATTACGCAGAGCATAACGCCACTGACTTGCATTAGCTTTACCCCAAGGCGTTTGTTGCCATGAAGGGAAAGTGAGCCGCATGAGTTACTGCACCAAGGAAATTGTACAGGTGGTCCCGGCGATCAACGTGACATCGGCAGGAACATCCAACAATTTAATGCGCACGGGAACGCGTTGTGCCAAGCGCACCCACGGAACATTAGGCTTCACATCAACCAAAAGATCACCGCCCGTATCGACACTTTGATCATAAATTGCGCGACCAATGCTCTCTACCACTCCGCGTAAAGGAATGTTGCCATTATACAGAACAATTTTGGCTTCATTACCTTCTCTAATGTGTCGCAGTTTAGTTTCCTCGAAATACCCCATCACATAGAATGAGTCGGTATCGATTAGCGCGACTAAAGGAGTACCGGCGGTCGCATAGTTACCAACGCGGGTCTGAAGGTTGGTGATATATCCATTGGCAGGGGCATAAATTCGGGTTTTGCTAAGGTTCCATTTCGCTTGTTCAAGATTGGCCAATGCCCCTTGATAAGCGGCTTTCATACTCTCTGCGGTTAAATTGGCAATATCAAGGTCTTCGCCAGAAATGATATTTTTTGGCAAGTTGCGCCGGCGCTCGGCTTCGTGATTGGCTTTAGCCAATTCAGCCTGGGCCCTGATTAATGCGGCTTGCGCATTATCCAGCGCCAACTGATAGGGTTGCGGGTCAATCACAAATAATAAGCTACCCGAGGTTACCAACTGGTTATCATGAACTAATATTTTAACCAATCTGCCAGAGACTTCAGGGGTGATGCTGACTAATTCCGCCCGAACTTTGCCATCGCGAGTCCAGGGAGACTGCATATAATAATTCCACATCCACCAACCAGCACACAGTGCGAGGGCGAATACGATGACTGAGGTGAAATATTTAAAAGACTGATTATTCATATCAATTTACCAACTGGCTAATATCCATAAAGAAACACTGACTGCAATGACAAAAATGGACAGATCCATTAATATTGGATGCCAGATATCGCCAGAGTAGATCCAATTCCGCAGCACATGATGGATCAATAGCCATAACACCAAACCTAGCATAACTGCCTTAAATATCGGCGGGAAATAGATTGAGGCGCCTAAAACCAAGTCTGAAAGTGGGGCATTTGCGGATAATATTGATACATACATAAGGTTAATCCCTAAGAGGTAATTTTAGTAAATACATCATTTTTGCTAAAGGATTCCTTGTATTTATTGCTATTGTCTAAGCATCGACGGTATATATACATTTGTGTTTTTAATGTTAATTACCCAAAATAGACTGGACTCTGGTAGTTATGCTAGCACGCTAAATAAAAGGAGGGGCAATTGGAATCGACATTAGGATCTGATTTAGCACGATTAGTTCGCGTTTGGCGCGCACTTATCGACCATCGGTTGAAGCCGCTGGAACTGACCCAAACGCATTGGGTTACCTTGCATAACATTAATCGTTTACCACCTGAGCAATCACAGATTCAACTGGCAAAAGCGATTGGTATCGAACAACCATCATTGGTTAGAACCTTAGATCAACTGGAGGAGAAAGGTTTAATCACGCGTCACACCTGCGCAAATGATCGACGTGCAAAGAGAATAAAACTGACGGAACAGTCTTCACCGATAATAGAGCAGGTTGATGGAGTCATCTGTTCCACTCGCAAAGAAATTCTTGGGGGAATATCACCCGATGAAATTAAATTGCTAACTGGTTTGATTGATAAGCTCGAGAGAAATATTATTCAATTACAAAGCAAGTAATAATTAGATGTTACGCTTCTATTCACAGCAGAAAGAACATTTTTAGTTACCAGAACAAGTCAGGGTTCGCAATGAACCCTGACTTTTAATTATGAGTCACCCGGCGAGGTGATTAGCGCGGGCTTACAGTCACAGTGCTGCCACTGCTAGCAAGCATGACACGCTGACCAACACTAAAGCGAGTTGGACCTTGTTTCTGAACAACCAAAATGGTTGTGCCATCGTCTTTACGGACTTCTAGTTGCACGCCATCAGTGCGGTTCATTGCACCTTGAACACCTTGTCCAGCCATACCACCAGCGACAGCGCCTGCTGCGGTTGCCAAGCTACGACCTGTACCACCGCCGACAGTATTCCCAAGGAAGCCACCTAATACCGCACCACCGATAGCGCCCATAACATTGTTTTCATCGCCGCCTTGGATAGTCACAGGACGAACAGAGAGCAAAGTACCGTAAGTCACTGTCTGTACTTGTTTGGCTTGCGAAGCGCTGAAGACATCGCCAGACAACGTATTGTTGTTGGCACAGCCAGTCAGGGTGACTGCGGCAATAGCAACGGCGATTAATGGCTTGATCATAAAAACTCCTATTAAAAATGCATAACCGTATTACGGTTCAGTATGCCGGGGATATCCAAATCCAGTCCATTGACGGCCTAGTATTTGCATAAAGTATGGCTTACCCAAATATTTATTTCACTACTTAACTGATTTTTGACTATGTGCTTAATTTTTCAACCACACCAATGGATTCGCAGCTTAGCGGTTTACACTTCAACCAATATTAAACGGTGGTTTAACTTTCTTAAAGAAAGAAATATCACTGACGTAAATGAAAATGTAAGAACGAGCCACTTTTATGTGACCCTTATTGCAAATAAAACGCATTCTTTAAGACATGCCCCTATGGCGGTATACACTTAAAAAAGTATATCTTTTCATGGTGTTATTTTTATCATTCTGACTTGGCTCACGGTAAGTCTTGTTGCTATTTTGTCCCTTAAAGGGAAATAAGGTCATTGCTATGAAATCAGGCCGTTTTATTGGAGTGATGTCAGGAACCAGCCTGGATGGAATTGATGTCGTACTGGCCGCTATTGATGAGCGGATGGTGGCACAACAGGCCAGTTATTGTCACCCGATGCCAGTGCAGTTGAAAAAAGATATTCTTGGTATGTGTCAAGGCCAGTCAACCACGCTATCGGCCGTTGGCAGACTTGATGCCCAACTTGGCATCTTATTTGCTGAAGCAGTACTGGCGCTGCTGGCCAACGAGGGGTTGACCGCGCAAGACATCACGGCGATTGGCTGTCATGGGCAAACCGTATGGCATGAGCCACTGGGGGAGCCTGCTTTTACCATGCAACTGGGCGATAATAATCGCATTGCTGCAATGACAAAAATTGCCACTGTTGGGGATTTCCGTCGCCGAGATATGGCCTATGGTGGGCAGGGCGCGCCTTTAGTCCCCGCCTTCCACCATGCCTTATTAGCCCACCCCACAGAGCGGCGCATGGTCTTGAATATTGGTGGTATTGCGAATTTATCGATGCTGTTACCAGATTTGCCAGTACGCGGTTTTGACACCGGGCCGGGTAATATGTTGATGGATGCTTGGATCTGGCGTAATCGCGCGTTGCCTTATGACGAAGACGCCGCTTGGGCCTCATCTGGTCAGGTTAATCGGTCACTGCTCGAGCTGATGTACGGCGACCCCTATTTTGCCTTGTCGGCTCCGAAAAGTACTGGGCGCGAGTATTTCAATGCCGGGTGGTTAGATAAGCAACTGGCTAAAATCCCGGGGATAAAACCTGAAGATGTGCAAGCGACGCTGGCTGAATTAACGGCAGTATCCATAGCCGAGCAAGTTCAATTAGCGGGAGGCTGCGATCGTTTGTTGGTCTGTGGCGGTGGTGCGCGCAACCCATTGGTGATGTCGCGGATGTCGGCTTTGCTGCCTGGCACCGAAGTGTGCGTGACGGATGATTTTGGTGTCAGCGGTGATGATATGGAAGCGCTGGCATTTGCCTGGTTGGCATTTCGTACCTTATCAGGAAAAACTGGCAATTTACCTTCAGTGACTGGGGCCAGTTGTGAGACCATTTTAGGAGCAGTCTATCCTGTATCGTCATGGTGAGGGTGTTAAGCTGCCATAGTTTAAGGCAGCTTATCCACTCAATGAGGACGATATGATGAAACGCTTTCTTGGTATGACAGCGGGTGTAACCGCAGTATTGATGCTGGCCGGATGTAACTTGGTACAGCCGAAGAATGAGACGTTGCACTATCAATGTGGCACGACCAAGCTGACGGTTATGCAGGACAACAAACACGATAAAGTCAGCTTGGTTTTGGATGGCAACCAACTGACGTTGCCGCAAGTGCGCGCCGCATCTGGTGCTAAATACAGTGATGGTCACTATACATTTTGGTCGAAAGGAAACAGTGCTTTTGTTGAGCGTGATGACAAAATCATTATCAATGACTGTGTTTTGATCAAGTAATCTAGTCGTTGCCGGCTCAGGGTGATTGTGATTCTGCACCAGCACGGGCAGAATGATAATCACTGCTTTCCTGCGCGTTATAGAGCTTATATGACTGACAATAATGAATTTGATGTTGCAGATTTGCGCCGTGAATATACTCGCGGCGGTCTACGTCGTAGCGATCTAACTGAAAACCCCTTGGAATTATTTGAACGCTGGCTAAAACAAGCCTGTGAAGCTCGTCTACCGGATCCCACGGCAATGTGTGTGGCGACGGTAGATGCCAGCGGCCAGCCTTACCAGCGTATCGTGCTACTGAAACACTATGATGATAAGGGGATGGTGTTTTATACCAACTTAGGTAGTCGTAAAGCACAGCAATTAGCTGAAAACCCACATATCAGCTTGTTATTCCCTTGGCATATGTTGGACAGGCAAGTCATTTTCCTCGGTAAAGCTGAACGGCTTTTCTCCCTTGAGGTGCTGAAGTATTTCAGCTCCCGCCCTAAAGATAGCCAGATTGGTGCGTGGGTATCCCAGCAATCTTCTCGAATTTCAGCCCGTGGCGTGCTGGAAAGTAAATTTCTCGAACTAAAACAAAAATTTCAGCATGGCGATGTCCCTCTGCCCAGTTTTTGGGGGGGATTTCGCGTCAAATTTGATTCTGTCGAGTTTTGGCAAGGCGGGGAACATCGCCTGCATGACCGTTTTATTTATCAACGGGATGCGGATGTATGGAAAATTGACCGTTTAGCCCCTTGAGAACGACGAAATAATTGTGGTTAAACCTAGCGCTCGTCCCACGAGCGCTTTATTCTATACCTTCCTTGAGCACCCCTCGTAAAATACAATTTTTGTACCAGACAATGTTTGTCACAGAGAATTTTTGTAGCAGACAATGTTTCGTAAAAGACAATGGAGTCGTTGATGACCAGCAGCAACCTGATTAAACAATTGCAAGAGCGGGGCCTCGTTGCCCAGGTGACGGATGAAGACGCGTTAGCAGAGAGACTGGCGCAAGGGCCAATTTCACTGTATTGCGGTTTCGACCCTACCGCAGACAGCTTGCATTTGGGCCATCTGGTTCCGTTGTTATGCCTTAAACGTTTCCAGTTGGCGGGGCATCGTCCGGTTGCCTTGGTGGGCGGCGCTACCGGTATGATTGGTGATCCAAGTTTCAAAGCCAGCGAACGTAAGCTGAATACCGAAGATACCGTCAACGAGTGGGTTGAAAAAATTCGCCGACAGGTTTCGCCATTCCTGGATTTTGATTGCGGTGAAAACAGCGCAATTGCGGCGAATAACTACGATTGGTTTGGTGGCATGAATGTGCTGACTTTCCTGCGTGACATTGGCAAGCACTTCTCTGTGAATCAGATGATTAATAAAGAAGCGGTGAAACAGCGCTTGAACCGTGATGACAGTGGTATTTCATTCACTGAGTTCTCGTACAACTTATTACAAGCATATGATTTTGCCTGCTTGAATAAAGCTTACGGTGTTGCACTGCAAATCGGTGGTTCAGACCAATGGGGCAATATCACCTCAGGTATCGATTTGACTCGCCGTCTTCACCAACAACAGGTTTACGGCCTGACGGTGCCATTGATAACTAAAGCAGATGGTACCAAGTTTGGTAAGACCGAAGGTGGCGCGGTGTGGCTTGATCCTAAGAAAACCAGCCCTTACAAATTCTATCAGTTCTGGATCAATACTGCAGATGCTGACGTATATCGCTTCCTAAAATTCTTTACTTTCATGAGCATGGAAGAGATCAATGCGTTGGAAGAAGAAGATAAAAATAGTGGCAAAGCACCGCGAGCGCAGTATGTGTTGGCAGAGAATGTGACCGGCATGGTGCATGGCGCGGAAGGCCTTGCAGCAGCGAAACGTATCACTGATAGCTTGTTCTCCGGCAATCTACACGACATGACTGAAGCTGACTTTGCTCAGTTGGCACAAGATGGTATGCCAACCATCGAATTGAACCGCGATGCTGATTTACAGCAAGCGCTGGTAAATGCCGAGTTGGTTCCTTCCCGTGGTCAGGCTCGTACCATGATTAACTCGAATGCGGTGGCCATCAATGGTGAGAAGCAATCAGACCCAGAATATGCTTTCACTGATGCTGACCGTCTATTTGGCCGTTACACATTATTGCGCCGTGGCAAAAAACATTATTGCCTGATTAGCTGGTTATAAGAATGAAATAAGATAAGGGGCAGAAATGTCCCTTATTTTTTTATAAGCGCCCTTAACTTTAGGCCGTACCAATGAAAAATATACTTTCGATTCAGTCACACGTTGTTTTTGGCCACGCAGGGAATAGTGCTGCTGAATTTCCTATGCGCCGGATGGGAGTTAACGTCTGGCCGTTGAATACTGTTCAGTTTTCAAATCATACCCAATATGGTCACTGGACCGGGTGTGTGATGCCAGCAAGTCATCTGACCGACATTGTGCAAGGCATTGCCGATATTGATCGGCTGAAAGATTGTGATGCGGTATTGAGTGGCTATATTGGCTCCCCCGAACAAGGGGACCATATTCTGGCCGCCGTGGCGCGGGTAAAACAGGCCAATCCAAATGCTTGGTATTTTTGTGATCCCGTGATGGGGCACCCCGAGAAAGGCTGCATCGTCGCCCCCGGTGTTGCCGAATTCTTCTGCAAAGAAGCGTTGCCAGCCAGCGATATTATTGCGCCTAATCTGCTTGAATTAGAGCAACTCAGTGGTGTGCGGGTCGAAAATGTTGATCAGGCGGTTAAGGTGGCACGTGAACTTTGTGCTAAAGGGCCGAAAATTGTTTTGGTTAAGCACCTCAGCCGCGCCGGTTATCATGCCGACTGTTTTGAGATGTTATTGGTAACGGCTGATGAAGCCTGGCATATCAGCCGCCCGCTGGTGGACTTTGGTGCGCGCCAACCCGTGGGTGTCGGCGATTTGACCAGTGGCTTACTGCTGGTCAATCTGTTGAAAGGCGAGCCTTTAGATAAAGCACTGGAGCATGTGACTGCCGCGGTATATGAAGTGATGCTGAAAACTCAGATGATGGGGGAGTATGAACTTCAGGTGGTTGCAGCACAGGATGCTATTGTTAGCCCATCCTGCCAATTCACTGCCAATCCTCTTAGTGTTTGATGTCGCTGGGGTCGAGTGAACTAAGCGTCAGCAAATTAGTTCAGTTCGCGCCTGCGATAACACCAAATCTAAGCTGCCATTTATATCAAGCGCCCTTTTAATAAGGGCGCTGTTATCATCTACAGTTTTATTTCTTTGGGTCTTCTGCCGCTAAAGCCGCTTTTACTGCAGGGCGTTCAGCTACATGAGCCATATATTGGTCTAAATGGCTGCGCTGTTTAATATCCAGTTTCAGTGCATTTGCCCAGCGGGTAACGGTAAATAGATAAGCATCAGCCACACTGAATTTTGTGCCCAGCAGATACTTATGCTGCGCTAATACGCTGTCTACATAACTGAATTGCTTATCCAGCCGTTCACGCGCGATAGCTTTATACTCGTCAGGCGTTTTAGGGTTAAACAGAGGGCTGAAACCTTTATGCAGTTCCGTCGCAATGAAGTTTAACCACTCGATGGCATGATAACGGGAAAGGGTGCCTGGAGGAGCTATCAGGTGGCGATCCGGCTTTTGATCTGCCAGATATTGCACGATAGCAACACCTTCAGTTAATAGGCTGCCATCATCGAGCAGTAGTGCGGGGACTTGTCCTTTTGGGTTGATGCTTAAATAGTCTTTACCCGTTTCAGTTACTTTGGTGGCCAGATCGACACTTTCAATACTAAAATCTAATCCTGCTTCACGTAATACGATATGTGGAGATAAAGAACAGGCGCCGGGTTTATAGAACAATTTCATCACAAACTCCTTGAGTTTCGCATTGAAAGGAAAACGCTTCCTTAATCCTAAGGCAGACGAGAGAAAAATGCAGCTAGTGGCGTAATATAATTGTGTGGAAAGCGAGAGTGGTATAGAAGCTAACGTGGTGTAAGAAATAAAGTATCAGGTTACGGCGGAGAATATTTCCCCGCCATAGGTTATCCATGACAGTTATTTTCTGTCAGTAGAAATCAGTTACCGTGGTGGGCGAGTGCTGATAGATGCAGACCAGCTAAAAGTGGTGGTGCTTGGTGCTGTTTTTTTGGTTTTTCTTTCGACGCGGGTTAATTTGGCGATTTGTTCTCTGGCGTTCATTATTTTTTCTATGGCTTCGTCTTTAACTTTGTTTTGTTCTGAATTGGTTAATGCTCTTCCTAAATTGATTCTGGCTTTATCAAGTTGTGTTTTGACGTCACGTTGCTCACTTTCGGTCATTTCTTTTAATGTCAGCTTTTTCATTTTTTTTGCCTTGTTTGCATCAGTCCTACACAGTGTACAACCTTATTCAGCGCGGGGATGTAAGAGATTGCGATCTGGGCGACATTAATCACGATAAAAGCCTGTTAGCCATTTCCAAATGAGGAAACGAACGCCGCTCTGCGGAATATCCGACAAAGCGGCGTTGTCGTGTCGAGAAGATGATGTGTATTAGAGCAATCGCGAGCCGTAGCCCCACAGCAAGACGGTTAGACCAAGGAGTAACTCTAATACCAACACACCGATGGCAAATGTGGAGCCAGAAAAGATAAAACCTTCCTGCCGGTCAATATTCAGGAAGGTTGGAATTCCTAGATACATCAAATAACCGGAATAGCATAGGGCGACGATACCAACGAATAGACACAGCCAGATGATGGGGTAGAGCGCCACTATACCGGCTAAAAATAGAGGGGTTGCAGCATAACCGGCGAATAAAGTACAACTTTGCCAACTGGGGCGGCTTTCATAGCGGCGAGCCATCCAGTAAATCACGCGCCCCATCAGGGCGACAGCAGCCAGAATTAGCACATAGAAAATAATGGCGGAATAGAGCGCGGTAAAGGGGGACAACTTGATGGTCTGTCCATCACCAAAATTCCAGCCTACCTGAGTGGTGCCGATAAAAGCACAAATCACCGGAATAGCCGCCATCAATAGAACATGATGAGCGTATAAGTGCTGAATACTTTCGCCCTCACGTTTGATCTGCTGCAATTCCTGACTGGGATGGGTCAGAAGCCCCCAAACATGGTTGATCATACGTCACCTCCTTGCCCGCCATCGACCGCAGATAACAGACAAATATCATCCTCATGGATTTGCAGGATGGGGTTGAACACCACACGGCCTAAGATCAGTATAGTTTGTTTTTTGTTCACCCATAATGTGATGGTGTTCACGTTGAATTCAGGCGCAGTGGTATCACTGATGTAAATGCATAAGATAACTTATCAGCTTTGATGCAGATTTTAATCACGGGAGCAGCACATGGGGATTCAGGGAAATGATAGTCGGATCGACAATATAGAATTTGCCGTCAGTGATATTGCCCGGTCGAAAGATTTTTATGGCGGGGTCTTCAATTGGAAATTTACCGATTACGGGCCAAGATATTGTGAATTTACAGATGGTCGACTGACAGGGGGCTTGACCACGCTGAGTGAAGTTCAACCTAATGGTGGGCCGCTAATTATTCTGTATGCCGATAATTTGGAACAGACACAACAACGTCTGGAAGAGGCCGGGGCGACGATAGTGCTGCCCATTTTCGCTTTCCCGGGTGGGCGACGTTTCCACTTTACTGATCCAGATGGTTATCAGTTGGCGGTATGGTCAGATAACTAGTCAATCAAAGAGTATTCTAAAAAGAAAAACCGCCAATAAATGGCGGTTTTTTTATGTCAGACAGTCGTCATATGCTCGTTATGCCGCAGTGGCAGGTGTAGCTTTTTTGCTGTCGCTTGGTGCTAATGTCATGCGGTACAGTTTTGGTGCAGTCAGCATCATCAGTACGGCGATGATGGCGGTGACAATACCAATTTGCATAAACACATGGCTGTAGATAGCCAGTGATGCATGAGCGTCAGTGATATCACTTGGTACCGCAGTTAATGCCGCGACTTTACCTGCGATCAGGGCTGCAGCCGCAGTGGTCAGGAACCATGACCCCATGATGAAGCCCATTAAACGCTGAGGAACCAACTGTGCGACCATCGCCAGACCCAGACCTGAAATCATCAACTCGCCAATACTTTGTAATGCGTAGCTCAAAATCAGCCAGTTAACGGAGACAATACCGTGTTCGTTGGCGAAGCTGGCACCCCATGGTAAGACCAAGAATGCTGCAGAGCAGAGCACCATGCCGAAAGCAAACTTATGCGGCATCGGTAGGCGGTCGCCCATTTTGTTATAGATTGCAGCCAAAATCGGGCTGGCAACCATGATCCAGAATGGGTTCAGTGCCTGATATTGTTCTGGTTCAAAGGCAATGCCAAAGATTGAATGTTCCACGTTGTGGATAGCAAAGAAGTTCAGTGAAGTTGGCATCTGGCTGTACAGCACAAAGAATACCACCGCTTCTAACATCAACAGGAAGGCTACAATCATTCTGCGGCGCGCAGTCCCATGCAGAGAGAACGTTTCTTTGGCAAAGATAAAGATAATACCTAGAGAAACCAGCGCCAGCGCCCAACGTGCAACGATTTGGTTATGCAACAACCAGCTAGACAGGGTAACCAGCGCGACAACACCGACCAGAACCATCAGCAATTTCTTAAACTGTAATGGTGCAAAGTCAGGTTTAGAACCTTGGTTTTTCACCCATTTACGGCAGAACCAGAAGTTCACCAAGGTAATCAGCATCCCAACAACGCTCAGAGAGAACGCGACACTCCAGCCATATTTTGCGGCTAACCATGGTGTTGCCAGCATAGAGAAGAACGAACCGATATTGACGGACATATAGTACATAGTGAATGCACCGTCCAAACGCGGATCATCTTTGTTATAGCAGGTTGAGAGCAGGGAGGATGGGTTCGCTTTGAACAAACCATTACCAACTGCAATGGTCGCCATACCCAGATAAACCCAGAAAATGTCATGGCCTGAATAGGCTATCATGGCATAACCGACAGCCAGAGTGAGTGCACCAAGCACGATGACGCGTTTCGCACCGAGAACTTTATCACCTAACCAGCCGCCGATGGCAACAAAGCCATACACCAAGGCGCTGAAAGAAGAGAATAAGGTGATGGAATCGGCTTCGCTCATCCCGAGCATTTTTACCAGATAAACGGCCATGATCCCTTGTAGGCCGTAGTAACCAAAGCGCTCCCAAAGCTCTATCGAGAAGATCAGGTAAAACGCTTTCGGTTGTTTGAAAGCATTCATACTGATGCTTTCAGGTTGCTCACTGTTTGGTGGTTGTTGACTGTTGTTTGCTGTTGACACGGGGACCTCTGTTTTCACTACCTGTCATAAATGACAGGAAATACAAAAGTGAATGCCATAACGGCATCCTTTTGCGTTGTTATAAGATGTTTAGCGGCGGTTAATGTTCACTATCTTTGTCAACGAGACAAGGGTTTTGTAATGTTCTGTTACATATATCTTAGTCATCAGAATATAACCATGTTGCAAATGTTATGCAGTATTAACGTTTATGTTTTAGCGATTTGGCGAATTTTTGTTTTGATTAAAAGCTGAACTGATTTTATTTAGTGATATATTCTGCTATTTCGTTAATTTACGGTTCATATGGTTACCTGTATGTGAATAACCAAACCAATATTGTGCTTATATGGAAAACTCTGAAACTATCCAAAATTAGGTTGAATGTTAACCAGTAGCAAATCTGTATTGAATAGCAAACTGAGACTCGGCTCAAAGAGTTGTGTAAATTTTTCGGCGAAAAAAGCCAATAAGGTAAAAACATGTGGCGCAAGTGCGGTGATATACTGCCTGCCATGATGAAAAACTGAGTATCTGTATGGATATCAAACAACTTATCTATCTGTGCAATCTAGAGCGCGAACGGCATTTTGGCCGTGCGGCTGAGGCCAGTTTTGTCAGCCAACCCACATTGTCAATGCGTTTGAAAAATCTGGAACGCGAGTTGGGGGTTGCATTGATCAATCGCGGTAATAACTTTGAAGGATTTACTGCTGAAGGTGAGCGAGTTTTGGCTTGGGCAAGAGAGATTGTTTCTGTCTATCAAGGATTAAAGCTGGAAGTTGAGTCACTTAAAAATGGGCTGAATGGTACGCTGCGTATTGGCGTCGTACCACAATGCAGCATTTCACTAGCTCGGTTGCTGAAAAATGCCAGTGAACGCTACCCCCATCTGGACTTTCGGGTTGCCGTATTAAGTGCAGATCAATTACTGGAGGCCCTGACGGGTCACTCAGTTGATGTGGGCATTGGTTTTTTTGAACTTAACACGCTCAATGAATTACATTTTCAGGCGCAACCATTAGTTGATAGAGGGATTGATGTCGTTTTTCATCCCGACCATTTCCCTGAATTGATCGGAACTGAACCGCTGACATTAGCGCAAACGGCAGCATTACCGCTCTGCCTGACGGAACCAAGTCGATACTTCCGCCGTTATCTGGACAACCATTTTCGCGACGCTGATTTGCCGTTGCACGTTAGGATGGAAAGCACCTCTATTTTTCAGTTGCTGCAAGGCATTTTTGTCGGATTAGGCTGTGGTTTATTCCCTCAAGGGAGTTTGCTGGACGCGATGTCTCCTGCGCTACAGCGGCGGCCAGTCGATATCCCTAAAATGAACCGACATGCTGCGGTAGTGGTGGCTGAACCAGGGCGGGTGACACCACTGGCCCAGCATTTCTTTGATGTGGCCAAAGAGTGGCTGTCCACCCACGAAGTTTAATGGCCGAGTTGATGGTCGGTAAGCCTTTAATCGACGTGGCCGAGTGTTTGCCTCAGGCGGTTAGCCCATCCTGCCGCCGCCGTGTTGAAGAGGAGACTAAGCACTTGATTATAATTGATACCAAGTGTCAATAACGGGCTAAGATGCTGATAGCTAAAGCGCTCCGGTGCGCGGGTCAATTCGGCAGCAACCGAAATCAGTGAGTGGGTAACTGTCCCTGATGATTGTGCAGCCAGCGCGCCATCAACATCCACCTGCAGCGCGGCTAATAACGGTGCATTTCCGGCAATTTGTTGCAGTTTCTGCTGATGTTGGGCCTGACAGTACCGACTGCCATTGATACGGGCACTGACCAATGAGACCCACTCCAGCCCACCAGTGAGAGCAGCATCGGATAGCTCTCGCTGTGAGTGATATAGCTGGAGGGCCATCTCGCGATAGGCAGGCAAACTTTGCTGATGATATGCTAACAATTGTTCCAGCGTCAGTTCCGCATCATCAAGCTCTTCTTCTGTTAAGGTCGTATTTTCTTCCCATCCGGGTAACCAGCCTTGCCATATGGCGTTCGCGTTGGGTAACTGAACGGCTATGGCGTCGTCCATTCGCGGGAAGCCGGGTAACATGACGGTCGGATAACCCGCCAGTGCAGAAACTCCCGCCACGACTCGTGCCTGATAGCCTATAAAGCCAATTATCTGCGATAAAACAATAATATCGGTGTGCGTTAAACCTACATCGGCCAACTGTTGCAGCGCATGTTGATCGATCAGTGTCGGCTGACTGGCAAGCTGGCGGGCATATTGGGTGATTTGTGTTAGCCGCATATTACTTTCCCGTGATGCATCCGGGCTAGGGAGTGGGGTAAGGCGCTCAGCATAGTGGCTACATAATCGCTGAACCCCCGTAACTTGTGCGACAGTTAATGCGCTACTCAAGCGGTCATAGAGTGAAAAGGTACTGTTATGGTCTGGTTCAACAATCGTTGGAAAAAGCGCGTGATACATGGCCTCTGAAGCCAATAATATAGGGGTATGGTGCGTGAATGCGTCATCAAATGTGTCTGGCATACCGGCTACACACCCAAGTAGAAAAATACCCTTTTCGGGGACGTTTTCAGCCGGTAGCGAATAGTCGAGGTTACTACTATTCACTGCTCCACTTGCGTCAGCAATTTGTGCTGCAACGATCTCCAGACTGCCGCTGCGCTGAGTCTCATGATACCAATGGGCATTATCGTGGCGTCTAAATTGCACCATAGTGACCTCCGTTAAGGGCAGCAACACATCAAAGTGAAAGGTAACGATGAGTTAATTACCGTAGCCTGATAGGCCAGATGCGAATGATTGATTAACGCGGTATCAAATGAGGAGCAATACAAAGTGCGAGGTATCAACATCGGCAAGATATCCTGTCGTTTTATGGAATGAACACAGTGGATATCATTGCTGATTGGCATGGCGAGATAAAATAATGTTAAACCATAATCCATAACCAAAAGTAATAACATATTATTATATATAACAAAAATGTTGTTACGTTAGCGAATAATTGATTATAGAAATTGGCGTGACAGAGAAGATCCGCGATGGGCAACTCGCGGATGAGAAAGAGATATTTTGTGCAGTAGATTAGCTCGGTATCAACGGCTATTCTGGTTTTTTCAGGTTTAATTCATTCATTGCTGCAATACTGAAACCGCCATCTACATGCAGGATTTCGCCCGTAATACCGGCGGCTAAATCAGAACACAAAAATGCAGCGGGGTTACCAACATCCTCAATAGTGACGGTGCGACGGATCGGCGTCACGGCTTCGCAATGTGCCAGCATCTTGCGGAAACTATCAATGCCTGAAGCTGCCAGTGTGCGAATTGGCCCGGCAGAGATGCCGTTGACACGGATACCTTCCGGGCCGAGAGCATTCGCCATATAACGCACGTTGGCTTCCAAAGACGCTTTTGCTAAACCCATTACGTTATAGTTTGGAATGGCGCGTTCAGCACCCAAATAGGTCAGAGTCAGCAGGGCAGAATTCGGATTAAGCATAGTTCGACAGGCTTTCGCCATAGCAACAAAACTGTAGGAGCTAATGTCATGCGCAATACCAAAACCTTCGCGGGTGACGGCATCAACATAATCGCCTTTTAACTGGTCAGCCGGCGCAAAACCGATGGAGTGTACGAAGCCATCAAATTTCGGCCAAGATTGGCCTAAATCAGTAAATAATTGCGCGATACTTTCATCTTGTGCGACGTCACAGGGGAAGATCAGTTTAGAGCCTAAGGCCGCAGCAAATTCTTCAACACGGCCTTTTAATTTGTCATTTTGGTATGTGAAGGCCAGTTCGGCCCCCTCACGATGCATGGCTTGCGCGATACCATAGGCAATGGACAATTTGCTGGCGACACCTGTTATCAAAATGCGTTTGCCGGTAAGAAAACCCATATTAATTATCCTTTTATGTCAGTTATCCAGACGAGTCATGGTTTCTGTCTCTGGTCGAGATTTTTCAACATGCGATATGTGTCAACACAGTAGCGATAGCATTAAAAGTTACCCGTGTCCCGGCGCCAAGCATCTGCGGTTAATGCTTCGCCAAAATGGCTGGAAATCAATCGCTTGGTGAGGTCGTGCAGTGGGGCGGCCAACACTTCTGCGGTACTGCCACGCTCCACCACTTCTCCTTCATGCATCACAATCACCTGGTCACTGATATGTTTCATCATCCCCAGATGCTGAGTCACATAAATGTAAGAGATGCCGTGCTTTTCCTGTAGCTCTAACATCAGATTAATAATCTGTGAGCGCATGGACATATCCAGTGATGCTAGCGCTTCATCAGCAACGATGACTTTAGGTTGCAGTATTAATGCTCGCGCCAGTGCAATACGCTGTTTCTGCCCGGAGGCTAACATATGTGGGTAGTAATTTGCGTGATCGGGTAACAACCCCACTTGCCGTAATGTCTGGTAGATGCGTTGCTCGCGTGCTGCGGCATCTAAATCGGTATTCAGCTTTAGTGGGGCATCCAGCAATTGGCCGATACGTTGGCGCGGATTCAGTGAGGTGCTGGGATCTTGGAAAATCATGCGAATGCGCTGGCTACGATAAGCGTAGTCGCCGTAGACCAGACGGTGGTCATCAATTAATAATTCGCCTTGAGTGGGTTCAATCATGCCAGACAGCATTTTGGCTAAAGTGGATTTACCTGAACCGTTTTCGCCAATCACGGCCAGTGTTTGCCCCTCACGCAGAGTAAAGCTGACCGATTTAACGGCTTCAACATGTTGACGACGGAATAACCCCGTACGATAGCGGAAGGTTTTGCTCAGGTTACGGACTTCGAGCAGGGTCTCAGCCATTATTGCTCCTCCAAGTTTAAGGGGAAGTGGCAGGCAAAGGCATGATTTTTAACCGATCGTAAGCGTGGTGTTTCAATACAGGTTTTCTGTGCATAAGGGCAGCGAGGCCCCAGACGGCAGCCGACCGGCAAATGTTCCAGTGATGGAATCGCCCCCGGTAAAGTATTCAGCCGGCTTTTATGGGGTAAAGAACGGCCAAAATCGGGCATCGCGCGGATCAGCGCTTGAGTATAGGGGTGGTGTGGGGAGGCCAGCAGCTCCTCGCAAACGGCACTTTCTACAGTTTGGCCACAATACAGCACATTGACCCGTGTCGCCCATTTACTCATCATCTGCAAATCATGGCTGATCAGCAAAATAGTGGTGTTGTTGTTTTGGTTCAGTCGGGCCAGCAGGCGGAAAATTTGCGCCTGAGTGGTCGGTTCCATTGCATTGGTCGGTTCATCAGCGATCAGTAGTCGTGGCTGGTTTGCCAAGGCGATCGCTATCATCACTTTCTGGCATTCCCCTTCAGTCAGTTCATAAGGGTAGCTGCGCATAATATCTTTGTGGTCTTTGATACCCACACGGTGTAACAACTCAATAGCTCGACGTTGACGCCAATGAAATCGTTGCCACCAGCGGCCTTTGTAAGTCCAGCCGGGAATAGCTTGCAACAGTTGCCGACCAATACTCTCAGAAGGGTCCAGACAAGATTGCGGCTCCTGAAATATCATTGAGATATTATGGCCGATCACTTTACGCCGCTCGCGTGGCGTTAATTGCAGCAGATCAATGTCATCAAAGCGAAAACGGTCAGCTGTGATGCGCCAGTTATCTTTGCTGACCCCACAAATGGCCTTGGCAATCAAACTTTTACCCGATCCGGATTCACCCACTAAACCACGAACTTCCCCCTCCGTCAGCGTAATGCTAATACGGTCAACCGCTTTTACCATTCCCTCGGAGGTCATAAATTCGATGGTGAGGTTACGAATATCAAGTAATGGCATTATTCCACCCCCGCATTGATTGCTCGGCGCATCCCATCACCCAATAGATTTACCAGTAGCACACTGACCAAAATAGCCCCACCGGGGAGCATGACTGTCCACGGCGCAACATAGACTAAATCCAGTGAATCACCCAACATTGCTCCCCATTCGGGAGAGGGTAATTGCGCCCCAAGATCAAGAAAGCCTAAAGCAGCGATATCCAAAATGGCCATTGATAATGCACGGGTAAATTCTGTCACGAGTACGGCGGCGATATTAGGGAAAATGGCATAGGCCAAAATATGAGGTGTGGAAGCACCGTCCAAACGAGCAGCAATCACATACTCTTTATCTAACTCATCATGCACTGCGCTATAAATAGTTCGAACCATTCGGGGCAGCAGCGCCAGCCACACGGCAAACATAGCATGCTCTAAACTTGGCCCGACAAAGGCCACGACGATGATGGCGAGCAACAATGAGGGAATGGAGAGCAATGTATCGAGTACGTGATTAAGAATGGCTGAACGAAAACCATGAGTGATACCGGCAAAAACACCGAGCACTACACCACACAGTGCGGCTGCAAGAGTGACCAACAGCGCGGAGCCATACGTTGATGCCGTTCCTGCCAATAAACGGCTTAAAATATCTCGACCTAAATCATCAGTGCCGAGGAAGAAAGAGACATTGCCATAACGCGACCAAGAGGGCGGGAGCAATTGATAACCCAAAAATTGTTGGTCGAGAGCATAAGGCGCTAATGTGCTACCCAGTACACACAGCAATAGTAAGCCGAGGACGCCGTAAAAACCCACCATCGCCAGGCCATCAGAATAGAAAAGCCGCCAAGTATAGAGCAACGGGCTGGGCATTTTCTTCTCGCGGTAGACATTATCGAAGGGCATACCATTCCTTATGCTTTAACGGCGTCATCATTGCGCCCAGAATATCTGACAGTACGTTAATGACGATGACCAACGAACCGACCACCATCACACCCGCTGAGATTGCGGCGTAATCTTGCTGACGAATGGCATTAATCAGCCAGCGGCCCAACCCCGGCCAGTTAAAGACCACTTCGGTTATCATCGCCAGCGTCAGCATGGTTGAAAACTGTAGCCCTAATTTAGGAATAATAGGTGGCAGCGCATTATGCAGCACATGGCGACGAATAATAGTAAACCGTGATAAGCCACGGGTGGCCGCGGCTTTAATATAGTTTTGCCCGATAACATCATCGGTGCTGGTGCGCATCAAGCGGATAACTTCAGTTGTGGGGGCGACGGCCAGCGCAGTGATAGGCAAAATCATATGCTGAAGTGCGCTTATCATCATCTCTTTACGATAAGGTGAGGGTGATAACCATGCGTCAACCAACGCCAGCCCAGTGACAGGTTTCACCTGATATAACAGATCAAAACGGCCCGAGACGGGCAACCAGCCTAAATGCAACGAAAAGAACAACATCAGCAACAGAGCTAGCCAAAATACCGGGATTGAGAAGCCGAGCAATGCAATGGAGCTGATCGCGATATCGGCAAATTTACCGCGCATCACACCAGCAATAATCCCTAATGGGATACCAACAAATAGCGCCAGCGTAAAGGCTAAAACACACAGTTCCATGGTGGCAGGAAAAGCTTCGCGCAATTGCTCGCTGATCGGTTGGCCATTAATGCTGGAAACGCCAAAGTCCCACTGAAATAGGCTACTGAAATAAAAACGGTAGGCATCCAACAGTGCAGCACCATTTAGCGGTGCGTGAGGGGTAAAGTAGCTCAGGCTAAAACTGACCAGTGATAGCATAAACAAGGTTATCACCAGCAGTAATAAGCGCCGTAAGGTGAAGATGATCATGGCTTTTTGCCCTCATCGCTCTCGCGGAACACGCCAGCAAAAGAAGAATTGCCAAACGGGCTTAATACCAAACCTTTAATATCATAGCGGTAAGCCTGTAGCCGTAAGGATGATGCCAGTGGTAGCAGAGGTAATTGCTGCTCCAGAATGCGTTGAGCTTGCTGATAATATTCAATACGTGCCGATAATTGCTGGGAACGTAATGCTTTTTGCAGCAACTCATCAAATTCTGGATCACACCAGTGAGCATAGTTTGTTTGCGAACGAATTGCTGCACAGCTTAATAATGGTCGGAAGAAACTGTCGGGATCGTTACTGTCGGTTGACCAGCCAGAGAGCGTCAGATCGTGATTCATTTCCATCAGACGTGCTTCCTGGAAGCGTCCTTCGACGGGCACAATATTTACGGTAATCCCAACTTGCGCTAAATCCGCTTGTATTAACTCCGCCGTTTTTAACGGGCTGGGGTTATAGGATTGCGATGCTGTAGGCACCCATAAGTTGAGTTGTAGCTTAGTAATCCCCAACTCTTTGAGTATCTCTTTGGCTTTTTCCGGATTATATTCAGTGACTTGAGCTTGGTTGTCGTAAGCCCATGATGCTCTTGGCAAAATAGAGGCTGCGGTCTCCGCCGTGCCATAATAAATTGATTGCATCAATCGCTGATTATTAATAGATAAAGCAATAGCCTGCCGTACTCGCGGATTATTTAGCGGAGGTTTGCGGGTATTGAACGCCAGATAGGCCACGTTCATGCCTGGGCGCAGTGTCAGCCGTAAGCGTGGATCATCACGTAAAATAGATAACTGGCTGGCTGCCGGATAAGCCAATACATCGCACTCGCCGGTCAGTAATTTAGATAGACGGCCAGTACCGCCAGCCCCCAGATCAATCACCACCTGAGGCATGCGTGGCAAGCCTTTCCAATAATCGCTATTTCTAAACAGGCGGATATATTGCCCAGAACGGTATTCGTTCAACAAGAACGGGCCGGTGCCAACAGGTTCACGGTCAATTTGTTCTTGGCGACCCTTTTGAGTTAAAACGTCAGCATACTCGGCAGAAAGTACCGGTGCATAATGTGTCGCCAGATGCCAAAGGAAGGAAGCGTCAGGAGCTTTTAGTTTAAATTCAACGGTATAGTCATCCAGTTTTTTGACGCTCTGGACCGCATCAGCAAATTGTAAACTATCAAAATAGGGATACTCCCCGCCGTTGACATCATGGTAAGGGTGATGTGAGTCAAATACCCGCTGGAAACTGAATACCACATCATCGGCATTCATCATCCGGGTGGGTTTGAACCAGTCAGTGGTCTGGAATGGGACATCTTTACGTAAATGAAAACGGTAAGTGGCACCGTTATCCAGCACTTGCCAACTTTCCGCTAATTCAGGGATGAGCCGATAAGTATAAGGGTCGACATCCAACAAACGGTCATAAAGTTGGGCGGCCAGTGTGTCGATGGTTAATCCGCTGCTCGCCATCTGCGGGTTAAAGGTATTAAGTATCCCGCTGACACAATAGACAAAACCGCGCTGACGGATATCCGGCAGTGGTTGGGTAGGTTCGGCGGCTGGGGCAGGTTGTGCCAGCGCCGGAGTCGCAAGACAAGCCAGCGACAGCATCCAAATCAGTAAAGCACGCATAAACGCTTTCGCAGTAAGTAAGCAATACTCTTAGTGTACCGTAATCTGGCACGCCCCCCAATCCATTGAGCAAAACAACTCTTTATTGCGCAGAACATCAGCGCACTTTGCTGGTTATTGCAGCAACTCACTGGAGTAACCAGTAAATTATTGTTTATTCACTAAGAAATGATGGCGCAATTAGCCGCATGAGGGGATCTCGGCCAGAAATGCACATAATTCCAACAGAGTTAGTATGGAAATGAGAAAAATTCTCAACAAAGTGTTTGCAACTGCTATTGATAACCATTATCATCACTTTGCTCTTCAGGACAAAGCCAGTTGTTTCAGGCTTTTGACAGAAAAGCACGACATTGCTCACATTGCTTCCAGTGTTTTTTTAAGCCAGCTCGGGTGCTGGCTTTTTTTTTGCCTGCAACTATGTCCCTTCATATAATCCATTAAGGTTGCTCTCTATCCCCCGTCAGCATGGCATGCTTTTTTAGCATGCCGCGTAATTGATGGTAGGTTAGCCCCAGCAAATCCGCCGCCTTACGTTGATTAAATCGTGCCTGTTCAAGGGCATGCTTTAGCATCTGTTGTTCACTGTGATGTAACCATTGTTTAAGGTTGAGAGGGAGTGCGGGCAGGGTTGATAATGGTGCCGCTGCCATATCGACATTGTGGTTTTCGGCCATCGCGGTTTTCGTAGTCAGCCGGGGGGCAAAAGGATTAATAATAATATTATCCAGCGGCTGATTGCTGTCCCCATGGCGATAGACTGAACGTTCGACCACATTTTTAAGTTCACGTACATTGCCGGGCCATGGGTATTCCAATAGCTGCGATTTCGCCAGTGGTGTAAAACCGGGGAAAAGTGGCAAACCTAGCTCCCGGCACATCTGAATGGCAAAGTGTTCCGCCAGCAACATGATGTCTTGCTGTCGCTCACGTAAAGGGGGCAACTGCACCACATCAAAGGCGAGGCGGTCAAGTAAATCGGCGCGGAATTTTCCGGCAGCAGCTAAAGCGGGTAAATTGTCATTGGTCGCACACACAAGTCGAACATCGACTTGCAGTGGTTGACTGCCACCGACACGTTCTAAATGACCATACTCAATGACGCGCAGTAACTTTTCCTGCACTAACATGGGCGCAGTGGCCAATTCATCTAAAAACAGCGTGCCGCCGTCGGCTCGTTCAAAACGGCCCAGATGGCGCTTTTGTGCCCCGGTGAAAGCACCCGCTTCATGACCAAACAGTTCAGAATCGAGTAAATTTTCATTCAGTGCGGCGCAGTTAAGTGAAATGAACGGCCCCTGCCAACGGTCAGATAAGTAGTGCAAACGGTGAGCAATCAGCTCTTTACCGGTTCCCCGCTCACCAATCACCAATACGGGCTTATTCAGTTTTGCCAGCCCAGAAACTTGCTCCAGCACTTCAACAAACGAGTTTGCTTCACCTAACAGGTTTTCTACTTGCTCATTCATGATGAGATTCGCCAATAGTTGGTTAAAGTAATCACTCTACATTTTATCTCAAAACAAGCAAAAATATTTTTTTGTTATTTTTCAGTGCATTAAGTTTTATGAAAAGTTGGCACGACTCTTGATTATAGTTATCCCAAGAATGTGATGTGTTATTCCACAAAGCTATCGGAATGGATATAACCAGACGCCGGTATATCAAAGAGCCAATAAGTTAAAAGAGGATGTAAATTATGGGTATTTTTTCTCGTTTCGCCGATATCGTGAACGCCAACATCAATACATTACTGGATAAAGCTGAAGATCCGCAGAAATTGGTGCGGCTGATGATTCAGGAAATGGAAGATACGCTGGTTGAGATCCGCTCAACATCAGCCCGTGCGTTGGCAGAGAAAAAGCAGCTGCTACGCCGCATTGAAAACAGCGAAAGCTTGCAGCAAGAATGGCAGGATAAAGCCGAGCTGGCTCTGCGCAAAGATAAAGAAGACTTAGCTCGTGCGGCACTGATTGAAAAACAGAAGGTCGCGGACCTGATTAAAGTGCTGACGGGTGAAATGGCTGCTGTAGAAGAGACCCTAGAGCGCATGAAGCAGGAAATCACGGAGTTAGAAAGTAAACTGACTGAAACGCGCGCGAGACAGCAAGCATTGACCTTGCGTCATCAGGCCGCTGCATCATCCCGTGATGTCCGCCGTCAGCTTGATAGTGGCAAGTTAGATGAGGCCATGGCACGTTTTGAGCAGTTTGAACGCCGCATTGACCACATGGAAGCAGAAGCTGAAACTGTGGGTGTTGGTAAACAAAAGTCGTTAGACAGTCAATTTGCCGAACTGAAAGCTGATGATGAAATTAGCAAGCAACTGGCTGCGCTGAAAGCGAAAATGAATTCAGCTGAGTAAGTTTTTATAATGCTATCGGGCCGCCAGGAAAAGGCGGCCTGCAATGATAAAAATGCGGAAACCCGCTATCAAGATGATTAAGGGGAATGAATGAGTATCCTGTTTCTTGCCATACCGCTGACGATTTTTGTGTTGTTTGTTGCACCGATTTGGTTATGGCTGCATTACAGCAATCGCCAGCAAAGTGGTGCTCAACTTAGCCATCAGGATATGCAGCGCTTATCACAGTTAACGGATGATGCCCGCCGGATGCGTGAACGTATCCAGACATTGGAAGAAATTCTTGATGCGCAGCACCCTGATTGGAGGCAGTCATAATGGGCGATATTTTTAAAAATAATGTGTTGAGTAGCAAAAAACTGTACCGAGTGCCTGAAGAGGGCATGATCAAAGGGGTCTGTGCAGGTCTGGCACACTATTTTGATATTCCGGTGCGATTGATCCGTGTGATGGTGGTGCTATCACTCTTTTTTGGCCTGTTCGTGTTTACCATTGTGGCCTATATCGTACTGACTTTTATGCTGGAACCGGCTCCCGCAGCCAGTTTCAGCGAACATCATGAAGCAACACCAAGGCAGTTACTGGATCAACTTGAATATGAATTGGGGGCGGGAGAGCAGCGTTTGCGCCAAGTTGAACGCTATGTGACCTCCGAGACATTTGGTGTACGGAGTCGCTTTCGTCAGTTGTAATGTAATCCAATGAGTTAGCCTGCCGGAGAGTATCAATATGAACAATCATTCTGCTCGCACCCGTGCAGGTGTAGTATTAACGACAATAGTTAAGATTATTTTTACTGTTGCATTAACCTATGGCCCCGCCGGTGCCGCAGGTCTGATAGTAAAAAATGTCAGCCGCAAACCCCTGCGCTGGTTGCTGTTGATGATGCTGGAACCCATGCTAAAACGGGCAATGGGGGCAGCCGCGGGTCAATTTGCCAAGGAGAAGCATGAAACGACTGCAAAATGAGATTACTTCATTGGTTAACCGCGGGATGGATCGCCACCTGCGGTTAGCGGTAACCGGCCTGAGCCGTAGCGGGAAAACCGCATTTATTACATCTTTAGTGAATCAATTGCTTCATGTCCACAGTGGTGCTCGTTTGCCGCTGTTTTCTGCTGTGCGCGAAGAGCGGTTACTGGGTGTTAAGCGCGTGCCGCAACGTGATCTGGGTATTCAGCGTTTTACTTACGATGAAGGTTTAGCCTCGCTCTATGGGACGCCACCCAATTGGCCAACACCGACGCGGGGGGTTAGCGAAATTCGCTTAGCTTTGCGGTTTCGTTCCGGTGATTCGCTTTTGCGCCATTTCAAGGAAACATCGACACTGTATCTAGAAATTGTCGATTACCCGGGTGAATGGTTGTTAGATTTACCTATGTTGGAGCAGGACTATTTAAGTTGGTCGCGCCAGATGGCGGGGTTGCTACAAGGGGACCGTGCTCAGTGGGCCGAACCTTGGCTGACACTGTGCAAACAGTGTGATCCATTAGCGCCAGCTGATGAGAATCAGCTAGCTGCCATTGCTCAGGCTTATACCGATTATCTGATTCGTTGCAAAAATGAAGGACTGCATTTTATTCAGCCGGGGCGTTTTGTGTTGCCCGGAGATATGGCAGGCGCGCCGGCTTTACAGTTTTTCCCGTGGCCTGATGTTAATGATTTGGGGGAGTCACGGCTGGCACAGGCGGATAAACACTCGAATATAGGGATGTTACGCGCGCGCTTTAACTATTATTGCAACTCAGTAGTGAAAGGCTTCTATAAAGAGCATTTTGTCCGTTTTGATCGGCAAATAGTGTTGGTAGATTGTCTGCAACCGCTAAACAGTGGGCCGCAAGCATTTAACGATATGCGTTTGGCGTTGACACAATTGATGCAGAGTTTCCATTACGGAAAGCGCACATTGTTCCGCCGCTTATTCTCCCCCTGTATTGATAAGCTGATGTTTGCCGCCACCAAAGCGGATCACGTGACAGCGGATCAGCATGCCAATTTGGTTTCCTTATTACAGCAATTGGTACAGGAAGCGTGGCAAAATGCGGCGTTTGAAGGTATTAGCATGGATTGTGTTGGGCTGGCCTCAGTACAAGCTACGGAAAGTGGCATTGTTGAAAGTCATGGGCAGAAAATACCCGCATTGCGAGGGCATCGCTTGAGTGATGGGGCGCCATTGACGGTCTTCCCCGGTGATGTACCCGCTCGCTTGCCGGGAGCGGCTTTTTGGCAGCAGCAAGGATTCCATTTTGATGAATTCCGTCCACAGGCCGTCAATGTGGACAGCCCATTGCCACATATTCGCCTCGATGCGGTGATGGAATTCTTATTGGGAGATAAATTGCGATGAGCGAGCCTTTAAAACCACGGATCGATTTTGAACAACCTCTGCAACCGCTGGATGAACCGGTATTAAAAGCTGCACAGGATTTCAGCCAACAAGCGGCCGAGAACTTCTATCCTGCAGCTCCAGAACTGGATGCTGAAAATGAAGAAGGTCGGGTCGAGGGGTTAGTGAACGCAGCGCTGAAACCGAAACGCAGCTTGTGGCGTAAAATGGTGACCGCAGGCGTGGCACTTTTTGGTGTCAGTGTGCTCGCGCAATCAGTGCAATGGGTTAATCAGGCCTGGCAGCAACAAGATTGGATTGCATTAGGTGCAACGACCGCTGGTGGATTGATCGTGCTGGCGGGGGTAGGTTCGGTCGTGACGGAGTGGCGGCGTTTATACCGCTTGCGGCAACGGGCTGAAGAGCGAGACATCGCACGGGAACTGTTAGTTAGCCACGGCATTGGACAGGGACGCGCGTTTTGTGAAAAATTAGCGCGTCAGGCGGGGCTGGATCAAGGGCACCCGGCGTTACAGCGCTGGCAAGCCTCGCTACATGAAACCCATAATGATCGGGAAGTTGTTGAACTCTATGCCAAGCTGGTGCAACCATCATTGGATAATCAAGCTAGGGCAGAAATAAGCCGTTATGCGGCAGAATCCGCATTAATGATAGCGGTCAGCCCATTGGCACTGGTAGATATGGCTTTTATCGCTTGGCGGAATATTCGCCTGATTAATCGTATTGCTGCTTTGTATGGTATTGAGCTGGGATATTTTAGCCGTATTCGTTTGTTCCGTTTGGTGCTGCTGAACATTGCCTTTGCCGGGGCCTCAGAATTGGTTCGGGAAGTGGGCATGGATTGGCTATCACAAGATTTGGCTGCGCGGTTATCCGCTCGTGCTGCACAAGGTATTGGTGCTGGCTTACTGACGGCGCGGTTAGGTATTAAAACGATGGAGTTATGCCGCCCGTTACCGTGGTTGGGTGATGACAAACCGAAATTAGGTGATTTTCGTCGGCAGTTAATCAGCCAGTTAAAGAATACGTTGCCAAAGAAAGATAAGCTCAATCAGTCGTGAGGAGCCATTCTTTGGCATAGGCATTATTTCAGGCGGGGATCAAAGGCAAAAGAGAGGGGCTTGACGCTGTTCAAACACGCTTGAAAATCTTTATGCCGGGGGTTGATCAGCAAATTATTTTCTGATGGCACCAGTGTGGAGGGAACCAGTAATCCAAGTGATGTTTCTGATTCCAGCCACTCGGTGCCGATATCCATCGTAGCGGCTGGCGCGGGATCACTGCGCCAATCTGTCGGCCAATCTTGTGGTTGCAACAGCATAATGTTGCTGTCATCAACGTCCATCTGAAATAATTCGAATTCACTCAGTGTTGAGCTGTCTTGGATATGCACTAAGGTTTCCAGCATGGCCAGAGATACACTGCTGGCCAAATAGATAGCGGCATGCCCTTTATGATTCCAACGACCCCCATAAATCTCTGCACCATAGCCGGTCCAGGTTGATGCAAGATAGTGACGCATCACAATGCGGTAGAACATCATAAAGATTGGCCTGTCAGGCGGTATTTCATCGTACGCTTACCCCTTTAAACTACGTTTCCCTGTAATGGGTGGTTGAAGATTCATTTCCTTTTGGCTTTCAGCTACGAAAATACGCCATGCTCTAATCGCCCAATTAAATCACAAACTTCCAATGCGCCGGTTTCGGTTTCCAGCAGAGAGTCCGGGCTGCGGTGACCAAGACCCTTAATCGGGGTAGACATCCAAGTGATGGCTTTGCCTTTATCTCCCCCAAACAGATCGACTGCGGCATCCATGACACGGACGAAACGGGCGATTCGCTCGCTCTCTTCTGGTGTAAAACGGCCATCATGCGTGCGTCTACGGGTTAGACTGCGGCTGGGAATACCGGTCGCGCGCAATATCTCTGCTTTAGGTATGGAGGCCCAAACATGGATGCTGTCGATGACATCAACAGAGAATCCCATTTTGATACTGTCGACCAATACAGTGCCACGGCTGGCGGGTAAGCCAATCTCACGCCATAGCGCGCCTGTTTTGGTCGCTGGGGCAGGGTGATATGTTCTCATGTAACCTCCTCGGTCAATTGGCTACATCCACTATAGCCACTTGGCCGATATAAAGCAAAGTGTCACTTGTCATTGACGAAGATATTGGCGCGACTAGGCATTATATTATTCTGAATTATTA
This sequence comes from Yersinia vastinensis, assembly GCF_902726565.1. Classification (GTDB taxonomy): domain Bacteria; phylum Pseudomonadota; class Gammaproteobacteria; order Enterobacterales; family Enterobacteriaceae; genus Yersinia; species Yersinia vastinensis. Next base: position 167,063 of record NZ_CACVAF010000004.1, read on the forward strand.
ATACTAAAACTAATAACTCGCTGTATATAGTAATGATTGGCGTTGATGATCATGCCTTTCTGTGCTTTATCGAGGAAAAAAAACAGCAAAAAGCCGATTCCTGTCAACTTTTGCTGACAGACTGCTTCATCAGCGCGGGGGGACAGGGTATTATCTTTAACAGATATTCCGCACCTGCCATAGATAAGGTCGATACTGATGCGCTTGGAAGTTTTTTGCGAAGACCGACTCGGTCTCACCAGAGAGTTACTCGATCTCTTGGTTTTACGCAGCATTGATTTACGGGGGATCGAAATTGATCCGATTGGTCGCATTTACCTGAATTTCTCCCAACTGGACTTCAGCGTATTTAGTGCATTGATGATGGATATTCGGCGTATTGAAGGTGTTACTGACGTCCGAACTGTCTCCTTTATGCCATCAGAACGTGAACACCGTTCATTGCGGGCGCTACTTGAGTCCATGCCTGAGCCAGTATTTTCCATCGATTTGAAAGGTAATCTTGAGTTAGCTAACCCAGCTGCTCGCGAACTTTTTTCCCTCAATGAAGAGAAAGTTCGCCACAAAACAGCAGGCAGCCTACTTGGGGGGTATAATTTCGCCAGGTGGTTTGATGGGGGAGAGACTGCCCCTCATACTGAACGGGTGTTGATCAATAATCAGGATTACCTGATGGAGATCACGCCGATTCAGCTTGAAGATGAAAATCAACAGAATCAAACCGTGGGGGCCGTGGTAATGCTGAAGTCTACCGCCCGCATGGGAAAACAACTGCAAATCTTATCGATTAATGATGATACTGAATTTAAGCAGATTGTTGCGACCAGCGCGAAAATGCGCCATGTTCTTGATCAAGCTCGGAAATTAGCAATGCTGGATGCCCCCTTGTTATTAGTGGGCGAAACTGGCACGGGTAAGGATCTATTAGCACGAGCTTGTCATCTGCGTAGCCCTCGAGGAAAAATGCCGTTTCTCGGTCTCAACTGTGCATCAATGCCTGATGATGTCGTTGAAAGTGAATTATTTGGCTATGCCGCAGGGGCTTATCCGAATGCCATTGAGGGCAAAAAAGGTTTCTTTGAACAAGCCAATGGTGGCTCGGTTCTCTTGGATGAAATCGGCGAAATGTCGCCTCGCATGCAGATAAAACTGTTACGTTTCCTTAATGATGGTACTTTCCGCCGTGTTGGGGAAGAGCATGAAGTGCATGTTGATGTGCGGGTTATCTGTGCGACTCAAAAGAATTTGGTGGAGTTGGTTCAACGCGGGGAATTTCGCGAGGATTTATACTATCGCCTCAATGTGTTGACGATCACTTTGCCGCCGCTACGAGAGCGTCAGGCCGATATTATGCCACTGACCTCGCTGTTCGTTGCCCGTTTCTCTGACGAACAAGGTGTACCTCGTCCGAAGTTGGCTCCTGAACTCAGCAACTTCCTGACCAGTTATGGCTGGCCCGGTAATGTGCGGCAGCTTAAAAATGCTATCTACCGTGCTTTGACTCAGCTAGAAGGGTTTGAACTGCGACCACAGGACATCATTTTACCGGAATTTGAGGTTGAAGCTGCTCTAGGGGATGAAGTGCTAGATGGTTCACTTGATGACATCAGTAAACGGTTTGAACGTTCTGTTTTAACGCGCCTTTATCGTAATTATCCAAGTACTCGTAAACTGGCCAAGCGGCTGGGTGTCTCCCACACGGCTATTGCTAATAAGCTGCGTGAATATGGCTTAAGTAGTAAGCGGGTAGCCAATGATGAAAATGAAGACGAATAAGTGATTAACGCAAGCGATGCGGCTGAAGCGTCGTGTCAGAAAAGCTAACGTTGGCGGCGATAAAAAACGGCTGTACCCGATGGGACAGCCGTTTGCGTCTTCATTAAAAGCGGAAGTTTGCGGTTATTTCAACGATGCCAGAGCAGCATCATAATTTGGTTCGGTCGTGATTTCGTTAACCAACTCACTGTAGATAACATTATCTTGACCATCCAGAACCACTACAGCGCGTGCGGTCAAACCGGCTAATGGGCCTTCAGTGATGGCTACGCCGTATGCTTGTTTGAATTCAGCACCACGTAATGTTGACAGTGTAATAACGTTGCTCAGACCTTCAGCACCGCAAAAACGTGATTGAGCAAATGGCAGGTCAGAGGAGATACAAAGAACGACGGTGTTCTCAAGTTCGCCAGCCAGTTGATTGAATTTACGTACGGATGCGGCACACACGCCGGTATCGATACTTGGGAAGATGTTCAGAACCTTACGTTTACCAATGAAGCTGCTCAGTGCAACATCAGATAAATCTTTCGCGACTAATGTAAAATCTTTAGCTTTATCACCGGGTTGCGGGAGTTGACCTGCAACGGTCACTGGATTGCCTTGGAAATGTACTGTCTGTGTCATTATTTGATCCCTTTTACAGATGTGTAACACGAAGTTCAGTTTAAGGTAACAATGGCGGCTTGGATATGAGAAATTTGCCAAATAATTGAGATTTTACTGACGTCGGGTTCTGACACCTGACGTTAACGCCTGAATTCTATCGAGGACCCCTAATGAGAACCATGCGTTGTTATCCTGAGGCTTGGCCTCTACATTCTGCGTTTGTTATCTCCCGCGGAAGCCGTACTGAAGCCAAAGTTGTGGTTGTCGAAATTGAAGAAGGGGGAATCCGCGCATTTGGTGAATGTACGCCATATCCTCATTATGGCGAAAGTGAATCTTCTGTGATGGCGCAGTTGGCTTTGGTGGTGAGTGCCATCGAATATGGTGTGTCGCGCGAAGCCCTACAGCAGTTATTGCCCGCCGGTGCGGCAAGAAACGCAGTGGATTGTGCGTTGTGGCAGTTGGAATGCTTACAGAATCGGCAAACTCTGTGGCAGAGGACTCAAATCCCTGCGGTTTCTCATATATCCATGGCTCAGACAGTCAGTATTGGCACCCCGGAAACGATGGCTTATAGCGCAAGTGCGCTGGCACGTTTGGGAGCTAACCTATTAAAAATAAAGCTCGATGATCATCTCATTGCCGAGCGTTTGGTGGCAATCCGCAGCGCCGTGCCAGATGTGACATTAATTGTCGATGCTAATGAAGCCTGGCAACCAGAAGGTTTGGCGGCGCGTTGTCAGTTACTGGCTGACTTAGGTGTAGCAATGCTGGAGCAGCCTCTGCCGGCAGGGATGGATGATTCTTTGCAGAATTTTATTCATCCACTGCCTATTTGTGCCGATGAAAGCTGCCATACGCGAGCTGACTTAGCAGGTCTGGTGGGCCGCTACGACATGGTTAACATCAAACTGGATAAAAGTGGCGGATTAACCGAGGCACTATTATTGGCCGAGCAGGCAAAATCACTGGGATTTGCCATTATGCTCGGTTGTATGTTGTGCACGTCACGGGCTGTCCGCGCGGCATTGCCACTGGCGCCTGGGGCGCGTTTTGTTGACCTCGATGGCCCAACATGGTTGGAACGCGATGTCGACGAGGGTCTGCACTTCGCCACGGGGGCTATCGATTTGTCGGTTTAATCTGCCAATGTCAGTAAATCAATCAATGCGTTTAGGTAACATTCACTGGCTTCATCTGCCGAAATCGCGGGTAACTCGGCAGTAATACAAGGCAGTTCGCGCTCGGCACACCAACTTCCAAATGAACCCGGTGTGGCGTAACCCACACTGGTGACAAGCGGTAATGCGAAGTTTAGTGCAAGCCGTTCGCCCAATGCCGAGCTATCAGGGTCTTCGATACAAGCCAATGGCTCATGGAATGAAACAACCCAGCGGGGCGATAACTGCGTAATTAATGTGCATAACGCTTGTGTCTCAGGCTCGGATCCTGCGTGCTCTCCTGTTGATAGCACCACATCACGTGCATTCGCAGCACTGTTCCAGCGATATACCGTCTCCCCACCTTGCCAATTTTGAGTCGGGAAATTGCGGTTAAGATCAACGCCATTAGCATTTGCCCTCAACCCCAGTTGGCAACCATCAGGGTTAACTGCCAAGATAACATGGTGGCGCTGCTGCTGTGGTGAGATGCTGCGTAACGCACAAGAGAGCGCAACAATTGCCGCACTTTCATCACCATGAGTCCCTGCAATAATCAGCCCGGTGTCAATCGACGGATGAGGGGCAGGGAAATAAAGCAGTGGCGCACCCAATAGAGACTGGCCGTAATGTTGCCCTAGGGTCAGCAGTTTTCCCCGTGCTGGGCGGGGGCGATATAGGTTCATAGTATTTTCTGTTATTCCAAATACAGTCATATTAGATTTAACATAGCATCTAACATTATTACTTTGAATCAATAAGATAAGTTATTTTGTAGTAGACAAGATAATGATTCTAAGAAAAATGAGGGGTATATGGCGATTTGATTGTCATGGTAGGTACTGGATGCATTCGAAACGATTCGATATTTACCGTCGTCATGATGGTACTTAATCTGCTAGTTTATGGTTATTCGATTTTTTACTTTCGCTGAAATGGAACAACAACGAAAAGGTTAATCAATTATGCGCTATTTCCGTTATGCATTGTGTGCCGCATTGGTTGGCACAGCGCTGGGCGCGGCAAATGCTGCTGATGTCCCTGCGGGCACCGTACTGGCTGAAAAACAAGAAATTGTTCGTCATATTAAAGATGAACCAGCCTCTCTTGATCCGATGAAGGCCGTAGGATTAATAGAGGCGCAGGTTGCCCGAGATTTGTTCGAAGGGTTGGTTAATCAAGATGCGCATGGTCAGATAATCCCGGGGGTTGCGACTAAATGGCAAACTGCCGATAACCAAACCTATATATTCACGTTGCGTAAAGATGCGAAATGGTCCAATGGCGACCCAGTGACCGCACAGGATTTTGTTTATAGCTGGCGTCGTTTAGTCGATCCTAAAAGTTTATCTCCCTTTGCTTGGTTTGCCGAGCTAGCAGGGATGGAGAATGCACAGCAGATTATTGAAGGGAAAATGCCACCGGAGACTTTGGGTGTCAGTGCTGTTAATGATTACACACTTAAAGTAAAACTCAGTAAACCCGTTCCTTATTTCCCAAGTCTGACAGCAAATTTCAGTTTATTTCCCGTACCTTCCTCGGTAGTTGAAAAATATGGCAGTGACTGGACAAAAGTAGGGAATCTGGTTGGGAACGGTGCATTTAAATTACAAGACCGAGTGGTAAATGAAAAATTAGTATTAGTCCCTAATGAACATTATTGGGATCATGCTCGAACCGTGCTAACCAAAGTGACATTCATTCCAATTAATCAGGAAGCGAATGCGACTAAGCGCTATCAGGCGGGTGATATCGATATAACAGAATCTTTCCCGAAGAATCTATATCAGAAGCTATTAAAAGATATCCCTGATCAAGTGTATACACCTGACCAATTAGGGACTTACTATTACGCATTTAATACACAGCGCGCACCGACCAATGATGTACGGGTGCGTAAAGCGTTATCTTATGCAATCGATCGTAAAGTGATTGCTGAAAAAGTGTTAGGTACTGGGGAAAAGCCAGCTTATCACTTTACGCCTGATGTCACTGCTGGTTACCATCCGGTCGCAAATTTATTACAGCAACAAGATCAGGATGAATTAAATGCGCAAGCCAAGGCGTTGTTGCATGCCGCAGGATATGGCCCTGATAAACCGCTAAAATTATCACTGCTATACAATACGTCGGATAATAATCAGAAATTAGCTATTGCTATAGCGTCAATGTGGAAGAAGACATTGGGTGTTGATGTCAAAATGATTAATCAAGAGTGGAAGACCTATATTGATAGCCGCAACACCGGAAATTTTGATGTTGTCCGTGCGTCATGGGTTGGGGATTACAATGAACCCTCTACCTTCCTTTCACTGCTGACATCGACTCACAGCGGTAATATTGCCAAATTTACTAATGAGAATTATGACCGTTTACTCAGTGAAGCAGGGAAACAAACCAATCCTAAAGCATTAAGTGATGATTATAATAAAGCTGAACAGATTATTGCAGAGCAAGTGCCAATTGCCCCAATATATCAATTTACCAATGGGCGTTTAATTAAACCATGGGTGAAAGGCTACCCTATCACTAACCCTGAAGATGTGGCATATAGCCAGATGCTGTATATTATTAAGCACTAGTCATATCGTTTTGTGATGAATTGATAATAGAATACCGCCGGTATCACCGGCGGATTTTAGTTGTTAACATCGAACTGCGCATATTAAAAAATAGGTTATGTTGTATTTCGCCGTTTTGGCACAATGGCTGATATGGAAATCATGAAACCACTCAATGATGCGACTATCAATGGGAAAATAAACGCATCTGATGACCTCAATGGATTTTTTATATCGATAATAATCACAAAAAAGAATGAACTGGTCGCGAAAGTTGATGATGAATACAGCTCATTAAGTTTATATTGCAAATTTTCTAATGAAAATGGCGGTGTCTTTTTTGAAATGCAATCCCAGATAATGTGTATCAACATATAAGAAATACAGATAATACAGTAAAACTTAGTCAACTCATCTGTCGTTTGTGGTGAGTACCAGTGGGAAGAAAGTGGTTCCAATTTAGTTCACCAAAACTTGTCTCAGATAGACACCCGCAATAAGTGCGCCTCCAATGGCTGCAAATGTCAATGCGAGGGAAGCAGTGACCGTTAATGTGGGCACTAAAAATGACAAACCGCCGGTCAGTGCAAACCCAGCCCCTGCGCCACCAATTAATGCTTTCATTAACGTAATGAAGCTGATTTCCATAATCAATATTCCTTGAATATACAACGTGGTAACTGCACAAAATTGTACATCAAAGTCCGCATTACTCCCGCTGACTTTATCCTTATGCATCCTTAAGCCAGTCGTTGAATATCAATGCTTTTATACTAAACCTCATGACAAATAAATTGAGTGACTACAAGAAAATCATTCACGGTGCTGCCTGTAATTTTATTGGCGATTGAGGCTATCCGAGTTCACCACCTTTAAAGATAAGGTTGCTAGCGCTACACTGAGCTAATTGCATGATAAATGCCGAAATAGAGGATGTTGTCGTGGATGTAGTCGAAGGAAAAGCACTTCAGGTTTCTGATGCCGTTTATGCCTATCAGCTTGATGGTAAAGGGGGGGTGACATCAATCAGCACTGATGCCATTGCCACTGCGGAGCAGCCTTGTTGGTTGCATCTGGATTACACACATCCAGAAAGTGCGGCCTGGCTGCAAAATACGCCGTTACTTCCCGAAGTTGTTCGTGACGGTCTTGCCGGTGAAAGTGTTCGCCCCAAGGTAACTCGCTTGGGTGATGGCACGATGATAACGTTGCGCGGGATTAACTTTAACAACGATGCCCGGCCTGATCAGCTAGTCACTATTCGGGTTTATATGACAGATAAACTGATTATCTCAACCCGACATCGCAAGGTGTACTCCATCGATGATGTGCTGAATGATTTGCAAAGTGGCACAGGCCCAACAGACAGCGGCAATTGGCTGGTGGAAATTGTCGATGGTCTGACCGACCACACCAGCGAGTTTATTGAAGATTTGCATGACAAGATTATCGATCTTGAAGACGACCTGCTGGAGCAAAAAATCCCCCAGCGTGGGCAGATGGCACTGCTACGTAAACAATTGATTGTACTGCGCCGCTATATGGCACCTCAACGCGATGTTTTTTCCCGCTTGGCCAGTGAGCGCTTGCCGTGGATGAATGATGATGACCGGCGTCGTATGCAAGAAATCTCAGAGAGACTGGGGCGCGGTTTAGAGGATTTAGACGCCAGCATTGCGCGTACAGCGGTTTTGTCCGACGAGATTAGCTCATTAATGGCGGACGCAATGAACCGAAGAACTTATACCATGTCACTTTTAGCCATGGTGTTTTTACCCACTACGTTTTTGACGGGATTATTTGGCGTTAACCTTGGGGGAATTCCGGGGAATACTGATTCCTTTGGTTTTGCGACGTTTTGTATGATGTTGGTGGTTTTGGTGCTCGGTGTTGCCTGGGGGTTAAAGCGCAGTAAATGGCTCTAATGGGTAAGAAGACGACGAGGAAAAGAGTATGCCAGATGGGGGGCTAATCACTGCAAAATTGAGCCATATCAAGATTTGACGGTTATGACTCAGGCATTATCACTTTGCAGGTGAATGCAACGTCAAGCGATGGGCGTTGCGCTCCATATTTGTAATACTTTTATTTTGAATTACTGCATAGCACATAATTGTTACGATGCCGATGTTGTCTCAACATCGGCATTTTTTTATACATTTTTTGTGTACAAACAAGCAATAAGACCCAAAAACGATTCGCCTCGTCACTATCCTATGGGCAAGGCGATATCAGTTAGCCGCTTATTTTATTTCTAGCACATCAAGACGAACCAACGGCTGCTTTTCACTCTCTTCATCATCTTCAGGTTGCCAGCCAACGGGTTGCAGTGGTAACTCTTCACGGTCAAAAGCCAAATCACCACCATCCACAATGTCGCTGTTATGAGTAATGCTTTTAAAATCAAATAATTTATGGTCATTCAAATGTGAAGGTACAACATTTTGCATTGCACTAAACATGGTTTCGATGCGCCCCGGATATTGTTTATCCCAGTCCCGTAACATGTCTTTAATCACCTGACGTTGCAGATTTGGCTGAGAGCCGCACAGGTTACAAGGAATTATCGGGTACTCTCTGGCAACGGCAAAACGTTCAATATCTTTTTCACGGCAGTAGGCCAGTGGGCGGATCACTACATGTTTGCCATCATCACTCATCAGTTTTGGCGGCATGCCCTTTAATTTCCCGCCATAAAACATGTTCAGAAACAGTGTCTGCAAAATATCATCGCGATGGTGACCTAACGCTATTTTTGTTGCCCCAAGTTCGCTGGCGGTGCGGTACAAAATGCCACGGCGCAGGCGTGAACACAGTGAGCAAGTGGTTTTCCCTTCAGGGATAATGTCTTTCACTATCCCGTAGGTATTTTCTTCAACAATTTTGTACTCTACACCTTGCTTATCCAGATACGCTGGCAGGATATCTTCAGGGAAACCCGGCTGTTTCTGATCGAGATTTACAGCAATCAAGGTGAAGTTAATTGGTGCGCTTTTTTGCAGGTTTTGCAAAATATCGAGCATGGTATAACTGTCTTTACCGCCCGACAGGCAGACCATGACACGGTCACCTTCTTCAATCATATTAAAATCGGCAATCGCCTGACCCACGTTACGGCGCAGACGCTTTTGCAATTTGTTCAAATTGTATTGTTCTTTTTGATTAACCACTTGTTTCTCTTGCATTTGTTCGTGACTCATATCCAATTAGGAGCATAACGGGGCATTGTTGCGCACAAGTTTATCATTCAATAAGTGCATGTATTAGTATTTTAATTTATACGTGACTCATTTTGAGTGAGATATTGAGTGATGACTTATACGAAACCATTTGAATTGACTACTGTTATTAATAATTATCTCACCATCAATATCAACAAAGTCCGTAACGGTCCATATTATTGAAATGAAATCCGCACTATATTAGATGTTGCTATATGTATCGTGCCGAATAAATTAAATACTGAATTTGCGCTAAGTTTTCATCTAATTTAATACGGTGGTATTTCAACGTTGGGGTGGTGCGCAATAGAATAAGGTACAAAATAAAAAGCCAGTCAGTAGGGCACTGGCTGGCTGTGGAGTTAACGCATTAACCTCATCTACTATTCTGCGGAAGTTTTCTCCGTTTTGCCCGCAAGCAGGCTCAAGAAGTCATAGCGTTTTTTCAGGTCTTGTTCGGCCGCAGCATACAGTTGTGCCGCCACCTCAGGTTCTTGGGTGTTAAGCCGACGGAAGCGTTGCTCATTAAGCAATGTGGTCGTTAAGTTACTGCTTGGTGGGCGAGAGTCCAGTGCTAAAGCAGCTTTCCCTTCATCTGCACGGCGCGGATCGAAGCGGTACAGTGGCCAGAAACCGGTGGCAGTTAATTGTTTCATTTGATCATGGCTGTAGGCCAGATCATAGCCATGTTCTTCGCAAGGGCTGTAAGCAATAATCAGAGATGGGCCAGGATAGGCCTCGGCTTCCTGAATGGCTTTCACCGTCTGATTCAACTGTGCGCCTAATGAAATTTGCGCCACATACACATGACCGTACATCATCATGCTGACGCCCAAATCTTTGCGCGCTTTACGCTTACCGTGTTCGCCAAATTTGGTCACAGCGCCCAGAGGCGTCGCTTTAGATTGCTGGCCACCGGTGTTGGAGTAACACTGAGTGTCGAGTACCAGCACATTGACGTTTTCGGTCAGACTCAATACGTGGTCAAGCCCACCAAAACCGATGTCATAAGCCCAGCCATCACCGCCAATCAACCAGATAGATTTATCCACCAGATAATCAGCATCAGTGGCTAATTGCAGGGCATCATCTCCCGGGATTTCGCGTAATAACTGACGTAGTTGTGTGACCTGTTCGCGACGTACTTCTGGTGTTGCTTCTTGCTCAAGTAATTGGCTCACCAAATCTTGCGGGAGTTGAGGTGCCAGTTGATTGATCAAACGAATGATCCGTTGACGATGTTGATCGACCGTCAGACGAAAGCCCAAACCGAATTCAGCATTATCCTCGAATAGCGAGTTAGCCCATGCAGGGCCACGGCCATCGGCATTGGTGGTATAAGGCGTGGTGGGGAGGTTGCCGCCATAGATTGAAGAGCATCCGGTGGCATTGGCAATTAATAAGCGGTCGCCATATAACTGGGTCAACAATTTAATATACGGGGTTTCACCACAGCCGGAACAGGCACCCGAGTACTCAAACAGTGGCGAAATAAGCTGCGAAGTTCGGATATCGATGCGTTCCATTTGGGTTTTATCGATTTCTGGCAATTTCAGGAAGAAATCATAGTGTGCTTTCTCTTCTTCCAGATGCTCCAGTCGCGGTTTCATGTTAATCGCTTTGATTTCTGGATGTTGACGATCTTTTGCCGGACAAACTTCATAGCACAGATTGCACCCGGTACAATCCTCTGGTGCGACTTGCAGCACATATTTCTGACCACGCATATCGCGGGCTTTAACATCCAGCGATTGCAAGCTATCAGGTGCCCCCGACATCGCCTCTGGTTGTACTACTTTGGCACGAATGGCCGAGTGCGGGCATGCAGCGACACAGTGGTTGCATTGAGTACAGAGATCAGGCTGCCAAATAGGAATATCTTCAGCAATGTTACGTTTTTCCCACTGTGTCGTCCCCACCGGCCAAGTACCATCCGGTGGAAATGCGGAGACAGGCAAAGCGTCCCCTAAACCAGCCAACATCGTGGCGGTGACGGTTTTAACGAAGTTTGGTGCGAGATCAGAGACGATCGGTGGGCGCATCGGGCTATTTTCATTAATGGGTTGCAGTGGAATTTCCACTAACGCATCCAAAGTGGCGTCAAGTGCCTGCCAGTTGCGAGCCACAATCTCTGGCCCTTTATTACTGTAACTGCGGTCAATCGCAGCCCGTAGTTGCTCTTGCGCCATCGCCGTTGGCAATATTTGTGTCAGATGGAAGAAGGCCATTTGCATGACGGTGTTGATACGCGCACCTAACTTGCACTCGCGCGCAATTTTCGCCGCATTAATCACAAACAGGCGAGCTCCACGCTGATGCAAAACTGCTTGAACTTCCTGTGGCAGGCGCTGCCACATTTCATCTGAACTAAAAGGAGTATTAATTAGAAAGATACCGCCGGGTTTTAGGCGTTCAGCCATTTGGTAGGTATCGATAAACTGCAACTGGTGGCAGCCAACAAAATCGGCATGGCTGACCAGATAGGCTGAGTTAATGGGTGTCTCGCTGACACGCAAATGTGAGACCGTCAGGCCACCGGCCTTTTTGGAGTCATAAACAAAATAGCCCTGTGCATACAGCGAGGTGCTGTTACCAATTATCTTGATATTATTCTTTGTTGCAGAGACCGAGCCATCACTGCCTAGGCCATAAAATAGGGCTTCCAATGTGGCGCGTTGCTCAATTTTCTCGTCAGTCAACGGTAATGATAAGCCAGTGACATCGTCAAAAATGCCCACAGTAAAGCGCGGACGTGGCTGATCTTGCGACAATTCGCGGAACACAGCCAAAGCACAATCTGGGCCAAACTCTTTGGAAGATAGCCCATAGCGGCCACCGATAACTTTGGGCAATGTCGCGCGTTCGCCACGGCTATAAGCCTCTGCCAGTGCAGTCATCACATCAAGATAGAGTGGTTCGGCCAGTGCGCCCGGCTCTTTGGTGCGATCCAGCACAGCAATGCTAATCACAGATTGAGGTAGGACACTCAGCAGATGGGTGGCGGAGAAGGGCCGGAATAACCGAACTTTCAGCATGCCCACTTTCTCACCACGGGTTAGCAGGCTATCAATGACTTCTTCACAAGTCCCTATTGCTGAACCCATCAAGATAATAACGCGTTCAGCCTGCGGGTGACCGTAATATTCAAATGGCTTATATTCACGCCCAGTTGCTTCGGCAAACGCTTGCATCGCATCAGCAACATGTTGATAAGTATCGTTATACCAAGGGTTGGTCGCCTCACGAGATTGGAAATAAGTATCAGGATTGGCTGAGGTGCCCCGAACCACAGGATGATCAGGGGAAAGGGCTCGGCTGCGGTGGTCGTCTATCGCTTTTTGTGGCAGTAACTGACGCAGAGTGTCATCACTTAACGAGACAATTTTATTGATCTCATGGGAGGTGCGAAAACCATCAAAGAAATGAATAAATGGAATACGGCTATTGAGTGTTGCCATCTGAGAAATGAGGGCAAAATCTTGCGCTTCCTGCACACTGCTAGCACAAAGCATTGCACAACCGGTTTGACGAACCGCCATAACATCGGAGTGGTCGCCAAAAATAGACAGCGCATGGGTGGCGATGGTCCGGGCGGCAACATGAAGAACAAAAGGTGTCAGTTCGCCAGCCAGCTTATACAGCGTTGGGATCATCAACAGCAATCCCTGCGATGAAGTAAAGGAGGTCGATAGCGCTCCGGTTTGTAGTGCACCATGTACGGTAGCAATCGCACCGCCTTCAGACTGCATTTCAACCACACGAGGGACATCCCCCCAGATATTGACTTTGCCATCACCAGACCACGCATCTGCTTGCTCGGCCATGGTGGAGCTTGGCGTGATAGGGTAGATAGCAATAACTTCACTGGCACGATAGGCCACAGAAGCGACAGCACTGTTACCGTCAGTAGTAATCATTAATTTGTACCTTCACATTGCTTGTCATGCAGAGAATCGTGCCTTTCTGCATATTGAAATTTATTGGGTATATCTGGCTATTTGAACTAATAATGAAATTCTAGCAGAGAGTATTTTTGCCAGTTATCGCATTTGTGTGACGGTGGGTATCTCATACTATGCAGAAAATAAGGAATCTCATTGGTCTGGGGGTATATCACCGTCATCAGATAATAATTATTACAATTAGAAAACTATTTATGATTGTAATTAGATGTCGCGGGCAACCAAGCTGGACAATTAATGCACTTAGATTAAGTTTGTTTGTGAAATAATTGTGAAGTGGAAATAGATTTAATGAACATTTAATCACTGACGGGCATAATGTCGACCCAATACTGAAATATGAGAGTGATAATGAGTGGTTTCATGTATTTAATGATGGCAATCGTGGCTGAAGTTGTGGCAACGACAATGTTAAAAGCCTCTGATGGTTTTACCCGTTTGGTGCCCTCTATTGTGGTCGTGATTGGCTACGCTATCGCATTTTGGGGATTATCACAGGTCGTAAAAACCATGCCATTGGGGATTGCTTATGCGATTTGGTCGGGGCTGGGGATTGTCTTAGTATCAGTTGCTGCCACATTTATGTATCAGCAAAAGCTGGATTGGGCCGCAATTGTCGGTATGACGTTGATTATTGCCGGAGTATTGGTCATTAATTTGTTGTCAAAAACGCCGATGCATTAATCCTCTATGGCAGATGCGGGAGCAGTTATCTGATTTCCGCGTTATCGCAGCTAAAACGATAACGCGGTGTAAGTCTTGGGGCGGGTGGATAGGATTGCGGTTATTTAATATCTAATCGATGTATTCCTTCGATAGCCAATAATGTCTCATAAATCTTGTCCAAACTTTTTCTTGGTGACAATGTCACTTCCATTGTTAATTCACAGTCTGTTTCATTCTCATCGCGTTTCTGTGTTACTGAAAGATTCATTGGTCGTAAACGCAGTTTTTCTAGGGCGACCAGAATGCGCGGTACACTCTGCGGTAATAATGTAATAGCAATATAATGATGCTGACCCAGCAGTCGGTTACTTAACTGGCGGAAGATTTCCAACACCACCAGCGTCATTAAGGTGCCATAAATCCCAATCTCGTACAGGCCGCTACCAATCACCAGACCAATTGCGGCGGTAACCCACATCCCCGCAGCGGTTGTTAGCCCCTTAACCATCTGTTTTTGAATCATAATGGTCCCGGCACCCAGAAAGCCCATACCACTAACAACTTGTGCTGCGACACGGCTAGGGTCAAAACTGACATGTTCTAACGTCAATAAATCCTCAAAACCATATTTAGACACAATCATAAACATGGCACTCCCAATACCCACCAATATGTGTGTACGCAATCCTGCTTCTTTAGAACGCAACTGTCGTTCTATACCTATTAACCCACCGAGCGCTCCGGCTAAGGCAATTCGTAGTAGTAAATCCGTGATCATGATTATTCCTGTTTTATTTTTATGCAGACAATAGGTATTTGATTTTTAATATAATCAATATTGATTTGAATATTGTCATCACAGGCGAGTGCTGGAGTATTACGATAATTTGGCGACTTGCTGTGAACGACGCTAAATTAAATTATTACATTTATGCTTATTTGTGTTGTGTTTTAATTATAACAGATATTATATAACGCTATATAATTCTCATGTTGGAACAAAAGAATGAAAGCATTATCTTGGTTTGTTGGCGGCGCTGTGTTCTTTTTAGCCGCTTGTAGCAGCAATGATCCAACAGATACCGCGAATTACGATGCTTATGAGCCGGTGCAGCAGGGCACTAGTGCCAATGTTCATCATAATCTCGATATGTCTAATCCCGCAGCAGTAAATTGTGCCAATGTGGGCGGTGTATTAACGATTGCCAAGCAACTTAATGGTGGCAGTATCGGGATGTGTCAATTACCTGATGGTAAGCGTTGTGAAGAGTGGGCATTAATGCGTGGTGCTTGTCCGGCACGCTAAAAAGCGATAGAGCGTTCATAAGAACACCCTATCGCTTATGCGTTAATAGATTATTGAGCGGTAATTATATTCGGGCATTGTTCGCCCTTTATCAATTGCTCAATATTCTGCATTGTTGTAGCAGAAATGCTGGTCAACGCTTCTTCGGTCAAGAATGCTTGGTGACCCGTAAATAACACATTGTGGCATGAAGAGAGACGGCGGAAAACGTCATCCTGAATCACGTCATTAGATTTGTCTTCAAAGAACAAATTGCGCTCGTTTTCATAAACGTCCAGACCGAGTGAGCCAATTTTTTGCTGCTTCAGGGCGTCGATTGCTGCCGTTGAATCAATCAAGCCACCGCGACTGGTATTGATGATCATCACACCGTCTTTCATTTGATCAAATGCTTGTTTATTGAGCAAATGATGGTTTTCCGGCGTCATCGGGCAGTGCAGAGAAATCACATCAGATTCAGCATACAAAGTTTTAAGATCGACATATTCAGCACCCAATTCCAATGCTTGTGCACTTGGATAGGGGTCAAAAGCCAGCAGACGCATCCCAAAGCCTTTCAGAATCCGCATGGTCGCCACGCCAATTTTACCGGTGCCGATAATCCCCGCCGTGCGGTTATGCATATTGAAGCCAATCAGACCTTCCAGCGAGAAGTTGGCATCACGAGTACGCTGATAAGCACGATGAATTCGACGGTTAAGGCTCATCATCATACCCACGGTATGTTCAGCCACCGCTTCTGGCGAGTACGCTGGGACACGAACGACTTGAATACCCAATTCTTTGGCCGCGTCCAAATCAACATTATTAAAGCCAGCACAGCGTAGCGCCAGAATCGTAACACCCGCTTCTTTCAATTCTGTTAATGTCTCACGGCAAGCATCATCGTTGACGAAAATACAGACCGCTTCACAACCCGCAGCCATTTTTGCTGTTTTGGGGGTCAACAGAAAATCGAAAAACTCTAATTCAAAGCCAAAATCTTTGTTGACCAATTCGAGGTATTTGCGGTCATACTGTTTAGTGCTGTAAACGGCTAATTTCATCATGAATACTCCGCTAAAATATTGTGATCAATCTAACAGATTTGAATAAATCATACAATTTGCGACAATAATAAGTTCAATAAGGCTTGTAACATTCTCATGCCAATGAGGTAAGGTTTTTATTCCGTTTTTCAATGGCAACAGGTCTATTCGGGCTACAAGGTTAGCTATATTGATTATGGTATCTCGCGGCAGTTTAGGCTGCAGTGATTAAAGCACACCGGAAATCATGGTGGGTATAAAACAAGGCAAGTCATGGCTAAATGCGCAAAAATAGTGGGTTGGTTGTTATTAATCAGCGCAGTGTCTCTGATGATACTCTGGAAAACTCTACCGCAGTGGTTACCGAAAGTTGCACATTTTTGGCTGCCTGCGGGTAGTCAGCTCATTTTAACCCACCCTCCGGTCTGGAAAGCCCGGGCCTTGCTAATCCCACAACTGCGCTATCAAGTGCAAGACTGCACCCTCGCGAATGTTGACCAATTGAGTATAGGTTATCATCAAGACCGCTGGCAGCTTGGGGCAAATCAGGTTGCTTTGGATACAGCTTGTTTGAGCCAATTGCCCCGTAGCGACGAGAGTGCCCCGCAAGATTTGGCGTACTGGCAACAGCAGTTATCCATGCTGGATGTGAATATCGCCAATCTGCAAATCACGCCGTGGCAGCAATATGCGGGTAAATTGACGCTGACCTCACCGGATAAGCAGAAGCTGATTCAAGAACTGCATTATCAAGGCCAACAATTGCGCTTTTCTGCCACTCTGGACCAAGCACAACAGCTTAGTGTGCATCAACTCTCTATTGCGGTGCCCGGTACACCACAACCCTTCGAACTGAGCGGGAAAATCAAAATTCCATTATCAATGGATGATTGGCCTGAGCAGGGTGCACTCAATGGAATACTGACAACGGGGTATTTGTCTAAACCCCTCTTGCTGAATTTAAGCTGGCAACAACAACAGGGTGTTTTGACATTAACTGAGCGGGGTGATGATTCGCCACTTGCTCGTCTACCGTGGCACGTTTCACCCAACAGTATTCAGATTACAGGGGGGCAATGGCAATGGCCGTATACCCTGCAACCGTTAAGTGGTGGCATTAATCTTACTTTGCATGACTGGGATCAGGGGTTAGACCAAACATTGATTGATGCTCGCATTAATGTGATTACCTCAGGGGCTAGTGGTAAAGGCAATGCTGTCCTGACCTTGGGGCCGGGTAACTTGAGCCTGACAAACAGTGATTTAAAGTTCCAGCTAAGTGGGCAGGCTAATTTGGAAAGGATGGTGCTAAATGCCACCATCCCAGGTTTACTTAGCGGTTCGGTACTCAATCCGACGTGGGTACTGCATCCTGGCGCGCTACTACGTGCTCATGGCAATGTCACCCCAGAATTGCGTATCAGAGATGCTCGTTGGCCTTTAGCTGGCGTTAAGGTGACCGCCGCAGGTGTGACGGGCCGCCTGCAGGCGATTGTGGATGCGCAGGACAGTTATTGGGGTAACTTCAATGTCCACCTTGATGGGCGAGCGCAAGAATTTTGGCCAGACAAAGGGGATTGGCAGTGGCGGTATTGGGGGAATGGCCGCCTACCACCACTGGCGGCGCGTTGGGATATGGGGGGGCATGGGCGTTGGCAGGGGTCACTGATAACAGTGGAGAAACTGTCGACCGGTTTTGACCGTCTGGAGTATGGTGTTGCTAAGGTGGAGGCACCGCGGCTCACCTTAGTGAAGCCACTGAGCTGGCAGCGTGACCATCATCATCCAGCCTTCATTGCCGGATTTGAACTGAGTGCTAAAAAAGTGGCGTTTAGTGATGGTGGAGGCTATCTGCCACCAACAGTATTATCACTGCAATTCAATGGGCGAGACCCCGACAGTTTCTTGTGGCAAGGAAAATTACAGGCTCAGGCGATCGGGCCAATATCACTTAACGGTCGCTGGGATGGTGAGCGGTTACGTGGTGAAGGCTGGTGGCCAAAACAGTCACTAACTGTATTCCAACCACTTATCTCACCTGATTTGGGTATTAAGCTGCGTGATGGGGAACTGTATGCTCAGGCCGCTTTTTCCGCAGCCCGAGAGCAAGGATTTAAAGCGGGCGGACACTGGGTAGTGAAACATGGTGGGATGTGGCTGAAAGACGGTGAAATGAGCGGGCTGGATTTCGTTATGTCGTACCGTTTACAGGATAGTCACTGGCAGCTAGGGGCGAAAGAGCCGGTGACGTTACGCATCGCCTCAGTCACTAATTTGTTTGAAATGCAAAATATTACCGCCAATCTGCAAGGGACCTTCCCTTATTCAGAAAAAGCCCCATTGACCTTAAGCCACGTGGGTATGGATATTCTAAAAGGCCACTTAAGTTTATCTGCATTACGTTTACCGCAACATGATGCTGCCGTGTTGAAATTAACCGGCATTGACTTAAGTGAGCTGTTTACTGTGCTCAAGCCCAAGCAATTTGCCATGTCGGGTAAAGTGAACGGCGAGTTGCCTTTGTATCTCAATAACCCGCAGTGGTTGGTGCATAATGGCTGGATTGCTAATGATGGGATGGTGACGCTGCGTCTGGATCAGGAGCTGGCAAACTCAATTAGTGAGAGCAACTTTGTCGCCGGAGCGGCGATTGACTGGTTGCGCTATATGGAGATTTACCAATCTTATGCCACCGTGAATTTGGATAACTTAGGGGAATTAACATTACTTTCAAAGATTCATGGTGTAAATACGCAGAAAAACTCAAAACGAGAGATAGTATTAAATTATCGACACGAGGAAAATGTGTTCCAACTCTGGCGTAGTCTGAGGTTTGGTGACAATTTACAAGAATGGTTACAGCAAACTATCTCGTTACAACCAAACATTTCGTTAAAACCAACAGTAATACCTGCGAGGGCGAAGGAATGAAGATCTTAACATGGGAACGTATCGCCATAGTGCTGGGTATTTTTCTGCTCAGTGGTTGTTTACGCCTTGAGGTAGCGACGCCTGAAAAACCTATCACGATTAATATGAACGTCAAGATTGAGCATGAAATCCAGATCCGAGTGGATAAAGATGTGGAAAATTTGCTTAAAAATCAATCCAATTTATTCTAAGGAGCCATAATGAAAAAGAATACTTCAAGTTGGATTGGTGGCAAGCAACGTTGGTTCAAGGCGATATTGAGTGGCGTTGTGTTAAGCACCAGTTTGCTGTTTAGCATGGGGGCTTTTGCACTCACCTTAGAGCAGGCAAAGCAGCAGGGCCGAGTGGGTGAAACACTCAATGGGTATTTGGCCCCAGTGAAAAAAGATGCTGAAACGCTGGCGTTGGTGGAGCAAATCAATATCGCCAGAACCGAAAAATATCAGGAAGTGGCGCAGAGAAATCATATTTCAATTGAGGATGTAGCCAAGGTGGCGGGGCAAAAATTGGTTGCTCGCGCGGGGCCTGGGGAATATGTGCGTGGTATTAACGGGCAGTGGATAAAACGTTGACGATAGCTTCAAGTTGATAAAAAACGCCTGTTTTATACGGGCGTTTTTTATGGCAAAAGTGATCAGTTCCAACACAACATAACGGTTTAACGTTCAGCTTGTAAGCTGGCTGCTGCGGGATGCCCGCTGAGGCTATTGAGCGTCTCTTTGCGGTAATAGGTATCTTCGTGGCCCGGTTGTTCGACTTTGACAATCAGGGTCAGCACTGCAGCAATCAAGTAGAGGGCAGTATAGACCCACACGACACCGACGATATCGAAGAAGGGTAGCACCAGTGATGCTATGGCGGGAGCGGCAAAATTACTCAGTCCCGCAGACAGGTTATAAATCGAAATAGCCGCACCTTTGTGTTCTGGCTCCAACACGGGGAAGACGGCGGTCATGGGGACGAAGGCTGCAACAGTGATGCCTAACATGACCGCAGGGATCAGTGCGGCCCAGAAATTATGCCCGAAGTGAACGGGAATATAGTAGAACGCCAGGCTGGAAAGGGCACAGCCAATGCAACCAAACCAACGCACTTGCCGCATCCAACCAATTTTTTCCCCTAAAATCCCCCACATAATATTGGTGAATATGGTCACGAAGAAGAATACCGCCCAGATTTGCAGCCATTCGGACATGGTAAAACCGAGACGACCAACAAACAGGATGGGCATGATAACGGCGAAACCAAACAGCGATAACGTGTTGATGATGCGGATCAGGCAAGATAAGAAAATATTTTTATTGGTAAATAAAATTGTTACTGCCCGTGACAATTCTTTTATTTTCTCTTTATTGGAAAGTGCAGCTTTCGGGCTGGCAGTGCCAACATTACGCAGCAATATCAATGCCATCATGCCACCAATTGTGACCCAAACAATGGCAAACCACAGAGTGCCTGTTTCGCCAATCATTGGGATGGTGAAGCTAGGCAAATAGCTGCCAACTACGCCAATCCCGATAGAATACATTGCCCAGAACCATCCCATGGCAGAAGAGAGCTGTTGCTTGGGGACGTTTTGCACGATAAGCATGACAAACGAATAAATAAACAGTGGATAAGCCAGACCACGAATACCGTAAAACAGCAGCATCAGCGGGTAGCTTTTGATGCCTAGGCCAAACACCATAAACAGGCAATGCATCACCACCCAAAGGATAAAACCAATCCGCATGGCGCGCTGCGGCGTAATGATTTCGGCCACTACACCAGAGCTCCAAGCCGCTATTGCGGCGGCTAAGCCATAAATAGTAAACACAAAAGCCGATTGGGCTGGGGAAAAGCCCATATCGGTAATATGTTTAGATAAAAAGGCCATTTCAAAACCATCGCCGCTCATAAAAATGGCAATGGCAATGTAACCCCAGAACAAATTCATCGGCAAACCAAACCAATGGGTAGGTTTTTTTTGCATGGCAAGTTCCTTTGGCGCATGAGCGCTAGCTTATTGTTTATAAGTACATTGAGTTTGTAGGGACAGCGAATCTGTATTTACTTTGATAATGATTGGCGTAGTTGCCTTTGCTGTTGATAGAGCAATCGGTAGCGCTCAAGGCGGACAAATAAGGCATCCTGCCGGTTAATGTCAGGCACAAACCGCTGATCGACTTGCGGTTTAGTGCACACTCGCTCTTCATTACCGCCAGCCGCCAGCCAGCCTAAACGTGCTGCGCCTAAAGCCCCGCCAGCCTCACCGCCACTGTGAGTAACAATCGGTAAGTTAAGGGTGTCCGCCATCAGTTGCCCCCACCATGCACTGCGAGCACCGCCTCCAATCAGAGAGGCTTGAGTTAACTGAGTGCCTGCGTCTTGCAATACTTTCAAGCCATCGGCGATACCGAAAGTGACGCCCTCAAGCACCGCATACCCGAGTGCGGCACGATCGGTTGCATGGGTCATGCCATGGAATGCCCCAGTGGCTAAAGGATCGTTATGGGGGGTACGTTCACCGGACAGATATGGCAGGAAAATCGGTGCGAGTCGTTGCTCTGCTCGGCTCAATTGGGCTATCTCTGACAGCAGAGTGGTTTCATTGGTCCCCAGCAACTGGCATAACCAGCGCAGGGCGCTGGCTGCCGTTAACATCACGCTCATTTGATGCCAACGATGTGGCAACGCATGACAAAAGGCATGCACGGCAGATTGCGGATTCGGACGGTAGCAATCATTGACGGCGAACAATACTCCAGATGTACCTAAGGAGATAAAACCATCACCAGGATTGATAGCGCCAATCCCAACAGCACTGGCTGCGTTATCGCCGCCACCGCCCGCAATGACCACGTTATCAGATAAGCCCCACTCACGGGCAATATCAGATTTCAGATAGCCGCTAGGCTCATTCCCCTCAATTAATCGCGGCATCATATCGCGTGACAGCCCGCAAGCTGCCAGCAAGGTGTCAGACCAGTCTCGTTTGGCCACATCTAGCCACAATGTACCGGCTGAGTCGGACATGTCGCTGACTTTGTCGTCACTCATCATCCAGCGCAGATAATCTTTGGGCAGGAGAACGGTTGCCAGTTGAGAGAAAATTTCAGGTTCATGACGAGCAACCCACAGCAGCTTCGGTGCGGTAAAACCGGGCATCGCCAGATTGCCAGCAATTTGATGTAACTGTGGCGCATTGCGAGTCAGCTCTTCACACTCTCGTGCGCAGCGAGCGTCATTCCACAAAATAGCTGGGCGTAAAATGCGATCTTCTCGGTTGAGCAAGACCGCACCGTGCATTTGTCCTGACAGACCAATCGCAAGAATCTCTCCCCAGCGCTGCGGTATTTTATGCCGAAGGCGACCAATCACGCGTTGCGTGGCTTGCCACCAATCTATCGGATTTTGCTCTGACCATAGCGGATGCGGGCGCTGAACAGTGAGAGATTCGCCCTCACTGGCCATAATTTGCCCTTGGTCATCAATAACCATGGCTTTAATTTCTGATGTGCCCAAATCAAGTCCCAGATACATAGCCACTCCTTGTCGATGATTAACGGTTAGCTAAAACCCAGGCATTTACCCGGTCAATGGATTGACGTAACAGTTGTTCAAACTGACTGTCGCTAGCGAGCGGGCCAAACAGTTTGCTGTCACGGGCAAACAAACCGACCGGGTCAGTTGATTGGAACATGGCGTGAACGGCAGACGCATCCAAAATGCCATCTTGGTATTCATATGGCAGAGTGCCTTGATGCCAACTTTCCATAAAGACAAAGAACAGGGCGGGTAACATGGCTGTCGCTGCGGGTTGACTGCCACGCTGATAGCACTCGATTAATGTTGGTGTAATGAATCCCGGGATTTTGGAGAAACCATCGGCAGCGACGCGTTGGTTAGTGTCGCGGATATACGGGTTACTGAAACGGTCCAATACGACATCACGATAATTGGCTAAATCTAAGGGGCTGGGTGACAGTGATGGGATCACGTCCTGAGTGACATAGTCATAAGCCATCTGGCGAATAGCGTCAGTTTGAGTGCTTTCATGAATATAATTTTGCCCGATCAAGGTTCCTGCCCAGGCGATACAGCTGTGGCTGGCATTGAGAATACGAATTTTTGCTTCTTCGTAGGGTAGGACAGACTCCACCATTTCGACGCCAACGTTCTCAAGTGCTGGGCGTCCAGCAATAAAATCATCTTCAATCACCCACTGGATGAATGATTCACCCATCACTGGGACTTTATCGGCAAAACCGGTTTGCTCCAGCACCCGCGGGGCGATGTCGGCGGAAGGACGGGGGGTAATGCGGTCAACCATGGTATTTGGGCTACGAGTTTGACTGCTGGCCCAACTGAGCAAACTCTGCTGATCGCGTAGGGCAAGAAACTCCAGCAGACAATGGCGGAAGCGTTCACCATTATGGCGCAGGTTATCACAGTTGAGCAGCGTTACCGGGCCACACTGTTTCTGTTGGCGTTGCAGTAAAATACGGCTAATGGCCCCGTAAATCGTCCGGCAATCCCCTTTGAGATCCGCCTGAATATCGGCATTATCTTGCTGTAAATTAAATTGATTATCTAAGTAGTAGCCACTTTCTGTCACGGTAAAAGAAATAACGCGGGTTTCTGGCTGGCTACCTTGTTCAACCAGATGGTTGAGTTCTTTATCCCAAGGAATGATGTTACGCAGTGATGTGATTTTCTCGTACTGACGCTCACCGGCAGGAGTGACAGTTTCCAATACGTACTCGCCCTTTTGGGCCTGAAGTGCTGCAAGTAAGGGGGCGGCATCATCACGAATATTCGCCAGTGCAATAGACCAGCGGTTATCACCCATAGCCAGCAAGCGGTGCAGATACCAAGCCTGATGGGCGCGATGGAAAGAGCCAGCACCAATATGTAGCCACACAGCAGGGGATGAGTTCAGCTCAGTGTTCATTATGTGTTCTCCGCAATCACAGTAGGCATTAATATAAAATTGAGCATAAGCCCTTTTATTGGGCATTTGCTCTGATTGCGTTAGGTTAGTGTAACTTTTGCCCTTTAGATGGGCTTTAGCTCACATAATTGACAGTAGAGGTAAAAATCTGACAAAGAGCAGCGTAAAATGATTAACATGATGACTTCACACGCAGATACCCACGCAGATAATCCCATGCATAAAAGTGATAAAAAATTGGATCAAGCGGCCAGAGCGGCTTGGATGTATTACGTTGCCGGGCAGACTCAACATGAAATTGCTGACGCACTGGGGGTTTCACGCCAAGTCGCACAGCGGCTGGTGGCTTGTGCGATTGATAATGGCCTGGTCAATGTCAGCATTGCTCATCCCGTTGGTCGCTGTATGGCTTTGGCTGATCAATTGCAAAAACAGTATGGTTTGCATCAGTGCCATGTGGTCCCCAGCTTAGGGATGGACAGCGCGGGGATTCAGCGGGCGATTGCCGTAGTCGGAGCGGAGGTGATGGCGCAATTTCTGCGACAAGAGCAACCGCTGGTCATTGGCGTGGGGTCAGGGCGTAGCCTGAAAGCCGCCATTGATGAGTTGCCAGATTTTGAGCGCCCACAGCACAGTTGTGTTTCACTTATCGGGGCAATTGCCTCGGATGGTTCTTGTACTCGTTATGACGTCCCACTGTGGATGGCCGAGAAAACACAAGGTCGCTATTTTATTTTGCCTGCACCGCTGTTTGCCGATAGTGCGGCTGATCGCGACTTGTGGTGCAACCACCGTATTTATCGCACAGTGACAGAAAAAGCCGCCCTGGCCGATGTCACCTTTATCGGTATTGGCTCCATGGGGTATCACTGTCCGCTGCACAAAGATGGTTTTATCTCTGAGCAGGATGTGGATGTGCTGATGGCATCAAATGTGGTGGCAGAAATGTTAGGCAATTTTATCGATATCAAGGGTCAGCGTGTTAGTGACGAATTAGATAGTCGTTTAACCAGCGTCAGCCTGCGTATTCAGCCAGAAAAACCGGTAATTGCCATCGCGGGAGGCAAGGAGAAACACAATGCTATTAAAGCAGCGCTGAGTGGTCATTGGGTAAATGGGTTGGTGACCGATGAAGAGAGCGCAATGGCATTGTTGGCTGAGGTATGAGATTTCAGGACATAAAAAAGCACGCCCGAAAGCGTGCAATTCTTAACATTGGGTAAAACGAGGGTAATACAAGGTTACTTCAGTCGTGCATTAACGGAGACACCCGTCAGTGCGCGAAAGTTATCCACTAAGCGCTAACAACCTGAGTCAATAACTCTTTGGCATCGGCTTGGGCTTTAGTTGCCACTTCAGGACCATAAGCGATACCTTCAGCGAACACGAACTCAACATCGGTTATCCCGATAAAGCCTAAGAACAGACGCAGGTAAGGGACCACCAGATCAGTTGGGGTATCTTTGTGAATCCCACCACGGCTGGTCAGAATAATGGCACGTTTGCCGGTAATCAGACCTTCAGGGCCTTTTTCGGTGTAACGGAAAGTTACGCCAGCACGAGCAATCAGGTCAAAATAGTTCTTCAACTGTGTCGGGATGTTGAAGTTGTACATCGGTGCGGCCATAACAATCACGTCATTGGCCTGCAATTGGGCAATCAGTTCATCAGACAGCGCCAGAGCTTCTTGTTGACGTGGTGTCAGTGCTGTATCTGAAGGGCGCAAAGCACCAACCAGCTCGCCATCTAATACCGGAATCGGTTGAGCTGCCAGATCACGTACCGTGATTTCATCATCAGGGTGAGCGGCTTGCCATTGTTCAACAAAAAAATCAGCCAGTTGGTTAGACTGTGAATAAGTTGCCAGGATGCTTGATTTCAGGACCAGAACTTTGCTCATCGTAATTCCTTAAAAGGTAACAGAGACTTAGGCGATACGCCCTTTCAATGGAATACACTTTATTGATCTTTTTCTATCAGTGATAGCGCAATATTTTGCGTTCTTTGTTCGATTTTATTGAATGACGATAATCAGATAGCCAATATCGGCTGGGTTACGGCGCAAACTCTGACTGTGTTACCATATTAGGCAAGATTTATATCACTAAAAGCTATGGGTTACTCATCGCATGTTCGTCGGTAAAAAATGACTACCTATTAATAAAAAATATCGGCTAATCAATTTCATAGCATAAAATCATTGGGCTGAAACCGTCGATGGCAGCCGCATCGTAACAAGGAACACTGAACGTGAAATCTTCACTCGCAGCATTATCTTCCCAACTCGGTGAGTTGATGCTTCGTGACCAACAGCGCATGCGGCGTCGGCTGCAAGGCGCACGAAAAGTCAATAATCCTGAGGCCATCGAGGCCATTTCTCGCGAAATAGAAACTGAAATAGCCACTGCGATGCAGCGTGTTATCAGCCGTCGAGCAGCCTGTCCAGCGATCACTTATCCCGAAAACTTACCCGTCAGCCAGAAGAAACAAGATATTTATAATGCCATTCGTGACCATCAAGTTGTTATCGTCGCGGGGGAAACGGGATCGGGTAAAACCACACAGTTGCCAAAGATCTGCTTGGAGTTGGGGCGCGGTGTCAAAGGTGTGATTGGCCATACTCAGCCGCGGCGTTTGGCAGCTCGAACAGTGGCAAACCGTATTGCTGATGAGCTAGATACCCCCCTTGGCGGCTGTGTTGGTTATAAAGTCCGTTTTAATGATCAGGTGGGTGAGAACACGCTGGTTAAGTTAATGACCGACGGTATTTTGCTGGCTGAAATCCAGCAAGATCGCCTGCTGATGCAATATGACACCTTAATTATTGATGAGGCGCATGAGCGCAGCCTAAATATCGATTTCATTTTAGGATACTTGCGTGAGTTATTACCAAAACGCCCTGATTTAAAAGTCATTATTACCTCCGCAACTATCGATCCGCAGCGTTTCTCCAAGCACTTCAACAATGCACCGATTATTGAAGTGTCTGGTCGCACTTATCCCGTGGAAGTGCGTTATCGCCCTATAGTGGATGATGCCGACGACGTTGAGCGGGATCAACTTCAGGCTATTTTCGATGCTGTCGATGAGTTAGGACGTGAAAGCCCCGGTGATATTCTGATCTTTATGAGCGGTGAACGTGAAATTCGTGACACCGCCGACGCGCTAATAAAACAAAATTTACCGCATACCGAGGTACTGCCACTTTACGCCCGCCTATCAAATAGCGAGCAAAATAGAGTGTTTCAGTCCCATCACGGACGGCGAATTGTGCTGGCGACGAACGTTGCGGAAACGTCACTGACAGTACCCGGGATCAAATATGTTATCGATCCCGGTACGGCCCGTATTAGCCGCTACAGTTTTCGTACCAAGGTGCAGCGGCTACCGATTGAGCCGGTTTCTCAAGCCTCGGCTAATCAACGTAAAGGTCGCTGTGGCCGTGTCTCTGACGGTATTTGTATTCGTCTTTATTCTGAGCAGGATTTCCTTTCACGCCCTGAATTTACCGATCCTGAGATTCTACGTACTAACTTGGCGTCAGTTATTCTGCAAATGACCTCACTGGGTCTGGGCGATATTGCGGCATTTCCATTTGTTGAAGCCCCAGATAAACGCAATATTCAAGATGGCGTGCGGTTGCTGGAAGAGTTGGGCGCGATACAGACTGCGAGTAATGGTCATCAGCAATTAACACCGTTGGGTCGTCAATTGGCGCAACTGCCTGTCGATCCACGGCTAGCCCGCATGGTACTTGAAGCGCAGAAGAGTGGTAGTGTGCGGGAGTTAATGATCATCACTTCGGCTCTGTCCATTCAGGATCCACGCGAACGCCCGATGGACAAACAACAGGCCTCAGATGAAAAACATCGTCGTTTTGCCGATAAAGACTCTGATTTCCTCGCGTTTGTGAACTTGTGGGATTACCTGAAAGAGCAACAAAAAGAGCTGTCTTCAGCGCAGTTTCGTAAATTGTGTCGCAGTGATTTCTTGAATTATCTGCGGGTACGCGAATGGCAGGATATTTATACCCAGCTACGTCAGGTTGTGAAAGAACTGGGGATCCCGGTTAACAGCGTGGCGGCCGATTATCGTAGCGTACATACAGCAATACTGACCGGGCTATTATCCCATATTGGCCAGAAAGATGTGGATAAACAAGAGTATACCGGCGCACGGAATGCGCGATTTGCTATTTTCCCTGGCTCAGGTTTATTCAAAAAACCACCCAAGTGGTGCATGGTGGCAGAATTAGTTGAAACCAGCCGTTTATGGGGCCGTATTGCTGCACGTATTGAACCCGAGTGGATTGAACCTTTAGCACAGCATTTGGTTAAACATCACTATAGCGATCCACATTGGGAGAAAGCGCAAGGAGCGGTGATGGCCAGCGAGAAAGTGACCCTATTCGGGTTGCCAGTGGTGGTTGACCGCAAAATAAATTATGGCCCGATCGATCCGCCGCTTTGCCGTGAATTGTTCATCCGCCACGGATTGGTCGAAGGGGATTGGCAAACACGCCATGCTTTCTTCCGAGCCAATTTAAAGTTACTGGCTGAAGTCGAAGAGCTGGAGCATAAATCTCGCCGCCGCGATATTCTGGTTGATGATGAGACACTGTTTAACTTCTATGATCAGCGCATTGGTCGTGATGTTATTTCTGCTCGTCATTTTGATAGCTGGTGGAAGAAAACTAGTCAAACCCAGCCAGAATTGTTGAATTTTGAAAAAACCATGCTGATTAAGGATGGTGCGAACAAAGTGAGTCCGCTGGATTACCCGAATTTTTGGTATCAAGGCTCGCTGAAACTGCGGCTTTCCTATCAATTTGAACCGGGTACTGATGCTGATGGGGTGACGGTACATATTCCATTGCCTATTTTAAATCAGGTTCAAGAGCAGGGCTTCGATTGGCAAATCCCAGGAATTCGCCGTGAATTGGTGATAGCACTGATCAAGTCATTGCCAAAACCAGTTCGGCGAAATTTTGTCCCCGCACCAAATTATGCCGAAGCATTTCTGGCCCGTGCTACGCCACTGGCAACCGGTCTGTTGGATGCCTTAGAGCGCGAGTTAAGACGCATGACGGGCGTGACGGTGTCACGTGAAAGTTGGCAGTGGGAACAAGTCCCCGATCATCTGAAAATGACGTTCCGCGTGGTAGATGATAAGAACCGGACACTCCGCGAAGGAAAAGATCTGGCCGCGTTGAAATTGCAATTACAAGACAAAGTGCAGGAAACGCTCTCTGCTGTTGCTGATGATGGCATTGAACAAAGTGGCCTACACATCTGGAGTTTTGGTTCTTTGCCTGAGTGCTATGAACAGCGCCGTGGTGGGTACGAAGTAAAAGCCTACCCAGCATTGGTGGACGAAAAAGACAGTGTCGCCATTCGCTTGTTTGATACAGAATCTCAGCAGCAACAAGCGATGTGGCAGGGAACTCGACGTCTATTGCTATTGAATATTCCATCTCCAATTAAGTATTTACATGAAAAGCTGCCGAATAAATCCAAGCTCGGTCTCTATTTTAATACTTATGGCAAAGTGATGGATTTGATTGATGATTGCATCGCTTGTGGGGTCGATAAGCTCGTGGCCCAATATGGTGGTCCAGTCTGGCAAGAGGCAGATTTTGCCCGTTTACAAGAAAAAGTTCGTGCTGAACTGAATGAAACGGTTGTTGATATTGCCAAGCAAGTTGAGCAGATCCTTACTACAGTCTTCAGTATTAATAAGCGACTGAAAGGCCGGGTAGATATCTCGCAGGCCTTAGCACTCTCAGACATCAAAGCACAACTTGGCGGCCTAATTTACCGTGGTTTTGTGACCAATAACGGCTGGAAACGTTTGCCGGATACGCTACGTTATTTGCAGGCGATTGAACGACGAATGGAAAAGTTGGCAGTCGACCCACACCGTGATCGCGCGCAAATGCAGCGAGTGGAGCATGTACAGCAGATGTGGCAACAATGGCTTAATAAATTGCCACCGAAACGCCAGCAAGATGATGATGTTAAAGATGTTCGTTGGATGATTGAGGAACTGCGTGTCAGCTTATTTGCCCAGCAATTAGGCACACCGTATCCCATTTCCGACAAGCGTATTTTACAAACCATGGAACAGCTTTCTGCCTAATTAATAATGTCTCCGCGCTTGATGCTGAATGGCATTGGGCGCGGAGTTTTTATTTGGATTTTTTGACCACTTTATTCGCCAATACTTTTAACCGGTCTTTTATAGCAGTCACGGCTAATGCACGGTTATCTGCGAGATAACGGTCCTTGGCGGCAGGAGCTGAACTTTGAATGGCAATCAGAGACCAATTATCGCCCTTTTTCAAGAGTAAAGGAGATCCACTATCTCCGGGGAGCGTGTCACACTGATGGGAAAGTACGCCTTGCTGCGCCCAGCCGGTAACCAGACAATTCTCATGGCTGTAGAGCGAATCTAAGTGATCAAGAGGATAACCTGCTTGCGTTATTTTACGGTTATTTTGTTTCAGCACCTGTGTCAGCTCATTTGCGGCACCACTCCACAGTGGCAACGGTTTTATTGGGATTGGTTTGGTATTAGTTAATCGAATAAGTGCAAAATCATATGCTGCAGCAGCAGGCGGCACTATCCAGCCTTCACCATCCGGTTTCAGTTTCTTGCCTAACTTAGCTTCAACCAGTGTTTCTAAGTCAGTCACTTGATATTTCCAATGGCCATTATGCGAAACAAACCTCAGGGCTACCGCATGATCAATTTTACCCGGAGGCGTCAGAACACAGTGGCCGGCAGTGAGCGCTAGGTGAGGGGATATTAAGGTTGCGGTACAAAGGTTGCCGCTGGCGGTCTCAACCTGTCCTATGGCTTGCCATGGCCAGTCAGCACTATCGGATACCGCGGTGCGATCATCTTTACCAAAAAACAGTGTAGTTTGATCAGCAATACTGTTGTCAGCATTTGGTGTGTCAGTCTGCGAAAGGGCAAGAGCGCTAGAAAGAGGGAATAGACTCAATAGTAATAATGAAGATAAACGCATAAATAGTTAACCTTGCCTTTATTTACTGACCAAGAGGTTATTTATGAACATACCCAATAACGACGAATTAAATGACTCATCACGAGTTCTACTATTGCTAACTATAGACATTATTAGTCAGAGGGTATGTTGTCAGTAATTGATATTTCAATAATTTTTACGCGACTTAAGCCGCTTGCTCTATAAATAAAAAAATAATGTGATCAGACCGCAAATAACCAATGTACCTAGAGTTATTTCGAATAAATAACGGCGCAGCATTTTCAGCACTCCTGATAAAAAACACCCGGTAAACCGGGTGTTGAGTCAATCAGCTGTTACAGTCAATCGTGGAGAGCTGGCTTCAGCTTTATCGCGTTAAATGCTACTGCTATTTTACGGCAGGTACGGCTGCCGGAGCCGATTTGCTGTGTGTCGCTTTTTTATGGTGTTTATGGGCGGCTTGAGCTTTCTGTACTGGTGCCGCTTTATCCATTTTTTTCATCGAATCGGATTTCATCGATTTTTTAGCTTTTTTATGGTGCATAGTTTTAGCTGGTGCACTGTGGGCTGCTGGCGCAGATGCCATTGGTGCGGCAGGTGGTGCAACGGTATCTGCGGCGAATGCGACAGAAGAGATCCCCAAAGTTGCAGCAACAATCAGAGCTAATACTGTTTTCATGATTTATTCCTCAGTGTTCTGTTTGTCAATCGGCCCCGTTGGGTCGTTGTAGAAAGAGTAGAGGAAATGATAAATGTCTTCCGTAAGTCATTGGTTTCGGCTTGTAACCGATTGTACAGAGTTGATTGCTATCAGTAATCGACGGCTCAAGTGATCAATGCGACTTGTCAAAAACCTATTTTTAGTTACAACATACAGTAGTATTTATGCCAACAAGGTGCTCTCTATCATTACGTGCAAAGCTGAAATTAAACTGACATTTTGGCTTACGAGCAAAATACTGCCACTCAAGGCGAGGGCAGCATTTTACATTGTACTTTGGGTTGAGATGAATATTACAGATAACGTTGTTCTAGATGCTGGCGGAAAAAGCGCGGATTAAGCGGTTCTCCCGTCGCTTTGGTGATCAACTCCGCAGTCGAATAACGGCTGCCATGTTGCCAGATATTTTGCTGCAACCAAGTGAATAGGGCACTCAGGTCGCCGTTGGCAATATTCTTGTCTAATTCTGGGATGGCGTTACGAGCCGTTTGGAAGAGTTGGGCTGCGTACATGGCACCTAATGTATAGGTTGGGAAATAGCCAAAAGCACCATCTGTCCAGTGAATGTCTTGCATACATCCATTACAATAATTACCTTCGGTGTTAATTCCGAGGTATTGCTGCATTTTTTCATTCCAGAGGGCAGGAATATCATCGACTTCAATCTCGCCACTTATTAACGCTTTTTCAATCTCATAGCGCAAAATGACGTGAGCAGGGTAACTGACCTCATCAGCATCAACTCGAATAAAGCCGGTTTTAACACGTTGATTTAACGCAATGAAATTATTTTCCTCGAAGGCTGCCTGCTCCCCAAATTGGTGTATAACTTGCGGCCGAATGACGTGCAAAAATTCTTTACTGCGCGCTAATTGCATCTCAAACAATAAACTTTGTGATTCGTGAATGGCCGTTGAGCGTGCATGCGATATTGGTTGACCCAACCATTCACGCGGTAAGTTTTGTTCATAACGAGCATGCCCAGTTTCATGCACAATGCCCATTAATGAGCTGAGAAATTCTTGCTCATTATAGCGGGTTGTGATGCGTACATCTTGAGGCACACCGCCGCAGAATGGATGAACACTGACATCAACACGCCCGCCGTCAAAATCAAAGCCCAGCACTTTCATGACACTCAAACCTAATTGACGCTGTTTTTCTACATCAAATGGCCCTTGTGGTATGAGGCAAGGCTCGTTCGCTTGTTTGGTGGTCACTTTTTGCAGCAATGTTGGTAGCCATTGTTTGAGGTCACCAAAAATACGATCCAGATCGGCGCTGTTTGTCCCTGGCTCGTATAAGTTGAGCAAGGCGTCATAGCGGGAGGTACCTGCCGCTCGAGCACGAATTGATGCTTCTTCGCGACTGAGTTTGACCACTTCTCGCAGATTTTCTGCAAATCCGTTCCAGTCATTGGCGATACGTTGTTGACGCCAGGCATGCTCGCATTTGGCTCCAGCAAGTGATTTAGCCTCAACCAACGCTTCTGGTAGCAACACCGAATTATTGTAATGACGACGTATTTCGCGCAAATTCGCCAGCTCAATCTCGTTGAGACTTTCTTGCTCGGCTTGTGTGAGCCATTCACCCACCTGTTTAGCCGTTAGAATCTGATGTTGTAGTACATTCAGTTCAGCCATGGCCTCGGAACGCGCAAGGTTCCCTTTTGCTGGCATCATGGTCTGCATATCCCATCCCGCAATAGCGGATAAATGCTCGAAGCGAGAAAGGCGAGTGAAGGTGGTGCGCAGGTGATGATAGGCAGTCGTCATAGAACACTCCATAAAATCTGATATGCCAACGTGTTTTTATTGGTGGCTGTTTATAGGACTAGATTATTTGGCACTATCTGGGTCAGTGGATACCACATAAAGCGTTTTTACTGGCCAACAAAATCGGAAGCTGGCTCCTCCCAGTGAACTGGCATCGACAGAGATACTCCCTTGATATGCCTGTGCGATGGAGTGAACAATCGCTAATCCCAAGCCGCATCCCCCTGTTGCACGATCTCGGCTGGGATCAAGGCGCACAAAGGGTTCAAAAATACGGGTTCGCTCATCCAATGGAATGCCTGGGCCGTCATCTTCAACTTGCAAACACGCATTATCACCATCGAACCACAACCCGATACGCAGCCGTTTAGTGGAATAACGTAGCGCATTGTTGACCAGGTTATCCAAAACTCGTTCCATTAAACGCAAGTCAACAGCGCCAAAATCTCCGCGATGAGGGATATCAAGTTCAATCTCACGCTCACTATGAATCAAGCGCATATCCATAACTTTCGTGGTTAACCAACCCGGTAGATCTATGGGTTCCAGATTAAGGGAAACCTGCGGGCGATCCAGACGAGCATAGGTGAGAAGTTCGTCAATCAAGGCTTCTAACTGACCAATATCATGATTTAACGCTTGTTGTTCACTTTCTGTCAGATTATCGCTCATGGCTAAACGATAACGTAAGCGAACTAGTGGGGTCCGCAACTCATGAGCAATGCCGTCAATAAGGAGTTTTTTGCTAACAATCAATGTGCTGATGTTGTCAGCCATCTGATTAAAGGCGACTCCCAAGCGGCTCAAACTGGATGTAGGATCAAAATGTGTTCGCTCATCAAGGTGCCCAGCCCCTAGGCGTTGGGCTGCATTTTCCAACTTAAGCAAATCTTTCCAATGAGGGCGCATCCAGAGAAATACAGGTAAAGCCAAAGACATACCAATCAGAATGAGTAAGGCCAGATCAAGCAAACGCATTTGATGTAGATAAAACAGATAGGGGACCGGACCGACAGCAAGAACGTAGTGACTACGCGGTATCCGTTGCAGGAAGGTGTATTCATCATCTAAAGCGATAATTTCACCTGCTCGCAGGCGTTTATTTAATCGCTCACCAAGGTCTCGTTTATCTAGTGGCTCAATATGCAATTGAAAAGAAAGATTTAAATCTAATGTGGCAATGGTTTTGTTCCAGTCCTTTAGCGGGATTTCACGTAGCTCGCTGCGCATGAGAGATAGCGAACTTTTCATTAAGTCATCTAATGACTGTCGGCCTGCACGTTCGGCTGTGACTTTATAAACCAGTCCGACCAACATCGCCATTACCAAAAAGCAGACGAATAGCAATAGGAAAAACTGAATAAATAGTTTCCTCATTGCTGCACAAACTCCCAAGCATTGGGCGCAAATAGATAGCCTTTATTGCGTACCGTCTTGATACGGAAAGGCTCTAGGGCATTGTCATAGAGTTTGCGGCGCAAGCGCGAAATTGCGACATCGATACTGCGGTCCATCCCGTCATAACTGACACCACGCAAGTTTTTTAATAGCGCTTCTCGATCCATAATGACTCCGGCATGAGTTGCCAGTTCCCACAGCAGATCGAAATCTGAAGTTGATAAGGTAATCTCTTCATCACTTAGATTAACTTGTCGATTAACTGGGTCGATGCACAGTAAGCCAAAATGAATTGCGTTATGACCTGTGAGTGGGGGGCTGATGGTTTCTTTGGTCTGCTGTTGATTATGTTGACGTAGATGTAAACGCAAACGCGCTAACAATACCGCCGGCGGGGTGGTTTTCAGGATATAGTCGTTCGCGCCCATCTCTAAAGAGAGAATATGGTTCATATCACTGTCTAGAGAAGTTAACAGCACGATCGGGCCTTCATAGCGGGGCCGCAGATCACGACAAAGCGTCATCCCATCTTTTCCCGGCAGCATGATATCAAGCAACACTAAGTCAGGTTGCTGATGTTCAATAACAGCTTGCGCGGTATCACCACGTGGCTCAACAAACACATCAATGTCATGTTTGCCAAGATAGGCTGCTATCAGTTTCCCGACCTCCGGGTCGTCTTCAACAAAAACAATTTTGGTCATGTTTTTCAGTTTTTAAAAATGCCGGAATTCAGCATAGCGCGCTGTTGTCAGCAATACTATGCATGTTACTTATTCTGTTTGTCATTAATGCCAATGACTGATTGCTAGACAACGGGCAAATTATTTCATTATATTAATGAAAGTGATTATATCGTCATCTCTATTTAGTTGCGTCCATCGTTTATATATCAATATCTGTGGTTAATGAATAGCTGTATCGATCAACTGAGGACTGAGGGATGAGTGGCGAACACATTGGTGTGCCAGCACAGAGCGAAAAAGTCTGCTTCGATTACACGGAATTTCTGGCCGCGTCGTGCAAAAAGCGGTGGAGTTTTCTTGATGCCATTTATGGTGTTATGCCCATTTTTGGTATGGTTGTAAAAACACAGGCTGAATTAGAGAACACCCCCCAAGAGCGGCTTACTGCCTTGGCATTACAGGTATTATCCACTCAGCTCAGTGACGAAACGAATATTATTCGATTGATTAAATTGGCCGAGCAACAGGGGATAACTGCGTTAGATATTCAGCTACCTTATCCTTTGGAAACGGCACAGCTTGGTGAGATTAAGCAAAGATTTCCGCTTTCAATGGGATTAAGTCAGAAGGGCGAATGTTTATCTGTAGATATATTAGGCACGGAAAACCATGAGCTATTTTAAGACCATGCTCGTATGGGCAAACAGGTTTAACCGGCCTGCCCATGAGAATTATTAACATCAACGCGCCAGGGCACTCAATGCATAACGAGCCAAGTTGCTGGAATGGTAGCCATTAATACCAGACAGATTGCCGCACGTTCCACAGTATTGAGTAATCGAAGCCCTTCATGCCCTTTTCGTGCATAAATAAACACCAATAAACCCGGCGCATATAAGAGGGCAGATAACAGCAAATACAGCAAGCCGGCGGCATAAATCAGCCATAAGCCATATAGACAAGCCCCACTCGCCGCCACAATTAACCGCCAGTCCTGACGTTTTATCGCTACCTTGAATAAGAATGCGCCAACCAAAAAGTAAGGCACTAGAATCATTTCAGATGCAATTGTGAGCAACGTATTGTAGTTGCTGCCTGTTAGCCAGATAAGAATCAGTGCCACTTGTACGGCGCTGTTTGTCAGCCACAGTGATTTTGCTGGGGCATTGTGCTTATTTTGCTGTCGGAACATTTTAGGAAATGCACCATGGTTCGCGGCAACCATCGGGACTTCAGCGGCCATAATGGTCCAGCTAAGATATGCACCACAAACAGAAATAATCAGCCCAGTAGCAATAATCACTTCACCCCAAGGCCCGATCATCTCAACCATAATGCCAGCCATCGATGGGTTACGCATGTCGGCCAATTCGGCACGGGGTACCACACCGAGCGACAATAATGTAATCAATAGATAAACGCACAAAGCAGAAACCACCGCCAGCATGGTGGCCCGACCAACATCTTTTTTATTGCGTGCTCTAGCAGAAACTACCACCGCCCCCTCAACACCAATAAAGACCCAAAGAGTGATAAGCATCGTGTCTTTTACTTGCTGCCAAACCGGGGTGTGCAGAGCGATACCAGTGAAATCAAAACGGAAAGTGTCGAGGCTGAAAGCAAGCCCCGCCAGAACAATAAAACCGCCAATGGGGAGCAGTTTTGCCAGCGTTGCGGCCAGATTAATGCTGGCGGCAGTCTGTACGCCACGCAATACTAGGCAATGCACTAACCACAGCAGAAAAGAGGCACCCAGTAGCGCCTGCCAAGTATTACCTTCGCCAAAGATAATGCTGCCCGATTTATCGGTAAAGAAGCTCAATGCGGCGAACACAATCACTAAATAAGAGACATTGGCAATCACGGCGCACAACCAGTAGCCCCAGGCGGAGAAAAACCCGATGAGATCACCAAATCCCTCTTTGGCATAGGTGAATATCCCACCATCTAGATCCGGGCGTAGACGGGTTAGTAGTAACATCGCAAACGCCAGGAAAATAATCCCCACGCCGGTAATACTCCAGCCAATAAGTAATGCCGCCGGGCTGGCAACTTCAGCCATATTTTGCGGCAAGCTGAAGACACCTGCGCCTAGCATTGAGCTAAGAACCAGCGCAGTTAGCGCAGTCAGGCCGAGTTTTCTTTCCAATTGTGAATCCTGGTTTTTAGAATATTAATGAGTGGCTACTGGCTATTAAGCAGCATTATATGAGGCTAATTCATCGAGAATTGACAGATAATAGCCCTAAAATTTTCGGGAGATTTTACGGAGTGAGGGGCAATCATGCAATGATTGGTTATGCGATTTAGATAAAAAATTATTCAATCAGTATGAGTAAAAGGATGTTGTAATGAGGGTCAATAACAAAAGGGCAGCTCATGGCTGCCCTTACGCTGAATATTTAAACAATCTTATTTGAACAGATCTGCGCTAACACTCAAGTTACCGCCACTTTTGTTCTGCCATTGGCGAGTCACATGGTAATACTTCGCACCTTTCGCCGCGGCACGTTTAGCGACTTCGTGAGAAACGTCCGTCATGCTGTTGTAGTGACCAGTAAAGCTAATAGAATCGAACGGCACCATCTGTGCAGCCGTGGTGTTATTCAATTCCTGAATTTGAGTACCATCAGGCAGAGTTACAGTGTAACGCTTACCTGTTGATGATTGGGTCTCAAAGAAACGGCCAACATCAGCACTTGGTGTGCCGGAAGAAGCAACACCTGGAATTTCTACGTTAGCCGCGGCTGCGCCACCGGCGGCAAGAGCCGCACGACCTGCATCAGAATCAGCAGGGATAACATCTGGGCTTTGTACTACACGTTTAGCGGCGTCTTCTTTATAGATATAAGCCGTCACAAACTGATTGCCACCTTGGTTTGCATCTACCTGACGAACGATGAAGAAAGAGTATGCACCTTTCTCTTTGGCCGCTTTGGAGATAGCTTCACTGATATCAGGCTGGCTACGGAAGAAACCACTGACAGACACGGTGTCATAAGGTTGCAGGGTGTAGGCTTCAGTCTTAGGTAATTCTTTAACACCATTAAAGACGCGATACTGGGTATCTTTGCTCACTTCCGGTGCATCATTATGATAAACATCGGCCGTTACACGCCAGTTGCCGCCATTGTTGTTGCTGTTGATATCTTGGATATAGAAGGAGTCGGCGCCTAATTTGTCAGCACGGCGGGATACCGCATCAGCTGCTTCATTGATTGCATTAAACCGGCCAGTAATAGTAATGCGATCAAAGGGCTTGATGGCTGCTGCTTGCTCTGGTGCGAGTTCTTTTGCCGCTTGTGCAGCAGAAAGCGCGGTGAGTGATAGCAATGCCGATGCGATGATCGTGTATTTCAGCTTCATAAAAAATCCTTTCGCCTTGCGCATTAACGTTGATACGTGCGGAACAATTGATGTGTAACAGACTAGCAGATGATTATTACATGTAATAATGGCGAGTGTCTCCGCAATTTATATGACTTAGCA
Organism: Yersinia vastinensis; assembly: GCF_902726565.1. GTDB lineage: Bacteria > Pseudomonadota > Gammaproteobacteria > Enterobacterales > Enterobacteriaceae > Yersinia > Yersinia vastinensis. The sequence continues at coordinate 206,297 of NZ_CACVAF010000004.1, forward strand.
TGTGAATTATGAAGTTTAGCCTAGAGTTACTTTACATTAAGAATGGTAATAAGCTTTACGAATAATAGCTTTAACGTCATAAGTGCGGATTATTTACATTTTGCTAACCTGAAACCGCGCCGTTACTGAGTTGCGTGATTTTGATAACGCTCATTATTTTGGCGCAAAGTTGCAGGACAAGCCGCTAGTAAATAATATTTTTATAGTGAATTATACAGAGTTCTTTCCGCTTGCCAGTTTTAGTGCAAAAACTGCATTTGCAGCACACACAGATATGGATCATCGGTCACATTTTCAGTAGGTTATAGGGAGCTATAGCGAAGCAGGTTTTGCCCGTGGCTCGGTAGAACCGAGACTCACCCTAGAATAATTGAAATTGTAGGGTATATAGGCAGGATGACAATACTCATCATCAAAGACAGGTAAAAAGGGAACATTATGCGTATTGGTGTACCAAGAGAGCGGTTGGCCAATGAAGCCCGTGTTGCAGCAACGCCGAAAACGGTGGAACAATTGCTGAAATTAGGTTTCACCGTGGCGATTGAAAGCGGAGCTGGCCATTTAGCCAGTTTTGACGATGCGGCGTACCAGGAAGCGGGTGCCACCATTACGGATACCACCGATGTGTGGCAATCCGATCTTATTCTCAAAGTGAATTCCCCCCTTGAGGATGAAATTGCTCTGATGCGTGCGGGGAGCACTTTAGTCAGCTTTATCTGGCCGGCTCAGAACCCTGAATTACTGCAAAAGCTGGCAGAGCGTCAAGTCACTGTATTAGCAATGGATTCTGTACCACGTATCTCGCGTGCGCAATCCATGGATGCACTTAGCTCAATGGCTAACATTGCAGGTTATCGCGCCATTGTTGAAGCCGCACATGAATTTGGCCGTTTCTTCACCGGGCAAATTACTGCCGCAGGTAAAGTGCCACCGGCAAAAGTGGTGATCATCGGGGCTGGTGTCGCCGGGCTGGCTGCCATCGGTGCCGCGGGGAGTCTAGGGGCGATTGTTCGTGCTTTTGACACCCGTCCGGAAGTAAAAGAACAAGTCCAAAGTATGGGCGCTGAATTCCTTGAACTCGATTTTGAAGAGGAAGCAGGCAGCGGTGATGGCTACGCAAAAGTGATGTCTGAAGCTTTCATCAAAGCCGAGATGGAACTGTTTGCAGCGCAAGCGGCTGAAGTCGATATTATCGTCACAACGGCATTGATTCCTGGCAAACCTGCGCCACGTTTGATCACCAAAGAGATGGTGGCATCAATGAAATCAGGTAGCGTGATTGTCGATTTAGCCGCGCAAACCGGAGGGAACTGTGAACTCACCGTTGCTGATAAAGTCACAGTCACAGAGAATGGCGTGAAAATCATCGGCTACACTGACTTACCAAGCCGTTTACCAACTCAATCCTCCCAGCTTTATGGTACGAACCTGGTTAACTTGCTGAAATTACTCTGCAAAGAGAAAAATGGCGAGATTGATATTGATTTCGAAGATACCGTGATTCGTGGCGTTACCGTAGTGAAAACCGGTGAAATTACTTGGCCTGCACCACCTATTCAAGTATCAGCACAACCTCAAGCGGCTAAAGCTGCACCACTGGTGAAAGAAGAGGCTAAACCATCATCGCCGTGGCCGAAATATATCATTATGGCACTGGCGATTGTGTTGTTTGGTTGGTTAGCGAATGTTGCTCCGAAAGAGTTTTTATCCCACTTTACGGTTTTTGCATTGGCGTGTGTGGTTGGATACTACGTCGTGTGGAATGTCAGTCATGCACTGCATACCCCTTTGATGTCAGTAACTAACGCCATTTCAGGTATTATTGTGGTTGGTGCATTGTTGCAGATTGGTCATGGCGGCTGGGTGAGCTTCTTATCCTTTATTGCCGTGCTGATCGCCAGTATCAACATTTTTGGTGGCTTTACCGTCACCCAGCGCATGCTGAAAATGTTCCGTAAAAATTAAGCTTATATAAAACTAGGTTTATATAAAAATGTTGATAAAAACAATGTCATACAAAAATGAAGGGGTAACTGATGTCTAGTGGTCTCGTTACAGCTGCGTACATAGTTGCTGCGATTTTATTTATTTTCAGTTTGGCTGGGCTGTCGCGCCACGAAACATCCAAACAAGGTAATACTTTCGGTATCACCGGTATGGCCATCGCACTTATTGCGACCATCCTGGGGCCTGACTCAGGTAACGTTGCCTGGATTATCATTGCCATGGTGATTGGTGGGGCAATTGGTATTTATCTGGCGAAGAAAGTCGAAATGACTGAAATGCCAGAATTGGTGGCGATTCTGCACAGCTTCGTGGGCTTGGCGGCAGTTCTGGTTGGCTTTAACAGCTATCTGGATCATGGCTCTGAAGTCATGGATGCCGTGATGGTGAATATCCACCTGACAGAGGTGTTCCTCGGTATCTTTATCGGTGCGGTAACATTTACTGGCTCTATTGTTGCCTTCGGTAAATTACGCGGAATTATTTCATCCAAGCCGCTGATGTTGCCACAACGCCATAAGTTGAATTTGGTCGCGCTGATTGTTTCATTCCTGCTGATGATTCTGTTCGTCAAAACCGACAGCGTGGCCCTTCAAGTGGTCGCACTGTTATTGATGACGTTAATTGCGCTGGGCTTCGGCTGGCATCTGGTGGCGTCTATTGGCGGTGCAGACATGCCGGTTGTGGTTTCGATGCTGAACTCATACTCTGGTTGGGCTGCAGCCGCCGCTGGTTTTATGTTGAGCAACGACCTGTTGATCGTCACCGGGGCATTAGTCGGTTCTTCCGGTGCCATTCTGTCGTACATCATGTGTAAAGCGATGAACCGCTCATTTATCAGCGTTATCGCTGGCGGCTTTGGTACTGACGGTTCTTCTACCGGTGATGCTGAAGAGATGGGTGAATACCGCGAAACTACTGCGGAGGAAGTGGCCGAGCTGTTGAAAAACTCAAGTTCAGTTATTATCACCCCTGGCTATGGTATGGCGGTAGCGCAAGCACAGTATCCGGTGGCGGAAATCACTGCAAAATTACAAGCTCGTGGGGTCAAAGTTCGCTTTGGTATTCACCCGGTAGCGGGGCGCTTGCCTGGTCATATGAACGTGTTATTGGCTGAAGCAAAAGTACCCTACGACGTGGTGCTGGAAATGGACGAAATCAATGATGATTTCCCAAGTACTGATGTCGTGTTGGTGATTGGTGCCAACGATACTGTCAACCCAGCCGCGCTTGAAGATCCGCGTAGCCCGATTGCAGGGATGCCAGTGTTGGAAGTGTGGAAAGCGCAAAGCGTTATCGCTTTTAAACGCTCAATGAACACCGGCTATGCTGGCGTGCAGAATCCGTTATTCTTCAAAGACAATACTCAGATGTTGTTTGGCGATGCGAAAGATAGCGTTGAAGCTATTTTACGCGCGTTGTAATCGTTAACGCGATAACTGAAAAGGGCCACTGATGTGGCCCTTCTTTTTTGGAGTAAACATGAACATCAAGTGAAAGGGCGGTTACTCTACATCCTCTTGATCTTCATCACTTTCAATTGGGCATGTGAATCCTTCCGGCTTAATCGCCAACAAATCACATTTTAGATGGTCGATCACATGTTCTGTCGTGTTACCAATAAAGGCGGCAGATAATCCAGTGCGGCCCAATGTCCCCAGAACCACCACTCCCGCACGTAAGTGCTCAGCCAGATCGGGAATAACCTCTTCAGGTAACCCTTTCTCCACATGGGTGAATTTTTCATCAATACCAAACTGCTGACGTAATGCTTTCATGGCCACCAAATGCTGACCACGAATAGCATCGTTATAAACGCTCGGGTCAAAATCAGGCAATTCAATGGCGATATTAATCGGAGTTACTGGATAGGCGCTAATCAAGTGAACTTGAGTTTGGTTAACATGTTCGGCCAACTCTTGGGTTTCTTTCACTAGGCGTAAATTAAGTGGGTCATGTAATGGGTCTTCGCTAGAGAGGTTGACTGCGACCAATGCTGTCCCGCCCTCCGGCCAAGGTTGGTCTTTAACCATCCAAACCGGGCACGGACATTTACGTAATAGATGCCAATCAGTTGGTGTGAAAATAATAGATTCTAGACGATCGTGTTGATGTGCCATTTTCAACAGCAAATCGTGCTTGAACTTCAGCACTTCCTGAATAATAGCTTCGTAGGGTTTGTTGTGCCACACCACTTTTATTTCTATAGGGACGCCAGCATCAAGGTAAAACCGACACTGTTCGCCTATCCATGCTGAACGCTGGCTGATAACCCCTTTGCGCATAGCCGTACGCTCATCAGGAGATAGCAGGGTGGTCATGTCATAGGACAAGTCATAAATAGCTAAAAATGCTTTAATTGTGCCGCCATTGCGCTGCACAAGATAAACTGCACGTCTTAATGCAGGCTGATCATCCTGATTGGGGTCAATAGCCACCAGAATATTCTGATACTTTGCCATAGAGTCTCCTTACAACCGTGAATTAACAGTATGTTAGTTAAAGAGTAAACCATGAAAGTCAAAGAGGACAGGGAGAGCGCTAATCAGACCAATAAATAAGAGTTATCCTCTGAAGTATTTACTGGTCTGATATTCGGTTTAAAGACTGGGTCTTGGATTACCCGCTAGCTGTGCCAGCGCTTCGGTATTCTCGATAGTGATATACTTGCCTTTCACACTCAGAATATCGCTTTTCTGGAAACGGCCCAATAGGCGGCTAATGGTTTCTACTGTTAGACCTAAATAATTGCCGATATCGCCGCGCGTCATAGTTAGACGAAACTCGCGTGGGGAGAAACCACGCTGTGCAAAGCGGCGGGAAAGATTATAAATAAAGGCAGCCAGACGCTCTTCTGCATTCTTTTTAGAAAGCAGTAAGATCATGTCTTGATCACCTTTTATCTCGCCACTCATTAATCGCATCATCTGCTGGCGCAGATTTGGCATTTTGCCAGATAAGTCATCCAGTGTGTCAAACGGGATTTCGCACACCATGGATGTTTCCAAGGCTTGCGCAAAACTTGGGTGTTGTAAATTACTGATAGCATCAAAGCCGACTAAGTCGCCAGCCAAATGAAAACCGGTAATCTGCTCATCACCTTCTTCGGTAATGGTATAACTTTTAATGGTCCCGGAACGGATGGCATACAGGGATTTAAGTTCATCACCTGCTTTAAACAGCGCCTGTCCTTTCTGAATAGGTTTTTTCCTTTCAATGATATTGTCGAGCTGGTCCAGCTCATTTTCATTTAAGGTAAACGGAATACAGAGCTGGCTAATACTGCAATCCTGACAGTGAATTGCACAACCACCAGACTGGATACGTCGGATTACGCGTTTTTCCGGGATCATAGGGTATTCCCATTAATATTGATATGCGTCAATTTTAACATCTTTTCTTGCTTCTGATAAGAGTAAGAATAGTTAGCGTGCTAAAAGATAACCCTCGTGCATTAATAGCCACCGTTTTCGCTCTACACCACCAGCATAACCCGTCAATGCGCCTTGCTGGCCAATCACCCTGTGACAGGGGACAACAATAGAAATTGGGTTTAAGCCATTCGCCATCCCAACCGCTCGCGAAGCAGTTGGACGATGAATACGTTTTGCTAACTCGCCATAGGTAATCGTCTGACCGCAAGGGATTTTTCGCAGTTGCTCCCAGACCTGACGCTGAAAATCAGTGCCGGCAGTCTTCACTGGCAACGTGTCAATAATACTAAGTTCACCGGCAAAATAGCGTTGCATACTTTCACTTAACCCACCGGGATTACGTTTTTCAACCAACGTAAAGCTATTTTTGCCGTAATGATTGTGCAGTAATTTCATCAGACGGTCGTAATGATCGGTCCAATCAATAGCGCGTAGCCGGTGCTCCTCATCTGCAATTAGCAACAGTTCACCTTGCGGGGTTGCCATCCTATCAATCAAAAACGTTTCCATAAGTTTCCGCTACCTTGCTGCCATTGGTTGATGAAAAGAGAGGTTGATGAAAATTTTAGCGGTAATTATTGCATGAAAGATAGCATCGATAGATCACAATCCCGGTATGAAAGCAAAAAACTGTTCTTATTGCGGCATCAATCGCATAACGCAGAGCGTTTAGTTATAAGGTTGAGGTGGGCGAAGCGGGTATTAGCCGCTAGGATGAGAGTTTGTTAAACAGACTTCATAGACAGTATTGTTTGTGAAACCCACTCCTAATCAGGTGCTCAATTCATGTCGAATACGATTTCGTATCCTTTATTACGCGATGGCGATCCTCAGGCTGCCGTCATTGAAAACCCCGAGAGTTGCTCACCTTTTATTCTGCTAGCTGACCATGCAGGGCAACGTATCCCAACTCAGCTAGGCGATTTGGGTTTACCCGCAGGAGAGATTGACCGTCATATTGGTTGGGATATTGGATCATTAGCGACTGCGCAGTTACTCAGTAAGTATCTTGATGCGACATTAATTCACCAACGTTATTCGCGTTTAGTTATTGATTGTAACCGCACACCGGGTATTGCCAGTTCTATCCCCGAAATCTCGGAACATACACGAATTGTACGCAATATAGGTGTTACCGTAGAAGAAGCACAAGCCCGTCGAATTGAAGTCTTCCAGCCATATCATGATTTGATTACACAGACACTTGATAGACGCCGTGATAGCGGTCAGCCCAGTGTTATTATCTCCATGCACAGTTTTACACCATCATTTAAAAACAGTGACCGCCCTTGGCAAATTGGCACTTTATTTAACCGCAATCCAGATTTTGCTTTGCAATTAGTTGCATTGTTACAACAAGATAGTTCATTGCATGTCGGTATTAATGAACCTTATGCGATGACGGATGCCACCGATTTTACGTTGCCATTCCACGCCGAACAGCGGCAATTGCCCTATGTGGGGATTGAAATTCGCCAAGATCTTATTACTGAGCACGATGGTCAGAAAGCGTGGGCTCGCCGTCTAGCACAATTGTTACCGCAAGTTTTAGCGAATATTGGGTACTCAAAATAAGTGGCTGGCTCATTTATTTCCCCGGAAATATCTGTTTTGTGCTAATCATCAAGCTGGATTTATGACGGGTAACCATTAATTCGTTATTATCGATCTTAATCGTCATGTTTAGTTTATAACACTCATAATAGTAAGGTTGATAATCACGTGGAATCCAAACCTGCGCGTATCCTGATTAGTGCCTGTCTCATGGGGAAACCCGTCCGTTATAATGGCAGAGCTTTGTCTGTCCATGATGAAATTATCCAGCGTTGGCAGGATGAAGGGCGGCTAGTGTTGGCTTGTCCTGAATTAGCAGCAGGAATGCCTGTACCACGTCCCCCGGCTGAAATTCAACAGGGCAATGGTGAAGCTGTGTTGCAAGGCCAGGCGCGGGTGATTGAACAGTGGGGCAATGATGTCAGCCGGGAGTTTCTACAAGGCGCTTATCAAGCATTAGACGTTGCACAAAAACACCACTGTCTCTTGGCCGTGTTGACTGAAGGTAGTCCATCGTGTGGCAGTAGTCGCATTTATGATGGCCATTTTAGTGGAACGCAACGCACTGGTCCGGGGGTAACCACTGCATTATTACGCCGCCACGGAATCATGGTTTTCAGCCATCTTCAACTTGAACAGGCTGATGATTTTTTGCGAAGCCGTTCACAAATCAAGGTCGAAAATTAATCAAATGTCATAAAATCACGCTATACTGTATAAATGAACAGTATCTGTAACATCGTATCTATAGTCACTTAATTTTTATTGAAACCATTAAGTCGAGGTCGCGATATGACATTCAAGATAGTTGAAAAACAACCGCAGCAGATCGTCAGCATCCGGGTCGTAGGCCCGTATCATGAGACTATTCCCCGGGGCTTTGAGCAACTTTCATCACTTTATACGCAGCACCAAATTCCAGGTAAAGATTGGCTAGCACTTTACTGGGATAACCCAGATACCAACCCTCCGGCTCAATTGCGAGCTGATGTCTCATTGTCCGTCGCTGATGATTATGTCTTGCCCGCACAACTCAGTGGTCAACTACAATTACAAGTGATCCCCGGTGGTTTATATGCCGTGTATCACACTCGAGTAATAGATGATGATTACGCTAAAGCATGGGGTGAATTATATAACCAGCATCTGCCCCAAAGTGGGTATCGGTCAGTTGAAGGTGCGTGTTATGAGGTTTACCTCAATGACGGCATGACTGATGGCTATTTTGATATTGATATTTATCAGTCAGTCGAGAAAGTACAATAATACATCACGGCAGTCAGGTTAATCCGTTCGGCTGCCATGATTTAAACCACAATCAATTTGTATATGACAGATCGAGGCATTCATATCTCGGTCACAAGAAACAATTGCTTTAACCAGTCACTGAAAATACGTACTCGTGGTGAAAGTTGGCGGCTATGAGGATATAGAAAAGAGACTGGCATGGGAGGTGGAGCATATTCTGGCAATATCTCAACCAACGTACCAGCCATTAAGTCTGGCTCAAGGTGATAGCGCGGTACTTGGATAATCCCAAGCCCTAGCCGGGCAGCAGCCACGAAACTTTCTGCGCCACTGACTGATAGCACTGTCGGTAACTTTACTTGATGAACTTCAGGTGTTGCGTGAGTTATCGAGAGCTGAAGCGAATGATCTTTTTCGGCGACAGGCAGCATTATAGCGCCAGTTACAAACTCTAACGGCATCAAACTGCCTGTTGCGCTGGAGCGAAAACCAACCATCTGATGCCCGGCAAGTTCATTCAGCGTATTGGGTGTGCCATGCTGTTGCAAATAACGTGGTGCAGCACAGGTGACTTGCGGCAATAGGGCCACTCGGCGGGCAACCATATCGCTGTCTTGTAAGTTGCCGACACGTAACACCCCGTCAATACCTTCGCGAATTAAATCAACCAGTCGGTCACCTTCACTGATAAATAATTCAATATCCGGATATCGAGCAATAAAATCAGGTAATTGTGGCAGAACAAAATGGCGCGCCAGAGTCCCTTGTACATCTATTCTCAGCAAACCTCGAGGCTTCGCATTGGCAAAGGCCATTTCAGCATCTTCAATATCAGCAATAATTCGCAGGCAGCGCTGATAGTAAGCTTCCCCATCCAGTGTTGGGCTGACATGTCGGGTTGTTCGTTGCAATAGGCGGACATTTAAGCGTTTTTCAAGTTGTTTTACTGCGTCTGTCACTGTAGATCGTGGCAAATTTAAATCTTGGGCTGTTTGGGTAAAACTGCGCTGCTCTACTATTCTGATAAACACGCGTATTGCCTCTATTCTGTCCACTTTATTGTTCGCTTTATTCGGATAGTGTTATCGAATAATAGTGGATTATCCGAATAGACAAAAGTGGCATTCTTTGTTGACTCATGTCATTGGCAATAACTCTCTTTCAGGCGCACTGCCAACGAACGTGGATGAACAATTAAACTCACTTTTAGGGGAAGATTATGACGAATACAACTCAGCCCGTCGCCATTATCACGGGGGCCTCTCGTGGGATTGGCGCTGCAATCGCAGAGCGTTTAGCACAAGATGGCTTTGCTGTGCTTATAAATTATTCACGAGCTGACGATGAAGCCGAGGCATTGGTGCGCAAAATTCAACAAGCGGGAGGATATGCACTGGCAGCAAAAGGGGATATCAGTGACTCTGCCGCGGTGGCGCAACTATTTGCTAAAGCAGAAACGGCTTTTGGTGGGGTTGATGTCTTAGTCAATAATGCCGGAATTATGTCTCTCAGTACAATTGCTGATAGTGATGATGAACACTTTGATCACCTCATTGCGATTAATTTAAAAGGAAGTTTTAACGGGATGCGTGAAGCCGCGAAACGGCTCAGAGAGGGAGGGCACATTGTTAATTTCTCAACCAGTGTGGTGGGTTTGAAACTGGAAAAATATGCGGTTTATGCCGCCACTAAAGCGGCGGTTGAAACGATGACGGCCATTCTGGCTAAAGAGTTACGAGGCCGAAATATTACGGTCAATGCGGTAGCTCCTGGGCCAACAGCTACGGATCTATTCTTGGATGGTAAATCGCCAGAACTGATTGAAAAAATGGCTAAAATGGCACCATTAGAAAGATTAGGAACCCCAGAAGATATCGCCGCAGCAGTGGCATTTTTGGTTGGCAAGGATGGCCGTTGGATCAATGGGCAAGTTTTGCGTGCCAATGGGGGGCTAATTTAACGCTACTTTGTCGTTTGGCAGCGAAAGGGCTGAGAATAATCTTGAAAGATAAGGGTTAATAATTCATTGCGATTGTCATAAAAGCGTCATTCGCCTGTTCTAGTATCCGTTGTAACCAATAAATACAAATTGTATTACTGTTTTACAACAAGGAATTCTACTCATGCAGAATCGCGTATCCACTTTGTCCGGCATAGCCTTATCCGCCTTGATCTTAAGCAGTTCAATATTCGTGCCTAATGCGGTTGCTGCCGCCACAGGTTTATATGATCGCAGTGCTCACGGCGATGTCACGCAATTTGGCGGAGCTCGCCGTTTGACGAGTGATCAAACTCAGGCACTTCGCGACTCGTTATCCAATAAGACGGTAAAAAATGTCATTTTACTGATTGGCGACGGTATGGGTGATTCAGAAATTACCTCAGCACGTAATTATGCGATGGGGGCGGGCGGATTCTTCAAAGGCATTGATGCTCTACCACTCACTGGACAATACATTCACTATTCATTAGATAAAAAAACACAGAAACCCGATTATGTCACTGACTCGGCTGCTTCAGCGACGGCTTGGTCTTCCGGTGTCAAAACCTATAATGGCGCGCTGGGTGTTGATGTTTTTGGTAAAGATCACGTCACTATTTTAGAGCTAGCTAAAAAAGCAGGTAAAGCGACTGGAAATGTGTCAACGGCTGAATTACAAGATGCCACACCAGCGGCACAGTTTGCGCATGTCACAGGGCGTAAATGCTACGGTCCAGAAGAAACCAGTGAAAAATGCGGTACTAATGCGCTGGAAAACGGCGGCCGAGGTTCTATTACTGAGCAAATGATTGAAGGACGCGCTGATGTCACCTTAGGCGGTGGCTCAAAATCATTCAGCCAACTCGCTAAAGCCGGTGAATGGAAAGATAAATCCTTGCGTGATCAAGCTGTAGCACGCGGTTATGTGATTGTTGAAAATCTTAATGACTTGAACGCAATCAACCAAGCAGACCAACAAAAACCGCTATTAGGGCTATTTAGCTCAGGTAATATGCCTGTGCGTTGGCAGGGGCCAAAAGCCTCTTACCACGGCAATGTTGATAAACCGCCTGTCGTTTGTGAAAACAATGCTGAACGTACTAAAGATATTCCAACACTGGCGGTCATGACGGAAAAAGCCATTGATTTGCTCAAAACCAATAAAAATGGTTTCTTCTTGCAAGTCGAGGGAGCATCCATTGATAAGCAAGATCACGCCGCTAACCCGTGTGGCCAATTTGGCGAAACAGTTGATCTAGACGAAGCAGTACAAAAAGCATTGGAATTCGCCCGTGCAGATGGCAACACTTTAGTTATCGTAACGGCAGACCATGCACATTCCAGCCAAATTATCGAAGCCGATGCGAAAGCACCCGGCCTGACTCAGGCATTAACGACAAAAGATGGTGCGGTAATGGCTATCAGTTACGGTAATTCTGAAGATGATTCTCAAGGCCATACTGGTACACAGCTGCGTATAGCCGCTTACGGGCCACATGCGGCAAATGTTGTGGGTTTAACAGATCAAACGGACCTGTTCTTTACCATGCGTGATGCTATGGCGATTAAATAATATGGCGATTAAATAAGTTTCCTCACTTTCTGCAGAATCATCCCGGTGCTGTCTTGGCCGGGATTTTTATTGCTGTTGTCCCATCAACATTCCTTTTCCCGTCGATATCCTCCATTCACATTATCGCTGCTTACCAGTTGTTATAATAATAACATTTATGACTGCCTGGTTAAGGCCTAGTGGAATTAACTCCCTTTCAATGCTGCGATCATTGTCACATACATAACATTTATCGCCTGATAATGTTATTGCATTAACATTAAACGATAAAAAAAGTATAAAGGAAGGGACAATGGATATCGCAGTCATTGGTTCGAACATGGTTGATTTAATCACCTACATTGATGAAATGCCGCAAGTTGGGGAAACATTAGAGGCCCCGGATTTTGAAATTGGGTGTGGTGGGAAAGGGGCTAATCAGGCGGTAGCAGCAGCCAGATTAGGTGCTAACGTTATGATGGTCACTCGTGTGGGTGATGATCTTTTTGCTGAAAATACGATACAAAATCTGCAAAAAGCTGGGGTAGATACTCAATATGTGCAAACAGTTGCAGGAACCTCCAGTGGTGTAGCGCCAATTTTTGTCGATAAATCGTCACAAAATCGCATTCTAATTATCAAAGGGGCGAATAATCACTTGTTACCAGCAGATATAGATGCTGCTGCCGATGCCTTAAAAGCCTGCCAATTAATCATACTGCAACTCGAAATACCGCTGGAAACTGTCTACGCCGCCATTGATTTTGCTCGTCAGCACCATATCAAAGTCATTCTTAATCCTGCACCTGCGTCTAAAGCTCTCGATATTGGCTATGCCTGTCAGTGTGAATTCTTTATGCCGAATGAAACTGAACTCGCTATTTTGACCGGAATGCCCGTAGACAGCCTTGATAATATTTATCGGGCAGGGCGCAGCTTACTTGATAAAGGTTTGCATAATCTAATCATTACCTTGGGTCACCGAGGTTCATTATGGATGCACGGTGAAGAAATTCATCATGTGCCCCCAGTGAGTGTCCACGCCATCGATACTAGCGGTGCTGGCGATGCATTCATTGGGTGTTTTGCTCATGAATATGTTCAACACGGAAATGTATTAAAAGCGATGGAAATCGCTTCTGCTTTTGCAGCATACAGTGTCACTGGCAAAGGAACACAACGTTCTTACCCTGACGCGTCGCAATTTATTGATTTTTTAAATACCCTACACCAAGGAAAATAAAATGCGCCTGAATACCGTTCAATTGCCAGATGGCTATTTAAATAAAACACCTCTGTTCCAATTTATTTTACTCTCATGCTTATTCCCGCTTTGGGGATGCGCAGCCAGCCTGAATGATATTTTAATTACCCAATTCAAAAGTGTTTTTGCACTTAGTGATTTTGCGAGTGCATTGGTTCAAAGTGCGTTCTACGGTGGCTATTTCCTGATTGCAATCCCCGCATCATTAGTTATTAAAAGAAGTAGTTATAAAGTGGCCATCTTGATTGGGTTAACACTTTATATTGTTGGCTGTACGTTGTTTTATCCAGCGTCCCACATGGCAACTTACACTATGTTTCTGGCGGCTATTTTTGCCATTGCCATTGGACTAAGTTTCCTTGAAACTGCGGCGAATACCTACAGCTCAATGATTGGTCATAAAGATTATGCCACTCTACGCCTTAATATCAGCCAGACGTTTTATCCTATTGGCGCATTGATGGGAATTGTTTTAGGGAAGTATCTGGTATTCCAAGAGGGTGATAGTTTACAAACTCAAATGGCATCGATGACACCGGAACAGATCCATGAATTTCGTCTTAGTATGTTAGAACATACATTAGAGCCATATAAATACCTGATTTTTGTTTTATTACTGGTAATGTTGTTGTTTATTGTTACTCGTTATCCCCATTGTAAACCTCAGGGTGACAGTAATAAAAAAGTTGCTCAACCTTCATTAAAAGAGACGCTGAAATATCTGGCAGGGAACAGCCGTTTCAAAAAAGGGATTGTGGCTCAATTCCTCTATGTTGGTATGCAAGTTGCTGTATGGTCTTTTACCATCCGTCTGGCGTTGAATCTTGGTGCATCTAATGAACGAGATGCCTCAAATTTTATGATCTACAGCTTTATTTGTTTCTTCATCGGTAAGTTTGTCGCCAATTTCCTGATGACCCGTTTTAAAGCCGAGAAAGTATTAATTGCCTATTCCATCTTGGGGGTGTTAACCCTGTTATATGTGGTCTGTGTACCTAACTTTACGGCTGTTTATGCAGCAGTGTTTGTTAGTGTGTTATTTGGACCGTGCTGGGCCACTATCTATGCGGGTACTTTGGATACAGTAGACAACAAATATACCGAAGTTGCAGGAGCCATTATTGTTATGTCAATTGTTGGTGCTGCGGTAGTTCCTGCGTTACAGGGCTTTGTTTCTGACCATTTGGGTTCAATGCAGCACGCTTTCTTTGTCTCTTTATTGTGTTTCGCCTATGTCGGTTTCTATTTCTGGGGTGAGCTGCGCAATAAACAGCGGACAAATGCGGCAACATTGGCAAATAACGAATCCTAGTTAAGCGGGGAGTATTTATAATGATCGCTAAAATAGCGCTGTTTCGCGAACAATTCAGTCGCCATGAGCAGGAAATCTTCCGTTGCGACAACTTTACCGTGACCAGTTTTAAGTATGCATCTGGTATTGAAGCATTAAAAATAACCAACTCCCGGGGTTATGTGACAATTTTACCTTACTATGGTCAGATGATTTGGGATGCAGAGTTTGATGGCCATAATCTGAAAATGGATAACATGTTTTCTCAGCCCAAGCGGGGAGAGAATATTGTGGACACCTACGGTTGTTTTGCTTTCCATTCAGGTTTACGTCGCAATGGTTGCCCTTCACCGGAAGATGATCACGTTCTGCATGGAGAAATGCCCTGTGCTGAGATGGATTATGCTTGGTTACTTATTGATGGCGATCAACTGGCATTGGCGGGCAGTGTGGAATATGTAAAAGGATTTGGTGATCACTATTGCGCCCAACCGTTAGTAAGACTGAAAGCGGGTAGTACGCAGTTTGATATAGAAATGAATGTCACCAACTTGGCCAGTGTCCCAATGCCTCTCCAATATATGTGTCATATGAATTACACCTATATTCCCGGAGCTACATTCCGCCAAAACTTACCGGGATCAGCCTTAAAATTACGTGAGACGGTTCCTGCTCATGTTCGCCCTACACCGCAATGGTTGGAATACACCCAACAATTACGGGATCGTCCGGCAGGGTTAACGGATTTAAATGAGCCGGAGTTTTATGATCCGGAGATTGTTTTCTTTGCTGATGATTTATCACAATACGTTGATGAAGCCGAGTTCTTTATGTTGGCCCCACAAGGACATCGTTTTGTAACTCGTTTTTCAACGACGCAATTTAATTATGGTACTCGCTGGATCCTATATAATGGCGATCAAAAAGTGGCCGCATTTATTTTACCGGCGACTTGCCGCCCTGAAGGGTATTTAGCTGCAAAAGAAAAGGGTACGTTATTGATGTTGGCACCGGGAGAAACTCGCCATTTTAGTGTGACAACCGGGGTTGTTTAAGACGGATATTTTCTGCTTGGCGGGCCGTGTATCCGTCAAGCAGAAATAAGTTTATTCGTAATGCCAGATAAAAGTTAGATACGCCCATAGAAAGTCATTCGGGCAGTTTCAGATAATGAAATATTTGGCTGGGCATTATACGCCAACACTACCAGCATGCGGGTGATATCACCTTGGGTTGGCGTCACTCGATGAATTGCATTTCTACCTCTAAATAGCACTAAGTCACCAGGTTCAATCTGTAATGTTTTAGGGGTAATTTGGTGATTGAGCAACTTTTCTACCCCGGCATAATTCATTTCACCTTTATCTGCATCTCTCATCTCTTCTATATATTCAAAAACACCTCCCGCCTGAGGTTTTTGAACTAATAAGGTGATGGCAAATGACGAGTTATCAAAATGCCAGCCCAACTCTTGACCTTGACTGGCATAGTGCAAATTAATGGAAGAGAGCGAGTCAGCATAGGGGTAGAGCTGTTCTTCATTTAATACGGCACATAGAAAATCTTGAAAAGCGTTAGCGGTATATAAGGCTCTGAGCGCTGAATTTGCAGGAATTTGTTCGTCAGTAATACAACCTTTTGATGACGTTACCAGTCGATTTCTGGGATGGTCAGTGGGAAAATTTGCATCAGTTTTTGTCAGATAAACATTGTGTTGATTCGCGGCATAATAAGCCAAGTGCTGATTCTCAACTCCCTCTTGCTTAATGCTACCTAGGGCCAGCGGTAATAAAAAATCCGATAAGACTAATGCGCCGTAAGTTTCTAAGGTGTTTTTACATTGCGCGACGAATGTCACATCATTGATGGGATGGGTGGTCATATTAATGATTTCAGCGAGTTTCTGCATATATCCCCACAGTCATGCTAAATGTTGCTTGGTTTATCTTTCTAACGGTATAGGATTACGTGTAACTGGAATAACAATAAAACGTTACTGATAAGTTAAGTTTGGCTATCGATAACGACACAGTAAGATGGGTAAGGAAGCGATGAATGAACAGTCATAAAGCAGTTCGCTTACCGAAATTAACCACTATTTTAGCCTTTGAAACCGCAGCCAAGACAGGTAGCCTGGCTAGTGCGGCAGAGCATTTGTCATTAACGCCTGCGGCCATTAGTCAGCAAATTCGCCAGTTAGAGCAGCACTTGGGGCTTCAACTTTTTACCCGATCAAAATCTGGTGTGGCGTTGACCCCGCAAGGCAGTGCTTATTTAGCTTATGTACAGCAAGCTTTTGAAACATTGCGTATGGCACAACACAGTATTGAGCGTGATAAAGGCGATTTATCACTGAATATCTTTGCATTACCTGCACTGGCTAGCCGTTGGCTCAATCCTCATCTTAAACAATGGCTGTCGCAACATCCTGATATTGATATCCATATTCATGCAACGCATTCAGCAGTAGATTTCAACCGAACCTCTGCTGATTTTTATTTGGCCTTTGGTGACGAACATTATCCTCAGCAAGAAAAAAAGAGGTTATTTCAAGATTGTGTTTTCCCCGTCGCCAGTCCAAATTTATTAATCACTCCGTGGTCAGAGGGGAAGCACAAGATTAATTACCCGATGATTCATGTTGATTGGGGTAAAGAAGGGCAGTTTCTGCCCGACTGGCATGAGTGGTTGTTGTCCGCTAAATGGGCGCACTGCGTGCCAAATCGTGGGCCAATTTACAATCTAACCTCAATGGCGATTGACTCAGCCATCGCAGGCAATGGCATTTTGCTAGGGCAGCAACATTTGATTGAGAAAGAATTAGCAGAGGGTCGTTTAATTCAATTATCGCAACACAAACTGCCCGTCACTAAACCTTATTATTTAATTTACCCTAAGCGCACGTTGGACAAACCTAAAGCCGTAGAATTTATCCAGTGGATCCTGAGTCTTTGCTAGCTGAATGCATAATCAACTGGCATAATTGATCTATTGCATACTCAGTTCGGTAATAGTGCGGAGCTGATAGTATTTAAAATAAAACGCGACTTATTATTTAACCGATAAATTTAGCTTAAGTCTAATTTATTGGCTTCCTTTGTGGTTTTTACACCATTTTATTTATGTAAAAAGCGGTGTAAAAGAATTATTTATTAAAAATTGCCATTAAAGGCAGAATAAAAAATACTATTTTAAGATAGGGGCATATAAACCATCGTGGCTAAGAGAAAATCTACCGGTACTGGCTGGGTTATCCTACTGATCGTTGTTTTAGGGCTGATAACAGGTATCCCAAGAGAGGCGTGGATTGCACTAAGTGCAGCTATCTTATGTATGTACTTTGTCTGGCAAAATCTCAAAGGTGCCAAGACCCACACCGTCCCATCTATCAACACTGATATGCAAAAAACTGCGACGATACCTGATCTGGGTGATTATCCAATGACACCTACGCAATTAGATCCAGAACATTCTGTTGCAGCTGATGAATCAACTAAAAACCCACAAGTGGATGAGGACAAAAAACCCAAACCCAAGCACTCTGATGCATCCCGAGGTTCTTTAGCCCGAGCTTCTTGGCTCCGCCCCGGAGAACTGGCGGTAGTGGCTGGAATCAATTTACCCGATGGTATGGTTTACATCGGTAATAAATACAAAAGTAACCGTACCGGTGCTGAACCGGCATTTATTAATCCCTCCATGGAGGTTGCAACAGAAGATGTCGATATTTCATTGCCGCTGATCGACAGTGCGCCGGATTATTCGACTTGTTCACCAGAGGCGAGAAAAGCCTATTTGCAATGGTTATCGGAGGGACGTAAATCCCCAACGGCTGATATTGGCTATGTGTTCTTATTTTTCTATGGGCTAGAGCATCGCGTACTTATTGATGCAGCTATAGATCCCGTGGCCAAAAAAGAACTCCCCGTTATCGAAACTGAAATTAATCGTCTGCTAAATATTTATGGCAAAAATAATGCATTCAATCATTATGCGCAGAACTTATTAGTTTATATATCCAGAGTGAATATAGATGAGAAACTCTATCTATCACCCCCTCCTGTCACACGTGAAGCCTCGACCGAACTTCCTCTGGCGCTCTTGGTTGGGTTAGGGCAATTGGCTATAGACCAGAAACCTTTGCCCGCGGCATGGGCACTTGCTTGGGGGGAAGCGGATCCTGCCATCAATCAGAATATTTCGATGGCTCATTGCGCAGAGGCTTTTGCCACATTGTTCCAACAGCGATATCAAGAACAGTATGGTGAGGGTTTCCTATTACCGATTAATAAAACTAAGTTACAGATATTTTATCGCCCAGCCTCAGCGGGTTTAATGGGGCAAGAGTTTTTCCAGCAGATAGCTGACCTACCCAATGTCGCTGTGTGTAAGGCACACCGCGATAAACTTCGGACAATATTTGAAGCCTGTCAGCAAGATCTCGATATCTATAACCGTTTTGCCAGTGTCAATCCTAAGAAGAAAATGTCGTTGGAAGGGCAGTTATTAATGCCAATGATATTGTGGTCTAAGGAATTAAAAACCGAGCTGGAAAGTATTAAGGCTAGAGTGGGTTATGGTTTGCTGATGGTGACATTAGCTGAATTATTTACTCAACTCAGCACGGCTTGCGGTACTCAGCCATTAGAGCGTTTATCACGCAGCCATGTGATGGCGTTGACCTATGCATTGGCTTCCTTGCAAGTAGGGGTTGAGCCTGATGTAAGGGCTGATAACCGTACGCCAGTATTACAAGATACTGTCGCGTTATTCCCTATTGAATCGTTGGTTGCCGAGTCAGCCACTTTTGATATTTACCGTGTGACCATGCTTGCAGTGGAACTGGCCTGTGCTGCGGTGATGATCGATGGTCGTATTGGGGAACCTGAATCCATCATACTCACCCGGCATATTGATGCTTGGGGCTTTTTAAGTCCAGGTCAACGTATGCGGCTAAAAGCCTATCTACAACCGGGGATTCGCAAAAGTAATACGCTGTTGGCGCTCAAAAATAATCTGGAACCACTTTCAATAGAGAATCGTCGCGTTATTGCTCGTTTTCTGGCTCACCTCATTCAAGTCGAGGGGACAATAACGCCGCAAGAAGTGAAATTTCTTGAGCGGGTATACCAGCGCTTTGCTCTGGATAGCAAATTGGTTTATTCCGACCTAGATAGCCGCGCGACCCCAATGACATTAAGCCTGCCATCTCCAGCCACTGAGATTATTACTGATGCCGACCGGGTAAATCTGCTGAAAAAAGAAAGCCAAGAATTGGTCAAATTACTTGAAAATCTGTTTGTCATAGAAACAGCCATTGTTCCAACCCCGGAAGAAATTAATCCGCAATCAATGGCTGCAGTCACCACTCAGTTACCGGATAGTATTAAGACATTCTTGAAGTTGCTTATTTCTCGGGATTCATGGGAACGGGATAAATTAGCCGATATTGCGGCAGATATGGAGGTAAAACTTGACGATGCTATGGTTGAAATCAACCGGAAAATATTAGCAGCATTTGATGTACCACTGATCACGGGAGAGGCGACACTGACGATTAATCGTGAGATATCAGCTGCACTACTTGCTTGAGTCAATGCACAATAATCGCTACCATAACGCGCCTAATAATGTCTGAGAGATAAGAGTAATGAAATACCAATGGATACTGTTCGATGCGGACGAAACATTATTTCACTTTGATGCCTATGAGGGGTTAAAGCTGATGTTTTCACGTTTTAACGTGGATTTCTCCGTACAGGATTTCGACCATTATCAATTGGTTAATAAGCCGCTGTGGGTTGACTATCAAGATGGGAAAATATCAGCGACTGAATTACAGAATACCCGTTTTGAGATGTGGGCTGAAAAGTTGGGTGTTGCCGCTACGCGACTGAACAGTGAGTTTCTAATCGCTATGGCCGATATCTGTTCATTGTTACCCGGTGCACGCGAATTGGTGGACGCCCTGAGCGGTAAAGTTAATATGGGCATTATTACGAATGGTTTTACTGAGTTGCAAACTGTACGTTTGGAACGCACAGGATTAAAAAATGTTTTTTCCCCACTGATTATTTCTGAACAAGTGGGGGCAGCCAAACCCGATGTCGCAATATTCGAACATGCTTTCAATTTAATGAATAATCCTGCGAAAGAAAATATTTTGATGGTAGGCGATAACCTCCATTCTGATATTCAAGGGGGAATCAATGCCGGTATTGATACCTGCTGGCTTAATATGCATGGCGCTATTGCAGATAATAACATTGCGCCTCGTTACCAGGTTAGTTCACTGGCAGAACTACAAAAATTATTATTAGCATAATTTATTCATATTTAAATAGAGAATGCCGTTAACGATATATTTTCGATAACGGCATTTTTTATTTGTCTGGTCGCTTATTTATGCCTGTAGAATAATAAAAAAGTTATATTATCCCTGATGCGGCATTAATGATGGCGTTCCGGCAAAGGCGGGCTTGTTGCTCTGAAGTGCCTGCTCATCTTGGCTGATGCTGCCGCTATTCGCTGCCCAAACACCTTCTTGTGTTTTGGTCATGGTCTGATGTTGTGAATTCAAGTCCTGACCAACGGCTGCAATGTGTGTGCTTTCAGTTCCACCACTGTTATCGGCCCAAGGGATCTGTGAGTCCACCGCTTGGGCAATATGACTACTGGCTACAGTGATGATGGCAATGACGAGAGCATATTTGAATTGAGTGTTCATATTATACCTGCATATTTCGTAGCAAATACGTTGTCTGCCATAGGGCAGAATCCTCTCACTCAGGCGAATAATTGTCGGGGGAGATACCAGTCAAGTTTATGCGGGTACCGTGCTCTTGATTTAGCTGCGAGTGCGGTATGTTGCGATTTTGTATATTAAAATGTAATTTATTTTGACGTATTGTAATGCAATGCGTATTTCTTAGTCGCAATCTAATCGGCACTTTAGTTATTAGCCTCTTTATCTTTACTAACACCACCGCCAAAAGCGGCAGTATTAGTCTTAAAGATGCGGTCAACTTGAATGTATCAACGTTGATTAGCGACCAAATCTTCTACTTGATCAAAAATAGGCATTT
The DNA here is from genome assembly GCF_902726565.1 of Yersinia vastinensis. Taxonomy (GTDB): domain Bacteria; phylum Pseudomonadota; class Gammaproteobacteria; order Enterobacterales; family Enterobacteriaceae; genus Yersinia; species Yersinia vastinensis. Next base: position 227,710 of record NZ_CACVAF010000004.1, read on the forward strand.
CAGGACCAAAACGCTGAACCTGAAGTACATCCTCTAATTTCTCAAGCTGGCTTATCATTTGTAGCAGGCGCTGATCATCCCACACCTGTAACCAAATACGGCTTTCTTCACCGCCTGCGAGCGGCATACATAGAATCCCTTCTACGTTGAATGCGCGACGAGCAAATAAACCGCAGATGTGGGACATAACGCCAGGGTGGTTGCGTACAGTGAGCAAAAGTGTCACCCGTGCAGAAGTGGGTGGGGTTATTGCTTGCTGAGTTGCTATCTGTTGATTTGTCATATTACTCACCTCCAATCATATCGATATTTGCCGCGCCCGGAGGCACCATCGGATATACTTTTTCATCTACATCAATCAGCGCGTGGATCAGAACTGGGCCTGGACGGTTTAAAGCTTCATGCAATGCAGCGTAAGGATTATTTGCAGTATTGAGATCACAGGTTGAGAAACCAAACCCTTCAGCAATATGAATAAAATTAGTGCGATAAGGATAGTCAGCAGCAAAAATTCGTTTACCGAAGAACAACTCCTGTTGTTGATGGACCAATCCTAATGATTGGTTATTCATCAAAATAATCTTAACGTTCAGTTGCTCTTCTGCCGCCGTCGCCATTTCCTGAATATTCATCATCAAACTGCCATCACCGGAGAAACACACCACTTTAGCCTCTGGTTTTGCCAGTGCTGCGCCAATAGCCGCGGGCAGGCCAAAGCCCATAGTGCCGAGTCCACCAGAGGTTAACCATTGGCGTGGTCGGTGCAGGGGATAAGCTTGCGCAACCCACATTTGATGCTGACCCACATCGGTGGTGATGATAGTGTCGTCATCCAATGCTTCGGCGGCGGCACGAATCAAACCATAGTGGCACAGCGGATTTCCGCTATTGGGTTGATTAAATGGAAATTCACGCTGCATGTCACTGACTGTTGCACGCCATTCACTGCGAGTTTGGGTATCTACCAAGGGTAACAAATGGGTTAATACCTGCTTAATATCTGCATTCATCGCCAGATGTGGGCGGCGGATTTTGCCCAGTTCGGCCGGATCGATATCGATATGAATAATGCTGGCATCCGGGCAAAACTGCTCGGCTTTTCCGATGGCACGATCATCAAATCTGGCCCCCAACACAATCAATAAGTCTGCTTGTTGCATAATTAAGTTGGTCGAGCGTGCTGCATGCATTCCCAACATTCCTAAGGATAGTGGGTGGTCAACTGGCATAGTGCCTAGCGCCATTAATGTCATGGTGGTTGGTAAACCGGCTTGTTCCGCCAACTGTATTGCTTGTTGATGAGCTTCAGAACTCACGATCCCGCCACCCAGATAAAGTACCGGTCGGATGGCACGATTAATCATTTGAGCTGCCTGTGCAATAGCCACTGGATCAATTGGACAAGGCGAATCTGCCATTCCTGGTTCGGGCAGGCTATCAAGCTCAATCGTGGCTGTTTGTACATCTTTCGGAATATCAATCCATACTGGACCGGGGCGGCCAGACTGCGCAATACGAAATGCCGCTGGGATCACGCGAGCCAGTTCGCTGATATCACGAACTAAATAGTTATGTTTGGTTATAGGAATCGACATACCGTAGGTATCAACTTCTTGAAAAGCATCAGTGCCAATCATGGACGACGAAACTTGGCCGGTAATGCAAACCAGTGGAATTGAGTCAAGCTTGGCATCAGCAATCGCTGTCACCAGATTCGTCGCACCGGGGCCACTGGAAGCTAAGCAAACAGCAGTTTGCCCCGTTGCCCGGGCCATGCCTTGAGCCATAAAACCAGCACCTTGCTCATGTCGCGCCAATACATGGCGAATCGTGCGACTTTGCCCCAGAGCATCATACAGCGGTAATGCGGCCCCACCGGGGATGCCTGCAACTGTGGTTATGCCTTGCTGTTCCAGCAAGCGAACTATTAATTGGGCGCCTGTATAACGCATGGTTATATCCTTCATCAGGGCCGGCGGCTAACAGAGTGGGGCAAAAAAGAAACCCCGCTCGGCTGGCGCCGGCGGGGTTTGGGAATCTTTCTGGATTCGGTACCCGTTACGGCGCGCTGCCGACCACCACCACCACGCGCACGACGACTACCGCGTCAACATGCGCGGTGTTTAGTAGGGCGAAATGAGTAGTGGAATAGTTCACGGGATATCTCATCAATAAGTGTAATAAGCCTTAAGAGATAAACACGATTAGGTTAAAGGTACAAGTGGGGGAAGCAATAAGAATGCAAAAATCCAAGATTGATCACAGAGTTACCCGATGGCGAGCTATTCATAATCAAATTAACAATAGTTTAATTTTTTGAAAAACAAGAGGATTTATAAAATTATCGGGATATTTATGTGTCGATGTTTTATTAAACCAAGTTAATGTTGGCACCCTCAAAATTAAGACAATTTAATGGAATGTGCTTTTGTTGATGCTCTGTTTAAAACTTGAATACTAGAGTAGCAATTCTTGGCGTGTATGGAATGATAAATAGCAGAGGGATCTTATGCATAAATCTTTATCTTTAGTTTTCATTGCAGTATTAGTGGGTTGCGGTAATAGTTCACATAAAACAATAGATATTGATAATTACACAGAAAAACGTATTAATTATATTATCGAAACTCAAGTAAAGACTGCCAATAGTGGTAATTCTGGAGAGGTGATCAATAAAGTCTCAGCCGAGTTTCTAGGGACACCTTATAAAGCGAATACGCTGATCGGCTCTTCGACTGAACCTGAAAAATTGGTTATAGACTTCAGAGGGCTGGATTGTTTTACCTATCTTGACTATGTTAATTCACTGCGTAAGTCGACAGACCGTGCTAGCTTTGTTCAGCAACTTGTCGGGACGCGTTATATTAATAAGGATATTAGTTACAAAAATCGAAAGCATTTCTTTACTGATTGGTCGCACAGAAAACCATTAAATGCGCAAGACGTCACAGCTAAAATCAGTTCTCATGCAGTTACCGTGACTAAGTACCTGAATCAAAAAGGAGATGGTGGTGAGTTTATCCCTACGTTGGGTATAATGAAACGCGATGTGACGTATATTCCTGCCGAGTTTATCGATAATAACGTTATACATAATTTAAAGACTGGCGATTACATCGGTATTTATACCAATATTAAAGGGTTGGATGTAACGCATACTGGTATTTTTATTATGACACCTAATGGACCTATGCTCCGCAATGCTTCTTCATTAAAAAAGAATATGAAGGTTGTTGACTCACCTTTTATTGACTATGTAAAAAACACACCGGGTATCGTTGTGCTTAGGGCCTTGTAAGGCAATGATTTAAATAATTTTATAACCAATGAGACCTGAATTAATAAAACAAGGGTTTATTAATTAACATATATCAAATGATATTGATGCCACAAGGAGAGCACTATGTATCAGATTGATTATAATAGTTATCGCTCCGTTAAAGGTTTTAATTTTCGAGTTAGATTCTTAGTCATGCATTATACCGCAGAGAAATTTTCGGGTGCTGTGACCTCTTTAACGGGGAATCAAGTCAGCGCTCATTATCTGGTTCCGGATATGAAGGATGAAAGTTATATCCACGCTGGGTTTAAGAACATAAAAATATTTAATCTGGTCGATGAAAATGCGCGAGCATGGCATGCAGGGAAGAGTAGCTGGGCAGGACGTACTAATATTAATGACACCTCGATTGGGATTGAGATTGTTAACTTGGCAACGGAAAAGGAAGGTATCTTCCATTTCCCGCCTTATCCGGCAGAACAAATAGCGGCAGTCAAACAACTTGCTAGTAATATTTTACAACGTTACCCCGATATTATTCCGGTAAATGTGGTGGCACATTCTGATATCGCACCGACAAGAAAAAGTGATCCCGGCCCGATGTTCCCTTGGCAAGAACTATATGAAGAAGGAATTGGGGCTTGGTATGATAATGAAACTAAAGAGGAGTATACACAGCAATTTGTGTCCTATGGATTACCAACAAGAGCTGAACTTCTGAGCCGGTTCAGTATATATGGCTATGATATTTCATTTGCTAACAGTGAGGCCGGTTATAAATATCTGGTACGAGCATTTCAAATGCATTTTCGACCAGAGAATTACAATGGTTATATTGATATCGAAACGGCTGCAATATTATATGCTTTGGTAAAAAAATACTTCCACTCGGTTTAACGGCTGGATGTCTGTTTAATGCCTAATAACGACTCACTCCCAACAATCACGTGGGAGTGAGTCGTATTTTTACGCTTTTATTCGCTTTATTATAGCGGTCAGTTGTTCACGATGCTGCACACTGATTTCGTTGCTGGCAGAGTAACCCTCATTGTGAATAATCATTTCGCCCAAACCAACTAACCAGTCATAGATATAAAATGCAGTATTGTTGGTTGGGATGGTTGTCAATTTTGTTAACCGTTGCGATGCACCTAAAGGAGAAACCGATTTAGGAGGTTGAGTAAAAATCTTATAACCTCGATTAATGCGACTATCTGGGCGCTGCTCCTCACTTTTTTGCAAGAATCCTAGCCAAGCAACAAAGTCCCCCAGAACCGTTAACGCACGGGAGACTTGGCGATCAGCTTTGGTTTCACGATGCAAACCGACTTGTTCATTGTCGGCTAACATGCTGACGAGTTGCCCGACGATATCCAACCGGATGCTGGCAGTGATAAGTTCGGCAACCAGTAGCTCGAGAGTTGGTTTATTGATGCCCAGTAATGCGATCAGTGATCCATTGTCTGGCAGTTTTCGTAGATGATTGATCCAGTAGCGCTGCACATTCGCGGCATACTCAGCTTCATAATCACCGCCTGAAGGCCCCGCAGGAGTTAATGATTGTTCAAATGATATAGGTTTATCGCTGAACAAATCGATATCAATGCCAATACTGAATGGCTCGGTATTGGCTGTGGGAGCCGTCAGTTCAGTCGTACGTTTTTTCTGTTGTAAATATAAACCACGCAGTTCATCACGAGTGGGCAACAAACGCTCAAGTAGTTCGCCATGTAGCCCGGTACGGGTTTGCAGCGCTTTAAGTAATATTTCTGCAATATGCTGTTTTTGTTGTGATTCACTGGTCTCTGATTGAGACCAACCGGCCAACAAGTTCTCGATCAACTCCCGCTGTAATTCATAAAGCTGCTCGGTAATACGCTCGGTTTTGATATCACGACGAATTTCTTGTGCGAGGTAAGCCTGCATTCGCTCAATTCCGCGAGGATCCAGTGCCAACATGGTGCCCCAGCTGTCGCCGGGGTTGCCAACAAAACGTTGCACCGCTTCGTCATAATTTTTAACGCCCTCTGAGCCAATACGCTGATCAAAGGGGGTGAGAGCCCAGATAAGCCCCGGGTTTCGACGTGAACGTACTTGTGTATTTTCCCCTTGAGATTGCTTAACCCAATAATCCAATGCCTTACCCACGCTTTTGACTTCATCACGTTTGCTTGCAGCATTACAGACCAACAGCAAGTTTATTTGTTGTTTATCGGTATAACGCTCAAGCAAATACATATTTTTGGCATGTGATAGCCAAGGCGCCAGTGGGTAAGTTGGGGGTTCAGACTGTGTTGTGGTGCCTAAGATGTCGCCAACATCAGGGAAGTCCAACAAGTCGACTGATTCAAATCCTTTTTCTGATGCGGTTATAGACAAAGGAATTTGTAACTCAACCGATAAGAAAGTTAACTCAGCAAGTGACAATGTCACTAAATCACCAGTAACGTTATCGGTTAAAGGCAGCACTTGGACTTGGCTATCTGTGGGGGTGTTTAGGGCATCTAATGTTGCCACATTCATGATGCCATTGGCGGGCAGCAGCATATCATCCACTAATACACTCAGTGGAGCCAGCAACTGTGTCGCATTTTCCACATGTTGCAATGTATAAGCAAAATGAAGGTAAGCCTCTGTTAGCGGTTGAGATTCTGCCCACAACAAAGAGAATAAACAGGCGCGATCATCAATACTTAAATAAGGGGCAATCTCTACAGCCAGTGGCCAAAAATGTGCCTCCAGCGCTTTCTGGCGAGGGGCATCATGGCGAGAAAGATAATCCCAAAGCCCAATGACATCATCTCGGGTTATACCGGGGCTGATCGCCGGTTGTTTGCGCATTATTATTTGCTGTAAATGGTCACGTATATGCTGTTCATCCAGCGAATTTCCATGCATTTCTTGGCGTCGAGTTTGCGATTGGTTCTCCAGCAGGAAGGTGCTCGCCACTATTTTAACAATATCGGCTTCATTGAGCAGCGAAAGCTGTACCGGATGGTTTTCGCAATGAGCCATTGCAGGCATGTTCTTCGTTTGATGGCTAAAGCGAGTGACCAGACCGCAGGCTTGGTATCCGGGTTTAATTTGTTGCCAGAAATCAAGGGCTTTCCCGGCAAGAGTGATTTCTAGTCGCCCATGTTCATCAGCCACTAATGCTGAAATGAGGTGTTGTTTCCCCGCCGATGATTGGCCAAAAAAACCGATACTCATCGCCTTTAATACTGCTTGTGCCAAGTTATGTGCTTTATTGCGATGGCGATGCAGTTTAATCGCTAATTGATCGGCTTCAATATCCAGTCGCATGGCATGTTGGCGCGTATTGTTAATCCAGTCAAAAGTCTGATCAATACCTTGAGCCAGTTGCTGAAGCTGATTATTGAGCTGTTGGTTGGTCAATGATTTCATTTTCTAAATACGCTCCCACTATCAATCCAATAATGGGTTGATGCTGAACCCTTGCTAGCTAAGGTATTTAATTTGAGACGCAGATGATGTAATGGAACTCGGCTGCCATCGTGTAGTATCGCGTCAGCAATTTCAAAACGCTCTGGAGCACTATTTTTATCAATAAAAGGCTTATCACCTTTGACCAGTTTTAATTTGACGTGCAACTGACTATCTCCGGCAACTTTGCGCGCCAGTTCTTGGTCAACAATTGATAAGGTATAAAGCGGAGAGGCGGGCCAACGATCATTGTCAAGTTGACGGAACCCTAGGCATAGTGCGCCTCTCACTTGGACACGGGCCTCTGATGGCAACGTAAAACTTGGGCTATCAAGATCAATATCACGATAACAGACATTCTCATCTGTCAGGGTGTCGCTGTTATCGAGCATGCCAAGATAGCGGATGGTCGAGTAAGGTTGAAAATCGCCAGCTTTAAAGTAAAAACCCGCCAGCCGTAAATCGAGTGCCAATAAACACAGCATCGCACCGACTGCTGCGGTGGATTTCGGATTATCAATACGCCCCTGTTTATTAAACGGATACCAATCATTGGTATGGTATCCATCCAGTGAAAGGATACGATTATTGGGCAAGGGTTGCAGATGACGGAACAAAGCCTGAATACCGGGGAAGCGCGAAGGGCGGCCAGTCAGCAAGAGTACATCGCAGCTATAGAGTGATACCACTTCAGATAGCGATCGCAGATTTTGCGTAATACTCATTCGATTGGATAAAAACTCACCGTGTAATTTGCTTAATTTTAAGACCAACGGTACTTGCAGAATATCAAACTCACCAGCATCGGCAGGTAACTCACGTTGAACTTCACTGTTAATGTATTCCAATACTTTGGACGTTGGGGGTTGGGATAACAGTTCCCCGAAACTGGCGTCGATCTCCGCATTGGTCTCAAGCGGATCAAATTGTTCATAAGCTTCTAGAATTGCTCGACCGACTGGCATAAATATCTGCAATGTTGTTTGCTGGCGCAAGGCTGATTGCCCGTCCATTCGACCATCATTGCCGAACAATTTATCCATCAGAATATCAACGTTGGAGACAGCGGCTTTTTTAAGCCGAGCTTGAAGTGCAGGTAAAATATAGAGCTGGATAACATCCAGTAAAATATCATCCCCGGCGACTTTAAATCCTTCACGGAACAACAGGCGTGGGCTGATTTTGACATTATTTCCAATGCCATCATCCAACCAATATTGCGTGATGGCCAGATCAGTCGTGCCGCCCCCAATATCTATTGAGGCAATACGTAAGGTTTTCCCGGCGCTTTCTCCTGCTTCGAGCTGCTTATCGGGCCGCGCTTGACTGGCAAAGAAAGCTGCCGTTCGCCCACCGAAATTCATTTGAGTTTCGTTATACAGATATACCATTTGGCCACAAGTAGCTTCATCCCACTCCATCTGGACATTCGGAACGGGGACGAGGCTTTTAGCGTGGTCTTGCTCAGTCACAAAGTTATCATCTGTTGGATGCCAGCCCATGGATTTCCACACCAAAGCAATGGCTTCGTTCATTCTTCGGCGGAAAATCTCGCGTTCTGGTTTTGGCATCGCAGAGGGAAGCGTCAGGATAATCGCGCGTAATTGTCGTGGCGAATTGGCATGTGTCATTTTCAACCGCTGTGCCGCGCTGTTTATCTGCATCAACGCCTGTGCAAGTAGCTCAGATAACATAAATGTCATCAATGAACTGCGGCTATAGTGTGGTGAAAATACCGGTAATCGTTCGTCTAGGGGGATGCTATACAGTGGTTGTCCATCATCGTTGACTAGACTGGTCAATGGCTGTGCGGCAGCCAGCGGTTCATGCGTTTGCTCTGTCTGTGTTTCGTTGAATCGCCAACCAGGGGGGTAGGCCTCCTCATCCCAAAGATAACGACGTGGGCTGGAGATCCCAGTAGAACCTTCAGTGCCCAAACGGTGTAGCGCCATCCGGCTGGCTTCGGTGCCAACCCGAGTTATTGCGGGCCAGATAAAAGCATCATCACGGCCACTCTCAACCGAAAAATTCTGTTTGCCAAATTTCGCTTGCGCGAATTCCACCCGACTCTCAAATAATTCGTTATACAGATAATGAGGCTCACTCAAATCACGTATTTGCAATTCGTAAGTTTGTTTCAGGCCATCACTTTCATCGGCATGATCTTCTACTAAAATACCGCAGGTATGAGAATTACCCACATCAAGAATAAGATCAACATTAACGGCGGGTTCTTGCAGTGTGCTGCTATTCATTTTTATTTCCGGCACACAAACTTGGTTACCCAGTAATTCGAGCAGGTTAAGATAATGAGCCTGATATTCAAATTCACGCAGCGATGCACTGATATGTCGAGCCGTGCGCTCTTCTTGCTCTGACGCTTGCTGAATAAAAACTTCACGCAACCAGCCATCTACCCACGTTAAGTCAAGGAACTCGGCTAATTCTTCGTTTTGGTAGGCAAGGGCAAAACTCAACCCAGTTTTGATGTCATTTTCATTGGGGGCCAGAGATTCATTAGCATGGCCTTCAGGATACACCTTGGTATCAAAGGCCAAAGTTATCCGCAGCGTATTACCATCTTGATCAGGGCTATCCGAGACTAAAATTTGCATTCTGGCCCAGTTATCCGGCCCATTAATAAAGGTGCGTGGCGGATTAAAACGTAAGAAAGGTAAGGGTAGCCAAATTTTATTTAACAGCTTCAGTGATTGTTCCAACGGGAAGCTAAATTCGGGTTTTACAATCTCAGGAGCCGCTCCCGGCACCATGAGGGAATATTTGCCATTATGCTCATTGTAATTCAGGCGTAGCAGGGGGCCATTGGCACTTTTACGCACAAACTTATTTGGCAGTTCAGTGTTTAACTCAGGTTTTAACGCGAAATCCAAAAACTGAATACCACTATTTTGAATGAGCGTGATTTTCTGTTTATAGTCAGTGATTGTTGCCAGCATAATATTATTTAGTCTCACGCTTCATCGTCATGGGAAGGGTCGTATTCGCATCATAACGGCCTTTGCAATCCGCAATACCGGTAACACCTTGCTTACAAACCAGCTCTGGCATTTTATATTTGGACCCATCACTGCACTGCGCCCGATAGCGGCTGTTAATCACCAAATTACCTGACTTCATCAGCCCGGTAGTAATATTGGCGCGGCAAGTGACGTTATCGCCGTGGGTTATTTTTGCTGTGCCTTTCCCGTTTTTGATTTGATATTTCAAACTAGGTGCTTTACCCGTATGGGCGGCTTTAATATCAGGGCTAACGCGCCAATTGCCATTCAGGAATGCTGTTGAGCCAACTTTAACGGCATCGGAAGGTAATATCAGCGCCCCTTTGCTCTGTGCTTCGGTGATTACCGGAGCAACGCTAGGCTCGCTAGGAACAGGTGCAGGGGCGACAATAGTGGCATTACCTAGAGGGAGCTGCGGTTCAATAGCCGGTTGTGTGATTGTCACTGCTGGTGCGATAGGTTTCGGTTCAATTTCTTGAATTTGCGCTATTTTATCTTCAGCCACCCCCGGTTTGGTTGCAATAACCGCCGGTTTAACTTCAGCGATGGCCTTCTCTGGCATTCCTCCACTGAATTGCACAATTAATGCAATGATCAGTGCCAGAACAGGTAACCCCCAGCTTAATCGCAGCCAGCGAGCCGATTTTTTGGCTGGCAGAACTGTTGGCGCGAGTTCTGCCTCTGGGGTTGGTGGTATGGTTGATACCACATCAGTTTGAGGGGATAACTCAACCGCCGTGATAATCGGGGGAGCGACAGGGGCGGTGGCTGTTGGCGGTGGTGCAATCAGGGGCGCGAAAGCCGGCTCATTGATTTCTGCCGTTTCACGTAAACAGTCAAGTGGGTCAGTGCGCGTTTTCTTATCCTGGCTGACAAACCCCCAGAAAGTCATCACTGGCTTGCCCGCCACCAGATAAACATGGTTCTGGTCGGGAAACTGCATGGCTTTGGCCAGCAACACACCAAATAAACGTTGGGCGGCTTTGTCTGACTGTTGTGCGCGTTGGCATAGTTCATTAACACTGGTCAGGCACGCTGACAGGTGTTTAATCGCAGCTTTACGCTCAGTGGTACTGGCGGCTATCCAAGAGGTGACTTTACCTTCACTAGGCGCATACCAGTCAATACGGTCTCCTCGTTCATTGACCTGAGGAATAGCCAAACAATCAGCGATAGCCTGCTGTTTTTTAAGGCGCAATGCTTCTCTAATCTGAAGTGCAGAAGCATAGATCGGTTGCCCGTTTTCGCCTAACGCCAGAATATCGTCCAAACTACCACTGCGTAAAAATGATTTTGCCACGCAAAAGAGACCTATGTAATGAAACTCAAGGCAGAAAATAAAGTGTTATCTGCGACAACCTATACTTTAGGCGGGAGGTAGGGGAATCAAACGGCGGAATAAGTGGCAAAATGTCTCGTTGTTTACAGAAAAAGTGTTTGTAGGCCGTTGGTTTGGGAAATAGTGAGGGGGAATTGATGAATTTTTACCGCGATTATCCCTTAGGACGTTTTTGTGTTCACTTATTAGGTAGCGATGAATGAGCATTATTGAGTAAGCTCTAACCAATGTCACTGGAACCCATTTTGAAAGGAGATATTTTGAATCAATCACAAGCCACAACTCATCTCTCGGCCATTGAAGCAATAGAGAGATTGGAGACGTTATATGAGTCGGCGCTTGCGGCATTGCGTGATGCGATCAGCGCCTATATTCGTGATGGTTCTTTGCCTGATGTGGGTGACCGGGCCAAAGGGTTATTCTCATATCCACAAATCAGTGTTAGTTGGGATGGGCAGTTTCGCGATCTTCAGCGCACGCGTGCTTACGGGCGCTTCTCACGTACGGGACAATACAGCACCACTATCACGCGGCCTTCCTTGTTCAAAGCCTATTTAACTGAGCAACTTACATTACTTGAACATGAATATGGTGCAGTGTTTGAAGTGACAGCGTCACAACAAGAGATGCCGTATCCCTTTGTTATCGACGGTTCCGACCTGATTCTCGATCGTTCAATGACCGCTGGGCTGGCTCAACATTTCCCAACCACAGATTTAGCGATGATTGGCGATGGTATCACCGATGGCATTGATACCCTTACCGCAGACTACCCGCTATCGCATTTTGATGCGCTACGTACCGATTTTTCACTGGCTCGACTCAAGCACTATACCGGCACCCCGGCAGAACATATTCAGCCCTATATTCTGTTCACCAATTACAGTCGTTATGTTGATGAGTTTGTCCGTTGGGCTTGTGAGCAAATTCTGGATCCGACTAGCCCTTATCAAGCGTTGTCCTGCGCCGGTGGCACATACATTACGGCTGAAAATGCAGATCCTGAAAAGACCACCTCCGATCTGGCGTGGAAAAAGCATCAAATGCCGGCTTATCATTTAGTGGCTGAAAGCGGTCATGGCATTACGCTGGTGAATATTGGTGTTGGACCGTCAAACGCCAAAACCATTTGTGACCATCTGGCGGTGTTGCGACCTCATGCCTGGCTGATGATAGGGCACTGTGGTGGTTTGCGTGAAAGTCAGGCGATTGGTGACTATGTGCTGGCGCATGCTTATTTACGTGATGACCATGTTCTTGACGCGGTGTTGCCACCGGATATTCCGATCCCAAGTATCGCTGAAGTGCAGCGAGCACTCTATGATGCCACCAAAGCTGTGAGTGGTATGCCAGGAGTTGAAGTTAAACAACGGTTGCGGACGGGAACCGTGGTGACCTCGGATGACCGTAACTGGGAGCTACGTTTTTCTGCTTCTGCACTGCGATTTAGCTTAAGCCGTGCTGTGGCGGTCGATATGGAAAGCGCTACGATTGCCGCTCAAGGTTATCGTTTCCGTGTACCTTATGGCACCTTACTGTGTGTTTCCGACAAACCATTACACGGTGAAATCAAGCTACCGGGTCAAGCCAATCACTTCTACGAAGGTGCCATTTCTGAACATCTGCAAATAGGCATTCGGGCGATAGATTTACTGCGTGCCGAAGGTGATCAACTGCATTCTCGCAAATTACGCACTTTTAACGAGCCGCCATTCCGCTAATCTCATCACCTAATAACTGGCATTGCATCCCATTCATTGATGTTTTGTCAGTTATTTACCCATAATCATCTGAATAAAATTATCACGCACCAAATTCGGCATCGCATTATTCCAAGCGATGCCGACAGGCCAACTGAGGTTATTGCCGCTCAGTGAAATAATGTTGATAGTAGGTGGCGCGATATGCACGACACTCTGTGGCAATAGCGCCACACCGATACCGGCAATCACCAACGCGAGTATGGTCTGGATATCTTCCACTTCTTGCACCAAAGGAGCATCAATCTGATTTGATTGCAAAAATTGGTCAATCTGTGCATTTAACCCACGTCCACGTTCGGTATATAAACGCAGTAACGGCAGTTCTTTTAGCCACACATCAAAGGGGAGTGCTTTATCTTGGGGCACGATCAGCACCAGATGGTCTTCAAATAAAGGATGGAAATGTAGCGGCGTCTTGTAGGGCATCCGAACAAAACCGACATGCAGTTCACCCGTACTTAATAATGCATATTGCTGGGTTGAGGGGATATCCTCCAATGTCATCATGATAGCCGGGTATTGTTGTCTGAATGCCGCGATGTAGTTCGGTGCTGTATAGAAAGTTGATAAACCAAAACCTACCGATATAAACCCTTCAACGCCTTTCGCCACTCGTGCAGCGTATTGCAAAAAGGACTCAGATTGGTTGACCACTTTTTCTGCTTCCGAGAGTAATTGTTGCCCGCTCGGCGTCAGCTGTGCCCCTCGACGCCCGCGAGAGAAAAGAGGCAGGTTAAGCAGAGATTCCAATACGTTAATCTGCTTGGTCAATGCCGGTTGAGTGATACAAAGAGCCTGCGCCGCTTCACCATAGTTGCCTTTTCGGGCGAGTATCACAAAAGCCTTTAGCAATTTGATATTCACAGTTCCATTCCTATTGGTAATCGATAATAGAAAATCATTCATTATAAAGTTATCAATACGGCTGCTGTAATACCAATGATAAACATCAGCAGCAACTCGCTTTGGAGGTTCATGTGACAAAATCACAATTGATAACAGCAGCAACAGTGCAGTTCCAGCATCAGGCCAACAACAAGCAATATAATCTGTTGGTTATTGAAAAATTTATCGAGCAGGCCGCGCTGCAAAACATCAAGATATTGGCTTTTCCAGAGATGTGCATTACTGGCTATTGGCACGTGCCAAAATTGACGGCAGCACAAGTCACCGCGCTGAGTGAGACTATTGAAAGTAGCCCATCCATAGCATTAGTCCGCGCATTAGCGATGAAACATCAAATGCTCATTGGCGTCGGCCTGATAGAGCAGTCAGATGATGGGCGACTTTACAATGCTTATGTCGCCTGCATGCCGGATGGATCTTTTCATACCCACCGCAAGCTCCATGCTTTCGAACATCCCGCGATCAGTAGTGGTGATACTTACACGGTTTTTGATACACCATGGGGCGTCAAGGTTGGGATACTTATTTGTTGGGATAATAATCTGGTGGAAAATGTTCGCGCCACAACCTTACTGGGGGCGGACATATTATTAGCGCCGCACCAGACCGGCGGGACACATTCGCGTAGTCCATACGGTATGAAACCCATTCCGCGTGATCTCTGGGATCAACGCATTGAAAGAAAAGAAGAAATGAGTGCTGCTATTCGTGGAGTCAATGGCAGAGAGTGGTTAATGCGCTGGCTACCTGCTCGAGCACATGATAATGGCCTATTTATTCTGTTCAGTAATGGGATAGGGGCAGATGATGATGAGGTCCGTACCGGAAATGCCATGATACTGGATCCGTATGGTCGCATTATCAATGAGACCGGAGAAGCTGCGAACGTGCTGGTGAGCGCTGAGCTGGACCTTTCGTTAATCCCACTGAGTACCGGGCGTCGTTGGATCTATGGTCGCCGCCCAGAGTTGTACACTATTTTGACTGAGCGGCAAGGTTATGAGCGGGATGCCATTACTGCGCGTTTTTCTGATGAAGTGACCAATCTGAAAAACGTATAAACAGAGATTGGGCAGGGGCGAACAGTTCCTGCCTAGCGGCGAACACCAGTGCCAATACTAATACTGGATATGCCACTTGAGCCGCCACTCACACCCACATGACCGGTATTTGCACAACCAATCAGCAGTAGTGCAATCATCATTATGATTAACTTTTTCATTCACATTCCTTGGTTCGCAGGTGTGTTATTCGCGTGGAAGATGGGGCGAAAGCGTTCACACCTCTGATACTACCTGCATTAATTATATCAAATTATGATTAATGTTGATCGGGAGCCAAAAAGGCGTTGAATTGTGGCGTCATTATCGCGCTGAAACCGGTGTCAGTTTTGCTCACCAGATACACAGCCAACCCTTTCTCTTGTGCCAGTTTCAGCGCTTTTTCTGGCCCCAACACCATCAGTCCGGTATCCCAACCATCGGCTTCCAACGCGGTTGTGGCAATCACCGTGGCAGATACCAGTTTATGGGTGATTGGCCGGCCTGTAGCGGGGTCTAAAACATGGGAATAACGTTGCCCGCTTTGCTCAAAGTAGTTTCGATAACTGCAGAGGTGCTGATGCTGTAGCCTTGCAGATTGACCAGCGCTTGCACGGCATTTTCTTTATCTGTCGGTTTCTGAATCGCTACTCGCCATGGTCGTCCTTGGCCATTAACACCACGAGAGGAAACGGCCCCCCCCACCGAGACCAAATAGTTGGTAATTCCGTGTCGCATCATCAGATTAACCAATTGGTCAACACCGTAGCCTTCTCCCAGAGTCGATAAGTCGACATATAAATCAGGGCGATCTTTTTGCAGCCATTCACCGCGATTATCGCTGATCAGTTTTAGATGCTGCAATCCCACTTGCTTAAGTGCGTTATCTATCTGATATTGAGTGGGTATTTTAGTTGGCTGTTTCTCTGGACCAAATCCCCATAAATTGACCAACGGACCAACAGTGATATTCATCGCACCATGAGTATCTTGGCCAATGCGCAGCGCCTGCAAAATAATATCTGCCATACCACGTGGAATAGGTTGTGCTTCAGTGCCACGATATTGGTTAAAGCGGGAAAGCACGGAGGTATCGCGATATGTCGAAATGTCATTATTGGCTTGCTCTAGCAGCGCATCGATTTCTTGTTGCAGCTGCTGTTGACTTTGGGGTATTTCGCCACTGATCTTAACGCTATAGAAGGTCCCCATAGTTTTACCTTCAATATCCATTTGTGGCCGAGTGTCAACATCGTCACAAACGGTCATTAGGCCGAGAGCCAAACTCAATAATAAACCTTTGGTAAAAAGGTGGGCCACTGAGGAATCCTTGCAAGAAAATAGCGAAAGTGGGGATTATATGCTTTTCATCTAACAGCGGAATAGGTTGTCATTATTGTCATATACAGCGTAAATGTATAGTGACGCCGGACTGATTCAACCTGATTGGTGGCAGCATCTGTTTAATAATCAGATCAATACTTTCGCTCCATCAATCAAGAGAGTCCCTATGCACTTTACTCAAGCCATTGCCAGACTTCCTGCTGACACCTGTGGCCGCGGCCAGACGACATCCACGTTGGGCGCACCTGATATTGCGGTAACAGGCAGCCAATTTTTGGCCTATGTGGATACGTTGCTCCGTCTCGGCTTGAAAGTGACTATTTTGCCTGCGGCGCCAGCCTTTCCCGATGCACACTTTGTGGAAGATACCGCAGTCGTCATGCCAGAACTGGCAGTGATAACACACCCCGGTGCGCCAAGCCGTCAGGGGGAAGTGGATACCATTGAGCCATTGTTCACAGATCGCCCGGTGTTTCGCATGAGTACACGTGGTCACCTTGATGGTGGTGATGTGTTGTTGGTGGATAAACAGTTTTTCATCGGGTTAACGTCTCGTACTGATGAAGCAGGAATCAGCGAGTTTACGTCAGCAGTCGAGCGCTATGGCTATCGAGTGACCACCATTGAGGTCAGTGCGGGGCTGCATTTGAAATCTATTGTGAACTACGTCGGTCGCAACACGCTATTACTGACCGAGGATTACCAACAGCATCCAGCCTTTACCCGCTTTAATACCCTTGTTATTCCCGAGGCAGAGTCTTATGCCGGGAATACCTTATGGATCAATGACACGCTGATTACACCGCGCGGTTATCCGATGACATTGGCACAAATTGAAACGCTAGGAATGCCCATTGTGCAACTTGATACCAGCGAATTTAAAAAGATGGATGGCGGGTTAACCTGTCTCTCACTTCGTTTTTAACGGTTTTTCACCCCTCACTGTGGGTCATTTCCCGCATTTTGCCAATACCGGATCCTTAACTATGAAAAAGACATTAGCTGCATTACTGACTGGCCTGATACTTTCCGCTCCTGTTGCGGCGCAGACTATTGATACCATCAGTTTTGGTGTCGATGGGGGATATCCACCTTTTGATGTGTTATCACCCAACGGGGAGATCACCGGTTTTGATATCGATATCGCAAATGCTTTGTGTGAAAATTTGCATGCCAAATGTGTTTTCGTCAAACAACCGTTTGAAAGCATGATTGCGGCCCTGAATGCGCGTAAATTTGATGCCATTATTGCGTCCCTCAGCATTACAGATGAGCGCAAAAAAGAAGTGGATTTCACTGACCGCTATTACCGTAGTGCAGCGCAGTTAGTCGCACGTAAAGGCAGCCCACTGTCGCCGGATGTTGCCGGCCTGAAAGGGAAAACAGTAGGGGTGCAAACAGGTTCTATCCATGAGACCTATGCCAAAAAGCACTGGGGTGGGCAGGGAGTGAAAATCGTCTCTTATGCGAATCAGGATAATGTTTATTTAGACTTGATGTCTGGGCGCATCAATGCCTCACTGCAAGATAATATTCAAGCCGCCAGTAGCTTTATTGATACGCCACGTGGACAGAAATTTGCCTTTGCCGGCCCTGTCATCCAAGACGAAACCATCTCTACTGATGTCGGCATTGCTGTTGGCAAAGATAATCCGGCATTGCGCGACGCACTCAATGGGGCAATTAAGGCTATTCGCGCCGATGGCACCTATGATGCTATACAGAAAAAGTATTTTAGTTTCGATATCTACGGTAGCTAATTTTTTCGCTGACCGGGGGCTTGTTTCCCTCGGTGGCCGTTTTACAGCATAGGGAGGCCGATAATGGTAACAGACTATTTGCCGTTACTGGCACAAGGAGCGGGGCTATCGCTGTGCGTTATGCTGCTATCACTGGCAGTCGCGCTGGTGCTAGGGCTTATCAATGCGGTTATCAAACTGTTTGGCCCGCGTTGGTTGCGATGGATATCAACCGGGTACACCACATTGGTGCGCGGTATTCCTGAACTGGTGATTATGCTGTTGCTATTTTTTGGCGGCGAAATGCTGGTTAATGGGTTCCTTGGGTTATTAGGTTTGGGGCCAGTTCGGTTTAATACCTTTGTCTCTGGTGTGCTGGCGATTGGCATTGTGTTTGGTGCCTATTACACAGAAACTTTTCGCGGGGCATTTCAGACTGTGGATCGTG
Source organism: Yersinia vastinensis (assembly GCF_902726565.1). Lineage (GTDB taxonomy): Bacteria > Pseudomonadota > Gammaproteobacteria > Enterobacterales > Enterobacteriaceae > Yersinia > Yersinia vastinensis. Next base: position 246,033 of record NZ_CACVAF010000004.1, read on the forward strand.
GTCAGTTAGAAGCCGCGGTGGCCTACGGGATGCGGCCTGCTCAAGTATTTCGACGTATTATGCTGCCGCAAATGCTCAGTTTTGCCATCCCCGGGATTAACAATAACTGGCTGGGTTTGATGAAAGCCTCGGCATTGATCTCTATTCTTGGGCTAGAAGATATGGTGTGGCTGGCTGAACAGGCAGGGCGCGCGACCCAAAAACCGTTCTTGTTCTACTTTCTGGTGGCGATGATTTATATGGTCATTACCGCACTATCCAGTTGGGGTTTTAGCCTACTATCACGGCGCTATGCACTCTCGACCTCGACGGCGAGGGCGCGCGGATGAATCTGCAAACAGTGCTGGAAGCCGTGCCGACATTTCTCTATAGCGACGGCTCTGATGTGACCGGGCTTGCCATGACGGCCAAACTGTTTTTACTGTCGGTGTTCCCCGGTTTATTATTGGCACTTTTCATGGCTATTGGGCAAGCATTTGGCCCACGGCCTCTCGCGTGGCTTATTCGCAGCATAACCTATTTCTTTCGCAGCACGCCGCTCTATCTGCAATTGATGCTGATTTACTACGGCCTTTCGCAGTTTGATATTGTGCAGTTGGGGTGGCAGGATGACCAACCCTTCTGGTTGCTGTTCCGCGATGCCACCTTTTGCGCCGTGCTCGCCTTGGTGCTGAATACCAGTGCTTATGTTGCCGAACTATTGGCTGGCATGATGGTGACATTCCCGCGCCAGGAGTGGGTGGCTGGCGAAGCATTTGGTATGACGCAGTGGCAAATCATTCGCCGATTAGTCCTACCCGCAACCTTGCGCCGTGGTATTCCTGCGCTGAATAATGAAATGGTCTTTCTGCTGCATGCGACCTCCCTTGCCAGCACGGTCACACTGTTAGATATCACTGGCGTCGCTCGAGCTTTCTATGCTGCCACTTACTCGCCGTTTATTCCGTTTTTGATGGCCGCAGCACTTTATTTGTTGTGTACTTTTATGCTGATTTTCTTGTTTTCATGTGCGGAACGGCGCTGGCTGGCATTTGCCCGTCACGACTAAAGGTACGGGCAAGCCAAGTTTAGGCGCGTTTTATCGCTTGTAGCTCGGTGATGGTGACGATTTTATCGACGCGGAATTTCTTGCTGGTCAGCCAAGTATCAGCCAGTAGCCGGTAGTGTTCCATGTTGCGACAACCAATACGAACCAGAAAATCGAAGCTGCCGCCAACCAGCCAGCAGTCCAACACTTCAGGTGTTTTGCGCACTTCTTGCTCAAAGGCTGCCTGAGAGTGACCGTGGTCGGCCAAGGCTATTTGCGCTTGAATAACAAAGGCGTGTTCAGGTTCTGGCAGTTCAATAATGGCACTGTAACCGCGAATAATACCGGCGCGCTCCAATAATCGAACTCGCTCCAGGCAGGGGCGTGCAGTCAGATTGACCTGTTCAGACAGCTTCTGATAAGAGATACGGCCATCCTGGCTCAGGATTTCAAGGATTTTTTTGTCAATTCGGTCAAGCCGGGCTTTCTTTTCCACAGATAGGACGTCCAATGAAAATCAATCATTATAAGTTACCTGAACATGCCCTAAGTGGGCAGCGTCAATTAACCAGTTTTCATTTTGGCCAGCCCGGGGTGGGGGAAAAAATTTACCTACAGGCTGGTCTGCATGCCGATGAACTTCCCGGAATGCTGGTATTACATTATCTTAAAAGATTACTAAGCCAGGCGGAACGGCGAGCAGAAATTCAGAGCGAAATAATTATTGTACCCATCGCTAACCCGGTAGGGATGGCGCAAGTGCTGCTTAACAGCGGAATCGGCCGTTTTGATTTGGTCAGTGGGCGTAATTTTAATCGTGATTTTCCCGATTTAGCCAAGTTGACTCAACCGAGGTTGGGGCAATATACCGTCAGCCAAACCCCCTCTCAAAGGCTGCAACAAATACGTGGCGCGATGCTCGAGATACTACACGATTTACCTGCAATCAGTGAAGTTGATGCATTGCGCCAACATTTGCTGATGTTAGCCTGTGATGCTGATTTGGTGCTGGATCTGCATTGTGATGATAGCGCCATTCTACATTTATATGCTGATCCCGCTTGGCGTGAGCCAGTCGAGACACTCGCCCGGTTTTTGCATATCGACACTGTGCTGTTATCACAAGACAGTGGCGGCGGCTCTTTTGATGAAGCTTGTGGTTTGCCGTGGCATCGTTTGACAGCACAATATCCAGACCTCGCACCAGCTTGTATGGCGGTGACGGTAGAATTGCGCGGGCAGCAAGATGTCAGCCATGCACTGGCCAGTGCAGATGCTGAACGTATTTATCACTATTTGCAGTATCGCGGGGCCATTGCCGCCGATAAGCCGGATATCCCGCAGCGCGATGTCGTTATGTTGCCGTTTTCCGCAGGCGAAATTGTCACTGCTCCAGCCAGTGGCCTGTTGCTGTTATTACGCCAGCCCGGTGAATGGGTAGAAAAAGAAGATGTGGTGGCTGAAATCATTGACCCGATCACGGATACTGTCAAAGCCGTGCGAGCGAAGGCAGGGGGGATAATCTATGCCAGCCGGCGTGCACCTTTTGTCACGTTGGGGGCGGAAGTGATGAAGATTGCCGGGAAAACTCCCTTTGTAGGCGGTGGGGAGTTAGCATCTTGAGCTTGCAGGCTCAATTCACCGTGCTTTCTGTGTTGTATTTTTTCTTGGGCTAGCTATAATTTAGCCGGCTAAATAAAATGATGCAAATACGATGAATTATAAAGCAAGGGATCTTCCCACCCGTGAAGTTCTGGCCCGTGTTCAGCGCCAAGAGAACCTTGGCAGCGACGTTTCGGGTGTGGACTTAGTTCTCAATCTCATTACTACCGCAGATTTAATTCGATCAAATATTTATGATCGCCTAGCCCAAGACTATGACATCTCAGAAGGTAAATTCATTCTATTAATGTCGCTCTACGGTGAAGGTGAAACCGCAGCCAGCGAGTTGGCGTCTAGAATTGGAGTCGCGCCTGCAACGGTTTCCGTGATGGTCAAACGCATGCTTACCGCGCCTGAACCTTTGATTACCATGACCAGAACACTGGCAGATGGCCGCTCCCGCTTAATTGCGTTAAGTCCCGCAGGCCGTCGACTCATTAAAGAAGCGTTACCGGGTCACTTTAATGCCATTCACTCTTTTGCCGAGGTCCTTGATGACCAAGAACGCGAAACTCTGATTTCAATGTTACAAAAATTACTGCGAAAAAAACCATAAATATTCGTGGCTTACCTACCATGGCCTTTTTTTAATCATATACTTAGTCGGCTAAATAAATTGAAACCAGAACAAAATAATGCATCAAAACCGATACTAAAAACCGCAGTGACCTTTTTGGGCCTGCTCATCCTAGGTTCAAGTCTTATCTATTTCGGATCAAGGAATGATGCGGTATCTGTGGCACAAAATCTAAAATCAGGGGTGCTGACAGCCGACAACGTTAACATCGCCTTTGAGAATGTGGGTGGAAAACTCATCACGCGGCAAGTTCAAGAATCTCAGCGGGTGAAAAAGGGCGATATCCTGATGGTTCTGGATGATAGGGATAGCAATATCGCCCTTGATCGTCTTAAAGCGGTTATCCGCTCGCAAGAAGCGCTTATCCGTCAGGAAGAATCGGCCATCCGAATTGCCAGCAATGAAACTCAATTAACGGAGGTTTCTTCCTGGCGGAAAATAGAGGAAATCCAAGCCACCTTAAGTGCTGCTCGTGCCAGTGAAAACCTTGCTCGTACCGACTTTAACCGTATTGCAAAATTGCATAACACCGGCAGTGTTTCGCAATCCATGCTGGATACAGCGAGCAGCGCGTTAACCACGACACATTCGGCGGTGGTACAGGCAGAGCGTCAGTTAGCGTCAGCGATGATTGGCACCACACCAGCACAAATAAAAAATCTCGCAGATAAGGCCAGTGCTCAGGGCATGACACTTCAGGCAATTGCCAACTCGCGTGAATCAATCAAGAACCGGCAAAATGTACTGGACCAACTCTTAGCTCAGTTGGATCAATCTCAGGCGGAGCTGAGGCAATTGGAAATTAACCATCAGCGCCTGACACTGACCGCACCAGAGGCGGGTAAAGTGCTTAAGCTCCTTTATGAGTCAGGAGAAATGGTTCCCGCGGGCGCACCTGCTGTACTGTTGGAGACCGATCGCCAATACGTTGATATTTATGTCAATGAAAACAGTGTTGGCGCATATTCGCCCGGCACAATCGTGACAGCCAAGGTGCCGGCACTGGATACTCAGGTTAACGGCATTGTGCGTTTTGCCAGCGCAGCGGCCTCTTTTGCCGATTTACGTATGACTAGGGAACGTGGTCAGGCGGATTTAACTTCCTATCAGGTACGGATTTACACCGAAGAAAAGCCACAGTTGCTCACCGGAATGACGCTTGAGGTGAATGATGCAAAACATCGTTAAATCCATGTACGACGAGGTGGCTGCAATGATGTCCGGGCATGTTATGCCTTACCACAAGGTGGCTATCGTGGTTGCGGGTGTCATTGCATTGCTGTTTTCACTGGTGTTTTCTCACTCAACAGTATTTGAAGGTAAAATTGCCGTCATCGATCTTGATGCTTCTCAGTATTCGGCTGAATTAATTCAGAAGATAAATACGTCTTCCTATATTGAAGTCACTCAGATATTACGGACGCCAGTAAACCCTGAAATATTGACGGCACATGATCGCAATATTGGCGTGCTTTATATTCCCAAAGGGTTAGAAAAAAGCCTGAAAACGGGCGATAAAACCGTGCGTCTGGGTTATTTTGCTGACCACAGTAATTCAGCGCAAAATGCCGAGGTACTGCAAAATCTTAATGAATACATTCCAGAACTTGGCGCAGAGATTGGCGCGCTGCGTATCTCTTCATTGGGGCTTGGACGAGAGGGCACTGAGGCGGCGCTAAGCCCAATGCAGCTTAAAAATCGACATCTTTTTAACCCGACGAATACCGCCACTAACTCAACCAGCATCGCATTTGTGTATTTTTTCTCTTCATTGTTCTATGGGCTGGCAACACTGATGGTGGTAGGGCGATTGAAAGTCACGGGAGCTTGGAAGACGGCGATATTTAACCGAGGGCCTTTGGCATTAATGTGTCGAATGGTGCCTTATGCTTTCTTTTACACCACCGGCATTACGGTTGTTAGCGCTTTGTTGGTGCTTTTTGGCCAACTGAGATTTGACGGTAACTATTTTGCATATGTTCCGACTATCTTCATGACGGGGCTGGCTTTCGGTTGGTTGGCATTGATTCTTTCCTGGTCAACGCAACACCCAGGAGAAGGGGCTAGCCTGATGACTTTTCTTGTTCCTCCGGGGTTTATTATGGGCGGTGCAACCATGGCGGTTGGTTTCCTGCCGCTTTGGGCCTATTACCTCAGCTATGCTTTCCCGCTCGTGTGGCAATACCGCTTTTATCGTGACTTTGCTCTGCGGGGGCAAACACTGGCGCAAATGCTACCAACCTATGGGGCTTATGTAATCTTTTTGACGGTGATTGCTTTTGTGCTGCTGTTACTCTTCTATCGAACGAAAAGAATGCTTGAAAACGGCTAAGTACCGAAGAGGATATCCGTATCCTCTTCATCTATTTACACACTATAAACGGTCAAAATCTGATGCATCATGGCGTTCCGGTAACTGTTCTTCTGGTGCGCCCCAAGTGCGATTAACAATACGACCACGTTGTACCGCAGGCCGCTTGGCAATGGCCTCAGTCCAGCGAATTAGATGGGTATAGGACTTCACATCCAGAAACTCCCCAGCGTCATATTGCAAGCCTAAAACCAGATTGCCGTACCATGGCCAGATAGCGATATCGGCAATTGAATACTCATCACCAGCAATATATTCGTGTGTTTCCAACTGCGTGTTGAGCAAATCAAGCTGGCGCTTCGCTTCCATAGTAAAACGGTCGATAGCGTATTCAATCTTCACTGGCGCATAGTGATAGAAATGACCAAATCCTCCCCCTAGATAAGGCGCTGCGCCCTGTAACCAGAACAGCCAGTTCAGCGCTTCCGTTCTACCAGCATGGGATTTTGGTAAGAAATGACCAAATTTATCCGCCAAATAAAGCAAAATGGCCCCTGACTCAAACACCCTGACGGGCGGGGTAGTTGAATGGTCCATCAAGGCTGGGATCTTCGAATTGGGATTGACGGCAACAAAACCACTTGAGAATTGATCACCTTCACCGATACGAATCAAATGGGCATCATATTCGGCCCCTTTTTCCCCTAACGCCAGCAACTCTTCCAACAGAATAGTCACTTTCTGGCCATTCGGTGTCGCCAATGAATAGAGTTGCAAAGGATGCTTGCCAACAGGGAGTTCTGCTTCATATCGAGCACCGGCCGTTGGACGATTGATTTTGGACCATACACCACCGCTGGCACTGTTTTCCGTCCAGACTTTCGGTGGCTGATATTCGTTATCTTTCATCATGATTACCTTATTTGAGAATGAATACGAACTTAATAATACTCAGAGTGATTATGCACCAATCGTTCCCTATTGATAGAGAATAACGGGGATAATATTTCTGTCATTCAGGCTCCCTATAGTGAGGTGGCTTTTAACCTTTGGGCAATAACAATAATTAGGGAACTTAACATGAAAATGACCACATTTAGGTTGGCACTACTGGCAAGCCATATTACGTTCAGTACCTCTTTATGGGCAGCACAAGCGGTTGAAGTGCCGGCTACACTTGCTGGGCATGCCGTTTTACCTGTGAAATCCGTTGTCGCAGCACCGCAAGATGCGCCCAACGATTTACAAGAAAGTGGCAAATACACCCGAGGTCAACGAGTCACGACGTTAGGCTCAGTGGCGGGTAAATCAGCTGATCGCCTCACTGGCATCGGGCTACCCATTCGCGGTCAACCCCTACAAGGACATTCCGGCATAAAGCACATGCCAGACGGCACTTATTGGGTACTAACTGATAACGGATTTGGCAGTAAAGCCAACTCGCCGGATGCTATGTTGTACCTCAATCACTACAATATTGATTTCAAAAATGGCAGTGTCACACCGTTGCAAACCCTGTTTTTACACGACCCGGATAAAAACGTTCCTTTTCATATCGTCAACGAAAGCACCGAAAAACGTTATCTGACCGGTAGTGATTTCGACCCCGAAAGTTTCCAGTTTGCCGATGATGCCCTATGGATTGGCGATGAATTCGGCCCGTACCTGATTAAGGCTGATTTGAATGGTAAAGTGCTGGCCGTCTTCGAGACACAGGTTGACGGTAAGGTAGTGAAGTCACCAGACAATCCCACACTTACATTACCCGGTGCCCCAGATGCTAAACAGAACTTCCAGGTAGCACGCTCAAAAGGGTTTGAAGGAATGGCCGCATCGCCTGATGGCAGCAAGTTATACCCGATACTGGAAGGGGCACTGTGGGACGGCGACAAGTTTGAGAATATTGACGGTAAACGCTACCTGCGTGTGCTGGAGTTTGATGTAAAACAGCAGAAATGGACAGGGCGCAGTTGGCAATATGTCCTGGAGGATAACCAGAATGCTATTGGCGATTTCAATATGATTGACACTACGCATGGGCTAGTTATCGAACGCGACAATGGTGAGGGTACGGCGGACAAAGCTTGTGTAGCTGGCGCACCGACAGACAATTGCTTTAGCCAAACGGCCAAGTTCAAACGCGTATACAAAATTGCATTTTCGGAGGATAACGTCGGGAAACCGGTCGATAAAGTTGCTTATATTGATTTACTGAACATTCAAGATCCACAACATCTGGCGCGTAAGCCCCTAAATAACGGTGTGCTGACATTCCCATTCTTCACCATTGAAAATGTTGATGTCGTCGATGGCACTCATATTATTGTCGGTAATGATAATAACTTTCCGTTCTCCTCCAGCCGTCAACCCAATGAGGCCGACGATAACGAATTTATTCTGCTGGATGTGAAACAGTTACTGGGCCAATAACCGCAAAAAAGTTAGCTGACCCAATGTCTTTATATTGTGGGAAGCATGATGTCGTTTAAACTGACATCATGCTTCATACAGCACCGTTGAGACTTCCGCGACTTGTCGTTTTAGGATATTGAGCGTTTTCGAAAGGACGCTTTCTTGTTCTTTGAACCAGCCATCTTTATCGGGCAGGGAGGTGGCAAGCCGCCAAGACTCTTCTTTTTCCAATGCGGCCAATTCACGCAGCATCGCATCAATTTGATGTCGAACTTCATTAATTTTACGCCGCAGCCGCTCAAGATCATCAATAAGGTCACTGGACATCAGTGGCTCAAGCCCTTGCTTTAGGTTCTCCAGCAACTGATGAATGGCAGAGAAATCACCTCGTTGACGAGCTTGGTTGAGTTGTACCATGAGCTGATGGGCTTTCTCTTTAAATTCATCCGCCACTAAATCAGGGTGACAAAGCCGACTGGCTTGCCGCCACAAACGTTTCAATTCTTGGCGCTGATCAGCTGAGAGTTTCTGGTTATTATCGTGTCGCTGTTCAGCATCATTTTGCTGCTCTTGATAGCTCTCATATTTCTCTTTTGCTTCTTCGCGGGCTTTGCGCGTTGACTCAGTGTTTCGCGTGTTAAAGCCATTTTCCAACTCTTTAATCTCAGCCAGAAGTGCTGTCACAAGCGCCGTTTGTTGCTGAATTTGTTCTCGTATTTCAACGGTTTCGCTGGAAATAGCGGAAAGGTCTAACCAACGTTGTTTTAACGAGGCAAGTTCATCAATAGCCTGGGCGATGTATTGTTGGCAATGGCGATAATCGCGCTCCCGACGGCGCGCTTCGGCTTCCGCTTTTCGTAACGTGCTCTCCGCCAATTGCTTACGCAAATGGAGAATTTGCTTCATTAATGGGCCTAGGCGAACAAGGTAGAGGTCGTTAAAATCATCCAGTAACTGAATACGCTCATTACGTTTATCGATTAACTCGCGTAATTGCTCTTCTAGCGCTTTTAATTCTAATTTACAGGCCGCCAACTCCAGATCTTGCCACTCGGTTACCGCTTGTTTATTTCCCAACCACGCGGAAATAGCCTCTAGCGCGGCGGAAAATTTACCTTGCTCAATGGACATGGCAATAAAGACAAGTACAGCATCCTGAGTTTCACTTTTAAGATAAGGAAGTTGGTGTCGGATTATTTCGTCATCTTCAAGCTCAATGGCGCTTTTAATGATCTCCAGCCGTTTAATGAGTTTTTTCATAAATACCGGATTTACTGATAGCGTAAGCAGAATACCTACATACTAAACAACGGCTTCCCATTGTTCCAGATGAATAAGGGCTGATTTATGCCGGATGGTGAGATAGATATTCCGGCATGAGCGATAAATCACATTCGGTTCAGGGAATGGAGAGTCGAGTGGCCCATAATTGGCTAAAGGCAATCCAAGAACGTAGCGTCGGTGAGATAAACTTGCTTTTATGATAACAAAGCGTGAGTTTACGATAAAAACGATGCTCGGTTTCAAGTTGAACAAAATGCCCTTTATAGAATGGTTGTGCGAGTATTCTGTTCGAGATAAATGTAATGCCTAAATTATTTCTTACACAGGAGAGAATGGCATCAAAGGCATTAAGCGAAAGGGATACATGCGGATTATGTAAATGTAATGCAAGTTGATTATCGAAAAAAGCCCGGCTGCTAGAACCACGTTCACGTAGAATCCAGCTTTCCTGATTCAATGTTTCATAAGACACTATTTTCTCTTTGGCCAGTGGGTGATTCTTACTCACAATAATCACCATCTCATCTTCCATCCAAGGCTCACAAATGAGATTGGGTTCTGTTGTCGGCCCTTCCAATAGGGCAACGTCAATCTCGAAACTATTCAACATACCACCAATTTCTTGTGTATTTGCGATGACCGATTGAGGTAGCCAGCCATATTTGTTCTCAAACTTGGTCAACATATCTGGCAATACATAGCTGCCAATAGTTTTAGTACAGCCTAAATTAAGATGAATATCATGTGATTTTTCATCAAACAGTTGCTCAACGCCTTGTACACGCGCTAATAGCTCATCCGCCACAGGCAGCAGCTTTTTTCCTTCATGATTGATAATTAATCGCGCATGTTGCCTATCAAATAGACGAATACCTAGCTGATTTTCTAATTCAGCTAGAGTTTGGGAGACAGCGCCTTTGGTCATAAATATTGAATCCGCGGCAAGTGTCATACTGCCATGGCGCACGATAGACACAAAAACGGAAAGCTGCTTAAAAGTAATATTCATCGTTTAGTTTTTCTAAACCTGTTGTAATTAATAACTCGATTTTTTAAATGATACCTTATCGCTATAATTTTTGCCGTAGATAGAGATGAAAAATCGAGGTAATAACGTGTTGAGATATATGCATCACAAAGTTCGGGGATTGCCGACGCCAGTTGCGGGGTTAGCTTTAGGGATTGCCAGCTTAGGTTTGTGTTTAGAAAATGCTTTACCCCTTGAAGGAGCAGGGCAAAACGTCGGAGCTTTGATTGCAGCAGGTCTGCTGTGTGTGATGATTATGCGTTTTATTCTTCATCCCGATACCCTACATCAGGATATTAAACACCCCGTAGTGGGCAGTATTGTTCCAACCTTTGCAATGGCCGCCATGGTTGTGTCTAAAGCACTGGGTAATTTCTCCCCGACAGCGGGTGAAGTGCTTTGGTTGGGGGCGGTTATTGTGCACTTAATTGCACTGGTGCTTTTCATTTATCATCGAGCACAAGAGCCTAACTTACACCATATGGTACCGAGCTGGTTTATACCGCCTGTCGGTATTATTGTGGCAGATGTGATGTGCCCCAGTGACGCATTTCATAGTTTTGCATTGATTTTGCTAGCTATTGGTATGGTAAGTTATCTGCTGATGTTGCCTATGATGATTTATCGTTTCATGTTTCGTAATGAAGTCCCCGATGCAGCAAAACCAACAATTGCCATCATGGCCGCACCTGCCAGTCTATCATTAGCCGGATATCTCACTGTGGTTAAAGAGCCATCTTTATTGCTCTGTGCCATATTGCTGGGGATTGCCTTGCTAATGACACTAGTGATTTATTGTGCTTTCTTCCGCCTAATGCGGCTGCCTTTTAGCCCCGGTTATGCTGCTTTTACTTTCCCGATGGCTATCGGTGCGACAGCACTCTATAAAATGGCCAATCTGGTAGGACAATATCCACAGGCAATTGAATACGCTCAACAGCTGCATAGAATCGCGACGTTAGAAGCTGTAGTAGCAACATTAGTCATTAGTTATGTCTCAGTACGATTTATTCATAATTATTTAATACCCAGCAAATTAACTCGTTACCATCAAACAACGAAATAAATGGATGGTGATTAAGGATTAGAATCATGGAGAAGTCTAGCCAAGCCACAATAATTCCTGCTATCGCTTTAGTGCTATTTTTAGTCTGTTTTGTATGGGCGCTATTTTTGTAGTCTTATCTATTTTCATAATAATTATATAGTCTATTGAAACCACTAATATAGGATTTTAATATGAATACTGTTATAGAAAAAAGAGGGGTAATCGTTGATATTAGCTACACTATCGACCATCAGAAAAGGACAATTTCGCTTTGTAAAGAATTCACCAATAAAGAAGTTCTTTTTAATTTTTTAGGTGAATTAGATCAAAAAGCAAGAAGAATCACTACTGAAATGCATCGATGCAAAATCTCCTACAAGATTCAAGAAGTAAAAAATAATTTTATATTAGATGCACAATTCCAATTTGCCTGCCCGACTGAAGCGCTGATTTTTGAAGCAAAAATAAATCATGATGTCTTCCTTTCACCAACAAGCAATGGTTACTACTCGAGGTAACTCTGTGGCTAAAGATAAGTTTATTACTCAAAGCTTTCCAGATGTCCTATGTTGGATTGAAAAGAATATTCACCGCGGAATAAAGTCTACCGACGTTATTGTCATTACGGGATATTCTCGTTCTTACTTCTTGCGTGAATTTCAAATAGTCATCGGAATCAGTTTATCTCAATACATTAGAGAGAAAAGGTTAAGAATTTCAGCAAGTAAACTCATATGGACTAATTTAAAAGTCAGTGAGATTAGTGAAGGAATGGGATTCCCAAGTCAAAGTACATTCTGCCAGACATTTAAAACATACTTTAATATGTCGCCAAGCGAGTATCGCTATAATTCAAAAACTCTATAAATAACCCAGCGGGTGTTATCTATATAGAATTCGTCTAATTGCTATTCTTGTATATCGGAATATGGTTAATAAAATGAAAAGACAATTTAAAGAAAAAGTCGTGCTATCGACATTTCCTGAAATAAGGGAATGGATATCAAATAAAATAGAAAATGGGAAGAGGGTGGCAGCATCCGATGTTGTCTCTATTTCCGGTTATTCACGCTCTTACTTCTTGAGGGAATTTGATTACCATCATCAAATATCAGTATCGAAATATATTAAACGTGAACGTTTATACCATGCACTTAATAAAGTTTTGGAATTAAAAAATAGCAATACAACATTAAAAGAAATTAGCATGACACTAGGTTTTCCAAGTCAAAGCTCCTTCTCTAGAGCATTTAAGTCTTACTTTGGTGTATCTCCATCAAAATATGTACTTATAAATGCTCTTATGGATTATTGAGTAAACTGAATGAGTTATGTTGTTGAGAATGAAAGAGAGGATGAATAATGAGTTCGACTTGCATTGATTCAGAATTAAAACAAGATCACTGGTACAGAATTACGGCGGAAATGCTGAGTCAGGCAAGGATCGCAATAAATGGAAACCGACCACAGGATATTCGAGTTAACAATCCAAAGTTTTTCCAGCGGGTATTACAAGAAGGTTCTCTTGGATTAGGTGAGAGCTATATGGATGGTTGGTGGGAATGCGATCGCTTAGATATTTTTTTCCAATCTATTTTAGCGGCCGAACTTGATACTCAACTCCCTAAGCGCCTCAGTGATATCATCCGCATCGCTTCCGCGCGTCTCTTTAACTTTCAAACACGTAAGCGTGCCTGGATCGTAGGTAAAGAACACTATGATTTAGGCAATGATTTATTTAGCCGTATGCTCGACCCCTATATGCAATATTCCTGCGCGTATTGGGATCGAGCTGAAACCTTAGAGCAGGCCCAACAAGCTAAATTGCGGATGATTTGCGAAAAGTTACAGCTCAAACCCGGCATGACGTTACTCGATATAGGCTGTGGTTGGGGCGGTCTATCTGCATTTGCAGCCAAAGAATACGGTGTATCTGTGAAGGGAATAACGATTTCGGTCGAACAACAGATAATGGCGCAGGAACGCTGTAAGGGATTAGATGTACAAATTCGGCTGCAAGATTATCGTGATCTTAATGAGCAATTTGATCGCATTGTTTCTGTGGGGATGTTTGAACATGTTGGCCCGAAGAACTATCGCACTTATTTTGAGGTTGCATCTCGCAGCCTCAAACCAGAGGGCTTATTCTTGTTGCACACCATCGGCTCCAATCAAACAGACCTTAATGTCGATCCTTGGATAAACAAATATATTTTCCCCAATGGATGTTTACCATCGATAACACAAATTGCCTCCATGAGTGAGGGGCTATTTGTATTAGAAGATTGGCATAATTTTGGAGCTGATTATGACCGCACGCTGATGGCTTGGTTCGATACATTCCAGCAGAGTTGGCCAGAGATTAAAAGTAACTATGACGACCGCTTTTATCGCATGTTTACTTATTATCTCAACGCCTGTGCCGGCGCTTTTCGTGCGAGAAACATCCAACTTTGGCAAGTGTTACTTAGCCCTAAAGGTGTTGAGGGCGGAATTCGGGTATCTCGTTGATGACTAAAGAATTAAATTATCATTGTTAGGCGCTTAATTAACTCTAACTTCAAACAATTTAATGACGAATGTAGATGCATCTACGTGAATTCTCGCCCACTAAGACCCTGCAAGAAGTGCAGAATTCACGTAGCGCAAGCCACGATTAAATTTACAATCCTCTGAAGAATAGGGGAGATATGGTACGTTACCCCCATACAATTTTTGAATGCAGGAGTAATGATGAAAAGAGAGACACTCTTCAATTATGCACGGGAACATTTCAACTCAGATCCGGAATACCTATGGAGTAAGTTTTCAAGTTATGCCGTGCTCCGTCATCATGACGGCAAAAAATGGTTCGGTATTGTGATGAACGTACCAGGCACGAAACTGGGACTGAAGACAGAGAATAAAATCGATGTACTGGAGGTCAAAGTTAGACCTGAGTTCATTGGGTCATTACGGCAAAAAGAGGGGATTTTACCTGCTTATCATATGAACAAAGAACACTGGGTCAGCGTGCTTCTTTCTGGTCCGTTATCTTCAGAGGAGATTTACGACTTGCTTACTGAAAGTCATGATCTGACTGCCTGAACGCTATGTCGTAATGGTGGGCTGAACATGTCATTGTTCATCTGATGATGACTGAGTAAGAGAGTAGAAAGCGACAGGCCCGGGGCTTCAATTAAATTTAACATAATATACATTATGCGCACCAAGATAAAGATAGGCAGAATGTCGAGTTTTAACCTTTATCATGACAAGTTCATTAATTTGAGCTTGGTTGGTCTACTAACCATAACGATGTCTTTCTCTCATCAATTCAATCTAACAATGACCACTCAGAGTCTGCAATAATCCGAAATACATAAGGCCGACTGGATAAAACCAATTATAGGAACAATACTTAATACGGTTCCATATGGTTCTTAGCTATCTTTATGAGAGGAATATTATGAAATTATTGAAAACAATGACAATGTTAGCTGTTCTGGGTGCGTTTTCTTCTGGTGCAATATCAGCAGAACTGTTGACTAAAGAAGATCTCAATGCAAACCCTAGTCAGTATGAGAAAATTGGGAATATTGTTACTTCCAATGAATTGGCACCAATGGATGCTCGAGAAGAGTTATCAAAAAAAGCAGATGAACTGGGTGGCGATTATTACGTAATTACATCAGCGAATACTGATAATAAGATCCATGCCACTGCCGATGTGTATAAGAAAAAGTAATCATTTTCAGTGGTCCTTATTGAATAACCTTTCTACAGACCCCCGCGGAATGCTCACCGGGGGTCTGAATATATTCAACGATTTCCCCGATTATTTGTGACACCGTCACCCTCCTCTACTATTTAATCTTACCTGAATCCGGTATGCTCAAAATATCTCATAAAATATTCCGGATTTGAAACATGATTCCAGTGTTTGGATGGCTCTATTTATTTATATTAAAATCAATCAATTATCAGCATTTGCTCAGGTGTTTATTATGAGCCACTCAGCACTACGCAGTTCGGCGCTGCCACTATTAGTCGCTGGTGCTTTCTTCATGGAAAATCTTGATGGGACGGTCATCGTTACGGCCATGCCGCAGATGGCCTCAGCATTTGCCGTGCATCCTATTGATATGAATATTGGTATTTCAGCCTATATTCTCACGCTGACGGTTTTTATTCCTGCCAGTGGTTGGATTGCTAATCGCTTTGGCGCCCGTAATATCTTTGCGGCTGCTATGGTGATCTTCACTTTAGCATCAGTGCTTTGTGCTTTAAGTACCAATCTGATGGAGTTTACGGGCGCGCGTATATTACAAGGATTTGGTGGCGCTATGATGGTGCCTGTTGGCCGCTTGATTGTCTTGCGTAATACAGCTAAAGCAGATTTGATTAAAGCCATCGCCACAATTACCTGGCCGGGACTGGTGGCACCTATTCTTGGGCCACCAGTAGGTGGTTTTATTACTACCTATGCCTCCTGGCACTGGATTTTTATTTTAAATGTCCCGCTGGGAATTATTGGATTGTGGTTGGCTTGGCGACTTATTCCGCAGGAGTCACCTCAGAAAGAGACTCCATTTGATACTCTCGGCTTTTTATTAACGGGTTCAGCTTGTTTCGGCTTGATGTTCGGTTTGGAGCTGTTTAATCATCAAAGTTTCTCGCGTTTAGTCCCTCTGTTTTGTATTGCAGGTAGCCTGATGCTCGGTGCTTGTGCTGTCTATCATGCAAAACGCCAGGCTTTCCCATTAATTGACTTGTGGGCTTTGCAGATAAAAAGTTACAGCGTCACAGTCTGGGGTGGTGGTCTATTCCGCATGGCGATTGGTGCAGTGCCATTTTTACTGCCTCTGTTGTTCCAGATTGGTTTTGGATTAAGCGCCTTCAGTGCTGGTTTACTGGTGTTAGCCGTTTTTGCCGGTAATCTTGCCATGAAACCTTTTACCTCAGCTATTCTGTATCGCTTTCGTTTCCGCCCGACACTGCTTGTCAATGGCTTGCTAAATGCTGCCACTATCTTTGCCTGTGCACTAATCACACCAGACACTCCTAACACGCTAATTATAATGCTACTTTTTGTTAGCGGACTGACGCGTTCCATGCAATTTACGGCACTTAATACATTAGCATTTTCTGAAGTACCACCACCCAAAATGGCCGGTGCCAACACACTGTCCAATATGGCCCAACAACTAGCAATCGGCTTGGGTATTGCGATTGGCGCATTGGCGTTACGGATTGCTGAGTGGTTCCATCCTTATCGGGCGGGAATGATCCCACTGGAAAATTTCCAGATAGCGTTTGTGGTTATTGGTGTGGTCGCATTACTATCGGTAGTAGATACATTGGCGCTTAGCCGGGATGCAGGCGACGAAGTGCGTAAGAAACCTATCAGACGCGGAAAGACAACATAGGGCTATCGTGGTGGCTTTCAAATCCATGAGTGTGTTAATCCATATCAATTATATTGTTGGCAACGGAAAATAAGGAATGCATATGATCGTTTTCGTCACTGGCGCGACCTCCGGTTTTGGTGAGGCTATCGCTCGCAAATTTATTCACGAAGGTCATCAAGTTATCGCGACTGGCCGTCGTCAGGAACGGCTGGATGAGTTAAAAGCTGAACTGGGTGATAAGCTGCATACGGTACGTTTAGATGTAAGAAATCGCGCTGCGATTCAACAAGTTATTGAGGATCTTCCTGCTGGTCTGAGAAACATTGATGTGCTGGTGAATAATGCAGGTCTGGCATTGGGGCTGGAACCGGCTCACAAGGCCAATGTTGAAGATTGGGATACAATGATTGACACCAATACCAAAGGTTTGGTGAATATGACTCGCGCCTTATTGCCTGCAATGGTGGCGCGAAATGTCGGCCATGTTATTAACATTGGATCTACTGCGGCCAACTGGCCTTACGCTGGCGGCAATGTTTACGGTGCAACCAAGGCCTTTGTTAAACAATTTAGCCTAGGACTACGTGCCGACTTACACGGAACTCATATCCGCGTGACGGACATCGAACCAGGTATGGTGGGCGGCACTGAATTTTCAGCTGTTCGATTTAAAGGTGATGAAGAAAAGGTTGATAAGACCTACAGTGGCGCTAACCCGCTAACACCTGAAGATGTTGCCGAAGCGGTTTATTGGGTAGCAACCCTGCCTCCTCGCGTTAATATCAACTCACTGGAAATGATGCCAGTCAGTCAGTCCTTTGCTGGATTGAGTATTCACCGCGAAGGTTAATTTGGCAAAGAACAAAGTGGCGGCGGTATCACCACCCCGCCCTTAATTGACTCGCCACCCCGCGACAATAATCAGCATGCCAGTCAACGCGACTCCTGCACCAATCCAATCGAATGCAGAAAGTTTCACGCCATCAACAACACGCAACCAAATTAATGCTGTCGCAACATAAACCCCGCCATATGCGGCATAAACGCGCCCACTTGCTGCGGGATGTAATGTCAATAACCAGACAAATATCGCTAAACTGGCCGCTGCGGGTAACAATAACCAAATTGTGCCGCCCTTGCGCAACCATAAATAAGGCAAGAAACAGCCAATAATCTCAGCTAATGCGGTGACAAAAAATAGCAACGATGTTTTTAACACGGTCAGATCTCTTTGTTGTCCTGCCAATGAGTTACAGCCTAAACAACAATAAAAAGTAACATTTAGTCACTCTACAGATCCTAAACAAGATTGTCGCTAGCTAGTGTATAGACCATGAGCAATGATATAATTTTTCTATCCGCTGATAGCGTGTCATTAATTATATGTGATTTAACATCACCGACTCATAAAGGACTTAAGACGATGAAGATAAATAGCCTGCCACGCTTGATCCGTGCTTTTTTACCCATAGCAGCGCTTGCATTGCCGCTCACTTGGCAAACACCTGCATTGGCACAATCGGCAACGTGTACTCAAGGCAGCACCTGCGTGTCTGTCGGTGGGAACAATGACCCAATGTCAAAAGAACAGGCACGCCAAAGTCAGCAACAATGGGATGATACCCATCGTCTACGCAATAAAGTGAATAACCGAGTAGAAAAGAATTTTGATAAATATGATCGTGCTGAAGATGCGAAAGATAACTGTCAGCGTAGCGAAAACTTGAACGCCTATTGGGAACCCAATACCCAACGTTGCTTGGATCGTTTGTCCGGTCGCCAGATTAATCCGTAATTGATGGCAATGACCCAGATTTACTTGAGGTTAAGTGAGTCTGGGCTATCCTTTAGGTACAGTTTAAGAATCAATACGTTAGGCAAGCTATTCATCCACATAAGGATTTTATGATGAAAAAAACGCTTATTATCAGCACATTGCTACTCTCTCTAGCGCCATTAGCTGCTTTAGCATCTTGTGAAAGTGTAAAAGCAGAGATCACGCAGAAAATCATTAGCAATGGCGTGCCCGAATCTGGTTTTGAATTGGAGATTGTTCCCAATGATCAGGTGCAACAAGCCGGTGGGCAAGTTGTAGGGCATTGCGAAAATGATACTCAGAAAATTGTTTATACCCGCATAACCGACGGCGAGTAATTTCTTCGTCCTTATCCGGGCGTGGGCGTACCTTGGGGTGCGCCCTTTTGTTTTAACAATGATGAAAATATGGGGTTTGCCTCAATATGTCCGGCAGTTTTGTTAAATGAAACGACCCGCTCATCTGTATTACTACCGAGTCATGCTGCGCCGGCTGCTGATCGCCATTATGCTCGGCATGATGTCTGCGCTGATCGTGTGGTTATTCCATCAAGCCATGTTGGGGTTAGAGTGGTTATTATTCGCCCGAACTGATGGAAGTCTGGTCGCTGCCGCCTCTTCTATTACTGGCTGGCGGCGAGCTTTGACTCCGGCATTGGGCGGTTTAGCTGCCGGCTCCTTACTGTGGGCATACCAACGTTACCAACATCGAAAGCCCAGTGCCCCAACCGATTATATGGAAGCCATTGAAACAGGCGATGGCCGATTAGATGTTTCTGCTAGTTTGGTTAAGTCGCTGGCCTCTTTATTGGTGGTATCCAGTGGTAGCGCCATTGGTCGAGAAGGTGCGATGGTGCTCTTGGCCGCTTTATTTGCCTCTGTTTTTGCTCAGCGCTACGCCAAACCGAAAGAGTGGAAACTTTGGGTAGCCTGCGGTGCCGCAGCCGGGATGGCCAGTGCTTATCATGCCCCTCTGGCAGGCAGTCTGTTTATTGCAGAAATTTTGTTTGGCACCTTAATGTTGGCATCTCTTGGCCCGGTGGTTATCGCTGCGGTCAGTGCACTACTGACCACGAATCTGCTGCACGGTGGTCAAGATACGCTTTATCAAGTGCAAGCGCTGCCATCCCCTTGGCCAATACAATATTTAGTCATGGGATTGTTAGGATTATTAGCCGGTTTTTGTGGGCCACTATTTCTTAGAGGCATGAGCGCCAGTGGGCATGCATTTCGTTCATTGAATTTATCCCCGCCATTACAACTTGCTCTTGGGGGAATTATTGTTGGGCTACTCTCTCTTATTTTTCCTGAGGTTTGGGGAAATGGCTACAGTGTCGTACAGTCATTTTTGACCACGCCACCCGGTGTTTTACTTATTGGCGGCATACTGATATGCAAACTAATGGCGGTGTTAGCGAGCAGTGGTTCGGGCGCACCGGGCGGGGTTTTTACCCCGACACTGTTTGTCGGGGCCGCGTTGGGAATGTTGTGTGGACAGATGTTAGCTTGGTGGCCAGTGTTGGGCGACAACATCGCCGTACTTATGGCATTGACCGGTATGGCAACTTTGTTGGCCGCTACCACTCATGCTCCCATAATGGCCGCATTAATGGTTTGTGAAATGACGGGCGAATACACCCTACTCCCTGGGCTACTTTTAGCCTGCGTTATTTCGACAACAATAGCACGCTGGTTGCGCCCTATCTCTGTCTATCATTCGCGCTAAAATAAGCTGATAATAGCCAAAGCTAACGGAAATAATTAATTTAACCAACAGTAACGCTATGGCGATAAATATATTATCTATTTATTGCTGTCAGATCTAAATATTGTGCCAGTGGTTTTTGTTCTGGATGTTGCAGATAAGGCAATTGTCCTAACTGTGGTGCCGGTAAACGTTCTCGTAGCATCGCGATTGTTTCAGCATAATGCGCCAGCCCCGGATTAATACGATTAGCGACCCAACCTAATAAAGGTAATCCATCATTGATGATGGCTTGTGCTGTTAATAACGCATGATTGATACAACCTAATTTAATACCTACCACTAAAATAACCGGTAATTGTTCTTGTATTACCCAATCAGAATAAAAGCGTTGGTCATTCATCATGACTTTCCAACCACCGCAACCCTCGACCACAACAGCATCTGCTTTATCAGATAATTGCTGTAGCCCTTGTGTCATTCTGTCGTAATTAATCAATGTATCCGTGCATGCATGGATAACATCGCTAGCCAGAGGATATGGGTTAACATCCTGATAATCAACGTCAATTGAAGATGAATTCTGTAAAATCAACGCATCCTGATTACGCAATCCATCAGGTGTTTCTTTACTTTCTGTCGCGACCGGCTTATAGCCTACTGCTGTTCTGTCATTTTGACTCAAGGCCTGAAGTAAGGCCCGTGACACTATGGTTTTACCAACAGCAGTGTCGGTCCCCGTCACAAATACACGCGTTAACATAACAATACTCCGCAATCTAGCCTCTTCGACTCACGTCTTTTCGCATAACATTAGCGAAATTGGCAACATGGATAAAAGTCTAGGCGAAGCTAGCAATTGACAGCTTGCGTTAGCGCAATGTTTTACCGAACTGAGGAAGGTTTTTAACGGATGACATCAAATAATGTAGAGAAATACACTGCAGGTACTCACTAATAATTAACTCTTAATTATTAGTGAGTACCTTATCCTTGCAGTAATTTCACCAGTAATGAGCCGTTATATAATGCTTCTTTTACTAATGCAGCACCCGGCATTGTTCCTTGATTAAAGAAGGCTGTCGGCTCAACAAGGATATTTTCGCTGTAAGCAGGTAATGCTTGTTGGCGAATACAAGATGCGATTGCCGGATGTAGAATAGACGCTGCTTTATTTAGTGGTGAACCCACTAAAATTTTTTCTGGGTTAAATAAATTGACCATTATGGCAATAATTCGCCCAACACTGTGACCGACACCCAAAATAATATCTTTCGCTAATTGGTCGCCAGCTAAAGCGGCATCACATAAAGACTCAACATTTAAAGGCGAACCGTGTAATAACGAGCTCATCGAGCCATTTAATCGCTGTTGTGCAATTTCCAGCATATTTTCAATACTGGCGACAGTTTCAAGGCAACCATGATTACCGCAATAACAGCGTTTACCATAAGGATCGACTTGGGTATGGCCAATTTCAACCACACTGCGGCTACCCGCATGCAATACTCGCCCAGCGGCAATAACGCCGGCCCCGACATTATGATCAATCACCACCTGAATAACATTTTGGCAACCACGCGAGGCACCATACAGCGCTTCGGCCATCGTCCAGGCACAAATATCATGTTGCAGGTAAACAGGTAATCCCGTTCGTTGCTCAAGCGCTGGCCCAAGCAGCATTTCGTCTACGTCATAAAACGGCATTTTATGCACAACACCGGCAGGCGCATCAATAATGCCTGGCATGGTAATTGCGATTGCAGTCAGTCTCTCAAGTTTTTCCTGATGACGAATAAAGAATTGATCGACTTCGCTAAGAATACGGCTAAGGAGGGGTTCCGGATGGCAATCAGGCAGTGGAATTTGGTCTTCGACCACTAATTTACTGCTGAGATCACGCAGCGCGAGAGTAATAGACCCGCGACTAATACGCCCAGAGACATAGTGCCAAGCTTCAGTATCAAGGACTAAACCAATGGCTGGCCGCCCGCGGCTACCCACATCTTGATATTCAGTCTCTTTGACCAGATGAGCTTCAACCAGTTCACGCACAATTTTTGTGATACTGGCGGGGGCCAGTTGCGCCCTCTTAGACAGTTCAATGCGGGATATCGGGCCGAACAAATCAATCAGCCGATAAACGGCCCCTGCATTGGTCTGCTTGATTTGATCAATATGCCCAGGCTGTCCATCCGTTATCACTAAACCGGCTCCTTCTCTGCCACCGAGTATTTTTCGCGCTTCTAAATAAAGATTATCGGCTATGTTGGGGCTTTTAGCATATGGCGTCAACTATTTGATTAGTTATGTGATTTACTGCACATAATCACCGATTTTCTTGCACGCGATGATGGTTATTTATACGAAGTCAGGCCAGAGAGATCTGCAACCATCAGGCGAATCAATGCTTCTGCCGGCGCGGTCACAGGCCGATGCTTATGGTTAACCAGCCATACTTCGGTGGTGGCGCTTTCTTCGGCTAGAGGCAAATATTTCACTCCATCCACTTTTACTCGAGTAAATGATGCTGGCAAGATTGAAACCCCTAGACCTGAAGAGACTAAGCCGACAATTGTCATCGCCTCCCCAACCTCTTGAGTAATATAAGGCGTGATGCCGGCACGCGCTAACAACGTGAGAATTTCATCATATAAAGCCGTGCCTACTTCCCGAGCAAAAAAAACAAAAGGCTGCTCGGCCAATGAGTGGTATTTGATGCTGGGTAATGCAGCGAGCGGGTGCTCTTTGTGGACAACGGCAACCAAAGGTTCGCGCAGCAGCAAACGGTATTGTAGAGCATCCGGTAAGCGAGTATTGCGCATTACACCAAGATCAAGTCGTCCATCCAACAACGGCTCAATTTGCTGTTTGGTGTTAACCTCCTGCATTTTAATATGCACTTGTGGATGTAATTGGCGAAAAGCACGTAAATTTTTCGACACTGTACTGATAAAAGGAGCAGATGACGTAAAGCCGATGGTCAATTCACCGGATTCACCACGATGTAGGCGTGCGGCCTTTTCTGATGCGGTATTCACTTGAGCCAGAATTTGGTAAGACTCTTTCAAAAACAGCTCGCCTGCTTGGGTTAGACTGACGTTACGGTTATTACGTGCGAACAACCGGGCGCCAATTTGCTCCTCCAGAATTTGAATCTGTTGGCTTAGGGGGGGTTGTGAAATGCGCAAACGCTCCGCAGCTCTTCCAAAGTGCAACTCTTCTGCTACCGCAATGAAATAACGTAAGTGCCTGAGTTCTATGCTCATCCAACCCCATTAATACTTTAAACGTCTTATTTTTAATAATTAATATATTAGACAAAAAACTTAGCTATTTCTATGATCTTGCTATTGAAGCAGATCGTTATGATTTTGATTAAGGAAATACCGTGACCACCTCTTTGCGCCCTACGGATACCTTAGGGCCGACTCTTGCAGCAAATGATGATGCCACTACGTTAGTGGCTGAATCAAAAGTCTCTCGTTTAACTAAACGCCCTTATATTCAACGCGGTACACCAGAGTTTATTCGCGTCACATTCGCTTTTTTTTCAGCCGGACTTGCCACTTTTGCCCTGCTCTATTGCGTCCAACCGATTTTGCCACTGCTATCGCAGGATTTTAATATTTCACCTGCGGGCAGCAGTTTATCGCTTTCAACCGCAACCGGGATGTTGGCTTTTGGCTTAATGTTTACTGGCCCTCTATCTGATGCCGTTGGGCGAAAGTCAGTCATGGTCGTCGCATTGATGTTGGCCGCTATCTGCACGTTAATTTGTTCATTTATGACGAGTTGGCATGGCATTTTGTTCATGCGGGCATTGATTGGCTTGTCCCTCAGCGGCGTGGCGGCCGTGGCAATGACCTACCTCAGTGAGGAAATTCACCCAAGCTTTGTGGCTCTTTCTATGGGGTTGTATATCAGCGGTAACTCCATTGGTGGTATGAGTGGCCGTTTGGTCACCGGGGTTCTGAGTGATTTCTTCTCGTGGCGTATCGCACTGGCGGTGATTGGCTTGTTTGCCTTAGCTGCGGCTTGTATGTTTTGGCGCATTCTTCCCGCGTCGAAACATTTCAGGCCCACATCATTACGGCCTCGCACTTTAGTGATCAATTTCAAGTTGCACTGGCGCGATTCAGGTTTGCCATTGCTGTTTGCCGAAGGTTTTTTGATCATGGGCAGCTTTGTGACTTTATTTAATTACATTGGTTATCGTTTGCTGTCACCGCCGTATTATCTCAGCCAAGCCGTAGTCGGTTTATTATCGATTGTTTATCTAACAGGTTCTTATAGTTCACCCAAAGCGGGTGCGTTAACCAGTCGCTATGGTCGTGGACCAGTATTAATGGCATCAATCGGTATGATGTTGATTGGGGTGATAATGACGGGGTTCTCACCCGTCATTACGATCTTAATTGGTATGATGATCTTTACTGCTGGTTTTTTCGCCGCCCACTCGGTTGCCAGTAGCTGGATTGGACGACGCGCCCGCCGTGCGAAAGCGCAAGCCTCATCACTATATTTATTTTGTTATTATGCCGGTTCGAGTGTTGCAGGAACATTAGGCGGTATTTTTTGGCTTAATTTAGGGTGGACTGGGGTCGTTGGGTTTATCGCCATCTTGTTACTGCTGGCCTTGTATGTCGGTCAACGATTGCGCAAATTGCCCGAAGCGGCAAAAATTTAAACTTTAATTATCTATTTGACATCAAACTAGAATTTGACGTTCTCTCAATTATGTACTTATTATTAATAGGAAACTTAATACCACGAGTGACTGCGTAAAGTATTTAGGGAATTTTTTTACGATAAATGCTTCCTTAATTTATTCGATTTCAGGAGAACGTATGACAGCTCATTTTTTGACGCTTTGGGATATTCTGGCAACCACATTTTCAATTTTCTTCTTTATTGCCTACTTACTGATCTTGTTTCAGGTTATTTCTGACCTTTTCAGAGACCATGAGCTAGGTGGTTTTTATAAAGCCTTATGGATTATATTTTTACTGTTTATACCGTTACTTACCTCCCTTGTGTATCTTATCACTCGCGGAAAAGGCATGGCGCAGCGTTATCGCGCATCGGTCCAGAAGTCGGTCGCAGACACGAATGAGTATATTCGCCATGTTGCAGGTAAATCACCGGCTGAACAGATTGCTGACGCCAAAAAATTATTGGACGAAGGCACAATTACTGAAAGTGAGTACCAGCAACTGAAAGCCAAAGCCTTGGCCTAATTTATCATTATTCAAAGATATAAAGGCTGAATGCCAGTGAACCTGCCATTTGGTCTTTTTTATTATTTTCCCTACGCCATAAAAAGCAGGTTTCAGCTTTTCCGTCATCACATCTATAATGCCGTTTCCTCCTTTAATTGCGAGATTCAGGAATGAAACACTCACCGCTGCGGCGTTCGCTATTATTAGCCGGTATTACCCTTCCCTTAACTCATTTTGCCCTACCTGCTTGGGCCACGCCCCCCGAGTCATTGGACAAACAGTTGGCTGAACTCGAACGGAAATCAAATGGCCTTCTCGGTATTGCGATGATTAATACTGCCAATGGACGGAAAATTCAGTATCGTGGTACTCAGCGTTTCCCATTCTGTAGCACATTTAAATTTATGCTAGCTGCTGCTGTATTGGGCCAAAGCCAATCTCAGCCTAATCTGCTCAATAAACACATCAAATATCATGAAAGTGATTTATTGTCCTATGCGCCCATCACGCGTAAAAATCTGGCTCAAGGTATGTCTGTCTCAGAATTATGTGCAGCAACCATCCAATATAGTGATAACACTGCCGCCAATTTATTAATCAAAGAACTCGGTGGAATAGCTGCGGTGAATGAATTTGCCCGTAGTATCGGCGATCACACATTCAGATTGGATCGCCTCGAGCCTGATTTAAATACGGCCCTGCCAAATGATCCTCGCGATACAACCACTCCCGCAGCAATGGCCGCCAGTCTGAATAAATTAGTGTTGGGAGATGCTCTGCCCGCCGCACAACGAGAGCAGTTAGCCATATGGCTAAAAGGGAATACCACTGGAGGGGAAACTATTCGTGCTGGAGCGCCAGCTGACTGGATTGTTGGTGATAAAACTGGTGGTGGCGATTATGGCACCACTAATGATATTGCGGTGCTCTGGCCACCAACAGGCGCCCCTATTATTTTAGTCATTTATTTTACGCAACGAGAAAAAGACGCGAAACCGCGCCGCGATGTGTTGGCAGAGGCAACTAAAATGGTCTTGTCTCACCTTTCTTGATGACCCTAGCGGGTATTAACACCCGCTATCTTAAGCACCTGTATGACTGTTATCTTTTTGCATATTCCCAATATTTCACGACAACGTTAGGCTTTCAGATGTCTTTTTTTATTGATATAAATACTGTATGTTGTAACTAAAATAAGATTTATGAAAAAAAATGATGAATAAATATGATTTGATAGACCGGCTAAATAACCGATTCTCTTCTCTGGAGATAGAATTACAGCAACTCCACCAGCAGCTTGCAGAATTACCCTTGCTTGCAGCGCGCGTTTTTTCTCTACCCGAAATAGAAAAAGGCACTGAACATCAGCCTATTGAAAAAATCTCTGTCGACACCACGATAGGAAATAAGGCAAGAGACTTAGCACTGCAACATTATCAACGCCTGTTTATTCATCACCAAGGACAGAATATCAGTAGCAAAGCTGCCGTCCGTCTACCCGGCGTACTCTGTCTCTCTGTTACGGATGATCAATTAAGTGAATGCCAACAGACCATATATAAAATTAATCAATTAAAAGCTGAATTAGAACATCTCATTACCGTCGAATCAGGCCTGCCGAGTGAGCAGCGTTTTGAATTTGTGCACACTCATTTACATGGGCTAATAACACTAAACACTTATCGCACTATTACGCCGCTCATTAACCCCAGTTCGGTGCGCTTTGGTTGGGCCAATAAACATATTATTAAGAATGTCACTCGCGAAGAAGTACTGGTGCAGTTAAATAAAAGCCTGAATGCTGGACGTGCAGTTCCCCCTTTTAGTCGTGAACAATGGATGGAATTAGTCAGTCTGGAAATTAATGATGTGCAGCGTCTGCCCGAGAATACGCGCTTGAAGATCAAGCGGCCGGTAAAAGTACAACCCATAGCACGAGTCTGGTATCAAGAGCAGCAGAAACAAGTACAACACCCCTGCCCTATGCCATTAATAGCATTCTGTCTGGTTGAGTCGGCGTTGGAATTACCTAAGTTAGGTGAGTTGACTGACTATGATGCCAACCATATTAAACATAAATATAAACCTGACGCTAAACCATTACGTCTGTTAGTTCCACGATTGCACTTATATGTTGAAGCTGATAAATAAACGCCGAGAATTAATCTCGGCGCCAATCTCACGAGCGTAAGAAAATTACTTCATGCTACCAACCATGTCTTCCGGCTTGACCCATTCATCGAACTGCTCGCTCGTCAAATAGCCTAACTTTAACGCGGCGGCCTTCAATGTCAGCCCCTCTTTATGAGCTTTCTTCGCTATCTCCGCTGCTTTGTCATAACCAATATGAGTATTCAGTGCAGTGACCAACATCAACGACTCATTCAGCAGTTGCGTAATGCGGTCACGATTGGGCTCAATCCCTACCGCACAATGTTCATTAAAGCCCCGCATACCATCAGCTAGTAAACGAATTGATTGTAGGAAGTTATGAATGACTAACGGGCGGAACACGTTCAATTCAAAGTTGCCAGATGCCCCACCAATATTAACAGCCACATCGTTACCCATAACCTGAGCGCATAACATGGTCATAGCTTCGCATTGTGTCGGATTGACTTTACCCGGCATGATCGAGCTACCAGGTTCATTTTCAGGGATCGAAATCTCGCCAATACCGCAACGCGGGCCAGAGGATAGCCAACGCACATCATTAGCAATTTTCATCAGTGATGCCGCTAAACCTTTCAATGCCCCATGACCATGAACAAGTGCATCACAAGTGGCTAATGACTCAAATTTATTCGGCGCAGTGACAAAGGGTTGATGAGTTAATGCAGCAATTTCATTAGCCACACGTACTGCGTACTCAGGATGTGTATTCAACCCAGTCCCGACAGCGGTTCCGCCAAGAGCTAACTCACAGAGATGAGGAATTGTTGCCTCAATATGTTTCGCGCTATGGGATAGCATGGCGACCCAACCAGAAATCTCCTGCCCCAACGTCAGCGGTGTTGCGTCTTGCAAATGCGTCCGCCCAATTTTCACAATATCGCGATAGGCTTCAGCTTTATCCGTCAGTGTCTGCTGCAATATTTTTAGTTCTGGCAGCAGATTTTCTCGTAACCCGATAACAGCGGCAACGTGCATTGCTGTTGGAAATACATCATTTGAACTTTGACTTTTATTAACATCATCATTGGGGTGAACCAAACGATGATTGCCCCGCTCACCGCCTAACAGTTCACTGGCACGGTTTGCTAATACCTCATTCATGTTCATATTAGTCTGAGTGCCAGACCCTGTCTGCCAGATAGACAGCGGAAACTCGTTAGGATGGCAGTCATCCAATACTTCATCAGCGGCTCGCATAATCGCTTTGGCCCGATCCGCAGGCAGCAATCCTAAATCCATATTAACCTGTGCTGCAGCCCTCTTAGTCAGCGCCAGAGCATGAATCAGCGCAGTCGGCATTTTTTCTTGCGAGATGCGGAAATGCTCTAGTGAACGCTGAGTTTGCGCGCCCCATAATTGCTTTGCCGGCACATCGATAGGCCCCATAGAGTCTTTTTCACTGCGGGTGGTTGCCATCACTGTCTCCTTAGCACTTAGAACAATAGATTGAGGTAAGCCATGTCTGCGTCATTGGCAGCATGGCACTATAATGATGGCATATTTAGCATGACATTTATGCGATTGATTCGTATTTCCATCATTTCGTGTTCACTGCCAGCTTGGCTAATTGCATTACCACTTGCAACCCCTCAGGCCCCATTGTTTACTAAGGGACTATTTTATTAGGGCGCTTGCCTTTTCAAGGCAGTGAGTTTGCGCTGATGAGTGCACGAATCTCATTAAGTCCACGACAAACGGCAGAAAGTAACCATGCAAAAGATGAAAAATGCAGTACAAAACTATGCTTGGGGCAGCACCAATGCACTTACAGAGCTTTATGGCATAGCCAATCCGCAAGGGAAGCCTATGGCGGAATTGTGGATGGGAGCACACCCAAAAAGCAGTTCTGAAGTTGCAGATGCAAGCGGTCAATGGCATTCATTGCGTGATGTGATTGAACAAAATCCCGATGCGAATTTAGGCCCCGATGTCTACAAACGTTTCGGTGAGTTACCGTTTCTGTTCAAAGTTCTTTGTGCCGCCCAGCCCCTATCCATCCAAGTTCATCCAAGTAAAGCGGCTGCAGAAATTGGCTTTGCCAAAGAAAATCAGGCAGGTATTCCGCTGGATGCCGCCGAACGAAATTATAAGGATGCCAACCATAAACCCGAGCTGGTTTATGCCCTGACACCTTTTCAGGCCATGAATGGTTTCCGCACACTAGATGATATAGAAACATTGCTACAACCACTGGCATCCGCACACCCTGATATCGCAGCATTTCTACGTGAACCAGATACCGAACATTTAGCGACACTGTTTGCCAGTTTGTTGAGCATGGCGGGTGAGCCCAAAACGCGCGCCCTTGGCATCCTAAAAGCGGCACTGAATAATCAATTGGGCGAGCCTTGGGATACCATCCGTAGCATTTCGCGTTTCTACCCAGATGATAGTGGTTTGTTCTCCCCACTGCTGTTAAACGTGGTGACACTGCAACCTGGCGAAGCCATGTTTTTATATGCCGAGACACCGCATGCCTATTTGGACGGGGTAGCGTTGGAAGTGATGGCGAACTCAGATAATGTCTTACGCGCTGGCTTGACACCTAAATTTATCGACATCCCTGAGCTAATGGCAAATCTGCAATTTATTCCTAAACCTGCGAATACTCTGCTTACTACGCCGCAACAACGAGGTAACGAGTTAGTTTTCCCGATCCCCGTGGAGGATTTTGCTTTTTCCCTACATACCTTAACGCCGGAGCCACAAGTTTTGGCACAACACAGTGCCGCGATTGTATTTTGTGTTCAAGGTCAGGCCGTATTGAAAAAACAACAACAGGAAATCACGTTACTACCGGGTGAATCCTGTTTTATTCCAGCCAATGAATCCCCTGTCACGGTGCAAGGCACGGGTTCGATTGCACGTGTCTATAACGCAGACTGAACGAAGTCATTCATTTTGTTGTCTATTGCTGGCATTTTGTTGCCTTGATAGATAGATTTCGGTGCCGCAACAGAAATGTTGCGCACCAGAATCGATTTTTGAGTTCAGGATCGCTGTTGTCGTAGGCCAAATAGTTATTCATCGCAATAATATTTGTGTAAGTTTAATCTAAGCCTATATTATTTTGGGGAGTGCTGTTTTTAGGCGCTCTCTTTGGTGTTATTAAATAAGTGACTCGTTACCGCGTTCAACATAGTGAATTTGGTGTATTAGAAAAGGATGAACAGAACAATGAAAAAATCGTTAGTGGCTGTCAGCGTCATTGTCGTACTTGGCGCAGCATGGACTGGAGCCTCGTGGTATACCGGCAAACTGATTGAACAACGTATGGGCGAATTGGTTAACAATGCAAATGGTCAGATCAGAACCTTGTTACCAAAAGCTGGAGTCAAACTCGCTTACACCGATTACCAGCGTGGTCTGTTCCGTAGTCAGGTTCGTTATGTGTTACAAGCAGATAGCAGTGTGGCGGGCGAAAAAGCGTTAAAAGACGGTGATGAAGTGGCTTTCATCGAAACTATTGATCACGGCCCATTCCCGCTCGCGCAGTTAAAGAAATTCAATCTGATCCCAAGCATGGCATCGGTTCATACTGAACTTGCCAATACCCCAGCATTGAAGAAACTGTTTGAAGTGACTAAGGGCAAATCACCGTTTACTGCGGATTCCCGTATTTCATACGGCGGCGACACCTCGTCCGCGATTACCTTCATTCCTATTGATTATCAGCAAAATACCACCACCATGAAATTCTCTGGTGCGCAAATTGATGCAGATGTTTCCCGCGATATGCGCGATGTGAAAATGAGTGGGACCAGTGACAGCCTCGTTTTCACTAGCAAAAATCAGTGGGATCAATTGGAGCAATTTACGCTGCAAGGTCTGGCACTGAAAAGTGACAGCAATGTAGGTAAATTCGATTTAAGCATTGGTGATCAGCAGCTTGGCATCAAGCAAATGAGTTTCAGTATTGATGGCAAAGAAACGGCAACACTGGCGGGCTTTAACCTAAATACCCAGTTAGGCGAAACCGATAAAGATTTAAACGGTAAGCTGACTTACACACTGGACGCCTTAAAAATTCAGGATAATGACTTTGGTTCCGGCAAGCTGGTCTTCACATTCGATCATTTGGATGGTCAAGGTCTGAAGCAATTCACCAATGCTTATAATCAACAAGTGATGAAGGCATTCCAGGCCGGTGAAAATCTAGATCCTGATGTTTATCAACAGCAAATGGCAGATATGTTGATTGCTAATATCCCAAGTTTGCTGAAAGGCAACCCAACGATGAGCATTGCACCACTGAGTTGGAAAAATGCCAAAGGGGAAAGTACCTTCACTCTGAATATCGCGTTGACTGACCCAGCACAAGCTAAGGCAAGTGATGAGCCATTGTTAGCGCAGTCGGTGAAAAAAGTGGATGCCGCACTGACTATCCCGATGCCGATGGCAACCGAAATGACAACCCAAGCAGCCCGCCTGCAAGGGTACAGCCCGGAAGAAGCCCAGAAGTTGGCACAACAGCAAGTGCAAGGCATTGCTGCCATGGGCCAGATGTTTAAACTGACAACAACCAAAGATGATGTTATCAGCAGCACGATCCAATATGCTGATAATCAAGTGAATTTGAATGGTCAGAAAATGTCGCTGCAAGAATTTGTCGGTTTGTTTGGTATGTTTGGTGGCGAACCCGCTGAAGAAGATACCGGGGCAGAACCTGAAGATGTCCCGGCAGTGCCCGTTGCGCCTAAACAGTAACCGCCTAAAGTCAAATGCAAAACGGGGCCTGATGGCTCCGTTTTTTTTGGCTGCTTCTCATCTGCTATTCACCATCGACACCATCGATCATTGAGATCACGCCGAGCCCCTACGGATCAACACTGGCGGTAATATAACGTTTTGCAGTTGCAGATCGACGCCCGCGATACGCTGAAGTAACCGCTGGCCTGCACTGTAGCCAATCTCTCTGGCAGAGCTGGTGATAAAGGTTAAAGGCGGCTCAGTGAGTTCAGCTTCCGGCACATCGCCAAAGCCAATCAAAGCGACTTGTTGATCGAGATAAGTATCAACCCCGGCGCTGCCAATTGTCCGACCGGTGCGCAAAATACCAAAATAAGCCCCTAGCGCGACGGATGCCTGATGACAAACAATGGCGCTGACATTAGGGTGATGGCGCAACAAATCTTCTGCTGCATCGGCCGCCGCTTGTTGATAACTATCACACTCCACCACCCATTCCGACCGAAATGGCAACCCATATTGCACTAATGTGGCGCAAAAGCCCCCCAGCCGCTCTGCTCGGGTTAACGAATGAGAATGCCCCCCCAAATAGGCAATTTGTCGATGACCACGGTCAATGAGAAACTCGGTCGCCATTTTGGCGGCTTGCATATTGTCTGGGCGTACCACATCCACACCATCCAAGACATTTGATCGAGCGGCGCAAATTAATGGAATATCATGCTTGGCGGCTTTTTCTTGTAGCCCCATTTCCCGTTTAGCACCACCACCGAGCACCAAACCATCAACCCCTTGATCAATGAGTGTATCAAAACACCTTAGCAACCCTTTGCCCTCGCGACCACTCTGGGTCAGAAACAACACTTTGCCCTCTGCCTCAATTGCCTGACTCAATCCCGCCGTCATTTCAGCATAAAAAGGATCGCCAATATCACGGACGATCAAGCCAATCACCCCTGATTCCCCACCTCGCAGTTGTGCTGCCTGACGGTTACGGACGTAACCTAACTGCTCAATGGCCTGATTAACTCGGTCAGCCGTCGCCGGCGAAATACGTCCTTTGCCACTGATAGCAAGCGAAACAGTCGCGACTGAGACGCCAGCAAATTTGGCCACATCGGTAATTGTCGTTTTTTTAATTGTCATAACCGCTGATAAGCATTGTTAACTTAGTCTGGTAAATCTTCGTGCTTCAGCACAAAGCCCAATATATCTGGATAAATGTTACACCCACAGCACTCAATTCATCCTACAAAACAAGCCAAGTTAAACGTTTAATCTGATGATTTACTCTAATACAAAAATAGGATCAGTAATTGTGACTTGCCGCTCATATTATCTGGGTTAAACGTTTTATCTTGTTTAACCTCCAGACAGGGAGGCGGGATCGTCGCCATTATCATTAACAAATTGTCGCCAACGGTTTTTCAACATCACTGTTTTATACATCAGGTATTTTAAGTACAGGAGTCACTATGTCAGCGGTAAAAAAACAAAAAATTACGCTGTGGGAGTTTTTCCAGAGTTTGGGTAAAACCTTCATGCTACCGGTCGCCCTGCTCTCCTTTTGCGGGATCATGCTGGGTATCGGCAGTTCACTCAGCAGCAGAGACGTCATCACGCTATTGCCGTTCATTGGTCATCCTGCCTTCCAACTATTATTTACCTGGATGAGTAAAGTTGGTTCGTTTGCCTTTAGCTTCTTACCGGTTATGTTTGCCATTGCTATCCCGTTGGGGATGGCGCGTGAAAATAAAGGTGTTGCCGCTTTCTCCGGTTTTGTTGGTTTTGCGGTCTTAAATCTGGCAACCAACTTTTACCTCACCACCAGCGGTGTGTTGCCTACAACCGATCCATTGGTGCTGAAAACCCATAATATTCAAAATATTTTGGGTATTCAGTCCATCGATACCGGTATTTTGGGGGCTGTGATTGTCGGGATTATTGTTTACCTGCTTCATGAGCGTTTCAATACCATTCGCCTACCGGATGCATTAGCGTTCTTCGGCGGTACGCGCTTTGTTCCTATCGTGACGACAGTGGTTCTCGGGTTAGTCGGTTTATTGATCCCACTGATCTGGCCATGGTTTGCTGCCGGTATTAATGGACTGGGCCGTCTGATTAATGGTGCTGGAATGTTTGGTCCGATGATCTTCGGCAGTGGCGAGCGTTTATTACTGCCATTCGGCTTACACCACATATTGGTAGCACTGATTCGCTTTACTGAAGCAGGTGGCACCATGGATGTTTGCGGCCACAGTGTCAGCGGTGCTTTAACCATCTTCCAAGCACAACTCTCTTGCCCAACGACCACTGGTTTTTCTGAAAGCGCTACTCGCTTCCTGTCACAAGGTAAAATGCCGGCATTCCTAGGAGGGTTACCGGGTGCAGCACTGGCTATGTATCACTGTGCTAAACCAGAAAACCGTCATAAAATTAAAGGGTTATTAATTTCAGGTGTTGTTGCTTGTGTTATCGGCGGTACCACAGAACCCATTGAGTTCTTGTTCCTGTTTGTGGCGCCATTCCTGTATTTGATTCATGCCATCCTGACCGGTCTGGGCTTTACCGTCATGGCATTGCTGGGAGTCACCATCGGCAATACCGATGGCAATATTATTGATTTCGTGGTGTTTGGTATTCTGCATGGCACCGCAACCAAATGGTACTGGGTGCCAGTGGTGGCGGGGATCTGGTTTGTTGCTTATTACATGATCTTCCGTTTTGCTATTCAACACTTCAATATCAAGACACCGGGACGTGAGAATGAAACTGTCGCCAGTAGCAATGCAGAAAAAACGGTCAGTGGTACTGTGACGGGTAAATCCGGCTACAACTCCCCTGCTATCTTAACGGCACTTGGGGGCGCTGATAATATTGTCTCACTCGATAACTGTATCACTCGCTTGCGGATGTCGGTTAAAGATATGAGTCTGGTCAATAAAGACGCGCTGAAAGCCAATCGGGCAATTGGCGTTATTCAACTCAATGACCACAACCTTCAAGTTGTTATTGGTCCGCAAGTGCAATCGGTGAAAGATGAATTAGACTCACTGATAGGAAATGGACAATTTGCCACGTCCTAAATCGATAACCCGCTAGGCTACGACCTACTTAAAAATCGAGACCCAAGTCCTTGATATTGCCGCTGACAACCGGGCGACATCAG
Source organism: Yersinia vastinensis (assembly GCF_902726565.1). Lineage (GTDB taxonomy): Bacteria > Pseudomonadota > Gammaproteobacteria > Enterobacterales > Enterobacteriaceae > Yersinia > Yersinia vastinensis. The sequence continues at coordinate 281,546 of NZ_CACVAF010000004.1, forward strand.
GGACAACGGGTCTATTTGATAAGCGAGATGCTGATGTTTGATTTCTCCACCCCTGTCGATCGCCACGGCACTTGGTGTACCCAGTGGGACTATATTGCTGACCGATTTGGTGCCGCAGATTTGTTGCCGTTTACTATCTCAGATATGGATTTCCCTACCGCACCGGTTATTTTACATGCATTGAATAAGCGTATTGAACACGGCGTACTCGGATATAGTCGTTGGCAGCATGAAGATTTTCTGGGATCGGTCCGTCACTGGTATCAGCAACGTTTTCATTGCCATATCGATACCTCGATGGCGGTTTATGGCCCATCGGTTATCTATATGGTGGCCCAACTGATTCGCTGCTGGTCAGCGCCCAGCGATTTCGTCGTTACCCATACCCCCGCTTATGACGCCTTCTACAAAGTGATCTTGGGTAATCAACGTCAATTATTGAGCTGCCCACTGCATAAAGTCGATAACCAGTGGCAATGTGATATGGCCCATCTAGAAGCCTTGCTGGCACGCCCACAGACCAAAATCTTGCTGCTGTGTAGCCCGCATAACCCCACAGGAAAAGTCTGGACCCCTGAAGAATTGACACATATGGCAGAGTTATGCGAACGCCATCAGGTCAAAGTTATTAGTGATGAGATTCATATGGACATGACATGGAATGATCAAGTCCATACACCGTGGAGTCAGGTTGGCCAAACACCTTGGGCTTTACTGACCTCGGGATCCAAGACATTTAATATTCCGGCGCTAACAGGGGCTTACGGTTTTATCAGTGACACTGAGACCCGAGACATCTATACCCAGATGTTAAAGGGTCGCGACGGCCTCTCTTCTCCGGCGGTGCTGGCGATCGTCGCACATATCGCCGCTTACCAACAGGCAGAACCTTGGTTGGATGAATTGCGCAGTTATCTGCAAGCCAATCTGGCTTATGTCGCTCAACGGTTAAATGAAGCCTTTCCAGTATTGAACTGGCAACCGCCGCAAGCGACCTATTTGGCATGGATAGATTTACGACCATTAAATATTGACGATCATCAATTACAAGATGTTCTGATCGAGCAAGAAAAAGTCGCCATTATGCCCGGATTCACTTATGGCGAAGAAGGCCGTGGCTTCCTACGCCTCAATGTCGGCTGCCCCCGCAGTAAAGTTGAGTCGGGTATGGATAAGTTAATTAGCGGTATCCAGTTTTTACAGGGGAAATAACAGCACTTAACCCAAAGACTATTCTTGCGCGCCACTCAATCCCAGAGTGGCGTTTTATTCGCCTTTCTGAATCATCCCTGCTGAAAATTTAAATAAAAGATATACTACTGAATCACCTAATTTGGACTGAATCAGTTTATATGCAGTGGGTCAGCAAATGAAAAAGAAAGAATTTATTGCTCAGGACTTATTGAGCAAAATGTACCAATATGGTGAAGATTTACCGGAGAAATTACCGCCAGAACGCCAGTTAGCTGAAGAGTATGGTGTGTCACGTTTTACTATTCGTAAGGCATTGGAAAAACTGGCAGCGATTGGTGCAGTGCATATGGTGCAAGGTGCGGGGATCTTCATCAATCCCGGGGTTGGCAGCAATCCATTAGTGTATAACTCAATCACAGAGAAAAAATTCAACCAAATCAGCTTCCGCCTGATTAGCCTCCATAAACGCCGTCCAAACAATGAAGAGCAACAAATATTTAATCTTACTGTGGATGATTTTATTTGGGCATTTTCACGCTTACGTTATATCGATAATCGCAGAGTTCAAATTGAGAATTCCCGCATGCCGGTGTCAGCATTCCCTGATTTAACCCCCAAGGTCATCGAAAGCTCCATACAGCAATATATTCTCAGTAAAGGCTATCACCTGTCTCATTCATTAACCCATTATCAGGCGATCAACATCAATAAAGAGCAAGCAGAATTACTCGGATGCAAGAAAGGTATTGCCGCCATGCATATCCTTAATCGAGGGATTTTGCAGGACGGCAGTGTATATACCTTCAGTGATATCGTCGATATAGACTATTCCTGTACCTATATTATTCCCTTCAATCAGGACAACCTGAAATTTCGACAAAGTTAAGTTTGGCGTAGTTAAAAATATATCATGGTCATTTAAGGTGTATGAATGGTGCCATTTGGCAACCGGCTTTGCGTCCATTCATGAGGTCGATAAACAACAGGGAATTCAGTCGCTAATTTAGCATCAAAATCAACACCAATCCCTGCTTGTTCTATTGGATAAAAATACCCTGACTCCGGAACCACAGCCCCGGGAAAAACATGAGTGGTATTGGCCGGATAGGCAACAAATTCCTGAATGGCCGCATTGTGCAGGTAAATATTCAGATGCGTATTAACCGCTGCACCAATGGGTGTCATATCTGGAGGACAATGCCAGGCAAGCCGGACGCCGAAGCTTTGGCAGAAACTGCCCAGTTTCAGCGCCGGAGTAATCCCACCAATCTGCGAAACATGGCAGCGCAGGAAATCGATCCGGCGGTGAATAATCAGATCTTTCCACTCTGCAGGGTTATTAAACAGCTCGCCCGTCGCGAGTGGTACTGCAGTTTGATTGCGTATTTGCTCCAGCCACTCATTCTGATTTGGCGGTAAAATGTCTTCAATATAGTAAGGTCGGAAGGCTTCCAACTGTTTAGCAAATTGTACTGCTTGCTGTGGGAATAGACGCTCATGGACGTCATGTAATATATGAAATTGATTACCATACTTTTCGCGTAAAGCCTTAAACATCGCCAGCGTATTATCCATATATTGGTCTTGGTCATAATATGCCCCCGCCGTTGGCTCACGAGTGGTATGTATATCCTCAGAATTTCCACCATAGAAACCCAACTGACAGCGAATATGCCGGTATCCCTGCGCTAATAATTCATCCACCTCATGGTAAAGCCCTTCTAACGTATCGCTGGCGGCGTGACTATACACCGCAATAGCATCTTTCGATTTGCCACCAAAAAGCTGATACAGCGGCATGTCAGCTAACTTGCCTTTAATATCCCACAGCGCCATATCAATGCCTGCGATAGCATTGTTAATCACCGGGCCATTGCGCCAATAAGCATTGACCATCATCATCTGCCATAAATCTTCAATATTATTGGCATCACGCCCCAGTAATAATGGCCGCAGATATTCATCCACCATCACTTTAACCGCCAAAGGACGCTGCTGAAATGTGGCACAACCCAACCCAACAACCCCTTTATTAGTTTCAATTTTAACCACCACCAAATTATGGCGATCAGGGCGAGTTATTTGACATTCAATGCCTGTGATTAATGTGGGTTGCATGCAAAGCTCCTTTACAGCACTCAAGTAACCACTCATCCGAACGGGTTACAAGCTATGCGAAAATAAATAAATTCTTATGAAGTATTTGCTGATTTCACCTTATTTCACGGGGCGTTGTAAACCTTAAATTTAAATGTTTTTTTTGGTCTGTAATTCAAGCTATTTGTCATAAAAAACCATACCAATTTACTAAAAACCCCCTTAATCAAGCTCAATACACCGAATAATGTGACCTAGGGCATGATTTATTGGTTTGTTTTTAACATTGAGTAAAACTATTATCTTTCGCAGTTAATAAAAATAATTATTCCGGTGCGAGGGTTTTATGGGCAGGACTGAGGCATGTCAATTAATAATAAAATTGGTTGGTGGGCAGAAAAACATAAATAAAGTCTGGCACTGTATGACGCGCCTGCGTTTTGATTTAATTGATGATAGTCAAGTCGATTGGGAAAAAATAAAAGCATTACCCAGTGTATTAGGGGCACAAAACCAGAGCGATCAAGTACAAATTATTATCGGGCCTAAGGTTAATGATTGGTATCAAGATATTGTTGCTAATCTAGCCCCTGAAGAAAATAAATCCTCAGTCGCACCGAACGCACGGAAAAGCCTAATATCACTCTTTATGGATACCGTTTCTGGAGTATTCGGCCCTATCGTGCCAGCGATTGCCGGTGCGGGGATGATTAAAGGTTTACTGGCGGGATTAATCGCACTGAAAATCATCTCGGCCAAAAGCGATACGGTCATGATTATTGACCTAATTGCCAGTGGCGTATTCTATTTTCTGCCATTCTTTCTTGCCGTCTCTGCCGCCAAGATATTTAAAACCAACGAATATCTTGCTGCCGCAGTTGCCGCCTGTCTGATGTACCCCACGCTGATTGATGCAGCCAAAGCACTCGCAGCGCATACACCGGGAGCAGTTAATGTCATTTATTTTATGGACGTTGTCCCGGTGTCGGTATTTAACTATTCCGCTAGCGTGATACCGGTTATTTTCTCAATTCTGGCTCTAAGTTACATTCATCGCTGGGTTGATAAAATTATGCCAGACGTATTGAAAACCGTCTTTACCCCAACCTTAACCCTGTTTATCACCGCCCTCGTTTCGCTAACGTTAATTGGCCCTGCGGGAATTTATTTAGGCAAACTGCTCGCATTCTGTATTCAGGGATTGTTTGATATCTCATCCGTATTTGCTGGTTTTATTGTTGGGGCTATCCGCCCGATAGCCATCCTTACCGGTATGCATCACGCCATGACGCCCATTGCATTGCAAAACTTTACCGACAAAGGTTTTGATATGTTGATGCCGATGATGTTTATGGCAAATATGGCAATTGCCGGCTCAACTTTTGCTATCTATTTCCATGTTAAAACGCGGGAAGAAAGAACCGTGGTGTTGTCTGCAGCCGTTTCTGGGTTGCTGGGGATAACCGAGCCTGCACTGTTTGGTGTGCTCACCAAATACAAAAAGGCCTTTATTGCTACCACCATAAGCAGCTCCATTGCTTCTGCATTTATTGCCTTTTTCGGCGTCCGACTTTATGGCTATATTTTGTCAAGTATCTTTAGCCTACCCGCCTATATTGGTCCTTATTTTATCTATATCCTGATGGGGGTGACTCTGGCGCTCGGGTTGTCATTTATCCTCACTTACATAATGGTAATCAGATCTGACAAGAAACTCGTGGCGATTGAGTCTTGAAGGATAATTCAGATCTGAATTGAGATGATGAGTGGACTATATCGTTCACTCATCATTCATTTATGATGCCAATCACTTTTTTATGCAACAATATGGATATTTTCATCGATTTGTTTTTATAATACTCTGCACTTTACCTAACAATCATCTAAGTGAGTGCACAATATGATCGACTCCCGCCTTCCTCTGACTGACATCCATCGCCACCTTGACGGTAATATCCGTGCGCAAACTATTTTAGAATTGGGTCGGCAGTTCAATTTATCGCTACCTGCAAATGAATTAGATGCCCTCCGTCCGCATGTACAAATCACGAAAAATGAGCCGGATCTGGTTAGTTTCCTGCAAAAGTTGGATTGGGGTGTGGCGGTTTTGGGGTCACTGGATGCTTGCCGCCGTGTCGCTTATGAGAACGTCGAAGACGCTGTAAAAGCAGGTTTACATTATGCAGAGTTGCGCTTTTCCCCCTTCTATATGGCGATGAAACATCAACTCCCTGTTGCCGGTGTTGTCGAGGCCGTGATTGACGGCATAAAGTCCGGTTGCCGCGATTTTGATATTGATATTCGCCTCATTGGCATTCTCAGCCGTACTTTTGGTGAGCAAGCCTGCTTAGAAGAACTCAATGGTTTACTGGCTCACCGTGATGGTATCACTGCGTTGGATCTGGCTGGTGACGAGTTGGGTTTCCCCGGTGGCCTCTTTCGCAGCCACTTCAATCGGGCGCGCGATGCCGGTTTACATATTACCATCCATGCAGGCGAAGCTGCCGGCCCTGAAAGTATATGGCAAGCTATCCGCGAATTAGGAGCAGAGCGTATCGGGCATGGTGTCAAGGCAGTCGAAGATATTAAGTTAATGGATTATTTGGCTGAACATAAGATTGGGATAGAATCCTGTCTGACTTCTAATATCCAAACCAGCACGGTCGCTTCTTTGGCAGCACACCCCTTAGCAACTTTCCTGCGTCACGGAGTGATAGCCTCAATTAATACTGATGACCCCGCCGTACAGGGGATTGAAATCGCCAATGAATATTATGTTGCCGCACCAGCGGCAGGCTTGACTCAACAAGAGATCCGCCAAGCTCAGGAAAATGGCCTGACAATGGCCTTTATCAATGAACAAGAAAAGCAGGCATTACGCGATAAAGTTCGTGGCTAAACTGCTTCCGACGTGACAAAAAAATGCCCGTACTTGCGTAAAGTCCGGGCATTTTAATTTTGATGGTATCTAATTACTTCGTTTCGCCACGATCACCTGAAACTGATTGTGCAGCAACCAACTCTTTAGCTGCGTTCTCTCCCGCAACTCGTTTGGCATATCGCTGCGCCAATACCGCACAGACCATCAATTGAACTTGGTGGAATATCATCAACGGCAATACCATAACCCCCACTACAGACGCGGGGAACAATACGTTAGCCATTGGGATACCATTCGCTAGGCTTTTCTTCGAGCCACAGAACACAATGGTAATTTCGTCAGCAGTATTAAACCCTAGCCAACGAGCAGCATAAGTATTGACGACCAACACCACGGTGAGTAATACCATTGAACACACCAATATCGCCAACAGTGACCAGCCATCAATTTGATGCCAAATGCCCTGAACTACAGCTTCGCTAAACGCAACATAAACCACCAAAAGAATTGATGACCGGTCAGTGATATTGACCAATTTCTTATGACGTTCAACCCATTTTGCAATCAATGGACGAGATAAGTGGCCGACAATAAATGGCACCATCAACTGCATAATGATAGAGCCAATCGCATGCAGAGTATCCGTCTCCCCACCTTGGGTTTGCATCAACATCCCCACCAGTATCGGAGACAAGAATACCCCAAGGATACTGGAAGCCGATGCGCTGCATATCGCCGCCGCCACATTCCCACCCGCGACTGAGGTATAAGCGATGGCCGATTGCACCGTCGCAGGTAACGCGCATAAATAGAGGAACCCCAGATACAGTGTTGGCGTTAACACGCCGGGAACCAGCACATTCATCCCCAATCCTAGCAGCGGGAATAACGCAAATGTGCTAAGAAAAACCACCAGATGCAGTTTCCAATGCCCCATGCCGGAAACAATCGCCGCACGGGAGAGTTTGGCTCCATGCATAAAGAATAATAAGGCGATGGCTGCCGTCGTCAGATGCTCAAACCACACTTTCACTTCCCCTTCACAAGGGAAAATAGAAGCGATAATGACCACCACAATCAGTATTAATAAAAACCTATCTATCTGTAAGCGTTGTAACCATGACATGCCACTGTATTCCTTCTCCCCGATACAGCGACGTCGCTAAAGGATTAACGGCAACGTCACGTTTGTTGGGGTATTTTTCAAATAAAAACTGGGGGCAATGATGACACCCAGTAAAGTGGCAACTCAGTTTGCAGATGAAACCGGCAGCGCTTTTTTCTGTTGATCAGAGGCCATACCCAGCTCTATCAATTCCATCACTTTAATTGCTTCAGATGCCGGTACTGGATTAGGTGCGGTTCCCAAAATAGCATCCCGTATACCAGCATAATAAGCAGGATAATTCCCCGGCAACGTGAGTAATGGTTTTTCAGCGAGGACCCCATCACGTGACAGTGTCACCACCCCATCACGCATATCATAGCCCCAGTCCGCCTGCGGTAATCGTTCCCCCGCCTTCAGCCTATCTTCTTGCGGATCCAAACCAAACTTGATGTAGCTACCTTGCATACCATGGACGATATAGCGTGCAGTTTCAGCTGCGGCCAATACGGTGCCATGCAGCACTACGCGTTGGCCTGGATAACTGAGAACAGCATGGAAATAATCTACTGATTGTGCGCCCGGACGTAACATTCCTAGGTCTACATTTAAGGTATCGGGTAATCCAAACAACTGCAGCGCCTGATCCAACAGATGCGGCCCTAAATCGTACCAAATGCCGCTCCCTGCGCCGGCTTGCTCACGCCAGCGTTGGCGGATCTCCGGACGATAACGGTCAAAATGTGATTCAAAGTAGACCACTTTCCCTAAGGCACCTTCGGCCAGCAATGTTTTCAGTGTCAGAAAATCACTGTCCCAGCGACGATTATGGAATACCGAGAGCAGTAACCCAGCATCATCTGCCTGTTTTTTAAGCTCATTTGCTTGTGACAGTGTCACCGTAAAAGGTTTATCAACCACCACATGTTTACCCGCAGCCAGAGCTTTTTGCGCTAATGGAAAATGGGTATCATTGGGTGTAGGTATAACGATGAGATCGATAGAAGGGTCGTCAAACAGCGCTTGTGGTTCAGAAACAACCGTCATTGATGGCCAATCAGCATGAACTTTACTGGCATCACTACTGGAAACACCTGCGAGTTCAAGCCCCGGCGTCCCCATGATGAGCGGTGCATGGAACGTTTTACTGGCATAACCATAGCCCAGCAAACCTACTCTTATTTTTTCGGCCATTTTGTTTCCTCTTGCCCGGAATATTCGTCATCTTTACACTTCAAGTGGATCGATTTGACACCATGATGAATCCCGCGACAAGAGGTAATTTCTTGCTGAGCATTTCAGGCGGGATTAAACCCGCACAATTACCTCTGAATTATCCCGCCATTCTGGATGACGTAGACTGCGTTGCGGGTAGTTGGTTTCAATACTGCGACGCCGGAAATCACTGGGGCTAACCCCTACGCGTTTGCGGAAAACGCGCGAGAAATAGAGCTGGTCGTCATAGCCGACGACCCGGCCAATCGTCGCGATGGGCTCTTGTGTGGTTTGCAGTAATAATTTTGCCCGGATAACTCGCTGATCTTCACGCCAACGCAGGATATTAATCCCCACCTGCTCACGAAAAAGATGCGCCAAGCGAGAGGGAGACAGACACACATGCCGCGCCACTTCGTCAATACGCAATTCCCCAGCCAGATTACCCGTAATAAACTGACATGCTTCTATGACGCGTGGATCCATAATACGCTGTGGGCTAAGAGGGTCTTCTTCCATTGCACGCAGCAGAAGACGCTCCAGCAAGTTCATTCCTAATTCTTCACCAAAACGGCGACCTGATTTTTGTGTCTGCTCAATATTGGCAAATAACCGGTCAAACTCTAGAAGTAAATTATTGTTAGGTAAGGATAAACGCCCTACTTCATGGGTTTTACTGTGCCATTCTAACCAGTCGGCCCAGTAAGCTCGCGGCCGGAAATAGACCCAACGGTGATACCAGCAATCACTGTTAGGCGAACGGCCGTAATAGTGTGCCGCCTTGGGTGGAAATAGCAGCAAATCGCCGGGATTACTGTAAAACGTATTTTCACCGTCAAATATCTTACCCTGACCTTTAATGGTCAAATTAAGAATATACCCCTTCATCCCCCCCGGCCTGTCGATAAAGAAATCGAGTGGTCCATCTGCCAGAATCGGGGTTAATCCTGCTACCAGATAGGCATTAAACGTGTAGCCGGGCAGCAAGGGATTGGGTTGCGGTTCCTGAACCATTCGATGGTACATTTGGCCTCCTTGGAGTCTTTTTCTGTTATGTAGGCAAACGCTCGTGCTAACTCCAGTTTATCGGGCAGATTTCACGCTGCCCGATAGTGATGACAGAATTGTGAGCCAGATAGGCTTTTTATGGACTTTTCTGTCACTCGCAGACTTATACTGTCCGTTTAGCAAGCTGCTTGTAACGGTCGAAGATAACCGCTGCCAGCAGGATCAAGCCACGAACTACGTATTGAGAGAATGGCGAAATGTTCAACAGGTTCATGGCATTTTCCACTGTCCCCAGAATTAAAATCCCGGCAATAACATAGGAAATTTTACCAATCCCACCTTTGAGTGAAACCCCACCCAGTACACAAGCAGAAATAACGATCAACTCATAACCTATTGAGGTCATTGGCTGACCGCTGGTCATGCGCGAAGCGAGGATAATACCCGCGGCAGCAGACACCAAACCGGATAACACAAAGATAATAATCTTGGTACGCACCACCGGAACCCCGGCTAAACGAGCGGCATCTTCATTGCCCCCAATGGCCAGTGTGTTACGGCCAAAGGTGGTTTTATTCAACAGAAAACCAAACAGAGCCAAGCAAGCAATGGTTATCCAGATAGGTGCTGGCAAACCGAACCAGTTGGTGTAACCCAGCGCAAAGAAACGTTCATCTTCGATGCCTACGGCTTTACCATCAGAGATGATGTACGCCAAGCCACGGACAATCTGCATCGTCGCCAATGTGGTAATCAGGGCATTGATTTTCAACCGGGCAATTACAAAGCCATTAATCAACCCACACAGCGCCCCCAACACTAAACCCGCACCGACCCCTAGCCACAGGCTTTCGGTCATATTGATGACCACGGCGGTAGTCACCCCCGCACAAGCAATCACCGAGGCAACAGATAAGTCAAAATCACCGGATGCCAGACAAAACAGCATGCCGCATGCCACCATCCCAGACATCGAGATTGCCAACCCCAGCCCTTTCATATTGATAAAAGAGCCAAAATTAGGCACAAATATCACGCAGCCGATAAAGACCACGGCGAAGACCACCAGCATGCCATAGCTATCCCAAATGCGTGAAAGCCCCAGCCCTCCTTTGGCAGGAGCCTCTTGAGGTGGCTGCGACTGAGGTGATGGCGGGGTCTTCTTATCAGAATTCAAAGTAACACTGGACATAGTTAACTCCTTCACAATCAGGCAACCGCAGGCGCGGCATCAGTCGTTATATTTGGGGCACGTAGCATCGCCAGACTGAGCGCTTGCTCTTCAGTGGCATGACCGTGTTCTAACTCACCGGAAATAGCCCCCTCACGCATCACTACAATTCTGTCAGCCAGCCCAAGCACTTCAGGCAAATCACTGGACGCAAACAACACAGCAATACCCTGTTTCGCCAGTGCATAAATCACGTTATAAATCTCATGCTTGGCTCCAACATCAATACCGCGCGTCGGTTCATCCAGCAGGATCACTTTCATATCCTCGGATAACCAGCGGCCTAAAATGGCTTTCTGCTGATTGCCGCCGGAGAGATTCATAATTAACTGTTGGGGGCCTGGTGTTTTGATATTTAGGGACTGAATGCGTAATGCCGCATTCTCTTGCTCCCAGCGGTTATTAATCAGGCAGCCCGCGGTTAGGGTTTTACGTCGGGCGCTGATATTGATGTTGTCCTGCACTGAATGCACCGGAATAATGCCATCAGCTTTACGATCCTCAGGGCATAGCATGATCCCAGCGGTAATGGCATCAATGGGGGAACGAACCGTCAGCGCTTTGCCATCCAACAACACTTGCCCACTGGTCAGTTTGGTGCCACCAAATAATCCTTTGAGTAATTCACTGCGCCCCGCGCCGACTAACCCAAATAAGCCAACAATCTCACCCTGATGCACCGTCAAACTAATGGGGGATTTAACACCAATGGCTTTTACATCTTGCAATGTCAGGCGCTCCGGCCCTATTTCACGGGGTTGATAGCCATAAATATCTCCCAGATTGCGCCCCACCATGGCCTGAACTAATGAGTCATTATTAACCTGCTCCATATCATCAAAAGTACGCACGTAGCGACCATCTTTGAACACGGTAATGGCATCACTCAGTGCAAAAATTTCTTCCATACGGTGGGAAACATATAAAATAACCCGCCCTTCAGCGCGCAATTCGCGAATAACCCGAAATAGCTGTTCAATCTCTCTGGCAGAGAGTGAGCTGGTAGGTTCATCAAAGGCAATTATCTTGGCATTGCGCGCCAACGCTTTGGCAATTTCCACCATCTGCCATTGGCCGATGGAGAGATATTTCAGGGGGGTGTCGGGATCAATATCCAGCCCTAAATGTGCGAGCTGCAAACTGGACTCATAACGCAATAATTTACGATCGACCATGCCCATCTTGGTTGGCAATTGGCCTAAATAGATATTTTCTGCCACGGTCATTTCCGGTACTAAGTGCAGTTCCTGATAAATGATCGCCACCCCCGCGTCGAGTGCCTCGGTGGTGTTGGTAAAATTGACCGCCTTCCCTCTAATGTGGATTTCGCCCTGGGTTGGCGTGTAATTACCACTGAGAATTTTCAGCAGTGTTGACTTCCCTGCGCCATTCTCCCCCATCAGGGCGTGGATTTGACCGGCCTGACAGGTAAAACTGATATCATCCAGCGCTTGAACACCGGGGAAACTTTTTCCGATGCCACAAAAAGCCAGATAAGGTGACTTCTCGGCTTCCTGCTCGGCTTGTAACGCAGAATGGAGTGCTGACATGATGGCTTCCTTCTAAATTTTGGGTTGCACCGCGCCACGTAATAACATGATAAATAACTGCGTGGTCAGGTGGGGCAAGCCGCAGCCTGCCCCCAGTGCGTCATAGCCTGTATCTCCACAAGACATAACGGAATTACATCAAGCCTTTTTTCTCTAACTCAGTTTTGAAGTTATCCCGAGTGATCAACACCACATCCGTGACTTCAGTAAATTTCGCTGGCTCAACATCTTTGGTAACCCAGTCATGAAGCATCTGGATGCTCTTGTAACCATGGATATCCGGGCTTGGTAACAGAGAACCGTAGAAACCGGTCGCCTGGCCTTTTGACAATTCACTTACCGCATCAACACCATTGATACCAATCCCAATCACATTAGGTGCTTTAAAGCCCTGACCTTCGGTTGCCCGCACGCCACCCAATACGGTGTTGTCGTTCATCCCGACAATCAGCCAGTTTTTCACTTCAGGGTGCTGTACCAACATGGAGTTAGCGGCATCAAATGCGCCCGGAATATCATTGGATTTGGTTGGTACTTTATAGATTTGTTTCTCTGGGAAACCTGCTGCTTTCAGCGCGTCCATAGAGCCTGTAGTACGGCGACGTGCCGTATCAAGCTCGTCAGAAGTAATAGCCATGACAGCGGTTTCTGCCGGTTGCCATCCACGGTTATTCATCTCTTTCCACAGTTCCTGTCCTTGACGCTCACCGATTTTGGTCGCCGCCATCATCACTAATGGAACACTTTCCATCGGTTTGCCTTTGGCATTAACGAATTGGTCATCAACTGCGATCACTTTCAGGTTATAACTGCGTGCTTTTGCTTCGATGGCTGGCCCCAATTTAGGGTCCGGTGTACAGATGACAAAACCTTTTGCACCGCTGGCCGCCAGACTATCAATTGCATTTAGTGTTTTTTCACCATCGGGCACGGCAATCTTTATCACTTCGAAACCTAAATCCTTCCCGGCTTTATCAGCAAACTTCCATTCTGTCTGGAACCAAGGTTCTTCCGGTTGCTTGACTAAAAAGCCTAATTTCATGCTTTCGGCAATAGCTGAATGTGACATAACTGCCGCTAACCCAACCACTGCCAGCGCCTTAGTTAATTTATGCATAGTGTTCTCCGGACTGTTTTTGTAGGAAGAGATGTTTTTTGTTTATTAAATCGTCAACTACACAAATCTATCGATTTTCAGTGGAAACGTTATCAATCATGTTTTCTCAGTTTAAGTGCGGTTGCATGCTCTATAAAAGCCACCTAACCTCACCACACCCGGTAAGACGGTGACAGTTTTAACGTTAATTTCCTTTCAGAATGTAGAGCGCTATCACATCCAGGGATTACAGTTTATTTATCCATATATTCAGCAAATTTAACCTCTCTCTAACTTTTGACTGACATCACAAAAACACTGTAGGAAGCAGAAAAGTACATACTTCCAGCTATTGGCTCCTCACATCTTGCCGCCGCTCACTCCTATGGTTATTGCCAATGAATTCTTGTTTTCTGCAATCGTTAGGAGCATCCCCCATGACAGGCGACGTTATATCGGCAGGCAGCCCTTTATCGAAAAATAACGCTATAGCGCTCGGGTTGGATTTTGGCAGCGATTCCGTGCGGGTATTGGCGGTGGATTGTCAGCATGGCACCGAGATCGATACCGAAGTTGTTTATTACCCTCGATGGCAGCAGGGCCTTTATAGCCAGGCCGCCCACAATCAGTTCCGTCACCACCCTCTCGACTATATAGAAGCGATGGAGCAGGCCATCCAGCAGGTGGTCAATCGCCTCTCGGCGCAACAGCGTCAACAAATTGTCGGCATTGGTGTGGATACCACCGGCTCTACACCAGCCCCGATTGATGAACAAGGTCAGGTATTGGCGCTACGTCCGGATTTTGCGGATAACCCTAATGCCATGTTCGTGTTGTGGAAAGACCACACTGCCATTGAAGAAGCAGAAGAAATCAATCGCTTATGTCACAGCGGAGAATTTGCTGATTACTCGCGCTATATCGGCGGTGTTTACTCTTCTGAGTGGTTTTGGGCAAAGATCTTGCACATTACCCGAGCGGATAAAGCGGTTCGTGATACGGCGGTGTCATGGGTTGAATTGTGCGACTGGATCCCGGCATTGCTCTCTGGTACTACGGCACCACAAGATATTCAACGAGGCCGATGCAGCGCTGGACATAAAAGCTTGTGGCACCCTTCTTGGGGAGGATTGCCACCACGAGAATTCCTGACGGCGCTGGATAGTAGCCTGGTTAACAAGCTCGATTACCCCTTATTTACTGATACCTATACTGCAGAACGCCCCGTGGGAGTTATCACCGCTGAATGGGCTGAACGTCTAGGTTTACCTGCTAACGTTGTCATTTCAGGTGGTGCATTTGATTGCCATATGGGCGCCGTTGGTGCGGGAGCTCAACCATATACATTGGTCAAAGTTATCGGCACCTCGACTTGCGATATCTTGATTGCCGATGAAAAGCTGGTGGGTGATCGGGCGATTGCAGGAATCTGTGGTCAGGTAGAAGGTAGCGTAGTACCCGGCTGGATTGGTATGGAGGCGGGTCAATCGGCATTTGGTGATATGTATGCCTGGTTTAGCCGTTTATTAAGCTGGCCATTACATCAGGCTGCACTGGCACAGCCCGAATTACAGCTTCAATTAAAGCAGATTGAATCCACCCTTCTTACCTCGCTCACAACTGAGTGGGCTAAAAATCCATCGCTTGATCATCTACCGGTGGTATTGGATTGGTTTAATGGTCGCCGCACACCAAATGCTAATCAGCGCTTGAAAGGTGTTATTACGGATCTGAATCTTGGCACCGATGCTCCGACGCTATTTGGTGGTTTTATTGCTGCTACCGCATTCGGTGCTCGCGCCATCATGGAATGCTTCGAACAACAGGATATTCCGGTGGAGAATGTGCTGGCATTAGGCGGTATTGCACGGAAATCTCCAGTGATCATGCAGGTTTGTGCTGATGTGATGAATCGACCGCTACAAATAGTGGCATCAGATCAATGTTGCGCCTTAGGTGCTGCTATTTTTGCAGCGGTTGCTGCTGGCGTATTTGATGATGTCCCAGCTGCACAGCGCCATATGGCCTGTAAAATTGAACGCACCTTGATACCAAATGCAACACAAGTCGCACGCTATCAACAGCTTTATCAACGCTATCAACAGTGGTGCTTATCGGCCGAACCCCATTACGCGCCAGTCACCGAGACTAAGCACTGATCTTGATGGTTAACCTGATTTATAAATATATACATTATTAAACGGAGTATCCGATGGACGTATTCAAGCAATCAGAAGTGTGGTTTGTGATCGGCAGTCAAAACCTGTATGGCCCTAAAACATTGCAACAAGTTATGGATAATGCCCATCATGTGGTCAGCAGCCTGAATAGTGAAGCGGGTTTACCGGTCAAATTAGTGCTAAAACCCTTGGTCACTACGCCAGACGAGATCACCGCCCTGTGTCGCGAAGCTAATTATGATACGGCGTGCATCGGCATCATGACTTGGCTCCACACTTTCTCACCAGCCAAAATGTGGATTGGTGGGCTGAGTATTCTGAATAAACCTTTGCTGCAATTCCATACCCAATTTAATGCTCAGATCCCATGGGAAACCATGGATATGGACTTTATGAACTTGAACCAAACAGCTCACGGTGGCCGTGAGTTTGGTTTTATCGGTGCACGTATGCGTCAGCAGCATAGCGTCATCACCGGGCACTGGCAGGATAAAGAAGCACACCAACGCATTGGTCAATGGATGCGGGTAGCTGCGGCTAAACAGGAAAGCCAACAACTGAAAGTTGCTCGTTTTGGCGACAATATGCGTGAAGTAGCCGTCACCGAAGGTGATAAAGTTGCAGCTCAAATTCAGTTCGGATATTCGGTCAATGCCTACGGCATTGGCGACTTGGTCACCGTGGTGGACGCAGTCAGTAAAGGGGATATAGATGCTCTGGTTGAAGAGTATGAGGCCACCTATCGCTTGACTGATGCCGTGAAATTGAACGGCAATAAACGTGAAAATCTGCTGGATGCGGCTCGCATTGAGTTAGGGATGAAGCGTTTCCTTGAGCAAGGCGGTTTTAAAGCCTTTACCACCAACTTTGAAAACTTATATGGTCTGAAACAGTTACCGGGGCTGGCCGTCCAACGTCTTATGCAGCAAGGTTATGGCTTCGGCGGCGAAGGCGACTGGAAAACCGCAGCACTGCTGCGCATCCTGAAAGTGATGGGTACCGGTCTGAAAGGCGGCACGTCCTTTATGGAGGATTACACCTATAACTTCCAGCCGGGCAATGATTTAGTTGTTGGTTCTCACATGCTGGAAGTCTGCCCATCAATTGCAAAAGAAGAGAAACCACTGCTGGATGTGCAACATTTAGGTATCGGTGGTAAAGCTGACCCTGCTCGTTTGATCTTCTCAACCCCAGCAGGCCCGGCCCTGAATGCCAGCTTGATTGATATGGGTAACCGCTTCCGCTTGCTGGTTAATGTGGTCGATACCGTTGAGCAACCCCACCCGTTACCAAAACTGCCTGTTGCTCGCGCTATCTGGCAAGCCCAACCGTCACTGGCAACAGCCGCCGAAGCTTGGATCATTGCTGGTGGTGCGCACCATACCGTGTTCTCACAAGCTATTGGCGTTGATGAACTGCGCCTGTATGCCGAAATGCATGGGATTGAGTTCCTGCTTATCGATAACGACACCACCCTGCCAGCGTTCAAAAATGAAATTCGTTGGAATGAAGTCTATTACCATCTGAATCATTGAGTTAGCGAAGGTAGGACCGTCATTTATATTTATCAGCAGATTAATTACTCATCAACCAAGGGGGCTTAATAGCCCCTTTTCATGGTTTTTAGCCCAACCGCTAACGTGATGGCCATAGCCACTCAGGAGTTGTATCCTGCTGTATTGTTGTTTCACTGAGCTGTTTATCCAACAAAATATGGCGGCAAAAATCTTCTTGTTGTAGCGCCGCCACTAATTCTGCGGCATGGGAAACCACGATCACTTGAGTATGCTGCGCCGCCTGACCAATTAACCGCGCCAATGGTTTCAGTAAACCAACAACTGATTATACATACAGTAGTTTTGAGTTACACAATTCCCTCTCTTCCGTTTAATCATTATTAATTTTTTATGATGTGGTTTTTGTTTTTTTCTGTATTTCATCCAAACAGAAACCGGTTACAGAAACCGGTTGCATAGAAAGTGAATTACCGAATACACTGGTGGCAGATGTTTTAACCACTACTCTTTTCATTCATTACATGGGAGTGAATTTATGTCTGCTTTCCCGAAGGATTTTTTATGGGGTGCGGCTAGCGCCGCTTATCAAGTTGAAGGGGCCTATGATGCTGATGGCAAAGGCCCTTCTATCTGGGATACTTTTTCGCACCTGCCAGGTACTACCTATCAGGGAACCAATGGTGATGTTGCGGTAGACCACTACCACCGCTTCCGTGAAGATGTGGCGCTAATGGCTGAAATGGGTATGAAAAGTTATCGTTTTTCTATCTCATGGCCGCGATTATTACCTACCGGCCGTGGTGAAGTTAATCCTGCTGGGATCAAATTCTACAGTGAACTGATTGATGCACTGCTGGAACATAATATTGAACCCATGATTACCCTGTATCACTGGGATTTACCGCAAGCCTTGCAGGATGAGGGGGGTTGGGAAACACGTAGCACTGCCGATGCTTTCGAAGAATACGCCCGTTTGTGCTATCAACACTATGGTGACCGGGTCAAACTTTGGTCTACTTTTAATGAAACCATCTGTTTTATTGGTTTTGGTTATATTGTCGGCGCTCACCCACCGGGCGTTCAGGACACGGGGCGCGCCATTCAAGCCTGCCACCATGTTTTTGTAGCACATGCCAAGGCTGTTGCCGCATTCCGCACCAGTGGTATTGAAGGAAAAATTGGTTTTGTGAATGTCCTGCAAACCAATACCCCTCTTAGCAATTCGCCAGAAGATATTGCCGCATTCCGTTTAGCTGATGGGATCTTTACTCATTGGCTGTACGATCCCGTATTGAAAGGTGAGTATCCCGCTGAATTACTGGAACAAACTCAGGCCATCTGGGGGATGCCTCAATTTGCTCCGGGTGATGAAGCACTACTGCGCGACAATATTTGCGACTTTATTGGCCTAAATTATTATAAGCGCGAAACTATTGCTGCAAATACCCAAGAAACGCATCTCGCCATTAACACTTCAGGCAAGAAAGGCTCAGGCCACCAGCAAGGTAATGAGTTCGGCTTTAAGGGCTTGTTCAAATTTGTCCGCAACCCAAGTGGCATTTATACCGATTGGGACTGGGAAATTTACCCTCAGGGCTTGACTGAGGGCATCATGAATATCAAAGCCCGCTATGGCGATATCCCAATCTATATTACAGAGAATGGCTTAGGCGCTAAAGATCCCATCATTAATGGTGAAGTTGTTGATGACGATCGAATTGATTATCTGCGTCAGCATATTGCCGCCATTGAGGATGCGATAAAACAAGGCGCCGATGTTCGAGGTTACTACCCATGGTCGTTTACCGACCTTTTGAGTTGGTTGAACGGTTTTCAGAAGCAATATGGCTTTGTGTATGTCGACCACCAAAAACAACTGGCGCGCCAACGCAAGAAAAGCTTTTTCTGGTATCAAGACGTGATTAAGTCCAATGGTGATAAGCTGTAACTAACACTGGCTGGGTGGCTAACCCGCCCCCAGCCAGATGCTCTACTCTGTTTGCAGCCGCCACAAATGGGCATAGACGCCGCGCTGCGCCAGCAGTGCTTGATGGCTACCTTGCTCCAACACCTGCCCCTCTTTTAACACCAAAATACGATGACATAGACGCAATGTATTCAAACGGTGCGCAATGCAAATAACGGTGCGATTACGGATGATTTCCGGTAATTGGCACATGATAGCTGCCTCAGATTCATAATCCAGAGCACTGGTGGCCTCATCAAGGATCAGAATTTTTGGATCTGCCATCAACGCCCTTGCCAATGCGACTCGTTGGCGTTGACCACCGGATAACATACCGCCGCGTTCACCCACAGACGTTTGGTAACCCTGTGGCAGTGTTGTAATAAAGTCATGCGCCCCCGCCAACCGTGCAATGTGCTCAACATGAGCATCATCGGCATGAGGCCGACACTGGCATATATTGTCTCTTATCGTGCCGGAGAACAGGACACTTTCTTGCAAAACCACACTCATTTGGCAGCGCAAGGTGGTGGTATCTGTAATGGCTAAATCCTGCCCATCGACCAAAATTTGCCCGTGTTGTGGGGTATACAAGCGCTGGAGCAACTTGGTTAATGTCGATTTTCCACAGCCCGAAGGCCCGGTAATACCGATAAACTCGCCGCCAGCAATATCCAAACTGAGATTTTGGATAACTTCAGCGGTATCGGGCCGATAGCGGAAACGGACCTGTTTAAAAGCCAAACTCCCCGCTACCGCATGATTCGAGAGTAATCCAACACTGCCCGGCTCTGCCGGATAATCCAAAATACTACCAATGCGCTTGAGCGAAACTTGCGTATGCTGGAAATCTTGCCATATTTGCGCCAAGCGTAAGATAGGCTGGGTAACGTAGCCTGAGAACAGTGTAAAAGCGATAAATTGCCCGGGACTGAGTTCCCCAGCGAGCACTAACGTCACGCCCACCCACAGTAAAATAGCTGAAGTTACTTTATTGATAAGATGAATACCTTGTTCAGCAATATTTGCCGCCCAAGTACATGCAAATGAGGCTCGTACATAACGAGCTAAAGAGGAGCGCCAACTACGGTTAAACAGATTTTCGGTCGCTGACGTTTTGATGGTTTCCAACCCACTGATAGCTTCCGTCAGAAATGCCGTGTTATGTGCACTGGCTTCATATTGCCTTTCTACTCGCTTACGCAAGAGGCCACTCACCGATAACCAGAACAACAGGTAACACACCAGAGAGAATATCACTATCCATGTTAAAGACTTACTGTAGCAAAACATCACAGCGATAAATGTGCCGACAAAGATTAAATCCAACAGCATGGTCAATGCAGAACCCGTCAAGAAGCTGCGAATTTGCTCCATTTCCCGCACTTTAGCGATGGTTTTCCCGGTTTGTTGTGCAGCAAAATAATCCAGAGGCAGCCCCAGTAAGTGATGATAAAGCCCGGAATTTAGTTCTGCCCCCACCCGGCTGGATAAATGTGAAAACAACCAACTGCGTAAAAAGGTATAGCATGGTTCAACAATTGCCAGCGCAATCATAGCAATGCCCAGAACCATCAAACTGCCGACCCCGCGCCCCACTAATACTTTGTCGATCATCGTTTCGAACAACATCGGCGTTACCAGCAAAATGCTCTGCAAAAGCAATGAGACCAGAATAATATTACGTAGCTGATGGCGATATTTGGTGATAACCGGGATAAACCAGCTAAAACCAAAAGAGGTTTTCTTTTGTACCGATGGCTCCGCTTTCGCTAATAAAATAGCCTCACCGCGCCACAAGCGAGCAAGTTCCTGCACACTTATTTGTAGCGATTCTCCTCTGCCAGCGTAATGGAGCATCGCCCCCTGTTCATTAAGTGCTAATAGCACGTACCACTGCACGCCATCACTGAACAAAATAGGGAATGTCAAATTGCCCAACCGTTCAAACGGCTGATTGACGGTTCTGGCCCGTAAACCAATCCATCCGGCACAGCGGCATAAGGCAATGTTATCTATTTTTTGAGAGGCCCCCCCCAATTTATGGGCTAACACGGAAACTTCGACGACAAGATCAAAACACGCAGCGGCACGAACCAGTGCTTCCAGAGGCTGATTGATCTGAGTTGATGCTGAACTCATCATATCAACGCTCCTTCAAGGCTTCAGATTGATACTGTTGCAATGGGCTGAGTAAATAATCAATCACTCGACGGCTGCCCGTTTTAATTTCGACACTGACTGACATCCCAGCGGATAACCGTACCGGTTTCCCCTCAACGATCAGCGTATCGCTGCCCAGTTGAATACGCGCCGGGAACACAAGCCCTTGCTGTTGATCTTCCATTGCATCACGCGAGATATGCTTAACTTCACCAGAAAGTGTGCCAAATCGGGTGTAGGGGAAACTGTCTATCTTGACTTCCACCGCCTGACCGGGCAGCACAAACCCCACATCTTTATTCAGAATCATGACATCGAGTTCCAGCGGGTAGTTTTCAGGCACCAAGACCATGAGTGGCTGGGCCGTGGTGACGACACCGCCCAATGTATGCACCGCCAATTGCTGGATGACCCCCGCCTCCGGTGCACGTAAAGTTTGCTGGCGCTGTTTTTCTGTCAACTTAATCAACTCTTGCTGCAATTGATTGATAACTTCGTGGGCTTTATTTAATCTCTCCTGATAATTTCTTTTCTTTTCAGCCAGATAGTGGACTCGAGTTTGTGTTAGGTTGAGTGCCTTTGCCTGCAAAATAGCCTGTTCGTTTTTTAAGCGGTCGGCCTCTGCAGTCGCATTGAGCCATTCCCGCTCTTGTATTAATAACTCAACGTCAGCGATGGATTTGGATTTGGCTAGGGTTCGCAATGCCTGTAACTGTTGATAAATGTTTTTCATTAAGGCTTGCTGATTAGTCATATTGATGGTGGCCGCCTGAATATGCGCTTGATTAACCGCCAGTTCACTGTCTTGACGTGCCAGTTCAGCGTTGTCTTCATCGTGCTCTTTGGTTAACAGTGCCTTGGCGGCCACGGCCAATTCCTCTGAAATATCACTTGAATAGCTAAAATTAACGAGTGGGTTCTCCGTCTGTAGTGCCGCCATCCGTGCTGCTTCCAGTAACCGATGGCTCAATTGTTGGTTGATATTGCCTATCTCGGCATCAATACCAATGGGATTTAGCTCGATCAACACCTGACCGGCTTTAACGTGGTCACCATCGCGAACATGGATTGCCATCACCACACCCGGTTCTAACGGTTGAATCACTTTCGAGTGTTCGGAGACAATCACCTTACCCTGTGCTGAAGCGTGAATATCTAGCTTCCCTACAATCGACCAGATTAATACCGCCAGTAATGTCAGGGCCAGAAACCAGGCAGTACGCCGCGCCAAAGGCGATACCGGGCGTTCAACAACATCCAAATAAGCAGGAAGAAAATCATACTCATCGCGTGTTTTCTCTGCCGCAACGTAGCGCTGCCAACGATGCTTTAGCGCCTTCACCCACGACAAGTTAGCCAAATAGTGCATCAGCTTCATTTTGTTTCCTCATGGCTAAAGTCAGCCTGTTGTTGCCAAAGCTGGGCATAGACGCCATTTAGTGCCAGCAGTTCGTTATGACTGGCAAGTTCGGTGACTTGACCTTGAGTGACTACCGCAATACGGTGGCAATGTCGTACGGTTGAAAGCCGGTGAGCAATAGTGATAACGGTACGATTGGCAATGATGCGGGCCATATTTTTCTGCACTTCGGCTTGCGACTCATCATCTAAAGCACTGGTCGCTTCATCGAAGATTAAAACCCGAGGATTGGCCAATAACGTGCGAGCTATAGCAATGCGCTGACGCTGCCCCCCAGAAAGTGATGCACCTCCCTCGGCGAGAACCGTGTCATACCCCAGTGGCAGTGCGAGAATAAAGGCATGTGCGCCAGCCAGAGATGCCGCATCCACCACCTCACTGAGCGATGCAGTCGGCCGAGAGTAGGCTATATTCTCGCGCACAGTTCGATTAAACAGGTGATTCTCTTGCATAACGACACCGATTTGCCGCCGTAAGCATTCAGGCGAAAAACGATTTATTGGGAACCCATCAATATTAATTACGCCTTGCTCGGCGATATACAAACGTTGCAGTAACCGCGCAACGGTACTTTTCCCAGAGCCTGAGGGGCCAACTAGCCCGATATGCTCCCCCGCTCGCAGAGATAATGAAAAATGCCGCAATACGGGGTCAAGATCCGGGCGATAGCGGAAAGTGACATTCTCCAACAAAATATCACCCTGAATTTTACTATCAGAAAGTGCCGCCCCACTGGCCTGCTCAACCGGTAAGCTCAGAATATCGGAGATTAACGTCAACCCAACCTGCGCACGAATACTCTGCTGCCACAAATCAACTAACTTGCTCATTGGCATAAGTGCCTGCCCAGCCAGCATATTAAAAGCAATCAATTGCCCGATACTGAGTTGCACAGACATCACTTGATATGCCCCGATGACTAAAACCAGTGCACCCGCCAGCTTTTGTAGCAACTGCGCACTCTGGCTGCTGAAACTTTGCAAATTTTGTACTTGAAAATTGGCTTGTGCAAAATCACGCGTTTGCCTCTCCCACCGCTGCTGCATTTGCGGCTCAAGTGCCAAACTTTTTACTGTTTCAACGCCCGATAAGGTTTCGGTTAAAAATGCGCCATTTTGTGCGGCACGACTGCACAAAACACTGACTTTCTTTTGCAGTGGTTTGGTACTCAATGCAGCTAATAACAAATAAAGCGGTAATGTCCCCAAAACAATGAATGTCAGCAGCGGGGATATACACCACATAACAATAAACAACACGACGGTGAAGACCACATCCACACATAATGTCAGGGCCGAACCCGTAATAAATTCACGAATATTATCTAATTCTCGTACTCTAGCGACAATATTCCCTACATGACGCTGTTTAAAGTAACTCAGTGGTAATTTAATTAAATGATTAAATAACTTCCCACCCAATAAAATATCCACTCGCGTGGTGGTGTGAGTGAAAATATATTCACGTAGAAATTTCAACATCACTTCATAAACACCAACCACGAGTAACACAGTAATTAACACATCAAGAGTGGTCAGTGCATTATGGACTAAAACCTTATCCATAATCACTTGAAAGAAAAGAGGCGATATGAGTGCCAAAAATTGTAGCAATAATGATAAAACCAATACCTGAGTCAGCGATTTGCGATGATGTAATAAGGCAGGAATAAACCAGCGGATATCAAAACGTGAATGGCTACAGTAGATAACAACACCCCCCCATAACGAATTAAGCTCTTGATAGTCTACAATTTTTGGTTGCGCGCTATCAGCATACTGTAGCAGTGCCTGGTTATCATTTAGACGTGCCAATAGAATAAATCGCCCTTGTACATCCCGGAATGCCAAGGGTAATTGCTCTGGTTTTATCTTATTTAATGGCTTTCTTTTGACTTTAAAACGGGCTGGTGTGGTTCGTGATAATTGTGATAAATGCCTTTGTAACAATGTAAATGAGGTCATTGTCGAGATAGTGATAGCGGTATTCTGTCTAAATACTTTAACAGGCTCGGCACTAAATCCCGCCAAACAAAGTAGTCGTGCTGCACATACCAAAGAGGAATGAACGTGGTTTTCCATAAATGACATTACCTAATTATTTCATCGTAAAAATAACTTTTCACGTGATAAAAAATATGACAGCAGAATTGTATAGTGCTACACATAAACCAAACTCATAAAATAAGGATGTGTAATGATGAAATTCTCAAAAATTCTTTAATGTTATTTAAAATAATCAAAATGATTTCAAAAATATAAAAATAAACAAGATATAAATCACTAATAGAATTAACCATTAGAGATAAAACACATCACATTCATCTACTAGTGACATCACATTTATTGATTTGCATCGCCAAATTTATGGTGCTTTGTGTGATAATTTCGCGGTGATTTATAGCCTCTATGATTGGCTGCCGCCGTTTTATCACTGATAACAGGAATTATCCCAGCATGACACCGACACGACTTTCCACTGCCGATGACCTCTCCCCTACAGTCAATGTAAGTCATGATACCAACTTGCAGCCAATTCAACTGATTGCACAGCAATTAGGTTTAACCGCCGATAGTGTGATCCCCTACGGACACCATATGGCGAAAGTCGATATCAGTGTGCTACGTTCCCAGAGCAAACAAGGCAAGCTGATTCTAGTTTCCAGCATTACCCCCACCCCAATGGGGGAAGGCAAAACAGTCACAACAATTGGATTGAGTCAGGGAATTAACAAATTAGGTTTTCGTGGTGTGGCATGTATTCGTCAACCAAGCCTTGGTCCGGTATTTGGTGTCAAAGGCGGCGCCGCAGGCGGCGGTAGCGCACAAGTGCTACCGATGGAAAAGTTAAATTTGCATCTGACGGGTGACATTCATGCCATCAGTGCTGCGCATAATCTGGCGGCAGCGGCGCTGGATGCACGTTTGTACCATGAACAACGTCTGGGGCAAGCCTTTTGCCAGCAAACCGGCATGCCTTTGCTGAACATTGATATCCAACACATTCTATGGCCGCGCGTAGTTGACCATAATGATCGCGCATTGCGACACATTCAGGTCGGCGTTGGCGGAGGAACTCATGGCGTTGAACGCGCAGATTATGTCGAAATAACCGCAGCATCAGAATTGATGGCGATATTGGCGTTATCAGAAAACTTGCAGGATATGCGCCAACGTATTGGCCGGATCATTTTGGCAAAAAATACCCACGGTGTCCCCATCACCGCAGAAGACCTTGGGGTTGCAGGAGCCATGGCGGCCTTAATGAAAGAAGCTATCCATCCAACATTAATGCAGACCACTGAACAAACGCCAGTGCTCATTCATGCCGGGCCATTTGCCAATATCGCCCACGGTAACTCCTCGGTACTGGCTGACCGACTGGGGTTGCAGTTAGCTGACTATGTAGTGACAGAGGCCGGTTTTGGCTCAGATATGGGGATGGAGAAGTTCTTTAATATTAAGTACCGTCAGTCCGGCCTTGCTCCATCCTGCGTAGTGTTAGTTGCCACACTGCGAAGCCTGAAAGCCAACAGCGGCGTGTTTGACATCAAACCGGGCCAGCCACTACCAACTGAAATTCTCAGTACCAATATCCCACTCCTAAGCCAAGGTTGCACCAATCTGAAGTGGCACATTGATAATGCAAAAAGCTATGGTTTACCGGTGGTGGTGGCCGTTAATCGCTTCCCCGACGACAGCGCAGAGGAACTGGATTTTCTCAGCGATTATGCGCTTTCCGCTGGTGCTTTTGCTTGCGAAATTAGCGAGGCGTTTGCTAAAGGCGGCGCCGGCACCACGGCTTTGGCCCAACAAGTGGTCAATGCCTGCAAGCATGCCGATGAGCCGACACTTCCCTACTCTGACAGTGCCTCTTTGGAGCAAAAAATCGAGATATTAGCCCAACGTTATGGTGCCAGCGAGGTCACATACACCCCGCAAGCACGCCAGCAGCTAGCAGCAATAACGGCGGCAGGTTTCGGTCATTTACCGCTGTGCATTGCCAAAACCCCCCTTTCCATTAGTGCCGATTCCCGGTTGAAGGGGGTTCCTCATGATTTTGTCTTGCCTATCACCGCCTGCGCAGTTTCCGCCGGGGCCGGTTTTGTACGTATTTATGCCGGGGATATTATGACCATGCCAGGCCTCGGCACGCTGCCAGCTTATTATCATATTGATATAGATGACGAAGGACGCATTTGCGGGTTAAGCTAGTGCAATGAAAAAGGTCATATTCGATAAATAGGGTTCACTATGTCTCAACAGCAGGAATATCAACGTATTGGCGGCTGGTTATTGGCTCCATTGGCTTATCTGATTGTGACATTACTGAGTGCCAGTCTGATGCTAGCGCTGTATGCGATGGCCATTTTCACTCCTGAATCTAGGGAATATCTGGTCACTAACTCACAGGCGTTTACCCTGCAATGGTATTTCTCCGTGGTGACCACAATCGTCATGTGGATTTATACGGTATGGGTTATCTGGTTGTGTTGCAGCCGCTCACGTCGTTTCCCCAAACTGTTTATTCTGTGGCTATTGTTAACGGTATTATTAGCGTTAAAGGCATTCGCGTTTTCGCCTATCAGCGATGATATCGCCCTGCGTACCTTAGGTTGGCCTCTGTTGGCTGCCGCAATTTTCGTTCCCTATATCAAACGTTCTCAGCGCGTGAAACAGACTTTTACTGAGAATTAAAGGAATTGTTCCTCTTTTTGCCTTAAAATAGCCGGAAAATCGTAATAACCCTGCACTTCATCTGTTGTCGTTGGGCCGCCAATTTTGGATAATAGGCGGCTTTTATTTTTTTAGGCCCCGTAATGACTGAATACCTGCTCCTGTTTGTCGGTACTGTTTTGGTAAACAACTTCGTGCTGGTCAAGTTTCTTGGCTTGTGCCCTTTCATGGGTGTCTCTAAAAAACTGGAGACCGCCATTGGTATGGGGCTGGCAACCACTTTTGTACTGACTCTGGCCTCGGTGTGCGCCTGGATGGTTAACAGCTTTATCTTGCTGCCACTCGGGTTAGTCTATTTGCGGACATTGGCCTTTATATTAGTTATCGCGGTTGTTGTGCAATTTACTGAACTGGTGGTACGCAAAACCAGCCCAGCGCTTTATCGCTTGTTGGGGATATTTTTGCCGTTGATCACCACTAACTGTGCGGTGTTAGGTGTGGCCTTGCTTAATATCAATCAATCTCACAATTTTATGCAATCGGCGGTATACGGCTTCAGCGCTGCCGCCGGTTTCTCTCTGGTTATGGTGCTATTCGCGGCTATCCGTGAACGTCTGGCTGTTGCTGACGTACCCGCGCCCTTCCGTGGCTCGTCTATCGCACTTATTACCGCGGGGCTTATGTCACTCGCCTTTATGGGCTTTACCGGATTGGTGAAGTTCTGATGATGTCGTTATGGATTGCCATAGGCGCATTGAGCACATTGGCGCTGATTTCAGGTGCCGTGCTGGGCTTTGCTGCCCGTCGTTTTCAGGTTGAACAAGACCCTATCGTTGAACAAATAGACGCTATCCTGCCGCAAAGCCAATGTGGACAATGTGGCTATCCCGGCTGTCGCCCCTATGCCGAAGCCGTCTCCGGCGGCAGTGAAAAAATAAACAAATGCGCACCGGGTGGCGAGCAAGTAATGTTCAAACTGGCCGAGTTGCTGGCTGTGGAGCCGCAACCCTTGGATGGCGATGAAACGGCCACCCATCCTCAGCGCAAAGTGGCGTTTATTGATGAAGCAAACTGTATTGGTTGCACTAAATGTATTCAGGCCTGCCCGGTTGATGCCATCGTCGGTGCCACCCGCGCCATGCATACCGTTTTACCGGATCTTTGTACTGGCTGTGATCTTTGCGTATCGCCTTGCCCAACAGACTGTATTGAGATGCTCCCGGTTGCTACTACCACTGCGAACTGGAAGTGGGATTTGAGCACCATCCCGGTCAAAAACCTGCCCACGCAGTTAGTTGCTTCGCAGATGATCCCGGTGAAAATGATAGATGCGGAGCAACATGTTTAAGCTGTTTACTGCCCGTCAACACGATAACATCTGGGATTTCGACGGTGGCATTCATCCGCCGGAAATGAAGCTGCAATCAAGCACCGTCCCTATGCGTATCGCCTCTTTGCCTGCACAAATGATCATTCCGTTGCAGCAACATCTTGGGCCTGAAGGTGAATTGTGTGTCAGAGCCGGTGAATACGTCTTAAAAGGACAACCTCTGACCATTGGCCGAGGTCGTACCGTGCCTGTGCATGCTCCAACATCCGGCACAATTACAGCAATAGCACCTCATACCACCGCACATCCTTCAGGTTTGGCGGAACTGTGCGTGCATATCGCTCCGGATGGGAAAGATCGCTGGCGCGAACAACAACCTTGGGCAAATTATCGACAATGGGACCGGAACGCACTGCTAGAGAGAATTCATCAAGCGGGGATTGCCGGTTTAGGTGGTGCAGGTTTTCCGACTGCCAGCAAATTACAAGGCGGTTTAAACAGCGTTACTACTCTCATTATCAATGCGGCAGAGTGCGAGCCTTATATCACTGCCGATGATCGGTTGATGCAAGATCATGGCGAAGAGTTGGTGACTGGGATTCATATTTTAATGTACTTGCTCCAGCCTCAGCAGGTACTGATAGGTATTGAAGATAATAAACCTGAAGCTATTGCTGCTCTGCAACTGGCGCTACGCGGTCATGATGACATCCAGTTGCGGGTGATTCCCACCAAGTACCCGTCAGGTGGAGCCAAGCAGCTCACCAAAATTCTGACGGGTAAAGAAGTGCCCTTCGGCAAGCATTCGTCATCCATTGGGGTGCTGATGCACAATGTGGGGACAGCGGTAGCCATCAAACGAGCGGTTATTGATGATGAGCCTCTCATCGAGCGAGTCGTGACATTGACTGGCGATGCAATAACAAAACCGGGGAATTTCTGGGCCAGGATCGGCACCCCAGTCATACACTTATTGACCTTAGCTGGCTTTCAACCACAACCCCAACAAATGGTGATTATGGGGGGGCCTTTGATGGGCTTTACCCTGCCAAGTTTGGATGTTCCTATCGTTAAGATCAGTAACTGTATTTTAGCCCCGACAGAAACTGAGATGGGGTTGTCGGAGCCTGAACAAGCCTGCATTCGTTGTGGCTTATGCGTTGATGCCTGTCCGGCCGGTTTATTACCCCAGCAACTATACTGGTTCAGCCGGGGTGAAGAACATGAAAAGGCACGTAATCATAACTTGTTTGATTGTATTGAATGTGGTGCCTGCGCCTATGTCTGCCCAAGTAATATTCCTTTGGTGCAATACTATCGCCAGGAAAAAGCCGAAATTCGCGCGCTTGATCAGGAAAGCGCCCGCGCAGCTATTGCGAAAGCACGTTTTGAAGCCAAACAAGCTCGCCTAGAGCGGGAAAAATTAGCTCGTGAATTACGCCACAAGCAAGCCGCCGTCAAGCTGACGGAAGCCGACCAGCAAACAGTTGAAGCCGCGGTTAGCCGCTTGTCCCGTGAAGCAAAAAGCGCTGACTCAACGATTGCCGTCATTGCAGGGCAAACACCAGATAACAGTGAGGCCATTGCTGCCCGCCAAGCACGTAAAGCTCAAGCCAGAACTCTTCAGGCAGAAAAACAGGCCACAATGACCGCTGAAAATGCAGAGGTCATTGATCCACGCCAAGCTGCGGTGGCTGCCGCTATCGCCCGTGTCAAAGCCAAAAAAGCGGCACGCGTTACGGCTGAAACAGCCAAAAATGAAAGTCACGCGCCAGAAGAAGACCCGCGCAAAGCTGCGGTGGCTGCCGCTATCGCTCGTGTCAAAGCCAAAAAAGCGGCACACGTTACGGCTGAAACAGCCAAAAATGAAAGTCGCGCGCCAGAAGAAGACCCGCGCAAAGCTGCGGTGGCTGCCGCTATCGCTCGTGTCAAAGCCAAGAAAGCGGCACTCGTTACGGCTGAAACAGCCAAAAATGAAAGTCACGCGCCAGAAGAAGATCCGCGCAAAGCCGCGGTGGCTGCCGCTATCGCCCGTGTCAAAGCCAAGAAAGCAGCACAAACAGTGAATCCGGATTAAGGTATCACTGCACAAAGACTGAATTGACGCCCTACGTTTTTATAACAACAAGGCGTCAATTTACGGCCATAAGATAATGATAGACGGAGGAAATATCACGCATTTTAGATTCAGCATGACAACCATCAACTTCAATCACCTCCATCTCTAAACCACCACCAAATTCATCTCTTAACTTCGGCAATACTTCGTTGTACAAATAGATAGAAAACTTCACGCACTCTTTGGCACTCCCTTGATGAGAGATAGACAAAAACTCACCCGCCGGTATAGAAATATGGTCTATCTCGCGGTGCCCCTGAATTTCGTGCCTTTTCTCTTTATCGATCGCCGTCGAATAATAGACTCTGTTCTGCCCTTGTAAACTCTCCTTGGCAGAAAACAAGGAATAGATCCTCTGGCATGAGAAGTTAACTTCTTTAAAGAAATCGAGCAAAATCTCATCTTTCATGGCCATGCAGGATGAATGCTTGCCACTACAATGGTTGTGCTCATCAAAATCCAATTGCCGAGTGAAGCCCACCAGCTCTTTCTCTGGTAAGGTTATCCTTTTGATTTCTGGTGTATAATTTTCACAGAAACCAAAACGTGGAATCATACCTTGTACATCCCAATGCTCCATTTGGCGAAAGCTGTTTGGCGTGACACCAAAACGCTTCTTAAACGTACGAGTAAAAGTCTGTTGTGAATCAAAACCCAACTCATCAGAGATTTCTATGATTGGCCGTCGTGAAATACGCAAAGCCACTGCCGCACGAGTCAGCACCCGCCCGCGGATATAGGAGGCTAATTGTAACCCAACAATACTTTTAAACTTTCGTTGCAAATGCCATTTTGAATATCCTGAAATCTTCGCCACATCATCCAATGTCGGCCTCTTTTCTAAATTGATTTCAATCCACTCAATTAATTCTTCTATAAATAATATGTCTTCATTTATCATTGTATTGTTCTTTAAATATATAATTACACTGCATACTACATTAATCTATCATTATGCCAACGCTTTTCTCAAATCTAAATTTTAACGTTAAGATATCGTTAATTTACAGTTGGTTACTAAAGAATCCTCCTATAGAAAACGCTTCTTAAACAGACAATTTTAGCTATCTTTCTGATACTCAAGCCTAATTATCTCGCTGGATTAACCCGTTCATCACTCTATTTCTTTGTTACTATTACGATATAAATTGCAAGCCTATTCTTTGGCTCACTAGGCATATTAAACAGGGCTATTTACTGAACATCACAGTTTATGAAGAATAATAACCCTATGATTAAGGCGTATTACACTTTGTCTGAATAGGGTAGAATGCGGCACCAATATTATTCCCCCTGACGGCTGAGTGTATTGACGCCCGCAAGTACTGACTTGCCCGCGCGACGCCTGCGTTTGAGAACCCTGTTAAGCATTCGACATATGGTTGCAATTTCATGAAATTCAGGCCCACAACTCCGATCCAGAACAAAGGGTTGCAGATAGCCAGTTCCCCTTTTACGCATAATCAACGAAGTACCCGCAATATTATGCTGTTGGTAATTTTGGCTTGTATTCCGGGCATCATCGCCCAGACCTACTTCTTTGGTTATGGCAGCCTGATTCAGGTTGCGCTGGCCATGGTTACCGCTTTGCTGGCCGAAGGTGCGGTCTTGCAATTACGCAAGCAACCGGTATTAACCCGGCTGCAAGACAATTCTGCTCTGCTCACCGGCCTGCTGCTAGGGATAAGCCTGCCACCGTTGGCCCCTTGGTGGATGATTGTATTGGGTACATTGTTTGCTATTGTCATTGCCAAGCAACTCTACGGTGGTTTGGGGCAAAATCCCTTTAACCCCGCCATGGTGGGTTATGTGGTGTTGCTGATTTCATTCCCGGTGCAAATGACCAGTTGGTTACCACCGCTGCCCTTACAAGGTACGCCAGTCGGATTTCATGACAGCCTATTAACCATTTTCACCGGTTTTACCCACAGCGGCGCCGATATTCATCAACTGCAGATGGGGGTTGATGGTATTAGCCAAGCCACGCCCCTCGACCATTTTAAAACGGCGCTACGCGTCCAGCCCGCTGAACATATTTTGCAACAGCCCCTCTTTGGTGGTGCCTTGGCGGGGATTGGCTGGCAATGGGTTAACATTGGTTTTCTGGTGGGCGGCCTGTTCCTGTTGTGGCGTAAAGCCATTCATTGGCATATTCCCGTCAGTTTTCTGCTGGCGTTAAGTACTTGCGCCGCGATCAGTTGGCTGATTTCTCCGCAAAGCTTCGCCCCACCGATGCTACATCTATTTTCCGGGGCGACCATGCTGGGGGCGTTCTTCATTGCTACCGACCCAGTCAGCGCATCGACGACACCGCGTGGCCGTCTGATTTTCGGTGCACTGATTGGTATTCTGGTGTGGTTAATTCGTGTGTACGGCGGTTATCCTGATGGGGTGGCTTTTGCTGTGCTGTTAGCCAACATCACTGTTCCGCTGATTGATCACTATACCCAACCACGGGTCTATGGCCATCATCGCGGGCATAAATAAGGAGCCGTTATGCTAAACACTATGAAGCGTCACGGCATCACTTTGGCCCTGTTTGCCGCCGGTGCCACTGGGTTAACCGCCGTCGTTAACTCTCTGACCGAAACAACCATTGCTCATCAGGCCGCACTACAACAAAAAGTGTTGTTCGATCAGGTTGTTCCGGCTGAAATTTATGACAATGATATGCAAGCAGAGTGTTACGTTGTCACTGATACAGCACTGGGTAATGATGCCCCCCACCGTGTCTATTTGGCACGCAAAGCGGGTCAACCCGTGGCTGCCGCCATTGAAACCACGGCGCCAGATGGTTATTCCGGTGCAATCCAACTCTTGGTTGGAGCAGACTTTCACGGTAACGTACTGGGCAGTCGAGTGATAGAACATCATGAAACCCCAGGTCTTGGTGATAAAATTGATATCCGTATTTCTGACTGGATAGCGCATTTCAGCGGGCAACATGTTGCAGGCGAGCAAGATACGCGCTGGGCAGTGAAAAAAGATGGCGGAGCGTTTGATCAATTTACCGGCGCGACCATCACACCACGAGCCGTTGTACGTGCGGTGAAAAATACCGCACTGTATCTGGAAACCTTGCCGGCAAAACTCGATAACTTGCCTGTTTGTGGAGAGAGTCAATGAGTGAAGCAAAAGATCTGATCGTTCAAGGACTGTGGAAAAATAACTCAGCGTTAGTGCAACTGCTGGGCCTCTGCCCACTGCTGGCGGTTTCCTCCACTGCCACCAATGCGCTGGGCTTAGGTTTGGCCACAACCTTGGTTTTGGTCTGTACCAATACCGCGGTATCAGCCCTACGCCGCTGGGTACCCAACGAAATTCGCATCCCGATTTACGTGATGATCATTGCATCAGTGGTCAGTACCGTGCAAATGCTGATTAATGCCTATGCCTTTGGTTTATATCAGTCGCTAGGGATATTCATTCCATTAATTGTGACCAACTGTATTGTCATTGGCCGGGCAGAAGCCTATGCCGCAAAAAATCCGGTGGGGTTATCCGCTCTGGATGGTTTATCCATGGGGCTAGGGGCTACTTGCGCTTTGTTTGTTCTGGGTTCACTGCGCGAAATTTTGGGCAACGGCACCCTGTTTGATGGCGCAGATATGCTGCTGGGTAACTGGGCTAAAGTGCTACGTATTGAAGTCTTACATCTGGACACCCCATTCCTATTGGCGATGCTGCCACCGGGGGCTTTTATCGGTTTGGGATTATTGCTGGCCGGTAAATATGTCATTGACGAAAAAATGAAAGCGCGTAAAGCCAGAACACTGTCCGCGGCACCACAAACTCAGGATATCTCGGCCGGGAAAGCCTAATGAATAAAGAAAAACGTATCGCTATATTGACTCGTTTGCGCGATAACAACCCGCATCCAACCACTGAATTGGTCTATAACACCCCTTTTGAGCTGCTGATTTCCGTGCTGCTTTCTGCTCAGGCCACAGACGTCAGTGTCAATAAAGCCACCGCCAAACTCTATCCGGTGGCTAACACGCCTCAAGCTATGCTGGATTTGGGCGTTGATGGCCTAAAGTCATACATTAAAACTATCGGCCTATTTAATACTAAGGCCGAAAACGTGATTAAAACATGCCGTATTTTGCTGGAAAAACATCACGGTGAGGTCCCCGAAGATCGCGCCGCACTGGAGGCATTACCCGGCGTGGGTCGCAAAACTGCAAATGTCGTATTGAACACCGCCTTTGGTTGGCCGACCATCGCGGTTGATACCCATATATTTCGTGTTTGTAATCGTACCGGCTTTGCCCCTGGCAGCAATGTTGATCAAGTTGAAGCCAAACTGCTCAAAGTGGTTCCCGCTGAGTTTAAACTGGATTGCCATCACTGGCTGATTCTTCATGGACGCTATACCTGTATTGCCCGTAAACCACGCTGTGGCTCCTGCATTATTGAAGATTTGTGTGAGTTTAAAGAGAAAGTTTACCCGGAACATTAATTGACTGGCCCGGCTTTCTGAGCCGGGTTTGTTCGTGATAGCTCCCCTCTATGCCGCGATTACCGTATTCGATTAGACGCTTCAACCTCGCCCCACTAGACTTGCAACAAAACAGATTCAAGCGGTTAACCTTATGTTTCCTGCCTGAAACAAAAATAACACCTGCGGCGTACCTATCATGAAATTTAAATCAGCAATAAAACCCTATACCGGCGCTGCCGGTGGCTGGGGTTCTCTCGAAGCTACCACTCGCTTTGTACTGGACAGTAAGCAAGCGTTAAAAAATATTCGCAACTTATTGCGCGTCAATCAGGTTAAAGGTTTTGATTGCCCTGGGTGCGCTTGGGGTGACGATAATCACAGTACCTTCAGCTTTTGTGAAAATGGTGCAAAAGCAGTTAGTTGGGAAGCCACGCGCAAAGCAGTGGAACCGCAATTTTTTGCTGAACACACCCTCGCCACCTTGCGCCAACAAAGTGACTATTTTCTTGAGTATCAAGGGCGAATCACTCATCCAATGCGCTATAACCCACAAACTGACCGCTATCAACCGGTCAGTTGGGAAAGCGCGCTGGCGTTAATTGCTCAACATATTAATGGCCTAGATAGCCCTAATCAGTTGGAACTGTATACCTCGGGCCGTGCCAGTAATGAGGCCTCCTACCTTTATCAACTCTTTGGCCGCATGTTAGGCACTAATAACTTCCCTGATTGCTCAAATATGTGCCATGAAGCCAGTGGTACTGGGCTGAAACAGAGTATTGGGGTCGGCAAAGGCACCATCCGCATGCAGGATTTTGAACGAGCTGATGCCATTTTTGTTTTCGGGCAAAATCCGGGGACCAATCATCCGCGAATGTTACACAGCCTGCGCCATGCCAAAGATCGTGGGGCGCGAATTGTCAGCTTTAATACTTTGCGCGAGCGCGGATTAGAACGTTTCGCCGATCCACAAAATCCGATTGAGATGTTAACGCCAAAATCCTCGCCTATTAGCTCGGCCTATTTCCAGCCCAATCTGGGCGGTGATATGGCGGCAGTACGCGGCATGGTGAAGGCGCTACTGGAAGCTCACCGTGAACAATTGGCGCGGGGAGATAGCGGTTTGTTTGATCACGCCTTTATTACTGCGCATACCCAAGGAATCAACGACTATTTAGCCGCAGTCGACAACACCTCATGGCAACAAATTACGCAGCAATCGGGCCTGAGCGAGGAACAAATACGTCACGCGGCTGATATTTATCAGCACGCCGAGCGCGTCATCCTAACGTGGGCTATGGGGATTACGCAGCATAAACACTCGGTGATAACTGTTCGTGAACTGGCCAATCTACAACTGCTGTTTGGTCAGCTCGGCAAACCCGGCGCGGGTTTATGCCCGGTTCGCGGTCACAGTAATGTACAGGGCAACCGCACCATGGGGATTGATGAGAAACCCTCGGCGGCAATGCTGGCACGCTTGGGTCACCATTTTGGTTTTGAGCCACCTCAAGATGCAGGTCACAATACGGTAGAAGCGCTGGAAGCCATGCTCCGCGGTGAAGTCAAAGTGCTGATAGCCTTAGGGGGAAATCTGGCCGCCGCAGCCCCAGATACCGAACGAACAGCACAAGCACTACGCTGTTGCGATCTGACTGTGCATATCAGCACCAAACTGAACCGCAGCCATCTGATTACTGGCGCTGACGCCTTGATTTTACCGACATTGGGCCGCACGGAGCGTGATATGCAAGCCACCGGTTCACAATTTATTACCGTGGAAGACTCTTTCAGCATGGTGCATGCCTCAGAAGGTGTAGGCAAACCGCTGGCAGACACGCAACATTCAGAAACCGCCATTGTTTGCGGTATCGCCCAGGCTGTTTTTGCTAATAAACCGGCTCAGGGAAAAGCTCTGGATTGGCTTGCCTTAGCTGATGATTACAATCTCATTCGTGATCATATTGCGGCGACCCTCCCCGGCTTTGATGACTTTAATGCACGCTGCGAGCAACCCGGCGGCTTCTATTTAGGAAGTGCTGCCGCTGACCTGCAATTTGCGACACCAAGTGGTAAGGCCGAGTTTTGTGCTTCCGCATTACCGGAGAGTTTGTTCCCGCACATTGCCGGAAAGCAAGTTCCCTTTGTGCTGCAAACTTTACGTTCTCACGACCAATACAACACTACGATTTATGGTCTTGATGACCGCTATCGTGGCGTTTATGGTCAACGGGAAGTGTTGTTTATTAATCCACAAGACTTAGCCGAATTGGCGTTAGAAGATGGCGAACTGGTCGAGATTGAAACGTTGTGGAATGACGGCATTACCCGAAAAGTCAGTGGGTTCAAGTTAGTCAGCTATGATATTCCGCGCGGTAATCTTGCCGCCTATTACCCTGAAACTAACCCACTGGTGCCCTTATCCAGCTTTGGTGATCAAACCCACACCCCAACATCAAAATCAGTGCCTGTCGCCGTGCGACGTTGCCAGCAACCGCAATCATTGCGTATTGCCTGAATGCAATCGATGAAGGGCAATGGATATGCCCACGTCTTTCTCAGGGAATTGCTCGCCAAGGTGATATGCTGCTTGCCCGATGGGGCTGATTCGCGTAAAACTGTCAGCCGGATTAATCCCTCTCACTACACCATTCACTGGACGATATGTTTCAAGATAACCCGCTGCTGGCGCAGCTAAAACAGCAACTTCACACTCAGACTCCACGCGTCGAAGGCGTCGTTAAAGGTACTGAGAAAGGCTTTGGCTTTCTTGAGGTAGACGGGCAGAAAAGTTACTTTATTCCGCCACCGCAGATGAAGAAAGTCATGCATGGCGACCGCATTATTGCCACCCTGCACACCGATAAAGATCGTGAGATTGCTGAGCCGGAAACCCTGGTTGAGCCATTTTTGTCGCGCTTTGTGGGCCGAGTGCAGAGAAAAGATGACCGCTTGTCGATCGTCCCTGATCACCCTTTATTACGTGATGCTATCCAATGCCGTCCGGTGCGTGAGTTAACCCACGACTTCCAGAATGGAGATTGGGCTGTTGCTGAAATGCGCCGCCATCCATTAAAAGGTGACCGCGCTTTTAATGCTGATCTGACCGCCTTTATCACCCATGGTGAAGATCATTTCGTCCCTTGGTGGGTTACATTGGCGCGTCATAATCTGGAACGCGAAGCGCCTGTGATGATTGAGTCTGCCCTGCATGAGGGTGGCCTACAACGCGAAGATCTGACCGCGCTTAATTTTGTCACTATCGACAGTGCCAGCACTGAAGATATGGATGACGCATTGTATGTGGAAGACAAAGGTGATGGCTCCTTGCTGTTAACTATTGCCATTGCCGACCCTACCGCGTATGTCGATGAAAACAGTGAGTTGGATTTAATTGCGCGCAAACGTGCATTTACCAACTATCTGCCCGGCTTTAATATCCCGATGTTACCGCGGGATTTATCTGACAATCTCTGCTCGCTCCGTCCAAATGAACGTCGCCCGGTATTGGTGTGCCGCGTGACTATCGCGGCCGACGGCGCGCTGGGTGATGATATTCATTTCTCTGCCGCTTGGGTTGAGTCTAAAGCCAAACTGGTTTATGACGAAGTTTCTGACTGGTTAGAGGGCATCGGTGACTGGCAGCCACAAAATGCCGATATCGCTGAACAGATAACGCGCCTTAAACGTGTTTGTGACGCCCGCTGTCATTGGCGTCAACAACACGCACTGGTATTCAAAGACCGCCCTGACTACCGTTTCTTGCTAGGTGAAAAAGGCGAAGTGCTGGATATCATTGTTGAGCACCGCCGTATCGCCAACCGGATTGTTGAAGAGTGTATGATTGCCGCTAACGTCTGTGCTGCCATAGCACTGCGCGATAATCTTGGTTTTGGTATTTACAATGTGCATACCGGTTTTGACCCAGCGCTGGTTGAGCAAGCCGCAAATGTCTTGCAAGCCAATGGGGTTGAAGCGGACCCACAAGCACTGCTGACGTTACCGGGCTTCTGTGAATTGCGTCGCCATCTTGATGCGTTACCTACTCAGTTCCTTGATAGCCGTATTCGCCGCTTCCAGACGTTTGCTGAGATCAGCACCGTTCCCGGGCCACATTTTGGTTTAGGGCTTGAGGCTTATGCAACTTGGACGTCGCCAATTCGTAAATACGGCGATATGGTCAATCATCGCCTACTGAAAGCGATTATTACTGGCCAGCAAGCAGAAAAACCGCAAGATGAAATCACCGTCCAACTGGCCGAGCGCCGCCGGTTGAACCGTATGGCAGAACGCGATGTGGGTGATTGGTTATATGCCCGCTACCTTCAGCCGCAGGCGGGTACTGATACGCGCTTCGCCGCAGAGATCATTGATGTGACTCGTGGTGGTCTGCGTGTACGCTTGCTTGATAACGGTGCAGTGGCCTTTATCCCAGCACCGTTCATTCATGCGGTGCGTGATGAACTGGTTTGCAGCCAAGAAACCGGCACCGTGCAAATTAAAGGTGAAACAGTGTACAGCCAGAGCGACAAGATTGAAGTGCGCATTGCCGAAGTGCGGATGGAAACCCGTAATGTGGTCGCTCGCCCTGTTGTCTAATAGATAACTTGCATAAAACTGATAAGCCGTGGTGATATATAACATCCACGGCTTTTCTATTTCCACGACGCTTACCCAATAGATTTCAAGGTGCAGCCAACGCTCTTGCGGCTGGAAAGATGATGGGCACATGTCACAATATGTAAGCAAATGATACCAAAGATAAGTTAAAAACAAATAGCTCATCACATTTCTCACTTTCGCTACTTTTCTTTCACATTAAAGCTCCTATGTTAAATAACCGTTACGGCCCTTCATTCTGTCGGTGTCGATAACCTCTATACCCAATAGATTTCGCGTTGTAGGTCGGCGGCAACAAAATGAACCCAAGGAGTTGAGATAACTCAATGAATGGGGTGAATAATGGCAGCCAACAGCTCTACATCTTGAAAGGTGGCGGGTAGATATCCCCCAACATAACGAAGGAGCCGTTACCCATGAAGAACGTCAAGACCGTCGTCATATGGCTGACAGTGGCGTTAATTGGTGCATTTGCTTTTGCCATGCTGGCACTTAGCCGAGGTGAGCATGTTAATGCCATCTGGTTGGTGATCGCCTCTGTGGCGTGCTACAGCATCGCTTATCGCTTTTACAGCCTGTTTATTGCCAAGAATGTATTTGAATTAGATGATCGACGTTTAACGCCTGCCGAACGGCGTAATGATGGTCTGGATTATGTCCCGACCAATAAATGGGTACTCTTCGGCCACCACTTTGCCGCAATTGCGGGTGCCGGGCCGTTAGTCGGTCCCATTCTGGCCGCTCAAATGGGCTTCCTACCGGGCACTATCTGGATTTTGGTTGGGGTCATGATGGCGGGTGCGGTGCAGGACTTTTTGATCCTGTTTATTTCCACCCGTCGCGATGGGCGCTCTCTGGGGGAGATGGCAAAACAAGAACTGGGTGCTTTTGCCGGGGTTATCACCATGTTGGGTGCATTGGGCGTGATGATTATCATCTTGTCAGCACTAGCCTTGGTGGTGGTTAAGGCACTGGCTGACAGCCCGTGGGGTCTGTTTACCATTGCAGCCACCATCCCAATCGCCCTGTTTATGGGCGTGTATATGCGTTTTCTTCGTCCGGGTAAAATCGCCGAAGTGTCATTAATTGGCTTTGTGTTAATGATGGCAGCAATTATTTATGGCGGAAATATTGCCGCACATCCTTATTGGGGGCCATTCTTCACGCTACATGGCACTACGCTGACTTGGGTGCTGGTTATCTACGGGTTCATCGCCTCGGTACTGCCGGTATGGCTATTACTGGCTCCACGCGATTACCTCTCAACCTTCCTGAAAATTGGCGTCATTATCGGTCTGGCTATTGGTATTGTGTTCGCGATGCCAGAAATGAAAATGCCAGCTGTCTCGCGTTTTATTGATGGAAGCGGCCCGGTATTCTCTGGCAGCTTGTTCCCGTTCCTGTTTATTACTATCGCCTGCGGCGCCATTTCGGGCTTCCATGCGTTGGTTGCCAGTGGCACTACGCCGAAACTGGTAGAACGCGAAAGCCACACCCGCTTTATCGGTTATGGCGCGATGTTGATGGAATCCTTCGTCGCCATCATGGCCTTGATTTGCGCCTCTGTTATCGATCCAGGCGTTTACTTTGCCATGAACTCACCGGCGGCGTTAATTGGCACCACCGTAGAAAGTGCCTCGCAAGCCATCAATAGTTGGGGATTTGTCGTCACACCTGAAGTTCTGACCATGATTGCCAAAGATGTCGGTGAGAACTCCATTCTGTCCCGTGCTGGCGGTGCGCCAACCTTCGCCGTTGGGATGGCACATATCATTAGTGAAGTCTTTAACAGCCGCAACATGATGGCCTTTTGGTATCACTTTGCCATCCTGTTTGAAGCCATGTTCATTTTGACCGCTGTTGATGCAGGTACCCGTGCTTGCCGCTTTATGGTGCAGGATTTGGTGGGCGTGGTGGTGCCAAGTTTGGCGAATAACCGCTCATGGTTTGGTAACTTGTCTGGTACTACCGTGGCCGTTGCTTGTTGGGGCTTCTTTGTCTATCAAGGTGTAGTCGATCCGCTGGGGGGTATTAACACTCTGTGGCCGTTATTTGGCATCGGCAACCAGATGTTAGCCTCGATGGCGCTGATTTTAGGGACCGTCGTCCTGTTTAAAATGAAGAAGCAGCGCTATGCTTGGGTAACCATCTTGCCAACAATTTGGCTGTTTATTACCTCAATGACGGCAGGCTGGCAGAAGATATTCCATGAAAAACCGAGCATTGGCTTCTTGGCTCAAGCGAAGAAATTCTCAGCCGGTGTCGAGCAAGGCGTTTTAATTGCTCCGGCCAAGAGCATTAAAGACATGGAAACCATCGTGTTTAACAACCAGATCAACGCCGCTTTGTGTGCATTCTTCATGCTAGTGGCGGTGACCATGTTGATTTCATCTTTCTTTGTGGTTCGCCGTGCGCTGAAATCTAGCAAACCAACCACACATGAGACTGAAATCGTCTGGCGTGAGGAGAGTGCTCGTGGCTAATGCAGGTATACCGCTGCGTACCCGGCAGCCCCATTTATTGCACAATAATTCGTCATCAACGGGGCCGCGCACCATTACGCGCTGCATCCCCTTGGTTCCGATGAAATCTCACCCAACCACTCTGCGGGCATGGGTGCGCCTCATTGCACATCGGGTGGCGCAAAGTTTTCGCTTAATGGTAGGGGTTCAAGATTACGGTAATTATGTCAATCATATGCGCCGCCATCACCCCGATACTCCCCCGATGAGCGAACGTGATTTTCATCGTTATTGTCTGGATGCGCGTTTCCCTAGTAAGGCGGGAAAACTTGGGAAGTGCCCTTGCTAGGGGAAGTCATTCGTGGTTTGCATTGTGCAGTAAGTGACAGCGTAACCCAATAACCATTGACTAAAACCAACATAACGCCCTGTTGATTATTCACAGGGCGTTTTTAATGGTGACTATCGATTAGCTTAAAATAGCGCTACCAAACGCACCTTGCCAGTCATGCTCAAACTGCTCTACTGCCGCTTTTACTGCCGGTGTACTGATAAACTGCTCGGCCACATCCACAGGAATAGTCACAGACTGGCACCCTGCCAGCAGGCAATCGAGCACCTGTCGTGGTGTACGGAAGCTGGCCGCTAGCACTTTTGCCCCCGGTGCATGTAGGG
Organism: Yersinia vastinensis; assembly: GCF_902726565.1. Classification (GTDB taxonomy): domain Bacteria; phylum Pseudomonadota; class Gammaproteobacteria; order Enterobacterales; family Enterobacteriaceae; genus Yersinia; species Yersinia vastinensis. The sequence goes on from NZ_CACVAF010000004.1 coordinate 324,495, forward strand.
TCAGCAATTGTTGCAGTTCGCGCACCATTGCAATGCCATCCCCGCCCTGAGCATCCAATCGGTTAACATAAGGCGCAACATACTCCGCTCCGGCCAATGCAGATAACAGACCTTGCCCAGCACCATATACTGCCGTGCCCAATGTCGGGATCGACATGGCTTTTAATTTCTTAATTGCCGCCAAACCTTCTGCCGTTGCCGGAACTTTAATCACCAATCCAGGAACCCGTTGCGACAATAATACAGCCTCAGATACCATCAGTTCACTGTCACTGGCCAACACTTGTGCAAAGAGCTTACCGGTGCCACCTAGCGCATCACGTAGCGCAGGTAATACTTCCCAAATAGGTTTACCCGCTTTTGCCAAAATGCTTGGATTTGTGGTGACCCCTTGTAGCGGCAGCACCCGCGCCAGGCGTTTCACTGCAGCGACATCGGCTGTATCGAGATAAAGCTCCATAAGAACCTCCAGATTGTTTAAAGCGAATAGATTAATGAAAAATCATTAGCCGCAATCATAGACCAATCATCAGTCCATAACGTGATCCTCATCAACTATCTTTCATTCGAAAGTAAATTATACTTCAAACGAAAATTTTATTTTTTGACGGATACGGTATGAACGCAAGACAGCAGGCAATTTTACAGATTGTGAATGACCAACAGCGTGTGAGTGTGAGTCAATTGGCACAAGCCAGCCAAGTCTCTGAGGTGACCATCCGCCAAGACCTTAATCTGCTCGAAAAGCGGGGGTTGCTCAAACGCGTCCATGGCTCTGCGGTGGCCCTTGAAAGTGATGATGTTGATGTGCGCATGATGACTCACTTCTCGACCAAGCAGAAACTGGCCAACCATGCCGCTTCACTGGTCAATGATGGTGAAACCATTTTTATCGAAAGCGGTAGCAGCAATGCCCTGCTGGCCCATAAACTGGCACAGCGCCCTAGCATTACTCTGGTGACGGTGAGTGGCTACATTGCTCGACAATTAAAAGATTCCACCTGCGAGGTGATTTTGCTTGGTGGAATTTATCAGAAGAAAAGTGACAGTATGGTCGGCCCTCTGACACAGCTTTGCCTGCGTCACGTACACTTTAGCAAAGCGTTTATTGGTATTGATGGCTACCAGATGGGAACGGGTTTTACCGGGCGTGACATGCTGCGTGCAGATGTTATTAATAGCGTGCTCGCTAAAGGAGCTGAAAATATTATTTTGGCTGATGCATCAAAGTTTGGGCAGGTACATCAAAATTCGCTGGCCCCCTTATCAAGTATCAACCGAGTGATTACCGATAACCGCTTACCTGCTGGCTATCAACAACAGCTCATGGCCCAAGGGATCCAAGTCGATATTCTCAGCGAATAAGACACCTACATTTATAGATTGCGGAGCACGAAAATGGCAGACATCACATTCACGCGCGAACAAACACAACGAATGGTGCATAAAATTCAACGGTATATGGAGCAAGAGCATCACTTTGAACTGGAAGATTTTGATGCGGAGTTTCTATTGCAATTCATCAGCCGTGAGCTAGGTGTGCATTATTATAATCAGGGCGTTAATGATGCAATTGCACAAGTAGAAGCCAAAGTGCTTGATATTACTGACGCCATGTTATGGCTGGAAAAACCTGTGCAAGACTGAGCACAGGTTCACCACCACACATAAAATCACTGCCCGTAATAGGCATTTTTACCGTGTTTGCGCAGATAGTGTTTATCCAATAACTCTGGTTGCATATCCGCTAATTGTGGATTCAACTGACGAGAGTAAATCCCCATATAAGCCAACTCTTCTAATACTACGGCGTTGTGTACTGCATTATCCGCACTGGTTCCCCAAGCAAATGGGCCATGAGAATTGACTAAAACGGCGGGTACATCCTCCGGTTTAATCGCGCGCTCATGGAACGTCTCGACAATTACATTGCCCGTCTCCCACTCATAACGGCCAGCAATTTCTTCCGGTGTCATCAGGCGAGTACAAGGAATGGTGCCATAGAAATAATCTGCATGAGTAGTGCCCCATGCGGGTAAGTCTAGACCCGCTTGCGCCCAGATAGTGGCATGGCGTGAATGGGTATGTACGATACCACCAACGTGCGGGAAGTTAAGGTAAAGTACACGATGAGTATCAGTATCAGACGAAGGTTTCTTGCTACCCTCCACGACTTTGCCGGTTTCCAGCTCCACCACCACCATGTCATTGACTGTCATGACATCATATTCCACACCTGACGGTTTAATCACGAGCAGGCCCTGTTGCCGGTCAACTGCGCTGACATTGCCCCAAGTGAAAGTGACCAGATGATGGCGTGGTAACGCCAGGTTGGCAGCAAGTACTTGCTGCTTCAGTTCGTTAAGCATCGTCGTATCCTGATATAACCGAATTACCCTCATTTTCAGCGTCACCGGTCAGAACCGGTATGGGATAAATGGCTATAAACTGCGTGCGGATCGGCTAGAAAGTGCAGTCTGAGAGGTGCACAGATAAGAATATGACTCTTTGTTCAGCATAGACAATGAGTTAATTGTTCAGATAAACCTTAATTCGCCCATGACACAGCCAAATTAAGACTATTTACCTATTAAATGATTCTCGGACATTTATACTGCTTTATATCGGCGAAAAAACGAGTTTTCAGTATTAATCCCGAATTTAAATCAAAAAGACGTTTTTTATTCTAAACACTAACATTTTAAGACCACGGCTAAAATTGATACAATGCCTATACTAAGTAAGGTAAGTTCAATTTGATACGGATAGAGCAGGATATATAAATTGTAGGCATATCACCTGCTCTATCCGTATTAAGCCAACGTCAGGAGAATTATGATGATGATCAATAAACGATTTGCCACTGCTGCATTGGCCCTTACTCTGGCCTTATCGTTATCTGCATGTTCTAACATGTCCAAGCGTGACCGTAACACGGCTATTGGTGCTGGTGCTGGTGCCGTCGGCGGTGCGGTATTGACTGGCAGTACATTAGGGACGTTAGGGGGCGCGGCGATCGGTGGGGTTATCGGCCATCAGGTTGGCAAATAACATTTAACCTTCGTTCTTGGCGTTACAAGAGATTATCTGCAACGCCAAGAACCTTGGATACTCTCTTTCGAACTTGATGCGAGTAAAATTAAAACGTTATATCAACCACCAGCCAATTTAACTTTCATTCCCTTGGCCTCCAGAAGTTGCTTCAGCAAATCCCGTTTATCTCCTTGAATTTCAATGATTCCGTCTTTAACCGAACCTCCACATCCACATTTTTTCTTCAACTCAGCCGCCAGTTTCTCCAGCATTTCATCGCTGCCATCAACACCGGTAATCAAACTTACACCTTTACCTTTACGCCCACTGGTTTGGCGCTGAATGCGGACAATACCATCACCTTTCGGCCGCTCAGGTTTGAGCGCTGGCTCACTGATACGGCCAGAGTCAGTTGAGTAAACCAGACGGCTATTATCATTGCTCATTTTGCCTCCTGACTCAGCGATGCCAGAATATCACTCAGTGTCTTTTCCGGGTTTGGCGATTGGGTGATCGGGCGCCCTATCACCATATAATCCACGCCCACTGCAACTGCCTGCTCTGGCGTCATAATACGACGTTGATCACCCGCGTCACTGCCTTGTGGACGAATACCGGGGGTCACAAGTTTAAAATCTGTGCCACATACCTGTTTCAGACGTACCGCTTCATGGGCTGAACACACCACACCATCTAAGCCGCAATCCCAGGTCAATTTTGCCAAGCGCTCAGCCTGCTCTGCCGGGGAAATATTAATGCCAATATCACGCAGATCCTCGCCATCCATGCTGGTCAATACCGTGACCGCAATCAATAATGGTGCATGTTTCCCAAAAGGTAATAACGCCTCTTTCGCTGCGGTCATCATACGCGCGCCACCACTGGCGTGGACATTCACCATCCAGACCCCGAGGTCCGCGGCGGCAGCAACGGCATGCGCAGTGGTATTTGGAATATCGTGGAATTTTAAATCCAGAAAGACCTCAAAACCGCGCTGATGTAAGTCACGAACCAATTGTGGGCCATATAAAGTGAACATTTCTTTGCCCACTTTTAATCGGCAATCACGCGGATTAACACGATCAGCGAAGGCTAACGCCGCGTCTCTATTGGCATAATCCAGTGCAACAACGATCGGGGAAGTTATTGGGCCACTGTTATTAGTTTTCGTTGCAGACGTCATTTTTAAGCCTTTTTCAGTCAGTTAGTCATGATAACAGGCACATTCTACAGGCTACATCACTGAAATCACAGCTATCAGGTTACCTACGGTTGACCCTTTGTACACCGCGGGTTGATGGTAAAAGTCAGTTTGCGTCAAGAGGATATCCCCCGCATAACCGCCATTAAGTAAAATAGTTTCAAGAAGCGTAAATTATCGATCAATATATTTGATTAAGATGGTCAGGTGTTTGTGATTTTCATTCAACACCAATGCTATATCATTCACTCCATCGCAAGACATTGATTGTCTACTAATGATTTAAATAATACCTATTTAATCAAAAAATTGGAGTGTCACATGAAAAGCATCAAATACATCGCACCTGCTATCATTCTTTCCCTCGCTTCATTTGCCAGTGTTGCAGCCACGCAAATTCAGAAAAATACATCAACTGAATTGAATGAAATTGGTGTAATTTCAGTCAGCAATGCTAGTACGCTGACTGATTTAGAAAATGCATTGGCGCAGAAAGCGGAAGCTGCCGGCACAACCTCATTCCTGATAACCTCAGCCAGTGGTAATAACAAGATGCACGGCACGGCTGTTATTTATCGTTAAATTTATTCCCCCTCTGGTTAAGTCTGTGTCGCATCACAAAAAAGAGCGCTTTGGTGCTCTTTTTTGCTCATTTCAATGTGAATTTTTTGTGACAATTGTGTTATCCCCTAGACAGTTTTCCTTTCCTCACATAGCTTGGTATTTTCCCTTAAGTTGAAGGTTATATGATGAGCGAAATATCTACCTTAACCATTAAAATCCCTCTGGAATTAAAAGATAAAATAAAAGCAGCAGCCTTAGAAAAACAGTTTTCCCTCAGTACCGAAGTCTGCGAAAGGTTGGAAAAAAGCTTTGAGGTTGATGTTAAAAGTAGTAAGGGCAGCCGCAAAGATGCCAAATTGCATCACAGCGAAATTGATAACCAAGGCGTGGAAGAAATTTCAGAACAACCATTAAGTCAGAAAGAGTTAAAGAAACTGCGGCAACTTTTGAAAGACGGTGTGAAAGCGTCTCAGAAGAAAAGATAAATCAGGAATGCTATATATCCTCGCCCATCGGGTGATTCACCTCACCCGATAACCCAGCCTCCAACCGTCCATTTATTGTCCATCCAGCCCTCGGATAGGTTTAACCGATGCCCATGCCCGGCATGATGGGCAGTGCCAGTAAAGCGAATGCGCAGTAAAACCACATTTGTGGCAACGGTAACGAGGTTTAGTCCGGATTTGTTCCCCGACCATGTCACGCAGCAACAGCAAGCTCTCTTTCGCTCGCCCTTCCTCTGCATCTGCCAAATGATAATCCATCAAACGATAGAAAACACGCATGGTTGGGTGGCGTTGCAACTGGCGGTTAATATACGTTTGCGCCACATCACGACCTTCCTGCTGCTCTAGAATCTCTGCCAGCATAAGCTCAGCCGTAGCGCCGGTATTATCTTCAACACAACGTTTAAGGAAATTGGCCCAAGCCTCGGGTTGCTGTAAGTGTTGGTAGCACTCACTCAGCATCGGCAATGCTTCGCTCACCACTTCTTTATCTTGCTCTAACACACGTTCCAGCGCGTCAACGCCTTTAGCATATTCACCCTTGGCCAGATATAACCGGCCTTGCATGATAGAGACTCTGGCACATTGCTTATCGGCAGCGGCCGCTTTTTTCAGCAACCCCATCGCCTTATCAAGATCATCAACGCCCATGGCTTGCAGCGCAAGTTCGCAATAAAAATGGGCAATTTCCAATCGCTGATTTTCTTTACCCATCTTGACCAGCTTTTCTGCTACTTCGATAGCGTTATTCCAGTCACTGGTTGCCTGATAAATTGCTAATAATTGCTGTAATGCCCCCAGCCGAAAATCTTGCTCCTCAACCAACTGGTTGAACATATCTTCTGCACGATCATATAAACCCGCTGCCATATAATCGCGGCCAAGCTGCTGGATGGCCAACAACCGCTGTTCAAATGTCAGGGAAGCGCTTTCCATCAAGGCCTGATGGATACGAATAGCACGATCAACCTCACCACGGGAGCGAAACAGATTGCCCAATGTCAGGTGGGCTTCAACCGCTGAACTGTCTTCTTTCAGCATTTCAAGAAACAGATCAACCGCTTTATCCTGCTGATTGGAAAGAAGGAAGTTAACCCCAGCAACATATTCACGAGACAGGCGGTTAGCATCCTGTTGCTTGTCCTGCTGTGCACTTCTACGCCCCATATACCAACCATAGGCGGCAGCGACGGGTAACAGCAGAAACAGCATTTCTAACATAAAAAATTATTCCTTGCTGACAGCAGGTGCGGATGCCGTAACGCTGGGTTCAGTCGATGGTACAAGCTGTGCTTCAAGACGTTTGATTTTTCGTTCTGCACGGCCCAACAAAATGCGCACACGCAGATAAAATAGCCCGCAAATAATCCATCCAAGCACTAAGCCTGCCGCAAAAAGTGTCGCCAATAACGTAGATACCCGATATTCGCCTTGAGCCAATAAATAATTAAAGGTAACGACCTGATCGTTATTTGCCCCTAACGTGACTGAAATCACGAAAATCACTAGCACTAACAAAAAAATCAGCAAATATTTCACGTTTTTTCCTAAAGGCCGAATCAACCTGATGAATTATGCCAAAAATGTGGCGTCCTTACTTATTAAATTAGCACTTCCTAACCCAGCAAAGAAAGCCTGCACCAAGATAAAGCGCCTAACTCGTGTTCAATAGATATTATTTTAAGCAACTTAACTGCGAATAATAACTAATCACTTAATTTTCCTCATGCTCACGTTTTTCTATTTCCTGTTTTTCTTGCGGCAAAATCGTTAACAGGCCGAACCAACGCTGCACTAAATGGCAAACTACCGCGACTAATAACGCGCTGATGATGGTTGCCGCCATAAGATCACGTGGCCAGTGCATACCTAAGGCCAATCGGCTCATCATGACACCCTGCGCCCATAACATCAGCAAAATAACCGTTTTGTAATGTCGGCGTGGCCACAGCAATCCCACAGCCAATAAAGCCCAACTGGCGGCAAAAACCGTATGTCCCGAAGGAAAAGCAAAACCGGTTTCAAATTGCCAATGATTACTCAGCCATGATGGAATAATCGATTGGTTTTGTAATTGCTGCTTCACGAGCGCGCTACGCTCAGACCGCGGTAGCGAATAGAAAAAACGATTATCAATATGATGTTCAGCCTCAAGCCACACCACAAATGGTCGAGGCTCCTGCACCTGTTCTTTAATCAAGGATTTTACACCTTGGCCCAAAACAATAACGCCACACAATATGACGAGCAGCCCAATGGCTGGTTTGATTCGAAAGCGCAGGCACCATAGAAACCAGCCGCCAATCAATATGCTGGTCACAATTCCCCACGGCGCGGTGACCGTTTCAGTCACCCAAAATAGTCCTTTTAGCCAGCTATCACTGCCCCCGGGCTGCCATTGCCAACCAGAAAGCCAGATAATCAAGGTCGGCAGCAGTAAAATAAGTGCTCCTACCGTGATTCGTTTTGCTATATTCCACATCTGAGGTCCTTTCTTTCTAGCAAATGCCCACAACATATTATCCATGGTGATAGCGCTAATTGCATCTATAGCCATAACGCATCAATCTTGCGGCCCATTGATAACATAAAAATTTTTTTGCCACTGCTGAAATAAACCCCAGCCTGACATTCACTCTTACCTTCTTGCTGCTTTGTTGAACAGCAGCAAGTCAAAAGTTATGGCAATATAGCTAATAATGATCACAGAGAAACTTTTTATTTAACCTTATACCCCAATATAAAGGGTATATACGGTAGGGTGTGCGACAGCCTTCCTAAGGGTCCGACGTTATAATATGAACAGTAAGATGCAGCTAAAACGTGTAGCAGAAGCCAAATTACCCACTCCGTGGGGTGATTTTCTAATGGTCGGTTTTGAAGAATTAGCCACCGGCCATGATCATCTGGCCTTAATTTTTGGTGATATCAGCGGGGATAAACCGGTGCTCTCGCGAGTTCATTCTGAGTGCCTAACGGGTGATGCTTTATTTAGCTTGCGCTGTGACTGTGGTTTTCAGCTTGAAGCGGCACTGGCCCATATTGCCGAAGAAGGGCGTGGTGTGCTGATTTATCATCGTCAGGAAGGTCGAAATATTGGCCTGCTGAATAAGATCCGGGCTTACGCTTTACAGGATCTTGGTGCCGATACGGTTGAAGCTAATCATCAACTGGGTTTTGCCGCCGATGAACGCGACTTCACGCTATGTTCTGATATGTACAAATTATTAGGTGTCAAAGCCGTCCGCCTGCTAACCAACAACCCCAAAAAGGTTGAAATTCTCTCGCAAGCGGGAATTAACATTGTCGAACGTGTGCCACTGATTGTCGGCCAGAATCCAAAGAACGAGCAGTATATGGCAACTAAAGCGGCCAAAATGGGCCATTTGTTGACCAAGTAATTCTGCTGTTCATGCCGTTCACGAAAGACTGTGTTCAAATGATAAAGGGTGGTCTTGTGACCACCCTTTGGCTTATTTGGCATTGAGTTACGTCGTCAAATAGTGACACTGTCACTCCGACACGCAACGCATCACAACATTTTGCGGATAACGTAATGCAAAATGCCACCATTCTCAAAATAGACCAATTCATTCCCCGTATCGATACGGCAACGCGTATTGACCGTCTGTTGACGGCCATCAGCATAGGTGAGTGTCACCGCAACAGTTTGCCCCGGAGCCAGATTTTGTAACCCGCTGACGCTGATGGACTCATCTCCGGTGAGGCCTAAGGTTTTGCGGTTAACACCTTGCGGAAACTCAAGTGGTAAAATTCCCATACCGATTAAATTTGATCGGTGAATACGTTCGAATGACTCAGCAATCACGACCCTAACACCCAGCAATCTCGGCCCTTTGGCCGCCCAGTCGCGACTGGACCCTGAACCATACTCCTTCCCCGCAATCACCGCCAATGGCACCTGTTCCTGCTGGTAACGCATCGCCGCATCGTAAATCGACATTTCATTTTGCGATGGAATATGGCGAGTTATCCCTCCTTCAACACCGGGCACCATTTCGTTGCGAATACGAATATTGGCAAAAGTCCCACGCATCATTACTTCATGGTTGCCACGGCGGGAACCATAGGAGTTGAACTCTTTGATCTCTACTCCACGATCTCGCAAATAACGACCGGCCGGGCTGTCTAACTTGATATTACCCGCAGGAGAAATATGGTCCGTCGTCACTGAGTCAGCCAAAATGGCTAAAATACGCGCATTATGAATATCTTGAACAGGCTCCGGTAACGCTTTCATATCACTGAAGAAAGGAGGTAAACGAATATAAGTGGAGTCATTTTGCCAGTCATAGGTTGGTGTACTAACAACCTCAATCGCCTGCCAATCTTCATCACCGTCAAATACTGCCGCATACTCTTTGCGGAACATCTCTGTTTTAACCTCTTCAACCGCTTTAGCGATTTCAATCCCAGTTGGCCAAATATCTTTCAGATAAACAGGATTACCCTCAGGATCATAACCTAGTGCATCTTGGGCTAGGTTGATATTCATATTCCCAGCCAAGGCGTAAGCCACGACCAGCGGAGGTGACGCCAGCCAGTTCGTTTTAACCAAAGGATGGATTCGCCCTTCAAAGTTACGGTTGCCGGACAGCACCGCGCCCACGGTTAAATCCCCGGCTTTAATGGCTTTTTCTATTGGGTCCGGTAATGGGCCAGAGTTACCTATACAAGTAGTACAGCCATAGCCAACCAAATTAAAACCCAGATGGTCAAGATAAGGCGTTAGCCCCGCAGAGTTGAGATATTCAGTCACGACTTTAGAACCGGGAGCCAGCGAGGTTTTAACCCAAGGTTTAGTTTTAAGCCCCTTTTCTGACGCTTTTTTGGCAAGCAAGCCCGCCGCCATCAGCACACTTGGATTTGAGGTATTAGTGCATGAGGTGATAGCGGCGATGACCACCGCCCCTTGCTCTAGCTCATGAGTTTGCCCCTCAAGTGAGAAAGAAACATGGCTTACTTTATCTTTCTTGCTGTTCACTTCCAGCTCTTCAAAAGCATTAAACGCGAGCGGGACTTTGGGCAATGCAACCCGGTCTTGTGGCCGTTTCGGCCCGGCCAAACTGGCTTCTACTGCACCCAGATCCAATGATAACTGGCTGGTAAACACAGGTTCATCCCCCGGATAACGCCATAGACCCTGTGCTTTACTGTAGGCCTCGACTAACGCTATCTGTTCATCACGGCGGCCACTTAAGCGCAGGTAGCCTAATGTGACATCGTCCACTGGGAAGAACCCACAGGTGGCACCATATTCTGGTGACATGTTGGCGATAGTGGCGCGATCTGCCAATGGTAAATCAGCCAAACCATCGCCGTAAAACTCAACAAACTTACCTACCACACCGTGCTTTCTCAGCATTTGTGTAACCGTTAATACTAAATCAGTGGCGGTGATCCCTTCACGCATTTTGCCCGTCATCTTGAATCCGACCACATCAGGAATCAGCATCGAGACTGGCTGGCCCAGCATTGCCGCCTCTGCTTCAATCCCTCCGACCCCCCAGCCCAAAATCCCCAGACCATTAATCATCGTGGTATGAGAGTCAGTGCCCACCAAAGTATCTGGATACGCAACCTGCTTGCCGCCCTGCTGTTCATGCCAGACGGTCTGCCCTAAATACTCAAGGTTAACCTGATGACAAATTCCGGTCCCCGGCGGTACGACACGGAATCGGCTGAACGCTTTTTGCCCCCAGCGTAAAAAGATATAGCGTTCGTGGTTACGTTCCATTTCTAAGCGAACGTTTTCGCCAAAGGCCGCTTTATCGCCAAACTCGTCAACCGTCACCGAGTGGTCGATAACCAAGTCAACAGGAGATAATGGGTTAACCTGAGCAACATCGCCGCCCAAACGCTTAACCGCTTCTCGCATAGCGGCTAAATCGACGACGGCGGGTACACCGGTAAAGTCCTGCATGAGAACCCGCGCCGGACGATAAGCAATCTCTTTATCGGCATGACCGGTTTGTTGCCAATCAATAATCGCTTTGAGGTCTTCCTCTTGGACCTGCTCACCATCCAGATGGCGCAACAGGTTTTCCAACAACACTTTCAGTGATTTCGGAAGTCGGTCAATATCACCCAGTGCTGCCGCCAGTTGCGGTAGACTGTAATAGTGATACTCGTGGTTAAGGGCGACCAACTTGGCCATACTCGTTTTACGCAGATCCAACGACATAGCGCCTCCATTGTTTCTTATAAGTGTTCTAAACATCATTCATCTCAACAAGGCTATTCCCTTGAAATTATGAGGTCTAGATTAAATATAACACAAAGAAACATTAACATTTTGGCAACAATGGCGATTACTGGCAGCGATAGGTATGAACGATGAGAGTAAAAAAACTCATGACCCGATAAGGTAAAATTAACTACTGTGTTGCTCTTTCATATCTTAGCTTTCAAAAAACAATTTAAACTCCATATCGGTTATTACCCTATTGCACTCACTAGGCGTTAAGTTGTCAAAATCAGATGATTCATAAAACTCGAATCCGGTTTTATCCCATTGAAGTTCATTGTCAGATAGACTAAATGGCACAGTATTATCCGCATTATAAGAATTCGGGAAGAATAAATTCTTTAGCCAATCTAAAATCTTGGTAGTTATTGTTCTAAGATCAAGATCTTGTTGCAACTCTTTTGGGCATTGTGATGCAAACTCAAAGTAAATATTAGTTTTGTTTTCATCTAACTGAAAGTCTTCACTCAAGAGCATTTGGCAATGCAATGTAAACAAATCGCACTTACCATTACCATAAGTGACTGAATGACGCATTTTGAGCCCTGAATCACTATCAAAATCAAATTTCATTAGAATATGATTATCATGATGTAAATATGGGTACATTTTATCACTGTGTTCAAGCGTAAGTTCTACCATTGAGAACTTACTCATTGAAGTCAGTAAGTTAACTCTTCTGTCAGTTTCAATGTTATTATCTGAAGGGATCAGCCAACCCTTATGAATTAACCGTTCTAAAGATTCACTTGCACTGCCTATACTTTCCACATTATCACCATCAATATAAAATTGAGCTTTTTCAGGAATAGCGCCTCTGTTCTCTAATGCCTGAAATGTGTTACTCAGCCCTATTTTTGATAAAGGGTAAGATATTTTATCCATAGATTCTCCTTGTTTACTTTCATTGTAAAAATGTTGAATACTAATATGAAAATACATTATATTTTTTAAATTATCTTTTAAATTTCAACTTAATAGTTCTTTATAGAAAATCAGATATACAAAAATAATTGATAAGCCACTGTTCTATTTAACATAAATCATAGTAAGTAGGTTGCCTTCTCAGTACCCATATTTAGCTTTCCCTTGCAAAGAACACCAACGCCTGAAGATTTGAACTAAAGATATGCTCGCCGGTATAACATGTAGACATTTCTATTTTTAGTGTTTTCTCTTCTGCATCATAAGTTCTATCTGTTATTATAAAATCAGTCTCAGGAAGAAATAAAAATTCATCTTCCCCATCACGCAGCACACTTGAAATGTCTGCACCTGAATAGGGGTTGTCATTATATATTTCAAATAAGACATTTATAGAATCATTATCCAAAGTGGTTTTATCGCCACAAAAACTCCATGCTACATCTTCGTCTTGGGATGAACTCATGAATGATTTAGTACTAAATATAGATCCTTCCGTCCAGTTACTGGTGCTAAAAAGGGACCTAACCTCCCCTCTGAACAATGTCTGTTGAACTGTAGGTTGCATGGCCTGCAACATTGTTAGATGCATGAGCGATAGTTTCATCTGAAATACATTCGATCGTACGTTTTGTTGCTCACCTTGAGACTCTCTTAAAAAATTATTTATCCTCACATAGCCATCCTCCTTAAAATCTCTAAAAGCAAACCAATCGATGAAGTTTACTTTTCTATAGGCAGAAAGTTGGTTGAAATTTTTGATTTCATCATGGATATCTAATTGAGTTACGTTTTGTAAAAAATCCTCACTATATATCGATGTTAACTCATTCAGAGCATCACTAATCTCACTGACTGGAACTGATACGTCATCGCTATTTGGCATGCTACGTAGATAATTTAAATGTTGTTTTTCTGGAAAGGGTAATTCAGGGAGCAATAGAGGACAACTGGTATTAGTATTAGAAGGATTACTCACTGAAAACATTTACTGTCCTTTTATAAAAATTGAAAATATACGAACAAACATATAATAAAAATATAAAATCAGGTGAATTAATTAAATTTCATTAGCATATACATATTCCATTGTGTCTACTATTCCCTACCACGATAGACAAAGAAACCCCCTTGTACATACAACTTAATTAATATGTAACATTGTTAAATAGATAGTGCACTACGTGGAATACCCTATAAACAGGATGAAATGGAAATTATGACGAATAAGAATACCAAGAAAACCTCCCAATCAGTTGCTTCGCAAGCGGCGAAAATACTGAAAGATCCTAATGCTTCCGCCATCGAAAAAAGTCTTGCAGGATCGGCCCTATCTCAATCTAGCACGAATAATCAAACAGGCGCACATATGGAGGATGTCGCATCACAAGTTCTGGCAAATTCTAAATACAGTGAACAAACCAAAACGCTGGCCGGCTCAGTACTGGCACAAGCCAATAAGAAACGTTAGCAATGCAAAAAGCCCCATTAACTTGGGGCTTTATCTTTACGCTACAAGAACAATTATTTCGTCGGCAATTTTATGTCTTTGAACATCGCCTCAATATCTTCATTCGAACGCAAAGCAACCGCTTTATCCACCACATCACGCGTCAAATGCGGGGCAAAACGCAGGATAAAATCATACATATAACTACGCAGGAAGGTGCTGCGGCGGAAACCAATTTTGGTGGTACTGTAAGTAAAGATATCGCGCGCATCAACCGTCACTAAATCAGGGTCTTGAACTGGGTCAACCGCCATACTGGCGATAACACCCACCCCCAGCCCTAATCTCACATAGGTTTTAATCACATCCGCATCGGTGGCGGTGAAAACAATTCGTGGAGTCAACCCTGCGCGATTAAATGCGGTATCCAACTCTGAGCGGCCGGTAAAACCAAAGGTGTAGGTTACTATTGGATAGGCTGCCAGCTCTTCAATGCTGACATGAGTCTTGCCAGCTAATGGATGATCAGGCTTAACAACCACCGCGCGATTCCAGTGATAGCACGGCAACATGATCAGGTCGTCGTACAAATGAAGTGCTTCAGTTGCAATAGCAAAGTCAGCACTCCCCTTGGAAACTGCCTCAGCAATTTGTGTGGGTGACCCTTGATGCATATGCAAGGACACGCGCGGATAACGTTCGATAAAGCCTTTAATCACATTAGGCAATGCATAGCGTGCCTGAGTATGAGTCGTGGCTACATACAAAGACCCTTTATCTGGATAGGTATGTTCACCAGCAACCGCTTTGATGGCATCCACTTTTGACAGCACTTCACGAGCAATACGGATTATTTCCAGCCCTGCGGGAGTGACTTGTGTGAGATGTTTACCACTGCGGGCAAAAATCTGGATGCCAAGCTCATCTTCCAGCATTCTGACCTGTTTACTTATCCCAGGTTGTGAGGTGTACAGACCCTCTGCGGTAGATGATACGTTAAGGTTATGATTAACCACCTCAACAATATAACGGAGCTGTTGCAATTTCATATCTATACCATCCTAGGTTAAACACTGCGGGGAACGCCACAGTTTGGTATATCGGTATCACCCGGTATGCCGAGAAGTTATTAACTGAAACTTATAGCGACATGCGAAGTGGTCAGTATTGACCTTATAATAACTTAAGGTGATAAAAAAATATTTTATATAACTACTATATCATTTCGCCAACAACTGTATATACCCTTCTCTCGTTGCATTGTAGCGATAGTAACGACTTTCCTTGCTTAAATCTCTGACTTGGGTCTGCCTGTAGACTTGCGCTATTAGCTACCTAGACCATCGAGTATTAGCCTAAAAATAATCGTGTTTTTGATAAATGCAGACAGCCGTTAATGATTGATAGTATCAACGGATTAACCAAGACTATAAAGCACTTGGATAAATTAACCCAATAAAAAAACCAGCCATTGAGGCTGGTTTCTTAGGCATGGCTCGGCATTTTAACTTTACGACTGAGCGCGATTAATCTCTCGAGATACCACTCTCACTCAGTAAAATGCTTATTTTTTCGCTTCAACCCATTTGCCATCGATATAGAAAGCAGACCAACCTGTGGCTTTGCCCTCTTTTTCAGAGGAAACATATTGTTGCTTAGTTTTACGGCTAAAGCGCACCATGGTTTTGTTACCCTCCTTGTCCGTCACTGGCGCATCCGCCAAATAACGTAGCTTCTCAGGTAAACGATCCTTAAAACGAACCAACTCTTCAACTAAAGGTGCACGTGTTTCGCGCGATTTAGGGAAAGTATTGGCCGCTAAGAACACACCCGCAGCACCATCTCGCAACACGAAATAAGCATCAGATTTTTCACAAGGCAATTCGGGTAATGGCACCGGATCTTCTTTTGGCGGTGCAACTTCACCACTGCGTAAGATTTTACGGGTATTTTTGCACTCGTCATTGGTACAACCCATGTACTTACCAAAACGTCCCATTTTCAGGTGCATTTCGGAACCACATTTCTCGCACTCAACAATAGGGCCTTCATACCCTTTGATGCGGAACTCACCTTCTTCTATCTCATAACCATCACATGCAGGGTTATTCCCACAAACATGCAATTTACGTTGGTTATCGATCAGATAGCTGTCCATTGCAGTGCCACATTTCTGGCAGCGACGACGGGCGCGTAATGCGTTGGTCTCCGCATCATCACCTTCCAAAATGTTAAGAATTTCAGCTTCTGGTACCAGATTGATGGTGGTTTTACAGCGCTCCTTCGGTGGCAATGCATAACCTGAGCAACCTAGGAACACCCCGGTACTGGCGGTACGAATCCCCATCGGACGACCACAAGTTGGGCAATCAATGCTGGTCATGACCATCTGATTTGGACGCATACCGCCCTCTTCAGGATCTTTTTCGGCTTTTTCAAGCTGCTCGCTGAATTCAGCAAAGAATCCATCCAGCACAGCTTTCCATTCAGCCTGATCGTTGGCCACTTGGTCCAAACCACTTTCCATCCGCGCGGTGAAATCGTAATTCATCAACTCGCGGAAGTTTTCTTCCAAGCGGTCAGTAACAATTTCACCCATTTTCTCTGCATAGAAGCGGCGGTTTTCAACCCGAACATAGCCACGGTCTTGAATGGTCGAAATAATCGACGCATAAGTAGATGGACGGCCAATACCCCGTTTTTCCAGCTCTTTCACCAATGATGCTTCACTGTAACGTGCCGGTGGCTTGGTAAAGTGCTGGCTTGGGATCAGCTTTTGCAAATCCAACTCACTGCCCACTTCAATCACTGGCAAGGTGCGATCTTCATCGCCTTTGCGCAGTGCTGGCATGACCTTAGTCCAACCGTCAAATCGCAAAGTACGGCCTTTAGCGCGCAGTTGGAAGTCACCAGCCTGCACGGTCAGCGTCGTTGAATCATATTTGGCCGGTGTCATCTGACAGGCCACAAACTGACGCCAAATCAGCTGATACAGCTTCTGGGCATCGGCTTCCATATCTTTTAATTGTTCAGCCAGCACATTCACATCAGAAGGACGAATAGCTTCATGCGCTTCTTGTGAGTTCTCTTTGCTGCTGTATTGATTTGGCGCAGACGGTAAATACTTATCACCAAAATTATCGCCGATATAACCACGAACCATGGTCAACGCATCTTGACTCAAATTGGTGGAGTCAGTACGCATATAGGTGATATGGCCCGCTTCATACAAGCGCTGCGCCATCATCATGGTCTTCTTCACACCAAAACTCAGGCGGGTACTAGCAGCCTGTTGCAAGGTGGACGTAATAAAAGGTGCGCCGGGCTTGCTGCTGGTCGGTTTATCTTCACGATCCAACACTTTGTAGCGCGCGTTTTCCAACAATTTAAGGGCGGCGTGCGTCTGCTCACGATTGACCGGTTTAAACGGCTTATTGTGAGCATGGGTGACTTCCATTTGAATCGGTACTTCACCCTTTGCCAGCAAGTCGGCATGCAGTTCCCAATACTCTTCAGGAACGAATGCTTTAATATCCCGCTCACGTTCGACCACTAAGCGCACCGCGACGGATTGCACACGCCCTGCAGACAGGCCACGAGCAATTTTTTTCCACAGCAGCGGAGAAACCATATAACCCACAACCCGGTCCATAAAGCGACGGGCTTGTTGGGCATTAACCCGGTTGATATTCAATTCACCAGGTTGATTAAACGCTTGTTGGATAGCATTTTTAGTGATTTCGTTGAATACCACACGACTAAAACGCTTATCATCACCACCAATCACTTCCCGCAAATGCCAGGCAATAGCCTCTCCTTCGCGGTCAAGGTCGGTTGCGAGATAGATATGGTCAGCGTTTTCAGCTAATGCTTTAAGCTCGGCAACCACTTTTTCTTTGCCGGGCAAAATTTCATACTGCGCTTTCCAGCCATGATAAGGATCGACACCCATGCGGTTAACTAATGCAACCTTTTCGTCTTTCTTTACTTTAGTTTTGGGTTTATCAGCTTTCTTGGCTTTATCTTCAGTTGAGTTAGCGCTCTTCTTACTGGCAGATCCACTGGTCGGCAAATCACGAATGTGACCGACACTGGACTTAACCACGTAGTTATTCCCTAAGTATTTATTAATAGTTTTGGCTTTTGCCGGGGACTCAACTATTACGAGAGCTTTACCCATAATTACCTTTACCTAAATTATTTCTTCTAAAAGAAGGTTTTTATCTTGCCGTACCGCGGCATTCGCAATCTCTTTTTTATATTGCGGTACTTTTTCAGGAGATCAACCTGTTTTTTTGATCGGTGCCACAAAAGAGTCATCCGAATCATGCTTGACGATCCCGCAAAATTTTTGCCTGCGCCCAGTGTAACAGCAGTGAATTCTGCCTTATGGCGTCAACAAAACCTTCCACCTAATAGTATAAAATCCCACACTGTACCTGATAAAAAGCGCTACGCAACCTAATTAGCTCGGAATCTTAATTTATCCAATATTGATGATAAAGCCATCAATAGCTCGAATAAACCTTAGTCGGTTTGCGAACAAATGCTAACCCGCAGTACAATAGTGAAAGAATTTACTTGGTTCTGAAAACAAATATGATTGTCGTGAGGGAATATAATGCTCGGAAACACAGCACCGATTACGCGTAATGAATTGTTGGCAGAAGCTAATGAGATTATTCGCCAGCATGAAGATTATCTGCATGGTATGGAAGCAACAGAGGTTGAGCAGAAAGGTTCTGTCTTAGTATTTCGTGGTGAATTCTTCCTCGATTCAGATGGTTTACCCACAGCAAAAACAACCGCAGTATTTAATATGTTCAAACATCTGGCACACGTGTTGTCTGCTAAATATCATTTAATTGATTAATTCTGATTATTCTTCTTTTATTACTTTCTCGTTTAGCTATTGAGCCAACAATAACAGGGGGTTTCCCCCTGTTATTGTCTTGTAAAACTCAAATCCTATTCGACTAGAGCAGGGGTTTTTCCCCACGCTGCCACCACCGCAATAATAGGCGGTCGACACTTTCTGCGGCGCTCCCGGTAAAACGATCCATTAGACGTTTGCGACGCGAATAACGCACACCTATAACTTCGTGGTTATCCATTTCAGCAATCAGTAAATCATCACTGGTACCAATCGCATCAACCAACCCTTTCTCTTTTGCTTGAGTACCAAACCAATGTTCACCGGTTGCAACAGCATCAATATCTAAAGAGGGGCGTTGTTGTTGAACAAACTGCTTAAATAGCAGATGAGTTTCATTCAAATCTTCGCGAAATTTCTCGCGCCCTTGCTCAGTATTTTCACCAAACAGCGTTAGGGTTCTCTTAAACTCACCAGCGGTGTGCAGCTCAACATCAATGTCGTTCTTTTTCAATAAGCGGTGGAAGTTAGGTATCTGTGCGACAACCCCGATAGAACCAATAATGGCAAAAGGCGCGCTAATAATGCGATCCGCAACACAAGCCATCATATACCCCCCGCTCGCGGCCACTTTATCCACCGCGACGGTCAGACGTATACCTTTATGACGCAAACGCTCCAATTGCGAAGCCGCAAGGCCGTAGCCATGCACAACCCCCCCCGGGCTTTCGAGTCTCAGCAATACTTCATCTTGCGCAGTGGCAACCGCCAACACAGCAGAAATCTCTTCACGCAATGACGTGACTTCATGCGCATCAATGCTACCTTTGAAATCAATGACATATAAACAGGGTTTCCCTGTTGCCACCGCACCGGCTTTCGCGCGCTGTTTCTTCAGTTTTTGATCGGATTTTTGCTGCTTTTTAAATTCTTTACTCCAGACTTTTTGCTCCGAGGGACTCATGCGCGCTAAACGCATCTCACGCTGCATTTCCTTATATTGCTCACCCAAGTCAACTAGATTGAGTTCGCCTCGTTGCCCTTGTTTCCTCATTCCTTGGCTGACAATCAGTAGTACTACCGCACCAATCGCAACCACAATGGTTACCACTTTAGCGAGAAACAGTCCGTACAGAGAAAATAACTCCACAAATACCGCCTTTATTCATCTGCTATTAAAGAGATACCTGCATTCTAGCGAACCCATCGGCCGCCGTCTTGCGCAAATGAAAAATTGCATTGGTTTCGCTTAAATATAAGAATGTAAGAGATATCGCGGCATGAAAAATAGAATACTCGCCGCCAGCAAGAGGAATAATTATGCATTATCAACCTAAAGGTGACCTGCTCGATAATCGGACTATTTTAGTCACGGGTGCAGGTGATGGTATTGGTCGCGAAGCGGCGCTGACTTACGCACGTTTTGGTGCTCGTTTGATTCTCGTCGGTCGTACAGAGAGTAAACTCGTCGCTGTAAAACAGCAGATTACAGAGGCTGGCGGGAGGTCTGCAATCGTTCTGGTGCTTGACTTACTGCATGCAAGCGAACAGGATTGCCAGCAGTTAGCCCAAACCCTCAGCACACAAATTTCTCATTTAGACGGAGTGCTGCACAATGCGGGTTTACTGGGTGAAATAGTTCCCATGTCTGAGCAAAGCATTGCTGTCTGGCAAGATGTAATGCAAGTGAATGTCAATGCAACTTTTATGCTAACTCAAGCATTGCTACCATTGTTACTTAAGTCTCCCAGCGCTTCATTGGTCTTCACCAGCTCCAGTGTTGGACGTCAAGGTCGTGCCGAATGGGGTGCTTACGCCGTCTCCAAATTTGCCACTGAGGGCATGATGCAAGTGCTGGCTGAAGAGTATAAGCACAGTAATCTGCGAGTTAATTGCATTAATCCCGGCGGAACGCGGACTCAAATGCGGGCAAATGCCTTCCCTGACGAGAATGCCGATAAGCTAAAAACACCCGCTGATATTATGCCGCTATATCTTTACCTGATGGGCGACGATAGCCGAAGAAAGACGGGTATCAGTTTCGATGCACAACCGGGCCGCAAAGCTGGCCCCGCCGAATAAAGGAACGTTTATGTCTGAAGAACGCCACCAGCAGCGCCAACAAAAAATAAAAGAAAAGGTTGAATCACGAGTGGCCGCAGCACAGGAAATTCGCGGTATTTTGATTGTTTTCACCGGCAATGGTAAAGGTAAAACCACTGCTGCATTTGGTACAGTAACCCGTGCAGTTGGCCATGGTCTGAAAGCGGGAGTGATTCAATTTATTAAAGGTGAATGGCCGAACGGTGAGAAAAATTTGCTGCAACAACACGGTGTCGAGTTCCAAGTAATGGCGACAGGTTTTACCTGGAATACGCAGAACAGAGAGACCGATACCGCGGCCTGCCAAGCGGTTTGGCAACACGGATTGCGTATGCTGGCAGACCCGACGTTGGACTTAGTTGTGTTGGATGAGCTGACGTATATGGTGGCCTATGACTATCTGCCACTAGAGGAGGTTGTTAATGCACTAAAACAGCGCCCTGCCCATCAAACGGTCATTATTACGGGGCGTGGTTGCCATCGAGATCTGTTGGAAATGGCGGATACTGTCAGCGAATTACGCCCAGTCAAACATGCTTTTGATGCTGGCATTAAAGCGCAACAAGGTATTGATTGGTAATTATCTGATGGCATAAGAAGAAGTGGGAAGAAGAAAATATCTTCCCACTTAGTGGATTACCCGCGTTTGTTCGATCCGCGACGCCCAGTCGTTGCTGCTGGCGTTGCATTACCTGCATTCTGACGAGTAGAACCTTTACGTGCAGAACCTTGACGACCTGCAACCTGACGACCAGCGACTTCAGTATGACGCTTAACCGCACGGCGAATTTGGTTCGCTTTCACGCGACGTCGGTCTTTCTCTACTGGCAATTTACTGACAGTTTCAGAATCCAGCTCCACTAATTCACGCAGATAGTTAGTGGCGTTCAGATCTAGCTCTGTCCAGCCGCCACGTGGCAAGCCTTTTGGCAGATTGATATCACCATAACGTACACGAATCAGGCGACTAACTTGCACACCGACAGCTTCCCATAAGCGGCGAACTTCACGGTTGCGCCCTTCGGTTAAGGTGACGTTGTACCACTGGTTAAGCCCTTCTCCGCCTTGGAATTTAATGGTGCGGAATGCCGCAGGACCATCTTCCAATTGCACGCCACGGCTCAACTGCTTGATTTTTTCGTCATCAATCTGACCAAACACCCGCACGGCATATTCACGTTCAACTTCGCGGCTTGGATGCATCAGACGGTTAGCCAGTTCACCATCGGTGGTGAACAACAATAACCCGGAGGTGTTGACGTCTAAACGCCCGACCGCGACCCAACGAGACCCGCGCAGTTTAGGCAAACGATCAAATACGGTTGGACGACCTTCAGGGTCATTACGGGTACAAAGTTCACCCTCAGGCTTGTAATACGCCAGAACACGGCACACTGCCTCTTCAGATTCTTTAATAGATAGAAGATGACCGTCTAGACGAATTTTAGTGGCCTGAGTCACTTCAACCCGATCACCCAGCTTTGATATTTTACCATCAACGCTAACGCGGCCTTGTTGAATAATGGTTTCGATTTCTCGACGCGAGCCATGACCGGCGCGAGCCAAGATTTTCTGTAATTTTTCGCCCACAACTTTATCGCCCTGTGGTTTAGGGCTTTGTGGCTTTGAGTTTGGTAATTTCTGGTCTTCTGACTTCTCGCTCATTGAGCAACCTCTAATGTCGCCTTCACAGGCGTCGTGTATAATCGTCTCATCAATAAGTTATGTTTTTTTACCGCACATCAACTCATTGGATTTTAAAACTTTTCAAAGAAAGCACGCAAATAAGGCGCCACAGCAACTGCTACACCTGATGCTTAGGGGTCACGTATATTACACGAATTCTAGCATGAAAGATTCTAATAAATCTTTACAGCCTGTTTAGAGTAAACGAGGGAGTCGTCAGCAAACTCAATGGCATGCCTAAACAGCACCGCAGCCATCAAGACTCTTGGCAGCCCTTTTCTGACCAATTCGCCAGACACACTAAGTATCCACAGACGAGAATCAGAAATAATTGGCTTTTAAAAGATAACGATTTTGAGCCATTCCACTGTACAGCTCAATTTGACCAAAATCGTTAATATCGAATGGATCGAATGGATCGAATGGATCGAATAATCTTGTACAAACTAATGCTGCCGTGCATTTGTTCCTAGCGGACAGGGAAAATGTTTTTCCATGTCCGGAACCGTTAAACTAGAGAAGAAAATTTATAGTCTGAGCCACACCAGCTACTTTTCTTTATCACCAAAAACATGCCGCAGATTAATTTCTTAACACTCTCCTATTTGGTTTGCGTGACTCAGGAAAGTTAACTCCTGAGTGCAATACATGAGAATGTGACGTCATTATAATCATACCATTGTACTTTGTGGTCCAGAGTGTGTATTGCTCAAGAACTGTGAAACAATTCCGGCATTCATTAGCATAGGTTGTAATGTGTTGATACCCAATTTACCCAAAGCACTGCGTTTGTGATAGCTAACCGTTTTATTACTTAATTCCAAATGATCTGCAATATCATTGTTCGATTTGCCTTGCAGCAATAACGCCAGAACAGTTCGTTCTCGCCGCGATAATATGCATGGCCGTTTTTTATTCAGAGCTGGCGGGCTGGAAAATACTCGATTTAATTGGCTAACGAATTGACTCATCAGGGCATTTTGCGCAATAACAGCATAAACCTGCTCAACCCCAAAGAAATATTGCTTGAGTAGATGAACACAAAACTCATCTGCGATGATAATGACGCGACAATTTGGGCGATGTATCCGTAACCAGTCAACCACTAAGCTTAGGCTATCACCCGATGTATAGTCCTCACCACGTAGATTCAAAATGGCTAGATTAACAGTAGGAAACTTCACCAAGTTATCATAGCAATCTGTGAGGGAGCTGACACTGGCAGCAACATTGACGGATTCACTCATTAAGAGTTTTTTTAAAATACGCTCCAAACTGAAACGAGTAAAAGAACAAGGATGTTGAATGATGGCAAATTTCTCTTCCATAGTGTTAATTTCCTTGATAGCGAACATAAGTTGGACGTTATTTATCTAAACTCTCTTAATTTTTTGAAAAATAAATTAATAAAAAACATGGCGGTCATGGCTGAGAACAGCGATAACCATAATGAGAATGCAATAAGAGAATCATAAGTTTCTTCCGAGACAATAGCGCCGAGATAAATAGAGTGTACGTAGTTCATAAACTCCGGAAATGTCTCAACGATAATCAGGCTAAAAAAACAGAACAGCCAGATAAACCAGAAGAAATAGAGTGAATAGGATACTAATTTATTCATCGGGCAAGACCTTACTCCCATTGACCTTGGGAAATAATGCATATAGTCATTATGCATTCGTGGGCAAATCGACTTGAGGGAAGCAGCAATACCCCGATATTACTGCATCAATTGCACCATCAAGATTAATAACATCATCCTTCTTATATACATATCCACGAACACCTATTCCAAGACATTTTTTCAAATAATAAATTGAGGTTAGTGAGGTATAAATAAGCACTTTTGACTCAGGAGACATTAGCATGAGTTTTTGGATGAGATTAAGTTGAATGTTTTTATATCCAACAAAATCGACAACAATGATACTCGGCTTATAAATACTGGCCATTTTTATCGAT
Organism: Yersinia vastinensis; assembly: GCF_902726565.1. Lineage (GTDB taxonomy): Bacteria > Pseudomonadota > Gammaproteobacteria > Enterobacterales > Enterobacteriaceae > Yersinia > Yersinia vastinensis. Next base: position 349,065 of record NZ_CACVAF010000004.1, read on the forward strand.
TCTAACTCTTCGCCAGTTTCATAAACTTTTCCACCTTTGCACTCTATCAGTCCCCTCACGACATGCCTTATTAAAGGATGTTGGTCAATAATCAGAGCTGAAATGATTTTATTCATCGTGACTTACTCGTGAAGTTATGAGTGTTTAGGCGAAATTATCATTAATGATAAAATCGCCCAGCGAATATATGTCCTAATTAAGAGTGTATTGCCCCGATAATGCACAATTTAAGTCAAGAACAGTTTCAGCTGACGTCGATGGTGATGTAACATAAAGTCCATAATAAATACTGTCGGTATCATACTGCTCTGAAATACCATCAAATCCTGCGACATTAATTGGACGAGAGAATGAATAACCGGCAGCGGTCCCTGCATTACCATCACGATAAGCGCCACAAGTCACTTGAGTGTTCCCACCCGTCGCTATCGTTGTATTGGGTGTAATAGAAAAGTTTAATGTTTTACTTTTCGCCGTTGATAACCAGTTAACACAATTAACCGATAACTTAATTTCGCCAATATTTTGCGACAACCGTGTTGCATTGCTGTTATACGAGTAAATATGTTCGCCACTCAAAGTATTCTCAATACTGAGAGGCCCAGATGCACTTGCCTCACAGGCAACATCAAGATTTTGGGCACCCAAATCAATAGTACTGGTTGTATAACCGGTTCCACCGGTAGCCAATGTACAATTGGCATTATTAAGACATGAAAAACCCTCTGAAGAGGTTGTAACTCTAAAACGCCCATTACTACCAACGAGTGTTGAAATATTAGCATAAGGGATTGACACGTGCTGATTAAGATTGACACCATGGGCCTCTGCCACCCTTAGTGAATTATAATGAGTGGTGGCATTCGATAATTCTGTGTCATAGCTGCCGTCACCCTGAAGATCAACATATCCTCTTTGTATTTCTGCGCCAACAGCACCTGATGATGTTAATAAATTAAACACATAAACCAATCGGCAAGATTGTAATGATTGAGTCCCAGCGCCTGTTTTCATTTTGCAGGTATTAGGATGAGTAGTTTCGTGGCTAGGTAAATAATAATGTGTCAGATCAAAAGTAAGTTCACTTAGACTAGTTTGTGGATTTTCTACAACATAATGGCTAAGTGCGATATTTGGCAGTGCTGAAAAAGCCAATGTGAATGTGATTAAGTTAAATAATTTCATAATAAATATCCAAAATAAGGTAATGACAAAGTAGGCATAAATTGCGGTAAATATTATTGCCTTCTTTTTTAACTATTCAGCTGCGCATAGAGGGTATTAACATTATGGGCATACCCTCTATACCGTTATTTATTTCACTATCGCCTTACATTGTTAAAACAAATTTCATGCTAAATGGCACGGGCACAAACGTCATAACATCCGTATCACTGGTACCATTGATTGTTGCCGTCACGGTACTCTCCCCTGGATTAACACTGACGAGTGTCACGATAACTTCACCATTTATATCGCTTGTTCCGGTGGCAGCGATCGTTGCGCTATTAGTGGCATTGAAACTGACTGATTGATTCGCGACCACATTGTCAAATGCATCAGTGACAATGGCTTTAACACTATTTTGTGCCGTGCCATCCGCTGGCATATTGCCGATAACAGATTCCAGACTGACCTTTGCCGTGCTCGGATCAGAGACGAAGGTCGTATCTACCGTTTGACTATGACCATTGACCGTCGCGGTGACTTTAGTCATACCTGATTTGGTATTGGTTAAGGTCAATGTCACTGAGCCATCTGCGTCGGTCGTACCGCTGGCTGCAATCACGCCACTGTTATCGGCACTGAAATTCACCAGCAGATTCGGCACCCGGTTACCCTGAGCATCTGTCACCACCGCTTTAACACTGTTTGTGGCGACACTATTAGCCAGCGCACCATCAACTTCAATCGTCAGTGCTCCAGCGACAATAGTTGCCGTACTTTCATCAGCAATAAAGGTGACATCTACATTTTGGCTATTACCATTCACAGTAGCAGTAACACGGCTGACCCCTGAGGTAGTATTGGTCAACGTGACCGTCACTGAGCCATCTGCGCCGGTCGTACCGCTAGCCGCAATCACACCACTATTATTGGCACTGAAATTCACCAGCAAATTAGGTATCAGGTTCCCATGGGCATCCGTCACCACGGCTTTAACACTGTTGGTAGCAGAACCATTTGCCAGCGCACCATCAACCTCAACACTCAGTGCTCCGCCCACAATGGTGGCTGTACTTTCATCAGCAATAAAAGTCATATCCACTGTTTGACTATGACCGTTCACCGTCGCGGTGACTCGACTCACTCCAGCCGTTGTACTGCTCACCGGTAACGTCACCGAACCGTCTGGGCCTGTCGTAGCACTGGCAGTCATCACTGCGCCATTATCGGCACTGAAGTTCACTAGCAGGTTCGGTACCCGATTGCCTTGTGCATCGCTGACTACCGCTTTGACACTGTTGGTAGCAGAACCATTAGCCAGCGCACCATCAGTTTCGATAGTCAACGCTCCACTCACAATCGTTGCCGTACTGCTGTCTGGAATGAAGGTCACATCCACCGCTTGGCTGTTGCCATTGACTGTGGCGGTGACTCGGCTTATTCCTGATGTGGTATTTGTCAGAGGCAAAGTCACCGAACCATCTGAGGCTGTCGTAGCACTGGCCGCAATTACCGCCCCGTTATTGGCACTGAATGTTACTGCCAGATTAGGTATTCGGTTGCCTTGCGCATCGGTGACTACCGCTTTGACACTGTTCGTCGCGACACCATTAGCCAGTGCACCATCGACCTCAATACTAAGTGCTCCGCTGGTAATGGTTGCTGTACTACTGTCTGGAACAAACGTGACATCCACCGTCTGGCTGTAACCATTAACCGTCGCCGTCACGTGGCTCACCCCAGAAGTGGCGTTAGTCAGTGATAAAGTCACCGAACCGTCGGTGCCCGTCGTAGCGTTGGCGGCAATCACCGCACCATTGCTCGCACTGAACGTCACCACCTGATTGGGTACCCGATTGCCAGTAGCATCTGTCACTATGGCCTTCACCGAGTTAGTCGCACTGCCATTGGCCAACGCATTATCACTGGTGATAGTCAGTGCACCACTGAGAATGGTCGCGGTGCCACCATCAGGGATAAACGTCACATCCACGCTTTGGCTACTACCATTTATTGTCGCAGTGACACGGGTCACTCCGGCCACCGTGTTGGTCAGCGGTAACGTTACCGCACCATCAGCACCCGTCGTGCCATTGGCGGCAATCACTGCGCCGTTATTAGCGCTGAAAGTCACCACTTGATTAGGCACCAGATTACCTGTTGAATCCGTCACGACTGCTTTCACCCCGTTGGTCGCACTGCCATTTGCCAACGCATTATCACTGGTGATGGTTAGTGAACCACTGGTAAGGGTGGCGGTTCCACCATCAGGAATAAAGGTCACGTCCACCGTTTGGCTATGACCATTGACCGTCGCCGTTATACGTGTCAGTCCGGTTGTCGTGTTGGTTAGCGGCAGGTTCACTGCACCATCAGCATCGGTAGTTCCGCTGGCGGCAATCACACCACCATGATTAGCGCTGAATGCCACCACTTGATTAGGCACCAAATTACCATTGGCATCCGTGACGACAGCTTTCACTGCGTTGGTCGCAATACCGTTAGCAATCGCATTGTCGCGGGTGATAGTCAGTGATCCACCGAGAAGAGTGGCTGTGCTGCTATCCGGAATAAAGGTCACCTCCACTGCCTGACTATGGCCATTGACCGTCGCCGTCACACGCGTTATCCCGGCAGTGGTGTTGGTTAATGGTAAGGTCACGGATCCATCTGTACCGGTCGTGCCATTGGCGGCGATTACCGCGCCATTATTCGCACTGAAAGTCACCACCTGATTGACGACCAGATTACCGGTAGCATCGGTCACCACCGCTTTTACTGAGTCGGTCGCACTGCCATTTGCCAGTGCATTGTCACTGATAACCGTCAGTGCTCCACTGAGAATAGTCGCGGTTCCGCTATCAGGAACAAATGTCACACTCACTGACTGGCTGTTCCCATTGACTGTCGCTGTCACATGACTTAGCCCGGCGGTAGTATTGGTCAATGGCAACGTGACAGCACCATCCGCACCTGTCGTGCCACTGGTAGCGATTAATGCATTGTTACCTACACTAAACGTGACCACCAAATTCGGTATGAGATTGCCGAACGCATCGGTGACAACAGCTTTTACAGTGTTCGTTGCAACACCATTCGCCAACGCGTTATCACTGATAATCGTCAGCGCACCACTCACGATAGTTGCCGTGCCACTGTCAGGAATAAAGGTGGTATTCACACTTCGACTCTGACTATTGACTGTCGCGGTAATATGCACCATACCGGCTGTGCTGTTGGTTAGCTGCAAAATCACTTCGCCATTGGCATCCGTGGTGCCACTAGCGGCTATCACCGCACCGTTATCTGCACCGAACGTCACGATCTGATTCGGTACCCGGTTGCCTGTGGCATCGGTCACTACTGCTTTCACCTCATTAGTGGCACTACCATCAGCCAGTGCATTGTCGCGACTAACTGTCAGTGCACCATTGGCAAGTGTGGCCGTTCCACTATCGGGGATAAACGTCACATCCACTGTCCGGCTAATACCATTAATTGAAGCAGTTACACGCGTTACACCCGCAGTCACATTGGTCAGTGATTGCGTCACTGAACCGTCGGCTCCCGTTGTTCCATTAGCCACAATATTTGCACCATTGCTGGCGGTAAAAGCCACGGCGATATTAGGAATGGGGTTTCCGTGAGCATCGGTCACAATAGCTTTAACACTGTTACTTGCATTGCCATTGGCGAGGGCATTATCACTTTGTACAGTCAGCGCACCGTCGACAATTGTCGCCGTGCCAGTGTCTGGAACAAAGTTAACCGCGACACTTCGGCTGGTTCCATTGAGTGTGGCTGTTACATTGACGGCACCTGTGGTGTCGTTCGTCAGCATCACGGTAATTGCCCCATTCGTGTCAGTAGTGCCGCTAGAAAGTGACAGTGTGGCGCTGTTGTCTGCACTGAAATTCACCAGCATATTGGGAACAGGGTTACCATTAGCATCCGTTATGACAGCCATCACGCTATTGGTCGCCGCGCCATTGGCCAATGCATTGTTGCTCAGTACGGTCAGGTTCTCACCCAAGATGGTGGCGGTGCTTTCGTCAGCAAGAAACGCCACTGCGGCTTGTGCTCTGTTGCCATTATCCAACACAGCATGAACCTGCCCAGCACCAGCTCGAGTGCTCTTAACTGAAACTGTCGCTCTTCCTAAATTATCAGTGGTCGCACTTGGCGTGACAACGTCACCAACTGTGGCATTAAACATGACGTTCATGCCCGCCATCGGTGTGTTGGCTCCATTGGCGGTATCAACCACTAATGCCCGATAAGTGACTAGCGAAGCACCGTCAGCCGTCGCGCTCGTATTAGAACCCACAACATTCAGCGCTATCTGATGTGGAGATTCCTGCACAATAATATTCGTGGTCGCTGTATTCGATTTATTGCCACGAACATCATAGGCAACGGCACTGACTTGGTAGCTGTTGACGTTTTGCAGATGTTGATAAGCAGGCAGTGTAACGGAGGCCGATTCCATCGCCAGTGGCATCAAGGCACCACCAGTGGTAATCAATATCGGTGCACTCCACTCAACACGTTCAGCACCATATTTCGACGCCACAACACCTGTCAGAGTGACATTTTCTAAGGCATGAGCAGAAATCGATGCTGGCAGCGTTAAATTGATAAGATTTTGTTTCTCATACTGCATGACAATATTGTAATTGCGATCAACCAAATCATAACGGCTACCTGCCAGACTGCGCATCAAGCCAACCGTGTCTTTATTGATTTGATCAATCCACGGCACACCGAAGCGATAATTAAAGTTCAGACCCACCTGAAGCTCATTGGTGGTATTCTGGCCTTTCTTATGCGCCACATCGACGGTAACTAGCGGGATCGGCGTATAATTAACACCCAATGTTACCGCGGACGGTGAATCACCTAAATCATCTGGGTTAGTCTTACCACTATTCAGCGCGACACCTTTGCCGAAATATTTTTCATACATCAACGAGCCACCTAGCTGAGGATAGCTAGGCAGATAGGCCATGGCCCTGACGTCAAAACCATTGGCTGGGCGTTCGTTATAATCTTCCATTTCGGACAGCACTGACTGATGCCAGTCAGTTAAACGAAAATAGCCATTGGCAGAAAGTTTGAGATTATCAGTCCAGGCTTCAGCCCCTACCCCTAAACGGCTATTTTTTCCGGTCAGGTCATAGTCATAAAAACTGTTAACGCCGAACATCCAGTTTTCAGTAAATTGGCGGACCCCAATACCCGCATTATTGGTAGTCCGATAACCATCGTAACGCACACCTAACTGACCAAATAACAGGTTGTCTTGAGATTCCACCAGCGGCAGTAATATATCGGCGTTACCCGTGCCAGTAGAATTAAGTTGTACGCGCGCATGACCAAATTGATTTAGCCAATCAGAGGCCGCCTGCGCTGCCAAACCAGAGGAAACCCCTCTCACGGCACTTTCTGCGGCTTTTGCTGAGTTATCACTTCCCATTACGCCCCAAAATTGGGTTGCGGTGCTGGCAACAGTATCTTCAGTAAGATTAAATTTATTCGCTCCAGAGCTATTTGACTCCTGAGCATTATCAGAACCTAAATCAGGTAATGTGCTACCTTGCGGTAAATTTGTAGCTTCTTCTTTCTCTATGAAGGGATTCTTTGATTGAGAATGGTAAGGAACAACCGGTTCTTTAATATAATTATTTGGCTGTTCAGAATAAGTATTAGGTGCCGCTGCCATAGGTTCAACCAGTATTTCGGAGGACCTCATCTTTGCCATTATCTCGTCTATTTCATCTGCACGAACAGATAATGATATTAACGGCGTGAAAGCTATTGTTATAGGCAACAGTAATTGCATTAATAATGTATTAATTGCAACCACTCGCATAAGTGATTTATTTGAATGGAAACCGTTCATAGTGGATTCAAAGTTCCGATTTTGAATGGCGATATCCGTGACCGCGCAGATACGAGCCGTTTTATTATTGACAGAAATACAAACCCCATCACTGACCAACATATGATGTGATTGTGTATTCCACCCAATAAACTCATTTTTAATAAAGAAACAAAACGCATGACGAAAAGAAATGAGCAATTTAGCGAACTAAACTGCTCTAATTCTAATAGTTACATTAAAAATATCTTATCATCAAAAAATACAACATCCACGCTTACTAAATGTAAGAATGAACATCGTATAAAATGCGAAAACATAAACACACTGATTGTTATAATAACTAAATATAGCAAGTGTCACTGTGTCTTAGTCAATAAAAACTAAATCCGCGAGAGATAGTTCACTTTGTTTTGTACTTCATTGAACGCAGTATTTCTAACTCTGGCACACACCATTTTAAGTTTTGAATCCAGTTCCAGAGAAATGAGTTGCTTCGGATCGTTATCCAAAATGTTTCGGTTTTGTTCTAAAAATGCATACATATCGTTGATTTGGTCGAATTGCCCTCTAAATACACCGAACTCATTGGTGTTAAGCTTTTTGACCATGGAAAAATTATTGACGCACTGATCGTTGGTACTCTTTTTAATAATGGCGGCTGTCTGTTTCTCGGAGTCAACCTTTGCTTGTGTGCTGCATCCTCCCAATACTGCACTTGCCATCAATACTACTATCGCCACTGCTTTCATAAAATACCCTCATTAATCCTTTATAAGTATTCAACCTTCTATTGGATATTATACCCCTAAGACTGATATCATCCCGCATTGCTCTTTTGCCGTGATATCAGTCAGATTCGTTCAATTAAGGGGTCACCCAACATTTGTAGCAGGGACACCTTACATCGCGATCTTTTATGCTGTCAAATGGCGATATGTCAGATCTATAAGCTGAATTAACTCAATAGACCAGATGATTATACTACTCGAAGATCTCGATATGGATGGAAAGATCGTATTTTCAGGAATTAATGGTTTTATATCTCATATTATTTATATAAATCAGTTGATCACCCTAATTAAATTTAAGGCAAAAAAAATATGAATTTAATCTAATTTATTGATGCAGTGCAAAAAATGAAACGTTAATTGTCATCGCCATAATAAATAGAACACAACATCAGCAAATCAATAACAAAATATATCAAATGAGAAGGCGCGCTAATATATCAAGAAAAGTTTAAATAATTTAAGAATTATCTTGGTTGGGTAAGGTTGATTGTATTTAAGAAATATATATTTTTATGATTGAAACTCACTTATTGTTTTTAGCCAATAAATCCTTAAGCATTCCACTAATAACTTTAACTCCCAACTTGTTATATATATTACGTCTATGAGCACTTGCGGTTTTACTTTTCATATCAAGTTTTTCTGAAATTGCATTATTCGTCATTCCTGACAGGAGACACTCCAGAACTTCATTTTCTCTGTGGGTTAGTTGATTTTTTATTTTCCTGTAAAAAACAAATCGGTCAGATTCCTTAGGTGATTTTTTTGATAATAATAATCCCATAAGCATATCTGCTATTTGTTCAAGAGCTGCTGTTTTACATAAGACACCATCACACAACGCTGACAAGTAGATGAAATCCTCTGTATTTTCACCTTTTCGACTAAAAATCATAATAAAGGCATGAGGGTTGAACATCCTTATCTTATCAATGGTATTGAATACTTTAGTCGGTGAAATATTGTCAACATCGAAAATAATAACACTGCGAGGGGGAAGTGGATTATAGAGGCTAGCATTATCAGCAGAGGAGTATAAATTAATATTATCACTTTCATTAGGAATTAATTTTATTCCCTCAACAACAATCTTTAGAGATAATCTTGTTAAGCTACACTCACTAACAACAATGACTCCCATGACGTTATGTCACTCCTTTTTCACGATTTTTGGGTCGATATAGAATGGTGTTTAATCAATTTGATAGAATATAAATAACGGTGCCGAAGCACCGTTATTTATAAGAGAAGATGACGATTAGAAGTTGTATTTCACCCCTAGCATGACAGCAGTATCGCTGTAGCCTTTATCGCCCAATTGTTGGCCTACGTTGCCCCAAACATTGAGTTGTTTATTCAGTTGCCCCTCAACGCCCAGTTTCAACTCACCAATATTCTTCGCTCCAGCCTGTTTCATCTCAACGGAGTTCATCGTTGTACCGAAGTCTTTGGTGTTATGGATCCAATTGGCTTCAACAAACGGCTGGAATTCACGGTCTTTACCATTGTCGCTAGCATGGTGTCCTTTCATATAAGAACGAACCCCAAGACGCGTCTGGATATTACCATCGCCCTGACCACTCACCTGAGTGCCATTGGCTTCACGGTGCTCGTCTGCCTTCACACCCATCCACGTTATCTGCGCTTTCGGCTGGATAAAGTACGTTTCATTCTTAGCCTTGTTTTCGCCAATCTTGAAGGTGTAGCCACTCTCTACTGAGGCGGTTACCCCTTTCGATTTGTACTCTTCTGTCGCCAGGCCCTCACCTTTCACCGTATTGTTGAACCAGCTATATTGCGCCCAGCCGTCTACATACAATCCTGACTTGTCTTCGTTGTTAGCATACCAAGTGCCATACACACCGGTAGTGTAACCATCAACTGAACCATCAGACTGATAACCCGATGCCGAATGAGTGTTGCTCTTGCTGTTACCGTAACCCGCCATTACGCCTAAATGTAAACGGTCCAGATCATTATTGCTCCACTGAGCAATATCGCCCCCCAATTGCATCACGTACCGATTGCTTTGGGTCTTCAACTGGCCACTCATATCACGCGAACGATTATGCCCACCTTCATTTCGTAACCACATACTGGTGACTTTCTGCTCGCCAGTCAGCGCATCAATATATTGAGTTTCCCCTAAACGATCATGCAGTCGCGTCACGAACATATTGTTAGCCGTGGCCAAGTTAGCAGTGTAACTTCCAGCCTCAGGGCGTTTGATTTCTTCACCAGGATTCACCGGACTCTCTGGATTTTCTGGATTTTCCGGGTTTTCTGGATCAACCGGCACATTGCCTAAGCTGGTTAGATACCAGTTGCTGGCATTCTGTCCCACACCGCGTTTCAGGCTGTAATCATACGCACCAGCCACAATACGACCACTTTGCACGAAATTACCGTCAGACTGGCCGTTGACCTGAATCAACTCAATACCATTGAGCGTTTTAGCGCCAAGCCCTCCTGCGTTATCCACACTCACATTAGTGGTTCCGCTGGTGCTGCCGTTGACTATCATGCTGTCCGTTGCAGAGTTGTCATCACCCAGCGCCGTGTTGAAATGCAGCAATCCGTTGTTACCAATATAATGACCATTTACCACTAACTGATTACCGGTGGTGCCAGTACCGTTACTGGTTTTATTGCCAATAAAGACCGTGCCGCTGTTGGTTAAATCCGTCCCCACCGTGAATACGTTGCTGGCAGGTGCCAAACGGCTCAGTATTGACGTCACTGGTGCTACCGGATTGCCGACAAACAATACGCCTTGGTTATCAATCGCACCAGCTACGCCGCCAAAGCCGCCCATAAAGGCACCGTTGGCAATATTCACTTGCTGGCTAGCCAGTGTCATTGGATCTGCATTGCTGCCCAAGATCAGGCCGCCTGCCTTGATATCTGTCTGGCCGGTATAGGCCGCAGACGGTGTTAACGATACCGTGCCAGTGCCATTCTTAGTCAGACTACCGCTACCAGTAACGCTATTTGCTAATGCCCAATCAGCATCTGAGTTCAATACCAGCGAACCATTATTGGTCACGGACGCCGTGCCCAGGTTCGCCGCCTGAGAAACAGTAAGCTGGCTAGCGTTGTTAATATCAAACAGGCCGCTGAACAGGCTGTTATCACCGCTGGCGATGATGTCGCTATTATTCTGCAATACCACACTGCCCGCATCACTGATGGCATTCACCAACTGACCTGTCGCACTGGTCAATGTTAATAGACCGGCATTGATAATGTTGCCATCACCCAGACCGGCGGCATTGTTCAGTAACGCCTGCGCACCACTGGCAATGGTCGTTACTGCGCTCAGGCCTGTGTTAGCCCCATTAACCGTCAGCACATCGGCAGCGATCGTCAACGCGCCTTTACCGGTGAGTTCACCGTCTGAAATACCGCCTTGACTCAGGGTCAGACTGCCGCCATTGACGTTCAATGATGAACCGCCAGTACCGTTCAATTCACCTACTGTCTGGCTATGACCGTTCATATCAAAGGCGGTATCGGCTGCCAGAGATAACAGTGACGTATTCCCCAGCACATTGTCATTCGACATTTGCAGGGTGCCACTGCGAACCTCAGTTGCGCCGGTGTAGTCGTTGTCCAGATTGGACAGTGTTACGGTATTGCCTGCGCCGGTATCAATGGCCAGCTCACCCATGCCGGTGATTTTGGCACTCAAATCTGCTGCTGGGCCGGTTTTATTGGTGGCATACAGTGACAATGCGTCAGCGCCGCTTCCCAGTAACTCAACTTGCGTCAGACCGTAACCGACATACAATCCATCGTTACCCACACCGCTGGTCAGGCGATAATCATAAGTTCCTCTAGCGACCGTGGTGCCATTTTGGGCAATATCTGCCGTGGTGGCGTCAGTAATGACATTGCCATACTGGTCTTGCAGCACCAGATTGCCGCCATTACCTTGTACCGCAACATCACTTGTTGCTAGCTGCAATAGCGTGTTGGCATCATCTTGTTCCATAATTGGCAAGGTAGGATTAACGGGAGTCTGGCTGTTATCAACACTCTCGATATTCACTTCTACCGTACCGGTGCCGAGTAAATTCATCTCCTTCGTGGTGTGAATCGTGCTTTTCGCTACCGTTTCACCCGGTGTGCCGGTGTTAAACTTCACCGTACCGCCATCGAAGGCCAGCCCGCCGATAGTCTGAACACCATCGCCCACGGTTGTAAAGCTATCTGCTCCCGCTTTCAGGGTTGCATTCACCAGTGCCGAGGTATTTTCAGCCGCCAGTTCAAAAGTGGCGTGTCCTAATGCCAATACACCATTGAAGGCATTTTGTGCCGCGTTGGTAGTAAAGTTGAATGCATTACCTGCGGTATTTACTGCTACTGTACCCAAGCCATTAAGTTTGCTGTTAAAGTCCACTGCATTCAGGTTGTTAATCTGCAGCAGGCTGCCATCACCTAGGTTAAAACCCGTATCGGCATTGTCATCCTGAGCATTACCCAGTGCCAGCAAGACATTGTCCAATGTCAGTGTGGAGTTATTAATCAGGTCGATGTAATCCATATTTTGGATGGTATCAACATCACTCAGCGTATACACCGAGTTATCAAAGGTCAGGGTGTCGCTACCTGTGCCACCATTCAGCGAACTGAACACGCCAGTATCAGCCAGTGTCAGATCTTTCAGAATAAATTGGTCATCGCCGCTACCGGTGGTGAAGTCAGTCCCTTCACTGCCTTTCATCAAAGTGACAGTATTATTGCCAGCCAACAGATTGACCTGGCCGATAATGCTGCCGCCCGTCTGGTTGGTAAAAGCCATGCCGGTGCCAGTATTAGTCACAACAGCTTGTTGTGCCGAACTGTTGGCGTGGATCGCGCCACTGTTAACGAAACTGGTGACATAACCGTTGTTGATATCCACCACCGAGTTAGTTAGTGACTGTGATATCAAGTTACCAGACTGCTCGACCTCACTGGTGGTGCCTTGCACAATCAGAGCGGCACCGCCTGCGGCATCATTGACATTCACGCTGGCACCGGTTTTCAGATTCTGACTGGAATTAGTCACAATCCCTTTGCCCGCGGCGGAATTGACGTTAATCACCAAGTCAGCCGAGTCGGACATATCCAATGTGTTATCGGTAATGGTATCGCCGGTATTGGCAAACAAAATACCGGTACCACTGCCGTTCACATTGATGGTGCCCGAGTTAGTGGCCGCCATTGAAGCACCGGTACGAATACCCGCGCCATTTCCCACGGTCAACGTGGTGTCTTTTAACTGAATACCTGAAATTTCGGCTTTGTTCTCAATAGCATTACCGGAACCACCGGCTGTCATGGTGATGGTGGCACCATCCACGGTCAGTGCCGTTGCGCCAGTATCCAGCAATACGCCATGGGCCGTACCGCCTGCTTTAGTTTCACCACTGCCGGACAAGGTCAAACTCGCTCCAGTGCCTAACAGGAAAGCGGCAGTACCATCTGTGGCGTTCACGATGCCCGAGTTATTGACTGTCGAATTAGCGCCTTGAATATTTACAGCAGTACCATTCACTGAGATCAGATTCTGGTTTGTCAGGATCCCGCCATCCACCAGCACACCCGTGCTGCCAGATTGAGTAAAGTCGATAGAACCTTTGTGGATCAACTCACCACCGTTGCGGGCAATATAACCATAGGCGCCAGAAGCGGTATTACCCGTCGTCAATACCGCAGAGCTGGTTAAGACAGACTGGCCAGTAGTCCCGGTCGCGATACCATCCAAACCGTAGTAATTACCGTCAACAATACCGGCAGTGGCCCCATTACCGCTGAGGGTCAGGCTAGCATCAGCGGTGATCGTACCGGTCGCCCCACCTTCAACTTTCACCCCGGTGGCACCTTCACCCGAGAGCACCATATCTAGTGCACCAGAGCTGAAGCTACTGCCCACTCCCGTGACCTGAATCAACGATGAATTCTGACCGGTTGCACTCATGGTTGAGGCAGTGGTTCCAGCAAAACTGGCTCCTTTATCAACACGATACAAAGTAGAGCCTTCAGTTGACACCGTCTCAGCACCCACTGCGGTGTTATTGACACTGGCACCTGCACCATAAATCAGATATCCCACTTGTTTCTTACCTGAAACAAACTCAACCTGACCATTACCGGTGACATTAATAGTGCCCTTATCTTCAGCAACCACCCCAATAGCGCCGTCGCCCGTAAGATTCACCTGACCGGAAAGGTTAGCCGCAGCCCCCGTCCCCACCGCTTGAATACCGTAGTTGGCCAGATTGGTGGCAGCATCAAGTCCTTTATTGACATAAATGTTACCCGCGTTAGTCGCGGCGCTGCCTGCCAATACTTTCATGCCAACAGTATTGATACCATTGATAATAATATCGCCATTATTGACAACATTGGTGGCGTTCTGGCTGGAAGAAATACCGACATTTTGTGCTGCATTTTGCCCCGGCGTTGCACCCGCACCATTCAACTCAATCGTACCGTTCTGACTAACGGCGGTTCTGACACCTTGTGCAATAATTGCGGTGGAGTTTTCAGTTTTGCTGCCAATGACAATTTTACCGCCCACATTATTGATAAAAGTGGCGATATTGCTCAAATTAACAGTATCTTGAATGAGTTTAACGGCATAAGACTCTGTTTTTATTGCCAGATCAGTGACCACATCGGTTAATGAGCGCTGGGCTTGGCGGCCCACATAGACGGTGCCATTATTCTCAAAGGTAGAGCCTTTCTGAACACTCACCCCTTCGTTCAGATATCCTGCTGCAGGGGATGTATCAACAGTTGCGGCAATGTTTATTGCCCCGTTATTAACCAATGTGGAGTTGCCGTCAATAATAGCTGCGCGGGTATAAACACTGGTGCCACGTGAAGCAGTATTAATCACGCCATTGTTAGTCACTGAAGAGGTGCCATTCGCTAAAATCGCGGTATGACTCCCACTGGCGACATTCAGTGGTAATGTGGCAGACGGTATAGGTTTAAAATCCAGCATATCAGGGTTAGTCCCGGCATCCAGAACCCCTGTTGCTTCGTTAATTACCGTACTGTCTGTTGCTAAAATAATATTGGTGCCACGAACCGTTCCCGCAGCCGAACCTAATATCCCTGCGTTATTCAATGTTGCACCGTCTTGTAGACGCACAACCGAAATATCGGTGTTAAAAGCTTGAATGTTGGCATCAGTGCCAATATTCACAATGGCATGCTGACCATCACCATGAATAAAGGCAACGCGGGAAGAGTCGATAATATGATTTACAGCATCATTGGCATCAATCCCCATATCGAGATAGATCGGGGTAACTTTTGGTGAGGTATTAGAGTCGTTAGTAAAATAGGCGCGTGCCAGCTCGGCCTGATAACCTTTACTGTCGAGAACAATCGCACCACTTTTAATACCTGCGATCAAATCATTGTTGTATTTTTGAAAATCAGCAAAATTTTGAACATTTTGGGCACCTAAATAAGGACTGGTGAAAGCGCCGGTAAAGTCATCAAGTACCGCATTGGCAACTGAGGTGCTTCTGTCACGTATGTTATTGCTGTTATTACCCAGATTGACAACTGTTTTGGCATTATAATTGAGTACAGTATTCTGAGATGATGCGTTATCTGAATCGACATAGAATCCAGAAGACGTGGTTGCTGCCGCCTCACTTTTTAAGCCACCTTTCAGAATGGCGCTAAAATAATTCGTACCATCATTAACCCAACCAGATGCGGTACTACCAACATTCACTGTCAGGTCACTGCTATCCTGCACATGGAATAAATTACGATTCACATACTGACCATTTTCACCGACAGCATAGGATACGGGTACCGCAAAATCGGCAAGTGGTTTAATCGACATCGCCGTGCTGCTGTACACATTAATAGTAATTAATGCACCCGTTCCTTTAGGATCAAGGAAAGTTTCAGTCACCATGTCACCTAAATTGAAAATATTTTTACTGATCAGATTCTCTGCACCATAGAGGAAATTCCCCGCTGGAATATCCCCTAGCTTACTATTTTTAAAACCGGCATCACCTCGGGCAATGTTACTAAAACTCCCCGATAAAGTATTCCCCGCGCCTGTGAAGGATTGTTCAAAATCAACTTCAGGCGTAAATACCGGAACAGTAATATCTGCCGCAAAAGAAGAGCTGGCCCCGAATGTGAACATCAAGGCGATGGCCATCTGGCTCAGACGAGCGGGCGCTCTTAAACTTAAGGTTGTACCAATCACACCTGAACAATATGACTTGGTTTTTTTACCGGATTTGGAAAACTCTGACGCCACATCATAGCGACCTAGTGCACTATTCCAAATGACTTTAAATACTCGATTCATAAAATTCTCAATTTTCTCTATATGTTATTGGTCATAATTAACGAGCAAGAGTCATACTCAACTAAAAAAATAATTGAGTTGGTAAACGCCCACTAGAAAATGGTTTAACTCTGACATTGGCTCATTAATAGGGATATTAAACTCGCTATGCCATATAGATATATAGGAGCAGAGAACCACATGAGTAGGACGAATCCTACAAATACGAAGAAATGAATTTATTTACAATAAAAATCAATCGGTTAAAAATCGATTTAAATAAGAATATTCTCATAACCATATAAGATTATAGAATAAGATATTTTATATTCATTATTTACACCAGTGACTCACTATAACGGCTTACGGGCACATAATAATCAAAATAAGTTACATGCACTCAAACATAAGAATGATGTTTTTAATAAAACTCATCTTTTAAACATCACGTATTTGATTTTTTTGACTATTTTTTATAGAAAACGTGCTGATTATACATAAAAAATGATTTTTTTGGTTTTTATGATCGCAATAATGACAAATTCGATACTTTATCCTATCAATGTAATCATATCTAGGTATGATAGAATATTGTTCTGTTGGCACTCTTAAGTCGAAGAATAAAAGATCGTTAAATAAAAATGACATTAATATAGCCATATTTACAATTAAATTTTAGTTGGATATGTCTTAAAAATAACTATTCATTTAAATCAGTTAAATAATCAAAATAATATAATGTTAATTATTGATAATAATTTAGCTAAAAATTAATGCAGATGAATCTAAATGACAGAATCAGAAATCCCTTCTCGCGAATACAGCAGAACAAATCTGAGTAAGATCGGAGTAACACACTAATATTATTGATTATTTATTTAGGAATCGATTAAGTATGTAGCAATATTTGATGAAGGCTCAACGCCAACAATAATAGGTAAAAGACTTTTATTGGTTCGGGCAGGATTGATAAGCAGGTTGGATATCGGCATGTCACGATAAAATTTATGCCGCATCCAACCACTGCGAATACACAAGATGAAATTTAGCGGAACGGTGTGGTGTCCCCCGCTCCTTCGCGGATAACTTCAGGGGAAGAGTCTGTCAAATCAATGACGGTCGTAGGTTGCTGGCCCAATGAACCACCATGAATGATCAAATCCACTTGTTTACCTAAGTGCTCTTTGATTTCTTCTGGGTCAGATTCCGCGAAATCATTGCCCGGTAGCATCAATGTGGTCGACATCAACGGCTCACCCAAGACATCCAGCAACGCCAGCGCAATCGGATTAGACGGCACACGTAAACCGATAGTTTTGCGTTTATCATTCATCAAACGCCGAGGAACTTCTTTGGTCGCTTTTAAGATAAAGGTGTAGTTGCCGGGTGTATTATTTTTGATCAAACGAAAAGCCGTGTTATCCACATAGGCGTAAGTGGACAGCTCTGACAAATCACGGCACATCAAGGTAAAATTATGATGACCATCCAATTGGCGAATGCGACAGATACGTTCCATTGCCGATTTATCTTCTAAGCGGCAGCCAAGGGCATAACCAGAATCTGTCGGATACACAATCACCCCGCCTTTACGTAAAAAATCAACACTTTGGTTGATTAATCTAGGCTGTGGATTTTCCGGGTGAATATAAAAAAATTGACTCATGACTCTACCTCATCATTCAACGTACGAGTTGTCTGGCTCTATAGGCCAATCACGCCATACCGGCTCCACCCCAGCGGGCAGCCACAGTTTGCGGCCCAATTCAATCCAAGAGCAAGGTTGATGGAAATCAGACCCTTGGGATGCAAGTAAATTATAGTCACGCGCATATTGGGCAAGCTGCGCCCGTTCATGAGGAGCTTGCTGACACTGGGCAACTTCCATGGCATCTCCGCCATGTTCAGCAAAATGCGCCAATAACCGCTTTAGCCATTTTGCGGTTAAATCATAGCGACCAGGATGTGCTAGCACCGCTTGCCCACCAGATTGCTTAATCGCATCAATAGCTTGTTCTATTGTACACCATTGAGCAGGAACATAACCGGTCTTACCTTTGGCTAAATATTTCTTAAAAACCTGCCCGACATTGCTGGCAAGCCCTAACTCAACCAAATAACGAGCAAAATGCCCACGAGTTACCTGGCCCCCACTCGCCAATCGGTTAGCCCCTTCCCAAGCATCAGGAATGCGCGCTTTAGCCAAACGAGCGCTTATCTCCTGCGCTCGGACATAACGGTGTTCGGATTGCTCATTCAATAATTTACAAATACTTTCATGATGGATATCAATGCCTAGCCCCACAATATGGATCTCATGGTTTTCCCATAATGTGGAGATTTCCACCCCCGGAATAAGCCGCAATGCCAGTTGTTGCTCGGCGATAGTCGCCGCCGCTTCTGCTAACCCCGCAGTGGTATCGTGATCGGTGATAGCCAAGACTCCCACACGCATTTGCGCAGCCCTCACGACTAATGCCGCTGGCGTCAACGAGCCGTCGGATGCCGTAGTATGACTGTGTAAATCATAGAGAGTAAAAGCCGAAGACTCAGCGACTCTATCAGGTGATTCAGCCGTATCAGCTAAAGTGGTGTTATCAGACACAACGGGTTTATTTATCAAAACGGTCTTATTAACCAAAACAGAAAATCCAGAAAAAACGTGGTTGGTTATGATACCTGCTAATAAGGACTTTACGCACTTTAATTGAAATCCGGGCACATCAGCCCGGTAACGCACAATTAAAAAACAATCACTCAGGGGTTGACATTCACTTCGCGAACCAGTTAACTAGTACGCAAGTTCACGAGGAAACCAATGATATCCTCGAATAAAGCAATCTTAGAGAGTCGTGACTGATAATGAAAACTTCCCTGATTTCCTTACTACGTTGGTGGCACATCTCCCTCACTCGGGCGATGTAATCACGCATATCCGTCATCAGACAGTGCAGATTGCTTCAGCCCGCTAATAGCGGGTTTTTTTATGGACAAATTTTGGCGTAATCACTTTTTCAGGATCACATCTTTTTAGGATCAATAGACAATGATGCAAACTTCACGCCCTACTTTACAGTTACTCACCGCCACGGCGTGTTATCGCGATGATCCCACTGCACTGTTTCATCAGCTTTGCGGCGCTCGCCCTGCAACATTATTACTGGAGTCAGCCGAGGTAACCAGCAAACAGAACCTGAAAAGTCTGCTCATTATCGACAGCGCACTGCGTATCACTGCACTCGGGCAAAAAGTGACCATTGAGGCACTGACGCGTAATGGTGCGTCTTTATTACCCTTATTGGATGCCGCCCTACCGGCAGAAGTTAACATTCAAGTGCGCCCTAATGGCCGTGAATTAACCTTCCCCATCATTAATGAAGTGCAAGATGAAGATTCTCGCTTACAAGCACTGTCCGTTTTTGATGCTTTACGCCTGCTACTCACATTGGTCAGCACTCCAAAGACCGAGCGTGAAGCGATGTTCCTTGGGGGCCTGTTCGCATACGATTTGGTTGCTGGTTTTGAAAACTTACCACCGCTGCGTGATGAAAACCGTTGCCCCGATTTCTGTTTCTATCTGGCCGAAACCTTACTGATATTAGACCATCAACATCGTTCAACTCATTTACAAGCGAGTCTGTTCACACCGGATAGCAACGAACATCAGCGACTGACGGCCCGCTTAGAGCAGCTTAGTCATCAGTTACAACAGGCACCGCAGCCTATTCCGGCCATGTCAGTACCAGAAATGACGTTACAGTGTAACCAATCAGATGAAGAATATGGCGCGGTCGTAAGTGAGTTACAGCTTGCCATTCGTGAAGGCGAAATTTTCCAAGTGGTGCCATCCCGCCGGTTTTCTCTGCCTTGCCCCTCACCTTTAGCCGCTTACCAGACACTGAAAGACCATAACCCAAGCCCTTATATGTTCTTTATGCAGGATAATGAATTCTCTCTGTTCGGGGCTTCACCGGAAAGTGCACTGAAATACGATGCCACTAACCGCCAAATTGAAATTTACCCCATTGCGGGTACTCGCCCGCGTGGTCGCCGTACTAATGGCGAGCTGGATCGCGATTTGGACAGCCGCATTGAGCTGGAGATGCGCACTGACCATAAAGAACTCGCGGAGCACTTGATGTTGGTGGATTTAGCCCGTAATGATCTGGCGCGCATTTGTGAGCCGGGCAGCCGTTATGTCGCCGACCTGACCAAAGTTGACCGCTACTCCTTTGTCATGCATCTGGTCTCTCGCGTTGTGGGCACATTGCGCCACGATTTGGATGTTCTACACGCCTATCAGGCCTGCATGAACATGGGCACCCTGAGCGGTGCGCCCAAAGTACGAGCCATGCAATTGATTGCTGGCAGTGAGGGTTCACGACGTGGCAGCTACGGCGGCGCTGTCGGCTATTTTACTGCACACGGTGATTTGGATACCTGCATTGTTATCCGCTCGGCTTATGTCGAGGATGGCATTGCCACCGTTCAAGCAGGTGCCGGTGTCGTACTCGACTCCATTCCACAGGCAGAAGCCGATGAAACCCGCAATAAAGCACGTGCTGTTTTGCGGGCAATTGCCACCGCACACCATGCCAGGGAGACCTTCTAATGGCCGATATCTTGCTGCTCGATAATATCGATTCCTTTACTTACAACTTGGTTGACCAGCTGCGTGCCAGTGGTCATCGCGTGGTGATTTACCGTAATCATATTGCCGCAGAAACCATTATTGAGCGCCTGCAACAACTCGAACAACCTGTGCTGATGCTCTCTCCCGGCCCCGGCACACCCGCTCAGGCCGGTTGTATGCCTGAATTACTACTGCGTTTACGTGGACAATTACCCATTATCGGCATTTGCTTGGGTCACCAGGCCATTGTTGAAGCTTATGGCGGTCACGTTGGTCAGGCGGGTGAAATATTGCACGGCAAAGCTTCTGCCATTGAACACGATGGGCAAGGCATGTTTGCCAATATGCCTAATCCATTGCCGGTTGCCCGCTACCACTCATTAGTTGGCAGCAATATCCCGACAGAATTAACCGTTAACGCCCGTTTTGGCGAGATGGTCATGGCTGTCCGCCATGATGCTCACCGGGTTTGTGGCTACCAATTCCATCCGGAATCGATTTTAACCACGCAAGGTGCCCGTTTGCTTGAGCAGACACTGGCCTGGGCGTTAGCGTAATTAAGGAACATAGAATGCAAAATTTACCCTCTAAAGACATGCTGCTGGCCAAAGATCTGTCATTGACCAAAGAGCAGTTGCTGGAAAAACTGTTCCAGGCCGACATTATGACCCAGCAAGAAAGCCAAATGCTGTTTGCAGCTATCGTGCGCGGCGAATTAGAAGCAAGCCAACTGGCTGCAGCATTGATCAGCATGAAAGTTCGTGGTGAAACTCCCGCTGAAATAGCGGGTGCGGCACAAGCACTGTTGGCTGATGCACAGCATTTCCCGCGTCCAGATTATCTGTTCGCTGATATCGTCGGCACGGGGGGAGACGGCACCAACAGCATTAATATTTCTACCGCCAGTGCCTTTGTTGCCGCCAGTTGTGGTATCAAAGTGGCTAAACACGGTAACCGCAGTGTGTCCAGCCGTTCAGGTTCGTCTGATTTGCTGGCCGCATTCGGTATTCGTTTGGATATGACTGCCGAGCAATCACGGCTGGCCCTAGATGAGTTAGGGGTTTGCTTCCTCTTCGCGCCGCAATATCACACCGGTTTTCGCCATGCGATGCCCGTGCGTCAACAGTTGAAAACTCGGACGTTGTTCAATGTGCTGGGGCCATTAATCAACCCGGCTCGCCCACCACTGGCGCTGATTGGTGTTTATAGCCCTGATTTGGTGTTACCGATTGCACAGACCTTGAAGGTGCTTGGCTATCAACGCGCGGCGGTGGTACATGGCGGTGGCATGGACGAAGTCGCCATTCATGCCCCGACACAAGTCGCGGAATTGAATAACGGCAGCATCGAAAGCTATGAATTAGCACCAGAAGATTTTGGTTTGAATCGCTACCCATTGGGTTCGCTGCAAGGCGGTGCGCCTGAAGAAAACCGTGACATTTTAGCACGGTTGTTACAAGGTAAAGGTGAACCGGCACACGCCGCGGCCGTCGCGGCTAACGTCGCGTTATTACTGAAGTTGCACGGTCAAGAAAACCTGCGTCACAACGCGCAGCAAGCATTGGAAATGATTCACAGTGGTCAAGCGTTTTCACGTGTTACCGCTCTGGCAGCAAGAGGATAAATCATGCAGGAAACCGTACTTCACAAAATAGTGCGCGATAAGGAAATCTGGGTTGCCGCGCGGAAATTGCAACAGCCTCTGGCCAGTTTTCAAAACGATATAACCCTAAGCCAACGCGACTTTTATCAGGCGCTGCAAGGCAGTAAAACCGTTTTTATTCTGGAATGTAAGAAAGCATCCCCATCCAAGGGGATCATTCGTGACAACTTTAATCCGGCAGAGATTGCCGCTGTTTACAAAAACTATGCTTCTGCTATCTCAGTGTTAACTGACGAAAAATACTTCCAGGGCAGTTTTGATTTCTTACCGCAAGTCAGTGCCGTCGTGACTCAGCCTGTTTTGTGCAAAGACTTTATTATCGACGCCTATCAAATTCAACTCGCCCGTTTTTATCAGGCAGATGCGATTTTGTTGATGCTGTCGGTGCTAGACGATGACAGCTATCGCCAGTTGGCTGCGGTCGCACATAGCCTGAATATGGGCGTACTGACCGAAGCCAGTAATGCCGAAGAGCTGGACCGCGCCATTGCGCTGGGCGCAAAAGTCGTGGGTATTAACAACCGTGACTTACGTGACCTATCCATCGACCTTAATCGTACCCGTGAATTGGCACCTCGACTGCCAGAAGGCGTCACTGTTATCAGCGAGTCGGGGATTAATCATTACCGGCAGGTGCGTGAACTGAGCCATATTGCCAACGGTTTTCTGATCGGTAGTGCACTGATGTCTGAATCCGACCTTAATGCTGCCGTGCGCCGGGTATTACTGGGCGAGAATAAAGTCTGTGGGCTGACCCGTGCCCAAGATGCTGCCGCGGCATACCAAGCGGGTGCGGTGTATGGCGGGTTGATTTTTGTTAGCCATTCACCACGTCATGTGGACATCGCCCAAGCCCGTACCGTTATCAGTGGCGCGCCGCTAAAATATGTCGGGGTGTTCCGTGATGCTCAAATCAATACCGTCCAGCAAACTGCCGAGCGTTTATCTCTGGCAGCAGTACAACTGCATGGGCAGGAAGACCCATCTTATATTAATCAACTGCGTGAGGTTTTACCTGCCAGTTGCCAAATTTGGAAAGCACTGATGGTCAGTGACACACTGCCCACCCGCAGCCTACAACATGTCGAACGTTACGTATTGGACAATGGCGATGGCGGTACTGGTCAGCGTTTTGATTGGTCATTATTAGCGGGACAACCACTTGATAATGTCTTGCTGGCAGGCGGCCTGAATGCTGATAACTGTGCTGCTGCGGCTCAACTGGGCGCCGCAGGGTTAGATATTAACTCCGGTGTAGAAAGTGCTCCCGGCATCAAAGATCCTCAATTGATCGCTGCCGTATTCCAGACATTGCGCGCTTACTGATTTAATTTATGACCACATGTTGGTTAATCCGATAAAGGACAGAGAAATGACCACACTAAATCCTTACTTTGGCGAGTTCGGCGGCATGTACGTGCCCCAGATTCTGATGCCAGCATTGAAGCAACTGGAAGACGCTTTTGTCAGTGCCCAACTGGACCCTGAGTTTCAGGCGGCATTTCAGGATTTGCTAAAGAACTATGCAGGGCGCCCAACGGCCCTGACCCTGTGTCAGAATTTGACCGAGGGGACCAAGACCAAGTTATATCTCAAACGAGAAGATCTGCTGCATGGCGGCGCGCACAAAACCAACCAAGTGTTGGGTCAAGCTTTATTAGCCAAGCGCATGGGTAAGACTGAAATCATTGCAGAAACCGGTGCAGGACAGCATGGGGTCGCGTCAGCATTAGCTTGTGCCCTGCTTGGCTTGAAATGCCGTATCTATATGGGGGCGAAAGATATTGAACGCCAATCACCTAACGTGTTCCGTATGCGCCTGATGGGCGCAGAAGTTATCCCGGTACACAGCGGCTCATCGACCCTGAAAGATGCTTGTAATGAAGCGTTGCGTGACTGGTCTGGTAGCTACGAAACCGCCCACTATATGCTAGGTACTGCTGCTGGCCCACATCCTTATCCAACCATCGTGCGTGAATTCCAGCGGATGATTGGCGAAGAAACAAAGACGCAAATATTAGCCAAAGAAGGGCGTTTACCGGATGCGGTACTGGCATGTGTCGGGGGCGGCTCAAACGCGATTGGCATGTTTGCTGATTTTATCGACGAACCGGGCGTGGGTTTAATTGGTGTTGAACCCGCTGGGTTGGGTATCGAAACCGGTCAACATGGCGCCCCACTTAAGCACGGCAAAGTCGGCATCTACTTTGGAATGAAATCACCCATGATGCAAACCCGTGATGGTCAGATTGAAGAGTCTTACTCTATTTCTGCCGGGT
The DNA here is from genome assembly GCF_902726565.1 of Yersinia vastinensis. GTDB lineage: Bacteria > Pseudomonadota > Gammaproteobacteria > Enterobacterales > Enterobacteriaceae > Yersinia > Yersinia vastinensis. The sequence continues at coordinate 373,802 of NZ_CACVAF010000004.1, forward strand.
TGGATTTCCCGTCAGTCGGGCCACAGCATGCTTATTTGAACAGCATCGGCCGTGCTGATTATGTTTCAGTCACCGATGATGAAGCGCTGGAAGCCTTCAAAGCACTGTCATGCAAAGAAGGGATTATTCCGGCATTGGAGTCTTCCCATGCACTGGCCCATGCTTTGAAAATGATTAAAGCGTCGCCGGAAAAAGAACAAATACTGGTGGTTAATCTGTCTGGGCGTGGTGATAAAGATATTTTCACCGTCCACGATATTTTGAAAGCACGGGGAGAAATTTAATGGAGCGTTATCAGCAGCTTTTCAAACAGTTGGCCGCCAAAAAAGAAGGGGCTTTTGTTCCTTTCGTGCAGTTAGGTGATCCATCACCGGCCCTCTCTTTGGATATTATTGATACTTTAATAGCAGCAGGCGCGGATGCGTTAGAGTTAGGTATCCCGTTTTCCGACCCGTTGGCTGATGGGCCGACCATTCAAAACGCGGCATTGCGAGCCTTCGCTGCGGGTGTGACGCCAGGTATCTGCTTTGAGATGTTAGCGGAAATTCGCAAAAAACATCCAACCATCCCTATTGGTCTGCTGATGTATGCAAATCTAGTATTCCACAACGGGATTGATACTTTCTATGAGCGCTGTGCTGAAGTGGGCGTTGACTCGGTACTGATTGCTGACGTGCCATTCGAAGAGTCAGCTCCGTTCCGCGCGGCCACAGCACGCCATGGCATTGCTCCTATCTTCATCTGTCCCCCCAATGCTGACGATGATTTATTGCGTGAAATTGCTTCACATGGTCGTGGCTATACTTATTTACTCTCACGCGCTGGTGTTACCGGCGCTGAGAACCACGGTCATCTGCCGTTAAATCATTTGATTGATAAACTGCGTGAATACAATGCCGCACCAGCACTGCAAGGTTTTGGTATCTCAGAACCTGAACAGGTAAAAGCCAGTTTAGCTGCCGGGGCTGCGGGGGCAATTTCTGGCTCTGCCATTGTCAAAATCATAGAAAATAATGTCTCACAACCTGCTGAGATGTTGAAAAAATTAGCTCATTTCGTCTCAGAAATGAAAGCCGCAACTCGTCTCTAATCTTTACTCAGCGCCTGAAAGTCTCATTCTCAGGCGCTGAACTCATTATCGCGTGAGTATTAACGCTAAAATTTCTCGCGGCCTGTGGGAACATTGCAATCTTGGCAGTAATTACTCCCTTATTTTCAATATGTTCTCCACGAATTATTCACTGCTAATTTGAATAAACGCCATTAATAACCAATACTAATTATTGTGTTACATATGCCCTATGACATCGATAAACATGGAGAGTCATTTATGAAGATTTTCAAAACCCTTTCGGCCTTATGTATTGCAGTGATTATGGCGATGGCGGTATCCGCCTGTGCACCGACAGCAAAGTCTGAAGGCACAGGGGGCTATCTGGATGACACGGTGATCACGACGAAGGTAAAAGCGGCACTACTGGGTGAGAAGAATCTAAAATCCACGGAAGTCAGTGTTGAGACATTCAAAGGGCGGGTTCAACTGAGTGGTTTCGTCAGCTCACGCCAAGATGCTAATCGGGCCGTACAAATAACCCGCACCGTACCTGGGGTGAAATCGGTCAGTGATCAGATGCAAATCAGATAATTTAACGATAGGAGGCGCATTTCTGCGCCTCCTTTATCACCCAGTCCTGCCATATCAAGCACAACTGGCTTGCTCAAAGCATTACCGTTACAGATGGGCGAATCCCGATAAGCTTAACCAAGTAAGTGCAGCTAACCCTCTTGTCGCGGCAAAAGCGACGGGAAGTTAGAAGCGATAACCCGCGCCAAACATAAATACCCATGGGTCAAGGCGTGTATGGATGCTCTGCTCCACCCCACCAGCTTTGAATTTAACGTCGGTTTCGATGTTCATCCACCAGACAGACATGTTCAGCATCCAGTTTTCACTGACCATGTAATCCAAACCAGCTTGTCCTGCCACTCCCCAAGAGTCTTTAACACTTAAATCGGTCAAGCCCGCAGAAGCACCGGTATTGTTGAATTTCTCGTCAAAGAAGGTGGTGTAGTTTAAGCCAATCCCTAAATACGGACGCAGTTTGTCTTGTTTATCACGGAAATAATATTGCGCCATCAGTGTTGGTGGTAATTGCTTAACTTCTGCAATATCCCCGGTTGGCCCAAGACCGACTTTATGACGGAACGGCGTAGCCGCCAGCAGCTCGACCCCAATATTGTCAGTGATCAGATAGCTGAAAGTCAGACCTAACTGAGTATTATTATCCGCCTTGAAAGAACCATAACCTAGTACATCATCAGACCCTGCATTTGGTCTGACTGTCGCCGTCCCTGCCCGGAAAATATAATCGCCTGCTTGATGCGCACTGACTGCAGTCGATGCCAGAGTTGCTACGGCTAATAATGCCAAAGTGACTTTTTTCATTATCCATTCCATTTGTAGGTACATTCGCGAACAGAATATACCTACAAATAAGTATTCATGATCCAATCGAGATCACATCTTTCGTAACAATCTAAATAAATCCTAATTTAAGTAGGGTTATTTAATTCCTTAATAACATTGAAATTGATCTGGATCATAAATGACCTTTTTCAGCAAATCGTGCTAATGACCATTGATGAAAAAGTGAACCGTCGTCATGCTGCTATGCTTGGATGTCAAATGTGTGAAATCGTGATCGGTTGGCTGTTTACTTTGTAAGGAGCGGTAGATTAAAGATGAGCGCTGAAATTAATCCGTGTGTGAATTGTGGTGCCTGCTGTGCCTATTTTCGGGTTTCATTCTATTGGGCAGAAGCCAAAGAGGGGGGTGGTACAGTACCTAATGCGATGACAGAACAAGTCACGCCATTTATTAGCTGCATGTCAGGAACTAACAGCAAATCCCCCCGCTGTATCGCCCTTCAAGGAGATGTCGGTCAGTCCGTTTCCTGTTCAATTTATGGCGATCGACCGCCGCCTTGCCACGAATTTGAGCGCTCTGGCGAGGCCGGAGAACCTAATCCTTATTGTGATCGCGCCCGCGCCCACTACGGCTTGCCACCGTTACCCATTGATAATATCCAGATAATTAGATCAGAAGAAATCAGCCATTGGCCAATCACGGGATCCCATAGCGCGCCATAACAAGGTATAATCATCGGCTAGCGCTATTTTTTCGATCCCAAGGAGCTTTCATGCCTATCACGGCTAACACTATATACCGTGACAGTTTTAACTTTTTGCGTAATCAGCTACCCACCATTTTGTTGCTGGCGTTGCTGACTGCGTTCATTACCGTCATGCTGAATCAGGCATTTATCCCTGATGCTGAACAACTGGGTATTTTAAGTGCTTCAGAAAGTGATTTTGCTTCATCGGGAGATATCAGTATTAGAGATATGGTGGCACAGCTCACACCAGAGCAGCAAATTGTGCTACTGAAAGTCTCTGCTGCGGCAACCTTTTCCGCATTAGTGGGCAATGTATTATTAGTGGGTGGAATGTTAACGCTGATCTCCATGGTATCAACTGGGCGTCGTGTTAGCGCATTACAGGCAATCGGAATTTCACTGCCTATTTTACCTCGCTTGCTGCTGTTAATGTTTATTGGCACATTGTTAATTCAGTTGGGATTAATGATATTCATCGTGCCTGGGATCATCATCGCCGTTGCTCTTTCTCTCTCACCGGTTATCGTGACTACTGAAAAGATTGGCGTTTTTGCCGCAATAAAAGCCAGTTCGAAACTGGCCTTTGCGAATGTGCGCTTAATTGTTCCTGCGATGATGCTGTGGATAGCCGCCAAATTGGTCTTGCTGTATTTGGTCAATCACTTAACAGCGTTGCCAACCCCCATTGCCAGCGTCATCTTAAGTTCATTGAGCAATCTGGTTTCTGCATTATTGCTGGTGTATCTGTTCCGCTTATATATGTTGCTGCGCCCGACGGATATTACAGTCTAAATATCCTGTCATTCTCATAAAAAGGGGCACCATATGCCCCTTTTGTTATTTATGATAAACGCATTATTCTCTACACGTCGTTTTCAGGTTCCAGTTCCGTCACTGACGCCTGTTTTTCAGCCACACGCTGTTTACTCTGAATCAGCTTAAGAGCCAGATACAAGTCAGGGACCAAAATCAGATCTTCATCATGGCTTTTGAGTCGGTTAATCCTGAACCAACGCGTCAACTCAGTACGTCTTCCGGCTAATATCAGTTTGATATTGCGCTGTCTTAAATCGCGTTTTAATTCATCGATAGCCGCCAACACGCTGATATCGGCATAGGTAAAGCTGGCAACCGCATCAATCACCACCCAATCCGTCGGATGTAAAGTACTATCAACCAAATTCAGAATGCGCCGCTTAAAATAGGCCACATTGAAGTAGGTCAATGGTGAGTTAAAACGGTAAATCATCACTCCAGGAACAGGTTTAATACCGTTGCCACTGCGCATTGAATGGATCATGCCATCTTCATTGACCCCTAACAGCTGCTCCGTTGGACGAAATACCGTGCGTAAAAATTGTAATATACCCAGTAATACCGCTAAACCAATACCACTGATAACCCCGACCAACACCACACTGGCAAAGGTAAAAAGCGCCAGATAGAAAGCTTGAGTATTACGTTTGCGTAGCTGCCATAAGCTTCTGAACCCGAGCAGAGACCAAGCCGCATAAATCAACACCACACCCAGAGCGGCGATGGGAATAAATTGCAGTGGGCGAGTTAAGAACAACAGCACCATCGCAATAACCAGCGCGGCAATAATTGAAACCAACTGACTCTTACCATTATTGGCATCATTCACTGCAGTGCGAGTGCTCGCCCCACTGATAGCAAAACCTTGGGATAAGGCGGAGACAATATTCGTGACCCCCAGCGCCCGCAATTCCACATCGGCGTCAACTTCATAACCATTTTTGGCGGCAAAACTACGGGCCGTCAGCATCATGCTGACAAAACTGACAACCGCTAAGTTAAGGGCTGGAATGACCATGTCACGTAGTAAACCAGGCTGGAAAGCCGGCCATTGCACGATTGGCAACCCGCCATCAAAACCGCCGACGACAGAAACACCAAATTGCTGCATATTGGCAGCCCAAGAGACAAAAGTCGCGATGACAATGGCCAACAAAGGTGCTGGCCAATTGGGTCTTAACCATTTAACGCCATATAGCACGACAAAAGTCAGCAACGAAATTGCGACCGTCGGCAAATGGCTATTAATCAAATTATGCGGTAATGCTAACACCCGCTCGATTAACTGGGGCGGTCGGGTCATAAAACCAAAAACTTTGCCTAGCTGGTCGACGATAATGGTAATCGCTACCCCGTTAAGCAGCCCTGTGAGTATTGGCCGCGATAACAAATCAGCCAATGCTCCCAATTTAAAGCGGCTCGCCACCAGGCACCACGTCCCCATCATCAATGTCATTATGATGGTCAGTTGCCAGTGAACCTCACTATTACCTGCCGCCAGTGGTGCAACAACCGCTGCTATCACCGCACAAGTCGCAGCATCAGGCCCCACAATCAATTGCCGCGATGAACCAAAAAATGCGTAGGCAATCATGGGTAAAATACAAGAATACAACCCCACCGCAGCACTTACGCCGGTCAATTCGGCATAAGCTATAGCGATAGGCAATGCTACAGCGGCAACGGATAATCCGGCTCTCACATCTGGCTTGAACCAACCACGCTCATAGGCCATTAATTGGGTCAAACCCGGCATCCAATACCGGAGTGATTTTCTCTGCATAACAACCCTACCCAGCCTTAACCCAATATTTACCGCTTATCATGCTGGGTTAATGCATGGCTGGCAATATACAGACAAAATCTGTTACCTGTTTATCGTAAGTTTCTGCAAATCCCGCTGGCAGTGCGCGCATTCCGGCAGATAATTAAGGATAATAGTGTTTTACCGCAGGTACACTCACCTCACTGAATCCGGTATAGTCGGGCGGTGTATAAATGATGGATTGATTCATGAAGCAACTTTTAGATTTTCTCCCATTGGTCGTATTTTTTGTTTTCTACAAGATGTATGACATTTTTGTCGCCTCAGGGGCGCTCATTGTCGCAACGTTGTTAGCGCTGGCCTTTACTTGGGTCAAATATCGCAAAGTTGAAAAGATGACGCTAATCACCGCGATTATGGTACTGGTCTTCGGTACGCTAACACTGGCATTCCACAGTGATTTATTCATTAAATGGAAAGTAACAGTGCTGTATGTTCTGTTCGCTGCCGCTTTGTTAGTAAGCCAATGGTTTATGAAGAAGCCATTGATTCAACGAATGCTTGGTAAAGAGTTGTCGTTGCCTGATGTCGTGTGGTCAACACTGAATATGTCTTGGGCAATCTTCTTCCTGGCCTGCGGCCTGCTGAATATCTATGTCGCTTTCTGGTTACCTCAGGATATCTGGGTGAACTTCAAAGTCTTTGGCTTAACTGCGCTGACACTGGTATTCACGCTAATCAGCGGTGTTTATATTTACCGACATATGCCGGAAGAGCAGAAAAAGTCATAATTTAACTAACTTATACCCGATAGATTTTCCATTGCAGGTTGGCGGTCACTAAATAAGCTCAATGAAATGAGTCAGTGATGACAACCAACAACCTTGCGGCTTGAAAGATAGCGGGTATCTATAACCCAAGTAGCGACAGAGATGACTCAAGAACAGCAATCACCTCGCGGTGAACAATTATTACCGAATGGTGAACTAGTCCTTCGTACCCTTGCCATGCCCGCAGACACCAATGCCAACGGCGATATCTTCGGTGGCTGGTTAATGTCGCAAATGGACATTGGCGGAGCCATTCAAGCAAAAGAAATAGCGCAAGGTCGAGTTGTCACCGTCCGTGTTGATGGAATGACTTTCCTCAAACCTGTGGCTGTAGGGGATGTCGTATGTTGCTATGCCCGTTGCATTAAAACCGGCCGTAGCTCTATTACCATCAATATCGAAGTGTGGGTGAAAAAGGTCTCTTCTGAGCCTATTGGTCAGCGCTATCGTGCGACTGAGGCCGTGTTCACCTATGTCGCAGTCGATGATGCAGGCAAAGCTCGAGCATTACCCGACGGACGGGGAAATTTTGAGGTGGGTGCGACACAATAGCTCCCCGCTTTCTATTAATGTCAAAAGGGCGCTGTTAAGGCGCCCTTTTCTTATCATGCGATTTCGCGTCCAACTAAGCTATTTTTGCTTTTCCAAACAATAAAATATAAGCCTTAGTTCATTTCCATCGTGCCGCCAATTTTGAACACGATGGTTGTGACATAATCTTTAGCAGCCACTGCCTCAAACCGCCACTTACGCATTACTTGCTTAACTTCTCGCTCAAAGGTATTTCGCGGAGTGGCTTCCAAGATTCGGACATTGGTAACTCGACCATTCTCATCAATGTCGTATTGTACTTTAACCTGCCCTTCAACCCCTAAAGCCAAGGCGCGCGCCGGGTAAGTCGGTTTCGCCTTACTCAGTGCTTTTGGTCCTGCTGATGTTGATGCTCCGGGTACTGATGCCTTCGGTGCTGATTTTACCGGTGCATTGTTAGAAAACAGAGCTGGCTCATCCGATTTAAAAGGCTTGTCATCCGGTGGCGCGACGGTCTTCTTCACGTCCGGCTTTTTCACTTCAGGCTTCTTAACTTCTTTTTTCACCGGTTTAGGTTTCGGCTTAGGTTTCACCGGTTCAGGAAGTGGCACTGGAACCGGCTCTGGTAACACTTCAGGCTCTGGTGGTGCCTCTTCGACCGGTTCTGGCTCGGGCTCTGCCTGTGGTTCCGCCGCTGCTGGCTGTGGAGCAGCAAAAGTAGCAACGTTCACCATCGTGACAGCCAGTGGTGCGTCCTCGATTTCAGGCTGTACGTGAATTTGCTCTACAGAGACGTATAGCAATGCCGCAACAACGCTGCCATGTAGCCCTACTGAAAATGCGATTGGCCATGTAAGCCGTCGACCCAGAAAAAATTTATTTAGCTGCATAATAATTCAGTGTCCTCTAATGCAGCTAAGTTTAAATGCAAATAGCAATCATATTCAATAAGCAACTGCAAACTATCTCATCAATAGGCTTTAAATGGTGTTTTAAGCGACAATATCAACGAAATGGTACTTTCTATTTACCCTTAATTATCATTTTATTTCATTGTTCATTACTGGGGTAAGCGCCGGATAATGGATACAGCGCCATTAGCGCACCTTATTGAATTTATGGGTGGAACATGCTGTTATGGGATACCAAATTCGATGCATATCATGATAATAATTTTAAAGGTGAAACATGTTTTATGTAATCTTCTCGACCGATGTTCCCGATTCACTGGAGAAACGCTTATCAGTGCGCCCTGCACATCTAGCACGCTTGCAGACTTTACAGGACCAAGGGCGTTTACTGACCGCAGGCCCCAACCCTGCGATTGACAGTGCAGACCCCGGTGCAGCCGGATTCAGTGGTTCTACCGTGATAGCCGAGTTTGCCTCACAGCAAGAGGCTGAAACTTGGGCAGAACAAGACCCTTATGTCGCCGCAGGTGTGTACCAATCAGTCATTGTTAAACCCTATAAGCGAGTATTCTGACACCATACTTATCGGGCCGCCGCGCTAGCATCGTGGCAGCCCCGCTAGAAAACGGCTTATCATTCTTCATCCTAACGCTTCGCAATTACATCTCTTTAATCATCTTTACTTATAATTACTGAGAATCATTGTCTAATGAATTATCGATTTCTCTCTTGAGATATTGAGCCATTTTGTTAAACGCGGAGATGAAGACTATGCAGTGTCCAGTATGCAAAGATACCCAATTGGTGATGTCTGAACGTAAAAGCATTGAAATTGATTACTGCCCAAATTGCCGTGGAGTCTGGCTGGATCGCGGAGAGTTAGATAAAATCATCGAAAAATCTGTGGAAAATGGGCCTGCAACGGCCTCTTATTCTGAGCCGAGAGACCGTGAACGTCATCATGACCGTGATAACCACGGATACTCAAAACCTAAGCATTACAAGAAGAAAAGTTTTCTATCAGAATTATTTGATTAATTGAATTGATAAACATTATTAATCCACACAATACGCCTGCGTTCAGGCGTATTTGATTGACTATTTTCCCCTCTGTGCCCCACTACACTTTATAGTGCTTCAACCAATGGTCCTCACAAGCCTCCACCGCTTTATCCAACATATGCGCTGGTGATTTCAGTATCATATGATCTTTTCTTACCCATACTGGATATGTATGTTTACCGGCAGCAATGACTTGCTCAGAATAAATAGCAGCGTGGTATATCAGTTCAGACTCTTCGCAATAAATTTCATATTTATAGAGTGCGGTGCTAGTTTTTAAGTCCCCAAAGAATACTGTTTTAGCTAATTTATATTGAGACATGAACGATAGCCTTTGCTGTAATAGGGACTATATCATCCACCGAACCACAGCATATATCTGTGATATTCACAGCAAAAGCCTCCTAACTTGATGTCCTACCGACAAAAATTCTCTTTCCTTGTGTGTGGATTATTATTTTTACGTGAGTATCATTTGAGTAAACTTATCTGACATCAAAATGGTCATAGTGCAGCGTGAGGTTATGGAGTTCATTTAATGGAGACGCACTAAATAAGTAACCTTGCATGGCATCAACACCCATATCTGTAAGTTGGATAAATTGTTGGTGAGTTTCTACGCCTTCAACAACCACATTCTGGCAGTGATCACGCAAGCGGGTCACCAGATTGTCAAACGTCACACTCCCTCCCCACTGCCAGTAAAAATGCTTATCAACCTTTACACATTCAAAGAAACCACTGGCTGCCGCAGCAATGTGCGCATTGCCACTGCCAAAGTCATCCAACCACAAGGAATATCGTTTAGCCAACTTACTTAATAGTGTATTCTTTGCACCGTCACCCAGATTAGGAAAACTCTCCATTATTTCCAGTCGGATAAAAGGCATTGAGTCTAATAATGATATGACTTTCTCGTCATACAACACCGCTTGAGCCATATCAAAATCTATATTTATTGAGAGTATTATTTGTTTTTCAATAAGCCATTGCTGATGGTTTTTTACTGCACATAATTGGTCATGCAGTAATTGGGCCTTCACCTGAGCATTAAGCTGATGCAAAAAACGCTCGGTATAAATAGGCGATTTAAAGGCACACGTTGTAAAACGACTCAATAACTCCACTGCCAGTAACTGACCATTATGCTGGTATACCGGCTCACAGATAAAAGTGCAATCGACTGCAATGTTTAGCCTGCTATCCACAGTAAAATCCTTTTCTTTGATAAGAACAGCAGTATTGATCAATTGATAAAATTGATCAATTTTTTATTATTGATCACTAAAAACGATAATGAGAATTGAAGAAAAAAATAACATCAATCAACAACCCATTGATAGATAAGAAAGTATTAATCAATCATGATGATTATTAAGTTTATTATTTCAGAATCACTTATTTAGCAGGAGGATGGCCACTTCGAACAACCTAACAGTAACACCCCTGAAACTGAACGATTAGAACGAAGCGGCCTAATATATAAGGTAGCGCGATGCCATTCAGATGTGAAATAAACTGATAGATCGTTATTCTGCACTATCTATTATTAAAAATGACATCAGAATTATCGCATTTTGATAATTTAGGATAGGTGTGATTTTTATGCGAAAGAAAACGAAATTTAAAGTGGAAAATATCATTACTCAATTTCAAATCGACCATACTATTGTACAGAAATCACGTAAAATTCTGTGTCGGCTGATGGCGTTATACACGTAATTTTATAGTAGAGATTTAGTCATCGCCCAATATCTTAATGACTGAAACAAAAACAGCCTCATGAAGAGACTGTTTTTATTAGCGAGCACGTGAATTACCATTCATAAGCCACGGTGAACAATAGCGCCCTACGATGCTGATGTTCATGAAGCTGGCGAATACAATAGATATGGCGATAACGCCGCGATTGACCTTCAAGCCAACGACTTCTGCGGCGTTGATTTTGCCGCAGCATACGCCAACGGCCTACCTCATTTTTACTCCGTCTCATGAAACGACTCTTCCAAAGCTGAGAACTGGGCTATTATAAACTTTTCACTCCTCGATCCAAGTCGGCCCACAGTAAAAGTGCATGTTTCCCCCTAAATCCTATCGTTATCAATGCAGGAAGAATAACAAACGCCTGCTATATTTATTCTTGCAAGTCCTTTAGCTAAAAAGATTTTATCAATTAATATATCCGATTAAAGGTTTCGCCTTTGCCACACTGTGCGTACACTCTTTAGCGACCATTTGTGAACAGGATTTCCGCCCTTATGACAACATTTTATACCGTAATCAGTTGGCTCTCTGTTTTTGGCTATTGGTTGCTTATTGCCGGGGTAACATTGCGTATTCTGATGAAACGCAGAGCCGTTCCTTCGGCCATGGCATGGCTGCTTGTTATCTATATTCTGCCTTTGGTTGGGATCATTGCTTACCTCTCATTTGGTGAGCTTCATTTGGGCAAGCGGCGTGCAGAGCGAGCAAAAGCCATGTGGCCCTCTACTGCGCGCTGGTTAAGTGAACTGAAAGATTGCCAACACATTTTTGCCAGCTCCAACAGTGAGGTCGCGACACCTTTATTCCAATTATGTGAACGACGCCAAGGCATCAGTGGTGTTAAAGGTAATCAATTACAATTACTGACAACGACTGATGACACGTTAAAAGCGCTAGTGCGTGATATTGAACTGGCCCGACATAATATAGAAATGGTGTTTTATATTTGGCAGCCTGGAGGATTGGTAGATCAAGTTGCTGAGTCTCTTATGGCCGCGGCACGTCGCGGTGTCCACTGTCGCCTGATGCTGGATTCAGCCGGAAGTCAGCAATTCTTCCGTAGTCCATATCCTTCCATGATGCGCAATGCCGGAATCGAAGTGGTCGAAGCGCTCAAAGTGAATGTTTTCCGGGTGTTTTTCCGTCGTATGGATTTGCGTCAACACCGTAAAGTGGTCCTGATTGACAACTATGTGGCCTACACCGGCAGTATGAATATGGTGGATCCACGCTTCTTCAAACAAGATGCTGGTGTGGGCCAATGGATTGATATGATGGCGCGCATGGAAGGTCCTGTGGCCACAACCATGGGTATTGTCTATGCCTGTGACTGGGAGATTGAAACCGGCAAACGTATTCTGCCGCCGCCACCAGATACCCATATCATGCCGTTCGAAGAAGAGAGCGGTCATACCATTCAAGTCATCGCATCCGGCCCTGGCTTCCCTGAAGAGATGATTCATCAGGCATTATTAACTGCTGTGTATGCCGCTCGTAAGCAGTTGGTCATGACCACCCCTTACTTAGTTCCCAGTGATGATTTACTGCACGCCATTTGTACCGCAGCACAGCGCGGTGTCGATGTGAGCATTATCGTTCCGCGGGATAACGACTCGATGATGGTTCGCTGGGCCAGTCGAGGGTTCTTCTCAGAACTTCTTGATGCTGGTGTTAAAATTTACCAATTTGAAGGTGGCCTGTTGCACAGCAAGAGTGTGCTGGTCGATGGTCAGCTAAGTTTAGTTGGCACGGTAAATTTGGATATGCGCAGTTTATGGCTGAATTTTGAAATCACATTGGTGATTGATGATGATGGTTTCGGTGCCGATTTAGCCCAAGTTCAAGATGATTATATTGCTCGTTCGAAGTTATTAGACGGGGAAGTTTGGAACAAGCGCCCACTCTGGCATCGGGTTACTGAACGGTTATTCTACTTTTTCAGCCCCTTCTTGTAATAAATTGAATACCAACCGTCATTCAATTGTAGATTCTCTGAGTTATTCATTTTCAGCAGTAGAATAATTGTAAAAGTTAGAGAGAGAATGTTTTAATGAGCGCAATCTGCACATGATAAATGGGAATCTGCAAATGGATCAGAATGCACAAGAGCCAAACTTAATGGACCTGAATAACCGCTTAACTGAAGATGAAACACTGGAACAGGCGTACGATATCTTTCTAGAACTGGCGGGTGACAACCTCGACCCAGCAGATATTCTTTTGTTTAATCTTCAGTTTGAAGAACGTGGCGGTGCTGAGTTATTTGATCCCGCTGAAGACTGGCAAGAGCATGTCGATTTTGACTTAAACCCAGACTTTTTCGCCGAAGTGGTCATTGGTCTTGCTGACAATGACGGTGAAGAGATCAACGATGTCTTTGCTCGTGTTCTTTTATGCCGTGAAAAAGACCATAAATTGTGCCATATACTGTGGAAAGAATAGCGGGGAGCTCATCCGCAGCGGTTCATGTTCAATGAGAATAAAAAAGCCCCACTTATTTAGCGGGGCTTTTTATTAACTTATCAATTGCCGTTAAATGGCTTTATAACGGGTCCACTTTTAGACAAGAGACTGCATGACGGAAACTGCCTTCCAATAATGGGCGAGTCTTGGCACACTCAGGCCCCGCGATTGGGCAGCGAGTGCGAAATACGCACCCCGACGGTGGGTTTATCGGTGACGGCAACTCCCCTTCCAATAACTGAATCACTTTCGCCTTTTCTTTATCCGGATCAGGGATAGGCACTGCCGACATCAGCGCTTTGGTATAAGGATGCTGCGGATTATGGTAAACCTCATCATAGGTGCCCAGCTCAACAGCATGCCCCAAATACATCACCAACACTCGGTCAGAAATATGTTTTACTACAGCCAAATCATGGGCAATAAAAATCAGGGATAACCCCATTTCGCGCTGCAATTGCTGCAATAAGTTCACGACTTGAGCTTGAATTGACACATCCAGCGCCGATACCGGTTCATCACAAATGACCAGTTTCGGTTCCAAAATCAGTGCACGGGCAATGCCAATTCGTTGACACTGACCACCTGAAAACTCATGAGGATAGCGGTTGATTAAGTTAGGCAATAAACCTACTTTCAACATCATGGCTTTCACTTTGTCTTTGATTTCTTGACGCGGCATTTTGGGATGGTAAGTCCGCAAGGGTTCAGCAATGATATCGCCAATGGTCATTCGTGGATTTAATGATGCCAGTGGATCCTGAAATATCATCTGTATATCACTGCGCGTCGCACGCCATTCGGCATCACTCATATTGAGCAGATCTTTGCCCAACCAAGCCACACTACCGCCGGTCGCCTTCACCAAGCCAATAATGGCACGGGCAAAAGTAGATTTACCACAGCCAGATTCACCCACGACGCCCAAGGTTTCACCCTCATACAAACGTAAGGTGACACCATCGACGGCCTTGAGGGTTTTGCTCGGCTGCCAGAACCACTGTTTGCCATCCTGAATATCAAAATGCACTTTCAGGTCAGCCACTTCCAACAAAACTTTCTTCTCTGTCATGGCATTCATACCAACTCCCCTACTGGTTTATAGCAGGCACGTAAACGGCCATCACCAAAATGCTCTAATGCGGGCGCCGTTGAACAGCGATCCATTGCATACTGGCAGCGAGGTTGGAATGGGCAGCCTTTCGGCAAGCGCAGTAGATTGGGTGGGTTACCCGGAATAGTCATGAGAGATTCGCCTTCAGCATCAAGGCGAGGAACTGCATTCAGCAAACCAATAGAATACGGATGGCTTGGATGATAAAAAACATCACGTGCCTGGCCATACTCCATCGTTCGACCTGCATACATCACCAGAACTTTATTACAAATGCCAGCAACTACCCCAAGGTCATGAGTAATCATGATAATGGCGGTATTAAACTCATTCTTTAGTTCATTCAGCAAAGTCATGATTTGAGCTTGAACCGTAACATCCAACGCCGTGGTTGGCTCATCAGCAATTAACAGTTTAGGCCGACACAATAATGCCATTGCAATCATCACACGCTGGCGCATACCACCTGAAAATTCATGCGGATACATGCGCATGCGCTTGCGTGCTTCAGGCATTTTCACCGCATCAAGCATGCGGATTGACTCTTCAAATGCCTCACTCTTACTCATCTTCTTATGCAGTTGCAGCACTTCCATCAACTGCTCACCCACACGCATATACGGGTTCAGAGAGGTCATAGGATCTTGGAAAATCATTGAGATTTCTTCGGCCCGTAAACGGTTTAGCTGCTTTTCGGGTAAATTCAGGATTTCACGGCCATTAAACTTTGCCGAGCCGCCTATCCGACCATTACTGGCCAGTAACCCCATCAAAGCAAACGCCGTTTGAGATTTGCCGGAACCAGACTCTCCAACAATGCCCAATGTTTCACCGGCGCGCAGATCAAAATTCAGTGCGTTAACCGCAGTAACATCACCATCGGGTGTACCGAAAGTGACCGTCAGGTCCTTCACATCTAGCAGTACATTGTGCTCAAACAAGCTCGATTGCTGAACAGCAGACTGATTATCTATCGTCGTCATGGTGCGACTCCTCAGCGATCTTTCGGGTCGAGGGCATCACGCAAGCCATCGCCGATAAAGTTAAAACAGAACAAAGTCACTACCAAGAAGCCGGCAGGGAACATCAATAACCAAGGAGAAACTTCCATTGAGTTAGCGCCATCACTAAGTAATGCCCCCCAGCTACTCAGTGGTTCTTGTGTACCTAACCCAAGGAAACTCAGGAAAGATTCAAACAAAATCATGCTGGGAACCAATAGAGATGCGTATACCACCACCACCCCTAACACGTTCGGAACAATATGGCGTAAAACGATATTGCGCGTGGAAACTCCGCCCACTAGCGCCGCTTCAATAAACTCCTTCCGCTTCAAACTTAAAGTCTGTCCACGCACAATACGCGCCATATCCAGCCAAGACACCATACCTATAGCCACAAATATCAATAGAATATTCTGGCCAAAGAAAGTCACCAGCAGAATGACGAAAAACATGAAAGGAAATGAGTTCAGGATTTCCAATAAGCGCATCATCAACGAGTCAACTTTCCCGCCAAGATAACCGGATAACGATCCATACAATGTGCCGACGACCACGGCAACCAGTGCCGCAGCAACACCGACCATCAAGGAAATTCGCCCACCAATGGCAACGCGAACCAGCAGATCTCGGCCAGAGGAATCAGTCCCAAAATAGTGTCCTGATTCCATATCGGGTGCTGCAGACATCATGCCCCAATCCGTATCCGAATAGGAAAACTGCGCCAGCATCGGGGCTAGAATAACAAATAAGGTAATAAACATAAGGATCACCAAACTGGTGATCGCCGCGCGGTTATGAATAAAGCGGCGGCGGGCATCCTGCCAAAGGCTACGCCCTTCAACTTCCAGTTTTTCACTGAAAACTTCTAGAGCTTCGCTATTTTTTTTGCTCAACATAATGGGCGTGCTCCAGTGCTAGTAACGGATTTTCGGATCAATGACGGCATACAGCACATCGACAATCGCATTAAATAAAATAGTTAAAGCACCCACTAAAATGGTCAAACTTAAGACCAGAGAGTAATCGCGATTTAACGCTCCGTTGACGAACAACTGACCTATGCCCGGCAAACCAAAAATGGTTTCAATCACCATTGAGCCGGTGATAATACCGACAAATGCAGGCCCCATATAAGACAGAACCGGCAGTAATGCGGGCTTTAATGCATGACGCAATACAATAACTCGCAGTGGCAAGCCCTTGGCCCGCGCAGTACGAATAAAATTGGAATGAAGAACTTCAATCATTGAACCGCGGGTAATACGCGCGATACTGGCGATATAAGCCAGCGACAGTGCCACCATCGGCAAAATAATGTATTTCGGTGCCCCGCCATTCCATCCTCCACCCGGTAGCCATTTTAATATAATGGCGAAAACCAGCACTAATAGCGGTGCCACGACGAAACTGGGAATAACCACTCCAGTCATAGCAAACCCCATGACGGTATAATCCCACTTGGTATTTTGGTTTAGTGCGGCAATCACACCGGCACTCACCCCTAATACCACTGCCAGTAAAAATGCGGCGAATCCGAGTTTTGCCGAAACAGGAAACGATGCTGAAACCAACTCATTGACTGTGTAATCTTTATATTTGAACGATGGCCCAAGATCACCTTGTGCCAGTTGCCCCAGATAATTGAAATACTGCTTATAAACGGGGTCATTGAGGTGATATTTCGCCTCAATATTCGCCATAACTTCAGGTGGAAGATTGCGCTCGCCGGTAAATGGGCTGCCCGGGGCTAGACGCATCATAAAGAATGAAATGGTGATCAAAATGAAAAGTGTCGGAATTGCTTCCAGACAGCGGCGTAGAATAAATTTTAACATTGCCTGTACCTTTAGCCTCTTACTGCGACTTTATATTTCAAAGCATTAAGGGCAGCACACAAATTGAGTGGCTGCCCTTACTCTATTAGTGCTTGATAATATAAAGATCTTTAACGTGCATATTATCCAGTGGATCCTTACCGGTATACCCACCGACATAAGGTTTCACTAAACGGGCATTCACGTAGTAGAACAAAGGTACGATAGCGGAATCTTTATCCAGCAACACTTCAGCTTGTTGGTATAAACCAGCACGCTCTTTCTCAGATTTAACTTTCAGCGTATCTCCCATCAGCTTATCAAACGCCGGGCTCTTATAATGCACGGTGTTATTACTGCTGTCAGACAGCATCATATTCAGGAATGAAGAAGGTTCGTTATAGTCAGCACACCAACCGGCACGTGCAACATCGAAAGTCCCTTGATGGCGGGTATCAAGGAACGTTTTCCACTCTTGATTTTCCAGCTTGACGTCAACACCCAGATTTTTCTTCCAGATAGAAGCCGCTGCAATAGCCAGCTTTTTATGTAAATCAGAAGTGTTGTACAACAGGTTGAATGTCAGTGGCTTATCTTTAGTGTAACCTGCTTCTGCCAGTAATTTCTTCGCCACTTCATTGCGTTTTTCTTGTGTCCAGCTAAACCATTCTGGCGGTGTTAACTCCGCACCACTGGTGTACGGTGGGGTGAAACCATAAGCCGGTAAATCACCTTGGTTTTTCACTTTATTCACAATGATATCGCGATCCATGCCCAGTTTCAGTGCTTCACGTACTCGAGCATCGGTGAATGGGGCTTTTTGGTTGTTGATTTCGTAGTAATAGGTACACAGATACGGATCAACATGAACTTCCTGTGGGATCTCTTTTTTCAATTTCTGGAACAGTTCAATCGGCATGTTGTTGTAAGTCATGTCGATTTCACCACTGCGATAGCGGTTAACATCAGTCACTTCAGAAGAGATTGGCAGGTAAGTTACCTGATTAATCACGGTTTTCGCATTATCCCAATAGGTTGGACTGCGTTCTAAAACAATACGTTCGTTAACGGTCCAATCTTTCAGCTTATAAGCGCCATTACCAACAAAGTTTTGTGGCTGAGTCCACTTATCACCAAATTTCTCAACCACGGTTTTATTCACCGGGGACATAGATGGGTGAGCAAGTAGTTTGTCCAGATAAGGAACTGGCTCGGTAAGTGTGACTTCCAGAGTATGGTCATCCAACGCCTTCACACCCAACGTATCAGGCGACTTTTTACCCGTGATAATATCGTCAATATTCGCGATATGTGCATATTGTACGTAGCTTGCATAAGGGGAAACGGTTTTCGGGTCAGCCAGACGTTGCCAGCTATAAACAAAATCCTGTGCCGTTACAGGGTCACCATTTGACCATTTAGCATCTTTACGTAAATGGAAGGTCCAAACTTTAAAATCTTTATTATCCCAACTCTCAGCGACACCCGGCAAAATTTTACCGTTAGGGTCATTGATAACCAGCCCTTCTAATAGGTCACGGGAGATATTTGATTCAGGTACACCTTCAATTTTATGTGGGTCCAGCGATTGCGGTTCGGATCCATTATTGCGGACTAAAACTTGTTTTTCAGCCAATTGCACGCCTGCAGGCACATCTGCCGCAAACGTATTTCCTACAGCCATCATACCCAAGGCAGCCACAATACCTGCGGCCAAGAGACTTTTCTTTGTGATGTTGGTCATGCTTATATCCACTCCAGTTTTTATTATTGCATCGCCCAGTGACGGGACATGCTTCACCTTTAAAAGGCATTTTTAAATTACATCGCTCGGGGAACGAATCCGACGATATAAATATTCTATGTATTTGCAGCAGGCGAAAATTCATGCTGCGTTATACATCCCTATGACTCTGTCTTTACTAAATACTTCGTGATTCTGTTTCTTGCTGCAATCAATATTTCCAGTGATTACAACTTACGAATATAAAGATTTTTCAAATCCACCAAGTCTTGCGGGTCTTTGCCCGTAAATCCTCCCACCGTTGGCCGAATAAGCCGAACACTGACGCGGTAGTAGACCGGAACCATTGCAGAATCTTTATCCAATAAATTTTCAGCTTGTTGATATAACGCGGTACGTGCATTGGCATCAGGCGCTGCCAATGTTTGCGCTAAAAGCGCATCGAACTCTGGGTTCTTATAGAAGAATGTATTATTACTGCTGTCTGACAACAACATATTGAGAAAAGCAGTCGGCTCATTGTAATCGCCGCACCAGGTTGCTCTGGCAACATCAAATTGGCCCTGATGGCGACTTTCTAATGATGTTTTCCACTCTTGATTCTGTAAGGTGACAGTGGCCCCCAGATTCTTTTGCCACATAGATGCAGCAGCAATAGCTTGCTGTTTATTTTGATCTGACGTGTTGTAGAGCAAATTAAACGTCAGTGGATTCTCGGCGTTAAAACCAGCTTCTGCGAGCAATCTTTTTGCCTCAGCGTTGCGTTTCTCTTGAGGCCAACTTGCCCATTCTGGCAATGCGAAATTCCCCCCCTCCGTAAATGTTGGGGTAAAGCCATAAGCAGGAATCTGCCCTTGCCCCATAATTTTGGTCGCAATAATATCTCGATCCAGCGTTAATTTGATTGCTGTTCTTACCCTTGCATCAGTAAATGGTGCTTTCTGATTATTAATTTCGTAATAGAAGGTGCAAAGATACGGGTTGACATGAACCTGCGATGGCAGGTCTTTCTTCATTTTGGCGAATAAATTTGGCGGAATGGCGCTATTAGTAATATCAATTTCACCACTGCGATAACGATTAATGTCGCTGACTTCTGAGGTTATTGGTAAAAAAGTGGCCTGATTAATAACGGTCTCTTTGTTATTCCAATATGTTGGGTTGCGCTCAAGCACAATGCGTTCATTAACGACCCAGTTTTTTAACTGGTAGGCACCATTACCCACAAAGTTTTGTGGAAGTGTCCACTTATCGCCGTATTTTTCCACAACATCACGCTTAACAGGCTTCATTGAGGTATGCGATAACATACTGATAAAATAAGGAACAGGCTCAGTCAGAGTCACTTGCAATGTTTTGCTATCAAGGGCCTTAACACCTAACTCATCTGGCTTTTTAGTCCCTTTTAGTACCTCGTTAACATTCTCAATTTGAGCATATTGTAAATAACTGGCATAGGGTGAACCTATTTTAGGATCTGCCAAACGCTGCCAACTATAAACAAAATCTTGTGCGGTGACGGGTGAGCCATCACTCCACACTGCGCCATCACGCAAATGGAAAGTCCATATTTTATAGCCGTCATTATCCCAGCGGGTCGCGACAGCTGGAATGATGTGTCCATTAGCATCATTACTCACCAACCCTTCTAAGAGGTTGAGGATAATATTGGTTTCAGGGTTTCCTTCGACTTTATGCGGGTCCAGAGAAGCCACTTCAGAACCATTATTAATAGTAATACTCTGATCTAGAGCTAATACCACACCAGTAGGAATTGTTGCCGCCATTGAGACCGTGGAGAATGACAAACCCAGAATAGTGCCAATTATTGCCAGTGGTCGCTGTTTAAACTTTATTTGCATTTCTATCCGCCCTTTTGCGAGATTTGTGATGTTTTCTCTAGGTCTGCGTCAATCTGCCACCAACAACGACTAGCAATAACTATTCCAAGATAAAAATTACGGCCCAGTTTCTTTGAAAAAACAAGAAAACTCTCGTCAGCGAATTGACCGGAAACTAACAGAACCCGATATCCGACGCCAATAATTTTTACAGAAATGTTAAGCAATTCTCTATTTCAATACATAGCTAACGATAGTGACTCACTACATTAGCAATGTCATAAATAATTAAGCTACTGATTTTATACAAAAAACACACACCACCATTTAACTTCACACCGGAAAATATGCTTCAAAACAGCGAAAAGAAACATAAAGTTAACATTTATATCGTTACCAGAATAAACCCCTACACATCTGGGTCTAATCACTAATAACACCTAGATAAATTCAGCACAAGCCCTACAGAATGATGTGAGCATTTTAACAACAACTCGCGCATTTTATTTAATCGGAGAGTGTGTGAATTATTATTAAAGATATAAAAATAAGCCTTAAGCTAAATTATTTATACAGAACAACCATTATTGCAGCATTTAAGTGCAACAGATTAAACTTCATACATTATTTGCACCAAATTAATGCCTAATGATTTGAGTCTTTTACTTACGAAAAGCAAAAAACCACCGGTAATAAACAGGTGGCCTTTCTAAGATGATGAGTCGTGGATTCTAATGAACTGGTTAGATTAAAGTAATCCGGGGAAAATAGCCTTAATACCTGTCACAATGAATTCGATACCCAATGCCATCAGCAATAAACCCATAATACGCGTGATAACATTGATACCGGTTTGCCCTAACAATCGAACCAATAGCGGTGCAGCACGGAACAATAACCAACAGCAAAATGCAAACAGAGCAACCGCGACAGTCAACCCCAGCAGGTTTTGCCAACTGTGATAGCGAGAGCTCCACACTATAGTTGAACTGATAGCGCCTGGTCCTGCCATCAATGGCAATGCCAGTGGAACAACACCGATACTTTCTCGTACGGCAGTTTCTGTTTTTTCCTGTTTATTCTGCTTGTCTTCACCGAGTTTGCCGCTGATCATCGACATTGCAATGCTGACAACCAAGATCCCACCCGCTATTCGGAATGAATCAATAGAAATGCCAAAAATTTTCAGGATGGCATCCCCCAAGAACAAAGAGATCCACAAGATAATGGCTACCGACAGGTTAGCTGTTAGGTTGGTTTTGTCCCGCCCTGCCGCCGCCTGATAGCTAGTCATACTGATAAATACCGGTAGAATACCGACCGGATTAACCAGCGCAAATAAGCCAACAAAAAACTTGATGTAACCTGAAAGGTCCAACAGTGATTGACTCACACATCACTCCGCGAAATTGCTAATAAATACATCACAGACAACGGGTCATTTTCACCAATGCCCCAGACAACACACTTTATGGTCAGAATCAGGAAGATTTGCGACACAAATGATGTCATCCACGCGCAGATACTATTCTGCATTATTCGAACATCACACCACAGCACTTTTCACTAAAAATCGACCTTAGAGCCACTACCATACAGATGTGCGCGCTAATGTAATGGAATTAGTCACAGGAATCCATGTAATAAACCTGCATTTATACTGGGTAAATGCTTATCGGTTAAAAGCGTCATTATTGTTAATACCCTGTGGCGTTAATGGTGTATTAACGTCATGAATTATCACTTTTTTTATGTTAATGATAATTACTCTCAACAAATAATTGCTGAATGGTGTCAGCTTGCTAATTTTGTGATTTAAATCACGAAAAACATACCTAAGAATAGTTAAGCTCTGGCCTGTAGTGAAGAATGCACTGCGAAGAAATAGAGTATAAAGGTTGAAAATAATCCTTTTATCCAAATTTATTCCTAGCAGACTAAAAGCTCTTTCAGTAAATCAGCGGTGAAAATGAGAAAGTAAGATACAAAAACTATCTCTAATTGACAGTACAGCATGCTAGAGCCTGTCTATACTTGTTGCTTCAACAGCTCATTTACTAAAAGAGTTTAACATTATCAGGAGAGCATTATGGCTGTAACGAATGTCGCTGAACTTAACGAGCTAGTAGCACGCGTCAAGAAAGCCCAGCGCGAGTATGCCAACTTCACTCAAGAGCAGGTTGATAAAATCTTCCGTGCCGCAGCTCTAGCTGCCGCAGATGCCCGTATTCCTTTAGCCAAACTGGCTGTAGAAGAATCAGGCATGGGTATTGTGGAAGACAAAGTGATCAAAAACCACTTTGCTTCTGAATACATTTACAATGCTTACAAAGATGAAAAGACTTGTGGCATTTTAGAAGAAGACAAAACCTTCGGTACTATCACTATCGCTGAACCTATCGGTTTGATCTGCGGTATCGTACCAACCACTAACCCGACCTCTACCGCTATCTTCAAGGCGTTAATTAGCCTGAAAACCCGTAACGGTATCGTATTCTCTCCACACCCACGCGCTAAAGACGCAACCAATAAAGCCGCCGATATCGTGCTTCAAGCCGCCATCGCAGCAGGTGCGCCAGCAGATATTATCGGTTGGATTGATGCGCCAACGGTTGAGTTGTCTAACCAACTGATGCACCACCCAGACATTAACCTGATTCTGGCAACGGGTGGTCCAGGCATGGTTAAAGCCGCTTACAGTTCAGGTAAACCTGCTATCGGCGTAGGTGCAGGTAATACACCTGTAGTTGTTGACGAAACTGCTGATATCAAACGCGTTGTCGCATCTATCTTGATGTCTAAAACCTTTGATAACGGTGTGATTTGTGCTTCAGAACAGTCCATCATTGTTGTGGATTCTGTATACGATGCCGTTCGCGAGCGTTTTGCTTCACACGGTGGTTACCTGTTACAGGGTAAAGAGTTGAAAGCTGTTCAGGATATCATCCTGAAAAATGGTGGCCTGAATGCGGCTATCGTAGGTCAACCAGCCACTAAAATTGCTGAAATGGCAGGCATCAAAGTTCCAGCTAACACCAAGATTCTTATCGGCGAAGTTAAAGTTGTTGATGAATCAGAGCCATTTGCTCACGAAAAACTGTCACCTACTTTGGCAATGTATCGTGCGAAGAGCTTCGAAGACGCTGTTGAAAAAGCAGAAAAACTGGTGGAAATGGGCGGTATCGGCCATACATCTTGCCTGTATACAGACCAAGATAACCAGCCTGCGCGCGTTAAGTATTTCGGCGATAGAATGAAAACCGCCCGAATTCTGATCAACACGCCTGCCTCTCATGGTGGTATCGGTGACCTGTATAACTTCAAAGTAGCGCCATCTCTGACGCTGGGTTGCGGTTCTTGGGGTGGTAACTCTATCTCTGAAAACGTCGGTCCGAAACACTTGATCAACAAGAAAACTGTGGCTAAGCGAGCAGAAAACATGTTGTGGCATAAACTCCCGAAATCTATTTACTTCCGTCGTGGCTCCCTGCCTATCGCGTTGGAAGAAGTGGCAACTGACGGTGCAAAACGTGCCTTCATCGTGACTGACCGCTACCTGTTCAACAACGGTTATGCTGATCAAATCACTAGCGTACTGAAATCTCACGGTATCGAAACTGAAGTCTTCTTCGAAGTAGAAGCTGACCCTACCCTGAGCATCGTACGTAAAGGTGCAGAGCAGATGAACTCATTCAAACCAGACGTGATCATCGCGCTGGGTGGTGGTTCACCGATGGATGCTGCCAAAATCATGTGGGTTATGTATGAGCACCCTGAAACCCACTTCGAAGAACTGGCATTGCGCTTTATGGATATCCGTAAACGTATTTACAAGTTCCCGAAAATGGGCGTGAAAGCGAAAATGATCGCCGTAACAACCACATCAGGTACAGGTTCTGAAGTAACTCCATTCGCGGTAGTTACCGATGATGCTACAGGTCAGAAATATCCATTGGCTGACTACGCATTGACCCCAGATATGGCTATCGTTGATGCCAACCTGGTTATGAATATGCCTAAGTCTCTGTGTGCTTTCGGTGGTTTGGACGCCGTCACTCATGCTATGGAAGCTTATGTTTCTGTACTGGCAAATGAATACTCTGATGGTCAGGCTCTGCAAGCACTGAAACTGCTGAAAGAATTCCTGCCTGCCAGCTACAACGAAGGCGCTAAAAATCCTGTTGCACGTGAACGTGTTCACAACGCAGCAACTATCGCCGGTATCGCTTTTGCCAACGCCTTCTTGGGTGTCTGTCACTCAATGGCCCACAAACTGGGTTCTGAGTTCCACATCCCACATGGCTTGGCAAATGCGATGTTGATTTCCAACGTTATCCGCTACAACGCGAATGACAACCCAACCAAACAGACTGCTTTCAGCCAGTATGACCGCCCACAAGCGCGTCGCCGTTATGCTGAAATCGCAGACCATCTGGGCCTAAGTGCACCGGGCGACCGTACCGCACAGAAAATCCAGAAACTGCTAGCTTGGTTAGATGGAATAAAAGCAGAATTGGGCATCCCTACTTCAATCCGTGAAGCAGGCGTTCAGGAAGCTGACTTCTTGGCTAAAGTAGACAAATTGTCTGAAGATGCATTTGATGACCAGTGTACCGGTGCTAACCCACGTTACCCACTGATCTCTGAGTTGAAACAGATTCTGATGGATACTTACTATGGCCGTGAATTTAGCGAAGAGCTTGCGAGTGAAGAAGCAGCCGTGGTAGCTCCAGCACCTAAAGCTGAGAAAAAAGCTAAAAAGTAATCGCCATCTCAATGTGTGAACCTCATTTTCGATAGAGGTGAACCCGAGAAGGCCTAACCCCCGAATGACACTCGTTATTCGGGGGTTTCTTTTGCTATAACGCCATCATCAAATTGCATGGCCCATACTCAATAGCGTCTTATCTTCCTCAACCTGTCATCACAGCAGCACCGTGCTTTTGCCTTAACCTTCCCCCCGACTCGATAAACTCTCCCCATTTCGCGTTTTGTGGTGCTCTCTGCGGGCAATTCGTTCGGTGCCTTGATACAGGTTTTTAGCCGGGTCATCTATTCTGCATTGTTCTCTGAGTTAAAAGCTCAAATACGTACGGCACTGCGATTCTCACCTAAATAAAGAGCCACTGAGAGGTTGTCATGACAGATAACCACAGTAAATGAGCCTGTATGAAGTCCTATGGAGTTAATGCAAGAATAGGCTGGTTACCCCACAGCTTTACAGACAAAGCGCGTGAGGTATCTTATCTGAGGTATGAAGTGATTAAGGGTGTTGCTGATGCTGTTGCAGGCACGCGGCTTTGATAGCTTCTTTATAATGGCGGCGACAAACTGAGACGTAACTTTCATTGCCCCCGATGACGACCTGTTCACCATCATGCATCGCCCGCCCCTGTTCATCCAGACGTAACACCATATTTGCTTTACGCCCGCAATGACAAATTGTTTTTAGCTCAACCAATTTGTCGGCCCAAGACAACAAATACTTGCTGCCCGGGAATAGCTCGCCAAGAAAATCGGTACGTAAGCCATAACACAGAACAGGGATATTTAATTCATCGACCACTTGGCACAATTCCTGAACTTGCTCTTTTGTCAGAAATTGGCACTCATCAAGTAAAACACAATGGACAGGTTTATCCTGATGTTCAGCAGCGATAATAGATAATAATGATGTCCCGCTATTGAACAGCATCGCTTGTGAGGACAGTCCTATACGCGAACTGACAGTTCCAACCCCAAAGCGATTATCAATCTCGGCCGTAAAAACCAGAGTGCGCATCCCACGCTCTTGGTAGTTATAAGAGGACTGTAATAGCGCGGTTGACTTCCCAGCATTCATCGCTGAGTAATAAAAATAAAGTTGAGCCATGGGCCCGTAACTCCAGTGGTATAATAAATGGTCATAGTGACAATGAATTTGTAGTTTATCATAAATTCAGGCTTCGCGGTGAGCTGGCCACCTCATCTATATTACTGTTTTTTATATTAAGTAATGATATAGCTAATGTCATTGATAGAACTTTCATGTGAAACATGCGCTATTATTAGACACATTACATGACCAATTTCACAATATTGATACAGTTGAAATATTCTGCTTGAACATTAACCAAACCTGAGAGAAGGGAAACCAATTGTGTCCGATATGTACGCAGCACGATTGGTTCATTAATGATGCTGGTAATGTGTTCTCATGATTAATTCGTAAAATAGTGATAACAAATATTGTCATAACCTGACAATTCCGATGGCACATGCTTTTTTCTTACTCAATATTTCGTTAGAGCTATATCAATATCCCGACGCACTTATGCGATCAGTTATTGTGCATCCTTACAAGCGAAGGAACCTATTTTTGCTTTATTGATATAAAGCAAACTTATAACTTAGTGAGAAAATCATGTTCGCAAGTAGGATCATTAGGGAGCAAAACGAACTTTCACGTTAAAAACAGCTCAGATAATAACAAGTGCTCGCCGTTTATTAGTAGCACGCAGCAAATTTTCACTAATAAAATACGTAAATTCGAGTATACCAATCAAATTGGCTATTGCAGAAATTAAAATAGCACTCTATTATTATCCAGACGCCCCCCCACCAATTATAATTTGAGACCAGGACAATGAGCGAAGCGTTAAAAATTCTTAACAACATCCGTACTCTGCGTGCACAAGCGCGTGAATGCACTCTTGAAACATTAGAAGAAATGCTTGAGAAACTCGAAGTGGTCGTTAACGAACGCCGCGAAGAAGACTCCCAAGTACAGGCTGAAATTGAAGAACGCACACGTAAATTACAACAATACCGCGAAATGCTTATTGCAGACGGTATTGATCCAAACGAACTGTTGAATACTATGGCTGCTGCTAAAGCGGCTACTGGTAAATCAAAACGTGCTGCACGCCCTGCTAAATATCAGTATACCGATGAAAATGGCGATGTTAAAACCTGGACTGGCCAAGGCCGTACCCCAGCAGTGATTAAGAAAGCCATTGAAGAACAAGGTAAATCACTGGATGATTTCCTGCTGTAATCGTAATAGTTAATTTACTATTGTGATGAGAATACCCTCCTATTATATGGGGGGTATTTTTTGTTTATCGCCAAACTGCCAATCAGTATTTTTACCCTACGCGGGTAAATTACCCCCACTCAATCGCTGACAAAACATCATCGATGTTAGGGCCGTCTAAACATATCATTTCCAATAAATAACCCTGTGCAATCACTCTGATTGTAAATCGATAAGAATACTCTGCTAATTTATAACATCATAATAATCGATATAGCTGTGGTGCCCTAACGACACCATTGACTGTAATATAAGTGAAATTAAGCAATAAGCGACAGTATCTAAGCCCAACCACGATAGCGTTGGCTACAAAACAGAACTAATTTAAATTTTGTACCCAACACATAAAATCATCTTTCTCACTTATTACAACCGATTAATCGACGCACCACGACCAATCCCATAATAAGTGAATCCTCGGCTATTTAACCGCTCAGGATCGTACAAATTACGCCCATCAAAAATAACGGGTTGTTTCAGACAAGACTTGATCATATCAAAATCTGGAGCCCTAAAATTTTGCCATTCGGTGCAAATAACTAATGCATCAGCACCTTGTAATGCTGCCTCTTTTGTCCCCATTAATCTCAAGTCATCCCTTGCGCCATAAATTCGCTGTGCTTCATCCATAGCCTCTGGATCATAAGCCTGAATAGTCACTCCGGCTTCCCACAATGTCTCCATTAAAATCCGACTAGGGGCTTCTCGCATATCATCTGTATTGGGTTTAAAAGCTAATCCCCATAGAGCTAATGTTTTTCCAGCAAGTTGTGAAGAAAAATGATGTTGAATAAATTCGGCCAATTTATACTTCTGTTGGTTATTGATCTGTTCGACTGCTTGTAGCAAATGTGGTTGATAGCCATTACTTTCAGCTGTACGAATTAACGCCTGAATATCTTTGGGAAAACAGGACCCGCCATAACCGCAACCCGAATAAATAAAATGGTAGCCAATACGAGAATCAGAACCGATGCCTTGTCGTACTTTCTCGATATCAGCACCCAATCGCTCTGCAATATTCGAAATCTCATTCATAAAGCTGATTTTGGTTGCAAGCATGCCATTCGCTGCATATTTCGTCAGTTCCGCGCTGCGAATATCCATAATTAATATGCGGTCATGGTTTCGATTAAACGGTTCATATAGCTCACTAATTAAATCGATAACACCATTATCATTTGTATCAATACCGATAACGATACGTTCTGGTCGTTTACAGTCAGCAACTGCCGCCCCTTCTTTCAAAAATTCGGGGTTTGAAACCACATTGAATACTATTTCTTGGTCGCGTTGCTGAAGAACAGTTTGTATTCTTTCCCGTACTTTATCCGCAGTTCCTACGGGGACAGTAGATTTATCAATAATGACTTTCGGTGCATCCATATATTTAGCAATAGTGTCAGCGACCTCAAGGACATATTTCAAATCAGCAGCGCCATCTTCATCAGGGGGGGTACCCACAGCAATAAACTGAATAGTACCGTGCGCTACACCAGCCTTTGCATCCGTAGAAAATTGAAGTCTCCCCTCGTCATAGTTTTCCTTTACTAACGATGCCAGTCCTGGTTCAAAAATAGCAATGCGGCCATCTTGTAAATCAGCAACTTTTTTTACATCAACATCAATGCAGAGAACATCGTGGCCAACCTCTGCCAGAACTGCGGCTTGAACCAACCCGACATAACCAATACCAAAAACCGTAACTTTCATTCAAACAATCCTCAAGTAGAACTCGAATAAGGGGCGTACTACTCACTATTATCAGGAACTAACCTTAATTTAGCCTGAGGCGACGTAACCTTATTGCTAACGAATCAAAATGCTAATAGCCAATTTTTAGAGATAAGTAAGAGCGGGAGTATATCAACCGATATTTTTGACATCTCGCTCAGGCACATCGATTGAAACAAATTGGCTTTATTTCGCAGATTCGTTATAGGAGTATTTATGTTTGGCTGGCGGTAACCGTAAATAAAAGATGAATGCATTAAAGATTAGGTGGTTTTCCAGTGACTGACTTAATATCTGAGCTATTCATCAGCGGAAAGCATCAAACGTAACCGACTCCCTCCTCCCCACACCTGACATTGCCATGCTTCACAACGTTGGCTAATTTGGTTTAGATGCGTTGTTTTCAGTGTTCCAAGAGGCACGCCATTACTGAGCTGAATCTGGTTTTTGCCTGCATTAACATTTGCATGCAAGCCCGCTGAGACCAGTATTAAATTCTGATATTCCACATGATAGTAACCCACCAACAAAGGAAATTGCCCATCGAGATGAGTTCGCCTTAATAGTTGGTTAACTTGTTCAAGTAGAGATGACATCTGAGGTAAGCGATGCTGCTGATGCGCTAAATGTTCTTGTAAAATCCCGTTAAATAGCACGCGTAATAGCAAAGCGGCTAAAACACCATTATCCCCCGCTCGCGTTACATCCAAACAATAAAATGCTAAATCCTTATCTGACAATGCGGCAATATCAAGTACCAACCCTGGTTTCTCAACCATGGTCAATTGCCGGTAATTTATCCGACAGTGTGCAATTGTTTGTTGTGCTGGAGGTTGTAGCTGTTTTAACAGTTGGGCCGCGTTATAGGGATTTCTGCGTAGCGCATCCCAATCTTGTATAAGCTCAGTTTCTTCAATGGCATGGGAAGTAAACAATGCAGGATAGAGGCAAGCCAACACAACTTCACGTAAGCGATTTAAATCAACAATCGGCTTTAGCAATACGTCCTTAACACCCAGACGCAAAACTTTTGCGATATCAGTCATTTTATCTGTCGCTGAGATAACCAAAACAGGAATCTTTACACCTTGAGTCAGTAACCTTTCAACAAACTCTATGCCACCCATTTTTGGCATGGCGAGATCGCAAAGAATCAGATCTGGAGTCTGAATTTTTAGCTGGTCAAGAGCCTCCAAGCCGTTCCCGGCTTGCTGAACTGTCGCACCGAGTGAACCCAAGAATCCCGCCACAACTGAGCGAAAGACGGTTTCATCTTCGATGACTAGAATATTTTTGCCTGCTAGTGGTTTATCCATGCACTGCTTCTCTTACTAACCTTATGGTAATAGTGGCTCAAAATGAATGTTTGTGCTTGTCAGAAATTGTCATGAACTATTGGGCCGATATATATCTATATCTATCAGCGTTTTATCAAATGGTGTAATTGTTCAGCACACTTTTCAGCAGCTAACTGCCCAGCGGCTATTGCTTCATCAGCGCGATGAAAATCCAACAGGGATATTTGCGGGCAATAGGGTTGAATCAGTACATCAGGAGGATCACCCGCCATTCGATTTCGTTTTAAACGGTTCTCTAGCACTTGAATTGATGTTGACATTATTTCCATCGCGCTAGGAACACTGTTAGCTGGGTCCGGAACGATATTGGCGATCCGCATTTTTAAACGCCGATGCCAACTTTCAGGCATATCTGGGGGGTTACCTTCAAGAGATATTTGTGAGGAAAGCATATCTTGCCGAACCAAATGTGCATCATGCTGCAAGTCAACGGCAATAACGATATCGGCTCCCATCGCTCTAGCGAGAGAAACAGGGACAGGATTAACAACTGCGCCATCAACAAGCCAATAGCCACCATAACGAACAGGGGAAAACAGCCCAGGCATACTGCACGATGCTCTAATAGCCTGTTTTATATCTCCTTCTGTTAGCCATAACTCACGGCCTGTCGTTAAATTTGTAACAACTGAACCAAAAGGTAACGTACATTGCGAGATATCCTGCACTTCAATTATTTCGTTCACAGCATTGAATACTCGCTCCCCTCGCAGTAATCCACCACGGCGCCAGGAAAAATCCATCAGTCGAAGAACATCCCAGTATTTAAAAGATCTTACCCAGCGTTCCATCACATCCAAGTGATCACTGGCATATGCAGCACCGACTAACGAGCCAACCGAACATCCCGCTACGACATCGATCGTCACCCCCATTTTTTTTAGCACATTGATAACACCAATATGTGCCCATCCTTTAGCCGCTCCTGCACCCAGTGCCAGTCCAACTTTGATCTGTCTCATTGTATTTCTTCCATTTTCAATCGATTTGGCACTTTTTATAGCCCTGGGCGAAACCTATATTTCTTCTTTTACTTTGTACATTTACCTATATAACTATAGTGAATATTTACCCTTCTGGTTATTGGATACAAATACTTTACATTCGATGACTAAGATATAGCCTGTAGAGAGAGGGACATACTATGAATATTGAAATATGCCAGAGCGATCTGTTTATTCCTGAACTCATTACATTGATTACTCAATTAGATGCGTACCAAGAGGCACTCTACCCAGCAGAAAGCAATCATACAGAATCTATTGAAAATCTGTCTCAGGGGACAACAGTCGTTTATATCGCAAAATTGGAAGGATTAATTGTAGGATGCGCGATTCTTACATTACCTGAAACCCCATATCCTGAGGTTAAGCGCGTCTTTGTCAGCCCTAACTATCGAGGGAGAGGGATTGCATTATTGCTAATGAATGCAATATTAGAAAAATCTAACACATTAAAATTAAAGAATATTTATCTTGAGACCGGGGTTTACCAACCAGAGGCTATCAGGTTGTATCAGCGGTTGGGTTTTGAATTGACATCTCAATTTGGCCATTATCAATCTGACCCTCTGAGCGTATACATGGTGAAATCTTTAAATGTACATCAGTGATGATTACATAATTAATTCACGATTAATTTACTATCACAATGATTTATTATTTCTACAGTTTCATAAATACAAAATAGCCACCTTAATGGGTAGCTA
>NZ_CACVAF010000005.1 GCF_902726565.1 Yersinia vastinensis
CAAATATGCATTCGAACCGAAGTTCAAATGTTTACTGCTTTGGTCACTCTTCAAGACTTTGATATTTCTTCTGCCTGCCGAAACAGGCTTCGATATCGTCTTGCGAGTGCCCACACAGATTGTCTGATAAATTGTTAAAGAGCAGTGCGTTAGCAACCCGTGGTTGGTAACGCGAGGTGCGCATATTACGCTTTCCTCATTCAGAGTCAACTACTAATTTCGTTGAATTTCTCTGTTCTCTTTGCCGGTCACTTAACTACTTGATTCGTTGTGTGCCGTCTCGATGGATGCGCATTATAGGGAGTCGAATTTTTTGCACAACTCTTTTTTCGCCTTTTTCTACTGTTTGAATACTTTTCACTCCTTACGTGCAGATCTTGGTCGATCCGCCGCATTTTCGCTGCGATCCCGCTGTCCCATTGGTTGTAATTCCATCAACAAAGGCTAGTATTGCCGGTAAAGTACTTTCATATAAAGAGGCTATTACTATGTCCGATGCCATTCGCCCCTATCTTCATCATCTACCTAAGCTAGGTGAGCGTGTCATGGTCGATAGATCCAGTGTGATCATTGGTAAGGTGACTTTGGGTGATGATGTCAGTGTCTGGCCATTAGTTACCATTCGTGGTGATGTTCATGAGGTCGTCATTGGTGCCCGCTCAAATATTCAAGATGGCAGTGTGTTACACGTTACCCATCAGTCTGAATACAATCCTGAAGGATATCCGCTGATTATTGGAGAAGATGTGACTGTAGGGCATAAAGTCATGCTGCACGGCTGCACTATCGGTAACCGGGTATTAGTAGGAATGGGCTCCATCATATTAGATGGGGCTGTAGTAGAAGATGACGTGATGATTGGTGCTGGTAGCTTGGTTTCTCCAGGGAAACGTTTAGTCAGTGGTCACCTCTATATGGGCAGCCCTGCCAGACAAGCCCGCCCTTTAACACCGGCAGAAGTGGAAGGTCTGCGTTATTCCGCAGATAACTATGTGCGTTGGAAAGATGACTATCTAGCAGGAACTAAATAGATCGGAATATCTGCTGCAGGGAATAGCCCATTGCTCTCCCTGCCTCTGTATTGCTGACTGCAGACCTAAATTAAATGTCTATCTACCCAGTTCATCACGAAGTTGATTGAGCACTGGTGTAATTTCAGGCATCACACCATGCCAAAGCTGGAAAGCATGCGCCGCCTGCCCCACCAGCATTCCTAAACCATCGGTACAGTTAGTCACTCCCCACTGCTTACACCAGACTAAAAATGGCGTAGTGTCAGCTTGATAGAACATATCGTAACAGCGGACTTGTGGGTTAATGATATCGGTAGGTAAGTTTGGCACCTCACCATGTATACCCGAAGCAGTGGCGTTGATGATTAAATCAAATTGCTGCCCGCTTAGATTCTGCATTTCGACCGCATCAATCTCGCCCAAATGATGGAATACCTCTGCAACTTGTTGCGCTCGTGCATAAGTCCGATTAGTGATAACAACTTTGCACCCATATGAGAGCAGAGGGAGGATAACACCATGGGCGGCCCCACCAGCCCCCACTAATAAGATACGATCAGTGGTTTGGATCAAATGCTGTTGTTGAAGGTCACTGAGTAAACCAATGCCATCGGTATTGTCACCTAGCAAACGCCCGTCTTCTAATCGCTTGATAGTATTGACTGCACCAGCTAGCGACGCACGCTCCGTTAACTCATCACACTGAGCATAGGCGCGTTCTTTAAACGGGGTAGTAATATTCGCCCCTTTCGCCCCATCAGCAAAAAAAGACGTTAATGTTTGCTCGAAGGTTTCATAAGGGGCCAATACCATTCCGTATTGGTGCTCAATGCCCGTTTGCGCGGCAAAAAGCGTATGGATCCTCGGCGATTTACTGTGCCCAATCGGGTTACCAAACACTGCGAACTTCTGAGACATGCTTTTCTACCCTTGACGAAATTGCTTACCGGTTAAAGCATCTCTGATTTCAGATGGATTCAAACGCCCACCAACCTGACCAACAAGCACTGGTAATGAGGGACCAAATTGTATTCTGATCTCCTCTATCGTGCGGCAAGGCTCTTGTCCGCTTAAATTGGCGCTGGTTGAAACCAGTGGTTTACCATATTGCATGCAGAGTTGCTGTACCAGCGGGTGGTCGCTCACTCTGACTGCCAGCGAACCAAAACTGCCTGTTAGCCAGTTCGGCGTTTCCGGGCGAGCGGGAATAACCCAAGTTACTGGCCCAGGCCAGCAGGAGAAAATAGTGGCTCGCTGCTCATCACTCAGCGCAGAATCATCCACATAAGGTTTCAACTGCTCATAGTTGGCAGCAATAAGGATTAGCCCTTTCTGCCATGGACGCTGTTTTAATGCCAATAGAGCATTCACTGCTTTTTCACTATCAGGGTCACAACCTAAACCAAAAACGGCTTCAGTCGGATAGGCGATAACCTCTTCTTGCTGCAATGCCCGCAATACATCGGAGAAAACCGCATTCTTCTCTTGTCTACTTACGCTGTTATTACTCACTGACCACTGCCTTCCCACATAACTTGCTGGCGCAAAAACGTTTTACGCCTTGTGCTGTTCTCTTTTCCATTAACAATGGATAGTGGCAATAAGCACACTCTCCGGCAATGGGTTGCTGATTAATCGTAAACTGGCAATCAGGATAACGATTGCAGGCATGGAAGATCTTTCCAAACCGGGATTTACGTTGTAGTAATTTTCCTTGCCCACATTGTGGACAATCAATGGATGTCTCATCGGGTTTATCAATCACTTCAGTATGATCACATTGCGGATATTGGCTACAGCCAATAAACATACCAAAGCGCCCTTGCCGCAACACCATCTCTGAG
This sequence comes from Yersinia vastinensis, assembly GCF_902726565.1. GTDB lineage: Bacteria > Pseudomonadota > Gammaproteobacteria > Enterobacterales > Enterobacteriaceae > Yersinia > Yersinia vastinensis. The sequence continues at coordinate 2,858 of NZ_CACVAF010000005.1, forward strand.
CCGCATTTAGGACAATGCTGCCCTTCCAGAACTTTCACGATATGACCATCTGATTGCGCTTTTAATGGGCGCATATACTGGCAATCGGGGTAATGTGAACAACCAAGGAATGGGCCATGACCGCCGCTGCGAATGACTAACGCCGATCCACATTCCGGACACGACCCATTATCCTTGGCAGTAACTGTTTTTGTCATAACGCCTTCTATATAAAGTTATTAGCCCGTGATACTACCACTTAGTGCAAATAACCTTCATTGACTTCAAAAAGTAGCTCTTCCATCTGTTGATAAGCGCTTTCATAACCCGGTATGTTAAACAGCACCATCAGCACAACCCATTTGAGATCCTCCAGATCAATCTCATTGGAGTCCAGCGCCATAATACGATCGATAACCATCTCACGCGTATCAAGGTGCAACACCTGAATTTGTTCAAGAAATAGGATAAAACCACGGCAAGTGGCATCCAGACGTTGGGACTCTTCCGCAGTATAGATGCGCAATGCTTGCGGATCAGCAGCATAGAGATAAGGTGCTTTCTGCCCTTCTTGTAGGTCAGCAAGAGCCTCCAACCAATTCAGGGCGTTGTTGATATCCTCACGATAGAAACCTGCTTCAGCAAGATCGTCAGTAATTTTGTCTTGATCGACAAGCATTTCCGACTCGTTATGCATATAAGTTTCAAATAAGTAAATTAGAACGTCGAACATGGCCTGCCCTCCTTAATCGGACATAGCCGCCGGGTACAGCTGCGATCCACCCTGCTAACTCCAGCTCGAGCAATTTGCTAACGATATCTGGCACAGGTTGGCCGGCGCGTTCGGCGACGACATCAACGGGTGTCACCTCATCTCCTACGTTAGCCAACACATCGACAAATGGCAATTCAACTTGCCCCTCGGATGAAGAAATAATTTCTTTCTCAGGTAATGGTATCCATTGTAACGAACCGCTCACTTGTTCAGCGACCTCACGAGCAGACCTTGCAAGGTAAGCGCCTTGCTGGATTAACCAGTGAACACCTTCACTGGTGGCGCTGCCCAATGGCCCCGGTAAAGCAAAAACATCGCGACCTTGTTCCATTGCATAACGGGCGGTTATCAGTGAACCGCTTTTCAGCGTCGCTTCCACCACCAATACAGCCGAGCTTATCCCACTGATAATGCGGTTTCTTCTGGGGAAATGGGCTGCAATAGGTAACGCTGTTGTCAGAAACTCGGATACTAAGACCCCCCCTTGAGACTCAATTTCACAGGCTAAATGACGATGGCGCCGTGGGTATATATTCTCCAAACCACTCCCCAATACTGCAATGGTTTTTCCTTTCGTATCCAGAGCCGCTTGATGACATATTCCATCGATCCCAACCGCCAAGCCGCTGGTGATAACTAACCCCATCAATGCCAGCTCTGAAGCAAAGTGTCGCCCCCACTGCTCGCCATAATGGCTAAAGTGACGGCTCCCAACCATGGCTATTTGTGGATGATAAAGGGCATCAAGCTCGCCAGAGGCAAAAATCACTAATGGCGCCGCAGAAATATGCATTAAGCGAGGAGGATAATCTGGCTCACCGTAAGCCAGTAGATGATGAGAGGAATGATCCAGCCACCGGAGTGTCGCCTCAATATAATGAGGGTCAGCTTGAAAGAATTGCTGACATTGCTGTGAATCCAACCCATAGGCAGCCAACCTGCTGGGATGAATATCGCCATGGGCAAGTAAGCGCCTGGTCAATGTGCTAGCTTTTGTTACTCTAAGCCCCTTGATCTTGCTCATCCTGAGCCATATTTCTGCTACTAACATATCGCCTCCCTGGCTGACTTTCTTTACTAGCACCGATTTGTTCAATTGGTAGCCGATGCTGTCAATCAGGGCCGGAAATGTCTACAATAGAGATTGAATATCATTCACTACTCGGACGCAGATCTAGATATTTATGTCAGTATTACAAGTATTACATTACCCAGATGAGCGGCTGCGCAAAATTGCTGCGCCGGTAAAAGAAGTCAATGGCGAAATCCAGCGTATCGTGGACGACATGTTTGACACCATGTACGCAGAGGAAGGTATTGGTCTTGCTGCAACACAAGTGGATGTTCACCTGCAAATTATCGTCATTGATGTTTCGGAAAATCGTGACCAGCGTTTGGTGTTAATTAACCCAGAACTGTTGGAAAAAAGCGGCGAAACCGGCATTGAAGAGGGTTGTCTCTCGATTCCTGAGCAACGTGCATTAGTTCCTCGGGCTGAAAAAGTAAAAATCAGAGCGCTGGACCGAGAAGGTAAGTCGTTCGAACTAGAAGCCGATGATTTATTAGCAATTTGTATCCAGCATGAAATGGATCACTTGGTGGGTAAACTGTTTGTGGACTATTTGTCTCCATTGAAACGCCAGCGTATCCGTCAAAAGCTGGAGAAAATGGCCAAATTGAATGCTCGTGCCAACTAACTTCTTCTAATGCAGGAAACTAACGTGTCTGATTCTTTGCGGATTATTTTTGCCGGAACGCCTGACTTTGCAGCGCGCCATTTAGGCGCGCTGTTGTCTTCTCAACATCAAATTGTGGGTGTTTTCACTCAACCTGACCGTCCAGCGGGCCGAGGCAATAAACTCACCCCCAGCCCGGTTAAGGTACTCGCAGAGCAGCACGATATTCCAGTGTTTCAGCCAAAATCATTGCGACCGGAAGAAAACCAACATTTAGTTGCTGACCTTAAGGCCGATATCATGGTGGTGGTTGCCTATGGCTTGATTCTCCCAGCGTCAGTCTTGGCAATGCCTCGACTCGGCTGCATTAATGTTCATGGTTCTTTGTTACCGCGCTGGCGTGGTGCTGCACCTATCCAACGGGCATTATGGGCCGGAGATACCAAAACCGGTATCACTATCATGCAGATGGATGTTGGGTTAGATACCGGTGATATGTTGCATAAAATTGAGTGCGACATTCAGCCAGAAGATACCAGTGCAACTCTGTACGATAAATTGGCACAGCTGGGTCCTCAGGGATTGTTGGTCACGCTGCAACAATTAACAGAAGGCCGTGCCCAGCCTGAAGTACAAGATGAAGCACAAGTGACCTATGCAGAAAAACTCAGTAAAGAGGAAGCCAAACTAGATTGGTCACTTTCTGCAGTTCAGCTAGAACGTTGTATTCGTGCATTCAATCCTTGGCCAGTCAGCTATTTTGTTGTCGATGAACAGCCTGTCAAAGTTTGGCAAGCACAAGTGCTTGCTGCGGTTGATAATGTGGTGCCTGGGACTATCGTCCATGCGGACAAATATGGTATTCAAGTTGCCACTGCAGAGGGCGTCTTGAATATCACCCAACTGCAACCCGCCGGGAAAAAAGCCATGTCAGCCGCAGACTTATTAAATTCACGACGCGAATGGTTTACTCCGGGTAGCCAACTAGCATAATAGCTCAGTTCTCTCTGATAAATTTCATTGCCCGATACTTCATCATCGGGCCATTTTCCCTTTATTTGCTGACGTTTGTCGGCTTTTTTGGTTATGAAAAACACATATAATCTCCGCAGCATCGCTGCTAAAGCAATTAGCCAGGTATTGGATCAGGGGCAATCACTCAGTACTGTCTTACCTGCGCTACATAAAAATATTTCTGATAAAGACCGCGCATTGCTGCAGGAATTGTGTTTTGGCACGTTGCGCGTCCTGCCACAACTCGAGTGGTGTATCCAACAGCTAATGGCGCGCCCGATGACCGGGAAACAGCGTGTTTTTCATTACCTGATTATGGTTGGACTTTATCAGCTCATATACACACGTATTCCCCCGCATGCCGCTCTAGCGGAGACAGTCGAAGGTGCAACTGCACTGAAGCGCCCACAATTAAAAGGGTTAATCAACGGTGTGCTACGCCAGTTCCAACGCCAACAAGTGGAATTACTGGAAAGGGCCGCAAATAATGATAGCCGTTACCTACATCCAAGTTGGCTGTTAGCACGCATTAAGCAAGCCTATCCAGACCAATGGCAGCAGATTCTAGATGCAAATAACCAGAAACCACCAATGTGGTTGCGAGTTAGTCGACTACACCATTCGCGCGATGAATATCTAGACCTCTTAAAACAAGCCAGTATTGACGCCTTGCCACATGAAACTTATCCCGATGCAGTCCGCCTTATCACACCTTGCGCAGTTAATGACCTACCCGGTTTTGAACTTGGCTGGGTAACCGTGCAAGATGCATCAGCACAGGGTTGTGTTGATCTGCTTGATCCGCAGAATGGTGAGCAGATCCTTGATCTCTGTGCAGCTCCTGGGGGGAAAACAACGCATATTCTGGAAGCAGCACCCAAAGCCCATGTATTGGCCGTTGATATTGATGAACAGCGTCTTAGTCGGGTCAAAGAAAACTTACAGCGTCTGAAATTAAATGCCATTGTACGAGTCGGTGATGGGCGAACCCCAGATGCATGGTGTGGTGATCAACAATTTGATCGAATACTGCTAGATGCACCTTGTTCCGCAACGGGCGTTATTCGCCGTCACCCTGATATTAAATGGCTACGTCGGGACAGTGACATTGCCGAGTTAGCCCAATTGCAATTTGAGATTATTGAAGCTATCTGGCCTAAACTGAAAAAAGGTGGCGTAATGGTTTATGCTACCTGCTCTATATTGCCCGAAGAGAATCAGCAACAAATTGCCGCATTCCTGCAACGGCATAGCGAAGCTGAGTTGGTTGAAACAGGCTCGGCTTCAGCTCCTGGTAGACAAAACCTGCCACATCCTGAAGATGGTGATGGTTTCTTTTATGCAAAGTTGATCAAAAGATAGTCGTGGCCTTGGCTGCCTCAAATCTAATTTCAGTGTGAAATAGAGAACGCTATGAAAATAATTATTCTTGGGGCGGGGCAAGTTGGCGGAACCCTGGCAGAAAACTTGGTGGGTGAGAACAACGATATCACCGTCGTCGATGTTGATTCTGGCCGGTTACGTCAGTTGCAAGATAAATTTGACCTGCGAGTGGTACAAGGGCACGGCTCACATCCTCGTGTTTTGCGCGAAGCCGGCGCAGAAGATGCTGATATGTTGGTGGCCGTCACTAACTCTGACGAAACTAATATGGTTGCCTGCCAAATTGCATACTCACTCTTTAATACCCCAAATCGTATCGCGCGTATCCGTTCAGCTGAATATATCCGTGAAGCAGATAAACTCTTCCTACCGGAAGCCGTGCCTATTGACCATTTAATATCACCGGAACAGCTAGTTATCGATTACATCTATAAACTAATCGAATATCCGGGGGCTTTGCAGGTGGTCAACTTTGCCGAGGGAAAAGTGAGTATTGCCGCGGTCAAAGCCTATTATGGCGGGCCACTAGTGGGGAATGCATTATCATCGTTGCGCGAGCATATGCCGCACATTGATACCCGTGTAGCCGCGATATTCCGTCAAGATAGGCCGATTCGGCCACAAGGTTCAACAATCATTGAAGCAGGTGATGAAGTCTTCTTTGTTGCAGCTTCACAACATATCCGAGCTGTAATGAGTGAATTACAGCGTCTGGAAAAACCTTACAAACGTATCATGATTGTTGGCGGTGGCAATGTCGGCGCAGGTTTAGCTTTACGATTAGAAAAAGATTACAGCGTAAAATTAATTGAACGCGACCAGCAAAGAGCCGCTGAATTAGCTGAAATGCTACATGATACTATCGTATTTTATGGCGATGCCTCAGACCAAGAGTTGCTCGCAGAAGAACATATTGAACAGGTTGATGTCTTTATTGCCATTACCAATGACGATGAAGCTAATATCATGTCGGCTATGCTGGCGAAGCGCATGGGTGCCAAAAAGGCGATGGTATTAATACAGCGCAGCGCTTATGTCGATCTGGTTCAAGGAAGTGTGATTGATATTGTTATATCGCCACAGCAAGCCACGATTTCTGCACTGCTAGGTCATGTACGCAAAGCCGATATTGTCAGTGTTTCCTCATTAAGACGTGGTGTAGCAGAAGCGATAGAAGCCATCGCTCATGGTGATGAAAGTACATCCAAAGTTGTAGGCAGAATGGTAGAAGATATCAAACTTCCTCCCGGCACGACTATCGGCGCAATTGTGCGTGGTGACGAAGTTATTATCGCTAATGGTAATTCAATCATTAAACAAGGCGACCATGTGGTGATGTTTATAACCCACAAGAAATTTGTTCCCGATGTAGAGCGCTTGTTCCAACCAAGCCCATTCTTCTTATAACTAACAAAAATTAAATTAGCTCACTAGAGTTATCAATTAAAACTATTCCCATAGGGAATATTAAAAATTCTCCTATAATTCTGGTTGTGTCGGGTTTTATTTGGCTAAGATTAAGTAGTTCATTTTTAAATGGAGTGTGGGTTATGAGTTTTATGAAGGAATTTCGTGAATTTGCCATGCGTGGCAATGTTGTCGACTTAGCTGTCGGGGTTATTATTGGTGCTGCGTTCGGCAGAATAGTTTCTTCACTTGTCGCCGATATCATCATGCCGCCACTGGGCCTATTGCTAGGTGGAGTCGATTTCAAACAATTCCATTTCGTATTACGAGCAGCCGAAGGAACCATACCTGCGGTAGTAATGAATTACGGTACATTTATTCAGAGTATTTTTGACTTCGTCATTGTGGCACTGGCTATTTTCTCTGCAGTTAAACTGATGAACAAATTGCGTCGTGAAAAAGCAGAAGAGCCTGCAGCACCGCCAGCGCCTACAACAGAAGAAAAATTACTCGCAGAAATTCGTGATTTGCTAAAAGCACAGCAATCTAAATAATTTCAATATTGCAAACGTTGAAAGCCATCAAATTGATGGCTTTTTTATTGCTCTAAAACCAGAAGGCCAGTGGTAAACAATCATCAGATTTTTTACCACTGGCCTCCCAGCTACCGCCTTTTACATGTTTTTCTTTGCGCTGGTAACTTCCTTTACCTTTAATATTCTTCTCAATACGTTGTCTGAAAAGTGGGTCATGAAGTAGAGCTTCCAGCGCATTATCTTTAATTTTTCCTTTGGTATGCCGATACGTCGTCATAATATTGCCTCATTCGTAAACTTATTGATTAAAAATCCCGCGAATAATACTGCTTGTATGAACTGATTGAAACTCTCTATTTAAAAAATTTAGTCTGTTGATAACTCTTCAGCCGCCCCCTGCTCTAGAGCTTCTAAAATAGAGCAATAGGTTGTGGCATGCTCACTCCCACAGCACGCACTACTCAAGCGTTTTAAGGAGTCACGCATCCTTTTCAACTCAGTAATCTTACTCTCCACATCATGCAGCCGAGAGTCTACAATCGCTTTTGATTCCTGACATGTGTGATGTTCAGGATCCACGCGGATCGACAATAACTCAGCGATTGTTTCTAATGTAAATCCGAGTTGCTTCGCATAACGGATGAATCTTAGACGTTGTAAATCTTGATCATTATACAATCGATACCCCCCCTCCGTCCGTTTGCCATGATCCATCATCCCTTGCTTTTCGTAATAACGAATAGTGTCTGGCGTAACATCAGCGAGTTTCGCAAGCTGCCCAATCTTTAGCATTTAGTCACTCCCTTTAGACAACTTTTTTGCTACTTTCTGCTGGTACTCTTTACGCAAAAAGTCGGTGTTAAGCCCTGCTTGCCTCAATCTTAATTCCAACAAAGCCAGACGCTTATGTAAATTGGCATAATCATCATGCTGCTTATCGAGTTGCGATAATAAGTCCGTAATAGTGAGAGCTTCCTGTCTATCTTGCAATTCAGGAGGAAGATAGCCCGCGTTTTTTAGCAAACGATACCCAACCCTTAATTCAGTAGGGACAAAGGTATCATCGTCAAGGAAGAGTGGTTTACCATTTCCTGGCAAGTTATCAAGTTCACCCTTCTCTTGAGCTTTAATAATATGCCTTTCGGCCCATTCATCAATTAATCCCATATCACACTCAAAAGACCAGAATTCTTAAAATGGATGATAGTTAAGATTAATAGATTGGTAGATAAATAATAAGAGGACAGAGAGAAGATAGGGTGAATAGAAACTTATCCTACTGAATTTTGGACGTAAAAAAACCGGGCAAGCCCGGTTTTTTTACGCGTTTACAGATTACTCTGCAGCAACTACTTCTGCTTGCGATGCAGCACGATCAACTAACTCGATGTAAGCCATCGGTGCGTTGTCGCCTGCACGGAAGCCACACTTCAGAATGCGAGTGTAACCACCGGCGCGGCTCGCGAAACGCGGGCCTAGCTCGTTAAACAGTTTTGCCACGATCTCGTTATCACGAGTACGGGCGAATGCCAGACGACGATTAGCTACGCTGTCGGTCTTGGCAAGAGTAATCAGCGGCTCAACAACGCGACGCAGCTCTTTCGCTTTCGGCAGGGTCGTCTTGATTATCTCATGACGAACCAAAGAGCCGGCCATGTTACGGAACATAGCCTGGCGATGGCTGCTGTTACGGTTCAGTTGACGACCACTCTTACGATGGCGCATGACCTTATCCTTCTCAGTAAAACCTTAACCTGTGATCCGGTTACTCGTTGTCAGCAATGCTAGCTGGCGGCCAATTTTCTAGGCGCATGCCTAAAGAAAGACCACGTGATGCAAGCACGTCTTTAATCTCAGTAAGAGATTTTTTACCCAAGTTCGGCGTTTTCAACAGCTCGACTTCAGTACGCTGTACCAGATCACCGATGTAGTGGATAGCTTCTGCCTTGAGGCAGTTAGCAGAGCGGACAGTCAATTCCAGATCGTCAACAGGGCGCAGCAGGATCGGATCAAACTCTGGCTTCTCTTCTTTAACTTCCGGCTGACGTACATCACGTAGGTCAACGAAAGCTTCAAGCTGTTCAGCCAAGATAGTTGCCGCACGGCGGATCGCCTCTTCAGGATCGATCGTACCATTGGTTTCCATCTCGATAACCAACTTGTCCAGGTCGGTACGCTGTTCTACACGCGCTGCTTCAACATTGTAGGCAATACGCTCTACAGGGCTATAGCATGCGTCTACTAACAGACGACCAATCGGGCGCTCATCTTCTTCCGAATGAATTCGGGCAGAAGCCGGCACATAACCACGACCACGTTGAACTTTGATACGCATGCTAATAGATGCGTTTTCATCGGTCAGGTGGCAGATAACGTGCTGCGGCTTGACGATTTCGACATCACCATCATGGGTGATATCGGCTGCAGTCACAGGGCCAATGCCAGACTTATTCAGGGTAAGAATAACTTCATCTTTACCCTGAACTCTCACCGCCAGCCCTTTCAGGTTGAGCAGGATCTCCAGGATATCTTCCTGTACGCCTTCTTTGGTGCTGTACTCATGCAGTACACCATCAATCTCAACCTCGGTCACCGCGCAACCCGGCATAGATGAAAGCAGAATACGGCGCAGTGCGTTGCCGAGAGTATGGCCAAAGCCACGCTCTAACGGCTCAAGGGTCACCTTGGCGTGCGTCGAACTGACTTGCTCGATATCTACCAGGCGCGGTTTTAGAAACTCTGTCACAGAACCCTGCATTGTGTCCTCTCTTTGGTACTAAGCTTTACTTGGAGTAAAGCTCGACGATCAGGTGTTCGTTAATGTCCGCAGACAGATCAGTACGTTCAGGAATACGCTTGAACACACCTTCCATCTTAACAGCATCAACTTCCAGCCAAGTCGGCTTTTCACGCTGCTCAGCCAGCTCCAAAGCTGCCTTAACACGAGACTGCTTTTTAGCTTTCTCACGGATGCTGACTACGTCATTCGGAGATACCTGATAAGAAGCGATGTTAACAACGCGACCATTTACCATGATAGCTTTATGACTAACCAGCTGACGTGATTCAGCACGAGTTGCGCCAAAGCCCATACGGTAAACTACGTTATCCAGACGGCCTTCCAGCAATTGCAACAGGTTTGCACCAGTGTTGCCTTTCAGACGTGCTGCTTCTTTATAGTAGTTACGGAATTGACGTTCTAGAACACCATAGATACGGCGAACTTTTTGTTTCTCACGTAACTGCACACCGTAGTCAGACAGACGCGGTTTACGCGCACCGTGCTGGCCAGGTGGTTGTTCAATCTTACACTTGGTGTCAATCGCGCGAACGCCAGACTTAAGGAACAGGTCTGTGCCCTCACGACGGCTCAGCTTGAGCTTAGGACCCAAATATCTTGCCATTTTCTCTCTCCAACAAACCTAAAAGCAGCGTTATACGCGGCGCTTTTTCGGCGGACGACAACCGTTATGAGGGATCGGAGTCACATCAGTAATATTAGTGATGCGGAAACCAGCCGCGTTTAACGCACGGATAGTAGACTCACGGCCCGGACCAGGTCCTTTAACCATAACTTCCAGATTCTTGATACCGTATTCTTTCACTGCGTCAGCGCAGCGCTCTGCTGCAACTTGCGCTGCAAACGGAGTAGACTTACGAGATCCACGGAAACCGGAACCACCTGCTGTTGCCCAACCCAATGCGTTACCTTGACGATCTGTAATGGTAACGATGGTGTTGTTGAAAGAAGCATGGATATGAGCCACACCGTCAGAGACTGTCTTTCTTACACGCTTGCGTGCACGAATAGGTGCCTTTGCCATTATTCAATCACCCCGATTATTTCTTGATCGGTTTACGCGGACCCTTACGGGTACGTGCGTTGGTCTTAGTACGCTGACCGCGAACTGGTAGACCACGACGATGACGCAAACCACGATAAGTCCCAAGGTCCATCAGACGCTTGATGCTCAGGGTCACCTCACGACGCAGATCACCTTCTACAACGTACTTGGCAACTTCGTCACGCAGCTTCTCGATTTGCTCTTCAGACAGCTCACTGATCTTAACATTTTCAGCGATATCCGCCGCAGCACAGATAGCCTGTGAACGGGTTTTACCGATGCCGTAGATCGCAGTCAATGCGATAACGGTATGTTTCTGATCAGGAATGTTAATGCCTGCTATACGGGCCACTATGCACTCCTACTATTTTATACAGCAATACCATTCTGAAAAGCCCGTTTTCAGGATACTCAAATAGTATTGCAGTCACATACAAAAGATTGGCTGGCTAATCTAGCCAGCTCAACCCAACTTTGCAAGAAAAATATGCAAGATAAATCAGCCTTGACGCTGTTTATGCTTTGGTTCGGCACTGCAGATTACGCGAACGACACCGTTACGCTTAACAATTTTGCAGTTACGACATAATTTCTTGACGGAAGCACGAACTTTCATTTTTACTCTCCGTAACTTCTCAAACATCCCTGAATTAGCGGTTATAGCCTTTCAGGTTTGCTTTCTTCAATGCAGACTCGTATTGACTAGACATCATCAGAGTTTGCACTTGAGCCATAAAGTCCATGATGACCACCACTACGATAAGTAGGGAGGTACCACCAAAGTAAAATGGTACTTTCATCGCGTCACGCATGAACTCCGGGATCAGGCAGATGAAAGTAATATACATCGCACCAATTAAGGTTAGACGCGTCATTACTTTATCGATGTACTTCGCCGTTTGCTCTCCCGGACGAATTCCTGGCACGAATGCACCGGACTTCTTCAGGTTATCTGCTGTTTCACGCGGATTGAATACTAACGCCGTGTAGAAGAAACAGAAGAAGATGATTGCAGACGCATAGAGTAACACATAAAGCGGCTGTCCCGGCTGCAAATACATCGAAATAGTCGTCAGCCAGTTCCAACCTGTCCCACCCCCAAACCATGATGCAATCGTGGCAGGGAACAGAATTATGCTGGAAGCAAAGATTGCTGGGATAACCCCGGCCATATTCACTTTCAACGGTAAGTGTGTGCTCTGTGCTGCATAAACACGACGACCTTGTTGACGTTTAGCATAGTTAACGACGATACGACGCTGACCACGTTCAATGAAAACAACGAAGAAGGTTACTGCAAACACTAATACTGCAACCAACAGCAACAGGAGGAAGTGCAGGTCGCCTTGCCGAGCTTGCTCGATGGTATGAGCTATTGCAGGTGGAAGACCCGCAACAATACCAGCGAAGATTATGATTGAGATACCGTTACCGATACCACGCTCAGTAATCTGTTCGCCCAGCCACATTAGGAACATTGTCCCGGTGACCAAGCTAACAACAGCGGTAAAATAGAAAGCAAAGCCTGGATTGATTACCAGACCTTGCATCCCAGGCATATTCGGCAGACCGGTAGCAATACCGATCGATTGGAATATAGCCAATACCAACGTGCCATAACGGGTGTACTGACTAATCTTACGACGGCCAGCCTCCCCTTCTTTCTTTATTTCTGCCAACGCTGGATGAACCACCGTTAACAGTTGGATAATAATCGACGCCGAAATATACGGCATGATACCCAAGGCAAAGATAGAAGCACGACTGAGAGCACCACCAGAGAACATGTTAAACATTTCAATGATGGTCCCTCTCTGCTGCTCGAGCAATTTAGCAAGCACAGTGGCATCGATACCAGGAATCGGAATAAAAGAGCCGATACGGAAAACAATAAGCGCACCGATAACAAACAAAAGTCTGCGCTTCAGTTCGCCTAATCCGCCTTTAGCACTTTGAAAATCTAATCCTGGTTGCTTAGCCATCTGCTACTTATTCCTCAATTTTACCGCCAGCAGCTTCGATAGCAGCACGAGCGCCTTTGGTGACACGCAGACCACGAAGAGTTACCGCACGAGTGATTTCGCCTGAAAGCATAACTTTCGCGAACTCAATCTGGGTACCAACAACGTTAGCGGCTTTCAGCGTGTTCAGGTCGATTACGTCGCCTTCCACTAAAGCCAGTTCAGACAGACGAACTTCTGCCGTGATCATAGCTTTGCGAGAGGTGAAGCCGAATTTCGGCAAACGACGATATAAAGGCATCTGACCACCTTCAAAACCACGACGTACGCCACCACCAGAACGTGAGTTCTGACCTTTGTGACCACGACCAGCAGTTTTACCCAGGCCAGAACCGATACCACGACCTACACGCTTCGGCGCATGCTTGGCACCTTCAGCCGGAGACAGAGTATTTAAACGCATCTGTTACTCCTCAACTTTAACCATGTAGGAAACCAAGTTGACCATACCACGTACAGCAGGAGTATCCTCACGCTCTACAGTATGACCAATACGACGCAGACCTAAACCGATCAGGGTTGCCTTATGCTTTGGCAAACGACCGATACTGCTTTTTGTTTGAGTTACTTTAATAGTCTTTGCCATGGTTATTTCCCTAGAATTTCTTCGACGGATTTACCACGCTTAGCAGCGACCATTTCTGGGGATTTCATATCTTCTAAAGCAGCGATAGTTGCACGAACCACGTTGATCGGGTTAGTAGAACCATATGCTTTAGCTAATACGTTATGAACCCCTGCAACTTCCAAGACGGCGCGCATTGCACCACCGGCGATAATACCGGTACCTTCAGAAGCTGGTTGCATGAATACACGGGAACCTGTGTGAGCACCTTTTACTGGGTGCTGCAGAGTGCCGTTATCCAAAGCAACATTAATCATAGCGCGACGGGCTTTTTCCATCGCTTTCTGGATCGCTGCCGGAACTTCGCGTGCTTTGCCGTAGCCAAAACCAACGCGACCGTTACCATCACCAACTACTGTCAGTGCGGTAAAGCTGAAAATACGGCCACCTTTTACGGTTTTAGATACGCGGTTTACCGCGATCAGCTTTTCCTGCAGTTCGCCAGCTTGTTTTTCGATGTGAGACATCTTACACCTCTACCTTAGAACTGAAGGCCAGCTTCACGGGCAGCATCTGCCAGTGCCTGGACTCGACCATGATATTGGAAACCGGAACGGTCAAAGGATACTTTCGTGATCCCTTTTTCCAATGCGCGCTCAGCAATAGTTTTGCCTACAGCTGCTGCGGCATCTTTGTTGCCGGCGTACTTCAATTGCTCATTGATAGCTTTTTCTACAGTAGAAGCGGCGACCAAAATTTCAGAACCGTTTGGTGCAATAACCTGCGCGTAAATATGGCGTGGGGTACGATGTACCACCAGGCGAGTCGCACCCAGTTCTTTGAGCTTGCGGCGTGCGCGGGTCGCACGACGGATACGAGCTGCTTTCTTATCCATAGTGTTACCTTACTTCTTCTTAGCCTCTTTGGTACGCACGACTTCGTCGGCGTAACGGACACCCTTGCCTTTATAAGGCTCAGGACGACGGTAGGCACGCAAATCTGCTGCAACCTGACCAATCACCTGCTTATCAGCGCCTTTCAGCACGATTTCAGTTTGGGTCGGGCATTCGGCAGTGATGCCAGCCGGCAATTCGTGGTCAACTGGATGAGAGAAGCCTAAAGCTAAATTCACCACGTTGCCTTTAACTGCGGCACGGTAACCTACACCTACCAATTGAAGCTTCTTAGTGAAGCCTTCGGTAACACCAACAACCATTGCATTAAGCAGTGCACGAGTGGTACCCGCTTGGGCCCAACCGTCTACAGCGCCTTCGCGTGGAGCGAAAGTCAGTGTATTTTCTTCTTGCTTAACTTCAACAGCGCTATGGACGGTACGAGTCAGCTCGCCGTTCTTACCCTTAATCGAAATAACCTGACCGTTGAGTTTTACCTCTACGCCGGCAGGAATGACGACGGGTGCTTTTGCAACACGAGACATTCTTTCCTCCCGAATTAAGCTACGTAGCAGATAATCTCGCCACCAAGACCTGCTTGGCGAGCTGCACGATCGGTCATAACACCTTTAGAGGTAGAAATAACAGCGATACCCAAACCGGCCATAACTTTTGGCAGCTCATCTTTTTTCTTATAGATGCGCAGACCTGGACGGCTGATACGTTGAATGCTTTCTACCACTGCCTTGCCCTGGAAATACTTAAGTGCTAATTCCAGTACAGGCTTGGTGTCGCCTTCGACTTTAAAATCTTCAATAAAACCTTCTTCCTTCAGAACGTTGGCAATTGCCACTTTCAGCTTGGAGGAAGGCATGGTGACCGCAACTTTGTTTGCGGCTTGACCGTTACGGATACGGGTCAGCATATCCGCGATCGGATCTTGCATGCTCATCTGTCTTTACTCCCGTGATTCAATTGGTGACAATTACCAGCTAGCCTTTTTAAGGCCCGGGATTTCACCGCGCATTGCGGTTTCACGGACTTTAATACGGCTCAACCCGAACTTCCGCAGGAAACCATGCGGACGACCAGTTTGGTTGCAGCGGTTACGCTGACGGGACGGGCTGGAATCACGCGGCAGAGACTGCAGCTTCAGAACAGCATTCCAACGATCTTCGTCGGATGAGTTCACACCAGAGATAATAGCTTTTAATTCCTCGCGTTGAGCGCGGTATTTGTTAGCTAGTTTCACGCGAACGACTTCGCGTGCTTTCATTGATTGCTTAGCCATCAGTAACCCTACCTTACTTGCGGAATGGGAATTTAAAAGCAGCCAACAATGCACGGCCTTCATCATCGGATTTCGCAGTAGTGGTAATGGTAATATCCAAGCCACGTACACGATCGACTTTATCGTAGTCGATTTCCGGGAAGATGATCTGCTCGCGCACACCCATGCTGTAGTTACCACGACCATCGAATGACTTAGCGGACAAGCCACGGAAGTCACGGATACGAGGTACAGCAATGGTAATCAGACGCTCTAAGAATTCCCACATGCGTTCGCCACGCAGGGTCACTTTACAGCCGATCGGATAGCCCTGACGGATTTTGAAGCCTGCAACAGATTTGCGTGCTTTGGTGATAAACGGCTTTTGGCCGGAGATAGCTGCCAAGTCAGCTGCTGCATTATCCAGCAGTTTCTTGTCAGCGATCGCTTCACCAACACCCATGTTCAGGGTGATCTTCTCGACCCGAGGGACTTGCATGACAGAGTTGTAGTCAAACTGAGACATCAGTTGTTTGACCACCTCGTCTTTGTAGTAATCATGCAGTTTCGCCATCGTATTACTCCAAATTACTTGATAGTTTCGCTGTTAGATTTAAAGAAACGGACTTTTTTGCCGTCTTCGAATCTAAAGCCTACACGGTCAGCCTTACCGGTTGTCGCGTTGAACAGCGCAATGTTGGAAACTTGAATTGCAGCTTCTTTTTCAACAATGCCACCTGGTTGGTTCAGGGCCGGAACCGGCTTCTGATGTTTTTTAACCAGGTTGATACCTTCAACAATGACCTTACCAGCAGACAGGACATTCTTTACTTTACCGCGCTTACCTTTGTCTTTCCCGGTTAGCACGATAACTTCGTCATCACGACGGATTTTCGCTGCCATGGTTCGCTCCTTAGAGTACTTCTGGTGCCAGAGAGATAATTTTCATGAACTTCTCATTACGCAGTTCACGAGTTACCGGCCCAAAAATACGCGTGCCGATTGGCTGCTCGCTGTTATTATTTAAAATAACACAAGCGTTGCCATCGAAGCGAATGACAGAACCGTCCGGGCGACGTACACCCTTCTTGGTGCGCACCACTACCGCCTTCAGAACATCGCCTTTCTTCACCTTGCCACGAGGAATTGCTTCCTTGATGGTGATCTTGATGATGTCGCCGATGCCTGCGTAGCGACGGTGCGAGCCACCTAGAACCTTGATACACATTACGCGACGTGCACCGGAGTTGTCGGCCACGTTCAGCATAGTCTGTTCTTGGATCATGTTAGTGCTCCGCTAATGTCAACTACTACTTTAGGACCCAGAATAGGTCGTTTAAAAGCCCCAAGAATGAGGGCGCAGCATTATAACACCGCTTCCAGATTATGGGTAGAAAAAATAAACGGCTCACTTTCTGAGCCGTTTATTATGTGCGAGTTGGCTACTCTATTACAGAATCGCTTTCTCTACAACGCGAACAAGTGTCCAAGACTTAGTCTTTGACAATGGACGGCATTCGCGGATTTCTACCACGTCACCGATACCACATTCATTGTTCTCGTCATGTACATGCAATTTCGTCGTACGACGGATGAATTTCCCGTAAATCGGGTGCTTCACCACACGTTCGATAGCAACAACCATGGATTTCTCCATTTTGTCACTAACTACGCGACCTTGCAGAGTACGGATTTGGTCAGTCATTACGCACCCGCCTTTTCAGTCAGTAAAGTCTTAACACGTGCGATATTACGACGCACTTGTTTCGACAGGTGAGTTTGTTGCAGCTGGCCACTAGCCGCCTGCATGCGCAAATTAAATTGCTCACGCAGCAGGTTGAGCAGCTCAGTGTTCAGCTCTTCAACGCTTTTTTCACGCAGCTCTTGTGCTTTCATTACATCACCGTCTTAGTTACAAAGGTGGTTCCTACAGGCAGTTTCGCTGCTGCGAGCTTAAATGCTTCGCGAGCAGTTTCTTCCGGCACACCAGCCATTTCAAATAAAACTTTTCCTGGCTGGATCAGGGCAACCCAATACTCTACGTTACCCTTACCTTTACCCATACGCACTTCGAGCGGCTTCTCGGTGATCGGTTTGTCCGGGAATACACGGATCCAGACCTTACCTTGACGCTTAATTGCACGTGTCATCGCACGACGGGCTGCTTCGATTTGACGAGCCGTCAGGCGGCAACGGCCACAAGCTTTCAGGCCGAACTCACCGAAGCTAACATCCGTACCTTGCGCAAGGCCACGGTTACGGCCTTTGTGCATCTTACGGAATTTTGTACGCTTTGGTTGTAACATCAGCGATTCTCCTTACTTGCGGCCTTTACGCTGCTGCTTTTTAGGTTGAGCAGCCGGTTCCGGTTGTTCAACAGCAGCCATACCACCCAAGATCTCACCTTTGAAGATCCATACCTTAACGCCGATTACACCATAAGTGGTGTGCGCTTCAGATGTGTTGTAATCGATATCCGCACGCAGTGTATGCAACGGAACACGACCTTCACGGTACCATTCGGTACGCGCGATTTCAGCACCGCCAAGACGGCCGCTTACTTCAACTTTGATACCTTTAGCGCCAAGACGCATTGCGTTCTGTACAGCACGCTTCATAGCACGACGGAACATAACACGACGTTCCAGCTGTGAAGTGATGCTATCAGCAACCAATTTTGCGTCCAGTTCCGGTTTACGGACTTCGGCGATGTTAATCTGTGCAGGAACGCCAGCGATATCCGCTACGACCTTACGCAGTTTTTCGACATCTTCACCTTTCTTGCCGATAACGATGCCAGGGCGAGCGGTGTGAATAGTCACACGGATGCTCTTCGCTGGACGCTCGATAACGATGCGAGAAACGGAAGCTTTCGCTAATTCCTTAGTCAGGAATTGGCGAACTTTAAAGTCGCTGTCCAGGTTGTCAGCGAATTCTTTGGTATTTGCGTACCAGGTAGAGTTCCAAGCTTTGACAATACCTAGTCGAATACCATTAGGATGTACTTTCTGACCCATTGCTAGTCTCCAGAGTCTCAGCGATCGGACACAACCACAGTAATGTGGCTGGTGCGCTTCAGGATGCGATCTGCACGACCTTTTGCACGCGGCATAATGCGCTTCATGCTAGGGCCTTCGTCTACGAAGATCTTCGTGACTTTCAGATCATCGATGTCAGCGCCATCGTTGTGTTCTGCGTTAGCAATGGCAGACTCTAGTACCTTCTTAACCAAACCAGCAGCTTTCTTGTTGGTGTAGGTCAGAGTTTCCAGAGCTTGCGACACTTTCTTACCGCGAATCAGGTCCGCTACCAAGCGAACCTTCTGAGCAGAAGAACGAGCGTGGCGATGTTTAGCGATAGTTTCCATCTCTTCCTCCTACCTTAGCGCTTTTTAGCCTTTTTATCGGCCGCATGGCCGCGATAAGTACGGGTCGGCGCGAATTCACCCAGTTTGTGACCGACCATTTCATCGGAAACGAATACTGGAACGTGCTGACGACCATTATGGACAGCGATGGTCAAACCGATCATATTTGGAAAGACCGTTGAACGACGGGACCAAGTCCGAATTGGCTTCTTGTCTCCGCTTTCCACCGCTTTCTCTACCTTCTTCAGCAAGTGCAGGTCAATGAAGGGACCTTTCTTGAGAGAACGTGGCATGGCTTATCCTCTAATTATTTTTTACTACGGCGACGTACGATGAACTTATCAGTACGCTTGTTGCTACGGGTCTTCTTACCTTTGGTCTGAACGCCCCACGGGGTTACCGGGTGCTTACCAAAGTTACGACCTTCACCACCACCGTGCGGGTGATCTACCGGGTTCATCGCCGTACCGCGAACGGTAGGACGAATACCACGCCAACGACTGGCACCTGCTTTACCCAGGACACGCAGCATGTGTTCAGCGTTACCGACTTCACCTAAGGTGGCGCGGCAATCAGCTTGAACCTTGCGCATTTCGCCGGAGCGCAGACGCAGAGTAACGTAGGAACCGTCACGAGCAACGATCTGAACGTATGCACCAGCAGAACGAGCCAATTGGCCGCCTTTACCTGGTTTCATTTCTACGTTATGAACCGTTGAACCAACTGGGATGTTACGCATAGGCAGGGTGTTACCTGCTTTAATTGCAGCATCAACGCCAGATTGAATCTGGTCACCAGCTTTCAGGCCTTTAGGCGCTAGGATATAACGGCGTTCGCCGTCTTTGTACAGAACCAACGCAATGTTTGCGGAACGGTTCGGATCGTACTCCAGACGCTCTACCACTGCAGGGATACCATCTTTGTTGCGTTTGAAGTCAACCAGACGATAATGCTGCTTGTGGCCACCACCGATATGACGGGTAGTGATACGGCCATTGTTGTTACGGCCACCGCTTTTGCTTAATTTCTCAAGCAACGGGGCATAAGGCTTACCCTTGTGCAGCTCAGGGTTAACCACTTTAACAACGTGGCGACGACCCGGAGATGTAGGTTTACATTTAACAATTGCCATTGTTTACTCCTCCGACTTACTCTGCGCCGCCGATGAAGTCCAGATTCTGGCCTTCTTTCAGGGTGACGTAAGCTTTTTTCCAGTCGCTACGACGACCAACACGCTGACCGTGACGCTTACTCTTGCCTTTAACCAGCAAGGTGTTAACGTCTTCGACTTCGACTTCAAACAGTTTCTGCACTGCAGCTTTAATTTCTGCTTTGGTCGCGTCTTTGGCAACTTTGAGAACGATGGTGTTATTCTTTTCCATCGCAGCGGACGCTTTTTCAGATACATGCGGCGCGCGCAGTACTTTCAGCAGACGTTCTTCACGAATCATGCCAGCATCTCCTCAACTTGCTTCACAGCATCAGCAGTCATAACCACTTTGTCGAAGGCGATCAGGCTAACTGGGTCGATACCGGCTACATCGCGAACGTCAACCTTGTACAGGTTGCGAGCTGCCAAGAACAAGTTCTCGTCCAGTTCACCCGTTACGATCAGCACATCTTCCAGAGCCATATCTTTCAATTTCTGCGCCAGCAACTTAGTTTTAGGTGCTTCAACAGAGAATTTTTCGACAATGATCAGACGATCTTGACGTACCAATTCGGACAGAATGCTTTTCAGCGCGCCGCGGTACATCTTTTTGTTTACTTTTTGACTGTGGTCCTGAGGCTTCGCAGCGAAGGTCACACCACCTGAACGCCAGATCGGGCTCTTTACAGAACCTGAACGCGCACGGCCGGTACCTTTCTGGCGCCACGGTTTTTTACCGGAACCAGTCACTTCAGCGCGGGTCTTCTGAGCACGGGTACCTTGACGGGCACCTGCTGCATAAGCAACAACAACCTGATGTACCAGCGCTTCGTTGAAATCACGACCGAAGGTAGTTTCGGAAACAGTCAGCGCGCCTTGCGCGTCTTTCAATACTAATTCCATTGCTATCCCCTTACGCCTTCACAGCTGGTTTAACGATCAGGTTGCCACCGGTTGCGCCCGGTACAGCACCCTTAACCAACAGCAGGTTGCGCTCAGCGTCAACACGTACTACGTCCAGGCTCTGAACAGTCACACGTTCGTCACCCAGGTGGCCAGCCATTTTCTTGCCTTTGAACACTTTGCCCGGAGTCTGGTTTTGACCGATAGAACCCGGAACACGGTGAGACAAGGAGTTACCATGGGTAGCATCTTGGGTACGGAAGTTCCAGCGCTTAACAGTACCGGCAAAACCTTTACCTTTAGACGTACCTGTAACGTCGACTTTCTTAACGTCTGCAAAAATTTCGACGCTAATTTCTTGACCAGCAGTAAATTCTTGACCTTCTGGAAGGCGGAATTCCCACAGACCACGGCCAGCTTCTACGCCAGCTTTAGCGAAATGACCCGCTTCTGGTTTAGTAACACGGTTAGCTTTTTTAGCACCGGTAGTTACTTGCACAGCACGGTATCCGTCGTTCTCCAGGCTTTTGACCTGAGTTACGCGGTTCGCTTCAATTTCGATAACAGTTACTGGGATTGAAACGCCATCTTCAGTGAAGATACGAGTCATGCCCACTTTTTTACCGACTAAACCAATCATTGTTTCAACCTCTCAATCGCTCAATGACCTGATTAACCCAGGCTGATCTGCACGTCTACACCGGCAGCCAGATCCAGACGCATCAGAGCATCAACGGTTTTCTCGGTTGGCTCAACGATGTCAACCAGACGCTTGTGAGTGCGAATTTCGTACTGATCGCGCGCATCTTTATTGACGTGCGGAGAAATCAGAACAGTAAAGCGCTCTTTGCGAGTTGGCAGCGGGATCGGACCACGAACCTGCGCACCAGTGCGCTTGGCAGTCTCGACGATTTCCGCAGTTGATTGATCGATCAAACGATGATCAAACGCTTTCAGGCGGATACGGATTCTTTGGTTCTGCATGAGACCAGAGCTCCAATTATTTATAAACGTAAATGATTACTCCTCGCACCCATTTCGATTGATGGGGGAGTGTAATCGTTCAACATATAACCCCCATATCGGGAGTATTGTTCAGTTGCAACACTAGGTTGAAACCGACAGATTAGTTTCAATCTGACCTATCAAGATTAGGTAGGCCCGCGCATTATACGTAAATACCAGCAGGAAGCAAGCGGGTGTTGAAAATCTATGCGAAAACTTACTAGATAATTTAATCGGGAAAGAATGAAGCTATTCGTGGGGATTCATGAAGGGAAAGAGTGAGGCTAATCGCGCTCACTCTTTTGACTAAAAACATCATGGCTAGATAGGCTATCGGGTGATCTGCGAGGAGTTAGTCTTTTGTTGCAAGCTGGGCTTGGGAGTAGTTTTGTATCCCTAAGCGGTCAATCAAACTAAGTTCTGTCTCAAGCCAATCAATATGTCCTTCTTCTTCAGCCAAGATTTCTTTCAGCAAATCACGGCTAACATAGTCATGGATTGAGTCCGCATAGGCGATGCCTTCACGTAGATCCTTCGCGCCGGCTAATTCGAGGGCTAAGTCAGATTTCAGTATTTCTTCTACGTCTTCACCAATATTCAACTTACCCAAATCCTGCAAGTTGGGGATGCCCTCGAGGAACAAGATGCGCTCAATATATTTATCCGCATGCTTCATTTCGTCGATGGATTCGTGATACTCCTTATCATTAAGGCGCATCAGCCCCCAGTTTTTAAACATTCGGGCATGGAGAAAATATTGATTGATAGCAACTAGCTCGTTTCCGAGTAGTTTATTGAGATGTGCAATTATCTTTTTATCGCCTTTCATAGAAATACCCTCCGCTTCCAGTACTAAAAGTGTAGTACCAGATGGCAAAGTGTGGGGAAAACTTCTCCCTGCTAACTATTAGGCAACATCATTCATTTCTGGAATGTTAGCGCGTTCCTCGATCAAGATCTCTCTAGCCTGTCGAATGCACTTCCCGCAGTCTGTACCGATAGGCACAAGTTGACGCAATTGTTGGATGGTATGTGGATGGTGCTGGCGTACAGCTTTACGGATAACTTTGTCAGATATCGCATTACACAGGCAAACATACATAAAATAACTCACTTCTTAACCAATATTTCAAGTGTAAATAAGAATGCGAGTTATTTCAATTAAGATTATTCATTTTAGGCAATAAAAAAGGGCGCCGAAGCGCCCTTTTAACTTAATCAATAAAATAATTAAGCGATAACTTTAGCAACAACACCAGCGCCTACAGTACGGCCGCCTTCACGGATTGCGAAACGCAGACCGTCGTCCATTGCGATTGGGTGAATCAGAGTAACAACCATGTTGATGTTGTCACCTGGCATCACCATTTCAACGCCTTCTGGCAGTTCGATGGTACCGGTCACGTCAGTTGTACGGAAGTAGAACTGAGGACGGTAGCCTTTGAAGAACGGAGTATGACGGCCGCCTTCGTCTTTGCTCAGAATATAAACTTCTGATTCAAAGGTAGTGTGTGGTTTGATTGAGCCTGGTTTAGCCAGAACTTGACCACGTTCGATGTCTTCACGCTTGATACCACGCAGCAGAACACCAACGTTCTCACCAGCACGACCTTCGTCCAGCAGTTTGCGGAACATTTCAACGCCAGTACAAGTAGATTTAGCAGTATCTTTGATACCAACGATTTCTACTTCTTCACCAACTTTAACGATACCGCGCTCTACACGACCAGTTACTACAGTACCACGGCCAGAGATAGAGAATACGTCTTCGATTGGCAGCAGGAACGGCTTGTCGATAGCACGTTCTGGTTCTGGGATGTAAGAATCCAGGTAACCAGCCAGTTCGATGATTTTAGCTTCCCACTCAGCTTCGCCTTCCAGCGCTTTCAGAGCAGAACCACGTACTACTGGCAGATCGTCGCCTGGGAAATCGTAAGCAGACAGAAGTTCACGAACTTCCATTTCTACCAATTCCAGCAGCTCTTCATCATCAACCATGTCACATTTGTTCATGAATACGATGATGTAAGGAACGCCAACCTGACGACCTAACAGGATGTGCTCACGAGTCTGTGGCATAGGGCCATCAGTTGCAGCAACAACCAGGATAGCGCCGTCCATCTGAGCAGCACCGGTGATCATGTTTTTAACGTAGTCGGCGTGCCCTGGGCAGTCAACGTGCGCGTAGTGACGTGACGGGGTGTCATATTCAACGTGAGAAGTGTTGATGGTGATACCACGTGCTTTTTCTTCTGGTGCGTTATCGATCTGATCGAAAGCACGAGCGCTACCGCCGTAGGTTTTAGCCAGTACGGTGGTGATTGCTGCAGTCAGGGTAGTTTTACCATGGTCAACGTGGCCGATAGTACCGACGTTTACATGGGGTTTGGTACGTTCAAATTTTTCTTTAGACACGACTATATTCCTTACTCTTGTGCTCTCCCACTTATGAGAGAGCACTGGATCATTGTTTTAAACCCGAAAGCTTATTTGCCACGGGCTTCGATAACGGCTTTAGCGACGTTACTAGGTGCTTCAGCATACTCCAGGAATTCCATGGAGTAAGAAGCACGGCCCTGAGTCTGAGAACGCAGGTCAGTAGCATAACCGAACATTTCAGACAACGGAACCTTGACGCGAACGGTTTTACCGGTAGCAGTATCTTCCATACCTTCGATGATACCGCGACGACGGTTAAGGTCGCCCATTACGTCACCCATGTAATCTTCAGGGGTTTCGACTTCAACCTTCATGATTGGCTCAAGCAGAACTGGTTTAGCTCGTTTGAAACCTTCTTTAAAGGCGATAGAACCGGCTAATTTAAACGCCAATTCTGAGGAGTCAACGTCATGGTAAGAACCGTAGTGCAGACGGATTTTAACGTCAACAACTGGGTAACCAGCCAGAGGACCGGCTTTCAGCTGTTCCTGAATACCTTTATCAACAGCAGGGATGAACTCTTTAGGAATAGAACCACCAACGATTTCGTTGACGAATTCATACCCAGCGCCACCCGGTGGTAACGGAGACATGTCGATTACAACATGACCGTACTGACCACGACCGCCTGACTGCTTCGCGTGTTTACCTTCGATATCCTTAACGGTATCGCGGATAGTTTCACGGTATGCAACCTGAGGTTTACCGACGTTTGCTTCCACGTTAAATTCGCGGCGCATACGGTCAACCAGGATATCCAAGTGCAACTCACCCATACCAGCGATGATAGTCTGACCAGATTCTTCGTCAGTCCAAACGCGGAATGATGGATCTTCTTTTGCCAGACGACCCAGAGCCATACCCATTTTTTCTTGGTCGGCTTTGGTTTTTGGTTCAACGGCAACAGAGATTACTGGCTCTGGGAACTCCATACGTTCCAAGATGATCGGGTTAGCAGGATCACACAGAGTGTCACCTGTCGTCACATCTTTCAGACCGATCGCTGCTGCGATGTCGCCTGCGCGAACTTCTTTGATCTCTTCACGTTTGTTTGCGTGCATCTGTACGATACGGCCCAGACGCTCACGCTGTGAACGTACTGAGTTCAACACGGTGTCACCGGAGTTTACAACGCCAGAGTACACACGGAAGAACGTCAAGTTACCAACAAACGGGTCGGTAGCAATTTTGAATGCCAGTGCAGAGAACGGCTCTTTGTCGTCAGAGTGACGAACTGCCGGAGTATCTTTACCGTCATCCAGAATACCGTTGATAGCTTCAACATCAGTTGGTGCTGGCAGGTATTCAATAACCGCATCCAGCATTGCCTGTACGCCTTTGTTTTTAAACGCAGAACCACAGGTAACCAAGATGATTTCGTTGCGCAGAACACGTTGACGCAGAGCTGTTTTGATCTCTTCTTCGGTCAGCTCTTCGCCGCCCAAATATTTGTCCATCAGCTCTTCTGATGCTTCCGCAGCAGATTCAACCAAGTTCTGGTGCCATTCTTTAGCCAGTTCAACCATATCAGCCGGGATCTCTTCGTATTCGAAGGTCACGCCCTGATCAGCTTCGTTCCAGTTGATAGCTTTCATTTTTACCAGGTCGATAATACCGGTAAATTTCTCTTCCGCGCCGATAGCCAGTTGCAATGGAACTGGATTCGCGCCCAGACGAGATTTAATCTGACCAACAACTTTCAGGAAGTTCGCACCCATACGGTCCATTTTGTTAACGAACGCGATACGTGGAACTTTATACTTGTTAGCCTGACGCCATACGGTTTCAGACTGTGGCTGAACACCACCAACTGCACAGTAAACCATTACCGCGCCGTCAAGAACACGCATGGAACGTTCTACTTCGATGGTGAAGTCAACGTGCCCAGGGGTGTCAATGATATTGACGTGATGTGGTTCGAACTGTTTAGCCATACCAGACCAGAAGCAGGTAGTAGCCGCAGAAGTGATGGTAATACCACGCTCCTGCTCCTGTTCCATCCAGTCCATGGTGGCTGCGCCGTCATGAACTTCACCGATTTTATGGTTTACACCGGTGTAAAACAGGATACGTTCGGTAGTGGTTGTCTTACCGGCGTCGATGTGAGCGCTGATACCGATATTACGATAGCGCTCAATGGGTGTTTTACGAGCCATTTGATTCCTCTATTCCTAGGGCGTTCATTCGGTTAACCCATGCGGGTTGGCTTTTGAGCGCCCGCATGGTTATTCCCGCTTTTTCGTTTAGCCAAGATTGGCGTCTGCGCTGTGCGGCTACTCGCCGTACTGATGTACTGTTTCGTAGCTGCTCTCAGGCCTTAGCCTTGTCCTGTCGAAAAAACAGGAATACACAAACTACTACGTGGCAATTACCAGCGGTAGTGGGCGAACGCCTTGTTAGCTTCGGCCATACGGTGAACGTCTTCACGTTTCTTAACAGCAGAACCTTTGTTCTCTGCTGCGTCAGACAGTTCATTCGCCAAGCGCAAAGCCATGGATTTATCACCGCGTTTACGAGCAGCATCAACGATCCAACGCATTGCCAAGGCATTACGACGAACCGGACGAACTTCAACTGGTACCTGATAAGTAGAACCACCAACGCGGCGAGACTTAACTTCGACAGTCGGGCGCACGTTATCCAGAGCTACTTCGAAAGCTTCCAGAAAATCTTTACCAGAACGCTGAGCCAGGGTCTCCAGCGCGGTATAGACGATTGCTTCTGCAGTAGATTTTTTACCATCTACCATCAGGATATTTACAAATTTCGCCAACAATTCAGATCCGAACTTAGGATCTGGTAAAATTTTACGTTGGCCAATTACACGACGACGTGGCATGGAAATACTCCGTTGTTAATTCAGGGTTGTCCAAAACTCTAAGAGTTTATTTTGACATTAATGTAAAAATGTTTGGCCTTACTTAACGGAGAACCATTAAGCCTTTGGCTTCTTCACGCCGTACTTAGAACGTGATTGCTTACGGTCTTTAACACCTGAGCAGTCAAGCGCGCCGCGAACGGTGTGGTAACGCACACCTGGCAAGTCTTTAACACGACCGCCACGGATCAGGATCACGGAGTGTTCCTGTAGGTTATGACCTTCACCGCCGATGTAGGAGGTGACTTCAAAACCGTTAGTTAAACGCACACGGCAAACTTTACGCAGTGCGGAGTTAGGTTTTTTCGGGGTGGTGGTATATACGCGGGTACATACACCACGTTTCTGCGGGCATGCTTCCAGCGCAGGAACGTTGCTTTTAGCAACCTTCATGCTGCGTGGCTTGCGAACCAGCTGGTTAATCGTTGCCATTATTAAAAAAGCTCCTGGTTTTTTGCTTCGTAAACACGTGATAAATCCCCCTCGTTTGCACTACTGGCAGAGAACGAGGACGCAGAATTTTATGGCTGACTATCTAAGGTGTCAAGAAATATACAGCATCAACTGCATTACCATGCCAGTTGTTGCTGATGTTTTAGGGTCAAATCCACGAAGTGAGTATAGCCGATTACTGTAACGCTGTCTGAAATTTGACCAGACAAGCCACGCGCAATGACATCATCTCCCAACACAAAGAGGGAAGCGGGGTTATTTAACAATAGCTTAAGACTTTCACTGTTTTTCAAGACAGCCATAACACCGTCTTGTAGAAATAAAATCTCATCTTCGGATGTGACTAATCTCAGTAATGCAGATAAATCGCAGTGATAAGGTGAATGACTGACGGTATACAGCATTATCGCTACCCGAATCCCATTAAAAAGTCAGCACGACATCATAAGTTGCCAATTGGCTACGCAAATTTACCGGAGATAATACCTCAACATCAAGTACCCAATCCGTCACTTCACTCAATCCACGTTGCTGCAATGACGCTCCACAAATATAACAATTCTCGACATCGTACAGGGGTAAGACACCAAAAGTCGCAATATAGTTTCTGGCGAGGATGACTTCTGGTTTTTGCTGCGGTAATAACTGGAGTACACCATCTGACACAAAGAAAGCACCGATCTCTTCGCTAAGAGCAGAAGTCGCGAGTAATGCATCCAGCCCTTCACGGCCACTGGTATTGCCATGCGGCCCTTGGGTAAAAACAAATGCGATCCGATTCTTGCCCATTAAAATTGCACCATTCGGTCGCAAGTTAATGCCGCTTCCGCCAATGCGCCCAAACCACTCAAGGTAAACCCTGTTTGCAAGTTTGCAGCGGTCAGATTGAGTTGCTCAGCTTCCTGTGCGTCAGTGACACCACGGCGCAGTGCCGCTGCAACACACACATTCAACGTCACTGCATGCTTGGCTGCCAACTGTTGCCATGCCCGAACCAGATCGAATTCATCACTGGCGGGCGATGTCAGTTGGTTAGCATTCAGCACACCTTCACGGTAGAAAAATACACTGGTTAACATATGTCCGGACTTAATCAGAGCTTGTGCAAACTGATACGCACTACTCGATTGCTGTGTTCCATAAGCAGGCCCTGTCACCATCAGGCAATATTTTGCGATATTCACCTCAGACATCAACGATCATGTCCAATAAGGTCACCGCTTTTAAATTGGCGAATGTAGAGATACACAGTGTGTTTAGAAATATTGAGCCGTTCTGCAACCTGATTGATGGCATCTTTGATATCAAAAATACCTTTTTCATAAAGGTTGAGGACCACTTGACGGTTCTTCGCATTATTAGAAACATTGCGATCAGCATTCACTTCTTCAATGGTGAACTCCAATGTTTGCGCCACCAAGTCATCCACAGATGAGGCAAAATTGACTGAGGAAGGGACTTCTTGTGTTTCCGGCGGCATAAAAGTCTGAATGATTTGTGAAAAAGGCACATCCAGATTCATATTAATGCACAGCAAGCCAATCACGCGCTGGTCACGGTTGCGAATAGCGATGGTGACAGACTTCATCAATACACCGCTTTTGGCGCGTGTGAAATAAGCCCGTGAAACACTGCTGTCAGCACCGGCCATATCGTGCAGCATCCGCAGAGCCAAGTCTGTTATCGGTGAGCCAATCTGCCTTCCGGTATGCTCGCCATTAGCGATTCTTACCGCAGAGCTTTTGAGGTCTTCCAGTGAATGCAGGACAATTTCACAGTGGTTGCCAATAAGCATAGCCAAGCCATCAACGATAGCCTCGTATGACTTTAGTATTTCATGGTCCGTCTGACTGAACGGACGTTCATCCAGTAAATCCAGTTCACTGGTTTCGCTACTGAGAAGCGAATTAGACATCGAAGACACCATCCTCTACGTAAAGCCTGTCTCAATATCGTTGGCAGACTAATAACTCAATATCCTAGATTTTAAGTCTAGCAAATATGCCGAGATAAAATCCTTGCGTTTGCGCGTGATATTGACGTTAAGCCCACAAGCCATAAATCGTCAAGTTATCAACGAACAGAAGTGCAAATTGATAGATATAACGCAAAAAAAACCGCCACGACAAAAATCGCAGCGGTTATCAGCATAACCGGGTTCTAAGCTAAATTACTTTTTAGCTTTTGCATCCGCGGCAGCGGCTGGTTGTTCTTCAGCAGCGTCTGCTTTAGGCGCAGCTTTCACATCCAACAGTTCTACATCAAATACCAGAGTAGAGTTAGCCGGGATCCCTGGGACGCCAGTTTTGCCGTATGCCAACTCTGGTGGGATAACCAGAGTTATCTTGCCACCTTTCTTGATTTGCTTCAGACCTTCGGTCCAGCCAGGGATAACACCATCCAGACGGAAGGACAGCGGCTCACCACGTTTGTATGAGTTATCAAACTCAGTACCGTCGGTCAGCGTCCCTTTGTAGTTAACAACGACGGTATCGGTGTCTTTTGGTGCTTCACCTGTACCGGCTTTCTCTACTTTGTACAGCAGGCCAGATTCAGTTTTCTTCACATCTTTTTCTTTAGCGAAGGTTTCGCGATACTTAGCGCCTTTATCGGCGTTTTCTTTAGCATCCTGCTCCATTTTCGCTTGAGCAGAGGCTTTTACACGCGCTTCAAAACCTTGCAGGGTTTTTTCGATTTCTTCGTCGGTCAGCTTGCTCTTGCTAGCAAAAGCGTCCTGTACACCCGCGATCAACTGGTCTTTATCCAGTTTAATGCCCAGTTTTTCTTGTTCTTTCAGGGAGTTATCCATGTAACGCCCTAATGATGCGCCTAATGCATAGGCAGATTGCTGGTCATCATTCTTAAATGCGCTATTTGTCGTTGCTGCGGCGTCAGCCGTTTTCGCTGCTTCAGCAGCAAAAGCAGCAGAGGTATTCAGGGTCAGCGCCATGGTGGTAGCCAGTAGCGTTACTTTAAACAGTGATTTCATCCATTTCTCCATTGGCTTAAGGACTCTTACCCCAAGCAACGATTATAAGAGTAACTTGTACTATAACTGTCTGTGCGAACACAAAACAATCTCTATACTCATGCTATTAAGTGATATTCAGACTTTTTTTACTACAAGAAGTTTCGTTTTATCGATATCTTGACCCTCGCAGAGCAATCACGGAGTTTTACAGGTAGAATCCACCCTCCCTGCCATTTTCCCTATTTTCATCAGGTGGAAAGTGGTTAATGGGTATGATTTGCAGTCATGAGAGGTAATTAAGATGGAACAATCCCTGTTTGAGCAACGGCTAGAAATGCTGGAAAGCCGTCTGGCATTTCAGGAAGTGACGATTGATGAACTCAATTTAATCGTGACGGAACATCAGATGGAAATGAGTAAGCTGCGGGAGCATCTACGTTTGTTGACCGATAAACTACGGGCATCCCAGCCATCAATGCTGGTCGCCGAATCGGATGAGACACCGCCTCCGCACTATTAGTATTGGCAGTCATTAGCACTGGCAGTGAAATTCAGTGCAGCTAATAGCAAAAAGCCAGCCGCAAGGCTGGCTTTTGACTAACGGAGTCTTGTTAACTGACTCGGTTAGATTTTAGTGACAGCCACAGCCGCCGCCTTTACCACAACCGCCTTTGCCGTGTTCGTGGCCGTGCTCACCTTCATCATGGCCATGACCACCGCAGCAACCGTCACCGTGTTCGTGGTGATGATCATGCTCACCATGTACGTGACCATGTTGCAGTTCTTCTTCCGTTGCTTCACGGATAGCAACCACTTCAACGTGGAAGTTCAAATCCTGACCCGCCAGCATATGGTTACCATCAACCACAACGTGTTCATCTTCAACCGCTGTGATTTCTACTGGTACTGGGCCTTGATCGGTATCCGCCAGAAAACGCATGCCAACTTCCAGCTCATCAACACCCATGAAGACGTCTTTCGGTACGCGCTGCACCAGATTTTCATCATAGCTGCCGTAACCTTCATCAGCGTTAACACGCACATCAAAGCTGTCACCCGCTTCGTGGCCTTCGAGCGCTTTTTCCAAACCAGCGATCAGGGAACCGTGTCCGTGCAGGTAGTCCAACGGCGCGCTCACCGGAGACTCATCAACTAAAACACCGTCTTCTGTACGTACCTGGTAAGCCAGGCTGACCACCAAGTCTTTTGCTACTTTCATGATATCTCCTACCCTTGGAACAAAAATTGGCACAGATTGTAGCGGAAATCTGCACCGCTGTACCCTCCAGCATAAAAAAACGCGAAGGATAACGCTACTCCGGATGGAAAATACCGATCACTTGTTCATTTTCACGAACGTGTTGATTGACTTGTTCATCCGTCTGACGCTGATGGTGACCGCACTTCACACACTCGACAACTTCAACCTGATCTTCACGCCATAAAGCTAGCGTATCCAATGCCTTACATTGCGGACAAACGGCTCCGGCAATAAACCTTTTACGTGTCACTGTCATCGTTCTCTCCGGCGTTATTCGTATTCATCCCACCCATCTAACTGCCGACTTTCATGCAGCATTTCTCGCTGGAAAATATCTTCCAATTCACGACGGGCTTCTTTAATTCTGGATATTTGTGCGACGTCGCCATGATGTTGCGGCACTAACTCACG
The DNA here is from genome assembly GCF_902726565.1 of Yersinia vastinensis. Classification (GTDB taxonomy): domain Bacteria; phylum Pseudomonadota; class Gammaproteobacteria; order Enterobacterales; family Enterobacteriaceae; genus Yersinia; species Yersinia vastinensis. The sequence goes on from NZ_CACVAF010000005.1 coordinate 35,060, forward strand.
TAACATGCGCATATCAAGACGGCGGAAATGTTGTTGCGCCCGATAAGCCTGATGGGGATGCATTCCTAACCCCAACAAGGTTTTCCGCCCCAGTTCCAACGCACTGGAGAACGTTTCGCGGGTGAAGTCCTTGACCCCATTTTGTAGCAACTCATGCGCTTCAACACGCCCTCTGGCACGGGCCAGAATGTGCAAGTTAGGAAAATGCTGCTGGCACAAATGCACCAATGTCATGGTGTCTTCCGGCTCATTACAGGTGATAACGATAGCTTTGGCTTTTTCTGCTCCAGCTGCCCGCAACAACTCCAGCTCAGTAGCGTCGCCATAATAGACTTTATAACCATATTTGCGCATAACACTGACGGCACTGACATCGCGCTCCAAAACTGTAATGCGCATTTTGTTCGCCATCAATAAGCGACCAATTACCTGACCAAATCGCCCGAATCCAACAATAATGACTTGCGGATCATTATCTTCCACAAAGGGCTTCTCATCACTCTCTTCTTGCGCGTTATAACGGCGTACCAGAATACGGTCGATGCCTTGCATCAGCAGTGGCGTCGTCATCATTGACAGCGTGACCACCACCAACAACAAAGCCAGTTGCTCGGCATTCAAAACATGCTGAGAAAATGCCGCGGAGAACAAGACGAAAGCAAATTCCCCCCCCTGACTCAGCACCCCGGCAAATTGCAGACGTACCGAGCGGCGTAGGCCAAATGTCCGGGCCAACCCATATAGCACGGTGCCTTTGATAAACACCAACGCGAGGACACCTAACAACACATCCAGCAGATGTGTGAAGAGCACACCGAGGTTTAGCGCCATGCCGACCGAGATGAAAAATAGCCCGAGCAGTAATCCCTTAAAGGGTTCAATGGCAATTTCCAGTTCGTGCTGGAATTCACTTTCTGCCAGCAAAATACCCGCGATGAATGTCCCTAGTGCCATAGATAGGCCCAATGCATCCATAAACAGCGCCGACCCCAACACCACCAGCAAGGCTGCCGCGGTGAAAACTTCCCGCACCCCAGAGGCCACAATGTAGCGGAATAACGGGCGTAGCAAATAGCGGCCACCAATCAACATGCCCGCAAAAGCGGCCACTTTGATACCAATTTTGACCCAGTCATTGGCCGCCCCACCGCCACCAGCCAGAATAGGAATCAGTGCCAATGCCGGGATAACCGCCATGTCTTGGAACAGTAAGACCGAGAACCCCAGTTGACCGCCTTCGTTGCGGTTCATCCCTTTTTCCCGCATCAGTTGCAATGCCATCGCGGTGGAGGACATCGCTAAACCGACACCACCGATAACGGCGGCCTGCCAAGCAAATTGAGTGAAATAGAGTAATGCCCCTAATACTGCCGCGGTTATCACTACCTGACCGGCACCCACACCAAAAATAGAGCGTCGCAACTGCCAGAGCTTGGCTGGATTAAGCTCCAACCCGATGATAAACATCAGAAAAACAACACCCAATTCTGAGAAGTGAAGAATTTCGTCAACATCACGAATAAACCCTAAACCCCATGGGCCAATAGCAATACCGGCAATCAGGTAGCCCAATACCGCGCCGATACCGAGGCGCTGAGCAATAGGAACAGCCACCACAGCAGCAAAGAGAAATAATAAAATTGCGGTCAGTAACGCCGAGCCTTCCATATATCAGTGCCCCCCTGTGGGCAACGGTGACTGCAACCACTGCGCATAAGCTTGTGCATGGCTGGCTAAGACTTCCGGCTTCTGGCGTCGTGCCCAGTAGACAATCATCGGATTCATCCAATGCATATGGCACATCGCTGCGGTTAACTCAAAAGGCCGCAAAATATCTTCCATCGGATAGCGGTTATATCCCCCAGCCCGATAGGCGCCTTCTGGCTCACCTGTGGTAATGACTGACCGCCAATATTTCCCCGTCAGAGCATGCCCCCCTACACCATTAGCAAAGCCACGCGCCAGCACTCGGTCCAGCCACTCTTTGAGTAGGGCCGGGCAACTGTAGGTGTAAAGGGGATGTTGAAAAACAATAACTTGATGTTCACGTAGCAGTTGCTGCTCATGGTGAATATCAATGAAGAAATCCGGATAATGTGCATAAAGATCGTGCACAGTGACATGTTCTAATTGCTGCACCGGTTGCAGTAAAACCCGGTTTGCCACCGAGTCTTGTGATTCCGGATGGGCATACAACAGCAAAACCTTCGGTAGCTGCGACATCATTCCCCTCCAAAGCGTCGTCAGGGCCCGGTTTTTCCGTTACCATGCTCCGCAAAGACTAAAAAAGACTGAAATGGGTACTCTAATACTCTAAATAATTCGAGTGCAGGCAGGCGGCAAGAGTGCGAATCCCCTAGAGCTTACTTGAGTAAGTGACTGAGGTAAGAACGCGCAGCCAACGCCCCTGCGGCTTGAAGTATGACGAGTATATACCCTATTAACATACTCTAAACATACGGCACTCTATGATTGTTTTTTCCTCGCTACAAATTCGACGTGGTACTCGCGTCTTGCTGGACAACGCGACAGCAACGATTAACCCTGGCCAAAAGGTCGGGCTGGTCGGCAAAAACGGCTGTGGTAAATCCACTCTGCTGGCGCTACTCAAAGGCGAATTAAGTGCCGATGGTGGCAATGCCACGTTTCCCAGTAATTGGGCGCTGGCCTGGGTTAACCAAGAGACCCCAGCACTGGATATTCCGGCGATAGAGTATGTTATCGACGGTGACCGTGAATATCGTCAACTGGAGGCCGAACTACAAGTCGCCAATGAAAAAAATGACGGCCATGCCATTGCAACCGTGCACGGCAAGTTAGACGCCATCCATGCCTGGACCATTCAATCGCGCGCGGCCAGCTTGCTGCATGGGTTAGGGTTTTCTCAAGACCAATTACAACAGCCAGTACGTTCATTTTCAGGCGGCTGGCGTATGCGCCTTAATCTGGCTCAGGCGCTGATTTGCCGTTCCGATTTACTGCTGTTGGATGAACCGACCAACCATTTGGATTTGGATGCCGTCATCTGGTTGGAGAAATGGCTGAAAAGCTACACCGGTACGCTGGTGCTGATTTCCCATGACCGCGATTTCCTTGATCCTATTATTGATAAGATTTTGCATATTGAACAGCAGACGCTGAATGAATATACCGGTAATTATTCATCCTTCGAACGCCAACGAGCCACCAAACTGGCACAGCAACAATCGATGTATCAGCATCAACAAGAGAAAGTTGCACACCTGCAAAGTTACATTGATCGCTTCCGCGCACAGGCCACTAAAGCCAAACAGGCACAAAGCCGGATTAAAATGTTGGAGCGGATGGAACTGATTGCGCCCGCGCATGTGGATAATCCTTTCCACTTTAGTTTCCGGACACCTGAAAGCCTACCTGACCCGCTGCTGCGCATGGATAAAGTCAGTGCCGGTTATGGCGATCGTACAATTTTAGAATCGATAAAACTCAATCTGGTACCGGGTTCGCGCATTGGTCTGCTAGGGCGCAATGGAGCCGGTAAATCGACGCTGATTAAACTGCTCGCCGGAACGTTAGAACCGCAAAGTGGTGAAATCGGCTTATCCAAAGGGATTAAACTGGGTTACTTCGCCCAGCATCAACTTGAATTCTTACGCGCTGATGAATCCCCACTACAGCATATGAGCCGTCTGGCCCCCAAAGAGCCAGAGCAACAACTGCGTGATTATCTGGGTGGCTACGGTTTTCAGGGGGATCAAGTCACCGATCCCACTGCGCGCTTCTCCGGGGGTGAAAAGGCGCGTCTGGTGTTGGCACTGATTATTTGGCAGCGCCCTAACCTGTTACTGCTCGATGAGCCGACTAACCATCTTGACCTTGATATGCGCCAAGCCTTGACCGAAGCATTAATTGATTTCGAGGGTGCATTAGTAGTGGTGTCCCATGATCGTCATTTGCTGCGTTCAACTACCGATGACCTTTATCTGGTACACGATGGTAAAGTGGAGCAATTCGACGGTGATCTGGAAGATTATCAGCAGTTTTTGGTGGACTTGCAGCGCCAACAAAGTCAGCAAGATAACCCCACCAAAGAGTTATCTGGTAACAGTGCACAACAACGTAAAGATCAAAAACGTCGTGATGCCGAGTTCCGTAATCAAACCCAGCCATTGCGTAAGCAGATTATGGCGCTGGAAAAGCAGATGGATAAACTCAGCGCAGAGCTGACTGCAATTGAAGAGCAACTTGCTGATTCTGCCTTATATGATATTGCGCGCAAGGCGGATTTGACTCAATGTCTACAGCAGCAGACGCAGGTTAAGTCCAAGCTGGAAGAGACAGAAATGCAGTGGCTGGACGCCCAAGAGCAGTTGGAGAATATCACCAAGATATTTGAAGCGGAGTAATCCGCAGCAAGATTTGAGTAAGCACAAAGCCGCCACCCTTGCGGCTTGAAAAATGACAACATTATGGATAATAACGTCATGAGCAAAAAGGACATTACCGTCGTGGTGCCGGTATTTAACTGTATGGCGTACCTCACGGAGCTTCTCGATTCATTACGCAGCCAGACTGGCCCATCATTAGAGATTATCGCTGTTAATGATGGGTCAACTGATAATAGCCTCGCGATTTTAGAAAACATTGCCCGCCACGACCCACGGCTAATCATTATTAATCAACACAATCAGGGGCTTTCCGTGGCCCGCAACACCGGTATCACTCACGCGAGTAGTCCTTGGATTGCCTTTGCCGACGGGGATGATTGGCTCGCACCCAATGCTTTATCCACTTGGTGGGAACAAGCTAAACGCCAGCAACTCGATGTCCTGATTGGCAACGGTTATGCTTTCAATGCCGCCCCTCAACAATCTCAGCGCAGCCCTTTGTTGCATAAACAACCTTGGGGTCAAGTACTCACTGGTCAACAGTGGGTTATCCGTAGTGTCGAATGCAATGAATGGCCGCATTATGCCTGGCTGCAACTCATTCGCCGTGAGTTACTCCAGACCCATCAGTTGGCATTCATTCCAAGAATGCTCCATGAAGATATTTTGTGGACAACTCAACTGGCCTTAGCCGCTCAACGCATCGGCTATTGTGCCCATCCATTCTACGGTTACCGGGCGAATCCTGAGTCAATCACTCACTCTCATGAAACCCAAGCGCTACTGCACCGTGCCAGTAGCTATATTCACATTATCAAGGGGTTAGTTGATATTGCCGAAACGAAGGAACCAGCGCTACGCCATGCGCTGTTACGTCACGCGAATCAGGAAAGTCGCCATTTTTTGGGGTTGATGCGCAAACAGCTTCCCGTCTCTTCAGCCCGCAGCGCACTGGCTGCCGAGTTTGGCCATTTAGGCCTATACCCTGCGTTATTCCGCGGTATTGGCAACATTCATGAGTTCTGGCAGGCGCTACGTTGTTCTCTAATTCTTGCGCGTTATGCCCAACAAACGCATTTATTACCTAAATAGATATTAAATTAATGTTTATTTTTGTTATTACTCAGAAAGTTTTAATGTTTAATAAGGCATAAAATTATTTCTGGGAAGAAGTATAAATGCAGCGCATTTTAGTCATTCGAATTGATTTTCTTGGCGATATGATATGCACCACTGCTTTATTACATGCGCTGAAACAGCGCTGGCCATCAGCTGAAATTCATGTATTAGCCAATAAATACAATCGAGAAGCTCTGGCACGCAACCCCGACATTAGTGCAGTCCACACTTACGTTTACAGTAAACAATGTGAACGAAACCAAAAATCAGGCCGAGTTAAAGCCATTTTCGACAGGCTGGCCCTTATTTGGCAATTACGCCGCTTGCGCTTTGACCTGCTGGTTATCCCTAACGGCGGCATGAGCAAGAACAGTATTCAGTTCGCCAAACAACTCAATGTGGCCGATAGTCGCTGGCATACTCATGCTACTGAGTTTGATGACCGCAATCCTGAGCATGTTGCCAACCGCCCCATACACCATGAAGCACTCTCCGGCTTTGCTCTGCTGCCTGAACTAGGTTCAGTGAATATCAATAAACTCAAATTATCCATCTACCCCGACCCACAATTGCAGGCAAAGTGGCAGGTAGAATTAGGTGAAAAAAATCGACCGCGCATTGGATTGTTTGTCTCTAACAAATCGCCACAACGCCGCTGGAGCTGGGAAAAGTGGCAGCAGTTGGCACAGAATCTCAGCGATCAGGCCGATATCATCATTTTGTATGATCCCAAAGAACCCCCAAGTGAACATCAATTAGCGACCATCAAAGGCCGCCATTTGTCTACGCCGTCCGTTGATGATTTTGTTGCAGCAGTGAGCCAATTGGATGTGGTGATTTCAGCAGACAGCGCACCGGTTCATATCAGTTCAGCGTTGCAGATACCTGTCGTGGCCTTGTTTGAATCTCGGCCTGAAAAGTATCTGCGCTGGTATCCATTAGTACGTCATGTTTTATTGCACATGGGGCCTCAAGTTGAAGACATCACCGTCGATGCTGTTGAAACCGCTGCCCGCACACTGCTGGATAACCAATAAAATCGCCGTCAAAACCAGATAATAATGGGCGCAATTGTTGCTGTTAGTTTGGATGCAGACAGCGCGCAAAAACCGGAGCGTACATCAAGTACGTGAGGATTTTGAGCACTGCTCAAATTCAAAATAACCAATAAAATCGCCCATTAAGGTCGATACACTGGCTTATCACCCAACACAGTGGCACGGTGCATAATCCGCCGCTGCGGCAGATAATCAGCATTGGCATAGTGCTGGGTGACGCGGTTATCCCAAATCGCAACATCATCTTGCTGCCAGCGCCAGCGCACCTGAAATTCGGGCTTGGTGGTGTGGGCGAAGAGAAAACGCAACAGTGCATCACTCTCTTTATCACTCACATCAACTATTCGGGTAGTGAATCCTTCATTGACGAACAGTGCCTGCCGCCCACTCACTGGGTGAGTGCGAACTACCGGATGGAGCAGCGGTGGGTTTTTCTCTTTTGCCAATAACCAGCGTTGGTGCTCTTGCGGCGTTGTGCGGTGTTTGTGCTCTGGAAAAGAGTGGGCAAAATCATGCTCCGCTCGTAGACCTGCCAATAGCTGCTTAAACGGTGCAGAGAGTGCCTCATACGCCGCAATCCCACTGCTCCATAAGGTATCACCTCCCGTAAGCGGCAACAGCTTTGCGGCCAGAATCGCGCCCAATGGTGGGTTTTCGATAAAAGTTACATCAGTGTGCCAGTTATCATTATCAGGCGGATTATTGTCATGCGTATCCAACACGATAATCTCTTCACACTCTTGGGTATGTGGATAAACCGGGTGGATATGCAAATCACCAAAACGACCTGCCAGTGAGCGCTGCTGTAATGGCGTGATAGGCTGATTGCGGAAAAACAGCACTTGGTGCTTGAGCAACGCATGATAAAGCTGCTCAAACTGGCTATCGCCCAGCGGGCGAGCAATATTGATATTCTCCACCAGAGCGCCAATATATGGCCCCAGTGGTGTCACGAGTAGACGTTCATTCATTGTTGTGCTCCATACCAAGGCGTTAATCGGCGTTGAATCGCCCGCAAACTTAATTCCATGCCAAAAGCAATAATGGCAATCACACTGATCCCGGCAATCACCACGTCGGTGGCGAGAAACTCACCGGCGGATTGCACCATAAAACCCAACCCACGAGTGGCGGCAATTAACTCTGCAGCCACCAGCGTTGACCAACCGACCCCCAATCCAATACGGATGCCCGTTAAAATTTCCGGCAATGCGCTGGGAAGGATAACAAACCATAAAACCTGCCAACGATTCGCCCCTAATGCACGGGCGGCTCTGACTCGAACCTGCGCCACACTACGCACCCCCGCCACAGCAGCCAAGGTAATGGGGGCAAAAATCGCCAGATAAATCAGTAAGATTTTTGAGGTTTCGCCAATACCAAACCAGATAACCATCAGCGGCAAATAGGCTAAAGGGGGGACCGGACGATAAATCTCAATAAGGGGATCCAATACGCCACGTACCGTGCTACTTAGCCCCATAGCAATTCCGGTAGGCACACCGAGAGCTACAGCGGCGAATAATGCGATCATGATTCGCCCCAAACTGGCGGACAGATGTTGCCATAGCGTGGCATCCATAAACCCCTGCGGGCTGGCAATCACCAACAATTGATGCAGTACTTGCTGCGGGGCGGGTAAGAATAATGGGCTGATAAGCTGTAGCGCGGTGACTGTCCACCACAGCAGTACAACACTAACCAGTGTGGCAATACTGAGCCACACACCTCTGGCAATAGGTAAGCGCCATCGTATTTTGGGGCGGCTGAGTGTGGTTGTGTGCGGCGTTTGATGAGGCAACGAGCTACCACGTAATGTGTTGTGTAGGCTCATATTAGGGCCTCCCTTTGTTGGAAGACTTTGCCCAACACATATTCACGACGGGCAATAAATTCAGGGTCAGATTTAATGCTACGGCAAGCCTCCCCCTCGGCATAACGCTGACCAAAGTTGAGCGATAACCGCTCGACAATTTGCCCCGGCCCCGGTGACAACAAAAGCAGCTCACTGGCTAAAAATACGGCTTCTTCGATATCGTGAGTGATCAGTAAAATCTGTTTGCCGGTATCGCGCCAAATAGTCAGCAGCAACTCCTGCATTTGTTCGCGCGTGAAAGCATCCAGCGCACCAAAAGGCTCATCGAGCAACAATAAACGCGGATCAACTGCCAGTGCCCGCGCGATCCCTACCCGCTGGCGCATCCCACCAGAGAGTTGCCAAATGTAGTGATGTTCAAATCCAGCTAATCCCACCCGGTGCAGCATTTTTAGCGCTGTTTCCCGCCGTTGTTGCTGACTTAACCCTGCCAGTTGCAAGCCAAACTCCACATTACTGACCACATCACGCCACGGCAGTAAACCCTCATGCTGGAACACCACTCCCCGTTCGGCACTGGGGCCGTGAACCGGAATATCATCCAGAGTGATGCTGCCAGCTGAAGGCTCCATAAACCCGGCAATTAAATTTAATAACGTGGTTTTGCCACAACCTGATGGCCCCAATACCACGACCAACTGTCCGGATGCGATTTGCAATGACACATCCTGTAAGGCAAGTTTGCCCTGATATTCGGCCCACAGGCCGTGCACGTTTAACATGATGGCTCCTAGGACTGTGGTGCTGCCTGAACTTCTTTCACAAAGCGGTCGGTGACGAAATCACGGTAATCACTGGCCACCTGAGGGATTTTGCCTTGATCTTTCAAGAATGCGGCAGTATCACGAATGGCTTGGTCCACCGGTTGACCGAGCTGTGTTATTTGCTGCGCCACCGGTAAGTAAGTATTGCCTTTCACCAACTCCGGTACTTGCTCTGCCGGCACCCCACTTAACCGCGCCAATTGGCCCAAGTTTTCTGTATTTTTAAGCCATTGTTCCGGTTGTGCCAAATAAGCCCCTTGAGCGGCTAATGCACTACGGGCAAAAGCAGTAACAACCTCAGGGTGCGCTTTGGCAAAATCTTTGCGAACGACCCAAACATCCAGTGTAGGTGCCCCCCATTGCCCCACTTGCGCCGAGTCAGTCAGTACTGTGCCTGTTTTGGCTAATTCGTTAACAGCAGGAGCCCAGACATAAGCGCCATCAATATCTCCCCGTTGCCAAGCCGCTGCGATAGCGGGCGGCTGCAAGTTGAGTATAGTCACCTGATCTGGCTTGATACCCCAATGCTTCAACGCAGCCAGCAGGCTGTAATGGGTGGTTGAGATAAAAGGCACGGCAATGCGCTTACCGATGAGATCCTGCGGGGTTTTGATCTCTTTTTTCACCACCAGTGCTTCAGAGCTGCCTAATTGTGAAGCCAGTAGGAAAACCTCAATCGGAACATTTTGACTGGCGGCTACCGCCAGTGGACTGGATCCAATATTGCCAATCTGCACATCACCCGAGGCTAATGCTCTGACCACGCTTGAGCCGCTATCAAATTTGCGCCAATCCACCTTGGCCCCAGAAAGTTTGGCAAAGCTGTTATCCGCCTGAGCCACTTTTGCCGGTTCAGCGGAGGTCTGATAAGCCACAGTCACATCAACCGCATGCGCACTGGTCACCACCAGTGACAGCGCCAACAATGCACTACCGGATCGTAAGAAACCGCGAATTGCGGTAGAAGAAAAGGTTATCGCCATGGTTCACTCCGCTCATTTAGCTCTGTGTCATTCGCTGTTATTGCGACCCTAAGCGCACCCGGCGCTCTGAGATGACAGTGTTACCTGAAGGAGTAATATGACAAAAGGAATAAAAAAATATTCTTTATTCCCTTATGTGATAAGAAAATACGGAAGAGATAGTCTACAACGTTAAGCCGGAAGGGATATTTCACCTTTTAAAAATATGCGGGCATCACCGGCAATCAAGGTGCGATCACCCGCTAATGTGCAGAATAACTCGCCGCCACGGGCAGATATCTGACGGGCATGCAGTGACGTTCTTCCCAACCGAGCCACCCAATAGGGCATTAACGTACAGTGAGCAGAACCGGTCACCGGATCTTCATTGCTGCCAAGGGTAAAGTAGCGAGAGACAAAATCCACCTGATCACCCGGTGCCGTGACAATCACACCGCGGCCAGTATAGGCAATCAGCGCTACGATGTCGGGCTGTAACTGTCGCACTTGCTGCTCGTTTTCCAATACGACCAACAGAGACTTTGCCTGCCATAACTGCTCAATTTTGGCTCCGAGCAGTGCCGCCAACTCAGTCGAAATAGCAATTTGTTCCGGCGGCAGTGAGGGGAAATCCAGCGACAATCGACCAAAATTATCTTCATCACGTTTGACGTGTAAATCACCACTGGCACTGCGAAAACAAATATCTCGCAGACCGGGATTCACTAGACTGAACATCACATGTGCCGCCGCCAACGTGCCATGACCGCATAAATCCACTTCACGTTCTGGCGTAAACCAGCGAATCGCCGATTTATCCCCTTCATCCCAGACAAAACTGGTTTCTGGCAGATTAATTTCAGCCGCGATGCTTTGCATCTCTTCTGTTGAAAGTGGTTTTTTCAACAAATAGACCCCAGCAGGGTTACCGGAAAGCCCTACACCGACAAACGCATCCACATGAAAATAGTTATAAGCCATCAATTTGCCCCGATGATTGGCTAATGCCAAATCAACAACACACAGGCCGCCGTCAGCAAGCCCATCGAAATATTAAAAGTAAACCAAGCGCGGCGGCTGCGTAGCAGGCGGCCAATTAAGGTGCCGAACCCCAGCCAAATAATCCCAGCGACCAGATTCACCATAAACATACCAAGACTTATCATGACGATAGAATGATTATAGGCCGCTCCCGCCATACTGAAGCTGGCGACCGAACCTAATCCCATCAACCAGGCTTTTGGATTGAGGAATTGCAATAACCAGCCTTGATACAAACGCAGTGGCTTTGGCGGGACGATGTTGGTTTCCAACTTTTCATAAGCCGAGGTGGCAATTTTCCATGCCAGCCACAACAGATACAGACTACCCAGAATTTTCAGTATCAAGTGAATAGATGGATAGATAAGAATCAGGCCACCCACCCCAAAAGCCACCAGCAGTAACATGCTCTGCATGCCTAACATAATGCCAAGCATCAGCCAGATAGAGCGCATAAAACCAAAATTGGCCCCGGCAGAGGTGAGCAACATATTGTTCGGACCCGGGGTAATAGCTGCAACCCAAAGAAAACCTATCATTGAAAGAAATAAACTCAGTTCCATGAGACGGGTGCCTCTCACCCAAAATGATGCGCGATATACCCATGAAGCTAACAGTGTGCTATTGATCACACAAGAGCAACAACATGATTTCCATTCATCATATGCATGAAATATTCCGTCCACTGGCCGGTGCCAGTAACCCACATCTACAAACACTGCTACCGCGGCTGGTCAGGCGGCGTGTGCGACTGCAACCTTTTTGGCAACGACTGGAATTACCCGATGGGGATTTTGTCGACTTAGCCTGGAGTGAAAATCCTGAGCTGGCGCGCGATAAACCTAGGCTGGTGTTATTCCACGGTTTGGAAGGAAATTTTTACAGCCCCTATGCCCACGGTTTGCTGCGCGCATCCCAAGCCAAAGGGTGGTTGGGTGTGGTGATGCATTTTCGCGGATGCAGTGGCGAGCCAAATCGTAAGTCACGTATTTATCATTCCGGTGAAACAGAAGATGCCCGTTTTTTCCTGCGCTGGTTACGGGAAAATTATGGTCAGGCGCCTACCGCTGCCGTCGGCGTCTCATTAGGGGGCAATATGCTGGCCTGCTATTTGGCTGAACAAGGGCAGGATAGTCTGTTACAAGCCGCCGTCGTAGTTTCAGCCCCTCTCATGCTGGAGCCATGCGCAAACCGGATGGATCAAGGTTTTTCCCGCGTCTATCAGCGCTATTTACTCAACCAGTTAAAGCTGAATGCCACTCGCAAGCTACTGCATTACCCCGGTAGCTTGCCATTGGATCTGATTCAGTTGAAAGGATTACAGCGAATCAGAGATTTCGATGATGTGATAACAGCGAAAATACATGGCTTTAATGATGCCGTGGATTACTATCGCCGTTGCAGCGCCCTACCGCTGCTGCCGAAAATCACAACACCGCTGCTGATCATTCATGCCAAAGATGATCCTTTTATGACGGCCGAGGTTATCCCGAATCTGAGCGAGTTACCGGATAATATTGATTATCAACTCACTGAACATGGCGGCCATGTGGGTTTTGTTGGCGGCTCATTAAAACACCCACAAATGTGGCTGGAACAACGCATTCCCACTTGGCTTTCCCCTTATCTGGAGCAGCAGTCATGATGATTCCCTGGCAGCAAATCGACAGCGAAACGCTGGATAATTTGCTGGAAGCTTTTGTGTTACGTGAAGGCACTGATTACGGCGAACATGAGCGATCGTTAGCACAAAAAGTTGAGGACGTGCGTCGCCAATTGATGAGTGGAGAAGCGGTGCTCGTGTGGTCCGAGTTACATGAAACCATCAATATCATGCCACGCGGCGCATTTCGGGCCGGCGTCGAAGAGTCGCCATAATACTCACTGGGTCACGACGGCCTGCAAGTAAAAATCAGGGTGACAAGCCAGACACTTTGCCCTAAAAATAACCATTAACGATAAAAAAACAGGCAATTGCAGCCCGTCCACTCAATGGAGTTATAGCTAATATGTCAACTAAACATCCGGTTATCGCCGTTACCGGCTCAAGTGGCGCGGGGACGACAACGACCAGCTTGGCGTTTCGCAAAATTTTCCAGCAATTGAATATCCGTGCGGCACAAATTGAAGGCGATAGCTTCCATCGCTATACCCGCCCTGAAATGGATGCTGCCATCCGTAAAGCCCGGGATCAAGGCCGACATATTAGCTATTTTGGCCCAGAGGCCAATGACTTTGGTCAGTTAGAAGAAAGTGTTTCACAATACGGCGAGCATGGCACGGGTCGCTCACGTAAATATTTACATACCTATGATGAGGCTGTGCCCTATAACCAAGTTCCGGGCACTTTCACACCATGGGAGGCATTGCCGGAACCGACTGATGTCCTGTTTTATGAAGGGCTGCATGGCGGAGTCGTTACCGAGCATCATGATGTGGCTAAACACGTAGACTTATTGGTTGGTGTGGTGCCCATCGTCAATCTGGAGTGGATTCAGAAATTGGTGCGCGATACCGGCGAGCGCGGCCATTCTCGTGAAGCAGTGATGGATTCTGTGGTGCGCTCCATGGACGATTATATTAATTACATCACGCCGCAGTTCTCACGCACGCACATCAACTTCCAGCGCGTCCCCACCGTCGATACTTCTAACCCCTTCGCCGCCAAAGCCATTCCTTCACTGGATGAAAGTTTTGTTGTTATTCACTTTAGAGGTTTGGATCAAATCGATTTCCCCTATTTACTGGCGATGCTTCAAGGGTCATTTATATCGAACATCAATACGTTAGTCGTGCCCGGCGGGAAAATGGGGCTAGCAATGGAGCTGATTATGGCCCCGCTCGTCCAGCGACTATTGGAAGGTAAAAAGATTAATTAATATCCTTGGTACTTGAAGTCGCAACCAACATCTTCGCAGCTTCAAGTACGTAGGGTTTGCTTATGCGATTTCGCGGATTTCAAAACTGTGGGTAATTGTTGCCGCTTTTCCCAACATCAAAGAAACCGAGCAATATTTTTCAGCCGACAACTGAACAGCACGCTCAACAATTTTATCGGTCAGATCTTTGCCGCTGACAATAAAGTGTAGGTTGATTTGCGTAAACAAACGTGGCGCTTCTTCCCGGCGTTGTGAAGTTAAGGTCACTTCGCAATCACGCACATCGTTACGCCCTTTTTGCAAGATAGAAACAACATCAATTGCGCTACAGCCGCCTGCTGACATTAATAGCATTTCCATTGGGCTTGGTGCTTTGTCTCCCGCATTCCCATCCATCAAAACTTGATGACCTGAGGCGGATTCACCCAAAAATGTCAGCCCCTCAACCCACTTTACTCGTGCCTGCATAACTCTTGCTCCCGGTTAAATTTTCTATTTCAGACTACCCTTTCATTTACAAACTCGCAATGTAACCCGATGTTCATCATGCTGAAGCGATACAACACAAGACAGTCGCCTCATCCTGTGCTACAAACAGAATCGAAAGTGTTGTTTCTAGAATTAAATAGGGTAGCTTCTCAATACTCAGTGAAGGGTTTCTATCCGGTACGTATCTTGGCTATACCTTTCGGCAGTTGAGCAAATTAATATGCTAAGAGAAAGTGTATTTTATAAGCACGCCGCGCAGGGAACTCTGAGCCCTGTTAAGTTAGGCAGCGATAACAACAGAGGATAACAGCGAATGGTTCTCGGCAAGCCACAAACAGACCCGACTCTCGAATGGTTCCTGTCTCATTGCCATATCCACAAATATCCATCGAAGAGTACGCTAATTCACCAAGGTGAAAAGGCCGAAACGCTTTACTACATCGTGAAAGGCTCCGTTGCGGTGCTTATCAAAGATGAAGAAGGTAAAGAGATGATTCTCTCCTATTTAAACCAAGGGGATTTCATCGGCGAGCTTGGATTATTTGAAGAAGGCCAAGAACGCAGTGCTTGGGTTAGAGCAAAAACCGCCTGTGAAGTGGCTGAAATTTCTTACAAAAAATTCCGCCAGCTAATTCAGGTCAATCCAGATATTTTGATGCGCCTGTCTTCGCAAATGGCGAGTCGCTTACAGATTACGTCTGAGAAGGTGGGTAACCTCGCTTTCCTTGATGTGACTGGGCGCATTGCACAAACGCTGCTTAATCTGGCAAAACAACCTGATGCCATGACCCACCCAGATGGGATGCAGATTAAGATTACCCGCCAGGAAATTGGTCAAATAGTTGGCTGCTCCCGCGAAACTGTGGGGCGGATACTAAAAATGCTGGAAGATCAGAACCTGATCTCCGCACACGGTAAAACGATTGTCGTTTACGGCACTCGTTAATTCCCCATAAACCGGTGCCGATACCCTCGGCACCGGTTTTCTTCGCTGTATGATCAATAAATCTCTGGGGCCTAGATGAAGTGGCAACGGCTTATTTATCATCCTGAAGTGAACTATGCACTCCGCCAAACATTGGTTCTCTGCCTGCCTGCTGCACTGGGCTTTGCCATTGGCGATCTGCGGATGGGATTGATGTTCTCCCTGATACCCGCATGCTGTAATATTGCCTCGTTAGATACCCCACACCAGCATTTTTTCCGCCGCCTGATTATTGGCGGTGCGCTCTTTACCTTGTGCAGCTTCCTGACTCAACAGTTATTGTTGTGGGATATTCCACTGCCTTGGGTGATGTTGGGACTGGCATTGGTTCTGGGTGTTTCAGGGGCCATCAGCCCGCTCAATGGCCGCATGTTGCCTGCGGCGCTAATTGCTGCCATCTTCAGCCTGAGCATGGTGGGTCGCGCTCCCATCTGGCAAGCGCCATTAATGTGCGCCGTGGGGACCCTTTGGTACGGCGGTTTTACTTGGATTTGGTTCCGATTATGCAAAGACCAACCTATCCGCGAACCTTTGAGCCAGCTTTATCATTTATTGGCGGATTATTGCGATGCTAAATTCAGTTTGTTTGATCAGCATCTTGAGCCAGAAAAATCCCTACCGCCATTGCTCGACAGACAGCAAGGTATAATGGATAAAGTTAATCAGCTTTATCAGCAATTTAATCTGTTATCTAATGCGACGAAAACTGAACAAAAACGGCTAGTGAGCTTGTTCCAGATGGCGCTCGATTTACAAGAGCACATTACTGCGGCACTCAATCAGCCAGAAAAAGTGCAAGAGCTGATTGAGCAAACACCAATAATCACAGTTCTTCACCGCAATATGGATCAAATTTCGACCCAGATGCGAACCATTGCTGACGATATTCTCTATCACCATCGCGCTAAAGAACATTTCAGTGCTGGCAATGCGCTAGTCGAGCTGGAAGAGATTGCCCAACAACATCCAGACAATTCCGTGGCGCAATTTTGCTATTACCACATCAGCCATGTGACTCAAATCCTGAGTGATCGCCGCCCACAATATGACCGAGACTTGATGGCCAGCCAGTTATCCCAGCCTCTCTGGCCAGCATTTATCAGCTATTTATCGTTGAAATCCAGTCCATTGCGTGATGCGGCTCGTATGGGTGTCACTCTGGCAGCAGGGAGCTACATCGGTACGCTTATCCACTTACCTAAACCATACTGGATCTTGCTCACCATCATGCTGGTCACGCAAAACGGGTATAACGCGACCAAGATACGGATTCATCACCGTGCTATGGGGACGTTAATTGGGTTGATATTGGCGGCGGGTTTATTGCACTTGCAGATGCCGGAAGGGACAACCCTAAGCATCATGTTAGTCATCACCCTGCTCTGCTATCTGGTGCAACGCAAAAACTACGGTTTGTCCGTTATCGGCAGAACCATCACTACAGTGTATATCTTGCAGCTATTGACCGGAGAAGGGGCTGACTTCTTAGTTCCACGTTTACTCGATACCTTGATAGGCTGTGCTTTGGCCTTTGCCAGTGCCTTGTGGCTGTGGCCTCAGTGGCAAAGCGGCTTACTGCGTAAGAATGCGCATCAAGCACTTGATAGTTATCAGAAAATCTTACGCTTGCTACTGACACCTCATCCCAATATTGGCCAACTGGCCTATGAGCGACTTCAGGTGAATAAAACCAGTAACGCGGTGCTAAGTTCACTGAATCAGGCCATGCAAGAACCGGGATTTAATTCAAAATATTTGGCAGACATGCGGCTTTGGTCAACCCACAGTGAGCTTATTGTGGGGCATATCAATGAGATGACAATTCTGGTGCGAGAGCATCCACTAACCGAATCAGCGACCACCTCCGACAGTGCTCATAGCCTGATGAGCATCAAGGTGGCGCAGGATTATTTACAGTTATGTGAGATGGCAATTCAACAATGCCAAGAGCGGTTAGTATCGGATGACAGTGAGGGGAATAACGATTTTGTTCAAATGCCGGATATTGACCCTGACACGCAACTTTCTGAGATGGAACGTAATTTACGGCGCATTCTGTCACATCTCAGTGTGATGCATACTGTTTCATCATTAGCATGGCAACAACAGCCACACCACGGAATTTGGCGCAGCCGAAAGCTACGTGACAAAACATAAAAGCAAAAAGAGAGGCCAAGTGCCTCTCTTTTAATGCTTATCTTACTTCAGCTTAGTGTGTATCAACCAAACTGGCGATGGCTTTTTCCAAACACGCCATGCCTTGCTTGATATCCTCCAACTCAACCACCAGCGAAGGGGCCAAGCGCAATACATCCGGCCCGGCATTGAGGATCATGACGCCATTCGCTGCCGCTGCGGTCAGGAATTCCCGCGCACGCCCATGATATTGCGGCGTTAACTCTGCACCAATTAATAACCCCATGCCGCGGATATCTCCGAACACCGGATACCGGCTGTTGATATCTTGCAGAGCCTGTACAAACAGGCCGTGGCGCTGTTCGATGCCATCAAGTACTTCAGGGGTGTTGATGACATCCAATGCCGCTTCTGCGACCGCACAGGCCAGAGGATTGCCACCATAGGTGGTGCCATGCGTACCGACAGCCATCACTGATGCGATCTCTTCCGTGGTCAGCATCGCACTGACGGGGAAGCCGCCCCCCAGCGCTTTCGCCGTCGTGAGGATATCGGGGGTCACACCATAATGCATATAGGTAAACAACTTCCCGCTGCGGCCCATACCACTTTGCACTTCATCAAACACCAGCAGCGCTTTATGCTGATCACACAGATCGCGCACACCTTGCAGGAACTCTGCCGTAGCGGAGGTAATTCCGCCCTCGCCTTGAATTGGCTCAAGCACCACCGCACACGTGTGGTCATCCATAACGGCTTTTACCGCCGCCAAATCATTGAATGGCACATGGATAATATCGGCGGGTTTTGGGCCGAAGCCATCGGAGTACTTTGGCTGCCCACCAACAGAGACCGTAAAGAGGGTGCGACCGTGGAAGGCATTGTGAAAAGCAATGATTTTAGTTTTATAAGGGCTATGACGTTCGATGGCGTAATGGCGCGCCAGCTTAAAGGCTGCCTCATTCGCTTCACCGCCTGAGTTGGCAAAAAACACGCGGTCGGCAAAAGTCGCCTCAATCAATTTTTGTGCCAAACGCAGCGCAGGTTCGTTGGTGAAGACATTACTGGTATGCCAGAGAGTTTCCCCCTGCTGATGTAAAGCCTCAACCAGTTTAGGATGACAATGACCAAGAGCCGTCACTGCAATACCGCCAGCAAAATCAATGTATTCTTTGCCTTGCTGGTCCCATACACGGCTACCTTTCCCTTTTACCGGAATAAACTGCGCTGGTGCATAAACAGGCAAAATGACCTGATCAAATGTACTGCGATTTACTGCTAATTTATCTGCCATTGCGCGGTCCACCCTGATAAAAGATTTAGCTGCCAATTACTGACGCGTGAAAATATAATCACAAAATATGCATAAAAAATCACATGCAAGCAAACAAAAAAATCATTTTATGAAGGAGACTAACTCAACTGACTAATTTTTAAGGAAATTATCTAATAATTGATGACCCTGCTCACTGAGAATGCTTTCGGGATGGAACTGCACCCCCTCCAGCGGCAGCGTACGATGGCGAATGCCCATAATCTCATCCATCACCCCGTGTTGCTCTGTCCACGCCGTCAGCTCAAAACAATCGGGTAAAGAATCGGGGGCTATCACCAGAGAGTGATAGCGGGTTACCGTCAACGGTTGGTTAAGCCCACGAAAAACACCTTGACCGTTATGGCGAATTGCCGTGGTTTTGCCGTGCATCACTTGCCGCGCCCGCACAATACGCGCACCAAACGCCTGCCCCAAAGCCTGATGGCCCAGACACACTCCCAGTATGGGTAACTTACCGGCAAAATGACGAATAGCTGCGATAGAAATTCCAGCCTCGTTGGGGGTACAAGGGCCGGGGGAAATCACCAAATGAGTCGGTGATAAGTTTTCAATATCAGCCAGTTGTATTTCATCATTACGTTTCACTACCACCTCGGTGCCCAATTCACAAAAATATTGGTACAAGTTGTAGGTAAATGAGTCGTAATTATCGATCAATAACAGCATTTCATATCCAAAAAATGGTTAGCGTTTGCGCCCACCGGTAATTGACCCCAGAACTCCGCGCAAAATTTGCCGCCCCAGATCGCGAGCCATACTTTTGGCCGCCGTCTGGACGATACCATCACGCTTACCACCACGTGGGCCGGTTGAACCAAACAACAAATCATTCAGCCCATCCATCAAACCACCGCCCTCGTTTGCTGGTTGTTGAGGTGCCCCCGCGGGTCGGGAGGCTGATGTATCGCCTGCGGCGGCGTCACCCATGGTAGAGAAGCCGCCTGCGGATAACTTCTCATAAGCTGATTCGCGGTCCACCATTTCTTCGTAGCGACCATACAATGGCGAGTGATTAATGGCGTGATTTCGTGCTGCGGCATCCAATGCGCCCATTTTGGATTGCGGAGCAATCACCATAGCCCGTTCAACAACATTGGGCCGCCCTTTCTCATCAAGAAACGAAATGAGTGCTTCGCCAACACCAAGCTCGGTGATCACTTGTTCAGCACTGAATGCTGGATTGGCTCGCATGGTTTGTGCCGCAGCTTTCACCGCTTTTTGGTCTCGAGGGGTAAAAGCACGCAACGCATGCTGCACTCGGTTACCCAATTGCCCCAATATCTTATCAGGGATATCCAGTGGGTTTTGTGTCACGAAATAGATGCCAACCCCTTTTGAGCGAATTAGCCGCACCACTTGCTCGACTTTATCCACCAGCGCCGCAGGGGCATCAGTGAACAGCAAGTGGGCCTCGTCAAAGAAGAAGACCAACTTAGGCTTATCGACATCCCCCACTTCCGGCAATTGCTCGAAAAGTTCCGCCAGCAACCACAGCAGGAAAATGGCATACAGTTTGGGCTGATTGATGAGCCGGTCTGCCGCCAAAAGATTGATAACACCCTGCCCGTTGCCGTCAGTCTGCATTAAATCGTGAATATCCAGCATCGGTTCACCAAAGAATTGATTGGCACCCTGCTCTTCGAGGGTCAATAAACCGCGCTGAATAGCACCAATTGAGGCTGGCGTAATATTGCCGTATTGCGTGCGAAACTGTTTTGCATTGTCACCGACGTATTGCACGATAGCGCGCAAATCTTTCATGTCTAACAACAGTAGGCCGTTGTCGTCTGCAATCTTGAAGACCAGTTGCAATACACCGCTTTGCACTTCATTGAGATCAAGTAAACGCCCCAGCAGCAGTGGGCCGAGATCAGAAATGGTTGCCCGGATGGGGTGGCCTTTTTCAGCAAAAATATCCCAAGGCACAATAGGACATGCCTGTGGTTCCCAGTCAGTGATACCTATCGCGGCCAGCCGTGCTAGCAGTTTTTCTGACTCGACACCTTCCGCACCAATCCCAGATAAATCGCCTTTCACATCAGCCAGAAATACGGGTACGCCAATGCGAGAAAATTGCTCCGCCATTTTTTGTAAGGTAACGGTTTTACCTGTCCCCGTCGCTCCGGTAATCAAACCATGACGGTTTGCCAGTGCCGATAAAATGACTAAATCCTGTGCTGGTTGTGCTTTCGCGATAAGCAATGTTTCACTCATGGATCTTTACCCCAAGCTGAGTCAGATATTTGATTATAAGCAACCTATTTGGGCAGACGAGCTAATTTTCGGTGGGGATAGAATATTTACCCAAAGCCATTGGCGTTGCAGGTGGGCAGCAAGTGAACTTATCCCGATGAGCTTACAAACGTCAGTCATTCGGCTAAGTGGGCGTAGCTAACCCCCCGCAACGTCATGGACGAAGGATAATTTAGGGTAATACTTTTGCCGACAGAATAGTGATCGGCTTAACCGGCACATTCTGATACGGACCCACATTTTCGGTCTGAACCTGAGAGATTTTCTCTACTACGTCCATTCCCTTAACCACTTTGCCGAATACGGCATAACCAAAGTCACGCTGACCATGATCAAGGAAGGCGTTGTCCGCCACATTGATGAAGAACTGGCTGGTGGCGCTGTCTTTATCTGCGGTACGGGCCATAGAGATGGTGCCACGCAAATTGCGCAAGCCATTATCTGCTTCATTTTTGATGGGCGTTTTAGCAGTTTTCTGTTTGAAATCAGCCGTAAACCCGCCGCCCTGAACCATAAAGCCAGGAATGACACGGTGGAAAATGGTGTTGTTATAATAACCGTTGTTAACATAATCAACGAAGTTCTGTGTTGAAACCGGTGCCTTCTGGCTATTGAGCTCCAGCTCAATATTCCCAACTGACGTCGTTAATAACACATGAGGCTCACCGGCCGCTAAAGCAGCAGGCGCTACGGCGCTGAGGGAACAAAGGGCGATGAAGGTCACTAAAGTACGTTTGAACATTTACGGTTCCTTTCTGTGGGATGCGAACAGCGGAAAAGCGCTTTGATTCTAGAGAGCTACCCCGCTCAATGCCACCCATTTACGGATATTTACGTAACAGAATGCGCATTCTTGCTGAAAATCCGCAACTCAGGCAGATAAACAGTAAAACGGCGATTAATTAGCCAAAGTAAACCATATAGCTAATGACTGGCAGTAGTGAAATTCTGCGAGAGAGATCACGTCCTGCCTCTTTTTTTACCTCTTGCCTCACATTTTTGCGAGAAACATCGCATTTTGTTTCTGGTTAATCGTTAGTCTTCCAACCAAATGAGAGCGCTCTCATTTCTATTTTACCCATTTGGAGGCCTAAGATGAAAACCTTTAAAATTGCCATTATTGGTGGCGGCAGTAGCTATACCCCTGAGTTGGTTGATGGATTGATTCAACGTATTGACCAATTACCAGTCACCGAACTGGCTCTGGCTGATGTTGAGCTAGGTCGTCAAAAAGTGGAAATTATCGCGGCCCTAACGCGAAGAATGTTGGACCGCCATGGGTTGGATCAGGTGAAAGTCAGTGTTCACTTCTCCCTTGATACCGCTATCGAAGGGGCCAGTTTTGTTTTAACACAATTTCGTGTCGGCCAACTCCCTGCACGGGCAGCCGATGAGCGCTTGGGGCTAAAATATAATCTACTCGGCCAAGAAACTACGGGCGTAGGCGGCTTTGCCAAGGCGTTACGCACCATTCCGGTGATGCTCGATATCGCCGCACGCGTTGAAAAACTGGCCCCTGATGCTTGGATAATCAACTTCACCAATCCCGCCGGGATCGTGACTGAAGCGGTAACCCGCTATAGCAAAGCAAAAATCATCGGCCTGTGTAATGTGCCAATCAGCATGCACCATATGATTGCTAATTTACTGCAAGCACCGTATGAAGATATCCAACTGCGCTTTGCTGGCCTAAACCATATGGTCTGGGTGCATGAGGTTCTACAGCAGGGTAAGGATGTCACCGCCGATGTACTGGACATGCTGTGTGACGGTGCTTCGCTGACTATGAACAATATTAAAGAAGCGCCATGGCCGCCGGAGTTCCTGCGCGCAATGGGGGCGATTCCTTGCCCATACCATCGCTATTTTTACCAGACACAAGATATGCTGGCAGAAGAAAAGGCCGCCGCGGCTGAACGTGGTACGCGAGCAGAGCAAGTCATGCAAGTAGAAAAAGAGCTGTTTGACCTGTACGCTGACCCCCATCTGGACAGCAAACCTGAGCAACTGAGTTTCCGTGGCGGATCATTTTATTCCGAAGTCGCACTGGAACTTATTCGTGCAATTCATAATAATTTAGGTACGCAACTAGTTGTGAATACGACGAACCGGGGGGCGATTCGTGGCTTGTCTGATAGTTCAGTGGTAGAAACTAACTGTATTGTTGATGCGAAAGGTGCTCATCCACTCACTTTTGGCCCTTTACCGGTATCTATGCATGGACTCACTCAGCAAGTAAAAGCCTATGAACGTCTGACGATTGAAGCGGCTGTACATGGGGATCGCCGCAGTGCCTTGTTAGCGTTAGTGACTAATCCACTGATAGCTAACGCCAGTATTGCGCAACCGCTACTCGATGATGTTCTACAGGCAAATAAACCTTACTTGCCTCAGTTCACAGATCTGTAGCGATAAATTCATTATTGTGGCGGCTTTTATTTTTCACGGTCGCCTACGTTTCAACTTGGGAGTTAAAAATGGTAACACTGGAAGACGTCGCGGTATTAGCCGGGGTTTCCCGCGCTACGGTTTCCCGCGTGGTCAACGGTGATACCAATGTTAAAGCCCTGACTCGCGAAAAAGTCGAACAAGCCGTGGCAGTATTGGGATACACCCCCAATCCTGCTGCGCGCGCACTCGCTTCTAGCCAAAGCAATACGCTGGGGCTGGTGACCACCTCATATCGGGGGGGATTTTTTGGCGCACTGATGGATTTCGTGCAAACCGAAGCTGAATCTCAGGGTAAACAGTTGCTCGTGACTCAGGGGCGGGATAACGCAGATAAGGAGTGGCAGGCTATTCAGCGCCTGTATAACTTACGCTGCGACGGTTTAATTTTGCATGTCCGTTTTCTCAGTGACGAGAGATTACGCCAGCTCGCTACGGCTGGGCGGTCATTCGTCTTATTAGATAGGTTGGTTCCCGGCCTTGAAGCCCGTTGTGTCACTTTCGATCATCGTCGTGCCAGTCAAATGGCAACGCAGGTACTTATTGATGCTGGACACCGCCGCATTGCGTGCATCAGTGGTTCCGCCCAGCGCCATTCCAGTGAACTGCGTCGCCAAGGTTTTATTGACGCGATGCAATTGGCTGGTTTAGAACCTGTCGCCTGTGTGGAAGGGGTTTACGATCTGGAGAGTGGTCATCAGCGTGCTGATGAGATCCTTAAACAACCGCAACTGCCGACTGCCATTTATTGTTGTAACGAAGAAATGGCTATTGGTGCTTTGCTAGCGATTAATAAGCACCACTTGCAAGTGCCGCAAGATATTTCACTGCTTTGCTATGACAGTGGTGAGCGCGCCCCTTTTGTCAGCCCAGCATTAACCAGCTTGCATTTTCCCATCGTCGAAATGGCGCAATATGCCACACAATTACTGATTAACCCGCTCATTCCCCCCGTCAATTTCCCACCGGCCATCATCCAGCGCGATTCCGTTGCCCCACCTAAAATTTAAGGTGTTAATTTGTGACGCCTCACGATTATTCATAACTACATTTCATGTATTACATTAAAAGTTGGATGTAAATCACAAAAACTCACTATGCCTGTGCTAGGATCCGCGCCCTCAGTACTGAACTGGTTTGAACCCCATTTATGTATGTTCTTACTTATATTGTCTTAACACTATGCTGACACAGGCCCCATCTATGAATAACAGCAACCGCATTCGACTAACTTGGATCAGTTACTTTTCTTACGCCCTGACAGGTGCGTTAGTTATTGTCACCGGGATGGTGATGGGGAATATCGCAGAATATTTCAATCTGCCTATTGCCAGTATGAGTAACACATTTACGTTCCTTAACGCAGGTATCTTGATCTCTATTTTCCTCAATGCCTGGTTGATGGAAATCATTCCATTAAAGCGTCAGTTGGTGTTTGGTTTTATTCTGATGCTCATTGCCATTGCCGGATTGATGGTTGGCCATAGTCTGCTGGTCTTCTCCATCAGCATGTTTATCCTTGGGGTGGTCAGTGGGATCACCATGTCGATAGGCACCTTCTTGGTCACCCATATATATGAAGGCCGCCAACGCGGTTCACGCCTGCTGTTCACTGACTCATTTTTCAGCATGGCTGGGATGATTTTCCCGGTAGTAGCCGCCATGCTGCTGGCTCGCCATATTGAATGGTACTGGGTCTATGCATGTATTGGTTTACTGTATGTGGGGATTTTCGTGCTGACACTGTGCTCTGAATTCCCGGTTCTGGGCCATAAAGCTACTGACCAGAGCAAGCCTGTTGTGAAAGAGAAATGGGGCATTGGCGTACTGTTCCTGTCGATTGCCGCATTGTGTTATATCCTTGGACAACTCGGTTTCATCCAGTGGGTGCCTGAATACGCGACCAAAACCTTCAACATGGATATCAGCCAGGCAGGGCAATTGGTCAGTAATTTCTGGATCTCTTACATGATTGGGATGTGGGTATTCAGCTTTATCCTGCGCTTCTTCGACCTGCAACGTATCGTGACCATATTGGCGGCGCTGGCAACATTGGCGATGTATATGTTTGTCACTACCAATAACCCAGAACACCTGAGCTACTACATTCTGACGTTAGGTTTTGTCTCCAGTGCCATTTACACCACACTGATTACTCTGGGTTCACTGCAAACCAAGGTGTCTTCACCAAAACTGGTGAACTTCATTCTAACTTGCGGCACTGTTGGTACCATGCTCACTTTCGTGGTGACCGGCCCGATTGTGGCAAACAGTGGCGTTCATGCTGCACTGGCCACAGCCAATGGGCTGTATCTGACGGTATTTGTGATGTGTCTGATTCTTGGCTTCTTCACTAAACACCGCAGCCACGGTCACGTGACTCACTGATTGACCTGTTTTACTGCCCTACGATCCTTGTGGTTGTAGGGCACTCCCCGTCCTATTTGAAACTCATGTCTATTTGAAGTTAATGACTTCCTCTTGTCCCAAATATATTCGACTCTCTGCGGGTTGCGTCTTGGCGATCACCACACCATGACGAATTGAATAGCGTACTGGGACCTGCCGTCGTACCGCATCAAAACCACTGTCGGCGGGCAAAATAATCAGATTGGCGCTGTTGCCGGGTTGCACACCGTAATCCGATAAATTCAATGTTCTAGCACTGTGGGTGGTTATTAAATTCAGTCCATCATTGATTTGGCTGTATCCCATTAACTGGCAAATATGTAATCCCATATGTAGCACCTGCAACATATTGGCCGTGCCCAGTGGATACCACGGATCAAAGACATCGTCATGACCGAAACAGACATTAATCTCTGCCGCCAGCATCTCTTTAACTCGCGTAATACCGCGCCGCTTTGGATAAGTATCAAAGCGCCCTTGCAGATGAATGTTGACCAGCGGGTTAGCAACAAAGTTAATACCGGACATTTTCAACAAGCGGAATAATCGAGAAGCATAAGCGCCATTATAGGAATGCATTGCCGTGGTGTGGCTGGCGGTCACTCTCGCCCCCATGTTTTCCCGATGCGCCAATGCCGCCACGGTTTCAACAAAACGCGACTGTTCATCATCAATTTCATCACAATGCACATCCACCAGCCGCTGGTATTTTTGCGCCAGAGCAAAAGCAATGTGCAGTGATTCGACGCCATATTCGCGGGTAAATTCGAAGTGAGGAATGGCACCGACCACATCAGCACCCAGCCGCAGTGCTTCTTCCAGTAATGCCGCACCATCTGGATAGGAAAGAATTCCTTCTTGTGGGAACGCGACAATTTGCATATCGACCCACGGGCTGACTTCTTCTTTGACTTCCAGCATGGCACTCAGCGCCGTTAAGCTGGGATCTGACACATCCACATGGGTACGTACATGCTGAATTCCGTTGGCAATTTGCCATTTCAGTGTTTGCCATGCGCGCTGTTTAACATCTTCACGGGTCAGCATGGCTTTGCGCTCCGCCCAGCGCTCTATGCCCTCAAACAGAGTACCAGACTGGTTCCAACTTGGTTGCCCTGCGGTTTGGGTCGTATCCAGATGAATATGTGGCTCAATAAATGGCGGTAATGCCAACCCCCCCAATGCATCCAATACGCCAGTACCGCTAGCAAGCTGTTCCGGCTGTGGGGAAATGGCAGTAATCTTGCCGTCTGCAATGGCTATCTGCCATAACCCGACTTGCCCAACAAGACGCACATTATTGATTGTGGTGACTAAATGATGCTGTAAACATTGGCCCGCCATCGATGCCTCCAATATGAGTTAGTACTCTCGTCATCATAGATGAGTTATTGGCTTTAGCTTACCCCACTCACCGCAACTCGCCCGATTTTCTTTAAATAAAACACCATTTCAAAACTGAATCCATTCAGCTAAAGATGAGTAAAATCCGCAACTTATAAAAAACGTTAAAAATCATGCATCTACCACCTTAGAGGTATATAGGAGGCTAATTGATTTACATCAATAAATACGCTGTGTGGAAGATTAATGTGAGGGTAGAAAACTAAAATTTGAGGCAAAAATGAGCAAAGTCAAACTTGCCATCATCGGCAACGGTATGGTCGGCCACCGCTTTATTGAAGACCTATTGGATAAAGCAGATAAAGACCAATTTGAGATAACCGTATTTTGCGAAGAGCCACGCATCGCTTATGACCGGGTTCATCTTTCATCTTACTTTTCCCATCATACAGCTGAAGAACTGTCACTGGTTCGCGAAGGCTTTTATGAAAAACACGGTGTCAAAGTGCTGGTTGGTGAACGTGCCATTACCATCAACCGCACTGAGAAAGTTATCCATTCCAACAGCGGCCGTACTCTGTATTACGACAAGCTGATTATGGCAACGGGTTCTTACCCGTGGATCCCGCCCATTAAAGGTAGCGAGGGACAAGACTGCTTTGTCTATCGCACCATTGAAGATTTGAATGCCATCGAAGCTTGTACCCGCCGCAGTAAACGCGGGGCCGTCATTGGCGGCGGGCTGTTAGGGTTAGAGGCCGCAGGTGCGCTGAAAAGCTTGGGCGTTGAAACCCATGTGATTGAGTTTGCGCCCGTTTTAATGGCCGAACAGCTTGATCCGATGGGGGGCGACCAATTGCGCCAGAAAATTGAGCGCATGGGGGTGAAAGTCCACACCGGAAAAAATACCCAAGAGATTGTTCACTCGGGTAAAAACAGCCGCAAAACTATGCTGTTTGCCGATGGTACACAACTGGAAGTCGATTTCATCGTCTTCTCCACCGGTATTCGTCCACAAGACAAGCTGGCTCATCAATGCGGTTTAGCCACAGCACGCCGTGGTGGTATCGCCATTAATGACTATTGCCAGACTTCCGACCCAGATGTGTACGCCATTGGCGAATGTGCATCCTGGCAAGAACGCACTTTCGGGTTGGTCGCGCCAGGATACAAAATGGCACAAGTGACTGCCGACCATTTGCTGGGCCGCGAGAATGCTTTCCACGGTGCGGATATGAGCGCCAAACTGAAACTGCTGGGAGTTGATGTCGGCGGGATTGGTGATGCTCATGGCCGTACTGAAGGCGCCCGTAGCTATGTTTATCTGGATGAAAGTAAAGAAATTTATAAGCGTTTAGTGGTCAGTGCCGATAATAAGACCCTGTTAGGGGCCGTGCTGGTGGGTGATACCAGTGATTACGGCAATCTGCTGCAACTGGCTCTGAACAACATTGAGCTACCAGAAAACCCAGATAGCCTGATTTTACCCGCTCATGCTGGCAGCAAACCGGCGATGGGGGTTGATTCTCTGCCGGATACTGCACAAATTTGTTCCTGTTTTGACGTCACCAAAGGCGACATCATTCAAGCTATTGGTCAGGGCTGCCATACCGTTGCTGCGCTGAAATCCGCCACTAAAGCGGGTACGGGTTGCGGTGGCTGTATCCCACTGGTCACTCAAGTATTAAATGCAGAGCTTAGTAAACAAGGTATTGAAGTTAATCACCATTTATGTGAGCACTTCGCCTATTCTCGCCAAGAGCTATACCACCTGATTCGCGTCGAGGGGATTAAGAGCTTCGATGCTTTGCTGGAAAAATATGGCAAAGGTTACGGCTGCGAAGTGTGTAAACCGACCATCGGTTCGTTGCTGGCATCCTGCTGGAATGACTACATTTTAGCTCCGCAGCACATGCCATTGCAGGACACCAACGACAACTTCCTCGGCAATATCCAAAAAGACGGTACCTACTCGGTCATTCCGCGATCACCGGGCGGCGAGATCACGCCAGATGGCCTGTTAGCCATTGGCCGTATCGCCAAACAATACAATTTGTACACCAAACTGACCGGTTCTCAGCGAGTGGGGATGTTTGGCGCACAGAAAGATGACCTGCCGGCAATTTGGGCGCAACTGATTGAAGCGGGCTTTGAGACCGGGCATGCCTATGCCAAAGCATTGCGCATGGCGAAAACCTGTGTCGGTAGCACTTGGTGCCGCTATGGTGTGGGTGACAGCGTCGGCTTTGGTGTCGCGCTAGAGCATCGCTACAAAGGCATTCGTACACCACACAAAATGAAATTTGGGGTCTCTGGCTGTACCCGTGAATGTTCTGAAGCACAGGGTAAAGATGTGGGGATCATTGCTACCGAAAATGGCTGGAACCTGTATGTCTGCGGTAACGGTGGGATGAAGCCACGTCATGCGGACTTACTGGCGGCGGATCTCGATGAAGAGACTCTGATGCGCTACCTCGACCGCTTTATGATGTTCTATATCCGTACTGCCGATAAACTGCAACGCACCTCGGTTTGGCTGGAAAGCCTCGAAGGCGGTATTAACTACCTACGCGCCGTGATAATCGACGACAAACTGGGCATCAACGAGCAGTTAGAAACCGATATTGCCCGCCTGCGCGACAAAGTGACCTGCGAATGGAAAGCCACTGTCGAGAACCCTGCGGCACAAGTGCGTTTCGCCCACTTTATTAACAGCCCGCTACGCGACCCAAATGTACAAGTGGTGCGTGAGCGCGAACAACATCGCCCGGCACGCCCAGATGAACGCATCCCTGTCCGGGTACTGGAACTGGAGGATAACCTATGAGTCAGTGGATCCCACTTTGCCCATTAAACAACATTTTACCCGGTAGCGGTGTGTGTGGCCTGATTGGTGAGCATCAAGTCGCGGTTTTCCGCCCTTACGCTGACGAGCAGGTCTTCGCCATCAGCAATATCGACCCTTTTGCACAAGCTAGCGTGCTGTCTCGTGGGTTAATTGCCGAGCATCAAGGCGATTTATGGGTTGCCAGTCCACTGAAAAAGCAGCACTTCCGATTACATGATGGTTTGTGTATGGAAGATGAAACTCGCTCGGTTGCCCATTATGACGTGCGAGTCCGTGACGGCATTGTGCAAGTGAAATCCTGATAAATAACGGAAAAATCCAACTATAGCGGATTTAGACAACATAACTTTTGGACACATCCAATGTATAGCGACACCATCAATAAATGCGCGGCCAATGCGGCCCGAATCGTCAAACTGGCCAAAGAAAGCCCGTTAGGTTTTTGGATTGGCTCCGCCATGGCCGGTGCCTATGTTGGCCTTGGTATTATTCTGATTTTCACACTGGGTAACTTAATCGATCCCGCCTATCGTCCATTAGTGATGGGGGCAACTTTTGGTCTGGCGCTGACCTTGGTGATCATCGCCGGTTCTGAGTTATTCACCGGCCACACCATGTTCCTGACTTTCGGGGTTAAAGCCGGCACCATTAAATCCAGCCAGATGTGGGCGGTATTACCACAAACGTGGCTGGGGAACTTACTGGGTTCTGTTTTTGTCGCTCTGCTCTACTACTACGGTGGCGGCAGTTTACTTCCGGTTGACACTAGTTTGGTGCACACCGCCGCGCTGGCAAAAACCTCTGCGCCGGCTATGACCTTATTCTTCAAAGGTGTACTATGTAACTGGCTGGTTTGTCTGGCGATCTGGATGGCAATTCGTGTTGAAGGTGCAGCGAAATTTATCGCTATCTGGTGGTGTTTGCTGGCCTTTATTGCCTCTGGCTATGAACACTCCGTCGCCAACATGACCCTGTTCGCATTGTCTTGGTTTGGCAATCACAGCGAGGCTTACACCTTAAGTGGTATTGGCCACAACCTGCTGTGGGTCACGCTGGGGAACACCCTGTCTGGGGCTGTATTTATGGGGCTGGGCTACTGGTATGCCACCCCACGAGATCAGCGCCCACAACCTGCGGCAATCAATACACCACAGGCGGTTAAGCAGTAATAACTATGAATAACCAGCCCGCAGGGGCTGGTTTTGCCACACGCGGCCTTAACTTGAAGGATTGCCGATGGACTACTTCCCGATTTTCTGCCAACTGCAACACAAAGCCTGCCTGCTGGTCGGTGGTGGTGAAGTTGCTGAACGTAAAGCCCGCCTGCTGCTGGATGCGGGTGCCGCCGTCACCGTCAATGCTTGCGAATTTACACCGCAATTTTACGATTGGGCGGATGAGGGGAAACTTTCATTGGTTCATGGTGAGTTTTCGCCCGAACTGCTGGCTGAAAAGTGGCTGGTCATTGCGGCAACGGATCAAGTGGCCGTCAACGCATTAGTTTACCAAAGTGCCAACCAGCAGCGGGTATTTTGTAATGTGGTCGATGACCCCAAACGCACCAGCTTTATCATGCCGTCGATCATTGACCGCTCTCCTATCATGATTGCCATCTCTTCCGGCGGTAAAGCACCAGTATTGGCCCGACTACTGCGGGAAAAACTTGAAGCCATACTGCCACAACATTTGGGGCAACTGGCACAGTTGGCGGGCAATTTGCGCCAGCGTGTGAAACAACATTTTGCTGCAATGGTGGATCGACGCCGTTTTTGGGAAAAATTGCTAACCCATGACCGTTTGGCGCAATCACTGGCAAATGAGGATCAAGGACAAGTTGAGAAGCACATTGAGCAGTTATTTAACGCCCCACTGGCGGATCGTGGAGAAGTGGTGTTAGTTGGCGCGGGACCGGGCGATGCGGGTTTACTCACCTTGAAAGGTTTGCAGCAAATTCAGCAAGCCGATGTGGTGGTGTATGACCGGTTGGTTTCTGATGAAGTGATGAATCTGGTGCGCCGCGATGCCGAGCGGATTTTTGTTGGCAAATCATCGGGCCGCCACACTGTCCCTCAAGAGCAAATTAATCAAATTTTGTTGCAGCAAGCGCAGCAAGGAAAACGTGTGGTGCGCTTAAAAGGCGGCGACCCGTTTATTTTTGGTCGTGGTGGCGAGGAGTTGGAAACGCTAGCGAACGAGAATATTCCATTTTCAGTGGTTCCGGGCATCACCGCCGCTTCTGGCTGTTCTGCCTACAGTGGCATCCCACTGACTCACCGCGATCATGCACAAAGTGTACGGCTGATTACTGGCCACGCCAAGAAAGACAGTCAGTTAGATTGGGCTAATTTGGCGGCAGAAAAACAAACGCTGGTGTTCTATATGGGGCTATCGCAAGCCGGCGAGATCCAGCAGCAATTGATTCGACACGGCATGTCAGCCACAACACCGGTAGCGCTGGTTGAAAATGGTACTTCGCGACATCAGCGAGTTGTTAGTGGCGAACTGAGTCAATTGGCATTGCTTTCCCAGCAAGTGTGCAGCCCCAGCCTGATTATTGTTGGTAGCGTCGTCAGCTTACGTGAAAAACTGAATTGGTTTTCTAGTGCTGAACACGGTAAAGCCAAGGTAAAAGAAGCGGCTGAAAGCGTGGGTTAAGCGGAGTAAAGCAAGAAGGGGGAGTGCTCCCCCTTCAGATGATTTATTGACGAGCGCGTTTGACCTTACGGATGCGCGACAAAACCGATAGCTTCGTACACTTTCGCCAATGTATCTTGTGCTCGAGTACGTGCTTTCGCCGCCCCTTCACGCATCACTTCCTGCAAGAAGGCCTCGTCTTCACGATAAGTGTGATAACGCGCCTGCAACTCACTCAGCATGCCAGAAACCGCTTCAGCAACCGCACCTTTTAAATGACCATACATTTGGCCTTCAAACTGTGCTTCCAATTCAGTAATAGATTGGCCAGTTACACCAGACAGAATATCCAGCAAGTTAGAAACACCGGCTTTCTTCTCAGTGTCGTAGCGAATAACCGCGGGTTCGTCAGAATCGGTCATGGCGCGTTTAATCTTTTTCACGACTGACTTAGGATCTTCCAGTAATTCGATGACGTTATTACGGTTATCATCCGATTTAGACATTTTTTTGGTCGGATCCTGCAGCGACATTACTCGTGCACCGGCTTTAGGAATAAATGGCTCAGGAATTTTAAAGATATCGCCATACAGATTATTAAAGCGGTTGGCGATATCGCGGCTCAATTCCAGATGTTGTTTCTGGTCTTCACCTACCGGCACCTGATTAGTCTGATACAGCAAAATATCGGCCGCCATCAATACCGGGTAATCAAATAAACCGGCGTTAATGTTCTCAGCATAGCGAGCAGACTTATCTTTGAACTGGGTCATACGGCTCAATTCACCGAAATAGGTATAGCAATTCAGCGCCCAGCTCAGTTGAGAGTGCTCTGGCACATGAGATTGCACAAAAATGGTACTTTTCTTTGGATCAATGCCGCATGCCAGATAGAGAGCCAGAGTGTCTAAGGTTCTCTTTCTGAGTAATGCCGGATCTTGACGAGCAGTAATGGCATGCAGGTCAACGATGCAATAGATGCAATCATAATCATCTTGCATCTGTACCCACTGACGCAGTGCACCCATGTAATTGCCAATGGTCAATTCGCCGGACGGCTGCGCGCCGCTAAATACGATAGGCTTTATTGATTTATCGGATATAGCTGATTCAGTGGGTTTACTCATTTTATACTTCCTGATCTTTTAAAGATGACAGCCCGATGGCGGGCAACAGATCGGCAAAGTGATCCAGCACACAGTCCGGATGACTGGTGGCAATAGCTTCGCCGTAGTTATATCCATAGGTTAACCCAATACTTGGGCAACCCGCCGCCTGCGCGGCCATAATGTCATTACGCGAATCACCGACAAACAGCATTTCATGGGCGCGTAAGCCGAGTTTAGCCAATAACAAATACAGAGGGGCCGGATGGGGTTTCTTCACTACCACGTCGTCACCGCCGATAATGACGGAGAAATAATCGGCAATACCCAGTGACGCCAACAGCGGGGCAACAAACGGTGTAGGCTTATTGGTAATCAGCCCCATAGGCAAGCCAACGGCGGCCAGTTGTTCCAAGGTGGCTTTCACCTGTGGGAATAGCTGGCTTCCCTGCTCAACCGTCTTAGCATAATAATGGTCAAACAACTCGCGCATATGGGCAACCGCCTGCACATCTGGCTCACGGCCAGCCCAACGCAAAGCCCGCTCAACTAAGACATCAGCGCCATTACCAATCCAGGTCGACACCAAATCTTTACCGGCTGCCGGTAAGCCTTGGTGCTGCAACGCCATATCAATCGCACTGGCAAGACCCGGCGCACTATCGACTAACGTGCCATCTAGATCAAAAGCCACACCACGGATCGAATCAAATTTAGCCATTGGCAGACATCGCCAATTCACTGCGCATTGCATCAATGACCGCAGCATAATCTGGCTGATTAAAAATAGCGGATCCGGCGACAAACATATCCGCACCGGCGTCGGCTATTTGACGAATATTCTCTACCTTCACCCCGCCATCCACTTCTAAACGAATATCATAGCCGCTGTCATCAATGAGTTTACGCACTTGGCGTAACTTATTCAGCGTCTCGGGAATAAATGACTGCCCACCAAAACCTGGGTTTACCGACATCAACAAAATGACATCCAGCTTATCCATCACATAATCAAGATAGCTCAGAGGCGTGGCTGGGTTGAACACCAAGCCCGCCTTACAGCCACTCTCTTTGATGAGCTGCAAAGTGCGGTCAACATGTTCAGAGGCCTCTGGATGGAATGAAATATAGGTGGCTCCTGCTTTGGCAAAATCCGGGACAATACGGTCAACCGGTTTTACCATCAGATGCACATCAATCGGCGCAGTAATACCATAATCACGCAACGCCTTGCATACCATCGGGCCGATGGTCAGGTTAGGAACGTAATGATTGTCCATCACATCAAAATGCACAACATCAGCACCGGCGGCCAGCACCTTCTCAGTGTCTTCGCCCAAACGAGCAAAATCAGCTGACAGAATAGACGGGGCAATTAAAAACTTTTTCATCCGCTTCTCCAAACATGTCTCTTTGTTTTATGAAATGCCGGCAAAATTTAAATAATTAATTGATAAGTAATAACTTTATCATTATCTACGTTAGCTTTTTATTTCATAAATCATTGGGTTTGAATCTTTACCGAGCAGCAATATCCACTCAGCTATACAGCGCCAAAAGCTCGTTCACTTTACTACGGCCAAGGATATTACGGCTGATAGTACGACGCGCTTTGACCACATGCAGTGACGCCTGATGATACCAATCGCGCGTCAATTCTGTGTCGTGATTAGAAATCAGAACCGGGATCTTGTTCTCTGCAGAAAGCTGATAAGCAAGACGAGCCAGATTCTGTTGATCCGCAAGACCAAAATTATTGGTGTGATATGCCGTAAAATTAGCCGTCGCCGATAATGGCGCATACGGAGGATCGCAATAAACCACCGCCCCATGCACAGCTTTTAATAGCGTTTCCTGATAATGCTCACAAACAAAAACAGCATTTTGCGATTTTTCAGCAAACCAATACAGCTCTGACTCTGGGAAGTAAGGTCTTTTGTAACGACCAAAAGGCACATTGAATTCACCGCTCAAATTATAACGACACAGACCGTTATAACAATGGCGATTCAAGTAGAGAAATAATAATGCGCGGCGATAGGCATCGGTACTGGCGTTAAACTCTTGCCGCAGCAGGTAAAACTGTTCGGAATTATTGAAATCGCCAGTAAATAAAACGCGAGCATCCCGCACAAAATCATCGGTGCGGTCCTTCACGATATTGTAGAGGTTGATAAGATCGCTGTTGATATCGGCCAGTATGTAAGACTCATACTCAGTGTTAAGGAACACCGAACCCGCACCGACGAATGGCTCTATCAAGCAGTCTCCCGCTGGAAGATGGCGTCGTATGTCATCAACCAGCGGATATTTCCCACCAGCCCATTTTAAAAAAGCGCGGTTTTTCTTCATGCCGTCAGTTAGCTACTTAATAATTCAGAGCCGCAGATTGTACTCTGTTTCAGACAGCACATCAGCGCACAAATAAGAATGATTTA
This sequence comes from Yersinia vastinensis, assembly GCF_902726565.1. Lineage (GTDB taxonomy): Bacteria > Pseudomonadota > Gammaproteobacteria > Enterobacterales > Enterobacteriaceae > Yersinia > Yersinia vastinensis. Next base: position 71,552 of record NZ_CACVAF010000005.1, read on the forward strand.
TTTTTTAAGGTCTTGCTGTACTTGCTGTACAGGTTTAACCCACGGTTTTTTAGCCTGAACATCGGCTGGTAGTGTCGCAATCGCTCTTTTTGCCTCAGCAGAAGAAGCATAATTACCACTCACCAAGATGTACCAAGGCTTACCATCACGTTTAGTTTCATAGACATGATAGTCAGATAATTTTTGCTGCTTAGCATAGGCATTCAAGGTATCAGAACGTGATGCGCTGCTCAGTTGTATCGTAAAATGGCTACCCGGTGCATTTTTCAATGTACTGCTGCTACCCGTAGAACCCGATTTAGTGACCGCAGAGGCTGCCGGTGAAACTGCAGTTGTCGGCCCCTTATGACCAACAGTCGGTTGCTTGGTTGCTGTGGTGGCTTGTTTTTGCACTGGGTGAGTCGTTGCTTCCCGTGCCGTTGGCGCTTTCGCACCTTTCGAGCCAGAAACCGTTGCCGGTGCTGTCGGTAAGGTTGATACCTGACCGTCGTTCATGTTCTGAGACAAAGTATCGACTTGCCCTTGTGTCTGAGAAAGTGCATCAGACATGTTGCCCGGCAATTCAACACGCTGGGTCGGGCCATTTGCAGAAGACAGTGGCGCGGCCTCGGTCGGTGTCGGAGAGATAGGCGGAACACTAATATCTTGTGGCTGGGCTGTATTTCTCACGCCGTTGGCATCATGACCGTCGCTGGCATTGTTTGCCACACCGGGTTGTGTGTTGTTGCCGCTAGTGAGTGAAGCGGAATCTGACAGATTAATGTTTCTCGCCGCATCCACATTCGGATTCTGTTGGGATGCTTCATGCTCTGTCGGTGCCTTAAGCGCTGAACCGATGGCAATAATGATCAACAACAACACCAAAATGCCGATACCAATCATCATATGTTGGCGCGAAACCGCAAGCTTAGGCCCAGTCGAAGCACGACGGGCACGAGTAGGACGACGGTCACTGCTATCTGGCTTCAGATCGTCTTCCGGTTTTAAATCATCCATCTAAACCCTCCAACTAGAGGCAAAAGCCTACCGCCGTTATCACTGCGGCCCGGCTGATTGATTTTACTGGCTGCAAACGGGCTAGACCGCCCGTAGCAAAGGAATATGATGTTCTTATGATACAGCATCATAGAGCTTATGAGCATAGAACTTATAAACATTGAGTTATAAACATTGGGTTATAAACACAGGTTTATGAATACCGTCTTATGCCACTTCCTATTACTGGCAATCAGCTATCGACGCCAGCACTATATCATGTGCAATACCGCTACGGATTTCTGACTTCCCTATCGCCGTTGGCAGCACCAAACGAAGTTCGCCTGCCAACACTTTTTTATCTCGCATCATATGCGGCAGATAGGATTCTGGCGTCATTTCCTGCGGCCCACAGACGGGTAGACCGGCACGTAAAAGTAGTTTCTTGATACGCTCAATATCACCGGCAGAGAATTGGCCCAACCGGTAAGACGTATGCGCGGCCATCATCATGCCAGCAGCAACAGCTTCCCCGTGTAGCCATACGCCATAACCCATTTCGGCCTCAATGGCATGGCCATAAGTATGACCCAAATTGAGTAAAGCGCGCATTCCGCTCGTTTCATGTTCATCTGCGGCAACAACATCGGCTTTTAATTCGCAGCAACGGCGTATGCAGTAGGCTAAAGCCGACATATCTAGTGCGAGTAATGCGTCGATATTATCTTCTAACCACGAGAAGAAATCAGCGTCAAGAATGATACCGTATTTGATAACTTCAGCCAGCCCGGAAGCAAGCTCGCGTGGAGGGAGGGTTTTGAGACAATTAAGGTCAATCACCACCGATGCGGGCTGGTAGAAAGCACCAATCATGTTCTTGCCCAATGGATGGTTCACTGCGGTTTTACCACCGACAGAAGAATCCACTTGAGAAAGTAAGGTGGTAGGAACTTGAATAAAGCGAACACCGCGCTGATAACAAGCTGCGGCAAAACCGGTCAGGTCGCCTACTACACCGCCACCTAAGGCAACAAGCGTAGTATCACGACCGTGCGGTTTCTCCAGAAGGGCAGAAAATACCTGCTCCAGTACGCTGAGAGATTTATACTGTTCACCATCAGGTAAAATCACCTGATCGACTTTGATACCGCGTTGTTCCAACACCGTCCGGAGCGAATCCAGATAGAGTGGAGCCAGCGTTTGGTTAGTGACCAGCATGACTTGATCACCCGCTTTTAACGGCTCAAAAGAAGCCGGATTATCAAACAATCCAGCAGCTATCGTAATCGGGTAGCTACGCTCCCCTAACGTGACAGTAATCTTCTCCATGTCGCGCCCAGTAACCTTCTTAACTTACGCCCGCGGGCATTAGTAAAATGCTAAAATCAGTTACTTTCCAGCATGTTGATAATCTGGTTAGCAACAACTTTCGCGCTTTGATCGTCAGTGCGGATGGTGACATCTGCAATTTCTTCGTACAACGGATTACGTTCTCTTGCCAGTGCTTCTAACACTTCACGTGGAGGCGAATCAACCTGTAGCAACGGACGTTTTTTGTCACGCTGTGTCCGGGCCAACTGCTTCTCGATAGTGGTTTCTAAATACACCACAACGCCACGGGCTGACAAACGGTTACGGGTTTCTCTGGATTTAACAGAGCCACCACCGGTTGCCAGAACAATGCCTTGTTTTTCCGTCAGTTCATTAATCACTTTTTCTTCACGATCGCGGAAACCTTCTTCGCCTTCCACGTCGAATACCCAGCCCACGTCAGCTCCGGTACGTCGCTCAATTTCTTGATCAGAGTCGAAAAACTCCATATTGAGTTGCTGAGCTAACTGACGACCAATAGTGCTTTTGCCGGCACCCATAGGCCCAACCAGAAAGATATTGCGTTTCTCTGCCATGTTTTTGGTATTACTAAGACTATTCGTTAATGATAACCCGCCCCGCCAATCAAATTAGCGGCGGGACCTAAACTGAAACCTCATGAGCGATAGTGCGAGATCAGACTGAAAATTATCTCAGCACTTCTGGTAGTTTGGCAACCGAATAAATCGTTGTACACGTCGTGGGAGGGAAACCATACGTTTTTATCGGCGTATCAACGTTATTAAAAACCTCGGAGCTCAATTCGGTAACCCTTGTAAGCTAAATCTGACGCAGCGTCAAATTTAGAAGCCTCCTATCACACAAAAAGTTGCAGAAAGTCACCAAGATTGGTCTGTTTTTAGAAAACAGCACTTCGTCAGGCTCAAGCGCTGATTAACCTTGGCGTAATGAAAATGACTAACTCTCGCCGACTTTGTTGTTGAGCATCTTGTTTAAACAGTGCACCCAGCCAAGGGATCTCGGCCAAGAGTGGGACTTTATTCACACCTTGACTGCTTTTTTGCTGGAAAATCCCACCCAACACAATGGTTTCGCCATCTTTGACGGTGATTTGAGTTTTTATCTCCTGCTTATCTATTAATAATGTTTCACTATCACCTCGCTTCATTGCCATGCCCGGCATATTTTGGCTGATTTTCAAGTCTAGAGTAATTTTGCCATTACGCAGTATTTTCGGGGTAACTTCCATCCCCAGTACCGCCTCTTTAAATTCAGTCGTTGCCGCCCCTTTTTTACCCTTTGAGACGGTATAAGGGATATCGGAGCCTTGCTTGATACTGGCCGTTTGTTGATGTGACGTCACCAAGCGAGGGCTGGCAATAATATCGACCTGATTTTCTTGCTCTAATGCACTTAGCTCCAGCTCCAGCAACCGCCCACCGATGCGAGCGACATTGAATCCTACACTGACCGCGCTATTGGGTAGCGGCAAGTTGACATTAAAATCGCTCATTCTAAGTGAAGTATTCGGTTTCTCGTCCCCCATTCCCCAGCGCACACCCAGCTCTTGTAAGTTCTCACGGCTGATAGTCACAATATGGGCCGCTAACTGCACTTGCTGTAAAGGCAAATCCATTTCTAATAGCCAACTTTTCAATAATGCTAATGATGCGGGAGTATCGCGAATTAATAATGTATTTGTACGTTTATCTACCACCACACTACCCAGAGGAGAGAGTAGCCCTCCCTCGGCAAGATCTAAACTCTCGGCGACCTGTTCAGCATCGGCGTGTTGCAAGGCCATTGTCAGATTGCTTAGGGACTGCGGAGCCGCCTTTTGTTTATCTCGCAACTGCCTTTCTTCAATATCCTGTTCTGTGAACACCATCATCACCGCCCCCTCACGTTCAACTTTCAGGCGACTCATGCGTAAGACCGTAGCCAATGCTTGCTCCCAAGGGATATCAACGAGCCTCAAACTAAGATTGCCACCAACATCGGCCGCAATAACTAAATTCAATTGCCGATAATCAGCCAGTGCCTGCAACACCATAGAAACGGGTGCGTCCTGAAATGCTAAAGTCACTGGCTCGTTGGCTGTTGTACTATGGGAGACGGTGCTTGTGAGTAACATCATGATAAACAAAAGAAGAGGTGATTTTTTCTGAGCGGTATCAAGCGCGAAAGAAAGGCGACTCTTAATACTGATTTTATAAATATCCATCAGGTTAATTCCTTTTAATGCTGATTTTTAAAGCGAGTTCTTAATTAACGCATTGATAACACCACGGCTCCAGTTCCCTCTGAGCACGAACTGTCTGGGTTAGCATGTTGCAAAATGACTTGCCGCTCGCTCGCACTAATATGGGTCACTTGCCAATCTGGCAGCAACTGCGTTGTTATCACGACCTTTTGCCACTGACCTTCTGGCCGCTTTACCCAACCAGAGTGGTAATCTTCGCCACGCACAATACCCTGTAACTGCCATGTCGCAAGATTCTCTCGTCCATCATTACAAGACACCGCCGACACGGGTTGAAAAGGGTCACGCCCGATATCTGATGATAATGATGCGGCGTACGCGAGAGGACCCCATATAACCGCCAGCAATAATCCCCCCACGACCACCCTGCGGTTACAATTATTCACGCATTTCTCCCGCCAGATATTCTTTCAAATTGAGTTTCACTATTAGTGCCGAGTGATCGCGCATAATCCCAATTAACTGGATCTGGACAGGCGATGTGATTGCCGATAGCTGGTTAAGTAAGTGAAGTAACCCATCAAAATTAACCCGCAAAGTCGCATGCCACTGCTGGTATTTGACGGAGCCCGCTGCGGCCTCAACCTCTAGTTCAGTTTGTCGCTGCCAATCAACCACCCGCCCACCATACGGCGTAATCCATAAACCGACCCAATGAGCCATTGGGTTTGATGGTTGCCATGACCTTTCTGTTGCGCTTAATGTCGCGATTTGCTGTTGCAGGTGGGGCAACGATGGTAACTGCGCCAATGCTGACTGTTGATGCTCAATTTGCTGTTGATGCTCGACTATTTTATCGGTTGCGCGTTGTTGTAGTTGCCACTCAGGGCGCAAGATACCGCCATAAATCATCATGCTAATCAACCCAAGCCCGCCCCACAGGTATAAACAAATCTGCCATCCAGGCCGGTCTATCCAGCGTTGAAGCTGCTTATTCATCCTGATTCCCCTTATCCAGCCAGTTAGCGCGAACCACAAAGCGAAAATTACCGTCATCTTGTTGAATAATCTTGTGTAAACGCACATTGGCCAACAATGGCATACGACCCAACTGCACCAAAAAGGCATTAATAGCGGCATAGTCTTGGCTGATCGCTTCAAAAATCAGTTTTTCACTTTGCGGTATGACACTAACCAACCAGCAGCTATCCGGTATTTGCTGTGATAGTTGCTGTAATAGCGTTGAGTACCGTCGTGCGGGTTGGTGCACTTGCCGATAAAACTGCAAGCGCTGCTCTGCTTGCTGCAATTGAACCATTGCTTGCTGCACCTTTTGGTGGTGCTGACTCAATTCGTTTTGCTGTTGTACGAGTGCCGCCAAGCGCCCCTGCTGATTGAGGTGCTCTTTGTGTGACTGCATCAATATCCCCCCCAGCACCAAGCCAAAAAGAGTGCATTGGCACAACCCGATATTGCGCCAAAATCGATAGCGCGTTAACTGGCGCTCGGTACGCCATGATGAAAAATTAACCTGATACATCAGGCGTCCGCCGGGCGCAATGCCAGCCCTCCCGCCAAAGTAAATGCCGAGGGCAAAGACGGCAAAGGCGGCTGATACTGGGTAAATGCGGTAAAAGGGGACCAAGCGGTTGTATTTTCAGGAAGAGGTTCATCTACTGTGCTGCTGTAATAGATAGCCAAAGGCACACGACTTTCGCCGGAATAGACAACATTTTGCTTGGGATAACGAGATCGCAGTTGTGCCAATAATGTCGATAGTGGGTTGCTCCCTTGCGGCAAAAGGGCTTCAGAGCTGCCCTCATCTAAGTCAATGGCGGCCACACCAAAGTCAAACGGCAGATCACTGGACGATACCCACAACCACTCATTTGCCAAACGATGAACCAAGTAATATGCCCCCGATAGCCCTGCAGCAGTCGCCATGTAGCGCAGAGCGCAAGGGGTGATATCAATGACGTGCGAAGGCAGGTCGGCTTGATGTAAGCAGGTTTGCCATTGCTGAACTTCTAACAGGCGAGCAGCAGTCATCAACAACTCACCACCGGATGTGCTTACAGCCCGGTAATCCAACGCTAATTCTTGACGATTGACCGGGAATAATCGACTGGCGGCAGCGCTAATATAGCCCTCTTGCTCGGGTTCACGCATCCGGCTATCTGGTGTAGGAAGTGATTGTTGCAAGATACGCTGGGCAGGTAATGCAATTCGTAATGAAATATGTCGTGGTAATTGTTTGCGCAATAATTTGAGTTTGTCGCTAACAATGTCTGGCTGTTGTAAAATACCTTCGTGCCAAACACCAGAAGGTAAGGTTTGAGACCACCAATAGCGTAGTTGCCAGCCATAGCGGCGCCTGACAACAGCCAGTGCGCGTATAGCCTCCATTTGAATATCTAGCCCAACCTGCCAATATTGTGAGTACATCTTGGTCGACCTCCGTGTCGAGAGAGAATAAAAGAACGTATCCATGTTACGGGCTTGCCTTTATACTACGGCGCGGTTGTTTATAAACTGCCCAATTGACATTGAATGGGAAATCTCAGGTGAAGTTCGTAAAGTATTTTTTGATCCTTGTAGTGTGTTGCATTTTACTGGGAGCAGCCTCGATATTTGGCCTGTACAAATATATTGAGCCTCAGCTACCCGATGTTGCCACACTGAAAGATGTCCGGCTGCAAACACCAATGTTGGTGTATAGCGCCGAAGGCGAATTGATCGCTCAATACGGTGAAAAACGCCGTATCCCTTTGACATTAAAACAAATCCCACCAGAAATGGTGCATGCGTTTATTGCCACAGAAGATAGCCGATTCTATGAGCATCATGGTGTGGATCCTGTGGGTATCCTGCGTGCAGCCTCTATTGCCATGGTTTCGGGTCGCGCCTCCCAAGGGGCAAGTACCATTACCCAGCAATTAGCGCGAAACTTTTTCTTAAGCCCGGAACGAACCTTGATGCGTAAAATCAAGGAAGCTTTTCTGGCTATTCGTATTGAACAGTTACTGACGAAAGATGAAATTCTTGAGCTGTATCTGAACAAGATTTATCTGGGCTACCGCGCTTATGGCGTCGGTGCTGCTGCACAGGTTTATTTCGGCAAAGATGTCAGTGAATTAACACTCAGCCAGATGGCGATGATTGCCGGATTGCCGAAAGCACCGTCAACCTTCAACCCGCTCTATTCGCACGACCGAGCGGTTGCACGCCGCAATGTGGTGTTATCGCGCATGCTGGATGAGAAATATATCACTCAGGCGCAATACGATCAGGCGCGCAGTGAAGAGTTGGTCGCCAACTACCACGCTCCGCAAATTGCTTTTTCTGCCCCTTACCTGTCAGAAATGGTACGTCAGGAGATGATTAAGCGTTACGGTGAAAACGCGTATACCGATGGTTATCAGGTCTATACCACCATCACCAGAAAGCTCCAATTAGCTGCCGTTGACTCTTTACGCGCCAACGTCTTGGCGTATGACATGCGCCATGGTTATCGCGGCCCATCCAATGTGTTATGGAAAGTGGGTGAAAGCGCGTGGAGTCATGAGCAAATTATCGATTCGCTGAAAACCTTGCCAGTTTATGGCCCACTCTTACCTGCAGTGGTCACTCAAGCGAATCCTGAGCAAGCCACCGCCATATTGGCGGATGGGAGCAACGTAACGCTACCGATGGCCGGTATGCGTTGGGCACGTCCGTTTAAATCGGATAATGCTCAAGGACCAACCCCGAAGAAAGTCACGGATGTAGTTCAGCCGGGCCAGCAAATTTGGGTGAGAAAAGTAGACGACAATTGGTGGCTGGCCCAAGTGCCAGATGTCAACTCGGCTCTGGTTTCTATCGACCCGAATAATGGTGCAATTAAGGCATTGGTGGGCGGTTTTGACTTTAACCAAAGTAAATTTAACCGTGTAACTCAAGCATTGCGTCAGGTCGGGTCCAATATCAAACCGTTCCTGTATACCGCAGCGATGGACAAAGGCCTAACTTTGGCAAGCATTCTCAATGACTTGCCGATTACACGTTGGGATGCTGGTGCGGGTACAGACTGGCGACCAAAGAACTCACCACCGACTTATGACGGCCCTATTCGTTTGCGCCAAGGCTTAGGCCAATCTAAGAACGTGGTTATGGTGCGAGCCATGCGTGCCATGGGTGTTGATTATGCCGCTGAGTACCTGCAACGCTTTGGTTTCCCAGCACAAAACATTGTGCATTCGGAGTCACTGGCATTAGGTTCCGCGTCATTTACACCATTGCAGCTCGTACGTGGTTATGCGGTGTTGGCAAACGGGGGCTATTTGGTCGATCCGTATTTCATCACCAAAATCACTGATGACGTCGGCAATGTGCTGTTTGAAGCCAAACCAAAGATTGTTTGTGAAGAGTGCAATTTGCCCGTTATTTACGGTGATACTCAACGTTCTGTCGTGCTATCCGACGATAATACTGAAAACGTTGCGACCTCACAGACCAATAGCGCTAGCAATGTTCCGATGCCGGAACTTGAGCAAGTGACGCCAGCCCAAGCGAAGCTCAACAATGATGAGCAATATGCTCCTCATGTCATCAGCACTCCGCTGGCTTTCTTGATGCGCGATGCATTGAACTCCAACATCTTCGGGGAACCGGGTTGGATGGGGACAGGCTGGCGTGCGGGGCGTGATTTGAAACGCAGAGATATTGGCGGTAAAACCGGGACGACCAACAACTCGAAAGATGCTTGGTTCTCTGGTTATGGCCCAGATACCGTGACTTCAGTTTGGATTGGCTTTGATGACCATCGCCGTGACTTAGGGCGCAGTACGGCATCTGGAGCAATACCAGACCAGATTTCTGGGGCAGAGGGTGGGGCAAAGAGTGCCCAACCCGCATGGGATGACTTTATGAAAGCGGCACTTGAAGGGCTGCCGGAAAAACAAGTCCCACCGCCACCTGGTATCGTCAGTGTCGTTATCGATAAACAAACGGGTAAGCTATCCACTGGTGGGCCAGGCAGCCGCTCAGAGTACTTTATCGAAGGGACGCAACCGACTGAGTATTCAGTGCATGAAGCGGGCACAACATTGATGGACAACGGCCAGACTCACGAATTGTTCTGATGATGTCGCGTGATGCTAATGGCTGAACGGTCATTAGCGCCAAAATAAAAGCCGGGAAATCGAAAGATCTTCCCGGCTTTTTATAGGGTCCCGCTTAATATCAAGTGATACCCATTTCATTAAAAAATGCCTGAGCCAGAAATAGCGCACTGACATTACGCGCCTCACTAAAGCCGGGTTGATCAAGCAGCGCCATCATATTCGCAATAGGCCAACGCACTTGTGGCATTGGCTCAGGCTCGTCACCCTCCAGACTTTGAGGATAAAGGCCCTGCGCGATAACCACATTCATTTTGCTAGAGAAGTAGGACGGTGCCATCGTCAGTTTCCTGAGATAATCAAAACGCTTGGCTCCAAACCCAACCTCCTCCATCAATTCGCGGTTCGCCGCTTCTAGTACACCTTCGCCGGGATCAATAAGCCCTTTTGGAAAGCCCAGCTCATACTCTTCTATACCGACGGCATATTCGCGGATCAGCAGTAAATCATTGCCGATCACCGGCACAATCATCACCGCTTCACGGTTCGATGGCCGCATACGTTCATAGACACGTTGTACGCCATTGCTGAACTCGAGATCTACCGCTTCAACAGTAAACAAGCGAGAGTGGGCAACCGTTTCTATTTTAAGTATTTTAGGTTTTTGCAGGTGTTTCATGATAGCCCCAAATTAAAAACTCGCTGCCTATCAAACACACATCAGGATAATCCGCGCCATATTATGGTTACTTAATAAGCCACTTTTTTCCTGTTGGTATTAACCAGACACTTTATACTGGAATTTATTAGAACTTGATCACATTGTGCGTTAATGAGAACCTTTATCGCAATGTCAGTTAGATATAATTTACCTGTTTTTAACATGACAGCGAGTTTAGTCAAGATTCCACCGGTTAATTTTCACCCCATCCCAGCTCAATACACGTTAAAACTTGTGTTTGAAAATAGGATTATGCTGATATTACCGATGTTTTAGCCTTGCTATCCTTATCGGTCTACGGGCAGTCGAAGAGCACTTGTATTAGGTTATTTGATGAATAATAGCTGGCGACATGCTAGTTCACTTAATAACTCTGCTATATGACTCTGCACTGTGTTTATGCATAATATGATGCATTCTTTCATAGAGTTGACGTCAGTCAGGGGCGCTCGGATGGGGATGGGATGAGCACAATAGTCTTAATCTTGGCCTTACTGCTGACCAGCCTGATCGCAGTAGGCTTGTGGTGGTGGTTTCGATCCCGGCGCCCTACCCCCGTAACCGCAACCTTGCTGTTCGCAAAACCCACTCATCGTAAACTGACCCGAGAAGAGCGGGTTAACATTGAGAACTACCTACTCAACCAGCAAGATAAACTTGGCTTTAAACCCCAGCCAAGTTTTGATGCCCGCACTCTGACCACTAGCGAAAGCTCTTCCGCAAAGCTGACTCTAACGCCCCAGAGTGACAATGTTTATGCGGTGACTCGTGCAATCACTCGCTATGGCGTGGCGACTGATGAACCCAATAAATGGCGCTATTATCTGGATTCAATTGAAGTCCACCTGCCCGCGTCGTGGGAACAATACATTACTCAGGATAATGACGTAGAGCTTATCCAAACCCAGACAATTCCTTTGGTGATTTCCCTCAACGGCCATACGCTTAAAAATCATCAATCGGAAGCCACTTATCAACCGATTTTGCCGTCTGTCGCACAAAATGCATCAATTCGTAAAGCCGACAGCGAACACATTGAACTGCTTAATATTCGTAAAGAAACACCAGAAGAATATGCCCTGCACGGTTCTAATGGCCTAAAAGAAGCAGGGGCAATTTGTTTGGCGTTGCTTTTGCTGTTTTTCGCACTAACCGGCCCGGCAGTAACACTCCCATGGTTGGTTGTTGTGGCTGCCACCTTAACCGGTTGGGCCTGCTGGAATATGTTTCGCCCACTATCTCAAAAAGATCTGCGTGAGGTTCATTGCTTGAGTGGCATCCCTAAACGCTGGGGGTTATTCGGCGAGTCAAACCAAGGTCAGATGAACAATATCTCTCTGGGGATTGTTGATCTGATTTATCCCGCTCATTGGGGGCCTTATTTTGCTCATGATCTGGGCAAAAAGACCAATATTGATATCTACCTCAATCGTCAGGTTGTCCGTCAGGGGCCTTTTTTGTCTCTGCATGACGAAATGAAACATTTTCCATTGCAGCGTTGGGGTAAAAATCTGACGCTCGTAGCAGGCTCTCTGTTGGTGATGGGGTTATTACTGATTTATGTCCCACTTGGCCTGCCACTGAAATTGAGTGTCGCCTGGTTGCAAGGGGCACAAAGCCAGCAGGTCACCAGCATTGAAGCGCTGGAAAAAATGCCATTACGCATTGGTGATATGTTAAAAGCGCAGGGCACCGGTATGTGCTATGTGCCGCCCAATACCCAAAGCCCGCACAATTTTGTTTTTACCCCTTTTGATTGCTCTGGGATCTATTGGAACAAAGCCGCCCCTTTGCCGCAGCCAGAATCAGAGACCATTGAAAAGGCCGCGGCACTCGTGGCTACCGTCAATCAACAATTACACCCTCAAGGCACGGATACCAACGTCAACCCACAACTGGCTACCGCAATTGAGAAGTCCGGTATGATTTTGCTGGATAACTTTGCTGATATTGTCCTAAAAACACAGGCATTATGCAGTGGCGATACTGACTGTATCCGCCTGAAAAATGCACTGATCAATTTGGGCAATGCCAAAAATTGGTCGAGCCTAGTCAAACGGGCGCAATCGGGTACGTTGAAAGGCATGAATGTATTGTTACGCCCAGTCAGTGCAGATGCACTGGAAAATTTGGTGAAAACAGCCACTTCATCCTTTGTTTACCGTGAAACGCATTTGGCAACAGAAGCCTTAAACAGCCCGCCACCGGGGGGGTTCTTGATCACCAGTGACGAGGGCAAGCAACTCGTCAGCCATCCTGTGCCTTCAGTGCCCTTATTTGATTACAGTGCACTGGAACAGTGGCGCGAATTACAGCGGCTCTCTGGGTTGCTGCTCAATACCCCCTTTAAAGCCGAAGGTATCATCACCAATATCACAACCGACGCCAATGGCACGCGTCATATCGCGTTACACAGCGAGCCAGATATCATAACGCTCGGCCGTTATCTCGGCACCAGCCTATTACTGCTGGTGTTGATTGTCTGCTTAGTGGTGAACACCACCTTGTTAATTCAGCGCATCCTAAAGAATCGTAGCCGTATGGATAATATTCAACGCTACTATGACAATTGCTTTAGCCAAACCCTCGCCCCAACATCATTCCTCCGTTAGCGCTTTTTCGTTTATCATTAGTATTATTTATCACCAAAGTTGTGATTGTGGAGTCGCTATGCCCCCTGAATTTAATTGGCAAGAAATTGATACCGTGTTGCTGGATATGGATGGCACTCTGCTGGATTTGGAGTTCGACAGCCATTTCTGGTTAAAGCAGGTACCGGAAACACTTAGCCAGCATCGGGGCATCCCGCTGGATCAGGCGCATAAAATTATTCATGATGAATATCTTGCTGTGCAACATACCTTAAATTGGTATTGCTTCGATTACTGGAGTGAGCGGCTGGACTTAGACATTTATGCCATGACCACGCAAGCCGGGAGCCGAGTGCGGTTGCGTGAAGATACCAAGCCATTTTTAACCCGTTTGCGCGAACGTGGCCTGCAAACCATTTTGCTTACCAATGCCCATCCACACAGCCTGGCGGTAAAAATGGAGCATACGGCCCTCGACCAGCACCTTGATTTATTACTTTCCACCCATACATTTGGGTATCCAAAGGAAGATCAACGTCTGTGGCAAGCTGTCACTCAGCATACAGGGCTGAATCCAGCCAGAACCTTATTTGTCGATGACAGCGAAACAATTTTGGATGCCGCGCGCACCTTTGGTATCCGCTACTGTCTGGGAATAGAAAATCCGGATTCCAGTTGTGCTGATAAAACCTTTCACAGCCATCCAGCAATCAATGACTACCGCAAGTTATTGCCTGCATTGCAGTTACGTTATTCATAAAGTGAATGCAGCCAACACCGCCGTGGCTTCAAGTACAAAGGGTATGCAGGAGGAATATGCATGAAAGAGAAACCAACCTCTGACGAATCGGTTCGGCTGGACAAATGGCTTTGGGCTGCCCGGTTTTATAAAACCAGAGCGATAGCGCGGGAAATGGTCGATGGCGGCAAAGTCCATTACAACGGGCAGCGCGGAAAACCAAGTAAGCTGGTGGAGCTGAATGCTGAAATCCGTCTGCGTCAGGGCAATGACGAACGCACCGTGCGGGTCTTGGCGCTCAACAGCCAGCGCCGGGGGGCCAGTGAAGCACAAGCTTTATACGAAGAAACCGAGGCCAGCATTGCCAACCGCGAAAAAGTGGCGCAGGCGCGTAAATTAAATGCCCTGACCATGCCACACCCGGACCGGCGACCGGATAAAAAAGAGCGTCGCAACCTGATCAAATTTAAACAAGGCGAGCCAGAGTAAGTCGCCGCCCAAATGAGAGAAAACTATGTCTAATCACGACCAGTTACACCGCTATCTGTTTGCTAACCATGCTGTGCGCGGTGAACTCGTTTCAGTTAATGAAACCTACCAGCAGGTATTAGCCAACCATGATTACCCACCCGCGGTACAAAAACTGCTAGGCGAAATGTTGGTCGCGACCAGTTTGCTAACCGCTACCCTCAAATTTGACGGGGATATCACCGTACAATTACAGGGCGGTGATGGCCCGCTATCACTGGCAGTCATTAACGGCAATAACCAGCAAGAAATGCGCGGTGTTGCCCGTTTTAAAGGCGAAATCAGCGATGAAAGCACCCTAAAAGAGATGGTCGGCAATGGTTATCTGGTCATCACCATTACCCCCGCTCAAGGTGAGCGTTATCAGGGTGTCGTCGCACTGGAAGGTGAGACCATTGCAGCCTGTCTGGAAAATTATTTCATGCAGTCTGAACAGCTACCTACTCGTCTGTTTATCCGTACCGGCAGCGTAGAAGGGAAAGCCGCTGCAGGCGGGATGCTGTTGCAAGTACTGCCAGCGCAAGAGCGCAATGAAGATGAGTTTGACCATCTGGCACAACTGACCACCACCATTAAGGCTGAGGAGCTATTTACGCTGCCAGCCAATGAAGTGCTGTATCGTTTATACCATCAGGAAGAAGTGACGTTATATGAGCCACAAAATGTCAGTTTCCGCTGCACCTGTTCTCGTGAACGTTGTGCTGATGCATTAGTAACATTGTCTGAAGATGACGTGAAAGAAATGCTTGAGCAGGATGGTAATATCGATATGCATTGCGAATATTGCGGCAATCACTACCTGTTTGATGCTGTGGATATTGCCACCCTAAAAAATGGGAATAGCCCTTCTTCAGAGCAAATTCATTAATTCTTGTAATACTTGGTTGGGTGCTGACTCGTGCCCAGCCATTCCTTCTCGCGTTTCACTCTTGCTACAATCCGTGTTCTATCTCTCATAACCCAGCGAAAAGTAGGCCATATGTCAAAATATTTGATAGCTATCGCTGTTAATCAGAGATGAGGATTTACAATCGCTGGTAGAAAATTGACGATCCAGGAGTTATGACATGAGTGTTAAAGGAATTACCCCGCAGGAGCTCGCCGCCTATGGCATCCATAACGTCAGCGAGATTGTTTACAACCCAAGCTATGATTTACTGTTCCAGGAAGAGACCAAACCCACGCTGGAAGGATACGAGCGCGGAACCCTCACCACCACAGGAGCAATAGCGGTCGATACTGGTATCTTTACCGGCCGTTCGCCAAAAGATAAATATATTGTTCGCGACGATATCACTCGGGATACCGTGTGGTGGGCCGATCAGGGCAAAGGCAAAAATGATAACAAGCCACTGAGCCAAGAAACCTGGAACCACCTAAAAGGGTTGGTTACCAAGCAACTGTCAGGCAAGCGTCTGTTTGTTGTTGATACCTTCTGCGGTGCTAATGCCGATACTCGTCTACAAGTTCGCTTCGTCACTGAAGTGGCTTGGCAAGCACATTTCGTTAAAAACATGTTTATCCGCCCATCGGATGAAGAATTGGCCCACTTCGAGCCTGATTTTATCGTCATGAATGGGGCTAAATGCACGAATCCGAATTGGAAAGAGCAAGGTCTGAATTCTGAGAACTTTGTTGCCTTTAACCTGACAGAACGTATGCAGCTGATTGGCGGCACATGGTATGGCGGTGAAATGAAGAAAGGTATGTTCTCCATGATGAACTACCTGTTGCCACTGAAAGGCATTGCGTCCATGCACTGTTCGGCCAACGTTGGTGAAAATGGGGATGTCGCCATTTTCTTCGGCTTGTCCGGTACCGGTAAAACCACCTTGTCCACAGATCCGAAACGCAAGTTGATTGGCGATGATGAACACGGTTGGGATGATGACGGTGTATTTAACTTTGAAGGGGGTTGTTACGCCAAAACCATCAAGTTATCCGAAGAAGCAGAACCCGATATTTATCATGCAATTAAACGTGATGCGCTGTTGGAAAACGTGGTTGTGTTGGCCGACGGAACTGTTGATTTCAATGACGGTTCCAAAACTGAAAACACCCGTGTCTCTTACCCGATTTACCACATCGAAAATATCGTTAAACCGGTCTCTAAAGCGGGCCACGCCACCAAGGTTATTTTCCTGACGGCCGATGCTTTTGGTGTCTTGCCTCCGGTATCTCGCTTGACGGCAAATCAAACCCAGTATCACTTCCTGTCTGGCTTTACGGCCAAACTTGCTGGTACTGAGCGCGGTGTCACCGAGCCGACTCCCACCTTCTCGGCCTGCTTTGGCGCAGCATTCTTGTCACTGCACCCAACGCAATATGCAGAAGTGCTGGTCAAGCGCATGCAAGCCGTGGGTGCACAGGCTTATCTGGTCAATACGGGCTGGAATGGTACTGGCAAACGGATTTCTATCAAGGATACCCGCGGTATTATCGATGCCATTCTGAATGGTGAAATTGATAAAGCCGAAACATTTACCTTACCAATCTTCGATCTGGCTGTGCCAATGTCATTACCGGGCGTGGACCCAGATATCCTCGACCCACGTGATACTTATGCGGATGTCGCACAGTGGCAAGAGAAAGCCGAAGATTTGGCGAAGCGCTTTACCACTAACTTTGATAAATATACCGATACCCCTGCTGGGGCTGCACTGGTCAGTGCAGGGCCAAAAATCTAAGTTAGTTTAAGATTGTTATATTACGAAGGGGCACAATGTGCCCCTTTTGTTTTTCTGCGGGAGTCGATTTAGCATTTTGGTGGTGAGGGCGGATTGGGGATGAGTTCGGCAGTCTGATTCGGTCGGCATAAGATTGGCAACAACCGTCTCTCCGCTAACTCAACCGCCAAAGGGGTCACAAGCGCGTGACCCCTCCTGGAATCCTCGCGCTTACGTATGGATGCGAATCGCGCTGGCTCGTCAGCCCGAAAGATGCAGAAGGTTTACCCATAGGGTAATATTTCGGCGCAAGCCGCAGATGCAGGAGGGCCTGATTGCCCTCCTGCTCGGTTGAGTCGACTGGGATTCACTGGTCACTGAACGGCTATCAACCGAAACTAAACACCACAAACTCAATATCAGCTATTCCCCACTACCGCAGGCAATCTCGGCTTCACATCTAACGGCAATGGAATATATGCCCGGATCCGCAACCCGCCACGCTCGCTGGTGCCAATATCTAACGAACCGGCATGGGCATCAATAATCCGCTGTACAATTGCCAGCCCCAGCCCAGTGCCACTGGTGCTACGCGCACTGTCACCACGCACAAAAGGCTGGAACAGGTGCTTTAAATCTTCCGGCTTAATACCGGGGCCATCATCTTCCACCTGGAACCAAGCCCGCTGAAGCTCGGTGCCGCTGCTGACTTTTATCCAACCATTACCGTAACGAGCGGCATTCACTACCATATTCGCCAAAGCGCGCTTAATCGATAATGGATGAATATCCACAATGACCTCACCTGCGCATAAATCTGTTTCAATCACCCGCTCATAACCACTTTCTGCGGCAATGACTTCACCTAATACCGCATTAAGATCGCTCGGCTCGGTCGGCATCTCCTGCCCTGTGCGCAAATAATCGATAAATTGCTCGATAATGGCATTGCACTCTTCAATATCTTTATTGATGGACTCGGACAGATAACCGTCGTCTTCACTCATCATTTCCGTCGCCAGACGAATGCGAGTCAACGGTGTCCGTAAATCATGGCTGACCCCAGCCATCAGTAAGGTTCGGTCATCCGCCAGCAACTTCACGCCAGCCGCCATTTGGTTAAATGCCCGGGTAACTGAACGCACCTCCGAAGCGCCATATTCTCGTAACGGAGGCGGAATAATGCCCTTACCAACTTGTAAAGCCGCATGTTCCAGCTCAACCAAGGGTCGATTTTGAATACGGATAAACAGCCAGGCACCACCGACAGCCAGCAACATAATGGCTAAGGTATAGCGGAACAGTGGCGAGAAATCACCCTGATGGATTTCAGTTAATGGCACCCGCACCCAGATATCCGGCGACAACCACGTCTTCAGCCAGACGACCGGCGAGTTTTTATTAACTTCAACACGAACATCCGTTGGCCCACCCAACTGCTGGGCCATCTGATCACTGAGAAATTTGTAATGCTGTGCCCAACGCAGGCCACTTTCCTCTGCCGCAGCATTGGTATAAAGCGAAATCCCCAATTCACGGTAAATCTCACGCCGAAACGCCGGCGGGACTTCAAGTAGCGTGCCATCTTCCAATTGCAGTCGGTCAGTCATCAGCATACGAACTTCGTAGGCCAACACTTTATTAAACTGCTGCAAACTGGGCAAAATGGCGAAATTCAGCACCACCAAATAGGTTGTAACCAAGCTGACAAACAGCAAGGTCACAATCAACAATAAGGTTCGGGCAAATGAGCTACGTGGAGAAAAGCGCCATCGCCTCATGCTTTACTGCCGTCCGGTACAAATACGTAGCCCAAGCCCCAAACGGTTTGGATATAGCGCGGATGCGCTGGATCTTCTTCTACCATACGGCGCAGACGTGAAATCTGTACGTCGATAGAACGTTCCATTGCACTGTATTCACGGCCACGTGCCAAATTCATCAGTTTATCGCGCGATAACGGCTCACGCGGGTGGCTCACCAAGGCTTTCAGCACCGCAAATTCACCGCTGGTCAATGGCATAGGTTCATCTTCACGAAACATCTCACGAGTACCGAGATTCAATTTAAACTTACCAAAAGCAATCACTGCTTCTTCTTGTGAAGGTGCACCTGGTAATTCATTTGCCTGACGACGTAATACAGCACGGATACGTGCCAGCAATTCGCGAGGGTTGAAAGGTTTAGGAATGTAATCATCCGCACCAATTTCCAGCCCGACGATGCGGTCAACTTCTTCACCCTTTGCCGTAACCATAATGATGGGCATTGGGTTGCTCTGGCTACGCAGACGGCGGCAGATAGACAGGCCGTCTTCACCCGGCAACATCAGGTCAAGTACCATCAGGTGGAATGACTCACGGGTTAGCAAGCGATCCATCTGTTCAGCATTGGCAACACTGCGCACCTGAAAACCTTGCTCTGTCAGGTAACGTTCCAACAGCGCACGTAGGCGCATATCGTCATCAACGACCAGAATCTTGTGATTCTCTTGCATTTTATTACTCCCAAAGGCCGTATTGCCCGAATCTGCACATTGTTAGAAAAACTCACTCTAACAGACAGCTATTTATGGTATATATTCTAGTCGAAATTGTTACAAAGCTTATTGTTGTGCCTAATTATCAACACTTTCGTCAAATGGGCGATAGCGAATCTCTAAAATCCAGTAGGTCGCTTCACCATTAGGTGTCTGAACCGTCACCTCATCATCCACCTGTTTACCGATTAAGGCACGAGCCACCGGTGAATCGATAGAAATCCATTTTTTTGCCGGATCAAACTCATCTGGGCCAACCAGACGGAAGATACGCTGTTCTTCTACTTCATTTTCTACCCGCACCCACGCCCCAAAATAGACTTTCCCTTCCTGACGCGGGTCCGGGTCGACTATTTTCAGCACCTCAAGGCGTTTGGTCAAAAAACGCACCCGACGGTCAATTTCTCGCAGCCGTTTCTTGCCATAGATATATTCGGCATTTTCCGAACGGTCACCCATAGCCGCCGCTTCAGAGACCGCCTGAGTCACGACCGGTCGCTCTTCACGCCACAAATAATGCAGCTCACGATCCAACGCCTGCCAGCCTTCACGGGTAATGTAGTTGCTTTTAGCCATAAAATTATCCAATTATCCCTTGAGGATAGATACATCTACTATACCCTATGTTTTTACCGATAAGTTCGGGTTACCTCAAGCCTGACGACCTCTCTACTGGCAATTTATCGGCGCAATCCGTATAACTATCCTCTGCCATTTTTCCTACTCACTAATTGATACCAGACTTATGAATGAACAACTGAGCCGCATTATTGCAAGCGAACTACAGGCACGCCCGGAGCAAGTTGACGCCGCGATACGTCTGCTGGATGAAGGTAATACCGTGCCCTTTATTTCACGGTATCGTAAGGAAGTTACCGGCGGGTTGGATGATACCCAGTTGCGCCAGTTGGAAAGCCGTTTGGGCTATCTGCGCGAACTTGAAGATCGCCGCCAAACCATTCTTAAATCAATTGAAGATCAAGGCAAGCTCACCGAACAACTGGCCAGTGCCATCAATGGCACCATGAGTAAAACCGAGCTAGAAGATTTATACCTCCCTTATAAACCCAAGCGCCGAACCCGCGGGCAGATTGCTATTGAAGCCGGTCTGGAGCCATTGGCAGACAGCTTATGGAATGACCCACAGCAAGACCCTGAACACGTTGCCCAAGCCTATATAGATGCTGACAAAGGTGTCGCAGATACCAAAGCAGCACTGGATGGCGCGCGCTATATCTTGATGGAACGCTTTGCTGAAGACGCGACATTGCTGGCGAAAGTGCGCCAATACTTGTGGAAAAACGCGCATTTAGTATCAAAAGTGGTGGAAGGTAAAGAGCAGGAAGGCGCTAAATTCCGCGATTACTTTGATCACCATGAACCTATCGCCCAAGTCCCTTCCCACCGTGCGCTGGCAATGTTCCGTGGCCGTAATGAAGGTGTGCTGCAACTGGCGCTGAATCCTGATCCACAGTTTGACGAACCGCCTCGCGAAAGTCAGGGTGAACAGATAATCATCAACCACCTCGATTTGCGACTCAATAACGCCCCTGCGGACACTTGGCGTAAAGCCGTAGTCAACTGGACATGGCGTATCAAAGTGCTGCTGCATTTGGAAACCGAGCTAATGAGTACCCTGCGTGAGCGGGCGGAAGATGAAGCCATCAATGTGTTCGCCCGCAATATGCAGGATTTGCTGATGGCAGCACCGGCAGGCATGCGCGCGACCATGGGTCTCGATCCCGGCCTACGTACCGGGGTGAAAGTGGCGGTGGTTGACGCCACCGGCAAGCTGGTTGCTTTCGATACCATCTACCCTCACACCGGGCAAGCCGCCAAAGCTGCGGCTGTGGTAGCGGCCTTGTGTATCAAACATCAGGTTGAATTGGTCGCTATCGGGAACGGCACCGCGTCGCGGGAAACGGAGCGCTTCTTCACCGAACTGCAACAACAATATCCGGCAGTGACGGCGCAAAAAGTGATTGTCAGTGAAGCTGGGGCATCGGTTTACTCCGCTTCTGAGCTGGCCGCGTTGGAGTTCCCGGATCTGGATGTGTCTATCCGTGGTGCAGTTTCTATCGCCCGTCGCTTGCAAGACCCGCTGGCCGAATTGGTTAAAATCGATCCGAAATCCATTGGGGTCGGCCAATATCAGCACGATGTCAGCCAAAGTCAATTGGCGAAAAAGCTAGATGCGGTAGTAGAAGACTGCGTTAACGCCGTGGGGGTGGATTTGAATACTGCGTCCGTGCCTTTATTGACTCGTGTGGCCGGTTTAACCCGCATGATGGCGCAGAATATCGTCAACTGGCGTGATGAAAATGGTCGTTTCCATAACCGTGACCAATTACTGAAAGTCAGCCGCTTGGGGCCAAAAGCTTTTGAGCAGTGTGCTGGTTTCTTACGTATTAATCACGGAGATAACCCACTGGATGCCTCTACGGTGCATCCTGAGGCTTACCCGGTCGTCGAGCGCATTTTGGCGGCAACAGAGCAAGCATTGCAGGACTTAATGGGTAATGCTGCAGCCTTGCGTAATCTTAATCCACGAGACTTCACGACTGAGCGTTTTGGCGTGCCTACCGTTACAGATATCCTGCGCGAGTTAGAAAAACCAGGCCGCGATCCGCGCCCTGAGTTTAAAACCGCCACCTTTGCCGAAGGTGTTGAGACACTCAATGACCTGACACCGGGCATGATCCTTGAAGGTTCGGTCACGAACGTGACGAACTTTGGTGCTTTTGTGGACATTGGTGTTCATCAAGATGGTCTGGTGCATATCTCGTCACTGGCCGATAAGTTTGTTGATGACCCGCACAAGGTGGTTAAAGCCGGTGATATCGTCAAAGTGAAAGTGATGGAAGTGGATTTGCAGCGCAAACGTATTGCGCTAACCATGCGCCTTGATGAACAGCCGGGTGAAGGAGGTTCGCGTCGGGGTAATGCTGGCGAGAACCGTGCTAACACTCAGAATGATAATCGCGGTGCTAGCCGCCCACGTAATAGCCATAACAGCAGTGATTCAAATAACCGTCCACCAGCCAAAGGGCGAGCAGACAGCAATTCTGGCGGAAACAGCGCCATGAGTGATGCGCTAGCTGCGGCGTTTAAAAAGCGCTGATATCTCAACTAGGGCCACATTTTGTGGCCCTTTTTATCGGTGAATTCATAAGAATTCGCGGCAACACCCATAATGTTGAGCCTTTAAAATTGTAAGATTATTTTTTTAAATTAATTAGCACGCAATTCTTTTTTCGGCGCTATCGTCGTAAAAACCAGAAATCAATCTGACTTATTTAACATTATCTTTAACATACTAAAGAGTTTATTGGGTCAATATTGTTAATTTATAAATAATTACAATAACACTCTACAAATTAATTAAAAATCGAATGTTATTTGATTCCAATCATAGTGAAGCGAGTATGTTAATTATCAGTATTTTACAATATATACATTAACTTATACCCCATAGATTTCGAGTAACAGGAAAGCGGCAACGAAATGAACACCAAGGAGTTCAGATAACTCAATGGCTTGGGTGAATGATGGCAGTCACCACGCCTATCACTTGGAAGATAAAGGGAATAAAATAAACATCCAGTTAACTGATTTAACTCATTATTTGCATTTGCGATCATGCTGATTTGGTGGTAAAACAAGCATAAATAAAAATCAGACTCATTAATTATAAAGATAGAATCGTAATGAATACTTACTTTTGAGTATTTGGCCTTAGTTGAATATAAAAACGATTCTCACTATTATTATTTGACTCATTACTTCTTAATGTGAAATTACTCTCATTCTGGTACGCCATTAAGTCATACCCCGAAATCTCAAACACAAAGGGTAAATAGAGGCTTCTATGCATCTTATTCCACAGCGTTCCTACAAAATTGTTGGCTTCTCACCTGAAATTAGCCCAGCTTATCGGCAGAAGTTATTGTCTCTGGGTATGCTACCCGGTTCTTCATTTAATGTTGTCCGTCTTGCACCATTGGGTGACCCCATCCAAATAGAAACCCGTCGGGTCAGTTTGGTGGTACGTAAAAAAGATTTAGACCTGCTGACGCTCGACCTGCAACCCTGACAATTCAGGTCAACCTCTTGTTCTGGTTGCAAGGTGAGATGTCAACGTCACCCTGCGCTGTCTGATGTTAATTTATCGATATCACGTTGGATCATGAAAGCACTCACAATCGGCCTTATCGGCAACCCTAATGCGGGTAAAACCACTCTTTTCAACCAGTTAACTGGCGCTCGTCAACGAGTGGGCAACTGGGCCGGGGTCACGGTTGAGCGCAAAGAAGGCCATTTTAGTACCCCACAGCATCAGGTGACCTTGGTTGACCTACCGGGGACGTACTCGCTGACCACGATTTCTGAGCAAACCTCGCTGGATGAGCAAATAGCCTGCCACTATATTCTGAGTGGCGAAGCTGACCTGCTGATCAACGTGATTGATGCCGCCAATTTGGAGCGTAATCTCTACCTGACATTGCAACTGCTTGAGCTCGGTATCCCCTGTATTGTCGCGCTCAACATGCTAGATATTGCGAAAAGCCAGCATATTGATATTGATATCGCAGCGCTCTCTCAGCAACTCGGCTGCCCGGTCATTCCGCTGGTGTCCACCCGTGGGCGCGGTATCAATGAATTAAAAAACTGTATTGATGAGTTTCAACCCATCACTTTTAAGGCTTTGGTTAACTACCCGCCAGTACTGCTCCACGAAGTGGATAAACTGGTACAGAACATGCCGGGATCTTGGCCGATTCAACAACGCCGTTGGCTGGCGCTGCAAATTCTGGAAGGGGATATCTACAGCCTAGCGCGTGCGGGTGTCGCGCCATCTCAGGTTGAGCAAGCACGTGAAAATCTGCGACAAAATCAGCACGAAGATCCGGAACTGGTGATTGCTGATGCCCGCTATCAAAGTATCGCGCGTATCTGCGATATCGTCGGTAACTCGCAGCAGGCAGAGCCAAATCGCCTGACACAAGCACTGGATAAAGTGATTCTTAACCGTTGGTTAGGTGTCCCTATCTTCTTGTTTGTTATGTATTTAATGTTCGTCTTAGCCATCAATATCGGCGGAGCATTGCAGCCGATATTTGATATTGGCTCTGCCGCTATCTTTATCCAAGGGCTGCAATGGGTCGGTTATACCCTGCATTTCCCACAGTGGCTGACCATCTTTTTGGCCCAAGGTGTTGGTGGTGGTATCAACACCGTGCTGCCACTCGTGCCGCAGATAGGCATGATGTATTTGTTCCTCTCCTTTTTGGAAGACTCCGGTTATATGGCCCGTGCGGCATTCGTGATGGACCGGCTAATGCAAGCGCTGGGGTTACCGGGTAAATCATTTGTACCGCTGATTGTTGGCTTTGGCTGCAATGTGCCTTCAATTATGGGCGCACGAACCTTGGATGCCCAACGCGAGCGCTTGATCACCATCATGATGGCCCCCTTTATGTCCTGTGGCGCACGGTTGGCGATTTTTGCGGTATTTGCAGCCGCATTCTTCGGCCAAGATGGGGCCAGCATCGTCTTCTCGCTCTATTTATTGGGCATTGCTGTCGCCATCCTCACCGGCTTAGTCCTGAAATACACCATCATGCGCGGTGAAGCCTCTCCCTTTGTGATGGAATTACCGGTTTACCATGTCCCGCATCTGAAGAGCTTGTTATTACAGACTTGGCAGCGGCTGAAAGGCTTTGTCCTGCGAGCAGGGAAGGTGATTGTAGTCGCCAGTATTTTTATTGGTGGTCTAAATAGTTTCTCTTTCAGCGGCAAACCTGTCGATAGTATCAATGACTCTGCGCTGGCATCGGTCAGTAAGGTACTCACCCCCCTCCTCACCCCAATGGGAGTCCATAGCGATAACTGGCAGGCGACGGTAGGGTTAGTGACCGGTGCGATGGCCAAAGAAGTGGTGGTAGGGACACTGAATACCCTTTACACCGCCGAGCAGATTAAAAATGAGCCTTTTGATGCTGAAAACTTCAATTTACTGGGTGAATTGGCCGGGGCGGTTGATACCACATGGCAGGGTTTAAAAGAGACATTTAGCCTCAGTGTATTATCGAACCCAATTGAAGCCAGTAAAGGCGACGGTGAGATGGCCGCAGGCTCAATGGGGATGATGAGCAGTAAGTTCGGTTCCAGTGTTTCTGCCTACAGTTATCTGATTTTCGTGCTGCTGTATGTACCTTGTGTCTCGGTCATGGGGGCTATTGCACGAGAAACCAGCCGGGGCTGGATGACCTTCTCAATACTGTGGGGGCTAAATGTGGCTTATTCGCTGGCAACGCTGTTTTATCAAGCAGCCACCTTCCGCGATCACCCACAGCAGAGCTTAGGGATAATGGCGTTGGTCATAATAATTAATGCGGTGATCTTGTTTGGCTTACGCCGTGCACGTAGCCGGGTCACAGTGAGATTACAAAGTAGTGCGCCCGCCAGTTGCTGCCAAAAATCAAGCAGTGACTGTCACTAATGGATAAGGTCTGAATAGGAGGCGCTATGGCAAGCCTACTGCAATTGCGCGATGCAATCGCCCTCAGCGGCAGCGCTGATGCCCATCAGCTAAGTCATCAACTGAATATGCCTTTGCCTCTGGTCGAGGCGATGCTGGAAAAACTGGCCGCGATGGGTAAGATTGAACGCGTTGAGCAAGATAATGGCGGCTGCCTGAGCGGCAGTTGTCAGCGTTGCCCTGAAGGGCAAAACCTGTGCAGTACCGTGATTTATCAGTTGAAAACCGCCGATTAAAACACGGTACTGGCCGTACTCACTATTTCAGTTGCTGGGCGAAGTCCACGACTAAGTTTGAAAAATCATCTGGGTGGGAAACAAAGGGAGCATGGGCAGCTCCTTGCATCACCACGGATTGTGTCTTTGGCCATGCACTGTCTAACAATGCAGCCACTTTGCGCGGGACTAACCCATCCAAATAACCATAAATGCGCAAGAAAGGCACCGAGCACGCGGCCAACCCTTGACGCAAATCTGCCGTGCGCAGAATTTCCAATCCCCCCGTCAATACTTCCACCTCTGGCATTTGATGTTGTAGCACCACGGCTTTCAACAAACGGGCATCCTGACGAGCACTTTCTGTTCCCAAAGTTTGCAATGCCAGAAAACGTTCAACCGTGCGCTGAAAATCCTCGCTGAGTTGTTGCTCAAACCCAGCCAACACGTCGGGCCGAATCCCCGGCCACTCATCGTGCGCGGTAAAGCAGGGAGAAGAAGAGACGGTTATCAGCCCCTGAACACGCTCAGGGTGGCGTAAGGCTATCTCACTGGCAACCAATCCACCCATCGACCAACCAAGCCACAAAGCTTGTTGTGGCGCTTGTTGTAATACAATTTCAGCCATATCAGACAGTGACATTGCAGAAAAATCTTTACTGCGCCCATAGCCGGGAAGATCCACTAAGTGCAGGCGAAAATGCGGCGCAAGTCTGTCAATGATGCAATGCCACACACCAGCATTCAGCCCCCATCCGTGCAGTAGCACAAGATCGCGACTGCCTTCGCCACAGATGTTCCAATAAAGTTGTTTCATGCGTTAGGATCCTGTCACCGGAGTTTTTCATCAAGGAAGATGTCTATGCTAACAATCGTCAGCCCGTGTTGGCTATGCCAGCAGCCGTTATATCATCCCAAGAATGGCATTTGTTGCTACTGCCGCCGTCATCTGCCTCCCTTACCTCCCTGCTGCCCTCGCTGCGGCTTGCCGAGTCACAATACTGCGTTACCCTGTGGCCGGTGCCTGAATACCCCTCCACGCTGGGAAAGCCTAACCTTCGTTAGCGATTACACTCCCCCATTGAATCAGCTCATAAAAAAGCTAAAATTTCACGGGGCGACCCCATTGGCACCAATACTGGCTCGTCTATTATTGCTACGTTGGCTTGATGACTGGCGCGCAGGTAAGGTCATCAAACCGGATAGAATCATCAGTGTGCCACTACACCGTTGGCGCTGCTGGCGACGTGGCTATAACCAAACAGATCTGTTAGCCCGACCATTAGCCCACTGGTTGGGCTGCCACTATAGCCATATGACCTTACAGCGCACGCGGGCAACCCCCGCCCAGCAACAATTGAACGCCACGGCGCGGCGTAAAAATATGCGAGGAATTTTTCGCTGTCGGGAGTCAGTTCAGGGTCAACATATTGCTTTGCTGGATGATGTTGTGACAACTGGCAGTACAATTAATGAGATTGCCAAGTTACTCTGGGCTGAGGGGATTGCCTCATTGCAGGTTTGGTGTCTCTGCCGAACCTTGTAGTCACCCTAACAATGGGCGTATTATAACCGACAAGAATAGTCAACTATTGAGCAGATGCCATGATCACAATAACAGACGCAGCACAATCTCATTTTGCCAAACTGTTGGCAAACCAAGAAGAAGGCACCCAAATCCGCGTATTTGTTATCAACCCCGGTACGCCAACCGCAGAATGCGGTGTGTCTTACTGTCCGCCAGATGCGGTTGAGGCAACAGATACTGAACTGAAGTTTGAGCAACTGTCAGCCTATGTTGATGAACTTAGCGTGCCTTATCTGGAAGACGCTGAAATTGACTTCGTCACTGACCAATTAGGCTCGCAGCTCACACTGAAAGCACCTAATGCCAAAATGCGTAAAGTGGATGACAATGCGCCACTGATGGAGCGGGTTGAGTATGTTCTGCAATCGCAAATTAACCCACAACTGGCAGGCCACGGTGGTCGTGTGACCTTGATGGAAATCACACCAGATGCGCTGGCTATCCTGCAATTTGGTGGCGGTTGTAACGGCTGTTCCATGGTCGATGTCACCCTAAAAGAAGGCATCGAGAAAGAACTGTTGCAGAAATTCCCAGAATTGAAAGGCGTGAGAGATTTGACCGAGCATCAGCGTGGCGAGCACTCTTACTACTAATTATTAGCCTTCGTCCTTGGCGTTACAGCGGTGTTAGCTGCACTCACGCACCCGAATCACTGACCTGTGTCAGCTCATCGGGATTTGCTCGCTGGCTGCCTTGCTGTAACACCAATGACTTTGGCTAATCTCTTTCTTCTTACTAGGCGACAGCGATGTTAGCTGCACTCACGCACCCGAATCTCTGACCTGTGTCAGCTCATCGGGATTTGCTCGCTGCCTGCCTTGCTGTAACACCAATGACTTTGGCTAATCTCTTTCTTCTTACTAGGCGACAGCGATGTTAGCTGCACTCACGCACCCGAATCTCTGACCTGTGTCAGCTCATCGGGATTTGCTCGCTGGCTGCCTTGCTGTAACACCAATGACTTTGGCTAATCTCTTTATTCTTACTAGGAGACAGCGATGTTAGCTGCACTCACGCACCCGAATCACTGACCTGTGTCAGCTCATCGGGATTTGCTCGCTGGCTGCCTTGCTGTAACACCAATGACTTTGGCTAATCTCTTTTGGCTGACAAGATGAGATGCAAAACAAAGGGGAAGCGCCGCTAAGTGCGATTCCCCTTTCACTTGTTAATCAAAAAATCAGGCTAATATTACCCCGCCGAAACGTTCTTGCGCCGCTTATCCAAATCTTTCAATAAACGATTAACTTGGCTGTCAGCAAACATCTCTTCCAATGTTGCCGTCAACTTACGTCGCCAGTTTGGATATTCATCACTGGTTCCGGGGATGTTAACGGGTGCCGCCATGTCCAGCCAATCTTCCGGTTGCAAACCCAGTAACGCGCTAGCACTGTCTGCTACATAACGTTGCAGTCCACGGTTAAGAACCGGGCTCATTGCCAGCAACGACGCTTTATGACCCACTTTCTTCGGTACGCAATCATAATGATGCAGCCCTTCCAGCAAGCCTTGCTTCGCCCGCTCTCTATCAAGATAAAGCTGCTTTAATATCTGTTGATCCGGATAAAGCCCCAGCTTATTCCCTAACGTCAAATCATCTCCCTGCCAATAACCGCGCAGTGTCGGCAGGTCATGGGTGGTAATGGTTGCCATTGCTTGTACCGGATACGACTGTGGTGCACGGAAAGTATTCTCACTGTCATGCTCAAAATAGAGCACTTTGTAGGAATACACGCCGCTGTCGCGCAATTTACCCACAATCTCGACGGGAACCGTACCTAAATCCTCGCCAATCACCATACAGCGATGGCGCTGACTCTCCAGAGCCAATATTGCCAGCAGGTCATCTACCGGATATTTGACATAAGCACCTTGGTCGGCGGTTTGCCCATAAGGGATCCACCATAGGCGCAATAAAGCCATCACATGGTCAATGCGCAAAGCACCACAGCTAGTCATATTCGCGCGCAGCAAATCAATGAATGGCTGATAAGCACGTGCAACCATGACGTGAGGATCCATCGGTGGCAATCCCCAGTTCTGGCCCAATGGCCCTAAAATATCGGGCGGCGCACCCACCGACGCTTTAAGGCAATACAGTTCGCGATCACACCAGGTTTCAGCACCACCTTCTGCTACACCCACGGCCAAATCACGGTACAAACCCAGTGGCATTTTTCGCGCCTGACTGGCGCGGAAGCAGTCATCAAACTGGCTGGCTGCCAACCACTGCAACCACAGATAGAAATTCACTTCATTGGCATGTTCACGACAAAACTCAGCCACTGCATTGCTGTGACCGTCACGATATTCGTCCGGCCATACTGGCCAACCCCACATCATTGGGTCATTTTTGCTCAAATGAGCGTGCAAGGCATCAAAAGCGGCTTGTTGATGCAGGCTACTGCCCCCTTGCTCAACAAACTTATGAAATGCCTGTACCCGCGTATCTTTTGCTTTACGAGCAGTAAATAGTGGGAAGGCCAGACGCAGGGCGCTCAATTTAAGTTGCATAACTTGCGGATAATCAACCCATTCACTAGCTCGAATATGGGTCAGCACTCGCTGTATCTCTGGTTGATGCCACCACTTTTGCGCAGCTTCGCTGTGCTGGAATTCATCCACGCTGTTAACGTCGATATAAATTACATTCAGCCAACGCCGGGATGAGGGGCTGTAAGGGCTGGCGCTCTGTGGATTGGCCGGATACAGCGCATGAATCGGATTTAAACCGATAAAGGCACCACCGCGCTCCCCCACCTGTTCCAGCATCTGGTTTAAATCACCAAAATCGCCAATACCCCAGTTACGTTCAGACCGCAGGGTATAGAGCTGAACACAGGCTCCCCAAAGCTTTTTTCCAGCCAGTAAAGCATCTGGCTCATAGCAACGTTTCGGAGCGACGATAACTGAGCACAACCACTGCTGTAAGCCCTGTTCTAGCACCAAACGATGATAGCCTTGCGGTAAAGATGCAGGTAGCGTCAGTGTTTTTTTCGCGCTAATGCGCCCTTGGTGCAACTCACCTTTTTCTGTCTGTAGCTGCCAGTGATAATCACCTGAACCCGCCATTGGCAACTGCATTGGGCTGCCAAAAGTAAAGACTTTTACCACCGGTAATGGTGCTTTTTCTGTCTGAGTATCATGGGGCGCATGTGTACGCCCCATCGCCGCCAACAACTGCTGCTTGGTTTCCGGCAAAATAGCTTGCGGTTTACCATGCGCATTAATATAGCTGGCGGCAATCCCTGCCAGTGTCGCTGCTTGATCGAGCGATTTACGATCCATGCAGTCTTCTCCTTAACGTTTGGCTTGCCAGATTCGCTGTTGATAATCACGAATTGAACGGTCAGAACTGAACATCCCTACCCGTGCAGTGTTAAGGATGGTACGACGAGTCCATTCCTTTTTATCGCGGTACAGGGCATCAATTTTCTTCTGGGCCTGACAATATGAAGCAAAATCAGCCAGTACCAGATAAGGGTCTCCCCCTTCCAACAAGCTATGCAACATCATGTCAAATGCGTGCTTGTCGCCATCACTAAATGCCCCACTGGCTAATTCATCCAGAATACTTTTCAGATGTGCGTCAGTTTTTAGATACTTTTGTGGTTTGTAGCCCTTCGCCAGAATCGCTTTGACTTGCTCAACGGTATTACCAAAAATAAAGATATTTTCGTCACCTACCTGTTCAGCAATTTCGACATTAGCCCCATCCAATGTGCCAACCGTCAATGCACCATTTAGCGCCAACTTCATATTACCCGTACCGGAGGCTTCTTTGCCGGCGGTGGAAATCTGCTCAGACACATCCGCGGCAGGGATCATCAATTCCGCGACTGAAACACGATAATCAGGAATGAAGACCACTTTCAGACGATCTTTGACGATCGGGTCATTATTGATCTTCTCAGCCGCTTGGTTAATAGCATAAATAATATTTTTGGCTAAATAATAACCCGGCGCAGCTTTGGCACCAAACAGGAACACTCGCGGGGCCATATCCAAGTTCGGATTATCACGAACCTGGCGGTACAACGACAGAATATGCAATAGGTTCAGATGCTGACGCTTATATTCATGCAGCCGCTTAATCTGCACATCAAAGATAGCATCCGGATTAATGGTGATTCCCATGACGCGCTGAACATATTCAGCGAGCTTAACTTTGTTGTCATATTTAATCTGCTGATAGCGTTGGCAAAAGGTCTTATCTTCAGCAAAAGACTCAAGCCCGGCTAATGCATCTAAATTATTCGCCCATTCGACTTTTAGTGTTTCATCGATGAGCGACGAAAGTGCTGGGTTACATTGCTTCAGCCAGCGGCGTGGCGTTATGCCATTAGTCACATTATGGAATTTATTTGGCCACAATTGATAATATTCAGGAAACAGATCTTTGATAACCAAATCAGAGTGCAACTGTGCCACACCATTGACTGCAAAACCGCTCACGACACACAAGTTCGCCATTCGCACTTGCTTATTGTGGTGAACCGCCAGCTTGGCCCATACCTCGTCATCCCCCGGCCACTGCTTATCTACCTGTTTTTTAAACTGCGCATTGATCTGCTTGATGATGACAAAATGGCGTGGCAGCAAGCTGCGTACCAGTTTTTCGTCCCAGCACTCTAGCGCTTCTGGCATCAGAGTATGATTGGTGTAAGCGAAGGTTTTACTGGTAATTGCCCAAGCCGCATCCCAATCTAACTGGTGCTCATCCAGCAGCACGCGCAGCATTTCAGGGATAGCGATAGTCGGGTGGGTATCATTTAGCTGAATCACTTCATAATCTGGCAGTTCAGCCAATTTACGCCCCGCCAGATGGTGCTTACGCAAAATATCGGCCACAGAGCATGCGCATTGGAAATATTGCTGCATTAAGCGTAAGCGCTTACCCGCCAGATGATTATCATTCGGGTACAGTACTTTGGTCAGTTTTTCTGCTTCAACGCCGCTTTTCTCTGCAAGCAGGAATTTACCGTCATTAAAGTCAGTTAAATCAAATGGATGCTGGTGAGTCGCCTGCCATAAACGCAACGGTTGTGTTACGCCATTACGAAAGCCCAGCACCGGCAAGTCCCAAGCTTCGCCGCGGAAGGTAAAAGCCGGACGCCATAACTGGCGGCCATCAGCTTGTTTCTCGAGCTTGCCACCAAAACCGACATCCACCGCCAGCGCTGCGTTATGGCGGAACCACGGATAGCTTTCGCGCTGCCAATTATCCGGCGCTTCCTGTTGCTTACATTCACTGAAAGATTGGCGGAACAAACCATACTGATAATTCAGGCCATAACCTGTGGCGGGTTGCTCAACGGTCGCCATTGAATCAAGAAAACAGGCCGCAAGGCGCCCCAAGCCACCATTACCCAATGCAGGATCGGTTTCCTGCTCCAACAAATCACTCAAATTCACCTGTTGCTCGGCCAACAGCGCCTCGACCTGATCATACCAACCTAGGTTAATCAGGTTATTTGCGGTTAAGCGACCAATTAAAAACTCCATCGAAATGTAGTTAACATGACGCTGTACTTTTTGGGTTTCACTGGGTGCTGGCTGGGCCGACAACTGTTCGGCTAAGGCTGCGCTGACAGCTTCCCACCACTGGTGTTGGGTCATTTGCTGTGCAGAGCTTAAGCCAAAGCGCTGCCACTGGCGGGTCAGTGCGGCCAGGAAATCGTCCTTTTTAAGCATAGGCTGTGACATAGGGAAGTCTCTATCCTGTGAGTGGGGTAATGGTAATGTTACCCATATCCTGCC
Organism: Yersinia vastinensis; assembly: GCF_902726565.1. Classification (GTDB taxonomy): domain Bacteria; phylum Pseudomonadota; class Gammaproteobacteria; order Enterobacterales; family Enterobacteriaceae; genus Yersinia; species Yersinia vastinensis. The sequence continues at coordinate 105,049 of NZ_CACVAF010000005.1, forward strand.
AATGAGAACTAACAAGAGCATCATCCTGCCGAGGGATTAGCTGGGGATGAGTCGCAGGGCGTAGCTAAAATTGTGATCCGGTGCAACTTACAGCCATAGGAAACATTAACTCTATTGCAATAAGATGTCCGTTATCAGACCTTAGCAGTGCTGATTAATTACGAGGCTAAAAATAATTACTCTTATGAATGCCTGTAACATTTCACTACAAATGGACATATCAATCGTCAGGACATCTTCTCACCGGACCTCTTTTAAACCGGACACAGCATGCTGATCCCATCAAAACTGAGCCGCCCGGTACGGCTGCAAAATACCGTGATACGCGACCGCTTGCTGGTGAAGTTATCCGGTGTCGCAAACTATCGCCTGACATTGATAAATTGTCCGGCTGGCTACGGCAAAACCACGCTGATCGCTCAGTGGGCGGCAGACCAGTCGAATCTTGGCTGGTATTCTCTGGATGAAAGTGACAATCAGCCAGAGCGTTTCGCGACCTATCTGATCGCCGCTGTACAATTGGCGACTGCGGGGCATTGCAATAAAAGCGAAGCCATCAGCCAAAAACATCAATACGCCAGTCTTTCCGCGCTGTTTGCCCAGTTATTCATCGAATTGTCTGATTGGCATGGCCCACTCTATCTGGTCATCGATGATTATCATCTGATAACCAATGATGCCATTCATGAAGCCATGCGTTTTTTCCTGCGCCATCAGCCAGAGAATTTGACGCTGATTCTGCTTTCTCGCACCTTGCCGCCATTGGGTATTGCTAACCTGCGGGTTCGTGACCAGTTGCTGGAATTGGGGATGCAACAACTGGCATTTAACCATCAGGAAGCACAGCAATTCTTTGATTACCGCCTGTCCGTACCGCTGGAACAAGGCGATAGCAGCCGCCTGTGTGATGAAGTTGAAGGCTGGGCAACAGCGCTGCAATTGATTGCGCTATCCTCACGTCAACCCAACTCTTCAGCACAAAAATCGGCAAAACGTCTGGCGGGGCTGAATGCCAGCCATTTGTCAGATTATTTGGTCGATGAAGTCTTGGATCAGGTTGACAGTGATGCCCGCGCCTTCCTGCTGCGCTGCTCGGTATTACGCTCCATGAATGATGCCCTGATTGTGCGCCTAACAGGGGAAGATAATGGCCAGCAACGGCTGGAAGAATTAGAGCGGCAAGGGTTGTTTATCCATCGTATGGATGACAGTGGCGAATGGTTCTGCTTCCATCCACTGTTTGCCACTTTCCTGCGCCAGCGCTGCCAGTGGGAATTGGCGCTGGAACTCCCTGAACTGCACCATTCGGCAGCCGAGGGTTGGATGGCGCTGGGTTACCCGGCTGAAGCTATCCACCACGCACTGGCGGCTGGTGATGTCGGTATGCTGCGCGATATTTTGCTACAACATGCCTGGGCGCTATTTAATCACAGCGAGTTGGCGCTACTGGAACAATGTTTGGTCGCCCTGCCCTACTCTCTGTTGGTACAAAACCCTGAATTGGCCTTACTACAGGCTTGGTTGGCACAAAGCCAACATCGCTATGGCGAGGTCAATACGTTGCTTGAACGCGCGGAGTCAGCGATGCAGGAGCGCAAAATTCCAATTGATGAAATTTTGCGGGCTGAATTTGATGCATTGCGTGCTCAGGTGGCTATCAATGCTGGCAAGCCGGATGAAGCCGAGAAGTTGGCTACAGATGCACTGAAGTACCTGCCGATGGCAAACTTTTACAGCCGGATTGTTGCCACCTCTGTCACGGGTGAAGTTCACCATTGCAAAGGGGAACTGAGCCGGGCGCTACCAATGATGCAGCAAACAGAGCAAATGGCGCGGCGCCACGAAGCTTATCACTATGCTTTGTGGGCGTTATTGCAACAAAGTGAAATTCTGATTGCGCAGGGGTTCCTGCAAGCTGCCTACGAAACACAAGATAAGGCTTTTGATTTGATTCATGAGCAGCATCTTGAACAATTACCGATGCATGAATTTTTACTGCGTATTCGCTCTCAGGTTTTGTGGTCGTGGTCTCGGCTGGATGAAGCCGAAGAAGCCGCGCGTAAGGGGATCGAGATTCTGGTCAACTACCAGCCACAGCAGCAATTACAGTGCCTGGCGATGCTGGCAAAATGTTCGCTAGCGCGCGGAGATCTGGATAACGCCAATATGTATATTCAGCGTTGTGAGGCGCTGCAACACGGTAGCCAGTATCACCTCGACTGGATAACCAATGCAGACAAACCGAGGGTCATTCACTGGCAGATGACCGGTGATAAAGTCGCGGCGGCCAATTGGCTGCGTCAGGCAGAAAAACCGGGTATGGCGGATAATCACTTTTTGCAGGGTCAGTGGCGCAATATCGCCCGAATACAAATTATGTTGGGCCGTTATAATGAAGCGGAAGTGGTACTGGACGAGCTGAATGAAAATGCCCGCCGCTTACGTTTAACCAGCGACCTTAACCGTAACTTATTGTTAAGTAATATTCTTTACTGGCAAACCGAACGTAAAAGCGAAGCACAAAAAACACTGATTGAGTCACTATCGCTCGCCAATCGCACTGGCTTTATCAGCCACTTTGTAATTGAAGGTGAGGCGATGGCACAACAGCTTCGGCAACTGATTCAGCTAAATGCATTACCCGAGTTGGAACAGCACCGCGCCCAGCGGATCCTAAAAGACATTAATCAGCATCATCGGCATAAGTTTGCTCACTTTGATGAGATATTCGTCGATAAGTTGCTCACGCATCCACAAGTACCAGAGCTTATCCGCACCAGCCCACTCACCCAACGCGAGTGGCAAGTATTGGGGCTGATTTACTCCGGCTACAGTAATGATCAGATTGCCGGTGAGCTGGAGGTGGCAGCCACTACCATTAAAACGCATATCCGCAATTTGTATCAAAAACTGGGGGTTGCCCACCGTCAAGAAGCGGTGCAGCAAGCGCAGCGATTATTGCAAATGATGGGGTATGTTTAAGTCGCAGGGTGAATACACCCTGCTTTTCATCTCCTCTATAACGATGAGTTGGCTCTCTACGTTAGAATGTTTTCGCTCATATCAATGATCCTCTCACAATATTCATGAAGAATATTAATATTTCTTATCTCACTTTTAATCCTTCCGCTCTCTATTTCTGCTTCCTTACCCACAAAGTCATTCTCTTTCTCCCTCAATGTATTAACAATTAAATCAATATATTTTATTCTCTCATCTGGATTATACGGAGCATGTTTTTTAGTGATTATATTTCTTTTTATCTCATCTAAATCATTAGAAATTAAACCAGCCTGTTTCCGATCAAATGCAATATTTAATTCATTGAGATAAAGTAACCTTGCATTCTTCGATATGTCACTTAAATGTTGCGAAGTGGATTCTGAGCTTCCTTCACCTGAGGTTATTTCAACCCCCATTCTTCTTATTATGTTATTGCATTGGGTTAACAAATCTAATTTCTCTATTTCTTTTACTATGGGTTCAATATAATTTCGCCGCTCTATCCTATTATAGTTAGGATAATCCTTTCCTTCCAAAATACTTCTTAATATATCATCAATCCTTGCCATTACCTTCGTCATCTCAGAATATGGACATGCGGTATAATGATGACTAATCTTAAAATTAATAATATTCTAACTTATATTTTCCCCATATTCATCAAAAGTGATTTCTATTAATTCGCGCTCTTTTTCATTCAGGGGAATATCCAATCTAGGAACCCCATCAACGCTTATCATAAACCGTTCAATCTGGCTTTTGTATATATTAGTTATCAGCGTCGCATGATAACTTTTTTTATCATACTCATTCGCAATTGACCATTCATCAATCAGTTTAGTTAATTCATGTTTAATGAGGTCTTCTCTTGTTATTTCCTCATGCTCTCTCCTATTTTTATTTATAGGGAAACCACAAAGATCATTGTCTGCCTTGCTTATCACTGTAGCAATGTTAAATGTTGATTGTTCTATTATCTCTTTATCCGTATCCGTTAACCAACACTGCTCAGGATTTATCTTTAAAAATTTACCATTGCATGTTATTTCTATACATCTTATTTTTTCATCATTACTTCCATAATGAATAAAAAAAACTCATATTATCTTTTAAGTCATCAGGGAGTAACTTATCGAAAAGAGTTAATATTTTAATTGGGCTGTGCTCAAGATGATTTTCATATATAGACTTATTCAAGCTAAATAGCGCATGACTTTTTGTATCAAGACACAATAGCTTTCTTAAGAAATCAATAATCGCCTCTTTTAATGTTAATTGCGGTTTAAAGTTTTCGGGGTCGTTTTGAAGAGAATTCAAATCATTGATATTTAACTTATGATTGGAAAAGTATCCTGTGGTTATATCATCCATATAAATACCTCTTAGCTTATTTCATGTAATCCTATCCCTTCACATCGGAGAGTTCTTTTATAAAGCCCCTTAATTTATAAAATAGACACATTGAATATGATAGACATAACCCTATATAACTTGTTGGTTTTTATTAACTCAAAATCGCTTACAATGGCGTATAAATATGACTCATCTGCATTAGGGCAAAAAAATGGAGCAGTTTGAAACAATTAGCATTGAGCAAGCACATACCCGCCTGAAAGATAAACAGGCGGTTTTAGTCGATATCCGCGATCCGCAAAGTTATGAGGCAGGCCACGCCCCCGAGGCATTCCATCTGACCAATAGCAGCTTGCATACCTTTATGCAGCAAACCGATTTTGAGCAGCCTGTCATGGTGATGTGCTATCACGGAAACAGCAGTAAAGGTGCTGCACAGTATCTACTTCAGCAAGGTTTCGAGGCCGTATACAGTATTGATGGTGGGTTTGAAGCTTGGGCCAAGAACTATCCACAAGAAATCATTCGTGAAAATGCCTGATCTTTATTGTTCGTTTATGACCAGGCATTCGCAACGAACAAACAAATTATGATATTTTTAAGCACTTCAATCGTATTCAGAATATCTATACCTAACGTCATTGAAGTTGCAGGAAGGCGGCAAGCAAACGAACCTCGATGAGCTGACGCAAATCAGTGATTACGGTGAGTGAACGTAGATAACACCCCTGCGGCTTTAAGTACGCAGGGTATAGGCGGTAATTAAAATATGATTCGTGTCATCGCAATATCTAATCTACGTCTGGCGCAGGCCTTTGTTGATTATATGGCCACCCGCAATGTGGCACTGGAAGCTCGCCCTGATGATCAGGGCGCCGAAATTTGGCTCGCCGATGATGAGCAATTATCTTTGGTACAACATGAGCTGGAACAGTTTTTACTGGATCCTCTTAATCCGCGTTATCAGGCCGCCAGTTGGCAGTCGGGTAATCTGCATTCTAATTTAACCTATCAGCGTTTTTCCTATCTCCAAACGATTCGCAGTCAAGCGGGGCCGCTGACCCTGAGTGTCATGATACTGTCCATTGCTATCTATATTCTGATGCAAATTGTCGGGGATGCCACCGTGATGTCCTGGTTGGCTTGGCCCCGCGATAGCAGCCAGTATCTGCAAATCTGGCGTTGGGGTAGCCATGCCTTATTGCACTTTTCACTGCTGCATATTCTGTTTAATCTGATGTGGTGGTGGTATCTGGCCGGGCAGATGGAAAAACGGCTTGGCACCGGCAAGCTGCTGGTATTAACTATTGTTTCAGCCTTATTTAGTGGCTGGGGGCAATCGCTGTTTAGCGGTGTGAATTTCGGCGGCCTTTCGGGTGTGGTCTATGCCTTAATGGGTTATGTCTGGCTGACCGGCGAACGTGCGCCTGAGCGCGGTATCTCATTGCCTCGCGGTTTGATGGCTTTCTCTGTTCTCTGGCTGGTTGCCGGATATTTCGATATTTTAGGTTTATCAATTGCCAATGCAGCTCATGTTTCAGGTCTGATTATTGGGTTACTGATGGCATTTTGGGATACGCGCAATAGCGCTAAAACCGCACAATAACTGCCTGAAGCAATCAGGCGCATTAGGGGATTATCGTGAAGCAAACGCAGCGACATGATGCGATTATTGAATTGGTACGCCAACAGGGTTACGTCAGTACTGAAGAGTTAGTGGAGCATTTTGCCGTCAGCCCGCAGACCATCCGACGCGATTTAAATGACTTGGCGGATCAAAACAAAATTCACCGCCATCATGGTGGGGCAGCATTACCTTCCAGTTCAGTCAATGCGGCTTATAACGACCGTAAAGTGATGTGGTCGGAAGAAAAAGCGCGTATTGCTCAACGCGTTGCCAGCCAGATCCCCGATGGTGCAACATTATTTATCGATATCGGTACCACGCCTGAAGCTGTCGCTCACGCCCTGATGAACCATAAGGGCCTGCGAGTGGTGACGAATAATTTGAACGTCGCCACATTGCTGACAGCCAAGGAAGATTTTCGGCTAATTTTGGCCGGTGGTGAAGTCCGCACCCGAGATGGTGGGATTATTGGCGAAGCCACGCTAGATTTTATTTCTCAGTTCCGCCTTGATTACGGCATTCTCGGCATCAGCGGCATTGATATGGACGGCTCCCTGCTGGAGTTTGATTACCATGAAGTGCGCACCAAACGAGCGATTATCGAAAATTCTCGCTGTGTGATGTTAGTGACCGACCACTCCAAGTTTGGCCGTAATGCGATGGTGAATTTGGGGAATATGAATTTGATCGACTATTTGTTTACTGATCAATTGCCACCCGCCAGTGTGATGAAGATTATTGAGCAGCATGAAGTTCAATTAGAACTTTGCTGAAGCTTTAGTTTTCATATTAGTAAAGTTCAGATTATTGTTTCGGTTGATAATCGTTCAGTGGTCATCTTACTTTCATCACCTCAACCGAGCAGGAGGGCAAGCCGGCCCTCCTGCACCTGCGGCTTGCGCGAAATATTGCCCTACGGGTAAACCTCCTGCGTCTTTCGGGCTAACGAGCCAGCGCGATTCGCATCCATGCTCAAGCGCGCTTTTCGCGGGCGTCCATGCCCGCTCACTCTACCCTCCATCCTTGTCGGCAATATTCCTGATTGCGCTCAATATCAAAATCCAAAAACTAGGGTTTTGACCTTAATATTTAAAAGCACATTTGAGCAGCCGAGTGAAGAATGTAACCAGGGCAACCCGCCATGGACGGCGGGTTGAGGCGTCGTGAGCAGGGATGCGAATAAAGCCGTCCCGCCAGAGAAATGATGAATCGAGGGCACCCACGAAGTGGGCTAGCGATACGTGCGTAGGCGCGGGATTGTTAAGGGTGTGCGCTCACACACCCTTGACCGGTTGAGGCGGCGGAGATTAAGTGGACCATGAAGCTTTAACAACCGAACCGCTCACTAATCTCAATTCCAATTCCAATTCCAATTCCAATTCCAATTCCAATTCCAATTCCAATTCCAATTCCAATTCCAATTCCAATTCCCCCCACATCCTGATAACAAAACTGTTACCTCCATCACGGGAGAATGTTTTTTTTTGGTTAACTCTTGGCTTGTTTGTTGGTTTTTGATTACAATCATGAGCGAAAACGAACATTAAAGAGCTGTTTCGAACATCCGGAGGAAGTAAGCATGGAAACCAAAGACTTGATCGTGATCGGTGGTGGCATTAATGGTGCCGGCATCGCTGCGGACGCTGCAGGGCGTGGCCTGTCCGTTCTGCTGCTGGAAGCGCAAGACTTGGCCTGTGCTACGTCTTCCGCCAGCTCCAAACTTATCCACGGTGGCTTGCGCTATCTGGAACATTACGAATTCCGTCTGGTGAGCGAAGCGCTGGCCGAACGTGAAGTTTTGCTGAAACTGGCTCCCCATATAGCTTTCCCAATGCGCTTTCGCTTGCCTCATCAACCCCATCTGCGCCCGGCGTGGATGATTCGTACCGGTTTATTCTTGTACGATCACTTGGGTAAACGTACCAGTCTACCAGCCAGTAAAGGGCTGCGTTTTGGTCCTGAGTCAGTGTTGAAACCAGAACTCGTGCGCGGTTTCGAATATTCTGATTGCTGGGTGGATGATGCGCGTTTAGTGGTATTGAATGCTCAGGAAGTGGTCGAGCGTGGTGGTGAAGTGCGCACCCGTACCAAAGTGACCCGGGCATGGCGCGAGCAAGGCTTGTGGATGGTTGAAGCTGTTGATGTGAATACCGGCAAAACCTTTACTTGGCGTGCCAAAGGGCTAGTCAATGCTACCGGCCCATGGGTAAAACAGTTCTTCGATGATGGCCTGAAGCTGAAATCGCCTTATGGTATCCGCCTGATTAAAGGCAGCCATATTGTCGTTCCTCGGGTTCATAATCAGCCGCAAGCCTATATTCTGCAAAACGAAGACCACCGTATTGTTTTCGTTATCCCATGGTTGGATGAGTATTCCATCATCGGCACCACCGACGTGGAATACCACGGTGATCCTAAAGATGTGAAAATTGACGATCAAGAAATTGATTACTTGCTGAAAGTGTATAACGACCACTTTAAAAAACAGCTGGGCCGCGACGATATCGTCTGGACCTACTCAGGTGTTCGCCCGCTGTGTGATGATGAGTCAGATTCGCCGCAAGCCGTTACCCGCGACTACACGCTAGATGTCGCCGATGAAGGCGGCAAAGCACCGCTGCTGTCCGTGTTCGGTGGCAAACTGACCACTTACCGTAAACTGGCAGAACACGCATTGGAAAAACTGTCAGGTTACTATCCAAATGTCGGCCCAGCGTGGACGAAAACTGGCTCGTTACCGGGTGGTGATATCGGTGGCAACCGTGACAACTATACCGTGCAGTTGCGCCATCGTTATAACTGGTTACCTGAAGCTCTGGCGCGCCGCTATACCCGCACCTATGGTAGTCACAGCGAACTGATTTTAGCAGATGCCACCAGCCTCGAAAGTTTGGGCGAGCACTTTGGTCATGGTTTGTATGAGGCAGAATTGCGCTATTTGGTCGAAAAAGAGTGGGTAGTCGAGCTTGATGATGCCATTTGGCGTCGCACCAAACTGGGTATGGCCTTAGATGATGCGCAAAAACAGCGGATCGCGCAGTGGCTGGCAACAGTACAAGCGGAGAAACAGCAGACACTTTCGCTGGTTTCCTGATAATACCGCGTTTTCCCTCTCGTCAATGAAAACCCCCTCTCTGAGGGGGGGTTCTTTGTTAAAAAACCAATTTAATTACAATCGGATAGGTTTAATATGCCAAATTTCATCGGCATACTCTTCAATGGTTCGGTCTGAAGAGAAATATCCCATATTGGCAATATTGAGTAGTGTTTTGCGCGTCCATTCATCCGGATGGCGATAAAGCCTATCCACTTTCTCTTGGGTATCCACATAGCTGCGATAATCCGCCAGCAATTGATAGTGGTCCCCTAGATTAACGAGTGAATCAAACAAACTAGTATAGCGATTCGGTTCTTCGGGGCTAAAAGCACCTGTCGCAATTTGAGTCAATACCTGATGCAGCTCTGGGTCATCATCGTAATATTTCCGTGGGTTATAACCGTTGGCCCTCAGTGCTTCTACCTGCTCGGTGGTATTACCGAAGATAAAGATATTATCCTCACCCACGTGTTCGCGGATCTCAACATTCGCCCCATCCAAGGTGCCGATAGTCAACGCGCCATTGAGTGCAAACTTCATGTTACTGGTGCCAGAAGCCTCGGTTCCTGCCAGCGAGATCTGTTCAGAAAGATCAGCGGCAGGGATGATCAACTGCGCCAGACTGACGCTGTAGTTCGGGATAAACACCACTTTCAGTAAATTGTTAATCCGCGGATCATTGTTGATCACCTTGGCTACATCATTGATCAGCCGAATAATCTGTTTGGCATTGTAGTAAGCCGAAGCCGCTTTACCGGCAAAAATAACGACCCGTGGTACCCAGTTTTCATCAGGCGCTTCAAGAATGCGGTTGTAGCGGGTAATGACATGCAACACATTCAACAATTGCCGTTTGTACTCATGGATACGTTTGATCTGCACATCAAACAATGCTGCCGGATTCACCACGATATTCAGCTTTTCAGCAATATAAGCGGCCAGCTGTTTTTTGTTCTCTAACTTGGCTTTTTGCAGTGCCTGCAAGAAGCTCGGATAATCAAGATTCTTTTCCAGTTCGCTCAGTTGGTTCAAATTTGTCCGCCAGTTATGGCCAATACTCTCATCCAAAACTTTCGCTAGTGGTCGGTTAGCCAAGCCCAGCCAACGCCGTGGTGTAACTCCGTTGGTTTTATTGCAGAAACGATTAGGGAAAATGCGAGCAAAGTCAGCAAACAGCGACTGCACCATCAAGTCGGAGTGTAAGGCAGAGACACCATTGACTTTGTGGCTGGCAATCACCGCAAGCCACGCCATGCGCACTCGACGACCATTACTTTCATCAATAATGGATACCCGCGACAACAAGTCTGGCTCGTTTGGATACTGTTCCTGCACCAATTTGAGGAAATGATCATTGATATCAAAAATAATTTGTAGGTGTCGTGGCAGGATCTTACCAATCATATCGATTGGCCAGGTTTCCAGCGCTTCGCTCATCAGTGTGTGGTTGGTGTAAGAGAAAACCTGCTGCACCACATCCCAAGCATCCATCCAGGTAAACTTATGTTCATCAATGAGCAAACGCATCATTTCAGGGATAGAAAGCACCGGATGGGTATCGTTGAGGTGAATCGCAATCTTATCGGCCAAATTGTCAAACGTTTGGTGCATCGTCCAGTGGCGACTCAGAATATCCTGCACCGTCGCTGAGACTAAAAAGTACTCTTGCCGTAGGCGCAACTCACGCCCTGAGTAGGTCGAGTCATCGGGATACAATACCCGCGATACGTTTTCTGAATGGTTTTTATCTTCAACCGCGGCGAAATAGTCGCCCTGATTGAATTTACCCAGATTGATTTCGTTACTGGCCTGCGCAGACCATAAGCGCAGTGTATTTGTCGCATCGGTATCAAAACCGGGGATGATTTGGTCGTAAGCACAAGCAAGTATCTCTTCGGTTTCCAACCAACGAGTTTTGCTGCCCTCTTGCTGAATACGCCCACCAAAACGTACTTTATAGCGAGTATTGTGCCGTGGGAATTCCCAAGCATTGCCATATTCCAGCCAGTTATCTGGCGACTCCATCTGTTGGCCATTAACTATTTTCTGGCTAAACATGCCATATTCGTAGCGGATGCCGTAACCACGTCCCGGCAGGGCCAGTGTAGCCAGTGAGTCGAGAAAGCAGGCAGCCAAGCGCCCTAACCCACCATTGCCTAAGCCGGGGTCATTCTCCTCTTGTAGCAGCTCAGAAAAACTGAGACCCATTTCATCCAATGCCTGCTCGATATCTTCATAAATCCCCATCGATAACAGTGCATTAGAGAGTGTTCGCCCCAATAAAAATTCCATCGACAGGTAATAAACCTGCCGGACATCTTGTGATAATTGTGCACGGTTAGAACGCAGCCATCGTTCGACCATACGGTCTCGCACAGCAAATAAAGTCGCATTCAGCCAATCGTGCTGAGTCGCAATCGAAGGATCTTTGCCAACAATAAACATCAGTTTGTAGGCAATGGAGTGTTTCAGCGCATCCACACTGACAACGGGTGAGGTATAACTGAACGGTGATGTCATAGCGGTTTTCCCAATTCGTGGTTACAAGCCATCGTATTTCTAACCAACCAGCAATTAAAGACGCCGATAAAGTGACAGATACTCTGCCGCTGCTACTTGCCAACCAAAATCCAGCCCCATTGCATGGCGTTGAACATGGCGCCAATGTTTTGGCCGACTCCACAGTACAAAAGCACGGCGTATCGCCTGTACCAATGCCTGCGCATCGCATTCATCAAACACAAACCCCGAGGCGCTGCCATCCGCCAGATTTTCTAGCGCGCAGTCCACCACGGTATCTGCCAACCCGCCCGTACGCCGGACCAGTGGCAAAGTGCCATATTTCAAACCATATAATTGCGTTAACCCACAAGGTTCAAACCGGCTCGGCACCAGAATCACATCCGCACCGGCAATAATTCGGTGAGAAAATGCCTCGTGATAACCTATTTGTACCCCAACCTGACCGGAATAGTCTGCTGCTGCGGCCAAAAATGCCTCTTGTAGAATGGCGTCCCCAGCCCCCAAGACAGCCAGTTGACCGCCTAGTTTCAATAAATCAGGCAACGCCTCCAGCACTAAATCCAGCCCTTTCTGTGCCGTTAACCTACTCACGACAGCAAAAATAGGTTTCTTTTCCGTCACCTCCAACCCCATCGTGGTTTGTAGGTGCACTTTATTCACAGCTTTCTTTTGCAGGTTTTCTGCATCATAACGGGCATGCAGTAAAGCATCACTCTGCGGATCCCAAATATCACTATCTACACCGTTGAGGATACCCGTCAATCGTCCCTGATTGGCTCGTTCTTGCAGCAGCCCTTCCATACCGTAGCCAAAAGCTGGCTGTGTAATCTCCTTAGCGTAAGTCGGGCTGACGGTAGTGACATGATCAGCAAAGAATAGCCCAGCCTTCAGATAGGAAATTTGGCCATAAAACTCCAACCCGTACATTTGGAAGAATGCTGCGGGCAGTTGTAACTCAGCTAAATGTTTGGCTGAGAACAATCCTTGATAAGCCAAATTATGGACGGTAAATACCGATCGTGCAGGCCGCCCCCGTGCTGCCAGATATGCACAGGCCAGCCCCGCGTGCCAATCATGGGCGTGAACCACTTCTGGACGCCAGTAACCATCGAGTCCAGAAGCCAGCTCACAAGCCATCCACCCCAGCAATGCAAAGCGGCGATAGTTATCGGCGTAAGCATATAAAGATTGGTCGTGGTAGGGGCTACCTGCGCGATCGTAAAGACCCGGAGCATCAATCAGATAAATACCAATCCCTTGATAATGACCATAACGTAATGAAACACGCCCAGCAAAGGTATCTATCTCCCTGACCAACACGGTATCTGGAATACCTCGACGCAAGTCAGGGAAGCCCGGTAGCATAACCCTAACATCGGCCCCCTCAGCAATTTGAGCGGCAGGTAGAGCACCAACAACGTCAGCCAATCCACCTGTTTTCAGCAAGGGAAATAGCTCGGAACATACGTGTAAGACCCGCATTATCACTCCTGGTCATCCATCTGGTTTCACTCACTTCTCACTAAAAGTGACCCAAATGAGCGTTATTGTGGCAGCCAATTTAGATGCGGCCAGCGCACAAAACCCGGAGCGTACACGTGGTACGTGAAGATTTTTCGCACTGCCCAAGTTCAAAGTGGCAAATAAAATAGCCCTATTTTTCAGCCAATTTGGCTAGCATCTCGCGGGTCACTAATACCACCCCGCCCTCGGAACGATAAAAACGGGCGCTGTCTTCATCTGCGTTTTCCCCGATAACCATCCCCTCTGGAATGTGGCAAGCCCGGTCGATAATGCAACGACGCAAACGACATGAGCGCCCAATATGAACATCTGGCAGCAACACGGAAGAATCAATGGTGCAGAACGAATTCACCCGAACCCTCGGGAATAACACGGAATGCACCACAACCGAGCCGGAAACAATACAACCGCCGGACACCAGTGAGTTCATGGTCATACCGTGGCTGCCTGAACGATCCTGCACAAATTTAGCCGGAGGCAACGGCTCCATATGGGTGCGAATGGGCCAGGAACGGTCATACATATCCAGTTCAGGTGTCACCGAGGCTAAGTCAAGGTTAGTTCGCCAGTAAGCATCTAACGTCCCAACGTCACGCCAATAAGGTGGCAGCTCAGAGTTCGATGTGACACAGGAAAGATCAAACGGGTGGGCATAAGCGACGCGTTGTTCTGTGAGTTTCGGTATTAAATCTTTCCCAAAATCATGGGTAGACTCCGGGGTATTCCGGTCTTCTTCTAATAATTTGAACAGGTAGTCGGCATTGAAAACATAGATACCCATGCTCGCCAGCGCCGTATCTGGGCGGCCTGGCATTGCAGGAGGGTCATCAGGCTTTTCAAAGAAGGCGGTTATCTGGTAATCCTCATCAACTTCCATGACACCAAACTCAGTGGCCTCTTTAATTGGCACTGGAATACAAGCAACGGTGCATTGCGCCCCTTTCTCTACATGGTCAATGAGCATGCGCGAATAATCCATCTTGTAGATGTGATCACCGGCCAGAATGACAATATATTCCGCGTTATAGCGGCGAATAATATCCAGATTCTGGTAAACCGCATCTGCGGTGCCTCTGTACCACTGCTCAGAACTATTACGCTGCTGGGCAGGCAATAAATCAACAAACTCATTCATTTCCTCATTAAGAAATGACCAGCCACGTTGAATATGCTGAACCAGAGAATGAGACTGATACTGAGTAATCACCCCAATACGCCGAATACCAGAGTTCAGGCAATTAGACAGCGCAAAATCGATAATCCGGTATTTACCACCGAAATGTACCGCAGGTTTAGCCCTTTTATCGGTCAAGTCTTTTAGCCTTGTACCCCGCCCTCCCGCCAGAATCAGTGCCACAGATTTATTCGGTAATAATCTGGCTAACATCAGCGGATCTTTGTTTTCATACTTAACCATGACGACTCCTTAAAATTTCTGTGCGAGCACGCAAACGGCATAAGCAGGCCCGTTCCATACGGTTAACGGCTCTGTATGCTCTGACGGCTCAAAAGGAGGAACCACCACCCATTCCCCCACAGGTAAATGCATTTCACAGGGTTGGTCAGTTGCATTGATGACCAACAACCAGCGCCGAGATAACAGAATTTGTAGCTGCTTCTGACAACCCTGCTCCCAGGCCATATCACTCAGCGCTTGTCCTTGACTATCCAACCATTGCACATTGCCATCACCGTCTTCCCACCAAGTGTCTTTAATCAGAGCCGGAATTTGTTGGCGTAACCGAATAAGTTCAGCGGTAAACGCCGTTAATGAAGTATCCGCGCTGCCCCAGTCAAGCCAGGTGAGAATATTGTTCTGACAATACGCATTGTTGTTGCCTTGCTGGCTATGGCCATGCTCATCGCCTGCAAGCAACATCGGCGTTCCCTGTGAGAGTAGCAAGGTGGTCAGTAATGCCCGCTGACACGACTTACGTCGTTGCCAGATAGCTTCATCAGCCACCAAACCTTCACTACCAAAATTATTACTAAGATTGTTATCACTGCCATCACGATTTTCTTCACCGTTGATTTGGTTGTGTTTTTGGTTGAAACACAGCAGATCCTGCAAAGTAAAGCCGTCATGAGCGGTAATTTGGTTAATGCTGGCAGAAGGCAAACGCTCCCGCTGTTTAAACAAATTGCTTGATGCTGCAAAGTGCTGGGCAAAGACCCCTAAAGGTAAATCGCCCCGTAACCAGAAACGACGCATCGCATCGCGATACTGATCATTCCATTCGCTAAAACCAGCGGGGAATTGGCTCAATTGGTAACCTCCCCAGCCTATATCCCAAGGCTCCGCAATCATTTTGCAGGTACTGAGCCGCTCATCAGCGGCGAGAGCCGCAAAGAATGGCGCATGCTGATCGAAACCCGGTGTACGGCCCAGAACAGTGCCCAAATCAAAACGGAAACCATCGATATGACAGCTATCAACCCAATGACGTAAGCATTCAATGACCCACTGCATCACATAAGGCTGATTGAGCCGCAATGTATTGCCGCAGCCCGTCATGTTGTCGTAGTCACCCTCGGGAGTTAGCCAGTAGTAGCTGGCATTGTCGACCCCGCGCTGGCATAGAGTCGGACCAAAAACATCCAGCTCCGCACTGTGGTTGAACACCACATCGAGGATCACTTCAATACCCGCCTTATGCAGTGCCTTAACCGCATCCCGTAACTCTCGCAGAGGAGATATACCCTCACGGCCCGAGGCATAGTCAGGGTCAACAGCATAAGGAGCCAGCACGTTATAACCCCAATAATTACTCAGCCCCATCTTCTGCAACCGTGGCTCATCAACGTGAAATTGCACTGGCAGCAGTTCCAACGTCGTAATACCCAGCGTTTTCAAATAACGGATCATGGCCGGGTGGGCCAGAGCGGCATAAGTACCACGCAAGTCAGAGGGGATATCAGGATGCAGTCGGGTTAGACCGCGCACATGGGCTTCATAAATGACAGTATTGCCCCAAGGAATGACAGGCGAACGATCACCCTGCCAATCGTATTCCTCGTGAACCACAATACATTTAGGTACGACGGCAGCACTGTCTCGCTCATCAGGATGGTTAACCCCGCCATTCAAACTGGGGTCATCCCCTACTTTATGGTCTAGCGCATGAGCACAGGGGTCGATCAGTAACTTGTTAGGATTAAAACGGTGACCTTGTTGCGGGGAGAATGGCCCACTGACCCGGTAGCCATAACGCTGCCCCGGTTTCCCCCCCGGAAGATAGCCATGCCAAATATCCCCTGTACGAGCAGGTAACGGGATACGCAGCTCTTGATTGTTATCATCAAACAGGCACAGTTCAACTTGCTCAGCATTGGCTGAGAAGAGTGTGAAATTTATTCCAGTCCCATCAAAGTGAGCACCACTCGGAGTCGGAAAACCACTTGTCAAACGGACCATCCTACCCCTCCCGCAACAAATAAATTGTCGACAGAGGTGGCAATGTTAGCTGCAAAGAGTGCGCATGGTGATGGCTGGCTACAGGTTGGCTGTCAATCCCCCCCTGATTGCCCAAATTACTGCCGCAGTAAAACGCCGAGTCGGAATTGAGGACTTCACGATAATGCCCCTCATGTGGAATCCCCACACGGTACTCATAACGCGGAACAGGGGTAAAATTACTGATAGCAATCAGTTCCTGACCATTTGAATCTCTGCGCAGGAAGGCAAATACTGAGTTTTCATGGTCATCCACCACCAACCACTCAAAGCCCTCAGGCTGATAATCCAACTCATATAGTGGTGCATTTTTTTGATAACAATGGTTAAGGTCGCGCACCAGTCGTTGCACACCGGTATGCCAGCCATTCTCATCATCCAGCAGGTGCCAATCCAAGCTGGTATCGAAATTCCACTCACGACCCTGCGCAAATTCGCATCCCATAAACAGTAATTTCTTGCCCGGATGCGCCCACATAAAGGCGTAATAGGCACGCAGATTAGCAAACTTCTGCCATGCATCGCCCGGCATACGATCCAATATCGACCGTTTACCATGGACCACTTCATCGTGAGAAATCGGTAGAATAAAGTTCTCGGTATAGGCGTATAACATACCGAAAGTCATTAAATTATGGTGATATTTGCGGTGAACAGGGTCGCATTGCATGTAATTGAGCGTGTCGTGCATCCAGCCCATATTCCACTTGTAGTTGAAGCCTAATCCACCCGCATCGGGGGGTAATGTCACGCCTGGGAAATCGGTAGATTCCTCGGCCATAGTCACACCACCGGGGCGCTCAACACCAATAGTACGGTTGGTATAGCGCAGGAAAGCGATGGCCTCCAGATTTTCACGCCCGCCGTAGTAATTCGGCACCCATTGTCCTTCAGCACGGCTGTAATCGCGGTAAATCATTGAGGCGACAGCATCAATACGCAATGCATCAATACCGAAACGCTCCATCCAATAAAAAGCATTACCTGCCAGATAGTTACGAACTTCGTTGCGACCATAGTTATAAATTAGGGTATTCCAATCCTGATGATAGCCTTCACGCGGATCGGCATATTCATATAAGGCAGTGCCATCGAAAGTCGATAAGCCATGTTCATCACTGGGGAAATGACCGGGAACCCAGTCAAGAATGACGTTAATCCCTGCCTCATGGAATTTGGCGACGAAATCCTTGAAATCCTGCGGCGTACCAAAACGGCGGGTCGGAGCATACAGTCCCAGCGGTTGATAGCCCCAACTCCCATCAAAGGGATGCTCATTGATGGGCAATAATTCCACATGGGTAAAGCCCATGTATTTAACATACTCAACCAATTGGTCGGCTAATTCGCCGTAACTGAGCCAAAAGTTATTCTCAGTATGACGACGCCACGAGCCAAGATGCACTTCATAGATAGATACCGGGGAGCGTAAGTCATTGGCCTTTTGCCGCCGAGGGGTATTTGCCACCACATCGGGCAACGGGCTAATTAAAGATGCCGTTTCGGGCCGCATCTGAGCTTCAAACGCATAAGGGTCCGCCTTTAAGCGCACTTGTTCGTTACAGTCGATTATCTCAAACTTATAGAGCTGCCCCGCCTGAACACCGGGTAGGAATAGCTCCCAAATGCCGTTTTCACGTCGTAATCGCATCGGATGGCGGCGACCATCCCAAAAGTTAAATTCGCCAACCACAGATACCCGTTTGGCATTCGGCGCCCACACAGCAAAGCTAACCCCCTCAACACCGTCAAGACTCATCAAATGTGCGCCTAAACGTTCATAAGGGCGTAAATGAGTCCCTTCGGCTAGCAGCCAACTATCGATATCTTGCAATAATGTACCGAATCGGTAGGGATCTTCGATGATTTGTGTGCTTTCTTGCCAAGTCACGGCTAATTGATAGCGAAATAGGTTTTTACGGCGAGGGAGTTTAGCAATAAAAAAACCACGTGGGTCTTCTTGGGTAAACTGAGCAACATTTCGCCCATTTTTGGTGTCCACCAGCCAGACTTCTTTGGCATCAGGCAGTAACGCGCATACCCGTATACCTTGCGCAGTTTGGTGCATCCCTAACACGGAAAAAGGATCGGCATAATGGCCTGAAATAATTTGATTAATCACCTGACGGTCGGGAAGTACTGACATATCTTCTTCCTTCGATTAATAACATGATTTCATGACAAAATTTGAATAAAGGCCTCAAATTCTAACATTGAGATCATGCAATCCATTTAATGTATGAGACATGATCAAGGTCAATAAATGGATTTAATGCCTTAACCCGTTTTCTTGCTAAAAAGCGCACAGCCTTCAAACTTTTCTTTTCCAATCTATAAGCATAGTCAATGGATGGTAAAAAAATCGGCTTATGATTAATGAAATTTTTTCTCATGCAATTTGGTGAGAAAAGAGGCATTTGAGCTACATAAAAGGCACTGATATGAAGAAAATGTCTTTATGAGTCACGCCAAAAAAAGCGTAACTTGCCAAATGAAATGTACAAAACAAGAAACTGACACGATATTCGGCCCAGAGGGCTTTTTTCTTAAAAAAAGAGACGGGTTAACTTCTCCGCACTGAAATCTGGATACAATAGCAGCAGACATAAATAGTCATAATACTTACAGTGGTCATCTAACATGGGCGTGAGCCAGGTCGAACTGATTTTTTCCCTTTTACAACAGATGTGTGTGTATCTGGTTATTGCCTATCTGTTGAGTAAAACACCGCTTTTTATCCCCTTAATGCAGGTTACCATTAGGCTGCCCCACAAACTGGTGTGCTACCTCACGTTTTCCATGTTTTGTATCATGGGCACCTATTTTGGTTTGCATATTGAAGATTCGATCGCTAATACCCGCGCCATCGGTGCCGTATTGGGGGGGGTACTCGGCGGCCCTTCGGTCGGTTTTTTGGTGGGACTGACTGGTGGGTTGCACCGCTACTCTATGGGAGGAATGACCGCCACCGCCTGCATGTTATCCACCGTGGCTGAAGGGTTGTTAGGTGGGTTCCTGCACAGCTATTTGATTCGCAGAAATCGCCTTGACCTGTTATTCCAACCACTGGTCGTTGCGGGCATTACGTTGGTGGCTGAAGTTCTGCAAATGCTGATTATTTTGGCGGTTGCCCGCCCATTCACCGAAGCCGTCGAGCTGGTAGAAAACATTGCGTTGCCAATGATGATCACCAACACCATCGGTGCCGCCATGTTTATGCGCATCTTATTAGACCGAAGAGCTATTTTTGAAAAATACACTACCGCATTCTCTGCCAAAGCATTGCAAATTGCAGCACGAGCGGAGGGGCTACTTCGGCATGGGTTTGACCAGAAAAATAGCATGCGGGTGGCGCGCATTTTGTACGAAGAGCTGGGGGTTGGCGCAGTCGCTATTACCGATCGTGAAAAGTTACTGGCGTTTATCGGTACTGGCTCTGACCACCATAGAGTAGGGAGCGCAATCACTTCAGAGCATACTCACCGGGCGATTGAGCTAAATCAGGTCGTCTATGCCGACGGCAACGCCGTGCCCTATACCTGTTCAATTTCACCGACATGTAAACTGGGTTCTACCTTGGTTATCCCATTGCGGGGCGAAGAACATCGGGTCATTGGCAGCATCAAGTTATACGAGCCAAAAAGTAAATTATTCTCCAGCATTAACCGTACGTTAGGAGAAGGTATTGCTCACCTGCTGTCGGCGCAGATTTTGGCGGGCGAATTCGAACAACAGAAACAGCTGCTGGCCCAATCTGAAATCAAACTACTCCATGCTCAGGTCAACCCCCATTTCCTGTTTAATGCGCTCAATACATTGTCAGTGGTGATCCGCCGCAATCCAGACCATGCCCGCAAGCTGGTGTTATCCCTATCGACATTTTTCCGCAAGAATCTCAAGCGAAGCCATGATGTGGTCACATTGAGTGATGAAATCGAGCATGTGAATGCTTATCTGGAAATAGAAAAGGCGCGTTTTGCTGATCGTCTGAGTGTCGAAATGGCATTGCCAGACAACTTAATGGAGGCACGCTTGCCTGCATTTTCCCTCCAGCCTGTGGTTGAGAATGCCATTAAACACGGTATATCGCAGATGTTCAGCAATGGACAAATCAGGTTGCACGGCAAACTGGATAACAACGTGCTCGTACTGGAAGTTGAAGATAATGCGGGCTTATATCAGCCGCGACCTAATGGTGATGGGCTAGGCATGAACCTAGTAGATAGACGAATAAAGGTGCGTTACGGCAATGAATATGGTGTGACCGTCATAAGCAAGGCCGAGGAATTCACCCGCATCATTATTAAACTGCCGTTTATTACCGTGAATGAAAGTTAGCACTCACTTTCTCGGCTTATCTCGGCGAGTAATAATGCTCACCATGTTAAGCACGGCGGCTGATCGCTCATGCCGTCGCCATGCCAATGTAATTTTGGTTTTTAGCTGGTTGTCGTCAATTTCATGATAAGTCACGTTGTTGGCCTGAATAGCAGTCAGTGAACGAGGGACCAGAGTAAAACCGAATCCGGCAGCAACCATCCCGATTGCGGAGGCCATCTGTGGTGATTGTTGCCCTAATGTTGGCTGGAATCCGGCGCGGTAGCAGGCACTGATAATGGCATCAAACAGCCCGGGGCCAACTTCTCGCGGAAAAATAATCAGTTTTTCATACTGTAGCGCCTTCAGGTTAACTCTAGGGCAATCTTGTAGCGGATGGTGATGTGGCAGCACCAGCAGCATATCTTCCTCCTCCAGCACCTTACAGGTAAATTCATTGCTGGCATCACACGGCTGACGGATAAAGGCCACATCGATGTGCTCATTATGCAAATCATTCATTAAGACCGGCATCGTCTCTTCACAGGGCGACAATATCACCTCAGGGTATTTCTCCCGATATGCATGCAGTAACTGCAATACCAAGGGCTGAAAAGCGGTCGAACTGGCAAAACCGACCCGTAACTTACCTGTTTCCCCACGCGCGATACTTTTCGCCCGCTCTACTGCTTCGTCTGTGAGCATTAATATATGACAAGCATCTGCATAGAATGCTTTCCCCGCCGCGGTTAGTTCAACTCCACGCGTTAAGCGACGCAACAGCGGTGCCCCAATCTCCCGCTCTAATTTTTGAATTTGCTGACTTAATGGAGGCTGTGAGATACCCAACTTTTCAGCCGCCCGAGTGAAGTGACGGGCTGAAGCCACTGCAGCAAAATAGCGTAGATAACGTAGTTCCATATTTTTTCGATATCAAGAAAGTGAGCCTCCTATATTGGTACTTATGCTCTTTCAGCGTCAACCTTATATATAAATATAATTTATGTTATTGATGAAGAGAGAACAGTATGAATCCATCATTCGCACCACATTGTTCATGTACTCAAGAGGTTACTGACAGCTTTGCTAACTATAAAAAATGGCATCCCGAGTGCATTATTTACCAAACATCACTTATGAGCGCGTTGATAAGTGGGGTTTATGAAGGACATATCACGATGGCCGAATTGCTTAAACACGGTGATTTTGGATTAGGAACATTTAATAATCTTGATGGTGAATTGGTTGCATTAAACAGTAAAATTTACCAATTGCGTGCCGATGGCAGTGCTCAGTCAGCGCCGCCAGAACAGAAAACCCCTTTTGCGGTGATGACGTTTTTCCAACCAACAGAAAAACGCAGCTTCACGCATAAAATGAGCCGCAGCCAACTTCATAATGTCATTAATGACGTCGCCGAATCAGATAACTTGTTTTGTGCGCTACGCATTGATGGCATGTTCAACCATGTTGAAACTCGTACCGTCCCCTGCCAAAAACGCCCGTATAAACCTATGCTTGAGGCTATTGCCGAGCAACCTACATTTGAATTTGAGCGTCTCAGTGGCACCATCATCGGGTTTCGTAGCCCCAAATATACTCAAGGAATCAACGTTGCCGGCTATCACGAACATTTTATTACCGATGACCGCAGTGGCGGCGGCCACGTACTGGATTACCAACTCGAAAACGGCATGCTGACATTTGGCACCGTAACAAAATTGGTTATCGACCTGCCGCAGGACCCCGATTTTCTCCACGCAGACCTCTCTCCTCTAAATTTGAGTCATGTTATCCGCGCCGTAGAGAGTTAATAGGCTGTAATTATTTAATAAATAACGAGTTATAGCTAAATCTATAAAATAAAGGACGCAATATCATGAAGAGAGAATCCAATGTGCAGGTCTGGAAATGCGGTGCCGATCTGGTGGTTAATCATTTAGAGCAGCAAGGTGTGAAACAAGTCTTCGGTATCCCCGGCGCTAAAATTGATCGGATATTTGATTCACTGGAAGACTCCCGTATCAACACCATCGTGGTGCGTCACGAAGCCAATGCCGCATTTATGGCCGGGGCCGTAGGCCGCCTGACGGGCAAAGCCGGTGTCGCGCTGGTGACATCCGGACCGGGTTGTGCCAATCTGGTGACTGGGCTGGCGACGGCCACCTCAGAAGGGGACCCGGTAGTCGCATTAGGTGGTGCAGTCAAACGGGCCGACAGCTTGAAAATAACCCACCAAAGTATGGATACCGTGAGTATTTTCCGCCCAGTAACCAAATTGAGTGCAGAAGTAACCGCTTCTGCGGCGCTGTCTGAAGTGCTGGGCAATGCATTTCGCACTGCGGAATTTGGCAGACCGGGTGCCGCCTTCGTGAGTCTGCCACAAGATATTCTTAATAAACCCATCACCAGCCATGCACTAATCCATCAAACTTGCCCACAAAACGGCAGTGCCCCACGCGATGAAGTTATTGCTGCAGCGAGATTACTCAACCAAGCTAAAAATCCTATCTTGTTACTTGGATTGATGGCGAGCCAACCGGCAAATGCGCAAGCGATACGACGCTTTCTTCGTCACAGCAAAATACCGGTTACCAGCACTTATCAGGCCGCAGGGGTCGTTGAACAAACACATTTTGACCATTTTGCTGGGCGGGTCGGGTTATTTAATAATCAGGCAGGTGACAAGCTACTGCAACAAGCCGATTTAATTATCACCGTCGGATACAGTCCGGTGGAGTATGACCCAGCGCTATGGAATACCGGGCAGGCAACACTCATACATATAGATATTTTACCCGCCGAAATAGACATCGCTTATCAACCCGAAAAAGAGCTGCTGGGCAATATCGCCGCCACATTGGATGCATTGAATGAGCTGATCAACGGCCCATTAATTTTAACTCACCAAACACAGGCAATACTGGAAGATCGAGCACGCCAGCGCCTCGATTTGGCTAACCGGGCCAGCCACATGAGCGGCTTCGCTATCCACCCTCTTCGCCTGGTGCGAGCAATGCAGGATATCGTCAACCGTGACGTCACGCTTTGTGTCGATATGGGGAGTTTTCATATTTGGATTGCCCGCTATCTTTACAGCTTCCGTAGCCGCCAAATTCTAATGTCAAACGGCCAGCAAACGATGGGAGTTGCGCTGCCTTGGGCCATTGCTGCAGCACTTGTGAATCCACAGCAAAAAGTAGTGTCTGTCTCAGGAGATGGGGGTTTTATGCAATCGAGTATGGAACTGGAAACTGCCGTTCGGCTAAAAAGTAATGTGCTGCATATTATTTGGGTCGATAACGGCTACAACATGGTGGAAATTCAAGAACAGAAAAAATATCACCGACCATCAGGTGTCCATTTCGGCCCTATTGATTTCAAGATGTATGCAGAATCCTTTGGCGCAAAAGGCTTTGCCGTAGAATCCGCCGATGAACTCACTCATAAATTACATCTGGCGATGGATATACAAGGCCCTGCTGTCATCGCTATACCAGTAGATTATTCAGACAATTATCGTTTAATGGAAGAGATGAATATTAGTCAATTGCTATAAGTAGGTTCACTAAACAAAAAAGCCCTGACCATAAGATCAAGGCGTTATCATGCATTTGGGGAGATCTGATTACATTAGAATTCGCAGCATACGGCGCAGTGGTTCTGCCGCGCCCCATAACAACTGGTCGCCGACGGTAAAGGCTGAAAGGTACTCTGGCCCCATATTTAATTTACGTAGGCGGCCAACCGGTGTATTCAATGTACCAGTGACCGCTGCTGGCGTCAGTTCACGCATGCTCAGTTCGCGGTCGTTCGGAATAACGCGAACCCAATCATTATGAGTTGCCAGTAATTGCTCAATTTCTGGCAATGGTACGTCTTTTTTCAGCTTCAGTGTGAAGGCCTGGCTATGACAACGCAGTGCGCCGATACGGACACACAGACCATCAACCGGAATTACGCTACCGGTATTCAGAATTTTATTGGTCTCGGCTTGGCCTTTCCATTCTTCACGGCTCTGGCCGTTATCTAGCGCTTTGTCGATCCATGGAATCAAGCTACCAGCCAGCGGGACACCAAAATTATCGGTCGGTAAAGTGCCACTGCGGGTGGCCGCTGTCACTTTACGTTCAATATCCAAAATGGCAGAAGCGGGGTCTTGCAACTCTTTAGCCACACCCGCATGCAGCATGCCCATTTGGGTCAGTAATTCACGCATATGGCGCGCACCGCCACCGGATGCCGCTTGATAAGTTGCAACAGATGCCCACTCAACCAGATTATTGGCAAACAAACCACCCAATGACATTAGCATCAGGCTGACGGTACAGTTACCACCGGCAAATGTTTTGATACCGTGATCCAGCCCTTGCTGAATGACGTTGTGGTTAACCGGATCCAGAATAATAATCGCGTCATCCCGCATACGCAGAGAAGAAGCTGCGTCAATCCAATAACCTTGCCAGCCAGTTTCTCGCAGCTTTGGATAAATTTCGTTGGTATAATCTCCCCCCTGACAAGTGATGATAATATCCAATGCATTCAATGCATCAATATCATAGGCATCTTGTAACGTGCCTTGTTGCCCCGTGAAAGCGGGTGCAGCTTGACCGTGTTGAGAGGTAGAGAAAAAGACTGGGCGGATACCGTCAAAGTCGCGTTCTTCAATCATGCGTTGCATGAGGACTGAGCCGACCATACCGCGCCAGCCGATAAAACCAACGTTTTTCATGTTTACTGTCCTGCCTTGGAAGGTGACACCGATTAATGGATGTCTATCTTGCATCGCTGCACGTTATGTACGGCAAGCTGACGAACATAGACCGGATACCACCTTACAAAATATGGACAAAGTGGCAAGTTAAATTATTCGATACCAGAATGATTCAAAGCAATCTTCCTAATATGTGCCGTTGACTGGCTGGAAACGCCGGTCTTTTAGGGCCTTTTGAGGTAAAAATGACAGAGATGATCGCGGCAACTGTGTTGCTGTTTTTGATTATGGACCCGTTAGGAAACTTGCCGATTTTTATGTCGGTGCTCAAACATCTGGAGCCTAAACGGCGACGAGTGGTATTGATCCGCGAATTGCTGATTGCCCTGATATTGATGCTGATTTTCCTCTTCGCAGGTGAAAAGATTTTGGCATTTCTGAATCTGCGCACTGAAACCGTGTCGATTTCTGGCGGCATCATTTTGTTTTTAATCGCGATTAAGATGATTTTCCCCTCCCCCGAAAGCAATGTGACCGGGTTATCGGCTGGGGAAGAGCCTTTCTTGGTTCCCTTGGCCATCCCATTAGTGGCGGGTCCATCCATTCTTGCGACATTGATGTTGTTATCCCATCAGTATCCTAATCAGCTCAGTCATTTAGTACTGGCGTTGATGATTGCCTGGGGCTTATCCGCTGCTATTTTATTGATGTCGAATCTGTTTCTGCGCTTGCTTGGCAGTAAAGGCGTCAGTGCATTGGAGCGGTTAATGGGGTTAATTTTGGTCATGCTATCAACACAGATGTTTTTGGACGGCGTGCGAGCATATTTAATGAAGTGATTTGTACGGGGCGTTTGGGGGCGTGGCTTGGTGATCCCGTTCGGTTGATCATTGCCCATTAATGAACTTATCTCAGCCACTTCAACTGAGCAGGAAACTGGCCTGCTCAGTTGAAGCTCGGGAGTCAGCAAAGGGGCAGATCGATTTTCAATCGGAACCGATATCATGTAAACCAATCCCACTCACTAATCAATGACTCCCAATCACGAGCCATGTTGTCCCAATGCCAAAACACACCGCGCCACCACTTCATCAATATCTGCATCAATATCCACACAGATAACATCCGGCTCTTCTGAACCTGGCTCTTCGAGAGCGTCAAACTGGCTTTTCAGCAGATCGGTAGGCATGAAATGGCCTGCGCGGGCTTTTAGCCGTTCCATAATCACGTCAAAACTGCCTTTCAGGTATAAAAAAGCCATTTCCGGGTTGCCTTCACGCAGGCGATCGCGATAGCGACGCTTCAGTGCCGAACAGACAATAATTCCGGTTTCGTTCTTATGATTCAAACTGTAAGCCGCATCACTTAAGCGCTCTAACCATGGCATCCGATCTTCATCATTGAGCGGATGCCCACTGCCCATCTTCTGAATATTGGCACGGGGATGCAGGTCATCACCGTCAATAAATTTGGCATGAATTCGGCGAGCCACTGCTTCTCCCACGGTGGTTTTACCGCTACCCGATACGCCCATCACGATAATGCTACGTCCTGCCATAATTTTGATCTCTATCTCAGAATGGGAATTTACCGCTCTCTATGGTTCCGTATTTTACCATGTTACCGGTATCATGATACCGGTAACAAATGGAGATGTGACTGTTATCACAAAGGATAGAACATCACTATAGAACGCAATCGCGCAATCACGCTGGCCGGAAAAGGCTGACTGCAAACTAAAACTAAAAGCGATATATACCCTAAGTAAGCGGAGAAATACTATGCCATTAGTCATTGTCGCAGTTGGCGTTGCCATGCTGCTGTTACTGATGATTCGTTTCAAACTCAATGGGTTCATCTCCTTGATACTGGTCGCACTCGCGGTCGGCGTTATGCAAGGGATGCCCGTTGATAAAGTGGTCGGCTCAATCAAAGCTGGGGTCGGTGGAACACTGGGTAGCCTAGCGCTGATTATGGGCTTCGGGGCTATGCTCGGTAAATTACTGGCAGACTGCGGCGGCGCTCAACGAATCGCCACCACCCTAATTGATAAGTTTGGTAAAAAACACATTCAGTGGGCTGTGGTACTGACCGGTTTTACTGTCGGTTTTGCATTGTTCTATGAAGTTGGCTTCGTACTATTGTTGCCGCTGGTATTTAGCATCGCAGCTTCAGCCCGCATTCCCTTATTGTATGTCGGTGTCCCGATGGCCGCTGCGCTTTCGGTGACACATGGTTTCTTACCACCGCATCCCGGCCCTACTGCTATAGCGACCATTTTCCACGCTGATATGGGCAAGACCTTGCTATATGGGACGTTGCTGGCGATCCCAACAGTTATTCTGGCCGGCCCGGTATTTGCTCGCTTCTTGAAAGGCATTGATAAGCCAGTCCCTGAAGGGCTGTACAACCCAAAAACTTTCACCGATGAAGAGATGCCGAGCTTTGGGGTCAGTGTCAGCACTGCGTTGGTGCCCGTTATTTTGATGGCATTGCGAGCAGTGGCGGAAATGATTCTGCCCAAAGGCCACCCGATTCTCTCTTATGCCGAGTTCTTCGGCGACCCGGTAATTGCAACCCTGATTGCAGTGTTAATTGCCATTTTCACCTTTGGCTTAAACCGTGGCCGTTCAATGGAATCTGTCATGGATACCGTGACCGACTCCATAAAAATCATCGCGATGATGCTGTTGGTTATCGGGGGTGGCGGTGCTTTCAAGCAGGTATTAGTCGACAGTGGCGTTGACCACTATATTGCCAGCATGATGAATAGCAGCGGTCTATCACCAATTCTGATGGCATGGTCAATTGCAGCCGTGTTACGTATCGCTCTGGGTTCGGCGACAGTTGCCGCCATTACTGCCGGCGGTATCGTCGCACCGTTAATCGCCACCACAGGAGCCAGCCCTGAGTTGATGGTTATTGCTGTGGGTTCCGGTAGCGTGATTTTCTCTCACGTCAACGATCCGGGTTTCTGGCTGTTCAAGGAATACTTCAACCTGACGATTGTCGAAACCTTTAAGTCATGGTCGGTGTTGGAAACCATCATTTCAGTCTGCGGCTTAGTTGGCTGCTTGCTGTTAGCGACGGTGATTTAAATACTGCCGCCGGGGAGGATGGTGAAACCGACGTCAACCATCTTGGGTGTTACCACCTCTCCGCGCAACCGAGCCAGCAAGCGCTCAGCACCAATTTGCCCCATTCTTTCGCGCGGGGTCAGCACACTGGCCAGTTTCGGCACCATCGACTGGCCAATATCATGACCATGAAAACCGGCAATCGCCATATCATGTGGGATAGATAGCCCTTGACGCTGACACTCAAATACCGCGCCAATGGCCAAGTCATCATTAGTGCAGAAAATACTGTCAATCTGCGGGTAGCTCACCTGCGCTTCGCGTAATAACTCCGCGCCAGCAGAATAGGATGAGGAACGGCTGGTCATCACACTCATCGGCGTCAAGCCAGATTCACGCATCGCCTGTTCATAACCTTGTTGCTTGATAACCGTACGCTCATCCTGACGAGCGCCAAAATACACCACGAACTTATGGCCTTTAGCGATAATTTGCTGAGTCATCTGTCGTGCGGCTTCAAAGTTGTTAAAACCTACGGCCAAATCGATACAGGGCGAGGAGCAATCCATTAGCTCAATAACCGGAATACCCGCGACTTCAATCATTTTCAATGTCCGAGCCGTATGGTGGCGTTCGGAGAGGATCAAACCATCAATATTGTAGGAGAGTAGTGAAGTCAGCCGCTGCTCTTCACGCTCTTTCTGATAACCGTAATGCGCCAGCATTGTCTGATAGCCATGGGCATCAGTCACACTCTCGATACCGCGCAGCACCTCGGCAAAAACCTGATTGGTTAACGATGGGAGCAATACGCCAATAGCATGGCTCGTTGCATTAGAGAGGATGTCAGGGGCACGATTAGGAATATAACCAAGTTCATCTAGTGCCAGCGCAATTTTTTCCTGTAAAACCGCAGAAACTTGCTGTGGATTACGCAAATAGCGGCTGACCGTCATTTTAGTGACCCCAACCATATCAGCAACATCTTGTAGCACTGGCCTTTTTTTCTTCATTATCAATGAACTGAGGCTGAGTAAATGATGCGCTATTCTAGCAAAAAAAAGGGTATTACGCGACGCGCATACCCTTGTTTAGTTAACTTAAACAGGTGGCAAATCAAACAATAGGATTTCACTGTCTTCATCGGCATGAATAGAAAGTGCAGCTTCATCCCAGATAGCAAAGGCATCACTGGTACTTGCACGATGGCCATTGATGGACACGTTACCGCGCACGACCTGTATCCAGATGCGGCGCTCTGCCTGAATCTGATAAATGGACTGCTCTTCACGTTTCAACGCCCAGCGCCATAATGTCATGTCTTGGAACACTTTCAGCGAACCATCACGAGCATCTGGGGATAGCACCAGTTGCCGTCCTTGCGGGATATCAAACATCTGCTGCTCATAGCGAGGTTCTAAGCCAGTTTTATTCGGGATAATCCAAATCTGGTACAGATGCAACGGTTGGTCGTCTCGGCCATTATATTCTGAATGACGGATACCCGTACCCGCACTCATTATCTGGAATTCACCAGCATGAATCTGTTCTTTGTTACCCATGCTGTCTTGGTGTTCAACAGTACCAGACAACACATAAGTTAGAATTTCCATATCCTTATGTGGATGAGTTCCAAAACCCTGGCCGGCATCGATAACATCTTCGTTAATCACTCGCAGTGCTGAAAAACCCATAAATTCTGGATCATAGTAATCGGCGAATGAGAAGGTATGCCAGCTATCCAGCCAACCGTGATTAGCATGGCCACGTTCTTCTGCTTTGCGTAAATAAATCATGTTCAGTTCTCCTCAACGTTTTCTTTAGTCTAGATGTCGCTGGAGAATATGAAAGCGCAAAAAACTCACGCCTCTGTTCAAAAAATTCGACTGACTCATTAGTTAATAGACAAATGATTTGAATTTAAAGTCGTTAGAGAGAAAACCTGACCAACAGGGAAGCAAAGTGAGGGTTAACCAAGATAGGTAACAAAAAAATAAGCAAAAAAAAAGCCAGCACCCGGCTGGCTAAGTAAACACTGGAAGCAATGTGAGCAATGTCGTGCCTTCATAATGTGAACATCTACACTTTGATGGTCTCACCGGAAAGCACGACAAT
This sequence comes from Yersinia vastinensis, assembly GCF_902726565.1. Taxonomy (GTDB): domain Bacteria; phylum Pseudomonadota; class Gammaproteobacteria; order Enterobacterales; family Enterobacteriaceae; genus Yersinia; species Yersinia vastinensis. The sequence goes on from NZ_CACVAF010000005.1 coordinate 135,853, forward strand.
GATAATCATTATCACTCTCACTTGTAAAGTGTTTTTTTTCACCACTCGCAATATTCTTGACTCAGAGGGATAAATCGATATTTTATTAGGTAATTCAAACAGTAAGAGTAAGGGTATCTTTATGAAAAATGTCCAGATCCGCCATGTGGAAACCGCTGACTATCCGGCCTTACAGCAGTTATTTTCTCATCCGCAGGTATATCGCGACACATTACAGCTACCCCTACCATCTCAAGAGATGTGGGCCAAAAGAATTAAAGAACTGCCAGCAGGTATGCATAATCTGGTTGCATGTATTGATGAGAAAATCGTTGGCCAGCTCACTGTTGAAGCAAATCAACGCGCTCGCCGCCGCCATGTCGCCACTTTCGGCATTGCAGTGGATGCACATTGCTGTGGCAACGGTGTCGGCAGTGCGCTGATGGCAACAATGATAGATTTATGCGATAACTGGCTGAATATACAGCGTATTGAGTTGACTGTTTTTGTCGATAACGCCGCAGCAATCGCCCTGTATCATAAATTTGGATTTGAAATTGAAGGCACTAGCCCACGATTCGCTTTCCGAGACGGCCAGTTTGTTGATGCGTATCATATGGGTCGAGTCAAAATATCAGGCTAACCTGCAAGGGATGACATTACTATGTTATCCCTTGCAGCTTAAAGGGGCCGAACAGAGCGCTAAATACCCGCCGTTTCTTTAATATAGTGGCGAGCTTTTACTGCATATTCAAATGGGTTAGCAATAGCTGGGTCTTGTTCTGCTTCGACCACCATCCATCCTTGATAGCCTTTTTCATCCAGTAACTTGAACACTGGTCGGAAGTCGATAACACCATCACCGGGAACAGTAAACGTCCCCTTTTTCACACCATCAAGGAAGCTGAGTTTTTTCGCTTTAACTTCTGCGACCACCTCATCACGGACATCTTTAAGATGGACATGATTAATACGCGGTAAGTATTTCTCCAGAATAGCTAACATTGCCTGCTGACTGCCCTCAGAATAATAGGCGTGGCCGGTATCAAAAAGCAGATAAACATCATCATTAACCATACTCATATAACGATCAATTTCTTCGCTAGTTTGAATCCCTGTTCCCATATGGTGGTGCAAGCATACCTGCATCCCTTTTGTGACAGCAATTTTGGCTAACTCGTTATAACCATCGGCGACACGCTGCCATTCAATATCAGTAAAATAAGGTTTCTCTTCAAAGACCGCTTTTGTTGTTCCCTGAATACTTTTACTTTGCTCTGAACAACCAATGACTTTTGCTCCCATTTCATGGAGGAAATTCATATGATTAATAAATTCATCAATCGTTTTTGCGCGCTGATCATCGGCAAAAAAAGTACTGAACCAAGCATTACAAATCTGTATGCCACGTAGTTCAAGCATCGGCTTTAGTATTTTAGGGTCTCGTGGATATTTGCTGCCGACTTCACTACCGGTAAAACCAGCCAATGCCATTTCACTAATACATTGTTGGAAAGTATTTTCTTTACCTAAATCTGGCATATCGTCATTTGTCCAACCAATAGGAGCGATTGCCAACTTCACACGATCTTTATTCATAATAAACCTCTGCGATACATCTAATTTATACAGATGAATACAATTAAAAGGTGATTAATTGCCCGTCCTTTAATACGAAAATAATCTTGGCTTGAGAAATATATTTAAAATAGCGATAAAAATCAGATAACTATGCAGATTTACTTACCCAATAATTCACGTTCAATACGCTCACGGGTAGCAACAGCCTGATGCACCATTTTTTCTGGATAGCCAAAAAGAGAAGTTGCAATAATTGATTCACCACCCACTTTAAATGAGCGGCTGGCAAAATCCATATCGCGTAATGTTTGGAACAGAGTAGAGAAATCAACCTCCCCTTCACCAATCCCCACATGCTGATGAATAACAGCATCAACGCCAGGTGGGTTCACAATATAACGACAATGTTTGGTGTGATTCATGGTATCGGCGATTAATACATGTGAAAGGTCATCACCAGCATATTTCAGCATACTGGCCACATCTCCCTTACCTTTATCGTAGAAAAAAGTGTGGGGTACGCTATAGAGATATTTCACATTATCGCTGCGCAGTGATTTCACTAAATCGACAGTTTCATTATTCTCTTCGCAAAAATCCCATGGATGAGATTGAATTTCTATCCTAATACCTTCGCGTTCAATAATTGGTAACAACTCTTCCATTGAGCGATACCACATTTCCTCACAAACCTCAGGCTCGTTTGGATCACCAGACAGTTCGGTGTTAATAACGGATACACCCATTTCAACTGCAATCTCAATCATTCTCTTCCAGTTGGTCACTGCTGCTTGCCGCCGAGCTTCAAGTGGCCCCGCCCAGCGATATACCACAATGAAAGAGGATATTTCGACCCCAGTTTCTTTTAGTGCTTTCTTATATTCTGCAACCACTTCACGACCCGCTTTCGGGTGCTTATAAAACGGATTAAGCTGCGGATGTGGTGACTGCTCAATATAGTTGTATCCCCAATCCGCCACTTGGCGAACCATATTAGTGATACCAAGGTCTTTAATGACATCAACATCAAATGCAATCTTCATAGTGCTCCCGGTTTCACGTGAGATACGGGGAAAGTTCGAGACAAGCCCTATTCGTAACAAAATAGGGCGATGCGACAGCTCGACGGATGACGCACAGAAAATAGAATCTGATATTACTTGCTATAAAAGGATGGTCGTTGTGGCAAGCTAACTGGAACAATCGCACCACTTTCCTGCGCCGCAATGCAGGCATCGGCAGTCACCGCAGCAGCAAAGCCATCCCAAGCAGAAGGCCCTGTGAGTTTTTCAGCTAGAACATCATTGATAAAGGCTTGTAATTCGATATCGTAGGCGTCGATAAAACGATCCTTCCAATCGATGAGGATTTCATGTGATAGACGTGCTTCACTGCGCAGGAGTACTGAAGATGGCTCGGGTAATTTTGCTATGCCGATATCACCTACAACCTCGCATTGAATATCATAGCCGTATTGGCAATTCACAAAAATCTCTACATCAATACGTGTCCCTTTTGCCGTTTCAAATAACACAACTTGTGGGTCTCTCAAGTGCGCTTTGGCATGTTTAGCTTTGCGCGGGAAAACAACTTGGACAGAAACATAGTCATCATCCAGCAACCAACGCAATACATCAATTTCATGGATTAAGGTGTCAGTGATAGCCATACTCGTGGTGTAGTTATCCCCAACTCTTGGGTTTCTGTGAGCGCAATGCAGCATTAATGGTTCGCCAATCTTTCCACTAGTAATCACATCTTTTAATGCACGGTAACCTTGATCATAAGGGCGCATAAATCCAACTTGAACCAAGCGTTTACCTTGTGCCGCTTCTGCTTCTACAATGCGCTTACAACCCTCAGCAGTCACAGCTAATGGCTTTTCACAAAAAACGTATTTACCCGCAGCAATGGCCGCCAAAACAAACTCTTCATGGCTCGGCCCCCAAGAGGTGACTAATACTGCATCCACCTCTTTGGCATTTATGACTTCATAACCATCAGTGTAAATATGTGCTTCGATACCAAGGTCGCGAATAACTTTGGTAGCATGTTCACGGTTAATATCGGTTACAGCAACCACGCGGCTACCCTGCAAGACTTTGCTACAACGGCGAATATGATCCTGACCAATCGCGCCCGTTCCGATAACACCAATATTTAACGACATATTATTTTCCTCATGAAGTTTCAGTTTGCAGGTAATACCTGCTCGTTTTACGACTTCACATCTAGATCAAATACAATTAGCGTTAGTAATCACGGGCTTTGGCAATGTTTTGCTCTAATACCCGAACCACTGCGTCCGTCCTTTCATTCTCAGAAACCTGAGCAACCCCGACCCGCCACCAGCTCAGGTACTTATGCACCATGGTTTTCGGCAGGACTTTTATGTCGATTAGGGTTGAAATCGTCTGCAAACGGGCATCGGCCAATGCATCGATAAGTTGCTGTTCAGTGGAAACACGATATGTTTTACAACCATAGGCGGCTGCCAACATAGCAAAGTCTACCGGGACAAAATCACCATCTAATTGGCCAGTTTCTGGGTTACGGAAACGGAACTCAGTGGCATAACTGTCCATGCCATGTTCCATTTGGAGATTGTTGATACAGCCATTGGTCATATTGTCGAATAATACGACATTAATCTTGCAGCGCTCTTGAATGGATGTAACCAGCTCAGAATGCAGCATCATAAAGGCACCATCACCGACTAACGAATAGACTTCACGGCTAGGCTCTGCCAGCTTCACACCTAATGCAGCACTAACTTCATAACCCATGCACGAATAGCCGTACTCAACGTGATAGCCATTACTCCCTTTTGTGCGCCAAACCCTCTGTAAATCTCCTGGTAAGCTGCCTGCCGCTGCAACAATGACGGCATCTTGAGGTAATTGATTATTGAGCACGCCAAGCACTTGGCTTTGTGTCAAGAAAGAGCCTGTTTTATTGATGAATTCAGCAAACACTTTCTCGCGGTCTAAATGGTCATTAATTTCAGGGATGAAATCATCAGCATGATATTCCACCTGATAAACTCGTTGAGTCTCAGCGAGTTGTTCAGCCCGCATTCGGGCTATTTCACCGCCCCAGCCCGCATGATAGCCAGTATTACCCAGTTGTTGATGCAATGCTGATAATGCTTCACGCGCATCAGCCAGCAATTGCAAGCCGTCTAATTTACCAGCATCAAAAGCGCTGACATTAATATTCAGAAATGCAACATCCGGGTTCTGGAATAACCACTTAGACGACGTAGTAAAATCGGTGTAACGCGTGCCGACACCAATCACCAAGTCAGCCTGTTTTGCCAAGGTGTTAGCCGCCAGACACCCTGTTTCGCCAATGCCACCGAGATTAAGTTCATGTTCAGAGCTAATCGTACCTTTGCCCGCTTGTGTTTCTACCCACGGTAAACCAAAACATTCAGCAAATCGCTGTAACGCCTGACCGGCTTGTGAGTATTTTACTCCACCACCACACACCAGAATGGGCCTACGTTTTGAAGTAATCAAAGCGATGGCATCCGCAAGCATTACAGCACTGGCGGGGCGTCTATCAAGATGATGGATGCGCTTATTGAAAAAATAATCAGGATAATCATAGGCTTCAGCCTGAACATCTTGTGGTAAACACAGCGTCACCGCTCCTGTTTCAGCAGGATCTGTCAGTACCCGCATCGCATTAATACAAGCACTCATCAGTTGCTCTGGCCGTGTAATACGATCCCAATATTTACTGACCGGTTTGAATGCATCATTGGTGCTAATACTCAGATCATGAGATTGTTCAATCTGTTGCAGCACAGGATCTGGCTGGCGTGATGCAAATACATCACCAGGAAGTAAGAGTAACGGGATTCGGTTAGCTGTTGCAGTCGCGGCAGCGGTAACCATATTGGCACTACCTGGCCCGACAGATGATGTACAAGCATAGATTTGCTGGCGCAGCTTTTGTTTAGCGAAACCGGTAGCAGCATGGGCCATTCCTTGTTCATTTCGCCCCTGATGAACCACTAATTCACCACAATCTTGTTCCAGAGCCTGCCCAACCCCGAGTACGTTACCATGGCCAAAAATAGCAAAAATACCTTTGATAAATTTGATTTCCTGACCATCAACCAGCAGGAATTGATTGTCCAAAAACCGGACTAATGCCTGTGCCGTGGTTAGCCGAATCTTATTCATTTATCCATCCTTTGCTTTATTTGCGCGACCATGGTGGCTGAGATACTTCCAGCCTCTGAGGATACGTCTGCCGAAGAGAAGAAGCTGACTTGATGACTTCCACTATGTTGACGGCTGTTAAGTGAAACATAGCAGGGATTATAAACAAATATTTTTTTCATAAAATAACATTACAGAAGAAACATTTCATTCTGCGATGAGGATCAAATAATCAGGTAAACATTGAAACTATAAAGCCGACGTTTGTTACTCTCTGACGGCATCAATTAAAATCAATAAGGTATAGTCATAATCAATTGATAATATTATATATATATGACTTATTATCACGAATATACCTACCTCTAAAAGCCACCAACAGTTAGCCCAGTTCATTAATGTAAGTCTCATTTAGAGCCGTGATATCAGGCTTTTAGCCATGTCACATAACCGGGAAATAAATTTCATTTAATATTGAGTTTGAAATATTTATTCCTCATACTGGTTTCAGAAACGTGATTACAGCGGTCATTGTCGGGGTTTGCATTAATACAGAAGGAAATGGGGATGGGTACACAACACAAAGTGCTGGATGTCATATGTATCGGGCGAATTGCCGTCGATTTTTATGGGCAACAGATTGGTTCCCGGCTGGAAGATACCAGTACATTCGCCAAATATTTGGGCGGTTCGTCGGGTAATGTTGCTTATGGAACGGCGATTCAAGGCTTGAAGTCAGGGATGTTGGCACGTGTGGGTGATGAGCATATGGGCCGTTTCCTACGTGAAGAATTACAACGTGTTGGGGCTGATACCCGTTTCCTTATTACTGATAAACAACGCCTGACTGCTTTGGTGATTCTGGGTATTAAAGATCAAGAGACTTTCCCACTGATCTTTTACCGTGAAAACTGTGCGGATATGGCACTGACACCGGACGATATTAACGAATCCTATATCGCGTCATCACGCGCACTGGCTATCACTGGCACCCATCTTTCTCACCCGAATACACGCGCAGCGGTACTCAAAGCATTGGAATATGCACATAAGCATGGTTTACGAACAGCTCTGGATATCGATTACCGCCCAGTATTATGGGGCTTAACCTCCCTTGGTGACGGTGAAACACGTTTCATTGAATCAGAAAAAGTCACTCAGGAATTGCAGGAGGTTCTGCATCATTTCAATTTAATTGTTGGTACCGAAGAAGAATTCCATATTGCCGGAGGCAGTACAGACACACTAAAGGCCTTACAGAATGTGCGCAAAGCAACACAGGCAACACTCGTCTGCAAGCGCGGAGCGCAAGGCTGCTCAGTATTTGAAGGAGAAATCCCCAGCAGTTGGGAGTTAGTCAAATTGCATTCCGGTGTGCGTGTTGAGGTTCTCAATGTCTTGGGGGCGGGTGATGCATTTATGTCTGGCCTGCTGCGCGGTTACCTTAATGATGAAAGCTGGGAACAAGCCTGCCGCTACGCCAATGCTTGTGGCGCACTGGTTGTTTCGCGACATGGCTGTGCACCGGCCATGCCAACCAAGATTGAATTAGATGATTATCTCTGTCGTGAAAATTGGGTCCCACGCCCTGACCGTGATGCTCGACTCAACCATTTGCATCGAGTGACCACTCGCAAACAACAGTGGCCAGAACTTTGTGTGTTTGCTTTTGATCACCGTAAACAACTCGCTGACATGGCTCGTGACGCAGGTGTGAGCGAGGACAGAATCCCTAAACTTAAAACATTACTGCTGCAAGCAGCACAGCAGGCCGCCCAAGAGTCTGGGCTGGAACATAAAAGTGGTATTCTGGCAGATACGACTTATGGTCAGGAAGCACTCAACGCTATTACGGGCCAAGGGTGGTGGATAGGCCGACCAATTGAACTGCCAAGCTCAAGGCCATTACGGCTCGAACATGGCAATATTGGTTCCCAACTTATTGATTGGCCGCTAGAACATGTTGTGAAATGTTTGGTTTTTTATCACCCCAAAGACAGTGCAGAGCTGCGCCAACAGCAAGATGAACTCATTCTTGATGTTTACCATGCTTGCTGTAAATCAGGGCATGAATTGCTGTTGGAAGTGATTTTACCTGAAGATAATAAAGATAAAGATGAACGCTATTATATTGAAACTATGGCACATTTTTATCAGCTAGGTATTCAACCAGACTGGTGGAAGCTACCACCTCTCAGTGCTGAAAACTGGCAACAGGTAGGGCAGTTAATTGAAACTCAAGACCCTTATTGCCGAGGTGTGTTAATTCTTGGCTTAGACTCTCCAGAAGCAATATTAAAAGCAGGTTTTGCCGCAGCAGCACAGGCCCCGTGGGTTAAAGGTTTTGCCGTTGGCAGAACTATCTTTGGACAGTCATCCCGCCATTGGCTACAAGGCGAGTTGGATGATGCCGAGCTTATCTCACAAGTGAAACAAAATTATCAAACACTAATAAGTTATTGGCGGGACTATCGCCCCGTTCTCTGAGCTTGAAATTACTATAATGGCGCTAACGTGGGGACACGCTAGCGCCATTATGCTGCTATCTGCGCTGTTCATTCCGTATTAACCTGAAAAAACCCTGATTTTTGTCAAACTTCATAAACTAATGTCTTTAGGTTACAAGCATTTCCTTTAATATGCCTTTGTGGACTGATTCAAGTCGCAATGAAATAAAAGCAAATACCAATATCAGTAAATGAAATTTTCCAACCACCTGTTAGAATATCTGACAGACATACCCAAAGAACTTGAAATCGCAGGTCAGTTGCAAGCGGTCCATCCCTACAAGCTTACCTCGGTAGGAAATTTGGATGATTGAACTTAGTAGACAACCCTGCAACTTCAAGTACGAAGGGGATAACCTTGAATTTTCCTCTGCCGTGGGCCGAATGGATGAATAACCCAACTCAACTTTCATTGTTACAAGACCAAATTCGTCATCGTTATGAGACATTAAGCAAGCGTTTAAAACAGGTTGCTCGTTATATCTTAGATAACAGTAATAGCATTGCATTTGATACGGTTGCATCTATTGCAGCACAAGCCAGCGTACCACCTTCAACCTTAATTCGGTTTGCAAATGCCTTTGGTTTCAGTGGGTTTAATGAAATGAAACAGGTATTCCGTCAGCATCTGATGGAAGAAACTGTGAACTATACTGAGCGTGCGCGGCTATTCCGTCAAACATCGACCGATGGCAACACTGCGCCAGAAAAACCGGCTGAAATATTGAATGTATTTACGATGGTAAATGCACAAGCACTGCAACAACTAGCAGTACAAACCAGTGCCGAGCAATTAGATAGAGCAGTTGAGTTGTTGAATAACGCTGAAAATATCTATGTGATTGGTCTACGCCGCTCTTTCAGTGTGGCATCCTATTTGACCTATGCATTGCGTCACCTGGAACGGCGCGCTTTCTTGATTGATGGGCTAGGAGGAATGTTCGCTGAACAATTAAGCATGGTGAAACCTAAAGATGTGGTTATTGCCATAAGCTACTCACCTTATGCCCAAGAAGCATTAGAGCTGGTAGAATTAGGTGCAAAAAGTGGCGCACAACAAATTGCCATTACAGACAGCCAAGTCAGCCCATTAGCAGCATTTAGCGATGTCTGTTTTGTGGTGCGAGAAGCGCAGGTCGACGGGTTCCGCTCACAGGTTGCATCCATGTGCCTGGCACAAACACTGGCGGTTTCATTAGCACTGAATAACGCAAAAGAGTAAATCAGTAGAGAGGTTATCTGGGACGTCTGTTTATACCCCAAAGATCCGCAGAATGGGTAGGATCTCGCCTACCCATTTAATTTATGATCTGGCCAATCCTTGCAAAGGAATAGTCTATTTCTTATTTACTGGATATTGATCACCATTGATCCAAGCATGATCCTTTTCCCAAGTAAATTTCCATAGCCGCACCGGTCCAGCCATAACATTCAAATAATAACTATCATAACCTGCCAATGTAGCCACAGGGTGGTAACCCTTTGGTACTTTCACCACATCACGGTTATAAACTGGCATACATTCGTCCAATGAGCGATCGTCGGTATACACACGCTGCATGCAAAAACCTTGCTCTGGATTCAACCGGTGATAATAGGTTTCTTCCAGATAAGTTTCATCGGTGGCATTTTCCTGATCATGTTTGTGGCTTGGGTATGAGCTAGTATTTCCTTCATCAGTATAAACTTCAACCACCAGCAAACTGTCCGCAGGCTCATTATCAGGCAGAATATTATGTACTAAGCGCTGGTTACAGCCCTTACCTCGCCGCTCCACACCCACATCTGCTGGAGTTATGAGACGGGAAGGTAAATGACCATGGCCAGGAGCGCGACAAACAGCCAACTCTATATCAGTCTCAGCTACAATTTTTACATGGTCATGATGTGGTACATAAACAGAATAAGGTGGTATTCGTTCAAACGGACTCATGCGTTTGCCAATATGTGGATACTCAGCACGCTGTGTTGAAACTGAAGCAATCCCAGCAACTAATACCAGACAGAGTTCATTATCAGCACTGTCCAGATCCAGCTTTTTTCCAGCGGCAAGGTGGTAGACATCAAATCCAACAAAACGCCAGCCTGCATTCTCTGGTGAAATATGTTGAATACGCCCATTCGCATCTGGTGCCTGACATTTGGCAAGCAGTGAAGACATGATGATTCTCCTGTTAACAACATGAAATAGCTCGAACAAACACCTTATAGTCGCATTAACCCAACGTCGGCATGCTGTATTCTGAAACTGTTTGCTGACCCGTTGGCCAGCGGGCGGTGGTTGTCTTCATGCGCGTGTAAAAACGCACGCCATCTGTGCCGTGGACATTTAATGCACCGAATACAGACCGCTTCCAACCGCCAAAACTATGAAATGCCATCGGGACTGGAACCGGAACATTCACACCAACCATCCCGGCCTGAACTTCATGAACAAACTGCCGGGCAAAGTGACCGCTACTGGTGAAAATGGCACTCCCGTTACCAAATTCATGACTATTTACAGTACTAATGGCTGTTTGATAATCAGGAACTCTGACAATACCTAGCACCGGCCCAAAGATCTCTTCTTGATAAATCTTCATCTCCGGAGTGACATGGTCAAACAACGTGCCGCCTACATAGTATCCTTGCTCATGACCAGCGACTTTATAATTACGACCATCTGTGATTAACGTCGCACCTTCTTTAACACCTTGATCAATATACCCAAGGACTTTTTTCTGATGGGCGGCTGAAATTAATGGCCCCATTTCATTTTCTTCCCCACCTTGCTGCAAGCCAGGGCCGACACGTAAGCGAGCAATAAGTGGTTTGAGTTTTTCAATTAATTTATCTGCGGTGCTATCACCAACAACAACCGCGATTGGCAGAGCCATACAGCGTTCACCCGCAGAGCCAAATGCCCCCCCCATCAATGCATTTACAGTCGCATCGAGATCAGCATCTGGCATAATAATTGCCTGGTTTTTAGCCGCGCCAAAGGCTTGAACTCGCTTACCATGAGCACTGGCGGTGGTATAAATATGCTCGGCAACGGTAGAGGACCCAACAAAACTCACGGCTTGAATTCGTGGGTCAGTACAAAGTTGAGCAGCGCTTTCATTTGAGCAGTGAACAACATTGAACACACCATCAGGTAGACCAGCTTCAGTCAGTAACTCAGCCAGACGTACTGAAGCTGAAGGGTCCAATGCTGGCGGCTTCAAAATGAAAGTATTGCCACAGGTTAATGCGACTGGAAACATCCACATCGGCACCATAGCAGGGAAGTTAAATGGCGTGATCCCCGCAACGACACCCAAAGGTTGCATCATTGAAAAGCTATCAACCCCGGTGCCAACATCTGCGGAATACTCACCTTTCAATAAGTGCGGGATACCGCAGGCAAACTCAACCACCTCCAACCCACGGGTAATTTCACCCAAGGCGTCGGAATAAACTTTACCGTGCTCACGAACAATTAATTCCGCCAGTTCATCGCGGTGCTGTTCAATAAGTGCTTTGAAATTGAACATAATACGGGCGCGACGCAAAGGGGTTGTCCGTGACCAATCAGCGAAGGCCTCATGAGCAACTCCGATAGCCTGATGCACTTCCTCAGCCGTACTTTGCGTTACCTGGCCTTCAACCAGACCAGTGGCTGGATTATGAATATCGGCAGTCTGGTGGCTGGAGCTCAGACAGTTTTTCCCGCCAATAAAGTTACTCACAATTTTCATGCTTCACCCTCTTTTTAACAGCGGCTATCGCAAGGGTCATTAAAAATGGCTAGTGCCAGACACCTAACGGACCATGCGCTCAATCAGTAAAGGCTATCTTGTGGTAGAGCCAAGATAGCCCGCAAGGCGACCAGCCGCCAGAAAGGCGAAAAACCAGCCGATATGCAGACTCTATTCTATTGAAAAAAAAGTTTCAAATAACTTTCTTTAGAAATTTTATTTTGTGCGATGTATCGCAAGTTCCTGTAAGGTGCCAGCAAGGCGACCAAAATATTCAGAACGCTTACGCATTACACCCATCCAACTGCATTTTCTAGATTTTCCATCCTAAATAAACTGCTAAAGTAAAAAATATAAGTGTCGCCACTCAGATTCCTGTCGCCTTAGATCGCCTTTGCAAGGGTTTTTATTACTCGATATTTGAGCTGAATCGAAAAATTAATATTTCGTTATTTAATAAAAATGAAATGAATGTTCTTATTCAATCAAGTATGCACGTTACTTCAATCCAACTCTTGCTCCTGCTTATTCCTCACAACAGGTCAATGCAGCAGGCTGGCGACAAAGGACACTAAACGGAGTTTTTATGGCATATCAACAGAAAAGGAATACCGGCTATGTGTTACGGATCTGCGGCATCGCCGCTCTCGGTGGCATCTTGTTCGGCTACGACACCGCTGTCATCTCCGGTGCGATAGATTCACTGAAAAGTTACTTTCACCTCAGTCCGGCAGAAACGGGCTGGGCAGTATCCAATGTGGTTATCGGTTGTATCATCGGGGCTTTTATCTCTGGCCCAATTGCTGGCCGTTGGGGGCGCAAAAAAGCCCTAATGTTGGCTGCAGCACTCTTTACCATCTCTGCTATTGGTGCCGCGCTGGCAACAACTTTCACTGTATTTGTTATCTATCGAATTATCGGTGGATTGGCTGTTGGATTGGCCTCGACGGTTTCGCCAATGTATATGTCTGAGGTTTCACCTAAAAATATGCGTGGGCGAGCACTGAGCATGCAGCAATTTGCCATTGTATTCGGCCAGATCGTGATTTTTTACGTTAACTATAAAATTGCCAGCCAAGCAACCGAACTATGGCTTATTGAATATGGTTGGCGTTGGATGATTGGCTCAGCTGTTATTCCCTGCGCACTATTTTGTATCTTTGTTTTCTTTATCCCTGAATCACCGCGTTGGTGTGTCATGGTCGGTCGAGAGGAACAGGCACTTGCCATGCTCACCAAGGTGTCCAATGCCAATCATGCCCAGAATGTACTGAACGAGATAAAAGAATCACTGGCACAAGATAGGCAACAACATAAGAACCGGTTGAACTATGGCGATTACAGAGTTCGCTTCATTATTTTTGTCGGCTGCATGTTGGCGATGCTGCAACAAGTGACCGGCGTTAACGTCATGATGTACTACGCTCCTGTCGTACTGAAAGTCGTCACCGGTAATATGCAAGAGGCATTATTCCAAACTATCTGGCTCGGTGTGCTTCAACTGGTCGGTTCCGTTATCGGTGCAATACTGATGGATCGCATGGGGCGCTTACCACTGATGCGTTTTGGGACTATCGGTACCATCCTTGGGTTACTGATAACCTCCTTCGCGCTCTACAACCAATCAACCGGATATCTGGCGCTATTTGGCATGCTGTTCTTTATGATTTTCTATGCACTCTCTTGGGGGGTCGGGACTTGGGTACTGATTTCTGAAATATTCCCCAATCGTATGCGGGCGCAGGGCATGAGTATTGCCGTTGGTTGTATGTGGGTCGCCAACTTCGCTGTTTCACAAAGCTTCCCGATGATGAATGACCAGCCTTACCTTTCATCTCAATTCCACGGTGCCTTCCCAATGTGGATTTTCGCTATTTGCTGCTTGTTTAGCTATTGGTTTATCTGCCGCTTTGTTCCTGAAACCAAAGGTGTGGCATTGGAGCATATGGAAGAGGCTATGCTGGCAAAAAGAGCAAAACAACCCTTACCCACAGCTATGCCGGTAACCCCCGGCAGGAGCAAATAACATGTCTATTGCCCAAAATCGTTTCTGCATTAATCGCAAAATCGCTCCCAATTTAAGTATTGAAAACTTCTTTCGTCTGGTTAAAAAGTGCGGATTAAATAAGGTAGAACTCCGCAATGACATGGCGAGTGGAAAGGTAACGGATGAGTTGACCACTGCACAACTTAATGCTCTGGCCGGTGAATACGAAATTGAAATTGTCACTATCAACGCACTGCAATATTTCAATTTGCCTGAGTACAGTTCTGCACTGCAGCAAGAAGCAGAAAACATGCTGAAACTGGCGCAAGCAATTCACTGCCAAGGGATTATTTTGTGTCCAAACTGTAGTGCCAGTGACCGGCGCTCAGTCGAGCAAAAAGAGCAAGACACGCTGAATGCGTTGTTGCTGCTCGCACCACTGTTTAAAAAATATCAGGTGACCGGACTGGTGGAACCTTTGGGTTTTGGTATCAGTTCATTACGTTCTCATCTGCTCACGCAATCGATCATTCGCAAGTCAGCCGCCCCTTACAAAATGGTGTTAGATACCTTCCACTACTATCTGAGTGATATTGCTCAAGCCGAGTTTGATGCGCATATCGATGTTAACACCATTGGTTTAGTACATCTTTCTGGTGTTGAAGAAACCCGTTTAAAATCTACACTGACGGATGAAGATCGCATCATGCTAAGTGAGCAAGATAAACTTAACAGTAAGCAGCAAGTTATGAATCTTGAGCGGCTGGGTTATCAAGGAATATATGCCTTCGAACCCTTTTCTTCACAGTTGAATACCTGGTCAGAAGCCGATATTGAAAGAGAGGTACGCAAGAGTATTGCTTATCTACGAAATGAATAAGTCGCCCTAATAGGTACAATTTAGCGCTTTATATTGGAATTTAAAATGTGTCATCGGGATACCTACTGACTCAGGCATCCCGAAATCGGCTGGATAACATGTCTATTTTCGCCGTTCCTTACCCTCTCACAGGCTATTGAGTTCGTCGACCACACCCTCTAACAACCAGACTCGCGATACCAGAGAAAGTAATCAGAGCAACGACCCCCGTCCATCCCATTTTTTCCAACATCAGGCTACCTAAAGCAGAGCCAACAGCCATCCCAACAAATACACCGGTAAATAATAATGCATTGAGTCGACTACGAGCGGCAGGTTCCAAGCCATAAATAATGGTTTGATGTGCTACCAATGTGGCTTGAACCCCAAAATCAAAACCAATTGCACTAACAACAATAAGCCCTATTTGAAGTTGGAACGGTAACAAAGGTAAAAGAAACAGAGAAGCAAATGACAGTGTTGCCAGACCTGCACCAATCAGCGTCACGACTTGTGGCCCACGGCGATCTGCCAGTGTTCCCGCTAATGGTGCAGCTAGGGCACCCGCAGCACCCGCAAGACCAAATGCCCCCGCCACAGCACTGCCCAGATGATAAGTATCCTGTAACATCACAGCCAGAGTTGACCAGAAAGCACTAAACCCTACAGATAATAATCCCTGTGATAACGCAGCTCGACGTAACTCTTTAAACTGAAGCCATAGATGACTCATTGAAGCGAACAATGCGGGATAACTCAGTGTCGAGGTCGCAGGAACTCGTGGCAAGCGGCGCCATATCACAAGAGTGATTAAAATAACGGACAGCGCAGCCCCGATATACAGTGATCGCCAACCGAAGTATTCAGCAACAAATCCACTTAATACTCGTGACAGCAAAATTCCCAGCAGTAAACCCGTCATCACCGTTCCGACCGTTTTTCCCCTTTGTGCTGCTGAAGCCAACGTAGCAGAAGCCGGAACAATGTCCTGAGCCATCGTTGCCGAAATACCAATAACAAAGCTGGTGACTAATAGGCCACTCATACCCGGAACAAAACCGCTAAACAGCAATGCTGCTGTCAGCAAAATACCTTTCAATAGAATGATAATTCGGCGGTCATGACGATCACCCAGTGGAGCAAGTAATAATATGCCCAACGCATAACCAATTTGGGTCAGTGTCGGTATCATACCTACCGCGCCAACACGGGCATGCAAATCAGAACCCATGACACCCAGCAGCGGCTGGCTGTAATAAATTGATGCGACGCTAAGACCTGCACCGGTTGCCAACATCAGAACTGTTCGACCTGTAAGGGCCTGTTCAGGACTTGCGGTGTGGGTTGATGTGGATTGGATGACTGACATGATGGCTACCTGTAATGATATTGAGGCTGTATTTTTACGCGCTCGGATGCATCTTGGTAGTCGCACAGAGAGTAAAACTGTTATACGCTTGACGTATGAAAGAATCTAATTTAGCAAGCATTGATCGTATAGAATTAATGCAAACATTTATTCGTATCGTTGAGGCGGGGAGCTTATCCGCAGCAGCCATTCGTCTGGGAACAAGCCAACCAACCATTAGCCGCCGGTTACAAACACTGGAGCGTCTGCTTGGTTTGAAATTATTGCAACGTACCACGCATATTATGAAATTGACGGATGATGGCGAACGTTGCTTTGCCCATGCCAAAGAATTGGTTAAGAGCTGGGATGCAATGGCGGATGATTTGCGTAGTGCAACAGATGAACCTAGAGGGTTGCTGCGGGTGTTGGTTCCGCATGCTTTCGGGCAAGACCAGTTAATCCAACCACTTAAGGACTATCTGTATCGCTACCCAAAAATGTCAGTTGAGTGGATGCTAAACGATCGCCGCCCAGATTTTATTGCTGAAGGTATTGATTGTGCCATTCAAGTCGGTGCAGTAACCGACCCTTCGGTAGTTGCTATCCTGCTAGCTGAAGTACCACGTATCGTGGTCGCTGCACCTGAGTTATTAGGCAATCACCCCTTGCCCACTCACCCTGAGCAATTACAAAATTTTCGCTGGATTGCATTAAATTCGTTCTACCGCAATGAAGTTGTTCTGAGCCATAAAACGAACGGTGAGATTCAGCGTTTTTCAATTGAGCCGCAATTGAGTACTGACAGCCTGTATGCGTTACGCAACGCCGCATTGGCGGGGGTAGGTGCGGGAATTGCCTCAACATGGGTAATAAGCGATGACCTTACCCAAGGGCGATTAGTTCATCTGGCGCCAAACTGGCACGGGTTACCTTTACCCATCTATTTAGTTTATCCACACGCCAGTTTTTATCCTGCCAGATTACGCGCATTCCTCGATATTATGCGTCAAGCCATGCCAAGTTTGGCGGGAACACAACTTCCAAGTAAGAAATCCAAAGATATTGTAAAGTAGCAGGGCAATCAAATAAATCAGGGAGCTAAATGCCCCCTGATAAGATGACGATAAAAATACAATGGTATTTAAGATACAAAAAAATAAATATTAGCTAACGATGCTGTCCACTTTCTCAGCAAAGTCTTTCATACAATCGGCCATATATTGCTGAGTGACTTTTGTCACTTTTTCATAGTTGTTTGCTTGCCATTGCTCCAGCGGAGCTTTAATTGGTTTAGGTTCACAGGTGAAATACATTCCGCTTTTTTGCCAAGTCTCTTTATTTTTACTTAGACTAGTGGCATAACGTAATTCATAGTTAGTTTCTGAACCGGATAAATTCTCATACATTAGTAACCAGACACTTGGGCGTATTTCTATTTTTTCCATATAAAGATGTTTAGGTTTACCCGCCAGCCCTTTCTTTACTTCCGCTTCAATATTTGGCATGAAATAACCAATGCTTGGGTTACTTAAAACAACTATTTTCGTGCCTCTTAGTTCCTCTTTAGTAAACGTACCACCTGAAGCACTACCCGCAAATGCCTGAGCAACAAAAGTGACAACAGATAGACCCACAGCGGCAGCGGTATCCGCACGTGTCACTAGGCGCAATGAGGTATCCGTAGCATGGCTGCCACCTGTCTCCAGCTTGTTATATGCAGAGATGGGTATTTCTGCGCCATTTTCACCACGAATGGCTTTCTTTTCGACTTCAGTATCATAAGGCTGTTTACCAGCACAACCTGATAACAATATAGACACCAATATAAGACAAAGAGATTTAGAGTATTTCACCATATAGTCCTTTAGATAGTCACTTAAATAAAAGTAAGCCAATATAGAATGCTTAACGATGTGTTTTATTAGAGAGAAGTTAACTCAATGTTATATATTGCTGTGTACATAAATATTTCAAGGCAAGATAAATTCATGCATAAGCTACCGATCATATCATCATCTTAGGAAATTTATTAAAGTAAAAAATATTTCATGCGGAAAATACAATTGGTAAAATTAATACTGTCATTAAGCCAAATTGGTTAGATAAAAAAATATTTTTTTGGTTAGTGTGAGATAAAATTATTTAATATGGGTTATTATTAACAAGTAAGGGATATTTCTATATAGAGAAATGCTTCACTCCAGCGTATTTTTTATGGCGCGATGAGAGGGTTCTCTTTAACTCAATCAGCTCGATTAATTGTCTTCCTGATTTAGGCGTGTCTATATGATAAAACCACTAAGGCTGACACTGCGGCTCTACTCTGTCAGATGCCATCTCAGACAATAACCATACTGAAAAATCCCGCATAGCGGCAGTTTCTGTGCGAGATTGTAGGCGAGTCAGCCAATATCCGCCCAAGCTAATCGTCGTGCTAAAAGGCTGGATGATACGTTCGCTGAGTAGTAGATGCGAAAACATGGACGGCGGAGCCAGAGCAACACCTATTTCTGCTTGCGCAGCTTCCAGCATACTCACCGACGAGTCGAACACCATGATTTGTTGAGAAGGTGAAGGTATGCATCCTCCAGCAGCAGTGAACCATGCTGACCATTCATCGCGCCGATAAGAGCGGAGCAGCGTAAATTTTTGCAGGTCATTAGGCTGGCGTAAATTTGCCGCAAATGAAGGCGCGCACAGAGGAGCCAATGGTGCATCGCACAAATATTGTGACTCGGTATCATGCCAAGCACCATTGCCATAACGAATAGCATAATCTAGCCCTTCAGCCACGACATCAACACGGTTGTTATGCGTAGAAAGTAATATATCCACATGTGGATAGCGCTGTTGAAAATTCCGCAGGCGGGCTAATAAGTAGCCGGTTGCAAACGTCCCAACAACACCCACCCTAACTTTTTCACGCATCACTCCAGCAGAAAAACGGTCTAGCGTGTCAGCGATACGATCGAAGGAATCATTAAGGATTGGTAGCAGGTTCTCACCTTCTGTTGTTAACACTAATCCGCGTGAAATCCGAATAAAGAGGCGACAATTGAGACGTTGCTCCAGCGCTTTGACCTGCTGGCTGATGGCTGCATGGGTGACATTTAATTCGATAGCAGCCTTAGTAAAACTTAACTGTCTGGCCGCAGCCTCGAAGGCACGAAGTGAATTTAAAGGAATATAACTGCGCACCATAGGCTCATCTGTTAGATTTTCTATTATCAAGTATCAAATATAATCGATTGTTATCCATAGTCAATCATCGCAAAATCTGCCGCACAAAAGGAGCCACACTGCTTGTCGTTTATCAATCTATGGAAGATTTACCCATGCTGAAAAAATCTATAATCAATACTTTAGTCTTTACCACCATCGCAACTTCTCCACTTTATGCCACGGCACAAACCATACTGACGGAGCAACAGGTCGCGGCTATCGTCAATAAAACTCTTAAGCCGTTGCTCGAACAACAGAATATACCCGGAATGGCTGTCGCTGTTTTTTATGACGGCAAGCCGCAGTTTTTTAACTATGGTGTAGCGGATATAAAAGCCGGTATTCCAGTGACTAAAAATACACTGTTTGAACTTGGCTCGGTCAGTAAGACCTTTACCGGAATAGCCGGGGAATATGCCGCGCAAACCGGCATCATGAATCTTAATGATCCAGTGACAGAATATGCCCCTGAGCTAACGGGGAGCCAGTGGCAAGGTGTGAAAATGTTGCATCTTGCAACGTACACCGCGGGAGGGCTTCCTCTTCAACTGCCCGATTCGGTGACAGACCAAAAATCGCTGTGGCAATATTATCAGCAATGGCAACCACAGTGGGCGCCAGGTGTAATGCGAAATTACTCCAATGCCAGCATCGGTTTATTCGGTGCGTTGGCGGTGAAAAAAAGCCAATTAACATTCGAAAACTACATGAAAGAGTCTGTGTTCCAGCCATTAAAACTGACACATACTTTTATCACTGTCCCTGAATCGATGCAGTCAAACTATGCGTGGGGATATAAGGATGGTCAGCCAGTACGTGTCACCTTGGGCATGCTGGGTGAGGAGGCCTACGGGGTAAAATCCACCACGAAAGATATGGTGAGATTTATGCAGGCCAATATGGAGCCAAACAATCTACCGACCGAAAACGATAAGTTAAAGAAAGCAATAGTCGCAGCTCAATCTCGCTATTTCCAAGCAGGGGATCTGTTCCAAGGATTGGGATGGGAAATGTATAACTGGCCTATCAATCCACAAACAGTCATTGCCGACAGTGGTAATGATATCGCGTTAAAACCGCGTAAAGTGGAGGAATTATTACCACCGCAACCAGCAACACCGGCATCCTGGGTTCATAAGACCGGTGCGACCAATGGTTTTGGCGCCTATATTGTTTTCATCCCGCAGGAGAAGATTGGCATAGTGATGCTAGCTAACAAAAACTACCCTAATCCTGTGCGCGTACAAGCGGCCTATAATATTCTTCAGGCGCTGCGTTAAGAGTCATGCTGCATTATTGCCTCTTAGTCTGATAAATCGGACTAAGAGGCTTTATTTCAACTATCGAAGTCGTTTTATTATTGCACCTGCTTCGCCGCTAATGCCTGAGCACAGGCCCAGCCAGAGCTCCAAGCCCACTGGAAATTGTACCCTCCCAACCAACCGGTGACATCAACCACCTCGCCAATAAAGTACAGACCAGGCACTTTATGGGCCTCCATAGTCTTAGAGGATAACTCTTGGGTATCTACACCACCGATGGTGACTTCAGCCGTACGGTAGCCTTCAGTCCCATTGGGTTGCACACGCCACTGTTGAAGATTGGCGACCAGTGCTGCTTGTTGTGGCGCATTTAATTGCTTTAGCGTGACATCTGGCAGTTGCTCCAGAGTTTGCAGACATTCAACCAACCGTTTAGGGAGCAGTTGAGCTAAGGTGTTTTTCAGCGTCTGATTTGGATGCACTTGTCGCTCATTGTTCAGGAAAGCATCTAAATCAGTATCAGGAAGTAAGTTGATGCTTACATACTCTCCAGCCTGCCAATAGCTTGAAAGTTGCAAAATTGCAGGGCCAGAAAGTCCCCGATGAGTGAATAAAATACTCTCGCGGAAACTCACACTATTTTCTGCGGTAACTACGGCGGGCACAGAAACACCGGAAAGGGTTTGCAGATGCTCCAATAGGGGTTTATGCAAAGTGAAAGGCACCAATGCCGCGCGGGTCGGCAATACTTTTAAACCAAACTGCTCGGCCAGCTTATAACCAAACGGTGAAGCGCCCAATCCAGGCATAGACAGCCCACCAGAGGCCACTACAAGTGAGTTAGTACTCACTTTCAAATCGTTAATCTGGAGCAGGAAACCACTCTCATTTTTTTCGACCGACAGAACATCACTGCGCAGTCGAATGGTCACTTGCCCCAATTCGCACTCTTTTAACAGCAACTCGACAACTTGTTGCGCCGAATCGTCGCAAAATAATTGCCCCAGCGTTTTCTCATGCCAAGCGATACCATAACGATTCATCAGATCGATGAAATCCCACTGGGTATAACGCGCCAAAGCAGATTTACAAAAATGAGGGTTTTGTGACAGGTAGGCGGCAGGTTCTACAAACATATTGGTAAAGTTGCAGCGGCCACCACCGGACATCAGAATCTTACGTCCTGCTTTCTTGCCGTTATCCACCAGCAACACCCGGCACCCTGCTTGCCCCGCCTGCGCCGCACAAAATAGCCCCGCAGCACCCGCACCTATCACTACCACATCAAACTGTTCCACTCTGAGCCTCACTGAGTCAGAAAATCATTGCTGCAAAATTGCCCGCTTTTAGTCGGTTTGCGTATTATTGAGTTCATTCGACCGACAAATTTGCGGCGGAAGATTGTAAGTCGCCCATCGACAGGAAGCCATAGTAAGAAAATGTCTCATACGGTAAAACTAAGTAACCTGCTGATATAACATGCATATGTTGTATAAAAAGATGAATTCATCTGCGGTCATGTCAAAAAAAGGTCATATTTTCCTTTTCCCCACCCCCCATTGTCACTGATAATGCGCCGCGTTCATGTCCACAAACTGGCGTAACGCTTATGCTACATCTTTTCGCTGGCCTGGATTTCCATACCGGCCTAATGTTAGTTCTTGCTTTGTTGTTCGTGCTGTTTTACGAAGCCATCAATGGTTTTCATGATACAGCCAATGCGGTTGCGACCGTAATTTATACCCGTGCCATGCGTTCACAAGTGGCTGTCGTGATGGCAGGGGTGTTTAACTTCCTCGGCGTGATGCTGGGCGGTTTGAGCGTGGCGTATGCCATTGTTCACCTATTGCCTACTGATCTGCTGTTAAACGTCAGTTCGGCACATGGGTTGGCCATGGTCTTCTCTATGCTACTGGCCGCGATTATCTGGAATTTGGGCACTTGGTATTTTGGTATCCCAGCTTCCAGTTCACATACGCTGATTGGTGCAATCATCGGTATTGGTTTAACCAATGCATTAATGACCAGTACATCTGTAGTCGATGCACTGAACGTTCCTAAGATGATTCAAATCTTCCTGTCATTAATCTTATCCCCGATTGTGGGTCTGGTTATTGCAGGGCTGATGGTGTTCCTGCTACGTCGTTACTGGAACGGGACCAAGAAGCAGCAACGTATTCACCTGACACCTGCTGAACGTGAAAAGAAAGACGGTAAACGTAAACCGCCATTCTGGACTCGTACTGCTCTGATCCTATCGGCTATTGGCGTGAGTTTCTCTCACGGCGCTAACGATGGTCAGAAAGGGATTGGCTTGATCATGCTGGTATTAATCGGTGTGGCTCCAGCCGGGTTTGTCGTGAATATGAGTGCTACAGGCTATGATATTGCCCGCACCCGCGATGCAGTGACTCATCTGCAACAATATTATCAACAGCATGTTGAGGTATTACCTCATGCTGTTGCGCTCAAGCCTCTGGTGCCGACACCGGAAACATTGCCGAATACACCAGTACAGTTCCACTGTGATAGCTCACGCGCCATGATAGCCATTGAGCAAGCACAAACACTGCTGGCTAATCTGCAAAGCTATGACGACCTGACAGTTGATCAACGCAGCCATATGCGTCGCTTGCTGATGTGTGTTGCCGAAACCGCAGGTACAGTGGCTAAACTGCCAGAAACCAGTGCGCAAGACCGTCGTTTCCTCAACAATCTACGTACAGATTTGTTGGAAACCGTGGAATACGCACCGACCTGGATTATCGTTGCCGTCGCTCTGGCCCTCTCTTTGGGAACCATGGTTGGCTGGAAACGTGTTGCGGTCACTATCGGTGAGAAAATCGGTAAGAAAGGCATGACCTACGCACAAGGGGTTTCTGCTCAGATGACTGCCGCAGTGTCTATCGGTATTGCCAGTTATACCGGTATGCCAGTATCGACCACACAAGTGCTCT
This sequence comes from Yersinia vastinensis, assembly GCF_902726565.1. Lineage (GTDB taxonomy): Bacteria > Pseudomonadota > Gammaproteobacteria > Enterobacterales > Enterobacteriaceae > Yersinia > Yersinia vastinensis. The sequence continues at coordinate 159,452 of NZ_CACVAF010000005.1, forward strand.
CTTCAGCTGTTGCCGGGACCATGCTGGTTGATGGCGGCGGTGTGCAGAGTAAGACGGTGAAGAACATTATGTTGGCGTGGGTATTAACCTTGCCAATCTCTATTCTTCTTTCCGGCGGGTTGTATTGGATAGCGTTGAAGTTTATCTAAACCGAGCGAATGGATAGTTGTCACAGTGCGCCTTGGTGCAGTGCTGTGATGATACTGAAAGGTCATCGAGCCGGACGGTAAGCGTAAATAAAGGCGGCCTTATTAGGTCGCCTTTTTAGATTTTTTTATGCCAAAAGTTCATACTAATACCACAGCATTAAGCCCACCAGACTGACCACGACTAAACCACATAATGCGCTGGTCAGGATAAATTGCCCACGTAGCCTCTCGCAGCGGCGAATAAACTCCGGATCATGATGATCAAGATAACGTTGAGCAAAGATATAACCGACTAATCTAATTTGCTTGCTCGGCTGACCGTGGGAGGTAAAAAAACCACCGCCATCAACATACTGATACAGCAACGGGTCGCAACCACGTAAGACCACTAACAAAGCACGTAGTGATGAGTAATAACGTGCCATATTAATCACACATACCACACACAAAGCCCAAAAAAGCGCGACGGTACTGATCATAATCATCCTCCCAGCGATATCACACGCATTAAGGCCAGTTGCCTGTTCCTTTTGCGCCATCGCTCACTCTAGCCGATACAAACACCCCCAGGGCATCAAAAGCCACCCCCTATCGTTCGCTTTTTGACGGTGGCTCGATGCGTTTTCGCGCGACACACTATCCGAACGTGTAGGACTCCCTCTATGAGTGTAGGAAATGAAATGAAAAATAGCCTGATAATCTCTAAATTAAGCCTTATCTCGCCGCGGTTAAGAACCGATGAGTACTAACTTATATTTAATCTCATTTGTTGGAGATGGCGTTTAATCCACACAGAGATTGTCTAAATATTAATCTTTCTTAACTAACACCCATAGATTCGACAGCCGCTTTTTATAAGCTATATTTGCATCACAAATATGAAATTCCATTCATCGGGATGATTTATCGGCGCTATACTTAATGTAATGATCTGCTTTAAATTCAATCAATCTGGCGGTGTACCAAGGTAATGAGTGGTAGAGTTTGACTCTTCCTTGGTGTAAAAATAGAGACGCTGATTTTAGTGATCATCATCAAAACAGTGTGTTGTGATCCGTGAAACACTTCAGTTAGGGGTCATAATGCTACAATGTCGATATAGCGTTAGCACCCGTTCAACAGGTTGAATGTTTGCTTACCCATTAATTAACATTATGGAAGGAGTTTACTTATGGCTTACAAACACATTCTGATTGCGGTTGACCTATCTCCGGAAAGTAAGGTGTTGGTAGAAAAAGCGGTCTCCATGGCCAGACCGTACAATGCCAAAGTTTCCTTGATCCATGTTGATGTTAACTACTCAGATCTCTATACCGGCCTGATTGACGTTAATCTTGGCGATATGCAAAAACGCATTTCTGAAGAAACTCATAATGCGTTGACTGAGCTGTCACAAAACGCAGGCTACCCTATTGAGCAAACGCTAAGTGGTAGTGGTGATTTGGGGCAGGTCTTGGTTGATGCCATTAAGAAATATGATATGGACTTGGTATTATGCGGCCATCATCAGGATTTCTGGAGTAAGTTGATGTCTTCAGCGCGCCAGTTAATCAATACCGTACATGTCGATATGCTCATCGTGCCACTGCGTGATGAGGACGATAACGAAGATAATTAAAACTTTCCGATGCTGATTCTCTCCTAAACGCCCGCATATGCGGGCGTTTTTATTGCATTTCCTTGTATCTGCCCGACAACACTCTGTTGTTAATAAGCACACTAAGTTTCGTCAAAAATCCCTTGCTGTCTGAATATAAAGCGATGATATAGTCAAGGATGCACAACATCGTCTCCTCACAGTTTTAATAATAATAATTCGTAGGGAGAGTCTTAATTGGTACAAGGAATTATTAGTGATGAATGGTTTAACCTCTCTGGAGTCGTTTTTAGAATCTTTACAACAACGTGATGCCAACCAACCAGAATATCTCCAAGCTGTACGTGAAGTTTTTACCTCACTTTGGCCCTTTCTGGAACAGAACCCACATTACCGTGAACAAAGCTTACTGGAACGTTTAGTCGAACCAGAGCGCGTTATTCAATTCCGTGTGGCTTGGACTGATGATCAAGGAAAAGTTCAGGTTAACCGAGCATGGCGCGTTCAATTTAACTCTGCGATTGGCCCTTATAAGGGTGGGATGCGTTTTCACCCCTCAGTAAACTTATCAATTCTTAAGTTCCTCGGTTTTGAGCAGACATTTAAAAATGCGCTGACAACATTGCCAATGGGCGGTGGTAAAGGCGGTTCTGATTTTAATCCGAAAGGAAAAAGTCAGGCTGAAGTCATGCGTTTTTGCCAAGCCTTGATGACTGAGCTTTACCGTCATCTTGGCCCAGATACCGATGTTCCTGCGGGAGACATTGGTGTTGGCGGCCGTGAAGTGGCCTTTATGTCCGGTATGATGAAGAAACTGTCTAATAACACGGCTTGCGTCTTCACCGGTAAAGGTCTTTCTTTCGGCGGCAGCCTCATTCGCCCGGAAGCAACCGGTTACGGTTTAGTTTATTTCACTGATGCCATGCTAAAACGCCACGGTTTAGGTTTTGAGGGCAGAAAAGTCTCTGTTTCTGGCGCGGGTAACGTTGCTCAATATACTATCGAAAAAGCCATGGAGCTGGGCGCTCGCGTCATTACGGCTTCTGATTCTGGCGGCACAGTGGTGGATGAAGCCGGCTTTACACCGGAAAAATTAGCCCATCTGGCTGACATTAAAAATAAACGTTATGGTCGCATCGAAGACTATGCTCGCGAACGTAATCTGGTTTATTTGGCCAACCAACAGCCATGGAATGTGCCCGTTGATATCGCTTTGCCTTGTGCAACACAAAATGAGCTGGATTTACCTGCCGCTCGCCAGTTGATTGCGAATGGAGTGAAAGCCGTTGCCGAAGGCGCGAATATGCCGACGACAATTCAAGCGACAGATGCTTTCCTGGAAGCTGGCGTGCTGTTCGCTCCGGGTAAAGCAGCCAATGCTGGCGGCGTTGCCACATCCGGTCTGGAAATGGCACAGAATGCGGCTCGTCTGAGCTGGAAGTCAGAAAAAGTTGATGTCCGTCTGCACCACATTATGTTGGATATTCACCAGTCTTGTGTTGAACATGGTGGTGAAGGTAAGCAAACGCATTATGTGCACGGTGCCAATATTGCCGCCTTTGTTAAAGTGGCAGATGCCATGCTGGCCCAAGGTGTGCTGTAAATAATCCTTATTCCCATATTCTTTGCGAAGGTAATACAAAAAGAATATGGGATATTTATTTTTATCATTAACCCTACGAATGTTTTATTTAATTTCATATTAATTCTACCTGCTCATTTAGGATAATGCTTATTTAATTAATAAGCACTATTAGTAATATCCTCAGTCGCATTACTCTTTTTCTAAATAGCCTGTTTTACTTATCAAAAGGTTTTCATAACCAAGGATCGGACAATGACAGACAGTTATAAATCATATGAAAAAAATATAATTTCTAAAGAAAAATTGAAAATAGATAATATTAGTAAGATAACCTCTCGCTATACATGGAAAAATAACACTGAAGATAGTAAAATCATCACACTTCTTTATTCATTTAGTCAAGGTTACACATTATGGGAAGCGGATACTCAAAAACAACAAAATGCGCCCCTATTCTTATTTAATGAAAAGCAGATTACCCAAGCTAAAGCTGCGATGCAAAGCTATGCAGACATCGCTAACATTCAATTTATTCAAGCCTCGGAAAACCATTCAGCCAATCTATTATTTTTAAATTATGAACAGCAAAATAGCCCTATTTCTGGCTATGCTTATTATCCCAACAATGGAAGCTTCAGCCCAATATGGATTAATTACGCTAAAAACGGTGCGACCAATCCCACAAAAATAAACTACGGTGGGCATGTCATTGCTCACGAAATCGGTCATTCTTTGGGGCTGGCACATACCCATGCTCCTTATGGCTATACGCAGCAAGCCAGTGTGATGAGCTATTTGTCGGAGAAATATTCTGGTGCTGATTACCGCTGGAACTATCCATCAACACCGCAGATATTGGATATCGCCACTGTCCAATATCTCTATGGTGCTAATCTCCACACACGGACGGGCAATACCATTTATGGTTTTAACTCCAATAGCGAGCGGGCGTATTTCACCGCACATGATGCCAATGACGTATTGATATTTTGCGTATGGGATGCCGGTGGTATTGATACATTTGATTTCTCCGGTTATTCGCAAAATCAAAAAATCAATATGAATGCACTCAGTTTTTCTGATATTGGTGGATTAAAGGGAAATATCTCAATTGCTGCTGATGTCATCATTGAAAATGCCATCGGCGGCAGAGGTGATGATGAAATTAGAGGTAACAGTGCAGATAATAGACTGGCTGGCGGACTCGGTGCTGACCAACTCTGGGGGGGAGAAGGAAATAATACTTTTGTCTATCTTAATGATAGTGATTCTTTAACAACCTCTGCCGATACCATTCATGATTTTAAAGCAGACAAAGATAAAATTGATTTATCGCCCTTTCTTTCTAAAGAGAGTGATATGCATTTGGTCGATAGATTTACCTTTAAAGGGATTAATGAGCGTGTAGAAATCATGCAGATATTTGATGAAGAGACCGATATGACATATTTGCTGATTGATCTTAATGATTACGAATATGAAAACGATATGCTGATAAACCTCACGGGGAAGCATCAATTGTCATCAAATAATTTTATTGCCAGCCCAATATTCGCTGCATAAAGTTTATACCCGCCATACTTCAAGCTCACGCTGAAATATGGCGGGTAGACCATCGTAGTTGTATTAAGAAAGAGGGGGATAAATATCAAAACGATGGCTTTTCGTCGTCACCGCGGCCTGCGCTGCCACACCTGCCAGAGGTTCAGCATAGTCGGGGCGTTTAACCACCACTCGCTTGGTTGCCAAAGCCCGCGCCGGAGCCAGTAAACCATCGGCATCCTCATCTGCACCCACTAACGATTGGAACACGCGCATTTCCTTTTTCACCAGTGCACTTTTTTGCCGGTGCGGGTACATAGGGTCGAGGTAAACGACTTCAGGCCGAGGCTCAATCTCCACCAGCGCGGTCAAACTCGAAGCATGCAATAACGTTAATCGCTCGCGTAGCCAAGGACCAATTTCAGCATCCTGATACCCTCGACGCAAACCATCTTCCAGCAATGCAGCCACCACCGGATTACGCTCCAACATTTGCACATGGCAACCCAGCGCCGCCAGTACAAAAGCATCACGGCCCAAACCAGCGGTCGCATCGACAACCCGCGGCAGGTAGCCTTTTTTGATACCTACCGCTTTGGCGACCGCTTCACCACGCCCGCCGCCAAATTTACGGCGATGAGCCAGTGTGCCGGAGACAAAATCAACATAGATCCCACCGAGTTTCGACTCATCTCGCTTGCGCAGTTCAAGGCGCTCAGGAGTGAGTACCAGCGCCATTATCGCTTGCTCGTCAGACACCAAACGCCAGCGTTCTGCCAGAATAGACAAGGCGCCGGGATCGGCGCCTGATTCAGACAATAAACAAATACTTATCTGTGACACATTCTAGCCCTTAATACCGTAATGGCGCAGCATAGCATCCAACTGCGGCTCACGGCCACGGAAGCGCTTGAACAGCGTCATTGGCTCCTCAGAACCACCTTGAGACAGGATATTATCGAGGAAGGACTGCCCGGTTGCCGCATTGAAGATCCCTTCTTCTTCAAAGCGCGAGAAAGCATCGGCAGAGAGCACTTCCGCCCACAGGTAGCTGTAATAACCCGCCGCGTAACCACCGGCAAAGATATGGCTAAAGGCATGTGGGAAACGGCCCCAAGTGGGTGATGGCACAACAGCGACCTGTTTTTTCACTTCATACAAGATCGGTAGGATCTGCGCGCCCGTCAACGGATCGAACTCATAATGCATACGGAAATCGAACAGACCGAACTCCAGTTGGCGCAGAATAAACAGCGCCGCCTGATAGTTTTTCGCAGCCAGCAACTTATCTAACATCTCTTGCGGCAATGGCTCATGGGTTTCGTAATGGCCCGAAATGAAAGCCAGCGCTTGTGGCTCCCAACACCAGTTTTCCATAAATTGGCTCGGTAACTCGACCGCATCCCACGGCACACCATTGATACCAGAAACACCCGCAGTATCAATTTTGGTCAGCATATGATGCAAGCCGTGGCCAAATTCATGGAATAACGTGGTCACTTCGTTATGGGTAAACAGCGCCGGTTTACCGCCAACTGGCCCATTAAAGTTGCAGGTTAGATAGGCTACTGGTTTTTGTAATTGGCCATTGGCCAAACGCAAGCTGCCGACGCAATCATCCATCCAAGCACCGCCACGTTTATGTTCACGGGCGTACAAATCCAGATAGAAGCTACCGCGCAATTCACCACTGGCATCAAATAGATCGAAGAAACGCACATCTGGATGCCAAGTATCCACATCATGGCGCTCTTTGGCGGTAATACCGTAAATACGTTTAACCACCTCGAACAGCCCTTCAACAACACGCTGTTCCGGGAAGTAAGGCCGCAATTGTTCATCACTAATGGAGAACAAATGCTGCTTTTGTTTCTCGGAATAATAAGTGATATCCCAAGCGGCTAGCTCACTGACGCCATAATGCTTTTCAGCAAAAGCACGTAACTGGGCCAGCTCTTCTTCTGCTTGCGGGCGAGCGCGTTTTGCCAAATCATTTAAGAAGCCCAGCACCTGTTGTGGGCTTTCTGCCATCTTGGTTGCCAGCGATTTATCCGCATAACTATTAAAACCAAGTAACTGTGCCAATTCATGACGTAAGGTCAGAATTTCGGCCATGATTTCGCTGTTATCCCATTTGCCAGCATTTGGCCCCTGATCAGAGGCACGGGTCGCAAAAGCACGATACATCTCTTCACGCAATTGGGCATTATCGGCATACGTCAGCACCGGAAGATAACTTGGCATATCCAGTGTCAGTAACCAGCCCTCTTGCTCTTTGGCTTCGGCCATGGCTTTGGCGGCTGCCAGTGCACTTTCTGGCAACCCTTTCAGTTGCTCAACGTCAGTAATCAGCTTGCTCCAACCCATCGTGGCATCAAGCACGTTATTGCTGTAAGTCGAACCTAGCTCAGACAGGCGGGCAACAATTTCGCCATAACGTTTTTGCTGTTCGGGTTCCAGACCGATACCGGATAACTGGAAATCACGCAGAGCATTTTCTACCGCTTTGCGCTGAGGAGCCGTCAAGGCATCAAACCCCGGCCCTTCTTTCAGGCTGACATAAGCCTGATACAAACCTTTATGCTGCCCGACCCATGTGCCGTATTCAGAGAGCAGTGGCAGACTTTGCTCATATGCCTCGCGCAGTTCCGGGCTGTTTTTCACGGAGTTCAAATGCCCAATAGGCGACCAAATGCGAGACAAACGGTCATCGGATTCAGCCAATGGCTGGCATAAATTATCCCACGTAAAAGGGCCTGGCTGGGCAACTACCCGCTCCACCGCTTGACGGCATTCATCCAGAGCGGATTTCACCGCCGGCACGATATCTTCAGGGCGAATAGCAGAAAATGGCGGCAGGGAGAACGGGGTCAACAGCGGGTTTGTCATAGGGCAGTCCTGATTATTTTAAGTTTCAATAAGGTTTTGAATGTCAGCCAGAACAGCGCTGGCTACAAAGAATAAATGACGAATAAGTTATTAACATGAGGTCTGCCAGCACGAAAATCAATGGCTGACAGGTTAATCAAAAACCTCAACCAACTTAAATTGCTCAAAGACCAGTAGCATATCAGGAGAAAAATCCCCTGCTCGCTCAAAAAATGCCTGATGCCCTTGCTGCCAGTACGTTAGGCTTTTATCACCCTCGCCTTCTTTGGCAGCCATTTCTGCGCTGACATCGCAATAACGAACCAGTGTTAGGCTAACAGTTCTGATCACGCAGACCGGCTCATTTCGGCCATTAAGAATGACGTTGTAATCACCAATACCCGGCGAAACCTCTGACTTATAAGCATGATACGAGCCGCAAGTCGCTGTTTTAGCCCCACTGATAACCAGTTGTGCCAGTTCATCAGCCATTTCAGGGCTATCACCAAATGGCCAGTGCAAGGCGTCAGGGTATCGTTCGGCGAGAGTCTTTTTATTCATTATTTTATCCATTCATTTTTACATCCATGGTCGCAAGGCGAAGTATTTGCCACAAATCAATGCTTTTCACTTTTTATCCACCAGACAGTTTATACTAGTTGCCATAATGTGCTGGCTACGGTCTCTGACTGGGATGTTTATTGCATCCACGCAGACAAAGCATGGTCACAATCCACAGTATATACTCTCATTAACTTGATGATTTATATCAGAATATCAATTGGTTAAAATAAAATGTTAAGTTACCGCCATAGCTTTCACGCCGGCAACCACGCCGACGTTCTTAAACACACGGTTCAAAGCTTGATTATTGAGTCTTTGAAAGAAAAAGAAAAACCGTTCCTTTATTTGGACACTCATGCGGGTGCAGGTCGCTATCAGTTAAGTGGCGAACACGCCGAACGCACGGGTGAATACCTTGAAGGTATCGGCCAGCTGTGGCAACGCGATGACTTACCTGCTGATTTAGCTCCGTATATGAGTGCTATCAACTACTTTAACCGTGGTGATAAGTTGCGTTATTACCCTGGCTCACCGTTGATTGCACGCCACTTATTGCGTGAATACGACAAAATTCATTTGACGGAGCTGCACCCTAGCGATTTCCCATTATTGCGTAATGAATTTGCCAAAGATGAGCGTGCAAAAGTACAACGAGCTGATGGTTATCAACAACTTAAATCACAATTACCGCCACCATCACGCCGGGGTTTTATCCTGATTGACCCACCGTATGAAATGAAAACCGACTATCAGGATGTAGTGAAAGGGATTCAGGAAGGTTATAAACGTTTTGCAACTGGCACCTATGCTTTATGGTATCCAGTAGTCCTACGTCAGCAAATCAAACGGTTATTACGTGATCTGGAAGCCACCGGCATCCGCCGTATTTTGCAAATTGAACTGGCCGTGCGCCCAGACAGTGACCAGCACGGTATGACGGCCTCAGGCATGATTGTGATTAACCCGCCGTGGAAACTTGAACAGCAAATGAATACCCTGCTGCCATGGCTACACAAAGCACTCGTGCCTTCAGGCCATGGTCATACATTAGTGAAGTGGGTAGTCCCTGAGTAAATAGTGCCTATACCCAATAGATTTCGAGTTGCCGTAGGTGGTAACTGAATGAACTCAACGCGTTGAGATAACTCAATGGATTGGGTCAATGATAGCAGCCAACAACCCTACGGCTTGAAAGATGTCGGGTATCAATCAATTGGTCACGTGAATCAGAGCAATTGATGCAACCTTTGCGACAAAATGCTGGCAAGGGTTAAACTCTTAGGCAATTTTTAAACGATTCTTGATGGAAACGACCCTGATGACTAAACATTACGATTATCTAGCAATTGGCGGTGGCAGTGGCGGGATTGCGTCGATCAACCGGGCAGCCATGTATGGCAAAAAGTGTGCGCTGATCGAAGCTAAACAGCTCGGTGGGACTTGTGTAAACGTGGGTTGCGTGCCGAAAAAAGTGATGTGGCACGCCGCACAAATCGCGGAAGCGATTAAATTATATGGCCCAGACTACGGTTTCGACACCACAATCAATCATTTTGATTGGAAGACTCTGATAAAGAATCGTACTGCCTACATCGATCGTATCCATCAGTCTTATGAACGTGGTTTAGGCAATAACAAAGTTGATGTTATCCACGGCTTCGCGCGTTTTGTTGATGCCCATACGGTGGAAGTCAATGGTGAGAAGATAACCGCAGACAATATTCTGATTGCCACCGGTGGTCGCCCAAGCCGTCCGAATATTCCTGGTGCTGAATATGGTATCGATTCTGATGGTTTCTTTGAGTTAGATGAGATGCCAAAACGGGTCGCTGTCGTAGGTGCCGGGTATATTGCGGTAGAAATCGCGGGCGTACTCAATGGATTAGGCACAGAAACACATCTTTTTGTACGTAAGCACGCGCCACTGCGTACCTTTGATCCACTGATTGTGGAAACCCTGTTGGAAGTGATGAACACCGAAGGGCCAAAACTGCATACCGAATCCGTACCAAAAGCCGTGATCAAAAATGCCGATGGCAGCCTGACACTGCAACTGGAAAACGGCACAGAAGTAACCGTCGATCATCTGATTTGGGCCATTGGCCGTGAACCTGCAACAGACAACCTGAATCTGCCTGCCAGTGGTGTCAAAACCAATGAAAAAGGCTATATCGAGGTTGATAAGTTCCAGAATACTAATGTCAAAGGTGTCTATGCCGTTGGCGATAATACTGGCGCGGTTGAACTGACGCCAGTGGCTGTAGCCGCAGGTCGCCGTTTGTCTGAGCGCCTGTTCAATAACAAGCCAGATGAACATTTGGATTACACGAATATTCCAACCGTGGTCTTTAGCCATCCACCTATCGGCACGATTGGTTTGACTGAACCACAAGCGCGCGAGAAGTTTGGTGACGATCAAGTGAAAGTCTACAAATCTTCATTCACGGCCATGTACAGCGCCGTGACTCAGCACCGTCAGCCATGCCGGATGAAGCTCGTCTGTGTCGGTGCGGAAGAGAAGATTGTTGGCATTCATGGCATCGGTTTTGGTATGGATGAAATTCTGCAAGGGTTCGCTGTTGCCGTGAAGATGGGCGCAACCAAGAAAGATTTCGACAACACTGTCGCTATCCATCCAACTGCTGCTGAAGAATTTGTCACCATGCGCTAAGACTGGGCAAATAGAGGGTCAAAGGCTATAAACCACAGGGTTTATAGCCTTTTTTATTGCTCACTTAATCAGCTAACTCAGAAACTGACTTTGACACCTAAATTACCGGCGTAGCCGTCCATTTTGCCATCAAATGCACGCTGGTATTTAACATCGGCATAAATATCAACACGATCATTCACTTTTGCGGTCACACCCGCACCGCCCTGCCAATAGGTTTTCGTGAATTCTGGGCGGAGGCTGGCAGTATCAATAGTGACCTGCGGGTTCTGCCCAAGTTGGTGAACAACATCAGCAGAAAAATACGGTTTGATAGCTTGCTGTGGCGTCACCTCACTGAATATCCGCATCCCAGCACGAGCCTGTCCAACAGAGTATGAAGTGCCACTTACCCCAGAAACATCATCACTAAAACCACTCAGATTCAGGTACTGATATTTCAGTTGCCCTTGAGGCTCTACTTTCCAGTTTCCGACAATGGGGTATGCCTGCCCAACTTCGGCAGATAGCGCCACACCATAACCATTTTGTTTTGCATCATGTTGGCTTTGATAGTTATTACGGTATAGCGTCCCCTGCCCAACGATGTCAACATAGCCACCTTGTGGCGTAGTTAAGGTGTAGTACCCCCCCAAGCCATAAGCATCCGTTTTAATTTTTCCGGTATTGACCGAGAGATCTGGCCGCACTGCCCGCGCCTGATCTTGTGCATCCGTGTCCTGCTTACCCAAGGTTATCATGACGCCAGCAGTGGCCTGAGTTCCCGCCGAATTTTCAGCCTGATAGACATCATGCCCTAATTGGGCGAACCAAATATCGGAGTCATAGTTAAAACGGCCAGCTTCAAACTGATTATGTTGCCCACTGATTCGCCCCCAAGAGCCCTGGCTAAAACCATTCGCCGCCCCTTTTACATCCCCTTGGCGCTCATGGAAGCTACCCAGTGTCGTGAACCCGTAGAATGCATTTAACCAAGGTGTTGCAATATAGCCGGGAACTTCACGGCGATAAGCCGTTTCTGGCACAGAGACCCCCGGCACAACTGGATTGACCGTAACAATTTCACCGGGATCGGTTGGGTCAGCCGGATCCGTTAACTTCGGTGGAGTCGGTGGCGTGGGTGAAATCGGTGGTGTAGGTGGTGTAGGTGGAATCGGTAATGGCGGTGATGTAGGTGGAATCGGTAATGGCGGTGGGGGGGCAACAGGCGCCAGATTCGATTGTAAATTCCAGTTGTGCTCATCAAGCTGATACAGGAAATACTCATAAGCACCAGCGACAACAGAGCCATTCATCGCAAAACGGCTACCGCTACTGTCCCCGTCAACCGTAATCAGATTAATACCGGAGCCAGTCGTCAATGCCCCCAACCCTCCCTGATTAATGACCTGAACACGATGATCGCCTGTCGCATTTCCGGTCACATGCAATCTATCCGTCGGAGAACTGTCATCACCCAATTGTGTATTAAAGTTCAGGATGCCGTTGCCGGTTAAATCGCTGTTCACCGTTAATGTACTGAAACCGGTGCTCGGCCCACGAGCAGAGGGATTATTACCCGTCGAAATAAAATTCAGTTGGCCCAGAATATTCATGGACTCAACATCGGCATCTCCAGTCAAATTCCAAATACTGCTAACATCGATATCAACACTTTTGGCATTACTGGCCGCACCGCTCCAGACAGAGCCATTTTTAAGCGCCAGATTAACGGTATTATTTTCATCGGCCCGAATATCACCCACCAAAATAGAATGATTGTCGGCGTTCACATTAACGTTACTGACAACATTCAATGGCGTGGCAACACTCCCCGTATTGGTCGAGGCACTGACCAGTACCCCATTGCCGCCACTCAGTTGCGAGCCATTTTTCACATCCACATTGATGCTGGCACCATAAGCCCGGATACCAGTCCCCTGTTCACTGATAATCTGGCTGTTATCTAATGTCGCCTGACTATAAGTTGTATTTGAACTGGTTGCATAAATCCCCCCGGCATTCGCTCCCGTGGTCGTGATTTGGCTATCTGCCAGCAAAATACGGCTATTAGTTTGTAGCCACAAAGCATAGGCACTCGCGCCAGTGGATGTCCCAGTAATATTTTTAGCGTTCACTAATGAGCTAGCAAAAGTGCCGAGCACCATACCCGAATCGCCCGTGGTATTAATGGTGGCACGATCCACATTCAGTGTTCCCCCTCGTGCGGCAGTCGCGCCAATACTACCCACACCAGCAGTCGAGATGGTCATGTTCGTGGCGTCAAACATTGATTCCGAATAAATACCGTGGGAGCTATTTCCCGTAGTGATAACCCGAGTATTATCTACAATAGCACTACCGCGGTTCTCAATAGCCGTCGCACCGTCACCCTCAGTAATAACTTCAGAATTATATACTTTCACTGATGAAGTCGTATCCGGCACCCAAATCCCCAAAGCATAAGTCCCTTTGGTGTGATAAGAGCCACCATTAACAGTGACATCGGCGTTCATATTTACGTTAACCATTGTCGCATTACCGCTGTGAGAAACGGCATTAACATCGTTTAATATGATGACGGCTTTGTTGGTCGAACTATTACCCATGGCACGCAATACTGCACCCGATGCCAAGTCAATATTGGCATTGCTGATGGTCGCCGCACCCGTGATGTCAAAAACCTGAGCAATATTACCGGTAGCCGTGAGGCCATCCAGAGTAATAGAGGAATCCCGACCAACGGTAACGCCGGCATAACCATTGGCCATATTGATCGTCGTGTTATCCAAGGCAGCATGTAAACCGCCATAGGAAATATACACACCCGTACCGCCGCCAGTGCCCGTATTATTAATGACATTATTTGTACCGGCTAAGGTGCTGCCAAGATCACTCAAATAAATGCCATAGCCACCACCACCACTCGCATTAAGTGTTGTGTTGTTCACCGTTAATGCTGCGCCCGCAGTGCCTGAGACACCGTATGCTGAACTTCCACGGGTGGTTATCTCAGTCCCATTAAGACTTGTGCGGCTCCCGATCCCCGTAGAATGAACACCATTTCCCTGCTGGCCCATAGTGGTTATCGACCCACCATTTAATACCACCGAACCTTTATTATTATTGATGCCATAAGCAACCACTCCATTGGTTTTAATGGTGGAATTTTCCAGGTTTAATGAACCGCCATTACTCACATTGACACCGTTCGCGCCACGCGCCGTAGTATTAATGGTGAGGTCAGATACCCCCGTGACGGTGCTATCAGTACCTTGTACAACAACGGCGGGCTGGTATTCACCGTCAGTGCCATATTCACCCGAAATAGGAACCGTAGTACCATCCGTAACACTGATGGTTTGTGCCGCCCAGCTGTAGATCGGGCTGAAAAGAGGGATAAGCAAGCTCGCCAGCAACGTTTTACGAAAGCGCGGGGAGAGGGTTGTTCTGTGTGTTTTCATGTTAATAACCTGGGCTTTTACATAAATGATTCAAATAGAGAAAATCTTCAACTTAATTCGTTAAATGCTATTTCTTGGTATTATTTAGATTTAATTGGCGGGTTTAATTTAAAGAATAACCAACCTAATTTATTAATAATGTATTCATTTAATAAACAATTTAATATGAGATTACGCCATATTGCTTGTAGGTTATTTCCTACAAAATTAAGAATGTAGGAAATAATCAATAAGTTAAGATTAATTAATATTAAATATAATTAGTTATAATTTTGATATTTCAGCTCAGTGGAATTTAATTCGGCTGGTTGTGATAGACGCCAACTCTGCTATCATCAACAGATTAGTTATCGTTTTATGTCATATTTTGTAGAATAATCATCTGCATAAGGCATGGATTAACGCAATTGAGGGGAATGATGCCGAACGCACAACAAGATAACTCAGCGCCACTGAACACAGGGTTTAAGACGGGTAAAAAAGCGATTTCCTATATAGCGCGAATAAGCCACCGTGTTAAAGCTTTTCCTGCTGTTGCCCATATTATCCGTGCAACAGATCGTTTCAATGATCGGCTCGGCAGTCAGTTTGGTGCCGCAATTACCTACTTCTCATTTTTGTCACTGATTCCTATTTTGATGGTCTCTTTTGCCGTAGTCGGTTTCGTGCTGGCCTCTAACCCTGACTTATTAGCTGAATTAATTAATAAAATTGTTAATACCATCAGCGATCCAAGTTTAGCAGCCACACTTAAAAATACGGTTAATACTGCCATCCAGCAGCGCACCACCGTTGGGTTGACCGGTCTGGCGATTGCACTTTATTCCGGTATCAGTTGGATGGGGAATTTACGCGAAGCCATACGTGCGCAATCTCGCGATGTATGGGAGCGTAATCCGCAGGATCAGGAAAAATTCTATTACCGCTATGCCCGCGATTTTATTTCTCTCACCGGGTTGGTTATTGCATTGATTATCACTCTTTCGCTGACCTCCATTGCGGGTGCTGCACAGTCGGCGATTGTTCATGCACTAGGGCTAGAAGGAATAGAGTGGCTGCGGCCAGCGATGACTCTGATTGCGCTATCGATATCCATAGCGGCTAACTATCTATTATTTCTATGGATATTTTGGATTCTACCGCGATATAAGCCCAAGAAAAAAGCGCTACTGCGCGGCACGCTGATTGCCGCTATCGGTTTTGAAATCATTAAATTCATCATGACCATGATGCTACCACGTCTCGCCAGTTCCCCCTCCGGCGCGGCCTTTGGTTCAGTGATTGGCTTAATGGCCTTTTTCTACTTTTTCGCTCGCCTGACGCTATTTTGTGCCGCGTGGATAGCTACGGCCCGTTACGCCGAGGATGGAACCTTACCCCCAGAGGCGGGTAATAAAACATCACAATAACTCACATATGCCAGTCATCATTCAATGACTGGCATATTCTTCTTTAAAGAAAATAACCACATTTCATTGTAAACCCAGCCTAAACAATACTTCTTCCATAATGATATATAAGTCTTATGGGGGATGCCGACCCCATGAGTTTCTGACTACACTGACTGCTCGTCATTAAAGTGAAGGGAAGCACATGCCACGTTATATAAAGAAACTTGGGGTTTTACTGATACTCCTCATCATTATTCTCCTCGCCGTCATCTATAAATTACGTTTTAGTAACGCTGATGCGCTATGGAAAATAGTCAACCAGCAATGTGTTCCCCATATGGAAACGGAACATAATCCACAGCCTTGTATCGAGGTCGATACCCACGCCGGTTTTGTGGTGTACAAAGATATACACGGGCCATTGCAATATTTGTTGATGCCGACGGCTAAGATCAGTGGTATCGAAAGCCCGGAATTGTTAACCCCCAACAGCCCAAAGTATTTTTTTGATGCCTGGCAAGCTCGTCATTTTATGGCAGATAAATATGGCGCACCGATTGATGATGCTGATATCTCGTTAGCCATAAATTCAAAATATGGCCGCAGTCAGGATCAGCTTCATATTCATATCTCTTGCCTGAAACCGCAGGTAAAAACAGCATTAGCCGCGCAAGAAAGCGACTTCCACCCACAGTGGCAGCCGGTTCTCGGCGGTTTATTGGGGCATGATTATCTAGCACGGCGAACAACGTCGATGGAATTACAACAATTAGGGGCATTTCGCTTGCTAGCAGATGAAGTGGAAGGGGCGAAAGATCACATGGGCCATTACGGTATGGCAATGACAGCATTGCCCAACGGAGAATTCTTGCTGTTGGCCAGTAAAGTCAATCCATTGAAGCTGCATCGTGCTTCGGTGGAGGAGTTGCAAGATCACAGTTGCACACTGCTCCCCCAACCACCGGCACATTAATACATCATTTCTTTTGCTTTATTTTTTTCAGGAATGGCGTGCACTGATTTTCTTCCGCTTCACTGGGGGAAATCAGTGCCAATAACGCCGCTGCCGGTGTCAGCGCCACACCCAAGACAGCAGCAACCGCACCACGGGCAAGCAATGGCCCCGCTTTCACTCCTGCATCCGGCTGCTTAAATGTCCCTTTGACATAAAGTGGTGAACGTAAGGTTAGAATGCGCAGCCCTTTGCTTTCTGGATCGATGGATAAATCCAGCCGCTCAGTCGCAAGATTGATATTTCCGGTAATATTGATAATGGCATTCTCGGTGTCGATAACAAATAGCCGCGGTGTTGCCAAGCCATTACGCAACTGAATATCAGCCACCGCGCAGTTGATTTTTACTTCATCGTCACCGAATAACTTCGCCACGATATAGTTACCCACATTTAGGCCAAGTAACTCCATCAAACTACGACTAATTAACCCTTGGTTCAGCAGCAGACGCAAATGCCCATTACTGGTTGCCAACAAAGCGGCTACCGAGTTGCCTTTGGCGGTAAATGATGCATCACCATTCATTTGCCCCAGACTGTTACGCATCGCCTGAACTTCCGGTAACAGTGCTTTCAGTTGCAAGCGGCGGGCATGTAAATCGACCTTACCTTGCATCGGATCTTTATTGCCGTTCAGCCGCAAAGTCGCATTGAGATTGCCCCCCGCCATACCGAACCGCAGTGGATCAAGCAATAGCTCACCATTATTGAGCACCACGTGAGTCGATAGATCGGTTAAAGGTAATGATTTATCACGATCGATATGTTTGGCGCTGTAAGTCACATCAGCATCCATCACATTCCAACTTTTGGTGTCAAACTTCTCAGTGGGTAGCACTTTATTCGCAGGCTGTCGGCTTCGCTCGCCCCGGTTAGCTTTTTCCTGATTAGAATCCGCGCCAATCAACGGCGCCAAATCAGCAAAGCGTAATTTGTTTGATGACAGCTCACCGGCTAATTTTGGTCGAGGTTGGCTGGCGGTATAAATCAAGTTGCCATGAATATCACTGTCGCCAATCTTTCCGTTAAACTTTTCATAGCGATAAACTGCCCCTCCCTCTTGTTTGAGGTGCGCAATGAGATGGCCATCAGTGTTGTAAGGTGGGGTAGCCGGTAGCAAAACACCAATCAGTGGATAGAGGTTATCCAAGCTAGCACCCGAGAATTTCAATTGCAGATCCAATCCCGCTAAATGACCGGGATCCGTTAATGTGCCCACCACCGCAACCCGCGTAGTACCGGAGCGTACATCTGCTTGCAACGGAAATGGCTGAGTCGCATCACTCATCGACAGCATACCACCCATTTTTCCACTGCCGGTTAATGGCTGGCCTTGATATTTGCCATCAATCTTCCAACCAAAAACATAATCTGGCGTGTTACTTTTTGCCTTTTCAGTGGCAGGGTTATCCTTTTTCTCCGCACGTGCGCCAGTTACCTCAGCAAAGGGTAACGGTTTGCCCAAGGGATCGATCACTGCGTGAAGATCAGCTTTTAGCAAAGCATCATTGAAATTTATCTCCCCACGATCAAAGACAATGTCGTGAATATTTACTGACCAAGCTGAAGGCGGGTTATCGCCCTCTGTCGGGCTATTTGCCAAATTAAACGTCCAGTTGTTCTTGCCGTTTGCCAGACGCAGCAAGTTAGCATCGGGTTGGGTCAGCCAAATACGTGGAATCAGCACTTCTTTCGCCAGTAGCGCCAAGGGGGCAATGCTGGCATCAACCCGTTTTAGAGTGACCATTTCCCCCGCAGGGAAAGCACTGGACGCGGTTTTGTCTTCAGGGGTTTTGGTGGCTTTATCATCGCCGAGATCCGCAGGATTGCCCAAAACCAAGTCTTCAGCATGAATATGCGGCCAAGGCACCCAGCCACGCCACCCCGGTTCGTCACCTTTGCGTGACCAATCCACACTCAAATTGCCACGAATGGCGAAAGGCCGTTGCAACTCAGCTGACACCTTTTCGTTAATCGTCGGCTTTAGACGATTCCAATCGAAAGTCATCACAAACACGATGACTGCTGCCAGTAACAGCACAATAATCCCGCTAACGCCAGTCAGCACTTTTCCGGTTTTGGTCATAACAGCTCCATGCCAGTACTCATGATGTATAAAGCCGAATCTACACCGAGGGTGTTCAGACAAGAGTCAGTTCACTGTATTTTAATTGAAAAATCGGTTAGACAAGGGTTAACCGATGGCAAGTGCAGATTCAGAAGATAGCTTTAACTATAGTAGATGGGCGGTTTCTCAGGAAAGATTAACCACAAAACAGCATGGGGAGTGTCTGTAATCGATCAAATGACGTGGGTCGGGAGAGATAGTAACCCTGCGCAGCCGCAGCATCAGAACGTTGTACCATCGCCCACTCTTGCGAGGTTTCCACCCCTTCAACAATCACGCCTTTACTGTAACGATCCATTAAGGTGACCAAAGTGAAAAACAGTTGGTTTCCAGCATCACTTTCTTGCAGCACGATAAACAGATCTCTGGCAACTTTAATGTATTCATAGCGCCAGCTAATAAATGAAGTGAAATTCGCCAACCCACTACCAAAATCATCCAACCACAGTCGATCGGCTTCTGCAATGCGGGCAAAGGGGGTATCCAAAGAGGTATCAACATGTTCAAGCAGTTCAAAGCGAATGTATGGCATATCATCAATCAACAACTTAGCCTGCAAGTCATCCTGCATTGCCATCAACGCCTGACCATCAATATTGATAGAAACCAGCACTGAATGATGAACAAATATCGCATGCCACTGCTTAATCATATTCAATTGCTCCAGCACCACATCCAAACGGGCACGGATACTGATAGCAGTAAAATAATCCTCCGGATTCAAGCGAGTATCGGGTGATGAAGGATGAAAAACTGCCGTGAGCAACTCGATCGCCAACAGCGCACCAGAGGTACGATAGATAGGTTGAAAAGTGTACCGACGCTGACATTGCCGCCAGAAGCTTTGTCCTTTATTTCGATCAATAGCGGCAAAGGATGGCGCAAGTAAACCTGATACTTTATTGGTCATCATCAGTTTAGTCGCCATGGTTCAGGACACCAGACAGCAAGGGCAGTCTGATGACATCCTGTTGTAAACGGTTTTCCTTCTGGAAATGTTATCGACTCGTGCGACCAGAACTTTATATATACCCAATAGATTTTGAGTGGCACAGTAAAGCCGTCTACAGTGAGTTAATCATGAGTGTATACCCAAAGTACTTGAAGATGCAGGGTATTAATAGATATGGAGATGAACATGCCTTATGTAAATATTAAAATTACACGTGAAGGGGCAACTGCGGAACAGAAAAAGCAGTTGATTGCTGGTGTCACCCAACTATTAGTCGATACTTTGGGGAAAAATCCCGCAACAACGGTTGTCGTCATTGATGAAGTGGATACCGATAACTGGGGTATTGGCGGGCACAGTGTTACCGACCTGCGAAAATCATCATAATAGGGTGCTGGACAGCGGGAAACTTGCTAGTTTCCCGACCTATATCATAAAAAATTTAAAACGTCGTTTTAATACTATTGACTCTGACTAAGCCAGCAGTGAGACTAACCCTATTTCGTTCCCACCACTGATTTACAATTCAGGAATAGGCCAGCTTTCCATGACCAGCAAAAATATTGCCGTTATCGGCGAATGCATGATTGAACTGTCACAAAAAGGTACCGACCTTAGCCGGGGCTTTGGCGGTGATACGCTAAATACAGCAGTGTATGTTGCCCGTCAGGTGTCACCGCAGGCCCTGAATGTGCATTACGTGACAGCATTAGGAACTGACAGCTTCAGTGAAGAAATGCTGGCGGCCTGGCAGCAGGAGAAGATCGATACCTCCCTTATTCAGCGGATGGATAATAAATTACCGGGGTTGTATTTCATTGAAACCGACAGCACCGGTGAGCGCACATTCTATTACTGGCGCAATGATGCCGCCGCGCGCTTCTGGCTGACCAGCCCAGACGCTGACGCCATCTGTCAGCGCTTGGAAAAATTTGATTACCTATATCTTAGTGGTATTAGTCTGGCAATTCTCGACAACACATCACGTCAGCGTTTGCTGAAATTACTCCGTGCCTGCCGCGCTAACGGTGGCAAAGTTATCTTTGATAACAACTATCGCCCACGTCTATGGCAAAGCAAAGAAGAGACACAAGAAGCCTATCGCGACATGTTGGCCTGCACTGATATCGCGTTCCTGACATTAGATGATGAGGATATGCTGTGGGGCGAGAAGCCACTGGAACAGGTCATTGACCGGACTCAAGCTTTAGGTGTCAGTGAGATTATTGTTAAACGCGGCGCAGATTCTTGCATTGTCTGGGTGAAAGAGGGTTTTGAAGCTCACCAATACGATGTGCCTGCCGTTAAACTACCGAAAGAAAAAGTGGTCGATACCACAGCTGCCGGGGACTCCTTCAGCGCAGGTTATCTGGCGGTTCGCTTGACGGGTGGCAGCGCCCATGACGCAGCAATACGTGGTCACTTGACTGCCAGCACAGTCATCCAATACCGCGGAGCCATCATTCCACTGGCGGCAATGCCAGCAGTCTGATTAAACGTGAGCTGATGACCGCTACTGGCTAATCCTAAAGTGGAAAAGTGCAGTAGCGGTACAGCGGTTTATTGTGCCGTTGTTGGCGTTGGCGGTACGGCCTCCGTAGCACTAACGGCAGGAGCGGCGTCTTCTGGCACCACGGTGTGTGGTGTCATAATGGCGTTATACGCATCCTGTAGCGCCTTCACATTCACTTCCGGTTCGCCTTTCGGTTGCGTCAGAATCAGCGTGGTATCTTGCGAGAGTTGCTGTTTCAATTCCTGATTCAGTTCGGCTAGCGTCAGGCCAGACAAAAATGCCTGTCGTAGCTTCTGATATTGCTCCGGTGCAATATCCACCACACCACTTTGCTGTGAACGCAGACGTTGGCTCATCAGAATGTCAGTATCAGTGCGGGCATAGGTGGCAAACAACTTACTGAGCTGATCGTTTTTCTGCACCATCAATGCATCAAACTCCGCCTGACTCAGACCATTCTCACGCAAACTCGCCAGTTCACGAGCCACAAAATTCATGCCTGGAGTCAGGTTTTCCGTCGGAGTATTCAAGTGAATAGCACACTGCGCACGCTGATATTGCACTCGGCAGTCAAAGCCCAACTTCAGGTTCTTCTGATCACTCTTATCCAAAACTTGCTGGATATGCCAGAACAGCGCCTCTCGTGCTAAATCACTGCGCCAGTAACGGCTTAACGCCACAGAATCCTGAATAGGGTGCCATGGGGTATCCCACATCAGCGACAACGTATCTTGCGCCGCCTGTTCGCTCATCAAGCTCACGGGTTCAGGTGGTAATGGCGCCAACATGGCCATAGGGGCTGGTGTAGTGCGTTTCCCTTTCAACTCAGAGAAGGTTTTGCTGATTTGTGCCGCAATGCTACGGCTATCCACATTACCAACCACATACAATGTCATCGCATCCGGGGTATACCACTGCTCATAGAACTGTTTCAGCTTCTCGACATCAACAGGCCTTGCCACGGATTGGCCGGGATCATGCCCGATTAAAGAAGAGCCTTTAAGCCGATAGCGCCACCAAGGTTCCTGAATATTCTGCGGGAAAGTGGCGATAGGATCGGTCGCACTGTTCAGCGCGACATTGATAGTTTGTTCGCTGATGGCCAGCTTGCCACTGGTATCAGATAACCATGCCAAGGCTTCTTTCAGCAAATCAGGGCGGTTATTGGGCAAACTCAGGCTATATAAGGTGAAATCATAAGATGTAATCGCTGGTGGCAATGGGCGTTCGTTATCGACCCCTTGCTGCCACAGTGACTGAAGTTGGGCAGGAGTAAAACTCGCGCTGCTTATTAAGGCCAAGCGTGGCAATAGATGGGCAAAACCCACTTGCTGTGTGCTTTCTGATAATGAGCCAGCATTAACCACCAGACGTAGTTCAATCCGATCGCTAGGGCGCTGCGGCGTCGCCAGCAACTGCCATGAAAACCCGTTTTCTAACTTCCCCTGCTGCCAGGCAGGATCGGGTTGTAGTGCTTCAGCCTGCACATTACTGCTGGCAGCCGCCAACAATAATCCACCAACTATAAGACGAATTCTGGTGCCCTGCATGTGAACCCCTACTTAATAAACTATCCAATCTTAACCCTGCTTACTTCGGGTATAAACGATACAATTTTGCATAAGTCACTCGTGAGGTGGGAGTGTACCATTCTGTTAGACCGCATGCTTTTGCCGATGTCACTCATCGGAGTAAAAAATAGTATCTAAATGGTAATTTATACAAGAAATCGGGATGTGGGGCTGGCTAACGAGGAACTGCTGGAGACAAAAACACCACCAGCAGTTATTTGAGAACTAAACATTATTTGAGAACCAAGGGGAATTCAACAGGACAAACCCCTTAATTCTTTGTTACGGTTTTATCAAGAAGAGACGCCAGGTTTTATCTCAGCATCTGGCACAGTTTTGTTCGATAACGCGGCTTGTAACTGATCGTTATCCAGTTGCTTACACCATTTGGCAACCACAACAGTGGCTACGCCATTACCGACCAGATTGGTCAGAGCACGGGCTTCAGACATAAAGCGGTCGATACCCAGAATCAGTGCTAAACCTGCCAAAGGTAAATGCCCTACCGCAGAAATGGTTGCGGCCAGTACGATAAAGCCACTGCCCGTGACCCCTGCCGCGCCTTTTGAGGAAAGCAACAACACCACCAGTAAGGTTACCTGATGAATAACATCCATATGGGTATTGGTTGCCTGTGCGATAAATACTGCGGCCATGGTCAGATAAATCGAGGTTCCGTCGAGGTTAAATGAGTAACCCGTCGGGATAACCAGACCTACCACTGACTTCTTACACCCTGCTTTCTCCATCTTATCCAGCATGCGCGGTAACACAGACTCTGAAGATGATGTCCCTAATACGATAAGCAACTCTTCTTTGATATAGCGGATAAATTTGAAGATGTTGAAACCATTGAATTTCGCGATAGAACCAAGCACCACGATAACAAATAGAAGACAAGTTATGTAGAAACAGATAATTAACTGACCCAGTTGTACCAAGCTGCCCACACCGTACTTACCAATGGTAAAGGCCATTGCACCAAAGGCACCAATCGGGGCCAAGCGCATAATCATATTGATGATGCCGAAGATGACGCGGGAGAAACTCTCAATAACATTAAAGATAAGCTGGCCTTTTTCACCCAAACGATGCAGGGCAAAACCAAACAGGACAGCAAACAACAGCACTTGCAGAATATTGCCGCTAGCAAAAGCGCCAACGACACTGCCGGGAATGATATCCAGCAGGAATGGCACAATCCCTTGCTGTGAGGCCTGCTCGGCATAAAGTGCAACCGCTTTTGCATCCAGTGTTGCCGGGTCGATATTCATACCAGCACCGGGTTGCACCACGTTCACAATCACTAAACCAATCAGTAGCGCAATGGTACTAACAATTTCAAAATAGAGCAGCGCAATGGCGCCTGTGCGGCCCACGGCTTTCATACTTTCCATGCCCGCGATACCGGTAACGACGGTACAGAAAATGACAGGAGCGATAATCATTTTAATTAGTTTAACAAATCCATCACCCAAAGGTTTCATTTGAGCACCGAGATCCGGGTAAAAATGCCCTAGCAACACCCCCAGCGTAATCGCCGTTAACACCTGAA
Organism: Yersinia vastinensis; assembly: GCF_902726565.1. Lineage (GTDB taxonomy): Bacteria > Pseudomonadota > Gammaproteobacteria > Enterobacterales > Enterobacteriaceae > Yersinia > Yersinia vastinensis. The sequence continues at coordinate 183,993 of NZ_CACVAF010000005.1, forward strand.
AATAAAGACTTTTAAATATTGAAGCTTTCATAACTATGTCCTTTTGGAGAAATGCACGGCAGCTTGTCGCGTTGCTCTCTGTGATGATTGAATGACACTTCTTTTTTTATCCGTGCTTGCGCGGAAAATAACACCCTCATAACAATATGGAAATTATTAGTTGCACTGGATTGCACCCTTAACGCGAAATTAAGAACTGAAACGCTTCAAGCGGAAGTAACAGCGTAAATACCGTCGAATCAACCAGACAATTACCCACAAATGATTAGCACTGGAAAAAGAGGGGGGAAAAACAACAAGACAGGTTGAGAAACACGCAGATGAGGGGGATTTTTGAATGAGGTTTTTTATAGGCAGTTGCCCCCTTTTTTAAGCTGAAGCAAGGGGGCGATGACGTAGTATGAGCCGAACTTACTTAATTGCTCGACTAGGGACAGCAGCAGCACTATTGATGACGATTTCGTTAATCGCACTCCACTTATTCACATCCGTGCCAAAGGTCTCCAGTTTGATATATTTGGCGGTAACTGGCGCAAAGGTCAGCTTCTCACCATTTTTGTCTGCCGTGGAGGTTTCCAACCTTTCTGCCAGCGGTTGCCAACTCTTGCCATCACTGGAGTAAGCAATGGAGAACTTCAGCTTACGTTCAGTGGGTTTGAATGGCACGATAAGAATATTGTCAATGGCTTGCTCTTTATCCAATTCCAGTTGAATCCAACTCTCCCCGGATGCCGCCCACCGTGTTTTAATATCACCATCAGCGATATTCGCCGGAACGTGGCCTTTTTCACTGTCATAACCGGATGCCGTGACAGCAACAATCTGTGCTGCATAACTCGAGACGCAGAACAGCGAACCGAGCAAAAAGGTAGCTAAAACCTGCTTTTTCATCAACCTATCCTTTTATCACCTGAATGAAAACCCGTGGGTAAAAGCGCCGGGCATGCAGACCCTGGGAAGCCGCTGCTCGGCACTTTTTACCAACAGCGGCCCCAGCACGGGCCGCTGTCGGGACTATTTACGGCCGTTCGGTTGCAGCTTCTCACCCACATTGAGTAAGAACAGTTCATTATCACGGGTTGAGATCCGGGCTGAACCATCGTCCATTCGGTAAGCACCCTCGGTAAAGCCTGCGCCATTAAGGAAAGGTGCAACTGCCTGTGGTTTATCACGCAGTGAGGCTTCCAGCGCCAACAAAGCGTAAGGCTCTATGGCATCAACATCAGCGTATTGACGGTCTGGCGAAGCCATGAAGAAACCATCGATATAACGTGTTTTGATGATGTTATCGCCGATTTTTTCAGCCAATAGCCGATAATCCGCTATCTGGCTGGCATTGTAGAGATCCAGTAATGCAAACAGAGCATAAGGATCGCTGTTGGTGGTATCTAACTTAACTTTCACATCTTTGCCTGGTGCCGTACCGATATCACCTAGCCCTTGGTCGTTGGCAATACCGCGAGCCACTTTCCACAACAATGGATCGTTATCGATGGCATAGGCACGCGCATAGGAAATCAGGAATTCATTGCCTGCTTTATACGGCTTGAGCACTGCGCCCTTTTTGCCGTAATAGCCATCACGCGGGAGAGTGTAGTGAGATAAATCCTGCCCATCAGCAATCATCGGGCGGAAAGTATTGTCCTGATCGTTATACGCATATTGGGCAAACGCCTTCAGGCCATCCACCGTCCATTTGAGTAAATCTTGTCCCTGAGGGCCTAAATCTTTACCTAACTGCAATTGCATTAAGGCATTTTCTGAATAAAGGGTACTGGTGCGCCCTTTCAGCATCATATTGCCTTCCAATGCAGCTGGACCAAACTCTGGTCCAAACTGACGTTGAGCGCGATCACCAAACTTGGAATGGGTATCCGCATCATCTGTTGGCTCTTCACGTTTTAGCGCTTGGGTAAACTGATAGACACCCAAGCCTGTTTTCGCATCACGTGGCAGCACATACTGGTCAGCCAACCGTTTAGCCCATACCAATGCACCTTGATCTTGCTGGTGTTTGTAGAGCAAAGATGCTGAATAGACCAGGTCATTACCCGCATTAAGGAAGCTCAGGCCCTTGGTGGCAAAGAAAGGCGGTTGCTGCTCAAATTTGCTTTCCCACAGCTCCCCCATCGGCTTGCCATACTCACCGTGGCGGCTGGTCTCAAGGATACGCCAGTCATAAACATGGGCATTCCAAAAACCACGAATAAACCGGGCGGTGGCATCGCTATCAGCCTTGAACATCAGGTCATAGTAGGGATAGGCATTTTTCAGCTCATGCACCATCTCTTTCTCGCTTGGCCCTTCTGGCTGAAGAGTTTTCAGATCAACAAACCGGTGCCCCCCCCAGTACAGTAAACCGCTTGGATCTTGATAGTTCTGGAAGTGGTAGCGAACAATATCCTCCGCACGTTTTTGATAACGATCATCGCCGCTAAGTTGGCTTAAACCGCTCATGACACGCATCAGATTTTGTTGAGCTGAGAAATTTGACAACACAGCCCGACGACCATCGGGGAATATCCATTCCAATTGTTGTCCAGTTCGGGGGTCAACACCATCCGCCAGCAGCGGGCTGGGTTTATCACCGTGGTAGGTATCTGATGCCTTATTCAACACATTATCGACATACTGTTTTACCACAGTGAGACGGTCAGTATCCGCTGCCTGCCCGGCGGGTATGTACAGCGTAGCCAGCACTGCCATACTCAAAAATAACGCTCTTTTTTTCATTACTTCGTTACCTGTCAAAAATCGTTATAGCGAGGTGTGACCCCAGAGGTCAGAATTGTGCTATTTCAAATAAATTTAGAAGCTGTATTTGATCCCTACACGATAACGGGTTTGACGTTCATCAGTATTTTTACTGCCGGAAACGTTGCCGATCGCCATATAAGGAGACCAGTTTTTATCCCACTTATAAGTTAATTTAAAATCATGCGCCCAATCGTAATTTTCGTTATCTGACAGCACAACACCGGCTTTATTGGCTTGTTTGTAATCCAATTCATAGTCTAATTGGAAATCTTTGTTAATTTTATAGCTCAGAACACTTGTCAGATTATAACCATGTTCAGAGGTGTCTTTTTTCGTATTAATATTGGCACTGGTGCGCTTATAATAAGGACGATAACGTAATGAAATAGAGAGATCGTCAGTCATATTTGCCTTGCCGCGCAGATAAGGACGATAGTTGTTAGCAGTGGAACTTGAATCTAATGAGAAACCAGGTTCAATAGAGAATGTTTTGTCAATTTTGTACACGTAGCTAGCAACCACTTCGGTCCCATTACTGACACCTTCGTGGAAAGGCTTGTCTTTGTCACTGGCGCTTTTCCACTTACCTTCAAGAGATAAGCCAAAACCATTAGCAAAGCGATGAGACATTAATAAACGGTCTTTGTGGTTATTGCCACTTTGGTCTTGAGTTTCATGACGATAGTCAATAGTTACAGCCATTGCGCTGGTGCTGATAAGTGATGCCACTGCCAGAGATAGTAATTTAAATTTCATTACAGTTACCTTATTTTAATAAAAGATATTAATTATTATGATAAATACCAACCGCACTTATGAAACAGCATTCTATTTATTTTGATATTAAGTTCCGCGATCAATGACTGATAGTTCGAAATTAATAAAACAAATATCCATTTATGTGACACGGTTCAAAGTAAATAGTTTTTATTACTGCCTATTCCTGTAATTTTTATGTTATATCGCAGGTGTAGCAAGGGATTGACGCTATTTTCAGCGAAATGACTTGGGTGATAAATAGTCTTGACGGATTGATAATATTTAGGTAAGAAGAAATAAATTAATAGATGTCAGCCGAATATTTTCTTATCGGTATTATTGTTGGTTTTAATTAATTCTATATAATAGTCATTATTCGCTCTATTTTTGATAGAGAAATATTCGTTAATATAGTGGAAGAGTACGCCAGAGCGGATATTATTGATTTAACGTTTTGGGGATTTAATATAAGAAAGAGTATTATTTTGAATTTTTCTATTTAGCCGAAAGTTCTGACATTCTGCCGAATTACAGTGATTGAACCAAATTAATCGGCCCGTTAATCACTGACGCACTGACTCAGGCCCAGTGATTTGGGTGACAAATCTGCCGGGAGCCAATTTGAAGGCTGCAAGCCGGAGCCTTGAGGAGAGGGGCCGAGCATATGAGTGCCGCTAGCAACGTTGTAGCGTCAAGGATGAAGGGTGTAGCGGGTCTCGAACACCTCTCGTGGTAACGGCTGCGAAAATAGAAACCCCTGCCCACAATGAATACCATTCTGCAGCAACCATTGCCGTTGTTCTTCGGTCTCGACCCCTTCAGCCATTACTCGAAGATTCAACACCCCGGAGATAGTGTTAATGATGCGCGCCATCGCATCATCTTCTGGCAGGTGCTTCACAAAGCTTTTATCCAGTTTGATAATGTTGATCGGCAAACTTTTCAGGTGGTTAAGATATTGCAGGCTTGAATGCCCAGTACCAAAGTCATCCAGCGCGATAGATAAACCTAGCCCACGTAGCTCATGCAGTAACGCCAGCGCCTTATCGAGGTTACGGATACGGGCGGTCTCGGTAATCTCTAGCACCAATTGGCGCGGATCAATGTCATAGTGGTTAATGACAGTGCGTAGATGCGTAAGGATATGATCACATTGTACCTGCAAGCCGGAGATATTGACCGCCAACGATAAGGTAATACCTCGTGCTTTCCAATCGGCGAGAATACGGCAAGCTTCTTCCAGTACCCAACTGCCCAGCGGGGTCATTGCACCACTTTCTTCTGCATCAGGAACAAATTCGGAAGGTAAACGATAACGACCATCTGCCTGACGCCAGCGTAATAATGCTTCTGCACCAATGACCCGTGGTTCACTCATATCCCATTGGGGTTGTAAAAACAGGACAAAATCATTTTTTTCAATGGCTTGCAAAATATCATGTGTCTGCGTGAGCTGTTTTTGTGTTTTGTCTAACGCGGACAACTCGTTGCCATGAATACGGTTCATGTCCGTATACGCCTCAGCAAGCAGTTGCTGATTACGATTATAATTATGCACCAACACCCCCAGTTCATCGTCCTGATGATGGGCGGGTAAGGTGAGTTGGTGATTCAGTACGCCTTGTTGACCAATCTTTTCCAGCTCTTTCGCCATCGCCCGCAAAGGGTGAATAATCAGACGGTTAATGCACCAAGCGATAGAAACCGACAATACCAATGCCAGCAGTAAATAGGTGGAAAGCATTGCTGACAACGCACTGAGAATGAACTGATACATGCGGAATGAATCCACCCGCAACACGAGATGTGCCAGTGGCTGCGGGTTGGCCGATACCCGCTCTAGCGCATATAGCGGCACAGTTATCTCTACCGGCAGAGAAAAAATACGTTTCGCCCAATGAGGAACCGGCCTTTCAGTGGGGAAATTGGCATGCAATACCTGAATTTGGTTCGGCAATATCACTTCTGCGCGACTGAGGATGCCAATCGGCAATAAGTTATTGAGGATTTTTTTGGCTTGCGGAATATCAACGCTCAAGATAGCTTCTGAGAGCGGTTGGCGGACAGAATAAGCGATACTCTCCAACTGTTTGGCGTAGTCATCTTTGCGCTGCTGCACAAAGTGGAACAACTGAAGGACGATAAAAATACAGATAGTCACCAGTGCAACACCCGCCACTGCCGCCATTTGTTTAATCGTTAATGAACGCCTTACCCGCAAACTCGTTCTCCGCCAATGTCGACTGAATAAAGTAAAATGGTTGCCACAGATAGATGGCTACTCGTCGATTCTGTCTGAGTATACTCGATCGCTTTCAGATTTTATCCGTGATAACAAACCGGAGGGGAAGAATACCGTGGGTTTCGGTCTTTTCCTACCGAGAAAGCAACGTCAGAGCGTTATTTCTCCCTCTGACGTTGCTTTTTCAGGCAAATCGGCACTTATGACTGATTATTTGAAGTCTGCGTAGGGCACTAATGGCTGTGGCGGCATATCCAAATCACCCTGCCACCCTGCCATTGAGTAGCGCAGGTAGATCAGTGCATGGCTTGGGGTATAATCTTTTGCTTGTTGAATATCTACCCCAGCCCCTAACGTCCAGTGTGAACTCAAACGCCGCTCAATCAACGCCCGCAAAGTGTAACCCACACCATTGCTGCTTTCACCGCCATCCGGCGCATAACGATCTGGGATAGGCTGGAGGCTGTTTACCAGCAGATTTTGCAGTGGATAACGCGCGCGATCATTAGTGGCGGAATGTGATACAGATACAGACCCACCAAGCTCCCATGACCAGTTATCCGTCCGTTGCCGATAGTTTACCGGAATAGCCAGTGACAGATATTTCTGTGGGCTGTAATACCCCCCTTGGCCGAGGGTGTAGCCGCTGAGATCTTTTTGATAATGCCACCACATGCCATTCAGGCCGACAGTGAAACGGCGATTATCCTCATTGATCAGTTTGTAGTAATAGCCGGTCATAAAGCGCAACCGCTGGTTGTCTGCCACATTTTGGCCAGTTAGATAATGATAACTTAAATCACTCCAGACTCCGTTGGCTTCACCCCGGTCATAACTGGTGCCTAAGCTAACGCCAGTGGCTCGCACGCCCCCCCAAGTCACATTAGTATTCGGGTCGACTGTACCGGCAAAAGCCAGTAACGAACTGGAGATGGGTCGCCGCGATGCGGTTGCCGTCCAACCGATATGGTTCCAGCTATTGCTGTACGCCAGTCCTCCGACTACATCAACGACCTCAAACCCCATAGGCGTGGTGCCGATATCTGTAGCCCAGTAGTCATTCTGCCATCCCACCGCAACACTGGTACCCGTCGCGCGTTGATGCATGGTTGCCTGACAAGGGATCAATGTTTGGTAGCATGTACCGGCTTTATATCGGGTATTCTTATCAAATGTGCCAGCATCCATCTGTATGGTATCGGTTCGGAAGAAAGCCCGACCATCCCCTAGAGAAGTATCCACTTGCAGCATCGTGTTATGCGCGCTGAGATCAGAAATCCCCTCGGTGCCACTGGAATGCAGATAATCATGGTCGAGTGTGACGCGGGTATCCTGCTGGCGATACAGGTCGGCTGCATCCGCGCGAATGCCTCGCTTGAGCCAATCATCAGTGGCCTGATTACGTGTCAGTAAGGTATAGCTGTCATTATCTGCGGGAAGAGTCGGCGCGATACCACTGGCCACCATGGCATGCTTGAAGTCATCTTGTGCATTCGCAGGTTGCCCTTGCAATTGTGCTACGCGGGCTGAGTCACGGAAGACCAGCGCATTATCCTGTGACGGCGCTTTAGCCGCGGCCGGCTTCAATCGCTGGAAGATATCCGTCGCTTTTTGTGGCTCCCCGACACCGCTCCAGGCATTAGCTAATCGGCGTTGGGTATTTATTGTCGCCTCTTCCACCGTTAAGGATTCACGCTGCAAACGCTGGCGTGCATCACTGAGACGACCTTCAGCAATATAGGCTTCTATTTCACCTAAACGAGCATCGGGGTTTTGTGGTTCACGGGTACGAATACGCTGATAGCCCGCCAGCGCCTCACTGTAGTCGCCACGTTCCAGCGCCCAATCTGCCAGTGTAAGGTCAATTTGGGTATTTGCCGGTTGCTGGTGTAACGCCGTTATTGCGCCAGCCTCATCGCCATTAGCTCGCAACTGACGAGCTAATGTCAGCACCTGATCTAATTTCAAGCGTTGGTCTAATTCACGGATATTATCATTCCATTGTGCCATTGGCAGAGTATCTAAATGCCCCAAGGCCTGACTATCACGCCCCGTGCTCGAAAGATAAAGTGCATAGGCATAAACCTGCTCCGGATCCCCCGGCTTACGACTTGCCAGTTGGTGGAACTGCGCATCGGCTTGGGTTACGTGGCCATCTTGTGCCAGTGCTTGCGCCAACCGGTAAGTTATCCAGACATCATCCGGCGCTCGCTTTTGCGCCTCGCGATATTTTTCTGCCGCCTGATGCCACTGTTGCTGCGCTGCCAAGGCTTCAGCCTGCTGTTTCAGACTATCCAATTGCAGGCTATCTAATGTGTCACGCATTTTGGCCTGCTGGTTGCGCGGCAAATTATTCAGATAATCCAGTGCTTTTTGGGGGGACTCACGTTGATAGATATTGGCTAGCCCACGGACAGCACTGCTGTTCGTCGAGTCCAGTCGCAGTGCTTGCTGATAGTGCTGCTCGGCACTTTTATCATCATGACGAGCGACAGCGACATCCCCCAAACCGACTAACGCATAGCTGTCACTGCCATCAATTTGCCTCGCCTGCTGGTATTTCTGTTGAGCTAATGTGATATCACCGGCTTTCAGCGCTTTATCACCCTGATCATTGAGCAACCAGTAGCGGTTGGTTTTAATCAAGCTGGCCCACTTATCACTTTTCAGGCCATTTGTGTCGACTTTCTGTGCCTGTTCAAACAAACGCAGTGCTTGCGCCCGATCACCACCACGGGCGTAAGCCAAACCTAGTGCTCCCAACAATTCCGGGTCATTAGGTGACGCAGCCAGTGCTTGTTTCAGTGCTGGGACAGCGGCGATTCCCGCACCACTGTCCACTTTTGACAGCCCACTTAACCGAGCCTGATAAGCGGGATCCACCAACATAGCCTGCTGATTAGCCAGCTCTTTACGCGCAATATCGGCCTGAGGGCCTGTTGAGAATACATCAAGGAAGTGGGTCAATGCGGCAACACTGCTTGGGCTGACCGTCATCGTTTTAATAGTGTCCATCCACACATCAGCGGCATCTGACGTTCCCACGGGGTCTGCGGCAACTTTGGTCAACATCGCATACCCTAGATCAGGCTTTTGCTGGCTAAAATACATCCGCGCCAGTGCCATCCGCAAAGCGACATTGCCGGGATATTGCTGGTCAAGAGAAGCCAGCTTCTGCGTAGCCAGTGCTTCCTGACCCGGTAACCGCGCCACCAGCCGCCAATACTCTACCGCAAGATCTAATGTGGGTGGATTGCCTTGCAGCAGTTGGTCATATTTCCCTTTGGCTTCGGCAACCCTTCCTGCCGTGGCCAGCAGACGCGCTTCTTGTAGCTGCTGGCGCACTTCCGGTTTAGTCAGGGCCAACATCAGTTTCGCCCGCCGATAGACGTCAGTGTCGGGTGCCAATTGTTGCAGTTTATCAAGCTGTTTTTGTGCTTCGGCCAGATTCCCTTGCCGCAAGGCCTGACGCATTCCCGCCGCGATAACATCAGGATTATTCGGATCCATCATGTTCAAGCGATACAGGGACTGCTTGACCAACTCATCTTTATTGGTCGCCTCGCCCAGCCGTACCTGTTCCAACAGGAACTGGGTCGGCGAAACAGATTCGGCGGCAAGGGCAACACCGGTAAAAGTTTGAGGCAACAGCGCCAAACTTAGCAGCCAGTTTATTTTAATGTTGCGCATTGACTGTTCCATGAGGGCTGAAGCTCGCCCTGCCGATTAAAACGATAACGCTGCTGCGCCCATCCCTGACCAAACAGGGTCAGCACTGCACTGTAGTAAGCATCTGCGCCCGGAGGCGAGTCTTGTACTCGTTTTTGTTGCTGACTCAATGTTTGTTTATTAAACGGTGCCGGGCTACTCGCTAAAAATGGCAGTAATGCCGCTGAAAACCCTACCGGCCCGTCGCCATTGGCTTTGCCAGTACTGGTATCCATTTTTTCTGGCGGTAAGCCTCGCTGCTCGGTAATCTCTGCCATCGGCTGAAAGCGCTGGATGAGCGCGGCTTTTTGCGGGCTGTTATTAGACAATAAACCCGCCCATAAATAGGTTCGAATAGCATCGTAACTCCCGACGTTCGGGTGCACATCATCCGGTTGCCAACCCTTGCCCTCTTGCCAGACAACCCAATCAGCGGTGAAACCATGAGGAGCACTTTCCAGCCATAACCGCTGATTGGCTTTCACCATCGCTTTCCATGGCCCCGATAAAGAAGCAAAACGTGCCAGCAATTGTGGGGGTAAATAGCTTGGATTGAGCCGCCAGCGGCCTTCATCGCTAAAACCAATTTTGCCCGGCATTAGCATCTCACCAAGACCTGGGATCTTGACCACTTCTTCTTTGGCGATACGTTGCAGCAGCAAAGTCCCCATCGTCTGGTAGTGGCGAACATCCCATAGCCGCCCCGCTTCTAACAAACTGTATGCAATCCATAAATCGGCATCAGAAGCCGAATTGGGATCCAGAACCCCCCAATGACGTTGTGGATGTTGCCCCCACAACCATGCGGGCAGGCGAGCCGTTAAATCACCCGCCGCCAGATTGTTCTCGGTCCAGGTTAATAAGCGGTCGAATGTCTCCCGGTCATTAGCAACAAGTGCAAAAAACAGCCCGTAGCTTTGCCCCTCGGAGGTAGTAATTTGCCTTGGACTACTAGGGTCAATAACTCGCCCACCATCACTGATATAGTGCTGTTTGAATTGCTGCCATTGCGGCCAATCACACGCCGCCGCTGCGCCAAAACTGGCAAGCAGCAGCAGAGTGCATATCAGTCGTTTAACCATCACGACCATCCGAATTAGTCTCTCTCATCAGGCGATAAACGCCGACGGCTTATCAGGCGTAATAAGCGCCAAGCCATCATGGCTGCCACCACCACAACCAACACCGCCACACCGGCCAGCAGTACCGGATGGGTCGACAAGGTGTGCCAAATGCGCTCCCACCACGGCAAATGACCGACATCATAGGTATCCCCGACACGCAAGCTATTGACGCCAGACTCACGGATCACCGCGACTGAGCCAAAAACCGCCTCACGTTTACCGGTATCAAGCAGGGCATTATTCAGCAAGTTATAGCCACGTGGGCTATCAGCCAATAGCGCCACAATACTGCGTTGCGGGAAGTTAGGTGACTGCACGCCGATAATCGCCGACATCGCCCCTTCAGAACTGACGGTTGCCTTGCTGTCTGCTACCCAATCTGACGCGGGTGCCATCATGCCTGACAAACTCGTTTGCCGATTGGGCATTTTGACCCAGCTCTGCGTTTGATCCACCAGCAAGCTAATCTTCTGGTCATCGCGTAACTCTGGCGGGATCGTGCCGATAATCAGCACATCAACATCTTTGTCTTTCGCCTGTGACCAATCGTCGGTGATATTTATTCCCACCGCGGGATAACCGACCTGTGCCCCAATATTCCCCACCGCGTTGAGAAGTGTGGTCAGTTGTGACGCTGCCGGTTTTGGTGGCACCAATACCAATGTCTCAGAGAGGTCAGCCATGCGACTGAACGGGAAGCCCGCATTAGCGAACGCCCGCAGATCAGGCATTTCCATAAAGTGGCGGTAACCGGAGAAATCAATAGTGGAGTTACCATCAATCACCGCGTGGTTTGCCGCTGTAGAATACGTCTCACACCGCCCCTCGGCCCCGCTTGCCAGTAAAGTGCTGTAATCAAAATCAAAACGAAGTTGGTTAGTGGCCCCCAGTTTCAATGCCGGAATGGTCAGCCGCTTCGCTGCATCTTGTAAACCTTGCAGTAGGGGTAGACGCAGAATTTTACTGTCTTCCGGCATATTTGGTGACAGTGGGTAGTCCTGCACAAACTGATTATTCAGACTGATGCTTAAGCGGGAACCATCCATCAGGCGTGTTGAGGTATAGCGGTATTTCAAGCGCATATCGATACCGGCGCTGCGAATTAGGAACAGATCCGGCGGTAGGTTCATCGATAATGAAATGGGTGGCGGTAACAAGCCGGTTGTTTGTAGTTGGTCTGGATATTGCTGCAGCTCCGCAAAGGTCATTGGACGATCAGTTCGTACCCAGTTAGGTGCGTCATAGGGCACACGAGGTGCCAGTTGTTCAACGTTATCCACCGTTACATTCTGACCACGGAACAGAATGTTGCCTTGTGCAATCCCCTGCGCTGCCGTGATCAGGTCGTTATCATCACGCCCCAAGACCAGCAGTAGTTTTACATAGGGGTTATCAGGATGGCTGATGATCTCCACGGTTGGCGCTTTGACCGGTGGATAATCTTGCAGGAAGTCAGGCCGCTGTGCGTTGGTCGCGAAGATCACAGCATGTTGGGTGGGGAGCTGGTTATACAGCACCGGGAAATTCTGTCCACGCCATTGTGCTTTGTCACCAAACCACGATGCCAAAATGGACGCGGCTCGCTGTTGCGCCACATCCGGTACAGCAGCAAACACCACTGGCAATGTCAGTGGGCGGTTATCTCTGGCATCAAAGAACGGCTCAGGGAAATGGGATAAATCATTTTTAACCGCCAGTGATTGATAGCGTAAATCCAGCGAGCTGGATTTGCTGATATCCAGCCATAACGTACTACTGGCCGGGTTTTCACAAATATTCTGGTAATGACCAACAAACACCAGCCGCAAGCGGTTGAAATCGGTGATATAGCGCGAGTCAATGGGCAACTGAATGCGAGTCGGCTTACCCAGTTGCTCTTTGGTGACTGCCGTAACACCCATCAGTTCGTCATTGAGGAAAATTTTTAGCTGCGACTCCACCGGGATCAACGATGGCGATGGCGTAAACTCCAGATTCAATGTCGCGTTAGTGACCACTTCATCACTGCGCACACCGAATTCAATCACCCCCTCCGGGTTGGTGCCACGCAGTGAGAATGTACCCGGTGGAGGAGCTATTTTGGCGAAAGTGTACGCCACATCCCGTACCGGTACATTGGCATCAATGGTTGGCACAGCAGGTGTTAGCTCCGCTGTCGATTCTACGGCAAGCGAAGACGCCGCCGATTGAGGTGACGGCGTTGCCGGTGTTTCGGCATGGGTGAATGGCGTCAATCCCAAAGCCAGTGCGGTAAACCAGGTTATTTTTCTCGTCATCATATCATCATCAATGTTGAGCCACTGTCTGGCCCTGGCTACTCGGAGCCTGATTTTTATCCACGCCATGGGGTACAAATGATGCAATCCAGGCAATCAGGGAGGTCAATCCTACCAGTACATTTCGAATCACCGGCGGCGCATAGCTGGCCATACGGACATAGCCTCTAAAGCCCAGCGCCAAAACATCGCGCAAGCTCTCAATCGGTTTGTCTTCTGGGAAGCCGTCCTGCCACAACGCCCACGTATCAGCACGAGCGAAGGTACACTGTATAAAATCAATATGTTGTGCCACAGTCAGCTTATGCATCCGCATCCCGACTTTGGTTCCGAAAGCGCGGGTGACTTCACATGGGAAGGTATATTCTTGCGCGCCCCGCTTCAGCAGCAAATGCACAGCCTCGCCATCTTTCAGCAACCCGGCTTCGCGCATTTCAATCCCTACCCCACCATCAGAGTAATCGCGCAGGGTACAAGCAAATAAGTGCCCATCAGCACGAGCGACAGCCGCGGGCATCGCAATTTCTACCCGATGAGACTGGCGCACTTGTTTGGCCTCGACCGCCACAGCCACTGCACCACCGAGAATGGTCATATTGTAAATAACCCATACAAGACTAATGACTACCGTCATGATCTCAGTGGAAGGGCCATGCCCTAAGCGCCATAAGCCTGCAATCAAACCGGCCAGATTCAGCAGCACTAACGCCATGTACGGACGAGTAATAACCCAGTCCACATGCTGCTCTTCAACCAGACCACCTTTTGCCGTGACGTTAAATTTCCCTTTATGTGGGTTAAGTAATGCCACCGTGGTTGGGCGGGCGATATACCAAGCCAGCACTGTTTCGTAGATTTCACTCCAGAACGAGTGGCGGTATTTCCCCTGAAGGCGGGAGTTGGTCAAGCTGGCATGAATCATATGTGGCAAGACATAGAGCGCAATCGCCAGTGCGGGAGCAAAAATGATGTAGGCATGCAGCAGCAGGAAAGCTAAGGGGGCGGTCAGGAAGATCAGCCGCGGAATGCCGGATAAAAAGTGCAACATGGCATTGGCATAACATAAGCGCTGAACGAGTTTTAGCCCTTTGCCAAGCAGTGGGTTATCAAGCCGGAAAATCTGAACCATGCCTCGTGCCCAGCGAATGCGCTGCCCGATATGCGCTGACAAGCTTTCCGTTGCCAACCCTGCGGCCTGTGGTATGCGGATATAAGCCGACGTGTAACCCTTACGGTGCAGACGCAATGAGGTATGGGCATCTTCGGTAACCGTTTCTACCGCAATGCCGCCAACAGCATCTAAAGCGCTGCGACGCAAAACAGCACAAGAACCGCAGAAGAAGGTGGCATCCCACATATCATTCCCATCTTGAACCAAACCATAGAACAGCGTGCCTTCATTGGGAGTTTGCCGAAAACGGCCTAAATTTCGCTCAAAGGGATCAGGGGAGAAAAAGTGATGTGGCGTTTGGATCATGCCCAACTTTTTATCTTTAAAGAACCAGCCAAGCGTTAATTGCAGGAAAGAGCGCGTCGGAACGTGGTCGCAGTCAAAGATGGCAACAAACTCACCAGTAGCCTGTTTCAGGGCGTTATTGATATTCCCCGCTTTGGCATGTTCATGCGTTGGCCGGGCAATATAGTGCACCCCAACTTCAGCGGCGAAGTCTTTAAATGCGGGTCGGTTACCGTCGTCTAAAATATAGATATTGATTTTGTCTTTCGGCCAATCAATACCCAGTGCAGCATAAATGGTCGGTTTCACCACACTGAGATCTTCGTTGTACGTCGGTACCATCAAATCAATGGTAGGCCAGCTATTAATATCGTCTGGCATAGGAACAGGCTGACGGTTTAGCGGCCAGATCGTCTGGAAGTAGCCCAGAACCAGCACTATCCAAGCGTAGGTTTCAGCCAGCAGCAACAATAACCCACATACCAGACTGACCGGGTCATCCCAGTTAAGCGTTTCGGTATAACGCCACCACAAATAGCGGCAGGAAACCGTCAACGACAGCACAATCAACATCAAGGTCGGTAAGCGGCCCGGAACACGCCGCACCACCATAGCAATGGCCCATAGCAGCAGGACAAACACAAACTGTGCCATCATGCCAAACGGCTGCGAAATACACAGTAAGGCCAGAATACCCGTAAAAAGACCTAAAATAATGAACAGGATACGACGAGCTGGCCTTGAGAGCTGGCTGAGTCGTGTCGCCACCGATTGTTCTATCCGCTGAAGTTCAAAGCGCGCAGGTGCACTCCCCAACCAACTGATATAACGCTGTCTTTTGCTTTTCACCCAACCTTTGCCAACCGCTGCGGGCTGACGCTTCTTCTCATGGCGTGATTCTGGATGGATTAAAAGCAGCCAAAGCCCTTGCAGCAGGTAGCGCAGACCATCCCCCAGACGTGGGCGAAGAGGGGAAATTTGTGGGAACCAATAGGTTCGGTTTTGTATCACATATTGCCAACTGGGGGACTCAAGACGCAGGAATACCCAGCACAGTGGCAGCGCCAACGTGGTGAGAAAAGCGGTCAGTACCGTACAGCCTTGCTGCATATAGTGATGATAGCGGCGGCGCATCCCCTGATAAACCGGGGTGAGGAATAACATCCGCATCAAACGGTTCATAGGCCGCGGTCCGCAACATTAATCAGGCACCAATTCGCCAGCGTCATGACCTCTTCTGCCGCCAGACTTTGTGCACTGTATTCGCCCAAGGGCTGTTTGGCCGCCAATGCTTCGGCCATCGCTTCATCGCGATGAATAAATGTCGCCAATAAGTTATTGAGGCTTTGCAACCAAAGCTGGTGCAAATCTTGCTGTAAACGGCTGTTAGCAGAGAATTGGTTAAGCAGGAAGTGGCACCCAGCGGGTAGATTTTGTTGATGTAGACGACAATGACAACTGGCATCGGCATGGATCAGAATGAGCACTTGATCCGCCAGCGCTAAAGCCTGACGAGTGAACACGCTGTCGCTGGCAGCAACATCCAATAAAATCCATCGCGGGTGATCACTAGCTTGCAACGCCGACAGATTCTCGCGCCATTGCCGAGGATTTTGCTGCAATGATGCGCTGAGTTGCTCAATTTCTACGTGAGTTAATTGGCCGAACGGCAAGAAATCCAACGTTTCGGTATAACGCATGGCTCCTGAGCGCCAACCTTCGCCATCAATTTCAGCTCTCGCCCAACCGCGGGGCTGCTCGAAATGCATATTGAAATGCAAGCGCAATAAATTTTCCGGTGAAAAATCGATGACCAACACCGATTCACCCAATTGCTGTAACGCCCAAGCAAGAGCCGCAGTGACCGATGTCGTGCCGATGCCCCCTCTTATTCCTTGTAACGCCAGTACCGGCATAAACTATTTACTCCGTGTAGATTGTGCCAGTTCGGCTAGCAATGGCCAGCGCGCCATCATTTGTGTTAATCGTTCCTGACGGACAATATCGATATAACTTAATGTGGGTAACGAGAAAGCCTGACTTAATGCTAGTAGATCATCCTGAGCTTCAAGTGAAGTTTTCTCATGGAATCGATTTATTATAGTCTGCATTTATCCGCCTTCAGAAAATAGGCTATGGTAATTAAGTATAACAAGGATAGGAGTATACTTTGCCCCAGTAAGATGAGTCTTAGATTAATATCAAGGCAAGGACATTGGTTAATACTTATTGCAATGTTACAATTGTTCTTTGAATTTATCCAGTGATTGGCCCAATAGCACTTTAACGAAAGCAGATAAAGAATCTATGTCACGATCTTTCTCATTAGGTGTTCGAAAAATCTGGGATGAATTAGCCGTAATGCAGGCTCCTGGATTCTATTGGGTCAATATTGAACGTCAAATTGATGCCAATTTATTTTGTCAGCAACTTATTCGCAATCAGCCTGAAAATACCAAGGCGGCATTGATTTGTTCGGGGTTAAAACCTGAAAAACTATTGACCAATATAGACCACTTTGGTCCACAAAAATTACCGCTATTTTCATTGCCCGAACAAAAAAATGCGTCAGTTCAAAAAAACGCCTTACAACATTTGACCCATGATTTAATGCGCTCACTGCGCCCGCAACAACGGCTCTTCATTCTGTTTGCACCCGCCAGTTTATGGCAAATATTTACCAGTGAAGAAATGCAGCAATGGTTGCGGCATATCCAGCAATGGTTGGATGCCCAGAACTGTACCCTGCTGGTGCTGTGTCACAGTACGGGCATTAATAAAATCAAGAATCAATTAGTGAGCCAGCACCGCTATTTACAAGGTCTGGCCAGCCTGCAATGGCAACAGGATAACGCACAGTATGTGGTTTCTTGGTGGAGCACGGCAAAAGGGGTCACTGCCAATCAATTAGTCTTGCTGGAGGCAGATGAACTAGGCTGGAGCATGGCGGATGAAGTCCAGCAAGCACTGCCACCGTCACGCAACGACGAACATCTTTATTTAGCTGAAAACAGCATTCTGGAAGGCGCACCGCCCCTGTCCACCCACTGGCAATTGCTGGAGACCAATGCTGCATTGGCTCAACGGGCGATGAGCGCCCACGCTGCAACAGTGATTTTCGCCCTGAATCAAAGCGAACATATTGACGAAATAGCGCATCAAATCCATAACATACGCCGCCAACGGGGTAATGCCGTAAAAATTGTAGTGCGTGAAATGAATGCCAGTCTGCGTTACAGCGATGAGCGCCTGTTGCTGGCCTGTGGGGCCAATCTGATCGTGCCTCATGTCGCGCCACTATCACGCTTTTTGACGATGTTAGAAGGTATCCAGGGGCTGCGTTTTTCACGCCATGTTCCCGAAGATATCAATGCGTTATTGGAAGCACTACGCCCGCTTCAGCTTAAAGGCTATCTCTCCCCAGAGGAATTCAGCCAATCAGTCTTGCTGCTGATGAACAACACTTTATTACCCGAAAATGGTAAAGGGGTTCTGGTAGCGCTGCGCGCCGTTCCTGGGTTACAGGCTCGTCAGGCATTGACTCTGTGCCATTTGCGTCGCTACGGCGATGTGGTGACCGTGTCTGATAACCGCCTGCTGCTATTTCTCTCCACCTGCCGTATCAATGACTTGGACACGGCATTAGGCCATATTTTCCGTTTGCCGGTGGCCGAAGCGTTCAGTAATCGGCTGGTGTGGTATCAGGATCAGGAAATTATCGCTGAGATGCACCGGATGAATTCCCCCAACGCGTGGCAATCCGTGGGGGAACAAAAAGCCTACACACAGGCAACGAGCCGACCAGAGCAATCTGAAGTTATCCGGCATATTCCTGTACCACTGGTGCTGAATACGGGCCATCATGAGGAGAAAACCCAATGAATCTCAACGATATTTGGCAAATCCTTTTGCTCGGCGCAGTGATTTTTTTCCCGCTAGGTTACATGGCATGCCGCTGGTTCCCACAGTGGTGGGAGAAAAGACAGCATTTATTCTTATCCGCGCGCTATTTAAAATCAGAAGGGATCTGGTTGCGTGATGGCTCCTCTTCACAGACTAAGAAATAACCATGAAAGCAAAAAATAAACAGCAAGAATCGCAGAGTCCGTGGCGCTATTGGCGCGGTCTGGGCGCGTGGAACTACTATTTTCTGCTAAAGTTTGCTCTGTTGTGGTTTGGCTATCTTAATTTCCATCCACTGGCTAACTTGGTGTTTCTTGCCTTTCTGCTGTTCCCGATCCCGGCCTATCGAGTCCATCGCTGGCGCAACTGGATTGCCATACCTATTGGTATCGGCCTGCTCTATCACGACACTTGGTTGCCGGGAATCAACAGCATTGTGAGTCAAGGCTCACAGGTGACTGGTTTTAGCCTCAGCTATCTTATTGAATTATTTAATCGTTTTATTAACTGGACCATGATAGGCACCGCCTTTGTCATTCTGGTCGGCTACCTGTTTATTTCACAATGGATCCGAGTGACAGTCTTTGTGGTGGCTGCGTTGATTTGGCTGAATATAATCAGCGTTGCTGGGCCAGCATTTTCTCTAGCTCCTGCGGCTGAAACAACAGCAACAGCCGCACCCGCCGTATCGGCCACAGAGCAACCGACAAACAGCCCCGCAGTCACCAGTGGCCCGCCTACTGATGCTAATTTGACGGCCTATCTGAATGCATTTTATGAGCAAGAAAAAACGCGCCGCACAACCTTCCCCACATCTTTACCTGGGGACGCTCAACCATTTGATTTGTTAGTTATTAATATCTGTTCACTGTCATGGTCAGATATCGAAGCGGCCCAACTGGATAAGCATCCACTGTGGAATAAGTTTGATATTCTGTTTAAGAATTTTAACTCCGCCACGGCCTACAGTGGCCCGGCCTCTATTCGTCTGTTGCGCGCCAGTTGTGGCCAGTCATCCCACAAAGATTTGTATCAGCCGCAAGACCAACAGTGTTATCTATTTGATAATTTAGCAAAATTAGGTTTCACCTCTCAGTTAATGATGGATCACTCTGGTGTCTTTGGTAATTACCTGCAAAACATTCAGGATGACGGCAATATGCGTGCGCCACTGATGTCGCAAAACGGTATCAGTAACCAGCTAGCCTCCTTTGATGGTGAGCCAATTTATAACGATTTGGAACTGCTTAATCGCTGGTTAGAACAACAGAAAAAAGAGGGTGATGCACGCAGCGCAACCTTCATGAATATCATCCCATTACACGACGGAAACCGTTTTGTTGGCACCAATAAAAGCGCTGATTATCGCGCTCGCGCCCAAACACTATTCGATCAACTAGACACCTTCCTTGATGAATTGGAAAAGTCAGGGCGTCAAGTCATGGTGGTTGTAGTGCCTGAGCATGGTGCTGCCTTGGTTGGTGATAAAATGCAAATGTCGGGCCTGCGGGATATTCCAAGCCCAAGTATCACTCACATTCCTGTGGGGATTAAACTCATTGGTATGAAAGCACCACAGCCCGCTAGCCCAGAGGTCATCAGCGCTCCGAGTAGCTATCTGGCAGTGTCAGAATTGGTGTCGCGCATGGTCGATGGCAAAATATTTACTGCACCCACTATCGATTGGCAAACCCTGACTCAAGGGTTGCCGGAGACGGCCGTTGTATCAGAAAATGATAATGCCATTGTGATGCAATATCAGGGTAAACCTTATATTCGGCTCAATGGGGGTGACTGGGTGCCATACCCACAATAAATATCGTATATTTATTGTCTAATAACTTAATTCAGGGTGCATTTATTGCACCCTTTCTATTTATGGCTAACTCAGACGTGATAGTAGTCACAATAAGTCACCCATAATATTCTAATTTCTTAAGTAGAAAATACGGTTAATTTTATTTTAAGTTAAATCTTGCAGATTTAATCATAGATATAGTCTATGGCATTATTTTATTTACTGATGGTAACTTGGCTAACGATTACGTAATTATTTATTTACATAGTAAGTAAATATATTTATACGCGGCGATTTAACCGACAGCGGTTATAACGTAAACCACACTATTTTTACGCCGTTATAAAAAAACGCCGGATAACCGGCGTTTTTGGCATTAAATAACACTCATCTTTAGCCAATAAATACTTAACTGGCTTTTTCTGCTTCATCCTGATCAACCGCAAAACAAGCCACCATTTGATCTCCGTACTGTTTTAGCTGCGGTTGCAGTTGAGTACAGGTCCCAAATGCCCGCCGGCAACGTGCATTGAATGCACAACCAGGAGGTGGACTCATCGGGCTAGGTAGCTCGCCTGTCAGCTTAATACGCTCACGGCGCATGTCAGGGTTCAGACGAGGTGTCGCTGATAGCAGCGCCTGAGTATAAGGGTGGCGTGGGTTATTAAAAATGGCCTCTTTACTGCCCTTTTCAACACAACGCCCCAAATACATCACCATCACTTCATCGGCAATATGCTCAACCACCGACAGATCATGGGAGATAAAGACATACGACAGTCCTAGCTCTTGCTGTAGATCCATCATCAGGTTCAATACCTGTGCCCGCACTGACACATCCAGCGCAGACACAGGTTCATCAGCAATGACCACATCAGGATTCAACATCAGTCCACGTGCGATAGCGATACGCTGACGTTGACCGCCAGAGAACATATGCGGATAACGGTCATAGTGCTCAGTTTTCAGGCCAACCTTAGCCATCATCGCCAAGGTTTTTTCGCGCCGCTCCTGCTTTGTGAGCTTAGTGTTGATTTGCAGTGGCTCTTCCAGAATCTGCCCCACTTTCTTTCGTGGGTTTAGAGAACCATACGGGTTCTGAAATACAATCTGGATTTTTTGGCGTCGTAATTTCTCAGCACTTTCATCCGGTTTGAGCAAATCCTGGCCTTGGTAATAAAGCTCACCACCCGTAGGGATTTCAATCATGGTCAACAAACGACCCAAGGTGGATTTACCACAGCCAGATTCCCCAACCACCGCCAATGTTTTGCCTCGCTCCAGTGTGAACGAAACACCATCAAGCGCTTTGACCAAACGCTCCGGTGCAAATAACCCTTTTTTGACCGGATAATATTTTTTTAAATCGATGGCTTGCAACAACGGCTTGGATGCCTGTGATTCATTTTTCATTTCAGTTGATTGGCTCATAAGGTCGGCCTCCCCGCATCATCAAGCGGTGTATGGCATTTAACCTGACGCCCCGCCGGCCCCAGCAACTCGGGTTCTTCACGACGGCAACGATCATTAGCATACGGGCAACGTGGATTAAGCAAGCAGCCTTCAGGCCGGTCATATTTGCCCGGAACCACACCCGGTAAGGATGCCAACCGTGCTTTATCCTGTGCAAACTCCGGTAGCGCCCGCAATAATGCCTGCGTATACGGATGGCGTGGCGCACGGAAAATCTCTGACGATTTGCCCGTTTCAACCACTTGGCCGGCATACATCACAATAATATGATGAGCCGCCTCAGCCACCAGTGCCAAGTCATGGGTAATCAACAACAGCGCCATATTTTCGCGCTGCTGCAATTCCAGCAGCAATTCGATAATTTGCGCCTGAATCGTCACATCCAGCGCCGTCGTTGGTTCATCAGCAATCAACAACTTAGGCCGACAGGCAATGGCCATCGCAATCATCACGCGCTGGCTCATCCCACCTGAAAGCTGGTGCGGATAGACATCCAAACGCGACGCCGGATCCGGGATCCCGACCAAAGTCAGCAAATCCACTGCCCGCTGATGACGGGTTTTGCGGTTCCCTCCCTGATGCACCTTCAGCGCTTCCATAATTTGGAAACCGACGGTATAGCATGGGTTAAGACTGGTCATGGGGTCTTGGAAGATCATCGCAACTTCCGAACCCACTAACTGACGCCGCTCTTTTTCAGAAATTTTCGTCAGGTCACGGCCATTAAACTCGAGCTTTTCGGCCATCACTTTACCGGGGTAATCAATCAGCCCCATGATTGCTAATGAACTGACCGATTTACCAGAGCCAGATTCACCCACAATCCCAACCACTTGACCTTGCTCAATACTGTAACTGATACGGTCTACGGCTTTGAACGGCGCGCCTTCGTCACCGAAGTGCACCGACAATTTGTCTACATTTAAAAGTGCCATCTCTCTCTACCTCTGTTACTGCTTGAGTTTGGGGTCGAGAGCATCACGCAGGCCGTCCCCCATCAGGTTAAACGCCAGAACCGTCAGCAGAATCGCCACACCGGGGAAGGTCACGACCCACCAGGCACTTTGTGCGAACTGCAACACATCAGAGAGCATGGTGCCCCATTCTGGTGTTGGCGGTTGTGCACCCATGCCGAGGAAGCCGAGAGCCGCCATATCCAGAATGGCGTTAGAGAAGCCGAGAGAAGCCTGCACGATCAACGGCGCAAGGCAGTTTGGCAAAATATTGATAAACATCTGGCGCATCGAACCCGCACCGGCCACTCTGGAGGCCGTGACGTAGTCGCGATTGACCTCGACCAGCACTGCCGCTCGCGTCAAGCGAACATAATGCGGCAAGGCAACAAAGGTTAACGCCAACGAAGCATTCACAATGGAAGGCCCGAACACAGCGACCAAAACTAACGCCAGCAACAGGCTTGGCAGCGCCAGCATGATATCCACAATACGCATGATGATGGCATCGACGACGCCGCCAAAATAACCGGCCAGTAAGCCAAAGATGACGCCCATCACCAACGACAGCACGACCACCAAGCAACCGACCAGCAGCGAGAGGCGCGCACCATACATCAAGCGAGACAGGACATCGCGGCCCACATCATCCGTACCGAGAATAAACTTCCAACTGCCACCCTCTTCCCAGACAGGCGGTTTCAATAATGCATCGCGAAATTGCTCTGCCGGGCCGTGCGGGGCAAGCCAAGTCGCGCCTGCGGCAATCAGCAACATAATAATGATGTAGAACAGGCCGATGACAGCCCCTTTATTGCGCTTGAAATAGTGCCAAAACTCCTGCAATGGAGTCATCGGCTTCGGCGCACTTTTTACTGTCGACTCAGTAAGTTGAGACATTTTGCGCCCCTTATTTCTTGTGACGAATACGCGGGTTAACTACGCCATAGAGCACATCTACCAGCAAGTTAACTAAAATAATCATGATAGCGACCAGCAACACCCCGCCCTGTACGACCGGGTAATCTCGGCGTTGCAATGCATCCATCAACCAGCGCCCTAATCCCGGCCAGGAGAAGATGGTTTCTGTCAAAATAGCGCCCGCCAGCATCGTGCCGACCTGTAAGCCGATCACTGTCACTACAGGCAGCAGAGCATTACGTAAAGCGTGGACGACAATCACTCGTATCCGGCTCAAGCCTTTAGCACGCGCAGTACGGATATAGTCTTCACCCAAAACTTCCAGCATAGAGGAGCGGGTCATACGTACGATAACGGCGAGGGGGATGGTGCCCAGCACGATGGCAGGCAAAATCATATGCATCACAGCGTCTTTGAAGTCACCAGGCTCACCCCAAACAAAGGTGTCTATCAGCATAAAACCGGTCAGCGGTAGGCTATCATCGAGGAAGACAGTATCACTGACGCGCCCCGACACCGGGGTGAGGTTCCATTGCACCGAAACCAGCATGATCAACATGATGCCCCACCAGAAGATAGGCATCGAGTAACCGGTCAAGGAGATCCCAACAGCAGTGTGATCGAATATTGAACCGCGTTTGACTGCTGCCAACACCCCAACGGGAATCCCCACGGCGATGGCAAACAGCATCGCGCAGATCCCAAGTTCCAGTGTCGCTTTAAAGCGAGGAACGAATTCTTCCCAAACTGAAATACGGCTTTTCAGCGAAATGCCAAGATCGCCGTGTAATACGCCACTCACGTAATGGAAGTATTGTTGATAGAGAGGCTTGTCTAGCCCCATTTCCGCCATGATTTGAGCGTGACGCTCGGCGGAGATACCGCGTTCCCCAGCCATGATGGTCACCGGGTCACCCGGGATCATATGAACAAAAGCAAAGGTCAGCAAAGTAATGCCGATAAACGTTGGGATAACTAACCCCAAACGTCGGAGTATGAACTGCAACATATCCCGAACTCTCTGTGTAGAATGCCAGGCTGCTCGTGGGCAACCCAGCTTATTAAACCTCCCCAATAAGTTATTTTATTTGCCATTTTGACCTAGGGCAGTGCTCACCACCGTCACGTACTGCGTGTACGCTCCCGTGTTTACGTGCTGTCCATGCTCAAAATTTTTGCGACAATGACACTTATTGGGCGAGGTTATATGGCTCACATCTGTATCTGTCTTAACCTAAATGAAGAAGCCGGTGCACATGCTATGCACGCCCACCGGCCCTATTTCACTGGGTTAAAATTAATCCAGGGACACGTTCTCGAAATGGTGTTTACCCAACGGATCAACAACATAGCCTTTCACTTCTTTACGCACTGGCTCATACACAGTTGAGTGAGCAACAATCAGCGCTGGCGCTTGATCATGCATAACAACCTGAGCTTGTTTGTAAAGTGCGACACGTTTGTCGTGGTCAGACTCAGCACGTGCTGGTTGGATCACGTCTTCAAACGGCTTGTAGCACCACTTAGAGTAGTTGGAACCTTGCTTGGCCGCATCACAGCTGAACAGAGTCGCGAAGAAGTTGTCAGGATCCCCATTGTCCCCGGTCCAACCCATCATGACAGTTTCATGTTCGCCGTCTTTGGCACGTTTGAGGTACTCGCCCCACTCGTAGGTCACAATCTTGGCTTTCACGCCCACTTTCGCCCAGTCAGACTGGATCATTTCAGCCATACGACGAGCATTTGGGTTGTACGGGCGCTGAACTGGCATCGCCCACAGGTCGATGGAGAAACCATCTGGCAGGCCCGCTTCTTTCAGCAACTCTTTCGCTTTAGCCGGATCATAGGCGTAATCTTTCACATCGTCGTTGTAGCCCCACATTGTTGGTGGGATCAGGTTCTTGGCCGCTTGGCCCGCACCCTGATAAACCGCATCAATGATGGCTTCTTTATTCACAGCCATGGTCAACGCTTGACGAACTTTCACGTTATCCAGTGGTTTTTTCTCAACGTTGAAGGAGAGGTAACCGACGTTCAGGCCAGGTTGTTCCATCAGGTTGATCGTTTTGTCTTCTTTCATGCGAGCAATATCAGCCGGGTTAGGGTATGGCATAACCTGACATTCATTTTTCTGCAATTTCGCATAACGGACGGAGGCATCTGGAGTAATAGAGAAGACCAAACGATCAATTTTCGGTTTGGTGCCCCAGTAGCCATCAAAGGCTTTGTACAGAATGCGGGAGTCTTTTTGATATTGCTGTAACTGGAATGGGCCGGTGCCGATTGGGTTCAAATCGACTTTTTCCGGAGTACCCGCTTTCAGCATGCCATCAGCGTATTCAGCAGACAGGATTGACGCGAAGTCCATCGCCAGGTCAGCCAAGAATGGCGACTCTGGGCGAGCCAGTTCGAAGCGGACAGTATTGTCGTCAACTTTCACAACATTGGTGATCAAATCACCCATCCCCATACCTTGGAAGTATTCATAGCTACCGCCAGACACTTTATGGTACGGATGTTTATCATCCTTCTGACGCATGAAAGAGTAGATCACGTCGTCAGCATTGAAATCGCGAGTCGGCTTGAAATCTTTATTATCTTGCCACTTCACACCCTTACGCAGATGGAAAGTGTAGGTTTTGCCGTCTTCACTGACTTCCCACTTCTCCGCCAGACCGGGTTCAATTTCGGTTGTCCCGAGTTTAAATTCAACCAGGCGGTTATAAATAGGTACTGAGCTTGCGTCATAGGTTGTGCCAGAGGTGAAAAGTTGCGGGTTGAAACCTTCCGGAGATCCTTCAGAACAATAAACCAATGTTTTCGCTTGTACACTGGCCGCTACGGTCAGTGCAATCAGCCCAATACCGAATTTCAGTATCCCTGTTTTTCCCAAGGAAATCGTCATCGCTTGTGCTCCATTATGGTGATGTGTGTTGTGTGTACGGCCAGGCCCTATAATTTTTTAGTCCGCGGACTGTACCGTTTTTGCCCATTAACAGCAGGGATGCGGGATTGAGATGCCGGATAAATCTTATCGCGACGACAATGTTGAATGAGTGGAATCACCCAAACTGCTCTCGATTACTCCCCCTGAGGGTACCAATTTGGCAACAGTTGGTGGCAACGTCAATACGGTCTGAAAGGATTTATCAAGACAATGAGAAACAGCATGCAAACATAAAAAAAACTTCTCGTTAACATTATCAGCATTAAAATTTATGCTATTGGCAATAAACTAGAGGGATTAACTGGCTAGGATAAATAAAGCAGTAGCAATACCCAGTGACAAACAGAAAAACTTTGTTGCCAAATGATGTCTATCTGTTCAGATTTTTTTGTAATATCGACAGAAAATAGATGGAAATGCTGTGGCGACAGCCGATAAGTGACGTGAATGTTGTCACAGACAACCAGAATGACGCACATCTTGCGTGTCGTTAAAAAAGCGAAATATCGACCCGATAAAGCATTATAGATAACAGAGCGCATAGCACTCAGTGCCGTGCACAATTATAGTGCACCGAACCAGTGCGCGATGTTTCTTTGCTGGAAAATTGACGAGCGAAACAATGCGGTACCTGCTAGCTAAAGGTAAGCAGCGCAGAGTAGAGGTAAGCAAACCACAACGCAGAGATGGAATCGACATATTGTGGGCCTTCGTAGATTGATGACTTATTTTTTAATGATTCTATTCACATCAATTCCCCCGTATATTACCCCCTCTTCATTGCTGAGTGTCTTATAACTCAGATTCACATCTCTAAAGGCACTGATAATTCTGCCATTATTATTTCTTAACTCATTTGCATCAATCAATATATTTTGAGATGTCACAATATGACCATTATTGTTATTGACTAACTTTGCCTTAAGACTGATATCCGCAAGACCTGAAGTTGCATTTGATTTGATAATACTGTTCCAATTATTAATAGAATCCGCAGCTTCAATTGAAATATACCCACTATTGGCGTAAAAGCTACTTTCACTACTATTAATGTTACGACCTAAAATTCGGATACCAAATCGTTCATCAATTTTATAATTTACACCTTGTCGCTCACTTTTAATTTTTCCAGAAACGATATCAATATCGCCAGAACTTCTTAACTTTGTTTTGGGTGAGTATATTCTCCCAGTACTATTTTTAATAAATGAAGCCGATGCCAAACTTACGACCGTTTCAGCTTCTAACATTCCTTTATTCTGAATGCCGCCATTTTTGGAATAAAGAAATATTTTATTAGCATACATACCGCCAAGTTGAGTGACATCAATTGCAACATTGGTTACTTCATTATCAAAATGATCACCAATGAGTTGTGTATCAAATCGTTTTCTAATTGGAGTACGGATGATATTTTGTTTACCTATGATGGCTTGAATAATCCCACCTCTGATTTCACCATCAACACCAAGCGTGGCAGAGAATAAATCTAGGAAAGCATTGGGGTTATCATCAAATTTCAGCCCATTACGATCAATACTGATATCACCTTGATTAACCTCATAGCCCGTTAATACCCCAGCCGTAAACAGGGGAGATCCTGTGGTGAGAGTGACGTGATCTGTATTAATAAACTGACAATTATTGCAACGAATCCCTGAGGGGTTAGCAATAATGACATGAGCTTTCGCGCCAATAACGGACAAGGCACCATACAGCTCACTTTGTTTATTCGATGTAACTTCGTTCAAAATAACCGTCGCTGTTTGATTAACTAAATTAGGATTACCGACAAAACCGGGGCTATTAATTTCAAGATTATTTAAAAAGACTCGATTAAACCCTTTGCCCAATGTAATATTGAATTTATCATATTTGTTATGTGACACGCCATGCTCATTCGGAGTGACAATATTGACAGTTGTAAATGTTGCTCCCTGACAATAAGCATCTTGTACCTTGCATAATTTTTTATCCTCAATATAGTGGTGAATGTTAGGCTGTTGGTTTTTCGCTGCTTTTTTATCCGCAACAATACCCGCCAACGAGGGATTAATAACACTAACTAACATAATAAATAATAAATAAAAGTAAGAACCCCTAATAAAAAACCTAACATTTTCTGTATAGTCACAGTTGGCGAAAATCATTTTACCCTCTCACTATCTTTATAAAAACAGCAGTAGTGAGCTATATATTTAAATAATTAGTTAATGGTCACAACCTTAAAAATACATAACAGGCATTCGCATTATAACGATAGAGTGGTCATTTACTAATATTGCCAATTAAGTATAAAACCAAAAACGACAGGGTCGGTATTAAAATGAGCAGGTTTTTCCAGCGGGATGCCAATATTAAAATCATAGCCCAACCGATGGTAACTGCCTCGAACCCCCGCAACAGCCCCCACTAAACGATCCCCCAACAAGAATGGCTCCCCTTTTTCACTGACTTCACCATAATCCATACCCACATATAGCTGGCTGCCGCTCTGTTGATGCTGCCAGGCAATATCATTTTTTAAAAACCACCCTTGTGACCCCGCCAGCGCACTACTGGTTGGAAAACCACGCACGGAACTCCGCCCACCGATAGAAAATTTATCCTGCATCACAAGGTCAGAGCGAGTAAATTGCTGGCTGAATGTCGGTTGAAAATAAAACCGTTGCTTATCCAATGTAAAAGGAATGTCCAACGAAGCAGCAATATTGACTAACTTGGTTGCAGGGGGGACTTTACTGCCCATGCCAAACCATTGAGTCCCCTGTTGATAATTAACCCCACCTCTTATAGTAGCCCAGCGGGTATAGTGAAGGTGCTGTAACCCGAGTTGCCAGTCAACCGCATCCTGTCGCTGAACCTCCAGCTCTGTATCTGCAAAAAAACGATGGGATTTACGGATTAATACACCAGTATGACCCACTGTTTTATAGTTAGGGCCTCGCATCAAAAGCCGCTGAACTTGCATATCCAATGATCGCCACCGTGTATGATATTTAAAGGCGATATCAGCAATTAACAGTGTTTGGTAGTGACGGCCTCCGCTGCCCGTCATACTCCACAGCCAGTTGCCGAAGGGTGCAGAGTAATGTAAGGCAAAATTGCGATAACCTTTGTCATGATGATTATCCAGTTCTCGGCTGGCATAAAAATAAGCCAGATCACTGAGCGATAATGGGTTATCGAGATAAAAGGTAGCACCCGCACGATAACGACCAATAGCATGATGGCCCGCATCATCAAGAAAAGTATTGATTCGCCAGAAACGAGATTGCTGCCGATTAACCACAATCTGGCTCGCTAAATCCTCCCGATTTAATTCAATATCCATGGTGGCACTCACCGACGGTAAACGTTGCAGATTTTCTAAGCCTTGTTCAATATGACGCAAATTCACCAAATCACCGACCCTATTAGGGAATAACGTCTTTAGCTGCGCATAATTATCACTGGCTTTATGATGTTCAATGCCACTGACTCTGCCGGGAATCAATGTCAGGGAAAGTACACCGTCAAAATAACTCTCTGCCGTGAACGCTACTTGCGATGTGATATATCCGTCATCCACCAGTTGCCACTGAAGTTTATTCCGCAGAGCTGACAATCCTTTTTCACCTAAACATTGCCCTTGGGCCTGCTTCGCCCATTGCATTAAGCGTGTCATATTGGGAAAAAAATTTACGTTAACCAGTTCTACG
The DNA here is from genome assembly GCF_902726565.1 of Yersinia vastinensis. Taxonomy (GTDB): domain Bacteria; phylum Pseudomonadota; class Gammaproteobacteria; order Enterobacterales; family Enterobacteriaceae; genus Yersinia; species Yersinia vastinensis. Next base: position 214,011 of record NZ_CACVAF010000005.1, read on the forward strand.
CGATTGATGGCCAGACAGGATATTTCATCAAAAGGGATAGCGTCGTCCGTTATTGCTGGTTCACTTTCTATCTGGGCATGAGACAGTGGCGGCATGAGGCGATTTTTTAAATCTCGTTGCTGTTGTTCTAAAATAGCTGTTTGAGTGGTATTGACTTCAGCGTAAGCAATAAAAGGGAAGATAAACATAAAAACCCAAAGAAGTAATAAGGCTAATCCTGCTGGTTTTCTATTATGACTATCTGGAGTTTCATTACTTATCACTTTAAATTCCATCTAATAAACTCCATTTCAATTAATCCACATCTTAATAAGAGAAATTAGCCACAACTGTGGCTAATTTCTCAATCAGCACATGAGTACTTATTTAATATTTGTCGGGAAGGGCTTATAATTTAAAGGTTATATTCCTCCCGCTTTTTTTATCTGTTTTGATTTTTCGACCAAAGAAACTTGGCTCCACTTACTCTTTCCTGGCTCCTGCCATTCTTTTCCTCTATAGCTATTAGGGCGTGATTTAATATCATCCGATCTTATTACTCCTGTATTTCTAATTTCTCCGCCCGCATCAATTGAGATCAATCCCTTTGAATCAATTACGTTTGAATTTATTGTATTACCTTCTGAAATAATACGTATTTTCTTTGCGTACATCCCCCCCATATCACTGACATCAACACTGGTGAAATAATTTGGTGCTCTTGAAAAGGCAGTCATTTGCCTTATATTCATTTTTTGCCCAGGAGCAGCTAAGTCGATAAAATTTTTACCTGCGATGATAAAAGCGTTATCCGTGGTTAGCTGACCATTAATGTTGACTTTATCAGCGAATAAATCAAGATAAGCTGTTTTATTACGACGACTTTCATGCATCAACCCAGTGTCTACTTCTTCCCCTTTATTAATGTTTATATTCCCCTCGCGCACCTCAAATTTTTGTAGTTTATGACTATCACTGAAAGATGGAGCACCCGTCGTCAGCGTAAGATGATACATATCTGTAAATGAGCACCCATTGCAGTCAATACCTGATGGGTTAGCGATAATTACATGGGCATCTTGGCCAGCAAGTTTTACGCTCCCAGCCAATATACTTGCTTTATCAGAACGCACTTCATTTAAAATAATTTTTGCAGTTTCGCTTTGGAGATATGGATTGCCATTAATATCACTGGATAACGCATTATTAATAATAACCCTGTCATTATGGTGAGGGGCATCAAATTGAGTATATTTATTATGTGACAGCCCATTTTTATCTGGAGTTTGAATATTGATAACTGCCGTTTCACCACAGCCCACCTTAATTTGACAGGGAACGGGTAAATTTTGGCGCTCTATCTGTATATCTGCTTGTTTGCTACTGGGTGCTCGCTCATCAGCAATGATATTAGCCGCTGAAGCAGTAGAACCCCCACAGAATGACAGTATTATAGAAAGAGGAAGTATGGATAATTTTATTTTTTCATTATTGCCACGAATTAAATTCATATGATCCCTTATTTAATATAATTAGCGTGATTGTCATGTAATTTATATTACTCGGTAAAAACCGATATCCATTAGCAGTTTTTGATAAAAAAAAGTCAATGCTACAAAGTAGATATAATATATTTGAAGAATAATAAATTTATATGCTTAAAGAGTATAAATACAAATAAGATAAAAATAGATTATTGAGAGTATGAGAAGAAACTGTCATTCTGTGATTAAGAAAAAATAAAAGGAGATTAAGAATGGGCTGGCTAAAAACAGACACAAAAAAACCCTGACGTTTCCGTCAGGGTTCTTAAATTTGGTCGGCGAGAGAGGATTCGAACCTCCGACCCACTGGTCCCAAACCAGTTGCGCTACCAAGCTGCGCTACTCGCCGAATTGGGGCGCATCTTACTGCTACATATTTAGGTCGTCAATCACTTTTTCACAACCCGCTGGTAAGTGTTGTTAAAAGCATCACCAGCGGTTAAAACAGAATCATTCAGGTGAAAATTAAGCTTGAGCGGGCTTCAGTTGAGGTGATTGTGCCCGCAAGAATGGCAGTAAGAAGAAAGCGGATAAACAAGCTGCCACAGAGATAACCACAAAGAAACCATTCCAGTGCCAGACCTCCATCACGCGCGCAATCGGATAACCTGATAAGGCTGCGCCTAAGTAGGCAAACAACCCAACAAAGCCTGTGGCCGCTCCCGCAGCATCTTTATGTGAACATTCAGCCGCCGCCATGCCAATCAGCATCTGTGGGCCAAAAATAAAGAAGCCAATGGCGAAGAAACACCCCGCCTGCAATACATAGCTAATGCCGGGCATCATCCACAATGACGCAACTGAGAGGAATATCCCGATGGCAAAGATCAGATTCATCGGACCACGATTACCACGGAACCACTTATCAGATCCCCAACCAGCAACCAGAGAACCAATAAACCCACCGACTTCAAATAATGAAATCGCCGAGTTAGCCGTCATTAAGGAATAGCCTTTCTCTTGCGTCAGATAGAGATTACCCCAGTCATTAATCGCAGTACGAACGATATAAACCAGCACATAAGACACTGCCAGCAACCAAATATATTTATTGGTTAATACATAGCGCTTCACTATTTCTTTATTCGACAGCCCTTGGCCTTCCGATTCCTGCACCAATTCCATGGCATCATTACGCCACTTGCCTACACTTGGCAGCCCCATCGTGCTGGGTTTATCTCGCAGACGCCAACACATCAGTAAGCCTATCACCACACCGATAATACCGGGAATAATCATGCCGTAGCGCCAGCTAAAGTGCAGAGAAATAAAACCGACCAGCAGCGGAATTAACGCGCCACCAAAATTGTGCGACGTATTCCAAATAGCCCACCAACTACCGCGTTCTGAGCGAGAATACCAACTGGTGAGTATTTTTGAGCATGGTGGCCAGCCCCAACCTTGGAAGAAAGCATTAAGGATCCACAGGGAACCAAACACCAACAATGAGGAACTCATACCGAACAGGATATTGATAACCCCCGTCATAATCAGGCCAATCCCCATAAAATAACGTGGGTTTGAGCGGTCACTGATCATCCCGGAAATAAACTTAGAGCAGCCATAGGTGATATAAAACAGCGTACCTAAAATCCCCACATCAGACATCGTTAGGCCTAAGTCACTGAGCATGGCCGGCATGATGAAGTTAAAACTTTTGCGAGTGAAATAAAAAGCAGCGTAGCCGATGTACATCGTCCACATTAATTGAATGCGCCAGTATTTATAAGACGAATCAATTTGTTCCTGATTCGTGACAATTGACTGGCTATCACGACTTTTGAGAAAGGACCACATGTTGAACCTTAGGATTTTTTGCAAGTGCAACCATCATGATGCGTATGCATGCGAAACGAATTAGGGATATTCCCGCCGTATACGAGAATATTTCTTAGTTTTGATGCGCGGGCAAGGAAACTGTGGGCAGGATCACATTCAAACACGTCCCTTGATCCACACTTAAACTAAAATTCCCGCCTAATGCACTCACCCGCGATTGCATCCCTCGCAACCCATAACCTGGCGTGAGTGTGGCCAAATCGATACCTTTTCCATTATCGCGGATCGTGAGATAGATATTTTGACTATCTTGTCTGGCATTAATCTCAATCCGGCTGGCCGCACCGTGCCGATAAGCATTAGTAACGCCTTCTTGGCAGATGCGATAAAGCGTAATTTTGAGCGTCTCATCAATGGGGTCATCATCCAGTTGCCAGTGCAACACACCCACAACAGATTGATCTTGCGGAATAAGCTCACGCATTAAGGCCGCAATGGCGGCCGACAGCGGTAGATTATTTAATGCCGCAGGCCATAACTTGGCGAGAACATCATGGACGCCATCATAGACCCGTAATGCTTGTGTCTCTATCATCTCAGCACTGGCCAAAACAGGCTGCTGAGTGGTTAATCGCTTAATTACACTGGCCTGAGTACGGATGACTGTGACCGTCTGCCCCACCTCATCATGCAACTCACGAGCCACATCACGCCGAGCATGCTCTTCTGCCACCACGAGGGCTTTAGCCAACTGACGATTTTCATTTAGACGTATTTGCAATTGCTGATTCAACTCCCGCTGCCGCTGAATTCCAGCTCCCAGCAATAAGCCCGTCAGACTTTGCGCCAATAGCGACAACAGCAAGTCGCGATGAGAATCTAATTGCGTCGGAGTATTGATCAATAACACCACTCCATTGAGCAATGTAGCAACAGAGGCCCCCTGCCACCCGTAGCGATACGCCATGAAGACAATCGGGATTGCCAAACAGAATGGAGCAAACAGGTATAAATCCGACTCAGTCACTTGATTCTGTAACCAGATGCTCAATGCAAATAGCAGCAGATACCAGATGATATGGTGCAGACGCAAATTAATGGGTTTATGAATCAGCCCCGGTTCTAGAGGCAGCCAAATTTGGCGTGTCAGATAGTGCCATAATAAAAGGCAAGTCGGTGCAATCGTGAAACCACCCACCAGCCCCAACAGCAGGGCCATCGCACCTTGGTTACTGGCTATTTGCCATCCTAACGCCTGTATTAACGCCGCGCCGACAATCACAGCCCCTTGCATTAAAGGCCATTGCCATTCGCTTTCCGTTTTCTGATGGCGCAATAGCCAAGGAGAAGCAAACGCCGCCAATAACGTGGTTGCCAGCAACAAAGGGATAGCAAACCACAGTAAATCCACATAACCAAACTGGTCGGTTAGCAACCACCATAACAAGGCATCACCAAGCAGAATGCCTGGCCAATACTGACGTGGACTTTGTAATAAGATCCCGATACGCAGGCCAAAAGGGAACATCAACATGGCCTGTAAAGGGCGGTCAACAAGTTGGGTTCCAACTGACCATAAACAAAAAGCGGCGGTGGTATAAATAAAGAATAATGCCAACAGCATGACCAAGCGCTGCATCATAGATTCAGCACCTGCTTGGCCAACTCAACATTATTGCTAACACCTAATTTGGAAAATAAATTGGCGCGATGAACATGGACGGTCTTGGGTGACAGGCCGAGTAACTCAGCAATCTCGCGAACTTCTCTACCTTGTGCCAATAACACGGCAACCTCGCGCTCCCGGCGAGTTAGAGGGTCAACCGCAATACGGGCGAGTTTTTGGGCAATTTCGGGCATCAGATAGACGCCACCGCTGCCCACAGTGCGTACAGCGGAAACTAAATCTTCGGGTTTACAACGTTTAGACAGAAAACCGCGCGCACCGCGTTCCAGTGCCATTTCCACCAACGCCGGGCTATCATGCATCGACAGCATAATGACCCCCATTCCCGAAGGGAGGTCTTTCAACAAGTCCAATCCACTTTCATCAGGCATGGAAATATCACAAATACAGATATTCGCCTGCAGGCCCGGTAACCCGGCACGCGCCTGTTTCGCAGAACTGAACTCCCCCACGACCTGAATATCATCTTCCAGAGCCAGTAGCTGGGCAAAACCTGATCGCACAATGTCATGATCATCAATAAAAACAACACGGTAAGTCATTGAAGACTCCAGCCGAGGAGGGACCTGAACTGGAGTATACCGCAACCTTATAATTCCGATGTGGATTGGTTCAAAAATCAAATCATATCAGATGATACTTATATGACTAATTGATTAAATAGTAGGCTGAACATGCCGCACCGGCGCCTGACACCAATTATTAGCGGTATTAATTCCACCATCCGGCGAGCTATAACCTAAACACCCTAGAATGGAGTCAAATAATTCAACCTGACGATGAGTTTTACCGACACGCTGTTCAGCTTGTAGTTGTTCAAACGAAGCGAGATGTTCCGGCTGCGCCAGAAATTTATCTGATGTCCAGACCATTAATGGTACGCGGAATTGTTCTGATGGTGCCATTTCCCGTGGCGTGCCATGGAAGTGGGAGTTATCGTCAATCGATTCCCCATGGTCTGCGGCATAGAACACAATAGCCTTCTTATCACGCATTTGATCAATTACGTTGGCAATAAACGAATCCGTATACAACACGCTGTTATCAAAAGCATTAACCAGTTGCTGCTTACTGCAAAAATCATCTACTCCCATACATTCAGGCTGATAGCGGGCATAGCTGCGGGGATAACGTTGAGAATAAAGGTAATGTGACCCTTTGGTGTGCAGCACGACCAAATGCTTACCGACAGGATAACGAGCCAAAGACTCTTTCAACTCATCAACCAGCAGCATGTCGTCCACCGGTTTATCATCATTACGCTTCTCTGAAGCAATCAATTCTCGGAATGAATAATTATCGGTATTCGCATTATTGTAGAACCACATCTCGCTCTGCATGGCGAACAGTTCCGAGGTGAACCCCAAGGATTTTAGTACGGCAAACACATTTTGCTCTTTCAGCGTCCGCTGCGGATTATCTTCCGCTCCTCCTTCACGCACAAACATACAGCGCAATGAAAGTTTGGTGGAGGTATCACAAGATGTACCGCGAAAAGCGACCAAATTCTTTTCTTTACTCAGGCGCGGCGTCGTATCTCGTGAATATCCCAATAGCCCCATATGATCCCAGCGAGTCGTTTCGCCAATGATAAAGACAACATAGGTGTCATCAATACCGGCGGGGGCAATATAAGTATGATGCTCCGTCGGGTCATATAATGTTGCCGCATCATACTTCTCATCATATTGGGTATAGGCATATAAACCCAATGCAGCCAGCCAGTTAGAAGGTAAATATGAGTGAGCAACCACACCGCCATAGCTGGGTAAATCCACGGTTTTCAATTGCTCATCTATATGTTGCACTTTGTCCAGATAACGAATAGGTAACCAAACCAGCGCGGCGGCGGCAACCATCCATAAGACAGGTTTAATACGTTGACCTGGCGTGCGAAATTGCTCAAGTAAGGTCAAACGCAGGGTATTTCTCCAGATAAGGAGCAGAGGTAACGCGCTGACCAGTAGCATCCAGATAACAAAATGAAGCCCAATGACTTCTTTAGAAAGGTCCGTATCCGTGGTCAGTACAGAAATAACGATGCCATAACCAATCACGACGTTAAAAAAAGTCATGTAATAGCTGGCAGCAACAGAAATTAAGACTAATAAGGTTGCCACAACACGGTAAAACCAGCGGCCACCCAGGGAGATAACTCGCATGACAAAAAAGGTAAACAGAATAATGGCCATCACTTCAATGATAGCGGACACCACTTTTATGCCTTGGATACCTTGGCTAAAGGTGTCAAAACGACGATAAAAGACAGAGATATTCAGAAAAATACCAATATAAACAGCCAACAACAAAGAAATACTTTGCTGCGATAAAGATTTAACTCTGTCCATATAACGCAAGGTCTCCAAAGACACTATTTGCGGCTTAAATCAATCAGACAGTGAACCCCCCCTCAGGTTCAGTACCAAGCTCATAAGCGCGCTATTGATTTCAATTACAGAATTATCTTACTCACTCTTAATGTTCCATTCCGCGAGCAAACACATAATCTGTGGAGGATATATCCACTTATTTGTTTGAAAATAGAGCATAAAAGATTGCAGTGGAGGAGAATTGAACAAACAAAAGCCCACAAGAAATTTCTCATGAGCTTCTTAGGGAATTATTGATTTATTTAATATTCAAAGTGACATCGATATTGCCACGGGTTGCATTGGAGTACGGGCAGACAACATGTGCTTTTTTCACCAAATCTTCTGCCACACTACGTTCAATGCCCGGCAGGCTGATATCCAGTTGAACTTCAATGCCAAAACCGGTTGGAATCGCGCCGATCCCCACCGTACCCTCGATGTTAGCATCGTCAGGTACTTTTACCTTTTCTTTTGATGCAACAAACTTCAGCGCACCGAGGAAACAAGCAGAGTAACCAGCAGCAAACAACTGTTCCGGATTAGTGACCGCACCGCCAGCGCCGCCCATTTCTTTAGGAACACCTAATTTCACATCCAGTACACCATCAGAGGATGTTGCACGACCATCACGGCCACCAGTGGCTTTAGCTTTGGCGCGGTATACGACTTTTTCAATAGACATAGTGCTTTCCTTTCAGGGTCAATAAAGATGAAGAACACGTCCGACTTGAAAGTATGGCACTCATTATGAAAAAGCCCCCGATTTGGGGGCTTGAGATATCATCTTACTTTGCTGGCATGTCTATCTTGTCATCGATACGCTGCAACATATAGGGATAGAACGGATTCGATGAAATTCGCATCAAAGAATCTAACCCAACAACCAGCACAGCACGCTCACCACGGGCGGCGAAGGTCCCTAAACTGATACCATATTGGTCACGTGGTTCAGGATAGCGGCCATACAGTGAATCGCTCATCGGGAATGGCAATGCTACGTGAGAAAGCGAGAAAATATCCGGTGGATAAATCAGCCCGGTAGGAACTGACGTTTCATTCGTTTCCCCTGCCAGAGTGGTCAACGCTACGGTTTCATTACTTTGCGGAGAAACATTGGTAATTATCGTTGTGCTGTAATTACGTGGTGGCGGCGGCAGTAAACGTGCCAACGCAGTATAAGAAGATGTTCTTAATAATGGCCCAAAACTGGCTGCACGATTCAAATCGAACAGTACCACTTCACTACCATTTTTCGGTAAGTGATTGTAGAGGGCGGTGACTACCGCTCGGGTGCTGACGGTGGAGTCCATTAATGACTGGAAAGTCAGGATCGGCGGTAACTCTTCCATTTTATTGTTTCTCGCATCACGTGCAATTTGCTGTTGCAATACGGACGTCAATAAATAGGACTGGCGAGCAGCATTAACCGGGAATGAGTTGTACTTGAATGGATTAAACTCAGGTACGATCCCCAACCAAGCCGCTTTCGCAAAGGCCGGGAAAATAGCGGGCCAACCGGCAATACCCGCAAAACGAGCAAAGCTTGTCACACCAATCATTGGGGATATCAATATAACCCGCGCAGGTTTTGCCAGTGTCGGATCATCCAATGAGTCCAACGTGTACTTCATCGCCAGCGCACCACCATTGGAGAAACCAACAACATGCAAGGGTAAATCCGGGCCACTCAGTGCTTTGGCTTCACGGACTGCCAGACGTGTTGCCGCCAGCCAGTCTTGCCACTCAACATCAGTCAAACCAGCAGGCACCGTGCCATGAGCCGGTAAACGAATGCCAATGGCCACATATCCGCGCTCGCGATAGTTTTCAGCAATATGGCGCAAGCTATACGGGGTATCAGTTAAACCATGTAGTAATACAACAGCACCCTTAGGCTTACCTTCAGGTTGCAGAATATAAGAGCGATTCCAGTCATTTTTAAAATGAGGTGGATAAATCGCACTGCCCGAATAATAACGGTTGAGTGGAACCTGAGTTCTCGGCTCCAGTTTTTCGGTAACGTTAATCCGAACTTCATCAAAAAGCGCGTTTTCAGCTTTTATGTAATCCGCCCAATTGGATTTATCAATGTCGGCGGCACGCATATCATGAGGGACGAACGTATGCCAAAGCTCAAGCTTCGGTCCACGTTGTGTATCGTAAATTCGTATTGCCAGTATGGTAACGGACATTACCACCAAAACCAGAACAATCCGTTTAATCCACCGCTTAATGGCTATGGCAGGCATGGCCGCTACTCCGTTTTTATATAATCGTGCACAATTGAGGTCAGTTTATCACCCTCTGTCTATGCCGCTACTTTAAACGCAAAACATTATCTTGGTATATAGTGAGGAACTAATAAATTATCATGCAGTTATTATTATCAAATAAACATCCACGAATAGCTTAATATTCCGACCTCTATTGTCTCTTTCAGTGATATTACATTGTCTGTAACATTATAATTTTTGAATTACCCCTCAATTAGAGCTTAATGGGTAGAGTCTCCCAAGCCAAATTAACAGAATAAATTAAGCCGCTGAACTTACTGTTAGCGGCTAATGAACCCCCTAATAGGATTACCCCTCGCTACTTTCAATCGGTTCTTGAATGACGCGTGGTGGTGCTTTACGCAACCAAACCCACCAAGCTAGGGTCATTAATGCAACCCACGTCAAACCAACATACATCGCAATTCGGGTGTCTGGGAAATACCCCAAAACGGCGATAATAAATGCCATAAAAATAATGGTTAGGATGGGGGCGACTGGCCAGAATGGCACCGGGAAGGTTAGACGAGCTACATTTTCTTTACTCATAGAACGGCGCATCGCGACTTGGGAAATCAGAATCATTAACCAGACCCAAACAGTCGCAAAAGTCGCAATTGAGGCAATAATCAAAAACACATTTTTCGGGATCAAATAATTCAGCACCACGCCACATAACAGCGCAATTGCCATCACCAGAATAGTCATCCATGGCACACCGTTACGAGTCAGGCGGCTAAAACATTTAGGTGCCAACCCTTCTTGAGCCATGCCATACATCATGCGGCCTGCCCCATAAATATCACTATTAATTGCAGAAATCGCGGCGGTGATAACCACCAAATTCAGAATATTGGCTGCAGAGCTAATACCTAAACTACTGAAGATTTCTACAAAGGGGCTACCATTTTGTCCAATGCTATTCCATGGATAGATAGCCATCAGAACAAATAGGGTCAAAACATAGAACAGCAGAATACGTACAGGAACAGTATTGATCGCACGCGGTAAGACTTTTTCTGGGTTCTTCGCCTCACTGGCAGTAACACCAATAATTTCGATTCCACCAAATGCAAACATCACCACAGCAAATGAGGCAATCACTCCCGTCATACCGTTAGGCATAAACCCTTGATGAGACCATAAATTGCTGACTCCCGTACTTTCATGACCCGCACCAAAGCCAAACATCATAATACCTAGCCCTGCCGCTATCATGGCAATAATCGCAGTCACTTTTAGCAGAGATAACCAAAACTCCATTTCACCAAAAACTTTGACTGAACAGAGATTTAGCGCACCAATAAAGAAAATGATACTTAGCACCCAAACCCATTGCGGCGCATCAGGGAACCATAGCCCCATATAAATGCCGAACGCCGTGACATCGGCCAACGCCACAATAATCATCTCAAAGGTATACGTCCAACCGGTCAGAAAACCGGCCAGAGGCCCAAGGTAGCGGCTGGCATAGTGACCAAAAGAGCCTGCAACAGGGTCATGTACGGCCATTTCACCCAGTGCGCGCATTACCATAAATACGGCACTACCACCAATTAGATAGGCGAGTAAAACAGCAGGTCCCGCAAGACGGATGGCCTCGGCAGAGCCATAAAATAAGCCAGTTCCAATGGCGGAACCTAACGCCATGAACCGGATATGCCGGGCGCTAAGCCCGCGTTTGAGCGTGGATGAATCATTCTTCATGGTACATTCTCGCAAGATTCGCGCCCTTTCAGGCAGGGGTTCAGAGAGGGTGATCCCGGTAACCGGGACCACCTATAGGTCAATGTAATGACTGCTTATTATTCTATAATTTATTAAAGGCTTGGTAGTAGATGCGGGGGCATCAGCTCATTCAAATGGCGCAGGGTAATAAGTTGACTTGCGGCTTCAATATCGGGGGCAAAGAAACGATCTTTTTCGTAGTAAGCCACGTGCTGGCGCAACTGATGGCGCGCACGCTCCAGCGTATCTGATGTCTTCAACCCTTTACGTAAATCCAGCCCCTGACATGCAGCCAACCACTCCACAGCTAGAATACCGCGCACGTTTTCCGCCATTTCCCATAGGCGCTTGCCCGCACGAGGAGCCATAGAAACATGATCTTCCTGATTGGCAGAAGTTGGGATGCTATCGACACTCGAAGGGAATGCCAGTCCTTTATTCTCACTGGTCAATGCTGCTGCGGTGACTTGAGCAATCATAAAGCCAGAGTTTACGCCACCGTTCTCCACCAAGAATGGGGGTAACTGTGACATATGTTTGTCCATCAATAGTGAAATACGCCGTTCGGATAATGAGCCGATTTCTGCTAATACCAGCGCCAGATTATCCGCCGCCATAGCGACGGGTTCGGCATGGAAGTTACCACCAGACAAGACATCGCCTTGTTCAGCAAAAACCAAGGGGTTGTCTGACACCGCATTAGATTCAATCTCCAGAACCTCTGCCGCCTGACGCATTTGAGTCAAGCAAGCTCCCATAACCTGAGGCTGACAACGTAGCGAGTACGGGTCTTGAACTTTATCGCAATTACGATGAGATTCAGAGACTTCACTACGCTCGCCAAGCAAGTGACGATAGACAGTGGCCGCATCAATTTGGCCACGCTGGCCTCTCACTGCATGTATGCGTGCATCAAACGGGCTGCGAGAACCTAACGCTGCTTCCACCGTCAAACTACCAAAAACAGAAGCCGCAGCATAAAGGTCTTCAGCCTCAAATAAGCCACGCAGTGCATAAGCGGTAGAAACCTGCGTGCCATTAAGCAGTGCCAGCCCCTCTTTTGCCGCCAGTGTAAGCGGCTGCAAACCGGCTTTAGCCAGTGCGGTACGCGCATCTAACCATTCGCCTTGATAACGAGCTTGGCCTTCACCTAACAGCAGCAAACTCATATGTGCCAGTGGAGCCAAATCACCGGAAGCCCCCACTGAGCCTTTTAGCGGAATATGGGGATAAACCTGAGCATTAACTAAAGTTATCAACGCCTGAATAACATCCAAGCGAATCCCTGAAAAACCACGGGCCAAGCTATTGATTTTTAATACCATAATCAGGCGAACAATTGCATCGTCATTTGGTTCACCCACCCCTGCGGCATGAGAAAGAACAATCGAGCGTTGCAGATTTTCTAAATCTTCGGTAGCAATACGGGTCGATGCCAATAAACCAAATCCGGTATTGATTCCATAAGCCGTACGCTTCTCTGCCAAAATGGCCTGGACGCAATCTACACTTTGCTGAATGGCAGAATGAGCACTTTCATCCAGAGTGATATGCACGGGATGCTGATAAATATGCCGCAAATCAGCCAGCGTCATTTGGCCGGGACGCAGGGTCATTGTTTCGAGAGTTGTTTTCATTATTGTTTACCTCGTGTCGCGGCAACCATTGGCAAGTTCAGCCCCTGCTCTTGTGCACAATTAATGGCGATGTCATAACCCGCATCAGCATGGCGCATCACGCCAGTTGCCGGATCATTATGTAAGACTCGAGCGATACGTTCAGCGGCTTCATCGCTGCCATCACACACAACTACCATGCCCGAATGTTGCGAGAAGCCCATTCCTACCCCGCCGCCATGATGCAGTGACACCCACGTTGCGCCACTCGCTGTGTTCAGTAGCGCGTTAAGTAATGGCCAGTCCGATACAGCATCGGAACCGTCCTGCATGGCTTCAGTCTCACGGTTAGGGCTAGCAACCGAGCCAGAATCCAGATGGTCACGACCAATCACGATGGGGGCCGACAACTCGCCGGTACGCACCATCTCGTTAAAAGCCAGCCCCAACTTCGCACGCTGACCTAAGCCGACCCAGCAAATACGTGCGGGTAGCCCTTGGAAGCTGATTCTTTCACGCGCCATATCCAACCAATGATGTAAATGTTCATCATCAGGGATAAGTTCTTTAACTTTTGCATCTGTTTTATAAATATCGGTAGGATCGCCGGAAAGTGCAGCCCAACGGAACGGGCCAATACCACGGCAAAACAGTGGGCGGATATAAGCAGGTACAAAACCAGGGAAATCAAAAGCCTGAGTAACACCCATATCTAGTGCCATCTGGCGAATATTATTGCCGTAGTCAAATGTTGGGATACCCATGTTGTGGAAAGCCAGCATCGCTTCAACATGTTCTGCCATTGATTTCTTAGCAGCATTGACCACGAGAACCGGCTCACGTTGAGCACGCTGACGATACTCTTCCCAACTCCAGCCTTTTGGCAGATAACCATTCAACGGGTCATGGGCGCTGGTTTGGTCTGTCACCATATCCGGGCGAACCCCACGGCGAACTAACTCAGGTAAAATCTCTGCCGCGTTGCCACACAAGGCGATGGAAACCGCGTCACCCGCAGCGGTGTATTTTTCAATACGCGCGAGTGCATCATCCAGATTAGCCGCTTGTTCATCGACATAACGAGTTTTAAGACGAAAGTCGATACGGCTCTGTTGACACTCAATATTGAGAGAACAAGCACCGGCCAAGGTTGCCGCCAGTGGCTGTGCGCCGCCCATCCCCCCTAATCCTGCCGTTAATACCCAGCGCCCTTTTAAGCTACCACCAAAGTGCTGCCGACCAGCCTCTACGAAGGTTTCATAGGTGCCTTGCACAATGCCCTGACTCCCAATATAGATCCAACTACCAGCGGTCATCTGGCCATACATGGCTAACCCTTTAGCATCAAGTTCGTTGAAATGTTCCCAATTAGCCCAATGAGGAACTAAATTTGAGTTAGCAATTAAAACTCTAGGTGCATTACTGTGAGTTTTAAATACGCCGACAGGCTTACCAGACTGAATCAGCAATGTTTCGTCGTCGTTCAGATGAGTCAGACTTTCTACAATTTTGTCATAGCATTCCCAGTTACGGGCCGCACGGCCAATACCACCGTAAACCACTAATTCTTTAGGATTCTCAGCCACTTCAGGATCAAGATTATTCATCAGCATGCGCAGTGGGGCTTCAGTTAACCAACTTTTAGCCGTCAGCTTTGTACCACGCGAGGCTCTAATCTCATTATCACGGAATCTGTTTTGGGCAGTCACGGCAATTTCCTTCAACCAGTTTTTCAGGTATCGACGACATTACTTAGTTTGAACATTTATTAACATATACTCGTATAGACAAGTACAATCAAGCACGGAGAAAAAGAGAATGGGAGATTTCACACCACAAACACAGAGACATTAATACCATTTAAAATCAAATAGATATTGATCACCACTTTCTAACTTAAAGTCAAACAAGAGGATTTTCGGCATGATTTCGCTGTTGAAAGCAGCATAAAATTGGTTTGTTTTTGCGCACGAAGTCACATATATTTCACACGAATTTTACATTGAAACACTAAAAATGCGCGATATCTCGCTTAATAGTTGTGGGGGATTTGTCGCCGAAGTGGAGAAGGTTTACCGTTAGGGAAGATAAGAAGAGGGAGCAATAAGAGTTGTAAAATTCGCCTTTAGCCCTCTCTATTTATTATTTATGGTGAATCTGGCTATCAACAGGTGCATGTTCTCTTTCTATTAATCCATAGTCCCGCACCACTGTTGCCACTCGTAGACGATAACCAGAGAAGACACCCTCACGCCCTGCAGCTTGCGCGATACGGTGCTGTTCAATATTCCGCCATTTTTTAACTGCATCTTCATCTCGCCAAAATGACAGTGAGAGTAATTTCTTTGGGTGACTCAAACTCTGGAAACGTTCAACTGAAATAAAACCATCTATTTGTTCCAGCAAAGATTTTAATGTTGCGGCGTACTCTAGATACGTGTTGTATTCACCTTCTGCAGGCTCCACTTCAAAGATGACAGCAATCATAATTTACTCCTGCAAGTAGGGCATTGGTTGGACAAAATGACATACATAAAAGTATCAACATGCCTCAAGCGATTCCCTCTAGTCCACTGTAATAGATAAAAAACTAGCCCCAAAATGATAAAAGCCCCGACTACATTTAGTCAGGGCTTTTAAGGTACTACAAATTTAAAATTAAACATTAATCAACTTAATAACGTGATACTAACTTTCATACTGTTTATAAAGATGTACATGTTTTACAGGAATATTTTCGTTTGTAACTAACTTTGCCCTCCAATATATTAACTGAATGGTAACATTCCTCGTTTAATTTAATTTAGCCATGTTTTTGATAACACTAACTAAATTAGTACACCACCCTCGCGATATATACTCTTTGTTACGTGGCTTTACTTTCGTCGCGATATCCTCGATCTCATACTAACGTACACAAATCGCGAACATTACTATTAACAACAAAGCCTTAACTCATCGCGTATCGTCCACAAAATGCGATTATGAAGATTTATTGCATGGCTTTAAAGCATCATCGCATGAGTTAAATATATGAAAACTCAAAGCGAATCTCACATAAAAAAATATTTCGTGACCTTTATCGCATTATTTTAAATCTGCTACATGGACACCGGGTAAATAAAAAGCTTGCTACTAATTGCACCGGTGTTGAATTCTAATTTACGTGTTCTACATGAGATGTCAATACTGTTTTTAAGCACATGTCTTTATTATCAGTACCACTGAAAAACCGAGATCATTTTATTGATTTAGATCAGCATAAATTCCCCATGATCTGTTGTCTGGCATAAAAAGACCGCAGTAATCTGTATTGATAAAAATCCAGCGAAGAATTTCTTCTAAATGAGAGCAAATTCATAGACTACGCTATAGAGAAAGAATATTGCGGTGATATTTTTGATGACATCGATACTAAGGATCTCAATATAATGCAGCTAAAATGGACAACTCAGTGGATTCCTGGGCTCGCAACTTTCATCCATTATGATAAAGCTTATCTGAAGCCCGATATTCGTTCAGGGCTTTCGGTCGCAGCGGTCGCATTACCTACCGCTATTGCCTATACCGAACTAATGGGCATCAATGCCATTATTGGGCTTTATGCCTGCATTTTACCCATGATTGTTTATGCCTTATTTGGCACCTCAAGACAGCTGATTGTCGGCCCTGATGCAGCCACTTGCGCGGTCATCACTGCAGCAGTTGCTCCTCTTGCTCTTGGAAACCAAGACACGATTTGGCAAATGGCCATTATCATGACAATGATGACTGGTTTTTGGTGCGTCATTGCGGGTCGTTTCCGTCTCGCCATCTTTGCTGACTTTCTTTCTCAGCCTATTCTACAAGGGCTTTTAAATGGTGTTGCCATCACCATTATGGTTGGGCAAATTGGTAATATTCTGGGGTTGAACTCACTACCGTCAGATTTAATTAAATGCCTGATTGCATTGCCCGGTAAGTTATCGGAAATACATGAGTTAACATTAGTACTGTCAATTACCTGCCTTGCCATTCTGTTTATTTTGAAAGTATTACGCCCCAAATGGCCAGGACCCCTTATTGTGATGACGATTGCCACATTGTTAAGCTGGTACTTAGATTTCAATGCTGCAGGAATCACCATTATTGGTAGCCTAGGCCAAGGGTTGCCACATATTACCATGCCCCATTTCGACCCCATTTTATTACGTGAACTTGTCGTTCCGTCACTCAATCTTGCCGTAATCAGCATTGTCAGTTTTATGATGACGGTACAAAGTTTCGCTAGTAAAAATGGTTATGAAGTCGATATTGATCAGGAACTACGTGCCTTGGGTTATATCAATATCGCCGCGGGGCTATCACAAGGATTCGCGGTCAGTGCAGCAACCAGCCGCACTGCAGTTAATGATGCCAACGGTGGCAAGTCTCAAATGGTTTCAATAGTGGCAGCGCTGACGATCGCTTTGGTGCTTTTATTCCTGACACAAACACTGAGCTTCATTCCATTAGGAACACTCGGTGCTGTACTTATTTATGCTGCATGGTCCATGTTTAGTTTCAAAGCTATTTTTTCCATGCGAAAACATAACCGTTCGGCCTATATTCTGACCGTATTTACGCTAATCGCGGTGTTAGTGGTTGGTCTTATCGACGGTATCGGCTTTGCTATTATTCTTGGCATACTGCAATTCCTTCGTACTGTTTTCAAGCCAACAGATCAGTTACTCGGAGTGGACAATCAAGGGATAATCCACTCTGTTAATGCAGGTGAACATATTAAACCTATTGATGGTTTAATCATGTATCGCTTCAATTCTATCTTGACCTATTTTAATTCGACCTATTTTAAAAAACGCGTCATTGCGTTAGTTAACAGTGCACCAACGCCACCACGGTGGGTCGTGATCGATGCGGCTACATGCTTTACTTATAATGACGCAAGTGTATTTGCCATGCTTAAAGAGCTTATTCCGACTCTGAAAGCGAAAGGGGTGACACTAATTCTTGCTGGCCGTGACACGGAACTCACAGACTGGTTAACGAAGAACGATATGTCACCTTTTGCAGAAGAGATTATTGTAGTGCCAGATCTCTATCTTGCTGTCCAAATCACTCAGAAGAATGATATTCAGACTGAAGTTAAGAGGCAAAAAACAGCAATAGAGTCCGCTCAGGATGTTTAAACGATGTTGATTTCAACGAAGTAGTGAATGCTCCCCGTGCAGGTAGAGGCCAAATCCTACCTGCATACCAACCTCAATAAGCCACCTTATCTCACATCGAATCTGATTCTTTTCTTCATAGAGGTCGCCTCATTTTCTTTGGCTACGTTAGCCGATCATATTTTTCACAAACCAAAAACATAGTGATGCGGATCTCTCTTCGTGACAATTCTATTGGTCGAATAAAAATATCCATCCTATGATGAATTCATAAATCCGAACAGTGTACGCATATACGAACAAGGAGATAAACATGCCATTTGATTACATGAACCCAGTGAAATTTTATTTTGGTGCAGGTAAGTTCAAGCTAGCCGGTACAATCGCCGCCACATATGGCACGAAAGCGCTGATCGTGGCTTCTGATAGTGCCAAACCCACCGGGCAGTTAGTTTCATTGCAGGAATATCTCACCCAAGCCGGGATCACCTTCAGCCTATTTGATCGTTTCATGCAAAACCCACTTTCAACGTTGGTTGCTGAGGGAGCAGAGATGGCTAATCGCGAAGGATGCGATTTGGTCATTGGCATCGGTGGAGGCAGTGCTATGGACATGGCAAAAGGTATTGCTTTTTCAGCCCAAAATGAAGGCAGCATCTGGGATTATGTTTATGGTGTAAAACAGGGAACCTCGGCGCTGCCCGTGGTATTAATCCCTACCACAGCAGGCACGGGAAGCGAAGCAAACCGCACTGCGGTCTTCACCAATCCTGAAACCAACGATAAGAAAGGCTTGGTCAATCCACTGATTTATCCCAAAGCGGCAATTATTGATGCAGAACTGATGCTGACACTACCAAAACGTGTCATCGCAGGCCCTGGTGCGGATGTGCTGTTCCACGCATTGGAATCATTTATTTCTAAAAATGCACACCCAATGAGTGAGATGTTGTCTTTAAAAGCCATCGAGCTTATTGCACAAAATCTGCCTCGGGTTTATGACGATGTTAGCGATTTAGCAGCATGGGAAAATGTCACATTTGCCAGTTCATTGGCTGGCATGGCAATTGATTGTGCAGGAACAACCCTACCTCACGCATTACAACACCCAATGGGGGGGTTATTAAATGTCGTTCACGCGGAAGGTATCGCCGCCATGTATATGCCATTCATGGAATATACATGGCCAGCAGCACCTGAAAAATTCGCGGCTATCGCGCGTGCGATGGGTGTCGATACCCGTAATATGAGCATCGAACAAGCCGCCGCCAGTAGTGTGGACGCCGTAAAAAGTCTCCTAACTTATATTAATATGACACCAACACTGACTGAGCTTGGTGTCAAAGAGGAGCATTTTGACTGGATGGTGAATAATGTGCTTACCACCATGAAAGTCGTGTTATCCAACAATCCCAAAGTACCTGATGCTGAAACAATAAGAGATATTTATCAGCACAGCCTTTAATAAAAATAATCATTTAAATGAGAGATAGTTCATCGTTATCTCTCAAGAAACAACACGAAAACGCCAGGGAAATTAATATGTATATAATTATTGATTGCGGTTCAACAAATACTCGATTGTATTTAGTTGAGCAGGAAGAGGTAAAAGACAAACATGAAATTACTATTGGGGTAAACAGCACCGTTAGTGATGGAAATAATGAACGACTGAAACAGGCACTCACTCAGGCAATTGAAGATTTATTGGGTAACAATGCGCTTTCGTTGCATGATGTCGATTTTGCTATTGCCTCAGGCATGATTACTTCCAATCTGGGGTTGCTGGAAGTTCCTCATCTGATCGCGCCAGTGAATATCAATGACTTTGCTCAACATACTTGCCGGGTCGCAGGATATAAAGTTTTACCGATTGATCTTCCTATTATATTCATTCCTGGTGTGAAAAATGATATTGGCGAAGCCACTTGGGAAAATATCAGGAAAATCGACCTGATGCGTGGGGAGGAGACGCAAGCTATTGGTGTCATATCCAGCATGTCATTAACGTTACCAGCAACTATTGTGGAACTTGGTTCAACGACAAAAATTATACATATCAATAAAGATGGTGCAATTGCTGGCAGTATTACGTCCTTGAGCGGGCAAGTTTATGCCGCAGTAAAAAAAGAGACCTTCATAAACTCAAGTATGATCGATTCTGACAATGATACTGAGGATTTCTACTGCTCTGATATTCTCAAGCATGCTTACCAATGCGTCAGTAGTGCAGGTTTGTTACGGAGTCTTCTCTTTACACGTTTTATTCAATTTTCATTACCAACGACAGCAGCAGAAAGAAAATTCTACTGCGAATGTACAATAGCAGCTGATGATATGAAACTTTTTGATGAAGCAGAAGAACAAGGGTTTGCACTGACAGGCGATATTATTTTTATCGGCCAATCTGCGCGATGCAAAATATATCAAGAAATGTTAAAAGAAACCAAAAAGATTAACAACCATATGATTTCAATTACTCAGCCGGAAGAAATAGCTTTACTGAGTATAAAAGGGGCGTGCTATATCGCTAAATCACAGATTAATTAATGTAATAAATAAAATAACAATCACCTACAAATAATAGCCGAAATTAATAAAAATCCTTATTTTTAAAATGAAGAGATTGTTAAAACATAGCACATTAAAAAATAACTAGTGCAGTATTAATCGGTATTCACTTAACCTCTGGGACTTTACTATGTACGTTATAACCATAGATACAGGGACAACAAATACACGTGTTAGTGTATGGAAAGACAATGACATTATTGCCAAGTCTTTCCAACCCGTGGGTGTCCGCGACACGGCAATCAGTGGGAGCAAAAACACGCTAATTAATGGTGTTAAGGTGGCTATTGATGACGCCATGAAACAAGCCAACATTACCTATAACGATCCTCTTATTCTGTTGTCATCTGGGATGATCACCTCAAATGTTGGCCTGTATGAATTGGCACACCAAATTGCCCCTGCTGGAATTACCGAGCTTGCTCAAGGGATGGTAAAAGTAGACATGCCTGAAGTGGCTGAAAAACCCATTTGGTTTGTCCCCGGCGTGCGGAATAATTCGCAATCCGTATCGGTAGAAAACGTTGAAGCCATGGACATCATGCGCGGCGAAGAAACGGAAGTCATTGGCGTTGTTCAATCTATGAATTTGCAAGGACCTGCGCTGATTATATTGCCGGGTTCACATTCAAAATTCATTCGTATTGATGAGAAAAACCGCATCACTGGTTGTGTCACCACCATTGGCGGAGAGCTTCTAGATGTTATTACACAAAATACGATTCTAGCCAGTTCACTACAACACGACTTCGCTGACGAAATAGACAGGACAGCTCTCTTACAAGGCAGCCGGACTTGCCAAAAAGTCGGCCTTTCCCGGAGTTGTTTTTCAGTTCGTATTCTCGACATGTTTGCGCATCAGTCAAAAAATCAAAAAGCTAATTTTTTATTAGGTGCTGTGTTATCCAGTGATATTTCCGCTATTAAAAATAGTGATGCGCTGAATATAACGCCCGGTATGACGATTGTCATTGGTGGAAAGAGAATCCTCAAAGAGGCTTTCAGCACACTGATTAAAGATGATTCATTCTTTACCGGAGAAATACGTGTTATTGATGATAATCCGAAGCCATTATCAGGCCTTGGCATTATAGCCTTAGCACGATTTAAACAACTTTTGTAATCACTCTATCCTACGAATGAAGTATTAATAGGGCAATCACCATGAATACAACCGTAAAAGCAACGGTAGTTGCTAATAAAGTCGGAAAGAAAAGATGGTTTGTTGTATTTCTATTATTAGTCGGCGGTATTATTAACTATATAGACCGGGCAAGCTTATCTATCGCTGCACCGGATATGATGAAAGACTTGAATTTAACGAATACAGATATAGGTCTGATGGGTTCCGTTTTCGCACTGATTTATGCAATGTGTCAACTTCCCTCAGGCTGGCTGGTTGATAAACTTGGTCCCAAAAAAGTCTACGGCTGGGCTATTGGATTATGGAGTGGTGCAACCATGCTCACCGGAGCATGTAGCAGTCTGGCAACCTTGCTTTTTGCTCGTGCGTTATTGGGTGTCACCGAGGCTCCTTGCTGGCCTGGTGCAGCAAAAATAACGGCAACTTGGTTCCCGAAAAAAGAACGCGCATTGGCTACCGGCTTCTGGGATGCGGCATCAAAATGGGGCCCTGCAATAGCACCACCTATTTTAGTTGCTATTATTGTTCCTTTCGGCTGGCGCTCTCTCTTTTATATCGCTGGTGCACTTGGGTTAGTCTTCTTAATTTTCTTCATTTTTCTTTATCATCAACCAGAAAAGCACCCAACGATTACTGAAGAAGAATTAGATTATATTAAAGAAGGTGGTGGTGGCACCGCCGTTGGTAACGCGATTGGTGATGATGGTAAGAAAATAACCTGGGGTTCATTATTCAAATATAAATGTGTGTGGGGAATGATATTAGGCTGGTTCTGTTACGTATGGATGATGAATATTTTCACAACGTTTCTACCACTTTATTTAATGAAAACCCAAAATATTGAACTTAAATCATTGGGTATCTACGCCAGTATTCCTTACTTTGGTGGCATTGTTGGTGCTGTAGTCGGGGGATATATTTCAAAATGGTTAATGGACCGCGAAATATTTAAAGATTCCTTAGTCGCGAAACGCGTCACCATCAGCGTCTCTGCCATATTAGCCGGTATTACTGTGGTCTGTATTCCCTTCGCAACCAGTTTAACTTCGACATTAGCATTATTGGTTATTGCGATGGCATTACTTTCTGCACTTTCCGCAACCGGTTGGGCATTACCGGGTGATGTTGCTCCGTCAGCGATGGTCGGTTCTGTGGGTAGTATTCAGAATTTTGGTGGCTATTTTGCCGGTTCGCTATCACCACTGGTCACCGGGATGATTGCAGATGCTACTGGTTCATACACGCTGGCATTTGTTAGTGGCGGTATCATCGCCGGATGTGCGGCTTTGTGCTACTGGTTCCTCGTTACTAAGCCTATCGCGGCAACCCATTAAAGAGTGTGAATTTGATGACGCCAGTAGATAGCGCAGACGCCTATTCTACTGGTTATTAACGCTATATTTCCCGATGAGAAGGAAAATGCTTTGATTAAGCAAAAAGTTATTCAGGCCATAGAAGATACCGGGATCATCGCGATTGCGCGCCATATTACACCAGAGCAGGTATTGCCGCTGGCACAGGCATTATATGACGGCGGTATTCGAGTGATTGAAGTCACCTGCAACACGTCTGGGTTCTTACAATGCATTGAAATGTTGTCCACAGAATTTGGCGATAAAATGTATGTGGGCGCCGGGACGGTATTGAATCCAATCATGGCTCAATTGGTGCTAAATGCCGGAGCCAATTTTGTCTTAGCACCTGATTTTAATCCCGATGTTGTAAAAATAGTTCATGAACATCAGAGGCTTATGATTCCTGCTGTCGTTACGCCTAGTGAGATGATGCAAGCTTGCCGTATGGGAATTGATCTACTTAAGCTGTTCCCAGCCAATGCCTTAGGTATTGATTACCTTAAGGAAATTAGGGGACCACTCGATAACCTCGCCCTGATTGCCGTTGGTGGCGTTACTCTCGCGAATACTGAAAGTTTCGCAAAAGCAGGCGCATTTGCGGTAGGTGTCGGTAGCGAACTTATTAATAAGCAAATGATTGCAGACGGGAATTGGCAAGGCTTAACCAAACTTGCTGATAATTTCGTCGCAACATTTCGCCAAGGCAAATGTATGCCAACCTAATTTTTACAGCAGTACACCACGAAAATAAATCGACGTCCGGCAGCATAACCCTGCCGGGGTTGTGATCAAGGCGCTGATAAAGCGTCCTTTTTTTACGCATTTTGAGGGGGTAGATACGCTATAATAGTGAAAATTTTTCTAAAGGCATGTCTTCAATGGACAAATTTAACCGCTCAGTGGGGCGGGCGATTGAGATCCTCGAACTGCTCGCTCACAGTCCAAATGAATTAACCATCACAGAAATTAGTAAAAGTCTGGCTATCCCGAAAAGTACTGCGTTCGATATTATCTATACGCTAGTGAATAAGGGGTATCTTGAGGTGGCGGATGAGCGGCTTAAGTCGTTCCGTTTAGGGGTCAAACTTTTCCAGGTTGGTTCTGGATATCGCGATAAAAAGCCATTCTATGACGTGGCGAAATCCGTTCTCGAGAAGATTACCGCTCAGGTGAATGAAACCTCATTTCTGGCTATTGAAAGTGGTGGAATGCTGGTTTATCTGGATAAAGCGGAAAGCGAAAGTTCTGTTCGTACTTCCTGCAAACTGGGATCAAATCGCCCAATGTATTGCACCGGTTTAGGTAAAGCCCTGCTTTCTGCCTATTCTGATGAGCGTTTGCTTGATATTGTCCGTCGAACCGGTGGCATGCCTCCGATTACCCCCACCACTATCACCACCGAAGAGCGCCTTCTTGAAGAGATGAATCAATCGCGTCAGCGGGGTTATGCTATTGACGATCGTGAACACAATATGGATGTCTTTTGTGTAGCAGCGCCGATATATGACTCACGCAATGCACCTCTGGCGGCAATCAGTGTGGCATGCCTTTCATCAAAAATGGTCGGAAACCCAGAACGGGTAAAAGAGTTAGGAACGCTGGTTTCGCAGGCTGCGTTATCCATTTCTCAGAGAATTGGATTCACCGGTGATCGGTTATATAACGTGCGTTAATATGGAGGTCGATGATATCGGTGTGCTACCCAACAAAAGCCGCCATCGCGGTCATTAACTCTTTGAAAAGGCATCTATCACGATGCCTTTTTGCATTTTGGCCGTTATGCCGTAGTTTCTAAAGATCTCTAAATATGAATGGCACGACTATGCGGAATACTTACCGTTTTGACCAATAGCATAGAGGCCGGCTCCATCAGCTAGCTTATAGGGTTATCCCGCGCTTTAGCTGTACGCACCTTAACATCCGTTAGGGGCATGATTTCTCCTTCTGGGGATAGATTTCAGCAGACACTGCTTGACATCAGGAGAGAAAAAATACAAGTTAACCATTGGTTTATATGGATTTTTATTGACTTGAGTTGACGTAAAAAGAGGACTTTTGGCGGAAGATCACAGGAGTCGAACCTGCCAAGGACCGCTGGCGGCCCCATCTGGATTTGAAGTCCAGCCGCCCCACCGGGGACGATGATCTTCCATAGGGAAGAGTGAGTCAGGGGGGATTATAGCGTTTTTATTGTATGGCGCTATCCATTAGATAAACATGATGAATAAAACTGCCCGATAAGGTGGATTGTAGAATCATCACCGTCAGAACCAAGCAGCTAATAACTCACTTCGCCATATTTATCGCGGTGTTCTTTCGGCGTGATCGAATACCCTTTTTTGAAAACCGAATAGAAATATTGCAATGATGGATAGCCACACATCTGTGAAATCTCATTGATAGGCAATGATGTTGCAGACAGCAAATTGCGCGCCCTATCCAGTTTTTCTTCATGAATAACACCATGAATAGTCTGCCCTATATCATCTTTAAAGCGCTTTTCCAGATTTGAGCGCGACATGCCCACCGCATCCAACACCTGTTCGACCTTAATCCCTTTGCAAGCATGATGGCGAATATAATGCATGGCCTGAATCACTGCCGGATCGCGTAATGAACGGAAATCCGTGGAACGCCGCCCCATCACTTTGACCGGCGGCACCAGAATACGCTGCAATGGAGGGGCTTCTTGTTGCTTTTGGCGTTGATTAAGACGCTGATGCAACAACTTAGCCGCTCGATAGCCCATCTGTCGTGTGCCTTGTACTACCGACGAAAGTGCCACTCGCGATAAATAACGGGTTAACTCTTCATTATCAATGCCGATAACACTTAACTTCTCCGGTACTGCAATATCCAGATGCTCGCAAACCTGCAATAAATGGCGCGCTCTTGCATCGGTGACCGCAATGATACCTGTCTGGTGCGGCAACGTTTGTACCCAGTCTGCCAGCCGATTTTGTGTGTATTGCCAATTAGCAGGGGCGGTGGCCATTCCCTGATAAACGACCCCCTGATATTGTTCTGCGGCCACTAATTGTCGAAACGCATATTCCCGCTCCTGTGCCCAGCGTTTATCGCTGCTGGCGGGCAGCCCGTAAAACGCAAAGCGATTTAATCCTTTTTCTTTCAAATGCATAAATGCTGCTTCCACCAAGGCGGCGTTATCTGTCGCAATATAATCTACCGGTGGATAATCTTCTATTTGATGGTAAGACCCCCCCACACCAATAATCGGGACATCGACATTCGCCAGTAGCTGCTCTATTTGTCGATCATCAAAATCCGCAATCACCCCATCACCCAACCAATCCCTAATGTTATCGATGCGGCAGCGAAAATCCTCTTCAATGAAAATATCCCAGTCACATTGCGAAGCCTGCAAGTACTCGCCAACGCCCTCCACCACTTGTCGGTCGTACACTTTGTTGGCATTAAATAATAAGGTTATCCGGTAGCGTTTCTCAAACATGGAATAGCTCCTGAAAGGGGTGGGATAGCAAAACTGAATGCGCAAAGAGACCAAAGCAATATCGCGTTGATCTCTTTGCGATGGGTAAAATTACACCCGGCGTTTTGTGGCGGAATCCATCCACACAGCCAGCAGCAAAATTGCACCTTTGACAATGTACTGCCAGAAAGTCGGCACATCTAGCATGCTCATCCCATTGTCGAGAGAAGCCATGATAAATGCCCCCATCACCGCCCCCGCCACACTGCCGATCCCGCCAGCAAGACTGGTGCCCCCGATGACACAGGCGGCAATCGCATCCAACTCGGCAATATTCCCCGCAGAAGGTGAACCCGCCCCCAAACGTGAGCTAAGAATCAAACCGGCCATGGCGACCATCAATCCATTGATTGCAAATACCGCCAATTTGGTGCGTTCCACATTAACCCCAGACAAGCGGGCAGCATCAATATTGCCACCAATGGCATAGATCCGGCGGCCAAAAGCAGTTCGAGTGGCCATAAATATTCCGGCCAACATTAGGGCAGTAAGAATCAACACCGGAGTAGGTACGCCACGATAATCATTTAATAAATATATGGCACCAAGAACGATAACGGCGGTAATCGATTGGCGGGTGATATCCCCTTGCGGAGCTGCAACAGGCAGGCCCAACCGAATACGATGGCTACGCCGACGCCACTGCCAGGCCACAAATAGCATCAGGCCAATGGCACCAATACCAAATCCTAGGCCATTGGGTAGATAGCTTTGACCAATCTGTGACATGGCATTGCTGGTAGGTGATACCGTGGTGCCATTGGTGATGCCGATTAAGATACCGCGAAAAGCCAACATCCCCGCGAGGGTGACAATAAACGAGGGGACTTTGCGATAAGCAACCCACCACCCATTCCATGCGCCGAGCACCAACCCCAGCATCAGTGTGACAACGATGGTCAGCGGTAATGGCCAGCCAAGCCACACATCAAAAATTGCCGCGACACCCCCTAATAACCCCATCATTGAGCCAACGGATAAATCGATTTCTGCCGAGATAATGACAAAAACCATCCCCACGGCCAAAATTCCGGTAATCGCTGTTTGTCTCAGTAAGTTAGAGATATTTCTGGCGCTGAGATAAGCCCCTTCAGTGGTGAAAGTAAAAAACAGCATAATAACGGCGATAGCCGCCAACATGACAAAAACTTGCAAATTAAGCGATTTTAGCCGAAATAGTGGCTTTTTATCGCCATTTTCTGGTGTGTTGATATCCGTTTGATTAGCTTGCGACATGGGTTTCACTCCTGAGTGCGGCTTCCATGACCTTTTCTTGAGTCAGGTTATGGTTAATGAGATCGGCCTTGATGCGCCCTTGGTGCATGACCAGTACGCGATCACTTAATCCCAAGACCTCCGGCAATTCAGAGGAAATCACAATGACCGCAATCCCCTGCTGGACCAATTGGTTGATAAGTTTATAAATTTCATACTTTGCACCAATGTCGATACCGCGCGTCGGTTCGTCGAGAATCAAAATGCGCGGATTTAACAACAGGCACTTTGCAAGAATGGCTTTTTGCTGATTCCCCCCGCTCAGGCGAGCTATCGCCAGTTCCGAAGAAGACGTTTTTACTTTTAAACGAGCTAAGGACTGCACAATAGTCGACTGCTCTTTCGCGTCATCCAGCA
Source organism: Yersinia vastinensis (assembly GCF_902726565.1). GTDB lineage: Bacteria > Pseudomonadota > Gammaproteobacteria > Enterobacterales > Enterobacteriaceae > Yersinia > Yersinia vastinensis. The sequence continues at coordinate 242,349 of NZ_CACVAF010000005.1, forward strand.
TGCTGAAAGAACCGGTGAAGTCATCTAATGCAGCCAGTGTGATATTGGCCCCTACCCCCATGACCGGCACGATGCCATCTTTTTTGCGATCTTCCGGCACCATGGCAATGCCCAGTTTCATAGCCTGCTGACAATGGTTAATGGTGACCGCTTGACCATCAATAAAAATATCGCCCTGCCAGCGACCAGGGTAGACACCAAACAAGCATTGCACTGTTTCTGTCCGGCCAGATCCCACCAATCCAGCCACCCCCAAAATCTCACCACGCTTCAAGGAGAAAGAAACCTCGTCTACCCGACGGATATGGCGGTTTACCGGGTGCCAGGCGCAGAGATTTTCCACGCGGAGAATTTCTTCACCAATATGATGGGCTTCATGTGGATAAAGCTCTTTCAGTTCACGACCAACCATCATGGCAATGATGTCATCTTCAGTCATGGCCGCTGCGGGCCGAGTGCCAATATGGCGGCCATCACGGATCACGCAGATATCGTCCGATATAGCTTTAACTTCATTTAATTTGTGCGAAATATAGATGCAGGCAATACCGTGATTACGCAGATCGCGAATAATATCCAGCAAAATAGCCGTTTCGCTTTCTGTTAGAGAGGCCGTCGGTTCATCCAATACCAACAACCGCACTTGTTTATTTAGCGCTTTCGCAATTTCAACCAACTGTTGCTGCCCCAGCCCCAGTTCACCTACTGGCGTATGCGGGTCTACGACCAATTTCACCTGCGCCAACATCCGTTGGCAACGCAAATACATGGCATCGTAATCCATAATGCCAAAACGCCCCCATTCGGAACCGAGGAACATGTTTTCCAGCACAGACATTTGTTTCACTAGTGCCAATTCTTGATGAATTATTGCAATGCCTTTTTGCTCTGTTTCCCGAATGTTTTTGGCCTGAAGCGTTTCACCTGAGAAGATTATTTCGCCTTGATAAGAACCCGTAGGGTAAATACCACATAACACTTTCATCAATGTGGACTTTCCGGAGCCATTCTCCCCGCATAAAGATAATACCTGCCCAGCCTCAAGTGTCAGACTAATATTATCAACGGCTTTAACAACGCCGAATTGCTTCGTTATTTCTTTCATTTCTAGCAGGTAGGGCATAATTCCCCCATATAACCTTCATCCTCGAAGTTGCAGGGTGTTAACTGCAACTCCAAGAACTTTGGCATATATGAAATAACAGCTAATTTAATCACCGGATAAAAACTAGCGGTAAGTTAATTAATATATATCTGCTTTCTTGTGGAAACCATCAGCAATAATTGTGCTGTCGATATTGTTTTTGTCCACTTGGATCGGTGTTAACAAATAAGCCGGAACATCTTTAATGCCATTATTTAATTTACTGTTCGATTGCGGTTGTTCACCTTTACCTAAAGTCACAGCAATTTCTGCGGCATCATTCGCTAATTTGCTGATTGGCTTATATACAGTCATGGTTTGAGTGCCTGCAACAATACGTTTTATTGCAGCTAAGTCAGCATCTTGCCCGGAAATAGCCACTTTACCTGCCAACCCCTGTGCCGCCAATGCCTGAATCGCACCACCTGCGGTCGCATCATTAGAGGCCACAACGGCATCAATTTTATTATTGTTGGCTGTTAATGCGTTCTCCATGATTTTCAAAGCATTTTCCGGTAACCAGGCATCAACCCACTGGTCGCCAACAATTTTTATTTTTCCGTCTTTTATCAATGGATTAAGGACTGTCATCTGCCCTTGGCGGAACAGTTTGGCATTATTATCAACAGGCGAACCGCCCATCAGGAAATAATTGCCTTGCGGTACCCGCTCAACCAGGCTCTTCGCTTGCAACTCACCGACTTTCTCATTATCAAAGGAGATATAAAAATCAATATCAGCATTATTTATCATACGATCATAAGCTAAGACTTTTATACCTTCTCGTTTTGCTTCAGCAATAACATTACTTAATACTTGTCCGTTATAGGGAATAATAACAAGAACATCCACACCACGGTTAATCATATTCTCAATCTGCGACATTTGAGTTTCTTCATTGCCATTTGCTGATTGAACAAATACTTTAGCACCGAGGGATTCAGCCTTGTTAACAAAAATATCGCGATCTTTCTGCCAACGCTCAAGGCGTAGATCATCTATCGCCATACCGATTTTAATTTCTTTACTGAAGCCTGGCTGGCTAATCATTACCAGTGCGGCGCAAGCGGAGAGTAAAATGTTCTTAAATTTCATCTTTCAGTACCTTTCTTATTGTGCAAGCAGGGTAAGAGAAACGGTAAACATCAACTGCATTAGGGATTGTTGACGCTTATTTGCTCATCGGCAATTACAGATTTTCATCCACCAATTATGTTTTTTGGTTTAATGTTAATTTTATGATAACGATCATGTTTTCTTTCCTAGAAAATACATAATTCCACCAAGAGATGTTATCAGTGCAATGAATATTAAGGTATTTTTATAATTAATCGTTTATTTATGAGATCTACACCACAATTAATAATTCTCTGAATTTAAGTGTGAAATAACGTAATTGAGAGAATAACAAACAACTCCGAAGATAAAAGCTCACCAGCCCGGTCATGCGGGCCAGCTTCCAAGGAGTATTGCATGCAATCTTATTTTGATGAATTAGAACAAGTGCGTTACGAAGGCAGCCAGAGCACTAATCCGCTGGCATTTCATCACTACAATCCGGATGAAATTATCCTTGGTAAGCGGATGGCAGACCATCTGCGCTTTGCGGCTTGTTACTGGCACACATTCTGCTGGGGTGGGGCTGATATGTTTGGCAGCAATGCCTTTGAGCGTCCATGGCAACAGCCGGGTGATGCACTCACCCTCGCTAAACGCAAAGCTGATGTCGCATTTGAGTTTTTCCACAAATTAAACGTACCTTATTACTGCTTCCACGATGTGGATGTGTCACCAGAAGGCTCATCTCTTAAAGAATATCTGAATAACTTCGCTACCATGACTGATGTTTTGGCCGAGAAACAAGAGAGCAGCGGCGTAAAATTATTATGGGGCACAGCCAACTGCTTTACTCACCCGCGCTACGGTGCCGGTGCCGCAACCAATCCAGATCCAGAAGTTTTTAGCTGGGCTGCGACTCAAGTTTTCACAGCAATGAATGCAACCCAAAAACTCGGCGGTGAAAACTATGTGTTATGGGGTGGCCGTGAAGGTTACGAAACCCTACTAAACACCGATTTACGGCAAGAACGCGAACAGATTGGTCGCTTTATGCAGATGGTGGTTGAGCACAAACACAAAACCGGTTTTCAGGGCACACTGCTTATTGAGCCAAAACCGCAGGAACCGACCAAGCATCAATATGATTATGATGTTGCGACTGTTTATGGCTTCCTTAAACAGTTTGGGCTGGAAAAAGAAATTAAAGTCAATATTGAAGCCAACCACGCCACTCTGGCTGGGCACTCCTTCCACCATGAGATTGCCAGTGCGATTGCGCTCGGCATTTTTGGCTCGGTAGATGCGAACCGTGGCGACCCACAACTGGGTTGGGATACCGACCAGTTCCCTAACAGTGTTGAAGAAAATGCACTGGTCATGTTTGAAATCCTGAAAGCAGGTGGTTTTACCACTGGTGGCCTGAATTTCGATGCTAAAGTGCGCCGTCAAAGTACTGATAAATATGATCTGTTTTACGGCCATATTGGGGCAATGGACACCATGGCGTTGGCACTAAAAATTGCCGCCAAAATGATTGAAGACGGGCAATTGGATCAACGGGTTGCGAAACGTTATGCCGGTTGGAATACTGAATTGGGTCAACAGATCCTGAAAGGTAAGTTGTCACTGGAAGATTTGGCCCGCTATGCCAGCCAGCATAATCTGAACCCGCAGCATCAGAGTGGGCATCAAGAGCAGTTGGAAAATCTGGTTAATCGCTATCTGTTTGGTTGATGGTCAAAAGGGGCACACGGTGCCCCTATCTCGTATAAGGAAAACACATGTACATTGGCATCGATCTGGGCACCTCCGGCGTTAAAGTCATTCTACTGGCTGAAAACGGGCAAGTGATTGCCAGCCAAGGTGCTGCGTTATCCGTCTCTCGCCCACATCCTTTATGGTCAGAACAGAACCCTGCTGATTGGTGGCAGGCGACTGATCACGCCATGCAAGCTCTTGCCGCGGAGCATAATTTACAACAGGTCAAAGCCCTCGGCCTAACTGGGCAAATGCACGGCGCAACCTTGCTGGACCACCAGCATCAAGTGCTGCGTCCCGCCATTTTATGGAATGATGGTCGCAGCTTTTCCCAATGTTTGGCGCTGGAAAAAGCAGTACCAGAATCACGCCAAATTACGGGTAATTTGATGATGCCGGGTTTTACCGCGCCGAAGCTGAAATGGTTGGCGGAACATGAGCCAGATATGTTCAATCGTATCGATAAGGTGCTGTTACCAAAAGATTATCTTCGTTTTCTCATCAGTGGCGATTTTGCCTCTGATATGTCCGATGCCGCTGGAACAATGTGGCTCAATGTTGCCAAGCGCGACTGGAGCGATGAAATGCTGGCGGCCTGTGGCCTTAATCGCCAACACATGCCGACCCTATTTGAAGGCAGCCAGATTACCGGCCATGTCAGTGCTGATATAGCACGCCGTTGGGGAATTAAACAGGTGCCTGTCGTTGCAGGCGGAGGTGATAATGCTGCCGGTGCCATCGGTGTTGGGTTATACCAAACCGGGCAAGCCATGTTATCGCTGGGTACATCAGGCGTCTATTTTGCGGTCAGTGATGGTTTTCTGAGTAACCCTGCTAGTGCAGTGCACAGTTTTTGTCATGCATTGCCAAATACCTGGCATTTGATGTCTGTCATGCTAAGTGCGGCATCCTGTCTGGATTGGGCTTGCCAGCTCACTGGCGTGGAGAGTGTTCCAGCACTCATTGAAGCCGTGGAAAATACGCCTTCCGCCAGCACGCCCGTGTGGTTTCTGCCCTATCTCTCCGGTGAACGGACTCCCCATAATAATCCGAATGCTAAAGGCGCTTTCTGGGGCTTTACTCACCAACATGGCCGAGCAGATTTGGCCCGTGCGGTGTTGGAGGGCGTAGGATTTGCCTTAGCCGATGGGATGGATGCTCTGCATGCCAGTGGATTGCAGCCCAAAGCGGTCACATTAATTGGCGGTGGTGCACGCAGCTCCTATTGGCGGCAAATGCTAGCAGATATCAGTGGCCAGACACTGGAGTATCGCACCGGAGGTGACGTTGGCCCTGCCTTGGGTGCCGCTCGGTTAGCGCAAATTGCCCTGAATCCAGATATTCCATTAGCCAATTTATTACCACCATTACCACTGGAACAGACCCATTATCCTGATGCACAGCGGCACCGCGATTATGCCGCTCGTCGGAGCACGTTTAAAAAGCTCTATCAGCAATTACTGCCATTATGTGAGTAGTGGTTCTGAATCTGGTCTCTTTTACTCCCTATGATGGCCGGATTTGGCATTCCACTTAACATAAAACACGGTGATGATGGCCCTCTACCTACACGGCGGAGGGCCGAAAATGACTCACAGTGCACTACTTATCATTGATGTCCAACAATCGTTTGAACATAAAGATTTTTGGCAGCAGCAAGATTTACCTGCATTTTCTGCGGCCTTAAACCAGCTTATCGCTGGGTGTAAGCTGCGAGGTGTCGCTCTGGTGGATATCTTTCATGTGGCGGCTGAAGGCCCGTTTTCTCTGGCTTCCGGCTATGTTAAGCCCATGTCACTGGTGTCCCATCAAGCAGATGTTACTGTGCAAAAACGGGTACATAATGCGCTGACAGATTCAGGGCTGGATCAATGGCTCAAGGAGCGGCATATCAATCATCTGATTATTGCCGGAATGCGCACCGAACAATGCTGCGAAACGACGGCTCGCGTGGCATCAGATCTAGGCTATCAGGTGACGTTTGTCACTGAAGCGACGCTGACCTTCCCTATGACCCAACCGAATGGCGTAATACTCAGCAGTGAAGAATTGAAGCTACGCACTGAAACGGTGCTCGTTGACCGGTTTGCCACCCTTAAAAGTGTTGCCCAAACCTTGGATGCGCTGGATTCACAACCGCCTATTACAACCAACGAAACACCGATCAGTTGGCAACCACAGCCTTACTTGCCCAGATCCATTACGCCTGCGGGAATTAAAAATCTTAATTGCTGGCAGTTGAAGCGCTATGTCATTCGTTATTCGCAGGCCCAAGGGGCGGTACCCGATTACACTCCGGCTTATCAACTCGTTAAACAGTGGTTACCTAATGAAGCTGAAACGGTAAATCGCCCCGGAGTGGGGTTGGTGATTGAACATCAAGGCAAAACGCTGAATTACCTGATTGTCGGATGGTGGGATAACGAAAATGAATTGCGCGTAAAAGTCTGGGTACAGGAGCACGGAATTTGGCGCGCAGCACGAGACGAATCTTTCTGTGTGTGGGATTTGCAAGTAATCGCCTTTGAACGCGATGCTTTTGTTGATACTTTGCTACAGCCTATCCCAGATATTCTGGCTTATATGAACCGTTATCTGACGATAACTGTGGATTAATTATGCAACGAAATGTCTACTTTCTCTTGCTGCCCGGCGTGCTATCGCTGGATTTAACCGGCCCTGCTGAAACTTTGCGGTTGGCTGGGGCGTTTACACTTTCCTATATCAGCCCGTTACCGGAAGTGATGTCATCTACCGAGATGATGTTGGGCCAGCTACAACCACTCCCCGATAGCTTGCCAGAAGGTAGCTTGTTGGTGGTGCCGGGAGTGAGTGATTCGCGCCACTATTTTGCCACCGAAACGGCTGGCGTGGCTCGCCAGTGGTTACAGCAACAGAAAGCAGCCATCGCGCAACAAAAAAACATCTTAGTTTGTGTCTGTTCTGGTGCGCTGTTAGCCGCCCAAGCCGGATTACTGGATGGTTACCAATGCACCACCCACCATCATGTGTTGGAGCGATTGCGCCAACAAGCGCCACGCGCGCAAACCAAAGAGAATCGGATTTTTGTTGAAGATCGTGGGGTGTATACCAGTGCTGGGATTACGGCGGGGATTGACCTATCTTTGCACCTGATTAGCCGCTATTGCAGCCCACAGACGGCATTGGAAGTGGCGCGGGAAATGGTGGTTTATTTTCGCCGCTCTGGTGATGATCCACAGCTTTCTCCTTGGCTCCGTTATCGTAATCATCTTCATCCCGCGGTTCACCGCGCGCAAGATGTGATGTCGGCAGAACCCCAAGCGGAGTGGTCGCTGCTTGATGTTGCGCAAAAAGCCCATGTCAGTAGCCGCCACTTAACCCGACTATTCCGGGAACATGTCGGGATCAGCGTGCGCGAGTTTCACGAACAATTACGGGTAGCGGTAGCGGAAGTTCGGTTACAGGAAGGATTAACACTGGAGAAGGCAGCACTGGCGGCCGGGTTCTCCTCCGGTCGCCAATTACGTCGCGCGCAACAGCGTGGATTGGTTGTGGTTAACTGACCAAACGCCGCTTATCAATGCGCTGCAACCCCATCGATAATAACGTACTCAATGCCAGTGCAAGCGCAAAGACATAGAAAATGTCCAAGATTGGATAGGCGGTGAAATCGTAATGATGGGTGCGGATAAAATGAATAATCAGCGCATGGAACCCATAAATCGCCAATGAATGCCCAGCAAGCCAGCTTAACCAAGCAACAGGTCGATTCAGACAATTTTTAAACCACACCAACAGTGATACAGCAGCAACAAAAACCAGCGGGCCACAATACATATAGAAAGTATCTGCAAAGCTGCCATTAATTCGCGTCTGTTTCTCCGTCGAAATGGCAATCAATATAACGCTCACTATAAACAGCGATGCGGCCCCCCAACTGATGACTCGCCCTTGAGTATCCAGCATCCCTATTGCCCGCCCCAGCAGCGCATACAACAAATAGTAGAAAGTATCGCCGTAAATATAGAGATTTATTGGTAGTAAATGGAAGTCGCCCATCGAGTATTTACTGGTTTGTGGGTTAGCCAGCACGGCCAACAGCAAGATGATTACCGCCAGATAGCGTCCCGATACCGGCTTGACGTTAATCAACGGTGAAACCAGATAGACCACGATAATGGCGTAAAAAAACCACAAATGATAAAACACCGGCTTTTGCAGAATATTGTTCAGGGAAGCCCAACCATTGATGGAGGTCAGGGTCGAAATGTAAATCAGCGCCACTACGCTATAGAACAACAAGCACAGCCCGATGCGGGTAAAATGCTTTGATTGCGCGCTTTTTTCACCAAAGAACAGATAACCAGAGATCATAAAAAACAACGGAACACAGGCACGAGAAGCCGAATTCAATAAATTGGCAATGTCCCAATTGGTTTCCCCTACCAGCGCACCGCTGGTGACGTAATAGGTTGTGGCATGGATCATAACCACCATAATGCAGGCCACTGCGCGCAAATTATCAATCCAGCCAATCTTATTGGTCATGCATACTCTCTATCACTCGAGTTATTTTCTTGTTATTTAGGATGCCAATCATCAGGCTGCAAACAATAACGTAAATTGAGTGATATACACAAAGTAAATGGTATTGCAGCTAGCATGTCCGCAACATCAAGTCCGTAAGGAGGGTTGCTATACTTGAACATTGACGGCAAAATAGCCGTCCCGACATGCTCTGACTGTATATCCTGCCTGAGCAGTCCCATTTTTTTGTTTACTATTAATAGCTTAATCTATGCAAACTTCATTTTCACCCGCGACGCGTTTAGGTCGGCGGGCGCTTTTATTTCCCTTGTGTTTAGTGTTGTTCGAATTTGCTGCGTATATTGCCAACGATATGATTCAGCCCGGAATGCTGGCCGTAGTGGCTGATTTTAACGCCAGCGTAGAGTGGGTTCCGACATCCATGACGGCTTATCTGGCAGGCGGTATGTTCTTGCAATGGCTGCTTGGCCCGCTGTCGGATCGCCGTGGGCGACGTCCGGTGATGCTGGCTGGAGTCGCATTCTTTGTTGTGACATGCCTGGCTATTTTACTGGTCAATACCATCGAGCAATTTATAGCCATGCGTTTCCTGCAAGGAATTGGCTTGTGCTTTATTGGTGCAGTGGGTTACGCCACGATTCAGGAATCATTTGAAGAGGCGGTCTGTATTAAAATTACCGCGCTAATGGCAAATGTGGCATTAATCGCCCCACTACTTGGCCCACTGGCCGGGGCAGCACTGATTCATGTTGCGCCGTGGCAGACAATGTTTGTGCTATTTGCTGTGCTGGGAGCCATTTCGTTTGTGGGTTTGTGGCGCGCTATGCCAGAAACTGCCTCGCGCAAAGGGGAAAAACTGTCCGTGGGGGCCATGTGGCACGACTATAAACTCGTGCTCGCCAATCGCCGCTTCCTATGTGGTTCTCTGGCGTTGGGCTTTGCCAGTCTGCCGTTGCTGGCGTGGATTGCACAATCCCCGGTGATTCTGATTAGCGGCGAGCAACTCTCAACGGTTGAATACGGTATCTTGCAGGTTCCTATTTTCGGTGCGCTGATTATTGGCAACCTGACACTGGCGAGATTGAGCGGTAAAACCAGCGTTCCACAGCTTATCCGCTACGGCGCAGGCCCGATGATTGTGGGATTGATGATTGCCGCAGGCTCTACACTCTATTCATCTCATGCCTATCTGTGGATGACTGCCGGGCTGAGTCTCTATGCCTTTGGTATTGGTTTGGCGAATGCCGGATTAGTCCGACTGACTCTATTCTCCAGCGAGATGAGTAAAGGCACTGTATCAGCCGCCATGGGGATGATCAGTATGATGGTCTTCACTTTTGGCATTGAGTTTGCCAAAGTCGCCTATCTGTGGGGCAACAGCGGCATCTTTAATCTGTTCAATCTGATCAGTGGATTACTGTGGCTGGGCTTGGTGGTGATATTTATTCGCCGTCAGCCAAAGACATTGGCAGCGGAGTAATTTCAGAAATAGTCTACCGACATAATACAATGGCCTATATTGATGATATAGGCCAACCTATCTGGATTGATTAACGCAGTGACAACCACTGGCGAAGACGGTTTCTTGCCCAGATAATTTCGATGATGAAAACAAGGCTGTCATTAATCTTTTAGATCAATAGATTTTAGTCTATTGGAGCAAACAATCCGCGGTCGCGCAGTAAATGGTCATTGCCCCGGCGTCGGGTAAATCCACTGCGGTCAAAGAATTCGAGAATCTGAATAGCCAACTTGCGGCCAACCCCCAGCCGATCACGAAAGTCTGAAGCACTGGTGCTGCCTTGGCTGGCATCCAACTCACGGACCAAATCAGCAAACTGCTCAATCCTCTGGCTTAGGTAATAGCGATCTGGAACAATTGCCGTGATAAAACCCAGTTGCGCCGCTTTTCGCAACAGGCTCCGCATCTCACCTTCATCGATTTGCAGTGCCGTGGCTAAATCCCGTACCCACCACGGTGAGTCAGTAAAATAAGGTGCGACTTGCTGCCATAGCCCCTGTTCTTGCTCTGTGAATGCCAAACCATGCTGTGGTAGATGCAGCCAGCCTCGGGTATTTTTTAATTTTCCCTCCGCCAGCAAAGTGTCAATCAAGCGAAAAACCAACGCTTCATCCAGTGTCGGCAAAGCCATACGCCGTAAACGCGCCCGCCCTAGCCCCAATTGATCACTATGTTGCTGATGATACAAACATAAAACATGCAATAGGGTTTGCTGTGCCTGTTGGGCATGAGGAAATGACAGCGCGATATCACCCGCCACAATGCTATTGGTGCTTGCCAGTAATGTGGCCGTATCACTCTCTTTCAGCTGACGCGCCCAGCTGAATTTTCGTAAAGAAACTGGCCCCTGCGTTAAATGCAAATCCAACACTTCACGATCACTCGTTGCCTGTGCCAGCTCGGTGAGCCAAGTTAAAAATGCCGGTTGCCGCTTACCCCGTTTAGGTACGGACAAATGAATGATCCGCGCACCACCCAATGTCTTTTTCGCCGCGATATCCCGCAGGATCACCCGGTCATTTTCAGCCAGCCAGAGTGGGTTATCCAGCAACAGTTCGGCCAGCACCCATTGAGGTTTCCCCTCCTCAAACTGTGGATTGTTGAGCAGCGAAAAGCGCCCGGTAATATGGCTGGCTGCATGATGCAAATGTAGCGGTTGCCAATGTTGTATCGGTGCGTCTGCATCAACGACAACCAGCACGCGATCAACCACCTCTGGCGGCCGCTGCGCCAGCAACCAATCGCCACGGTTAACCTGCTGCTTACTGATATCACCACTAATATTTAGAGCAATACGCTGGCCGGCTCGCGCTTGCTGGGTATTTTGGTTTTGGGCGTGGATGCCTCGCACCCGCACCGGGCAATCACCACCGGTGAGCCATAATGTATCCCCCACCGCGACCTTGCCTGCCAACGCGGTGCCTGTTACCACTAAACCGGCCCCCTTAACACTAAATGCGCGGTCGATAGCCAAACGAAAGCATCTTTGCAACCGGTCATTATCTTCATCTTGCTGATAACATTGCGCTAAATGTTCTCGCAATTCGTTGATCCCACGGTCTGCCACTGCCGCTGTAACAAACAGAGTGACGCGTTCAACCTGCCAACCTTGTGCCACCAGTTCCGCCATGACTTGCTGGCGAACCTGCTCAATACGCTCGCCATCAACTCTATCCGCCTTGGTTAGCGCCACGGTGAGTGTCGGATGCCCACTCAGTCGTAAAATAGCCAGATGCTCGCGGGTTTGTGCCATCACGCCATCATCACAAGCGACCACTAGCAAGGCATGGTCGATGCCACCTACGCCAGCGAGCATATTGGCTAAAAACTTTTCATGGCCGGGAACGTCAATAAACCCAATGATGGTGCCATCAGGCTGTGGCCAGTAAGCATAGCCTAGGTCAATCGTCATCCCGCGCTGCTTTTCTTCCGGTAGACGATCAGCATTGACCCCGGTAATCGCCTGTAAAAGCGTCGTTTTGCCGTGATCAACATGACCCGCTGTGGCAATAATCATAGTGCCAGTTCCCTGAGCAATTCGGTTTCATCTTCAAGACAACGCAGGTCCAGCCACAAACGCCCGTCAGCAACACGGCCAATGACGGGTTTGGCTAGCCCACGCAAGCGCTCCGTTAGCGCCTCTAAAGCCCGCCCACTCCCCTCTTTGGGCGTAAAGGTCACCGCCCAACTGGGTAATCTATCGACGGGCAATGAACCACTACCAATCTGCGATGAACAGGGCTCAACAGCCAGAGTAAAATCAGTATAGTAACCAGCCAGCCCGGCCTGCACTCGACGGGCGCTCTCGGCAATGGCCTCTCCCGGGCGTGTCAGTAACCGCATGGTCGGTAATTGTTCAGTCAATCGGTCTGGTTGCTGATAGAGACGCAAAGTCGCATCCAGTGCAGCGAGAGTCATTTTATCGGCCCGCAGTACTCGTTTAAGGGGATGCTGTTGTAATTGCTCAATCCACTGTTTTTTGCCTAGAATAATCCCCGCTTGAGGGCCACCCAGCAACTTATCGCCGGAAAAAGTCACCAAATCGACACCCGCCGCAATCAATTGTTGTGGCATAGGTTCGGCAGGCAGGCCATAGCAGGTCATGTCGATAAGTGAACCGCTGCCCAGATCGGTTGCGGTCGGGATGGCAAACTCGCGTCCTAACGTAGCCAGTTGCTGCTCTGCAACCGAGGCAGTGAAACCCTCAATGCTGTAGTTACTGGTATGAACTTTCATTAGCAGGCCAGTATGTTCATTGATAGCCTGACGATAATCTTTCAGATGAGTACGGTTGGTCGTCCCCACTTCCACCAGTTCACAACCCGCCTGACGCATCACATCAGGAATGCGAAAAGCGCCACCAATTTCAACCAATTCCCCACGAGAAACCACTACCTGTTTCCCGGCTGCCATCACAGTTAACATCAGGAATACTGCCGCGGCATTGTTATTGACGATGCAAGCATCCTCAGCCCCGGTCAGTTCACAAAGCAAGTCAGCCACCGCCCGATCACGATGGCCCCGCCGCGCGCCACTTAACGAGTATTCCAACGTCACTGCGCCACGCATCGCGTCATCCACAGCAGAAATGGCTGATTCAGCCAACAACGCACGGCCTAAATTGGTATGCAAAACTGTACCGGAGAGGTTAAAGACAGGTTTTAGCGCGGGCTGGCGTTGGCTTAACCGTCGACGTAGAGCAGCAGGCCAATCTGTACACCAGTCAGGCAATGTATCGAATTGGCGGATATGATCCCGTGCCTCTAATTGTAACTGGCGTAGGGTTTCAGCCAATAGAACAGAGCCATACTCCGCCACCAAAGATGCCATTTCAGGCTCGTGCAGCAGGCGATCAATTGCCGGTAACTGACGGTATAACAGATGTGATTCTGCGCTCATAGTCACTCTGGGATTAGTGATAGTGAGGTCAAAAGAGCACCTAGTAGAGCTAAGTACTCTGACGGATAAATTAGTGCATTATGCTTAAATAAGCCGCATATGACACTAACACTAGGTATCAAGATGATAACTTTACCATCAAATACACTCACCTGCTGTTGATTGGGGAAAAGTTTAGATCAACAAGATGTTGTTATAATGAAAAACAATAAGCTGTATTGGAGTAATCAATACTCATACATTATTATCTTAGTGGATGACATTAGTGCGAAAATTAAACAATAACAATATAAAACATATAGATATGTCATCATCAAGATAAGAGTTTACTGGGGAAATAAAAAGAAATGACTAAAAGTCATCTTAAACATCTTTTGACATGAAATGTACCAACTTGTTTCTTTTCTTAACCCCTGCACAATCTTTGCGAAAAATAGCTACCTTTATTATATTCTTAGCTACCACAAAGCTAAAACTTGAACGATAATTGAAGTTGACTACATTCCCCCACCGTTTAAAATACCTCACTTTCATCGCTGGATTAAACTAATGCAAGGTAGTTCTATACAAGTCGCCCTCAAAGATATTACTGCTGCAATAAGACGTTTCTCATTAGTAGGAATGCTTGGTTGGCAGGACGTAAGACAAAGATATCGCCGCTCAACATTAGGTCCCTTCTGGTTGACCATCAGTATGGGGGTAATAATCGGTACTATTGGTATCGTATTCGGCTCTATCTTCAGAGCACCACTTTCTGAGTTTTTACCCTTCCTTGCTTGTGGCATGATTCTTTGGACTTTTTTCACTACAACAATAAATGAGGGTTGTGCTGGATTTATAAGTGCAGAACGCATTATTAAACAACTTCCCATTCCCTTGTTTGTACATATATTAAGAATACTTTGGCGTAATATTCTTATATTAGGTCACAATATTGTCATCCTTCCATTAGTATTTTTAGCTGTTGGTAAGCCATTAACATTATATGCTTTTCTAGCGATCCCGGGGTTTATGTTAACAGCATTAAATTTAACATGGATGGCACTTGTTTTAGGGATATTGTGTGCAAGGTATAGAGATCTTCCCCAAATTATTGCCAGCCTTCTAAATGTAATATTTTATTTCACGCCAATAATGTGGATGCCTCATTTAGTCCCAGAACGGGTCGGGGTATATATACTAGGTTTAAATCCTGTGTTCCATCTGATAAATATTGTCCGCGCACCATTACTTGGTCAGTTACCTGGCGTTGCTAGCTGGGGTATATCACTTGCTCTTGCGGTACTTGGATGGTCATTCGCACTTATAGTTTACGGGCGCTATAAGCGTCGAATTGCTTACTGGTTATAAGAAGACTTATATATGGCTTTTGTTGAATTCAATAACGTTTGCGTAGACTTCCCTATTTACAATGCCGATGGTCGTTCATTGAAAAAACGATTATTACAAGTGGCCACTGGGGGGCAATTAGGTTCGGATCAACAAGGAAGAGTTGTTGTTCGTGCAATTGATAATTTGTCATTTGTACTGAGAGATGGTGATCGAGTGGGTCTTTTAGGACACAACGGTGCGGGCAAAAGTACACTTCTTCGTCTGTTAAGTGGAGCATATGAACCGTCATCGGGCACAGCAAAAACTTCAGGCGAGATTGGTTCATTGATTGATATTTCTCTCGGGATTGATGCTGAGGCAACGGGTAGAGAAAACATTTACCTCCGAGGTGGTTTATTAGGTCGTTCTCGCGCTGAAATCACTGCTCGACTAGATGAAATTATAGAATTTTCGGAATTAGGTGATTTCGTTGATATGCCGGTACGGACATACTCTACTGGTATGCATTTACGTTTGGCTTTTGCTGTTTCAACAATTGTTCGGCCAGAAATCTTGTTAATGGACGAATGGCTTTCTGTTGGAGATGAAGGATTTAAGCAAAAGGCAGAGACTCGATTAGGGGAAATGGTGCAAGCGACTAATATTTTAGTTATTGCATCTCATTCTAAGAGTCTGGTAATGAAAACCTGTAACCGGGCGATATGGTTAGAACATGGGAAAATTTTCATGGATGGAGATGTCGAAGAAGTTTGTTCTCGCTATTTTGGTTAACAAAATATTATGGGGAATGTACACTTATGGCAATTACATCCGAATTATGTGAGTTTGTCGCGACCGCGACTTCACAGGCATTGCTTGAAAAAAAACCTTCATGGGTTAGTGGAAATATCTCAGAACTTGACCAGCTATTAGTGATAGGTCTCACCAAACTAACACGCCCCAAAAAAGTGGTAGAAATCGGTATTGCCAGTGGCTGGAGCGGATGCAGTTTTATAGAAGCCCTAGAAGCAAATAATCAATCAGCCGAATATATTGGTATTGACCTTTCCCCAAATTATTATCTTGATCAATCTAGGGCCACTGGAGCAGCAATTTCAGAGTTATTCCCTAATACCTCAATTAACGTTAGGCTTTTGCTTGGATCTTTCGCTGTAGATTTACAAAAAGAGATTGGTAAAGGTGTTGATTTAGCATTTATCGACGGGGACCATATGCACCCTTGGGCGATATTAGATCTTTTGTCGTTA
Organism: Yersinia vastinensis; assembly: GCF_902726565.1. Lineage (GTDB taxonomy): Bacteria > Pseudomonadota > Gammaproteobacteria > Enterobacterales > Enterobacteriaceae > Yersinia > Yersinia vastinensis. Next base: position 258,340 of record NZ_CACVAF010000005.1, read on the forward strand.
ATGCCAATATTAAGTCCATCTGCATATGTACTAATACACGATTTAAATCTTTCTACATACGAACGACATAATCAGACCAATAGAGGCCCGAAGTATTTGTATGAATGTTGGCCATTCGAGAAACTTCATTCCTCGCAAAATTTGCCTATGATTGGTGCCGTTAAAATGCCACAACAAGTTGATGATGAATTTCTTTTACTCCTACTGAATACAACCTATACACCATGGGAGACAAGAATTGACCCTTCAATTCTTGTAAAGATATCTTCTTCTATAGGACGTGAGTTTGGTTCTAGCTGGGAGAAAAAGTTTCAACGGGCATTTGACCAAATGAACTTGAACACAACAAATTTTTCGAAAGATAATGATCATCAAAATTTTATTGAGGAACTCATACGTATTGTTTCTCGTAACCCAAACTCGCCCGCCCATTTAGAAATGTTACATTCTGCTACCTTAGTTTTCCCAAAATCAGCTAAACTATTCCACCAGTTATCAGTATTACAATATAGAGCAGGCAATATTGAGGGTTCATTAACATCATCATTACAAGCCATCAACATATGTGATACAAATACACATTTTATTTCCTTTCTTGGGGAGATATATTTAGCTTTAGGTGATCTGAAAGAGGCTGAAAAATATTTACAACAAGCGATTCTCTTACAGGAAAACGTTTCTATTTTTCACTATCGCCTTGCATTAATGTACGAAAAATCCGGTCTTTTGAATGAAGCGATTACTGCTGCGCGTAGGGCTAATCAATTAACATCCAATAATCCTGATTTTGAAAAGCTGCTTCGACGTCTTTCAGACTAACAACGATCACCGAACACCTTTGGGAATATCCGAATAGCTGTACTAAATAGATAAATAATTACGTTACGTTATTAATAATTTTTATTGCATTTATTTTTTGATTATTAAATCAGGATATTATGAAAAAAATAGTACATATCAAGATTTCTGACTCCGGTTGGATCCTTGAAAAACTCGCGAGTGAAATAACCAATCGATTACCCTACGTTAGCTTTGGTCTCGATACTGATAGCTCCGCTGAAATTCAATATTACATGACATATGGATGTCGGCAAGACAGAGTTTCCCCTATTGAAGTCGCGTTATTTACACATAAAGAACACGTACAGGCGGCGGCAGAAAAATTTGATTCTGTGGCATCAGAAGTTGATTTCTGCATAGCGCAATCTCTAGCAACAGAAGAGATAATCCGCAAAACTGGCCTGACAAATGTGCAAACTATTTCACCTGGGGTCGATTTAAACCATTTCACTCCAATTGTTCGTATAGGGATCGTTGGCCGAACATATCATACTGGCCGCAAGGGTGAAAACCTAGTTGCACAGGTAATGGATATTCCAGGTATTGAATGGTATTTCACCGGCTCTGGTTGGCCTGGCCCAGCCCATTTTATCGATGATAATAAACTCCCAGAATTCTATCGCTCACTTGATTATATACTCGTACCAGCATTAATTGAGGGTGGCCCTATGTGTGTGCTTGAAGCACTTGCAAGCGGCTGCAAAGTTATTGCTTCGCCCGTAGGCTGGGTTCCACAATTTCCACATATTGAATTTAAACTGGGTGATGCTGATGATTTACGCCGGGTTCTGCTGCAAGTTCTTGATGAGAAGCTGGCATTAAGAAGAAGTGTTGAAGGCTATACTTGGGAGTCATGGGCTAATAACCATCACAACCTTTTTAGTCAATTGCTAGGACGAGATCCCAGTTTAGAAAAAAATAAAAATCAACCACAGATACTAAATACTAAAATGAAAACTGCTAATACGACCAATAAACTCAGCGCACTAGTTGCAGTCCATGGTCAAGAAATGACGGCCTCATTAGGTGGCCCTTCTATACGGGCACCGAAAACAGTCGCTGCGTTACGTAGTATTGGCTTAACAGCTGACTTTATTTCGAATCGCAATTTCTCTGTAGATAATGTTGATATCGTGCATGTTTTGAACGTTTGGCATCCAACAGAATGTGAAGTATTACTCAGACAAATAGAGAAAAACAATCGTCCCTCAGTACTGTCCCCTATATTCCTCGACCTCTCTGAGCTGAATTTTTACAACATCAAAGTTAGACAAATCCTGTCAAATAATGAAGATCTCAGCAGTGTGAATAAAGAGCTTTCCGCTTTACGCCATGAGATCACTGCTCATCGGAATAAGCCGATGATGGAACGTGAACCTCTTCCAAATTATTTTGCATCTGTTCGCCGCTTGGCTTCTTATGCTAACCATTTAATTCTACTAAGTGAGCTTGAGAAGAACTTACTTGAAAAAATTGGTGTTTCACACCCTTCAGTAAGTATAGTCAAAAATCCTGTAGATGCTTCGGTATTTAACAACGGTGACCCACAATTATTCAGAGAACTAATCGGAGTAGAGGATTATGTACTTTGTGTCGGTAGAATTGAATCAAGAAAGAATCAGGCATTACTTGCGCTAGCATTGCGAAACACCAATGTCCCACTTGTCCTCATCGGTCATGAAGCAGATTCCAAATACGCCGATTTAATAAGAAAATGGGGCGGAGAAAATGTTATCTTTGCTGGCCGGATCGAGGCAAATAGCCCAATGCTAGCTTCAGCATTTGCTGGCGCAAAAGTATTCTGCTTACCTTCCTGGAGTGAAGGCGCACCATTAGTTGCTCTTGAAGCTGCTGCTGCTGGATGTAATATGGTTCTGAGCAACCGCTCGTCTGAATCAGAGTATTTTGGTGATTTAGCTCGCTATATTGAACCTGCAGATCCGGATGATATACGTGCAAAAATTTTAGATGCGTGGAATGACTCTACAGCACTTAAATCTGCTCGTTCAGAGCAACTTAAAGAAAAAATGCGTACTCAACACAGTTGGGAAAATTATGCAATACAGACTAAAGATGCTTATGAGTCAGCATTAAAAGTAGAAGCAAATAAACCATTATCATTACCCACTGTTGGACAACGAAATAAACGTATTTTTGTCGATCTAACCACAATGGCCCACCATAATGCTACGCCGACAGGTATTGCTCGCGTTGAAAGCCGTTTGGCAAATGAACTGCATAAATATTATGGTGCTGAAATACATTATATTGTTTGGAACTCATTCTATCGTAAGTTTATTGAAGTCAGTTTCTCTGAGTTTGAAAATGGTAATATTAGAAACTTTGCTGGCAAAAAAAATCCTAGCACTAACAATAGCATTCCGCGTTCTGCCTGTAGTTTTCAAAAAGATGACGTATTGCTCGTCTTTGGTGGAGCATGGATAAGAAATACTCACTATTTAAAAGATCTACGAGCATTTAAATTGATGTTTGGCGTAACACTTGTCACAACAGTTTACGATGTCATTCAACATAAGCTGAAATTCTTATTCCCTGAAGGAGTTGGAGATCAGTTTGCGGTAAATTGCCGTCAAATACTCTCGATTTCCGACATGGTACTAACCTGCTCTGACCAAAGCCGTAAAGATATTGTAGATTTCTGTCTTGAAACTCAGACACCATTGTGTCCAATTTCTGTTTTCAGATTAGGTGATGAGGCTGTTTATTCTAATCCAACTCCGAATATTGAACTTCAGAGAGAAGGACTTACAGATTTAGCAAGTGATGACAAATTTGTTATGTTTGTTAGCACGATTGATGTGCGAAAAAATCATGCTCTCTTGCTGATGTTATGGAAAGGTTTGATCAGCGAATATGGTGATGCAGTTCCTAAGCTCGTTTTGGTTGGTGGTGTGGGTTGGCGTGGCGAAGAAGCGATAAGTATCCTTAATGATAACCCAACTCTCAAAGATAAAGTCCTGATGTTGCATGGTATAGAAGATTCAACTTTAGATTGGCTTTATACAAATTGTCTCTTCACCGTCTTCCCTTCCCGTTATGAGGGTTGGGGATTGCCAGTTGCTGAAAGTTGTAGGTATGGTAAGTTTTGTATTTCTTCAAATGCGGGTTCATTACCTGAAGTTGCACCAGGTCATGCTGAATATATAGACCCTCTGGATTGTATTGCTTGGTATAAAGCATTACAAAAGTATTGCTTTAATCCTGAATTACTGGCTGAGAAAACTAAATTAGCACAAAGTTATAAGCCAACATACTGGCACTCCACTGCAAAACAAGTCATTGAATCAATTGATGATATACATACAACAGAACGTATGTCTTCGCTCAGTATTGGCGATAAAATTAGCTTTAGCCGTAACCCTAAATCTAACTCGTTGAAAAGTGATAAATTTACTCTCAAAGGTTGGTCTAACAACGAGACTGATGGTACATGGACTGTCGGAAAGCAAGCGATACTAGGCTTTCAATTTGATCAAGCTAGTAAGAATAATTTAGCTTTAAGTTTCAATGCGTTTGGTTATGTTCCAGCAGGTGAAGCTATCAATGTTACCGTACTGGTTAATGATGTCACTGTCGCAAAATGGGTTGTTGATGGTGTGGCATCAGATTTATTGGCACCAATACCTTTATCCATTCTGCAATCGTCACATAACCTTAAAGTCGAACTTAAGATAGATAATCCTAAATCCCCTACACAATTTGGCGCATCCGATTGGCGTTCACTGGGGCTACATGTGCGACATATGACTCTGCTCCAGCAAAAAGAAACGTCTACAATGCCATTGTTGGTATCAACGGTCATTGCAGAAACACCTGTTATTGTTACCCAAAAACCAAGTATTGCACATAAGATCAAAAATCGATTGAGAAGGCTCAATAATACAATTAATAGCATGAAATAACTGAACTTATCTTGGATAAACCGATGAGTTTGGAAAACACATTACTCCACATGCGAATAAAATGCAGTGGAGTAATGCGTCATTCTCACCATGGATAAATTCAATGTTCTTGGCATCTCAGTATAGATTTTTGGGATTTACGCGTTAGGAATGAATAAATGAAAGTACTTGTAACTGGCTCTGCTGGCTTCATTGGTTCTGCTTTGGTTATTAGACTATTAAAGCGGGGTGATACTGTTATAGGAATTGATAATCACAATGATTATTATGATCCTGCAATCAAAGAAGCGCGCCTTGCAAGGCATATAAAACATCCAAACTACACTCATTTACGTGTTGACCTTGCTGATCATTTAGCTATTCAAGATTGCTTCGCGACACATAAACCACAACGAGTGGTAAATTTGGCAGCGCAAGCAGGCGTCCGCTACTCCATTGATAACCCACTTGCCTATATTAATAGCAATATCCTTGGCTTTGCGCATGTTTTGGAAGGATGTCGTCACAATGCTGTAGAACATCTTGTTTATGCTAGTAGCTCAAGTGTTTATGGGGCAAATACGTCAGTCCCCTTTTCTGTTCATCAGAATGTAAATCACCCTCTTAGCCTTTATGCAGCGACCAAAAAGTCGAACGAATTAATGGCACATACCTATAGTCACCTATATGGATTACCAACCACTGGCCTGCGCTTCTTTACAGTATATGGCCCATGGGGACGCCCTGACATGGCCTTATTTAAATTTACTAAAGCCATATTAGCTGGTGAACCTATACAGATATTTAATCACGGAAAACATCGTCGTGACTTTACCTATATTGATGACATTGTTGAAGGTGTAATCCGCGTATTAGATAACCCAGCCCAAAAAGATAAACAGTGGAATAGCGACATTCCTAATCCCGCGACCAGCAAAGCACCTTGGCGCATCTATAACATTGGTAATAACAAGTCTGAAGAATTAATGGACTATATTGCAGCATTAGAAAAAGCTCTGGGTAAAAAAGCCAAGAAAGAGTTACTGCCATTACAGCCAGGGGATGTTACTGATACTTATGCCAATATTGACGATTTCGTCGAAAATTTTCATTACACTCCGAAGATAGAAATTGATGAGGGAATTGGATATTTTGTTGATTGGTATCGTGATTACTTCAAATGATTGAAGTGGTAAAAACATAGAATTATAGGTTTTTATATTAATTATTCGTTGCTCGTGTAACTTGGAATATTGATTGTGAAAATTGCTATAGCAGGAATCGGTTATGTCGGTCTATCAAATGGTATTTTACTGTCACAACACCATGAAGTCGTGGCTTTGGATATCATTCCAGAAAAAGTTGCGATGCTTAACCGTAGAGAGTCAGTAATTGTTGATACGGAGCTGCAAGATTTTTTAAAAAATAAACAGCTTAACTTCAGAGCGACCTTGGATAAGCATGAAGCCTATGAGGGGGCAAGTTATGTCATTATTGCAACCCCAACTGATTATAACCCTGAGACAAATTATTTTAATACCAAGTCTATTGAGGCTGTCATTCAGGACGTTATGGCGATTAATCCTGATGCGGTAATGATTATCAAATCAACTGTACCAGTAGGTTATACAGCAAAAGTAAAAGAAAGCCTTGGTTGCGATAACTTGATCTTCTCGCCTGAATTCCTGCGTGAAGGGCTTGCCCTGTATGACAATTTACACCCTTCTCGTATTGTTGTTGGGGAGCGTTCGAAGCGAGCCGAAGTTTTTGCTAATTTATTAAAAGAGGGTGCAGTTAAGGAAAACATACCAACTCTATTTACTGATTCTACTGAAGCTGAGGCGATTAAGCTCTTTGCAAATACCTATTTGGCTATGCGGGTTTCCTATTTTAATGAGCTGGATACTTACGCCGCGTCACATGGATTAGATACTCGTCAAATTATTGATGGTGTCTGCCTCGATCCTCGAATTGGGACGCATTATAATAATCCATCTTTCGGCTACGGCGGCTATTGCTTACCTAAGGATACGAAGCAACTCTTGGCAAATTACTGCCATGTCCCACAAAATCTTATTAATGCGATCGTACAGTCGAACACTACGCGAAAAGATTTTATTGCAGCTGATATTTTACGGCGCAACCCCAAAGTTGTTGGCATCTATCGTCTTATCATGAAAAGTGGATCTGATAACTTCCGGGCATCAAGTATTCAAGGGATCATGAAGCGCATTAAGGCCAAGGGAATTGAAGTTATCATCTATGAACCGACACTCAATGAAACAGAGTTTTTCAACTCTCGAGTATTGACTGACTTAGATAAATTCAAGAAAGAGTCCGATCTCATCATCAGTAACCGGATGCGTGATGCATTAAATGACGTGAAAGACAAAGTTTATACTCGCGACCTATTTGGCGATAATTAACAAGTGGCTATTTGATTGTGCTGAAAACAAAATATTCAGCACAATCAATACTAATGGATAGCGATTACTCGCCAGGGAACAAAAACGGATTGATGCTGCTGCGAGCAAAACCTTCGCCTTCCATCTTGGCATCGAGAATCAGCGAGGCCAGATCATCGGCGACAGCTTCTACCTGCGGATCTTTTTCCTGATACAAAATCTTCAGGTAAGTGCCACAATCGCCACAGCTTTCGGCTTTCACCGCAGCCAGCTCACTGTCCAGTGACCAGTAGTTCAAATCACGCGTTTGTTCGCAGTTACTGCATTTAATCCGTACTACATGCCACTCGCTTTCGCACAAGTTACAGTGCAAATAGCGCAAACCATTGTTAGTGCCAATATGTACCACACTGGATACCGGAATGCTGCCGCATACAGGGCAGAATTGACGGTGTTCACCATACTCAGCCCGTGCTTTTCCGGGGATTTGGCTGGCCATCTGCGCCCAATACAGCGATAACGCGGCCCAGATAAATGGCGCTTTTTCGCTGCCGATTTGCCCAAATTCGCGATTTAGCAGGGCATCGGCGTACAGTTCTAGCTCGTGCACTGAAGACTTATCCAGATTATCCAGCACCGCCAGAATATGGTCGGGCGCATCTGGGCGCAGCTCAGCAATTAGCGCTGACAGTAACTTGCGCCAATGTTCGGTACGAGGGAAAACGCTTAAATCCAATGGTGGCTTACCGCTGGCCGCAGATTGTGCCAACTCCGCTTGCATATCCAACACCAGCGGATGGTCATGCAGCGCTTTTTGCTGTGCTTGCGTAATCTTAGCCGCAAAATCCAAATAGTCAGCGAGTGGATTATCCAACGCTAACTGCTGCAAACGCTCGGTACGCCGGGTATACAGGCTTTTTAAATTCGCGAAAAGTAACGGCGGGATATTCCCCGCCGTTGTACCTTTTTCGCGCTGCTGCCCAAGTTGATCTTTAGGGACAATGCGAATACTCATCAGGGTTTCTCTTCCTGTTTTTTCTGAAGCTGCCTTTTGGCGCTAACCTCACGATACCAACGCGGGTGGTGCTTTTTAGCCCATGCATCAGGGACCCAGCCTTCCACCATCGCGGTAATCGTGCCTTTCACCCACAGGGCGGCATAGATATGCACCATAATCACGATAATCAGTCCAACTGCCGCCAGAGAATGCACCAGCAGAGCCAGACGAATCAGCGGGATTGGGAAAGAAGGCGCAAAGTAAGGCCGCCAAATGACTACGCCACTGGCCAGTAACAATACCAGACTGATAATAGCAGCCCAGAATACGCACTTCTGACCAAAATTATAGCGTCCAGTGTCGCCCACTTCCTCATTCAAGGCAATTTTGTGGATATTTTTCGCCCACTCCAAGTCTTCCTTGTTGATCAGGTTGTGTTTCCAGTAACGGAAAAACATGATCAGGAAGGCAGCGAACATAATCACCCCGGCAAAGGGGTGAAGGATACGCGCCAACTGAGGAGTACCAAAAATATTCATCAACCAGTTAAATGATGGGAAGAAGAACCCTAATCCACTGATAGCGGCCAACATAAAGCAGAAGGCAACTATCCAGTGGTTGATTCGCTCCGGCGCACTATAGCGCTGGATCCGCTTTTCTTTTTTCATTTCCGCGTCTCCCCGTCGTCTGAGTGTTCAGCGGTTGTCTGCTCTGGTTCCTTGGCGGTAGTGTCAGAAGGCGTGGAGTCCGGTTTATGCTCTTCGTCCTCTTCTTCCTCAACCCGGTTCGGGCCAACACCAACATAGTGGAAGATACTGGCCGCAAAGGTAGCAGCGAAACCAATAGCTGCCAGCGGTTTCCAGATCCCTTTCCAGAAGGTCACTGTTGGGCTGATAGTCGGGTTCTCCGGCAAGCCGTGATAGAGCTGGGGCTTATCCGCATGATGCAGAACATACATCACGTGAGTGCCACCAACACCCGCAGGGTCGTATAACCCAGCGTTATCAAAGCCACGGGTTTTCAGTTCCGCCACTCGGCCTGCCGCCACTTCTTTCATCGACTCTTTAGTACCAAAGTGAATCGCCCCGGTCGGGCAGGTTTTCACACAAGCAGGTTCTTGACCGACACCAACGCGGTCAACACACAGGGTACATTTGTACACTCGGTTGTCGTCTTTGTTCATGCGCGGCACATCAAACGGGCAACCCGCGATGCAATAACCACAACCGATGCAGTGCTCTGACTGGAAATCGACGATGCCATTAGCGTACTGAATGATTGCCCCTTCCGACGGACAGGCTTTCAGGCAGCCCGGGTCAGCACAATGCATACAGCCATCCTTACGGATCAGCCATTCCAGCTTGCCGCTCTCTTCGTCTTCAACTTCGGAAAAGCGCATCACTGTCCATGATTTGGCTGTCAAATCGGCGGGGTTATCGTACACCCCGACGTTATAGCCCACTTCATCACGGATATCGTTCCACTCTGAACACGCCACCTGACAGGCTTTGCAGCCAATACAGGTAGTGACGTCGATAAGTTTCGCCACCTCTTCCTGATGGTTACGATCCTGTGGCGGCGGCGTAAGGGAGTTGGTGCCGGAGCGCCGGATAATGTCTTGAGTTTGCAGTGACATAGGTTCTCTCCGTTACACCTTTTCCACGTTGACCAAGAACGCCTTAAACTCTGGCGTTTGCGTATTAGCATCACCGACAAACGGTGTCAGGGTATTGGCCAGGAAGCCTTTTCTTGCCACCCCTTCGTATCCCCAGTGAATCGGAATACCAATGGTGTCCACTTCCTGTCCGTGGACATTCAGTGTGCGAATCCGTTTGGTCACCACCGCCTTGGCCTTGATATAGCCACGGTTGGAGCTGACTTTCACGGTATCTCCCTGCTTGATGCCCTTCTTCGCGGCCAGTTTCTCGCCAATTTCCACAAACTGCTCTGGCTGCGCAATTGCGTTGAGTAACGCATGCTTCGTCCAGTAGTGGAAATGCTCAGTCAGGCGATAAGTGGTGCCGACATACGGGAATTGCTCATGAGATCCCATCGCAGCCAAATCGTCTTTAAATACACGAGCGGCTGGGTTGGATATCACATTCGGGTGCAGCGGGTTAGTGCCTAGCGGCGTTTCGAATGGCTCATAGTGTTCTGGGAACGGCCCTTCTGCCATTTTATCGATGGCAAACAGACGCCCCATTCCTTCAGGCTGCATAATGAACGGTCCGACATCACTGCCTGGCGCGGCCGCGCTGTAGTCAGGAATATCAACTCCGGTCCATTTGGACCCGTCCCACTCCAGCAATTGGCGTTTCGGATCCCAAGGTTTGCCCTGCGGATCGGCAGAAGCACGATTATACAAAATGCGGCGGTTAAGCGGCCATGCCCATGCCCAACCCAGCGTATTGCCAAGCCCTGATGGATCTGCGTTATCACGCCGTGCCATCTGGTTACCTGCTGGCGTCCAGCTACCGGCAAATATCCAGCAACCACTGGCGGTGGTACCATCATCACGCAAGTGAGCAAAGGTACTGAGCTGCTCGCCTTTTTTGACCAGTATCTTGCCATCGGCATCAGTGATATCGGCCAGCGCTTTACCGTTGCTCTCCATAGCCACTTCTTCTGGCGCAGGATTTTCGGGAGTCAGGTAATCCCAAGTCATATTAAGCACTTGTTCTGGCACTGCACCGCCTTCCCGGCGATACATTTCACGCATACGCATGAAGATACCCGCCAGAATTTCACCGTCGTTCAGTGCTTCTCCTGGGGCATCCGCGCCTTTCCAGTGCCATTGCAACCAGCGGCCCGAGTTGACGATGGAGCCGTTTTCCTCAGCAAAGCAGCTTGATGGTAAGCGGAACACTTCGGTCTGAATTTTTGATGGATCGACATCGTTAAATTCACCGTGGTTTTGCCAGAAGTTCGCTGTTTCAGTATTGAGCGGGTCAATCGTGACCAAGAACTTCAGTTTCGACAGTGCCGCGACCACTTTATTTTTGTTCGGGAATGACGCTACCGGGTTAAAGCCTTGGCACAGATAGCCATTCACTTTACCCTGCGACATCATTTCGAAATACTGCAAGACATCGTAGCCTTTATCCCACTTCGGCAACCAGTCGTAGCCCCAGCCGTTTTCCTTCTGAGCTTTATCGCCATAGAAGCTCTTCATCATACTGACGAAGAATTTCGGATAATTGCTCCAGTAGTTAACTTGGCCCGGCAACAAGGTTTTCGGTGTATTGGCCTTGAGGTAAGTATCAATATCTGGCTGTTTTTCTGACGGCAGGTTCATATAACCCGGCAGGCTTTGCGACAGCAAGCCGAGGTCAGTCAGCCCCTGAATATTGGAGTGACCACGTAAAGCATTCACACCGCCGCCCGCCATACCCATATTGCCTAGCAGCAACTGAATCATCGCCATAGTACGGATGTTCTGCGCACCCACGGAGTGTTGCGTCCAGCCCAAGGCGTACAGGAATGATGCCGTTTTATCCGCAGCACTGGTTTCCGCAATATATTCACACACCGTCAGGAAATCTTCTTTCGGCGTACCACAAATATTGGACACCACATCCGGTGTGTAGCGGCTGATATGTTCTTTCAGCAGATTCCACACACAGCGTGGGTCTTGCAGCGTGACATCGCGTTTCGCAAAGCCGTTTTCGTCCAACTGGTAATTCCAGGTGGTTTTGTCGTATTTGCGGTTTTCGGCGTCATAACCACTGAACAAACCCTCTTCGAAGGTAAAATCTTCCCGCACCAGCAAGCTGGCGTTGGTATAGGCTTCGACGTATTCGCGGTTAATTTTGTTGTTGGTGATCAGGTACAACAATACGCCGGACAGGAACGCTATATCAGTACCGGAACGAATTGGCGTGTAGAAATCAGCCACCGATGCAGTACGGGTAAAGCGCGGATCTATCACGATCAGCTTGGCATTGTTATGGATCTTGGCTTCCATCGCCCAGCGGAATCCCACCGGATGCGCTTCTGCCGCATTACCGCCCATGACGATAATTAAATTCGCGTTCTTGATATCAACCCAGTGGTTGGTCATCGCACCGCGACCAAATGTTGGAGCAAGACTTGCTACCGTTGGTCCGTGTCAGACACGTGCTTGGTTGTCTACGGCAAGCATGCCGAGAGCGCGACTAAATTTTTGGGTCAAATAGCCCGTTTCATTGCTGGATGCCGACGCACACAGCATACCGGTACTCAGCCAACGGTTGACGGTGACACCGGCATCGTTGGTCTTAATGAAATTAGCGTCCCGGTCTTCTTTCATCAGCTTGGCAATGCGCGTAAAAGCATCGTCCCAAGTGATTCTCTGCCATTTATCAGAACCCGGAGCCCGGTACTCTGGGTATTTCAGGCGGCCTTCGCTGTGGATAAAGTCCACCAGACCAGCACCTTTTGGACAAAGTGCCCCACGGTTTACCGGATGATCCGGGTCCCCTTCAATGTGGAAAATACTCTCTTTGGCGTTTTTTGCGCCGTCGCCGAGGCTATACATCAAAAGCCCGCAACCGACAGAACAATATGTGCAGGTATTCCGCGTTTCACGGGCGCGCAGCAATTTATAATTGCGCGTTTCCGCTAGCGCCACTGACGGCGTAAAGCCGAGTGCCGCGACCGTGGTTCCCGCCATACCGCCAGCGCAGATCTTAAAGAACTGCCTTCTGCTGACCTGCATGGGTCTCTCCTTCATCTCACGATTGTTACAGTGTTTACCCTTCATATTTCGAGCGACATGTGTGTTGGCTGCTCTCTCACCCGAATCACTGACTTAAGTCAGCTCATCGGGACTTATTCGCTTGCCACCTTCCTGCAACTCGAATTATTTTGGGTATGAATTTAAAATTCAGTCCACGCTTCCCTCAACGAAATGGGAGGCGCTAAAATCGCTGACGCGATATCCAGCTTTTCCGTGTGGGATACATTTTTAATAACAGAATATAGCCACACTATTCTTGATGTGAATGTTACCACATTGTGATTATGGGTTATAACTTTCAGGACCGCATAGTGAGCCAGATCAAACCTTCAGAAATTGACTTCTCCACCGAAATTTGCGGTGCCAAGCAACTTAACGTGCTACAGCGCCATCATATGGCGGAACCACAACAGGATTGGCTAGCGGAAGAAGTACCAGTAGCGCTGGTGTACAACGGTATTTCTCATGTGGTGATGATGGCCACCCCCAAGGATTTAGAGGCTTTTGCTCTGGGATTTTCGCTATCAGAGGGCATTATCACCGCACCACAAGAAATTTATGCCATTGATGTCACCCCTAGCTGCAACGGTATAGAAGTTAACATTGAGTTATCCAGCCGCCGTTTTGCTGGTCTGAAAGAGCGTCGCCGCGCCATGGCCGGCCGTACAGGATGTGGTGTCTGCGGTATTGAACAATTGGATGACATTTTCCGGCCTATCGAGCCACTGCCTTTCACTCAAACGTTTAATCTAAATCAACTAGATAGCGCACTATCACAACTTAAGCAGGTACAAACTGTAGGCCAATTGACCGGCTGTACCCATGCTGCTGCCTGGATTACGCCTCAAGGGGAATTACTGGGGGGCTGCGAAGATGTTGGTCGCCATGTAGCTTTGGATAAACTACTGGGAATTCGTGCGAAACAGCCTTGGCAACATGGTGCGGTGCTGGTCTCCAGCCGTGCCAGCTATGAGATGGTGCAAAAAACCGCCATGTGCGGGGCTGAAATTTTATTTGCTGTTTCTGCTGCAACAACCTTAGCCGTTGAAGTGGCAAACCGCTGTAATTTAACCTTAGTCGGCTTCAGCAAACCCGGCAGAGCGACGGTATATACCCATCCACAGCGCATCAATGAATAGAAAGACCATACAGAATGTACGGCATTGATAATCATTTTCAATATCATTTAATTAACTATAATGATCCGAATGCTTACGCGGTGCTTACTTTTTTTGCACCGCCCTACACCTACGGAGACGATGATTATGAGTTACTCACTGCCATCCCTGCCTTATGCTTATGACGCCCTGGAACCCCACTTCGATAAGCAGACGATGGAAATCCATCACACCAAACACCACCAGACCTATGTTAACAACGCAAACACGGTGTTGGAGAGCTTCCCTGAGCTGGCAAAACTGAGTGTTGAAGATCTGATCAAGGATCTGGACAAAGTCCCTGCTGAAAAACGTACTTTCATGCGTAATAACGCCGGTGGCCACGCTAACCACAGCCTGTTCTGGAAGGGTCTGAAACTGGGTACGACGCTGACGGGTGATCTGAAAGCCGCTATTGAGCGCGATTTCGGCAGCGTAGACAGCTTCAAAGAAAAATTTGAGCAAGCTGCGGCAACTCGTTTTGGCTCAGGTTGGGCTTGGCTGGTATTAAAAGACGACGGCAAACTGGCGGTTGTTTCTACTGCTAACCAAGACAGCCCGCTGATGGGTGAAGCGGTTTCTGGCGCATCAGGCTTCCCGATTGTTGGCCTGGATGTGTGGGAGCACGCTTACTATCTGAAATTCCAAAACCGCCGCCCAGACTACATCAAAGCATTCTGGAACGTGGTTAACTGGGACGAAGCAGCAGCACGTTTCGCACAAGCTAAATAAGACTCAATATGGGCAGCTAAATTTGGCTGAGACCCATCGTTAGAGTGAAATATCATGCCGGCAAGGTTATCTTGCCGGCATTTTTTATTGCTAAAGTTTAGCCAATTCCTGCCGATAGATTGTACAAGAAGGTTGCTGGTATTTATGGTGTAACTCTATGAATGCAGTTTTAAAACGTTTGGGAAAAGCACTCTTGCCAAGGCTGCCCCACGTTCAACCAGCCCCCTCATTCCTCTAATAATTAGATCCCCCAAAACTCACCTACGCTGATTGATTTGCAGCAAAAACACCGCATAACGGAGAAGAACATGGCAGCATTTAGCAAAGTTTTTGGTAACTTTGAAAACGTGAAAGTCGGCAAGAAGCTGGGATTAAGCTTTTTTCTGATGTTGTTGTTGGTTGGGATCATCGCTGGGACCACCGCTTATCATTTCTCCGTCATTGAAGAACATGCGTATAAAGTCGATCTCAGTTACAAAATCAACGATGAAGCCAATCAGGCAAAATATAATCGTGCGCTCTATGAGCGAACTTACGATCTGAAATACATCAAAGAAAACTCACAGCACATCAATAACATAAAAAACCTTCTGACCCAAAGTGAAGCTCTTAGCTGGTCGGAAGAGAACCGTAAAATCATCAGCGGCATTGCCGATGTCGTTGACGAATATCTGCAACAACAGAGCAACTTTGTTAATGCCGTCGCCCATAAAGATGATGTGCGTAAAAGTTGGAATATTTCTGAAACTCAGAATAATCTCAATGAGTTACAGCAAAGTTTGCTCAATGAAGGGGCGGACACCAATACCCAGATTCTGCTAGCTGAGATGAATCAGAAACTCATGACCGTGCGCTATAACGCACGCGGCTTACTGCTAGACCGCAATCAAGATGCCGAATCCTCGTTGATTACCTCCATCAATATTGCCAACAGTGCTGCCAATGCTTTTATGCCCGTGTTATCCGCTGAACAGCAAAAATTATTAGCCCCTGTTATCTCGAGCCTCAGCGCCTACAAAGACAACGTGCTGGCCTATTTACCGGCTTATCAGCAAGAGCTGGAAGTCGGTAAAGTGATGGAAGACAATGCCAATGAGTTGAATAAGCTCGCCACCCATCTGTTTACCCAAGAACTGCAAGGCACTCATGACGAAATCAATAACGCACAATTGCAGTTAACCATCGCGGCGATTGCGGCTCTGCTGTTTGGTCTGCTGATTTCATGGCGCATGACTCGCCAAATTACTGTGCCACTTCGTACCACACTGGCGATGGCTGAACGTATCGCTACGGGTGATTTAACTGCTGCAACCACATCAAACCGTACGGATGAATTGGGCTTATTGATGAATGCCGTTGCACGGATGAATGAAAATCTGCGCGCCATGATTGATGATATCCGTATTGGTGTCAGTCAGGTCTCGCATGCCTCTGGCGAGATTGCGGCCGGCAATACTGATTTATCATCTCGCACTGAAGAACAAGCCGCTGCCGTAGAAGAAACGGCTGCCAGCATGGAGCAATTAAATGCCACAGTGAAACAGAATGCTGATAATGCCCATCACGCGAATCAACTGGCGACCGAAGCATCACAAACCGCACAACAAGGCGGCAAGCTAGTTAACGATGTCGTGCGCACCATGAATGATATTTCTGGCAGTTCCAAACGTATTTCCGAAATTACTTCCGTGATTAATAGCATTGCTTTCCAGACGAATATTTTGGCACTGAATGCTGCCGTTGAAGCCGCTCGCGCGGGTGAGCAAGGGCGTGGATTTGCCGTGGTCGCAAGTGAAGTGCGTAATTTGGCACAACGCAGTGCGCAGGCGGCAAAAGAAATTGAAGGGCTGATTGGTGAATCGGTATCTCAGGTGAACGCAGGCACATCATTGGTACAAAATGCGGGTCAAACCATGGAGGATATCGTCCGCTCTGTCACCCATGTGCGTGATATCATGGCAGAAATTGCTTCAGCCTCTGATGAGCAAAGCCGCGGCATCACGCAAGTGAGCCAGGCCATTTCTGAAATGGACAGCACCACACAACAGAATGCCGCCTTAGTGGAAGAGTCTGCCGCCGCCGCTGATTCACTGGCAGAACAGGCTATTTTATTGGCACAAGCGGTCGCGGTGTTCCGGCTATCCGAATCGGAAACAGAAATACCTCAAAATCATAGCGCAGCACCATTGATGCCAAAAGACGCAACACCACCCCGCCCAACCCCAGAGATTCGCAGTAGCAACCAGCAGGATAACTGGGAAACCTTCTGATTTCTGGCTAAACCTTGGAACCCTGCCATCAGGCAGGGTATTCTGGCTCTCCCTTCCAGATACAGACAAGGAGAGCAGATGAAGTACCCACTGGTTTATATCGGTAAAATCGAACCTTACCGCGGCAGTTCCCCAAGTGCGATTGGCAAACGTCAGGTGCAGGGGAGTGTCATGCTCACGTCACTGGGATTAGAGGGGGATGAACAAGCAGAAACCCGCTTCCACGGCGGCCCGGATCGCGCGCTATGCCATTATCCTCGTGAACATTACCAGCACTGGGTGCAGCAATTTCCTGAACAAGCCGATATTTTCTCTGCACCGGCCTATGGCGAAAATATATCGACCCTCGGTATGACTGAGAAAAATGTGTATATGGGGGATATCTATCGCTGGGGTGACGCCATTATTCAGGTCACCCAACCACGCTCTCCGTGCTACAAACTCAACTTCCATTTTGCCATTGAAGAGATGTCGGTGTTGATGCAACAAACTGGCTATTGTGGCTGGCTGTATCGCGTGATTTCACCCGGTAAGGTCAGCGAAAGCCATCCATTGACACTGTTAGTGCGCACCAGTGAGATTTCGGTATCTGAAGCCATCGCTATTGCCTGGCATATGCCATTCGATGAAGAACAGTATCGCCGCTTATTGGCCGTCTCAGGGTTATCTGCCAGTTGGAGTAAAACCATGCTGACGCGAATTGCGGAAGGAAAAATTGAGGATTTTAATCGGCGTTTACTGGGAAATAGCAAGGTAGCAAGACGTGATTAATGGTTAAACATCGTCAGCACTCTTGGAATGATGAACCGACAAAAACAAGCCGGGCGGTGACTATGCCACGTACCCGGATTGATCAAAGGCTGTTATCAGAAGGCTTTTTTGGCGTAACCGGTCACTTCTTTCAGGCCCATTTCACGACCTAATGCGGTCATTGGATGTACCACCACAATGCCGCGTACCGCTTTCTTCAAAGAGCCCATATCGGCCTGCTCTTTCTTGGTAATTGGGCGGCTGAAGGGCAGCTGAGCCAGTTTTTGGGCTTCAGCACTGAGGTTTTTGACTCGCACTTCTTTCAAACGCTGAATTTCAGCCGCCAGTTTCTCTTTTTCTTTCATATGCTGCGCGATTAAATCCACATTTCCCTGCTGGATAACAACCGGATCTTTGTGGTTCAACGCATCCAGCATATCGCTTAGACGTTTGATTTCTGCATGTTCTTTCATAGTATTGGCCCGTACATGCCGCTAATGGGCACGATATTTCGCTAAAGTTGGAGATAGAATAGCACTGATTGTGCATCAAGATGGATAGTGTATCAGGATGCATGCTTTTCGGCAGTAGCCTCCTGTCGCGGCCGCCACTGCATTCCAGCGGGTTCCCCACTCATTTCACAGGCAACCGCCCCCAACCTCTCCAATGCCCCGGTATAGTGGCTGTTGAACGGATAACAGCATGACAGGCGGAAAGCATTGCGATAACGACCACTGGGCGAATAAAGCGTACCGGGCGTTAAGCAAATCTGCTCTTGCAATAATTGATGGAACAACGCGACAGTATCGACACTGTCAGGTAGCTCTACCCAGAAAACGAATCCACCGGCAGGCTGCGTCACTTTGGTCCCACGTGGGAAACTGCGAGTAATGACTTGCTGGGCAAGCTGAACTTGCTGTGCATAACGCCGACGCAAACTGCGCAGATGATGGTCATAGCCGCCAGACTCCAAAAATAGTGCCAATGTTTCTGAGAGCAGCATCGGTTCCGCCATTGAAGATACCGCTTTTAGCTTATGCAAAGCTTCAGCGAAGCGCCCGCCGTCAATCCAGCCAATACGAAAATCGGGTGCCAGCGTTTTGGTGAAGCTGGAGCAAAACAACACCCAGCCATCCCGATCAAAAGATTTAACCGCTGGGGATAGTGTCGAACCAAATTGAATTTCGGCATATAAACCATCTTCAATCAGTGGCACCTGATGATCGTTCATCAACTGTGCCAGCCGTTTTTTCGCCGCCAGTGGCATCGTGTAACCCAATGGGTTCTGCACTGTTGGCATGGCAATTAAGGCATTGAGCCGCTTTTCCTCAAGCAGTAACTCCAGTACATCCAGTGATAAACCTTGCTGCGGGTCAGTGGGGATTTCCACAGCCTTTAACCCCAGACTGGCCAGCAATGGCATCAGATAAAAATACGTCGGTGACTCCAGCCCAACACAATCTCCCGGCTTGGTCGTCACCCGCAGAGCCAATTGCAGCGCTTCCATACAACCATGGGTAATAGTGATATCAGCCGGGCTGGCCAGCATCCCCAATGTCATGGCTCGACGGGCAATTTGCTGCCGTAGTCGTTGGCTACCGGGGGGCAGAGAATATTGGCTAATTAACTGTGGTTCACGGCGTAATAGCGACGCCATAATGCGCCCCAGCTTGGCACTAGGATAAAAATCTCCGGTCTGTGGGCAGGCGAGCGAGATGTTGGTAAAGCGCGGATTTTGTTGTGCAGCAAACACCGTATCGATCAAGTCCAGCACTTCATCTACCGGCTTACCCACGGTGGCGGTTGGCACCACGGCGGTTGATGGGCTACAAACATAAAAACCGGACTGCGGTCGGGCTTCAATTAAACCGCGATCTTCCAATGTCCGATAAGCCGCCACCACAGTATTGATACTCACCTGATGACTTTGCGCATAACCCCGAACCGATGGCAGCCGACTCCCCGCCAGCAGACTGCCGTTTTTAATGGCTTGCGCTAAATTGTCGGCCACTTGCAAGTAGCGAATTTCATTCATAACCAGGGACATGGTGACAGTTCTCCGCAGGATCAATGGGTACAGTTTTGGGTTATGCAAACTGTACCCATAACAATAGATAACTTCTGCTTCTGACGCCATAACGGATTGCTGTTTATGCTGAATCTCTTGGCAAGACATACAACAATAGACTCAGGAAAATTCTCATGCTGGACAGTGCTTTTATCAGTTACGTTACCGTTATGTCGATCACGCCCGGCCCGAATAACCTGCTGTTGGCCGCCTCTGGCGTCAATTTTGGTTTGCGCCGAACCTTGCCAATGATGCTGGGAATTACGTTTGGCTGCGCCTTACAATGCGCATTGACCACGACACTATTGGCGCTAATTCTCAGCTGGGTGGGTGTTATTCGTCTGCCTTTAGTGACGTTAGGGGGCGGTTATTTATTGTGGCTATCGTGGAAAATTTATCATTCCGGTACACCCAATGCGCGAGATAGCGAGCGGCCTATGGGGTTTATTCAAGGGGCTTTATTCCAAGCGGTTAATCCTAAGGCCTGGTTGATGGCAATGAATGTCGCCATCTTATTTACACCACGCGAAGGGGCGACATTGAGCCATACCTTACTGATTATGACTGGTTTTGCTTTATTGAATCTGCCTTGTGTGGCCGTTTGGGCCGTGATGGGCGACCAATTACGTCATGCACTGCGCATCAATTGGAAATTGCGGTTATTCAATGGTGTGATGGGCGGTTTAATGGCCGTCACCGCACTATGGCTGCTAGTCGATGAATGGCTGAGTGTCTTAAATCAGGCGTGACCGAGTGGTGAAAGTTTTGAAACTTGTTTTTGGCTGATGCGGGAGAGCAACTCAGTAATCGAAAGCACCATGGTTGAACGCACCATTTGCTGATAACGCTGGCGTTGCATTGCAATCAGCGAAGCATCGGCTTCGTCAGGGCGCAAGAACGTTGGCACCGGTGGCAGTTCCACCACACAATGTAATTCACCAAATGGCCCGAGAATTTCGTCATCCGTAAAGCGATACTCGGTGCCATCATGGTTGAGTTCTTCACGCAGCGCCATGAGTAACTCGGCATCTTCATATTCATGTCGGGTGATGACACCCAAGGCATACACCAACTTCAATCTGACGGATAGCTCGCCGAGTGGACCATCCCCAACCAGCAATGGCTCTACGGCATATTTGACCGCATAGTCATCTTTACGAAAAACCTGCACCACGAGAATATTGAGCGCCTCTGCCAATAATTCGACAGCTGCCATTAAGAAGCTCCGAACGGTTTTCCCCGCGTTCAGATGCTCAAGTACTCGATTCTCAAATGCCTGTGTTTTTTCAATCATCGCTTGTCACTGGATGTGTGGCTACGAAAGGATAAATACCGCGCAATAAGACACGGTATTTATCACCTAACGCGCCGGTTTGGTTCTTAACGGAATCAGTGCGTCAGCTTGTCCTGCATGGCGTTATACACACTCACCGCCTGTTCGACAACCTCACTATCAGCAGGCAGGCCTGAAATTTGCGCTAACGCAGCTTTCGGCCCTAATTTCGCCAATAATTCAACCAGTTCCTGTGCTTGTGGGTCTTGCTCACTACGATAACTCATTGCCGCAGCAATACCTGTGACCAAATTATCGTGCGGTAACTGATATTCCAATGTCCCCAGCAGCGGTTTGATCAAACGGTCACCCGCACTCAGCTTACGCAGCGGCTGACGGCCCACGCGCTCAACATCGTCATGCAAGTAAGGGTTTTCAAAGCGGGAGAGGATTTTATTGATATAAGCGGCATGTTTTTGTGGTTCAAAAGCATAGCGTTTAATCAGCACCGCACCACTTTCTTCCATCGCGCCTTTCACCGTCTGACGTATCGCCGGATCCAGAATAGCATCACGAATGGTTTGGTGACCGGCAAGCTGGCCCAGATAAGCGGTAATGGCATGGCCAGTGTTCAGCGTGAACAGTTTTCGCTCAACAAAAGCCATCAGATTATCTGTGAGTTCCATGCCAGCAATTTTCGGTGGCTGCCCTTTAAACTGGGTACCATCGACTATCCACTCACTGAATGTTTCTACCGTCACAGCCAGAATATCTGTACTGCCCGCCTCCGATGGCGGCACAATGCGGTCTACCGCAGAATCAACAAAACCAACATGTTGCTCAACCCACTCATGCTCACTTTCTGGCAAGGCGGCAAAAACATGCTGTTTTAGTTGGCTAGTGCCACGCACCATATTCTCGCAAGCAATCACGTTCAATGGGTGGGTGTTGCCTTGTTGGTGACGGGCAATCAGACCTTGCGCCACTGTGCCTGCGATACGGGCCAGAATTTGTGGGCCAACGGCGGTAGTGACGATATCGGCTTGCGCTATCAGCTTCACCACTTCTGGGCTACCACTATTCACCGCGCTGACATTTTTGACTTCTTCAACACGCGCTTGCTCGCCAACAATATTGACCGGATAACTCTTACGTTTGTTCAGCTCATCCAACAGGGGTTGGTTAACATCTGCGAAAGTCAGTTGCGCACCGGCATCAGCAAGAAGTTTACCAATGAATCCCCGGCCAATATTACCTGCGCCAAAATGCAATGCTTTCATATTCGTTACCTTTTGCTGTAAAAGGGCCGTTTACTCCCAACGACCCTATTCAGATTGCGATGGTTACCCGGCACCACCGGATAACCGCTATCGCTATTCAGTTATGGCTTGCTTACTTTTTACCGCCCAGCAAATCCAGAACTTCTTGTACGCTGGTTGTTTTACTGAGGCGCTCAATAACAGAATCATCATCCAGCGCATTTGTCAGGCTGGTAATAACTTGAATGTGTTCATTATTACGAGCTGCAATACCAATAACCAAACGCGCCACTTCGTCTTCTTCTTCGCCAAAGCGCACGCCGTCAGGGTATTGACAGAACACAACACCGGTTTTCAGCACGCGATCTTTCGCTTCAATCGTACCGTGTGGTACGGCAATAGATTCGCCCAGATAAGTGGAGGTCAGTTTTTCACGTTCCAACATCGCTTCAACGTATTCTGGCTCAACATAGCCCCCTTTCACCAACTGCTCGCCAGCAAAGCGAATCGCCTGCTCTTTCTCCGTCGCATGCTGATTGAGGAAGACATTCTCTGCGCCCAGTCGGAACAGATTAGCTTCTGAGGGTTCAAAGCTATCATCCAGCGTTTCAATGACTTTCTGAGCCTTCGTCGCAGCGTCACTGGCTTCAACCAGACGTGCCGTCAGGTTGCTATACAGCTGACTGTCGAGGAAGTTAGTCAGCGAGATATGCTGTGCCTGCGGTGCATGGCGCATCGCTCGCTCAGTCAAATCACGGTGCGTGATAACCAAGTCCACATCTTCCGGCAAGTTGTTGATGGCACAGTTAGTGACAGAGATATACTTCAGGCCTGCATCTTGCACTTTTTTGCGCAACACACCGGCACCCATGGCACTAGATCCCATACCCGCATCACAAGCAACGATGATTTTACGCACAGTACTCAAGTCGCCTGCAGCAGCGGCTGCATTGGCTGCTTGTGCGCCTTTAGATTGCGCTTTCATATCCTGCATACGACGAGTTGCGTCTTCCAGGCTATCTTCATCTTCGTCTTTGACTTTAGAGGTTTTCAGCAAGATAGCTGACACCACGAAAGACACGGCAAACGCTGCGGCAACAGCAGCAATGTTAGCGAAATAGGCACCTTTAGGTGTCATCGCCAATACTGCCAGGATAGAACCAGGAGAAGCTGGAGATACCAGACCGCCGTTCAGCAGAGTCAGAGTAAACACGCCAGTCATACCGCCCAGAATGACCGCCAGCAATAAGCGTGGGTTCATCAGAACGTATGGGAAATAGATTTCGTGGATACCACCGAAGAAGTGGATGATCGCCGCGCCGCCAGCAGACTGCTTGGCGTTACCTTTACCGAAGAACATATAAGCCATCAACACACCCAAACCTGGGCCTGGGTTAGCTTCGATCAGGAAGAAGATAGACTTACCGGTTTCTGTCGCCTGCTGGATACCCAGAGGTGAGAAGATACCGTGGTTAATGGCGTTATTCAGGAACAGGATTTTAGCCGGTTCAACAAAGATAGACGTCAATGGCAGCAGGTTATTCCGCACCATGACATGCACGCCTGCGGCCAACACTTTAGACAGCACTTCTACCAATGGGCCAATCGCCATAAAGGCCAAAATCGCCAACAGCATACCGATAATGCCGGCCGAGAAGTTGTTAACCAGCATCTCAAAGCCGCTTTTGATTTTACCGTCAACCCAACGGTCAAAGCGCTTGATTGCCCAGCCACCTAATGGACCTGCAATCATCGCACCGAGGAACATTGGCATATCCGCACCAACGATAACCCCCATGGTGGTGATAGCACCCACCACACCACCACGATCGCCACCGACTAAACGACCACCGGTAAAACCGATCAGTAGTGGAAGCAGGTAAGTGATCATCGGGCCAACCAGTTTGGCTAGCGTTTCATTTGGCAGCCAACCCGTTGGTATAAACAGTGCGGTAATAATACCCCAGGCGATAAACGCGCCGATATTGGGCATAACCATGTTACTGAGGAATCGGCCAAAATTTTGAATTCTGACCTTTGCGTCTGGTGAAAACATAAAACACCCCTATTGGTACGCGCTAGCAATAAGAGCGCGATATAATTGTTTTGTTGAGGCAGTTCTGCAAAACCCGCCGGTGTTATCGGATACAAACACACTGTATGCAAAACAAACTTTAGCATGCTCCTTTAGCCACGCGTAGCTCACGCCAATTATGTGATGAATATCACACTATACATACCAGTATCGGGGTGGATTTGGTGATCAAGATCACAATATTGAAGTGTAAGAAAGCCACAGAGGATGATTTTTAAGCTAAAAACCTCATTTAACGTGATTAAAATCACATTTTTAAGTGGAGACTTTGTTTTTAAAATGTGATGTTAATCACAAGTTATTTTTGCGCTCAGAGGAGAGATGAGACATTAGTCCATCTAATGTTGATGGTGGGGCAAACCATTTAGGAAATGTGTAATAAAACAACAGTGGTAAATGAACGTCAGACTTTTTGGTTTTAAAGTTGAATTGGAACCTCAGTGCAGAATGACAAAAGGGGCCAAGAGGCCCCCCATTATCAAAACTCAAAACATTACTGAATAATATTCAAGACACTTTTCTGTGCTGCCATCATTGCTGGATACTTGGCCACCAAGTTAGCCATCATTGCGTTGTACTGTGCAGCCTGCTGTGCGGTTTGGAATTGAACGCCGCCATTATTAAACGTGACTTGGTTGCCCTGCTGTTGCAGGAAATCACCAACCTGTGCCAAATCTTGCACAAAGGAGGAAACGACCGGAACAGCTGGAATCAACACATTGGTCGGCTGAGTCACTACGTTTTCAAACACTTTATTAAACACCACTTTCAAATCATCTGGCTGCTTCAACGCCGCCACTGCGTTATCGGCTTGTGTTTTAGCGGTACGAATCTGTTGCACTAACAGGTTCAGAGCACCCGCTGATTGCTGCAACACGTCACGCTTATTCAGGTAGTCTTGTGCTACACGAATCTCATTGATTTGCGCGATAGCAGGCGTCAGGCTGGCATCCACGGATTTACCGAGTTGCTGTGAAAAAGTCACCAAAATCGCGTAATCACTGACATAAGGGCCGAATTTCTGCTTTTGATCTTCACTCAACGTCGGCAGCTTCATCCCGCTGCGCATGACGGTGTTTTGCAGATAATCAATAAAAGCTTTACGTTGCTCTGGTTCTTTATCGCCGCAGGCGGTCAATTGGAACACCACCAGTAATGCCAGCAATGGCGCAAACCAACGTGAATATCGGGTCGTATTCAATGCAAAAGTCATGTGAAACTACTCCTGTAATAAGTACTTATTTTCACAAAATCCTACTCTTATCGCTCACACCCACAGATAAGAATAGCTAAGGGGAGCGATATACGCTCCCCTGTGATTAGCCGAGTACAGGATTACTGCAACAGCGAAATATCAGCAACCTGCAAGAACAGCTCGCGTAACTTACTCAATAAGGTCAGGCGATTAACCCGCACCGCATCGTCTTCGACCATCACCATCACGTTATCGAAGAAAGCATCGACGTTTTCACGCAGCGCCGCTAACTCAACCAATGCTTCCTGGTAGCGACCGTCAGCAAACAACGGTGCCAGTTGGTCACGTAGCACAATCAGGTGAGTAGCAAACTGCAATTCGGCAGGTTCTTTCAGTACCGCGGCATTTACACGGTCTTTTAAGGTATCCGTAGATTTCGCCAAGATATTCGACACACGCTTATTCGCCGCAGCCAATGCCGCAGCAGCATCCAGCGTGCGGAAATACGTTACCGCTTTCACCCGGGCATCAAAATCAGCCGGTCTGGTTGGACGGCGAGCCAGAACAGCTTGGATGGTGTCGACACTGTAACCGGCTTCCTGATACCAAGCGCGGAAGCGGCCCAGCATAAACTCAACCACTTCATCGACTGCCTTGGCATTGGTCAGCTTGGTGCCATACAAACGCACAGCTTCTTCGGTCAAGGTTTGCAGATCCAGCGGCAAGTTCTTCTCGACGATAATACGCAGCACACCCAATGCCGCACGGCGCAGCGCAAATGGGTCTTTATCGCCTTTCGGATGTTGACCTATGCCGAAAATACCGGCCAGCGTGTCCATTTTGTCGGCAATCGCCAATGCACAAGCCACTGGGTTAGACGGCAAGTCATCACCAGCAAACCGCGGTTGATATTGCTCATTCAGCGCAACCGCGACATCTTCAGCTTCACCATCATGACGGGCGTAATGCATCCCCATGACACCTTGGGTGTCAGTGAATTCAAACACCATATTGGTCATCAGGTCGCACTTGGACAGCAAACCGGCACGGGTAGCATGGTTAACATCTGCACCAATTTGTGCAGCAACCCAACCGGCCAGCGCTTGAATACGATCGGTTTTATCACGCAAAGTCCCCAGTTGCTGTTGGAACAGCACGGTTTCCAAGCGCGGTAAATTGTCTTCCAGACGTTTTTTGCGGTCAGTGTTAAAGAAGAACTCAGCATCCGCCAGACGTGGGCGCACAACTTTCTCGTTACCAGAGATAATTTGCTGCGGATCTTTAGATTCGATATTGGTGACAAAAATGAAGTTTGGCAGCAAGTTACCGGCCTTGTCATACACTGGGAAATACTTCTGGTCACCCTTCATGGTGTACACCAGCGCTTCCGCAGGAACAGCCAGGAATTTCTCTTCAAACTTAGCCGTCAACACCACCGGCCACTCAACCAGTGACGCGACTTCTTCCAGCAAGCTATCACTCAGATCAGCAACACCGCCAATTTTTTGCGCCGCCAGCTCTGCATCACGTTTAATGATAGTTTTACGTAATTCATAGTCAGCGATGACTTTGCCGCGCTCCATTAACACTTGCGGATATTGATCAGCATTATCAATGGTGAATTCGGCTTCGCCCATAAAACGGTGACCGCGAATAATACGGTCTGAATCGATACCCAACACGGTGCCGGGGATCAATTCGCTGCCGAGCAGCATAGTTACGGTATGGACCGGACGGACGAACTGGGTTTCTTTATCACCCCAACGCATCAATTTGGGAATAGGCAGTTTGCTCAGTGCCGTATTGACCATCCCCGCCAGCAACAACTGCGCGGATTGCCCTTTTACATGAGCGCGATACAGCAGCCATTCGCCTTTATCGGTAACCAAACGCTCGGCCTGATCCACCGTAATACCACAGCCCCGCGCCCAACCTTCAGCTGCTTTACTTGGTTTGCCTTCAGCATCAAAAGCTTGTGCGATGGCAGGGCCACGTTTTTCAACTTCACGATCGGCCTGAGCCGCACTTAAATTAACCACTTTTAACGCCAAACGACGTGGTGAGGCATACCAAACCACCTCACCATGAGGCAGATTGGCATTGTCCAATTCAGTGGTGAAGTTGGTAGCAAAAGATTCGGCCAGAGAACGAAGAGCCTTCGGCGGCAACTCTTCCGTGCCGATTTCCACCAGGAAAGTCTGTTGAGTCATGACAGCCTCTTAGTTCTGATTCTTTTTGCACATAGGGAAGCCCAACGCCTCGCGGGAGGCGTAATAAGCCTCGGCGACAGCTTTGGTCAGCGTACGAATGCGCAGAATATAGCGCTGACGCTCGGTCACCGAGATGGCTTTACGTGCGTCTAGCAGGTTAAACGTATGGCCCGCTTTCAGAATGCGTTCATAAGCTGGCAACGGCAGCGGGACTTCCAGTGCCAACAGTGACTGAGCTTCTTTCTCATACTGCTCAAAGCAGGAGAACAGGAAGTCCACATCGGCATATTCGAAGTTATAGGTGGATTGCTCCACTTCATTCTGATGATAAATATCGCCGTAGGTGGTTTTACCCAGTGGGCCGTCGCACCAGATCAGGTCATAAACGCTGTCTACGCCCTGAATGTACATTGCCAAACGCTCCAGACCATAGGTGATCTCGCCGGTGACCGGTTTACATTCCAAACCGCCCACTTGCTGGAAGTAAGTGAACTGAGTCACTTCCATACCATTGAGCCACACTTCCCAACCCAGACCCCAGGCACCCAATGTTGGGTTTTCCCAGTTATCTTCGACAAAGCGAATGTCGTGAATTGTCGGGTCCAGACCCAGCTCTTTCAAGGAACCTAAATACAGTTCCTGAATGTTGTCTGGTGAAGGTTTAATGATCACCTGAAACTGATAATAATGTTGCAGGCGGTTAGGGTTCTCGCCATAGCGACCATCAGTCGGACGACGTGAAGGTTGTACATAAGCGGCAGCAATTGGCTCTGGGCCAAGTGCGCGCAGGCAGGTCATTGGGTGGGAAGTACCCGCGCCGACTTCCATGTCCAGTGGTTGAACAATGGTGCAGCCTTGGCGCGCCCAATAGTCCTGTAACGTCAGGATCAGGCCCTGAAAGGTCTTGGTATCAAACTTTTGCATGTTGGATTCGCACGCGATACAAGTGGATTAAAATGGAATGGGTCAGTATACCCGTTGACCGTAAGATATACAGCCAGAATCCGGCAAGATGCAAGAATCAGGGTGAATTTGTCGATAAAACAGACCATTCATTAGTTTCCAACTAATAAATCTCCTCTATAGCGTCACTACCAAAGTGTGGGTTTGTTGGTTGCTAATCATCCGACGAACAGCGATCATCCCATGATAGGTCCCCTACTGGAGTTATGAATATGGATTTACAACGCTGCGGCTGGGTCACGACAGACCCGCTCTATATCGCTTATCACGACACGGAATGGGGGATCCCACGCACGGATAGCCAAGCGCTATTTGAAATGTTGTGTCTGGAAGGGCAACAAGCAGGACTTTCATGGATAACCGTGCTGAAAAAACGCGAGCGTTACCGCCAATGCTTTCACCATTTTGATCCGGTGCAGGTGGCAAAAATGGGGCCACAGGAGATAGAAACATTGATGCTAGACAGCGGTATTATTCGGCATCGGGGTAAAATCCAAGCCATTATTACCAACGCCCAAGCCTATCTAGCCATGGAAGCCAATGGAGAAGATTTTTCACGCTTTATCTGGAGTTTCGTTGAGGGTGAGCCAAAAATTAATCATTGGTGGTGTCTGGCGGAATGCCCAGCCACAACACCTATTTCTGATGCTATGTCTAAGGCACTGAAAAAGCGTGGATTTAAGTTTATTGGATCAACTATCTGCTATGCATTTATGCAAGCTAGCGGTCTGGTGAACGATCATCTGGCAAGCTGTTTCTGTCATCCGGATAATGCGGCGAAATGATTAGAACTTATCAACCAGAGGATCTCGATCCTCTGATGCAATTATGGTTGACCAGCACTATCGCCGCTCACCCTTTTATTGCCGAACAATATTGGCATGAAAGCGCCCCGTTAGTCCGACATACTTATCTTCCCGCTGCGCGTACTTGGGTGTATTGGCAACCGGGGGAACATAGGGAAGCGACCGCTGATAATAATAAGCTTGTTGGATTTATCAGTATTCTCGAAGAGCAATTGGTGGGGGCGCTATTTGTTGAGCAGTCTTTCCACGGGAAAGGCATTGGTAAGAAGTTGATGAACCATATCCAGCAACACTATAACGCGCTGACACTGGAGGTGTATCAAAAAAACCGCCGAGCCTACCACTTTTATCGCAAGCAAGGATTTGTCGTCGTCGAGAGAGCCTATAATGCAGAAACTAAAAATACGATTTTAACAATGCAGTGGCAGCGTTCTGTTTAATTCTCCACAGATCAAACACCCTAGATTAAACATTTCATATTCCTTCATTAATAAAACATATCACTTCAAACATAGAAAAGAATAAAAAACAAATAAAGAGATAATTGAAGGATTTATTTCGCCTCTATTCTCTATAGTGGGGTTAAATTTCTTATTTTAAACCACCCATAAATAGTCTCTAATTTAATACGAGGTTATCATGTATCATAAATTTACTTCGTTACTTTATACTTTATCTCTATTGCTACCTTCCGTCGCATTTTCCACAACAGAGATGGCCTTTGATTACATTGTTCCACCAATAGACAGTGAGTCTCATTGCTCTCATTATTATCATGATTTTTTAGATGAAGAATTTTGTGCTTATCAGACAGACCGTATTTATCAGGAAAAGATGGATATTATTGCCGAAAATAATTATCCTCTTAACTGTGTTAAAGAATGTGTTATATTGAGTAAAATGGTTATCCCTTTAGGTGATATTTTTCATTCTTCAACACTTGATGTTGAGCACTCCAAAAAGGTTGCATTATTCAGTTTTGAGATAGACAGTAACTCCACCTTTAATTTAAATTTGGTTAATCATGTTGATATTACTGTTGATGATAATCAGATACATATTCTTAATTCCGAGGTGAAAAATCAACCAATAATTCACGACCTCCATCCTGATACCACCTTTATTTCATTCATATTTGAGGTGTCAAATTCTAGTTTAAAAATAAACTATATGGAAAATAGTCAACATCAAAGAGGCATACTCTCACCGACGCTTATTTTCCACACAAAGCAAACTCGACATCCCACGATATTTCCTGATCTAGTTATTTATAATAATATTCTCAGTGGTCCCTTAATGATGAACCATCATTTGATGACCGTAATGCGAGATCACCCCAGAATCAAACGCGGTGCAGCCGGGGCCATAGGTTGTCTACTGTCCGGACCCTTGGCGCTTTATAATGTCGTGGTGCATGGGCGCTGTAATCAGGTGGAGTCAGCCTGGAGCAGCATTAAATCTTTTTTCAGCGGTAATGATAAAGCAAAAATGCAGCTGATCGCTGGCACTGCTACCGTCTTAAAACCTATTCAAGCCACCACGAAAAAATCAGAGGAACAGGCAGAAACACTAGCATTAACGCACGTAGATTTACCGTCATTACATCAACAAAGCCTAACGCTACCGGCGGTGGCCAACGCGTGTAATGTTCCATTGGAGAATCTTGTTAGCAGCCGCTTCCCTCGTCAGATAGAAGGCCCCGCTTGTGGCTCTTGGCTGTCACGTTTACTGGCTGATTTTACTTTATTGTTTGGGAACAGTTTGCGTGATTGGTCCATTGAACACTTACGCCGAGTTTTGGATAACGCCATTGATTCAGACAGTACAGGGTATGCCGTTGTAGATATTGGCACAGAGCAACGCTTGCTCCAAGGCATTAGAAGAGGCGTGCGAGAACTGGGCCGAACAGAGGCCACCCAGCAGATCACCAATGCATTCCAGTATGCTGAAAGTGCACTCGCCCAATACTACTTACATACCCATGGTGAAAATACTGCACCTTCGGCTGCACAAAACTTACCTTTAGGGCACTATATTTTGTCTCTTGATTCCTATACAGCCAGTACCGAACCGGTACGTATCCGCAGAAATGGTGCATGGGAAATATCTGACTCATTAACATTTCAGGTAGACATTATCTCAGGGGAAAATCAACAGAGTGAGAGAGAACTTCGCTCAGAATCCCTTGCCGTTATCAATGAGTGGTTTGAAAAATATTATTCTCTCATCTATGGCACGATGCTGGTTGAGGACGATAAAAACCAGAAAAAAATCAGAGTTCCGGTTACCGCAAGTGACAGAATCATTTATTCAGCACGCATTACTAGTGATTCATTGAAGACACATCTCGAAAATAGTACGCCGGGATATTTGTTTGTTATCGTTAAAATCAATGGCGGTATTATTCATATGTTGGAGGCAAGAAAATACACGATTAATGATGAGGAGCAAGAAGGGCACTATTATTTGGCAAACTTTCTCACCAAGCCAAAATTTATTATAGATGCCGAGGCTGAAGGCAGTATTAGGGGAGCGGGTACTGCGGCAGTTCATGGGCTAGCCAGTTACCTTAAAAATAAGGGAATAAAATTTATACACTCTGATGTTCTCTCCCCTCCCTCTGCCAGAGTAAAAACAAAACTGGGTTTTGAACATGATGAGCTTTAAATAACAAAGATTGGTTCTAATTTTTATCGAAAATCTAAATCATGGAAGAATGTCGATATGAATAAATTACTTTTACTGTATATCATCATATATTCAATAAGTTCCCAAGCTAATGAATACATGTCACGTGGGTCTCTACCTGCTTGCTTTTATACTGAAGATAACTTTCAAGGCCAATCTATTTGCTTAACAGCACCTAAAGCAATCGATCTCTATGACCCAGAGTATAAATATTTTACTCTCCCCATTTCTTCAATAAAAATCCCTAAAGGTATACAAGTCACAGTCTATAAAAATGATAGCTTAAAAAACAATCATTACAATTTAACCGAGTCCGTTAACTTGGCTTTACTTGATGAAATTAGTATGTCAGAGCAAATCAGTGAAATTAAAGTTTTGGAAACACCGGGATTTTGTGGTTCAAATTGCGTTATTGTTAATAATCAAAAGCTAGAGATTAATAATACGTTCAGTAAATATACATCAGAATTAGACGATATAAACAAACTCGTTCTACTGAATTTTAATATTAATGATAAAAGTAACTTCATCGTGGGAACCATTGATTACCCACAAATTATCGTCATCGGCAGAAATCTCTTTTTTTATACCACAGGAGATCATAACCCGATCAATATGAGATTAAATGGCAACACTGAGCATTTATCTTTTCTTTTTAAATTTAATAAAAAAAATTTACAATTTCAATACCTTGAAGCTAACGATACTGAACCTCTCAATATTCCTTTTTGGATCAGCACCCAATATTCTCCTAAAAACTCAGTGAATTTATATATTACAAATGGAGTTTCTGATAATGACCAAGGTCTGCCTCCAGAAAATATCCCTCCCTTGATACTCAATAAAACGATAATAGCTATTAATAAACATGCTCATCGCGATAAAAGAGGTGCGTTGGGAATAGGGGGTTGCATCGGTTTGCCCTGGCTGGCAATTTATAATTATGTGGTTCAGGGGCGCTGTAATCAGCTTGATAAACTCGTTGGAATAAACGAATTTTCTCACCCTGATGGCGCAGGAAAAACGCTAGTCATAGCAGCGACTGCCCCACCACCCACCATTGAACATGACGCCAGCACTGCTGTAGATGATCCGCGCTCATCGATGCTGGTATTAACGCATATTAATACACATCTCTATAATCAATCACTTACCTTACCGGCAGCAGCAAAAGCTTGTAAAACCTCCGTCCTAAATATCCTCTCCGCCCGTTATCCGCGCCAAACGCCCTCATCAACAGCATATTGTGGACGTTGGGTTTCCGAGGTGATGGCCGATTTTGTGCTGTTATTCGGTTCACAGCTAAGTGCCTGGACAACAGATTATTTTCGCCACGTAGTCACTGGCATCCTCGATACCGGTAATATTGAGCTTCCCCCGTTGAATAGCAATGATCGCCAAATAGCCGTCACCGCCATAGAGCGGCATTCTGATGTCGTCCAGAGGCTTATTATCAACATCCAATCACATAATATTACTCAGGAAGATACTGCCCATATTATTCGGCCACTGACCCAAGCATTTAATCGCACACAGATGAATTTAGCTAATTATCAGTTACAGAACCGTCATTCCCACCCAACCGTTTCAGCAACAGAAGCACAATTATTACCCTTGGGTTCCTATGAATTATTATTAGCTAATTTTGTTTATCAAGAAACGTATCCCCGCGTATTACATAATGGTGAGTGGACAACATCCGATACTGGATTCGAGATAGAAATTATTGATGATATCAGCACGATTACGTCGGATACTCTTAATGAGTTACGCACCGTACTAAGCGAATGGAGTGATATTTATAAAACGTATCGCAGAGAGAGAAATGAACAGCGAGAGAATACCTTTCAAGCGGGATGCAGTATCGCATCACAATGTCTGACTCCTAGGGATGAAACCCTCATAGTAGGATTAGAACTGATCGATATTATGCGAACTGATATTGCATGCCTTCCTCTTGAACCCAATCACTGGGTTATTGTGCGACATAACAACCAGATTATTAGCTTGCTTGTGGCCGACAGCGAGGATATTGAGGATAACCGGTACGGATCAGGTTCGGTTGAAATTTCAGCATCAGTTAGCCACCCCAATTATGTACTTAACCCAGAGAATGAAGGAACAATAAGAGGAGCCAGCACCGCGGCTTTTATGGCTTTCGCGCAACATATGAAAGCAAAAGGCAAAACAAAACTGTATTCCGAGGTCATCACTCAGCCGTCAGCCAAAGTAAAACTCAAACTGGGTTTTTCACATAAAAAAGATGAGCTCTAGACCCACTATTCCGCCATGTGTCGAAATGAATATCGAGACATGGCTTTATTTATTCCACAGACACTAAATACACGCAGCGGCGAGAGCCGGAAAGAATATGTTCAGTTCGCTCAACGGGTGCCTGTAATGCTTGGCGAAAGACATCCAATTCAGCTCGGCAGAAACCCTGACATGTGGCGGCAGCCGCACAAATAGGGCAATGATTTTCAATCAGCAAAATCGACCCATCGGGCTGAGTTTGGCTCTCTGCCATATACCCTTCCCGCGTTCGAATAGCCACCAGCCTTTGCACCCGTTCATCAATACTCTTGGCCCCTTCCATTGCCAAACAATACTGCTCACGGGTTTCATCCTCACGAGTCTCAATCAGTAAATTAAGCGCTTGTTCGCCTAATTTTGTACGCACCATTCGCAATAATTGCACTGTTAACTCGCCGTGAGTATCAGGAAACCGAGTGTTCGCAGCATCAGTCAACTGCCAAAGTTGGATAGGTCGCCCAACACCTTTCGCCTGCGCAACAGCAACAACCAGCCCTTCTTTTGCTAATTTGACGAATTGCTGTCGGGCCGCTTCTCCCGTCGTTCCCAGAATTTTGCCCGCATCCGTGGCTTGCAAAGGGCCGCGAGTCTTTAGCAACAACAGCAAACGTTCGGCGACAGACTGCGGCTGGCGAGTCGAACTATCGATATTCATATCTTCCCCAGTATCGTTAGTGCGTTTTTTATTTTTAATGATTTATTGCCAGCATAACATTTAACAAGCATATGCTTGACTTATTGTTAGTAACTGACCTAACTTATTCCAAGAATTTACTTGTTTAACTTTACCGCAACAACAATCTCAACTCAATAACCAGATCTCTGGCAGGATGGAAACGTGATAATGAATGATGCAAGCCGATGGAGTGATTTGTTCTCCGGTAAAAATGCGGCTTTTGCTATAGCTCTGTCGGGTGGTGTTGTTTTACATGCCATCAATATCTACATCGCGACGACTATTTTGCCTTCCGTGGTGCTGGAGATTAATGGCCTTAACCTCTACGCCTGGAATACTACCCTATTTGTCACCGCCTCTATTCTTGGCTCCGCGCTTTCTGCTCGGTTACTCAGCGGTTACGGTGCACGTAGCGCATATTTGTTTGCCTCGCTGACCTTTATGCTGGGCAGTGCTCTGTGTGCTATGGCTCCCAATATGCCTTTTATGTTAGTTGGCAGAACGGTACAAGGTTTAGGAGGGGGGTTCCTGTTTGCTCTCTCTTACGCCATGATTAATCTGGTATTTGTGCAGTCATTATGGCCAAGAGCAATGGCACTGATTTCGGGGATGTGGGGAGTTGCGACCCTTATTGGTCCGGCGATTGGCGGTATATTTGCAGAGATGGACGCTTGGCGCTTTGCTTTCTGGACTTTACTACCAGTGACGCTAATTTATGCCGTTTTTACTTGGCGCATCCTGCCCGCGGGTAAATCCAATACGGCAGCCACCTCAGCGTTACCCATCACCCAATTAGTGCTATTAACGGCGATCGTGCTGACCATTTCCGCTAGCAGCATTGCCAGCAGTGGTCTGACGAATTTAGCCGGGATTGTATTAGCCACCTTGCTGCTAATCCTATTACTGCGCATCGAATCCCGGGCAACTTCACGTTTGCTACCCAAGGGAGCATTGCGCCTTAACTCCCCATTGGCAGCACTTTATATCACGGTTTCGCTACTGGCTATCGGCATTACCTGCGAGATTTTCGTTCCTTATTTCCTCCAAACGCTGCACGGTCAGTCACCCCTTATTTCCGGTTATATTGCGGCCACAATGGCCGCGGGCTGGACGATTTCTGAGGTTACCAGCGCGGGTTGGAAAAAAGCAGGTGTTCGTTGGGCGATTATCAGCGGCCCCATTATTGTTCTGATAGGGATAGTAGCACTGTCTATCCTGATGCCGGCGAGTTCGCTGGGTGGCTGGCAACATATGGGGCCGATTGCTATCTCACTGACGTTGGTTGGGTTCGGTATTGGTTTTGGCTGGCCACATCTGTTGACCCGCATTCTGCAAGTGGCTGCTGAAGAAGATAAAGATATCGCTGGGGCGTCAATTACCACGGTACAGATGTTTGCCACCGCGGTGGGCGCGGCCATCGCCGGGATGGTGGCTAACCTCTCCGGGTTAAATGCCCCCGGAGGTGTCGCAGGTGCAGAAAATACAGCTCACTGGCTTTTTGCCCTGTATGCCATTGCCCCAGCACTGGCAATTGTGACGGCGATCCGCTGCGCGTCTATCCGCTCACATACCCTTTCAGTTAAAAACACCATCAGTAACGAAGCTCAATAAAACGATATAACCAACCGGCCAAAGCGGGTTGGTTTTTTCATTCGCTGTAACATTATGAGGGTGATTAGCGCTTGATCCCACCGTGGTGATCACTGTTATGCTGGCTTTAATCCCACCCCGTCATGGAGTTGCACTTGTGATGAAGCCTTCCATTGTTCTGTACAAAAGTATTCCCGCCGATCTACACCAGCGTTTAGAGCAACATTTCACAGTAAACAGTTTTGATGGCTTATCGCCGGAGAATCAGCCCGCACTCTTATCAGCCCTGCAAAAAGCGGAGGGGCTTATTGGTTCCGGTGGCAAGATTGATCATGCTTTTTTGCAATTAGCGCCGCACTTACGTGCCGCCTCCACCATTTCTGTTGGCTATGATAATTTTGATGTGGACGCCCTAAATCAGCGTGGTGTTGCATTGATGCACACACCAACGGTACTAACGGAAACGGTGGCTGACACCATGATGGCATTGGTGCTCGCGAGTGCTCGCCGTGTCGTGGAGCTGGCTGAACGCGTGAAAGCCGGCGAGTGGCAAGACAGTGTTGGTGAGGATTGGTATGGCGTGGATGTGCACCACAAAACCATCGGTATCCTCGGCATGGGCCGGATTGGTATGGCGCTGGCTCAACGCGCACACTTTGGTTTTAATATGCCTGTGCTGTACACCAGCCGTCGCCCACATGAAGAAGCGGAAAAGCGCTTTGGTGCTCGGCGTTGTTCACTGGACACCTTACTGGCTGAGGTTGATTTTCTCTGTATTACACTGCCGATGACCGAGCAGACTTATCATATGATTAGCCGTGAGCAGTTAGCCAAAATGAAGCCCAGCGCCATTTTGATCAATGCTGGCCGTGGGCCGGTGGTTGATGAACAGGCGCTGATAGCTGCCCTGCAAGATGGCACAATTCATGCCGCCGGGCTGGATGTCTTTGAGCAAGAACCACTGCCAGTGGATTCACCCCTACTCAAATTGCGGAATGTGGTTGCCGTGCCACATATTGGATCTGCAACTACAGAGACCCGCTACAACATGGCCGCCTGCGCCGTGGATAACTTGATTGCCGCACTAACCGGCACCGTCACAGAAAACTGTGTAAACCCGCAAGTGTTAAAAAAGCAGTAAGTTAAAGAAATCCTAAACAGAATAAATAATTCTAATGGCCTGCTTGCAGGCCAAATCTCCCTCCTCCATCCTCCTCCTCCCTGTAAAAACGGCGCAAGGATGAGGCTATTTATTCACCAACCGGCACACTGCTCTTTATAAAATTTTATCTCTTTTCAGACCCAAGGAAGATGTGTCATGAAGCATCATCTCAGCCTCTCTATGCTCCTCCTTATATCACCAGCAGTGATGGCTAACTGGTCACTACAGCATTTCCCGGCATTTACTGAGCAAGATAGCGGGGTTTTTGTCAGCAGCAGTGCGCTAACCAAAGGTGAATATTCGCTCAAGTTTTATCAAAATAAGCAGTGTTGGCAACCCACTGGTCCTGTAAAACTGAATCAGACGTTTTCACTGCAACCTTGCCAGAATCAGACCGATATTCAGTGGCGACTGTTCCGCGATGGTCAGTATCAGGTGCGCATTGATACGCGCAGCGGCACCCCAACACTCACCTTGAATATCAAAGAGCCAGTAGTCGAAGCTATCAGTGTCGTGGCACACAGCTGTCAGCGCTGGGATGGTAAACCCGTAACCCTTAATGTGAGCAAAACTTTTTCTGAAGGTGAAATGGTACGGGAGTTCTACTCCGGTCAAATCGCGAAAGTTTCTCTTGGAAAAATCACACTGCAACCCAGCCCGGAGAGTGGCGGTTTACTGCTGCTGGAATCAGCGCAAACTCAGCAAGCCGCACCATTCAGTTGGCAGAATGCCACCGTCTATTTTGCGCTGACGGATCGATTCAAAAATGGCAATCCAGCTAATGACCACAGCTATGGTCGCCATGGCGATGGTATGCAGGAAATCGGGACTTTTCATGGTGGGGATCTGGCTGGATTAACGGAAAAACTTGATTATCTGCAACAGCTTGGCGTCAATGCATTATGGATAAGCTCACCACTAGAGCAAATCCACGGCTGGGTTGGGGGAGGCACCAAAGGCGACTTCCCACATTATGCCTACCATGGCTATTATGGGCTGGATTGGACACGTCTGGATGCCAATATGGGCACCGAGAAAGAGCTGCACAATCTGGTTGAACAAGCCCACAAACGCGGCATTCGCATTCTCTTTGATGTGGTAATGAATCACGTCGGATACGCCACCTTGGCCGATATGCAAAGTTATCAGTTTGGTGCCCTTTATCTGCAAAACGATCAGTTAGAAAAAACCTTGGGTAAAAACTGGACAGACTGGACTCCCGGTAAAGGACAAACTTGGCATAGTTTTAATGATTACATCAATTTTAGTGATAAAACCGCGTGGGATAATTGGTGGGGCAAGAAGTGGATCCGCACCGATATTGGTGATTATGACTCCCCCGGCTATGACGATTTAACCATGTCGTTAGCTTTCCTGCCGGACATCAAAACAGAATCGACCCAACCCAGTGGTCTGCCCGTATTTTACCGCCACAAACCGGATACCGCAGCACGGGAAATCCCCGGGGCCACACCGCGAGATTACCTCACACAATGGTTGAGCCAATGGGTTCGTGATTATGGTATCGACGGTTTTCGGGTTGATACCGCCAAACATGTTGAGAAACCCGCCTGGCAACAGCTTAAGCAGCAAACTACCGCAGCACTGGCAGCCTGGAAAGCGGCTCATCCTGATCAAGCGCTGGATGACTTGCCGTTCTGGATGACAGGAGAAGCCTGGGGTCATGGGGTAATGAAGAGCGATTACTACCAAAATGGCTTCGATGCCATGATTAACTTTGATTTTCAGGATCAAGCCAAACAGGCACTAACGTGCTTCTCATCCATTGATGGTACTTATCAACAAATGGCGGATAAGCTGCAAGGTTTCAATGTATTGAGTTACATTTCATCTCATGATACGCGGCTATTTTTTAAAGACGATGCACAACAGTCTTTGGTGAAACAGCAACGGGCGGGTGATCTGCTACTGCTGGCACCGGGAGCAGTGCAAATTTTCTATGGTGATGAAAGTGGGCGAGAATTTGGCCCAACGGGGTCTGACCCATTGCAGGGCACGCGTTCTGATATGAACTGGAATGAGCTGACCGGCGCCAAAGGTGCACTATTGGCACATTGGCAGAAAGTCAGCCAATTCCGCGCCCGTCACCCCGCCATTGGTGCTGGGGTGCAGCAATCCCAGCAAACGGCTGATTATTATGCCTTTAGTCGCCAACACCAAGGCGATAAAGTGCTGGTCGTTTGGGTTGGCGACAAAAAAGAGTGAATTAGCACATTATTCCGCAAAAACACTTCCTGCCGATATTTTCACGCGGCAGGAAGAAATCTTTCCGCATTGCACCCGCTTTTATCTGCGAGTATGGTACTTGTTCACTTACGGATAACAATAAATTTTCATCTTATGAAGTTCTCACTTTTCGGCGACAAATTTACCCGCTATGCGGGTATTACCAGACTGATGGACG
Source organism: Yersinia vastinensis (assembly GCF_902726565.1). Lineage (GTDB taxonomy): Bacteria > Pseudomonadota > Gammaproteobacteria > Enterobacterales > Enterobacteriaceae > Yersinia > Yersinia vastinensis. The sequence goes on from NZ_CACVAF010000005.1 coordinate 298,833, forward strand.
ACCTCAACGACGGCCTAAGAACCCCCGGTTCAATCATGCTTGGCGGGGGTAATCCGGCACATATCCCTGAGATGGATGCTTATTTCCAGCAACTGTGTCAGGAGATGCTGGAGCGCGGTCAACTGACCGAAGCGTTGTGCAATTATGATGGGCCACAAGGCAAAGATTTGCTGCTAAAAGCGCTGGCAAAAATGCTACGTGACGAGCTAGGTTGGCAAATTGAGCCACAGAATATTGCACTGACAAATGGTAGCCAAAGTGCATTTTTCTACTTATTTAATTTATTCGCTGGCCGCTACGCTGATGGTAGCCGTCGCCGAGTATTATTCCCACTCGCACCTGAGTATCTTGGTTACGCTGACGCGGGTCTGGATGAAGACCTATTTGTCTCTGCCAAACCTAATATTGAGTTACTGCCAGAAGGCCAATTCAAGTATCACGTTGATTTCGAGCACCTCAATATTACCGATGATATTGGGCTTATCTGTGTCTCGCGGCCGACCAACCCGACCGGTAATGTTATTACTGATGAAGAGTTAATCCGCCTTGATGCTATTGCTCAACAGCGTGATATTCCGCTATTGATTGATAATGCCTATGGTGTCCCCTTCCCCGGCATTATTTTTACTGAGGCAACACCGCTGTGGAACCCGAACATTATCCTGTGCATGAGTTTGTCAAAACTTGGCCTACCGGGATCGCGTTGTGGGATTGTGATTGCTGATGAGAAAGTGATTTCTGCTATCACCAACATGAATGGCATTATCAGTTTATCACCGGGCAGCATGGGGCCAGCTATCGCCGCGGAAATGATTGAACGCGGTGATTTATTACGTCTATCCAACGAAGTGATTCGTCCCTTCTATTTTGATCGGGTGCAGCAGACCATCGCTATTTTGCGTCGATATCTCCCACCTGAGCGCTGTCTTATCCACAAACCAGAGGGGGCCATCTTCCTGTGGTTATGGTTTAAAGATTTGCCGATCAGTACCGAGTTGCTCTATCAGCGCCTGAAAAAACGTGGCGTGTTGATGGTGCCCGGCCACTACTTCTTTCCCGGACTGGGATATGACTGGCCGCACACCCACCAGTGTATGCGAATGAACTATGTGCCGGAACCTGAGCAGATCGAAAAAGGGGTAGCCATTTTAGCGGAAGAAATTGAGCTGGCGTTTCAGGGAGCGGAGTGATTTCTCGAAAGCAATTAAAACATCCCCTGCGGACTTGAGCCCGCAGGGGATGAGTTAGCTACATCGTAGTCCAAAACAGTACCGCCAAAATCTGTGGCGACATTATTCGTAAGAACATCGCCAACGGATAAACGGTGGCATAAGACAGCGCCGCCGCACCGCTGGTTGGGTGTAAGCCATTAGCAAATGCTAGCGCCGGAGGATCGGTCATTGACCCGGCGAGCATGCCGCACAATGTCAGATAGTTCATCTTGACCAGCATGCGCGCCAGAATACCCACCGTCAGTAATGGTATCCCCGTTATCATCGCGCCATAACCAATCCACGCCAGTCCATCTCCATTTACCAGCGTATTGATAAAATCACCGCCGGATTTCAACCCTACCACGGACAAGAACAGCACAATCCCCAACTCCCGCAACGCCAAGTTGGCACTCGGTGGCATAAACCAATACAACTTCCCAATACTACCAATACGTCCAAGAATTAATGCCACAACTAGCGGGCCACCCGCCAAGCCTAAACGCAATGCTGCCGGAAACCCCGGTATAAAGAGCGGAATGGATCCTAATAACACTCCCAACCCAACGCCGATAAAGACCGGGAGCATTTGCACTTGTTGCAGTTTCTGTTGTGCGTTACCAACCACAGCCGAGACTGCCTCAATCGCTTCTGGGCGACCAACCAAATTAAGGATGTCACCGAATTGCAGACTCGCGCTATTACTGGCAACCAGCTCAATGCCCGCACGATTCAGACGGGTAATAACCACGTCATACTTTTGCTTCAAGTTAAGGTCACGAATTTTTTTACCCAACACCGCCTCGTTGGTGACCACCACGCGGGCTGTTTGCAGCGTGGTACCGGCGGTAGACAATGTGACATCGACCTCTTCCCCCACCACCAGCCGCACTTTCTCCAAAGCATCACGCTGCCCCACTAAATGCAGATAGTCCCCCAGCTCAATGACGGTGGCTGGCAACGGCACCATCAGTAAATCTCCTCGTTTTAACCGAGAGCAGACCACTTCATCACTGTTGAGCAGCGGCACATCCTGCACGGATAAACCATTCAAATTAGGGTTACGCACCGCCACGTTCATGGTCTGGAGCAATTCACGGTTTTGCCCGTGGCTGCTATCAAAATCTTTCGCTTCACGATCGACGTTGATTTTAAAGAATAAACGGATCAGCCACATCACAAGCAAAATGCCACAAATACCAAATGGATAGGCCATGGCATAGCCCATCCCCATTTGGCTGACCAATTGAGGTGGTGAACCTAAATCAGTGAGAATTTGCTGTGCCGCCCCGAGTGCTGGGGTGTTAGTGACTGCACCGGAAAATACGCCCAAAATAATAGGCAGTGGCACAGCGAACAATTTATGGATAATTGCCGTGACTAACCCACCAACAATCACCATCAGAATGGCAAAACAGTTGAGTCGTAGCCCTGATACCCGCAGTGAAGAGAAGAAACCCGGTCCCACCTGAATCCCGATAGTGTAAACAAACAGAATCAGACCAAATTCTTGGATGAAATGCAGCATGTCCCCATTGAGTACCAGCTGATATGTTTGTGCAAAATGGCCCACAATAATGCCACCAAAGAGCACTCCGCCAATACCTAACCCCACACCATAGATTTTCCAATTACCGATCCATAACCCCAATACGGCGACCAGCGCCAACATACTGACGGTAAGGGCGATAGCACTCATAAATCACTTCCTTGCCTAAGTTTAAAAACGGGTCGGCCATGTGGAATATCGCTCATGTCATACATGGCCTTAAATTCTTACAATTAGTAAGGATTCTGTCAGAAGGGGGGGCGGTTGAATGTGGGATGCACCACAAAATGCACCGGAGAGCGGGGAATCTCTCCGGTGAAAAAATTAACAGATAAAAAGCATGACGCTAAAAGGACACAACAAGGAGAGGGTAAATCTTACCGGCACCCCGGAGAGAGGTGCCGGTCATCATAATTACTGCTGTTCACTTGTCGCCGGATTATCTAATACCGGGCGCTCTTGAGGTGCAGCACTGCCGATACTAATGCGCTGTGGTTGCAACGCTTCTGGCACTTGGCGCAGCAAATCAATGTGCAGCAGGCCATTCTCAAATTGAGCATTATCAACATTCAGATGCTCAGCCAGAGTGAAGGTCAATGAAAACTCTTTACGAATCAGACCTTGATGCAGGTATTCAACCTGTTTTTCCGCTGGTGTTGGCTTACCGCGAACAGTTAAACGCGGGCCTTCAACTTCAATATCCAGTTCGCTCTGTTTAAAACCGGCCAATGCCAGTGAGATGCGATAGTGGTTATCGTCAGTTTTCTCAATATTGTATGGGGGGAACCCCTGAGCATCCTGACCGCCCTGCATTGAGCTGGCTAATTTATCAAAACCAATCCACTGACGAAGCAAAGGTGACAAATCATAATTACGCATAAATATAACTCCTTCTTTGAAGCGAGATAAGATAATAAACAGTCACGAATTTTCGATATAAAAAACCCTAACGCAAAATGCTGGCGTTATATTATTTTTCACTCTCAATTCGTCACCGGTTAGCCCCCGATTACGGCAGGCCAAACTCCGTATTAATAATGCGACTAGCTCACATTATTCAGCAAATTACTTAATTTCAATACGACGTGGTTTTAAGCTTTCTGGTACTAACCGCTCCAGATCGATATACAGCAATCCATTCACTAAGTTGGCACCTTTGATTTTAATATGCTCTGCCAACTGGAATTTCCGCTCGAAATTACGTTCAGCGATACCTTGGTATAAATAGGTTTTCTGTGCAGGTTCACCAGCGTGAGCACCACGAACAATCAACATATTATCTTGTGTGGACACGTCCAGTTCCTGCTCTGCAAAGCCTGCCACCGCGATAGCAATGCGGTAGTTGTTTTCGTCGACCAATTCGACGTTATAAGGAGGATAACCGCCATTGCTTTGGTTCTGGCCGGATTCTAATAAATTAAATAACCGGTCAAAGCCGATAGCTGAACGATAGAGTGGTGCAAGCTCGGAATTACGCATAAAGACTGCCTCCTAAATATATTAGCAAGGGTGTTATCATATTTTCTATTAAGCCTTCCACCAAGGACAGGCTTGTGGTCCGAATACCCTGTCGGCGTATTCTTTCTGACCTGATAATAAAATGGGTCCTACCTTTTTCTTTTCAAGAGCAAAATCAAAAAAAATTTAAGGAAAAAATCCTAATCAGATGTTTATTAATATAATAATTCGATAAATGCGTTGCCATAACTTACACTTAAAAGCTGTTACGCCAGAAGATTGAATCTTTGACCATAGGAACTGTCTGTAAGAGGGTATGAAAATCGTGACAAAACCTGATACTGATAGCAAATGAGTTCATATAACCTATTTATCAATACTGACCCTATAGCCTGATAATCGCCCGGTATGATGAGAGCTGAATAAAATAATGAGAAATACAGTTATCCCTTTTGTTACCGGCTGTTCGCTACTTTTATCTAGCGGATGCTCCAGCATTATGACGCACACGAGCAGCAGTCAAGGTTATTACTCAGGTACAGAAGCCAATGTGGCCATGCTCAAAGATGACAATACCGGCTGGGCATTGCGCCCCTTGCTGGCAGTGGATCTACCATTCTCTGCGGTAATGGATACCCTGCTACTACCCTATGATTATTTACGTTCTGACAGTGAGGATAAAATGGCCAACTCACCGCGTGAACGTGTCCGCCAGTCTGAAACTGAAAATCAGACGGCAACGGCTCCACCACAATAACCCATACCCTTCTCCGTTATATTCGCAGCGCTCTTACCAATGTAAAAGCGCTAGCCGCTCACTCAGGCACATGTACGGTAAAGATTTGAGTGAATCCGTCTATTTCCCGCATGAATGCAATTTGAGTTCCATCCGGTGAAAATACCACTGCATCCGCCAATGGTGCCACAGCACTTCGCGCGGTTAACCGCTGTAATTGGCCGGTTGTGCTATCACACAGCATCACACTGTTATCACTAACAAATGCCAAACAATGGCCTTGTGGATGCCAACTAAAAGCCGATTGAATCCCCTGCTCAGTCAATGTTAGCTGCCGTGGTTCCCCCCCATTTGGTGAAACCAACCACATCTGCACTATGCCGCTATCATCCTTCATCAGACAAGCAATGGCACTGCCGTCAGGTGATGCGCGCAGCCAGTGCCGAGGGCTGGTGGCAAGACCGGGGAAGCGCCGCTCGGCAGTAAACGTTATTCGCCGCTGACTGACGCCCATAGGTGGGGCTGGCAACGTGGTTTTCGTTCCCTCAAGTGGCTCTGCCCCAGCTTTAGCATAATCCCTATCATGCTCAGGTAAATCGGCAATATAGATTTCTGGAATTTTTTCACCTTGTGCCGAAAGCGTATCGCCAATAAATGCCAGCGCCCAACGCTGGCGGCGGCCATCGGCCTTCATATAACCTTGCGTACCGACCCACCCCTCTTCATAAGCACGGTTTATCTGGTCACTGCCCGCCTGTGGCGTAGGTGTAGTGCGAGTGACTAACACACAGAAATGACTACCATCATATTCCCGCGGATGTTGTTTGGGTGGGTTGACACCATGTAACGGTAGAGCCACCCCCACATTGCGGCAATCCAACGCGGGATCTAACTCGTGCAATACGTGGTCGTTATAGGTAAAACTCAGGCGACTGCCATCAGGGCTAAAAACATGCACATGGCTACCACCACGTAATGCGCCAGCTGTATAAGGTGCGCTAATATCCATGGCATCCAGTGTCACCGCCAGTTCCCTGTCCGGTTCTGTCACAATCACCCCTCGGCGATGATGAAAATCATAATGCCAGTGGCTATCCGGATGCTCTGGCCCGTGGATAAACACATAACGTGCAGGCTCGTCCGGACTTACCGTCACCACACCCACATGCGCCCCCTGCTGGGCTCGATAAATAACTTCAATATGACGAGTTGAGCAATTAACTCGCTCAATGGTTAAGCCACTGAACGTACTGCCGTTAGGCCGCACATCATACGCCAGCCACTGGCTATCCGGTGTCCAGACATTGATATTGGTCAGTTGATGGCCCCTGGGAGCAAAGGTGAGTTGTTGTTCGTGAAAGGCCATACTGACTCCGGAGACGATTGTGTTAGCGATTATTCATTACGCTAAATTATATCACCCCCACTTCCCATTAATGTAAAAGCGAGTTGGCAATTATCAATAGCATTTTAGAAAAAAAAGTCTAATATGGATTTTAAATTCCAGAAAAAGTCCCCTCAATGCTTAACCGATGCCAGCCCATTGCCGATGCAATCGCCACACTGTTCTCCCCCTATGCAGAAGTTGCTATTCACGACTTAACCAGCCAGAAACTGGTTTATGTCGCTAATAACTATTCACAAAGGGAATTGGGGGAAGACTCCAATCTCAGTGACCTGCAATTTGACCAACACTCGCAGGTCATCGGCCCATACCAAAAGCGTAACTGGGATGGTCGGCAATTGCGCTCAATAAGCACCGTGCTGCGAGACGACACAGGGCAACCAGTCGGTCTGCTGTGTATTAATCTGGATATTACCGTCTTTGAAAGTGCCAAAGCGGCGCTGGATATGTTCCTATCGGGACATCAATTACAGCCCCAGCCTGATGTCTTGTTCCAAGATGATTGGCAGGAACGGATCAACACTTACACTCATCACTGGCTTCAACAGCAGCAACTGACACTGGCGACGTTAAACAGTGTCAGCCGCCGTAAGCTCATTGAGGCGCTTTATCAGCAGGGAGCATTTAACGGCAAAAATGCCGCAGGCTATGTCGCAAAAATCCTTAATATTGGCCGGGCTACCGTTTACAACCAGTTGAAAAACATCAAAAACAACTGAAAATTTAAAGGAACCGCTATGAATACGCTATTCGATGCCATCAAAGAGGCCCACCAAGTATTGCGCCCACAAGTGAGAGTGACACCACTGGAGTACAGCCCACTGCTGTCTTTGCACAGTGGTTGTGAAATCTATCTCAAATGTGAGCATCTGCAACACACCGGTTCTTTTAAATTTCGCGGGGCCAGTAACAAACTGCGTTTACTTACTGACGAGCAGCGCCAACAGGGAGTAATCACTGCTTCTACCGGTAATCATGGTCAGGCGATGGCTCTGGCGGGTAAACTGGCGGGAGTGAAATCCACAATTTATGCGCCCGAGCAAGCCGCAGCTATCAAGTTAGAGGCTATCCGCGCCTTAGGGGGTCATATTGAACTGATTCCTGGAGATGCATTAAATGCAGAACTGGCGGCGGGTGCTGCCGCGCAACAGCAAGATAAAGTCTATATTTCCCCTTATAACGATAAGCAGGTCATTGCTGGACAAGGCACTTGTGGTATGGAGATGGTTGAGCAACAACCTGATCTTGATGCTGTTTTTGTGGCGGTGGGCGGCGGTGGCCTAATTTCCGGTATTGCGACGGTATTAAAGAAACTCTCTGATAAAACGCAGGTGATAGGTTGCTGGCCAGCCAATGCAACCAGCATGTATACCTGCCTGGAAAGAGGTCAAATTCAGGATGTTGCCGAGCAAGAGACACTGTCCGATGGCACTGCGGGCGGGGTCGAGCCGGGTGCTATCACCTTTGCGCTGTGCCAACAGCTAATTGACCAAAAAGTGCTGGTGAGCGAGCAGGAAATTAAAGAAGCCATGCGTTTAATTGCCCGCACTGACCGCTGGATGATCGAAGGGGCCGCAGGTGTCGCTTTAGCCGCCGCGCTAAAACTGGCACCACAGTGGCAAGGTAAAAAAGTCGCGGTAGTGCTATGCGGGAAAAATATCGTACTGGAAAAATATCTGGGGGCCGTCAGCGAATGATTATCCTGAGTAAACAGCAAATTCTCGACAAGTTCGACGCTGATGCCATCACCTTGCTGCTCAAAGACGGTTTTATTGCTTTCAGCCAAAAGCAGGTACAAATGCCCCCAGTACAACATTTACTGTTTGAGCAAGCCAATGGTGATTGCTGTATTAAAAGTGGCTATTTACAGGGTGACAAGCTGTTTGTGGTAAAGGTCTCAAGCGGTTTTTATCATAACCCCGCTCAGGGTCTTGCCAGTAATCAGGGAGTGATGATGGCATTTTCTGCACAAACGGGCGAGCCACAAGCCCTGCTATTGGATGAAGGCTGGCTAACCGCGCTACGTACCGCGCTCGCCGGGCGTATTGCTGCCGAACTTTGTGCGCCACGAAATATTCGTGCTATCGGCATCGTTGGTACAGGTATGCAGGCACGCCTGCATCTGATGTACCTGAAAAGTGTCATTTCATGTCGCCAGCTATGGGTCTGGGGGCGCAGTGAAACGGCATTAGAGGAATATCGGCAATATGCTCAAGCGGAAGGTTTTGACGTTAATACCACACAAAATGCCGCAGAGTTAGCCCGTCACTGCCAATTGATCGTCACCACCACACCAAGCCGGGAAGCCATTTTGCATGCCGTGGATATTCAGCCCGGCACTCACATTACCGCTGTCGGAGCCGATGGCGCAGGCAAGCATGAGTTAGCGCCTGATTTAGTCGCAAAAGCCGATAAAATATTGGTGGACTCATGGGAGCAATGCACTGAATTTGGTGAAATTTCTCAAGCATTCCAGCGAGGAATGTTAGCCCATCATTCCTTGACTGAAATTGGGGTGGCTTTAGCGCAAAACGGGCCTTTTAGAAATAACGATCAGCAGATTACCTTGGCTGATTTAACCGGTTTGGGCATTCAAGATGTGCAAATTGTGAAAGGCATTTTAGAATAATCTCGCCACCTGATTTAGGCTGATATCCTCACTGTTGAGGCCGATAAACAGCATTTATCGGCCTCAACAAAATTAAATGACAAACTTCTCAATAGCCATCGCCACACCATCTTCGCTGTTGGTTCCGGTCACAAACTGCGCGATTTCTTTCAGTTCAGGAATGGCATTTCCCATCGCCACACCCACACCAGCATAATTAACCATGGCGATATCATTGCCCTGATCACCCAGAGCCATGACATTCTCTTGCGCGATGCCCAAATGCTCTGCCAGCATTTTTACCCCCGTTCCCTTATCAACCCGCTTACTCAAAATCTCTAGGTAAAAAGGCGCACTCTTCATGATGGTGAAGCGCTCAAAAGCCTCGGCAGGCATCATCTCTAATGCATGATCCAGTTTTTCAGGCTCATCAATCATCATCACTTTTGGGAAGCGCAGTGTTGGGTCCATCTCTTCTACCGCGCGGTACTTCAATGGAATACCGGTCAACATCACTTCGTGCAGAGTATATTTACTGATATCTTTGTTTGCGGTGTATAAGGTATCAAAATCAAAAGCTTGGAAACTCACCCCCATTTTACGTGATAAAGCCTCAAAATAGAGATAGTCTTCAAAACTGATCGTTTCCTGCAAAATACATTCACCGGTCGCTGCTTTTTGTACCAAAGCCCCGTTATTGCTGATGCAATAATCACCGCTACCTTCCATATTCAACTCACGCAGATAACGTTGAACCCCGATATAAGGGCGTCCCGTCGCCAGTACCACGCAAACACCTTTCTCACGAGCAGCGGCAATCGCCTGTTTTACCCGTGGGGTCACTTCATGCTGTGGATTAAGCAACGTGCCATCCATATCAATAGCGATCAGTTCAATAGCCATAAGGCCCTCATTTATATTTAACTCATAACCGATGCTAACGCGATATTGCGATCAGATTCTAATGAGTCCGTGCGCCGCATCAGTACCACAGAGAAAGGAATTCCGAATTGCGTCCTATCCACGCAAAAAAAACCCAGAGACAGCTTCCTGCTCCGGGCTTTCTATCAGACAATAATCAATCTGATCAATTAGATATCGATATTCGCTGCACGCAGCGCATTCTCTTCGATAAAGGCACGACGAGGTTCAACCGCATCACCCATCAGAGTGGTGAATAATTGGTCTGCTGCAATAGCGTCTTTAACCATCACACGCAGCATACGGCGGCCTTCTGGATCCATGGTGGTTTCCCACAATTGTTCCGGGTTCATCTCGCCCAACCCTTTATAGCGTTGGATTGCCAGACCACGACGAGACTCTTTCACCAACCACTCTAACGCGCCTTCAAAGCTGGAAACCGGTACACGGCGGTCACCACGCTCAACAAAAGCACCTTCTTCAATCAGGTCTCGCAGTTTGTCGCCGAGCAGACAGATTTTGCGATACTCACCACCGTGGATGAAATCAAAGTCCAGCTCATAATCCGTATCAACCCCGTGGGTACGAATACGTAATATTGGCTCGAACAATTGACGCTCACGGTTTTCGCGCACCACTGAACTGTAGCTACTGCCATGCTGTTCTTTTTCATTCAGCATGGACACCAGCGAATCAATCCACTGCGTCACAACCTCTTTATTGGTTAAATCTTCTTCTTTCAGCGTTGGCTGATAAATCAGGTTATTCAGCAAAGCACGCGGATAACGGCGTTCCATACGCGCGATGGTTTTCTGTACGCTGTAATGTTCAGCAACCAGTCGCTCTAATGGCTCACCGGACAATGCAGGCGCATGTTCATTGATGTGCAATGCTGCCCCATCCAATGCCAATGTCATCTGATACTGTTCCATCGCATCATCATCTTTGATGTATTGCTCTTGCTTGCCTTTCTTCACTTTATACAATGGCGGTTGAGCGATATAGACATGACCGCGCTCAATAATTTCCGGCATTTGGCGATAGAAGAACGTCAGCAGCAAAGTACGGATGTGTGAACCATCCACGTCGGCATCGGTCATGATGATGATGCTGTGATAGCGCAGTTTGTCCGGGTTATATTCATCCCGACCAATACCGCAGCCCAACGCAGTAATCAGGGTGGCAACTTCTTGTGAAGAAAGCATTTTGTCAAAACGCGCTTTCTCAACGTTCAGAATTTTACCTTTCAGCGGCAAAATCGCCTGATTCTTACGGTTACGGCCTTGCTTCGCAGAGCCGCCCGCAGAGTCCCCTTCCACTAAGTAGAGCTCGGACAATGCAGGGTCACGTTCTTGGCAGTCAGCTAACTTACCTGGCAAGCCACCTAAATCCAACGCCCCTTTACGACGGGTCATTTCACGAGCTTTACGCGCCGCTTCACGGGCACGGGCTGCATCGATAATTTTACCGACGACGATTTTGGCGTCAGTCGGGTTTTCCAGCAGATACTCAACCAGCTTCTCGTTCATCAGCGTTTCAACCGCCGTTTTCACCTCAGAAGAAACCAATTTATCTTTGGTCTGTGAGGAGAATTTAGGGTCTGGCACTTTCACGGAAACCACAGCAATCAGGCCTTCACGGGCATCGTCACCGGTTGCACTGATTTTCGCTTTTTTACTGTAGCCTTCTTTATCCATGTAGCTGTTCAGAGTACGGGTCATTGCCGTACGGAAGCCCACTAAGTGAGTTCCCCCATCACGCTGCGGAATGTTGTTGGTGAAACAGTAAATGTTTTCTTGGAAACCGTCGTTCCACTGTAAGGCCACTTCTACGCCGATATCGTCTTTCACGGTGGAGAAATAGAACACTTTCGGGTGGATCGGGTTTTTATTTTTGTTCAAATACTCAACAAACGCCTTAATACCGCCTTCATAGTGGAAGTGGTCTTCTTTATCGTTACGTTTGTCTCTTAGTTTGATGGAAACCCCAGAGTTCAGGAACGACAGCTCACGCAGACGTTTAGCTAGGATTTCATATTGGAATTCAGTGTTATTGGTGAAGGTCTGGAAACTCGGCCAGAAGCGCACGGTTGTCCCGGTTTGATCGGTTTCACCCACCACTTTCAGTGGTGCCTGCGGCACACCCATTCTGTAAGTCTGCTCGTGAACTTTACCTTCACGGCGGATCACCAGCTCCAGTTTTTCAGACAAGGCGTTAACAACCGACACACCTACGCCATGCAGACCGCCGGAAACTTTGTACGAGTTATCGTCAAATTTACCACCAGCATGCAACACAGTCATGATGACCTCTGCCGCCGATACCCCTTCCTCGTCATGCATGCCGGTTGGGATACCACGACCATCATCCTGTACGGAAACGGAGTTATCCGAATGGATGGTCACCACAATCTCTTTACAGTGACCCGCGAGGGCTTCGTCGATAGCGTTATCCACAACCTCGAATACCATGTGGTGCAGACCGGTACCGTCATCAGTATCACCGATATACATGCCCGGACGCTTACGAACCGCATCCAGCCCTTTTAATACCTTGATACTTGAGGAGTCATAAGTATTCGACATCAACGTTTCTCGCTCATTTTTAATCCTGTGGTTGAACCTCTATTTTGCCATGTTCCACACGGAACATCTTGCCCTTTTCGCCCACCATGTCAGTCACTTGTTCAGCGCTCACTGCGCTGACAAAAACCTGTGCCTGAGTCGCCTTTAAACGCTCGGCTAATAATCGACGACGACCGGTGTCTAATTCGGAAGCAAAATCGTCAAGCAGATACAGGCAACGCCGCCCGCTCTGTCGGGTGAGAAACTCACCCTGCGCTAACCGCAGTGCGCACATCAGCAACTTCAGCTGACCGCGCGATAGCAAATCTTCTACCGGCGTACCATCGGCCCGAATGCGAAAATCCGCTTTATGTGGCCCGACGGCGGTATAGGTTAGCGCTCTGTCACGCTCAAACTGGCGTTCCAGCAACTCACCATAGTCACTCTCTTTATCCCAGCCGCGCTGGAAAGAGAAACTCAGGGCGAACTCTGGCAGGAACAGGGCGCATGTAGCTGAAATATCTGCCGCAATTGCATCACTGTATGCCGCCCGCCACTCACTAATACGTTCAGCCAGCGGGATAATTTCTTGATCCCAAGCCCGGATTTGCGCATAGCGACTAACCTGGCGCAGCGCGGCGTTACGCTGCTTAAGTAATCTTTTAAGATTGCTCCAGGCCGTAAAAAAACCGGGTTCATTATGAAAGCAACCCCAGTCCAAAAAAGCGCGCCGAAACTTTGGCCCACCATTCAATAACGTAAAACCCTCAGGGGTAATCAGTTGCATCGGCAGCATTTGTGCCAATTCAGCCACTTTATGGCCATCAGTGCCATCAATGCGCACTTTGGTATCACCCTGCCGGCTTTTGCTCAATCCCACGGACGATTCGCGCTCATTGGCATCAACCCGACCATGTAAAACAAACTCAGCACATTCATGACGAATCACACGACCGGCCTGTAAACTTCGAAAAGCGCGACCATGGCCAAGGGTATAAATCGCCTCCAACACACTGGTTTTACCACTGCCGTTGGGGCCGACTAAAAAATTAAAACCCGACGCCAGCGCTAAGTCTGCCGATTCAATGTTGCGAAAATCTTTTATCAGTAAACGCGTCAACGCCATGAAACTGCTTCTTATTCTTGTATCCCTGACCTCGGGCGTAATTGTCGCAGACAGATTGGGCGCAGACAGCGCACTGTCACCGGAGCGTACTTCAGCTCAATCCCAAGCTGGCAAGTAAAATAACCCGCTATAGATCACAGACGCATTGGCATGACAACATAAGCTGCAGCCTGGCTCGCCCCATCTTCAATCTGCACACTCGATACCGAGTCGGTCAGTAATAGGTTCACATCTTCGCATTTGAGCGCATTCAGCACATCAAGCACATAGCTGACGTTGAAACCGATCTCCATTTCCTCCCCATCGTAGCTAACATCAAGAATCTCTTCCGCTTCTTCCTGCTCAGGGTTATTAGCGGTGATTTTAAGCTGATTTTGGCTAACATACAGCCGCACGCCACGAAACTTCTCGTTAGACAAAATGGCGGCGCGAGAAAAGGCCTGTTTCAGTAAATCACAGCTTGCCTGTAGCGTTTTATCAGGATTTTTCGGCAAGACACGACGGTAATCCGGGAAGCGGCCATCAACCAGCTTCGAGGTGAAAATGAAATCACTCACATGTGCGCGAATATTGTTACTGCCAATTTGTAGACGCAGCGGTGTATCTCCGCCATCCAGCAATCTCACCAACTCCATCACACCTTTACGCGGCACGATCACCGAATGTGAAGGTAACGTCTGGCCCACTGGCATTGAACAAACCGCCAACCGGTGACCATCAGTTGCGACAGTACGCAGCTCTTCGCCTTCAGTCTCAAACAGCATGCCGTTCAAGTAATAGCGCACATCCTGATGGGCCATTGAGAACTGGGTAGACTCAATCAGACGTTTCAATGTTGCTTGCGGTAAAGTGAATTCAACTTCACTCTGCCAGTCATCCAGATTCGGGAAATCTGCCGCAGGTAAAGTAGACAGCGAGAAACGACTACGGCCAGAACGCACCAGTAGGCGATCACCATCTAATGCAACGGTAATTTCAGCCCCTTCCGGCAACCCGCGCCAGATATCAAAAAACTTCCGTGCAGGCACTGTCGTTGCACCCTGAGTATGGGGCTGAGACAGCGCCACGCGCGCGACCATCTCCATTTCTAAATCGGTGCCGGTCAGCAGCAAAGAGTCTTCAGTGACTTGCAACAACAAGTTACCCAAAATTGGCAACGTAGGACGTCCACCCAGCGGGCTACTGACCTGTTGCAGCGGTTTTAGCAGATGCTCACGTTCAATGATAAATTTCATAGCGCTAGGAGGATAATGTTCTGATTAAGTTAGAGAAATCTTCTTTGATGTCGTGGCTTTCCTCACGCAATTGCTCAATCTTGCGGCAAGCATGCAACACCGTGGTATGGTCGCGGCCACCAAACGCATCGCCGATTTCAGGCAGGCTGTGGTTGGTTAACTCTTTCGCCAGTGCCATCGCCATTTGGCGTGGACGGGCCACCGAACGGGAACGCCGTTTGGAGAGCAGGTCAGCGACCTTAATTTTATAATATTCAGCAACTGTCTTTTGAATATTATCGATAGTAACCAGCTTTTCCTGCAATGCCAGCAAGTCACGCAGAGCTTCACGAACAAAATCAATCGTGATGGCCCGGCCCGTAAAATTGGCATTGGCGATCACCCGATTCAATGCCCCTTCCAGTTCACGAACATTGGAACGCAGACGCTTGGCAATAAAGAACGCAACCTCACCCGGCAAGCGAATATCATTTTCATCCGCTTTCTTCATCAGTATCGCGACACGGGTTTCCAGTTCCGGCGGCTCAATTGCCACCGTCAGGCCCCAGCCAAAGCGCGATTTCAGACGATCTTCTACCCCGTTGATCTCTTTTGGATAGCGATCTGAGGTCAAAATGATCTGCTGATTGCCTTCCAGCAAGGCATTAAAGGTGTGGAAAAATTCTTCCTGAGAACGCTCTTTATTGGCAAAGAACTGAATATCATCGATTAATAATGCATCAACCGAACGATAATAGCGCTTAAATTCTTCTATTGCGTTGTTTTGCAAGGCTTTAACCATATCCTGTACAAAACGCTCCGAATGCATATACACCACTTTGGCATTGGCTTTACGCGCCATGATGCCATTCCCTACTGCGTGTAACAGGTGGGTTTTACCCAAGCCTGTTCCGCCATAAAGGAATAGGGGGTTATACGCACCACCCGGATTATCAGCAACCTGACGTGCAGCAGCACGCGCCAGTTGGTTAGATTTACCTTCAACGAAGTTATCAAATGTGTGCTTAGGGTTCACATTCGAACGGTAAGAAAGTTCAGGCTGCGCGGGCGAACTGTCCCAACTCGGACGCACAGGGGCACTGCGGGTAACCGGAGCAACAGGCGCGCTAACACTGGCTGTCACTGGATGACTGTGTGCTCTTACCGCCGGTTTGCTGCCCACTTCAAAACGCAGCAAAGGCACTTCGGTGCCACAGAAATCATTCAGCAAGCCATTGATATTGTTTAAGTACTTATCACGGACCCAGTCCAGTACAAAACGATTAGGTGCGTAAAGCGCCAGAGTATTGTCACTCAGTTCCGCCTGTAGGGGGCGTATCCACATACTAAATTCTGTGGCAGGTAACTCATCCTGCAATCGGGCAAGACACTGCTGCCAAAGCGAAAGTGACACGGCGGACTCCACTCGAACAAGATCAATAAAAGAAAGAAATCAGGATTTTTTGTAACTCATCGTTTTTGACACACGCCAATATGGCCTGTAGCAAGCCAAAGTGACATGCGAACCGTTTTTCGGTTGTTTTACGACTCACACCCTCCCAAGATCCCGGAGTAGTGATCCCAGAGTAGTGGATGCGATCGGAATGGCGGATCATAGCGCAAAAGGCGCAATAGATCCTCCCCTTCCTCACAGATTAGATCCTTTTTATCCACAGGGCACAACTTCTGTTCGGAGTGTAACCTAGCGCACAGCTTTTCGTGCCCCTCATCATCAGCGATCCCAAAATATTTCAGAATATACTGAAATCACTTTCCTCTTTTCTGGCAACTGATCCTCATTAATATTTTAAGGATCACGCGGCGATCCTTGCGATTTATCCGGGAGTCCGTATAATCCTCAGCCCTACGTGTGATGCCTGATCTCTTGATGGCTTTGGCCAAAAAGAAACCAGCGGTGAACACGGACAGGCTCTTGGTAAACTCCCGATACAGAAAACTTCTGTGCGGGCGGACGCAATGTCAATTGACTCAGGACTGTACAATTATTACAATCCCGCTTCTTTATATGTTGCGATTGAGGCGTCGGTGTCTTCACTCCGAGCAGCCAAACGCGTTTACTGAATCAGTAATTATTTTAAGTTTAGGTAGAAATCGCTATGAAACGCACTTTCCAACCGTCCGTATTGAAGCGCAACCGTAGCCACGGTTTCCGTGCTCGTATGGCCACCAAAAATGGTCGTCAAGTTCTGGCTCGCCGTCGTGCGAAAAGCCGTTCTCGTCTGACTGTTTCTAAGTAATAAAAGCTAACCATCTAAGTGGTTAAGCTAGCATTTCCTAGGGAGTTACGTTTGTTAACTCCCAGTCATTTTACTTTCGTCTTCCAGCAGCCACAACGGGCTGGCACGCCGCAAATCACCATCCTCGGCCGCCTGAACGAGCTGGGGCATCCCCGCATTGGTCTCACCGTCGCCAAAAAACATGTCAAACGTGCTCATGAACGTAATCGGATAAAGCGCCTAGCGCGAGAAAGTTTCCGTTTGCATCAGCATACTTTGCCATCAATGGATTTTGTCGTTTTGGTGAAAAAAGGTGTGGCTGACCTCGATAACCGTGCGTTGACGGAAGCTTTGGAAAAATTATGGCGTCGCCACTGTCGCCAGGCTCCCGCATCCTGATCGGGCTAATCAGGGGCTATCAGCTCGTGATTAGTCCGCTGCTGGGGCCGCGTTGTCGTTTCCATCCGACGTGCTCTCATTACGGAATTGAGGCATTGAGCCGGTTTGGGATGATAAAAGGCAGTTGGTTAACACTGAAACGCGTATTAAAATGCCACCCTTTGAACCCAGGTGGCGATGATCCCGTGCCGCCGAAACCCGACGATAACAGAGAACACTAACGATGGATTCGCAACGCAATCTTCTACTCATCGCTCTGCTGTTCGTGTCTTTCATGATCTGGCAAGCCTGGCAAGTGGATAACAACCCACAACCAGCTGCTCAGACCACGCAACAGACTGCGAATACTGCTACCGGTGATAAAGCAAGCC
The DNA here is from genome assembly GCF_902726565.1 of Yersinia vastinensis. GTDB lineage: Bacteria > Pseudomonadota > Gammaproteobacteria > Enterobacterales > Enterobacteriaceae > Yersinia > Yersinia vastinensis. Next base: position 316,632 of record NZ_CACVAF010000005.1, read on the forward strand.
AGGCTGTGCCAGGCAGTGGTCAGGGTCAACTGATTACTGTAAAAACTGATGTGCTGTCTCTGACCATTAATACCCGTGGCGGTGACATCGAGCAGGCTAACCTGCTGGCTTACCCGGATGCTCTGGGTTCAGACAAAACTTTCGAATTACTGGAAACCACCCCTGCGTTCATTTATCAGGCACAAAGTGGCTTGACGGGCAAAAGTGGTCCAGACAACCCAGCTAACGGTGAGCGCCCGCTGTTCGAGGTGCCTCAAACCAGCTTTGTATTGGCTGATGGTCAAGATGAACTGCGCATTCCACTGACCTTCACCGGTAAAGATGGCTCTGTTTTCACCAAGACTTTCGTGCTGAAACGTAATGACTACGCCATTGGTGTGGACTACCACGTTAAAAACGCCTCAGAAGCCCCGCTGGAACTGACGCTGTTTGGTCAATTAAAGCAAAGCATCAACTTGCCTAAACACCGTGATACTGGCAGCAATAACTTTGCGCTGCATACTTATCGTGGTGCGGCTTACTCTTCTGATGAAACTAAATATAAAAAATACAGCTTTAGTGATATCGAAGACAAAAACTTGGACATCACCACCAAAGGTGGCTGGGTAGCGATGTTGCAGCAGTATTTTGCAACTGCATGGATCCCAACAGCTAACGAAACCAACACGTTCTACTCCGCTGATTTGGGTAACGGCCTCGCAGCGATCGGCTTCAAAGGTGCGCCTGTTGTCATTCAACCCGGCGAGCAGAAGCAACTGAGTGCAACCTTATGGGTTGGTCCAGAAATTCAGGACAAAATGGCGGCTATCGCGCCACATCTGGACCTGACTGTTGATTATGGTTGGTTATGGTTTATTTCTCAGCCACTGTTCAAACTGCTGAAATTCATTCACAGCTTTGTCGGTAACTGGGGCTTCTCCATCATTGTTATCACCTTTATCGTGCGCGGTATCATGTACCCGCTGACAAAGGCGCAATACACCTCGATGGCAAAAATGCGTTTGCTACAGCCTAAATTGGCTGCCATGCGTGAGCGTATCGGTGACGATAAGCAGCGTATGAGTCAGGAAATGATGGCGCTGTACAAAGCTGAGAAGGTTAACCCACTGGGTGGCTGCTTACCGCTGATCATTCAGATGCCTATCTTCCTGGCGTTGTATTACATGTTGATGAGCTCTGTTGAATTGCGCCATGCGCCGTTCATCTTGTGGATTCATGACCTGTCAGCACAAGACCCGTACTACATTCTGCCGATTCTGATGGGTATCACCATGTACTTCATTCAGAAGATGTCACCAACGACCGTGACTGACCCAATGCAGCAGAAGATCATGACCTTTATGCCGGTCATCTTCACTGTATTCTTCCTGTGGTTCCCAGCAGGTCTGGTACTGTATTATATCGTCAGTAACTTGGTGACCATCCTGCAACAGCAGTTGATTTATCGTGGTCTGGAAAAACGTGGTTTACACAGCCGCGACAAGAAAAAATCGTCTTAATATGATAAATGCCCAAAGTAATTGGAGTGACGGTTAGGCAGCAAACAAATGACTCCCGATGAGCTGGTGCAGGTCAGTGATTCGGGTGACCAATCTGCCGAAAGCAGATTGAACGCTGTAACTTCAAGAGCCAAGGGTATGATAGGGCGGTCAATATGACCGCCTTATTCTTTTAGAAGAGAGAAATAACCATGAGCACCACTGACACTATCGTGGCACAAGCAACCCCCCCCGGCCGTGGTGGCGTTGGCATTTTACGTGTTTCTGGTCGTGCTGCCGCCACCGTTGCACAGACCGTGTTGGGTAAATTACCCAAGCCGCGCTATGCCGACTATCTGCCTTTTAAAGATGTTGATGGCAGCACATTGGACCAAGGTATTGCTCTCTACTTTCCCGGCCCGAATTCCTTCACGGGCGAAGACGTGCTGGAACTGCAAGGCCATGGCGGCCCAGTTATACTGGATTTGCTATTAAAACGTATTCTGGCCCTTCCAGGGCTGCGGATTGCCCGTCCTGGTGAATTCTCTGAGCGCGCATTTTTAAATGACAAACTGGATTTGGCGCAAGCAGAAGCTATAGCTGACCTGATTGATGCCAGCTCAGAGCAAGCGGCGCGCTCGGCAGTGAATTCATTACAGGGTGCATTTTCTGTCCGTATCCACCAATTGGTGGAAGCACTCACTCACTTGCGCATCTACGTCGAAGCAGCCATTGACTTCCCTGATGAGGAAATTGATTTCCTTTCAGACGGGAAAATTGAAGGCCAGTTAAACGGCGTAATGGCGGATTTGGAGCAAGTGCGCACAGAGGCCCGTCAAGGTAGCCTGTTGCGTGAAGGGATGAAAGTGGTGATTGCTGGTCGCCCTAATGCCGGTAAATCCAGTTTACTCAATGCATTAGCTGGCCGTGAAGCTGCCATCGTGACTGACATCGCTGGAACAACCCGTGATGTGCTGCGAGAACACATTCACATCGATGGTATGCCACTGCATATCATTGATACCGCCGGTTTGCGCGAAGCCAATGATGAAGTTGAACGCATTGGTATCGAACGGGCTTGGCATGAGATTGAACAAGCGGATCGCGTGCTGTTTATGGTTGATGGCACGACCACTGATGCGACTGAACCCGCGGCTATCTGGCCGGAGTTTATGGCGCGGTTGCCTGCAACATTACCCATAACAGTGGTGCGCAATAAAGCCGATATTACCGGTGAAACCTTGGGTTTAACCGAAGTGAATGGTCACTCACTAATCCGCTTATCCGCACGAACGGGTGAAGGTATTGACCTGCTACGTGACCATCTAAAACAAAGCATGGGCTTTACCAGTAATACTGAGGGGGGGTTCCTGGCTCGCCGTCGTCATTTGCAAGCACTGGAAACCGCCGCACAGCATCTGGTTCAAGGCCATGAACAGTTAGTAAGTGCTCACGCAGGTGAGTTGCTGGCAGAAGAATTACGTTTGGCACAACAGTCTTTGAGTGAAATTACGGGCGAATTTAGCTCGGATGACTTACTGGGGCGCATTTTCTCCAGTTTTTGTATCGGAAAATGAGTGTGACGCCATAGAGCCAACACAGATTATCGCTAATTTTGATAGTCTTGCTCTCTGAGTCTAAACAATTATACCCTTTATCCTTGAAGTTACAGGCAGCATAGCCCCTGCAACTTCAAGGATAAAGGGTATAGGCGCTCGAACACTTAACTCTATCTATAAATTGAGGTATCCATGATTATAAAACCACGTGTACGCGGCTTTATCTGTGTGACTGCTCATCCGGCGGGCTGCGAAGCTAACGTCAAAAAGCAAATTGACTACGTCACTGCAGAAGGCGCAATCGCTAATGGCCCAAAACGAGTATTAGTGATTGGTGCGTCAACTGGATACGGGCTAGCCGCCCGCATTACAGCAGCATTTGGTTGTGGTGCCGATACACTGGGCGTTTTCTTTGAACGTCCGGGTGAAGAAGGCAAACCGGGTACCTCTGGCTGGTATAACAGCGCAGCGTTCCACAAATTCGCTGAACAAAAAGGTCTGTATGCGAAAAGCATCAATGGTGATGCTTTCTCTGATGAGATTAAGCGCCTGACTATTGATGCTATCAAGCAAGATTTAGGTCAGGTTGATCAAGTTATCTACAGCTTGGCTTCACCACGTCGTACTCACCCAAAAACCGGTGAAGTGTTTAACTCCACACTGAAACCCATCGGTCATGAAGTGAAATTCCGTGGCCTTGATACCGATAAAGAAGTGATTAAAGAAGCGGTTCTGCAGCCAGCTACCCAAGCAGAGATCGACAATACCGTAGCTGTCATGGGCGGTGAAGACTGGCAGATGTGGATTGATGCCCTGCTGGAAGCTGGCGTACTGGCACAAGGCGCGCAAACAACTGCGTTCACTTATCTGGGCGAAAAAATCACCCATGATATCTATTGGAATGGCTCTATTGGCGCGGCCAAGAAAGACTTAGACCAAAAAGTTCTGGCTATTCGCGATAGCTTGTCTGCCCACGGCGGCGGTGATGCCCGTGTTTCCGTGCTGAAAGCGGTTGTAACTCAGGCCAGCTCTGCTATCCCAATGATGCCGCTGTATCTATCACTGTTATTCAAAGTGATGAAAGAGAAAGGAACGCACGAGGGTTGTATCGAGCAAGTTTATTCACTGTACAAAGATAGCCTGTGTGGCAGCACACCACATATGGACCAAGAAGGCCGCCTGCGCGCTGACTACAAAGAACTGGCTCCTGAAGTTCAGGAACAGGTACAACAGTTGTGGGATCAAGTCACTAACGACAACATCTATCAGTTGACTGATTTCACTGGCTATAAGACCGAGTTCTTAAATCTGTTCGGTTTTGCTGTTGATGGCGTGGATTATGATGCTGACGTTAATCCCGTGGTAAAAATCCCTAATCTGATTCAGGGCTAATCACTCAAAAACCCGCCACACCATGTGTAGCGGGTTTTTTATTACAATTCTACTTCTCCCCATAATCTTATTCTGATAACGCCCTATTCTATATCTTGATAATTTCTATATATCGAGAATAGATAAGCTAAGTCTATATTCTTCGTTTACGGACAACCCAATAGCCTGCAACCTTATCAATATATTCTCTTTTAGAATCTGAATTAATATTTATTTCACTGGGAAATTATGATGAAAATGCATTCATTGGCGATACCACTATTCAGTTTAATTATTTTAACTTCACTGAATGCTCATAGCGAAGAGAAGAAAACCATTAAGCTAGGGTTTAATCCTGGCCCTTATAAAGAGCAATTCGAGAAAGGCGTAGCACCCTATTTAACAAAGAAAGGTTACCTTATTGAATATAAAGATTTTAATGATGGCATTCAGGTAAATAATGCGGTCAGCACTGGCGAAATTGATGGCAACATCATGCAGCACCCCATTTATCTACAAGCCATTAATGATCGCCTACGTATTGATAATACGGGTATTGTTCAAGTACCAACCCCGCCGATGGGACTATATTCTGATAAACATAAAAAGCATGATAAGCCGAAAGAGGGAGCGTGGATATCAGTGCCAAATCAACCCTCAAATGAGTACCGTGCAGCTCTTTTACTACAATCTATTGGTTGGATAAAATTAAAAGAAAAGATTGATCCCGCGACTTTCTCTCAAAAGGATATTGCAGAGAATCCATATCATTTAGTGATTAAAGAAATGGATAATGCCCAGCAAGTTAGAGCATTGCCTGATGTTGACTTTGGTGCTATTCAAGGAAACTTTGCAGTCTCTAATGGTATAAAACTTACCTCGGCCCTGCAACTTGAAAAACCGACTCCTCAGTTTGTTAATGTGGTAACGGTTGCCGGGAAAAATAAAGATGCTAAATTTGCCAAGGATATTATTGCTGGATATCACTCACCTGAATTCAAAAAATACATTCTGGAAAATGAAAAGTATGCCGGTTATATGCTGCCTGCTTATCTGAACTAATGGAATAACTTGATGATTGAGCTTCAGCATATTTCTAAAACATTTGAACGCAAAGGGATAAAACTTCAGGCGCTTGATGATGTCAGTTTAACTATCGACGATGGCGATATATTTGGCATTATCGGCTATAGCGGAGCGGGAAAAAGTACCTTACTGCGGATGGTCAATTCACTGGAAAGTCCTACGTCAGGAAATGTCGTGATTGATGGTAAGAATTTGCATGAATTTAACCATGAACAGCTTAGACTCCTGAAAAAAAACATTGGGATGATATTCCAAAATTTTAATTTACTGGAATCAAAGACCGTTTTTAAAAATGTCGCTATGCCGCTTATCTTATTAGGAAAAAATAAAAAATTTATTCAGGAGCGAGTTGCTGAATTACTGGATTTTGTTGGGTTGGGTGATAAAAGTCATAGTTTCCCAAGTGAGCTATCGGGCGGTCAAAAGCAGCGGGTCGGCATAGCTCGCGCACTGGCAACGAACCCTTCAATTCTATTATGTGATGAAGCAACGTCATCACTGGATCCGCAAACTACCGCTCAGATTTTACTCTTACTGAAGAAAATAAATCAGCAATATAATATTACCGTGCTGCTGATTACCCATGAAATGTCAGTCATCCAAAAGATATGTAATAAGGTGGCAGTCATGGAGAACGGCCAGATCATTGAACAAGGCTCAGTATTAACCGTCTTCGGTCATCCTACTCATCCTACAACCATTAACTTTGTACGTACCGTAATAAAAGACAGTTTGCCTGAGAGTGTAAAAAAACAATTAGACAGCAGTCATGCCGGTCGCCAATTCAGATTAGCGTTTATGGGAACTATCGCCACACAACCGGTCATTAACCAGTTAATCAAACAATATGACATCGACGTCAACATCCTGTTTGCCAACATGTCAGAGATACAGGACACCACGCTGGGTCATATGGTGCTGCTATTAACCGGAGATAACCACACGATTGAAAGCGCCATCACTTATCTGGCAGAAACAGGAATTGATATACAGGAAATAAATTGATGATCGAAACGGCAATTACTCTGGAGCAATTTATCCAGGCACTGCACGATACCTTGGTGATGGTCAGTATTTCTTTGGTGATCGGTTCTCTTATTGGTATTCCTTTAGGTATTTTACTGGTGGTGACCCGGCCTGGCGGGCTTATTAAGAATCGTGTTTTTTATAATATTCTTAACCCTATTATCAATATTATCCGCTCACTGCCCTTTATTATTTTGATGGTGGCGATCATTCCGCTGACCCGCCTGATTGTGAATACCACCATAGGCACTTCAGGGGCGATTGTGCCACTGATTATTTTTATCGCACCTTATATTGCTAGGCTGGTCGAAAATTCACTGCTGGATGTTAACCCCGGAATTCTGGAAGCCGCAAAATCGATGGGGGCGACGCCATTACAAGCCATTTGGTATTTTTTGTTACCTGAAGCTCTTTCATCGTTAATATTGGCATTGACCACCGCAACCATTGGCCTGATTGGTGCAACAGCGATGGCCGGTACTGTCGGTGGTGGCGGGATTGGCGATTTGGCGATTACTTACGGTTATCAGCGTTTTGATACTTTCGTGACGGTAACCACGGCCATTGTATTAATTATCACCGTGCAACTCATCCAGTCGCTGGGGAATTTATTTGCTCGTAAAATTCGTCGTGAGTGATCAAAAAACCCCTTTTGTTTATCAAAAGGGGTTTCGATTTTTTGCATCTTCGTGAGGAGTGAATTAAACCTTAAAGCCGCTGATCACCGTTTCCAACTGCAATGTTTGATCCTGCATAGCTTGAGCCGCAGCCGCTACTTGCTCCACCAGCGCCGCATTTTGCTGTGTCGAGTTATCTAACTGATTAATTGCCAAGTTAACCTGTTCGATCCCCAAGCTTTGCTCCTGACTGGATGCCATAATTTCATTCATCAATGCCGCCACATTGGAGACACCGCTCATCAGGTCATCCATGGTTGTTCCTGCGTCAGCCACTAACCCCGTACCAATAGCAATATCCGCGACCGAGTCTTCGATCAGCTTTTTAATTTCGCGCGCAGAAGTCGCGGAGCGTTGAGCCAAATTACGCACTTCGGAGGCCACGACAGCGAAGCCACGCCCCTGCTCACCCGCTCTGGCGGCCTCTACTGCCGCATTCAGCGCCAGAATATTGGTTTGGAAAGCGATGCTATCAATCACACTGATGATATCGACTATTTTTTTCGATGAATGATTGATAGACCCCATAGTATCCACGACTTGTTTCACTACCGTGCTGCCTTTTACCGCAACCGTTGAGGCATCCATCGCTAATTGGTTGGCGTGGCTAGCATTATCCGCATTTTGTTTCACTGTACTGGTGAGTTCATCCATTGATGCAGCAGTCTGTTCAATGGAGCTGGCTTGATCTTCAGTTCGGGCGGATAAGTCCAGATTACCACTGGCGATTTGGCGAGAAGCAGAAGCTATCGCCAAACTGCTTTCACCCACTTTCCGCATCATTTGCTGCAAATAGTCGATAAAATCATTGAAGCTCTGGTTAATGGCATTGAACTCCGGACTTGTACTTTGTGGCAAGCGCTGGGTTAAATCAGCCCCACCGGCTGACAGTGCGGTGATATTTTCTTTCAAAACCGCCAGACGTTTCATAAAGACACGGATAGAAAATACCAAGAAGAGCAGCAATAACAACATAATGGGGATCTGCACTAACCCCAAATGCATCAGAATGCTGTGGCTCTGTTTAACCAATAAGCTGGTAGGCAAATCAGTGACCAGATACCACGGACTATTGGCGATAGGGCGGATGAACAGTGTGTGTGATGTTCCATCGACATCAAATTCACTTTCCAGTGATTTCTGATCTTTCACCTGCGCCAGTAGCCGCTGTGTTTCTGCTGCCATCGGCGAACTGCTGGCAAAATCTGACAAGTTCTTTAACTCAGCTTTACCGTCGGCCAAAGCACTGCTACCCACAATTTTGCCATCAGCTTCAACAATCAGAATGGTGCCATTCACTTTCTGTTCCATCTCTTTAACCAGGCGGTTAAAGAAACCTAAAGTGACGTCTATGGTTGAAACACCATATACCTCGTCACCTTTATAAATCGCCATCGCGCAGTTTGTCCTCGGTTGCGGGCTGGCATCATCTTGATAAGCCTTAGCCCAGGCACAGAAACCTTTGGGAGCATTGAGGCCATCTTTATACCAAGGTTGTTCAAAGTAATTTTGTGACTCTGGCGAGTTCCAATGGGTGTTAACGGTTAATTTATTATCCCCATTGCGGGCAAAGAAGGTGCTGAATTTAATCACCCCTTGCTCACGTTTATTCGGTAATGGCCAAATCCCACCACCAAAGACATTACTGTCGCCATATTGATCCACTAACCCCGGTAATAATTGGTCGATGGTATTACTGTCCATTATGGCAACAGCCTGCGTAATACTACGGGCTTGTGCTTCTACTTTATTCATTTGCGCCGTTATAGCCGTCGCGATTTGGTCGACGCTGTTGCCAATAATGGTGCTTTCAGACTGTTTGAGTTGTGGTGTCACAAAAAACTGAATAACCACCACGGTGATTATCAGCAAGAAAATGAAAAACGCACTAACGAGTAGGGTGAATCGGGCTTGAGTGGTTTTTAGCATTATCGAGTCGCTCAATGTAAGAGAGCTGGATAGCTCCAGATCTATTAACGGCATTTCTCGCACAGACTTGATAACACAAAGAAACGATTTTTTCGTTCCTCTCCTGTGATCACAATTTCAGTGTAATAAACCCGCAACTAGCACTGATTTAAGTGAAATTTAAAGAGATAACACCGTAGATAGTCATTGTTTTATCGTGCAATTCTGGCCTACTCTTGAAGAAGATCATGTGTGTTTTTAACTCAATGGGAGTATGTCATGTCACAGCAACCCCTTAAAATTGTTACCTTGCTGGGTAGTTTACGGAGTGGTTCCTACAACGCCATGGTGGCACGTGCACTGCCCAAATTAGCACCCGCGGGAGTGACGATTGAAGCCCTGCCTTCTATCCGCGACATCCCACTTTATGATGCTGACGTGCAACAGGAAGATGGATTCCCAGCCGCCATTCAGGCTATTGCTGACCAGATTCGTCAGGCCGATGGGGTCATTATCGTGACTCCGGAATATAACTATTCCGTTCCGGGTGGGCTGAAAAATGCCATCGACTGGCTATCTCGTTTACCTAACCAACCCTTGGCGGGCAAACCAGTGGCGATTCAGACTAGCTCAATGGGGCCTGTGGGTGGCGCACGCTGCCAATATCACTTACGCCAGATTTTGGTCTTCCTTGATGCGATGGTGATGAATAAGCCTGAATTTATGGGTGGCGTCATTCAAAGCAAAGTCGATGAGCAATCCAAAGAACTGATTGACCAAGGCACACTGGATTTCCTCACCAGCCAGCTTTCTGCCTTTGCTACCTATATTGATCGCGTTCGTGTGAAATAATCTGTCATCAAAAAAACCCTCACGGCTTTGCGGCCTTGGGGGTTTTCTCCCTGTCACGACACATGTTATCAATAGCCACCTTCTCTTTTGTGGATACCCCTGACTGATGGCCATTAAAATCACGCTTTGGCTTATTCTGACCCTAATATCCACTTCCTGGCTGAGTTGGTACGGGCTAAACACACAACAAGCCGAACGTGAAGCAGAGTTCCGCACCACTCACCGTGAACTGAGCCAACAACTGGCCCAGCAACAGGCTATTTTATTTTTGGCGTTAGAACCAAGCCAGCTAACGCAATTGCAGCGTCATTTTCCACAGTTGGTAGCGATAAACCAAATCCCCGCAGACAGCTCAAAAGCAGGTCAACTTAGCTTGCACATTCAGGGGGGGGATTACCGACTATCTAACTCATACAGTGGCAGCGGTTTACAAGTTAATGGCCAAAAATTACTGCAAGTGGTGGGCTTACCCGCGCATTTTGACAGTTTAGTGTTGCTCTATCAGCAGCATCAACTGGCTGTTTTGGGCCATTCATCAGCCGAGAGCTTCTGGCAGTGGCAAAAACCTTTGGGGGATGGAGCGCAATCTTTCACTTTAGTCGCCCATGCAACCCCGGCTTGGCGTGATTTACCTTGGTTCACCGCCCTGCTATTTTCGCTAATAACTGCCGCCGCACTCTATGGCTGGCAACGCTGGCAGCAATTGGCACAATATCGTGCACATGCCGAGCAACGCGCCAAATTTGCCGACCAAGCCAGACTGAATGCCATGGGGGAAATTGCGACCGGGATCGCCCATGAATTAAACCAGCCACTGACCGCTACGCTGACTTATAACCAAACCGCACTAAGATTATTGCCACCACAAGATGAGAAAGTGGCACCATTGCTGGTGGCTTCAGTGGCACAAATCAAACGGATTGCTGCTTTGCTGGATCGCCTGCGCACTTTACTCAGCCGTGGGCAGATAAACTTGCAGCCAGTGATAGTGGCCGATATCTGGCAACGCGTTAACGTGTTGTTGAGCCATGAAATCGCCGCAGCTAACGTCACCATTTTAAACACCATTCCAGCTCATTTACCTGCACTCCAGAGTGACCCTCTGTGGTTGGAACAGGTTCTACATAACTTACTCAGCAATGCGATTCATGCGATACAAAAGACCCCCACGCCAACGGTTTATTTCACCGTTAGCCGGCACACCAAGCAATGGGTTATTCAGATTGAAGATAACGGACCAGGGCTCACTCAACAGCAACTCGATCACTTGTTTACCCCCTTCTATACCACTCGAGAAAGTGGCTTAGGATTAGGGCTGACGCTATGTGAAACATTAGTACAGCGAATGGGAGGTGACATAAAAGCTGGGAACAGCGAACATGGCGGAGCCTGTTTTAGCCTGACTTTTCCTCTGATTACTGGGAGCGCGCATGACCAAGCACATTTATCTGATTGATGACGATGAAGGCGTACGAGCGGCCTTGACCGCGCTACTCACGACCATGGGTTGGGAAATTAACGCCTTTAGTGACGGCCAGGCCTTCCTCGATACTTTGGTTGTGACCCAGCCCAGTTGTGTGTTGTTGGATATTCGTATGCCGGGTAAAAGCGGAATGACGATATTAGAAGCTATTCAATCTAGTGATAGCTCACTCCCGGTCATCATTATGACAGGGCACGGCAATGTTGAATTATGCCGCCGGGCTTTTAAAGGGGGAGCGCTGGAGTTTTTAACCAAACCCATTGATGCCGATGTGCTCATCGAAACCATCAGCATGGCGCTGGAACAACACGAGCAGGCACTGACGACTCAGCAACAGCAGGCCAGCTATCAACAATTGCTCGGTCAACTCTCTGCTCGTGAACGAGAAGTTGCCGCACTGATTATTCAGGGTGAAACCAGCAAGCAAATTGCACATATATTGTCACTTTCACCGCGAACCGTGGAAGCGCATCGCGCTAACATTTTTGCCAAGCTAGATGTTAGCTCACTGGCCTTACTTATTCATCACTATGCATCACTGATATCTCGTCATTCCTAGCCCTACAGGCACGTCGAGTACGCCGGAGATAGGTAGAAATACCTAGCAAAACGGGTAGTTAGCCGAATGTTTTTTCACCACTTTTCGCCGTAGGATAGCGCCACAGTGATGAAATCACTTCGCTAACAATAAGGATTTTATATGATCAAGCCTATCGCCCTGACCTCCGCCTTATTCATTGGCCTGATAACTCAAGCCTCTGCTGCGGGTTTAAACACTGAACGCAACCTCTCTTTGGCGCTAGCCACTGATTTAGCCAGCCGTACCCTCGCGGTATGTCAGGCCGACGGCTATAACGTTGCTGTCACAGTTGTAGACCGTGCTGGCATCATCAAAACCGTGCTGCGCGCTGATAATGCTGGGCCACATACGGTAAAAGCCAGTGAGCAAAAAGCCTTTACAGCCTTGTCGACCAAAACCCCTAGTGGACAGGTGATGGAAAATAGCCAGAAAACGCCAGCTGCCAATAACCTGAAAGACATTCCTGGTTTCTTGCTGTTAGGTGGCGGAGTGCCCGTGAAAGCGGGTGATGAAGTGGTGGGTGCGGTCGGTGTTGCCGGTGCACCGGGCGGGCATTTGGATGCACAATGCGCCACGCAGGCTCTGGAACAAATCAGCGCTCAGTTGAAAGCATAAAAACACAAGGTTATAAACAAAACGCCCCCCATCAACCAAGATGGAGGGCGTTTTCACGGCAACTTGCCAGTCATGAATTATCAGTGATCAACAAAAGCAATTTTCAACACAAACAGCAATGCAACCACGACTACACATGGGCTAATTTCACGCCAACGCCCCGTACCCAACTTCATCAGACAGTAAGAGATAAAGCCCAGCGCGATCCCCTCAGTAATTGAGAAGCTAAATGGCATCATCACCGCAGTGACAAACGCCGGAACCGCTTCAGTTAAATCATCCCATTTCACCCGAGATAGGCTGGATGTCATCAGCACGCCGACATAAATCAGTGCGCCAGCAGCGGCATACGCAGGAACCATCCCGGCCAGTGGGGAAATAAACATAACCAGCAGGAATAGGATCCCAACCACCACGGCAGTTAAACCAGTACGGCCACCAACTGACACACCTGAGGAACTTTCGATATAAGCGGTGACTGACGATGTACCAATAAAAGCACCGGCAACCGAGCTGATGCTATCCACATACAGCGCTTGTTTCATACGCGGGAACTTGCCTTTATGGTCGGTCAAACCGGCTTTATCCGTCACACCAATCAATGTGCCGGATGAATCAAAAAGGTTAACCAGCATGAACGAGAAAATAATCCCCGCCATACCAATATTCAGTGCACCGGCTAAATCGACCTGCCCAACCACTGACGTCACACTTGGCGGCATGGAGAAAATACCGGAGTAATGCACATCACCCAGCGCCCAGCCAATTAAGGTGGTTACCACAATAGAAACCAGCACCGCAGCATGAATATTACGTGATGCCAGCACCGCGATAATAAAGAAGCCCAATGCTCCCAACAGCACACTGTGAGAGGTCAGATCCCCTACCATCACCAACGTATCCGGATTTGCCACCACGATACCGGCATTTTTCAGCCCCATCATGGCAATAAACAAGCCAATACCACTGGTGATCCCCACCCGTAGACTCAATGGAATGTTAGCAATCATCCAGTAACGAATGCGGAAAATGGTCAGTAAAAGGAAACCGATTGCGCCCCAGAAGATAGCCCCCATGCCCACTTGCCATGAAATCCCCATCGCACCAACTACAACAAAAGCGAAGAAAGCATTAAGCCCCATCGCCGGTGCCAACGCGACTGGCAGGTTAGCCAACAGGCCCATAAAAATACTGCCGAAAGCGGCAATCAGGCAGGTGGTCACAAACACAGCCTGCACATCCATCCCCGCAACCCCTAAAATTTGCGGGTTGACGAATACGATATAGACCATGGTCAGGAATGTGGTCATACCCGCAATTAGCTCAGTGCGCGCGGTTGTACCGTGTTGTTTTAGTTTAAATACACGTTCGAGCAGCCCCTGCTCAGTATCAAGGTTTGGTTTACTCATTCGAGGCGTTCCACAAAAGGGAGTGATAGTTGGGGATATCCTATAACAAAAAAACCGTTGTTTAGAGCGAGATCACACTCTTTTTGGTTGTTTTTTATCTCCCTTGTTGCGCAACAAGTGTTTAGATATTAACCATGTATTATTCAACTTATTGAATTTTAGTCATTTGATATGAGTTATATTGCTAGCAGGGTAATTATTTATCGCATTATTGGGCAGGATGGTTAAAGTGAAGTCAGCCATCATTTATACAATTCGTGATTTATACCATTAAAGGATGAGATGTGAACCAGATAGAATGCGTCATGTTCGATTGCGATGGAACCTTGGTCGACAGTGAAGTTCTATGTTGTCGGGCGTACGTCGTGATGTTTGCCCATTATGATATTCACCTGTCACTGGAAGAGGTGATAAAGCGTTTTAAAGGGGTGAAACTCAATGAAATCGTCGCGCTTGTCAGCCAAGAAAATGGTTTAGATGAACCGATAGACACATTGGAAAAACTCTATCGAGCTGAGGTAGCGCGTTTGTTCGATGCGCAATTGCAGCCTATCGCCGGTGCCAAGGCGCTATTAGAGCAAATAACTTTACCGGTTTGTGTGGTGTCCAACGGGCCAGTGAGCAAAATGCAACACTCCCTTGGTCTGACCGGCTTACTGCCCTTCTTTGAAGACCGGCTGTATAGCGGTTACGACATCCAACGCTGGAAGCCAGATCCAGCCCTGATTTACCATGCCGCACAAGAGATGCAGGTTGCCACCGAGCATTGTATTTTGGTCGAAGATTCTGCTGCCGGAACTCATGCAGGGGTAGCGGCGGGTATTCCTGTGTTTTACTACTGCGCCGATCCACATAACCAGCCTATTCACCACCCCTTGGTCACCATGTTTGATGATATGCAGCAACTGCCCGAGTTATGGCGCGCCAGAGGTTGGGATATCACTCGCCACTGATTATCGCCACATATTGGTGACGCTGGGACATAGCACCAGCGTCATCAGTAAGCTAACTGGGTACCAGTGCTGATAAAGGTTTATTCTATAAAACCAAGTTTGAATACTTCCTTACCTGCCAAAGACTCTAAATTTGGTCGCTCTGGATAAAAGGGCAATAGCGGGAAGAAAACCGAGCCACCAATAATGCTTCTGCTGCTCGAATCTTTAGGGCGCAATCCCCAAATATTCTGATATGTCATCGGCACCTCCTCTCCATTAACAGTAGCGTTACCGATATACAGCATAATGTGACCCTTAATATAAATCAGAGTGGTAAAAGGTTTACCGTGATCTTTTAGATACTTTATACGCTTATTAAGTAGCTCTTTGCTGAGGTCAACCACTCTGATTTCCTGTATCTGTTGTGCAGAGTTTCTGGGTAGAAATAGACCAAATGGCATCATCAGGCTGCGTATTTCTGCTGAACAATCATTATAAAAATGATAATTTCCCCAACCATATGGCCTGCCACTCATTGATTTCATTAAAGTCGCTATATTGGCGGGCGTCATTTTCCACGGCATGGCTGTGAATTGATCTTTTTTCAGGGTGACCCAGTTAATTTCCACATGGCTGTCACCTTTTCGAACAGGAATGGCAACCTGATAACCACCTGATTTCTCACTACTGAAAGGTAGGATAGTCCCGGGGCGGGCAGTAAAATAGAACTGTTCACCTTTATGCACCGATACGGGCTCTTTGATAACAGCGCCCAGGTTTTTCTCCGCCAGTGATATCCATTCAGCAATAAACTTCGGCCCCACAACAGCGACATCATCACTTTTTACCCATCCCGTTACAGTGGGAGAGGCAATATATTTCCAGTTTTTATCCTGGCTGGCGGCAAAAACATAAATGGGAGTGCCGGGCCTGACCGAAGAATCCTGTAAGTTATCAAAAGGATATCCCTGCCCCGCCTCACGAGGGTCATCATAAGCAGGATCGTCCGTTGGCAACATTCTAACTAACGTCTCTCTGAGAGTGATACCCCGGCCTGAAGGGTGATAAATGCCATCAATATTGATATCGGCATTATTTCTTACCGTCTCTTTCCAGACGGAAGAGTTCACTCTAAAATTTTCACCATAAGAAATACTGTCTTGACTCAGAAACTCTTTTATTATTTTATCATGCTCAATTATGACAGAATCACTTCCACTCAGAATGGATGATATATAATAGGGATTCCAAGGAGAATGATCCTCTTTATTCATTCCGAAATAATGCGATTTTAAGTTAGCGAAATTTCGCGTCTGAGTCACTCCATCCATAACCGGAATGTTTATTTTCTCCGATTTTGGGGATATCCATTTATCAACAGATTGCGAATAATTATCCATCGGGAAAATAGTCTTGGTTGGGTCGACATAATCTAACCCCTCTGAGTTTTTAGTGGTAACAGTGCCGTCCACCAAGCCCTGTGGCTCTTTCGCGGTCAAGGAACAAGAGACAAGACAAATAGATATCAGTAAAAGAAAATAAATTTTCATTGCTGCATCCCTGTAATGTAAAAAACCAATTTACCGTACTATAAGGATTTTCTGGGTAACGCAAATTCTATTCTTATTTCATTTAGCTAACATTTATTTATCAAGTAAAATTCACAATAATAACCATCATGGGAATTATTATCTCCATAATGATTATTATTTATTAAAATCTGGTAGCACTTCTTAGATAGGCATTACTTTTGAATTGCCGGTTAATAACCGTTTGAGGGTATTTTGCTTCTTGATGGCATGTTGTGGGCTAAAACGACGATTCAGGCCATTTGCCAGCAGATCCAGTGCCAGACATAACACAAAGTAGATCAACGCCACAAACAGGAAGACCTCCATTGGGTAAACCATACTGCGGTTGTTGACCTGAGTAGCCAAAAACGTCAACTCATTCACCCCAACAATATATGCCAGCGAGGTATCCTTAATCAGCGAAATCCATTGATTAATAAAGGAAGGCACCATCATGCGCAGTGCTTGTGGTAAGACAATAAACCACAATACCTGCCAGCGATTGAAACCTAGCGACAGGCCAGCCTGCCATTGGCCCGCACCAATCGCGACAATTCCCGCTTTTACAGCATGGGCTAAATAAGCAGAGGCAATCAATGCCAGTGCGCACACGACAGTGGTGATTTCAGGAATATCCACGCCGAAGACAATCGGCAGTAGAAAATAAGTCCAGAAGATCAACATAATGACGGGAATTGCGCGGAAAAAACCTAAAACAGCCGCTAATATACCAGCCCAAACACCACGGGACATTGCCAGCAAGACGCCCAAAATCGTACCTAAAATAGCTGAAGCGACTCCCGCCATGAGGCTTATCAGCAAAGTTAAGGCTGCTCCCCCCAGTGGACCATCAGGGAAAGTCCCCCACAGCAGATAAGTCCAGTTATCGGCAATAATCGTAAAATCCATCTCAATGCCCCTTGATTGCTGCTGTTCGCTGTTGACGCCACATGCCCCACGCTTCAATCAGCGCAATAATTGCGATATATAACACCGTTGCCACGCCAAAAGCCTGGAATGTCCGCAATGTCTCCGTCTCAACTTGGCGAGATGCATAAGAAAGTTCGGCCACACCAATCGCCATCGCTAATGACGAGTTTTTAATAATGTTCATATATTGACCCAGCAAGGGCGGCATCGCGATTTTCAGCGCTTGTGGCAGGACGACATGCCGCATGGCTTGCCACCCGGTCAACCCTAAGGCATGGGCTGCATATTTTTGCCCTTTTGCAACCCCACTGATGCCAGAGCGCAGCTCTTCAGCAATAAATGCCGTGGAGTAGAGAGTCAACCCGATGAAACCGGCTAAAAACTCAAATGAAGGCCAGTTCAAGGTTAAGCCGAATACACTGATTTCATGAGGGGTATTGAGCCAAGGAATCCAAGATGCAGGCAAGAATTGGCTAGCCGCAAAGTACCAAAAGAATAATTGGATCAGTAAAGGGGTATTGCGAAATAGCGTACTGTAACCCATCGCAAACCATTGCAATGTTTTGAGTTCACTGTCTCTGGCTGCGGCCAACAGAAAACCCAAAAGTGTGGAAGCCACCACCGTGCAGGCGGAAATCCACAACGTCAGTAGAAACCCATCCCACAACCAACTGAGATATTGTGGGGCCAACAACCAATCAGTGAGATGATGTAGATTCATGGCCAATCATACCTATATTGCCCTGATACCATCCCCCTAATAACATGAGTTTTAAATTCCATCTTATTTTTACTTCCTGACTCAACATATCAATACGTTATAGGGGTATACCTAAAGTAATGGGTATTGCAGGTAGGCTGCCAACAAACAAAGCCCGATGAGCTTACGTGGTAAGTGATTCGGGTGAATGAGCGCAGCTAACATCCCTGCAACGTCAAGTACCAAAGGTACAACGCCCCGCATTGTGACAATGCAGGGCTTATCTCTTCTCAGTTCAACACCCAATTATGCTTTAGGCTGTTGATCCAACGGTGCAAATTTAAATTCACCACGTGGTTGAGCTGCGTTGGTTGCCGGGCCAAACCAGCGGTCGTAAATTTTCGCGGCTTCACCGTCTTTTTCCAGCTTAACGAGTGTTTCGTTCACACTGGCAGTTAAACGATCTTCACCTTTAGGAATACCAACACCTTGATATTCTTTGGTAATACTGAAGGGAGATATTTCAAAATCGGCTTTTTGTGCTTCAGGCAGATTACCCAGCAAGCCAACTAATTTGGCATCATCTTGGGTGATAGCTTGGACATTCCCATTACGCAGAGCAGTAAATGCCAGTGGTGTATCATCGTAAGAAATAACTTTAGCCGTTGGATAATGCTCACGCAGGGTTATTTCCTGTACTGTGCCTTTATCCGCACCAATACGTAACTTGCCGATATCTTCTGGTGTTTTCAGCACACCTTTATGAGCAATAAATTTCTGGCCGGTTGCGAAATAAGGCAGGCTGAAGTTCACTTCCTTGGCGCGTTCATCTGTAATTGTGAAGTTAGCGGCAATCAGATCCACTTTCTTAGATGTCAGTAACGGGATGCGGTTAGCCGGGTTGGTTGCCCGCAATTCAACTTTTACACCTAAATCTTTAGCAATTGCATTCGCAACATCCACGTCATATCCCACCAGCTTTTTAGTCTGTGGATCGATATAACCAAATGGGGGATTGCTATCGAAAACAGCAATTCGCACTACACCAGCTTGTTTAATATCATCAAGTTTATCCGCGTGAGCCACACCTGAAAGTGTTGCCAGACTCGCTAATAGCGTTAATGCCAGAACATTTTTTTTCGTGGACAAAGAGTGCTTCATTGAAAGCTCCTAAAAGGATTGAGATGTTGCGATATGTGTAAGCTATCAAGTCAGCGTTAGGTCAGGAAATAATATAAAACGATATATTTATAACCAATTAATCTCAGTGAATGAGTCTGTTTATATTGAAAATGAAAGAGAGATCATTGGCAGGCTAATAACGCGATTATGACTATAAATTTCAGTCCAATCGCGCAATTAGCACAGAGTAGATAGGCCATGCGAAAAGGATTATTTGCTGCTATTTTTAACTTCTGTAGTAACTTCTTCGGTTGATGCTGCTTCCTGATAACCTGCAGTAGCCGGTTTCGCTTTAATTCTGGTTCTGCCAACAGGCTCCTCAGTAATCTCTGACTGACCAATGAAGATACCGCCTTTTTGGATGGAAAAGTTACAGCCTTTTACAATGCCGTTTAAACGGCCATTTTCCAGAATTTCCAGATGGTCAGAAATACAAACGCCCTCAATAGACCCATCAACCGTAATCTGTGGTGCGGTTAGATTCCCTTCAATACGGCCACTGCGCATTAATCTGATTGTTCCTTCATTTACGGTGATATTACCGTTCACGACGCCATAAATTTGAATATCACCATCAAGGTTGATATCACCTTTTAATTTT
The DNA here is from genome assembly GCF_902726565.1 of Yersinia vastinensis. GTDB lineage: Bacteria > Pseudomonadota > Gammaproteobacteria > Enterobacterales > Enterobacteriaceae > Yersinia > Yersinia vastinensis. Next base: position 336,595 of record NZ_CACVAF010000005.1, read on the forward strand.
GTTCCCGCCGCGATAATCGTACTGGTTTTCACCGTATCAGAGGTCGGGGTTAGTGAGGGGTTACCCACAGAGGATTCTTCTTTATGATTATTTATTTTCTTTTTGAACATAGTATTTATCAAGATAAAAATGAGAAGTAAGGTTGGGGCAAGAAGAAGATAAAAAAATAAATTGTAGACTACATAGCCCACTAAACATGCGATCCATAGCACCCATAACAGGTTAAGGGCCACATTTGTTGGTCTATATAGACATATACTCACTTATTCCGCCCAGTGTAAAAACAAATTAAATTTGATTTAATATCATCTTATACAAAAGCATTAAATTACGGTCTAAAGAACAGTAGAAAAATAGAATCATTCGCAAAAGGAAGTTTTATTTCCACTAACAATGCATAAGACTTGAGTATTATGTCAATCAATAGAGGGGGAAATATAAACGAATATTAAACGAAATTAAATTAACTTATCATGATGTTAAATTTGGGGGGAAACCTGAGAGGGCGTTTTGGTGAAATAACCCCAATCAAATATACAAATCTATCTGATTGGGGACATGCTATTATTTTTCAGGTTTATCAGTAGAAAGCAGTTTCTCTAAAGCATCGCCACCAAGGTGACGGAAGTCCTGACCTTTAACGAAGTAGAAAATGAATTCACAAATGTTCTGGCAACGATCCCCAATACGTTCGATTGAACGAGCACAGAACAAAGCAGTCAACACACTCGGTATTGTTCGCGGATCTTCCATCATATACGTCATCAATTGGCGTACGATGCCTTCATATTCTTGGTCAACTTTCTTATCTTCACGATAAATCCGGATAGCTTCATCCAAATCCATACGCGCAAAGGCATCCAATACATCATGCAGCATTTGTACCGTATGACGGCCTAAAGACTCTAGGCTGACCAACAGAGGTTGGTGTTGGTGAGAGAATTTTTCCAATGCAGTTCGGCATATTTTATCCGCCACATCACCAATACGTTCCAATTCTGAAATAGTCTTGATAATCGCCATCACCAAGCGCAAATCACTGGCAGTTGGCTGACGTTTAGCGATGATGCGCACACAAGCTTCATCAATGGTCACTTCCATCAAATTGACTTTGCTATCGCCCTCAATGACGCGTTTTGCTAACTCACCGTCCTGATTATGCATAGCGGTGATGGCATCAGATAATTGTTGTTCCACCAGACCGCCCATAGCTAATACTTGGGTGCGGATATGCTCAAGTTCTGCGTTGAACTGGCCGGAAATATGTTTATTAAGATTCAAGTTATCCATGATACTTCCCATACGTATTAGTGGGCGAAATGAACATAGTCGACACTAAGGCAATCAACCATAGCGACCAGTAATATAGTCTTCGGTCTGTTTTTGCTGTGGTGCAGTGAACAGCGTGTCTGTATCACTGAATTCAATTAGCTCACCTAGATACATAAATGCTGTATGATCTGAACAGCGCGCGGCTTGCTGCATGTTATGTGTGACAATCACCACGGTATAATCAGACTTCAACTCGCTGATAAGCTCCTCGATTCGGCCGGTAGAGATAGGGTCAAGCGCCGAACAAGGTTCATCGAGCAACAACACATCGGGACGAATGGCGATACCACGCGCGATGCATAAGCGCTGCTGTTGCCCACCCGACAAGCTGTAACCACTCTGGTGCAATTTATCTTTCGTTTCATTCCATAATGCCGCTTTAGTTAGCGCCCATTGCACGCGCTCATCCATATCAGCACGAGACAGATTTTCAAATAACTTCACGCCAAAAGCGATGTTATCGTAAATTGACATCGGAAACGGCGTTGGCTTCTGGAAAACCATGCCCACTTTCGCCCGCAACAACGCGATATCTTGCTTATCGGTCAAGATATTCTGCCCATCCAGTAAAATATCGCCTTCAGCACGTTGGTCTGGATACAACTGGTACATTTTATTAAATGTCCGCAGCAGGGTCGATTTACCACAACCTGATGGTCCAATGAATGCCGTGACCTGATTTTTGGCAATATCCAGCGAGATGTTCTTCAGCGCATGGAATTTGCCGTAGTAGAAGTTCAGATCGCGAACCTGAATTTTGCTGTTGTTGATGTCAGTAGCCATACTCATCAAGACTTCTCTCTTTTAGCCAATGCCGCCGTAGCCGCATTTTGGAATTTATTGGCGAATCGGTGTTTTCATGACTTATTGCTGATGTTTTCTCAGCCAATCAATGCTTTTTCTTCGCGAAAACAACCCGAGCCAGAATATTCAGTAACAGTACACACAGGGTAATCAGAAGCACCCCTGCCCATGCTAATTGCTGCCATTCTGCAAATGGACTCATGGCAAACTTAAATATGGTGACCGGCAAGTTAGCAATAGGCTGACTCAGATCGGTACTCCAGAACTGGTTGGAGAGCGAAGTGAACAGTAATGGTGCCGTTTCACCAGCAATGCGCGCCACAGCCAGCAAAATCCCCGTCAAAATACCTGAAATAGAAGCTTTCAACGTAATAGCTGAAATCATGCGCCATTTTGGTGTTCCCAATGCATAGGCGGCTTCTCGCAAACTATCTGGAACCAATTTCAGCATATTTTCGGTCGTACGGATGACAATTGGCACTTGTAACAGCGCCAGTGCAATCACCCCAGCCCAGCCAGAGAAATGTTCCATCTTGGCCACAACAATGGTGTATACAAATAGGCCGACCACGATAGAAGGCGCGGATAATAAAATGTCGTTGATAAAACGCGTGATTTCCGCCAACCAGGATTTACGCCCATATTCGGCCAGATAAATCCCCGCCATAATGCCCAGTGGCGTACCAATAACGGTTGCCCACAGAATTAACAAACCGCTCCCCGCAATGGCATTGGCCAATCCCCCCCCCGCGGTATTGGGTGGCGGTGTCATCTCGGTAAATAATGCCAGAGACATGCCGTCGATACCTTTGGTCACCGTGGAGAACAAAATCCACACTAACCAAAATAAACCGAATGCCATGGTTGCCATTGAAAGAATTAAAGCAATCCGATTCTTCTGACGACGCCATGCCTGCTTTTTACGGCGGGTTTCCATCAGCGTCGCATCACTTTGCATATGCATCGTTGCCATCTTAGCGCCCCTCTTTCTTAGCCAGACGCGAAATCATCAGCTTAGACAAAGCCAGTACGATAAAGGTTATTACAAACAAGATCAGACCCAACTCCATCAACGCCGCGGTATGTAAACCGGACTCAGCTTCAGCAAATTCATTTGCTAATGCAGAGGTAATGCTGTTGCCTGGCATGAACAGCGAGAAGCTGTCGAGTTGGTAAGTGTTACCGATGATAAATGTTACCGCCATGGTTTCACCCAATGCGCGGCCCAGCCCTAACATCACGCCGCCAATCACACCATTTTTGGTATAAGGCAGCACAATGCGCCAGATAACTTCCCACGTGGTGCAGCCAATGCCATAAGCTGACTCTTTCATCATCACTGGAGTTTGTTCAAACACATCGCGCATCACGGCCGCAATGTAAGGAATAATCATGATGGCTAAAATAACGCCGGCAGCCAGAATGCCGATACCAAACGCAGGTCCGGAGAATAGCACCCCAACAATAGGAATACCGGACATCACGTTACCGACAGGCTCTTGGAAATAGCGAGCAAAGAGGGGAGCGAAAACAAATAAGCCCCACATCCCGTAAACAATACTTGGGATTGCCGCCAGTAACTCAATCGCCACACCCAGTGGGCGTTTTAACCAGTTTGGTGCTAACTCGGTCAGGAACAGGGCAATACCAAAACTGACAGGAACCGCAATGAGCAAGGCGATAACAGAGGTCACAATGGTGCCGTAAATCGGGACTAATGCACCAAACTGTTCAGCCGGAGGATCCCATTCTTTGGTCCACAGGAAAGCAAAACCAAACTTTTCAATACTTGGCCAGGAAGCCACAATCAATGAAACGATTATGCCGCCCAGCATAAATAGGGTTATCAGCGCAGCCAGTTTAACCAGCGCACTGAAAATGATGTCACCGTATTTACTCGGTGCTTTGATCGTCGGCTTATAAGCAGCCATAGACTCTCTTCTCATCCGGGTGTTATATCCCTCCCCATTCGTTGGGGAGGGACAATTAATGAAACTAATATCAATCTATTTACTGCTTTCTTCGGTTCTGACCAGATTAGAACAATGCTTTGCCTGAACTGTCTTTGATATTGGTTTTCCAAGCTGCACGAACCTGTTCAACCACTGCGGCTGGCAATGTTGCATAATCCAAGTCACTGGCTTGTTTTGCACCGTGGGTATAAGCCCAGTCGAAGAATTTCAGCACTTCAGCGCCTTTCTCTGCATTTTTCTGATCTTTATGTACCAGAATGAAGGTGGTCGAAGTAATTGGCCATGCCCCCTCGCCTTTCTGGTTAGTCAGGTCTTGTGCAAATGTCTTGCTCCAATCAACACCTTTCGCTGCTGCACTGAAGTTCTCTTCTGTTGGGCTAACAGGCTTCCCATCAGCAGAAATCAGTTTGGTGTAAGCCAGGTTATTTTGTTTAGCATAGGCGTATTCCACATAACCAATCGCACCAGGCAGACGTTGAACAAATGCCGCAATACCGTCGTTACCCTTGCCACCTAAGCCGGTTGGCCAATTCACTGTAGAGCCTGCACCAATTTTTTCTTTCCATTCCGCATTCACTTTAGCCAAATAGCTGGTGAACACGAATGAAGTGCCTGAACCATCAGCACGACGCACAACTGCAATATTCTGATCTGGGAGTTTTACACCTGGGTTTAACTTAACAATAGCGGGGTCATTCCACTTTTTCACATTACCCAGATAAATATCACCCAGTGTTTTACCGTCTAAAGTCAGTTCACCAGATTTAATGCCTGGGATATTGACGGCTAACACCACGCCACCAATCACTGTAGGGAATTGGAACAAACCATCAGCCGCCAATTTTTCATCTGTTAATGGCGCATCAGAGGCACCGAAGTCGACAGTATTGGCAATGATTTGCTTCACGCCACCTGAAGAACCGATCCCTTGATAGTTAACTTTGTTACCTGTTTCTTTCTGATAAGAATCTGCCCACTTGGCATACACCGGCGCGGGGAATGTCGCACCTGCACCTGTCAGGCTTGCAGCAGCGAACGCGGACACGGTGGTCATAGATAAGGTCGCTGCCACAATGCTGGCTACGGTGGTACGCATCAGTTTCATAATCCCTCCTAATGGGATATTAGAATCAACTCTAAATTGTTTTCATCAGATTAAGTATGGTGCAGGAGGGAAAATAGGACAGTTTAATGACAGAAAAATGTACGGAATATTACAGTTATATGACAAGTGGTTTGATAGTTAATAAAAATTATATTTATCAGTCTCTTACGTTTTATTTTAAGTGATTATTTAATCTTTTCATTCAAAATAATATCATTTTTAGTTCAGAGGTCACTCAAATATATGATTATTTTTTAGTCTAAAATGACAATTCATTACTGAGTACTGAAAGTACAAAAAAGCCGACAGATGTCGGCTTTTGTTGGTGCGAGATGGCGTCGATTACTCAACCGTAACCGATTTTGCCAAGTTACGTGGCTTATCAACATCCGTCCCCTTGATCAGGGCAACATGATATGACAGCAACTGTAGAGGAACGGTATAGAAGATTGGAGCAATAATTTCTTCAACATGAGGCAATGGCACAATCTTAACCAATTCACTACTGGTAAAGCCGGCATTTTCATCAGCAAATACATACAGTAAACCGCCGCGTGCACGCACTTCTTCAATGTTGGACTTCAGTTTTTCCAGTAAATCATTGTTAGGTGCTACCACAATCACCGGCATATTGGCGTCAACCAAAGCCAATGGGCCATGTTTTAATTCACCAGCCGCATAAGCTTCAGCGTGAATATAAGAAATTTCTTTCAGTTTCAGCGCGCCTTCCATTGCGATAGGGTACTGATCGCCTCGACCAAGGAACAAAGCATGGTGCTTATCAGCAAAATCCTTCGCTAATTCTTCAATATCTTTATCCTTCGACAGCATCCCTTCGATCTGGACAGGTAAAGACTGCAGTGCCTCAACAATTTTATGTTCTAGCGCCTGGCTACCTTCAACGCCTTTTAGTAAAGCGATACGCCCCACCAGCATCAACAACACCGTTAATTGCGTGGTGAAGGCTTTCGTTGACGCAACACCAATTTCAGTGCCGGCTTTAGTCATCAAGGCCAGATCTGATTCACGTACCAATGAAGAACCAGCGACGTTACAAATAGCCAGCGAACCTAAATATCCTAGCTCTTTTGATAAACGCAGAGCTGCTAATGTATCAGCGGTTTCACCAGATTGTGACAAGGTAATCAGCAGACTATTAGGACGCACAGCCGACTTGCGATAACGGAATTCAGAAGCGATTTCAACGTCACAAGGCACACCAGCCAGTGCCTCAAACCAATAACGAGAAACCATACCGGAGTTATAAGAAGTACCACAGGCAATGATTTGAATATGCTGAACATCCGCCAACAAAGCATCGGCTTTTGGGCCAAGCTCAGACAAATCAATGGCACCATGATTTAAACGGCCTTCCAGCGTATTTTTAATCGCCATAGGCTGTTCATAAATCTCTTTTTGCATGTAGTGACGATATTCACCTTTGTCACCAGCATCATATTGCACCTGAGATTCAATCTCTGGGCGCTCAATAACATTACCCTGCTTATCAAAAATCGTCACGCTACGGCGAGTCACTTCAACCACATCGCCTTCTTCTAAGAAGATAAAGCGGCGGGTAACAGGCAACAGAGCCAGTTGGTCAGAAGCGATAAAGTTTTCGCCTACACCACAACCAATCACCAACGGGCTACCTGAACGAGCAGCCACCAAGCGGCTTGGGTCGCGGCTATCCATGACAACTGTACCGTATGCGCCACGCAGTTGTGGAATAACGCGCTTAACCACCTCTAGCAAAGAACCACCTTGTTGCAGTTCCCAATGGACCAAATGAGCAATAACTTCAGTATCAGTTTCAGAACTGAAACGGTAGCCACGGCTAATCAATAATTCACGTAAAGGTTCGTGATTCTCGATAATACCGTTGTGAACCACAGAGATATATTCTGAAACATGGGGGTGAGCATTGGCCTCTGATGGCTCGCCATGGGTAGCCCAGCGGGTATGTGCAATCCCGGTGCCGCCATGTAAAGCCTGCTTTTCAGCCGCATCAGACAATGCCTGAACTTTGCCCACCCGACGTAAACGTGTCAGATTACCTTCAGCATCAACCACTGCCAAACCAGCAGAGTCATAGCCACGGTATTCAAGACGACGTAAACCTTCGATCAGAATCTCAGCGATATCACGTTGCGCTACTGCGCCAACAATTCCACACATCTGTTTTATTCCTATGTAAGGTTCTTTTAGAACCTTGTCGATGTCAGTGACCTGATTTGATCCGGATTTTCCGGGTTCCCCGAGCCTGTAGAGTTGGGGATTATTATGTTTTGCTGTGCATTCTCAGCCGAATAGGGCACCCAAAATGTACAGCAAAACATTCCTCTCACGACAAAGATGCCGCAAGAGGAAATAAACTAGCTTTTTTTAACCGGGCGTTTCCAACCTTGAATATTGGCCTGTTTAACGCGGCTCAATACCAGCTCATTCTCAGCAACATCACGGGTTACTGTGGTGCCTGCACCGATAGTCGCGCCTTTAGCAACAGTGACGGGAGCCACTAATTGGGTATCTGAACCAACAAACACATCATCGCCGATGATAGTTTTAAACTTATTCTTACCATCATAGTTGCAAGTTATAGTTCCTGCGCCAATATTCACGCCTGAGCCAATTTCAGCATCACCTAAATAGGAGAGATGACCTGCTTTAGAGCCTTTACCTAAGCGTGCTTTCTTGATTTCAACAAAGTTGCCAACATGTGCACCTTCAGCCAACTCAGCACCCGGTCGTAGGCGAGCAAATGGCCCAACCGTGCAACCTACATCCAAGCGAGAATCTTCTAGCACCGTGTATGGACTGATTTCTGAATCATCGCCAATCACACAGTTTTTAAGTACGCATCCCGTACCAATTCGAACGCGATCACCTAAAGTGACATGGCCTTCAATGATGACATTGGTATCGATAGTGATATCACGACCATGTGTTAATTCTCCGCGCAAATCAAAACGCGCAGGATCTAGTAACATCACCCCCGCAAGCAGTAGCTTCTCAGCCTGTTCAGACTGGTATACCCGTTCAAGCGTTGCCAATTGCAGACGATTATTGACACCTTCAACTTCACTCAAACGAGTGGGGTGCACTGCTTCAATCTTCTTACCATCAGCATGGGCCAATGCAATAATATCCGTGATATAAAACTCGCCTTGGGCATTATTGTTATTCAACAGCGATAGCCAGCGCTTCAAATCACGCCCATTGGCGACCAGTATTCCGGTATTGATTTCATTTATTTCACGCTGTGCATCGGTGGCATCTTTATGCTCAACAATCCCGACCACATCGCCATTCTCACGCACAATACGACCATAACCACTAGGGTTATCCAATTTCACCGTCAATAGACCAATGCCGCCTTGCGGTTTTGCTGCTAACAGCCGTTGCAGTGTATCAACAGAAATCAACGGCACATCGCCATAAAGCATCAGGACATCTTCATCATCGGCAAAATGTGGTGCTGCTTGTTGCATCGCGTGTCCGGTACCTAGCTGCTCTGCCTGTAATACCCAGTTCAGCGCCGGGTCAGTCAGTGTTTTTTTCAACAACTCAGCACCATGCCCATAAACCAGATGAACTTTTTGTGCACCCAACTTCATAGCCGCATCAATAACGTGCTGAACCATCGGCTTACCTGCCAATGGGTGTAACACCTTAGGAAGGTCGGAATACATACGAGTCCCCTTACCTGCGGCAAGGATGACTACACTCATTGAGCTGTTAGACATAAGCAACCTGATAACTCCAATTTAATAGACGGAAGTAAACCTGTTTAGCGAAATAATTACTACATATTTCTCAGCGAAAAACGTACTCAACCCGCATGGTTAAAGGGTTGTAGCGATGTGCCATGTAACAAAAAAATGTAGAGAAAAGTGTCGGCGATCAGCGACGTTTTTTGACCTGTTTTTGCCAAAAAGCCGTCACTCATTTAGGTTATTAACCACTTATTTTACGACAAGAAACAAGGATTTTCAGAAAGAAACTTTACTAGTTTAGCTTAGGCTTAATGAAATGCAGCAGAGGTGGTGGACATATCAATAGATTGAAGCATTCGCCATAGCGATACACAATGAAGATAAAAAAATGCCAGTCTGTTTTCACCGACTGGCATTCTACCGTTCTTTATATGATAACTTTATAAATCAGAGAGTTGTTAGTTAAGCTTTGATAAACCATCTAACTCAAAAACAACCCTAAGATATAAAATTACATCGCCTTCCTGGTCAGCTCGATTACGCGTAGTTTCGCAATCGCCTTCGCCAATTCAGCGGATGCCTGAGCATAGTCGACATCGCCGTGGGAATTATTGATATGAGCTTCTGCTTTGCGCTTAGATTCCAGCGCTCTAGCTTCGTCCAGATCTTGTCCACGAATAGCAGTGTCAGCCAATACGATCACAACGCTCGGTTGCACCTCAAGGATGCCGCCAGAAAGATAAATGAACTCTTCCTCACCGAACTGCTTAACGATACGTATCATGCCAGGCTTAATGGCAGTGAGCAGTGGGGCGTGGCCAGGGAAAATCCCCAGTTCACCTTCACTACCCGTCACCTGAATTTTTTGTACTACGCCTGAGAACATTTTCTTCTCTGCGCTCACAACATCCAGATGGTAAGTCATTGCAGCCATGTCACCCTCCAGTCAACAGCGTTACAGTTTCTTGGCTTTTTCCACTGCTTCTTCAATGGTGCCAACCATGTAGAACGCCTGCTCCGGCAGGTGGTCATAGTCGCCGTTCATGATGCCTTTGAAACCACGAATGGTATCTTTCAGCGATACGAACTTGCCCGGTGAACCGGTGAAGACTTCTGCCACGAAGAACGGTTGGGACAGGAAGCGCTGGATTTTACGCGCACGGGATACAACCAGTTTGTCATCTTCTGACAACTCGTCCATACCCAGAATTGCGATAATATCTTTCAGCTCCTGATAACGTTGCAGAATAGACTGCACGCCACGCGCTACATCGTAGTGCTCTTGACCAACAACCAGCGGATCAAGCTGACGGCTGGTGGAGTCAAGCGGGTCAACCGCTGGGTAAATACCCAGAGAGGCGATTTGACGGCTCAGAACGACGGTTGCATCCAAGTGAGCAAAGGTGGTTGCTGGTGATGGGTCAGTCAAGTCATCCGCAGGTACGTAAACGGCCTGAACAGAGGTGATTGAACCCGTCTTAGTGGAAGTAATACGTTCCTGCAACACACCCATCTCTTCAGCCAGTGTCGGCTGATAGCCTACCGCTGATGGCATACGGCCCAGCAGTGCGGATACTTCCGTACCGGCCAAGGTATAACGATAGATGTTATCGATGAACAGCAATACGTCACGACCTTCATCACGGAATTTCTCCGCCATGGTCAGGCCGGTCAATGCAACGCGCAGACGGTTACCTGGTGGCTCATTCATCTGGCCATAAACCAAGGATACTTTGTCCAGAACGTTGGAGTCTGTCATCTCATGGTAGAAGTCGTTACCCTCACGAGTACGTTCACCTACACCAGCAAATACGGAATAACCTGAGTGCTCGATCGCAATGTTACGGATCAGCTCCATCATGTTTACCGTTTTACCTACACCCGCACCACCGAACAGACCAACTTTACCGCCCTTAGCGAACGGACAAATCAGATCCATTACCTTGATACCGGTTTCTAACAGATCTTGCGAGCTGGCAAGCTCTTCGTAAGAAGGCGCTTCACGGTGGATTGCCCAGCGCTCTTCTTCACCGATAGGACCTTTCATGTCGATTGGGTCACCCAATACGTTCATGATACGGCCCAGAGTTGATTTACCAACTGGCACTTCAATTGGGTGTTCCAGGTTGATAACTTTCAACCCACGGCTCAAACCATCGGAAGAGCCCATTGCGATACAACGAACAACACCGCCGCCCAGCTGTTGCTGAACTTCCAGCACGAGCTTATCAGCCGCGCCTTCAACCTCAAGGGCGTTGTACACTTTTGGTACAGCGTCTTGGGGGAATTCGACGTCCACTACGGCGCCGATTACCTGGATAATCTTTCCAGTAGCCATCTTGAATCCTCTACGTAATACGTTTACCCGTCATATTTCAACTTGCTGGCGCGTTAACGGCCTTCCTGCAATATGAACGACTAAGGGTAATAGCCTGGTTAAACCGCGGAGGCTCCCCCGACGATCTCGGTGAGTTCCTGAGTGATGCTGGCCTGACGAGCTTTGTTGTAAACCAACTGCAGCTCTTTGATCAGACTACCGCCGTTATCGGTGGCGGCTTTCATCGCTACCATTCGCGCGGCCTGTTCGCTGGCCAGGTTTTCAACGACGCCCTGATAAACTTGCGATTCCACATAGCGACGCAGGAGGGTATCCAGCAATGCTTTTGGATCGGGTTCATACAGGTAATCCCAGGATTTCTTCTTCAGCGTGCCATCTTCCGCAGGCGGAAGAGGTAACAACTGCATGATCCGTGGTTCCTGAGACATCGTATTGATAAACTTGTTATTCACGATATACAGTTTATCCAGACGACCTTCATCGTAGGCTTGTAGCATCACTTTCACTGGACCGATAAGTTCTGACAGAGAAGGGTTATCCCCCATGCCAGTAACCTGAGCAACAATCTTGCCGCCCACGGAACCAAAGAAAGAAGCTGCTTTTGATCCAATCAGCGCTAAATCACATTCAACGCCTTTTTCAGACCAACCTTTCATCTCAGCTAACAGTTTTTTGAACAAGTTAATGTTCAAACCACCACACAAGCCACGGTCTGTAGAAACCACCAGATACCCAACGCGCTTAACGTCACGTTCTTCCAGGTATGGATGTTTATATTCCAGATTACCTAGCGCAAGGTGACCAATCACACTACGCATTGTTTCTGCATAAGGACGGCTGGCCGCCATGCGTTCCTGCGATTTACGCATTTTGGAGGCGGCGACCATCTCCATGGCTTTGGTGATCTTTTGCGTGTTTTGCACGCTGGCGATCTTGGAACGTATCTCTTTTGCGCCGGCCATTTCTGCTTCTCCTCATTGCCAGACGGCCCGCTTTCCTGATGAAAAGCAAGGCCGCATAGCGTTACCAGGACTGGGTTGCCTTAAATGTATCAAGGATGCCTTTCAGCTTGGCCTCGATCTCATCGTTATACGCGCCAGTTTGGTTGATTTGTTGCAGAAGCTCGGCATGCTCACGGTCAGCAAACGCCAACAGCGCAGCTTCAAAGCTACCTACCTTCGCCAACTCGATATCACCCAGATAACCACGTTCAGCAGCGAACAGAACCAGAGATTGTTGCGCAACAGACATCGGTGCGTATTGTTTCTGTTTCAAAAGCTCGGTCACTTTCTGACCATGGCTCAACTGTTTACGTGTTGCATCATCCAAATCGGATGCGAACTGGGAGAACGCTGCAAGTTCACGATACTGTGCCAGAGCGGTACGGATACCACCGGACAGTTTTTTCATGATCTTGGTCTGCGCTGCACCACCCACACGAGATACGGAGATACCTGGGTTAACCGCAGGACGAATACCGGCGTTAAACAGGCTGGATTCCAAGAAGATCTGACCATCGGTAATAGAAATTACGTTAGTCGGAACGAACGCGGAAACGTCCCCTGCTTGAGTTTCAATGATTGGCAATGCGGTCAAAGAACCGGTTTTACCTTTCACTTCACCCTTGGTAAAGGTTTCAACGTAGTCGGCGTTAACACGCGCAGCACGCTCCAACAAACGGGAGTGGAGGTAGAATACGTCGCCAGGATAAGCTTCACGACCTGGTGGACGACGAAGCAGCAAGGAGATTTGACGATATGCAACAGCCTGTTTAGACAGGTCATCATAAATAATCAGCGCATCTTCACCGCGGTCGCGGAAATATTCACCCATGGCACAACCGGAGTAAGGTGCCAGGTATTGCAATGCTGCAGATTCAGATGCCGTAGCCACAACCACGATGGTGTTAGCTAATGCGCCATGCTCTTCCAGTTTACGCACTACGTTTGCAACAGTAGAGGCTTTCTGGCCGATAGCAACATACACACATTTGATGCCAGACTCGCGCTGGTTGATGATCGCATCAATCGCCAGAGCAGTTTTACCTGTCTGACGGTCACCGATGATCAATTCACGCTGACCACGACCAATTGGAATCATGGCGTCGACAGACTTATAACCAGTCTGAACGGGTTCATCAACGGATTGACGTTCGATAACGCCAGGTGCGATAGCTTCAACAGCTGAGAAGCCGTCATTTTCTACCGGACCTTTACCATCAACAGGTTCACCCAGAGTGTTGACAACGCGACCCAACAGGCCACGACCAACTGGAACTTCCAGGATACGGCCAGTACATTTAACCTTCATGCCTTCGGCAAGATCGGCGTACGGACCCATAACTACTGCACCAACAGAGTCGCGCTCCAGGTTCAGTGCGATTGCGTAACGGTTGCCAGGCAGTGCGATCATCTCGCCTTGCATTACATCAGCCAGACCGTGTACGCGAATGATCCCGTCACTAACGGAAACAATAGTACCTTCATTGTGAGCTTCGCTCACTACATTGAACTGAGCAATGCGCTGCTTGATCAGTTCGCTGATTTCGGTGGAATTCAGTTGCATATGCTCCAGTCCCCTTAAGACTGCAAGACGTCTGCCAGGCGTTCAAGACGACCGCGAACGCTGCCATCTATCACCATATCGCCCGCACGTATTACTACGCCGGCCATTACAGACTTATCAATTTTGCAATTCAGCTTAACTTTGCGTGACAGACGTTTTTCCATCGCAGCGGCAATTTTAGCCAGCTGTTCGTCGTTAAGTGCACTCGCTGAGGACACTTCAACGTCGACGGTAGACTCCAGTGAGGCACGCAGTTGAATAAACTGCTGCAACACCTCAGGAAGAACCAGTAAACGGCCATTCTCCGCCATAACTCGAATGAAGTTCTGTGCGGGTTCATCGAGCTGATCACCACAGACTGCAATAAACGTCTTAGACATTGTTTCTGGTGCGACAGCACCGGAAAGCAATTCAGCAATTTGTTCATTGCGAGTCACTTGGGCAGTAAACGCCAGCATATCCTGCCAACGATCAACTGCCTGGTGCTCAACAGCAAAGTCAAAAGCTGCTTTGGCGTAGGGGCGAGCTACAGTTACAAATTCAGACATCAGCCCCTCCCTCCTTACAGTTCAGCGACCAGTTTATCAACGATGTCGCTGTTAGCAGCTTCATCCACGGAACGTTCGATGATCTTCTCGGCGCCAGCTATAGCCAACATCGCGACTTGCTTACGCAACTCTTCACGAGCACGCTTACGTTCGGCGTCGATCTCTGCCTGCGCTTGCGCCACGATTTTGTTACGTTCCTGTTCAGCTTCTGCTTTAGCTTCATCAAGGATCTGAGCTTTGCGTTTACTTGCCTGCTCAATGATCACCTGCGCTTCTGCTTTCGCCTTCTTCAGTTGGTCGGTCGCATTGGCTTGCGCTAAGTCCAAATCTTTTTTGGCACGCTCTGCAGAAGAGAGACCGTCAGCAATTTCTTTTTGACGCTTCTCGATGGCTGCCATAATTGGCGGCCATACATACTTCATACAAAACAGGACAAACAGGACAAACGCGATGGCCTGGCCGAGGATTGTTGCGTTAAGATTCACAGCACAATGCCTCTTTAAAAGTTAATAGTTTGGTGTAGTTCACGGTAGAGAAAACTCTACTTACGCGACAGCAAACATCACGTACAGACCCAGACCAACAGCGATCATAGGGATGGCGTCAACCAGACCCATGACGATAAAGAACTGTGTACGCAGCAGAGGAATCAGGTCAGGCTGACGTGCAGCGCCTTCCAAAAATTTACCACCCAGGATGCCGATACCGATCGCAGCACCGATTGCCGCTAAACCCATCATTATAGCGGCAGCCATGTACAGCAGATCCATATTCAGGTTTTCCATGACAGTCTCCAGTTTATTTCAGTTAAAACGCAGTAGTGTTATAAGAAAATCAGTGCTCTTCGGACGCCATCGACAGATAGACAATCGTCAGAACCATGAAGATAAAGGCTTGTAACGTAATAATCAGTATGTGGAAGATAGCCCAAGGTAAACTGAGCATCCACTGTGACCACCACGGCAACAGACCCGCAATAAGGATGAAGATCAACTCACCCGCATACATGTTGCCGAACAGTCGCAGACCGAGTGAAACCGGTTTGGACAGCAGGCTGACACCTTCCAGAACTAAGTTGACTGGAATGAATATCGGGTGATTGAACGGCTGCATCGTTAATTCTTTTACGAAGCCGCCTACACCTTTCATTTTAATGCTATAGAACAGGATCAGGATGAAGACACCCAATGCCATGGACAAGGTAATACTCACGTCAGCGGTAGGAACTACACGCAGTGCAGGTAACCCAAAGACATGCTCACCGATGTAAGGCAGTAAATCGATTGGCAGTAAGTCCATCATGTTCATCAATAGCACCCAAACAAACACGGTCAGGGCTAATGGTGCGATGACTTTACTTTTGCCGTGGTACATATCCCGTACGCTGCTATCGACAAAACCGATAATTAACTCAACGGCAGTCTGCAATTTGCCGGGCACGCCACTGGTGGCGTTTGCTGCAACTTTGCGGAACACAAGCAGAAAAGCTAACCCCAGCACGACAGAGAAGAACAAAGAGTCAATGTTCAACGTCCAGAACGTCGCAGGGCCAGGTGAGTGGGGATTGACCAACTCAAAGGTACGCAGGTCCAGCTGAAGGTTATTCAGATGGTGTCCTATGTAGTCCCTTGGAGTAGAGATTTCTCCTGATGCAGACATGATGCCTCTTACCCTTTTGTAGTTAAATACGATAACTGTTAAGTACGGTAGCCGCTCATCACAGCTGGTGCCAATATCTGCACAATCAGCACCAATAAATAGGTTAAACCAAGTGGGGCAAATGCAGCTTTAAACAGCCCTAATGCCACAATCAGCAAAATTATCGTCATGATAACTTTTAACCCCTCGCCAATGGCGAACGACCACGCAACACGACCTGGAGCTGCTGTTTTTGCCTGATGGCGGCAAGCAAACAACATGAACATGGCACTAGGCAACCAAGCTGCCAATCCTCCTGCCAAAGCAGAAGCACTCCATTCCAGGCTTTTAAAACCAAAAGCAGCACTGAGAACAACAAAAGTCATTAACTGCAATAACAGCAGCTTTCGTGCAATTTTCCCACTGTAAAGGGATACAGACATGACGTTTGTTCTCTCCGAACCACACTAAGGGCATGCTGAGTGAGGTATAAAACTGCCTTTTACCCCATTGAGTCAAGCAGCAAAAAACGAGCAAATTATACGGGCCACTCAAACGAATTCAATCGATAAGTAGCGAAAAGGTGAACAATTATTTAAATTTTCTTATTTCGGGCTATTTTCACAAGAAAAGCCTCGGAATAAAACCTTCATTTAATTGTCTGACGATTCCAATCATTATCAATAAAGCGTGAAATCTATCACATAACTAAAAACAAACTGATTTATATCCTATAAGACTTGGCTTTGTCTTTAACGAAAAGAGCCATTAAAACTTTTACAAATCATAATTTTAAAATTAAAACCATTATCAAACAACTTATCTACTTAGTAAAAACGTCCCATTGACATTTCAGATAATAATCCAGCAACAGTTAGGATACATAAAAAGAGTGAAGCCTTGAATAAAGTAATAACTAAAGTGACGAGTTGAACACATTCAAAATAGTTATGTCACTGGCTACCGCTGTTTTTGTAAACAATTCGTGAAATATAATCTATCCAAACGATAGTAAGCGAATAAATACTCATCAATATTAAAAACCCTAAATACCAGCGCTTCAATTTAGGATTTATTACATTTTTTTGATAAATAGCAAAGTTAGTTTGACTTAAGAATAACCAAATGGCGCTCACCATCTAACTCTGGTACCTGTAACCGGACAACCGACTCAAGGATAATCCCCTCAGGTAGAATCGCTAATTCATCGTCAGGTCTAACCCCTTTAAGAGCATAAAACCGGCCTTCAGGCTTGGCTGGTAAATGGTGACACCAAGACAGCATATCTTGCAAAGAAGCAAATGCACGGCTTATAACACCATCAAATGGAGGTTCTGCAACGAAGTCCTCAACCCGACTTTGCACGGGATCAATATTGCTTAAACCTAGTTCATGCTGAACCTGACGTAAAAAACGAACCCGCTTTCCTAAGCTATCAAGCAACGTAAAGTGAGCGTCAGGCCGCACAATAGCCAGTGGTATTCCTGGAAGTCCAGGCCCGGTGCCAACATCAATAAACCGGCTACCTTGCAAATGTGGGTTTACCACAATGCTGTCCAGAATGTGTCGTACCAGCATTTGCATTGGGTCACGGACAGAAGTCAGATTATAAGCTTTATTCCACTTATGCAGCAGTTCTACATAACCGACCAACTGGTGTTTTTGCTGATCGGGTAATGTAATATCTGCGGCGCTAAGCAGACAATTTAATTTTTTTAACACAACAATATCCTCTGACCGAAGAATACTCTGTCAGCATGTAAAGGCTGATATACGAATATGATAATCTAGCTTAACCGTTTGTTATAGCTTGAATACACAGCATAATTGCCCGGCTACTCGGCTTTTAGCAGCACAGGCAAATATCAGGATGTTAAGCACTACGGCGTAACAATCCCTGTTTTTTCAGCCAAACCAGCAAAATTGAAATTGCTGCAGGTGTAATACCTGAAATACGCGAAGCCTGCCCGATCGAGTTAGGCTTGTGATCATTGAGTTTGGCGATCACTTCATTAGATAAACCAGAGACTTGGCGATAATCAAGATCAGCAGGCAGTAAAGTATTTTCATTGCGCTGCTGCTTTTCGATCTCTTCTTGTTGACGAGCAATATACCCCTCATATTTAACCTGAATTTCCACCTGATCAGCAGCTTGCGGATCGGCTAAAGCAGGACCAAAGGAGGGCAAAGTGGTCAACAAACGATAATCAATTTCAGGGCGGCGCAATAACTCTTCACCATTGGCTTCTTTCGACAATGGTGCTTTCAATAATGCATTGATTTCAGAGACATTATCAGAATTTGGGTGTACCCAGATATCACGCAAGCGCTGGCGCTCTTTTTCAATTTGCTCAATTTTTTTGCTGAAATGCTCCCAGCGAACATCATCGACCAATCCTAATTTACGCCCCATTTCAGTCAGACGTAGATCGGCGTTATCTTCACGTAGCATCAAACGATACTCAGCTCGTGAGGTAAACATACGATAAGGTTCTTTGGTTCCTAAGGTGCTTAAATCGTCCACCAGCACGCCAAGGTAAGCCTCATTACGACGAGGTGACCATCCATCCTCATCATTAGCGAAACGCCCCGCATTGAGGCCGGCAAGCAGTCCTTGGGCTGCAGCTTCTTCATAGCCGGTAGTGCCATTGATTTGTCCGGCAAAGAATAATCCGTGGATGTATTTGCTTTCCAACGTCGGTTTCAAGTCACGCGGATCAAAGAAATCATACTCGATGGCATAACCCGGTCGAATAATACGTGCATTCTCAAGCCCTTTCATCGAACGGACGATTTGCATTTGTACATCGAAAGGCAAGCTGGTCGAGATACCGTTTGGATAGATCTCATTGCTGGTCAAGCCTTCAGGTTCAAGGAAGATCTGATGCGAGTTACGATCGGCAAAGCGCATGACTTTGTCTTCGATAGATGGACAGTAACGTGGCCCGATCCCTTCGATGATCCCTGCATACATCGGGCTGCGATCCAAGTTATTACGGATCACTTCATGTGTTTTTTCATTGGTGTACGTGATGTGACACGCCATTTGCTCAGGGTGTTGGTCTGCCCGGCCAAGGAAAGAGAACACCGGAATTGGCGTATCACCTAACTGAGGAGCCAATTGGCTAAAATCTATAGTGCGCGCATCAATACGGGGTGGAGTACCGGTTTTAAGGCGATTGACTCGTAGCGGTAGTTCACGCAGGCGTTGTGACAATGAGATTGATGGCGGATCACCAGCACGGCCTCCACTGTAGTTCTCAAGACCAATATGAATTTTTCCATCCAGGAAGGTACCGACGGTTAATACCACGGCTTTTGCACGGAATTTCAAACCCATTTTAGTCACTGCACCAACCACATGATCATTCTCAACAATCAGATCTTCAACAGGTTGTTGGAAGATCATCAGGTTAGGCTGGTTTTCCAATGCAGTTCGTACCGCTTGGCGATACAGGACGCGGTCAGCTTGAGCTCGAGTTGCTCTAACCGCTGGCCCTTTGCTGGCGTTTAGTATCCTAAACTGAATACCGGCTTGGTCAGTTGCCATTGCCATCAGGCCACCCAGAGCATCGATCTCTTTTACCAAATGTCCCTTACCGATACCACCGATCGCTGGGTTACACGACATTTGTCCCAGAGTGTCGATATTGTGCGTCAGCAATAAGGTCTGACGTCCCATGCGTGCCGCTGCCATTGCAGCTTCCGTGCCGGCATGGCCACCACCGATGATGATGACGTCAAATTGATCTGGATAAAACATGGTACTGCACCTCGCCGTTATGCGAATTTCTGTTGTTTGCCCTGGGGTGGGGGATTCTACTCAAGTTTAGACGATCGACCAAGCGGCTTAGGATCGCCCTTAATTAAAAGAAGATCTTTTTATTTAAAGATCTCTTTATTAGATCTCTTATTAGGATCATGATCCTCTGTGGATAAGTGATTATTCACATTAAAGATCATGAGATTAAGGAGGATCATTTGCTGTGAATGATCGGTGATCCTATTGCGTATAAGCTGGGATCTAAATGGCATGTTATGCACAGGCACTTTGAGTCACTTAGGTTGTTATGTGGATATGTACCGCTTTTACCCTGCTTTTAAGCCTACTTATCCACATTCTTTCGCGTGATCTTTAAGCAAATTAGAGCAAATTAATCCAATTTTTAACCCAAACCTCAGCCGGATCCTCTGGAATTTCATGTTGAATGACATCAATTTCTAAAATATCACCCAAACGTTTAGCGCCTAATGCGATCAACTGTTGATCCAGTTTTCTGACTGCACCGCAGAAAGTGTCATATTCAGAACTGCCTAAACCGACAGCACCAAAGCTGACTTGAGAGAGATTCGGTTGTTGTTCTTCTATTTGCTCTAAGAGTGGTTGAAGATTATCAGGCAGGTCACCAGCTCCGTGGGTAGAGGTGATGACTAACCATGTACCTTCCAGCGTCAACTCATCTAATTCTGGACCATGCAGCGTTTCTGTAGAGAAACCCGCTTCTTCTAATTTCTCAGCTAAATGTTCAGCAACATATTCAGCACTGCCAAGTGTACTGCCACTGATCAAGGTAATGTCAGCCATAAAGAACCCAACCGAAGTAATGAACCGGTATTGTACGCTGTGAATCAGCTGGGATCTACCTGTGGATAATGTGGGTATAGTTATTTAATGTTTAGGGCACAATGGTACGCATGATGGGGTTCTGCAAGGAAATAAGTGTTTCGGTTGACTGTATCTCATCAATAGTTTGGATCTTGTTGATAAGTACCTGTTGGAGTGCATCGATTGATTTACACATCACCTTAATAAAGATGCTGTAATGACCCGTTGTGTAATAAGCCTCTACAACTTCTTCTAAACTCTCCAGTTTTTTCAATGCTGAAGGGTAGTCTTTCGCACTTTTTAAAATAATACCGATAAAACAGCACACGTCATAACCCAGTTGTTTCGGGTTCACGTGGACACATGCTGCTGTAATGATCCCTGCTTGACGCATTTTCTCAACTCGGACATGAATAGTGCCTGGGCTAACACCAAAATTTTTTGCTAATTCAGCATAAGGCGTACGTGCATTTTCCATTAATGCGTTCAGGATGCCGCGATCGAGATTATCGATTTGATAAATTTCACTCATATTACCCCCCTTTTTTTATCGATTATTTAATTATAGACCTATAAAAATGAATGATTAAAAGTGAAATGGCAATATTGTTTATTGGATATTGAATTTAACCCTCATTCTGTTGCTTAATCGATGGCAAGCCCAACGGCATACAACTATTTGCATAACACAATAACGAATTGAGAAAACGGCAATGAAAAAACAATTTATCCAAAAACAGCAACAAATTAGCTTCGTAAAATCATTCTTTTCCCGCCAATTAGAGCAACAACTTGGTCTGATTGAAGTCCAGGCACCTATCTTGAGCCGTGTTGGTGATGGTACTCAAGATAACCTTTCTGGTTCTGAGAAAGCGGTGCAGGTCAAAGTAAAAACTTTACCGGATGCGACTTTCGAAGTTGTTCATTCACTAGCCAAATGGAAACGCAAAACGTTGGGTCGCTTCGATTTTGGTGCTGACCAAGGGATTTACACCCATATGAAAGCATTGCGTCCGGATGAAGATCGCCTAAGTGCTATTCATTCTGTGTATGTAGATCAGTGGGACTGGGAACGTGTCATGGGAGATGGTGAACGTAACCTGGCTTACCTGAAATCCACAGTGAACAAGATCTATGCTGCAATTAAAGAAACTGAAGCTGCAATCAGTACCGAGTTTGGTGTGAAACCTTTCTTGCCTGACCATATTCAGTTTATTCACAGTGAAAGTCTGCGTGCTCGTTACCCTGACTTGGATGCTAAAGGCCGCGAACGTGCTATTGCCAAAGAGCTTGGGGCGGTGTTCCTAATTGGTATTGGCGGTAAACTGGCAGATGGCAAATCTCACGATGTTCGTGCGCCTGATTATGATGACTGGACGTCTCCAAGTGCTGAAGGTTTTGCTGGGTTGAATGGTGACATTATTGTCTGGAACCCGGTTCTGGAAGATGCTTTTGAAATATCCTCCATGGGGATTCGTGTTGATGCAGAAACCCTGAAACGCCAGCTGGCCCTGACTTCTGATGAAGATCGTCTGAAATTAGAATGGCACCAATCATTGCTAAACGGCGAAATGCCACAAACGATTGGTGGGGGGATTGGTCAATCTCGCTTAGTAATGCTATTGCTGCAAAAACAACATATTGGTCAAGTACAATGTGGTGTGTGGGGGCCAGAAATCAGCGAGAAAGTTGATGGCTTACTGTAAAATTTAATAACAGTATAAATAATGCGCCAAAAGACACCTTATTGTGTCTTTTGGCTGTTTTTACTTATGTTGTACAGAAGTGCCATATTAGAAGTTGTATTTCACACCTAGCATGACGGATGTATCGCTGTAGCCTTTGTTACCCACTTGCTGGCCAACATTACCCCAGACATTTACTTTCTTGCTTATCTGGCCTTCTACACCCAGTTTAAACTCACCAATGTTGGCAGCACCGTCTTGTTTGACTGTTATGCCGTCCATTGTCGTACCGAAATCTTTGGTATTGTGAATCCAGTTTGCTTCAATAAATGGCTGGAATAGCCGGTCTTTACCTTTATCTTGCTCGCTGTAGCCATTCATAAAGGCTTTTACTCCCAGACGAGTCTGGATATTACCGTCACCCTCTCCGGACACATTGGTGCCATTAGCCTCTTTATGCTTATCAGCTTTAACCCCCATCCAAGTCACCTGAGCTTTAGGTTGGATAAAGTAACTGGCATTCTTCGCTGCATTTTCGCCCACCTTAAAGGTGTAACCACTTTCAACCGACGCTGTCACACCTTTGGATTTGTATTCTTCGGTTTTCAGATTCTGGCCATCAACGGTGTTATTAAACCAGCTATATTGCGCCCAGCTATCGATATACAAACCGGTTTTATTGGCACCATTGGCATACCAAGTACCATATAAACCGGTGCTGTAGCCGTCGACAGAGGCACGGGCACTATAGCCAGACAGGCGTGATTCCGTTTTACTCTTGCTGCTACCGTAGCCAGCCATGACCCCTAAGTGAAAACGGTCTTGGCCATCGTTGCTCCACTGCGCAATATCCCCACCCATCTGTATGACGTAACGGTTAGCTTGCGTACTTAACTGATCTTGGGTATCCCTAGAGCGGTTGTGCCCACCTTCATTGCGCAGCCACATGCTGGTAACTTTCTGCTCGCCAGTCAGTGCATCAATATATTGAGTTTCACCCAAACGATCATGCAAACGCGTAACAAACATATTATTGGCTGAGGCCAAGTTGGCACTGTAAGAACTGGATTCAGGGCGTTCGATCATGGGTGAGGGTGTTGCCGGCCTCGATGGATCAACGGGAATGGGGACTAGAATAGGTTTTGAATCGGGTCCTTCTTCTGGCTCAGGTTCCGGAAGAGGTGTCACCAGTGGTATAGCGCTGTTCAGATACCAATTATTGGCTAGAGCATCTGCACCGCGTGCTAGAAAGTAATCAAATGCCCCTGCGACAATACGGCTATTTTGAATAAATTCACCGGCAGAGTTCCCTGTAACCTTGATTAACTCAATACCATTGACAGTTTGCGCGCCGCTCCCCCCTAAATTATTTACCTGCACATAGGTGGTGCCTGCTGTATTACCACCAACATAAAGTTTATCCGTCACTGAGCTGTCATCGCCCAGAACTGAATTCATATTAAGCAGACCATGATTACCGGTGTAATCACCAGTAATCGTTAATGAATGTCCACCCGTCCCACCAAAGTTAACTACCCCAGCATTATCTAAAGATTGCAGAGTTTGGTGGTAACCGCCTAAATCTAACGTCGTACCAGCATGGGAAATATAATCAGAATAAGCGCTAAGATAGTTATCTCCCCCCGCTTTTAACGTCCCATCACTGACCTTAGTAGAACTGCTGTAGTTATTTGCAGCAGTCATCAGCATAGTCCCGGCACCTGCCTTATCAAAGGCAGTCGTGCTGTCGCCATTCAGTTTATTCACGCCAAGTGTGACGCCCGCATCGGTATTGATAGTGCCAGTTAATCCGGAAGCCAGATTCACGTTGACCCCGCTATTATCAGCCACAGCCCAGAGTGTATTATTTGCGCCACTGGTTATATCGAAAAGGCTGTTGGTCGCTAATGTACTTGTATCCAGCCTAGCTGTCCCCCCTTGCATTTTCAGGCGACCACTAAAAATATCATTCCCGGTTGCTATGGTCATAAAACCATTATTAGCCAGCGTCAGATTAGTCGTATTCGCAATATTGCCCGTTAAAGTACCGCCAGTGTCACTGCTTTCATTACCACTAAAGTTTATTTGGGCATTTTCGAGTGCGTCATGAACATACCCGCCTGACATATCCATTATCTTTGCATTACCTGATAATGAATCAATTCCCGCGCCGGTCATATTAATAATTAATGCATCACCATAGACTGAGCCAATATTTCCACCAGTCAAATTAGTTATTTTAGCATTATCATAGACTTTGTTAATTTGGCCATCAGACATGGTGACGACTTGCGCATCAGCATAGACGGAGCCAATAGTTCCACCTGACATGTCAACGACACTGGAATTGCCATACATGTTATCTATTGACCCTGATAACATGTTAATAACTTGAGAGTTATTATACATGCGACCAATGCCACTTTCGGACATATTAGTGATTTTGGATGTGCCATACATATAGTCAACGGAGCTATTAATCATATTAGCAATTGTCGCGTTGCCGTACATCGGGCCGACAGTTGCTCCGGACATATTATCGATATAGGCATTACCATACATTCTATCAATATTCCCCCCCGTCACATGAGTGATCTGGGTGTCACCATACATCGGCCCTATTGTTCCTCCTGACATGGTTGTGATTTGCGAATAACCAGACATTGGGCCAATAATACCTGCTGACAGTGTCGTGATTACGCCACCCAACATGTTACTTATTGTTCCGCCTGACATATCAGCTATATTTACACCTGAACTAATGGACCCTAGCTCACCTCCTGAAAGAGTCGTAAATGATCCACCATATACTCTATCAATATAACCACCTGACATATCAGTAATTTTGGCATCATTCATCATGTAACCAATTTCACCACCAGACATGGTGTCGACGGTATGTGAGAGAGTAAAGCTATCAAAGTATTGGCCACTTGTTATATTAGCAGTACCAGCATCAACATCAGCAGCATATATAGGAGGCGCTAGCAATAAACTAACAGGGGCAATAATTAGGGCTAATGAACGTATTTTCATATAAAAGTGTTATCCAGTGTTGATATAGCATAAATTCAAATAAGAACACCGCCCTATATTGAATATGTATTAATGTATAAAAAGTTAATTGTTATTGTTTTTATTTTGTTTATTTAATGTTAAAGATAAATGCAATAATTATCTTATTTAAATAACAGCAAAAATAATAAATAATGGATGAATATTACTTTTCGTTAATTTTAGAGAAAGGAGTCCTAAGATAAAGGCGAGTATATAGCCTTAGCACAGAGGCTAATATAAGACAGAGAGCAGAGTTTATGTAGGATGATTCCCACATATTTTATGGGTGTTGATG